>NZ_RCDD01000001.1:0-3297612 GCF_003663795.1 Actinokineospora cianjurensis
CCATCGAGCTTGTCGCTTGAATCGCGCACAGGCCAATGCCGCAGGCGAGGCGTTCACCGTCGACGGCGCAGCCGAGAACGAGAGCCGGACAGTCCTCAGCCCAAGATCAAACCGCCCAAAGCACCCCCCGATATACAGCCTACCGAGAGCCGCCATCAGCCAAGAAGACTGAAAATCGCAGCTGTGGACAACCCACACCCATGGGGACAACACCAATCGACACCAACGCCCGCAGCACCAACACCACGCCACACACCATCAGCCAACACAAGCCATCAGCCATCACCAAGCCCCAAGCCCCAAGCCCCAAGCCCCAAGCCAAAGGATCAAGCCAAAGGCCAGTGCGCCCGCCACCCCTCAGCCGTGAGTTCCGCCCCCGCCGCCCGAGCTGACTTCTCTGCCGACCGCACCCGGTCCGCGAATCCCCGAGCCACTTCACGCAACTCCTGCTCCGGGTCCAGCCCGCTCAACCGTGCCCGGGCCGCCAGCGCGAAGAGCTGCGACCCCACGGACTCCCCCGCGGGCACCAGGTCAGCCGGAAACCCGGCCTTCCCCGCCCGGTGCACCAGTTTCGCCGCCAACGCCACCGCGGGCTGCCCCATGGCGACCCCATCAACGCTCGACGAACGTTGCTTCTCCTGCTGCTTCAGCTCATCCCAGCGCCCCTGCTGGGTCTCCGCGTCCCACACCGCCGGGCCGTCCGCGAACACGTGTGGGTGACGGGAGACCAACTTGTCCACCAACGCCGTGGCGACGTCGTCGATGGTGAAGGGGTCTGTGGGGTCGTCGGAGGCGATGCGGGCGTGGAAGAGGACTTGGAGGAGGACGTCGCCCAGTTCTTCGCGCAGTGCGGTGCGGTCGGTCTCGTCGATGGCGTCGAGGAGTTCGTACGACTCCTCGATCAGGTACTGGCGTAGCGACTCGTGTGTCTGCTCGGCGTCCCACGGGCACCCGCCGGGGGAGCGGAGCGTGTCCATGACCTGGGCCGCGAGGATCAGGCTCGCGCCGCTGGTCCGGTAGACCGGGGCGCCCGGGAGTGCGTAGTCGGGGTCGTCGGTCAGCACCACGATCGGGTGGGTGGCGGCTTCAGCGGCCACGTCCGGGGGAAGCGGGCCGTCACCGAGTGCCGGGTCTACGCCGCCTGTGACGTAGACGCGGGTGGCGGCGCGGAGGAGGGGTAGTGCTGACGCGGGCAGGGTCGTGGCGGTCAGGACCACTACGGCGGTGCCCGGTGTCACTGCTGGGGCGTGTTCTTGATCGGCATGACCACGCCGAGGGTCTCGGACTCGCTGCCCGCGACGTTCATGTCGGCGATGTCCCACACGCCGTAGCGGGGGCTGATGGTGATGCCGAGGTCCTGGCCGGTGGTCTGCAACAGCCTGCGGCCGAGCGAGGTGGCGACGCGGGGGTCGTTCTGGGCCTCGGCGGTGGGCTTGCCGTCCTGGGTGCGCTTGAGGATGACGGCGACCACCCAGTTGGCGTTCTCCGGGTTGGGCTGGAACGCGATGACCGAGTTGGCCGGGGCGCCGAAGATGACCGTGCCCGCGATGTCCGGTGCGGCGCCCGGGGTCAGGGTCTCGCCCTTGGCTGCCTGGGCACCGGCGGCGACGTCGGCGTCGATGACCTTCGCGGCCTCGGCGAGGCCCTGGGACAGCTCCTTGGCCTTGTCCAGCGCCTGCTGGCGCAGCGACCCGGTCTGGCCCTGCCCGGCGGCGGCGACCAGGGTGAAGTCGAAGGTGACCGACAGCTTGTCCAGCTGCGCGGTGCCGAACTGGGCCAGCAGCAGGTAGTCGTGCGCCAGGTAGTCGGCGGGGAAGGTGCGGTTCACCGCCTGCTGCACGATGGCCTCCGGCGAGGCGCTGCCGTCGGCGGGGAACTCCTTGAACGAGCCGGTGATCTGCTCGGCGAGCTCGGTGACCGCGGCGGGCTCGACGGTGATCCGCTGCTTCGCCGAGTAGTCCTCGATCAGCTCGTGCAGGACGAGCTGGCGCAGGATCGCCCTGGAGAGCAGCGCGAGCTTGCGCTGGTCGGCCAGCACGCGCACGGCGGGCTCGGCCTGCGTGGCCTTCTCCACCAGGTCCTGGACCTCGTTGACGCCGATGGTCTTGCCGCCCACGATCGCGGCGGTGTTCACCTGGCTTGGCCCGCTCGCGCAGGCGCCGAGCACCAGTCCGAGCGCGAGGAGCGACGCGACGAAGGGGCTGCGGCGGCGGATGACGGTGGTCACAGTGGCCAAGCCTCTCACAGGACCCCTGGCGCGGCGACGAGTACCCGACCGTGTTACACGCCGTGAGCGGCGCCGCTGCCGCGCAGCAGGTGCGCCAACTGCTCGCGCAGCATGGCCGCGTCGGCGGGGGCGAGGGCGACCCAGGGGCGGCCGTCGGCGCGCACGGTGCGCATCAGCGCGTAGCGGCCGTCCCCGGCGACGTCGAACCAGAACAGCGACGGTCCGCGCTCACCGTGCGTGGTCACGCCGAGCTGCCCGGCCCGGAGCCTGCGCGCGGCCAGCAACTCGGTCAGCGCGGACACCTGCTCGGCCTGTTCGGCGGGCCAGTGGCCGCCGGGCAGCCTGCCCGCCCGGTCCGCGGGCAGTTCGGCGACGACAGCGGAGACCAGGGCGCTGATCCCGACGTCGCGGACGAGGACGTCGCCGCCCGCGTGCTCGCTCGGTCCCGGTTCCTGGGTGGCGATGGCCGCGCGCCTGCCGACCCTGGCGGCCAGGACCCGGTGCGGGGAGTCGGAGCCGTCCTCGGCCATCCACACCGAGTCGACGGAGATCTCGGGGGCGTGCAGCATCCGCAGGCTGGCGTCGAGCTCGGGGTCGACCCGGTCGCCGCGACCGAGGATGCCCGCCGTGCGCAGCCTGGCGCGCACCCGCTCGTTGACCTCCGCCTGCTCGCGCTGGGTGATGCCGGCGCGGGCCACCTGCAGCGGGTACGGGAAGACGTCCATGCCGAGCCGGTCCCACACGTGGCCGAACTCCTCGGGGGTGAGCGTCCAGCCGAGCTGGGTCGTCAGGGTCACTGCTGCTCCCCGATCACGGGCGGCGCCGCCTGGATGCCTGCGCCGAACACCTCGTCCTTGTCGATCTCCGTCAGGTACCGGTTGCGGTGCTCGGTGTCCTCATCCCCGGTCGAGGAGCCGCGCGCACCCGTCGGTCCCGGCGCGCCCGCCGAGCCGGGGCGGGGCGCCGTAGCGGACCCTTTCGCCGACGCGGGCCCACCGGTAGGGCCGAACTGCCCTGGTGGCACCGCCGCCGACCACGGGCGAGGGCCGCGCGAGTCCGTCCACGCGGTCGCGTTCGGACCCGAACCGACCCCGGCGCGCATGCGGCTACCTGCGGAAACAGCCCCGCCGGTGATCGGTAGCGCAGCCGAAAACGGCACGGTCGACGCCGGAACCGTTGGCACGGTTGGTGTCGCGGAGGACACGGTGGGCGATACGGCGTTCGGCGGCACAGTGCCGGATGGGACAACGGGTGATGGCACAACACCCGATGACACCGTCGTGTGGTGCGTCGCGGGCGGGAGGTATTCGGCCGGATGTCTCGACGAGGTGGTGTAGTCGGGTGGACCTGATGGCGTCACATGCGTTGGTACGAATACGGGACGCCGGTCGACAAACGTCCACTGGGGACGCGAGTCGGACGCCGTGGCCTGGTAAACACTGGACGAGGACTGCGGGGTGTTGCCCGTGCGCGTGCCCGGTGGTGGTGGGAACGCGGGCACGCTGCTGTCGACGTAGACATAAGGGCTTGTGAAGTACGTGGCCATAACCTGGCGCGCACGGGCCAATGCGGCCTCGCGTTCGTTGAACTGCTGACGCATGTCGTAGACGCCTGCGGCGCTTGCACTTGCTGCCGCTAGAGGGCCGTAGCCGCCGCCGAACGCGGCACCCGTAAGAGCGGCCGTCATGTTGCGTCGCCAGTTGAAGTCAACGGGCTCAGGTAGGTGTGCCTTGGTGTTGCGGACCGCTTGGGCTACCTCGGCGAGTTTGTCCGCTGTGCCGTGCATGGAGTCGCTTAGGTCTGTGGCCCACGCGCGGTAAGGGTTCACGGTGGCACTAGCGCGCTCGGCGGCGTCGCCGGTCCAGCTGACGCCCACGATCTTCGACAGGTCGTCGCTGAAGTCCTCGAAGGACTGGACGAACCTCGCGCCGAGGTCGCGCCACCCGTGCGCGGCCGCGTCGATCTTGCCGATGTCGATCCGGTGGACCATGCGCTTGAGGTTGTGGTGGTCCCACACCCACCAGTTGTCCAACTCGGCCAGTCGAGGTGAGTCGAACCCGGCGAACTGGCCGTGCTCGGGGAACTGGCCGTAGTGCGGAACTCTGGCGGGCTCCAAGGTCACCGGCTGCCACCGATCCACCGCAGGCTGTCGAGGTCGGCCTCGGCGTAGCCGTCGGCGATCGCGCGGAACTTCTCCGCCATGTCCCACAACTCGGCCCGGACCTGCGCCACCCGGTGGTCGAAACCGTGGTACGCGGCGGCCTTGTCGGCGAACTTGAAGCCCATCTCCCGGCCCGACTGGCAGTCGCCGTAGTCGATGTACTCGTGCACCGTCGCCCCCGCGACGAGCGCGTCCAACCGGTTGATCTGCGCCATGCAGTGCGCGGTAGCTCGGCGCGCCTCGTCGGGACTGATCGAGAACTCGCCGCTCATGACCGTTCCTCCCCTGGTCAGCCGCCCTTTCCAGGCCGCTCGCCAGGGGAGTCGCCGCGTGCGGGACCTGTGTTACCGACCACAGCACCGTCCACACCCTGGACGCCGCTTAGTCGCCGGCCGTCCCCCCGACCGACACCGGCCCCCTCACGACCCGACGCCCGCCCCCGCGGGCACGACCTCAAGGGAGGCAAGGAACTTGACGCACCAGTCCAGGAGGTCGCGGTCGCGCCCTATCAAGCGCGCCAAGGCGCCCACCGATGAAAGCCGTCCTGACGAGAGGTCGAGACCGTTCCGCGCGGCAGGCCATCCGGCCGCGTGGTCGGCGCATTCCGGTGGCAGACGCGGCCCGCGAGTGCATGAGGCCGGTGAACGATTCCCGGCAGAGTCCGGCAATCCGGACTTCCGCGATCGGGGTCGGGAATCGACGTCGCGCGCCCACCGTTCACCACCGACCCGTTGGTGGCATTGCCGGTTGGTCGCATTGCCGGGTCTGGCGCGCTCATCGAACGGGCGAGGAGTCGGACCTGCGCCCTATCGGGATGTCCGCCACCGATCCAGGGGGCCGTGGTGGCTCACACGCCCGCCACCGCGGGTTTGACCTCCAAGGACTCCAAGAACTTGACGCACCAGTCCAGGAGGTCGCGGTCGCGTAGGACGGGGGCGCCGATGCGGCCGCCTGCGCCGCCCTCGGTCGGTCGGGGGACGGTGATGGTGTTGGTGACCGCTTTGTGGGTGGCCTTGGGGTGCAGGCGCTTGAGGCGGACGAGTTGGGAGTCGCGCAGTGGTAGTGGGGCGAAGCGGATCGTGTTGCCCTGGGCGATGGCCTCGGTCACCCCGTGGGCACGGCACTGCTGGCGGAACCCGGCCACCGCCAGCAGGTTCACCACCGGGGCCGGTGGCTCGCCGTAGCGGTCGACGAGTTCCTCGCGGACCGAGTCGAGCGCGGCCTCGTCCGGGGCGGCCGCCAGTTTGCGGTACGCCTCCAGGCGCAGGCGCTCGCCGGGGACGTAGTCGTGCGGGATGTGGGCGTCGACCGGGAGGTCGACCCGCACCTCGGCCAACTCGTCCTCGTCCTCGGCACCCGGGGCGCCCGCGTGCTTGCGGAACGCCTCGACCGCCTCGCCGACCAGGCGGACGTACAGGTCGAACCCGACGCCCGCGATGTGGCCGGACTGCTCGGCGCCGAGGATGTTGCCGGCGCCGCGGATCTCCAGGTCCTTCATGGCCACCGCCATGCCCGCGCCGAGCTCGGTGTTCTGCGCGATGGTGGCGAGCCGGTCGTGCGCGTGCTCGGTGAGCGGCGACTCCGGCGGGTACAGGAAGTAGGCGTAGCCGCGTTCCCTGCCGCGGCCGACCCGGCCGCGCAGCTGGTGGAGTTGGGCCAGGCCGAGCATGTCGCCGCGCTCGACGATCAGGGTGTTGGCGTTGGAGATGTCCAGCCCGGTCTCCACGATCGTGGTGCACACCAGCACGTCGTGCTCGCGTTCCCAGAACCCCTGGATGATCTTCTCCAGCCGGTCCTCGTTCATCTGGCCGTGCGCGGTGACCACCCTGGCCTCGGGGATCAGCTCGCGCAGGGCGCGCGCGGCCTTCTCGATCGAGGACACCCGGTTGTGCACGAAGAACACCTGGCCGTCGCGCAGCAGTTCGCGGCGGATGGCGGCGGCGACCTGCTTGTCGTCGTAGCCGCCGACGTAGGTGAGGATCGGGTGCCGGTCCTCGGGCGGGGTGAGGATGGTCGACATCTCGCGGATGCCCGCCAGCGACATCTCCAGGGTGCGCGGGATCGGCGTGGCCGACATGGTCAGCACGTCGACGTGGGTGCGAAGGGACTTGATGTGCTCCTTGTGCTCGACGCCGAAGCGCTGCTCCTCGTCGACGATCACCAGGCCGAGGTCCTTGTACCGCAGGCCGGTCTGCAGCAGCCGGTGCGTGCCGATGACGATGTCGACGGAGCCGTCAGCGAGACCTTCGACGGTGCGCTCTGACTCCTGCGGGTCCGTGAACCGCGACAGGCCGCGGACCGTGACCGGGAAGGAGTGCATGCGGCCCGCGAAGGTGTTGAGGTGCTGCTGGGCCAACAGCGTCGTCGGCACCAGGACCGCGACCTGCTTGCCGTCCTGCACCGCCTTGAACGCCGCGCGCACCGCGATCTCGGTCTTGCCGTAGCCGACGTCGCCGCAGATGACCCGGTCCATCGGCACGCCGCGCATCATGTCGGCCTTGACCTCGTCGATGGCGGCGAGCTGGTCGATGGTCTCGGTGAACGGGAACGCGTCCTCCAGTTCCCGCTGCCACGGGGTGTCCGGGCCGAACGCGTGCCCGGGCGCTGCCTGGCGGGCGGCGTAGAGCTGCACCAGCTCCGCGGCGATCTGCTTGACCGCCTTCTTGGCCTTGGCCTTGGTGTTCTTCCAGTCGGAGCCGCCGAGCTTGTTGAGCGTGGGCAGTTCGCCGCCGACGTAGCGGGAGATCTCGTCGAGCTGGTCGGTCGGCACGAAGAGCCGGTCGCCCGGCTGGCCGCGCTTGGAGCTGCCGTACTCCAGCACCAGGTATTCGCGGGTGGCGCCAGCGACGGTGCGTTGCACCATCTCCACGTACCGGCCGATGCCGTGCTGTTCGTGGACGACGTAGTCGCCCGGCTTGAGCGCCAACGGGTCCACCGCGTTGCGGCGCCGCGACGGCATCTTGGCCGACATGTCCTTTGTGGACGTGCCGTGCCTTCCGCCGGTCAGGTCCGCTTCGGTGAGCAGGACCAGGTTTGAACCGGGCGCGATAAGCCCATCTTCGATGGCACCGCACACGACGGTGACCAGCCCGGCGCGCGGAGACTCCGACAGACCTTCCTCGGCGAACACGGCCGACACATCGGCGTCGGCCAACTGCTCCACCGCACGCTTGGCCGTACCGGCGCCAGGTACGACCAACACCGCCACGCCACCGGTCGCCGTATGTGCGCGCAGGTCGGCGAAGGCTCGTTCGATCTCGCCGCGGTAGCCCTCTACCGGGCGCACGTCGAGGGTGATCGAGTCTTCGTCGGGGGTGGTCAGCTGCGAGAGGGTCCACCACGGGTGGTCGCTGTCCCGCGCGTGCGCGGCGACCTCACCGAGATCGCGGTAAGCGGAGGCGCCCAGGTCGATCGGAGCCTTACCGCCACCGGCCGCGGCCATCCACGACGCCTCTAGGAACTCTTGGCCTGTGCGGACGAGGTCGTGCGCACGGGTGCGGATCTTCTCCGGGTCGTTGAGCAAGACGTGCGTGCCCGCGGGGACGACATCGGTGAGCAGTTGCATCTGACCCGCGACCAGAGCCGGGATCAGCGCCTCCATGCCCTCCGACGGGATGCCCTCGGCGAGCTTGGTCAGCATCTCGTGCAGGTGCGCGTCGGCCTGGTGCGCCTCGGCCAACGCGGCGGCGCGCGCCCGCACGGCCTCGGTGAGCAGCAACTCCCGGCACGGCGGCGCGGTGACCTCGGCGACCTCACCGGGCAGCGACCGCTGGTCGGCGACGGCGAACGGGCGGATCTCGCTGACCTCGTCGCCCCAGAACTCGACCCGGACCGGGTGCACGGCGGTCGGCGGGAACAGGTCGACGATGCCGCCGCGCACCGCGAACTCGCCGCGCTTCTCGACCATGTCGACCCTGGCGTAGGCCAGGTCGGCCAGCCGGGCGATCACCGCGTCGAAGTCCTGCTCGACACCGGTCCGCAGGTGCACCGGCGCCAGTTCACCCAGCCCGGGGGCCATCGGCTGGATCAGGCTGCGGACCGTGGCGACCACGACCTTGAGCTGACCGGCCGGGTGCTCCTCTGGGTGGGCGAGCCTGCGCAGCACCGCCAGCCGGGCACCCACCGTGTCGGCGCGCGGCGAGAGGCGCTCGTGCGGCAGGGTCTCCCAGCTGGGGAAGTCCGCCACCGCGTCCCGGCCGAGCAGGTCACCGAGCACGGCGACCAGGTCGTCGGACTCGCGGCCGGTCGCGGTGATCGCCAGCACCGGCGCCCTGGCGGCCAGCGCGGCCACCACCAGCGGCCTGGCGGCGACCGGGCCGGACAGGACCTTGGTGGGGGCACCGACCGCGTCGCTGATGGCGACGGCGGCGGGGTCGGCGAGCAGGGTGGTCAGCAGGCCGTGCAGCTTCGACACGAGCGGGGTGTCCTTCATGGCGTGGGGTGCGGTTGGGCGTCTTGGGGCGTCCACGGACGTGCGGGAGCGCCTGGCCCAGGGCTGGCGCCCGGCCGGGGGTCCACCTCCCACACTACGGCTTGGCACCGACAGCCGTCGCGTCGTATCCGGGCGGCTAGCGTGCCGGTATGGCGCTTGCGCGGTGGGTCTCGCTCGGGCTCGACGAGTCGGTGGGGCGGTCGTTGCTGGACCGGTGGTCGGAGCCGCACCGGCGGTACCACGACCTGGCGCACCTGGCGGCGGTGTTGTCCGGTGTGGACCTGTTGGCGGAGCACGCCGACGACCCTGACCTGGTGCGATTGGCCGCGTGGTACCACGACGCCGTCTACCGGGGCAGCCCGGACGACGAGGAGCAGAGCGCACTCCTGGCCGAGGCAGAGCTACCTGCGGCAGGTCTTGATGCGGCTGCGGTAGCCGAAGTGGCGCGCCTGGTTCGTCTTACGGCGGGGCATCGGACGTCGCCCGGCGACCGCAACGGTGAGGTGCTGTGCGACGCGGACCTGGCCATCTTGGCGTCGGACGGGTACGACGCTTACGTGGCGGCAGTCCGGGAGGAGTACCGCCACGTTCCAGAGGAAGCCTTCCGCGTCGGTAGAGCCGCCGTGCTTCGGAACCTGTTGGCTCTGCCCAACCTCTACCGGACTCCCCTGGCACGTGAGCGGTGGGAGGCCGTCGCGCGGAAGAACCTGCGCTCGGAGCTAGAAGCGCGGAGCTCTCTTCTCTAGGAACGCGGAGACACCCTCTGCGTAGTCAGGGCTGTTCACCGACGCGGAGTACATGAAGTGCACTTCCTCGTCCTCCTCGTAGCGCCCGTCGACGATGCGCCTGACGATGTCCTTGGCACCGCGGATCGTCACCTGGGAGCGCGAGGCCATGGTGGTGGCCAGTTCAGCCGCACGCTTGGCAGGCTCGGCGTGCAGCTCGTTGACCAACCCGATCCGCAGAGCGGTGTCGGCGTCGATGATGTCGCCGGTGAAGAGGATCTGCTTGGCCCAGGCAGGCCCGACAGCGTCAACGAGCTGCTTGGTCGACGGCAGGTTGAACACGATGCCCAGCTTCGACGGCGTCACCCCGAACCGGGCGTCGGTAGCCGCGACCCGCAGGTCGCACGCAAGAGCCAGTTCGCAGCCACCACCGATGCAGAAGCCGTTGATCGCGGCGATGGTGGGCTTGGCGAGGCTGGTCAGCGCCTTGGTGGCGGCCTCGATCGCGTCGGCGTAGCGGCGCGCTCCAGCGGGGTCCTTGCGCAGGGTGGTGAACTCGCTGATGTCGGCGCCCGCGGAGAACAGGTCCGCGCTGCCCGTGATCACCAGGACCCGCACGTCGTCGTCGGCGCGGACCCGGGCGGCGATACCGGGGATGGCGGCCCACATCCGGTAGCTGATCGCGTTCTTCTTCGCGGCCCGGTCGATGACGAGGGTGGCGACCGGGCCGTCGCTGGTCAGGATGAGGTGCTCGCTCACGCGGTCACGGTAACCGTGGGAAAGTTCTAGTAGTTAGTGTTTGGCTAGATGGGGCATTCTGCCCATATGCGCCGTACTCCCCTGGTTGGCCTGTCTGCCGTGTTGGTACTCAGTGCGTGCGGTTCGAGTGGGGCCTCGGTGCCCGCTGGACCGGCCCCCGCGGGCGCACCGGGGTTAAAGGTGGAGACGGTCGCGACCGGCCTGAGCCATGGCTGGGACATCGGCTTCCTGCCCGACGGCAAGATCCTCGTGACCCAGCGCAACGGCGAGTTCGCGCTCATCTCGGGCGGCGGCACCGTGACCCGGCTCAAGGCGGCAACGGAGACGGTGCAGGTGCGCGGTGAGGGCGGCCTGATGGGGCTGGTCGTGCACCCGGACTTCGCGACGAGCCGCGAGTTCACCACCTGCCAGACGCACACGGAGAACGGCGAGCCGGTCGACATCCGCCTGGTGACGTGGCGGCTGACCCAGGACGAGTTGATGGCCACGCGGGTTCGCGAACTGCTCACCGGGCTGCCTCTAGCCGCTAGCGGGCGTCACTCGGGCTGTCGACCCACCATCGCATCCGACGGTGCCCTGCTGGTCGGCACGGGCGACACAGCCCGCGGCGACGCGTCTCAGGATCTCCGCTCACTGGGCGGCAAGGTCCTGCGCATCGACCTCAAGACAGGACAACCGCTGCCGGATAACCCCACCGCAGGCTCCCCGGTCTACACCTACGGGCACCGCAATGTGCAGGGCGTGGCGGTACGGCCAGGCGGCCAGGTCTTCGTCGCCGAACACGGCCCGGACAAGAACGACGAAGTGAACCTCTTGAAGCCAGGAGCCAACTACGGCTGGGACCCCTCCCAGGGCGGCACGGTCCCCGGCTACGACGAGAGCGTCCCGATGACCGACCTGACCCGCTTCCCCGACGCCATCCCCGCCAAGTGGCAGTCCGGCAGCACAACCGAGGCCATCTGCGCCGCCGCATTCCTCACCGGCGCCCAGTGGGGCTCCCTCGACGGCACCCTCGTCATCACCGCCCTCAAGGGCGCCAAGGCCCTCTTCCTCACCCTCAACCCCGGCGGCGACGTCACCTCGACCACCATCCCCACCGAACTCCAGGGCCACGGCCGCCTCCGCGCCGCCAGGACCTCCCCCGACGGCTCCCTCTACATCACCACGTCGAACGGCACCGACGACAAACTCCTGAAGGTGACCCCGGCGAACTAGCCGGAGCCGCACGGGTCACCGGACTAGGGCTGTTCGCTCAGGCGGGGTTTGCCGTCCAGGTTGGACAGGCCGTTCCAGGCGAGGTTGACCAGGTGGGCGGCCACGTCGGCCTTCTTGGGCTTGCGGGCTTCCAGCCACCACTGGCCGGTGAGGGCGACCATGCCGACGAGGGCCTGGGCATAGAGCGCGGCCAGCTTGGGTTCGTAGCCGCGGCGGTGGAACTGGACGCCGAGGATGTGCTCGACCTGGCTGGCGATGTCGTTGAGCAGGCTGGAGAAGGTGCCGGTCGTGGTGGCGACCGGGGAGTCGCGGACCAGGATCCGGAAGCCGTCGGTGCTGCTCTCGACGTAGTCCAAGAGGGACAGCGCGGCGCGTTCGAGCAGGACGCGCGGGTGCTCTTCCTCCGACAGCGCGGTGGTCATGCCCTCAAGCAGGGTTTCCATCTCGCGGTCGACGACCACGGCGTAGATGCCCTCTTTGCCGCCGAAGTGTTCGTAGACAACGGGTTTGCTGACGCTCGCGCGGTGGGCGATCTCCTCGACCGAGGTGCCGTCGAAGCCCTTCTCCGCGAACAGCGACCTGGCGACGTCGAGCAGCTGCTGCCTGCGCTCCTTGCCGGTCATGCGGACGCGGGGGGTCTCGATCTTTCTCGGCACCGGGACAGCCTAGGCGTCACGGGCGGCGCCGGCCGCAGGACCGGCGCCGCCCCGCGGGCTCACTTGACGCTGAGCTTGGCCAGTCGGGCCTCGGTGGGCCAGCGGACGTCGCTGACCCAGCCCGCCTTCTCGAAGATCCAGATCAGCCGGGCGGAGGTGTCGATCTGGCCGCGCTGCACGCCGTGGCGGGCGCAGGTGGGGTCGGCGTGGTGCAGGTTGTGCCACGACTCGCCGAAGCTGAGGATGGCCAGCGGCCAGAAGTTGGCCGCCTTGTCCCGGCTGGCGAACGGCCGCTCGCCGATCATGTGGCAGATCGAGTTGGTCGACCAGGTCACGTGGTGCAGGATCGCGACGCGCACCAGGCCCGCCCAGAAGAACGCGGTCAGCGCGCCCCACCACGACCAGCTGATCAGTCCACCGAGGATCGCGGGCAGCACGAAGGTGGCCACGGTCAACCACGGGAACAGCGTGCTGACGCGGATGATGTCCTTGTCCGCCATCAGGTCCGGGGCGAACCGCTCCTTGTTGGTGACGTCGTTGTCGAAGATCCAGCCCATGTGCGCGTGCCAGAAACCGCGGGCCAGCGCCGCCGGGGAGGTGCCGAACAGCCACGGCGAGTGCGGGTCGCCCTCGCGGTCGGAGAACGCGTGGTGGCGGCGGTGGTCGGCGACCCAGGTGGTCGGCGGGCTCTGCACGGCCATGCTGCCCATCACCGCGAGCAGGATCTTGAGCGGCCGCTTGGCCTTGAACGAGCCGTGGGTGAACAGCCGGTGGTAGCCGACGGTCACGCCGAGGCCGGAGAAGTAGAAGAAGAACACCGACAGCGCGATGTCGACCCAGCTCAGTCCCCAGCCCCAGGCGAGCGGGACGGCGGCGACCAGCGCGGCGAACGGGCCCAGGATGAAGATGTAGACCGCGATCCGCGAGGTCAGCGTGCGCTGTCCCTCGAACATCGGTTTGCGCCCCTTGGGCGACTGTTCCGTCGTCGCGTCGTCGAGCGTGCTCGTCATGGGATGTCCCTCTCTCGAACCAGGGCCAGGCTCACCTACGGCGCCGTAACCTACGACAGCGTAAGGAACGATCCACCGACCGCGCCAGTGCCCGGGGTGCGCGCCACCCCACCACTGTGCCGAGACCCCGGCGACGGCGCTGACCAGGTGAACGACGGTGCGCACCCATACCGCCGCGTTCGGTGACACCGCCGCGGATCTTGTGACACCGCTAACACCCGAACGGACGCGAGAGGGGGCCAATCGCCCGGGTAGGGCTGCCCCGGTGGGTACCCTCGTGCCACGATGTTCCCCACTGTGAGCGAACACCGCTCGCGATCCGCCGTGGTGTAAAGGCAGCACCTTGGATTTTGGTTCCAATGGTTCAGGTTCGAATCCTGGCGGCGGAGCAAGCCTCATCTGAGTCACGACACCGCACCACCCCGACTCAGCACCAGCAGACGCGTACGAGGGGGTGCCGCGCCGCACGTGGACGACGAGCAGCGGGACCCTGGCGACCTACCCGCGTTGGAGGAGCGCTCCGACGCCTGGCTGGTCGGGCGCGCCAGGGAGCTGCTCGCGGTCATCCAGGTGAGCCCGGTCGCCGAGCGGATCCGGCACACCGACGAGGTCGACCGGCTGCTCGCCGAGGCCCAACACCGCGGTGAGCCCAGGATGGTCGCCCAGCTGCTGCGCTCGGCGGTCGCGGTGCGGGTGGTCAACAACGAACTCGCGGACACCGCTGAGCCGCTGCTCGACGAGATGCTCGCGCACACCCGCAGGCACGGTCTTGTGGTGCTGCAGGCCGACGCGCACGCGCTGCGCGGTCGCCGGTTGCTGCTGGCGGGCGCCGAGGACGCCGCGCTGACCGAGGCCGCGGTCGCGCTGGCCATGCTGGACGAGGACATGACCCCGGACGTGCTGCTCGGCGGCCGCAACTGGGACATGATCATGGCGGCCACGCTGATGGACATCGGCACCGTGCTCACCCAACTCGGCGTCTACGAGGTCGCCGACCAGGTGATGGCCAGGGCCAACAAGTGCATCCGGGCCAGCGCGGGACCGCACCTGATCTCGGTGCACCTGATCAACCGGGCCCGGTTGCTGGTCGGCTGGGGGCTGCGGCTGGAGCGCATCGGCGAGGACGAGCGGGCCGCGGAGCGCTTCGCCACGGCGGCGGCGATCGCGGTCGCGGTGGAGGCCCCGTTCCGCGAGTCGCTGTTCCCGCGCGACCAGAACCTGTCCGCCGCGGACCAGAACCCGATCATCGGCGCGGCGCTCGCGCTGGCCCAGCCCTCCGGCGCGCACATCAACCGGTTGCAGCGGCTGTCGGCGTCGATGCGGTACCCGCGCGAGCTGGTCATCGTCGCGGTCGCGCTCGCCCGCTGCCTGGAGCACGAGGGCCGCGAGGACGAGTCGGTGGACGTGCTCGGCGAGGCGCGGTCGCGGATGTACCACGAGGCGGCCGAACCGACGCTGCGCCTGTGCCTGATCCGCGAGTACGCGCGGCTTTCCGGCCCTGAGGGCGGCGAGCGCACTACGGGCGCGCTGGAGCACTACGCGACCGAGTTGGAAGCCCAGCTCTGGGACATGCGCGAGTCGCGGATCGCGACCCTGAACACGCGGCGCGAACACGAGCGGTTGTCGCGCATGCACGGCGCGATCGCCCGGCAGGCATTGCAGGACCCGCTGACCGGGTTGCCCAACCGGCGCGCGTTGGACGAACGGCTGGAGACCCTCGCGGGCTCACCGGCGAACCACCCGCTGGCGGTGGCGCTGGTCGACCTCGACGGCTTCAAGGGCGTCAACGACCGCATGTCGCACGCGGAGGGCGACGACGTGTTGCGTGTCGTCGCGAGCACACTGCGCGATGCCTTGCGCGGCAGCGACATGGTGGCCCGTTACGGCGGTGACGAGTTCATCGTATTGCTGCCGGGTGCGCCTCTTACCGCCGCCGAGGCAGCTTTGCGCAGGGCGTTGACGGCGGTCGCCGGTCTACCGCCGGACCTGTCGCACGGGGTTACGCTGTCCATCGGCGTGGTGTCCTTGCGTCCACAGGAGACCGCCGTCCGCGCGCTCGCCCGGGCCGACGCCGCGATGTACCAGGCCAAGCGGGGCGGCGGCAACGACATCGTCGCCATCCACGCGGGCGAGGGCGACGGCACGGCGGAGGACGGGAAGCCGGACACCGACCGCGTCGACGGCGAGCGGCTGGACCCGGCGTGGGTCCTCCCGGAGACCACGTAGGATTTGGCACCGGTCGCCCGTCGCGCGCGATACCCCGCCGACGGCGGACCCCTTCCGCCTCGTTTCGCCAATGCTAGGGAGCGCGATGTCTACACCCTCCCCCGATCGTGCACGCCTGGGTCAGGTCACCTCCGTCATCCTGGCCGCGGGGGAAGGCACCCGGATGCGGTCGGCCACCCCGAAGGTGCTGCACCCGGTCGCGGGCAGGCCGCTGGTCGAGCACGCCGTGCGGGCGGCCGCCGGCCTGGAACCGGACCACCTGGTCGTGGTGCTCGGGCACGGCAGGACCGCCGTCGGCGCGCACCTGAGCGGTGTCGCCGACGCACTCGGCCGGGAGGTGACCACCGCGGTGCAGGAGACCCAGGACGGCACCGGACACGCGGTCGCCTGCGGGCTGGCGCCGCTCGGCACGGTCACCGGCACCGTCGTGGTCACCTACGGCGACGTGCCGCTGCTGGACACCGCGACGCTCACCGCGCTGCTGGCCGAGCACGCCGAGCAGGGCAACGCGGTGACCGTGCTGACCGCGCGGGTACCGGACCCCACCGGGTACGGCCGGATCGTGCGGGCCGACGACGGCACCGTCGAGCGGATCGTCGAGCACAAGGACGCCACCGAGGCCCAGCACGCGATCGACGAGGTCAACTCCGGGGTCTACGCCTTCGACGCGGCCGTCCTCGTCGACGGGCTGGCCCGGCTCAAGACCGACAACTCCCAGGGCGAGCTGTACCTGACCGACGTGCTGGGCACCGCCCGCGCCGACGGCCGCCGCGTTGGCGCGCTGGTGTGCGCGGACCCGTGGCTGGTCGAGGGGGTCAACGACCGGGTGCAGCTGGCCAAGCTGGGCGCGGAGCTCAACCGGCGCACCGTGGAGACCTGGATGCGGGCGGGCGTGACCGTCGTCGACCCGGCCACCACCTGGATCGAACTGGGCGTCACGCTGGGTCGCGACGCGCGGATCGAGCCGAACACGCAGCTGCGCGGCGCCACCACCGTCGGTGCCGGTGCCCTGGTCGGGCCGGACACGACGCTGACCGACGTGGTCGTCGGCGACGGCGCGGAGGTCGTCCGCACGCACGGCACGTCGGCCCTGATCGGCGACGGCGCGAGCGTCGGGCCCTTCGCCTACCTGCGGCCGGGCACGAAGCTCGGCGCCAGGGGCAAGATCGGCACCTTCGTCGAGACCAAGAACGCCGACATCGGGGTGGGGTCGAAGGTCCCGCACCTCAGCTATGTGGGTGACGCCACGATCGGTGACCACAGCAACATCGGTGCGGCTAGCGTGTTCGTCAACTACGACGGGGTGAACAAGCACCACACAGTTGTCGGCTCCCACGTGCGCATGGGGTCGGACAACATGTACGTAGCACCCGTCACCATCGGTGACGGTGCGTACAGCGGCGCCGGGACGGTCCTGCGCCGCGACGTGCCGCCCGGCGCGCTCGCGGTCTCGGGGACCCCCCAGCGCAACATCGAGAACTGGGTGGTGCGCCGCCGCCCGGGCACGGCTGCCGCGGACGCGGCGCAACGGGCACTCCCCGCCGACGGAACCAGCGAGGACAACGGATGAGCTTCAAGGTCGGTACCCCCAAGAAGAACCTGATGTTGTTCTCCGGCCGGGCGCACCCGGAGCTGGCGGAGGAGGTCGCCAAGCACCTCAACGTCAGCATCACCCCGCAGTCGGCCTACGACTTCGCCAACGGCGAGATCTTCGTCCGGTTCGAGGAGTCGGTCCGCGGCTGTGACGCGTTCGTGATGCAGAGCGCCACCGCGCCGATCAACCAGTGGATCATGGAGCAGCTGCTCATGGTCGACGCGCTCAAGCGGGCCAGCGCCAAGCGGATCACCGTGATCATGCCGTTCTACCCGTACGCGCGGCAGGACAAGAAGCACAAGGGCCGCGAGCCGATCTCCGCGCGCCTGATCGCCGACCTGTTCAAGGTCGCTGGCGCCGACCGGATCATGACCGTCGACCTGCACACCGCGCAGATCCAGGGCTTCTTCGACGGCCCCGTGGACCACCTGTTCGCGCAGAACACGCTGGCCCGCTACATCAAGGACAACTACCCCACCGACAACATCGTGGTGGTCTCCCCGGACGCGGGCCGCACCAAGCTGGCCGAGAAGTGGGCCGACGACCTCGGCGGCGTGCCGATCGCCTTCATCCACAAGACCCGCGACCCGCTGCGGCCGAACGAGGTCGTCGCCAACCGGGTGGTCGGCGAGGTCGAGGACAAGCTGTGCGTCGTCATCGACGACATGGTCGACACCGGCGGCACGATCGCCAAGGCGGTCCGCCAACTGCTCGACGAGGGCGCCTCCGACGTGGTCATGGCCGCCACCCACGGCGTGCTCTCCGGCCCGGCCCGCGAGCGGCTGCAGGGCAGCGGCGCGCGGGAGGTCATCTTCACCAACACGCTGCCCATCCCCGACGACAAGCGCTACCCCGGCATGACCGTCCTGTCGATCGCCCCGCTGCTGGCCCGCGCCATCCAGCAGGTGTTCGAGGACGGGTCGGTCACCTCGCTGTTCGACGGCGACGCCTGAGCGCACCGCACGGTGGGGCGACCCCCGGGTGCGCCCCACCGGTGACGCGTGCGTAAACTATTCGAGTTGCCTCGGCGAGGCGGGCATCGCGCCTGGCGTGATCGACGTGGCGGTTCGGTTCTTCGAACCGTGGCGTCTCACTGCCTCCCGTGCCCCTTGCCGCAGGCCACCCGCCCCGACTGTGAAGTCGCGCCCCCGCCGCACTGCTGATCGCAAGGAGAGCACCACCGTGTCCGAGGTACGTCTGGCCGCCGAACAGCGCACCGAGTTCGGCAAGGGCGCCGCGCGCCGCACCCGCCGCGCGGGCAAGATCCCCGCCGTGCTCTACGGACACGGTTCCGACCCCAAGCACCTGGCCCTGCCCGGCCTGGAGTTCGCCCGCGTCGTGCGCGAGCACGGCCAGAACGCGGTGCTGACCCTCAACATCGGCTCGGCCACCGAGCTGGCGCTGACCAAGACGGTCACCACCCACCCGCTGAAGAACTACATCGAGCACGTCGACCTGCTGCTGGTCCAGCGCGGCGAGAAGGTCACCGTCGAGATCCCGATCGTCGTCACCGGCGACGCGGTGCCCGGCACCCTGGTCACCCAGGACCTCACCTCCCTGCTGATCGAGGTCGAGGCGCTGCACATCCCCGAGCAGGTCGAGCTCAGCATCCAGGGCGTGGCGGCGAGCACCCAGATCACCGCGTCCCAGGTCGAGCTGCCCTCGGGCGCCGTGCTGGTGACCGACCCGGAGGCCCTGGTCCTCGCGGTCAACCCGGCGCCGACCGCCGCCCAGCTCGAGGCCGAGCTGGACACCGAGGGCGCAGGCGTGGTCGAGGACCCGAAGTCGGACTCCTCGGACAGCTGATCCCTTACGCTTCCCCGGTGCCCCGGTCCCTCGTTCAGGGTCCGGGGCACCGTGCTGTAGGCAGGCCAGGTGCTGGAGGGATGACATGGCTGACGACGCGCCCTGGGTGGTGGTCGGGCTCGGCAACCCCGGGCCGAGGTACGAGGGCAACCGGCACAACATCGGGTTCCTGGTCGCCGACGAACTGGCCAGCAGGCTCGGCGGCCGGTTCAAGGCGCACAAGGCGGGCGCCGAGGTGGTGGAGGGCAGGCTGGGCGACCAGCGGGTCGTGCTGGTGAAGCCGCGCTCGTTCATGAACCTGGCAGGCGGTCCGGTCGCGGGCGCCACCCGGTTCTTCAAGGCGGGCGCCGACCGGCTCGCGGTGGTGCACGACGAACTCGACCTGCCGTTCGGCACCATCCGGTTGAAACTGGGCGGCGGCGAGAACGGCCACAACGGACTGCGGTCGATCACCAAGTCGCTGGGCAGCAAGGACTACTATCGGGTCCGCTTCGGCATCGGCCGCCCACCCGGCCGGATGGACCCGGCTGACTTCGTGCTCCGGGACTTCTCGGCCACCGAGCGCAAGGAGTTGGCGTTCGAGGTGGACACCTGCGCCGACGCGGTGGCCGCGCTGGTCTCGCAGGGCATCGAGGCCGCGCAGAACACCTACCACGCGAACTGAAGGAGGCCCCCGTTGTCCCTCACCCCCGACGCCGTGCGCGCGGTGACCTTCGACAAGGCCCCCTTCGGCAAACGCGGCTACCACGAGGACCAGGTCGACGCGTTCCTGGACAAGGTCGAGGCCGCCCTGGAGGGCCGCGGCAAGCTGACCGTCGCCGAGGTCCGCGAGGCCGAGTTCGACGCCGCCCCGCTGGTCAAGCGCGGCTACAACGAGGACCAGGTGGACGAGTTCCTCGACTCGGTCGCCGTCGAACTGGAGTCCCGCGCGGCCGAGGACGCCCTCAAGGTCATCCCGGCCAACTCCGAGGCCCCGTACCTCCCCCTGCCACCCGCACCCCCCGGCACCCGCGGCTACCACCCCACCGACGTCGAACGCCTGGCCCACCTCCTCGACCGAGCCGCCAACGAACACGGCGCGGGCCCCAGCGCCGACCAGGTCGAAAACCTCCGCCTCGGCCTCTCCGCCTACCCCGGCCAGGGCTACCACCCCGCCGCCGTAGACGCCATCAAAGCCGCCTGGCTCACCGAACTCCGCCGCCGCTAGTCCCCCGGCGTTTGAACCGCGACCAGGGCCCAGGAGGCTCCGGGTCAGGCCATGAGCCGCACACGCTCGCGCTTCGAGAACGGCACCAGGATCAGCCCGCAAGCCCGCCCAGGCGGCCCCCCACCCCAAGTGACCCACCCACGCCCCCCGGTGCCACCCATTGCCCAACCAGCGCCCGCCCAACACCAGCCCGAAACGGCCCCGCCCACTGGCCCTCCACGACGGCCTCGCGCGCGCACGCCAGTCCGGCCCCAGCCCCCACCCTCTCCGGGGGGCGTCCCAGGTCCCAGCCTACCGGCACCCCCCGACAAACGATCTTCACACAAGGCGCCGAAGATCCACATGTGGATAACTTCTGTCGCTGGACCGGGTGAATGTCGCCACCCGGCCGTGCGAGAAACCCCTGGTCAGCGCGTCGAGCCCGCACAAGAGCCACCCCGCCGACCCAGGTCGCTCAGAACCCGGGTGAACGGGGCGGGAAACCACCGCTAAGTGTCCACAGTGGACAGATCAGCCCTCGGACGCCTTGATCGTCGCCGCGACCTGGTCCCCCGCGGCGGCCCGGCGGAGCTTGCCCGAGGGGGTCTTCGGCAGTGATCCCGGCTTGAGGACCACCACCGCCACCGGTCGGGCGTTCACGGCCTCGAACACCCGCGCCGCGACGTCCTTGCGCAACACCTTCGCGGCAGTGTCGTCCTCGGCCAGTCGCGACTCGACGACCACCGCGAACCGCTCCCGCCGGGACCCGGCGTCGATCCGCACGGCGACCGCGTTCCCAGCTCGCACACCCTCCACAGTGGACGCCGCGCGCTCGATGTCGGTCGGGTAGATGTTGCGCCCGCCGAGGATGATCACGTCCTTGCGGCGTCCGCAGATGACGATCTGCCCGTCCACCAGGTACCCGATGTCCCCGGTGGCGAGCCACCCCTCGGCGTCCTGTGTCGCGACAGGACCGTCGACGGTCAGGTACCCGGGCGTCACGGCCTCGCCGCGCAGGCGGATCTCGCCGACCTGGCGCGAGCCGAGCACCGCGCCCTCCGGCGACACGATCTGCGCCTCGATGCCCCGCAAGGGCTTGCCCAGCACCGCGAACGCGCGCCCGGAGTCCACACCGGCCGGTACCGCGAGGTTGTCGGACTCCAGCTTCTCCGCGTCGACGTGGTCGAGGGTCAGCCCGGTGAACAGCGGCGCGAACGACACCGCCAGCGTCGCCTCGGCCATCCCGTACGCCGGGAACACGCACTCCGCGCGCAAGCCGAACCGGGCGCCCTCACCGGTGAACGCCAGCACCGCCTTCTCGTCGATCGGCTCGGCACCGTTGAGCGCCAACCGCAGCGACGACAGGTCGTACTTGTCCTCTTCGTCCACTCCGGACAGTCGGCGGCCGAGCAGCGCGTAGGCGAAGTTGGGCGCGGCGGTGATCGTGCCGCCGTAGCGGGAGATCAGGTCGGCCCAGATGAGCGGGCCGCCGAGGAACTCGACCGGGGTGACCTTGACCAGTTCGATGCCCGCGGTCATCGGGACGGTCAGGAAGCCGACCATGCCCATGTCGTGGAACAGCGGCAGCCAGGACACCATGACGTCGGCCTCGGTGTCGATCTCGGCGGTGTCGACCATGGCGGTCAGGTTGGAGAACAGGTTGCCGTGGGTGATCCGCACGGCCTTCGGGTCGGCGGTCGAGCCGCTGGTGAGCTGCAGCAGCGCGGGCGCGTCCTCGCCGACCTCGACCACGTCGGCGAGCGGGGCGCCGCTGTCGAGGTCGGCCAGCCGCAGGTAGCCGATGCCGTGCTCGTCGAGCAGCGGGGCCAACTGGTCGAACGGGGCACCGAGCAGGACGAGCTTGGAGTCGATCATGTTCAGCACGCGCACGGTGTCGTGCGCCCACTCGGCCAGGTCGGTGCGCGCGGTCGGCTGGTGCAGCATGGTCACGCTGCCGCCCGCGAGCCACACGGCCTGCACCGCGGGGGCGATGGCGACCGGCTCGGCGGCCAGCACCGCCACCGCGCCGTGCCTGCCGAGCCCCCCGGCGGCCAAGGCGCCCGCCATCCGCAGCGCGCGCTCGTGCACCTGTCCCCAGGTGTGGCGGACGGGCTCCTTGGGCTCCCCGGTGGTGATGCCCTTCCGCTCACCCCTGGTGCGCGCGGTGTCCAGCAGCATGTCGACGAACCGGCTCATGCCGCCAAGCCTAGATCAGTGTTACTCCGCGGTATCGGCCAGTTCGAGCCACCGCTGCTCCAGTTCGTCCTTCGTCGCGACGACCGACCGCAGCTCCGCGTCGAGTTCGAGCAGCTTGGCGGCGTCGGTGGCGGCCTCGGCGAGGGCCGCGTGCAGCGTGGCCTCCTTCTTCGCCAGGGTCTCGACCTGCCGCTCCAGCCTGGCCAGCTCCTTCTGCGCCGCGCGCCGGTCGGCCGCGTTGACCTTGACCGCGGTGGCGGCGGCCGCGGGCTGGGGCTTGGCGGGCGAGGGGGTGGCCAGGGCGGCGGCGCGCCTGGTCAGGTACTCCTCGATGCCGCCGACCAGGTGGGTCACCTTGCCGTCGCCGAAGAGGGCGACGACCCGGTCGCAGACGCGTTCCACCAGGTACCGGTCGTGCGAGACCACGACGATGGTGCCCGGCCACGAGTCGAGCAGGTCCTCCAACTGCTGGAGGGTGTCGATGTCGAGGTCGTTGGTCGGCTCGTCGAGCAGCAGCACATTCGGCTCGGCCATCAGCAGCCTGGCCAGCTGGAGCCTGCGCCGCTCGCCGCCGGACAGGTCGCCGATCGGGGTCCACTGCTTGTTCGCCGGGAACCCGAACCGCTCCGCCAGCTGCGACGCCGACAGGTCCTGCTTGCCGAGCGTCACGCGGCGCGCGATCTCCTCGACCGCCTCTAGGACCCGTAGCTGCGGCGGTAGCTCGTGCAGCTCCTGCGTCAGGTGGGCCAAACGGACTGTCTGCCCCTGGATCCGCTTACCGGCTTGAGGCTCGCTGTCGCCCGCCAGCAACCGGAGCACGGTGGTCTTACCTGAGCCGTTGACGCCCACGAGCCCGACACGGTCACCGGGCCCGATGCGCCAGGTCTCGCGGTCGAGGATCGGCTTGTCCCCCGCGCTGATCGACACGTCCTCGAGCTCGACCACGGTCCGCCCCAGGCGCCGCTTGGCGAACGCGAGCAGCTCCACGTTGTCGCGCGGCGGCGGGACGTCGGCGATCAGCGCCTCGGCCGCGTCGATCCGGTAGCGCGGCTTCGAGGTGCGGGCCGGGGCGCCGCGGCGCAGCCAGGCCAGCTCCTTGCGGGCCAGGTTGCGCCGCTTCTCCTCCAGCGTGTCGGCCAGCCTGGCGCGCTCGGCCCTGGCGTAGATCCAGTCGGCGTACCCGCCCTCGTACTGCTCGACCTGCCCGCCGACGACCTCCCAGGTGCGGCCGCAGACGGTGTCGAGGAACCAGCGGTCGTGGGTGACGACCACCAGCGCGGTGCCCCGGGAGATCAGGTGGTCGGCCAGCCACTGCACGCCCTCGACGTCGAGGTGGTTGGTCGGCTCGTCGAGCACGACCAGGTCCAGCTCGCGCACCAGCGCGGCGGCCAGCGCGACCCGGCGCCGCTCACCGCCGGACATGGTGTCGACCGGGCTGTCCAGGCCGAGCGTGGTGATCTCCAGGCCGGTGAGGATCGACCGCGCCCTGGGGTCGGCCGCCCACTGGTGGTCCTCGGTGATCCCGAGTGGATCCAGCACGGCGTTGCGCACAGTGGACCCCGGCGCCAACTCGGTGCGCTGCGTCACCACCGCCATCCGCAGGTCGCGCACCCGCGACACCCTGCCCTCGTCAGCGGGCTCTATGCCTGCCAACACCTCGAGCAGGGTGGTCTTACCGCCGCCGTTGAGCCCAACGACGCCGATGCGGTCACCGCGCCCTACGCCGAGGGAAACTCCGTCCAGCAGCGGCCGCACACCGAAGCTCTTGCTGACGTTCTCCAGGTTGACCAGGTTGGTCATCTAGCCCCGCACTCCCCGCCGTCCGCCGGACACACCGGGGGCAAGCGTATCGACCGTGGCCGGTGGCCGACCGGGTGCGGGCCGTCACTTTCCCAGTTTTACCGAATATCGAGCGCATTCGGACGGCGACCCAAGGTGAGCGGTTCTGTTTGTGCGCAACCGTTCGGACACGCTCCGTGTGATTCTTTTGACGTGGTAACAAAATTCGACTAGTTACGACATAGGAGTTCGTCTGGAGGTCAAATGTCGTACGTGCGCCGGTGGGCGCGGTTCCCGGTCGTCGCGGTGACCGCGGGTCTGCTGCTCGCCGCCTGTTCGAGCGGGTCCGACTCGTCCGGGGGGACCACGGCCGCCCGCCTGGGTGGCCAGATCGCGATCCGCTCGAGCGGTAGCCCCACCCTGGCCACCCTCTGGCTGGACAGCGTCGTGGCCGTCGACTGCACCGAGCCGGGCAGCCTGCCGCCCAACAACGGCCACTACCTCGCCGCCACCATCGTGCTGAAGACCAGCGAGCAGTACCAGCCCGACTCCGGCTGGTGGATGAGCGCGGGCGACTTCGCCACCGAGGACGCCGACGGCAAGCAGACCGGCAAGGGCATCGTGACCTCTTGCCTCCCCGAACACCGCTACCTCCCGGACGACTTCTACCTCTCCGACTCCGGCTACTACGGCGTGGTCCTCATCGACTCCGCCAGCGTCCACGGCACCCTGACCTACAAACCCCACAACCTCCCCAACAACGTCACCGGCTGGCACTGGAGCTATTAGTTCCCGCCACCCGCCCCCACGTCCCCGCCCGGCATCGTTCCCGGCTTGGCAGGTGTGCGTCCTCGGAGCCGTCCCCGGCTTGGCCGGGTGACGTCGCTGGAGCGGTTCTCGGCCTGGCGGGCGGGCCTCGCAGCAGCGGTCCCGGGCTGGCAGGGTTGCGTACCTGGAGCGGTTCCCGGCTTGGCGGGCGGGCCTCGCAGCAGCGGTCCCGGGCTGGCAGGGTTGCGTACCTGGAGCGGTTCCCGGCTTGGCGGGCGGGCCTCGCAGCAGCGGTCCCGGGCTGGCAGGGTTGCGTACCTGGAGCGGTTCCCGGCTTGGCGAGCGCATCTCCCAGCAGCGGTCTTGGGCTGGCAGGTTGACATCCCCTGTAGCCGTTCCCTGCCTCGGCGGGCACGTTGCCCCGACAGCGGTCCCAGGCTGGCAGGTTGACGTCCCTGGAGTTGTCCCAGGTCTGGCGGGGCCGCGTCTCGCAGCAGTGGTCCCGGGTTGGCGGGGTTGCGTACCTGAAGCCGTTCCCTGCCTGCGCGGGCACACTGCCCGGCAAGGGGCCCGGGTTGGCAGGTTGACGTCTCTCACTCAGCGCCCTGCCCGGCCAGCAGATCCATCCCGGGCTGCCAACGCCCCGGACCTGACGCTCTTACCCCACCGCCGCCGCCATAGCGGTAACCCCACCTCCACCCCCACACGACAGCCCAACCCAGCCCGTTAGCCCTACCGAACCTCCGCCCCCTCTTACGCGCACGCGCGGTCCCACCCCAGCCCGGCCCCCACCCTCTCCGGGGGGCGTCCCCGTCGCCAGTCTAGTGGGTCACGGTTGCGGGGCAGGGGGAATGGGGCGGGCTGTGGACAACTCGGGAGTTGGGGATGGCGCGACCTGGGGATCTGTGGGGGTTGGGTGGGGTGCGGCGGGAAGGTTCACCCGGGAGTGGGGTGGACCAGGGGATTCATGGTGTGCGGTCGGGTCCCCGTAGGCTGGCCGGGTGCTCGCTGTCGTGCCTGCCCCGGTGACCGTCCGGGTGCCGTCGAAGGTCAACCTGCACCTCGCCGTGGGGGACCTGCGGCCGGACGGGTACCACGACCTGGCCACCGTCTTCCAGGCGTTGTCGTTGACCGACGAGGTCACCGTCGCCGTGGCCGATGAGCCGGGGGTCGAGGTGCACGGCGAGGGGGCCGACTCGGTGCCGACCGGCGCGAGCAACCTGGCCTGGCGCGCGGTGCAGGAGTTGGCGCGGCACGTGGGGCGGGACGCGGACGAGCCGAAGGTGCGCATCGTCATCCGCAAGGGCATCCCGGTGTCCGGCGGTATGGCCGGGGGCAGCGCGGACGCCGCGGCGACCCTGGTCGGGCTGGCGTCGCTCTGGCGGTTGGACATCGGCCGCGACGAGCTGGCGAAGGTCGCCGCGCGGCTGGGCAGCGACGTCCCGTTCGTGCTGCACGGGGGTACCGCGCTGGGCACCGGTCGGGGCGAGCGGCTCGTGCCGGTGCTGACCAGGCACACCTACCACTGGGTCCTCGCGTTCGACCGCCGCGGCCTGTCGACCCCCAAGGTCTACGGCGAGCTGGACCGCCTCCGCGCCGACGGCGACCCACCCCGCATCGGCGATGTCGAACCCGTCCTCGAGGCCCTCGCCACCGGCGACCCGCGCAAGCTCGCCCTGCTCCTCGGCAACGACCTGCAGGCCGCCTCGGTCTCGCTGCGCCCCGGCCTGCGCCGCACCCTCCGCGCCGGTGTCACCGCGGGCGCCCTGGCGGGGACCGTCTCCGGCTCCGGCCCCACCTGCGCCTTCCTCTGCGAGGACGCCGAAGCCGCCCTCCGCGTCGCCGCCGAACTCTCCGGCGCGGGCGTCTGCCGCACCGTCCGCGTAGCGCACGGCCCCGTCCCCGGCGCCCGCATCACCCCGACCGAGGAACGCCCCGTCCCCCCGGAAGCCCACGCCTAGACCAGTTTCGAACGACTTGCCCGCCGCGGCACCGCTTTCCCGGCCATTGACGCCCGCGGCCTGCGAAAGCCTTCCAGCCGAGTGAACCCGATTCACCCGTCCCAGCGACAGAAGTTATCCACATCTGGATCTTCGGCGCCCTGTTTCAAGATCTTCTGTCGGTGGGTGCCGATAGACTGGCACTGGGACGCCCCCCGGTGTGGGTGGGGGCTGGGCAGGGTCGGGACCGCGTGCGCGCGAAGCGGCTGGGGCGGGCATAGAGGTGCGTTCGGGGGAGAAGTTGTTGTGGGGCAAGGAGACTGGCGCGCGTTAGAGGCGCAGTCACAGCTGACTGTGTAAGAGGATTGACGCACACTAGAGGTGCGCGGTCACGGTTGCCTGTCGGGACGAGTGCGGAATAGAAGCCGCACACAGCGGTACGCGAGAAACGAAGACCAGCGCAGCGCAAAGGAATCGCCCGGCCCACCGAAGTGAGCCGGGCGATCAAAGAAAACACTCAGGCGGCAACCGTGCGGGCGAGGCCGACCTGCGGGCGGACGACACCGCCGCGCTCGGCGATCCAGGTGAGGGATTGGTCGGACCAGGCGCCGGTGACGCCGAGGAGGAAGCGGGCCACCGGGGTCTCGCCGATGCGGGTGAGGCCGCCGCCGATGACGGAGATGGTGGCGCCGAAGCGGGCGGTGGCCTCCGGCAGGAGTGCGCCGACGGCGGCGAAGCCGATGAGGACGACCTCGGCGACCCGGTCGTACCCGGCGGTGGCGCCCTTCGGGACGTCGATCGACGGCAGCAGCGTCTGCGCGACCTGGCTGTTCGCGTCCTGCACCAGCGACAGCAGGCTGCCGCTCTCGGTGATCTTGCCGCCGTCGAGCAGCGCGACGTCGTCCGCGATCCGCCGGACGACGGCCGAGTCGCTGGTCACGACCAGGACCGTGGCGCCCAACTCGGCGCGCGCCCGGTCGAGGACCGTCAGCACACCGGCGGCGGCGTCGGAGTCGAGCGAGCGGGTCGGGTCGTCGGCGAGCAGCAACCCGGGGTCACCGACGAGGGCGCGGGCGACCTCGACGCGGGCGCGCTGCCCGTCGGTGAGGGTGTCGGGGTAGCGGGCGGCCTTGTCGGTGAGGCCGATCAGGTCGAGCAGCTTGCCGACCTTCTCGCGGCGCTGCGGGCCATCGATCCCGGCCTGCTCCAGCGGTAGCGCGATGTTGCCCGCGGCGGTGCGCTGCGGCAGCAGGTCGCCCTGGGTGATGACGCCGATGCGCCTGCGGGCGGCCCGGAGTCTGCGCGGGTCGAGGGCGGCGGTGTTGAAGCCGTCGACGCGGATGACGCCGCTGTCGGGGCGTTCCTGCAGCGCGACGAGGCGGGCGAGGGTGGACTTGCCGGAACCGGAAGGGCCCACCACCCCGGTGATGGTGCCGGTGGGCACATCCAGGGTGACGTCATCGATGGCGACGACGGGGCCGGTGTTGCCCCAGAAGGACTTGCTGAGGTTCTCGACGGTGATCACGGTGCTTAACTCCAAGCGGGCGCGACGGCAGACCAGAAGTCCACAGAGGACAGTCCGGTTCCGGGAGGGGGGTGCTGCGAAAGACGTGGTGCTACGCGAAGATCAGCGGGCTACGCACATCGGTCGACATGCCGTCACAGAACGCCTGCACTGGTCGATGACCCGGCGTGTGGTGAGGATCTGCATCCGTTCTCACTCCTCCATCGCTCCTGGCGGTAGCACCTGCCCGCGGTGGGTGGTTGCTGCGGCGTCTTGGAGCCAGGTCTCTCGGCCGCTCGGGATGGAATGCCCCAAGAGTAGACCCGACCGGGACCGCCAAAAGCAAGCGTGTGAGGTCAAGTTGAGGTCCCGGGTTCGATACATCACACCGGGGGAGTAACGGTGGCGGGTTCGCGCTACTGCACCGGAGTGAACGCCTGGGCTATCCGGACGAAGTCCCCTACCGACAACTGCTCGCCCCTCAGGGTCGGGTCGACCCCCGCTGAGGTGAGCACCGCCTCGGCCCGCGCGGGTGAACCGGCCCAATCGGACAGTGCCGCGCGCAGCGTCTTGCGCCGTTGGGCGAACGCGGCGTCGACGACGGCGAACACCGCGGCGCGGTCGACGCCCGCGGGACTTGGCCGCCGGGTGAGAAACACCAACGCGGAGTCCACATTGGGTACTGGCCAGAAGACCGCCCGCGGCACCGTCGCGACGCGACGCGACTCGGCGTACCACGCGATCTTGACGCTGGGCACCCCGTAGACCTTGCCGCCCGGCCCGGCCGCCATCCGGTCGGCGACCTCCGCCTGCACCATCACCAGCACGGTGCGCAGGCTCGGCAGCTCGGCGAGCAGGTGCAGCACGACCGGCACCGCGACGTTGTAGGGCAGGTTGGCCACGAGCGCGGTCGGCTCGGCGCCGAGTTCGGCGCGGGTGACCCGCATGGCGTCGCCGAGCACAACGCTGAGTCGACCGGCAAACCCGGGCGCGCGTTCGGCGACCGTCCCGGGTAGACGCGCGGCGAGCACTGGATCGATCTCGACGGCCACGACCGAGGCGCACTCGGGCAGCAGCGCCAGCGTCAGCGAGCCGAGTCCCGGGCCGACCTCGAGGACGACGTCGTCGGGCGTGAGCCGCGCGGTGGTGGCGATGCGCCGGACGGTGTTGGGGTCGTGCACGAAGTTCTGGCCGAGCTTCTTGGTCGGCCGCACCCCGAGTTCGGCGGCGAGCCTGCGCACGTCCACCGGGCTGAGCAACGCCGAACCGGTCATTGCCGAGATGCTACTCGGGGCATCCGGCAATGCGCGCACCGGCCTGTTTCCCGCCCATTCCCGAAATAGCAAAAGGCCCCCTCCGCAGAAAGGAGAGGGCCTTTTGGCGGTGCTTTAGCGGATCAGGTCGGCAGGCCGAGCTTGCGGGCGCAGGCGGGCCAGGCGGAATAGCCGCCGCGGGCGTCGCGGACCTTGGTGGCGATGGCGATCTGCTGCTCGCGGGTGGCCTGGTGCGGGTAGGCGGCGTACTGGCTACCGCCGTTGGAGTCCCAGGTGCTCTTGTTGAACTGCAGGCCGCCGTAGTAGCCGTTGCCGGTGTTGATGGCCCAGTTGCCGGTCGCCTCGCACTGGGCGAGCCGGTCCCAGGCCGCGCCGTCGGAGATGACCGGCTGCGGCGGCTTCTTGGTGCCGACCTTGACGACCTTGGGCTTGGCCTCGGTGAGCGTCTTCGCGCCGATCTCCTCGCGCTTGACGACCTTGCCGTTCTTCTCGGTGATCCGGTAGGTCACCATGCGCTCGCCGGGGACACCGGGCTCGACCACGGTCTCCTTGCCCTTGTCGAGCTCCGGGTCGTCGACCTTCTCGACCGGGGGCGCGATGGGCTCGGCCTGGTTGATCACGGTCACGCCGGTGCGGCTGATCCGGATCTCCGCGCCACCGGCCAGCTTGAGGTCGGCGCCGGGCAGGATCGCGTCCTGCGGGCCGAGCGACAGGCCGCGCTCGCCGAGCAGCTCGCCGACGGTCACCGCGGTGGTGCGGACCGGGACGCCCGCGTTGCCGCCGTCGTAGAGGGTGATCTCCTTGGCGGTCTTGATCTCGACCGCGAGGCCCTCGAGCGGGACCTGGGCGTCGTTGCCGACGGAGACCCACGACCCGGCCACGGGGGCGCCTGCCTGGCGCAGCGCCTCGCCGACGGAGCTGGCGCGCACCCAGACGTCGCGCTGCTCGCCGTCGACCTTGAGGTGCAGCTGGCGGCCGCGCTGGAGCACGATCTTGCCGTCGTCGCCGATCTCGGCGCTCGGCGACGGGCTCAGCGAGTCGTGCGCGCCGACCGCGATGCCCTCTTCGGCCAGGACCTCGCCGACGGTGTCGGAGTAGGTGTTGACCTGCTTGGTCTGGCCGTCGACCTCGACGGTGACCGTGTTGTTCATCGCGATGGCCGCGCCGCCGCCACCGATCAGGGTGACCAGGACGGCCGCGATGGTGGCCTTGAGGAACGTGCCCTTCCACCGCTTGACCGCGGCGAGCAGCCCGGGCGCGGGCGCGTCGGCCTCGCCGACCTTGAGCGGCTGCGCGGCGACGGACAGGTCATCGGGGATGACCGGGAGAACGGTGGTCTCGGCGTTGATGAGCCGGATGAGTTCGTCGACGTCGACACCGGCGGTCGCCATGATCTCGTCGGCCTGCGGGCCGAGTGCGTGGCGGACGTCGTGGTCGGTGATGCTCAGCGAGGACGAGTAGCCGTCATCGAACTCGCGGCGCGTGTCGTAGAAGCCGGTGGACTGACCATCGGGGAAGCTGGGGAGACTCGGGAACTCCGACTGCCACGCGGTGAAGTCGTCGTCGAGCGTGGTCGCGCTGACCGCCTGGACCGGGGTGAACCAGTCGGTGTCGGCGGAGAAGCTGTCGTGCCCAGGGCGGTCGGAACCGCCGGTCTGTTTACCGCTCACAGGGTCGTTTCCTCCAGAGGGCACCAGACCCGGCCGCGTCCCGCCGTGGCTGTCGGTTCGGTCTGGCCACCGACGTCCACTCCCTCGCGTGCTCGGCCGCTCTCGCGCCTCGTGTGTGTCCGACGACCCGCAACCAGCCAACCCCGACGGTCAACACTGCTCGGACTGGCTCCGGGCCGACTCGGGGCAGGTGCCCCTAGTCGTACGGTCACGGGACAGTAACGGGGGCCGGGGGGTTGCGCAAACACATCCAGCGATCTCGTGAGTCCTGTCACACCCCTGTCCGCGTCGCGCCATCCCCCGATCATCGCAATCCTTCACCGTTCGGAAGGTCCGATGTCACGGTGCGCAATCGGAACACGCGGTCAGCGGTCGCGGACACCGCGCTGGCGAGCTCGGCCACGTCGTCTCCGCGTAGCTGCGCGAGGTCTCTGAGTGTGTAAGCGGCGCAGTAGGGCTCGTTGGGCCTACCGCGGAAAGGGTGGGGGGTGAGGAATGGGGCATCGGTCTCGACCAAGAGCTGATCCGCGGGCACGAACGCCGCTGCTTCACGCAAAGGGGCCGCGTTGCGGAAGGTCACCGGGCCCGCGAAGGAGAGGACGAAACCGCGCTCCACACACGCCTTCGCGAACTCGAGGTCCCCGGAGAAGCAGTGGAAGACGACCACCTCGGGGGCGCCCTCCTCGACGAGCACCTTGAGGATGTCCGCGTGCGCGTCCCGGTCGTGGATCATCAGCGGCTTGCCGACCCGCTTGGCGAGGTCGATGTGCCAGCGGAACGCCTCGTGCTGGGCCGCGGGCGGGCTGTAGTCCCAGTAGTAGTCCAGCCCTGTCTCGCCCACCGCCACTACCCGCGGCTGTTGGGCTAACCGCTCGATCTCCGCCTTGTCGGCGTCGGTGAACTCTGCCGTGCGGGTCGGGTGGATGGCGACGGCAGCGAAGACACGGCTATCCCACGTGGACGCTTCAGCGGCCCACCGCGCCGAGGCGAGATCATCGGCGACGGTGATGACCCTGTCCACTCCGGCCGCTTCGGCGCGGTCGAGCATTGTGGACACGTCGGCGGCATCCTTGGCACCGCAGGCGTCCAGGTGGGTGTGCGCGTCGACCACCGGCGCCGGAAGTCGCTCCGGCACCGGCGGTCGCTCGCCCTTGCGGGGTGTCACGTGACCGGCGCCCACTCCGGACCGGTCTCGCCGAGCTTCGGGTCGAGCTTGGCGAACAGCGGCTCCGGCTTGGTCAGCGGCGTGCCGACCTCGATGTCCACCGACCCCCACGCGGCCTGCTCGCCCGCGTAGTCACCGGTGAGCACCGGGTAGCTGATCGACGGGTCGTCCAGGTCGTCGACCTCGCGCAGCTCCGGCTGGGCCGCCCAGACGCCCTTGCCGCCGAGCAGCTCGTGCACCTTCTGCGCCGAGTGCGGCAGGAAGGGGGTGAGCAGCGTGTTGGCGTCGGAGACGACCTGCAGCGCGGTGTGCAGGATGGTGTCGCGGCGCGCGGGGTCGTCCTTGCGCTTCCACGGCTCCTCGTCGGACAGGTACTTGTTCGCCGCGCCGACGACCCGCATCGCCTCCGAGGCCGCCGCCTTGAACCGGGACCGGCGCAGGTTGTCGCCCACCGTCGCGAACGCGGCCTTGGCCAGCGCCTTGAGCTCGGCGTCGGCCGCGGTCGGCGCGGTCGGGGCGGGCACGGCGCCCACGTTCTTGTGCGCCATCGACACCGACCGGTTGACCAGGTTGCCCCACTCGTTGGCCAGCTCGAAGTTGGTCCGGCGGATGAACTCGTCCCAGGTGAAGTCGGTGTCCTGGTTCTCCGGGCCCGCGACCGAGATGAAGTAGCGCAGCGAGTCGGGGCCGAACTCCTTGAGGAAGTCGCCGACGTAGATCACGGTGCCGCGCGAGGTGGAGAACTTCGACCCGCTCATGGTCAGGAACTCGCTGGAGACGACCTCGGTGGGCAGGTTCAGCGTGTCGAACCGGCCCGGGGTGCCGCCCTTGTCGCCTGCGCCGTTCTGGCCGAGCAGCAGCGACGGCCAGATCAGCGAGTGGAAGACGATGTTGTCCTTGCCCATGAAGTAGTACGCCTGGGCCGGGTCGGTCCAGAACTCCTTCCAGGCGTCGGCGTCACCGGTGCGGCGCGCCCACTCGACACTGGCCGACAGGTAGCCGATGACCGCGTCGAACCAGACGTAGAACCGCTTCATCGGCGCGTCCCGCCAGCCGTCGAGCGGGACCGGGATGCCCCAGTCCAGGTCGCGGGTGATCGCCCGGGGGCGCAGGTCGTCGAGCAGGTTCTGGCTGAACTTGAGCACGTTCGGGCGCCACTCGGTGCGGGTGGACAGCCACGAGCCGAGCGACTCGGTGAACGAGGGCAGGTCGAGGAACAGGTGCTCGGTCTCGACGAACCTCGGCACCTCGCCGTTGATCCGGGACCTGGGGTTCTTGAGGTCGACCGGGTCGAGCTGGTTGCCGCAGTTGTCGCACTGGTCGCCGCGCGCGCCGTCGTAACCGCAGATGGGGCAGGTGCCCTCGATGTAGCGGTCGGGCAGCGTGCGGCCGGTGGACGGGCTGATAGCGCCCATCTGGACCTTGGACTGCACGTAGCCGTTGCGCCATAGAGAGAGGAAGAGGTCCTGCACGACCTTGTAGTGGTTACCGGTCGTAGTGCGCGTGAACAGGTCGTAGGACAGGCCGAGGCCCTGGAGGTCCTCGGCGATGACCCGGTTGTACTTGTCGACCAGCTGGCGGGTGGTCAGTCCTTCCTTCTCGGCTTGGACGAGGATCGGCGTGCCGTGCTCGTCGGTGCCGCTGACCATGAGCACGCGGTGGCCGGACATGCGCATGTAGCGGGAGAAAACGTCCGAAGGGACACCGAATCCGGACACGTGACCGATATGGCGGGGGCCGTTGGCGTAAGGCCAGGCCACCGCGGTCAACACGGGGGCGCTCATGGGCCACTAGCGTACGGAGTGGCCGCGCACCAGAGCCGCCGGGTTACACCTGGCCAGGCCCGCGCCTAGCCTTGGACGCAAATCACCGGTTCCCGGGAGGGCGGCATGTCGGCCACGCGGATGTTGGTGCTCGGCGTGGTCTTCTGGGCGGGCAAGGCGCACGGGTACCAGATCAGGGCCGAGCTGCAGAGCTGGCGGGCCGACAGCTGGGCGCGGATCAAGCCCGGTTCGCTCTACCACGCGCTGCGCCGGGCGGTCACGGACGGACTGCTGGTCGACGCGCCCGAGCAGGGTGACGGCGGCCCGGAGCGCACCTCGTACAGCATCACCGGGGCGGGGCGCGAGGAGCTGACGAGGCTGGTCCGGTCAGGGCTGTCCACGCCTGGGGACCCGTGGATGCTCAACGCGGCGATCGCGATGTTGCCGACTCTGCGGCGTGAGGACGCAGTCGCGCGGCTAAAGGAGCGGGTCTCGGCGCTAGAGGTGCAGCGCCGGGAGATGGAGGACTGGTCCTTCGGCGGTCCGCCGATCAAGCCGGAGCACGTCATGGAGCAGGCGCAGTTGTGGCTCGCGCAGCTGGTCGCGGACCTGGAGTGGGCGCGCAAGCTGCTGGCGAAGCTGGAGGACGGCGCCTACGAGATGACCGAGGACGGCTCGCCGCCGAGTATTCAAGTTTGACTAGACCCGCCAGGCGGGGTCATGCTGCACACCTTGGTAGTCAAGTTTGACTAGAGGGGTGCGCATGATCGAGGCACAGGGCCTGGCCAGGAGCTTCCAGGCCAGGGGCAAGACCATCGAGGCGGTGCGCGGCGTCGACCTGGACGTGGCGTCGGGGGAACTCGTGGGGTTCCTCGGGCCGAACGGCGCGGGCAAGACCACGACCCTGCGGATGCTGACGACGCTGCTGCGGCCGACCGCGGGCCGCGCGGTGGTCGCGGGCAAGGACCTGGCCACGGACCCGGTCGGCGTGCGGCGCCGGATCGGTTACGTCGCGCAGGGCGGCGGCACGATCCCGGAGTCCAGGGTGGTGGAGGACCTGGTCCTGCAAGGCCGCCTGCACGGCATGGGCAAGGCGGACGCGACGGTCCAGGCCCACTCGGTCGCCGAGCGGCTCGACCTGGGCGACCTGCTGGAGCGTCCGATCAAGTCGCTCTCCGGCGGGCAGCGGCGCAGGCTCGACATCGCACTGGGCCTGGTGCACCGGCCGAGCGTCGTGTTCCTCGACGAGCCGACCGCCGCACTCGATCCGCGCAGCAGGGCGAACGTCTGGCAGCACATCCGGGCACTGCGGGCCGACCTCGGTACCACTGTCTTCCTCACTACGCACTACCTCGACGAGGCCGACGCACTGTGCGACCGCGTGCTGGTCATCGACAACGGCACGATCGTCGCTACCGGCTCCCCCGCCGAACTGAAGGCGAAGGTGTCTGGGGACTTGGTAGCGATAGGAGTGCCGGAACTGGCTCTTACCCGTACGGCGGAGATCGCGGCGCGTATTGCTGGTGGGGATGCCGTGGCCACCACTGGTTCCACTGTCGAGTTCCGGGTCCCTCGCGGCGATCTGGCACTGCCGGAACTGCTGCGCGCGCTGGACTCCGCCGGAATCGGCACAACCTCGCTGCGAGTACTCCAACCCACTCTCGACGACGTATTCCTCACCCTGACCGGTAGGACCATCCGCGACGCAGAGGAGGCCCACGTTGCTGCGTGAAACCTGGCTCGTCTTCAACCAGGCCATGAGGCTGTCCCTGCGGAACCCCGCGTGGATGGTGATCGGCGTGATGCAGCCGGTCCTGTACCTGTTCTTCTTCGGCCCCCTGTTGGAACGGATGACCGAGAACACCCCTGGCTTCCCGCCCGGCACCTCGTGGCAGATCCTCACCCCGGCGTTGATCGTGCAGCTGGCGCTGTTCGGGGCGTCCTTCGTCGGTTTCGGGCTACTGGCCGAGCTGCGAATGGGCGTGGTCGAGCGGATGCAGGTGACCCCGGCCAGCCGGGTCTCGCTGCTCCTCGGCCGTGTCCTACGAGACGCCGTGCAGACCTTGGCTCAAGCGGTGCTGATCCTGATCCTCGCGTTCACCGTGTTCGACCTCAGCGCCTCGTTCGGAGCGGTGGCGCTGACCTTGGTGATGGTGGCGTGCCTGTCTCTAGCGCTGTCCTCGTGCTCTTACGCGTTGGCCCTGACCTTGCGCAGCGAGGAGGCGTTCCCCGCTGTGCTCAACACGGTCCTGATGCCGATCTTGCTGCTGTCCGGCATCTTCATCCCGATCACGCACGGCCTCGCGCCGGACTGGCTCTACACCCTCTCGCGGTGGAACCCCTTCACACACGTAGTGGATGCCGAGCGGGCATCCTTCCGCAGCGAGTTCACCACCGACGCCCTTCTCACCGGCTCGATCGTCTTGTTCGCGATGACCGCCCTAAGCCTCTACTGGGGCGTCCGAACCTTCCGCCGCGAGAGCGCCTAGATCAGTCCGCATGAGATAGACGTTGTAGGACTGCCAGAGTGACATGGTGAAGTAGATGACCGGGCCGTGCGCGGACGCTGGGTGGATGAAGCCGCCATAGAGGCCGGGGGAGTCCTGACTGGTGACGATTACCCTGCCTTCGCTCCATGGCCCGGTCAGCGTCTTTGCGCTGCGCAGCACAAGAGCGCCCAGCGCCTCGTCCAAGTGGATGGCGAGCCAGCGTCCGAAGTGGACCGAGTAGATGACCGACAGCTCGGCGACGTTGCCCTGCATCACCGGCACCGCGCGGAACTCGTCCCGCGGGTACCAACCGGCGCCGTTCCAGTAGTCGTAGGCCCGTGTGTCTAAGACGTCGTCCTTGGCGACACGGGCCAGGCTGGCGCTACCCCAGCGACCATTGGGGGTGCCTAAGAGGTAGAGGTAGTTCTCCCCCAGCGCGAACGCACCCATCTGGAAGGGGTGGTCTCGCTCGGCGCGGTTGATCCACCGCGCGCTCATGGGCTTGTCCCACGTCTCGCCGTCGTCGGTGGAGACAGCGATACCGCTGTAGTTGGTGGTCCACCGCCCGCGGGAGCCCCAGGCCCGGACGGACATGTAGTGCAGGTAGTGCGTGTCGCCGATGGCCACGCCCGAGCACGGGATAACCGTCTCCTCGTCGATGCGTGGATCGCGGTCGAGGACCTGCCGGGCATGGCCGCCCGGCCCGGTGATCACCGCGTCGAACCGCAGGCCGTTGTCGAGGTCGCGGTCGGTGGACACGGCGAGGAAGTTGCACCGCCAGTCGCTGCCCTCGCTCGGCCCGGCGCCGTCACCGCACCAGCCCTCGCCGTAGGTGTCGCCGAACAGCACGAACGTCCGCCCCGCGGCATCGGCCCACAGCAGGCCGAGGTCGGTGGCGTGCACCCCGAACCGGCGGGCGGTGTCGTTGGCCGAGTCGTGCCCGGTGATCTTGGCGATCAGCGTGGTGCCGATCGGAGGGGTCATGCTCGACTCACCGCCGCGTCGTAGAGGGTCTTCTTGCTCACCCCCGTGGCCGCCGAGACCTCGGCCGCGGCGTCCTTGAGCCGGGTGCCCTCAGCCGCCAACGCCCTGACCCGCTCGACGAGGGTGTCGAGGTCCAGTGTGCGGGGCTCGGCGCCTGCCAGCACGACGGTGATCTCCCCGCGCACCCCCTCGCGCGCCCATTCGGCCAGCTCGGCGAGGGTTCCGCGCTTGACCTCCTCGTAGGACTTGGTCAGCTCCCGGCACACCGCCGCGCGCCGCTCGCCACCCAGCACCTCGACGGCGTCGGCGAGCAGGTCGTCGATGCGGTGCGGCGCCTCGAAGAGCACGGCGGTCCTCGGCTCGTCGAGCAGGTTCGCCAGCCACTTGCGCCGCTCCCCCGACTTCCGCGGCGCGAAACCCTCGAAGCAGAAGCGGTCGCAAGGGAGCCCGGAGAGCGCAAGAGCCGTCGTCACCGCCGACGGACCCGGTAGGCAGGTGATGGGGAGCTCGGCCTCGACGCACGCGACGACCAACCGGTACCCCGGGTCGGACACGCTGGGCATCCCGGCGTCCGTGATCAGCAGGACGGTCTGCCCGTCGCGGACAGCGTCAACGAGCGCAGGTGCCCGGCTGGCCTCAACCGCGTCATAGAAGCTCACGATCCGGCCGATCATCGTTACCCCAAGAGCCGCCGCCAACGCTCGCGCTCGCCGCGTGTCCTCAGCGGCGATGACGTCGGCGCTCCCCAACGCGTCGACCAACCGCGCCGAGGCGTCCCCGATCTCGCCCAGCGGCGTTCCCGCCAATACCAACCTGCCGGTCACTTCTGCAGCCCGATCGGCAGCACGCTCTGGTCCCGCAGGAACTGGTAGGCCGGAACGCGCCACTTGACCCGCTTGGCGGCGCTGCGCGACGGCCAGTCGTCGTTGTGCTCGACCAGGCCGGTGGTGAAGTGCAGGGTCCCACCCTTGCGTTCGATGAAGTCGACCCAGCGGAAGGTGACCCGCACGCCGTTGCCCTCGACCACGCAGAGCTCGTCGCTCACCAGCAGCCTGCGGGACCGGAGCGGGAACACCGTCATGACCACGGCGGCGACCGCGATGGCGACCGTGGCGAGGTCGACCGCCTGGCGGATCAGGAAGTGGCCCAACGCACCGGCGGCGCCTGCGAGCAGGGCGATCCCGAGGATGATCTCCCAGCGCGGGCGATGAGTGGTGAACACCAGGCGAGGGTACCCGCGCACCCCGGGCCGACCCCGGCGCTCAGGTCAAGCCGGTGATCATCTCGGTGGACTCCTGCGCCGACAGGGCGACCGCGGCGATCCGCTCCCACGCCCGCTGGTGGACCGCCACCGACTCCTCGTCGTCGAGGAACAGCGACCGGGACCGGTGCTCGGTGTGCACCACGGACCGGTCCTGGTCGAAGTCCATCAGCAGGAACGAGCCGTCGAGCCCGGGGTGCGCCCCGGCCGAGTCGGGCACCACCCGCACCTGGACGTGCGGCTTGCGGATGGCCTCGGCGAGGTGGCGCAGCTGCGCGGCGGCGATGGCGGGACCACCGACCGGGATCCGCAGGGCCTGCTCGCCCATCACCGCGAGCAGGGTGGGCGGGCGGTCCCGGCTGAGGATGCCCTGCCTGGCCAGCCTGGCGGCGACCTTGGCGTCCAACTCGGCGTCACCCGGCGGCTCGGCGGCGGTGTCGCGCAGGACGGCCCTGGCGTAGTCCGCGGTCTGCAGGAGCCCGGGCACCAGGCCGCCGTGGTAGGCCCGCAGCGCCACCGCCTTGGACTCCCAGTCGATGAGGGTCAGCCACTGCTCGGGCAGGCCGCGCCCGTGCACCTGCGGCCAACCCGGCTCGGCGGCCCGGCGGACCAGGTCGAGGATCTCGGCCTGGCGCGGCTCCGGCACCCGGTAGAGCCCGAGCATGGCCTGCACGTCGCCGAGCCGCAGGCCGCTGCTGCCGGTCTCGACCCGGCTCACCTTCGCCTGCGAGAGACCCAGCTGCGCACCGACCTCACCGGTGGTGAACCCGGCCTGCTTGCGCAGCCTGCGCAGCTCGCCCGCGACCTGTCGCGACCTGATGGTCGGCCGTCCTGGAGGCACTGTGCACCCCGTCCGTCACGCCAGCGTCCCGGTACGACAACGGCTGATGATCCTCTTGTACCGCTCCTGAACTGGGCGAACAACTACACGATCAGCTGATCCCTAGATCACCGCGAGACACCGACGCGCCACGATCGAGGAACTTCCGACGCGGATCGCACACCCGGGCGCCTACGATCTCCCCCCGTGAGCGCCCTGGTAGCCGACGACGAGGCCAGCCGGACACCGTCACCCGAAACGGTGACCCCGGCCGCCGACCCCACCGAGGTCACGCGCGCGCGGCTGCTGGGCACGCCGATGCCCACCGACCGGCTGCGCGGCTGGCTGGTCACCCTCTTCGTCGGGCTGATCGGGGGCATCGTCCGGTTCCAGAACCTGGGCTGGCCGACCGACCAGGGCACGCCCGTCTTCGACGAGAAGCACTACGTGCCGCAGGCGTGGCAGATGCTGCGCAACGGCGGCGTCGAGGACAACCCCGGCTACGAGCTGACCGTGCACCCCCCGTTCGGCAAGACGCTGCTCTCGATCGGGGAGTACCTGTTCGGCTACAACGGCTGGGGCTGGCGGTTCACGGCGGCCGTCGCGGGCGTGCTGATGATCGTGCTGGTCGTCCGGATCGCCCGCAGGCTGACCCGGTCCACCCTGCTCGGCGGCGTCGCGGGCGTGCTGCTCATCGCCGACGGGGTCTCGCACCTGCAGTCGCGGATGGGGATGCTCGACATCTTCCACGCGTTCTTCGTGCTCGCCGCGTTCGGCTGCCTGCTGCTCGACCGCGACCTGGTGCGCAGGCGGTTGGCCCGCGCGGTCGAGGAGGGCTGGGCGACGGCGTCGGCGCTGGGCCCGCGCCTGGGCGTGCGCTGGTGGCGGCTCTCCGGTGGCGTGCTGCTCGGCCTGGCCTGCGGGGTCAAGTGGTCCGGCCTGTACTTCATGGCGGCCTACGGGCTGCTCACCGTCATCTTCGACCTGACCGCCCGCCGCGCGGCCGGGGTGCGCAGCCCGTGGTGGGGCACCCTCGCCAGGGACGTGGTCCCGGCGCTGTGGGCGTTCGTCGGGGTGGCCCTGCTGGCCTACCTGGCGACCTGGTCGCCGTGGTTCGCCAGCGAGACCAGCATCGACCGGCACCTGGTCGCCACCACCGGCAGCGACCCGATCTCGGTGATCAAGGGCGCCCTGGGGTCGCTGCTGCAGTACCACGACAAGGTGCTGACCTTCCACGAAGGACTGGTCACCAAGCCCGAGTCCCAGCACCCGTGGGAGTCGAAGCCGTGGACGTGGCCGATGAGCCTGCGGCCGATGCTCTACTACTACGAGGGCAACACCACCGCGTGCGGCGAGTCCAAGTGCGTCTCGGCCACGATGCTGATCGGCACCCCGGCGCTGTGGTGGCTGTCGCTACCGATGCTCGGCTGGGGCCTGTGGCGGATGTTCAGCAAGTTCGACTGGCGCTACGGCGCGGTCGTCACCGCCTACCTGGCCGGGTACCTGCCCTGGTTCCTCAACCTCGACCGGCAGATGTACTTCTTCTACGCCACCCCGATGGCGGCGTTCCTGGTGCTCGGCCTGACGCTGACGGTCGGGCACCTGCTGGGGAAGGCGGGCGACGGACCGGAACGCCGTCGTACCGGTCTGCTCGCCCTCGCGCTCTACGTCGGCCTGGTGGTGGCGAACTTCGCCTGGCTGTGGCCGATCCTCAACGGCGACTCGATCACCGAGTGGCGCTGGCAGGCCGAACTCTGGCTGCCGTCCTGGCGCTGACCGGGCGCTGCTCGGTCCGGTCGGGCTCGACCGCGCGCAGTTCGGCGCTGACCCGGAGCAGGTCGCGGTCCTCGACATCGGCGCTCCCGGCGAGCCTGGCGTGCGGGGCGGTGGTGCGGACGTGGTTGCGGTCGAGCCCCAGCAGCAGCAGGGCCAGCAGTGTGACCAGCACAAACGCGGTTGTCATGGCGCTAAGTTTGCGATGAGCCAGTTCCCGCCAACAGTGGCAGTTCTGACCTTGTGCGACAAAATCCTGCCAGCTACGCTTTGGGCATGCTGAGGACCGTGACCGCCGTCCTGATCGACGGTGTCGCCCCGTTCGAGTTCGGCGTGCTGTGCGAGGTGTTCGGCACCGACCGCACCGACGACGGGGTCCCGCCGATCGAGTTCCGGGTGTGCGGCGAGGTCGCGGGCGCCCCGGTCCGCAGCAACGTCGGCGTCACCATCACACCCACGTTGGGCCTAGAGGCACTCGATGGCGCCGACCTGATCGCCGTCCCCGCTACGACTATCCGCGACGGCTATCCCCCAGCCGTCCTCGATGCTCTTAGAGCGGCCGGCGACAGCGGCGGAAACCTGCTCTCCGAGTGCAGCGGCGCCTTCGTCCTCGGCGCGGCGGGCCTGCTCGACAACCGCGCCTGCACGACCCACTGGCGCCACGCCGACGAGTTCGCCGCCCGCTTCCCCCAGGCCCGCCTCAACGCCGACGTCCTCTTCGTCGACGACGGCAACATCATCACCAGCGCGGGCACAGCCTCCGGCATCGACGCCTGCCTGCACGTGGTCCGCCGAGAACTGGGCGCCGCCGCAGCCACCGCCATAGCCCGCCGCATGGTCGTCCCCCCACAACGCGAAGGCGGCCAACGCCAGTACGTCGACACCCCCATCCCGGAGTGCACCAGCGACAGCCTCCAGCCTGTTCTCGCGTGGATGCTGGAGACCCTCACCGAGGACCACACGGTGGCCGCGTTGGCCGCTCGGGCGCGCATGTCCGAGCGCAGCTTCGCCCGGCACTTCGTCGCCGAGACCGGCACCACGCCGCACAAGTGGCTGTCAGCACAACGAATCCTGCACGCGCGGCGTTTGCTGGAACAGACGGGACTGTCCGTGGACGAAGTCGCCCGAGAATCCGGCTTCGGCAGCGCCGCCCTCCTCCGCCACCACTTCCAGCGACTGGTGGGCGTGCCGCCCAAGGACTACCGCCGGACATTCGCGAACCAGACGGCGTGAGCGGCTCTCGGTCTCGGCTGCGCCATCGACGGTAGACGCCTCGCCTTCGGCATTGGCCTGAGCGCGAGTTACGAACCAAGCTCGATGGGGCGAACTTGTTTTGCGCGGGGCCCCTACGACCTCCTGGGAAGAGCACAAAGGCGGGGCCTGAAGAGACGGCCCTCCCCCGCGCAGCGAGCTTACGGACGCCGCCACCCCACACAAAACAAGTCCACCCCATCGAGCCGGCCTGGCACCAGCGAATCCGAGGAGCGCGGTTCGGCCAACGTCGTTCAGGAGCGCGTGTTGGCCAACGTTGCAGAGGGGCGTGTAGGGGCCAACGTCTGAGAGGGGCACGTGGGGACCGCCCGGGAGGGGCGCGTGGGGACCAATGCCCGGGAGGGGCGCGTGGGGGCCAACGATCGTGAGGGCCGGGTGTGGGCCACCGTTGTTTAGGGGCGTGTTTGGCCCAGCACTGACCTTTAGCGCATGGGGCGGGTGCGGTCTGCTTGCTCGATCGCGCTTCGGCGGACTATTTGGGTTACTGGGCCGGTTTCGGTGTGGCCTTCGCGGGAGAGCCAGTCGCTGAGTTCGCGGGCGACCGTGTTGAGGGTGGGGCGGCGGGCGGGTTCGGCGTCGAGGGAGGCGGTGAGGAGGCGGCGGTGGGCGCTGCGGAGGGGGAGTTCGGAGAGGGGTTCGCCCTTGGCGGCGGCCATGAGGGCGGCCATGGCGTTGTCGCGGCTGCCGCGTGGGGGTTTGCCGGTGAGGGCGTAGCTGACCGTTGCCGCTAACTGCCAGGCGTCGGATGCGGGGGTGGCGTTGGCGCCAGCGGCGGTTTCCGAGGCTAGGAAGTCGGGGGTGCCGACCATCATCCCGGTGGCGGTCAGCGTTGAGTCGCCCTTGGAGCGGGCGATGCCGAAGTCGATCAGGTGGGCGTTGCCGTTCGGGTCGATGATGATGTTCGACGGCTTCACGTCGCGGTGCAGGACGCCCTTGGCGTGGGCGGCGGACAGGGCGCCCGCCATGGTGATCCACAGGCGGGCGACGGCGACGTCGTCGAGCGGGCCGCCGCGGCTGACCCGGTCGGCGAGCGGCTGGCCCTCGATGTACTCCATGACCAGGCCGAGGCCGTCCGGTTCGGCGACGATGTCGTAGACCCGGACGCAGTTCGGGTGGTGCACGGCGGCGAGGGCGCGGGCCTCGCGCAGCATCCGCTCCTCGGTCTCGGCGTCCGGCGCGTGCGCCATCTTCACCGCGACCGTGCGGTCGAGCTGCGTGTCGACGGCCAGCCACACCGTGCCGAAACCGCCGTGGCCGAGCGCGCGCACCTTGCGGAACCGGCTGCCCGACGGCTTGACCGGCGGGGGCGGCGGCGTGGCGCCCCGGGGCGTGAACGGGAGCGGACCGGGGTCCGCGGCGAGCTTGCCGAGCGCGGCACGATCCGGCTCGGGCTCGCGCAGGGTCGGGTTGGGCAACGGCGGCGGCACGTACGCGGGCGGTGGCTGGCGCACCGACGGCTGCCCCTGGGGCACGTACTTGGGCACCGGGGGCGGCGGCACGTACGGCGGCGGCTTCTGCTGCCCGTGCTGCTGGCTGTGCTGGGGCTGCTGGCCGGGTGGCGGCTGCGGTGGGTGCTGCTGGCCGTGCTGGGCCTGCGCCTGGCTGTGCTGCGGAGGCGGCGGTCCCCCCGCATCCGGTTTCTGGTAGTTGCGCTCGACGGAGCCCCAGCTCGGCGGTCCGATGACGTACACAGGTACCAACCCCAAGATGCTGATCGGCAGGAAGCCGAGCCACAGGTGTGCCGCGGTGTTCGCCTCGACCGGCAGGCTCAGCACGGCCATGATCGCGAACGGGATCCAGATGAGCCTGCTCGGCCACTTCGGCCCCCTGCGCATCGCCGCGCGCGCCTGCAGGATCACGAACAGCAGGCAGACGGCGGGCACGACGACGAGAGCGCCGATGCGCAGCAGGTACATGGGCCAGGTCTCGTATGGGTGGAACAGGACCTCGTAGCCGTTGGCCCTACCGCCGAGGTAGGAGTTCTGCGGCCCCACCCAGCAGGTGCCCTCCTGGAACGACCGCATCTCCTCGGCCGTGAAGGTCACCGCGCCGTCTCCGGTGAAGATGCTGCGGTAAGCGCTACCGACGCCGTTGAAGAGCAGCCATGGCAGCAGGAACGCGGTGACCCCGCCGATGACGCCGAACACCGTCAAGGTGACCGGGTTGTAGGTGTTGCCGGTGAACTTGCGGACCAGCGCGATGATCACTGTGCCGAGCACCGGCAGCAGCGCGATGAGCGCCCCGGCCGTGCTGGTCGCCCACACCCAGTCACCGGGGCAGATCCCCGGGCCGAAGATGCTGTGCGCGAAGGACAGCAGTGAAGCAGCCAGCTCCAGCACCGCGTCCACCAGCTCCTCTCTCGTCAGGCTTGCCCCGGGCGTCCAGGGTACTTCGGCCGTGACCGGTAGCCGGTCGGTTGTCCACAGGACGTCACAGGGGGCACCGAGGTTGTGGTGGCCTCGCACACGGGCCGCCCCCGCGCGCCTGATCCCGGCATCCAGTCTATCGGGGCCGGGTGGGCACCATCGGTGGCCGAAAGGCGGCCTACCGGTTCGGCGGGTGGCAAGGTGGTCGCGATGACAGGGTGGGGTCGCACGGTAGGCCAATCGGAGGGGCAACGGATGGAACGCAGACCGGTCGCGTCCACCAGCATCGCGGCCATCGGCTACGACGCCGACCGGCGCGTCCTCGAGGTCGAGTTCCACAACGGCGGCGTCTACCAGTACCTGGACGTGCCGAAGAAGGTCTACTGGCAGTTCGCGTCCTCCCCCAGCCTCGGCGCCTTCCTCAACCACGAGATCAAGGACCGCTACAGCATGCGAGAAGTCGACTGACAGACAGCGCAAGAGGCCCCGGTGACGCGGTTGTCACCGGGGCCTCTTGCGCTGTCGAGGACTACTTGGTCTGCGTGGCGGCTACCTGCGCACGGACCTCGTCCATGTCGACGGCCTGGACCTGGCCGATCAGGTCTTCCAGGGCGGGCGCGGGCAGTGCGCCGGGCTGCGCGTAGAGCACGACGCCGTCGCGGACCGCCATGAGCGTGGGGATGGAGGCGATGTTGAACGCCTGCGCGAGCTGGGGCTGCGCCTCGGTGTCGACCTTGGCGAAGACGATGTCGTCCCACTTCTCCGACGCGGCGTCGAAGACCGGGGCGAACTGGCGGCACGGTCCGCACCAGGCAGCCCAGAAGTCGACCAGCACGGTACCGCCACCGCCCACGACCTCGTCGAAGTTCTCGGCGGTCAGTTCCACCGTTGCCACGTGGCCTCCTCAGTCCGGGTATGCCTTCCGGGATACAGCCCTACCAACGAGCGGCCCCCGGCAAACATTCCCGGGGTGACCGGCTAGCCCGATGCCCCCAAACGGGTCCGCACCGCGGTTGTGGCGCGATCGTAGTGGGAGTCTTGGCGCGTGAGGAGGCTGTCGTGGTTGGCAGCCCTACCGAGCGCGCTTAGCTCGAAGACCAGCTGATCTACGTCAACGCCCTCCGGTAGGTGCCCCTCCTCGACGCACTCGGAGATCAACCTGGCCAGGAGCTCGTTCCACACCCGGCTCCACCTGACGACCACGTCGTAGACACGGCCCTCTCGCGCGTCGAACTCGGCCATGACCGCGGTGAAGAAACACCCGCCCGCGAACACCCGCGCGCGGGAGAAGTCCATCCACCGGTCGAACAGCGTGAGCAGCCGCGGTCGGCCGCGGGGGGCTTGGAAGGCGGGTCGCAGTACGTGCTCGGTGAACACCTCTTCGGCGAACGAGATGGTCGCGAGCTGCAACTCCTCCTTGGAGCCGAAGTGCGCGAAGATGCCGCTCTTGCTCAGCTGCAGCTCGGCGGCGAGCCTGCCCAGGGTCAGCCCTTCGAGCCCGTCGACGGTGGCGATGTCCACCGCGCGGGCGAGGGTGACGCGGCGGGTGTGGACGCCGCGGGCGTGTCGTCCGTCCATGGAAAACAATCTAGACGGTCGTGCGGGCATCTGACACTATCTGACCGATCGTTCGTATAACTTTCTGGAGGACCCGCGTGGACGTCAGGGACTTGGACCGCCGCGCCATCGAGGCGACCGGTCGGATCATCGACACCCTCACCGACGACCAGTTGGCCACCGCGACGCCGTGCCCGCAGTGGCGCGTGCGGGACGTGGTCGCGCACATGGTCGACAACAAGAGGCAGCTGCTCACCAACCTCACCGGTAGCGCGCCGGAGCCCGAGGACGACGTGCGGGCCGGTTTCCGCACCGCCGCCGAGGCCCTTACCGCTGCCGTCGCCGATGACACCGTGCTCACCACCCCGTACAAGCTGCTCGACGTGGAGTACAACGCCGCAGTGGCCCTGTTTGTGCACTTCGCCGACACACTTGTCCACGGCTGGGACATCGGTACCGCTATCGGCCGCGATGTCCGCCTACCGGAAGATCTCGTCCACGCCGCCCTCAAGGGCATCTCGCGGTGGCCGGAGGACGGCACCATCTGGGGCAAAGAGGGTCTCTTCAGCGAGAAGCTCCCCGCACCCGAGGACGCGTCACCACAAGAGAAGCTGCTCGCGATTACCGGCCGTTCTCCACAGTGGACACCGGCAAGTAAGTCGTGACCGTCACCGATCCAGTTACGGCTACCGGCTCTGTCAGACCTCTTACTCTGGCCGCGATCGCGCCCGCTTCGGTATGGAACGCAGTGGGCCCCATGCCTACCAGAGCAGCGGCATCGCGGTGAGGTAGCGCCATCGGGAACTCGCAGAGTGCCCGGCTCTCTTCAGTGAAGTACGGCGCCAGCCGCGCCGAGACTTGGTCACCCTTGTCAGCGGCCACGGTCAGCATGTCCACAGCGGACACCAGCTCGCCCAGGTGCCGTTCAGTCGGAGCGACTACGACGAGTTTACCCAAGGGATGCAGGATCCGGTTCAGTTCAGCGGGATTGCGTGGGGCGAACACGTTCAAAACCAGGCCAGTTGAGCCTGTCCGTATCGGTAGCGGCTGCCAGGCGTCACACAGAACCGCGCCAAGGCGTTCATGCGCCCGCGCAGCCCGCTTGAGCGCTGGTTTGGCGGCGTCAAGGGCAATCCCCACGCGATCCGGGTTCGCGTCCAGCACAGCTGACAGATAGTGCCCGATGCCAGCACCGATGTCGGTGACACATCCAGGCCCAAGGTCGACAGCAACGAGTTCCCGCACGATCGGGTCGTAGTGACCCGAGCCGAGGAACGCGCTGCGCGCCTCGATCATGGCGGCAGTGTCACCGGTGAAGTTGGTCGGTGCTCGTAAGAGGCTGACGTAACCCTGTTTCGCGATGTCAAAGCTATGCCGGTTCGAGCAGTACAAGGAGGTGCCGGACAGCACAAGGTCGTTACCGCAGTGCGGGCAAACCAAGTACGGCAGTACGTCGGTCAGCACGGTTAGGCGCGCAGGTCGGCCAGCGCCGACTCGATTGCCCGGTGGAAAGTCGGGTACGCATAGATCATGCGACGGAGCTGGTCGACCGGCACGCGCGCGTGCACCGCGAGAACCAACGCACCCAGAACCTCACCACCGGTTGGACCGGCCGAGGTAGCACCAACGAGCACTCCCGTGTCCGCGTCCTCGATCAGCTTGATCAGACCCTCTGCCTTGTGCAGGAACCCCCGTGTCGAGGACGACAACTGCGTGATGCCGACGCGAACGTTGATTCCGGCGGCGCGCGCAGCCGCCTCCGTCAGACCTACCGAGCCGATTTCCGGGTCCGTGAAGGTAACCCTAGGAACCGCGTGGTACTCGGCACCAGGTCCTTCCTCACCGAGGATGTCCGCGGCCGCGATAGCCGACTGGTACATGGACATGTGCGTGAAAGCGCCCTTGCCGGTGAGGTCGCCGATCGCCCACAGCCCGTCGGCGGCGCGCATGTGGTCGTCGACCGTGACCCCGCGCGCCGACTCGTCCAGCCCGTAGGCGCCCACACCCAACTCGGCCAGGTCGGACTTGCGCCCGGCGGCCACGAGGACCTGCGCGGCGTTGATCGGGTTGTCCCCGTCGAGTTCGACGGTGAACCGCTCGCCGTCGTGGCGAACCGCGGTGATCTTGGCGCCGGTCTTGACCCGGATGTGCTCGGCGGCGAACCGCTCGGCCAACAGCGCGCCCGCCTCCGGCTCGTCGAGCGGGAGCAGCCGGTCGTTGGACTGCAGGAGGGTCACCTTGGCCCCGAACCGGGCGAACACCTGCGCGAACTCGCACCCGACCGGACCGCCGCCGATCACGACGAGCGACTCGGGCACGGCGGTCGCGCGGACCGCCTCCCGGTTCGTCCACAGCGGGGTGTCGGCCAGACCGGGCACCGGGGGCACGGCCGGGTCTGTGCCCGGGTTGAGCACGATCCCGCGCCTGGCCCGCACGACCTGGTCACCCACAACGAGGACACCCGGCTCGGTGATCCTGGCCCGGCCGCGGACGATCTGGACACCCGCGGCCACCAGCCGGTCGACGGCCGCCTGGTCGTTCCAGTCGGTGGTGATCTCGTCGCGCACCCTGGCGGCGACCTTGCCCCAGTCGGGGGTCACCTGCGCGGTCCCGGCGAACTCGGGCACCCTGCGGGCCTCGGCGAGCACGTCGGCGGCACGGATCATGCCCTTAGTCGGCACGCACGCGTAGTAGGGGCACTCGCCGCCTACGAGCCGGGCCTCGATACCGGCCACAGACAGCCCTGCCTGGGCGAGTCGGCTGGCCACGGCCTCACCACCGGGACCAAGCCCGACCACGGCGACATCAACGACCAACTCGGCCACGCCCATCAACTCCTCGACTTCTCGCCTGGCTCTAGCTCAACACGGGCAGTCCGACCGCGCAGAGCCGGGTCGGCACCAGCCAACAGGATCACGATCGGCGCGGCCACCAGCGCCGCTATGAGATAAGAGTTGCCCAGCAGGACATCCGCGGCGGTCCAGGTCAGCTCGCTCTTGGCCCCACTCGGCACCATCTTGAACTGCCAGCCCGAGAACACGACCACGAGCGCTAGAAGTCCCCACACGTTGCTGCGGGCGATGAGGTAACCGGCCAGCGGTACGACCCACACCCAGTGGTGGGTCCAGGACACGGGGCTGATGAGCAGGCCGATGGCGGCGGTCACCAGCAACGCGCCCAAGTCGTCGCCGTTCCGATGGAGGCGGCGAACGACCATCGCCCCTAGAGCGAGCGCGATCACCGCGGTGGCGGCGAACAGGAACAGCGCCGTCTTACCTTCCCCGGTGAGCCGCTGGAGGATTCCGTTGAGCGACTGGTTGCCGATCCACGAGTTCGTGGTCGCGTCGTTGCCGTCGACCAACGCCTCGGTCCAGAACCGCACCGTGTCGTGCGGCAGGACAACCGCGGCGACGAGGTTGAGGACGACGAAGGTCGCCATCGCCCGGGCCGCGTCCGCCCAGCGCCTGGTCAGCACGAGGTGCGCGACGAAGATCAGCGGGGTGAGCTTGATCGCCGCGGCTGCCCCGATGAGGACCCCGGCCCCCTTACGGCCACGGAGCAGCAACACGTCCGCCACGACCATCGCCAACAGCAGCAGGTTGACCTGTCCTAGCCCTATGGACCGCCACACCGGCTCTAGCGCCAACGTCGCCACTAGGAGAGCACCGAACCGCCACCCGGTCCGTAGGCGCGGCGGGAGGCTCTCGTGCAGGACGAGCCCGAGCGCGAGCGCGGAGAAAGCCGCTAGGACGCCCCAGCCCAACTGCGAGGGCAACATCGTCAACGGTAGGAACAAGAGGCCCGCGATCGGCGGGTAGGTGAATGGCAATGACGGCGCCCATGGCTCCCCGGTCGTGAGCGGCGCGTAGAGAGAGTCACCGTGCAATAGCGTCAACGCGCCCGCTCGGTAGACAGAGCTATCTACGCCTAGTCCCTGCCCCTTTACCCAGCAGGCGACAGCGAGAATGACGAACCCTGCCGCGACCGCTGTCGCCGCGTACGGCACTCGCCGCGCGACCCCCATGACGTCACACTAATGGCGCAGCTCACCGGCCCGCTCGCAACCGCCGGATCCGGTCCGCGGTCGCCGGGTGGCTGGCCAGCATCCGCACCCGCAGCGGGCGCCGGACGGCGTGCTCGGCGGCCAGCCAGCCGGACAGCACGGTCACCAGGTCGGGCCCGTAGCCGAACCCGGCCGCGGTGGCGTCCGCCCGGTACTCGCCGAGCCGCCGCGACCAGGCGAGCAGCGGGCTGAGCAGCGGCATCAGCAGCAACCAGGGGTTCAACGCGATCAACCCGGCGAGCAGCAGGAGCGACAGCAGCGTCGCCGCCAACGCCCCCGCCGAGCTCCCGAACCGGGCGAACACCTTGCCCACCGCGAGCACGAGCCGCATGGCCGTCGTGACCAGCCAGATCGCGCCCTGGGCGGGCAGTTCGTACCACCAGGCGAGCAGGGAGACGCGGGAGTGACCGGAGAGGTGGTGACCAAGCTCGTGCGCCAGGATCGCCTCTAGAGCCCTCGGCGGCAGCTCTAGCGCCCGCCTGGTCACCGCGACCGTCCGCCCACCGGCAGCGAACGCGTTCAGCTCCTTGGACTGCTCTACCCACAGGCTGTACTTAGAGCTGTTGGCCGAGGCAGCCACACACACCGACTCCCACAGCGGCCGCAACCTCGTCATCTCCACCGTCGTAGGCGGCCGCATGTCGAACATGAGCTTCGCCAACAACGCCTCAACCGACGGTACGAACGTCACCGCCCCCGACAACACCCACAGCACAGCCACAACCCAAACAACCCAGCCTGCCGACCACACCAGCCCAGCCAGCAGCCCCACCACAACCAGACTGCTCACAAACCCCGGCAGCCCAAAAACAACCCCCATCACCGCCGAAGCGTCAGGCCGAACCCCCCGCCCACGCCCCGACCCCCGCGGTATCCACGTCTCCGCCACCACACCTCACAAGATCGCCATCCCCCCACCACCCTCCCGCCCCCCACTCCCCCTTGTCCACCCCACCCCCACCCCGAAGCCAAGCGACCCCCGCTAGTTCCGCCCCCACCCCCGTATGCGACCAACCCCATCGCTCACACACCCAATGCGACGGCCGAAGGCCAAGCGAATTGCTCACATACTCGACGCGAGGACCGAAGGCCCGAGCGAGCCCACCCTGGATCAGGCACCCACCGCCCCGTGGGCGACAAACCCATTGGTTACATACTCGACGTGAGGGCCGCCAGGCCCGAGCGAGCACCGCTGGGTCGAGAGTGATCGCACCGTGGGGGCCTGGGGGGTCGCCCCCCAGATAACACAACAGGCGACCCGGTCCACGCTTTCCGTGGACACAGGTCGCCTGAGCCTGTGGAGCTGCGGGGAATCGAACCCCGGACCTTCTCGATGCGAACGAGACGCGCTACCAACTGCGCTACAGCCCCTTGTTCGTGCTCGGAGAGCTTAGCAGGGCTCTAGCTCGCGCTCGCGCGCAGGGGGGCTATTCACCGACGGCTCGGCGGTAGGTGTAGTGGTGGCCGGTTTCGCCGAGTTCGTCGAACCAGGGGTCTTCGTCGTCGAGTTCGACGACGATGGCGCCGGGGTGGATGGAGCGGGTGGGGATGGTGACGATGTGGTCGTCCTCGGCGGGGCGCGCGTGGGAGCGGCGGGGGGTGCCGGTCATGCGCGCGGCGCGGCGTTCGCGGATCTCCTGCTCGATGCGGACCTGCCTGCGCAGGTAGCTCAGGTAGCCGACGAGGGTGAGGTCGACGACGCCGTGCAGCCACCAGAGGAGGGGTTCGAAGACGCCCGCGGCGACACCGGTGCCGATGGCGGCGAGGAGCATCAGGACCACGACGCGCTGGCGGAAGGCGTACTTGGCGCGGGCGGCGCGGGCCGCGGCCTCGGGGTCGTAGCCGCCCCGGCCCGGGCGGTAGCGGCGGGGTTCGGCCGGTTCCTCGTCGGGCTCGTCGTCGAGCTCGTCGAGGGTGTCCAGGGCGTCGTCGTCAGCGGGGTCGTCCACGGCGATCTCCTCCGGGGTGTCCGCGCTGTGCGAGCCGCTGCGCACCACGCGCGCCGCGAGTGCGGTGTCGGTGGTCCTGGCGATCTCCTGGCGCTTGCGCACGACCATCGGGACCAGGACGACGAGCCACGCCACCACCAGTCCGACCACGATCAACGAGCTCGGCATGTCCCGTCACCTCCCCCTCGCTGTGCTCCGGCGTTCGCCACGTTAGTCACAACAGTCACACCCGCGGCGGAGGCGCGCCGACCCCACGGATCCACGCCCACCCGATCGGGTAGTTCGTTTGTGGACCGTTCCCCGTAACGCTCGAGATCAAACTTCACGCGCGAAAAACGTGAACGCGCCTACACGGAACCTGCTTTTCCCGCCTCGACCAGGCGCGGTACCAGGCCGTTCCGAATGTCCTCTGTGGTCAGCGCGAGGCACTGGTGGTCGCGCCACCCGCCCGCGACGTCGAGGTACCGGCGGAACAGGCCCTCGTACCGGAAACCCAGCTTGGCCAGCACACGGAGGCTGGCCGCGTTCTCCGGTCGGACCGTGGCCTCGACCCGGTGCAAGCCCGCGGCGGTGAAGCAGTGGTCGACGACAAGGGCCGCGGCGGCTGTCGCGACGCCCCCGCCGACGATGTCGGCCGCGACCCAGTAACCGACCCAGGCCGAGCACAAGGACCCGCGGATGACGTTGCCCACAGTGACCTGCCCCGCGAACTGCCCGTCTACGGTGATGACGAACGGCAGCGACATGCCGCGCCTGCCCAGAGCGCGCAGGGTGGACCACTGCGCGAACCACGCTCCGGGGGCGTTGCGCTCCTCCCACGTGCCGGGGACGGTTGGCTCCCACGGCTCCAGGTATGCCTGATCGCGCAACCTGATCCGGCTCCACGCGCGCCCGTCGGTGAGCCTCGGCGCGCGTAACTCCACCACTCCCGCGGGGACGCGCAGCGGTCCCAGGCGGGCAGGCCAACCGGGATGGCGGCCGACCGCGTACGGGCTAGCCACGCTGTGCGAGGAACAGAACCTGGACCCCCTCGCCGACGGAGACCTCGGTGGTGTCCTCGTCGACCAGGATCAAGCAGTTCGCCTCGGCGAGTGAGGCAAGCAGGTGCGAGCCGGACAGGCCCAACGGCTGCACCAGGTACTCGCCGTTGCCTTCGTCGCGCAGCAACTGCCCACGGACGTAGCCGCGGCGCGCCTTGCTAGAGGTGATGGGCGACAAGAGCCTCGCCTTCACGATCCGGCGGTGGGGGTTGCGTTTGCCCTGTGCGGCGCGGATGAGCGGTCGCACCATCACCTCGAACACGACAAGAGCGCTCATCGGGTTGCCTGGCAGCAAGAAGGTCGGGACCGCGTCAGGACCGAGCCTGCCGAAGCCCTGCACGGAGCCAGGGTGCATGGCCACCCTGGTCAGGTCGATCTCCCCGAGTTCACTCAGCGCGGAGCGGACCTCGTTCGAGAGGTCGCCGCCCGCGCCACCGGCGATCACCACGATCTCCGACAGCAGCAGCCTGCTCTCGACGGTCTCGCGCAAACGCCGGGTGTCCGTGGACACGATGCCGACCCGGATGACCTCCGCGCCCGCATCGCGCCCGGCGGCAGCGAGTGCGTAAGAGTTCACGTCGTAGACCTGCCCCTGGCCAGGGGTCCGGTCGATGTCGACCAGTTCGTCGCCAAGCGAGATCACCGACACGCGCGGCCTCGGGTAGACCAAGACCTTGGAACGGCCTACCGCGGCGAGTAGCCCTACCTGAGCGGACCCGATCACCGAGCCACGGCGTACGGCTACGTCACCGGTCTGCACGTCCTCACCGGTCCGCCTCACGTAGGCGGCGGAGGGCACGGGTTGTTCGATGGTCACCCTGGCGTGGTGGCCGTCGGTGTAGCTGTTGGGCACCACGGCGTCGGCCAGGGTGGGAAGCGGCGCGCCTGTCGCCACGCGCACCGCCTGCCCTGGTTGAAGCCTGCGTGGTTGCCTTGACCCGGATGCGATCTCACCGACGACCGGTAGCACCACCGGGTCGGTTCCCGCCGCCTGGGTGTCGACACTGCGCACCGCGTAACCGTCCACGGCGGCTTGGTCGAACCCGGGCAGGGCGCGCTCGGCCACGACCTCCTCGGCGCAGAGCAGACCCTGCGCCTCGGAGATGGCGACCCGCACGGGTGCGGGCCGGACCGCGGCCGCCAGCGCCCTGGCGAGTTGCTCGTCGACTGACCTCATCCGGTTTACCTTGGTTCCGTCCGCTGTTGCCGTCTACTCGGAGCCGACGCGATCGCGCAGCCACGCGCGCAAGCCAGGCCCATACTCCGGGTGCTCGAGGGCGAAGTCCACGGCGGCACGCAGGAACCCGCCAGGATTGCCCAGGTCATGCCGTCCACCGCGGTGGACGACGACGTGCACCGGGTGCCCCTCGGAGATCAACAGCGCGATGGCGTCGGTGAGCTGGAGCTCGCCACCGGCGCCCGGGGTGATCCGCTTGAGCGCGCCGAAGATCGCCCGATCGAGCAAGTAGCGGCCCGCCGCGGCGAAGGTCGAAGGCGCCTCGGCGGCCGGGGGCTTCTCGACCATCCCGTTGACCTTCTTGACGTCATCGTCGTCGGTGGCCTCAACGTCGAAGACACCGTAAGCGGAGATCTCCTCGCGCGGGATGTCGAAGGCACAGAGGACGGTGCCGCCCTTCTCCTCGCGAACCTTGGCCATGCGCGCGAGAACGCCGGTGGGCAGCACGAGGTCGTCCGGCAAGAGCACCGCGACGGCCTCGTCCTCGGGTCGGAGGTTGGGCTCCGCGCACCCGACAGCGTGACCGAGCCCGAGCGCCTGCTCTTGGATGGCGGTCTCTACCGCGAGCAGGTTGGGCGCGCGGCGGATCTTTTCCAGTAGTTCTGTCTTACCTCGATCCTCAAGGGTCTTCTCCAGCTCGGGACGCGGCTGGAAGTACTGGGCCACTGACTCCTTGCCCGGCGAGGTGACGATGATCAGCCGGGTGGCTCCCGCCTCGGCGGCCTCCCTGGCGACGTACTCGATGCCGGGGGTGTCCACCACCGGCAGGAGCTCCTTGGGGACGGCCTTGGTCGTGGGCAGGAACCTGGTGCCCAACCCCGCCGCGGGCACGATGGCGGCGGTGAATGCGGTCGACGCGCTCATGGACATGCAGCCTAACCTCGACATGTGGCCGGGCCCGGTAATGATCTCGACGCGACGCGCGCGTGGACCAAGGACCAGTGGCGCAGGGCGCTGCTCGCCGAGCGGCGGCGAGTGCCCGCGAGCGTCCGGTTCGCGGAGGCGATGCAGCTGACCACGCTGCTGACCAGCGGCAGGGTGGTGGGTCGCGGCCAGACGTTGTGCGCGTACGTGCCGATCGGGTCGGAACCGGGGTCGGTGCAGATGCTCGAGGAGGTCGCGGACCACGGCGTGCGGATCCTGCTGCCGGTCGTCTCCGGGGCGGGGCCGCTGGACTGGGGCTGGTACGACGGGCGGGAGTACCTGCGGCCGGGGCCGTTCGGGCTGCTGCAGCCCATAGGGGAACGGCTGGGGGAGAGCGCGCTGCGGATCGCGGACGTGGTGTTGGTGCCCGCGCTGGCCGTGGACCGCAACGGCACCCGTTTAGGGCGTGGCGCGGGTTACTACGACCGCTCGTTGTCGCTGGCCGCGCCCGGGACGCCGCTGGTCGCCGTGGTGCGCGATCCGGAGTTGTTCGACCAACTGCCGTCAGAACCGCACGACGTGACCGTCACCGGAGTGTTGACGCCGGGTCGTGGCCTGCTGCGGTTGCGCTGACCGGTCAAGACCGTGTGTGACCTTGAACGGGAACATTTGCGCTGCGCGTAGGCGTTACCGCAGAATCGGTTGGCACTCTTGCTGACCGAGTGCCAGATGCGACGAGGAGCCCAGTCCGTGCCCACGTACCAGTACGCCTGTACGGCATGCGAGCACCGCTTCGAGGCGGTGCAGTCGTTCACCGACTCCGCGCTGTCCGAGTGCCCGGAGTGCACCGGGCGCCTGCGCAAGCTCTACGGGTCGGTCGGGGTCGTCTTCAAGGGCAGCGGCTTCTACCGCAACGACAGCCGGTCCGGCTCGTCGAGCGGCTCGACCCCGGCTGCCGCGGCGACCGCGAAGACCGAGTCGACCACCAAGTCGGAGCCGAAGACCGAGTCGAAGTCGAAGTCGGACTCGTCGACCGGGTCGACGGCGCCCGCCGCCGCCAAGCCCGACAGCACGGCGGCCAAAGCCTCCTGAGTTATCCCCAACCCCCGGGATCATCCACAGCCCCGATCCCGGGGCTTCCGCCTGTCCCGACGTCCTCCTAGCTTGGTGTCAGAGCCCATCTGACCAGGAGGAACGCCATGATCAGGCCCCGCAGGCCACGCCAGTCGACCGTCCGCCGAGCGCTCGCCGCGGCGCTGGTGCTCGCCGCCGTCGTCCTCGCCGTCCGGCCGTCCGCACCCGACGCCTCGGTGCCCGTCCTCGTCGCCGCCCGGGCACTCGCCCCTGGCGTCGCACTCACACCGGGCGACGTCAAGGTCATGCGCGCGCCGCCGGACCTCCGACCGGCCGCCGCGCTGTCCGACCCGGCCGAGGCGGTGGCGCGGGTGCCCGCAGGGGCCATCGGCGAGGGCGAGCCGATCACCCGGGTGCGGCTCGTCGGCGCGGACAACCTGGCGGCGACCGCGGGCCCGGACGGCGCGGCCGTGCCGGTGCGACTGCCGGACGACGGCGTGGCGGACCTGCTCTACCCGGGCGTGCGGGTCGATGTGATCGCCAGGGAGCGCGTCGTGCTGGCCAGGGACGCGTCGGTGCTGACGGTGCGCCCGTCCGAGGCGGGGGCGCTCGTGCTGCTCGCCTTACCCAGGGCCGAGGCCGCGGAGGTGGCCGCGGCGGCGTTGCGAGAACCGGTGGCGGTTACGCTCCGGTAGCCATCGCCCCCGGACGGTGACGCGCCGTCCACCAGAGAAAACGGAGCGCAGCGGTGTTCAAGGGCTTCAAGGACTTCCTGATGCGCGGGAACGTCATCGACCTCGCGGTCGCCGTCATCATCGGCGCGGCCTTCACCACCATCGTCACCTCGTTCACCGACGGCCTGATCAAGCCGCTGATCAACTCGGCTGGCGGCACGAAAGCGGCGGAGGGCCTCGGCTTCCGGATCATCGGCAGCAACCCGACGACGTTCCTCGACTTCGGCGCGGTCATCAACGCGGCGATCAACTTCCTGATCGTCGCCGCGATCGTCTACTTCGTGATCGTGCTCCCGGTCAAGCACATCCAGGACCGCCGCAAGCGCGGCGAGGAGCCCGGCCCAGCCGAGCCCACCGACGTCGAACTCCTCACCGAGATCCGCGACCTGCTCCGCCAGCAGCAGTCCCGCTGACCCCCGCGCGAGCGCGCTGCGGCCCCCGGCCACACCGACCCGCAGCGCGCCCCCGCGATCACCTTCAACAACCCAACCAGGAGGTGCGAGAACCCCTCAGCCCGCACAACAACCGCAGCCCACCACACCTCGCCGCCGCCTGGACCTCGACCACACCTGCGGCCGCCCACGCGAAACACCTCGCCGTGGCCTGACCAGCCGCCTCGGCTGGTAGCCGATGTCAGTAGCTTCGCCCCGGTCGCACACCATCGCCGACCCGTCACGGCTTGGCTTGGCCGACATTGGCTGGACGACCGCCGCCCTACCGCCGATGGGCACACCATCGACTCGACAGCGCTGGGTCGACATCAACCAGGTGGCCGATCGGCGCAGCATGGCCAGCCGCCCGTGGCTTGGCAGGGGCGCGGCTGGCCGCTGGGTGGGCTAGGTGTCGGGATGGGTACCCGGTCGGGGTGCGGCGATGTGGGGGTGGTCAGCCGCCGTGGTGGGGTGGGCGGTTGTGGTGGTACCAGTCGTCGGTGGGGGGTTGGGTGGGGGACGGGTCGCGTTCGTCGGTGGTGGTGTCCGGGAGGACGTCGCCGAAGATCTCGTCCAGGGTGGGGCGGCGGCGCTTCGGGGGCTCCGCGGGCTGGGGAGGTGGGGTTGGTGGGGGCGACACGGGGGTCAGTTCGTGTCCAGGCCGGACAGCTCGCCGATGACGTAGGGGACGAGGGCGGACAGGGTCGCCATGCCGTCGCGCACGGCGCTGCGGGAGCCCGCCAGGTTCACCACGAGCGTGCTGCCGGAGACACCGACCAGCCCGCGGGACACGCCCGCGTCCACGGCGCCCGCGGCGAGGCCGGACGAGCGCAGGGCCTCGGCGATACCGGGGATGGGGCGGTCGAGCACGCCCTGGGTGGCGTCGGGGGTGACGTCGCGCGGGGACACGCCGGTGCCGCCGACGGTGACCACCAGGTCGGCGCCACCGATGACGGCGGTGTTGAGCGCGTTGCGGATCGCGACGGTCTCCCCCTCGACGGTGACCACACCGTCGACGATGAACCCGGCCTCCTCGAGGAGCTCGGTCACCAGGGGCCCGACCGTGTCATCGTGCTCCCCGTGGGCCACGCGGTCGTCGACGATCACGATCAGAGCCCGGCCAAGCCGCTGCGCGCTGCGTTCCATAGGTGCCACCGTAGTCGGATCACCGGCGGCAAGCCGCCGGAGGTCAACCGCGACAGCGACTGTTCACCGATGCCGCCACGGGCGGCGCAAGACGCCCTGGACGGCCGCTAGCGCGACACGCGACCCCAGCACAGGCGACCGGCACGGGTGGCGACACGGCAACAGGCCGGTGGGCGTACGTGCGCATCGAGAGGGACGAGCTCCAGGCGGCGTCCGAGGCGAGGGCCCGGACGCGGCGGCAGATGCGGCCCGCCCGTGGCGGGTCCTGAGGCGGGGTGCGGCGGCGCGGGGGCTTCGGTACCGGCGCTCGCGGGCCCGGTCCCGGAGCGCTGGCGTTCCCTACTGGGGAGCAGGTAGCGGTGGGCCGCAGTCAGGCGAGAGGGCGCTCAGCCCGGTGCGCGCCCGAGCCGGGGCGTCGTACGTGGACGGTCACTGTGGACTGGGCGTCCGGGGATCAGGCGAAACTCACCGAGAGCAGGAAGGCCAGGTAGAGACCTACCGCCACCATGGCGGTGCGGTTGAGGATGATCCGTTCGGCGCGCATCGCGTATTCCAGGCAGACAGCGCCCAGCACCACCCACACGGCCGGGTGGGCCCAGTGGACGAGGAAGGCGTGGGTCCCGGACAAGCCCTCGGTGCGGACGGTCAGCACGGTTGCCTGGAGCACGGCCACGCCTGCGCACACGACAGCGGCCAGCAGGCCCAACGGCACCCGCACCGGACCGCTCAACGAGTCCCGAACCCTGCGCAGCGTCGACGCCATAGCCCCATTGTCACGTCTGCGACCCCGTCGTGTCGCGGTAGATCGCCTGCAGCTAGATCACAATTCGCGATCCTGCCGCTTTCTTGGAACCAATTGTGCCGCTGTCATCGCGCAATGTGCACGACGCAATCCCGTGGCGCTGTTGCCGCGCGCACCCGGGGGATCGGACGGGGGCAGATGGAGCATCGGCAGCATACCCATCGCGCGACCGTCCACTACAGCTGGTGACCAAACCGAACACGGAGAGACAGTGACTGTGTCAGCCGCACCGTTCCCGGGTGACCGGAGTGGACAGTGCGCCGGGTGCGGGACAGGACTGGGAACGCTACCAGTCCCGTGCATCCTCACCATGCATCCGCCCGCGACCCCCTGGCGCGGATAACCGAATTCACTGAATTCAAGGATCCACATTCCCCTGACAACCCGGCGCCGGTCGACAAACAGTTCTCGACCAAACACGAAAAGTAATCTCGACCGCGCGGACTACCGTTATCCCCGTGGCCATGACCCGGTCCGGCCAAGAGCCGCACGCGGGTGGTGAGGGGTGGTCCAACCGCGTGCGGCTCGGCATTGGGCTCCTCAGGAGGAGCCCGGTCCGGTTCGGGGGCAACGAACCGGAGTCGGTGTCGGGGGCGCGGGCCCGACGGAGTCAGCAGCCACCGCCTCCGAGGGGAGGCGGTGGCTGGTGGACGTTGGTCTCGGGCGCGTGGGGGCGCCCGAGCGATCGGGGGACGGGCCGGTCAGCCGGTTTCCACGGGCTGGCCGCCCAGGGTGGCCTGGCTCGTCTTGCCGCCGGTGAGGGTCAGCGTGACCTTGTCACCGGGGGCCTGGGAGCGGACAGCGGCCACCAGGGCGTCGGCGGTGTCGATGCGGCGGTCGTTGAGCTTGGTGACGACGTCGCCCGGCTTGAGGCCCGCCTGCTCACCCGCGCCACCGGAGACGACGTCGGCGATGACGGCGCCACCGTCGTCGGCGTCGCGGACCGAGACACCGAGGACCGTCTGGGTGGCCTTGCCGGTCTTGACGATCTCGTCGGCGGTGCGCCTGGCCTGGTCGATCGGGATGGAGAACCCGATGCCGACCGAGCCGCCGCTGCCCGACGCGCTGCTCTGCGGGCTGTAGATGGCCGAGTTGATGCCGATGACCTGGCCCTGCATGTTGACCAGCGGGCCACCGGAGTTGCCCGGGTTGATCGCGGCGTCGGTCTGGATGGCGTCCATGACCGTGGCCTGGCTGCCGCCCTCACCGCCCGCACGGGTCGGCCGGTGCAGCGAGCTGACGATGCCCGAGGTGACGGTGCCGGACAGCTCGAACGGCGACCCGATGGCCACCACCGCCTGCCCGACCCGCAGGTCGTCCGACCGGCCGAGCTCGCTCACCTGGAGGTTGTCGACGCCCTGCGCCTTCACCACGGCCACGTCCGATGTCGGGTCCCTGCCGACGATGGTGGCCGTCGCGGTGCGGCCGTCCTGGAACACGGCCTGGATCTGACCGCCGCCCACGGCGCCCTCGATCACGTGGTTGTTGGTCACGATGAACCCGTCGCTGCTGATGACGAAGCCGGAACCCTCCCCTGCCGAGGACCGACCACGCACCTGCAACTGCACCACGGTCGGCAGCACCTTCTGCGCCACCGACTCGACCGAGCCCGCCGGGGCGGCGGTCTGCCTGGCGGGCGGCGCCGACTCCAGCGCGTTCTGCACCGGCGCCCGCTGATCCGAGGCGATCAACCCGCCCGCGACCCCCGCGCCACCCCCGACGACCAGCGCGAGCACCGCGACCCCGACCACGAACCCCACGCGCCGCGGCTCCCGACGCGGCTGTGGGTGGAGATGAGTTCCCTGCTGCGGCACTCCCTGCCGCCACTCCCCCTGCGGCCACCCGTGCGGCGCGCCGCCACCCTGATGGCCCGCCCCGCTCTGGTGCGCGGCGGTGGCCTGGTGCGCGCCCGCAGCCCAAGCGCCGCTCTGCGGTCCCGACCACTCGGACTGCTGCGCCCCGCTGGTCGGCCATTGCCCAGACTGCTGTCCTGCGTTGTGCTGCCCCGCGGCTGGCTGTCCCGCGGCCTGCTGCCCCAGACCATGCTGCCCGGACGCCTGCCACACCGCGTCCGCCCCCGCACCCTCCGGCTGCCCGACGCCCTGCCGCGCCGTGCCACCCGGTGCGGGGGCCTGCCACTCACTGGACTGCCCCGCGCCCTGCCGCGCGACACCGCCCTGTTCCACCTCTGCCTGCGACCCGCCTGCACTGCCTGACGCCGAAGCGCCTCGCACCCCGCCGAGGTACTCAGTCGAACCCGATGGTTCCGCTACCGGTCGCTCGTCACTCACGCCCGACCCCCAGGCAGCGTCCTCGCCCGATCCAGCGCCCTGCCGCGCTGAACCACTCTGGTCACTACCGCTCGCCCACGCCCCGGCGGCATCACGCTGCTCCGTCGAGCCCGACGGCCGCTCGGTAGCGCCATCTGCCGCCGAAGCGGTCAGCGGGGCGTCGAGGGGTTCGGAGTAAACCGAACGCTGGTTGACGTCTTCGCTCGGTTCAGCGCCCTGCCGCGCTGTTCCGGGCTGTTCGTCTGTCGAGTCTGACGCCGAACCCACCTGTGGCCCCGCTTCCCCGTGCCGCGCGGCGGGCTGCGACCCGCCGGGCTGCGCTACCGAACCTGACAGTTCGTTCGTGCGCGGTGCGGCGCCCTGGTGCGCCGCACCGTCCTGCTGTTGGGTCTGCCGCTCCGTGGGCTGCCACGCACCCTGCTGCGCGGTGTCGCTCTGGTCGGCGGACCCCGGCTGTCGCGCACCCTGGTGCGCGGAGCCATCCTGCTCAGCCGAACTCGGCCGCCAAACGGCACCCGGATCCGACTCCGAAGCCGCGGGCGACCCGGTTCGGGGGTCGTGCGGCGAGTTCTGGGTGGAGGTGCCGGCACCCGGCGCGGTGGGGCCCTGCTCCCCACGCGCCGGGGTACCGGCCTCCGGCCGAACGGGGCCCTGTTCCCCGGTCGGTGTCCGGTCGCCCGACGGCTGCGCGGCGCCGGTGGCTGCTCGCGGTGACCGGGGACCGGTGGATCCGGTCTGCTCGTCGGGCTCGTTCTCGGTCATATGAACCACCTTGGCCGTCGTGACTGAGAAGCACCTGAGACCGTCCTGTGCGGAACCCGTGATTCCGGTTCAGCCGCGATAACGGGCCGGGGCGGCGCGCAGACGGGCGGCCTGGTCCTCCGGCGTGGTGTCGTTGATCCACACCGCCATGCCGGACTCGGAACCCGCCAGGTACTTCAGCTTGTCCGCAGTTCGCAGCGTAGAGAAGACCTCCAGGTGCAGCCAGGCGAACTCGCGCCCCGTCCTGACCGGGGCCTGGTGCCACGCGGCTATGTAAGGCAATGGCCGGTCATAGAGCCCGTCCAGCCTGCCGAGCACAGTCAGATAGAGCGCTGCGAAGTCGTCCCGCTCGGCTGCCGTAAGCGCGGGCAGGTCCAGAACGTGCCGGTGCGGCACTAGATGCACCTCTACCGGCCAACGCGCCGCGGCGGGTACGTAGGCGGTCCAGTATTCGGAGGTGGCGACGATGCGGCTGCCGTCCGCCTGTTCGTACGCGAGTACGTCGCCCAGTATTGGCCCGCCGTGTGCCTGGGCGACAGCGAGCATCTTCTCGGTGCGGGGTGTCACGAACGGGTAGCCGTAGATCTGCCCGTGTGCGTGGCTCAGGGTCACGCCGATCTCGTCGCCGCGGTTCTCGAACGGGAAGACCTGTTCGACGCCGGGTAGTGCTGACAACGCTGTTGTTCGGTCCGCCCAAACGTCAACGATCGTGCGCACGCGCGCTGGGCTCAGTTCGCCGAATGAGACGTTGTGGTCGGCGGTGAAACACACGACCTCGCACCGGCCGATGCCTGGCGCGCGCGGGACGAGACCTGGCTCGTACGGCCCGGCCGCGTGTTGGGTGAACGAGGGGAAGCGGTTCTCGAAGACGACCACGTCGTAGTCGGCTTCCGGGACCTCGGACGGCTGGTCCGGCGCAGACGGACACAGTGGACACAACCCGGCCGGGGGCTTGTAGGTGCGGGTCTGCCGGTGGGCGGCGAGGGCGACCCACTCGCCGGTCAGCGGGTCGCGGCGGATCTGCGACGAGGTCTCGGCGGGCGGCAGGTCCCTGGTGTCGACGGCGACCCTCGCGGGTGCCCCTGGGGTGTCGTCGAAGTAGATGATCTCCCGGCCGTCGGCGAGCCTGGCCGCGGTGCGCCTCACACCTCGGCCTCGACGTATTCCTCGAGCTCCGGCAGCGCCTCGGCCACGACCAGTTCGCCGACCCTGGCCCGCAGCAGGGTGACGGCCGCGTCGGGCAGCCCGTCGTCGGTGATCAGCACATCCGCCTCCTCCAGCGCGGCGACGGTGGAGATGCCGATGACCCCCCACTTGGTGTGGTCGGCGATCACCACCAGCTTCTGACCCGCCTCCACCAGCGCGCGATCGGTCTCGCTCTCGTTGATGTTCGGCGTGGTGAAGCCAGGTCCCTCGGCCATGCCGTGCACACCGAGGAACACCATGTCGAGGTGCAGAGAACGCAGCGTTCGCACAGCGACAGGGCCAACGAGCGCGTCGGTCGCGGTTCTCACGCCGCCCGTTAGCACTACCGTGCAGTCTCGCCGCCCGGCGCGCAGCACGTCGGCAACCTTGATCGAGTTGGTGACAACGGTCAGATCGGGGATGTCGTCGAGGAATCTGGCGAACGTCCACGTCGTAGTGCCCGCGGAGATCCCGATAGCGGTACCGGGGCGGATGAGCGACGCGGCGTGCGCGGCGATGGCCTGCTTCTCTTGCAGTGACCGCACGGACTTGAACCCGGGCTCGCGGGTGACCTGCCCGACGGCAGCGGTAGCACCGCCGTAGACCTTCTCCACGAGGCCGCGTTTGGCCAGCACGTCCAGGTCCCGGCGGATGGTCATGTCGGACACGCCGAGCCGGGCAACCAGGGCGTGCACCTGGACGGCGCCGGTGCGCCGGATCTCCTCCAGGATCAGTTCCTGACGCTGACGTGCGAGCACAACACAATTCTACGCAGTCAAACGAGCGGTTCTGTTTGTCCGCGACGCCCGCTTACCCCGGTCGGCTCAGTCCGCCCTGCCGGGAAGGCGCATCGCCATTAGCGCGCCGCCGTCGGCAGATCTACCGGCGAACACTGATCCACCGTGCCGTTCCGCGGCCTGCTTTACGATCGCCAGGCCCAAACCAGAGCCTGGGAGCGTGCGGGCTTCCTCCGAGCGGTAGAACCGGTCGAACACGTGCGGGAGGTCGTCGTCGCTGATTCCCTGGCCCGCATCAGCAACTTGCAAAAAGGCAAAACCATCACCCGTTGGTGTCAACTCGACCCGGACGACACCACCTGGCGGGCTGAACTTCACCGCGTTGTCCAACAGGTTCAGCACCGCGCGCTCCAACGACGCGGCGTGCCCGATGAGGTGCCACGGCTGTAGTCGTACGTCGAACTGGACGTGGCTGGCCCGCCTGCGCGCGCGGTCGAGCGCCTGCTCGACCACCTCGAGCAGCTCGACGTGCTCCTGCACCGACGGCGCCGCGTCCTCCCTGGCCAGTTCGACCAGGTCGCCGATGAGCTGGGTGAGCTCGTCGAGCTGGGCCCGCAGGTCGTCCTGGATCTCGGCGCGGTCCTGCGCGGACAGGTTCGGCGCGCCGGGGGCCTCGGACGCGAGCATGAGCTCGAGGTTCGTGCGCAGCGAGGTGAGTGGCGTCCGCAGCTCGTGCCCGGCGTCGGCCACGAGCCTGCGTTGTCGCTCTTGGGCTTCCGCCACGGCGCCGAGCATGGTGTTGAAGCTGTCGGTCAGCCGAGACAGCTCGTCGTCCCCGGCGACGGGGATAGGTCTGAGTTCACCGGTTCTGGTCACCCGCTCCGCCGCGGCGGTAAGGCGCTGCACCGGTCTTAGGCTGCCGCGCGCGACAGCGGTACCGGCCAAGGCGGCGACGATGATCCCGGAGCCGCCGATGACGATAAGGACCACCGCGAGCTTGCTCAGGGTGCTCTTCGTCGACTCCAGCGGTTGCGCCAAGACCAAGGCGGTGCCTTCGAGGAACGGGTACTTCACGGTGAGCACCCGGGCGTCGGTGGCCTGGTCGGTGCGGACGTGCTGGACCTTCGCCCCGGCGGCGACCTCGAGCTCCTCCGAGCCGACCGGCGGGCGGATCACCGGGCGGTTGATCGCGGACTGGCCGGTCTCGTCGATCACGTCGAACTTGATGTCGGACAGCTCCAGGAAGATCCGCGGTATCTCGGTGCGGCCCTCGGCGACGACCTGGGTGTTGTTGACCAGCGCGTCGGCGCGTTCGCGCAGGTTGTCGTCGATCTGCTGGTAGAGGCCGCGGTAGACGGTGATGTACGCGCCGAGGGACACCAGGGCGACCGCGCCGCCGACGCAGAACGCGGCCAACAAGGTGATGCGGGAGCGCAGGGACACACGCTGCGTCGCGCGGTCCCCGACATGGATGTCCGTCATCAGGGTGGGGTCTCACGCAGGACGTAGCCGACACCGCGGACGGTGTGGATCAACCTGGGCTCGCCGTCGGCCTCGGTCTTGCGGCGGAGGTAACCGACGTAGACCTCCAGGGCGTTGCCGGAGGTGGGGAAGTCGTAGCCCCACACCTCCTCCAGGATCCGGCCGCGGGTGAGCACCTGCTTGGGGTGCGAGAGCAGCAGCTCCAGGAGGGCGAACTCGGTGCGCGTGAGGCTGATCTGGCGCTCGCCCCTGCGGACCTCGCGGGTGCCCGGGTCCATCTCCAGGTCCGCGAAGCCCAGCGTGGGCGCTGTGGAGGTCGTCTGCTCGTGGGCGGCCCGGCGCAGCAGAGCGCGCAGGCGCGCGAGCAGCTCCTCTAGCGCGAACGGCTTGGGCAGGTAGTCGTCCGCGCCCGCGTCGAGCCCGGCCACGCGGTCGGAGACCAGGTCGCGAGCCGTGAGCACCAGGATGGGCAGGTCGTCGCCGACGCCGCGCAGCCGCCTGCACACCTCCAGCCCGTCGAGCCGGGGCATCATCACGTCGAGCACCATGGCGTCGGGGCGGTCGACCTGGTCGCCGCCGGTGCCGAGGACGGCCTCCAACGCCTGCTGGCCGTCGCTGGCGAGGTCTACCAGGTAGCCGTTGAACTGCAACGACCGCCGGAGGGACTCGCGCACGGCCCGGTCGTCGTCGACTACCAGAATGCGCATGCGGCTAGTGTTCACTGTGCTGCTGAGACGCGCCTGAGAGTTCACCGTTCAAGACCCTTAGCGACTGGCGCGTTCCATTGCCTCCAGAGTGCGACCAGCCGGACAGCGCTAACGATCGTCGCCCCCACGACCGCGACAAGAGCCGCTGGCCAGCCAGTTCGGGTGCCGACGACAACTACGACAGCACCAGCGAGCGCGGCCAGTGCGTAGATTTCGCGCCGAAGAACTAGGGGTATCTCGCGGAGCAGAAGATCGCGTAGTGCCCCGCCCCCGATGCCTGCGGTCATGCCGATGAGGCAAGCGGTGTAGGCCGGGACGCCGGTGTTGAGGGCGGTAGCGGTACCGGACACGGTGAACAGACCTAGCCCTACCGCGTCGGCTAGCAGTACCGCGCGCCTCAGCTTGGCCACCTGAGGGTGGAATCCGAAGACTCCTAGCGCTGCCCCGACCGGGACGACCAGGTAGGTCCAGGTCGTGAGGCTCGTCGGCGGGTGGATACCCAGCAGCACGTCGCGGAGGATGCCGCCGCCCAGGGCCGTGGTGAGCCCCAGGACGACGACACCGAACAGGTCAAGCCGCGCTCGAACGGCCGCCAAGGCCCCTGACGCCGCGAACACGGCGAGACCGATCAGTTCGAGGACGATGAGCAGCACAAACGCGCAGAGTAGTACTCAGAAGGATTCGGCTAGGTGGACCGGGTGCGGCGCGCCGGTGAGCCTGTCGAGCGCTATGGCCGCCTCTCGCGGGCCGACCAAGAGCCCCGCCTTACGCAGCGAGGTCGCTGTCGCCGAACCCGCGTACCAGGGACCGAGCGCACGAGCCTCCAGTCGAACCTCACCGCTACCGCCTGGCTCGGCCGTGACCGCGCCGTCTTCGTGGATCAAGCGCCACCGCCCTGCCTGCCACGGGGCATGTGGGTCATTGATCTCGATGTCCACGCTGAACGGCTTCGACTCCGCCACGGCTGGCCAACCGCGCGCCGCTACCGCTACCGGGAGGTCGACCACGCGGAGCATGAAGTCGTGCATCTCCAGGCCGCGCTGAAGACCGCCCGGCACGGTGAGGTCGAGCAGGGTGTAGTCGACGAGTCGGACATTGGCGTCGGTTATGCCACCTGACCAGCTTCCGAGTTGCCGCAAGAGCGCGTGCGCGGTGTCTACGTCGTCGGCGATCAGGTCGTACACGCGCAAGCGTTTGCCGTCGGGCCGAGCGGCGGTGAGATAGCCGCGTAGACCGTCAGGTCCAGGAGCGACGGTGACGACGTCGAGTTCGAGCACGCGAGACAGGGTGAACGCCGGAGTGGCGCGGTCGAGCATGCCGTCGATGGTTGACGCTGTCCTGAGGTAGCAGGCGTGGATCGCATCCAGGTCGGCGTCGGTCGCGGGCCGGACCGGGACCGAGGACCGTGGTGTGCCCGCGAGGTCGGACAGGGTCACCAACGCGGTCTGCATCGTGCCGACGTGTTCCCAGCCATGGCGGCGGTAAGGCGGGATCACATACGGGTACAGCGCGGAGATCCCCTGTCCCTGTTCGCGCATCAGCGCTAGAGCGTCGGTCAGCAACTTCCCAGCAACGCCACTACCTCGCGCGTGAGGCGCCACTGACACGCTGGCCACTCCGCCCATCGGCACTGCCCTACCGCCGAAGAACTGGCGGTAGCCCCAGACACGCAGGTACCCGGCCAGGCCGGAGTCGTCGTGCGCGACAAGAGCACTCGACCCACCGGGTGGGTCCACCGTGGGTGGTGGCGGCTCGTGAGGCCCACCGAACGCCAAGCGCCGCAGCCGGTAGACGGCCTCGTAGTCCTCGTCGACGTAAGGGCGAACGACTACCACGAGAAGAATCCCTGCCCGGTCTTACGCCCGAGCTCTCCGCGGGCGACCTTGTCGCGCAGCAACTGTGGCGGCTCGAACCGCGGACCGAGTTCACGCGCGAGGTGCTCGGCGATGGAGAGCCGCACGTCAAGGCCGACAAGATCGGTCAAGCGCAACGGGCCCATGGGCCACGCGTAGCCCAGCCGCATGCCGGTGTCGATGTCCTCGGCGGAGGCGACGCCTTCCTCGACCATGCGGATCGCCTCCATCCCGACCGCGATCCCGAGCCGGGAGGTGGCGAACCCCGGCGAGTCCCTGACCTCGATGACGGTCTTGCCGAGCGCCTCGGCCCAGCCCCGGGCTGTGGCGGCGGTCGACGCGGCCAAGCCGGGGTGCACGACCAGCTCGACCAGCGCCTGGACCGGCACGGGGTTGAAGAAGTGCATGCCGATCAGCCGCTCACCCGGCAGGCCGTCGGCCAGCTCGGTGATCGACAACGACGAGGTGTTCGACGCGAGGACCGCGTCCGGGCAGCGCCGGGCCGCGGTGGCGAACACGGCGCGCTTGAGGTCCAGCCGCTCCGGCACGGCCTCGACGACCAGGGCGGTGTCGGTCGGCAGCGCCGCCAGGTCTTCCACTGTGGACAGGCGGGTGAGCAGCTCGGCCGCGGTCCCGTCGAGCTTGCCGCGCTCCTCGGCCTTCCTCAGCGACGCCTCGACGTTGCTCACGCCTAGAGCCGCACGTTCAGCGTCAGCCTCAGCGAGCACGACAGAGCTACCGGCGGCGAGGAAGACGTGCACGATGCCCGCTCCCATGGTCCCGCCGCCCACTACCGCGACCGTGCCCGGCACGCTCACGACCGCACCTCCGCAGCGAACATGGCGACCAGGTCAAGACCACCGATCTCGGACAGGTTCGCCCCCGCCACCTGCCACTCCGGCGACTGGAGCGCGATCTTCAGGGCCGCCTCGTCCTGGAAGTACATCTCCGCGACCAGGTAGGGCTCACTCTCGCCGAGGAAGCCGTGCACGAAGACCCGCTGCACCTTGGCGACCTCCCAGCGCAGCAGCCCGGGTGTCTTCTCGATGAGCGGCAGGTGGCTGTCGAAGTACTTCGCGTCGAAGTCCTCCGGCTCGTCCGGCCGCCGGTACAAGGCGATGTACTTAATCACGGAATGGCTCCAGGGTTGTTCGGCCAGGGTGGACATTGGGCACGATAGTGAGTGTGCGGATCATCTTGCTGCGGCACGGCGAGAGCCTGGGCAACATCGACGAGCTGGCCTACTGCCGCATACCCGACCACGCCCTCCCCCTGACCCCCCGTGGTGAGGCGCAGGCAAGCGCCGAAGGCACGCGTCTGCGCGAGCTGCTCACGGGCCGACCAGTAGCCGCTTACATCAGTCCGTACGTGCGCACGATGCGCACGTTTGAGTTGTTAGGTCTACCGGTAGAACGGCGTGTGCAAGAGCCCCGGTTACGTGAACAGGACTGGGGGAACCTGCAGGACCCGGTAGAGCAGCAGGTCCAGAAGCAGAAGCGGCACGAGTTCGGCCACTTCTTCTACCGGCTCGCGCACGGTGAGTCGGGCGCGGACGTGGATGACCGCGTGGCGAGCTTCCTCACCGAGCTGGAGGCCCGCGTAGAGCACGATCCGAGCCACCCGGACACCGCGCTGGTCGTGTCGCACGGGCTGACGATGCGGTTGCTGTGCAGGCGGATGTTCTCGTGGAGCATCGAGCTGTTCGAGTCGTTGTCGAACCCGCCGCACTGCGACCACAGAGTCCTGACGCACGAAGACGGTCGATGGACGCTAGACCGGCCGTTCGCGCAATGGAGGGAGTCGCCGGACGGGACCACACAGCTCTAGAGCCTTCGCGCCACTACTCCATTCGGTGCATGTCGCGGCGGGCTTGTAGCCTGGCCGTCACTGTGTCGTAGACCACGAACGGCCCGCCGTTCGGCGAGCAGGTCGGGGACGGTGTGGGGCACGACGGCCAAGGCGCGACCGAGGCGTTGTTGGCGGACCAGGAGGTCCGCCTGCTCATCGACGCCGGGCGGGCCAACGAGGCGAACTCGCTGTTCGACCAGCTGCTGGCCAAGGTCCCGCCGGACCTGGACCCGTGGACCAGGGCGGCGATCCTGACCAGGCGGGCGGTCGCGGCGTGGCGGCTCAAGCGGATCCCGCTCGCCCTCGAACTGGCCGCCGAGGGGTGGAGCGATATCGACGCGGAGAAGCCGACCGGCTCGTACGCGGCGGACACCCTGGGGCGGCTGGGGTACCTGCTGGACGGGATCGGTCACCGCCGGGCCGCGCTGGACATCAGCCGGGTGTCGGTCGAGGTCGCACGATCAGGTGAAGACCGGGACATCCTCGCGCACTGCCTGCAAGGTCTGGCGGGCACGCTGAACTTCCGCGCCTGCGAACTGCCGCCCGAGTTGGCCGAGGCGACGTTCCGGGAGGCCATCCCGCTGTTCGAGGAGGGCCTGGCGCTGGTCACCGAGGGGCGCATCCACATCGCGCTCCTCGCCGCCTACGGCGCGGCGCTGGCGGGCATCGGCGAGTTGTTCCGGGCGGAGAAGACGGCCAACGAGGCGTTGACGCTCGCCGCGCGGCAGGACAACCGGTGGGCGCGGTCGGTCGGGAACTGGGTGCTGTCCATGGTCCGGCGGCGGCAGGGGCGGCTCGACCAGGCCACCGGGTTCGGCCGGATCGCGGTCGACGAGGCCGAGCGCATCAACGACGCCTCACTCTTGCAGCGGTACTCGCAGGACTTGGCCGACATCTGCCATGAGAACGGCGACCCGGTTGGCGAGGCCGAGGCGCTGCGCCGCAACATCTCCGCCCGGCAGACAGCGATAGAGACGCTGCAAGAGGGTCTAGGGCAGGCATTGGAGCAGCGACGGCTGGCGATCCGCGCGCAGCGTCTGGCGACGGCAGCGCAAGAGCTGGCCGCTCGCGATCCGCTGACAGGGCTGTCCAATCGCTTGGGCCTCGAACGCTCCGCGCAAGGCATCTTGGACCGCGCAACGGCGTCAGGTCGGATCCCGTGGCTTGTCCTGATCGACGTCGACTGGTTCAAGGGTGTGAACGACGTGGCCGGTCACGCGGCGGGTGACGCGGCGCTGCGGGAGGTCGCGCAGTTGCTGCGGGCGGAGTGCCGTGGCGGGGACCTGATCGCCCGCTGGGCGGGCGACGAGTTCGTGGTGCTGCTGACCGACGCGGTCACCGATCACTCGGAAGGCCGCACCAGTCCGGTCGGGGTCGCGGTGGCGGAACGCATCCGGCTCGCGGTCGACCACCACGACTGGACCACCATGCTCGGGGTCTCCCAGCAGCCCACGGTGAGCGTCGGCGTCGCCACCGGGCACGACACGCTGGAGCGCTTGTTCGCCAACGCCGACGTCGCGCTCTACCGCGCGAAACGCCATGGCCGCAACCGTGTCGAGGTCTATACGCCGTCCGAGGACTACGCGATCAAGCCGCCCCGGTAAGCCACCAACGCTGCCTGGACCCGGTTAACAGCACCGATCTTGCCTAAGACAGCCGACACGTACCCCTTCACCGTCGCCTCAGACAGATGTAACTGCTGGCCGATCTCGGCGTTCGAGAGCCCGTGACCCACTAAGCCAACGACTTCAAGCTCGCGGTCAGACAGTGTCGACAGCAGTTGCCGCGCAGGTTCAGCGGCGCGGGCACCATCCGCGACCGTGGTAACCACACGCGCGGCGACCTTCGGGTCAAGGACAGCGCCACCGGTCGCGAGGTCACGCACGGCCTTGATGATGTGCGCGGGCTCGGTGTCCTTAAGAAGAAACCCATTCGCACCAATGCGTAGTGCCTCACGCACGTACTCGTCGACGTCGAACGTCGTCATCATCGACACGGCTGGGGGCTCCGGTAGGGCCATCAGTGCGCGTAAGGCATCTAAGCCGTCACAGGTGCGCATCCGGATGTCCAGCAGGACGACGGCGGGCCGGTGCAGCCTGACCAGGTCTGCCACCTGCACGCCGTCGTCGCACTCGGCGACCACCTCGATGTCGCCCGCACTGGTGAGGATCGTCCGCAGACCTGAACGGACCAGGTCCTCGTCGTCCGCGATGAGCACTTTGATCACAGGCGCCTCCCGGTCGACCGTCACTCCATCACCAAGTAGCGGTGCATGAGGTGAGATCGTACCCTGTCGCCCGGTTCCACACGTGACAGTGTTGATCAGGTAGCGCGGAGCGCGTCCCGCAGCTTGACCTTGGCGCCACTACGGGTCACGGCGTTGCGGTAGATGCGGCCGGACAACCACACCAGGCCCGGGATAAGAGCCAGGACAAGCACAACCGCGAGCCCGGCCTCCCACGCAGGCACGCCACCCATCGCCAACCGCATCGGCATCAGCGTCGGGGCGAACAGCGGCACCATCGACAGGATCTCGATCAGCCTGCTGCCCGGGTCGGAGGGGAGGATCGAGATACCGAGCACGTAGCCGAGGATCACGAACATCAACGGCGGCGTGATAACCCCACCGATGTCCTCTTGCCGCGAGACCAGCGCACCGAGCGCGGCGAAGACCAGCGAGTACGCGAAGAACCCGAGCAGGAACCACACGACCAGCCAGACCACCGTGCCGACCGCGGCGGACACCGAGATGGTCAGCACCCCGGTCGCCAGCCCGACGGCGATCCCGGCCCCGCCGATCACCACCATCTGCACCAGGCCGACCACGCCGATGCCGACCACCTTGCCCAGCATCAACTGCCACGGCCGGATCGTGGCCAGCAGCAGCTCGACCACCCGGCTGGACTTCTCCTCGACCACGCCCTGGGCGACCGACTGGCCGTTGATCAGCAGCGACATGTAGATCAGGATCCCGGCGATCATGCCGATGACCAGCTGCTGGCCGTTGTAGTCGAACGGCGGCTCCATCGGCCTGACCTCGGCCTTGGCGTCGGCGACCTGCTTGCCGACCTGCGCGGGGTCGCCACCGAGATCGGTGATCTCCTGGTTGAGCGCGAGCTGACCGGCCAGCACGTTGAGCGTGTTGCGCAGCTTCTCGTCGATCTCCTTCTTCACGACCACGACGATCTTGCCGCCGTCGCCGACCAGGAGCGCGTCGAGATCCCCGTTGTCCACCTGCGCCCGGCCAGCGGCCTCGTCGACCTGCCGGGTGTCGATGGTCTGCCCGATCGAGGTGGCCGTCGCCTTGAGCGGGGCCTCCAGCGCGACCGAGCCGCCGGACACGCCGACCGTGGCGTCGGAGCCGCCCGAGACGAACTTCATCACCAGGCTGAAGCCGATCAGCAGCAGCAGCGTCGCCGCGGTGGTGATGATGAACGCCTTGGACTTGAGCCTGCCGGTGATCTCCCGCCCCGCGACGAGGCCGACCGCCTCCCAGTTGCCGACCCGCACATCGGGAACCGAGCTCATGCCGCCACCGCCTCGTGCGACTCGGACACCACGTTGCGGAACAGCTCGGTCAGCGACTGCCCGCGCCTGCTGAACTCGGTGACCGGCCCGGTCGCCAACGCCGCCCGCAGCACGGCCTGGTCGTCGGCACCGTCACCGAGCTCGAACACGGTCTTGGTGCCGGTCTGCTCGACCACGGTGACACCCGGCAGCCCGTCCGCCCACCCGCGCGGGGCCCGCGGCGCGTCCACCACCAGGTGCTCGATGCCACCCGCGCGCAACGCCTCGACCGTGTCGCACGCGACCATCTGTCCATTTCGGACAATCCCGACCCGGTGGCACAACCGCTCGACCAGGTCGAGCTGGTGGCTGGAGAACACCACCGGCACCCCCTCCGCCGCCTTGTCCGACAACACCTTGCTCATCACGTCCACCGCGACCGGGTCCAACCCGGAGAACGGCTCGTCCAGCACCAGGATCGACGGGTTGTGCACCAGCGCCGCCGCCAACTGCACCCGCTGCTGGTTGCCCAGGCTCAACTTCTGCACCTCGTCGTCCCGCCTGGCCGCGACACCCAGCCGCTCGGTCCACTCCTGCACAGACTGCTTCGCCTGCGCCGTGGTCAAACCGTGCAACCTGGCCAGGTAGACCAACTGCTCGGCGACCTTCATCTTCGGGTACAGCCCGCGCTCCTCAGGCATGTAGCCGATGTGCCTGCGGGTCTCCAGCGTGATCGGCTCCCCGTCCCACCGCACCACCCCGGCATCCGCGGCCAACACCCCCAGCGCGATCCGCATCGTGGTCGTCTTCCCGGCCCCGTTCGACCCGACGAACCCGAACAACTCCCCCGCCCCAACCTCGAACGTCATCTCCCGCAACGCCACGATGTCCCCGTACCGCTTGGACACCCCATCGATCTCCAACCGCCGTCCAGCCACCCCGACTCCCTCCTCCACGGCCCGTACCCGGAGTATCCTGCTCAACTCGAAGCGGACCGACATCCGGTATCGCCCCTAGTGGACCACCCACCCACCTCCCCCGACGTCCACCCTGAGGACCACCCGCGAACCGTGCCAGAGACGGACCCGGTAGGGTGTCAGGCGCCGCCCTCGTAGCTCAGGGGATAGAGCATCGGTTTCCTAAACCGTGCGTCGCAGGTTCGAATCCTGCCGGGGGCACATAAAACATGGGTAACATCGACCGCCGAGCGGCTGGTACTAGAAGACACCTATCAGGTGTGAGTACCGGCCGCTTGGGCGTTGTCCGTGTCCGATCCGCCTTTCAGGGCGATGATCGGTCTCACCTTCGGCCGTGCCCTGCCTGGACTCAACCGTCACAGGCTCGATCGACGGTGCGTTGATTGGGCCAGTTGAGCCACCCGACCTTTCTCGTGGCGGGTCGTCCGGCAACCTGATACTCCCGCCGCCGAGTGCGCCCACCTGGCGGAGCCACGGGAAGGGCGGCAAGTCGGCGGTGGCGACCCTGGCGGAGCGCACCAGTCGATTCCTGATCCTCGTCCCGCCGACCGGGCCAGACTCGCTGATGGGCACCCAGGCGGTCATTGCCGCCGTCGACAACCTCCCCGCGTCGATCACACGCTCGTTGACATGGGACTACAGCTCGGAAATGGCTCTGCACAAGGATGTCACGGCGATCAGGTTGCCGTTTCTTCGCCCACCCGCACTCACCGTGGGAACGAGGAAGCAACGAGAACCTGAACCGGATCGTGCGCGAGTACCTCCCCAAGGGCGTCGAGATCACCAGCGACCCGACCCACCTCGTCGCCATCGCCGGAAGATCAACGACCGACCCGTAAACTCCACGACTGGAAGAAGCCCAGCGAAGTATTCACCGAACTCCTCGAAGCAGATGCTTCCACCGCCTGAACTCGCCGTGGTCTCCTGCACCGGACGCCGCGGAAACGCGGCTAGCGTGGCATACGAATTGCAGATCGTGTAGGCATTCACTGTCGAATAATCGCCAACCTTCGGATCACTCTGAGAGCCTCCGGTGGCGATGCAGTTCGCTGCGCCAGCCGTCGAGGGTCCCTATACGTTCGGGGTGTTGGTAGAGCCCAGCAGCCACCTCGGCGGTAGTGACACGGGCTAGCTCGTCGTACTGCGGGTGATCGGTGTGGAGGAACTCCTCGGTGCGGTGCAGGAGTGGCGGGTCCGAGGAGCGAGTGTAGTCGCGGAAGTCGATGGTTCGGGTGCGGAGGTTGACCGTAAGCGCGGTGGCAAGGGTGGGATGAGGGTTGGCCCCGAACTCCGGGTAGTTGAGGTAGCTCACCAGGGGCTGCTCGCGGTGCAACTTGATTACGTTGGCACCGGGGACGGTGCCGGTCAGGGTACGAGCACATCCTTCGAGGACCCTGAGAACGGGTGGGGTGTGCGGAAGGGCTGTCGCGTGCAGGTAGAGAGCAGTGGGGGTTCGCTTGCCGACAAGGCTGGCGTTGACGGCTAGGGCGACGAGGTTCGGGCTACCGGAGGCGAAGAGGAGACGGTCGGCGCGCTCGCAGGCCGCCTTGTACGTGCCGGTGAACTCGCGGACGTCGTGCTGGAGGTCGCGAGGTAGGTGGGAGTAGCGGGGGCGGCCGTCGAAGCGGGCCAGTGCCAAGAAGACGAGGAGGTCGGCGATGGCACGTTGACGTTGCTGGTTCCAGTGGTCTTCGCCAGTGGCAGTGGCGATGATGGCAAATGCTCGCGCGAGGCTGTCGAAGCGGTGTGTGATGCGACTGGTCTCCGGGAGTTCGCCGGGTTTGGGGAGGCGGCCGCGGTGGGTGAGAAAGTCAATCAACGGGGCGAGCAGGTCGGCGTGTTCGGCGTACAGCCGCTCACAGATCCACGGCTCGGGTGGAGCGGTGCGGCAGCGGATGCGGGCGGCCAGCAGCGCGTTGGCGCGTGTGGGGTCCCGGAACACGTAGATGATGCCGGGTGCCGCGGGCAGCGCCGGGGCGGTGAGTGAGTCCTGGATGAGCGTGCGGAGCTCCTCCTGGGCGAAGAACTTCTGGAACGAGCCGGTGCTGGTGACGAAACCATCCCCAGCAGGGCGGGCACGCAACCCGCGGGCATCCCACGTCATGCGAGCGGAGACGATCAGCACCTCTTCGGTGAGGTCCCAGGCTTCACGAAGAGTGGTGACGCGCTCAGCGGGGTCTTCGATGACATTGAGCACGTAGCCGAGATTGACCACCTGGGCGGGCGCTCGCTCGGCGTCCGGACGGTGGCTGGGATCCCAGCCACCGGCGGTGATGCCTCGTTCATCGAGGTGCATGAGGTCAGTTCCACGGCCACAGCCATAGTCGAACACGGTGTGGTCGGCGGTGATGATCCCGTCGTCGAGCGCAGTGGCGAGCGGGCGCGACAACGTGGTGCGGACCAGGGCTGTGCGGTGCCGCGGAACCGTCCAGGTCATTCCGATGGCGGAGTGATGGCGAGTTCGAACAGGCCGGTTATGGTCTTCATGTTGGGATCGCCGACGAGGTACCCGATGCCGCGGTGCAGGTGGATGCGGAACTGCTGGGCGAGGGTTTCCTCGTCGAGCGGGAGGCCGTCGGTGTGGCAGCGCTGCCGCAGCAGCGCCCAGTATATGTCACCGTGTGCGCCCGCGAAGGTGCGCCAGCCGATGTCGATGTTGCTGTCAGCCGGGTGCTTCGCCGCCGGAGGCGGCGTTGGCTCGGCTAGGGACCGGCAGAACGCCCACCGGCACAGGACGTTCCAGTGAGCGATCTTGGTTCGGCGCTTCAACGTGACCAGCTGGTCACGGGCCTGCTGGCTAGGCTTGATGTTGTCGATCGGCATGAGTGGTCCAGGTGGCGAGTTACCAGAGGTAGCCGGTCCGAGCGTTGGTTGCGCCCGAGGCTGCGTCGTGGGAGAGGGTGTAAGAGTGGCCGACATGCTTGCTGAGCTTGCGCATGGCGGTTTCGTCGATTTCCTGGTCGGTGGAAAGCAGGATCACCTGGTGGCTGGCCTGCGGAAAGTAACGTTCGATCAGGTGGTTGCGGTGTACCCCGTCCAGCCGGCCCAGCGGGGTATCGATGACAACCGGCAGCGGCCGTCCGGATGCCTGGGCCAAGCCCCACAGCATCGACACCGCGAGCAGTTGGCGCTCACCCGCGGACAGCTGCTGGGGTAGCAGGACCGTTCCGTCGCGGCCGTGCAGTTCGACCTCGAAGGTAGCCGGGTTGATCTCGATGTTGGTGATCAACCGGTCCTTCCTGGCTAGGCGTTGCAGGGAGTCCAGGATCAACTTCTGGATCCGGTCGACGTTGCGGCGGGTCGCTTCTTCCCGGAACCTCGCCAAGGTCAACCGGACGCGTTGGCTATGCTCGATGATGCGACGTGCGTCGTCCGCCTCGGCGATCTCGTCGGCCGCTTTGTCCAGGAAGTTGCTCAGCCGCTTCTCGATGGCCGCCGCGTCGGCGATCGCCTTGTTCAACTCGCCTTCGGCCTGGCTGAGCTCTTGGGTCGCGGCGGCCGAGATGCGGTGGGCATCGCGGCGGAGTTCGTGGAGGTCGACCAGGGCCTCGTCCGACGGAACGCTCTGCATGCTGCGTTTAGTGTCCTCGAGGTTCGCCACGGTCTCGTTGCGTTCGTTGATGAGGTCACGAACAGTGGCAGCGTGCTCGTCCAGGACCGAACCAGTCAGTTGACGCAGTGTGAGAAGGTCGTCGTGGTTGAGACCCGCGATGCGTGTCTGCGACCTGCCCCGCCAGGCTTTGCGGTCTGAGGACAGGAACCGCTGCAGCGCCTCGAGGGCTTTGGCCGAGCCGCCGTGCCGCTTGAGGAAGTCGACGGTCTCACGATCCCGGGCGGTGAGGATGTTCGCGACGTCACGCTGCTGAACGTGATCCAGCTCGATTTCCGTTTGGTCGGCTAGCGTGGCGAGCTGATCCCGGACCAGGAGAAGCGGTAGTACCCCGGCGGCCTCGTTCTGCAGCCGGGCGTCGAGGGTCTTGACCGCCGCGGTGAGGATCGCGTCGGTCTTCTGGAGGTCCTGGCGTTGCTCGAGTAGTTCACCGCCTTCCAAGTTGATCTTGACTTCGACGTCGTAGAGGACCTTCTCCGCACGTTCGTCGGCTTCGTGGGCCTCAGCGACCCGATGCTTGGCATCCGTTTGCCGCTGTCGCGCCTCCATGAGCTGCTTGCGGTACAGGTCGACCATGTTCTTCATCGCAGGCGGCGCCTGCGCGGTCTTGTAGTTGCGCTCAATGACAGCCAAATCAGCGGACAGGCGGTCTGGGAGGTCCAGGCCGAGCAGCGAGCCGATCGCGGTACGCAGCATGTCCCGCGCGTTGTCCAGCTCCGCCAGCGTTTCGATCTTTTCGCCGTCGAAGAAGAAGAGCTCAGCGACGCCTCGCGGAACGAAGACGTCGACCCGTTCCGCCCAATGCCGGGACAACGCACCGTCGTGGACGTTGTCGACGAGCACTTCCAGCCGCTCGCGCGCACCTGAGCTGTTCCCCGTCCAGGAGCGGCACACCCGGTAATGCCGTGGCTTACCCTCCTCAATGATGTGGAAGGCGAGCTCGACCGAAGCGCCGTCCTCCGGCGGGACTCCGTTGTGGATCAACCTGCGCAGGTACAGCGGGTAGCTGCCGCTGCCCCGGCTGGTGGTCCGTGCCAGTGGCCCGAACAGGGCGAGTTGTATCGCGTCGAGGAAGGTGGTCTTCCCGCTGCCGTTGAGGGCACCGATAAGGATGACCGGTTTGCTCTCCGAGGGTGGTGTCAGGGTGAACGTGTGGCGGCCACCGAACACACCGACGTTGTGGACAACCAGTTCATCGAAGATCATGATCCGTTGATGCTCTCGATCGGGAGCTGCTTGATGAGCCCGGCCTCCATCAGCTCTTCATTGGACACAAGGTCCTGGTTCTGGCCCGGTTGCTTCTGCTGCTTGCGAGTGAGCGCGCGGCCGACCGCGTCCTCCTCGTTCTCGTAGAAGCTCCTGCGCATGGCGTCTTCCAGCGCGTCGAACAAGCCCGCGCGCCGCGCCATGGCCCGGTGTCGCTGCTCGATGTCCAGAAGCTCGCGGACCATCTCGAAGTGCAGCGGGTTGCCGTCTTCACCGACGATGTCGCGGAGCAGCCGGACCTCGTCGGCACCGAGCGGGAGGTGGTCGTCCATGGACCGGCCTTGGTACGGGTCACCCATCGCGGCTTCGTAGATGCCCGGCAGGGAGTCTTCGAACTCGTGCTTCTCCACAACCCAGATGCGGCGGATCTCCTCGAGCTCGGCCAAGGTGATCAGTTCGATCTTCGCGACGTGGCTCGGCCCCTCTTGCCGGATGTAGGCCTGAGCTTCCAGCAGCTTCCTCAGCCACGCCTCCCGCCACTGCTGCAAGTACGGACCGGGGATGGGCTTGTCGTTGAACAACTGGACGGTGCCGTTCATCCGGCGGAAGTCGCGGCGGTCGCGGTCGTCGGTCTTGTCCAGCTCGTTGCGGATGTCCAGCAGGGGGCGCATCCACTCCTTCTCTTCATCGTTCTGGATCATCGCCGACATGGACTTGTCCTGCTCGACCAGCGTGCAGGTCCAACAACCGAACCGGCTATCCCCGCAACTGGGAGTGCTGGTGTCCACGACGAGTGGGCACTCGGCGTCCGCCGACGCACCCATGTACATGGTGAGCAGATCCTTGTTGTCGTACCCCCACGGATTGGGGCGTTGCATAAGGAACAGCCACACGTCGTCGTTGGTCCAGTTCTCGATGGGGCTATACACGAGCGAGTTCGGCAAGTTCGAGTTCGGGCTCAACTGATCGCGCACGCGCCGCGACTCGAGCGAGTTCATGCGGGCAGCCCGACCGGAGCTCTCCGCCTTGCGGGTACCCAGCACGAGGATTGCCTCACCGTGCTTGCGTACCATGTTCCGGATAAACTCGTTCGACGGCTTGATCTTCAACCGTTCGGTGCACCAACGGAACTTCGGTCGCGGTGCGGGATAACCCCGGCCGATCAAGTTCACCCAGAACGTGTCCGTGATCTGCGGTGTGAGCCGGTGCGGCTCGATCGGCAACGCGCGCGCCTCGGCGACCTGGCCAATCAGCTCCAACGAGTGCGCGACCCAGGACGCGACGACGGGATTCTCCACCAGCGTGTCGGTGCTGATGACATGGATCGGCTTGGTGCGTTGCTCCTCAGGCAAAGCTTCCAGCGCCATCCACACGAGCTGGAGTGTCGCGGTCGAGTCTTTGCCGCCGCTGTAGCCGACGACCCACGGGATGCGGTCGGCAAGATACAGGTCCTGCACTTGCTGGACGAGTCGGTCCACTGACGCGGACAAGCCACCGCCGTCGAACGCGGACTTCTTCGTGCTTTTCGCCTGACTCATGACATCCCTCGCTCGTGCATGGTCTCGATCCGCAACTCCTCCGGGGCTAGCGGGATACCGAGAGTTGTTTTGATCACATTAGCGGTGAGCGCGACGCAGTTGCTCGTTTTCGACACCCGCCCACCGATGATGGCTCGACCTTCCCATAGCTGCGAATTCGTCCGCGACCAGTCCATCGTGCTCAACGGGTCAAGCTTGCGCCGCCAGGAGCGGATGTCCCTGGAATCCCGCAGCAGAGTGTTTCCAACCTTACCCAGAGCATGGAGAAAGATCCCGTGGCTGTGTATAAAGTCACGACGAACATCTCCGGCAGTCACCTTTCTCTCGTGCACGAGCTTCCATTCTGGAATCTTCTCGGCCGCCACTCCCCAATAGGTGCGAGCCAGCTTCGCGGCATCGTCGACGGTCAGCTCACCGATGGAGTCCAGGAGCGCTTTAGTCGCGCCGTACAGTGCCGACAATGTGAACAACTTCCGCGACCTGGCGGAGAGGTTGCTGCGTTCCATCTCAATCAAGTCGGTCCACAGCGACGACTGTCTGACCAGATTCTTCACGATACGGGCACCACTCTCACGCTGGTCATACAAAATCGTCAATGACCGCGACGGCCGAATTGCGTAGCGATTCAGGTCGGTGAACATCTGCTGACATCGCTCAAGGCCAAGGTCGACGAATAGCACGATAGGAATGCTCTCATCGCCGAGTTCCGGATTCTCTCGGAGCGCCTGTTCGATCGCGGCACGACGATGCTGGCCGTCGTTGATGACAAACCGTGCAGACATCGGGATGGTCAGCTGCCCTATATGCGCCGTCGCGCCGCTGCTATCAAAGGAATCGAACAAAATATTAGCGTCCACCGAAGCCGTGAGCGCAGAGAAAACGTACTCCCGAGGGTTGTCCAGAATGTAGCGCGCAATCTCCGGGATTCGCGCCTTGTTCAAGGTGCGCTGCGCACGTAGAGCGGGCTGCAATTCTTCTTCGTCAAAGAGAAACAGTCGAGGTATCAACCGGAGCGGAAACATGGTCACATAGAAGTGACGGCCCGCTTGCAGACCTCGAATGGCAGGAAAGACGTAGCCGAACGAGTCCTTGGGAACCTTCGACGCGGGCAGCGGCGTCTCAGAACGCAGATTCGCAGGGGTAGCCATTGGCGCGGTCAATCCACAACCTCGATCCTGCTCAAGTTCGCATGTCCGACTCCTCGATCCCGTACCACCCAGGGCGTGTCTACGAACAACCATGGACGGCGTTGCGTACACTATCGTCAGGGACCGACAGTGCTGGAAGCAGTGTCGCCAGACTCCTCGCTCTAGCTGCCGTACGTTGTAGGAGATGGTCTTGACCAGCGAGAACCGTGCAGTTTACCTCGACTCAAACGCGACAGCACCCATGGAACCAGCGGTACTCGACGAGGTGCTGCACTACCTGACCGTCGAGTACGGCAACTCGGGCAGCCGCACCCACGAGTACGGCCAGACAGCGAAGAACCGCGTGCAGCGTGCTCGGGAGCAGCTCGCGGCCGTGGTGGACGCGCAGCCCGACGAAGTGATCTTTACGAGCGGCGCGACCGAGAGCGCCAACACAGCGCTGTTCGGCCTTGCCCCGCACGGCGAGAAGACCGGGCGCCGTCGGATCATCACGACCCAGATCGAGCACAAGGCGGTCTTAGAGCCCGCCGAAGAGCTGCGGAAGCGGGGCTTCGACGTCGTCTGCGTACCACCGACTTCAGGGGGTTGGGTCGATCCCGAAGCGATCGCCGCTGCGTTGACACCGGAGACTCTGGCTGTGTCGGTCATGCAGGTCAACAACGAGACCGGCGTGCGCCAGCCACTCACCGACATCACGACCGCGCTCCGCGACCACGACGCCTACCTGCACGTCGACGCCGCGCAGGGATTCGGCAAGGAACTCGACGACCTCCGCGATCCCCGCATCGACCTGATCAGCGTGTCCGGTCACAAGGTCTACGGCCCCAAAGGTGTCGGAGCGCTCATCACTCGGCACCGCGGGTACAAGCGCCCGCCGTTGACCCCGCTCGTCTTCGGCGGCGGCCAGGAACGGGGCCTGCGGGCGGGCACCCTACCTGTCCCCCTCGTCGCCGGGCTCGGGACTGCGGCTCAGCTGGCCCGCGAAAGTCACGCCCGGCGCCGCGACGCGTGCCTCGAATACAGGAAGGACGTGGTCGCGATGTTTCAGCGGCTGGGCGCCGAGTTCAATGGCGACCCTGAGCACACCGTCGCGCACACGATCAATGTGTCCGTGCCCGGTCTCAACTCCGAGGCCGTCATACTTGCCCTCAAAGGTGCGGTCGCGATCTCCAATGGTTCCGCCTGCACCTCCCACAGCTATGACCTCAGCCACGTCCTTACAGCCATGAACCTCCCCAAGGAGCGTATCCAGGGTGCTCTCCGGATCTCCTGGAGCCACCTCACGCCGAGCACGGACTGGGCGGACATCTACGACCGCATAGCCGCGATCCGCTGACCTCCGCCAGTCGGGACGGCGGCGGGTTCACGCCGCCGCCGCCACACCAGCTTAGTCGATCACGTCCTTGATCTTCGCCAGGAACTTGTCGGTGAAGCTTCCCCACCACTGGCGAAGATCGCCGTAGGTCCCGTTCGGGTCGTCACACATCGACTCGGCCCTGGCGTACGCGACGATCAACAAGGTCATCGCCTCCACCGCTCGTCGCGCTGCCGCCGTTCCGTCCTTGACTGAGGCTGGCTCGCCCTTCGAGAGTGCCCGCAACGGCTGGTACATCTGCCGGTAGAACCGGTGCCGGGTGTTCAGGCGAATGAGCGATCTCTCATGGGTATGAGTGATGTCGAACAGGCCAGTACCAGGCATGTCCACCGATTCGATCAGCACGGGTAGTGACTTCGCCTTCTCTACGTAGTCACGCTTCTCTTCCTCGGTGTTCCGGCCAGTGTCGCTCGCCAGGAGCTCGAGCAGTTCGTCGACGCTGATCTCGTCACTATCATCGGTCGGCGGAGCAACACGGGTCTTGGGGAGCGTCGCGTTGACCTGCGCCACCGCTTGGTTGATGTCGTCGTGTTCCCCCGCGGCGGTGCCACCGCGGCGGTCCGCCTCCCCCCAGATGGTCTGGATCTCCAGACGAGCCTCGGGAATAAATTGTGCGAGCCTTTCCCGAAGCGCCGACCGGAAGTCATCGGATGGCTCGGCACCGCGCTTGACGTTGCGAACTCCCATCATCCGGTCAAGGTCAGGTGAGAAGTGAACCTCGATACCGATGAACCGGTCAGGGTCATCCACGCCTTGCGGAAACATCCTCGGCACGTTCGTGTACGAGATTTCACGACCGCGGCGCATGAAGCTGATCTGCCCTTGGTTGTCAGGAACACGTAGCTTCCGGGCGAGCTCGTCTCCGCCCAGGCCGCGGCGACGGACAACCTCTCGAGGGGCGAGCGTCACGACCAAGCCGACATCGTGACCGTCGACCCTGACCTTTCCGTCAAAATAGATCCGCGTCGGCGCGAAGTGCTCGGGCGCGTCAGTCCTGCCCGTGGCCAGTCGGCCGTGCTCCTCGGCGAGCACCTTGTCCGCCCACGTCCGCTCTCGGACGAAGGTGGGGTCGTGAGGCAGGAGCGGACGGTCGTTGACGCGCAACTCGATCCCGCCGTAGAGGAACTCCCGGAAGATCCGCGACAGCTCTTTCTCGATCTCCTGGCGTAAGTTTCCCGGCGTGTGAGGCCCCGAGCCGTCGGCCAGGCGATCGATGTTCGACCACGCCACCAGGGTCCCAGACTTCTGCGGGAAGAGTGGGACCAGGTCCCCCGGGAGGGGCTGGTCATCCGGTGGCATGATCGTGACATCAAGGCCCTCGCGCTCAGCATCCAGTGCTTCCTCGAGGTCGAACCAAACATGTCGCACGGCATCGCCGAGCCTAGTCTTGGTCCAGACGTCAATACGGGTGCCGAAGTTCAGCGCCGCGAGCTTGGCGCCCACTCCGAACTTCCCGATCGAGGTTTCGGACATGTAGCGAGTGGAGAAGCCGAGCTGCAGGTAGTGGTGCAGGATGTCGTCGGTCATGCCGTCGCCGTCATCGGCGACGACGATGCGATCGATCGCCTTGCGCTTCCCCGATTGCACCTCGCGGAGATCAACCTTAATCTGGTTGGCGTTCGCTTCGAGGCTGTTGTCGATGACCTCGCCAAGCGCCGCAGCGAGGGTGTAGCCCGATTCGCGCAGGCTCTGCATGGCGCGGCCTGCCAACATCGCCGGTATCGGTTTCAGAGCATACGTCCGATTAGTCGGACTCCCGGCATGACTGAACAAGTTGTTCGACACTTGCGGCTTCCTTGCCTGTGATCATCGAGATAGCGTTCCCCGTGGGTAAATGGCTAGGCCGCCCGACAGTGGCGATGGGCATTCGTCAGCGGGGTTGACTCAGGCGGGACCGAACGCGACGCCAGCGAACTGCGGGGCGCGTGGGTCGATCACGACAGCCCGTGAGGACTCGCCGTCGAGGCACGGGTTCGCGAGCACTGGTGCACGGACCAGCAGGCGATTTCCATGACGTTACGAAGTGCGCGGTGATTCAACCGTTGTTCGTCGAGGGCCTTGGCGACTCGGTGCTCACTGCCACACCGGCAGTCCAGGCTGACATCTCTTGCGGGCGCGCTTAATCGCGCCGAAGATAACTGTGTCCGCATGCGGTATCTCCTGTGGTGTCCAGCGCTGCGCTGAACCCACCTTGGTTGTGGTCCACTCGTCCCTTTGGCTCGGGCGGCCTTACGGTCCGGCCCCAGCATCGAGTGGGGCACACGCTAGCGCATGGACCAGCACCTCGTAACCCCGGTTCCTGAGAAGCACCACCCGGAGTCGCCTACGCAGGTGTTTGCACTGGTCTACAGGCTCGAGGCTGAGTAGTCGATCAGTCACTCGAGAGTGTTCAGGTATGAAACAGTCTGCGCCGTGTTGGCGATCGGTGAGGTAGCGACTGCCAGGGTCGTCAACAGGCGGCGCCTTCGACGAGGGAGGATGATCTGCATGTCTGGGGAGTCCGCGCTCGGCGTGCGTCCGCGCACATGGCTGGACGCCTTCCCGTGGCTCCTAGGCGTTGCCCAGAGGGAGCACGTCAGGTGGGGTGCGGCGATCGCGGAGTCCGACGCGCCGGAGCGGCAACGACGGCTCCACCAGGTCGTTGACCTGGCGATGGATCGCCTGACGCGATGGACCGTGGGACAGATCTTTCCGGCGCTCGTCCCCGATTTTGATCTCCACCTGCTGGAGTTGCCGACACGAGCGAAGAACGTCCTGACCCGGCGCGGTCACGCTACGACGGGAGGTCTCATCGCGCTGTCGCTCGATGACATGTTCGAGTGGCGCGGCGTAGGCTCTGGCACCATTACCGCGATCTTGCACGAACTTGCAGAACTGTCACTGTCCGGCAAAGTCGTAGTTCCGCCACAAAAGACTGCGGAACCTATTCATCGCTCGGAGAAATCCGATCAAGGGACACTGCACTCGGTTTGGCTGCGATCAGTGGCGGATTCGATTGCGCGGATCGCGACCTGGCAAACCGCGATCGGTAGGCCGACTGAGCCCATCATGGGGGGACACTCGGCTGCGGGCGTTCCGGACGAAGTGGTCAAGGCATCACAGCGACTCGAGGCACTCACCGCTGAGGAAATCCTGGCTGGGTCCGCACTGGGAAGAGATGCGGCAGAACTGCTCGACGACGCCTTCCGCGAACTTGACATCCGCGATGTTCTCGTGCTGCGCCGACGACTGTTCGCCGACGAACCCGCGACCTTGGATGAGTTGGGGGCGCACCTCGGGATTACCCGCGAGCGTGTTCGACAGATCGAGAGCAGGGCTCGAACCACGATGCTGAACCGGTTGTCGGTCGGATCGCTCAACATGGTCGCGGGGTCCGCCCGGACCATGATCGGAACGATTCGGCCGCTATCGGACCTGCTGGTGCACTTGCCCGTCCTCGCGCAGATGGTGGAGTCAGTCGACCAGCCCGCGTGGCGGGTGATCGATCGGCTGGACGACGCGTACGAGATCGAGGACGGGTGGTGTGTGGTCCCTACGCTCAGCGCCGCGAAGGAGCTGACGCGAACGCATCTCGGCGAGCACGCCGACCAGTACGGCGTGGCACTTCTCGAGGACCTGGACCTGGTGACGACAACTGCACCCGAGCAGCAGGCGGAGTTCACCCGCGCCTGGTTGTCGGCGTGCGACTACGTGGTCGATGGGAACCAAGTCATCACGCGAACCCGCTCGATGGGTGACTACGCCGCAGCGATCCTGTCGATCCATGGAGCGCCGATGAGCGCGGACGAGGTCGCGAGCCGATTCACGGTCGAGCGCGGCGCGAGGTCATTGCGCAACGCAATGTCGCTGGATGATCGGTTCGAGCGGGTGGACCGGGATCGTTGGGCGCTCGCCGAATGGGGCATGGAGGCCTACGCGGGCGTTCGGTCGGTCATCCGCGAAGAATTAGCCAAAGCAGGCGGCCGGATCAACCTCGACGCCCTCATCGAGCGGATCACCGGACGCTACAGCGTCGCCGCGAGCAGCGTCATAACCTACGCCAGCGCGCCCCCGTTCAAGACCCTCAACGGCGTTGTGCGTCTGCAAGACGCTTCCCGTGAATCCAGGAAGACACCGGAACGCACGAACCGGATGTACCGGCGGTCTGACGCATGGGTTTATCGGGTGTGTATTACCCACGACCACCTGCGGGGCAGTGGTTCGGTGGCGCCGAAAGCGATCGTGAGCATCCTTGGCATGCAGTTCGGGGAGAAACGCCAACTTGATTCCGCGCTCGGCCCACTGGCGGTCAACTACTGCGGTACCCAACCCACGTTCGGGTCGATCCGCCGCTTCTTGCGCGAGGACGACATCCCGATCGGCACAGAGGTGTTCTTGGTGATCGGCGACGACAACTCCTTCGCGGTCCAAGTGGTGGCGGGACTGCGCGACGAGCCACTCGCCGACGCGCTCGCTCTGGTCGGCGCACCCACCGCTTTGACCGGGGACGCCGCTCGACGCTTCTTCGCTTCTGCGATAAACCTGTCGACCGGCGCCACGGTCCTCGAGGTCATCAGCGCTTTCCGGGAGCGCGGGGACACCGAAATCGCCGATTTGCTTACCAGTGTTCGGCAATCCCTGGAGACGGGTGAGCCGGCTAGGCGACATCACCGGGCACTCAACGTCGACGACATCCTGGAACTCCTGTGACTACGCAACCCAACGGCCTTCGCGGCTTGCCGCTGGCGACTAGCTACCGTAGCAACAGGCAGGACGTGGTCAATGACTTCTACCTGCCCGCGTTCTCGGTCGCGACCAGCTACAGCCGGGCAGTCGGGTACTTCACCTCAACCAGCCTCGCGCTGTTCGCCAGAGGACTCGAGACCTTCACCGCACGCGGTGGAAGAATCCGGTTGATCGCCGCGCCGCACCTCACCGAGGACGACATCCTCGACATCGAACGCGGCTACGATATTCGCGCCGTCCTCGCCAGCATAATCGAGCGCGAGCTCGACGCGGACGTATCCGACAAGGTCCTCGACGGCCTCGGCAGCATCGGCCGCCTCATAGCCAACGGGAGGCTCGACATCAAGCTGGCGTTCGTCGAGAAGGCGAACCGGGTTGGGATCTACCACGAGAAGATCGGCGTTTTCCGCGACTCAGTCGGCGACTTGGTCGCGTTCACCGGGAGCAGCAACGAAACACTCGGCGGACTCGTCGCGAACTTCGAATCCATCGCGGTGTTCCGCAGCTGGGTGAACGGGGACGCAGGCCGTGCTCTCCAGTACGAGCAGGACTTCGAAGACCTGTGGACCAACCAGACGCCGACCTTGCGGGTTGAACACTTTCCAGAGGTAGCACGCGACCGCCTGGTCAAGCTCGGACACGAACACACGGCTCCGCTGCCGCCGATCGACGACGCGCTCGTCGCGTCACCGGCGGTCGTCAGCGAGACCGCGAGCCTCAGCATCCCGGAGTGGTTGACCGTTCGCGGCTACCAACGCCAAGCTGTTGAGGCATGGCTCGGCCGGAGGGGCCGCGGCATACTCAAGATGGCGACCGGGACCGGCAAGACCAAGACGGCCATGATCGCGGCCGCGCAGATCGCCAATCTGCAACGCCAGCACGAAGAGCCTCTGGTATTGCTGATCATCGCGCCGCAGAAGCACCTAGTCGACCAGTGGATCACCGAAGTCGAGGGGTTCGGAGTACGCCCGATCGCGGTTTACGAGTCGAGCCAGAAGTGGGTACCGCTGGTTGAGGAGCAACTCAGCCAGGCCAGGCTCGGGCAACGTCCGATCGTGGCGATGGTGGCCACGAACACATCATTCGCCGGGGACAAGTTCCAATCGGTCCTGGCGAGAATTACCCAGCCGCTGATGGTGATCGCCGACGAGGCGCACAACCTCGGCTCGACCACCTACCGCGCGTCCCTCCCGCCGAACGCGACGTACCGGCTTGCACTGTCCGCGACGCCAGAACGGTGGTTCGACGACGACGGCACAGACGCGCTGATCGAGTACTTCGGCGAGATAGCGTTCGAACTCGGACTCAGCGACGCGATCTCCATGGGTGCGCTCTGCCGGTACACCTACCAACCACGCCTGGTCGAACTCGACGACAACGAGACCCAGCTCTACGCCGAGCTGACCACCCAGATCGCGAAGTACGTCGCAGCGGGCGAGAGGATCGACAGTGCTGACCCGAACTCCCCGCTCGGCTATCTCCTCCGGCAACGCGCCGGTGTACTGGGGCACGCCAAGGGCAAGCTGGCGGCGCTGCGCGCGGACCTCCTGGCCCGCGCGCGGTCATGGTTCCAACTCGTTTATTGCGCCGAAGGCACGCGTCCGGCCCGGCAGGGCGAGCCACATGGACCGAACCAGCTGCAGGACGTGATGACCTTGGCAGGCAACCAGCTGCATCTCGCCGCGCACTCCTACATCTCCGGCACGTCGAGGGGCACCAGGAAGAACCTCCTTCGCCGGTTCAGCTCCGGAGACGACCTCCGTGTGCTGGTTGCGATCCGTTGCCTCGACGAGGGCGTTGACATCCCCGATGCCCGCACCGGTTACCTGCTCGCCAGCAGCAGCAACCCGCGCCAGTTCATCCAGCGCCGGGGCCGGCTGCTCCGCCGAGCCGAGGGCAAGGACAGGGCAGAGATCCTCGACTACCTCGCAATCCCGCCCGCAGGCACGCCGATGAACTTCGACATCGAGCGGAACCTCCTCACCCGGGAGCTTGAACGCGCGAGCGAGTTCGCCAAGTTGTCTGAGAACTACGAAACCACGCTTGACACTCTCCGACCTCTCAAGGAGAGATACCACCTCATGCACATGTGAGGCAGAAGGACGAGCCTATGACGAAAGGGTACCTCGAGTGACAGACACCGGCCGCACGGAAAGGCAAGTGCTGGAGGAGTTGAACCCCGACGAGCAGGCATTCCTCAAGCGCGTACTGGAGATCGAGCGCGCCAAGCTCCACGTCCTGGCCTACGACGCTGTCGACGACCTACTCGCCGCGGTGAAGGAGATCCTCCCGTGAGGCTGCACTCGATCACACTCACGAACTTCCGGCAGTTCAGAGGCGAGCAGCACTTCGACCTCCGCACGGACAAGGTCAAGCCGGTCACGTTGATCTTCGGCGCCAACGGCGCGGGCAAGACGACGCTGCTCAACGCCTTCACCTGGGCACTGTACGGAACATTCTCCGACGATGTCGAGGAGCAGCACCGACTGGTCACCGACAGCACCTGGCGCACAATTATGATCGGCGACTCCGCCGAGTTCGGTGTCGAAGTCGTGTTCGACCACGAGGGTCAGACCTACCGGATCCGCCGGCGCTCCCGCATGCGCAAGGAGTCAGATCAACAATCGCCCATCACGCCCGACCTCGAGCTGTGGAGCACGAAACCCGACGGGTCCTCCGAGGAGGTCGGGGCGCCGCAGAACATGATCTACACAATCCTGCCGCGTGGCGTAAGCCGCTTCTTCTTCTTCAACGGTGAACGCATCGAGAACCTGGTCAAGAAGGACGCATACAGCGAGGTCAAGAAGGACATCAAGGTCCTGCTGGACCTAGAGCAGGTCGAGCGGTCCCTCGAACACCTTCCCCGGGTTGATCGACGGCTGGGCAACGACATCCGCAAGTACGGGGACGCCAACGTCGGCGAGATACAGCAAGCCATCGATGAACTGACCAAACGCAAGGGCATTCTCCGGGATGAGCGGAAGATCCTGGAGGGCGACTTGGCATCGCTCGAACAGGAGCGTTCCAGTGTGCTCGACTTGCTTCGCCAGAACGAGACAGCAAAACCCACCCAGGAACAGCGTGACAACGTCACCCGACAACTCGAAGAAGGCAAGATCGCACTGCAGGAAGCGGTCAACGAACGCGCCAACATAATCGCCAAGCGCGGCTTCCTCGCCTTCGCGGAGAGCCTGGCCGAGTCCACCAGCCAGATGACGAACGCGATGTACCAGAAGGGCGCACTGCCCGCACCGCTCAAACGCGAGTTCGTCGACCAGCTCCTCGAAGACGAGGCGTGCATCTGCGGGACGCGGCTGCACCAGCATACCGAGTCCTGGAGGTTGGTGACCCAGTGGCGCCAGCGCGCAGGCCTCCAAGCCGTGGAGACGGCTTGGCAAAAGCTCCGCGGACAGATTGACCCCATGAACGCGGATCGCCGGGACTTGCGCGACTCGCTCAGCCAGGCCGTGAAGCGCATCGGTGACCTGCGCGACTCGATCGCACGACTTGAAGAGCAGAAGTCCGAACTGGACGACAAACTCCGCAACAATCGCCAGGAGAACGTCCAGAAGCTGGAGTCGAAGCGCATAGATCTGGACATCCGCCACGGCGAGAGGCAGCGCCGACTCGGCGCGGTTGGCAGCGAACTCGAACAGGTCACCAAGAACATCGAGAAGAAGGTCCGCGAACGCGAGACCGCCGAGGTCACCGATGAACTGGCGGCCAAGGCACGTGCCCGCTCCAACCTTGTTCGAAACGTGCAACGCGCACTGGACGAGATCCTGACGATCCGCTCGGAGGACATGCGCCGCCGTCTCGACGCCAAGTTGAAGACGACCTTCCGCAGCATCACCTACAAGAACTACGTGCCGTCCCTGAACGAGCGGTTCGAGCTCACGCTGCACACAGATGTCGACGGCGTGCCGCACCCGGTGCCGAAATCCACCGGTGAGAGCCAGATCCTAAGCCTCAGCTTCGTCGCGGCGGTGTCCGAGCTCGCTCGGGAGATCCGGCGGGAACGACGCGCCGAGGGGGATCCCGCAGAGGACGCGGGTACCTACCCCATCGTGATGGACGCGGCATTCGGGTCACTCGACCACAACTATCAGGAAGCGGTTTCCCGCGCGCTGGCCCAGATGGCGCCGCAGCTCGTGGTCTTGGTCAGCAAGAGCCAAGGCCTGGGCAAAGTGGTGGCCGAGCTCAACCCGTATGTCAGCCACCTCGGTGTCATCGAGTCCCACACCAGCCTGGCGGGTACGACCGAAGACGACATCGAGCTGGGTGGTCAGAACTACCCCTACATCCGACCTGCCGACACTGACCACTCCCTGCTCAAGGAGATCAAACGATGACCGCGCCCATGGACCATCGTGCCCGTCGCCCGGCAGAGCACGAACGGCTCATCCACGAACTTCGAGACGACGCTGGTTTCGGCGCGTACCGCGACATCCTGATCTTCGCCGCCGCTCTGGGCTTCCGCAACGACCGCCGTAAGCCAGTCACCAAGCCCGCTGGCGACCCGATCCGCTACGAGGTCCTGATCAGCGGCTCCGGATACAGTGAAGCACTGATCAACATGATCGCGGTCAACGTGTCCGACGACCCGGAGATCATGGACGACGCCCGCCTCGAGGAGCGGATCAAGATCTTCGAGGAGTACGCGAACGGGGGGCTGGACTGCATCCAGGAACAGATCAACGTCCGGCACCAGACCGCGGCCCTCGTGGTCACCGACTTGGTCACAGAAGCCCTGAGCGATTCCGGCGGCGCCACGGCAGCCTCGGTCGAGGAACTCCTGAGCAGCACAACCTGGTAGTCAGGCCACATGCGAGGGTGGTTGGTCCTACATGGAATCCGGTAGGACCAACCACCCTCTGCGTTGTCAAGTGTGGCGGCACAGCGCCCGTGGACACGTCGCGCCCGTTCTGGGCCGATCTCATCACCGACTTCACCCCACCGCGCTAGCCGCCCCCGCATCCGCCGAGCCGACGGCCGCGGTGACCTTCACCGGAGCGGCTTGACGCGACAGTCGCGACTGCGGACCTGATCATCGCCAGCCTCCCGCTGGGACGCTCGGGGGTCCCGCCCGCCGAAAGCGCGGCGCTGCTTGCGGCCCGACTGCTGCGGGGCGGTGGCGTTTCGTCGTGCTCACCCACTGTGACTGGTACGGCGGTCGGTTGACCGACCCGACCGGGGAGGTGGTGGCCGCCGGGCAGACCGCGGACCTCCTACCTGCAGCACATCGGCGAGGCGGTTGGGGGGCGCTGCGCCCGGGTCCGCGGGCTGCCCGCGCCCCACCGACGCATCCATTCCGTCCGTTCCACTAGCCCATCGCTGACTGACTACAAACCACTACCGCTGTCCATCGATTCCGCTACCCGTGCAACCAGTGCCCCTTCGTGGTGTTTGGGTGGGGTTGTCCGGGGGCGCTTGGTGTGGGTGGTGTGTTCGCGGGGCTCAAGTTGACCAGGTGCGGGACCAGAGGGTTCGGCGGTCACGTTCCAGGGTGATCCAGGCGCTGCCTTGGTGGGCTACGGCTTCCAGGACTGGTAGGGCCGCGTCCATGCCGGAGGTCGCCGCGGCGAGGCGTTCCAGTTCGGATTCGTCGGCGGCTTTGGTGTCGTCCTCGATGTCGAGGCGTTCGTCGACGGTGATGATCTCGTGGTTGTTGAGCAGGCGGAGGGTGAAGAGGCGGTTGCGGACCTTGCCCGGCCTCTTGTACGCGGCCTTCTCCTGGACCCGCAGCGAGGCGGAGGCGATGCGGTCGTACCCGAAGGTGTCCCAGCTCGTGTCCTTGATCTCGCCGGTGAGGAAGTCCAGGTACCCCTGCGATGCCCGGACGCCGTGGGTGGTGAGCAGGATGACGGTGACCTTGTAGTCGGTGTAGCGCGGCGGTCCGTGGTGCACCCGGCCGAGCCTGCCGCCGGGCTTCCACTGGTTGATGACCACGTGCGAGACGAGGTCCCGCTCGGTGATGTTGCCCGCGCGCAGCGCCTCGGCCTTGAGGTGCGCCTTGTCCAGCGCCAGCCACCTGGCCATCTCGCTGTCGGTCGGGCGGTCCCGCAACTCCCGCCGCCACCGGTCGAACTCGGCCATCTCCTCGTCGAACACCTCGTTGGCCTCCTTGAGCGGCAGCAGGGCGGCGCGGCCCGCCGCGACGACCTCCACCAGCCCCGGCACGGCGAACCAACCGCCCACCAGCAGCGGGATGGCCTGCCAGCGCTGCGCCCCGAACAGCAGCAGGAGCACACCCGCGACGGCGACCAGGACCCCGGCCGCCTGCCACAGCCGGGCGCCGCCGGGGGCGGTGGGTTCCGGCTGCCCGTACCGGTCGTGGTGCGGCCACTGCACGGCGACCCGTCGCGCGTGCCAGTCGAGCAGCCACTTGTGCTTCTTGACCTGATCCGGGTCGTCGAAGCGGAGTTGGGCGTTGAAGCGCTGCTTGAGGCGGGTGCGGTAGCCCGCGGCGTACCGCGACCACTCCGCGGCGTACTCGGGGCGCGCCTCGCGGAAGCAGCGGTCGACGAGCTTGTCGACGGCGGTCGGTCCCGCGGGTTCGTTCTCGGCCTTCTCGGTGTCCCGCCGCAGGGCCACGTTCAGCAGGTGCGCGGTGTGCTCGATGCCGTAGCGGCCCAGCACGGCGCACCCGGCCACCACCAGCAACACCCCGGCCACGAGGGAGAACGTCACCGGGCCGAAGAAGAGGCCGATGAACGACACCAGCGCCAGCAGGCCCCCGACGATCACGGGCCGCCGGTCCCCGGTCTCCCCCAGGAGCATCCGGGGCTGGTACCGGACCGGCTCCGCGGGATCGGGCTCGAAGAACAGCCTCGCCCGCAGGACGCGGTCGCGGGAGAAGCGCTCCGCGCCGACCTCGTGCTTGCGCTCGGCGTTGAGCTGCTGCTCGACCAAGCCGTCGACCAGCATCGCCAGGTGCGTGGTGATCTCGTCCTGCCGCTCGGCGGGCAGCCTGCCGAACGCGCCCACCGCGGCGAACGACGCGCCGCCGTCGTCGGACCGGACGTGGTCGAGGATCTGCCAGACGACGTGCAGTGCCTGCTTCCACCGGTCCTGCGGCAGCGAGTCGCAGATCTTCCTGGCGTCCCGGATGCCGCTGACCAGGCGGCTGGTGAGGTCGGCGAAGCCACGCTCGCTGAGCACGGACAGCACGTAGTAGTAGGCGCGCTCGGTGGACGGGTCGCCGTTGAAGACGAGCTCGGCGAGCAACTCCTCGGCGTGGCGCGGGACGCCGCCGGTCAGGTAGGCGAGTGCGACCTCCTGCTTGCGCTCGGGCCGGTCGCCCTTGTCGACGGTGTAGATGGTGGCGTCGTGGTAGACGCTGTAGACGCCGATCTGGGTGTCGACGTGGCCGTTGCCCGAGACGATGTTCTGGTTGTCGATGTCGTACCGGTCCCCGTCCTCGGTCATCGGGATCCCCCGATCGAGCCGAGGTTGACGCCGATCTGCTGGCCGACGTGGGCGTTGTCGCGGGCGATGTTCCTGTTGTGGATGACCGGGACCCCGGGCGCGTGGCCCCCGGCGCCGGGTTCTCCAGCCTGCTCGGCACCGGGTTCGAGCGCGGTGATCAGCGCGATGGCGAACGCCGCGGCGTTGCGGGCCGCGAGCGCCTGCCCGCCAGCCCGGTCCGCGGCGGTCTTCTCGCCGTCGGCGTGGTCGCTGATGCCGCGCACCGCCATCGCGTGCACCTGGTTGCCGAGGTGCGCCGCGTGCGCGAACCCGGAGCCCTCCATGTCGACGGCCACCGCGTCGTTGTACGAGGTGCGCAGCCTGCGGGCCAGCTCGGAGGTGCGGGAGTCGAGCACGGCGTCGCCGACCGCGATGGGCTGGAAGTGGACGGCGGGTGCCCTGGCGGGGAGGTGGGCGTGCCAGGCGTCGCCGCGCAGCAGCCTCCTGGCCTCCTGGTCGAGGCGGTGCGAGACGGACCAGGCCGACGGGCGCACCAGGAACTCGTCGTCCTCGCTGCGCCCGCCCTGGTAGGAGTAGATCTTGGTGGCGACGACGACGTCGCCGATCGCCAGGCACTCGCGCAGGCCGCCCGCGACACCGACGAACACCATGGCGGCGGGGGCGAAGGCGGCGTTGGCCCGCTCGGTGAGCGTCGCCGCGGCGGTGGTGCCGACCCCGGTCAGGGCCAGCGCGACGCGGTGCTCCGGGTGGCCTGCCACCACCCCGACGTCGAACACCGTGCCGGACGGGTGCCGCCGCGGCCGCACGTCGCACAGGTGCGCCAAGACGGCCGCGTGCTCGACGTCGAGCGCTGTCATGATCACATTCACCGGTTGCTCACTCCAACACGATCGGGCGCCCCGGGACCGGGCAACTGCGAGGCGGGTATCGGGATCAGGGGTGGTGTCGTGGTGGCACAGCGGCAGAACCTGTGACACCGCTCTAATTGTCATGCTGACACGAACCGGCGGCGAGCACAAGTGCTTTGGTAGAGCCAATAGTCAAGTTGACAAAAACTAGCCTAGGCGCCGGAACGCGGCCGCATCATCGGCGGGACCAGTTCCGCCGCGGCACCCGCGCGGTACAGGGCAGCGGGCCTGCCGGTGGCCGAGGGGCGCTTGTCGCCGGTGGGTTCGAGGAAACCGTCGGCGTCGGTGACCTTGCGGTGGAAGTTGGGCTTGTCCAACTCGACCCCCCACACCGTCTCGTAGACCTCGCGCAGGTCGCCGATGGTGAACTCGGGTCCGCAGAAGACAGTCGCGATGGTGCTGAACTGCAGCAGCGTGCGGGCCAGGTCCACCGCGTCGGCCAGGATGCGGTCGTGGTCGAAGGCCAACCCTGGATCCGCTGCCCGCGCGACCGGCACCCACCTGGCGGCGCGCGCGTCCGACCCGGCGACCGGGACCGGGAGGTCGGCGGCGATGGCGAGGAAGGCGCAGGTCACCACCCGAGGGCGGCGCGGGTCCCGGTCGGGTGCGGAGTAGACGCCCACCTGCCGCAGCCGCAGGCCCACGGCGTCAAGACCGGTCTCCTCGGCCAACTCCCGCGCCGCGGTCTCCTCCAGTGACTCGTCACCGCGCAGGAAGCCGCCGGGCAGGGCCAGCCGCCCCTGGAAGGGCTTGTTCTCCCGCTCCACGAGCAACACGCTCAGCACACCGTCCCGAATGGTCAGGATGATCAGGTCTGCGGTGAGCGTGACCGTCTGCCGTGCGCGGTTCATGCGCGGAGACTACCCACTGGCGCGCCCACACCTCGGGATGCGCGGAAGTCCTAGTGGATGCCGATGATGGTCAGGGCCGCCCAGTGGTAAAGCCGGTGCGCGCGCAGCGCCGGGTCGCGGAGGATGGCGGACAGGGAGGCGGCAGGCGAGGTGGTGTGCGGGAACTCCGCGTAGAGAGCGGAAAGGCAGTCGCTGACGATGCTGTCCTGGCTGCCGATCTCGAAGGTGGTCGAGACGACGTGGGTGGCGCCCGCGGTGAGGGCGGCCACGGCGAGGCCGAGGGGTTCGTACTGGTCGTCACCCGCGAACGTGGTGTGGCAGGAGGCAAGGGACAGGTACGCGGGCGGGGTGGGTGTTCCGGTGAGGAAGTCGGCGGCGGACAGGGCGATGGCCGGGCCCGCGAGGATGGCGTGGGCCAGGCCGGGTTCGCGGTTGCCGTGCGCGGCGACGACCGCGGTGCGCCAGCGGGTGCCGCCGCGCACGAAGACGGAGACCACCTCGGCCGGGTCGGTGACGCGGGTGTGGCCGTCGGGGTGGGTCGACAGCGCGTCCAACTCGGGGGCATCGATGTCGGCGGTGGTGTCCTGCCAGGAGACCGCGGCCACCGGCGCGGGCGCGACCGGCTCGCGGTCCTGCAGCGCGGTCAGGAAGCGCAGCGACGGCGCCAGCACGATGTCGGCGTGGTCGACCAGCAGGTCGTCCTCTGTGGACAACGGGATGGCGGCGAGCGGCAACGACCACAGCCAGCCGGTGGGGATCACCACCAGCCGCACGGGATCGGGCGCGCTCACCAGGTGGCGCACGAACGCCTCGGGCAGCACCCGGGTCAACGGCGCCAGATCGCCCGCCCGCAGCAGGATCCGCTCCCGGTGCTCCGCGCTGAGCAGCGCCGCCTTCAGGCGCTCGACCTCCTCGGTCACCGGCACCGCGATCGACTCGCACGCACCGCCAGGCGCGCGCCACACCGACACCAGGTGCTCGCCGTCCGCGGTGCGGATGGGGACGAGGACAAGCACGTCCTGGCGCACGTCGGCCAGCCGGTCCATCCGCAGGGGTTCGGCGCCGAAGGTCTCCGCGAACAGGTCGTTGGTGCGGTCGCGGAGGGTGGTGTACAGCTCGGACAGTCGTTGGCTCAGCTGCGGCTCCGACTGCTCGGCCAGGGTGCGGGGCGCGGAGCGGACACCGCGCTGGCTGGGGTCGTGCTCGGCGAGCGCGGAGCTGACCGCGGCGATCTCGGCGAGCAGGTCGGCGAGGTCGGGCGGGAGGTCGGCGTGGCCCCGGCGCAGCAGGCCCGCGAGGCGGTCGGTGCGCAGGCGTTCGGCGACCTCCAGCACCAGTTCCCCGTCACCGATGCGGGCCGCGAGCAGCATGCCCTGTTCGTAGTGGGCGCGGATGTTGTCGGTGATGTGGCGGCGGGCCGTGCCGGAGGCCACCGCGCCCCGGATCCGCTCCAGGTGCCCCATGCCCGCGCGCAGGTGGACGGCGGTGGTGGCGTGGTCGCCGGACTCGTACGCCATCAGGGCGCTGCCCGCCGCGGCGGCCACCGCGAACATCGTGGCGCCCGAGGCCACCGCGGCGGCCTCGGAGGCCGTGTAGGACTCCAGCGCGGCCTCGGTGTTCCCGGAGCGGCTCTGGTACTCCGCGTACAGCAGGTGGTCGCGGGCCTGGTCGAGCGCGTCGCGCGCGGTGCTGGTCAGCCTGCGCGCGCCCTTGGAGTGCCCGGCACCCAGCACTTCCAGCAGATCGATGTGCCAGCCGACGCCGTCGACCCCGGCGGTGAGACCGGCCTCCCGGTACACCTCCCCCGCCTCGCGCAACGCGGTGCGCACCCGCCACAGGTTGCTGATCGACTCGGGCAGGCGGCTCCACCCCCGGACGGACATACCGCCGTTGCGCGCCAGTTCGAGCCGGGCGCGCGCCTTGAGCAGGTTGGCCTCGCTCACCTGGTTGCCGCCGACGACCCGCAGGAGCCGCTGGTACTCGTCCAGGCACCGCGCCGCCTCGTCGAACTCCCCCGCCGTGGTGTGCAGGTGGGCCAGTGGCAGCGTCAGCTCGGCCATGGTGAACGCGTCGTCGGCCTGCTCGAGCGCCTCGGTGGCCAGGTCCTTGGCCATGGCCCACTCGTGACCGCCGACGACCACCCCGCGCTGGAGGAAGTTGGCGAAGTAGACGACGGCGAGCATCTTCAGCCCGCCGGAACCGATCTCGTCGGCGACGTCGAGCAGCTGCCGGGTCAGGTCGATGGACTCCGAGCGGTAGCCCGCGGCGTTGAGGGCGCGCGCCCTGAGCATGTCCGCCAGTCCGACCAGGTACCGGTCGCCGACCGCGCGGTGCACCGCCGCGGCCTCCTCGGCGAGGTCCAGCGCCGTGTCGTGCTTGCCGACCATCAAGTCCCACGCCGCGTGCTCACGTGTGAGGTCAGCGAGCAGGTGCACGTCCGAGCAGCGGTCCGCGACTGCCAGGGCCGCGTCGAGGAGGGTCCGCTTCTCCTTGCGGTAGCTGCGGCGGGCCTCACGGGCGATGCCGGTCCGGGCGGCGAGGACTCCGTCGTCGTCGCCCAGGCGCTCGTACCCGCGGGCGGCTTCCTCGTACTGCCGCGCGGAAGCCCTGCCGTCGCCCTGGGTCCAGTTCAAGGTCGCCAGCGCGAAGGCCACCAGCGGGACGTCGACGCCCTGCGGGGTCAGGGTTTCCAGCAGGCGCAGCCCCTCGGCGCCGTCGCCTGCCCTGCGCAGGAGCTCGGCGCGCAGCACCACGTCACCGGGAGCGGTGACACCGGCGGAGAGCTCGAGCGCGGTGGTGAGGTCGGTCGCGGCCAGGTGCCAGGCGGGGGCCGCGCCGTCGTCGCCGATCGGGGGGAGGTGCGGGTACTTCACCTGGTGGTCTCCTCAACGCTTGGTCAGCGGGAACTCAGCCAGAACACGCAGCAGCAGGGCGAACTCGGCGGCGCTGTAGCCGAGGAACGCGATCTCGTTGAGCAGGGTGCCCGGGGTCGCGCGCAGGTGGTCGAGCGCGGCGTCGACCATGCGGCGCGCGGTCCTCTCCGGCTCGGCACCGGGGTCGGCACCGACCCCGAGCAACGGGAACAGCACCGTCCGCACCCGATCGTCCTCGGCGGCCTCGCGTTCGGCGCAGGCCAGCGCGTTGGTGACGCACTCGTCGACGTTGCGCACCTGCCGGAAGCCCGCGCCCGGCTCGCCCTGCACCGACGCGACGTGGATGATCCGGCGGACGTTGTTGGTCGCGGTCAGCCGCCCGGCCCCGGTCACCACCGCCGTGCCGGGGGCGACCGAGCGCCTGCCCGCGACCGCGGCCGTCAGCTCGTCGGCGACCAGGTCGTCGATCACCTGCCCGGCCCCGTCGTGGGCGGCACCCCAGTACCGGATGATGGCCGACACCGAGAAGTCGTTGTGCCTGGCCATCTGCATGTCGGTGTTCTCGCTGTTGACCCACATGTCGATGTGGCGGACCCTGCGGATCCGCCCCGGCACCACGGCGATCCCGCAGCGGGGGTTCCCCTTCACCTCGTACCGCACCGGTTGCGCCTCGGCCACGCCACCGGCGGCGCGCAACCGCAGCGCGGGCGCCAACCTGAGCAGCTCGTCCACCAGCGCCGACATGTCGTTGTCGAACGAGTAGTGCCGCAGCCGCACCGCCTGGCAGCGGACGAGGCCGACGATGTCGTCGGGCAGGTCGGCGACCACGGGGAGGTCGGCGTCCTCGATGAGGACCGGGACCACGCGGATCCCGGACGCCAGCGCCATGGCGATCTCGCGGCGCACCCAGTCCCGCTCACCGGAGACCGACCAGCGCTCGCCGATCACCGCCAGCAGCACGGAGCACTCGCGCAGCCGGTCGAACGCCTCCCGGACGTAGTCGTCACCCGCGCGGATGGACCGAGCGGCCAGGAACACGCTGTCCGACCCGAATCGCTGCCCCAGTTCGCGGTAGAGGAGCGTGGCGTAACCGGGGTCTTCGCGCACCCGGTAGTTCACGAACACCTCAGGCATCGCGAGTGCCTCCTCGACGATCATGATATCAGCGGCCCCGCCCCCGGTGGGCGAATCCCGGCCTGCTCAAGGCAATCCCCTCCGGCGGCCGCCGACCAAGGATCCAGGTCCGCGCACCCGACTGGCAGTGGGCGACGCGGCCCGGCGGGGCAGTTGTCCTGGAACTGTCGTGCTTTTCGGCCACCACGGCGGGTGGGCGGCTGTCGTACGCTTTCCCCCCGAGACCGCGGCGAGAGGGGATGGGCATTGCCGACCGACGACGCCCTGCGGGACGGTGCGCTGGTCGAGAAGGTGCGGGCGGCAGCGCTGCAGGTCCTGGGGAACGTGCTGCGGTGGCGGGTGGCCGCGCGGCGGTGGCCTCGGCTGGCCGACCTCGTCGCGGCCGTCGAGCACGCCGTCGCCGCGGGCGACACCGCCGCGCTCGACATCGCGGCCGCGAACCTGGAAGCCGCCACGCCGTTTCGCAACCAGCAGATCAACCAGCCGCCGGAGGCCCGCGTCGGCGCACCGGACGAGCTGCGGGAGCGGATCAACCGGCTCCAGCACGACCTCGGGCGCCACACCGACGAGGAGGACGCCGATGCCGGTTCCCGCGGTGACCGCTGAGGAACTGGTCGTCCACGCGTTCGTCGTGGCGGACACCGTCACCGGTGACCAGCCGTACCACCTCCTGCGGCGGATGTGGCACGCGCTGAGCCCGCTGATGGGGCACCCGGTCAGTGGCACGGGGATCGCGGTCGACCCACCGGAGGACCTGCCGGACGAGTCCGTCGAGGAGGTGGTCCTCGCCGTCGCGCAGAACGTCGACGGCACCGCGCAGGCCGTGCTGCGCCGCAGGCACGACGTGGTGAACCTGTCGGTGCTGTTCACCGGCTCCTGCGGCTGGCGCGAACACGAACGCCGCTGGGAGTCGGTCGTGGCGGGTGCGCACGAGCGACTGCTCGGCGAGGTGCGGATCTACTTCGGCCACACACCACCCGGGTCCGGACCGGACTTGCCCGCGAGCGCCGAGTTGGCCGCGGTGGTGGCCGCCCGGCTGCCCGACGTGCCGACGGTGCGCGGCTGGGAGGGCACCGGGGTGACGACGAGGAACGGCTTCCCGGTCTGGGAGATCTCGCCCCGCGCGGACGAGCGGCGGCTGCGCAGGCTGGTCGTCCTCACGCCGCAGGACCGCGATCGGGAGCTGAGCGCGTGGGTGTGGTCGGACGGGCGGCCGGTGGCGCCGCTGCTGGCCAGATATCTCATCCACGCGGCCAAGCTGCGCTACCAACTCCGGGTGTGGGACCGGGGTCGGATAGCCGCCGCGCTCCGGTCCCGGGTGGCGAACGCCGTCGCCGCTCTCGGGGACGACGCGCGCGCCGCAGACACCGGTTCGGTCGAGGCGGACGTCGTGTCCACGCTGACCGCCCTGGCCACGATGCGGCGCACGGTCGAGATCGCCGAGGACAACATGGCGCGGACGCTCGACGGCGTCGCCGACGGCGGCATGTTCGCCGAGGACAGGACCCTCGCCCGCGACGCCCGGATCTGGCTGGCCGACGAGCAGGTGTACCTGGAGCTCGACCGCGACCTGCTGCGCGACGCCCGTGCCGTGCCCGCGCGGACCGCGCCGCGCCCGGTGCCCGTCGAGTCCGGCCCCACGGTCGGCCTGCTCACCGCGATGACGGTGGAGTTCAACGCGATGCGGTCGCTGCTGCTCGACCAGCGGCGCGCCCCCGCCGCCGGGCACGCGGACTACCTGCTGGCCGAGCTGCCCAGCGCCGACCCGGCAAGCCCGCACCGGGTCGTGCTCGCCCAGACCGGGGCGACGGCCAACGCCGCTGCCTCCGACGCGGCCACCAACATGCTGCGCAGCCACCCCACGGTGTCCTGCCTGGTCATGACCGGGGTGGCGGCGGGCATCCCAGCACCCGACGCGCCGCAACGGCACGTCCGACTGGGGGACGTCGTCCTGGCCACCTGGGGTGTCGCGGACTACGCCCACCTGGTCGTCACCGAGGACGGGGCGACCAGCCGGGCGGTGTTCCCGCGCCCGTGGCACTACCTCACCAGGGTGTCGGACCGGCTGGAGGTGGACGAACTGGCGGGCGAACGGCCCTGGGAGCAGTGGCTGGACGAGGCGGGCCCGGCGTTCCGCCGCCCGCCAGACCGCACCGACGTGCTGGCGCCCCTCACCCCAGGTGGGCAGCGCAGGCGCCACCCGCGCCGCGACCGCAGCGGGCACCGGCCCGGGTACCCCAAGGTCCACAAAGGACGAATCGGGAGCGCCGACATCTCGGTGCGCGATGCCGCGCTGCGGGACCGGATAGCCGCCGCGCACAACCTGCGCGCGGTGGAGATGGAGGGCGCGGGAGTGGGGACCAGCGCGTTCCTCAACGACCGCCACTGGTTCATGGTCAGGGGCATCAGCGACTACGCGGACAGCACCTACACCGCCGACTGGCGCCCCTATGCCGCGCTGGCCGCCGCGGCGTACGTCCGGGCCTTGTTGGCCGCGGCCATTCCTTTCGACCAACTCTGAAGGCCGCGCCGACGACCCGCGCGCGCTCCTCGCCAACCTCAGCGGAGTTCTTTTATCCCTATTCGGGGGTTAATATTATCCACTCCGCCGGGCGGGCTGCTGAGGGGGGCGGGGGGCGCTACTCTCGGGCGCCTGTGCCGAGGGTGGAGGGAATTGGTGGAGGAAGACTGGGCGGCGGTGGCTGCTGTGGTTGGGGAGCGGATGGTGGCGCTGGGGCTCAATCAGCAGGAACTGATCCGGCGGTCGCAGCTGTCGAAGGGGACCATTCGGGAGATCCAGTACAACCTCGGCGACCGCAAGCGCAGTCCGCTGACGTTGGAGGCGTTGTCGACGGCGTTGGAACTGCACCCGCAGCACCTGGTTTCCGTGCTGGAGCACCGGTCCCCGCCGCAGCCGGGTGAGCCTGCGGCGAAGTCGGCCGATGACGTGCCCGGGTACCTGGAGTTGATCGTCCACCTGTTGCGGGAAATCAGCGGGAAGATCGACGTGATCGATGTGCGGACGGAACGGCTCGACCGGATCGAGAACAACGTGCAGCTCATTGTCGACCAATTCCACCGGCTGACCGAGAAAGCGCCGGGTGAGGATTCCGCGACCGGTTGAGGGTTCAGCGGATCTCGACTTCCGGGTATCGCGCGACTTCCCGGTCGAACACCGCGGTGGGCACGCCGCGCAGCCAGCGGTCCACGAAGGCGCGGACATAGGTGCGTTGCAACTCGACCGCGCGGGTAGGGCTAACGGTGCCGAATAGCTCGGCGAAGACGTCGGCTGGTAGTGCGCGCAGGTTGCCGGGCTCGACGTAGTACGGCGCGTCGGTGAAGCTGTAGTGGCCCATGGTGTTCACAGCCAGGTGACGACCCCACGAGCGTTGCACCGAAGCCCATTCAGTCCATGAGTCGAAGTGCCACGCGCCGGTCAGCAAGAGCGCTGGAACCGGGACTGGAGCCACCGGTGACGTAAGACCACCGTCGAGATTAAGAGCGGCGTGGATCCGACGGTCGGTTCGGGCGGCTTCGAAGGCGGTAGCGCCACCTGCGGAGTGGCCGACGGCAGCGACTCGACGTGGGTCCACCAGGCGGCGGCGGAGCAGTTCGGTCAGTACCGTGCTGAGGTCGTCGGCCCGGACCCGGATCGCGGCGGCGATGTCGTCCTCGGGCGGGAGTCCGTGGTAGATCACGCGACCGTCGGGGAAGCGCACCGCGGCGGCCTCGTAGGTGTGGTCGACGGCGGCGACGAGGTACCCGTGGCTGGCCAAGTCTTCCGCGAGCGCCGTCCCGGTGGCCCGCGAACCCGCGTAACCGTGGCTGAACAGCACAAGCGGCAACCGAACCGGCACTGCGGCACCGTCCCGCACAGCATTGGGTGTGATCACCCGCAGCGAGTCCCGCGGCGCGCCGAGCGCGGCCTCCAACGACCGGGTCACCTCGACGTCGGCGTACTCGGCGCGGGCGCCCCTGGTGGTCCACGTCGGGTACCACAGCTGGACCATCAGCTCGCGCAGCCGCGGCGACGGCGCCCACGGGTCCACTCTGGACTGATCGACGACGTGGACGGCCGTGGTGGCCACCGGCAGAACACCGGTCGGGCGCGGCAACCGGACCACCGGGGTCCCGGCTGCCGGAGCCACCGTCGCGGTGGCCGGGGTCGCTGTCGCGGTGGCCGGGGCAGTCGTCGCGGTGGCCGGGGCCAAGAGCAGCACCTGGGCGCACACCAGGGCGAGGAACAGGGTGACCACACGCGACCTCATGGGCCGCAGGCTAGCGACAACCGGCCATTATGGTCTAGACCTATGCCTCGCCCGGGTGCCGGTCAGGCCCGGTGGTGCAGCGTGGCGGTGAAGACCGGGCCGTCGGCGGAGCCGCAGCGCTGGGTGATGTCGGCGTCGAAAGCGGTGAGGCGCCCGGTGTCCTCGTCGCGCTCCAGGGTGCTGATGGTGAACTCGGCGACGTCGCTGCCGCAGCCGAGACCGTTCCAGATCACCTGGATGCCGACGTTGTCCGGGTGTTGGTACCGGTTGGTCACGCCGGTGTACGTCCCCGGCACGAGCGGGGCGCCACCGGCACCGGAGAGTTCGACGGCCAGCCAGTCGACTCCGCGGCCGTAGTTGTCACCGTCGAACTTGATGACGTTGTCGTACTCCCAGATCCTCGGTTCCAGCTCGGGGGTAGCCCACGCGCCGCTGGACCCATTGACCGGAAAGGCGCCGGGCGGGTCCACGACCGAGCCTGCCCTGGCCGGTGGTGCGATCGGGTGGATGTCTTGCGGAGGAACGGTGTCCGAACTCCACCCGTTCGGCGGTGCCGCTAGTAGTCGCCCTTGCCGCGCTTCTTGTGCGGCAGCACGTTGTTGTGCCGGTACGCCTCAGCGGTGGTGGGCGAGGTCGAGGGGATCGGCTCGGTGAACGACCGGATCAGGTTGACCACCGCCTGCCGCTGCTCTTCGGTCAGCCGCATCACCAGCTCGCGGACCTCGGTGACCGTCGCCGTCGGCCGCCCGGCGCGGGCTGGCTCGTACTTGGTCGGGTCGAGGTTGGCCAGCCGCAGCGCCTCGCTCGGTTCGATGTCCACCGCCAGCGCGGCGTTGATCACCGTGTCCGCCTTGGGGCGGAACGGCTTGCGGTCCGCCCGCCGCCCACTCTCCAACTGCTGCCACGAGGTGCGCGAGAACCGGGCCTTCTGCGCCGCGTCCTCCTGCGACCAGCCCTTATCGTCGCGCGCACGGCGCAGCAGTTCCCCGAGTGGCCAAGAGTTGGTGTCTTCGCCGTCCCGACCGGTCATGGCGCAGATGATCCCGCATGCCAAGCGCCATGACGACAGCGAAACGCCCATGTGATCGTGTTGCCTATTGTTTCGCAAATGTGCGCAAGCCGTAGTGTCCACTGTGGACTGAGCGGCGGCCGTCGACACCCGAATGGCGGTGGATTTCGCACCACTGCGGGATTCGGTGGCCCCGGCGGTTCACCGGGATGGCCCAACGCCGCCGCCACAAGCAGTCAGCTCCATCCCGGCGGTGTCGTGACCGGACAGCGCCGCTCGCCGCGTTCCCCAGCCGGGCGACGTGCGATCTCGGAACCACCTGGACACGAACGGGTACATCTGGCAGATCCGGCCGAGGGCGTCAGGGGCACTGTCGATGTTGGCCGCTCCCCCGCGTCCACGCAGGTCGGCACCTACACAGAGTGTGAGCAGGCGATTCGGTGGTCACTAGATGGGGTGAAGCGCGTTCCACCTAGTCGGGCAAGACCTCGCGGCCCCCGAGCGGCGTCGACCTGTCGTCCCCTCTCCGGCAACCGATTCTCGTACCCTGCGAGTTACTCGTCAGGACCCGTCACGAGCCAAGGAGTGTGGCACGGCCTATGTCGACCCCGCACCGTCCTCCGATCACCGCCGCCCTGCGCGCGGAGGCCAGGTCGGCGCCGAACAGCTGGCTGCCGGTCGTCGCCGAGGACGGGCAGGTCGCGGGCAGGTACCTGGTCGACGACAACGGGGACATCACCAGCGAGTTCGTCCCCAACCCGCGCTACCGCCCCCGGTGGGCACCCGCGATCACCCCCGACATGCGCTCCTACGCCCTGAGCCACCCCGGCGGCTGGGTCGAGGTCCTCGACCCCTCCCACCCCGGCCCGGACACCCCCGAGTGGGCGGTGGTCGGCCGCTACCCGGTGGACACGTGGGGCGGGATCATCGCCGAGTTCCAGGCCAACCCGCAGTACCGACCGTCCCCGGTCGCGCTGGGGTGGCCCGAGCCGCGGTCGGAGGCAGAGGCCGTGCTGCAACTCGCGCACACCGGGCAGATCGAGTACCGGGAAGCCGTGATCGCCGTCCTCGCCGCGACGCTCGTGCTGCCCGCAGACCCGACCCGGCCGCCCCGGACTCGGCTGGTGCTGCGCGACCGCGTGGTGGACGCGTTCGTGACCGACGACGCGGTGCCGCCGGACTGGCCGCAGCACTGGCAGAAGTTCAGCGGAGTCGAGATCGCGATCCTGATCGACCGGCTGGCGGACCAGGCCGGGGGGCCGCCGGACCTGCTGCTGCACGCGGCGCCGGACCTGCAGGTGCGGATCCCGGGGCCGGTGCTGATCGAGGCACTGCGGTTGGTCGCTGGCTGAGTTCGCGGTTGGTGGCTGGGTGGTTGTCCTGGTGGGCGACTTGGCGGGTTTCTGGCTGGGTGATTGTGCTGGTTGACGGCGTGACGGATTCCAAGCCGGTGACTGGGCGAGCCCGCCGTTGCAGGCCAGTTGGTGCAGTGGCCAGTTGATTCCACCGGTGTTCGACTGGCGGATTCCCGGTCGGCGGTTGGGCGAATCCGCCTCTGGTGGCCAGTTGATTCCGCCAGTGGATGGCCTGGCGAACCCCCGGTCGGTGACTGGACGAACCCGCTGGCTGTGACCAGTTGATTCCGCTGGCGAACTCCAGACCGATGGCTGGGTGAACCCGCTGACAGTGGCCAGTCAATTCCACCCGGTGGGCGACCTGGCGGACTCCGGCCGGTGGCTGGGTGGCCCCACCGGGAACGGCCGGTTGATTCCGCCGGTGGGCGACTTCCCGGCCGGGTGGCTGGGCGAATCCACCGTTGGTGGCCAGTTGATTCCGCCGGTGGGCGGCCTGGCGGACTCCAGGCTGGCGACAGGGCGGAGCCGCTGCTGGTGGCCGGGTGTGGGGGGGTTATCCACATGGTGGCTGGTTGTCCACAAGGCCGCGCGCGAGGCTATTGACGCCGTGGGCGGGGCGATAGGTTCAGAGATGGGGCCCCGGGCCCCGGGAGGGTGGGCCCCGGGAGCGGAGTTGATCTTGGGTGGGGCGGGGGGCAAGGGGGTTGCGGGAGTGTGGGGTTGGCTGATCGTTATCAGCCAGCAGCGGGGCGGGGTCAGTCGTTGTCAGCCAGCAGCAGCGGGCAGAGTCAGTCAGCGTCGGGGGTTGGGGTGGTGGCCAGGGTGGCCAGGTGGGACAGCGCTGTGGCGAGGGTGGGCAGGGGTGGGGAGGCCAGCGCTAGGCGGATGGCTTGTGGGGGGGTTGTTGGGGGGATGGTGAAGGCGGCGGCGGGGGTGATGGAGATTCCGGCTCGGGCGGCGGCGGCTACGAGGGTGTCGGGGCGCCAAGGGGGTGGGAGGCGCCACCAGAGGTGGTAGGAGCGGGGGTCGGCTTGGGTGTCTTGGTCGGACAGGTACTGGGCGGCCAGGGATTGGCGGGTTTGGGCGTCGGCGCGTTTGGCGGTGCGGAGGCGGGCGGCGGTGCCGTCTGTTGTCCAGGTGGTCATGGCGGTCATGGCGACGTGCTGTGGGGACCAGCCGCCGGAGCGGATGGTGTTGATCAGCGCGGGGCGCAGGGCGGGCGAGGTCAGCGCGAAGCCGAGGCTGAGGCCGGGGGCGACGCGCTTCGACAGGCTGTCGACGAGAACCGCGCGCGACACGAGCGGCCACAGTGGAGGGTCGTCGTGGAGGAAGCTGTAGATCGCGTCCTCGATGAGCGGGATGTCCCTGGCGCACAACAGCTCCGCGATCTCCTCGCGGCGACGCGGTCCCATCGAGACACCCAGCGGGTTGTGCAGCGTGGGTTGCAAGTAGACAGCACGCAGCCCCACCGCCGACGACAGCGCCTCCGGTGTCACCCCCTCGCCGTCCGTCGCCAGCGGTACGAGGACCACACCCAGGCGCGCGGCGATCCCTTTCACCACCGCGTAAGTGATGTCCTCCACCCCCAACCGCTCCCCCGGCGCCACCAGAGCCGCGATGGCCCCCGCGATCGCCTGGCGCCCGTTGCCCGCGAACAACACGTCCTCCGGGCGCGGCGCCCACCCCCCACGCGCGAGTAGCTCAACAGCCGCCGCCCGAGCCGGAGGAGTGCCGGCAACACCAACGGCCCGCAGCGACTCGGCGAGCACGTCGTGGCGGAGGATCGCGCGCAGGCTCTCCGCGATCAGCGCCGTGTGCTCCGGCAGGACCGGGAAGTTGAGCTCCAGATCAACCGGCGCACCGCTCGGCTCGGCCAGGGCGGACTCCGCGACCGACGGCGTGGCGCGCACGTACGTCCCCCGCCCGACCTCGCCGACCACCAACCCCCGCCGCACCAGTTCGGCGTACACGCGGGACGCCGTGGACACCGCGATCCCGTGGTCACGGGCGAAGCGGCGCTGCGGCGGCAGGCGCGTACCGGCACCGAGCTTGCCGTTGGCGATGTCGCGGGCGATCCGGTCGGCGACTGCGCGGAAGTCCATCATTGCTCCGAGGGCATTGTTTTCATTGCTCCGACAGCATGCCCCGAATACGGTGGTGGGGACAAGGAGGCCCCAATGCTGCTGCTTATCCACGGCCACCCGTTCGACCGCACGATGTGGACGCCCCAACTGGCCCGGTTCGATGCCGTCGCCCCCGACCTGCGCGGCTACGGCACGGCGGAACCCGCGTCCGGCGTGACCAGGATGAGCACCTTCGCCGACGACCTCGCAGCCTTGGCCCCGAACGAGCCTCTAGTCCTGTGCGGCCTGTCTATGGGCGGCCAGATCGCTATGGAGTTCCACCGGAAGTACCCGGAACGCGTACGCGCCCTGATCCTCGCCGACACAACCGCCCGCGCGGAGACAACACAGTCGCGACAGGACCGCCTCGACATGGCCGACAGGCTCAGTCGCGAAGGGATGGGGCCCTACGCGCGCGAAGTCCTGTCCAAGATGGTCGCCCCCGGGAACGACGAAGCCGCAGAGCACGTGCTGAAGATGATGCTGTCAGCGCCACCGGAGGGCGCAGCAGCAGCGCAACGCGGACGAGCAGACAGACCTGACTACCGCGAGTCTCTGCGCGCCCACCCCGTGCCCACCTTGGTCGTAGTGGGCAGTGAAGACGAGTACACCCCGCTTGACGAGGTGAAGCTCATCCCCGCCACGCACGTCGTAGAGATAGGAGGCGCGGCGCACCTGCCCAATCTGGAGCGACCCGAGGAGTTCAACGACGCCGTCGCCCGGTTCCTGACGGCTCTCTGAGACGCGCGTCTCGTTGTAGTGCACGAAAGCGCTTACCTACTGTCGAGTACATGGCGTTGGAGCACGCGATCCTGGTCGCGCTGAGCGAGCACACGGGGACCGGCTACGAGCTGGCCCGCAGGTTCGACCGGTCCGGCGGTGACTTCTGGCAGGCCACCCACCAGCAGATCTACCGGGTCCTCAACCGCATGGCCGACGGCGGCTGGGTGGCCGCGGAGCACGTCGAGCAGACCGGCAGGCCGGACAAGAAGGTCTACACGGTCACCGCGCCCGGCCAGGCCGAGTTGACGAGGTGGCTGGCCGAGCCCGCCCAGCCGGTGCAGGTGCGCGACGACCTGGCGGTGAAGATCCGCGGTGCCTGCTTCGGCGACCAGGCCGCGGTGCTGGCCGAGGTCGAGCGGCACCGCGCGCACCACGCCGAGCGGTTGGCCGGGTACGAGGTGGTGGAGCGGCACGAGTTCCCCGACCGCGACGTGCTGACCGGCCACCGCCTGCACGAGTACCTCACCCTGCGCGGCAGCATCACCGCAGAGCGCGGCCTGGTTGCCTGGTACGACGAGGTCCGCACTGCCTTGCGCCGCGACTCCCCGGCCTAACCACACACACGGCCGACTACCTACGCGCCAGCACCTCGGCCTGAACGCGCTCGGCGGCGACTACCGGGTCCTCGTGCTCCCAGACCCGCAGCGCCAGCCACCCGGCCTCGGTGAGCCTGGCGTCGGTGTCGCGGTCGCGGCGCTGGTTGGTCTCGATCTTGTCGCGCCAGAACGCCGCGTTGCGCCTCGGCCAGGTCGCGTGCTCGGCGCAGCCGTGCCAGAAGCAGCCGTCGACGAACACCGCGACCCTGGCCCGGGTGAACACGACGTCCGCCTCCCTACGCACAGTGCGCACCGGCCGCTGGTGCACCCGGTAGCGCAGGCCACGGGCGTGCAGGGCCTTGCGCAGCGCGAGCTCGATCCCGGTGTCGCGGGCCCGCTGCCTGCTCATACGCAGTCTCGTGGCGTCCGTCGAGTCCACCCGACCCCCGTCTCCAGCACGTGTTTTCGCAGGTCCGGATAAAGTTCCGTACCCCTACGGATACCGACCCTGATTGTTCCTCACCGGGCGTCACTCGAAAGTGACCTGCAGCGAACCGCCGCCGTCCCTGCCTAGAGGCGAGCGTTCCTGATCCGGAAAGGAACCATCGTGAAACGAACACCACGGTCCTGGGGTCTGATGGCTCTGGCCGCGGCCACGGTGTTGGTGCCGGTCGGCGCCAGCATCGCGAATGCGGCGCAGTCGACCGCCGGTGCCCCGGCGAACGCCCCCGCGGCGAACTACTTGGGTGACACCGTCCCCGCCAACCTCGGCGACGCCACCCCGTCGTTCGTCGGCGGCACGGACGCCACCGTGAGCGAGTTCCCGGGCATCATCGCGGGCATCCGTGCAGGAGGCACTCGTCCCCAGGGCCAGACCTGCACCGGAACCGTCGTCGCCCCGCGCAAGATCCTGATCGCCGCGCACTGCGCCGACGCCGCTGGCGACAAGTCGTTCGTCTACGGCCTCGACGACCTCAAGGACTACAACAACGGATCCGGTACCGGGTTCGCCGTGAAGGCCGTCAGCTACAAGAAGCACCCGAAGTACGTCAACTTCGACCAGGGCTACGACGTCGCCGTCGTGACCGTGGACAAGGACATCGCGCTCAAGGGTGGTGCGGCGTTCCCGGCGTTCGCCACCTCGGCCGACTCCGGCGGTGCCGCCCCCGGCAAGACCGCCCAGGGCTTCGGCTACGGCAAGAAGGACTTCAACGACAACTCCGCCGACGTCACCCTGGACAAGGCGAGCCTGCCGATCGTCAACGGCGACTCGGTCTGCCAGGGCGTCGGCGCGGGCTTCAAGTCGGCGTACATGATCTGCGCGGGCTACTCCGACGGCCGCATCACGATCCTGCCCGGCGACAGCGGTGGCCCGCTGATCGTCAACAACAAGATCTACGGTGTCGCGTCGTGGAGCCGGTCGGACTTCAAGTGGTACAGCGTCTACGGCCGCCTCGACAACGAGATGGGGGACTGGGTCAAGTCGGAGGTCGGCACCGTCGACCCGCCGACCGGTGACTTCGGCGTCAGCGTCACCCCGAGCAGCGGCTCCGTCGCCGCGGGCAAGTACCTGTCGGCCACCGTCAACACCACCGCGGGCTCCGGCGGTGCCGAGAACGCGACGCTGTCGGCCTCCGGCCTGCCCAGTGGCGTTCAGGCTGTCTTCCAGCCCACCTCCGTCACCACCGGTGGCTCGGCGAAGCTGACGTTCGACGCGAGCGCCTCGGCGCCGAACGGCACCTACGAGGTCACCATCACCGCCAGCACCTCTAGCGGTAAGACGGCCTCCGGCAAGTACTCGCTGACCGTGACCGGTGGCGGCGAGCCGCCGGTCGGTGACTTCACCCTCTCGGCCTCGCCGAGCAGCGTGAAGGCGGCCAAGGGCAAGTACATCTCCACCACCATCAGCTCCGCCGGTGGCAGCCGCGGCCAGACCATCAACCTGACCGCCTCCGGTGTCCCGACCGGTGTGAAGGCCGTCTTCCAGCCGACCTCGGTCACCGCTGGTGGTTCGTCCAAGCTGACCCTCGACGTGTCGTCCACCGCGGTGGCAGGCACCTCGAACATCACCGTCACCGGCACCGACGCCAACGGCAAGACGGCCACCACCTCGGTCTCGCTGACCGTGGAGGGCACCACCGAGCCGCCGACCGGCGACGTCACCGTCACCGCGACCCCGTCCTCGGGCAGCGGCTGGCAGGGCCAGCTCGTGCAGACCTCGGTCAAGGCCAGCGGCGGGACCGGCAGCCTGCGGCTGACCGCGACCGGCGCCCCGACCGGCACCCAGGTCACGTTCAACCCGGCGACCATCGCCCAGAACGGCACCAGCAACGTCTGGTTCTTCACCAACTTCCAGACCCCGGTCGGCACCTACCCGATCACCATCACGGCCACCTCGGCCGACGGGAAGACCGGCAAGACCACGTTCACGCTGACCGTCACCCGTTTCGGTGCGTTCAACGCGGGCACCGCGAGGATCCCCAGCTGATCACCTGACCAGCCAGGACGGCAGGCCCCCGACCGGGGGCCTGCCGTTCTTGCCGTTTTCCCCGAAGGAGGGACCAATGCAGCCATTCCGCGTCAGCGACCCCGTACCGCTGGAGACCTTCCCGACGGTGCTCTCGGGCGCCATCGAGCGCAGCGGGCTGAGCCTGGAGCACCTGCAGCGCAAGCTGGCAGGCGAGGGCATCCGGGTCAGCCTCTCCACCCTCAGCTACTGGCGCCGCGGCCGCACCCGCCCCGAGCGCCCGGAGTCACTGCGGGCGGTCGAGGTCATCGAGGAGGTGCTGAAACTGCCGCACGGGTACCTGGTGGCCCTCCTGGGGCCGCGAAAGCCCCGCGGGCGTTGGGTTGCCCGGGGCGGGCTCGTGCGGCCGCACGAGTCGTTGTGGGACAGCACGAACGGCCTCGCCCCGGTGCTCTCCGAGCTCTCGGAGCCCGCGCCGGGTGAGTTGACCTACCTGAGCGTGCACGACCAGCACTTCCTGGACCACAACGGGCGGGACGTGCGCACCAGGGTCCGGATGCTGATCCGGTCCGAAGTGGACCAGCTCCGCTCGATGGTCGTCTTGCACCGCGCCGAGGAGACAGACCGGGCACTGCCTGCTGTGCTGACCGGGTCAGGTTGCGCTGTCGGGCGCGTGCGTCCCGTTACGGCTAGCCGGTTCACGGTGGCGGAGGTGCTGTTCGACCGGTCGCTCGCGGCTGGGCAGACGGCGGTGTTCGAGTACGAGGTGCGTTGGTTCGGGCAGGCCCGGTCTAGCCGGTTCTCTCGGGGTTCACGCCGTGCGTTCCGGGACTACCTGGCAGAGGTGAACTTCCACCCGTCAACGCTGCCTACGTCTTGTTACGCGTACGCGCAGGAGTCGGCGGAGGACCCGGAGGTGCACCGGGAGACGCTGGAACCGGGCTCGTACGGCGGAGTGCACACGGCGGTCCAAGGCTCGGAATCAGCGATCCACGGCATCAGGTGGACCTGGTAACAGCGGCGGCCCCTCGGACTGACTGACCATCCGCGACGGTCGTCAGCTGGGAGGCGAGGGGCGGCCGTTGCCCACTTCCCCTTCACAGCAAGGCACAGGCGCAGCGGGAGTTCACCGGAACCCCGCTGCTTCGCCATGTCCAGAAAGGTGCTGCCACCACAAGCAAGAACCCCGGAGCCGTAGGGGCCTCCGGGGTCCTCGCTGGAGCTATGACAGCCTTAGACCGTGAGGGTCCAGGTGTCGATGTTGCCGGTGTCGTAGGTGTAGATGTCGGTCACCTGGAGCTTCCAGGTGCCGTTGCGGTTCTCCGCCGAGGCGTCCACCGTGAAGGTCTGGTGGATGCCGGTGGCCGAGCTGGCGCCACCGGCGCGCTGGAGGCTGTACGCCTGGCCGGACGGGCCGATGAGCTGGACGTTCAGGTCACCGGTGTAGGTGTGGTTGATGTCGACCTTGACCGAGGTGGTGGTCGGGGCCTTGCCGGTGCAGTTGGCGATGGTGACCGAGGAGGACACCGCGGAGCCGCCGTCGGGGATGGTGACGTCGTCGCCGTTGGTGCCGGGACCGCAGGTGGGGTCCGGGTTGGGGCCGGGGCCGCCGGTGATGAAGCCGCTGTAGAGCAGCTTGTTGGGCGAGCCGGAGCCGGGGTTGGTGACCTTGCCGCTGGTGGCGTTGTTCACCAGTGCGTCGCGCAGCGCCTGCGGGCTGGCCGACGGGTTGGCCGACAGGTACAGCGCCGCGACGCCCGCGACGTGCGGGGTGGCCATCGAGGTGCCGGACATGTTGGTGGCGCTGCCGGTCAGGCTGAGCGAGGTGATGTTGTCACCGGGGGCGAAGATGTCGGTGCACGTGCCGTAGTTGGAGAACGAGGCGCGCGCGTCGTTGGACGAGGTGGCGTTGACGGTGATCAGCGCCGCGACCTTCGCCGGGCCGGTGGAGCAGGCGTCGGTCGAGCTGTTGCCCGAGGCGACCGCCATCTGCACGCCGGAGTTGACCATGCCTGCGAGGGCGTCGTTGCCGAGGTCGGCGGTGTCGAAGGTCCACGAGGCGTTGACCACCGCGGGCTTCTGCGCGTTGGCGGTGATCCACTCGATCGCCTTGACACCGGCGGAGTCCGGGCCGTTGCCGGTGCAGCTGGTGCCGAGCATGCGGACCGAGACCAGCTTGACCTTCTTGGCCACGCCGTAGGTCTTGGAGCCGATGGTGCCCGAGACGTGCGTGCCGTGCCCGGAGCAGTCCTGGCCGTTCTGGCCGTCCTCGATGAAGTCGGCGCCGACGGAGGCGCGGCCCTCGAACTCGGCCAGGCCGGTCTTGATGCCGGTGTCGGTGACGTAGACGGTCACGTTCGACGCGCCGCCGCTGGGGTAGTTGTACTTCTTGTCCAGCGGCAGGTTCGCCTGGTCGACGCGGTCGAGGCCCCAGGTGGGGTTGTCCTGGACGTCGACGGCCTTGGCCGTGCCGTCCTGGTAGACCTTCTTGACCGCGGGGTCGGCCGCGAGCTGCCTGGCCTTGGCCTCGGTGAGGCCCTTGACCTGGAAGCCCTGCATCGACTTGGAGAACACGTAGTCGAGGTTGCCGCCGTACTTCTGGACCAGGCCGCTGGAGGCGGCCTGGATGCTCGCGGCGGAGGCCGACGCGGTCGGCTTGAGCGAGACGATGAAGCTGTTGCCCGCCGCGGGCACCTTGGCCCGCACGAAGTCGGCTTCGGCGGCGGTCGCCGGGGTGGCCACGGCCACCAGGGCGGCGGCGACAGCCGCGGCACCGAACGCCGCGAGCACGACACGCCCGCGAGTGGATCGTTGCATGATGAGGAGGTCCTTCCACGATGGTCGACAGCCGTGCGAGCACGGCCGAACAGGGTGTTCGCCCTTCATGGACCGGGCACCCGGCGCGTGGTGTCCGCACCGCGCGCCGGGTGCCCGGGGTTCGCGCTGCCGCCGGGGACCGGCGGCCACTGGATCCCTTAGAAGGTCAGGGTCCAGGTGTCGATGGTGCCGACGTCGTAGGTCATCACGTCGGTCACCTGGAGCTTCCAGGTGCCGTTGCGGTTCTCCGCGGAGGCGTCGACGGTGAAGGTCTCGTGGATGCCGGAGGCGGAGCTGGCGCCACGGGCCTTCTTGAGGTTGAAGGTCGCGCCGGACGGGCCGATCAGGTCGACGACCAGGTCACCGGTGTAGGTGTGGTTGATGTCGACCTTGACCAAGGTGGCGGTCGATGCCTTGCCGGTGCAGTTGGACACCGTCACCGGGGAGTTCACCGCGGTGCTGGTGTCCGGGATGGACACGTCGGCGCCGTTGGTCACCGCGTCGCAGGTGCCCGGCTCGGGGTCGGGGTTGCCGCCGCCGATGAAGCTGACGTTGAGCAGCTTGTTGGGCGAGCCCTTGAGGTCGGTGACCTTGCCGGAGGTGGCGTTGTTCACCAGCGCGTCGCGGACCTGCTGCGGGGTGGCCGACGGGTTGGCCGACAGGTAGAGCGCGGCGGCACCGGCCACGTGCGGGGTGGCCATCGAGGTGCCGTTCATCGTGGCGGTGCTGCCACCGTTCTTGGTGGACAGGATCGCCGAGCCGGGCGCGAAGATGTCCAGGCAGGTGCCGTAGTTGGACTCCAGCGAGCCCGCGGTCCAGATGGAGCGCTTGTCGGCGTTGTCGCTGGCGCCGACGGTGATCGCCTCGGGGACGCGCGCCGGGCTGGTGTTGCAGGCGTCGCCCGCGTTGTTGCCCGCCGCGAGGGCGAAGGTCACGCCTGCGGAGATGCCGCGCTTGATCGCGTTGTCCACCGAGGTGTCCGCGCCGCCGCCGAGGCTCATGTTGGCCACCGCGGGCTTCTTGGCGTTCTGCGCCACCCAGTCGATGCCCTTGATGATCACCGAGTACGCGCCGTTGCCGGAGCAGTCGAGCACGCGGACCGCGACCAGGTTGACCTTCTTGGCCACGCCGTAGGTCTTCGAGCCGACGGTGCCTGCCACGTGCGTGCCGTGGCCCTGGCAGTCCGAGGCGTCGGAGTCGTTGTCGATGAAGTCGTAGCCGTCGGTCGCCCGGCCCTCGAACTCGGTGTGCGCCTTGTAGATGCCGGTGTCCAGGATGTACGCGGTCACGTTGGAGGCGGTGTTCGCGTAGGTGTACTTCTGGTCCAGCGGCAGGTTCGCCTGGTCGATGCGGTCCAGGCCCCAGGTGGGGTTGGTCTGGGTGTCCGACATCCGGGCGATGCCGTCCTGCTGGACGTAGGCGACCGAGGGGTCGGCCGCGAGGCGCTTGGCGGCGGCCTCGTCGAGCTTCACCGCGAACCCGCGCAGCGACGCGACGTAGGTGTTGCTGACCTTGCCACCGTGCTTGCGGGCCAGGTCCAGCGCCTTGCCGTTCGTGGTGGGCGCGTCGGTGGCGCCGTCCTTGAACACCACGATGTAGCTGCCCGCGATGGGCTGCGCGGCGCTGAGGATGGAACCGGTGGCCTGCTGGGCGGCGGCCGGGCTGGTGACCGCGGCCAGGACCGCGACGGCGGTGGCACCGGCGGCCACCCCGGCCACGACAACCCGGCGGGTCTTGCGATCTAGTCGCATCTGGGCTTCTCCATTCCGCTCCTCCGGGTGGCAGGGTCCACCCGGGGGTGTGGCCGTCGGGCAGGGTTGGTAACTGACAGCCACTTGCGGATCACCATCGAGGGGCGCGGCAGGACGAACAATCCGGATATCGGTACGTAGGGATACCCGTCTTTCACCTAAGATCAACTTCTCAGTCCGTGACATCATGGAGTTTCAGATCACGAGCAGGCCGCCTAGGCTCGCCAAAACCCCAGCGGGTGCGCTAGCGGACACGTCGGTCGGGAGGGTGTGGATGAGCCGGACACCGAGGCCCAGCGTGCGTCGCCCGGACGCGACCGGGTTGATGCGGACCAGCTCCCCCGTGCTGGTCGGCCGGGGTGACCAGCTCGGTGCGCTGCTGGCCGCCGTGCCGAGGCAGCCCGCGGTCATCATGATCGAGGGCGAGGCCGGTGTCGGGAAGTCGCGGTTGGTGCGCGAGCTCCTCGACTCCGAACTGGGTCCGATGGCCGTCCTCATGGGCTACTGCCAACCCGTGGGTGAACCGTTCCCGTACGGGGCCGTGCTGGAGGCGCTGCGCGACGCGTCGGACCGGCTGGCCCGCAACCACCCCAGGCTGAGCCCGGTCGCAGGCGTGATCGGGCCGCTGCTGCCGGAACTGGCCGAATACCTGCCGGAGGCACCGGCGTCGACCGGCGACCCGCGCACCGAGCGGCACCGGCTCTTCCGCGCGATGCGCGAGTTGCTCAGCGTGCTCGGCCCGGTCCTGCTCGTGGTGGAGGACCTGCACTGGGCCGACGACGGTTCCCGGCAGCTGCTGCGGTTCCTGATGGGCGACCCGCCTGCCAACCTGTCCATTGTGGTCACCTACCGGCGCGAGGACGTGCCTGGCGGGGTGCCGCTGGGGTCGGCGTACCGGCCGCCGAGCGGGCTCACCAGCGTGCTGCTCGAACTCGGCCCGCTCGACGTGGACGAGGTGCGGGCGCTGACCGCGGCGATCCTGGACGAGGAGGCCGTGTCGGCGGAGTTCGCCACGAAGCTGCACGAGCGCACCGCGGGCATCCCGTTCGTGGTCGAGGAGACGCTGCGGGCCCTGCGCAACCCGGCTGGCGCGGTGCACGCCGACGGCGCCACGGCGCGCAGGCTGCTGGACAACGTGGACGTCCCGGTGCTGCTGCGCGACGCCATGGCGGAGCGGTTGGCAGCGCTCCCGACGACGGCGACCCGGCTCGCGCAGGCGGCCGCGGTGCTCGGTGTGCCCGCTCCGGCCGAGTTGCTCGGTGAGGTAGCCGCGATCGGTGAGAGCCGGGTGCGGGCAGCGCTGACGCACGCGTTGACCGGGCACGTGCTGCACGAGGTCGACTCCGGCCGCTACGGGTTCCGGCACGCGCTGGCCCAGCAGGCCGTGTACGACACGCTCAGCGGCCCGGACCGCCAGCAGCTGCACAACCGGGCCATCGAGGCGCTCGACCAGGTCGAGCCGCGGCCGCTGGTGCAGCTGGCCGAGCACAGCGAGCGCGCGGGTCGCACCGCGGCGTGGCTGCACTACGGCGAGGCCGCTGCCGACCGGGCCGCCGAGATCGGCGACGCGGGGACGGCGACGGCGCTGCTGCAGCGGCTGCTGGTGGAGCCGACGGTGCCCGCGGCCGATGTGGACCGACTGGCGATCAAGCTGGGCCAGGTCGCGCACCTGGGCCTCGACCAGCACGACCCGACCGAGGCGCTGGAGCGGCTGCTGTCGGACCGGCGGCTGTCCACCCCGGCGCGCGGCGAGGTGCGGCTCTACCGCGGGCTGCTGCTGGTCCGGCAGGCCGGTGGGGTCGAGGAGGCCCGCTCGGAGATCGAGATGGCCATCGCGGACCTCAGCGAGCGGCCGGACCTGGCCGCCAAGGGCGCCGCGGTGCTCGGCCAGCCGTTCATGGGGATGACCCCGCTGCGCGAGTTCGAGCCGTGGCTGGCCCGCACCGACCGCTACCGCGAGGCCACCGACGACAACGAGCTGCGGATCTCGCTGATGGCCAACGAGATGGGCTCCAAGCTGCACACCGGTGACCCGTCCGTGCTGGCCAACCTCGACCGGCTGCCCGACACCGTGTCCACCCCCGGCGAGCAGCGGCAGCTGGCCCGCGCGCACTGCAACCTGGCCGACGCGTGCACCTCGACCGGGCACTTCCGGCTGGCCAACGACCTGCTGCGCAGCGGCCTGCGCTACGCCGCCGAGTGCGGGGCGCCGTTCGTGGTGAGCACCGCGCGGGCGACCAAGGCCAGGTTGGACTGGCTGACCGGCGACTGGGACGGGCTGGCCGAGCGGGCAGGCAGGCTGCTCGACGAGTACCGGGACCTGTTCCCGGTGGCCAGCGAGCTGTGCCTGGTGCTGGGGTCGCTGGCGATGGCCCGCGGCGAGTGGGCCGAGGCGACCAGCTACCTGACCGAGACCGGCGCGTTCGTGCCGGAGGAGTCGATCGCGCCGGTGGCCATCGCGGGCTGCGCGGCGCTGGCGACCACGATGCTCTCGCAGGACGAGGTCACCCGCGCCTGCGTGGACGTCGACCGCGGTGTGTCGATCCTGCGCACCAAGGGCGTGTGGGCGTGGGCGACCGAGCTGGGGCCGGTCGCGGTGGCGACTTTCCTGGCCGCCGGCCGGGAGATGGACGCGGAGAACCTGATCGAGGACGTCGCCGCGGGCATCGAGGGCAGGGACGCGCCGATGTCGGTGGCCGCGCTCGCCCAGTGCCGGGGCCGCCTGGCCGAGGCGCGCGGACAGCTCGACGTCGCGGTGTCGCACTACCGCGAGGCGGTGGACCGCTACGAGCGGCTGCCCGCGCCGTACTTCGCCGCGCTGGTCGGCGAGCGGGAGGCGATCTGCCTGCTGCCGAGCGACAACGACAAGGCCACCGAGATCCTGTCGACCCTGATCGACACGTTCGACTCGTTGGGCGCCACCAGGGACGCGGCCCGGTGCCGCCACCTGCTGCGCGGCATGGGCGGCGGCAAGCCGTCGCGGCGCGGGCGCCGGGGGTACGGCAACGAGCTGTCGCCGCGCGAGCAAGAGGTCGCCCGGCTGCTGGCGGCGGGCCACACGAACCGCGAGATCGCCGACGTCCTGTTCCTCTCGCCGCGCACCGTCGAGCAGCACGCGGCGCGGGTACTGCGGAAGCTGGGCGTGTCCTCGCGAGCCGAGCTGCAAGCCGAGGACCTCAGCTAACTCTCCCCCGCCACCCACCCCCTCGTCCCCGCCCGGCATCGTTCCCGACTTGGCAGGCGACGGCAGCAGCTCCGGGGCCGAACACGAGAAAGACCGTCCGGGGGTGGACGGTCTCTCTCGTCGGAACCCGACGACCGGTGAGCGGCCCCCTGCATCAAGGACGTCACCACACCACGCCAGGCGGTGCCGAGCGCCTGGCTGGTCGCCGCGGGTCCCGGGTGCGTGGCTCGAAGTGACCACGTGGCCGGGGGACCTCGGGCGGGGGAGTGACGAGGGCGTGGGCGCCGCTCCCCCGACTTCCCGAGGTTGGCCCGGGGGCCGGTGGGCCCGCCGTGCTTGAGGTGAAGCGTGCCGGTGCGGCGGCCCACGAACAATCGAGGCACCGGTAGGTAGGGATACGTATCTATTCCGGCCGCGGAGGTAATCGACTGGGAAATATCCGGTAACGGGAAACCACCTCCGCAGCCTTGTGGCGTGCGAAGCGGGCGGGCCACCATCCAACTGCACAGCCATGCGCGCCGGTCGTGAGGGCACCTTCGGGTTCGTCCGGCGCGCGTGGCGGTCGACCCGATTACCCACCTCCAGTGCCCTCGGGCACTCCCTGTAGGAGGGCCTACGCGTGAAGCGCAAACGCCTGTCCGTAGCGGTAGGGGCGATCGCCGCCCTTGCCGTGATCCTGTCAACGAACCCGGGGGCCTCGGCCAAGCCGGACACCGCCGAGACCAGGACCTCGGCCGAGTACGCCGTGGTCGGGGTGAAGACCCACCAGGAGCGCAGCTCCATCGCCAAGACCGGCGCCGCCGTCAACGGCGTCGAGGACAGCAGGCTGCTGATCACCGCGACCCCCGACGAGGTCGCCAAGATCCGCAAGCTCGGCTACCGGGTGGACGCCCAGGACACCGCCGCGCTCGCGGCGGAGCGGGGCGCGGCCGCCCCGGCCGACTTCCCCAGCGCCGACTCGAACTACCACAACTACGCCGAGATGACCGCGGTCATCAACAAGGCGGTCACCGACCACCCCGGCATCATCACCAAGCAGGTCGTCGGCAAGACCTACGAGAACCGCGACATCTTCGCGATCAAGATCTCGGACAACGCCGCGACCGACGAGGACGAGCCCGAGGTGCTGTTCACCGCGCACCAGCACGCGCGCGAGCACCTGACCGTCGAGATGGCGGTGTACCTGATCAACCTGCTGACCGACAGCTACACCACCGACGCCAAGATCAAGGGCCTCGTCGACAGCCGCGAGATCTGGATCATCCCGGACGTCAACCCCGACGGCGGCGAGTTCGACATCAGCACCGGCTCCTACAAGAGCTGGCGCAAGAACCGGCAGCCCAACTCCGGGTCGTCCAACGTCGGCACCGACCTCAACCGCAACTGGGACTTCAAGTGGGGCTGCTGCAACGGTTCCTCGGGGACCACCAGCAGTGAGACCTACCGCGGCCCGTCCGCGGCCAGCTCGCCCGAGGTCAAGGCGCTGCAGAACTTCGTCGGCAGCCGGATCGTCGGCGGCAAGCAGCAGATCACCGTGGGCATCGACTTCCACACCTACTCCGAGCTGGTGCTCTGGCCCTACGGCTGGACCTACGACGACACCGCCCCCGGTCTGACCAGCGAGGACCAGCGCGTGTTCTCGACCATCGGCAAGGCGATGGCGGCCAAGAACAACTACACCCCCGAGCAGTCCTCGGACCTGTACATCACCGACGGGTCGATCGACGACTACCTGTGGGGCGTGCACAAGATCTACGGCTACACCTTCGAGATGTACCCGACCGGCACCGCCGGTGGCGGCTTCTACCCGCCCGACGAGGTCATCGCCCGCGAGACCGCGCGCAACAAGGAAGCCGTGCTCCTGCTGCTCGACTACGCGGACTGCCCGAAGCGCTCCATCGGCGGGACCTGCGGCACCACGCCGCCGGACCCGGGCGGCAAGGTCTTCGAGAACACCGCCGACGTCACCATCCCGGACGCGGGCGCGGCTGTGACCAGCGACATCGTGGTCTCCGGCGTGACCGGCAACGCCCCGGCGACGCTCAAGGTCGACGTGAACATCGTGCACACCTACCGCGGTGACCTGGTCATCGACCTGGTCGCGCCGGACGGTTCTGCCTACCGGCTGAAGAACTCGTCGACCAGCGACTCGGCGGACAACGTGATCGCGACGTACACCGTGAACGCCTCGACCGAGGTGGCCAACGGCACCTGGAAGCTCAAGGTGCAGGACACCTACCGCACCGACACCGGCTACATCAACAGCTGGAAGCTCACCTTCTAGCCGGTTCGCACTCCTGGACCACCGCCCCGGGCCGAGCACCGCGCCCGGCCCGGGGCACCACGGCCGCGTTCCGCCAGCCGAGAGGCGCAAAGCCCTGTCCGCACTCCACTACGGACAGTGCCCGGGCGGCTACCGAGCACCCCCATCTGTCCGTCCACTGTGGAATCCAGTGGGCGGTCGCGAGTTGATTCCACGCCCTGCAACGGCACAACCCGGTGCCGTGTGGACACGAGAGGACACTTCGTGAGCAAGCTCAGCACCCTGCGCAAGGTCATGGCGGTCATCGCCGGGACGGTCGCGGCCGCGGCCATCGCCGTCCCGGCCTCGGCTGCCCAGCCCAGCCCCACCGGCGAGTACGGTCCCGCCGTCGTCGGCGGCACCCGCGCCGCCCAGGGCGAGTTCCCCTGGATGGTCCGGCTGTCGATGGGCTGCGGCGGCGCGATGTACGCCGACAACCTCGTGCTGACCGCGGCGCACTGCGTCAACGGCACCGGCAACAACACCAGCATCACCGCCACCTACGGCGCGGTCGACCTGCAGAGCTCGTCGCGGGTCACCCGCACGTCGAAGTACGTCTACCGCAACCCGGGCTACTCGACCTCCGCGGGCGGCGACTGGGCGCTGATCCAGCTCTCCAGCCCGATCACCGGCGCGGCGAAGCTCCCGATCGCCACGTCCACCGCCTACGACTCGGGCACCTTCACCATCGCGGGTTGGGGCGCGGCGTCCGAGGGCGGCGCGCAGCAGCGGTACCTGCTCAAGGCGACCGTCCCGTTCGTCTCGGACACCAGCTGCAAGACCCCGTACCCGAGCCTGAAGGCCAACGTCGAGATCTGCGCGGGCTACACCCAGGGCGGCACCGACACCTGCCAGGGCGACTCGGGCGGCCCGATGTTCCGCCGCGACAACGCGAACAACTGGGTCCAGGTCGGCATCGTCTCCTACGGCCGCGGCTGCGCCCGACCGAACTACCCGGGCGTGTACGCGCAGGTGAGCGCCCTGTCCTCGGCGATCGCGGCCAAGGCGCGGGAGCTGGGCGCCTGACGACCGAGCGGTAGCCGCGGAATTACTCCGTCCGCCTCGGGTGCGCCGTGCACCCGGGGCGGACTTATTTGTCACAATTGCCAGATATCAGTTCCGTCGCCCCTCTGGCTTCCCGCAGGAGGTTGGCGGCAAGATACGGGCCAAGTTACCGCTAGGTAGACGGTAGGAGTCACCTTCACCGCGCTGCCTGACGTGCGCCGGAGGAGACCTATGCGCGAGTTCGCCGTACCCCCAGTCGCCAAGCGTGAGGTTGCGGGCGGACTCGCCGACCTGGTGTACGACAACGCCGAGGTGGGTCCCGCCGACATCGCCTTCCGGCGCAAGGCGGGCGCGGGCTGGCAGGACGTGACCGCCACCCGGTTCGCCGACGAGGTCACCGAGGTCGCCAAGGGCCTGATCGGCTCCGGCATCGCCCCGGGCGACCGGGTCGCGATCCTGGCCGCCACCCGCTACGAGTGGACCCTGCTCGACTTCGCGATCTGGGCCGCTGGCGCGGTGCCGGTGCCGATCTACGTGACCTCGTCGGCCGAGCAGATCCAGTGGATCCTGTCGGACTCCGGGTCGGTCGCGGTCGTCGTGGAGACCGACGAGCACCTCGGCAGGCTCAACAGCGTGCGCGAGCTGCTGCCCGACCTGCGCCAGGTGTGGCGGGTCGACAACCTCGACGAGATCACCGCCGCCGGTGCCGAGGTCGACGCGGCCGAGATCCACACCAGGCGCGCGGCGGTGTCCGCCGACGACGTGGCCACGATCATCTACACCTCGGGCACCACCGGCCAGCCCAAGGGCTGCGTGCTGACCCACGACAACTTCTTCGCCGAGTGCGGCTACGGCGCCGAGGTGCTCGCCGAGCTGTTCCACGGCCGCGGTCAGGACCAGGCGGCGAAGACGCTGCTGTTCCTGCCGATCGCGCACGTGTTCGGCCGCATGGTCGAGGTGGGCTGCGTGTACGCGCGCTGCACCATGGGCCACAGCGCGGACGTCAAGCAGGTCATGACCGACCTGGCGTCCTTCCAGCCGACGTTCATCCTGTCGGTGCCGTACGTGTTCGAGAAGGTCTACAACGGAGCGCGGCAGAAGGCGCACACCGCGGGCAAGGGCAAGATCTTCGACGCCGCCGCGGCCACCGCGATCGCCTACAGCGAGGCCGACGGCAAGGCGGGCATCGGCCTCAAGCTCAAGCACCTGGTGTTCGACAAGCTGGTCTACGGCAAGCTGCGCACCGCGATGGGCGGCAGCACGAAGTACGCCATCTCCGGCGGTGCCGCGCTCGGCGCCCGGCTCACGCACTTCTTCCGCGGCGTCGGCCTGGTCGTGCTGGAGGGCTACGGGCTGACCGAGACCACGGCGGCGTCCGCGGTGAACACCCCGCGGTACCTGCGGCCGGGCACGGTCGGCCGCCCGCTGCCGGGCACCACGGTGCGCATCGACGAGGACGGCGAGATCCTGCTCAAGGGCGAGCAGGTGTTCCGCCGGTACTGGAACAACGAGGCCGCCACCGCCGAGGTGACCGACAGCGAGGGCTGGTTCCACACCGGTGACCTCGGCGAGCTCGACGCGGACGGCTTCCTGAAGATCACCGGGCGGAAGAAGGAGATCCTGGTGACCAGCGGCGGCAAGAACGTCGCCCCGGCCGTCATCGAGGACCGGATCTCGGCGCACCCGCTGGTCGGGCAGGCCATGGTGGTCGGCGACGGGCAGAAGTACATCGCCGCGCTGATCACCGTCGACCCGGAGTACTTCACCTACTGGAAGACCGGCGCGGGCAAGCCCGCCGGTGCCACCGTCGCCGACCTGGTGGACGACCCGGACCTGCTCGCCGAGATCCAGAAGGCGGTCGACGAGGGCAACGCGGCGGTGTCGAAGGCCGAGTCGGTGCGCAAGTTCACCGTGCTGGCCACCGAGTTCACCCCGGAGACCGGGCACCTCACCCCGTCGCTCAAGCTCAAGCGGCGGATCATCATGCGCGACTTCGGGGCCGAGGTGGACAAGCTGTACTCGTGAGGTCCGTTCACATGACGGCTTCTCGTGGGGGCTGAACGCGTCTAGCATGGCGCCACCCTTCCCACGAGAGGTAGGCCATGGGACGACACTCGTCGCCCAGGCGACCGAAATGGGGCTTCCGCTCGACCGCGCTGCTCCTGGTCGTCCTGCTGGCACTCGTGGTGGGCGGTTGGTTCGCGCTGGACACGGTCAGCAACCGCCCAACCACAGCGAGTTGTGCCCAGGCGACGCTGGCTGTAGCGGTTACGCCTGACCTGGCGCCGATAGTGCAGACGGCCGCGAACAGGGTGAACGACGCTTGCACGCAGGTGCAGGTGTCGCCCCGCGAGTCGAACGCGGTCGCCGAGGCGCTGATCGTGTCCGATGGCACGCCGCTGCCGGACGTGTGGCTGCCCGAGTCGACCCTGTGGCTGCGCCGCGCGCACCAGAAGGGCGCCTGGAACGTCGAGCTGAGCGGTACGCCCGTCGCGTCCACGCCCGTAGTCCTGGCGATGACGGAGGACGTCGCCGTGGGGCTCGGGTGGCCGGGCAACAAGCCGACGTGGGCGCAGGCGCTGGAGATCAACCCCGTAGGCATCTCCGACCCGTCTCGAGACCCGTCTGGCCTGTCCACGCTCTTGGGCATACGCGCGGCTGCCACTGCGGTCGCGGATCCAGCAGCGGCCACCACGACGTCACTACGCAAGCTGGCGCAGAACACGCTCCCCCAGACCTCGGACCTCTATGCCCGCTTACCGGGTACGAACAGCCCGTCGGCTCCGCTGAGTGTCTTCCCGACTCCGGAGAGCACTCTCTTACGCCACAACGCAAGCACCACCGCGTTCCCTCTTGTGGCCACTTATGCCGATGTGCCGTCCTTGGACTTCCCGTACACGGTGTTACCCAACGCGTCGCAGGCAGCACTACCGGTAGCCCAACGCCTCTTGGACGAACTGCGCAAGGCCGAGTCCATGACCGCCTTGGGCGACGCGGGTTTCCGCGGCCCGGACGGCACCGTCCTGCGCGACCGCTCCGCCGACGGGCGCACCACGATCGAGTCGAAGGCCCCGATCCCGCTACCGCCCACCGACGACGTCGACCAACTGCTGAACCAGTGGGCCGGGGTGAACCTGAGCTCCCGCATGCAGGTGCTGCTCGACGTGTCCGGCTCGATGGCCGAGCCCGTCGCAGGCACCGGGCTGGACCGGATGGCGGTGACGATCAAGGCGGCCGAGGTGGGCATCGGGTTGTTCCGGCCCACCACCAAGTTCGGCATGTGGCTGTTCTCCACCAAGCTCGACGGCACCAAGGACTACCGCGAACTGCTGCCCGTGCTCCCGGTGACCGAGCAGCTCAACACCGGCGCACTGGACAAGCTGCGCGGCGTCAAGGCCATCAAGGGCGGGGCCACCGGGCTGTACGACAGCGTGCTCGCCGCCTACAAGTCCGGCCGGGAGAACTGGGAGCCTGGCCGGATCAACCTGGTGGTGGTGCTGACCGACGGCGAGAACGAGGACCCGGACGGCATCAGCCGCTCGCAACTGCTGGAGGAACTGGGCAAGCTCCAGGACCCCCGCCGCCCGCTGCAACTGATCGGCATCGGCATAGGCCCGGACGCCGACCTCGCCGAACTGCAGGCGATCACCACCCCCACCGGCGGCCAGGCGTTCGTCACCCCGGACCCCACCAAGATCGGCGCGATCTTCTACAAGGCGCTCAGCGGCCTGCTCTGCCAACCCCCGTCCTGCGCGGGCTGACCGCTACTGACCTGGCGGGGTCTCGGCGTCGAGGCTGTCGATGAACTCGGTCCAGAACTCCTCGACCGTGCGCTCGATGCGGATGCCCAGTTCCAGGGACTTCACCTGCCACTTGTCCGCGTACGGCGCGATCTGGTCGTAGAGCGCCTGGTAGCCGTCGGCGCGGACGCGGTGGGAGTCGCGGCGGGTGTGGGCGAGGGTGGGCAGGTCGCCGGGGCCCGCGAAGGTGGCGAAGAAGAGCTTGAGCAGGCCCAGGTCGCGGACCTCGGTCTCCTCGGGGGTGGGCGAGGCGAGCCAGTCGGTCAGGGCGGAGCGGCCCTCGTCGGTGATGGCGTAGGTGCGCCTGCGGCGGCCGCCCTCTTCCTCGGTCGCGGTCAGCAGCCCCGCCTCGGCCAGGCGCGCGGGCTCGTCGTAGAGCTGCGAGTGGGCGAAGGCCCAGAAGTTGCCGATGGTGAGGGCGACCCGCTGCTTGAGGTCGTAACTGGTCGCCGGGCCTTGGGCGAGCATGCCCAGCACCACGAAGGAGGTGGGGTTGAGCTTGCGGTTATCGCGGGGCAGGGTGGCACCTCCGGGTAAGTCGCGACGCCAAGACCTTACCTAGCAGGGTGAACCGGTGTCCCCGTTCGGCGGTACCCGGGACGCCGGGTGGGCGTCCCGGGACGGCGACCGGCTCAGTCGAGGTGCTTGACGTCGAGCTTGCCCTGTGCGTGGGCGGCCCGGAGCACCTTCTTGTCGAACTTGCCCACGCTGGTCTTGGGGACCTCTTCCACAAAGGTCCAGTTCTCCGGGAGCTGCCACTTCGCGACCTTCGCGGCGAGGAACTCGCGCAGGTCCTCGGCGGTGGCGGTGGCGCCGGGGCGCAGCACGACCGACACCAGCGGGCGCTCGTCCCACCGCGCGTCGGGGATGCCGATCACCGCCGCCTCGGCGACCGCGGGGTGCGCCATCACGTGGTTCTCCAGCTCCACCGAGGAAATCCACTCGCCGCCGGACTTGATGATGTCCTTGGAGCGGTCGGTGAGCGAGAGGAAACCGTCCGGGGTCAGCGTGCCGACGTCGCCGGTGCGCAGCCAGCCGTCGACGAACTTGGCGACGTCCTCGGGCTCCGGCTTGTAGTAGGCGCCCGCGATCCACGGTCCGCGGACCTCCAGCTCGCCCACGCTTTCCCCGTCCCACGGCACTTCCTGGCCGTCGTCACCGATGAGTCGCGCGGAGACACCGGCGGGCAGGCGGCCCTGTGTGTAGCGGTAGCGCCAAGTCTCCTCTTCGGAGATCTCCACCGGTGGACGGCTGAGCGTGCCAAGAGGTGAGGTCTCGGTCATGCCCCACGCGTGCACGATGTAGAGCCCGTACTTCTCAGAGAACGCGTGCATCATCGCGGGCGGGCAAGCCGCTCCGCCGACGACGACCTCGCGCAGCGAGGACAGGTCTACCGGGTTCTGGTCGAGGTAAGAGAGCACGCCCTGCCAGATAGTGGGAACGGCGGCCGACTGGGTCGGCTTGAGCGTGGCGATCATCTGCGCCAACGGTTCCGGCTGCAAGAACCGGTCCGGCATGATCAGCGACGCCCCGGTCATGAACGCCGCGTACGGGATGCCCCAGGACATCGCGTGGAACTGCGGCACGATCACGAGCGTGCGGTCGGCCGAGGAGATCTGCATCCCGTCCGGCATGCACACCTGCATCGAGTGCAACCAGATCGACCGGTGGGAGTACACGACGCCCTTGGGGTTACCGGTAGTGCCTGAGGTGTAACACATCGCGGCCGCAGCGCGTTCGTCTACCTCTGGCCACTCGAACTCGCCGGACGCCTTTTCCAGCAAGTCAGCGTAAGAGTGGACGGTGATGTGATCGGGCGCGGTCAGCGCTTCCGCCGGTCCGTTGGCGACGATGACGTGCTGGACGGTAGGACAACCGGGCAGGATCCTCGCCAGCAGCGGCACGACCGAGGCGTCCACGATGATCACGTGGTCCTCGGCGTGGTTGACGATGTAGGTCAACTGCTCGGGGAACAGCCGGATGTTGAGCGTGTGCAGCACGGCGCCCATGGCGGGGACGGCCAGGTACGCGGTGAGGTGCTCCTGGTTGTTCCACATGAACGTGCCGACCCGCTGGTCGCCGGTGACGCCGAGCCCGCGCAGCGCGTTGGCCAGCCTCGCCGCCTGGGTGCCGACCTCGGCGAAGGTCGCCGAACGGCCCTCGGTGCCGGTCCACGTGGTGACCGTCGCGGTGGCGTGCACCCTGGCGCCGTGGCGCAGCAGCGTGGCGATCGACAGGTTGCCGTCCTGCATCGTGCTCAGCATCGTTGGTTGCTCCCTGGGGGCGGGTTGACGGATCGGGCCCCGACGCGCGACCGGCGACTTACCCGCCGGTAGGACCCGACGATAGTGCTTTCCCGCTCCGGGCAACACGGGTGAAACAGTCCAATTTGGCTAGTTGATCATGCTGTCACGCTGCGTCGCGAGGTGGCCGCGGGTGCGCTGAACAAGACCTTTGCGCGTGTCGGGGGTATGTTGCCCTCCGAGGTGTCGTTTACTGGTGAAAGGCATCCGGTCCCCGGGTCGCACGGTGCGGCCGGGGCGGGCTGAACAATCCGCTTCGGTCACCGTCGGTAGCCGCGATGCCCATGAACCACAGCTGGCCCGTCCGCTGCCGCGGTCGGGTGAAGAGGGAAAGGACTAGCACGTTGGCTCTGCCCACGTTGACTCCCGAGCAGCGGGCCGATGCGCTCGCCAAGGCAGCCGAGGCCCGCAAGGCCCGGTCCGAGCTGCTGGCGCAGATCAAGTCCGGTGAGCGGACCATCGCGTCGGTGCTCGGCAAGGCCAAGGACGACAAGACCATCGGCAAGACGAAGGTCGCCGCCCTGCTCAAGGCCGTCCCCGGCCTCGGCGCGGTCAAGGTGGCCGCCCTGCTCGAGCAGGCCGGGATCGACCCGGACCGCCGGGCAGCGGGCCTTGGCGACCGCCAGCGCTCCGCGCTCATCGACGCGCTCAACTAGCTCCACCAGAGCGCCACAGCAACCGCGGGTGGGTGCCGTTCCCGGCGCCCACCTGCGGTTTTTTCGTGGCCAACGCCATAGCGGCGCCGCCGGGTCCGCCTGCCGGTCGCTGGGCATGATGGAGGGATGGACGGTGGTCGGGCCGCAGCGCTGGTCGAGGGGTACCAACCGGGGTCGTTCGTGCTGGCCGGGCCCGGAGTCACCGTGGCCGCCGAGGGCAGCAGGGCGGTCGTGGCCGACACCGACCCCGACGAGCTGGCCGCCCAGGTCACCAAGCAGCTGGTCGACACCGGCGCCCCGTTCGCCGTCGGCGCCATCCCGTTCAACCAGGACACCCCCGCCCACCTGGTGATACCCGAGTCCGCTCGGCGCGCGGGCGGGGTGCACCCGTACCGGCCGGTCGAGCCGTGGGTGCCCGCTCGCCCCGAGGTCACCGACGTGCCCGACGCCGCCGGGTACCAGCGCGCGGTGGCGGCCGCGGTCAGTGCGCTGCGTGCTGATCACGAGCTGCGCAAGGTGGTGTTGGCGAGGTCGTCGCGGCTGCTGTTCGACGAGCCGGTGCGGGTCGGCGCGCTGCTGTCCGGGCTGACCGCGACCAACCCACTCGGGTACACCTTCGCCGCCCCGCTGCCCGACGGGTCGACGCTGCTGGGGGCCAGCCCGGAGCTGCTGCTGGAGCGCGACGGCGGCCGGGTGGTGTCGAACCCGCTGGCGGGGTCCCTCCCCCGCGGGGGTGATCCATCCACCGATCGGGCGAACGCGGCGGCGCTGCTGGCCTCGGCGAAGAACCAGGCCGAGCACCGGGTGGTGGTCGAGTCGGTGGTGGAGGTGCTGCGGCCGTTCTGCCGGGAGCTGTCGGTGGAGGGGCCGTCGCTGGTCGGCACGCCCACGATGTGGCACCTGTCGACCAGGGTCGGCGGGGAGCTGGTGGACCGGGGGGTGTCGTCGTTGCGACTGGCGGCCGCGCTGCACCCGACCCCGGCGGTGTGCGGGACGCCGACCTGGGCCGCGCGGGCCGCGATCGCCGAGCTCGAGCCGTTCGACCGGGGCTTCTACAGCGGCGCGGTCGGCTGGTGCACCGCCGACGGCGACGGGCAGTGGGTGCTGGCGATCCGTTGCGCGCAGGTGCGGGCGAACGAGATGCGGCTGTTCGCGGGCGCCGGGATCATGCCGGACTCGGACCCGGCGGCCGAGTTGGCCGAGACCCAGGCCAAGTTGCGCACCTTGTTGCAGGCCCTGGGGCTCTAGTGCCCGCGCCAAGCTAACGGCCGGTAGGAAACAGGTTCACAACCGGCTAGAGTCGAGCGGTGGCTGCCCCGACGACCAGGTCGCCGCTGCCTCCCGAGCTGCGTGACCTGGCGAAAGCCCAGCTCGCGAGGGTGGCAGAGCTCGCGGACGAGCTGGCCGAGGAGCTCACCGAGAAGGAAGCCTCGTACCGCAGGGTCAACGAGGTGGCACCCGCCGAGCTGCGCAAGGTGTGCGAGGTCAACCTGCGGCACGCGTTCACGGCGTTCATCGAGGGCAGCGAGGTAGCGCTGGGCGCGGCGCGTAAAACCGGACGAGCCCAGGCTATGCAGGGCATCCCGCTCTCGGCGGTGCTGCGGGCTTTCCGGATCGCGGGGACGTTCACGTACGAGGCGTTGATGGAACGGGCTATCCCGCCTGGTCTTCTTACGCCCGAACAGTTGTTGCCGATAAGCGCGACCGTGTGGCGCATCATCGACTCTTTCTCGGATGCGATCGCCACTGCCTATAGCGACTTCGCTGCGGACTCGGCTCGACATGACAGAGATGCTGTCGCGGAGGCGTTGCTAGAAGGGCGATTGTCGCACGACTACGAGTACGGGGATGCTGCGCGTGCGTTGGGGCTACCGGAGAACGGCCAGTTCGTCGTCGCCGTTGGTGCCAACGCACTGCCCTCGCACTGGCGGTATGTGGCGCACTCCTTGGGGACGATCCTGTTGGTGCCACGGGGAGATCTGACTCCGGTACGGCAGTCACTGTCGGGGGCCGTGGGCGTGAGCCCGGTGGTTTCGTTGCGGCACTTGCCGTGGGCGGTACAGCGGGCGCGGATCGCGTTGCGGTGTCTAGCACCGGGCGAGAGCGGCGTGGTGGTGTTCGGCGATCGCGCGGTGACGAGTCTTGTCGCGGGCTCACCGAAGCTCGCGGTCGAACTGTCGCGGATGGTGCTGGGCGGGCTGTTGGCGCTACCGGCCAGTGAACGGGATGTGCTGATCCGGACCCTGGTCGCGTGGTTCGAGGTCGCGGGATCAGCCAAAGAGGCGGCGGAGCTGTTGTTCGTGCACCCCAACACGGTGCGGTACCGGATTCGACGGGTGCAAGAGCTGACCGGACGAGACCCGGCGCGGCCCAGGGATGGCGCGGAGCTGCTCCTAGCCGTAGAGGCAGCGCGGCTGGCCTCTTAGTTGCACAGCCCCCGCGACACGGCGCGTGTGTCACGGGGGCTGCTTCGGCGTCTGGCCTGGGAGGCTCGTCTGCCGGTGACCTTTCTATCGGCCACCGCGTCCACGCTTCTCAGTGGGCGTCGCGCACGGCCTCTTCGATCGTCTTGGGCTCGCGACCGATGAGCTTGCCCAGCTCGGAGGTGACCTCGCTGAGCGCGCCGCGGCCGATGTTGACCTGGATGTCGGTGAACAGCGCGGCCAGGAAACCGGGCAGGCCCGCCGCGAGCAGGTTGGCCTGGAAGTCCTCCCCCGGCACGCTGAGGTGCGCCACCGGCTTGCCGCTGACGTCGGAGGCGATCGCGGCGAACTCGTCGAAGCTCCACGCGCGGGGGCCGGTCAGCTCGTAGACCGCCCCGTCGTGCCCCTCGCCGGAGACGACGATCGCGGCCGCGAGGGCCAGGTCGTCGCGGCTGGCGGAGGCGACGCGGCCGGTGCCCGTCGCGGTGATGAGGGTGCCGGTCTCCAGCGCGTGCGGGAGGCTGACCAGGTAGTTCTCGTGGTACATGCCGTTGCGCAGGAACGTGTGCGCCACGCCGCTGGCCTTGATCCGCGCCTCGGTGCCCGCGTGGACCTTCGCCAGGCCCAGCGGCGAGGTCGTGGCGTCGCTGACGCTGGTGTAGACGATCCGCTTGACGCCCGCGCGGGCGGCCGCGTCCACGGCGGCGTTCTGCTGGGCCAGGCGGATCTCGTCCGGGCCGTTGGCGGAGACGAGCAGCAGGGTGTCGACGCCGTCGAAGCGCAGGGTCTCCGGCGCGCTGAAGTCGCCCTGCCGGACGTCGACGCCCTGGTCGGCCAGGTCGGCGGCCTTGCTCGCGTCGCGCACGGAGACGGCGAGGTCGGCGGCGGGCACGCGGTCGAGCAGGTGGCGCACGGCGAGGCCGCCGAGCTGTCCGGTAGCCCCGGTCACCAGGATCGTCATCGTGGGTTCTCCCTCTTCTGTGGTGCGCTCACCGTACGAGTGGTACTAACTCCTGGTAAGTACCTACCTGAACGTCCTATACTTACCTCGATGAAAGAGTCCTGGTGAGGAGCGTGCGGCTGATGAGTGAGATGGTCCAGGACACATCCTTCGACGTCTTCGACCGCAACTGCCCCGGGCGCGGGGTGATGGAACACATCGCCAGCCGCTGGGGCGTGCTGGTACTCGGCGTGCTCCTCAGTAAGACCCACAGGTTCAGCGAACTCCGCCGGGCGGTGGGCGGGGTAAGCGAGAAGATGCTCGCCCAGACCCTCCAGTCCCTAGAGCGCGACGGCCTGATCCACCGCGAAGTGCACCCGGTCATCCCGCCGCGCGTGGAGTACTCCCTCACTGAGCTTGGGCTACCGATCGCCGAGCAGGTGCGTGGCCTCTATCGGCTCATCGAGTCCAGCACCGAACGCGTCCTAGCCGCACAGGCCGCCTACGACGAGCGCAAACCCACGCGGTGACCGATTCGTCCTTGCTCGATGGGGTGAAGGATTCCCATTGCGCCGCAACGGTTCCCGTCGACGCGGTATGACAGGGCCCTCATCAGAGGGAGAACACCATGTGGGGGACCTTGTTCAGCGCCGTCGCGCTCGCTGTCGGGTTGGTGTCACCGGCCCAGGCGGACGTCGTCAACCAGTGCACCGGTCAGCACCTGACCGGCGAGATCAGGAACGTGGAGCCGGGGGCGGGCCAGCGCTGGGCCACCCTGCGCGTCCGCAACGCCTCGACCACCGCGTGCCTGCTCAACGGCTACGGCACGCTGCAGCTCACCAACCAGTCCGGGCGTCCGAACCCGACCAACGCGATCCGCATCGCCCCCGGCCGCGTGCGCGTTCTCTTGGCCCCCGGCGCCGTCGCCGACAAGACCCTGCACTGGGGCGTGATCCCGGGCCCGGGCGAAGCCGATCAGTGCCAACCGCCGTCCGCCGCGCTCAAGGTCACCCCACCGGGCTCCCGAACCGCCGTGACGGTGACCTTCCCCTTTGGCTCTGTGTGCCAGGGCGGTCGGATCGAACACAGCGCCTTCCGCACCCCGTGACCGGAGTGGTGGGCCGACGGTGCCGTCCCACCGTGGCCCACCACCACCCCGATCCCTGTGGGAGCTTCCCCACAACCCACAACACCCAACGGGTGCGTCACGCCCACTCGGCGTCATAGGTAGTTACTTTCTACCCGATATCCGCGATGGGTAAACCGCCAGGCGGGGAGGAATCGGGGGTAGCCGTGGTGGGTGGGGATGGGCGAAGCTCCTCGGCATGAGTGAGCAGCCGGATCCGTTGGCCCAGATCACGCTGACGCCGCGGGCGTTCGGGGCGGTGTTGGCGGTGCTCGCGCTCGTGGTCGGGTTGGTGTTGGCGATCGTGCCGGTGGGGGTGGCGCATCCGAGCAGCAACGGGTCGGTGAGCTGCGGGAACACCTTCGGCGGGGTGGAGAGTGGCGCGCTCGCGGAGGGGTTGGGGAAGCCGGAGCGGCGGGAGCTCGTGCAGTACATCGACATGTGCGAGCGGGCGATCGGGAACCGGGGGGACTACGCGGTGTTCCTCTTCTTCGGCGGCCTGATCGCCGGGTTGGCGCTCGGCGTGGTGCGTCGGGTCAGACCAGTTTCCCCGGGTTCAGGACGCCCGACGGGTCCAGTTCTGCCTTGATGGCGCGGAGGACATCCACGCCAAGAGGGCCGATCTCGGAGGCAAGATAAGGCGCGTGGTCGACGCCCACGGCGTGGTGGTGGGTGATGGTGCCTAGACCCATGATGGCTTCGCTGGCTGCTTCCTTCGCGCGGCGCCATTGCCCTACCGGGTCGGACGGGTCGCGCGGGACAAGAGTCGTGAAGTACAGCGAGGCGCCGGTTTCGTAGGAGTGCGAGATGTGGCAGGCCACGATCGGTCGGCGGCCTCCAGCGGTAAGAGACCTCAGCAGCGCCTCCCGCACTGCCTCGCGGAGGTCACCCAGCTTCGACCAGTACGTGGCCGTCTCCAGGGTCTCCACGCACATCCCGACGTCCATCAGCGCGTCCCGCTGCCGGGGCCCCGAGAACCGCCCGTGCCGCCAGGTCTCCCCCGCGCGAACGCCCAGCCGCACCGCGCCGTCGACCAGCCGCAGCGTCGCCCGGCGGCGGGTCAGCATCTCCTCCCGCGTCGCACCCTCCCAGCCGATGACCAGCAGGCTCGGCTCGGCGATCCCGCGAGCGCGCAGGTATCCCTTCACCGCCGCGGTCTTCCACCCGCCGGACAGGGTCAACGCGACCTCCGTCTCCTGCGGGTCGGACAGCCGGGTGACCGTGCCGAGCACCCCCGCCTGGGCCAACCCCCGCACGACCTCGGCACCCGCGGCGAACCCGTCGACCACGAAGCCCTCGTACCGCTCCCACGCGGGCGCGGGCCGCACCCGGACGGTGACCTCGGTGATCACGCCGAACAGCCCCTCGCTGCCGACCGCGAGCTGGCGCAGGTCGGGTCCGGCGGCCGAGGCGGGCGAGACGCCCAGGCGCCAGTCGCCGCGCGGGGTCGCGAGCCGGACGCCCTCGACCATGTCCTCGAACCGCCCGTAGCCCGCGGATGCCTGGCCGGACGACCGGGTGGCGGCGAACCCGCCGAGGGTCGCGCGCTCGTAGGACTGCGGGAAGTGCCCGAGGGTCAGCCCGTGCGCGGCGAGCATGCGTTCGGCGTCCGGGGCGACCACGCCCGCCTGGAACACCGCGAGCCGCGAGACCGGGTCGACCGACACGAGCTTGTCCAGCCGCGCGAGGTCGAGCACGACCACCGCGACCTTGTCCCCGCGCAGCGCCGACACCCCGCCGACGACGGAGGTACCGCCGCCGAACGGGACGATCCCGACCCCGTGTGACGCGCATGCCTCGACGACCGCGCGCACCTGGTCGGGGTCGCCGGGGAGCACCACCGCGTCGGGTACCGGCAGCTCACCGGCCCCGCGCCGGACCAACAGGTCCACATAGGACAGTCCGCCGGATCGGCCGAGCCGATCTTCGCGCTCGACCAGCACGTGCTCTGCCCCGACAATGTCGGCCAGGACGGCCCGCACCGGCGCGGGCAGCACCGACTCGGGCACCGGGAGGCCGGAGTCGGGCGCGACGGGTGTGTCGACGGGGGTCAGCCCGGTTCTCGCGCTCAACCACCTGCTCGCGTGCGCGGGCAACGCGGCGTCGGCGGCACCGGAGGGGGTCCAGCCGCCGCGGACCCGGTGGTCGAGGTGGTCCACAGGCACGTTCACGAATAGAGTGTGACACATGACGGTGAAACGTCACATGGCTTCGCCCAGTCGGGTGGACGACGACGTCCTGTTGGACGCCGCGCGCGACTGCGTGCTCGCCCAGGGGGTGCGCCGCACCACGCTGACCGACGTCGCGCGCGGCGCCGGGGTGAGCCGGATGACGCTCTACCGGCGGTTCCCGGACGTGCGCAGCCTGCTCGCGGCCCTGATGACCCGCGAGTTCGGCGCGCTGCTGGCAGGCACCAACCGCGGCGCCGACGGTTCGCACGCCAGGGCGCGGCTGGTCGCGGGCGCGGTGGCCGGGGTGCGCGCGATCGTCGCCGACCCGCTGATGCGCAGCGTGCTCGACCGCGACGGCGAACTGGTGCTGCCGTACGTGGTGCAGCGGCTGGGCAGCACGCAGCACATCGCCGAGCAGTTCTTGCTCGCGCAGTTGCTCGCGGGCCACGAGGACGGCTCCGTGCGCGCGGGTGACCCGGCCGTGCAGGCGCGCGCGTTGCTGCTGGTCGTCCAGTCCTTCGTGCTCTCCCACGGCCCGGCCACCACCGACCTCGACCCAGCCGCCCTGTTCGGCGAGCTGGCCCACCTGCTCGACGCCAGCCTGAGACCGGAGCCGACATGAGCACGACCGCGCTGAACGCCGAACGCCGAGCCGCCGACCTGGCCGCCATCACCGCGGGCGAGGTCGTCGACGTCCTGGTCATCGGCGGTGGGGTCACCGGCGCCGGTGTCGCGCTCGACGCGGCCGCCCGCGGCCTGTCGGTCGCCCTGGTCGAGGCCGAGGACCTGGCCTTCGGCACCTCCCGCTGGTCGAGCAAGCTCGTGCACGGCGGCCTGCGCTACCTGGCCAAGGGCGATGTCGGGCTCGCGCACGAGAGCGCCGTGGAGCGCGGCGTCCTGATGACCACCACCGCGCCGCACCTGACCCGCACGCTCCCCCAGCTCATCCCGCTGCACCCGCCGGTCTCCGGCCGCGACGCCGCGCTGGCGTACACCGGCCTGGTCGCCGGGGACGGTCTGCGCCGCGCCACTCGCACTCCCACCGACCTGCTGCCCGGCCCGCGCCGGGTCTCCGCGGCCGAGGCGCGCGCGCTGGCACCCGGGCTGCGCACCGCCGGACTGCGCGGCGGGCTGCTGTCCTTCGACGGCCAGCTCACCGACGACGCCCGCTTGGTCGTCGCGCTCGCCCGCACGGCCGCCTGCCTGGGCGCGCGGATCATCACCAGGGCCAGGGTGACCGGGGTGGCGCCGGACTCGGTCGAGGTCGTCGACGGGCTGACCGGCACGAAGGTCTTGGTGCGGTCGCGGGTCGTGGTCAACGCGACCGGGGTGTGGGCGGGCACGCTCGTCCCCTCGGTGCGGCTGCGGCCCTCGCGCGGGTCGCACCTGGTGGTCGACGCGGCCGCGGTCGGCTGCGGGGCGACGTCTCTGACGGTGCCGATCCCCGGCCCGTTCGGCCGGTTCGCCCTGGTGCTGCCGCAGGACGACGGCCGCGTCTACATCGGACTGACCGACGAGCCGGTCGACGAGATCCCCGATGTACCCGTGGCTCCAGAGTCCGATGTGGACTTCCTGCTCGACGTCGCGTCGTCCGTGCTGGAGGGCAGGCTGACCCGGGCGGAGGTGCTCGGCTCCTTCGCTGGGCTGCGCCCGCTGGTCGACCTGCCCAGCGCGGCGGGGCGCAGCGCCGACCTGTCCCGCCACCACGCGGTGCTCACCGAGGGCAAGGTCGTCACGGTGGTCGGCGGCAAGCTCACCACCTACCGCCGCATGGCCGCCGACGCCGTCGACCGCGCCATCGACCTCGCGGGCCTGCCCGCAGGCCCGTCCCGAACCAGGACTCTGCCCCTGGTTGGCGCCGCCCCGCGCGCCCGACTGGCCACACTGGACGCTCCGCGCCGCCTGATCGCCCGCTACGGCACCGAATCCCCCACGGTGGCCGCGATGGGCCTGCTCGACCCGGACCTCGGCCGCCACATCACCGCCGGGATCACCGCGGCCGAGGTCGTCTGGGCCGTCCGGCACGAGGGCGCGCTCGACGCCGACGACGTCCTGCACCGGCGCACCCGCATCGGCCTGGTGCAACAGGACGCCGACGCCGCGCGGCCCATCGTGGCGGACCTGGTCGACCGCACCCTGCGCGGACTCCCTACCCCATAACGAAAGAACCGCCGCCACCCGGGCACGGGCAGCGGCGGTTCGTCACCGGGGGTACTACTGCGGGGTGATCACCGGCGCGCCCGGCTGCCCGATGGCACCCTGCGGCCAGGATCGACTGGTCGTCGGTACCGGGGGCGACGCGCAGCCTGGTCTGTCCGTTGTGGACCCCCAGCACGGTCACCCCGGCCAGCCCGGACGCCCACCCGGCCGGTGCGACAGGCAGCGCGTTGAGCAGCGAACCCCACTCGGCCAAGAAGTACTTGATCCCAGCCAGCATGTTGTCCACCTGCACCGGCGCACCCGCATCGGCCTGGTGCAACACGACGCCGACGCCGCGCGGCCCATCGTGGCGGACCTGGTCGACCGCACCCTGCGCGGACTCCTTACCCCATAACGAAAGAACCGCCGCCACCCGGGCACGGGCGGCGGCGGTTCGTCACCGGGGGGTACTACTGCGGGGTGATCACCGGCGCGCCCGGCTGCCCGATGGCACCCTGCAGCGCGTTGAGCAGCGAACCCCACTCGGCCAAGAAGTACTTGATCCCGGCCAGCATGTTGTCCACCGGCTGCCAGATGTCCTCGTAGCCGGGGACCTTGTGCTGGTCGAACACCGGGTCCGGCAGCTGGCAGATGCCCTTGGGCGGGAACCCGTTGGCGGCGTTGGGGTCCTGCAGGTTGACCGCGTGCGGGTTGCCGCCGGAGGTCCGGTCGACGATCTGCGCGATCTGCTCGGGGTTGATCTTGGCGGGGTCCACCCCGTGGTTGATCAGGACCTCGACCGCGGCGCCGATCCAGCGGGCGCGGTCCACCAGCGGCGCCGGGGCACCGGTGGTGGGCGGCGGGCCGCTGGGGCCCCAACCGTTGGGCGGCTTCACCTCGGTGGTCTGACCGGGCAGCACGCCGGGGGTGTACGTGCCGGGCGGGCGCTGCGCACCGCCGGGGAGCTGCTGGTACCCGCCGTAGCCGGGGACGCCGGTCGACTGGCCGTAGGTGGGCTGACCGGTCGGCCGCCCGGCGGGCTGCTGGTAGCCGCCGTAGCCGGGGACCTGGCCCTGGCCGTAGTTCGCCGCGTTGGTCGTCGAGCCGGGCAGCGGCTGGTAGCCGCCGTAGCCCGGGACCTGGCCCTGACCGTAGTTGGCGGTGTTCGTGCTGCCGTTCGGGTTGGTGTAGTGCGCGCCCGACGCGGTGTCCAGGGTGCCGGTGTTGACCGTCGGCGCCTGGGTGGTGCTCGCGCTCGGCGAGGTGTTCGCCTTGCCGCCGATGGTCGCCAGCAGCTGCTTGACGGCCTTGGCCAGCGCGACGATCTTCTGCACCGTCTGCATGATCTTCTGCAGCGAGGAGACGAACTTCTGCACCTTGCTCAGGATCTTCTGCGCGGTCTGCACCGCCTGCACGACCGAGCGGGCGATGCCCTCGGCGATGCTGGCGCCGAAGCTCAGCCACGCCTTGGCCAGCGCCTCGATGATGATCTGGATGACCTTCTGCACGCACTGGTTGATGAAGTCCAGCACGGCCTTGCGCACCTCGGCCAGCAGCTTGCCTGCGCCGTCGATCGCCTGGCCGACACCCTTGCTGACCTGCGCGAGCGCGTCGAGGCCCTCGGCCTGGGTCGCGGCGGCGCGGCGGTAGGCGTCACCGGCGGAGCCGTGCCAGTTGTTGGTCTGGGTGCGCACCGCCTCGCGGTACTTCTGCGCGGAGGAGATCAGCTGGTCGCCCGCCTTCACCCAGCCCTGCGCGCTGTTGATGATCGAGCCCGCGTCGCCGAGGAGCTTGTCGAAGGGCTCCTTGAGGAACTTGATGTGGTTGATGATCCAGCCGAACCCGGCGCTGGCGCAGGCGCCGAGCGGGTCGCCCGCGATGTTGATGACGTCCATCGCCACGTTGGTGATCTGCAGGCCCGCGTCGAGCCAGTCACCGCGTTCGATGGCGGACTTGGCGCCCTTGATGTCGTTGTTGAGCGCCGTGGCGGCCTGCCCGCCGGTGGACTGCCCAGCCGTCGTGGTGGTCGTGGTCACTTACAGCCTCCCGCCGAAAGTCGCCGCGTTGCCCAAGTCGATGCGTTCGTAGTCGCGCGCGACGTCCTCGAGCCCCTTGCGGACGTCGTCGATCGCGGTCGCCACCTTCTGGATGCCCTGCAGGACGTCCCCGCAGGCGGCCATGATCGCGGTGGCGAAGAACTGGCCGATCACCCCGTACGCGGCTTTCGAGATCGACTGCGTCGCCCCGGTCGCCGACTGCACCTGCGCGGCGCAGGTCGCGACGGTACCGGCGTGCGCCCGCATCTCCGCCACGTTGACGTTGAACCCTGTACCCATGGAATCCGCCTTGAGGTCTAGTGCACGACTTCGGGGGGGTTGTCGAAGTAGTCGTCGTCGGAGCGCCGCTCGCGCGGCTTGGCCGCGGGACCGTCCGCGGCGTCACCGGCGTAGCCCTGCGGCAGGAAGGACTTGACCACGTCCAGCGCCGCCGAGTCGCCGACCAGGTCCTCCATCGCCGCGACGACCCTGGCGCCCGCGTCCCGCTGGGCCTGCCTGGTGACCTCGAGGATCACCCTGGCCAGCTGCTCCGGCTCCAGTTCGCGCACGCTCGGCCGCAGCACCAGGTCGGTGGTGACCCCGGCCGCGGACACCCGGACGGTGACGTCGCCGTCGGCCGATGTCGCGCTGCCCCCCACCTCGCGCAGCGCCTTCTCCGCCTTCTGCGCGCTCGCCGCGGTCCGTTGCAGCGTCTCGTCGTACTGCGCGAGCCACTGTTCAGGGTTCATCGCCACACCACTTCCCTGGTCCTGCCTGGAGCATCCGCCTGTCGTTGGACGGAGCATCGCGCGTTCGGTTCCGCGCCGGGTGCCAATCGGCCAACTCGTTTGCAGGCGCACCGGACCGGCGGGTAACCGGCGGTGGCCGACCCGGGATACTGGGCGCCGGGAGGTGGGCGATGCTCCAGGTCGACGGGGTCACCAAGCGCTACGGCGACGTGCTCGCCTGCGACCGGGTGTCCTTCGACGTCGGCGCGGGTGAGCTCTTCGGCTTCGTCGGCGGCAACGGTGCCGGTAAGACGACCACGATGCGCATCGTGCTGGGCGTGTTGGCACCCGATGCGGGCGAGGTCCGCTTCCGCGGCGCCCCGGTCGACCACGCGGCGCGCCGCCGGTTCGGCTACCTGCCGGAGGAGCGCGGCCTCTACCCGCGGATGCGGGTGCTCGACCAGCTGGTCTACCTCGCCGAACTGCACGGCGCGGACACGAACGCCGCACACCGGGCCGCTGAACAGTGGGTCGCCCGGCTGGGCCTGCGCGAGTACCGCGGCACCGAGGTGCAGCGGCTGAGCCTGGGCAACCAGCAACGGGTGCAGCTGGCGGCGGCGCTGGTGCACGACCCGCTGGTGCTGGTGCTCGACGAGCCGTTCTCCGGGCTGGACCCGCTCGCGGTCGACGTGCTCGTGGAGGTGCTGCGCGAGCAGGCCGCGGCCGGGGTGCCGGTGGTGTTCTCCAGCCACCAGCTCGACCTGGTCGAGCGGCTGTGCGACCGGGTCGGGATCATCAAGGGCGGCCGGGTGGTGGCCGGTGGCACGGTCGCGCAGCTGCGGGCGGGCAGCGGCAGCACGCTGGTCGTCGACGCGCCTGCCGCACCGGCCGGGTGGGCGTCCGGGCTGGCCGGGGTGACCGTGCTGGGGGTCCACAACGGACAGACCAGGCTGCGCGTCGCCCCCGGTACCGACGACCAGCCGATCCTGGCCGCGGCGCTGGCCACCGGCCCGGTGCGCGGCTTCACCCACCAGCACCCGACGCTGGCCGAGTTGTACCGTGGCGCGGTGGGGGTGGACAGCAGGTGAGCCCGCGGCACACGGTCTGGTTGGTGGCGCGGCGCGAGCTGCGCACCCGGTTGCGCGCCAAGTCCTTCCTCATCGGGACCGCGGTGTCGATCGCCGTCCTGATCGGCTTCGTGCTGATGCAGAGCACCCTGTTCGGCGGCGAGCGGGTCACCAGGGTCGGCCTGTCCGGCCAGGCCGCGGCCATCTCGGGTCCGCTGGCCGAGGAGGCCCGCGCCCGCGGCATCGACGTCCTGGTGAGCACGGTCCGCGACCCGGCGGCAGGCGAGTCCGCCATCGCCGACGGCGACCTCGACGCCCTGGTCACCGGCACCCCGGCCGCCCTGCACGTGGTGGTCGACGAGTCCCTCGACGAGAACCTGCGACGCGCACTCAACAGCCTGGTCCAGCAGGAGGTCCTGCGCGCGCAGTTGGCCGCGGTCGAGGACCTCGACCCGGACCAGGTCCTGGCCACGGTCGGCGACGCGACGGTGGACGTGCGGTCCCTGCGCGCGCCTGATCCGACGCACGACGAACGCCTCGCGATGGCGCTGGTGATCGTCGCTTTGCTGTACCTGTCGCTGCTGCTCTACGGGACGATGGTGGCGCAGGGGGTCGTCGAGGAGAAGTCCAGCCGGGTCGTGGAGATCCTGCTCGCGACGGTCCGCCCGTGGGAACTCCTCGCGGGCAAGGTCGTGGGACTCGGACTGGTCGGCCTGGCCCAGCTGACAGTCGTCGGCGGGGTCGGCGTGGTGCTGGCGGCGATGACCGACGTGCTGACGATTCCGGGCGTCGCACTGGGGACGCTGCTGTGGGGGCTGCTCTGGTACCTGCTGGGCTACCTGTTCTACGCCACGGTGTTCGCGGCGGCCGGCTCACTGGTGTCGCGGCAGGAGGAGACGCAGTCGGTGCTGCTGCCGATCACCTCAGTACTGGTGCTGGCGTTCGTCATGGGCTTCGGCCTGCTGTCCCGCCTGCCCAACGCCAGCGCGACGGCGGTCCTGTCGGTGCTGCCGCCGTTCGCCCCGATCCTGCTGCCGGGTCGGCTCGCCCTGGGGACGGCGACGGTGTGGGAGGTCGTCGTGGCCATCGTCCTGATGCTGATCTCGGTGGCGGGCCTGACGTGGCTGGCCGGTCGGATCTACGCCAAGGCTGTCCTGCGGACGGGCCCGCGGTTGCCGTTGCGCGAGGCGCTGCGCAAGTCCTGATCGTGGCCGCTGCCGTAGCGTGGGTGGACGGGTCGCGGCGGTGGGGAGTCTCGGGTGATCGAGGGCGGACAGGTCTACGAACGGGCCTGGAACGACGGGGTGCGCAGGCATTGCCCTGGGCAGTCGGGGCATCTCAGGTCGTGGCTGACCATGGCCGCGTGGGAACGGGCCAGTGCCAACGCGGTGTACGAGGTGGTGCGGGCGGTCGTCGAGGCGGGCGGGACCGAGTGGTTGAGCCGAGTCCAGAAGGGACGGTTCGTGACCCTGCTGTGGATCGCCCAGGTCCACCGGCACGTGCCTTCGCCCCACGAGTCCATTGTGGCCGATTGGGAAGAGCTGCCCTCGTGGCAACGGGAGACGAACGCGGACGTCTTCGAACACATCGAGGGGCTCATCCTCGGCGCGCGATGAGATGGGGCGTACTGGTCACTTGATCTTGCCGTAGCGCTCCAGTGCGATCTCGCGCTCGTGTTTGTGGTCGACGATGGGCGCGGGGTAGCCGGTGACCTCGGGTGGCTGGTGGGCCTTCTTGCCGGGTACCTCGCGCAGTTCCGGGATGTAGCGGCGGACGTAGTCGCCGTTGGGGTCGAACTTCTCGCCCTGGGTGGTGGGGTTGAAGACGCGGAAGTAGGGGGCGGCGTCGGTGCCGGAGCCCGCGGTCCACTGCCAGCCGTGCTGGTTGGAGGCGAGGTCGCCGTCGACCAGGTGGCGCATGAAGTGGCGGGCGCCCCACCACCACGGGACGTGCAGGTCCTTGACCAGGAAGCTGGCGACGATCATGCGGACCCGGTTGTGCATCCAGCCCTCGGCCAGCAGCTGGCGCATCCCGGCGTCCACGATCGGGTAGCCGGTCTCGCCGCGGCACCAGGCGTCGAAGCGGTCCTGCGCGTCGGCGTCGGTGTCGTGGGTGATGGCGTCGAACTTGCGGTTGTAGTTCTCGCGCGCGGTTTCCGGGCGGTGCCACAGGACGTCGGCGTAGAAGTCGCGCCAGGCCAGTTCGTTGCGGTATGCCTGGGCGCCCTCGGAGTGGCCGAGGTCGGCGAGCAGGGTGCGCGGGTGGACACAGCCCCAGCGCAGGTACGGGGACATGCGGCTGGTGCTGTCGACGTCGGGGCGGTCGCGGTCGCGCTTGTAGTGCTCGACGTCGAACTCGGCCCACGTGTCGTGCGCGGCCTTCTCGCCCGCCTGTGGCAGCTCCGCCGATGTGGCCGGGTCGTCCGGGATCGCGACGCGCCTGGGGCCGCCGTCCTTGTCCGCCGGGTCCATCCAGTCCACAGTGGACGCGTCGGTGTCGGCGGGCTTGCGCCAGCCGTGGTCCAGCCAGGCCCGGCCGAACGGCGTGAACACCCGGTACGGCTCACCGTCGGACTTCACCACCCGCCCCGGCGCCACCGCGTACGGCGACCCGGTGCGCACGAGGTCGACCTCCAACGCCTTCGCCACCGCGGTGTCCCGCTCCCGCCCGTACGGCCCGAAGTCCGCCGACACGTGCACCGACCCGGCCCCCACCGCCTTGGCCACCCGCGGCACCACGTCGACCGGATCCCCGCGCACCACCAGGAGCCTGCCCCCGAGCTGCTCGTCGAGATCCCGCAGGCACCGGTACAGGAACGCCAACCGAGGCCCACCCGAAGCCCCCGTCAACCGCTCGTCGAGCACGAACAACCCCAGCGCGCTCGAACCCCGCTCCGCCGCCGCCAACAACGCCGGATGATCCCCAGTCCGCAGATCCCGCCGAAACCACACCACCGACTCAGCCACGGCGCGCAACGCTACTCACCCACAGGCACACCCGCCGAACAACACCGCCACCCGATCGGGTGTCCCCCGCTCCTCGCCCAGAACTCGGTGCGGAGGTGCAGAGGTGCGCATCAGTCAGCCCTCACTCCGACTTCGCCCACTCCGCCCCGTGTTCGCCCACCGCGAACCCAGGCCCCCACGCCGCCCCAACCGCCCCGCGCACCCACCGCCAGCCATGATCAACTCCGCGGCCGGGGCCCTCCCTCCCGGGGGCCGGGGGCCCATCTCTGAAGCTATCGCCTTGGCGGTGCTGTCAATAGGGGGTGCGGGAGGGCTGTGGACAGCTCAGGGCGTTGTGGATGGATGGGGCGCCGCATGGTCATTTCGGGGGGTTGTGGTGGCGGCTGTTGGTGACCTGGGAGTTCGCTCGGCCGGTCCGCGACGAACGGCGACTGGCCCTGGAGTTGAGCCGCGTCCGCGACCTCGACTACGACCGCGGGTGGCTTCCGAGTGGCTCCTCGGTGCAGGCGCGGGGGTGTTCGGCGCGAACGAGGGCCGGGAGCGTCGTCAGCAGTTCGGTGGGAGTCGGGGTTTTCCAGGGGTTCCAGGCCGCGCGAAGGGGGTGGAGAGGTGGAAAACAGTGGAGAGGTGGGAAAGTGAAAGCGGCGCCGTCCCCGTGGTGGGGAGCGGCGCCGCTTCGTGGTGGTGTGGGGGTCAGCGTTCGGTGACGCCCTTGTACTCGCGTTCGGTGTGGCCGGTGTAGACCTGGCGCGGGCGGCCGATCTTGGTGGCCGGGTCGTTCATCATCTCGCGCCAGTGGGCGATCCAGCCGGGGAGGCGGCCGAGGGCGAACAGGACGGTGAAGAACTTGGTGGGGAAGCCCATGGCCCGGTAGATGAGGCCGGTGTAGAAGTCCACGTTCGGGTAGAGCTTGCGCTGGATGAAGTAGTCGTCCGCGAGCGCGTGCTCCTCCAGCTGCTTGGCGATGCCCAGCAGGGAGTCGTCGCCGCCGAGCTTGCCGAGGATCTCGTCGGCGGTCTTCTTGATGATGGCGGCGCGCGGGTCGTAGTTCTTGTAGACGCGGTGGCCGAAGCCCATGAGCTTCACCCCGTCTTCCTTGTTCTTGACCTTCTTGACGAACGAGTCGACGTCGCCGCCGGAGTCGCGGATGCCCTCGAGCATCTCGAGGACCGCGCTGTTGGCGCCACCGTGCAACGGGCCGAACAAGGCGTTGATGCCCGCGGAGACGCTGGCGAACAGGTTGGCCTCGGAGGAACCCACGAGCCGGACCGTCGAGGTGGAGCAGTTCTGCTCGTGGTCGGCGTGCAGGATGAACAGCAGGTCGAGCGCGCGGACCAGGGCCGGGTCGAGGTCGTAGTTCTCGGCCGGGAACCCGAAGGTCATCCGCAGGAAGTTCTCCACCAGGCCAAGGGAGTTGTCCGGGTAGAGGAACGGCTGGCCGACGGACTTCTTGTACGCGTAGGCCGCGATCGTGGGCAGCTTCGCCAGCAACCGGATCGTGGAGATCTCCACGTGGTGGGAGTCGAACGGCTTGAGGCTGTCCTGGTAGAAGGTCGACAGCGCCGACACCGCGGACGACAGCACCGGCATGGGGTGCGCGTCGCGCGGGAAGCCGTCGAAGAAGCGCTTGAGGTCCTCGTGCAGCAGCGTGTGCCTGCTGATCTTGTGGGTGAAGTCGTCCAGCTCGACCTGGCTGGGCAGCTCGCCGTAGATGAGCAGGTAGCTGACCTCGCTGAAGGTCGAGTGCTCCGCGAGCTGCTCGATCGGGTAGCCGCGGTAGCGCAGGATCCCCGCGTCGCCGTCGATGTAGGTGATGGCCGAGGAGCAGGAAGCGGTGTTGACGAAGCCGGGGTCGAGGGTGACCAGACCCGTCTTGGCCAGCAGCTTGCCCAGGTCGACACCTGATGTGCCTTCGGTTGCGGCCTCGATCGCCATCTCGTGCTCGCCGCCGGGGTAACGGAGGGCGGCGGTCTGCTCGGTGCCGGTGGGCACAGCGGTCCCGTCGGGCATGCAAGTACCTCTCACACTCGGGCAGGGCGGCGGGTACGGCCGAGCCGGAACGGCCCTGGTCGGGTGCGATCACACGCAGCACCGCCCCATTGGGGTCCTGAGCTTCCTACGCTAGTGCTCCGCGCGCATTACGGACAGCCGTGGCCGGGACCCTCGGGCACGGTTGGGACACGTATCACAGGCGAACTCAGCCCCGCGCCGGATCGATCCCGGTCGCGGGGCGGTTCAGACCGACGAGCAGGAGGTCGGCGAGCGCGGTGAACGCGGCGCCGTCGGACACCCTGGCGCGCTTGCCGAGCACCCCGGTCTGGATGCCCTCGATGATCCACCCGGCCATCTCGGCGACCAGGTTGGCGTGCACGTCGCGGAACAGGCCCTCGGTGACGCCGTCGCGGATGAACTCGCCGATGCGTTCGGCGGCGGCCTTGGCGTTGCGCTCGTAGACCGCTCTGGTGGGGGCGAATGCGGCGACGTCGGCGGTGAACCCGGGCGAGGCCAGTGCCATCTCGGTCGCGGCGCCGTCGAGGTAGGCGGCGATGCGGTCGCGGGCGTTGTCCGCCAACGCGACCCGCTTCTCGACGCGTTCGGTGGCGCAGCGGAAGAAGTGGCCGACGACCTTGCGCGCCAACTGCTCCTTGCTCGGGGCCAGCGCGTAGAGGGTGGACTTGGAGCAGCGCAGCCGGGCGGCGAAGTCGTCGAGCGTGGCGGCGGCGAAACCCTCGGTGAGGAAGATGCCCAGCAGCTCCTCCAGCAGTGCCGCCTGCCGGGCCGTGGGGTTCCGCCGTGTCATCCCACCAGCGTATCGACAGGCCGGGCCGCCAAACAGTACTCTGAGCCGTCCTGTAGTACTGGTTTCGGTATCCCGGAGGCCGGACATGCCCGCCGAACGCCTGCTGCCCAGCACGGAGGCCGAGGACCTGCTCAAACTCACCCGCGAGATCGCCCGCGAGGAACTCGCGCCGCGCGCCGCGGAGCACGAGGAACGGGCCAGGTTCCCGCGCGAGCAGTTCCGGCTGCTGGGCCGCAGCGGCCTGCTGGGGCTGCCGTACCCGGAGCGGTGGGGCGGCGCGGCGCTGTCCTACGAGGTGTACCTGCAGGTGCTGGAGGAGATCGCCGCCGCGTGGATGTCGGTCGGCGTCGGCCTGTCGGTGCACACGATGTCCTGCTACGCGCTGGCCGAGCACGGCACCGACGAGCAGCGCGCCAAGTGGCTGCCGGACATGCTCGGCGGCGACCTGCTGGGCGCCTACGCGCTCTCGGAGAGCCACGCCGGGTCCGACGCCGCGGCGCTGAGCACCAGAGCACGCCGCGACGGCGATGACTACGTGGTGAACGGCACCAAGGCGTGGATCACACACGGTGGCGAGGCCGACTTCTACACGACCATGGTCCGCACGTCCGACGACGGCAGCCGGGGCATCAGCGCCCTGCTGGTCGACGCCGCGACGCCCGGCATCGGGTTCGGCGCGCCGGAGAAGAAGATGGGTCTGACCGGCTCGACCACGACCCAGGTGCTGTTCGACGGCGCCCGGGTGGGCGCCGACCGGCTGCTCGGCGCCGAGGGTCAAGGCTTCAAGATCGCGTTGAACGCGCTGAACTCCGGCCGCCTGGGCATCGCCGCGTGCGCGGTCGGGCTGGCGCAGGCGGCGTTGGACGAGGCCGTCGCGTACGCCAAGCAGCGCTCGCAGTTCGGCAGGGCCGTCATCGAGTTCCAGGGCATCGAGTTCCTGCTGGCCGACATGGCCGCCGCGGTGGAGTCGTCGCGGGCGACCTACCTGGAGGCGGCGCGGCGGCGGGACCGGGGGCTGCCGTTCGTGCGGCAGGCGTCGATCGCCAAGCTGGTGGCCACCGACGCGGCCATGCGGGTCACCACGGACGCGGTCCAGGTGCTCGGCGGCGCGGGCTACACCCGCGACTTCCCGGTCGAGCGGTACCTGCGGGAGGCCAAAGTCCCGCAAATCTTCGAAGGCACCAATCAGATCCAGCGGATGGTGATCGCCCGGCAGTTGCGGGACGCCTGAATCCGCCCGGATACCCGCGCGGTGGGAAAACGGCGAAAACCCGCGCGGGCGAGACCATCACGCCGCGCACGCCGACAACGATGCTGTTTCCATGGGGGAACACTGCCGGTCGCGTGGACGAGGGTGATCAATGAGCCAGCCGATCCTTGCCGAGCACGTGGTCGACATCCTGGCGGGGCTGGTGACCAACCGGGTCGACGGCGCGAGCAAGCGGGCGGCGGACACCCTCGCCGACGCCGTCGTCGGCCGATTACGCCGGATCCGCCGGGCCTCGGCGTTCGACCTGTTCGAGACCGACCCGCACGCGAGCGCACACCGGCAGACCCTGGTCGACCTGCTCAACACCGAGTTCGCCACCGACGCCGCGTTCCGCGACGCGGTGGCCGGGCTGGCGACGGCGGCGGGCGCTCCCCCGGTGCGGGTGCCGGAGGCCAAGCGGGACCACCGGCCGCAGAAGCGGGTGCTGCTCGGCGCCGGTGCCGCGGTGGCCGCGATCGCGCTGGCGCTTGGCGGCCGGGCGCTGTACCTGGAACTGACCGAGGCCGCCGAACCGGACGGGACGACGCCCTGCCGCACATTCTGGGCGTTGAAGGAGCCGGAGCAACGCGGATTGCTGGTGCGGGCCTATGAAAAGCACGGGGAAATGCGCCGGACGGACGACCCGTACCTAGTCGCGCGTGTTCTCTACGCTTGTGGACAAAACCCGGAAAACACGGTCGACCAGATCATCACCGCGGACGCGATGCGGCGGTAGTGGGGTCGGCACCGGCCCCCGCCGGAGGCCGGTGCCGCGGGTGTCAGCCCCGGTAGTACGGATCCTCGGTCTCGCCGAGGCCGGTCTCGGCGTTGAAGGTGTAGACCTGCTGCCCGGTGACGAACACCCGGGTCGCGCGGCTCATCACGTCGAGCGGGTCGCCCGACCAGATGACGACATCGGCGTCCAGCCCGGGCTTGAGCGCGCCGACCCGGTCGTCGATGCCCATCATCGCGGCGGGGTTGGCGGTGATGGCGCGCAGCCCGACCTCGGGGTCGAGGCCCTCCTTGACGGCCAGCGTGACCTGGTGCACCAGGAAGTTGATCGGCACCACCGGGTGGTCGGTGGTGATCGCGATCCGCACACCGGCCCTGGCCAGGATGCCCGGGTTGCGCAGCGTCCGCTGGCGCAGTTCGACCTTCACCCGGCTGGTGAACAGCGGCCCGATGACCACCGGGATGTCGCGCTCGGCGATCAGGTCGGCCAGCAGGTGCGCCTCGGTGCCGTGGTTGAGCACCAGGCGGTAGCCGAACTCCTCGGCCAGGCGCAGCGCGGTCGCGATGTCGTCGGCGCGGTGCGCGTGCTGGCACCAGGGCAGGTCGCCGTCGAGCACGCGGACCAGCGCCTCGTGGGTGAGGTCGCGCTCGAACGGGGTGTTCTCGGCGTGCGCGTGGTCGCGGCGGACCTTGTAGTCCTGGGCCTTGGTGAGCGCCTCGCGGATGATCGCGGCGACGCCGAGCCGGGTGGACGGCATGACCTTCTTGTCCCCGTACACCCGCTTGGGGTTCTCGCCGAGGGCGCTCTTCATCGACACCGGGTCGCGCAGCAGCATCTCGTCGACCGTGCGGCCCCACACCTTCACCGCGACGGTCTGGCCGCCGATCACGTTGCCCGAGCCCGGCTTGATCACCACCGAGGTGACCCCGCCCGCCAGCGCGTCGCGGAAGCCCTCGTCGGCGGGGTTGATGGCGTCGATCGCCTTGACCCTGGCGGTGTTCGGGTCGGTCATCTCGTTGGTGTCCTGGCCCGCCCAGCCCTCGGCCTCCTCGTGCACCCCGAGGTGGCCGTGCGCCTCGACGAAGCCGGGCAGCACCCAGGAGCCGGACGCGTCGACGACCTCGGCGCCGTCGGGGACGCTCACCTCGTCCGCCGGGCCGACCGCGAGGATCTTTCCGTTGTCGAACAGGACGGTGCCGCCCTGGATCGGGGGACCGTCAATCGGGACGACATAGCCGCCGGTAACCGCTGTGATCACGCGCAGACCCTAACCGCGACCGGCCCGCCCGGCCCGGCGAACGGCCTGGTCAGCAGGTCTTCGCCATCGGCGCGCGGTGACCGGGCGGTCACCGGGTGCCGGGAACCGGGCGAAGGCCCCACGAGGCCGCCCACGACGCGCCGGGCAGGACGGTCAGCAGGTCGGTGCCCGAGTTGAGCGCGTCCGGCGGGCAGGTCATCGGCTCGATGGCGACGGCGCCACCGTCGTGGCCGGGGAAGGAGTCCGGTGTGTACACCTGGACCCAGCCGAACACCGGGTCCGCCCACAGGTCGACGCCACCGCCGGGGCCGCGCAGGGTGTGGTGGACCAGGCCGTCCGCCGACGGCTGGCAGCCGCCGAACGCGTCGTCCAGGGTGACCTCGCGGACCAGTTGGCTGAAGCGGGCGATCGGGGTGGCCGGGCCGGACGGAACCATGCGCTCGGGGTCGAGCGGCAGGTGGGTGCTGGCGGCCAGGGCGAGCACGCAGTCGTCGACCTCGGCGCGGCCGGGGCGCGGGTACGGGTGCGCGCCGACGCCGAAGGGCATGGGCTCGGTGCCGAGGTTCGCCACGCCGTGGGTGACGGTGAGGCCGGTGCCGTCGACGGCGTAGGTCATGGTGGCGCGGAACGGGAACGGCCAGCCGGGGCGGCCGTCGATCGTCACCGCGAGGGTGGCGCTGTCGGCGGTCGACTCGACGACGGTCCAGGTCTCGCGACGGACCAGGCCGTGGCTGGCGTTGCCGCGCGCCGGTTCGGTGACGTCGAGGTCGAGGGTCTTGCCGCCGTGGGTCCAGCGGGCGCCCGCGACCCGGTTCGGCCACGGCACCAGCACCGCACCGGACCCCATCGGCGGGGCCTCGCCCGCGGGGAAGGTCTCCAGGTAGGCGACACCGTCGACCTCGAACAGGCGCAGCGTGGCGCCCGCGGTGGTGATGGCGGCCCGGGCGCCGCCGGAGCTGATCTCGATCTCCATGCCCGCGAGCCTATGACGGTTCGCGGGGCTCGGCATTACTAGACCGGTCTGTATAGTAGCCGCCATGGCACGCCGCACCGACACCCGCGACCGCACGCTGCGCACCGCGGTCGACCTCTTCCGCGCCCGCGGCTACCACGGCACGGGCATGAACCAGGTGATCAGCGAGGGCAGGCTGCCCAAGGGGTCGCTGTACTTCCACTTCCCCGAGGGCAAGGAACAACTGGCGGCCGAGGCGGTGGAACTGGCGGCCGCCGAGGTGTGCGGCTGGGTGGACGTCGCGTTCAGCCAGACCCCGGACCCGGCGGCCGCGCTCGCGGTGATCACGGAGACGCTGGCGGCCGAGCTGACCGACTCGGACTTCCAGCGCGGCTGTCCGATCGGGACGGTCGCACACGACGCGGGCGGCTCGGACCGGGTCCGACAGGCTTGCGCGGACGCGTTCACGTCGTGGCACGGGGTGATCAGCACCCACCTGCGCGGATACGGTCTCGCCGAGCCGGACGCGCTGGCGACTGCGATCCTGGCCGCCATCGAGGGCGCGCAACTCGTGGCCCGCAGCCAACGCGACGTCGCACCGCTGCGAGCGGTTGCCACCATGCTCTCGCCACTGCTGAAGGGGAACTGACGATGCGCGTGCACCACCTGGACTGCGGCTCGATGCACCCGCCCGGCGGCGGCTTCGTCGACGGCTCGCCCGGGCTCTTCCGGTTCGCGCACATGGTGTGCCACGTGCTGCTGGTGGAGTCCGAGGACGGCCTCGTGCTGGTCGACACCGGCTTCGGGGTCCGGGACCTGACCACGCCGAAGGCGACCCTGCCCGGACCGTTCGTGGCCCTGGTGCGACCGGTGTTCGACGTGGCGCAGGCGGCGGTACGGCAGGTCGCGGCCCTAGGGTACGACCCGGCGGACGTGCGGCACATCGTCCTGACCCACCTGGACCTGGACCACGCGGGCGGTCTCGTGGACTTCCCGGACGCGCGGGTGCACGTCTACGGGCCGGAGTTGCGGGCGGCGTTGGACCCTGCGACTAGCGCCGAGCGTCAGCGCTACCGGAAGGCGCACTGGGCACATGGGCCTAAGTGGGAGGTCCATGAAGGTGGTGGCGGCGACCGCTGGATGGGCCTAGAGGCTGTGCGCGGCCTGACAGGGCTGTCCGACGATTTCCGGCTGGTGCCCTTGGCTGGGCACACGCGTGGGCATTGCGGTGTCGCGGTCCGGTCGGACGAGGGCTGGCTGCTGCACGCTGGTGACTCTTACTTCAACCAGGCCGAGATGGCGGTAGAGCCATCTTGTCCGCCGGGGTTGCGCGTGTTCCAGTCGCTGATGCAGGTGGAGGGCAAGGCCCGCAAGGCCAACCAGGAGCGTTTGCGGGCCATGCTCCGCGACCACCGTGACGAGGTGCGGATCTTCTCCGCGCACGACGTGGTGGAGCTAGACGCCTTTACACGCTGAGCTTCTCCGGGTCGACCTGCATACGGCCCACCACGAGTCGGTTCACGAACCAGAGCAGGACGCCCACGCCGAGGAGGATTGCGGCGATCACGTACTCGCGCGCGGGACGGCCCGACAGTGGGCTGGCCAGGTAGGCGCAAGCGATGGCGCCGATGGCCGGTAGCGCTGTCGGGGCGCGGAAGTGTTTGTGGTCGACCTTCTCCTTGCGCAGTACCAGGACTGCGACGTTGACGACCGTGAAGACGATCAGCAGGAGGAGCGAGGTAGTGCCACCGAGCAGGTTGATGTCCACGGCGGCCACTAGGACTACCGCGATCAGGCTGGTGAACACGATCGACACCCATGGCGTGCGGCGCATGGGGTGAACGACGCCGAAGACTCGGGGGATGATGCGCTCGTTGGCCATTCCGTAGACCAGCCTGCTCGCCATCAGCATGTTGATCAGCGCCGAGTTGATGACCGCGAGCAGCCCGATCAACGCGAACACCCACAGCGGGAAGCCCGGCGCGCCGACCGAGAGCACCTTGAGCAGCGCATCGCTCTTGGCCCCGGCGAGTTCGTCGGCGGGCACCAGCAGCGACGAGGTCAGTGCCACCAACACGTAGATGACGGCGGCGATCCCCATACCGAGGAGCATGGCGCGCGGGAAGATCTTCGTCGGTTCGCGGCACTCCTCGGCCATGTTGACCGAGTCCTCAAAGCCCACCATCGCGAAGAACGCCAACGCAGTCGCGGAACTGACCGCGATAAGAGGCGTCTGCCCAGTGGTGTCGATCTCGACGAGCCTGCCCGGGTCGCCCTGCCCTGAACCGATCGCGTAGAAGCCGACCACGATGATGATGAGCAGGCCGGAGAGCTCAATCATCGTAAGAACCACATTCGCCCATAGAGACTCAGCGACACCCCGGAAGTTGACCGCCGCTAGAAGCACGATGAACCCGACCGCGATCCAGACGGTGGGGATGGCGAGCGAGTCGCCCATGAGCTTCTTCAGATAGGTGTTCCCAAACGCTTGCGCAGCCGACGCTGCCGAGGTGATACCAGACGACATCACAGCGAAGGCGACCATGAACGTGAGGAACTGGACCTTGAACGCCCTGTTCGCGTAGAGGGCGGCGCCTGCGGCTTTGGGGTACTTGCCGACCAGCTCCAGGTAGCTGAACGCCGTCAGGAACGCGACGGCGAACGCTAGGAGGAAGGGGAGCCAGAGAGCGCCGCCGACTTTTCCGGCGACGGTGCCGGTTAGCGCGTATACGCCGGTGCCGATGATGTCGCCGACTACGAACAGCAGCAGCAGGCCGGGTCCGATGACCCGCTTCAACTCGGGCTGCTCACTCTCCTGGGTGGTCATGCAGGCTCACATCTCCCGTGGGGGGAGGGGTTAAACGTGGGATGTTTGGGGTGGGTGTTCGGGGGTGGGTGTTCGGGGGTGTCTACGCGGGTTGTCCACAGGGGGCTGGTCGCTCGGGGCGGATTGTCGGTGCTGCTCGGTAAGCTGTATATCGGGGGGTGCTTTGGCGGGTTTGATCTTGAGCTGAGGGTGTTCCGGCTCTCGTGCTCGCCTGCGGCGTCGACGATCAACGCCTCGCCTGCGGCATTGGCCTGGGCGCGAGTTTCGAGCTTGCTCGATGCGGCGAACTTGTTTTGCGCGGGGCCCCTACAACAACCGTGGCAGAACCACAAAGCAGGGGCCGAAAAGCAGGCCCTGCCGCGTGAACGACGCTACGGCTGCTGTCCCCCCACACAAAACAAGTCCGCCCCATCGAGCCGGCTTGGCACCAGCGGATCCGAGGAGCGCGTGTGGGCCAACGTCTGGGAGGGGCACGTTGGGGGGCCAACGTCGTAGAGGGGCGCGGTGGGGCAACGCCTGAGATGGGCACGTTGGGCTAGCGCCCGAGATGGGCACGTTGGGGCATCGCCCGGCAGGACACGGTGGGGGCAACGCATGAGAAGGGCACGTTGGAGCAGCGCCCAGGCAGGACACATTGGGCTAGCACCCGACAAGGGCACATTGGGGCAACGCCCGAGTAGGACGCGTTGGGCTAGCACCCGAGGAGGGCACCTGTGGAGCAACGCCTGTGAGGGGCGTGTGGGGACCAACGATTGGTGAAGGCCGGGTGCGGGACCCACGACTGCGGCGGGTGTGCGGGGGCCAACGATCGTGAGGGCTGGGTGGGCGGGTTGAGATTCACCCGATTGAGGGAGGGCGGAGGTCCACTGTGGAATGGAAAGGAGGCGGGTCCCAAGAGGGACCCGCCTCCAGGTGGAGCGGTGCGGTCAGGCGATGGTGTCCCAGCCTTCGATGGACTCCGGGCCGCGCGGGGCGGGGCCGATGTACTTGGCGGCGGGGCGGACCAGGCGGCCGGTTTGCTTTTGCTCCATGATGTGGGCGCACCAGCCCGCGGTTCGGGCGCAGGTGAACATGGCGGGCATCATGTGCGGGGGGACCTGGGCGAAGTCCAGGATGACGGCGGCCCAGAACTCGACGTTCGTCTCGATGGCGCGGTCGGGGCGGCGTTCGCGCAACTCCGCGAGGGCGGCCTGTTCCAGGGCGGCGGCGGCCTCGTAGCGTTCGGCGCCCAGTTCCCGGCAGGTGCGGCGCAGGACGCGGGCGCGGGGGTCTTCCGCGCGGTACACGCGGTGGCCGAAGCCCATCAGGCGTTCCTTGCGGTCGAGGATCCCCCGGACGAAGCCGCGCGGGTCGCCGCTGCGTTCGACCTCGGCGATCATCGGCAGGACGCGGGCGGGGGCGCCGCCGTGCAGGGGGCCGGACATCGCGCCGATGGCGCCCGACAGGGAGGCCGCGACGTCGGCACCGGTGGAGGCGATGACGCGGGCGGTGAAGGTGGAGGCGTTGAGGCCGTGTTCGGCGGCGGAGACCCAGTAGGCGTCGATGGCGGCGACGTGGGCCGGGTTGGGTTCGCCGCGCCAGCGGGTCATGAAGCGCTCGGTGATGGTGGCGCACTCGTCGATGCGGCGCTGCGGGACGGCGGGCTGGTGGATGCCGCGCGCCGACTGGGCCACATAGGACAGCGCCATGACCGAGGCGCGGGCCAACTGCTCGCGGGCCTCGTCGTCGGAGATGTCGAGCAGCGGCCGGTAGCCCCAGATCGGGGCGAGCATGGCCAGACCGGCCTGGACGTCGACCCGGACGTCACCGGAGTGCACCGGCAGTGGGAACGGCTCGGCTGGCGGGAGGCCGGAGCCGAAGCGGCCGTCGACCAGCAGGGACCACACGTCGCCGAAGGTGACCCTGCCGACCAGTTCCTCGATGTCCACGCCGCGGTAGCGCAGGGCGCCGCCGTCGCGGTCCGGCTCGGCGATCTCGGTGCGGAACGCGACCACGCCCTCGAGGCCCGGCCGGAAACCGTCATCCGGTTCGGCGGCCGCCGGTGGGTTCTGCTGGATGTCCTGCACCGCGTTCTGCATGTGCCTCGCCTTTCACGCCATGTCCACGACGGTTGCGCGGGTTCGCGTCGGCAGCGGCACTCTCGAGGCAGATCGCCCACGCCGGGCACCACTGCACGGCTTTTCGCACACGATGCTCCTCACCCCTGGGGTTAGCAATCGTTCACACCGGTGTCTTCGGTCACGATCCAGTGAAACGATCCAGATTGTGGGGGACCTCCAGCGCGGGTCGCTTGGTGTCCGCTGTCACCGTGCGGGCGGTTTCCGTTCACCTGGATTCCCCGTACCGTCAAGTGGCCCCCCACGGCAGCGGTGAGGAGATGCGGTATGGCTGACGGCGAGATCGTCCTTGACCTTCCGACCATGCGGGTGGCCTACGAGGTCGGCGACCTGCACGAGAGCGACCTCGCCGAGACCTGGCACGAACAGCTGCAGACCTGGCTCGACGAGGCGAAGCAGGCCGGTCTCGCCGAACCCAACGCGATGGTCCTGGCGACCGCGGCCCCGGACGGCTACCCGTCGTCGCGGACCGTGCTCGCCAAGGGGCTCGACGCGCGGGGGCTGGTGTTCTTCACCAACTACACCTCGGCCAAGAGCCACGACCTGATGGCGTCGCGGGCCGCGTCGGCCACCTTCCCCTGGTACGGGCTGCACCGGCAGGCGACGGTGCGCGGCACTGTGGAGAAGGTCAGCCAGGCCGAGACCGCCGCGTACTGGGCCAGGCGCCCGCGCGGGTCGCAGCTCGGGGCGTGGGCGTCGCCGCAGTCGATCGTGGTGAGCGGGCGGGGTTCGCTGGAGTCGGCACTGGCCAATGTGGAGCGCCAGTTCGCCGACGCGGAGACGGTGCCGGTGCCGCCGCACTGGGGTGGCTGGCGGATCCAGCCTGAGGTCGTGGAGTTCTGGCAGGGGCGCCAGGACCGCATGCACGACCGGTTGCGCTATCGGCTCGGCCGCGACGGCTGGAAGGTCGAGCGTCTCGGCCCGTGAGCCGGGCGCTAAATCACAAGCCCCCAGGTGCTTAGCAAGCCTAAGCTAACCGGTTGTGAGCACCGAGACGGAGGGACCCGCGCGCCGCGGCCGGGTCCGCGGCGTCCTTGGCAAGGTCGTCATCGACACGCGGCCACTGCGCATCCGCGAGTACCGGCGGTTGTGGGTGTCGACCGTGGTCACCGCGGTGGGCAGCCAGTTGACCGCGGTCGCGGTGCCCAAGCAGGTGTACGACCTGACCGGCTCGTCCGGCTACGTGGGACTGACCGGCGCGGTCGGCCTGGTCCCGCTGCTGGTGTTCGGGCTGTGGGGCGGGGCGATCGCGGACGCCATCGACCGGCGCAAGGTCATGCTCTACAGCAACCTCGGCGTCGCGGTGACCTCCGGGCTGCTGTGGTTGCAGGCGTTCACCGGACTTGAGTCGGTCGCCGTCGTCCTGGTGCTACTCGGGCTGCAACAGGCGTTCGTGGCGGTCAACATGCCCGCCCGCAGCGCGGCCGTTGCCAGGGTGGTGCCACCGGAGCTGCTGCCACCGGCCAACGCGCTCAGCTTCACCACGTTCACCTTCGGCATGGTCTTCGGCCCGCTGCTGGCCGGGTCGCTGATCCCGGTGCTCGGTCTGTCCACTTTGTACATGATCGACACGGTGGCGCTGTTCGTCGCGTTCACCTCGGTGTGGTTCCTGCCGCCGATCGCGCCCAGCGCCGGGTCGTCGCGCAAGGCGGGGCTGCGCGACATCGCCGACGGGTTCCGCTACCTCTCGCTCAAGAAGCTGCTGCTGGTGTCCTTCCTGGTCGACATCATCGCGATGGTCGCCGGGATGCCGCGCGCGCTGTTCCCGGAGATGGCCGAGCGCACCTTCGGCGACCCGCCGGGCGGCGGTGCGGCGCTGGGCTGGCTGTACGCGGCGATCCCGATCGGCTCCGCGGTGTTCGGCCTGTTCTCCGGGGCCTTCGCCCGCATCCGCAGGCAGGGCGCGGTGATCACGGTGTCGATCATCGGCTGGGGCCTGGCGATGGCGGCGTTCGGCCTGACCGGCTCGCTGCTGCTCGCGGTCATCTTCCTGGCCATCGGCGGCGGCGCCGACCTGATCAGCGCGGTGCACCGCAGTTCGATGTTGCAGACCGAGGCGACCGACGAGATGCGCGGCCGGATGCAGGGCGTGTTCACCGTGGTTGTCGCAGGCGGTCCCCGCATCGCCGACCTGGTGCACGGCTGGGGTGCCGCGGCGACGAGCACCGCGATCGCGGCCACCGCGGGCGGGGTCCTGGTGGTCGTGCTGACCGTCGCCACGGTCGCCTGGCTGCCGTCGTTCTGGCGGTTCCGGTTCACCCCCGAGGCGGTCGAGACCACCCGGTCGTAGGACAGCTGTCCACCGTCCGGTGGACACCCGGGTTCCATCGCCCGATCGTCGTGCGCGGCCGCGGACCGGCGCAGCATTGGTGTCATGAACGCGATCGAAGTGCGCGGATTGCGCAAGAGCTACGGCGGCAACACCGCCGTGGCGGGGGTGGACCTCGCGGTCGGCGAGGGTGAGGTGTTCGCCCTGCTGGGGCCGAACGGGGCGGGCAAGACCACCACGACCGAGATCCTGGAGGGGTACCGGGACCGCGACGGCGGCGAGGTGCGGGTGCTCGGCGTCGACCCGGCCGCGGCCGACCGGCGGTGGCGGGCCGAGATCGGCATCGTGCTGCAGACCGCGAACGACGCGGCCGACCTGACGGTGCGCGAGACGGTGCGCCAGTTCTTCGGGTACTACCCGGACCCGCGCGGCGTCGAGGAGGTGCTCGCGCTGTGCGGGCTCACCGAGAAGGCAGGCGCCAGGATCAGCTCGCTCTCGGGCGGGCAGCGGCGCCGGGTGGACGTGGCGCTGGGCATCATCGGCCGCCCGCGGCTGCTGTTCCTGGACGAGCCGACCACCGGCTTCGACCCCGAGGTCCGCAGGCAGTTCTGGGACCTGGTGCGGTCGCTGGCCGCCGAGGGCACCACGATCCTGCTGACCACGCACTACCTGGACGAGGCCGAGGCACTGGCCGACCGGCTGGCGGTCATCGCGGCCGGGCGGATCGTCGCCGAGGGCACGCCGCGCACCGTCGGCGGCCGCGACCGGGCGCCCGCGACGGTGTCCTGGGTGGACGCGGGCGGCCCGCACGAGCTGCGCACGACCGACCCGGTGCGCACGGTCGTCGAGCTCTCCGCGCGCGGTCCCGTCCGCGAGCTGCAGGTGCGCCAGCCCAGCCTGGAGGACATCTACCTTGACCTGATCGGAGCTAGGGCATGACGACGACCCAGGTACGCCCGCAGACCACCCACCCGCTGCCGTCCACGCTGAGCAACGGCTTGGCCAGGGGCGCGGCCGAGGTGAAGATGTTCTTCCGCTCCAAGGAGGCGGTGATCTTCACCTTCTCCTTCCCCGCGTTCGTCCTGCTGCTGCTCGGGTCCATCTTCGACACCGGCGAGGCGATGCCGGGCGGGGCGTCGATGAGCCAGGTGTTCGCCGCCAGCATGATCGCCTACGGCATCCTGAACACGGCGTTCACCAGCGTGGGCGTCGGCATCGCGGCCGACCGCGAGGACGGCACCCTCAAGCGGCTGCGCGGCACGCCGATCACCGCGAGCGCCTACTTCATCGGCAAGATCATCCTGGTCGCGGTGGCCACCCTCGCCGAGGTCGCGCTGCTGCTGGCGGTCGGCGTCCTGGTGTTCGACCTCCAGTTGCCGACCGACCCGGCGAAGTGGCTGACGCTGGCCTGGATCCTGGTGCTGTCGGTGATCGCGTGCACCCTGGTCGGCATCGCCGCGAGCGGGCTGGCGAAGTCGGGCAAGAACGCCGCGACGGTGCTGAACCTGCCGGTCATCGCCCTGCAGTTCACCTCCGGCGTCTTCGTCGCCATAAGCTCGCTGCCGGACGTGATGGTCAAGGTCGCGGCGTTCTTCCCGGTCCGGTGGATGGGGCAGGGCTTCCGGTCGGTGCTGCTGCCCGACTCCATGGCCGTCGGAGAGGTGGCGGGATCGTGGGAACTGCCGATGGTGGCGCTCGTGCTCGGCGCGTGGTGCGTGGTGGGTCTGCTGCTGTGCCTGCTCAGCTTCCGGTGGACCGAGCGCAGGGCGGGATGACCGAGCGGCGGCGGGGCGAGGCGGAGGCGTCCACGACGAACTACTGGACCTGGGACGTGTACTTCGCGATCGGGTTCGTGTTCGTGACCGTGGTCGTGCTGCTGAGCCCCGCCTCGCTGTCCGACCGGTTCGCCTCGGTGGTGGCGATGGCCGCCATCGCCCTGTTCTACGCGGTCTACGGCCGCAGGCACGCGATCCTGCGGGAGAACCGCAAGCACGCCGCCGTGTTCGCCGCAGGCGCGACGGTGCTGTTCCTGACCGCGGTCTGGTTCGTCGGCAACAGCACGTTCCTGCTGTTCGTCATGTGCCCGTTGATCTTCATCGCGCTGCCGCTGCCGGTGGCCGCGCCGCTGGTGGTGCTGCTCAACGTGGTACCGCCGCTGCTGTCCGGGATGCGGTTCGGGTCGATGCACGGCTGGCTCGGCCAGCTGCCGACCTCGTTCCTGGGGTTGTCGCTGTCGCTGCTGATCGGGACCTACGTGCACCGGGTGGTCGCGCAGAGCCACGAGCGGGCCGCGCTGATCACCGAGCTGGAGGCCAGCCGGGCCGAGGTCGCCGCCCTGTCGCACGAGGCGGGGGTGGCCCAGGAGCGGACCAGGCTGGCCGGGGAGATCCACGACACGCTGGCCCAGGGGTTCACCAGCATCGTGACCCTGGTGCAGGCCGCGGAATCCGAAGTGGACCGCGACAGCGCGAAGGTGCGGCACGCGCTCGACCTGGCGGCGCGCACCGCGCGGGAGAACCTGGCCGAGGCCAGGGCGCTGGTCGCGGCGTTGCGGCCGAGCGCGCTGGACGAGGCGACGCTCACCGAGGCGGTGCAGCGGTTGGCCGACCGGCTCGGCGCCGAGGCGGGCATCGAGGTCGCCTTCCACACCGAGGGCGACGCGTCCGGGCTGCCGACCGGGGTCGAGGTGGTGCTGCTGCGCGCGGCCCAGGAAGCGATGGCCAACGTGCGTAGACACTCCGGGGCCACCTCGGTGACCGTCGACATCAGACACACACCCCTGGGCGTCACCCTGGTGGTGACCGACGACGGCACCGGCTTCGACCCCGCCTCGCCTGCGGGCGGCTACGGTCTGCGGGGGATGCGGGCGCGCGCCGAGCAGGTGGCGGGCACCGTCACCGTGCACAGCGCGCCGGGGGCAGGCACCACACTGACCGTGGAGGTACCCACATGACCGACGTGATCACGATCGTGCTCGTCGACGACCACCCGGTGGTGCGCGAGGGCCTGCGCGGGATGCTGGAGGCCGAGCCGGACCTGAGCGTGGTCGGCGAGGCGGGCTCCGGCGGTGAGGCGGTGGCCGTGGTGGCCGCGCTGCGCCCGGACGTGGTGCTGATGGACCTGCGGATGCCCGGCCTGGACGGGGTGGGCGCGACCGAGCGGATCGTCGCGGCTGGCGGGCCGAGCCGGGTCGTCGTGCTCACCACCTACGAGACCGATTCGGACATCCTGCGCGCGGTGGAAGCGGGCGCTTCCGGCTATTTGCTCAAAGACGCCTCCCGCGCGGAATTGGCGGGCGCGGTTCGGGCGGCCAAGCGCGGTGAGACGGTGCTCGCACCCTCCGTAGCCGGAAGATTGGTCCGACAGGTTCGTCAACCCGCCAAACAGGCGCTTTCCGGCCGGGAGATCGAGGTGCTCGGATTGGTGGCGAAAGGCCGCACCAACGCCGAGATCGGGGCGTCCTTGCACATCAGCGAGGCCACCGTGAAAACCCACCTGCTGCGCACATTCACGAAACTCGACGTATCCGACCGCACGGCCGCGGTCACGACGGCCATGGCCCGCGGCTTATTGGGTTGAGTTATGACGCACAATTCCATTCATGCTGCACACCACTGAGAACGCGCTGCTGCGCCGGATCGCGGTCGAACAGGCCGAGAGCCGGGCGCCCTCGCTCGTGGCGGCCGTCGTCCGGGGCCACGAGCTCGTCTGGACCGGCGCGCGGGGCAAGGTCGACGGGGCGACCCCCACGACCGAGACCCAGTACCGGATCGGGTCCATCACCAAGTCGTTCGTCGCCGCGCTGGTCATGCGGCTGCGCGACGAGGGCAGGCTCGACCTCAACGACCCGCTGGACAAGCACGTGCCGGGTACCGCGATCGGCGCGGTCACCATCGCCCAACTGCTCGCCCACACCAGCGGCCTGACCTCGGAGTCGCCGGGGGTGTGGTGGGAACGGGCCGAGGGCGCGGACTTCGCGGCCCTGGACAAGAGCCTGGCCACCGACGCGCTGCGGCACCGCTCGGGCGCGCGGTTCCACTACAGCAACGTCGGCTACGGCGTGCTCGGCGAGCTGGTCGCCCGGCTGCGCGGGGCGAGCTGGCTGGAGGTGCTGGAGGCCGAGATCCTCAAGCCGCTGGAGCTCAACCGCACCACCCCGCACCCCATCGCGCCCGCGGCGACCGGCTGGGCCGTGCACCCCTACGCCGACGTCCTGCTGCACGAGCCGACCCCGGACGCGGTCGCGATGGCCCCCGCCGGTCAGCTGTGGTGCAGCGTGCTCGACCTGGCGCGGTGGAACCGGTTCGTCGGCGGCGACACCGGCGACGTGCTCAACCCCGACACCGTCGCCGAGATGCGCGAACCGGCGCACATCGACGACGACGCGCACTGGACCTCCGCCTACGGCCTGGGCCTGCAGGTGATCAAGCTGAACGGCCGCAGGCTCGCCGGTCACGGCGGGTCGATGCCCGGCTTCCTGGCGATGAACCTGGTCGACCCGAAGACCGGCACCGGCGCGGTGATCATGGCCAACTCGACCTCCGGCGTCGGCATCGCCACCACCGCGGCCGACCTGATCGACCTGACCGAGCAGCACGAGCCCACCCTGCCGACCGAGTGGGAGCCGCTGGTCGACGCCGACCCGGCGCTGCTGGCGCTGACCGGGCAGTGGCACTGGGGTCCGACCCCGTACGTGCTCAAGTTATTGCCCGACGGCTGGGTCAGCCTGGTGCCGGTGACCGGCCGCGGCCGCCAGTCCCGGTTCCGGCCGGAGGGCAGCGACACCTTCACCGGTCTCGACGGGTACTACGCGGGCGAGACCCTGCGCGTGCAGCGCGACACGACCGGCGCGGTGACCCACCTCGACCTGGCCACCTTCGTGTTCACCCGCGAGCCCTACGGTGCTCCGGAATCGATCCCGGGTGGCGTGGACGAGCAGGGCTGGCGAACCCGCGAGGGCTGAGGGTGCCAGACTGGGGACGCACCACACGCTCCGCCAACGCCGCCGGGTCGTCCCCAGTCACCCTTTCCAGGAGAAAGGCGCCCAGATGACGCAGACCGCCGATCCGAGCACGTTGGAGCTCCCGGCAGCCCTCCGGCCCGCCGACGGCCGATTCGGTTGCGGACCGTCCAAGGTCCGCCCCGAGCAGGTCGCCGCGCTGGCCGGTCCCGGTGCCGCCCTGCTGGGCACCTCGCACCGCCAGAAGCCGGTGAAGTCCCTGGTCGGGCGGGTCCGCTCCGGTCTGCGCGACCTGTTCTCGCTGCCCGAGGGCTACGAGGTCGTCCTCGGCAACGGCGGCACCACCGCGTTCTGGGACGCCGCCGCGTTCGGCCTGGTCCGCGAGCGCGCGCAGCTGTTCACCTACGGCGAGTTCTCGTCGAAGTTCGCCACCGTGAACAAGAAGGCCCCGTTCCTGCAGGACCCGATCGTGGTGTCCGCCGAGCCGGGCAGCGCGCCGGAGATCGTCTACCAGTCGGGCGCCGACCTGGTCGGTTGGGCGCACAACGAGACCTCGACCGGTGTCGCGGTGCCGGTGAGCAGGCCGGCCGGGTCCGAAGGCGCGCTGGTCGCCATCGACGCCACCTCGGGCGCGGGCGGCCTGCCGGTGCGCGCCGAGGACTTCGACGTCTACTACTTCGCCCCGCAGAAGTCCTTCGCCGCCGACGGCGGGCTGTGGCTGGCGCTGGTCAGCCCGGCCGCGCTGGAGCGCATCGCCGAGATCGGCGCGTCCGACCGGTGGGTGCCGGAGTTCCTGTCGCTGCCCACCGCGCTGGACAACTCGACCAAGGACCAGACCTACAACACCCCGTCCATCGCCACCCTGTTCCTGCTCGCCGAGCAGCTGGACTGGATGAACGGCAACGGCGGTCTGGAGTGGACCGTCGCGCGCACGAAGGACTCGTCGGACCGGCTCTACAGCTGGGCCGAGCAGACCGAGTACACCGCTCCGTACGTCGCCGACCCCGCGCACCGATCCCAGGTGGTCGGGACCATCGACTTCGCCGACTCGGTCGACGCCGCCGCGGTGGCCAAGGCGCTGCGGGCGAACGGCATCGTCGACGTCGAGCCGTACCGCAAGCTGGGCCGCAACCAACTGCGGGTGGCCATGTTCCCGGCCGTCGATCCCGAGGACGTGACCACGCTGACCTCGGCGATCGACTGGGTCGTCGAGCGGATCTGAGCCGGTCCACGCGAGCGGTGCGGCCCCGTGTCGCACCGCTGCGTGGTCACTCGGATCGCCTGTGTCACCACACTTTCCCGAGTTCGCGACAACACACCCGCGAATGGGTGAACGCTGCACCAATCCGGTCGCGCGGAGTGCCTCGGATACGGCAAGATCACGGCGAGATGTCACGGGGATCGCGGCGCGCCTAGCGCGTTAATCCGCCACGCCGATCTACCGTGGGACGCTGGCGAGTGAAGTCCGCTCAGGTCGCAGGGAGGTTCGCGATGCGCGCGCTGCGGGTCGTCGGGCTCTCGGATGACGGCAAGACCGTCATCTGCGAGGACCCGGCACGTGGCGAGCGCTTCACGCTCCCCGCCGACGAGCGCCTGCGTGCGGCCGCGCGCGGCGACGTCACCCGACTCGGCCAGATCGAGATCGAGCTGGAGAGCCAGATGCGTCCTCGGGAGATCCAGACCCGCATCCGCGCGGGTGAGTCCGTCGAGCAGGTGAGCGAGGCAGCGGGCATCCCCGCGCACAAGGTCGAGCGCTTCGCCTACCCGGTCCTGCTGGAGCGCTCGCGCACCGCGGAACTGGCGCAGCGGGCGCACCCCGTCCGCGAGGACGGCCCCGACCTGCAGACCCTCGGCGAGGTCGTCGCGCACGCCTTCGGGCTGCGCGGCCAGGACTACGCCGCGGCTGCCTGGGACTCGTGGCGCGGCGAGGACGGCAAGTGGGTGGTCCAGATCTCGTGGACCGCGGGCCGCTCCCTCAACCGCGCGCACTGGTCCTTCCACCCCGGTGCCCACGGCGGCACGGTGTCCCCACTGGATGAACACGCGCACGACCTGCTCGACCCCCAGCCCAACCGCCCGCTGCGCACGGTCCGACCGGTCACCGAGCTCGCCCAGGCGGCGCTGAACCTGGAAGCCCCCAGGACGGCGCCCGCGGTCGAGCCCGAGCCGGACCCGGAGCTGGACGCCGCGGTGTTCGCGCCGCCGGTGACCCCGGTCCCGGCGGCGGTGCAGGCGCCGGTGGTGGCCGACGAGCCGGACTTCGTCGCGGACTTCGAGTTGACACCAGAGCCGGAGCCAGCACCGGTGGAGCAGGAGGATGAGCAGGTGGCCGACGAGCCGGTGGCGGAGATCCCCGAGCAGGACGCGCTGATCGAGGAGCCCGCCCGCAAGTCGGAACCCCCGCGCGGCAGGCCCAAGGCCAAGAAGGCCAGGCCGATCGTGCCGTCGTGGGAGGACGTCCTGCTCGGCACCCGGTCCAACCGCGGGTAGCGGTCAAGAGCTCGGCGAAGCGGTGCACCCACTGGGTGTGCCGCTTCGCTGTTTTAGCAGGTCAGGCGGGTACGGAGTCGAGCACGGCGGCAGGGAGCCCCGCGTCCTGGCACCACTGCTCGGCCTGGTCCGCAGTGAGCCAGGTGGCTCCGGCTGACCTCGCCCTGGTCGGGGGCCGGTCGTTAACGACTTTGACACCCCGGTGACCCGAAACTCGGATGCCCCCACCGCATCCGGTCGCTACCGTCGAGCGCGACCTCTGGGGGCGTGATGAATCAGGTATCGACCATGGCGGGGCTGCGCAGGCTCGCCCCCTACCTGAGACCGGCCAGGGGGAAGTTCATCCTGTCCGCGGTCGCGGTGCTGGGGTCGATGGTGTGCGGGCTGACCATCCCGCTCGTCCTCCAGCACATCCTCGACGGGCCGGTCGCGCGCCGGGAGACCGGGCCGCTGCCGTGGCTGGTGCTGGTGATCGCGGTGCTCGGCGCGGCCGAGGCGCTGATGTTCTACCTGCGGCGCAAGCTGGTCGCCGGGCCGAGCACGCTGGTCGAGGCCAGGATGCGCGCCGACATCTACGCCCACCTGCAGCGGCTGCCGATCTCCTTCCACGACCGCTGGCAGTCCGGGCAGCTGCTCTCGCGCGCGGTCAGCGACCTGTCCACGCTGCGCCGGTTCATCGCCTTCGCCGGGATCTTCCTGGTGGTCAACACGCTGACCCTGGTGCTCGGCCTGGTCGTGCTGTTCTTCCTGGCGCCGGTGCTCGGCGTGATCACGCTGGTCTGCGCCGCACCGCTGATCCTGATCTCCACCCAGTACGAGTCCAAGTACGCGGTGCTGACCAGGCGCTCGCAGGACCAGGTCGGCGACCTGGCCACGGTCGTCGAGGAGTCGGTGCTGGGCATCCGGGTGCTCAAGGCGTTCGGCCGGGGACCGCACCTGGCCAGGCGGTTCGCCGCGCGGGCCCGCGAGCTGCGGGGCACCGAGCTGCGCAAGATCCGGCTGCTGGCGACGCTCTGGGGCGCGATCATCCTGCTGCCCGAGCTGGGCATCTCCGCGCAGCTGCTGTTCGGCTCGCTCGGCGTGGCCGACGGGTCGATGACGGTGGGCACGCTGGTCGCGGGCATCACCGTGGCGACCTACCTGCGCTGGCCGACCGACTCGATCGGCTGGCTGCTCGCCGAGACCAACCAGGCCGCGACCGCCGCCGCCCGGTACTGGGAGGTGCGCGACGCGGAGGTGACCATCACCGACCCGGAGCACCCCGCGGACCTGCCTGCCGACGGCGTCGGCGCGGTCCGGTTCGACGGGGTGCGGTTCGCCCACCCCGGCGCGGACCGCGAGGTGCTGGCCGGGGTGGACCTGGACCTGCGGCCCGGCGAGACGGTGGCCCTGGTCGGCGCGACCGGGTCGGGCAAGTCGACGCTGACCATGCTGGTCCCCCGGCTGGCCGACGTGACCGCGGGCCGGGTGAGCGTCGACGGGGTCGACGTGCGCGACCTGCGGCTGGCCGACCTGCGCTCGGTGGTCGCGATGGCCTTCGAGGAGCCGGTGCTGTTCTCGGCGAGCGTGCGCGAGAACGTGGCGCTCGGCGCGCCGGGGGTCACCGACGAGCAGGTGCGCGAGGCGTTGCGGGTGGCGCAGGCCGAGGAGTTCGTCGACCGGCTGCCGTGGGGGCTCGACACCAGGATCGGCGAGGAGGGCCTGTCGCTCTCCGGCGGTCAGCGGCAGCGGTTGGCCCTGGCCAGGGCGGTCGTGGGGCGGCCGAAGGTGCTGGTGCTCGACGACCCGCTCTCGGCGTTGGACGTGCACACCGAGGCCGAGGTGGAACGGGCGCTGCGCGCGGTGCTGTCGGGGGTGACCGCGCTGGTGGTCGCGCACCGGCCGAGCACGGTGCGGCTCGCCGACCGGGTCGCGCTGCTCGACCAGGGGCGGATCGCGGCGATCGGCACGCACGAGGAACTGCTCAAGACCTGCGCGGCCTACCGCGAGCAGCTGTCCACCGTGGATGACGAACCGGCCGAGGTGGCCTCATGAGCGCGGTGGCCGACGACCAGTGGCGCGGGGTCGCCGCCGAGGACACCGAGGACATCGACCGGCAGGTCGGGCTCAAGCTCAAGCGGCGGTCGCGGGCCCTGCTCGGCTCGTTGCTGCGCCCGCACCTGCGCTGGGCCGTCCTCGGTCTGGTCATGGTGGTGCTGGAGAACGCGGCGCGGCTGGCCGGGCCGCTGCTGATCGCGGTGGTGATCGACACCGGCATCCCGGACCTGCTGCGCGGCGACCCGACGGTCATGGCGTGGTGCGTGGTCGGCTACGCGGGGTGCACCGTGGCCTCGGCCGGGCTGTGGGCCGGGTTCCTCGTGCTGTCCGGCCGGATCGGGCAGGACCTGGTGCTCGACCTGCGGCAGCGGATCTTCCAGCACGCCCAGCGGCTGTCGCTGTCGTTCCACGAGTCCTACACCTCGGGCAAGGTGATCTCCCGGCAGACCAGCGACATCGACTCCCTCGGCGACCTGCTCGAGGTGGGCATCGACGACCTGCTGACCTCGGTGCTGTCCATTGTGGGCATCACCGTGCTGCTGCTGACCCTCGACTTCGACCTGGCCGCGCTGACCGTGGTCACCGCGCTGCCGCTGTTCTTCGTGACGCGCTGGTTCCTGCGCCGCTCCAACCAGGCGTACCGCGGCGTCAGCGGCCGCACGGCGACGGTGATCGTGCACTACGTCGAGACCATGAACGGCATGCGCGCGGTGCAGGCGTTCCGCCGCGAGGACCGCAACCGGTCCATCATGGACGGTCTGAACAGCCGGGTGCGGTCCGCGGCGCGCGAGTCGCTGGACGTGGTGGCGACGTTCACCATGTCGGTCCGGCTGGTCGGCAACCTGTCGCTGGCGGTGGTGCTGGCGTTCGGCGCGTTCCGGGTCGCGGACGGGACGCTGGAACTCGGGGTGCTGACGGCGTTCACGTTGTACCTGCGCCGGTTCTACGAGCCGCTGGACGACATCGCGATGTTCGCCAACTCGTACTCGTCGGCGATCGCGGCGCTGGAGAAGATCTCCGGGCTGCTGGAGGAGAAGCCCGACGTCCCCGAGCCGTCGCAGCCGCGCGCGCTGCCGCCGCACCGGGGTGGGCTGCCGATCGAGTTCGTCGGCGCGGAGTTCCGGTACCGGCCGGACACGCCGATCGTGCTGCCGGAACTGGACCTGGCCATCCCGGCCGGGCAGACGGTGGCGCTGGTGGGGCCGACCGGCGCGGGCAAGTCGACGATCGCGAAGCTGGTGGCGCGGTTCTACGACCCGACCGCGGGCACTGTGCTGCTGTCCGGGGTCGACGTGCGGGAAGTGTCCGATGTGGAGCTACGCGGGTCGGTGGTGATGGTGACCCAGGAGAACTTCCTGTTCTCCGGCTCGGTCGCCGACAACATCCTGCTCGGCAAACCCTCCGCCACCCGCGCCGAGGTCGAGGCAGCCGCCCACGCGGTCGGCGCGCACGGGTTCATCAGCGCCCTGCCGGAGGGCTACGACACCGACGTCCGCAAGCGCGGCGGCAGGCTCTCCGCAGGCCAGCGCCAGGTGATCGCCTTCGCCCGCGCGTTCCTGGCCGACCCGGCGGTGCTGGTACTGGACGAGGCCACCTCGAGCCTGGACCTGCCCACCGAGCGCGTGGTCCAACGGGCCCTGGAGTCGGTCCTGGCCGACCGCACCGCCCTGATCATCGCCCACCGCCTCTCCACGGTGCTGATCGCCGACCGGGTCCTGGTCATCACCGACGGCCGCGTCACCGAGGACGGCCACCCCCAAGACCTCACCACCACCCCCGGCCACTTCGCCGACCTCCACACCGCCTGGCGCGACTCCCTCGCCTGACCCCGGCTCGGTCGACCAGGCCCGGGTGATCTGGCCTAGGACAACAGGACCGTGGCGTCGGGCAGTTCCTCGCCCTCGTCATGCGGCTCCTCGGACTGCCGAGCGATCCAGTCGAGCGTCTCCGGCGTGATCACCCCGGACTCGGCCTCGGCGTTGCGGATGGCGAGCCGCCGCAGCAACTCGGCCCGGTCGACCGGGAAGCACACCAACCGCCACCGGCCACCGTGGTCGGTGACCAGGCGCTTGTAGGCGTCCCGCTCGGCCTTGGTGCCGAGGCCGTGGTCGAGTACCACCGGCTGCCGCTGCTCGATGAGCTCGACCAGCAGCCGCTGGACCTCGTCCAGGACCGGGCGCAGCAACGAGAGGTGCGCGGACTCCGAGTAGTCCTTACCCAGCAGGCCGTGCCGGGCGATCACCCGCTCATCGACCGACACCCGGGTGACGCCCCGGCGCTCCAGCGCCCGCGCGTAGGTCGTCTTGCCCGAACCGGGCAAGCCTGCGAGCAGGTAGACGAGCGATTCCCGTTCTGCCACCAGCGGTACTCCGCTGGTCAGCTGAAGACGATGAAGGGCAGGGTCAGCCAGCCCAGGACGATGCCTGCGGCGACGCCGACCGCCACCCAGCGCCAGGTGGGGACCTTGCGGGCGAGCCAGACCGAGGGGAGCAGGCCCGCGCTGATCACCAGGTTGGAGGCGACCGCGAGCAGCGGGTTGGTCTCCTTGAGGGTGAGCGCGAGGGTGATCACGGAGAACAGGACGAGGGCGCCGGTGAAGGCGGCCACCAGCAGGCCGACGCCCCAGGGGGTCGGCTCCGCGACGGCGGTCTCCTCGGGGGCGGGCGCGTCGATGACCTCGGGTGGTTGCACGGTCGACACCTCTCCGGACAGGGGGTCCACGTAGCTGACTGGGGTGCCCATGACGGCCGCGACGCGCTCGGCGAGTTGGCGGCCGCGGCGGGTCACGAGTTCGGCGGCCTGGTCGGGGTCCGAGTCGGCGCCTGCGCCGGTTGCCCGGCGAAGCGCGGCGGCGACCTTGGCCCACTCGTGCAGCGCGGTCGACAGGTCCGCGCCCAGGGCGAGCGTGTGCGGGTCGACCTCGCGCTCGCCGGTGCCGTCGTCCCCGATGAGGATGGCGCGGTCATCCCTGGCGCGCAGTTCCACCGGTTCCCCTTTCTGCGAGCGCGTAGAAGGCGACCGCGGCGGCGGTGGCCACGTTGAGCGAGTCGACCTCGCGCGACATCGGGATCCGCACGGCGGCGTCGGCGGCGGCGATGGCCTCGGCGGTCAGCCCGGGGCCTTCCGAGCCGAGCAGCACCGCCACCCGTTCGTCGGCGCGCACAGCCTCGGACAGCGGTACCGCATCGGCCGACGGGGTGAGCGCGAGCAGGCGGAACCCGCTGTCGCGCAACCACTTCAGCCCGTCCGGCCACGGGTCGAGCTCGGCGAAGGGCACCGCGAGCACGTGCCCCATCGACACCCGGACGCTGCGCCGGTACAGCGGATCGCTGCACCCGGGGGCGAGCAGCACGCCGTCGACACCGAGCGCTGCGGCGTTGCGGAACAGGGAACCCAGGTTCTCGTGGTCGCCGACGCCCTCCAGCACCGCGAGGGTGCGGGCGTTCTCGGCCAGGTGCGCGGGATCCGGCGCAGGCGCGCGGTCGGCGGTGGCCAGGATCCCCCGGTTCAGGTGAAACCCGACCGCGTCGGCCATGACCTCGGCGCTGGCGACGTAGGCGGGCACGTCCAGCCCGGCCAGGTCGTCGGCGAGTTCCTCGACCCGGCGGCGGATGCCGAGCAGGGCGCGCACCGGGTACGGCGAGGCCAGCAGCCGCCGCACGACCACGACCCCCTCGGCGATGACCAGGCCGCGGCCACCCGGTCGGTCCGGGCGGCGGTCGGCGGTCGACAGGTCGCGGAAGTCGTCCAGCCGTGGGTCCGCCGGGTCGCTCACCTCGATCACCTGCGCCACGGGGGCAGTCTCGCACGTCCGCGGCGAACGGGTCGCGCCCTTCCCCGCCGCTCGCTCTGTGTCACGCCGAGATAACGCACTGCACCAATTTGGGCGCTAGCCCGACCGGGTTGGCTGTGCGAACGTTGGCCTCCCGCGCGTGCGCCGGACGCCGATCCGGCCAGACGGGAGGGCGGCATGGGGCAAGACGTGAAAACCGACGCTTTCAGCCGAGAAGACCGGCAGCGCTACCGCCAGAAGGTGCGCCGGTGCCTGGACGCGCTGGAGCGCATGCTGACCGAGGGTGGCTTCGCCGACGAGCACCCGAGAATGGGCCTGGAGATCGAACTCAACCTGGTCGACGACGCGCTCGCACCGGCCATGCTCAACCGCACGGTGCTCGAGAAGATCGACGACCCGTGCTACACGACCGAACTGGGCCAGCACAACCTGGAGCTGAACGTGCGGCCGCGGCCGCTGCGCGACGAGCAGTCCACCGAACTCGAGCACGAACTGCGCCACTCGCTGGCCAACGCGGGCCTCAAGGCGCGCGACGCCGGGGCGCGGCTGGTGATGATCGGGACGCTGCCGACGCTGCGCAGCGAGCACTTCGACATCCGCTGGCTGACCCAGAACCCGCGCTACCACAAGCTCAACGACCAGATCTTCGCCCTGCGCGGCGAGGAACTGCTGCTGCACATGGAAGGCGTCCCGCTGCCCGGCCAGCGCGCGGAGCGGTTGCGCTGCCTGCAGGACTCGATCCTGGCCGAGTCGGCTTGCACGTCAACGCAATTGCACCTGCAGGTGCCGCCGGAGACGTTCGCGGCGAACTGGAACGCCGCGCAGTGCCTGGCGGGGGTGCAGGTCGCGATCGCGGCGAACTCGCCCTTCCTGCTGCGCAAGGCGTTGTGGCACGAGACCCGCATCCCGCTGTTCCAGCAGGCGACCGACACCCGGCCGCAGGAGCTGAAGAACCAGGGCGTGCGGCCGAGGGTGTGGTTCGGCGAGCGGTGGATCACCTCGATCTTCGACCTGTTCGAGGAGAACGTGCGCTACTTCCCCGGGCTGCTACCGGAAGTGGACGACGAGGACCCGTTCGAGGCGCTGGACTCCGGACGGGCACCGCGGTTGGCCGAGCTGCGGCTGCACAACGGGACGATCTGGCGGTGGAACCGGCCGGTCTACGACATCACCAACGACGTGCCGCACCTGCGGGTGGAGAACCGGGTGCTGCCAGCGGGTCCGACCGTGGTCGACCTGATCGCCAACGCGGCGTTCTTCTACGGCGCGCAACGGGCGCTGACGGCGGAGGAACGTCCACTGTGGACGCGCATGTCGTTCCAGGCGGCCGAGGAGAACCTGCACGCAGGCGCGCGGCACGCGTTCGACGCGCAGCTGTACTGGCCGGGCATCGGCTGGGTGCCGCCCGACGAGCTGGTGCTGCGGCTGCTGCTGCCGATGGCGCACGAGGGCCTGCGCGACTGCGGGGTGTCCGACGAGTCCCGCGAGCGCTACCTCGGGGTGATCGAGGCGCGCTGCCTGGCGCGGCGGACCGGGTCGACCTGGCAGCGCGCGGTCGTCACCGACCTGGAGGCGCGCGGGTACGACCGGGACAAGGCCCTGGCGACCATGCTGCGCCGCTACATCGAGCTGAGCGCGGCGGGTGAGCCGGTTCACACCTGGGAGATCTGACCGAGGGGTGGACCCGTCCGACGCGTCGGCGCTCTTGCCAGTATGTTGCAGTTAGAACTGACTGGCATCAACTCAAGGAGAGCGCGTGGCTCCGTACGTCTTGCCCGATCTCGCCTACGACTACGGGCAGCTCGAGCCGGTGATCATCGGCGACATCAACGAACTCCACCACAGCAAGCACCACGCGGCGTACGTCAAGGGCACCAACGACACCCTGGAGAAGATCGCGGAGGCCCGGGACAAGGGCGACTTCGGCTCCATCGTCGGCCTGGAGACCACGCTGGCGTTCAACCTCGCGGGCCACACACTGCACAACCAGTGGTGGACCAACCTCAGCCCGGACGGCGGCGACAAGCCGACCGGCGAACTGGCCGCGGCCATCGACGAGCACTTCGGCTCCTTCGACGGCCTGCGCGCCCAGCTCAACGCGGTGTCCGGCACCATCCAGGGCTCCGGCTGGGGCGTGCTGGCCTGGGACCCGATCGGCTCCCGGCTGATCACCCAGCAGCTCAAGGACCACCACTCGAACCTGTCGATCGCCACCACGCCGCTGCTGGTGTTCGACACCTGGGAGCACGCGTACTACCTGCAGTACAAGAACGTGAAGGTCGACTACATCGACCGCCTCTGGAACATCGTCAACTGGGCAGACGTCACCGCCCGCTTCGACGCGGCCCGCGCAGGCATCAACGGCCTACGCCCGCCCACGCCGAACGCGTAACCCCCACACTCCGGCAGGACGCTCCGACAAAGCACTCCCGCCGGACATAGCGAGGCCCCCGCACCGGACGCTTGGTGCGGGGGCCTCGCCGTTCCCGAACTGACTGCCGCTCCCACCACGAAGCGGACGAGAGTTAGGTTAGCCTAACCTCTCAGACCGTGCAAGCCCCGATTCCCCGGCTTGTCGTGGGTACGGTGTACGACTTGCCCCCGTGGCCCTCGATGAGAAGTATCGGCAGCTCACAGCCGCGACTACACGCCTCACCGACCTCCAATCGACCCTCACCCCAGTCCAACACTGGCTCGACGAAGCCCGCCGCACCATCCACCAAGTCCTCTGGGGCGCCGCCCACCACTCAACCCCAGCCCTCCACGTCCTAGGCGCAAGCGACCACCTACAACGCCTCTTGGCGACGCTCAACCAGGTAGAGCTCGCTCTCACCGCAGTCCTAGCGCGAGCAGACACCCCTGCCACTCCCCCGGCACCACCCTCCAAGGGCATCCCAAACCGCCACGGTGACCGCTACCCCGAGGAAGCAGTCCCGTACCAAGACTCGCTCCCGCCCCGAGTGCGCTACCGCCAACACAACGCACCCATGACCGGCATCCTCGAAATCAACGGCACCCCATTCGGCGAACTGTCCGCGACAAGGCAGGACGACTGGGCGCGCGGCTCGGCCGAGCGCTCACGGCAGTTGGGCATCCACGACGATGCGGAAGGCATCACGCACCACGTCGAGATGAAGGCCGTGATCGTCATGATCACATCCGGTGCGACACGAGCGCGGGTGATCATCAACCACGCGCCCTGCGGCTCGGAGCCCGGCCTCGCAGGCGGTTGCCACCGGCTCCTGCCGTGGTTCATCCCGCGCGGCAGTAGCTTGACCGTCTTGGGGACTGACGCCCAAGGCGAACCATTCCAGCGGATCTACGAGGGCAGGGCAGCACAGTGATCGACAGCATCCTGCGAGGAGCGTTCCTCCACGTCGACGACCTCCCCCACGGCGTCGACCTGGTCTCGGAACTCCGTGCGCTCAACGACCCCGCGACCCCGTGCCTCTGGGTGCTCTCCGCCCGATCGCACGACCCGCACTCCCCCGACCGCGTCCGCCTCAAGATCGGCACCCACGGCGACACCGGCGCCCTCATGTGGATCGGCAACAACCAGCGCCTAGTCCCCGCAACAGGCACCAACCCGGACTGGGCCACCTACTACCTCGCAGGCATGCACGACACCCACCTGCCACCCCACGCGGAAGTCCCCATCGAGACCGCCTACCAGGCACTCGCCGAATACCTCGTCACCCGCGAACGACCCACCACCATCCGCTGGCAACCAGCCCAGGAGGAGTAGACCGTCCAGGCTGCGGTCAGACGTGGGAGTAAGGATCCCCGCGATTGCCCGGCGCCCTGCTTTGGGTGGGCCATGACCAGAGCCTCGTCCCCGCAACGGGCACCAACGATGACTGGCAGATCTACCACCTCGCGGGACTCCACGACATGCATCTGCCCCCGCACGCGGAAGTCCCCATCGAGACCGCCTACCAGGCACTCGCCGAGTACCTCGTCACCCGCGAACGACCCACCTGCGTCGACTGGCAGCAAGCCGAGCAGCACTAGCTACTTGACCGGGTTCTCGTACCCCGGCCGACGCAGCAGCAGGCGTCCCCAGCCCGTCACCGGGCGTTGGACGCCGCCGCGCAGGAGCAAGAAGAGGCCGCAGGTGATGGCGGTGAGGGCGGCGATGGCGCCGCCGATGATGAAGGGGCTGCGGGCGCCCCACTGGTCTGCCATCCAGCCGACCATGGGGGCGCCGATGGGGTTGCCGCCGACGAAGACGAGCATGTAGAGGCCCATGACGCGGCCGCGCATCTCGGGGGAGACGGCCAGTTGGACCGTCGAGTTCGCGGTGGTCATGAAGGTCATCAGGAACAGGCCGACGGGGACCAGGGCGATGGCGAACGCGGTGAAGTTCGGCATCAGGCCGACCACGACCTCCAGGACGCCGAACGCGAACGCGGCGCCGAGGAGCATGCGGGTGCGGGGGCGGCCCCGGGAGCTGCGGCGGACGGCGAGGATCGAGCCCGCGAGGGTGCCGACGGCGAGGGCGGTCGAGAGCAGGCCGTAACCGTCGGCGTCGCGGTTGAAGACGGTGGCGGCGACGACGGCGAGGGTGACGAAGAAGGTCATGCCGAAGGTGCTGACGAAGAACACCAAGACCATCACGGTCATGATGTCGGCGCGGCCCCGCACGTAGCGCAGGCCCTCCCGCAGTTGCCCCTTGGCGCGCGGGATCTTGGGGCCGCGGATGAGCTTGGCCGGGTCCATCAACAGCAGGCCCGCGATCACCGCGAAGGTCAGCACCGCGTTGGCCAGGAACAGCCAGCCGGTGCCGATCAGGATGATCATGACGCCCGCGATGGCCGGGCCGACGATGCGGGCCAGGTTGAAGCTGGTCGAGTTGATCGCGACGGCGTTGGTGACCTGCGAGCGGCCGACGATCTCGGCGACGAACGACTGGCGTACCGGCACCTCGACCGCGGAGAACGCGCCGAGCACGAAGCACAGCACGTACACGTGCCACACCTGCACGACCCCGGTCACGTCGAGCACACCGAGCACGAGCGCGCACGCGGCGAGTCCTATTTGGACGCCGACGAGCAGCTTGCGCTTGTCCAACCGGTCGGCCAACACCCCGGCCCACAAGGAGAACAGCAACGTCGGCAGGAACTGCAGCGCCGCAGCGATACCCAGTGCGACCGGGTTGTTGCCGGTAAGGACCAGCACCAACCAGTCCTGCGCGATCCGCTGCATCCAAGTGCCCACATTGGACACAACTTGGCCTGTGGCGAAGAGCCGGTAGTTGCGCACCCGCAGCGAGGAGAACATGCCCGGCTTGGGTTCAGCGGGCGGTGGCTGCCGCAGCGGCGGGGGTGTCGTCGAGGTGCGTTCGGTCTGCTGCTCTCGGGTACCACCCGCGTACGTCGGCATCTAGTTCTGGTTCCCCGCCATCCTGTCGATGATCTCGGCGGCCGCGGCGAGGGTGTCGCGCTCGTCGTCGGTCAGTTCCGCCAGCCGCTTGTCCAGCCAGGCTTCCCTGGCGGAGATGTCCGCCTCGATGAAGGCCCGACCCGCGTCGGTCAACGCGACGATCGCCTGCCTGCCGTCGCTGGGGTGGGGGCTGCGGGTCGCGTACCCGAGCTCCTCCAGCGCGGTGATGACCCTGGTCATCGACGGCGGCTGGACGCCCTCCTTGGCCGCCAGCTCGCCCGGCGTGAGCTGCCCGCACTTGTGCAGGCACGACAGCGCCGAGATCTGGGTGAGGGTCACCGCCGAGTTGGTGCGCTGCGCCCGGAGCCTGCGGTTGAGCCGCACGACCGCCAGCCGCAACCGGCTGGTCAGGAGGTACTCGGACTCAGGCACGATGTTTAGCATACCTCACTAAACAGTCGTCGGTCGACGAACTTACGCCGATGTCACACCGGCGCTACTGTTGATCTATGCAGGTGCGGCGCGCACGCCAGGGGGATGGCAAGGGGATGGCGGCCGTCCACGTCGCCGCGTGGCGTGCGGCCTACGTCGGCATCATGACCGACGACCGCCTGGCCGGGCTGTCCGAGCGCACGTTCGCCCAACGCTGGGAGTCCATCGTGACCAGCCCCGGCGAGGCCCGCACCTTCGTCGCCGAGGCGGACGGCCGCATCACCGGCATCGCCACCGCCGGACCCCCACGCCACCAGGTCCGCGCGGGCGAGGTCCACATGCTCAACGTCCACCCCGACGCCTGGGGCACCGGCACCGGCTCAGCCCTCCTCGCCCGCTGCGTAGAGGAGCTGACCCTCTTGGGCTACAGCTCCGCCTACCTGTGGGTCGCCGAAGCCAACCACCGCGCGATCACCTTCTACACCAACCACGGCTGGACCCCAGACGGCGAAACGATGGACGACCACCGCGAATCCCCACCCTTACGCGAACACCGCTACGTCCGGGACCTCTAGCGGGACCGGACGCTCGCGAGGAAGGCGTTGAACGCCGCGCGGTCGAACCCGAGGCTCCCAGCAGCGGGTCGCTTGGAGTCACGAACACCCACCACCTCAACCTGGACTCGCAGCTCAACACAAGCGTTGTCCGGTGCGCTGCGGGAACTCTTCCGCCACATGCTGCTGTTCACAACTGCTCCTTGATCGCATCGAGGGTCTGCTGGATGAACGCCGTCGACTCCCCAGGAGTCAAGGCAATTCTCCGAACATCCTCGAACATGCGCACGAATCGGGAAACATCGGCTGGGCTGTCGACCAGCGCACCACCGGCTGGATATTCCAGGTAGGCCAAGTGCGAGTCGTCGTCGAACCGCAGGATGGTCAACGGGCCGTTCATCGTCCCGAAGCTGCCCGCGGCGAACGGGACCACCTGGATGGTGATCGTCTTCGATTCAGCTGCGGCGAGCAAGTGCGCGAGCTGCTCTGCCTGAACGGCAGGACCACCGACGGCGAAGCGGAGCACGGCCTCACTCAAGATCGCGTGGGTCACCAACGGTCGTGGCGCATCGAGAAGACGTTGCCGCGCTTGGCGATCCTCGGTCATTCGGCTCCGCCGCGCATCGCCTCCGCCGAGGTCATCCGAGATCGCCATCGCGTAGTCAGCAGTCTGGAGCAGACCGGGAACAGCCACGTAGTTGATGGTGAACTCGGCGACCGCATCGGCTTCGTCGCGGCGGAAGGCCACGTACTTGGAGGGCATGTCGGCGGCGTGCTCGACCGTGACGGCGCTCTGCCTGGCGTGGGCCCACAGCGCCATGGCTTCGGTGCGTTCCTCGTCCGTGGCCCCGTAGACCGTGAGCAGGGCGGCGAACAGGTGCTTGTTGGGCAGTTGGAGGCCGTTCTCCAGTCGGGAGATCGTGGTTCGGGAGGTGTCGGCGAGGGCGGCCGCGCGCTCGGGGAGCAGCGTGGGGTCGTGCCGCTTGCGCAACGCCTCCACGTACCGGCCGACCATGCGCTTGCGTCGAGTCTGCTCTGGCGGCATGGCGATCACCTTAGCGATCCGAACGGACCAGCCACCATCACCCGAACGCGCATTGCGACTCGCACTGTGCGCTAGCTACTGTGCAACGAACACAATCGTCCTCTTGGCAGGACCTATTTATCCCACGTCGACTCGGAGGCACCTCCATGACCTACATCAGCAACGGCGGCATCACCCCCGAGGTCTGGGTGTTCGTCGACCGCAACCCCACCATCGACGTCGACCGGCTGGACCCGCACCAGGTGGCGCTCAAGCTCGGCGACCCCACCTGGCCGCTGCGGCTGGTGGTCGACGAGGACGCGCTTTCCGCCCTTGAGCGGCTCCTCAAGCAGGCCCGCGACGAGTTCGCGTCGACTGCGTGAGGCTAGCCTGGCCCCATGTCCGAGCCGGTGCTTCGACCCACTCCGCCGCTGCCGCCCAGGTTGTTGGCGCTGGCGCCGATCGTTTACGTCGGTACGAGCACCTGGTTCGCCGCCGCGCTGGTCCTCTTCCTGCTGGGCACGCCGAGCATCTGGACCTGGACCGCCCTCTCCGGCGGTGGCCTCGGGATCATCGGCGCACTGATCATGCTCTGGCAGCAACAAGCCCGCCGCCGCGGATCCAAGGCCGCGCAGAAACTCGACTGAGGGGCCCACTACGTGAGGTAGTGGGCGGGTTCCTCGATGAGCGCGGTGAAGGTGTGCCGGTCGGGCCAGCGGTTGGTGGTCCAGGCGAGGGCTCGGGCCAGGGCCTCGGGGGTGTCCTCGCAGTGGACCACGTTGTCGAGGACCCACCAGGTGGGGTTGTGGGTGCCGGTGGGGGTGCGGATGGTGAGTTTCTCGTGCACCAGCAGCGTGCCCAGCGGGATGTCGACGTCCAGGAGTTCGCACGCGGCGGCGACAGCGCCCAGTTCGGCCCAGGGGACGGGGTCGGCGGCGGAGATGATCTCGCCGGAGGACTCCTCGGTGGCCAGGGGGAGGTCCAGGAGTTCGGCGAGCGGCTCGGCCAGGGCGAAGTCGGGGCCTGCGGCGACTACCTGGTCCTCCGGGAGGACCGTCAGCAGCCAAGGGGCGTCGAGGACCACGCAGTCCGCGGCGACCGTGCCCGCGAGGGTGCGAGTCGTCTCGGGGAGGCGGACGTCGGTGGGGTCGAAGACCTCGTCGGCGACGGCCTCGGCCAGGGCGGCGTGGGTGCGCAGGACGGCACCGGGGTGCAGGCCACGGTCGGGGTCGCCCAAGCGGATGAGCAGGTCTTCGGCGTCGTCGGCGTTGTCGACGCGCAGGCCGGTCCGGACGCCGATGGCCGCCAACACGCGCTGGTCGACGCCGATGTCCGGGACGACGTCGTAGAGGCCCGCGAGGTCGTCCGCCTCAGGAAGGCGCCAGTCGGACGGGGCGGCGCCGCCGATGACGGCGTGGCGGGCGATCCACCAGCCGGTGTAGCCGTCGGGTTCGAGCAGCGCGCGCCAGGTGTCCGGGTCGGCGGCCAACAGCGCGAGCGCCCGGGGCCAGGCATCGTCGGTGACCAGGTCGAGGTCGCGGACGGCCAGGACCCGGGCTGGCGGCTCCTGCCTGCTGTCCCACCACTCGGCCTCGTCGGCCAGCCCGTGGTCGGGGCCGGTCGGCGCCTCGTCGGCCACCAGCGCGAACGCGTCCAGCACGCCGACCGCGGCCAGCACGTGATCCGGCCACTCGGCGGCGACCTCGGCCGAGAGCACCCCGACCGGCGCGTCCTCGTCGAGCACGTCCAGCAGCGGCGACCCGGGCAGCGCGAGCTCGTCCGCCCGCCGCCAGTCGCCGACGGAGTCCTTGAGCGCCAACGCACCCAGCCACGGCAGCTCACCCGTGCGCACGCCAGCGTCGCGCACCAACCGGAGCACGACCGACACCAGGCCGGTGATGTCCACACCGGACTCGACGTCGTCCAGGCTGCGCTCGACCGCGTCCTGCAAACCGCCCGCGTCCAGCAGGTCGACCGGACCGCCGCGGTGCGCGCCGAGCCGCTCCAGCACCGGGTGCGCCGCCTCGGCGTGCACGACGTGCAGCACCCCGACCTCGGCGTGCGCCAACAGTTCCAGCAGCTCGGCGTCCTCGACCAGCACGACACCGGCGGGACCGGGCAGCGTCCGCCCGTCCGCCAGCGGCACCGGCAGCGCGCCCAGCTCCAGCCGCGCGGTGCCGTCGGTCTCCACGACCGGCGCCAGCGCGGAGTACAAGCGGTGCCACCACTCCGGCGGCCTGGCCCGGCCGGTGATCGTGTCGACCACGTCGGCGAGCCCCAGGCGGGGGACGTCCAGTGCGGCGAGCGCGGCGGCGTGCCGCTGACCGGACAGCCACCCGGCGGCCAGGTCGGGGACGATCTCGGCGAGCAGTTCGGCCAGTCCGTCCGCCTCGGCGTCGAGCACCTGGGCGCGGGCGGGCGCGAGGTCGTCACCCTCGGCCGCGGGCAGCCACTGGCTCTGGCGCAGCGCGGTGACCAGCAGCTCGCGCAGGCGTTCGTCGACCTCGGAGAGCGGGAAGCCGACCAGCGGCACCAGCGCGGTGCGGTGCTCGGCGGGGGTCAGCTCGACCAGGCCGGGATAGGCGCGGGCGGCCTCGGCGAGCACGGCGGCAGCGGCGGCACCCGCGTGCAGCCTGCGCCGGGTCGGCTCGATCGGCAGGGTCGCGATCAGGCGCGCGGGCAGCGACAAGCGCTCGTCGGTGGGGGTCGGGGCGTGCAGCACGTCCTCGCCCAGTGGACGCGGGACGCCGTCCCGGTCGACCTTGGCCGCCCAGCACACCGACCACTGCCTGCGTTCGCGCGCCTCGACCCCGAGGTGTTCGACCAGGTCGTCGGCGAGGGTGCCGGAGACCCGGTGCACCAGCCAGGACACGACGCCGTCCGGGCCGTGGATCTCGACCCGGGAGTCGTTGTCGACCCGCCACCACGCGTCGTCGCCGATCTCGATGCGGTCCAGGCGGGGCAGGGCGAGGAGGAGGTCGGCGGCTTGAGCTGCGAAGTTGGCGAGGAGCTTGCGACCGTTGACGTCACCGCGCAGCGGTAGGCGTACCTCGGTGGCGAAGCCGTCGGGAACTACAGCGTCGGCGGGCCACACCATTCGGAGGACCGGAACGCGGCCACCGCGATCGGCAGCCCTAGCAGCGAGGTCCGGGTGATCAGCGATGGCGGCGCGTGTCTGCTCAGCGGAGAAGGTGACGCCGCCGTTGAGCGACAGCACACTCGGCGAGTCCGTCACCGCGAGCACCGCGGCGAAGCCGACACCGAACTGGCCCACGCCCTGCACGGAGCTCTTGGCGGACGCGCGTAAGGAGGCCAGTGCGGCGACCCCGTCAGCGTCGAGCGGTCGGCCGGTGTTGGCCGCGCGCAGCTCACCATCCACTAGGGACAGTCGGAGCGTCCCGGTGCCGTCGGCGGCGTCGGCCGCGTTCTGCGCCAACTCCACCAGCAGCCGGTCGCGGTAACCGCCGAGGTAGAGGTCTTCCTCGGCGTTCGCGTCCTCGCGGAACCTGGTCGGGGACGTGGTCCAGGCACTCAGCACTGCCGCTCGGAGCGCGGCAGTGCCGAACGGGTCGGCGGCGCTCACGCGTGCTGGTCGGACTCGGGCTGGCCGGAGGGTTCATCGGCCAGCTCGCCCTGGGCCACGGCGGCGACGGCCAGGTCGACCGACTCGTCGCTCGGCTCGCCCGCGGCTCCTGCCTCATCGGCAGAGCCATCAGCACCAGCGTCGTCAGCAGTGCCGTCAGCACCAGCGTCGTCAGCACTGACGTCGTCGGCGGAGTCGGCAGCAGTACCTGCCTCGGCGTGCTGCTCGACGTCCAGCCGGGCGTCGTCGTAGATCAGCTCGGCGACCAGGACCGGCGAGATCTGCTCGACGTCGGCCTCGGAGTGCGCCCCGCAGCCGTAGCCCGCGTGCACCGCCCGGCCGTCGGCGGGCGAGATCTCGTTGCCGCACACGCCGAACGCGGCACCGAGCGAGCCGGCGACCGGCAGGTAGAAACCGCAGGTGCCGCAGGCGGCTGGCGCGCCGCGGGCCATGTCCGACCCGGGGCCGAACTCGCCGACCTTCCAGCGGTCGGCGGCGTCGAGGCGACCGGGGCGCGACAGCACGCGGACCCGGCCGAGGCCGACTTCCACGGCGAGCCGCTCGACCTCGGGGTCGTCGGAGGCGAGGTAGGCGGGCGCGAGCCGGGGGTCGTCCGGGTCGGTCGGCAGCAGGTCGCCGACCCCCAGGTCACCGGCGCGGACCCGGTCCTGCCAGGGGATCCAGGGCGGGGCGACGAGCGCGTCGGGGCCGGGCATCAGCACGACCTCGCTGACGGTCACGTCGTCACCCACTTCGGCGATGGCGACGGTCACCGCCCAGCGCCAGCCGCGGTACCCGGGCTTGTCCGCGTCGAACAGGTGCGTTGCCGACACCGAGTCCTCGGCCCGCACCTCGACGTGCGGGCCCACCTCGGTCCCGGCGTGCTCCCGCGCGGCGGCGCGCGCGAACTCGACCGCCGCGAGCAGTGCGGGGTCGGTCACGACTTCTGGTGCAGGCGTCGAGGTCATCACGGCTGATTGTGCCCCACGCCCGAAGCGGGTGATACAGCCGTGTCACGCTAGTGGGGTGCTCGCCCGCCTGACCGCCGTCGCCGCCGCCGTCGCCTGCCTGGCCGCGGGCTGTTCGGGTACCGCGCAGCCGCAGCCGAGCAGCAGCCCGGGAGTGCCGACGCTGCGGCCGCAGGTACTGGCCGAGATCCCCCATGACCAGGGCGCTTTCACCCAAGGACTGGAGCTCGTCGACGGCGTCCTCTATGAGGGGACAGGTCTGGAGGGGCGTTCGGAGTTACGGGCGACCGACCCGGCTGACGGGTCGGTGCAAGAGCGGACACAACTGCCGAGTGAGTTCTTCGGCGAGGGCATCACCGTCGTCGGTGACCGGATCTGGCAGATCACCTGGCAGAACGGCGTGGCCATCGAGCGTGACCGGTCGACCCTGGCCGAGCGACGCCGGGTCACCTATGCGGGTGAAGGTTGGGGCATCTGCCACGACGGCACCCGGCTGGTCATGAGCGATGGCACGGACAAGCTGACATTCCGCGACCCGACGACGTTCGCCGCCACGGGTGAGGTGCGGGTGCGCGACGCGCAGGGGCCGGTCGTGAAGCTCAACGAGCTTGAGTGCGTCAACGGCGCCGTCTACGCGAACATCTGGGAGACAGACCGCATCGTCCGGATCGATCCGGCGTCCGGCAGCGTCACCGCGGTGGTGGACCTGACGGGACTGCTCCCCGAGGGGGAACGCACGGGCGCCGACGTGCTGAACGGTATCGCCGCGGTCCCCGGGACCGATGAGTTCATCGTGACCGGGAAGCTGTGGCCGAAGCTGTACCGCGTCCGGTTCGCGACCTCGGGCTAGAGGCCCGAGACTGTCCACTCGACCGGCCGTCAGATCGGCCTCCCGTACGGCAGGATGGAAGACGTGATTCGCAACGGCCCCGCTGATCAGCCGCCGTCCGGCCGCCGCTCGGGCCGGAAGGCGAAGCGGGGCTGGGCGGACGTGTCCCAGCCCAGTTGGCGCGACGACGAACCGCCGACCACCGGCATTCCCCGCCAGAACCCCCAACTCCCGCCGCACGCCCCACACCGGCGCGATCCGCTGCCCCCGCCGCGCACGCGCCGGGTAGAGCCGCCGGAGGAGCCGCGGTACGAGACCTACGGCGACCGTGACCCTGATCGGTACGGGCGTCCCGACAGGTCGTACCGCGACGAGGGGCCGTACCGGGAAGAGCGGGACTACCGCGACGACCGGGGCTACGAAGACCGGAACTACAGGGAAGAGCCGCCGCCAGCGCGCTACCGGGACTCCGGCACTCGATACGAGGAAGAGCCGGGTACGGAGCTAGAGCGGCGGGAAGGGCCACCGCCCGGATACCCCAAGAAGCTGACCGTGACCCGGGTCGCAGCCATGCGCAGCAGGCAGCTGACCTCTCAGGCGATGACCGCGTTCCGCAAGGCCGCGAACGCCGACGGTGCCGACAAGTCCGGGCTGACCTCGCTGACCTACGCGACGATGCTCAACTACGCGGGCGACGCCGCGATGGCGGTCGCGCTGGCGAACACGCTGTTCTTCTCGGCGGCCAGCGGCGAGAGCAAGGGCAAGGTCGCGCTCTACCTGCTGATCACCGTGGCGCCGTTCGCGCTGCTCGCACCGGTGATCGGCCCGCTGCTGGACCGGCTGCAGCGCGGCCGCAGGTTCGCCATGTGCGCCGCGTCGGCCGGTCAGGCGCTGATGTGCGTGATCATGGCGATGCACTTCGACGACTGGATGCTCTACCCGGCCGCGCTGGGGAAGATGGTCCTGTCCAAGTCGTTCACGGTGCTCAAGGCCGCGATCACGCCGAGAGTGCTACCGACCGAGATAACCCTGGCCAAGACCAACGCCCGGTTGACGGTGTTCGGCCTGGCGGCCGGGATGGTGGCCGGGGCCATAGCGGCGTTGTTCCTGAACCTCTTCGATTCACCGGGCGCGTTGTGGTTCACGGTCATCATCTGCGCTGTCGGCGCCGCTCAGGCGCTACGGATCCCGTCGTGGGTTGAGGTAACCGAGGGCGAGGTCCCTGCCTCGATCAGTGCGCGGATGCCGCTACCGACCACGAAACGCAGGCCCATGGGGCGGCAGGTCGTGGTGTCGCTGTGGGGCAACGGGTCGATCCGGGTGCTCACCGGGTTCCTGATGATGTTCGCGGCGTTCGCGGTCCGCGCGCAGAACGAGGCCGAGCCGTTCCAACAGCTCCTCCTGCTGGGTCTTATCGCGGGCGCGGCGGGGCTGGGCAGTTTCGCCGGTAACGCTGTCGGCGCGCGCGTCCACATCGGAAACCACGAGCAGGTGGTGCTGGGCTGCCTCATCGCCGCGTTGGCGACAACGGTGGTGGCCACCCTGACCGCGAGCATCTTCGCCGCGACCATCGTCGGCCTGGTCGGCGCCATCGCGAGCGCGTTGGCCAAGAACAGCCTCGACGCGGTCATCCAGGACGACCTGCCCGAGGAGTCGCGGGCCTCCGCGTTCGGCCGTTCGGAGACCGTCCTGCAACTGGGCTGGGTGTTCGGCGGCGCGGTCGGCGTGCTGCTGCCGCCGATCTGGTGGGTCGGCTTCCTGGTCGTGTCCGTGATGCTGGCCCTCGGCCTGGCGCAGACCCTGGTGAGCCGCCGCGGCGGCAGCCTGATCCCCGGGTTCGGCGGTCAGCGCGCCGCCGACGGGATGGCCGCCGCGCTGCGCCGCTTCCGCCCCGCACCACGGTCGGCGCGGGACGACACGTAGGGTCGCGACGTGCGCAGAGCCATCACCGCCACACTCGCCGTCGCCACCGCCGTGCTCGCGGGTTGCTCCGCTCCCCCGCCGCCGGACGTCACCTTCTACACCGATGGCGAGAGCGTCGTCGCCAGCCCGATGGGGCTGTGCGAGGTCGGCAAGGACACCTGCCTCCAGGACGAGGACGCGGTGGTGACCCTGCCGACCCGCAAGGGCCAGCCGGTGCAGATCTCGGTGTCGTCGCAGGTCGCGAACAGCCCGTGGGGCGTCGTGTTCTCCTACGTCGACCGGGCGGGCCAGCAGCAGGCGGCCAGCAGCAGGCTGATCTCCGACGGGAGCCTCGCCTACACGCTGGTGCCGCCGCCGGACGCGGAACTGCTGATCTACGTCGAGGTGCAGAAGCTGCGCGCCGTGCAGGGCAAGCTGGTCGAGACCGGCATCTGGGGCCTCACGACGCGGCAGCGGGGCTAGTCGGCGGCGGTTTACGGGTCGAGTTCCCTGGCGACCGCGCGGACGACCTCGGAGATCCGCTTGGTGACCTTGCGGTCGGGGTAGCGGCCGCGCTGCAGGTCCGGCTGGACGGTGGACTCCAGCATCTTGATCATGTCCTCGACCAGGCCGTGCAGCTCCTCGGCCGGCCTGCGCCTGGCCTCGACGACGGAGGGCGGCGCGTCGATGAGCCGGACCGAGAGCGCCTGCGGCCCCCGCCGCCCGTCGGCGACCCCGAACTCGATGCGCTGCCCGGCCTTGAGACCGGGGACGCCCTCGGGCAGGGCGGACGCGCGGACGTAGACGTCCTCGCCACCGTCCTGCGTGACGAACCCGAAGCCCTTCTCCGAGTCGTACCACTTGACCTTGCCGGTCGGCACAGCTCTCACCGTTCCCTCGTCATCAGTCCGCCCCGCGCCGAGGGGTCTCCCGCCGCGCAAGACGAACGCGCCCTGGGATCACCCGGGACGCGTCCCCCAAGCCTAAGCCAGTCATCCTGTCGCCTCAGCCCCGCCTGAGCGTTACCGCCGAACCGCAGCGGCTGAGGACGCAACGGTCGAGGCACCTATCCTGTTCCCATGGCGGCCGAAACCCACCCCTCTCGCACCCTCCACGTCGCGTTCGCGCTGTTCGGCGTGGGACTGCTCGCGGTGGTCGCCATCTTCGTGCTGGCCGCCCTCGGCCACACCGCCCCGTGGCTGTGGGCCGTGTCCATGGCCTTCCCCGTGGGCCTCGCTCTCGCCGTCGTCCACGTGGTCCGCCGGCGCTAGCGATAGGTGTTGTCCTGCAAGTCCAGGACAACACCTAGAGGTTACTCAGGTGGGCCTTGAGCCACATAGGAAATTCGGTGAGGTCACGTAGGACCACATCGGCTCCTGCGGCTAGGAGTTCCTCGGCTGTCCTAGGACCGGTCGGCACACCTATGGCGATGGCGTTGGCCGCGTGCGCGCCCGCCACGTCACCCTCGTGGTCGCCTACGTAGACGCCGGCGCCGTGGGCGCGGAGTGCCTCGCCCTTGGCCGTCGACCAGAGTTCGCCGACAAGGGTGTCCACCTGCCACCCGAACTGGGCGAGGTGCTTGGCGGCGTTGGGGCCGTACTTGCCGGTCACGACCAGAGTTCGACCGCCTGCTTCGCGTACCGCTGCCAAAGCGTCACCCGCGCCAGGTAGGGCCACCGTCGAGGGGATGACGATGTCCGGGTAGAGCGCGCGGAAGCGGTCGACCAGCCACGGGATGCGCTCCTCCGGGGCCTCGAAACCCCGGAAGATCATGTCCAGCGGCGGCCCGAGGTTGGCGGCGAAGTACTCGCCGTCGAGGGCCAGGCCGGTCTCGTCGGCGAGCGCGGCCATCGCGGCGACCATGCCGGGACGCGGGTCGATCAGCGTCATGTCCAGGTCGAAGCCGACCGCGAAGCCCTCCACACCACCCAAGCTACCCGCGCCCGAGCAGGTCGACGGCGACCTTGCGCATCTCGACCTTGCGGACCTTCCCGGTCACGGTCATGGGGAACTCGTCGACGACGTGCACGTACCTCGGGATCTTGTAGTGCGCGAGCTTCCCGGTGCAGAACTGGCGCACAGCGTCAGCGTCGAGCGGTACCGCTCCCTCGCGCATGCGGACCCACACCATGAGTTCCTCGCCGTAGCGCTCGTCAGGGACACCGATGACCTGCGCGTCGAGGATGTCCGGGTGGGTGTAGAGGAACTCCTCCACCTCTCGTGGGTAGATGTTCTCCCCACCGCGGATGACCATGTCCTTGATGCGGCCGGTGATCTTCAGGTAGCCGTCGTCGGTCATCACCGCCAGGTCGCCCGTGTGCATCCACCTGGCGCTGTCGATCACCTCGGCGGTCTTCTCCGGCTCGTCCCAGTAGCCCAACATCACTGAGTAGCCCCGCGTGCAGAACTCCCCCGGCTCCCCGCGCGGCACAGTTAGTCCTGTCTCCGGGTCCACGACCTTGACCTCCAGGTGCGGGTGGACCCGCCCGACGGTGGAGACCCGCAGGTCCAGGGCGTCATCGGCCCTGGTCTGGGTGGACACCGGGGAGGTCTCGGTCATGCCGTAGCAGATGGTCACCCCGGTCATCCCCAGTCGATCGATGACCTGCTTCATGACCTCTTCCGGACACGGCGAGCCCGCCATGATCCCGGTGCGCAGCGAACTCAGGTCGAGTCCTCCGACCTCCGCGAGCATCGCGATGAACATCGTCGGAACGCCATAGAGCGACGTACACCGCTCCTCCGCGACCGCGCTAAGAGTTGCCTTGGGATCGAACCCGGGCGCGGGGATCACGATGCAGGCACCGTGCGACGTAGCAGCAAGGTTGCCCATCACCATCCCGAAGCAGTGATAGAAGGGCACGGGGACGCACACCCGGTCCTGCTCGGTGTAAGAGCACAACTCGCCGACGAAGTAGCCGTTGTTGAGGATGTTGTGGTGGGACAGGGTGGCGCCCTTGGGGAAGCCCGTGGTCCCGGACGTGTACTGGATGTTGATCGGGTCGTCCGGTGAGAGCGCTATCGCGGGAAGAGGGTCCCTGTCGGCCACGATCTCGGCCCAGGACTGTTGGCCGATGAAGACAACGTCACAGGCTGGGTCTACCTCGGCGATCATGGCCGCGTAGTCGGAGGTCTTGAAGCTCGGCGCGGAGATGAGCACCCGCACGCCCGCTTGGTCGAGCACGTACTTCAACTCGTGGACCCGGTACGCGGGGTTGATGTTGACGAGGACAGCACCGATCTTGGCGGTGGCGTACTGCACGAAGACCCACTCCGCGCAGTTCGGCGCCCAGATCCCGACCCGATCACCCTTGCCAACTCCGAGCGCGAGCAGCCCTTGCGCCACCGCGTCGACCTCGGCGGCGAGTTCCCGGTAGGTCCACCTTCGACCGGTGGCCCTGTCTACGAGGGCGTCTCGATCTCCGTAAGCGGCGACCGTGCGGTCTAAGTTCTCGCCGATCGTGTCACCGAGCAGCGGGACGGTGGACGTCCCGGACGAGTAGCTGGGCAGCGGCATCGCAGGCTCCTTCCGGCTGTGGGCCAGGTCACCATCCTGCATCGGGGCGGGTGATCCGGACACCCGTGGGCAGCCGGATGCGGAACACTGGGTGTCGTGCGCCTACTGCTGAACCTGATCTGGCTCGTCCTGTGCGGCTTCTGGATGGCCATCGGCTACGTGATCGCGGGCGTCATCTGCTGCGTCCTGATCATCACGATCCCGTTCGGCCTGGCGTCGTTCCGCATCGCGAACTACGCCCTGTGGCCCTTCGGCCGGACCATCGAACCGCGCCGCGAGGCGGGCGCCGCCTCGCTGATCGGCAACGTCATCTGGATCGTCTTCGCGGGCTGGTGGCTGGCCCTCGGCCACATCGTCACCGGCTTCGCGCTGTGCGTCACGATCATCGGCATCCCGCTCGGCATCGCGAACTTCAAGATGATCCCGGTGTCTCTGGTCCCGCTCGGCTCCCGGATCGTGCCTACGGCGTAGGCACGTCCACCCGCCACGGCAGCGGCACCACAAGACAGGGCCCACCGACGAACAGGCCCGCGTCCACGCCGAGAGCCTTACCGTTCGCGTAGAGGTAAGGACCCTCGATCTGCGTTGGTAGGACTCCCAGCTGGTCGGCGATCACACTGTGCCCGTGCACGACCTGCTTACCGCCAAGGGTCGTGAGCAGCTCATCGGCCGCCATCTCCCCCTCCGGGCCACGGAAGGCGTACCGCGTCGTCATGCGCCGCCAGACCTCCCACCACTCGGCGGCGTCATCGGAGTGCAGCACCTCTTGGACGGCCTCGTTGATGCCCGCGATGTCGTCGCCCCACAGCAGGTACTGCGTGGTGTCGGAGTGCATCAGCAGGTGGTCGTCGACCAGCTCGATGACCGGCCGGGTGGTGAGCCACTCGATGTGGTCGTCGGTGAGGGAGTCCTGGTCGGTGTCGATCCCGCCGTTCATGCTCCAGCTGCGGGCGAAGCTGCGCGGCCCGAACTCCGACGGGATCGGGTCGTCGCCGAAGCGGTGCATGCCCAGCAGCAGGATCTCGTGGTTGCCCAGCAGCGCCTCGACCCGGCCGCCCGCGGGCGCCGCCTGCTCGGCCAGGGTGCGGACCAGGTCGATGACACCGATGCCGTCCGGGCCGCGGTCGACGAAGTCACCGAGGAACCACAGGTGGTCGCGGCCACCGGCCCAGTCGCCGTCCGCGGAGACCAGTCCCTCGGCGGCCAGGGCGGTGATCAGTTCCGCGCGGTGCCCGTGGATGTCGCCGACGACGTAGGTCGCCTTCTCCTTCGCCACAGCCACGACCCTAGGGGAGCCACCCCGGCGACGCGCAGCGATGGGTAACCGTGACCGGCGACGACGACTCACCGTGACCATCCTCCTACGAACGAGCTACAAGTCGGGAAACGGATCGGCCGTGTGGCCGACCAGGTCGGCGACCGACCCGATCACCCGGGTCGGCCGGTAGGGGTAGAGCTCGGCGGTCGTGGCGCCGGAGATCCCGGACAGCACCAGGATCGTGCGCAGGCCCGCCTCCAGCCCGCTGCGCACGTCGGTGTCCACCCGGTCGCCGATCATCAGCGTGCTCTCCGAGTGGGCGCCGACCGACCGCAGCGCGGAGCGCATCATCAGCGGGTTCGGCTTGCCGACGTAGTACGGGGCGCGGCCGGTGGCCCGCTCGATCAGCGCGGCGACGGACCCGGTGGCGGGCAGCGAGCCCTCGCGGCTGGGGCCGGTGGCGTCGGGGTTGGTGGCGATGAACCTGGCGCCCGCCTCGACCAGCCGGATGGCCCGGGTGATCGCGGTGAAGCTGTAGGTGCGGGTCTCGCCGAGGACCACGTAGTCCGGGTCGCGGTCGGTGAGCACGTAGCCGATCTCGTGCAGCGCGGTGGTGAGCCCGGCCTCGCCGATCACGAACGCCGACCCGCCGGGGCGCTGGCTGTCCAGGAACTTGGCGGTGGCCAGCGCGGAGGTCCAGATGGCGCTCTCCGGCACGTCGAGCCCGGTGCGCAGCAGCCTGGCCCGCAGGTCGCGGGGGGTGTAGATCGAGTTGTTGGTGAGCACCAGGAACGGGGTCCCGGTCGCGGTCAGCTCGGCGATCAGCGCGTCGGCGCCGGGGATGAGGTGCTCCTCGTGCACCAGGACCCCGTCCATGTCCATCAGGTACGTCCAGCCACCGCTCATGGCGTGAGGCTACCCAGGCGTCTCGACGATGACCTGGGTCGCCTTGACCAGCGCGACCGCCAGCACCCCGGGCGCCAGGCCCATCTCCCGCACCGCCTCCGAGCTCATCAGCGACACCACCCGGTGCGGCCCGCACTGCAACTCGACCTGCGCCATGACGGTGTCGGTGAGCACCGAGGTGACCAGGCCGACGAACCGGTTGCGGGCCGAGCGGCCGACCCCGCTCGGGTCGGGCACCTCGGTGGCCTGCGCCCTGGCGAACTCGGCGAGCGCGACCCCGTCGACGACCTTGCGGCCCGCGCCGTCGGCCTCGGCGGGCAGTTGGCCGTTGTCGATCCAGCGGCGCACCGTGTCGTCGCTGACCCCCAGCAGCCTGGCGGCCTCGACGACCCTGAAGTACGGCATGGGACCGACAGTATCGCCGCAGGCGCGGGACCGGGTGGGGTGCCCGTGTGGACAGTTCCGTGACGCTCGCGGCGGTCGACCCCCGTGTCGGTGACAGCGGCTACCCTGGAACGGGTGACGGCGGCGCGGGTACCCACTCCGGTCGACCTGGGGCTCCCCCGACTCAGGGTGGCGACCCCGGCTCCGGATCGCCCGGACGAGCCGCGGCTGCTCGACCGGTTCGGCCGGGTCGCGACCGACCTGCGGGTGTCGCTGACCGACCGCTGCAACCTGCGCTGCACCTACTGCATGCCCGCCGAGGGCCTGGACTGGATGCCCCGCGGGGAGATGCTCACCGACGGCGAGCTGGGCAGGCTCATCCGGATCGCGGTGGAGCTGCTCGGCGTCACCAACGTGCGGTTCACCGGCGGCGAGCCGACGCTGCGCAAGGGCATCGAGTCGATCATCGCCGACACCGCCGCGCTGGCGCCGCGGCCGCGGATCTCCATGACCACCAACGCGATCGGGCTGGCCAGGAGCGCGGGGCGGCTCGTCAGCGCCGGGCTGGACCGGATCAACGTCTCGCTGGACACGTTGCGGCAGGAGCGCTTCCTGGCGCTGACCCGCCGCGACCGGCTCGACGACGTCCTCGACGGACTGGCCGCGGCCAGGGACGCCGGGCTGACCCCGGTGAAGGTCAACGCCGTGCTCGTGCGCGGCCGCAACGACGACGAGGCCGTTGCGCTGCTGCGGTACTGCCTGGCGCAGGGGTACCAGCTGCGGTTCATCGAGCAGATGCCGCTCGACGCCCAGCACGGGTGGAACCGGGCGGACATGGTCACCGCCGAGGAGATCCTGACCGCGTTGCGCGCGGAGTTCGACCTGGCGCCGAGCCCGGTCCCCCGCGGCGCCGCGCCTGCCGAGCGGTGGCAGGTCGACGGCGGGCCGGGCGAGGTCGGCGTCATCGCCTCGGTCACCCGCCCGTTCTGCGGCGACTGCGACCGCACCAGGCTCACCGCGGACGGGCAGCTGCGCTCGTGCCTGTTCAGCCAGACCGAGACCGACCTGCGCGCGCCGCTGCGGGCAGGCGCGGACGACGAGGAGATCGCCGGGCTGTGGCGCACCGCGATGTGGGGCAAGCTCGCCGGGCACACCATCAACGAGGCCGGTTTCGCGCAGCCGCTGCGGCCGATGAGCGCGATCGGGGGGTAGCTCCATTGGGGCAGGTGACGGTGCGGTATTTCGCGGGCGCGCGCGCGGCCGCGGGCGTGCACGAAGAGAAGGTGCAACTCCCGGACGACTCGACGGTGCAGGACGCGCTGTCCGCCCTCGCGCGGCGGCACGGCAGCGCGCTCGCCCGGGTTCTGCTGGCGGCGAGCTTCCTGGTGGACGGGGTGGCTGTCCGGGACCGGTCCGCGGCACTGCCCGACGGCATCGGGCTCGACGTCCTGCCGCCGTTCGCCGGGGGATGACGCCGTTCCCGGATGGCCCAGTACCCGGAAACGACGTGAGGCAGACCTCACCGACGGTTAATTATCTCGGCCAGGACACGGCGGAGTAACGCGTACGTTTACGAGCCTGACCAGCGAAAAGCGGGAGATCGCGAAAGATAGCAGGGCGTTACTGTGATGACGGTCACGCTCCTCGGAGTTTTCAGATCTTCCCGCGGTTACGTACCGTCGCTTTCGGCTGGCCCCGACCAGCCACCGCACGACCCGAGAGTGCGCCATGCCGAACCCTGTCCGGCGGGCTCCCGGGAACCAACCCCGAGCGAAAGCGATCTCCCGGACAGGGGCGAGGGGCCCGCCGAGCACCTACCCGGTGCGCGGCGCGGCGGCCAGGTCCACCCGGACCCGGTCGGACCGAGGTTCTGGTCCGCACCCGCAGCGCGTGCAGCGCAGGCTTGGGAGGAGAGACCCAAATGTCCTACCGAGGCAAGCACCGCAAGCAGACCGCCACCCAGCGCACCATCGCCCGCGTCCTCGTAGCAGGGGTCGCGGTTGGCGCACCGATGGCGATCGCCGCGTCACCCGCCTCTGCCGACCCGGTGAACTGGGACGCTGTCGCCCAGTGCGAGAGCGGCGGCAACTGGAACATCAACACCGGCAACGGGTACTACGGCGGGTTGCAGTTCACCCCGAGCACCTGGCGGGCCAACGGCGGCACCGGCAGCGCGCACAGCGCCAGCCGCGAGGAGCAGATCCGCGTCGCGGAGAACGTGCTCAAGACCCAGGGCATCGGCGCGTGGCCGGTGTGCGGGAAGAAGTCCGGCGCGAAGTCCGCCGCGGCGCCCAAGAAGGCCGCGACCGCGCCGAAGCAGCAGAGCACGCCGAAGAAGGTCACCACCAAGACGGCGCCCAAGGCCACCCCGAAGGCCGCGCCCGTGACCACCGCCGCACCCGCGGCCGCCGCGGTCACCGCGTCGAACCCCAGCGGCGACTACACCGTCGTCGCAGGCGACACCCTGTCCAAGATCGCGACCCAGCAGGGCGTCGCGGGCGGTTGGCAGGAACTGCACTCCAAGAACAAGGACTTCATCGGCGACCCGGACCTGATCCTGGTCGGCCAGAAGATCGCCACCAAGTAAGACCCGGTGCGCCCGAGCCCCCGCCGCGCGGTTGCGCGGCGGGGGCTCGACCACGTCATCCGGTGGGTCGGGCGGACCCGGCATAGCCTGGCCACATGGGATCTAGACCGTGGATGACCTTGACAGCCGCGGTGCTCGACGCGCCGGACGCGCGCGAGCTGGCGGCGTTCTACCAACGACTGCTCGGCTGGCCCAAGGGCGCCGACGAGCCGGACTGGGTGACCCTGCGCCCGCCGGGTGGCGGCACCGGCCTGTCGTTCCAGAGCGAACCCGGTTACGTACCACCGAAGTGGCCGACCAGGGCGGGCGCGCAGCAGATGATGTCGCATGTGGACATCGAGGTGGCGGATCTCGCCGCGGCTGGGGCGTACGCGGTGTCCGCCGGTGCGGTACTCGCCGAAGTCCAACCACAACAGGGCGTTCGAGTGTACCTCGACCCGGCCGGGCACCCGTTCTGCTTGTGGGTGCGCTAGTCCTCGACGCTCAACAGTCCACTAAGGACATTTGACCCATTCGTCGGTGCCGCTGGCAGAACCGCTGGTGCTTTCAGGTCGGTGGGCGAATGTCGACCTCGCGCGCAGGTTCCGAAGGTCGACCTCCGCGACCTGCTCAGACTCTGTCTCGTGTGGTTGATCTTGAGGTGGGATGGTCTTGGGTGTGGATGGGTTGTCGTTGCGGTTGGTGCCGGACGAGCTGTGGGTGTTCGAGGTCACGGTGCCCACCGCGCATCGGCGGTTCACCGAGTGGACCAAGGCCGGGTCTTGGACCCGTGTCCACCACGCCGTCCTGGACGGACTCGGCCAGCGGGCCATCTCGACGGCCTGGCGTTTCCGCAGGCATCCGGCGTAGCCGCGGAGCGCGACCCGCTAAGGACAGTTGACCCATTCGTCGGTGCCGTCGGTGAAGCGCTGGTGCTTCCAGATCGGCAGGCGGGCCTTGACCTCGTCGACGAGGCGGGCGCAGGTGGTGAAGGCTTGGCCACGGTGTTCGGCGGCCACCGCGCAGGCCAGTGCCACGTCGCCGATGGCGAGTTCGCCGATTCGGTGTGACACCGCGATCGCGTGCACGCCGTCGGCCCGCGCTACCTCGGCCGCCACTTCGGCGATGATCTCCTTGGCGCTGGGGTGGCCCTCGTAGGTGAGGCCCAGCACGCCGCGGCCGCCGTCGTGGTCCCGGACGACGCCCGCGAAGGTGACGACCGCGCCCGCGGAGCGGTGGGCGACCAACTCCTCGTGTTCGGCGACCGAGATGGGGGCGTCGCTGATGTCGGCGCGGAGCACGGCAGCTTGGCGGACCGGGGTCCGTTCGTGGTCGCCGCCCCTTAGTTGGTCGACGGCGTGGTCGAGGACGGGCTCGAGGACGCCGAGGCCGTCGCGGACGCCGCCGGTCGAGCCGGGGAGGTTGACCACGAGGGTGCGGCCCGCGACACCGGCGAGGCCGCGGGACAGCACGGCGGTCGGCACCTTGGGCAGACCGGCGGCGCGGATCGCGTCGGCCAGGCCGGGGACCTCGTGGTCGAGGACGGCGCGGGTGGCCTCGGGGGTGCGGTCGGTCGGGTTGATGCCGGTGCCGCCGGTCGTGATCACCACGTCGACGCCGTCGGTGACCGCCGCGCGCAGGGCCTGCTCGACCGGCGCGCCATCGGCGACGACCACCGGGTCCGGGGTCTGGTAGCCGCGGCCGCGCAGCCAGGCCGCGATCACCGGGCCGGTGCGGTCGTCGTACACCCCGGTCGCCGCCCGGTTGGACGCGGTGATGACCCTGGCCGTGCGCTCGGTCATGGTGTGTCCCTGTTCCAGGTGCCGGACTTGCCGCCGTCCTTGCGGTCGAGCCGCACCGCGTCCAGCACGGCGGCCGGGTCGACCGCCTTGATCATGTCGTGCAGGGTCAGCCCGGCGACGGCGACGGCGGTCAGCGCCTCCATCTCCACCCCGGTCTGCCCGGTGGTGCGGACGGTCGCGGTGATGGTGACCTCGCGCTCACCCAGGTCGAGCGCGACGGTGACGCCGGAGAGCGGCAGCGGGTGGCACAGCGGGATCAACTCCGGCGTCCGCTTGGCGCCCATGATGCCCGCGAGCCGCGCCGTCGCCAGCGCGTCGCCCTTGGGCAGCCCGTCGCGGCGCAACAGTGCGACGACCTCCGCGGTGGTGCGGACGACGCCGCTGGCCACCGCGGTGCGCGCGGTCACCGCCTTGGCGGAGACGTCGACCATCCGCGCGGTCCCGGCGGCGTCCACATGGCTGAGTTCACCCACGTGGCCGATGCTAGTCAGGCTTGGGCCGCCTTGCGGACCGCCTCGGCGACCGCGGGGGCCACCGCGGCGTCGAACACGCTCGGCACGATGAACGACGGGTTGAGCCGCTCGCCCTCGACGATGTCGGCGAGCGCGTCGGCCGCGGCCAGCAGCATCGGGTCGGTGATCGTCCTGGCCTGCGCGTCGAGCAGGCCGCGGAACACGCCGGGGAAGGCGAGCACGTTGTTGATCTGGTTCGGGTAGTCGGACCGGCCGGTGGCGACCACGGCCGCGTGCCGCTGCGCCTCGAGCGGGTCGATCTCCGGGTCCGGGTTGGCCAGCGCGAACACCACGGCGTCCTCGGCCATCGTCGCGACCTGCTCGGCGCCGAACAGGTTGGGCGCCGACACCCCGATGAACACGTCCGCACCGACCAGCGCGTCGTGCAACCGGCCGGTCTTGTTGTGCCGGTTGGTGTTCTGCGCGACCCAGGCCAGGTTCGTGTCCATGCCCTCGCGACCGCGATCCACGATGCCATCGATGTCGACGGCGACCACATCAGCCGGTCCGCGCTGCAACAGGAGCCGGATGATCGCACTGCCCGCGGCGCCGACACCGCAGACCACGATGGTGCAATCGGCGATGTCCTTGCCCACGACCCGCAACGCGTTGCGCAGAGCGGCGACGACGCAGATCGCGGTGCCGTGCTGGTCGTCGTGGAACACCGGGATGTCGAGCTTCTCGCGCAACCGGGCCTCGATCTCGAAGCACCTCGGCGCCGCGATGTCCTCCAGGTTGATACCGCCGTAGACGGGAGCGATCAGCTCCACCGCCCGGATGATCTCCTCGGTGTCCTGGGTGTCCAGGCACACCGGCCACGCGTCGACCCCGGCGAACTTCTTGAACAGCGCCGCCTTGCCCTCCATCACCGGCAGCGCGGCGGCCGGGCCCAGGTTGCCCAGACCGAGCACAGCAGACCCGTCGGTGACGACCGCGACGGTGTTGCGCTTGATGGTCAGGCGGCGCGCGTCGTCCGGGTTCTCCGCGATGGCCTGGCAGATGCGGGCGACACCCGGGGTGTAGGCGCGGGAGAGGTCATCGCGGTTGCGCAGCGCCACCTTCGCCGTGACCTCGATCTTGCCCCCGAGGTGCATCAGGAACGTCCGGTCCGACACCTTGCGGACCACGACCCCCGGCAACCCCTCGAGCGCCGTCGTGATGTCCCGCGCGTGGTTGGCCGACATGGCGTTGCAGGTGATGTCGACCACCACCCGATCGGTGTGCGAGTCCACCACGTCGAACGCGGTGATCACCCCACCGACCCGCCCGACCGCGCTGGTCAGGTCCCCCGCCGCGCTGGCACTCGGCGGAGCCTCCACCCGGACGGTGATCGAGTAGCCGGGACCGGGGACGGGCATGCGGTTCACTCCCGAAAGGACGGCATTCACAGAATCGCAGTGAGCCTAGCCCTGGTCCGGGTGCGCCCACATCCGGGTGATCTCCACTGTTCACAGAACTTCCCGCCCGGGCTCCGGTTGTGGTTTTGCCCGGTCACGAGACCGACTTGCCGCCGCTGCGATCTTGCTCGGCTGGCGGTGTAACGCTGACCTGGGGATCTTGGTTGACCGGGTGCCTCAGATTCACCCGGTCCAGCGACAGAAGTTATCCACATCTGGATCTTCGGGGGGCCGGTTTCACGATCGCCTGTCGGGGGGTACCGATAGACTGGCACAGGGACGCCCCCCGGAGTGGGTGGGGGCTGGGCAGGGTCGGGACTGCGCGCGCGAGTGGCTTGAAGAGGGCGTGGGGGCGGCTAGAGCCGCGAGGGCGGCAAGAGGGCCGGGGGCGACCAGGGGTCGCGTTGAGCGAGGGTCGCCAGCAAACCTTGTTAGGTGGGCGCGCTTGGGATAGCGCTGACCCTCGTCGGTCTACCGGACGCGCTGCACAAAGACCACCAGGCACCCCCGCGGGGAGTGCCCGGAGAGACCGCAGGTGGGGCTAGCGGTTGATCTCGGTGGTCGGGTGGACGTACGGGGTGGTGTCCAGGGGGAAGGTCGTGTTGCCGAAGGGGGAGAGGGCACCCTGGCGGTCCGAGGTGAGCTCGGTGACCGGGTGCGAGCCGTTGTCGTCGTCGCCGATCCAGGTGGGGTCTACGCGGTCGGGCTTGGTGGTTTTGGCCACGGGAACTCCTCGGGTGACGAAAGTGCTCGCCTGCTGAGGTTACTCGACGGTGGTGCCGTATACCGTGGTCAGGGTGTCCGGCACCACGCTCACCGACTGGCTCCGCGCGCGGGACGACGAGGCGCTCGGCGCCGTGTTGCGGGCCCGGCCCGATCTCGCCACGCCCCGACCGGCCAATACCGGGGTGTTGGCGGCCCGGGCGGCGACCAGGGCGTCGGTCGCCAGGGTCGCCGAGGGGCTCGACACGTTCACCCTCGCGGTGCTCGACGCGCTGCTGGCGGCCGGGGCCGACCGAGCGCCGGTGCCCCTCACGGCACTCGACGTCGGCGCCCCCGCGCAGCGGGTCAAGGCCGCGGTGGGGCAGCTGCGGCGCCTCGCGATCGCCTGGGGTGAGGACGGCGGTATCGCGCTGGTGCCCGCCGCGCGGGAAGCCGGGGGCTTGTTCCCCACCGGGCTGGGTCGCCCCTCCCCCGCACTCGACGACGTCGACGTGCCCGCTGCCGTGGCCGCGCTCCCCGAGGACGAGCGGGACGTGCTGGAGCGCCTGGCGAGCAACGGTCCCATCGGCAACACCCGGGACGCCGCGGCGGTCCTGCCGCTGGAGCAGGCCCGCACCCCCGTCCAGCGCCTGCTCGCCCGCCACCTGCTGACCAGGGTCGACGCGACGACGGTCGAGCTCCCCCGCCAGGTCGGCGTCGCCGTGCGACCGGCGGCAGTGGTGGTGGTCGAGGAACCCAAGCCCAAGACCAAGGCGCACAAGGCGGTCGACTCCACCGCGGCCGGAGCGGCGCTCGAGTTCCTCCGGCACACCCAGACGGTGCTGCGGATGTGGTCGCAGGACCCGGCGCCGGTGCTGAAGTCCGGCGGGTTGGGCGTGCGGGACCTGCGGAAGCTGACCAAGGCGCTGGACGTCAGCGAGCGGCACGGGGTGCTGCTGGTCGAGGTGGCCGTCGCGGCGTCGCTGGTGGTGGACAACGAGGCGGCGACGCCGGAGTACGTGCCGACCACGCACGCCGACACCTGGTTGGTGGCGAGCCCGGCCAACCAGTGGGCCGCCGTCGCCGCCGCGTGGCTGGACCTGCCGCGGCTGCCGGGGATCGGCGGGCTGCGGGACGCGAAGGAGCGGCTGCTCGCGCCGTTGTCGGAGGACCTGCGCCGCCCGGTCGCGCCGTTGGAGCGGGCGCGGGTGCTGCACACGTTGGCGGACCTCAAGCCGGGCACCGGGATCGTCGACCCGGACGAATTGGCGGCGCTGCTCGCGTGGCGCGCGCCGCGGCGGGGTGGACGGCTGCGCGACGAGATCGTCCGCTGGACCCTGGAGGAGGCGACGTCGCTTGGCCTTGTCGCGCACGGCGCGCTAACCGGGGCAGGCCGCACGTTGCTCGAAGAGGGCACGGCCGCGGCCGCGAAGCGGATGGCCGAGGCGATGCCGGAGCCGATCGACCACGTGCTGGTGCAGGCCGACCTGACCGTGGTCGCGCCCGGCCCGCTGGAACCGCACCTGGCCGCCCAGATCAACCAGGTCGCCGACGTGGAGTCCGCGGGTAGCGCCACCGTCTACCGGGTCGGCGAGTCCTCGCTGCGGCGCGCGCTGGACGCGGGCCAGACCGCGGGCGACCTGCACGAGCTGTTCCGGGCGCACTCCAAGACCCCGGTGCCGCAGTCGCTGACGTACATGATCGACGACGTCGCCCGCCGCCACGGCAGGCTGCGCGGCGGCGCCACCGCGTCGTTCCTGCGCTGCGACGACCCGGCGCTGATCGCCGAGGTCGCGGCCAGCCCGGCCGCCGCGGCGCTGCGGCTGCGCAAGATCGCGCCGACGGTGCTGGTCAGCCCGGTGCCGCTGCTGGAGATCCTCGACGAACTGCGCGCCGCGGGCTTCACCCCGGCCGCCGAGGACAGCGCGGGCCAGGTGGTCGACCTGCGCCCCACCGGCCGCCGGGTCCAGGCCGCGGTCCGCGCCGTGCGCCGGGTGGCCACCAAGGCCCCCGACGACGACCAGCTCAGCGACATCATCGCCGGTATGCGCGCCGGTGACCGCGCCGCCGACAGCAAGCGCGGCCGCTCCATCGCCGCGTCGAGCACGAACACCGCCGACACCCTCGCCCTGCTGCACCAGGCCATCCACGCCAACCAGACGGTGTGGGTCGGCATGGTCGACGCCAACGGCGTGGCCAGCGAGCGCGTCCTGGTCCCGAACCGGATCGGCGGCGGCGTCCTGGAGGGCACCGACCCGGACACCCAGTCGCCGACCCGCGTCCCCCTGCACCGCATCACCCGCGCGGACCTGGTCGAGCAGAGCGCTTGACCGGTCAGGCACCACCAGCGCGGACACCGGTGACCAGCGCGGACATGGCCAACGGTCCGAGCGCCAACAACCCCTGCGGCTTGTGATCGTCTGCCCCGACTCGACGAGGGTCGTGCCGAGGGTCGCGAGCAGCCCTGCCCGCCGTCGCCGGTGCCGCCGAACGCGTCGATCCGGCTCGGGCCGGAGCGCAACTGCAACGGGTGCCACAGCAGCGCGGCGACCAGCCGGTCGGCCTCGGCGCGCTCGTGCGCCGCGACCCGCCCCGACCACGCCTGCTGGGTCGCGAGCAGCCCGCTGTAGGCCGTGTCGCGCCGGCGGTGTACTGCCGCAGCCTGCTCTTCGCCTCCTGGCCCGCCATGATCATCGGGCCGAGCGAGATCGCCAGACCGGTGAGCAGCACGACGACACCCGCGCCGGGGGAGCCGATCGACACCAGGATCCACCCGGCGAGCGTGCCACCGAGGAACTTCGGCGGCCGCGCCTTGGCCTTGGCCTTGCGGAACTCGAGATCGCCTAGGTCGGGTGGCTGCGGCTCGACCCAGGTGTACGGACAGCGAGAAGGCCCCCGGTGGGCACCGAGGGCCTTCGCAGAGACGGGTGGGTCAGACGGCGCGGGACATGCGTTGGTGCATGGCGTGCTCGACCAGGGTGATGAGGGTTTCCTTGGTGGAGTCGCGGTCGCGGGCGTCGGTGGTGACGATGGGGACGTTCGGCTCGACGGTGAGTGCCTCGCGGACGTCCTCGATCCGGTGGTGCAGCACGCGGTCGAAGCAGTTGAGCGCGATCACGTACGGCAGGCCGCGGTCCTCGAAGAAGTCGATCGAGGCGAACGCGTCGGCCAGGCGGCGGGTGTCGACCAGGACGATGGCGCCGATGGCGCCGCGGACCAGGTCGTCCCACATGAACCAGAAGCGGTGCTGCCCCGGCGTGCCGAACAGGTAGAGGATCAGGTCGGAGTCGAGCGACACCCGGCCGAAGTCCATCGCGACCGTGGTGGTCACCTTGTTGGGGGTCGAGGACAGGTCGTCGACGTCGACGCTGGCCTCGGTCATGACGGCCTCGGTGGTCAGCGGGACGATCTCCGAGACGGAACCGACCAGGGTCGTCTTGCCCACACCGAAGCCACCGGCGACGACGATCTTCGCCGAGGTGGTCGGCTGGGGGGAAGCGCCGCGCGCGCTGAGAGGACTAGAGCCTGCGGAGCCCACTGAGCACCCTTTCCATGAATTCGATCGACGGCCGGTCACCCACGACCATGCCGCTCTGGTGGATCGAGACGAGGCCCATGCCCGCCATGTCGCCGATGAGCACCCTGGCCACCCCCAGCGGCAGCCGCAGGTGCGCGGCGACCTCGGCGACGGACCTGGTGTCCAGGCACAGGCCGCAGATGGACCTGTGCTCCGGGCGGACCGCCGCGTCCGGCACCTTGCCCCGGTCACTGGTGGAGACCAGTGCCTCAATCGCAAGATCGTAGTCGGATCGGGTGCGCCCACCGGTCTTGGTGTACGGGCGGACCATCGACCCGGTCTCGTGCGGGGCGAGTTCGACGGGCTCCGGCTCGGGCTCCAGGTCGGCGACCGCCGGGATCTCCTTGCTGTCCCAGTCCGACTGCGACGGGATGCCCGGGTCACCGTAGAGGGTCGCGCTGGGACCACCGAAGAGCCTGGCCCGGAACCCGTCGATGTCGAACCGGTTCGGCGGCTCGCCGAGACCGGGTTCGGACAGGTCGTCCCACCCTCGTTCCGACATGTCGGCAAGCCTCCGCTCCGGCTCGTCCACCAGCTGGTCCCTGGGGTGCTCGCTGTCCGACGCACCGTAGGCGGCGTCCGGTTCGAACAGGTCCCGGTAGGAGAAGTCGTCCTCGGTACGCCTGCCAGTGGGTCTGCGGCCCGTGCTCATCGCGTTCTCACCCCGCCGTGTGCCCGGTCTTACCTGCGCTGCGAGCCCTGCAGCTGCGCGCGCAGCTCGGGCGTCATCTGTTGGCCGACCCGCTCGACCAGCAGGGTCATCTCGTACGCGACCAGGCCGATGTCGCAGTTGGGTGCCGCGAGCACCGCGAGGCAGGAGCCGTCGGAGATCGACATGAGGAACAGGTAGCCGCGGTCCATCTCGACCACGGTCTGGTTCACCCCGCCTGCCTCGAAGCACCTCGCGGCCCCGGCGGTGAGGCTGACCAGGCCGGAGGCGACCGCGGACAGCTGCTCGGCGCGGTCGCGGGGCAGCCCCTGCGACCCGGCCAGCAGCAGCCCGTCTGCGGACACCACCACGGCGTGTGCCGCGCCGGGCACCTGGCGGACAAAGTCGGTGATGAGCCACCCGAAGCTACCGGGCTGATGTACGGACGCGGTTGTCACTCCTGCTCCTCGTCTTGGCGGCTCTCGTCTGAACCGGTCTGGTCACCAGCGTAGGCGTCGATGAGGGCATGCCTGCCCCGCCGCACCCCCTGCTGGAACTGGGACATGCGGCCGCGGATCGCGTCGGCCGACCGCGGGGGCAGCGCGGGCACGACGGGTTGCTCCGCCGTGGTCTCCCTCGGTGCCGCCGAGCCGGGCACCAGGTGCGCCTTGGGGACGCGCTTGGGCAGGCCCGCCGTCGTGGTGGCGTCCGCTGTGGTGTCGAGCAGGGCACGCGCCCGCTGCCAGCCGTCGTCGCCCGGCGAGTGCCAGGCGTCCGCCCGCGAACGGGCGGGTTCCGGGGTGGCCACGGGTTCTTCGCGGTGGTCGTCGACGACCGGGGCCTGCGCCTCGGGGATCGGTTCGGCCACCACCTCGACCTGGTGGTCGGGCTCGGGTTCGGCGTCGGTCTCCTGCTCGGCTGGCGCGGTGACCGGGGTGGACCCGGTGTCACCGGCCTCGAACCACTGGGAGAGGACGGCCTCGTAGATCGGCAGCCGCTCGGTCGGCGCGTCGACGACGCGCTCCGGCTCGGTCACCGGGTGGTACCCGCTGCCGTTGCGCGGGGCGTCGGCGGGCGGCTCGGTCGGCTCCGGCAGCGGCAGGCCGAACAGCGAGCCGGTGACCTGGTTGTCGATGAGGTGGCCGTTGAGCCGGGACCGGATCTCCTCCGGCGAGGCGGGGGGACCCCAGCCGCCGGTGTCCTCCGGGTTGCCGGTGGCGGCGAACGACGCCGGGTCGAAGGCCGGGTAGCCCGCGACCTCCTCGGCCGGGCGGTCGACGACGGACTCGCTGAGCGGGCCCGCGGTGTCCGGGCGCACCCGCGGCATGCTGCCGGTGAAGGCGCCCGCGATGCCGCTGGCCTTGGCCGCGGTGTCGCCGAGGCTGGGGGTCTGGGCCACGATGCTGGTCGGCTGGGCCGAGCCGGAGGTCTGCACCAGGTTCGCCGGGACGGTGATCCTGGCGATCAGGCCGCCCTCGATGTCCTCGTTGTCGCGCAGCCGCACCTTGATGTCGTGCCGCTTGGCCAGCCGGGCGACCACGTAGAGGCCCATCCGGCGGGTCACCGCGACGTCGATGTCCGGCGGGTCGGCGAGGCGGCCGTTGGCGGTCTCGATCTCCTCGTCGGTCATGCCGACGCCGGAGTCGGTGATCTGGATCGCCAGTTCCTTCTTGCGGGTCACCGCCATCCGGACGTAGACCTTCTTCTCCGGCTCGGAGAACGAGGTCGCGTTGTCCAGCAGCTCGGCGATGAGGTGCACGAGGTCGGAGACCGCGCGGCCCTGCACCGACACCTCGGGGGCGGAGAGCACCTCGATGCGGGCGTACTGCTCGACCTCGGAGACCGCCGCGCCGACGACCTCGGCCGCGGGGACCGGGCGGGAGAGCTGGCGGGACAGGCCGGAGCCGGAGAGCACCAGCAGCGACTCGGAGTTGCGCCGCATGCGGGTGGCCAGGTGGTCGAGCTCGAAGAGGCTGGCCAGCTGGTCGGGGTCCTGCTCGTCCTGCTCGAGCCGGTCGATCAGCGAGAGCTGGCGCTCGACCAGGGTCTGCGACCGGCGGGACAGGTTGACGAAGATCGAGTTGATGTTGTCGCGCAGCAGCGCCTGCTCGGTCGCCATCCGGACCGCCTGGTCGTGCACCGCGTCGAAGGAGCGGGCCAGCTGGCCGGTCTCCTCGCGGGTGAACACCGGCACCGGCTCCACCGCGTTCTTCGACGCCTCGACCGGGTCGGGGTCGGCGAGGATGCGCTGCACCGTCTCCGGCAGCCGCCGGTTCGCCACGTCCAGGGCGTCGCGGCGCAGCACGCGCAGCGGCACCAGCAGCGAGCGGGCGACGATGAAGGTCACGATGAGGGCGAGCAGGATCGCGATGAGCACGATGACCGCGTCGCGCCAGGCGTTGGTCTTGGCCTCGTCGGCGGACTGGCTGGCCAGGGTGCGCAGCTTGCCCAGCAGCGTCACCTCGACCTTCTGCAGCGCGGTCGCGGTCGCCTTGGAGTCGGCGACCAGCTGGTCCATCTGGATGCCCAGGTCCGGGACTCGCTGGTCGGCGTGCACGAACGCGGTCTGCTTGATCCGCTCGCGGTCGTCGACCTCGGCACCGGAGAAGGTGTCGGAGAAGAACTGGGCCTCGGCGACGTCGGCGTTGGACCGGAAGTTGGCGATGGAGGCGTTGTAGCTGGCCTCCGCGGCGCGGGCCTGGTCGAGCATGCTCGACGGGAAGGAGTTGCGGGCGCCCGCGATCATCAGGATCGAGTTCTGGCGGCCGAGGAACTCCTTGGCCTCCACGATGCTCAGCGCGGCGGCGGCGAGCCTGGCGATCTCGGGCTGGGCCAGCGAGGCGGTGAACTCCGACCCCGCGGACAGCACGGCCTCGAGCAGCGAGGTGTAGGACTGGTAGACGCCGACGTCCGGGTACGAGCTGGACACCGCGGCGGAGCGGACCGCCTCGACCGCGCCGAGCCGCTCGGCGAGGGAGTCGAGCAGCTGGCCGTTGTTGGTGGAGACCTTCGCGACCGCCTGGTTGAGCCGGGTCATCGTGGCGTTGGTCTTCTGCATCTGGCCCTGGACCTGGGAGAGGTCACCCGTGCGGCCACCCGCGACGTAGGCGACCATCACGTTGCGCTCGCTCTGCATCTCGTGCACGAGCGCGGTCACGTCGAGGGTCGCGGTCACCGCGATGGCGGCTTGGTCGAAGGTCTCGGCGCGGTCGAGCTCGTTGGTCGCGCGGAGGACACCGAGGGCGACCGCGGTGATGACCGGGACCAGCAGGACCGCGACCAGCTTCGTGCGCAGCCGCCAGTTGCGCAGCCGCCACCTCGAGCCACCCTCCACGGTCTTGCGACCGGAGGGCCTCGGGTTCGCGGCCACCACCTCACTACTGCCGTCTGGTTCTGACACGGCGGCACCACCGTCTTTCCCTGGGCCTGAACCCACCCCAGTGGTGTGGTCGGGCACTGCCAGCACACTCCCTGCATCTGAGCCAAGTAGCCCGTATCCAGCAGGCCATGCTCTTACGGACACCTACCCAGTGACGCCACACGGTTCGTCGCGGACGCTCGGCGCGGACGCGGCTGCCCGCAAGATGTCGGACCTGGGCGGCCCAACGTTACTCGCGAGTGTGGCGACCGCCCATCCCTACCGCTCGGTTGAGCGCCGCACTGTGGACACAGAAGGTAGCGAACTCTCCGTGGCGATGTAACCCTTCCAGGGCATCATCACAGCCTGTATCGGATAGTTAGCACGGACAACATTTCACGAGCGTGATGTAGTGGTGGTTTTCCCTACGTTCATCATCGCCCGTATGGATGAGTAATCACCACCCACTTGCCGATGTGGCTACAGCGCGTAAACCCCTGGTCAGAGGGTCTAGAGAGTTCCCCCACTTGGCGCAACAGGGCCGCCCGAATCAGTGAGAGGGTTCACCGCAAGGCATCCTGTGCGCACTCATTGTGACCCGCACCCCGCTGTCTTAGAGTGCGTCCTTGGTGCCGCAGGGGGACTCGCGCCCCCCTCGACAAAAACCGACCTCCTACGAGGAGAGGCTCCAAATGCTTCGACGCGTTGCCACCAGACGGACCGCTGGGGTTCGCCTGCCCATCGCCGCTCTCGCCATGACCCTCCTCGCCACGCTCAGCGGGTGCGGGCTGCTCGGCGGCGACGACAACACCACCAGCTCGGGGTCGACGGGCAGTGCGGGTGCGGTGGAGAAGGCGAAGATCAAGGTGGGCGTCCTGCCCGTCGTCGACGTCGCGCCGTTCTACCGGGCGATCGAGCAGGGCTACTTCCGCGACCAGGGCCTCGACGTGGAGCCGGTGGTCATGGCCTCGGGTGCCGCGTCCATCAACGCCGTGCTCAGCGGCGACGTCGACGTCGCGTTCTCGTCCTACCCGGCGCCGCTGCTCGCGCAGAGCAAGAAGGTCGCCGAGTTCAAGATCGTCGCCGACGCGCTCGCCGCCAAGCCCGGCCACATCGTGGTCGTCGCCCCGCCGAACTCGCCGCTGAAGAAGCCCACCGACGCGCCGGGCAAGAAGATCGCCATCACCGCCCGCAACACCATGACCGACCTGGCCCCGATGTCGGTCCTCAAGACCCAGGGCGTCGACTACACCCAGGTCGAGTGGCGGGAGATGACCTTCGCCGAGATGATCCCGGCGATGGAGCGCGGTGAGGTCGACGGCGCCGTCGTCGTCGAGCCGTGGGTCACCACCGCGATGAAGAAGATCGGCGCGGTCCCGGTGTTCGACGGTGCGTCCGGCCCGACCGCCGAGATGCCGATGTCGGGCTACGTCGCCATCGGCGGCACCGGCAAGTTCGCCACCACCAGCCCGAACACCATCGCCGCCTTCCAGCGCGGCCTGGCCAAGGCGCAGGCCGAGGCGACCGACCGCACCAAGGTCGAGCCGATGTTCGTCAAGTACGCCAAGATCGACCAGCAGACCGCGCAGCTGGTGACCATCTCGACGTACTCGACCTCGCTCGAGGCCAACCGCATCCAGCGGGTCGCCAACCTGATGCAGGAGTTCGGCGTGATCAAGGGCAACCTGGACGTCGCCTCGATGATCCCCAGCTCCACCAGCAACAAATAGGTCTGGAGGCGGGCTCCCCTTGCGGGAGCCCACAGCACACCGTGAGTGGAGCTCCCCGAGTTCCCGCGAGCCTGGTCGGTCTGGTCGGCTTCTTCGCCATCTGGGAAGTCGCCAGCCGGACCGACCTGGTCCCGGGCTACTACCTTCGTCCGCCGAGCGTGGTGCTGCCCACCATGGTCACCCTGCTCGGCGACCCGGAGTTCGTGCGGGCGGTGGTCGCCACCCTGGCGGCCACCCTCCTCGCGCTGGTCATCGCGGTCCTGATCGCGGTACCGGCCGGACTCGTCCTCGGCAGCGTCCCCCCGGTCCGCCGGGCCGTGATGACGCTGGTCGAGTTCCTGCGGCCGATCCCGTCGGTCGCCCTGATCCCGCTGGCCCTGCTGACCTTCGGCACCGGCCCGGACACCAAGATCACCCTCGCCGTGTACGGGGCGCTGTGGCCGATCCTGTTCAACACCATGTACGCCCTCGACGAGGTCGACCCGCTGCACGTGGAGACGGCGCGCGCGTTCGGCACCGGTCGGCTCGGCCTGCTCGGCCGGGTCGCCCTGCCCAGCGCCGCGCCGTTCGTGCTCACCGGGGTGCGGCTCTCGTTCGCCATCGCGCTGGCGGTGGTGATCAGCACCGAGCTGTTCGCAGGCGGCACCACCGGGCTCGGCCAGGTGGTCACCGTCGCCAGCGGCGGCGGGCTGAACATGGACACCGTGCTCGCGGGCACCGTCCTTGCCGGACTGATCGGCTACGGCGCCAACGCCGGGCTGGAACTGCTGCACCGCAAGGCGTTCGCCTGGAGCCAGCCGAAGGTGGACGCCGAGTGAACCGGGTGACCAGGACCGCGCAGCGCTGGGTCGTGTTCGTCGTCGCGGTCGGGCTCTGGGAGCTGGTGACCCAGCTGGCCAAGGCCGCCGGGGCGGAGAAGAGCTTCTTCTTCCCACCCCCGTCGGAGATCGCGCTGACCGCGAAGGACCTGTGGTTCTCCTCGGCGTTCGGCGACCACATCGTGCCCGGTATCAGCCGGATGCTCGGCGGCTGGGCGCTGGCCGGGGTCATCGGGATCGCGCTGGGCATCCTGCTCGGCCGGTCCCGGCGGGCCATGGCCTACCTCGGCGCGGTCTTCAACTTCCTGCGGTCGATCCCGCCGCCGCTGCTGGTGCCGTTCTTCGTCGCCGCGGTCGGCCCCACCAACATGCAGTTCCCGACGATCGTGTTCGGCGCGATCTGGCCGGTGCTGCTCAACACCGTCGACGGGGCACGCGGCGTCGACGCGACCAAGGTCGAGACCGCCAGGGTGTTCCGGCTGTCGCGGACGCAGTGGACCTTCGGCGTGGTGCTGCCCTCAGCGCTGCCCAAGGTGTTCGCGGGCCTGCGGCTGAGCCTGTCCATCGCGCTGATCCTGATGGTGATCTCGGAGCTGATCGGCTCCGCCAACGGCATCGGCAACCAGCTGGTGCGGGCCCAGCGCGACTACGAACCCACCGCCATGTGGGCGTGGATCGTGCTGCTCGGCGTGCTCGGCTACCTGTTCAACACCTTGCTCCTGGTGCTCGAGCGGCGCGTGCTCGCCTGGCAGCCGCGGCACTCGCTCGAGACACAGGCGCTCGCCACCGGAGGCTGACGTGAACATGTTGGAGGTCGACGGACTCGGCCACACCTACAAGGGCAAGGACGGTTCACACACCGCGATCGATGGCCTCGACTTCACCGTCGGTGCGGGAGAGCTCGGGTGTGTGGTCGGACCTTCCGGCTGCGGCAAGTCAACGCTGCTGCGCACGATCGCTGGGCTCATCCGCCCCTCCAGGGGCACGGTGAGCCTGCACGGCAACAAGGTCGACGGCGTTCCGTCAGACCTGGCCGTGGTGTTCCAGGACTACAGCCGCTCACTGTTCCCGTGGTTGTCGGTGACCCGCAATGTGGAGTTCCCGCTGCGGTCCCTGTCGCGCACGGAACGCGAAGCGCGGGCGGTAGAGGCATTGGCGGCGGTAGGACTGTCCACAGCGGGCAAGAAGTACCCGTGGCAGCTCTCCGGCGGCATGCAGCAGCGCGTGGCCATCGCGCGCGCATTGGCCTACCGACCGTCGTTGCTGCTGATGGACGAGCCGTTCGCGTCGGTCGACGCGCAGACCCGGTTCGAGCTGGAGGACCTGCTGCTGCGGATCCGCCGGGAGCAGGACACCACCGTCCTGCTGGTCACCCACGACATCGACGAGAGCGTCTACCTGGGCGACCGGGTGCTGGTGCTGTCGAAGTCCCCGGCGACCGTGGTGGCGCACCTGGACGTCCCGCTCGGGCCGGTCCGCGACCAGATCACCACCCGGGCCAGCGACGACTTCGTCGAGCTGCGGGCCACGGTGGCGGGCCTGCTGCAACGCGGTCCGGTCACCGTCCGCTGAGGACAGCCGAAGAGGGCCCCACCGGACCAAGTCCGGCGGGGCCCTCTTCGCGTCGTGCTACGGCTTGTCGCCGGGGGCGGAGACCTTCGAGCAGATCGTCAGCACCGGCTCCTTGTAGGCGAAGGGCAGGTTCGCCTCGGCCGGGCACGCCTCCTTGTCGGACTTGCCGTCGAGGACGTCGATGATCTCGACCTGGTGCGAGCCGCAGGTGACCTTCTTGGTCTTGGCCGGGCTCTCCAGGTCGGTCAGGCACTCGCCCTTCTTGACGTTGAACACCAGGCACAGCGAGAAGCCGCCGCTGCCGCCGCGGGAGGACTTCTCCTCGTACTCGAGGTAGTCGCTGTCGGTCGGGCAGGTCGCGCTGCCGCTGTCGAGCTTCTTGCCGACCTTGAACACCGCGGCCTGGTCGGCGCAGTCGATCTTCTCGACGTCGGCGTTGTCCGAGCTGTCGTCGTTGACCTTGATGCAGTCACCGACCGAGGCGGTGGCGGCGTCCTTGGTCAGGTAGCCCCACGCGGCGAGGCCGACGCCGATCACCGCGATCACCAGGACCACGATCAGCAGCACCTTCTTGCCACCGCCGCGCTTGGCGGGCTGGTCGACCTGCGGCGGGGCGGCCGGGAAGCCCACCGGCTGCTGGCCGTGCGGGGGCGGCGGCGCCTGGCCGAAGCCGGGCTGCGGCTGGCCACCGGGCGGCGTGCCGGGTCCCTGCTGCTGCGGGTACGGCTGCCCACCGGGCGGGGTACCGGGACCCTGCTGCGGGTAGGGCTGACCGCCGGGCGGGGTGCCCGGACCCTGCTGCGGGTAGGGCTGACCGCCGGGCGGAGTCCCCGGACCCTGCGGGAACGGCGGGGTGGGGCCGCCCTGGGGCGGAGGGAACTGGCCCGGCTGCTGCGGGTTGGACATCGTGCACCTCAATGGCGTTGGAAAGCGACAAAGCCGACACCATCCCCCCTTGGGATACGCTCGGTGCGGCGGCGCACTGTAACGCGTCCCTCGAACGGACGTAACGGAAACCCCACAACCGGACTAATGGTCACCCTTGGTCACGAATCGGTCGTGCCGGGTGTCTCCAAGCAGAACACAACAGGCGGTTCGGGGTAACCCAGGCCGTTCCCGTTCGGGCAGGGTGACGGGTCCGAGGTGTCGCGCAGCTCGTCGACGACCTTGATCGCGTCGGACGCCTCGCAGGAGCCGACCTTGAACGCCTGGTTCGGGTCGTCCGGGACGTAGCAGTTGCCCTTGACGAAGTTGGGCATCAGGCAGAGCAGCTCTTTCTCGGTGCGCATCTCCCGGTAGGCGCCCTCGGCGCAGCCCGGCGCGGAGACGTCCTTGCGGCTGGCGATCCGGAACGCGGCCGCGTCGCCGCAGCCGACGACCTCGACCTTCGCCGAATCACCCGATCCGGTCACCGTGGCGCACTCGATCGCCGCGGCGTCGTCGGCGAGGACGTAGCGGAAGACGACGAACCCGATCCCGGCGATCAGCACCGCGATCACCGCGACCGCCCACAGCGGCAGCGTCTTGAGCTTGCGGGGACCGGCGGGCTCGACGTTGCCGTCGAGGAAGTCCACCGCGCGGTCGTCGGACTCGGGGACGGGCTGCTCGGCCGGGGTGTCCGGCTCTTCGGGCTTGGTCATGCGCTGCCTTCGCGTTACCTGGGTGGGGGGTGATCGGGCACAGGGCTGGTGGCGGTGGACGGTAACCGGATCGCACAGTCCGTGGTCGCGCCGGTTACCGAACTGTGCCCGGCCCGTGCCCGCGCCCCGGGTTTGCGACACTGGGTGGGTGACCGACGGCCCGCTGATCGTGCAATCAGACAAGACCCTGCTGTTGGAGATCGACCACCCCAGCGCGGGCGAGGCGCGGACGGCCATCGCGCCGTTCGCGGAACTGGAGCGCGCCCCTGAGCACGTGCACACCTACCGGATCACCCCACTGGCGCTGTGGAACGCCCGCGCCGCCGGGCACGACGCCGAGCAGGTGGTCGACGCGCTGTCGAAGTACTCGCGCTACCCGGTGCCGCAGCCGCTGCTGATCGACGTGGTCGACACCATGGCCAGGTTCGGTCGGCTCACCCTGGCCAACCACCCGGCGCACGGGCTGGTCATGACCTCGACCGACCGCGCGGTGCTGGAGGAGGTGCTGCGCAGCAAGAAGATCAACCCGATGCTCGGCGCCCGGATCGACCAGGACAGCGTGGTGGTGCACCCGAGCGAGCGCGGCCGCCTCAAGCAGGCGCTGCTCAAGGTCGGCTGGCCCGCGGAGGACTTCGCCGGGTACGTCGACGGCGAGGCGCACCCGATCGCGCTGCACGAGCAGGGCTGGCAGCTGCGCGACTACCAGCGGATGGCCGCCGAGTCGTTCTGGGCGGGCGGGTCCGGGGTCGTGGTGCTGCCGTGCGGCGCGGGCAAGACGCTGGTCGGGGCCGCCGCGATGGCGCTCGCGCAGGCCACGACGCTGATCCTGGTGACCAACACGGTCGCGGGCAGGCAGTGGAAGCGGGAGCTGATCGCGCGGACGTCGCTGACCGAGGAGGAGATCGGCGAGTACTCCGGGGAGCGCAAGGAGATCCGCCCGATCACCATCGCCACCTACCAGGTGATCACCCGCAAGTCCGGCGGCGAGTACCGGCACCTGGAGCTGTTCGACTCCAGGGACTGGGGCCTGGTGGTCTACGACGAGGTGCACCTGCTGCCTGCCCCGGTGTTCCGGATGACCGCCGACCTGCAGTCCCGGCGGCGGCTCGGGCTGACCGCGACCCTGGTCCGCGAGGACGGCCGCGAGGGCGACGTGTTCTCGCTGATCGGCCCGAAGCGCTACGACGTGCCGTGGCGCGACATCGAGCAGCAGGGCTGGATCGCGCCTGCCGAGTGCACCGAGGTCAGGGTCACCCTCACCGACAACGAGCGGCTGGAGTACGCCACCGCCGAGCCGGACACCCGGTACAAGCTGTGCTCGACGGCGCGCACCAAGATCCCCGTCGTCAAGTCCATCCTCGAGCGGCACCCGGACGAGCCGACGCTGGTCATCGGCGCCTACCTCGACCAGCTCGACGAGCTCGGCGCGGCGCTGGACGCGCCGGTGATCCAGGGCGCGACCAAGAACAAGGAGCGCGAGGAGCTCTTCGACGCGTTCCGCCGGGGTGAGCTGCGCACGCTGGTCGTGTCGAAGGTGGCGAACTTCTCCATCGACCTGCCGGAAGCCTCGGTGGCGGTGCAGGTGTCCGGCACGTTCGGGTCGCGGCAGGAGGAGGCCCAGCGGCTGGGCAGGCTGCTGCGGCCCAAGGGCGACGGGCGGCAGGCGCACTTCTACTCCGTGGTCGCCAGGGACACCCTCGACACCGAGTACGCGGCGCACCGCCAGCGGTTCCTGGCCGAACAGGGGTACGCCTACCGGATCTGCGACGCCGACGACCTGCTGGGGCCCGCGATCCCCGAGTGAGTTTCCGGCGCGGCGCCGGTGGGCACCCGCAGGCGGTGAACGCCAAACCTGATCCGACGCTGCTGGACCGGTCCCGCAAGAAGGTCGACGAGGCGCGGGACGCCGCCACCGAGCTGGAGAACGAGCAGGTGCTCGACGTGCCACCGGAGGAGGACGACGAGCCGAAGCTGCCGAACTAGGCGAGCTCGGCGAGGACGCCGTCGGTGAAGGGGGGCCACGACTGGATGGCCCACTCGCCGAAGGGGCGGTCGGTCACCGCGACGGCCGCCACGCCTGCGTCCGGGTCGACCCACAGGAACGTGCCGGACTGGCCGAAGTGGCCGAACGTGCGCGGCGAACTGCGCTGCCCGGTCCAGTGCGGGCTCTTGCCGTCGCGCAGCTCGAAGCCGAGGCCCCAGTCGTTGGGCTTCTGCATGCCGTAGCCGGGGAGCACGCCGTTGAGACCGGGGAAGGCCACGGTGGTGGCCTCGGCGAGCGTCTCCTCGGCGACCAGGGTCGGGGCCTGGAGTTCGGCGGCGAACCTGGTGAGGTCCGCGCAGGTGGAGACGGCCCCGGACCCGGCAGGGCCTTGGAGCTCGGAGTCCACCATGCCCAGCGGCTCGAAGACGGCCTCGGTGAGGTAGCGGGCGAACGGGATGCCGGTGGCCTGGTGCACGGCCTCGGCGAGCACGTCGAACCCGGTGTTGGAGTAGATGCGGCGGGTGCCCGGCTCGGCCTGCTGGGTGGTGGAGTCGAAGGCCAGGCCCGAGGTGTGCGCGATCAGGTGCCGCACGGTCGCCGGGCCCGCCTGCTGGTCCCACTCCAGGGCGCCCTCCTCGACGGCGACCAGCACCGCGTACGCCGTCAACGGCTTGGTGACCGAGGCGAGCGGGAACCGGCGGCCCTGGTCACCGGTGCTGCCCAGCACCACCCCGTCGGCCGACACCACCGCGGCGGCCGCGTTGTCCACCGGCCACCCAGCCACCACGTCCAAGCTGCGCATGGCCACCACCCTACGGTCCGCGCTCCGGCCAGCGGGCAGCCCCGATGATCTGCGACGATGCACTGGTGTTCGCAGAGCAGACGCGGGTCTACGCCATCCCGATGCACACCTCGTTCCGCGGCATCACGGTGCGCGAGGGGCTGCTGCTGCGGGGCGACGCGGGCTGGGGCGAGTTCTGCCCGTTCGCGGACTACACCGACACCGAGGCCGTGCCGTGGCTCACCAGCGCCCTCGAGGCGGCCGAACACGGCTGGCCCGCGCCGGTGCGCGACCGGATCCCGGTGAACGCGACCGTGCCGGTGGTACCCCCGGAACGCGCTTTCGAGATCGTGCGCGAGTCCGGCTGCACCACCGCGAAGGTCAAGGTCGCCGACCCCGGCACGACGCTGGGCCAGGACGTGGAGCGGGTGGCCGCCGTCCGCGACGCCCTCGGACCGTCCGGCCAGGTCCGCGTCGACGCGAACGGCGCCTGGGACGTGGACCGCGCGGTCGCCGCCATCACCGCACTCGACCGAGCCGCAGGCGGCCTGGAGTACGTCGAACAACCCTGCCGCACCATCGAGGAACTCGCCGCCGTCCGCCGCCGCGTCAACGTCCGCATCGCCGCCGACGAATCGATCCGCCGCGCGGAAGACCCCCTGCGAGTCGCGGTCGCCGGTGCGGCAGACATCGCGGTCCTGAAAGTCGCCCCCCTGGGAGGCGTGCGCCGGGCCCTCGCCGTAGCCGAGTCGGCAGGTCTACCTTGCGTGGTCTCGTCCGCCTTGGAAACCAGCATCGGCCTAGCCGCGGGGCTTGCCCTTGCCGCAGCTCTCCCCACCCTCGACTACGCCTGCGGCCTAGGCACCCTGTCCCTGCTGAAGACCGACGCAGTAACCCACCCCCTCCGCCCCACCAACGGCTGGCTCCCAGTCCCCCACACCGCCCCAGCCCCAGACGCCCTCACCGAAGCCGACCCCCGAACCCGCGACCGCTGGCTCTCCCGCCTCGGCCGAGTAACCGCCCTCAGCGGCCAACGCTGAGCCAGAATTCCGGTTCGCGGTTCGCGGTTCGCGGTTCGCGGTTCGCGGTTCGCGGTTCGCGGTTCGCGGTTCGCGGTTCGCGGTTCGCGGTTCGCGGTTCGCGGTTCGCGGCTCGCGGCTCGCGGCTCCCGGCTCCCGGCTCCCGGCTCCCGGCTCCCGGCTCCCGGCTCCCGGCTCCCGGCCAAATGGTCACCCACAGTCCGTCAAGCGCCCTAGCACCAACAAGATTGCCCCCAGCGCCCCCACACCGCGCAACCCCTCTTACGCCACCCCAGCCGCCTCGCGCGCACGCGGTCCCGACCCTGCCCAGCCCCCACCCACACCGGGGGGCGTCCCAGTGCCAGTCTATCGGCACCCACCGACAGACGATCTTGAAACAGGGCGCCGAAGATCCAGATGTGGATAACTTCTGTCGCTGGACCGGGTGAAGTTCAGGGGCGGGTGAGGCCCGCGGTGGCGGCCGAGCGGCTGAGGATTGCCTGGTCGGTGCGGGTGAGGGCTTGGGATGTGCGGGGGGTGGGGGCGGCGGGGTCTGCGGTCAGGTCGCGGAGGCGGATGGGTGGGCCCAGGTCGGTGAGGAGGGGGAGGTACTCGGCCCGGTCGACGGTCCAGGTTGGGCCGGACTTGGTGAAGTGGAAGCGGGCCAGGACGCCTTCCTCGGTGGGGCCCTTGGGTTCTTCGTGCTTGGCGACCATGTTGCCGAGGCCGTAGGTGACCCACTTGCCGTCGATGCGCTCGAAGGGCTGCACGACGTGGGCGTGGTGGCCGATGATCAGGTCGACGGCGGGGTCGGCGAGGACGGCCTTGGCGATGCGCAGCTGGTCGAGGCTGGGGTCGTGCTTGCCCTCGATGCCCCAGTGCAGGCTGGCGACCACGACCTCCGCGCCTGCCGACTTGGCCGCGCGGGCGGCGGCGCGCACCGCCTCCGGGCTGAGGATGTTGGTCATCCACGGGGAACCTGCCGGGCGGGCGGTGCCCTGGTTGAGGCCGAAGGTGAAGGACAGGAAGCCGACCTTCACACCCGCGACGTCGCGGATGAGTGGGCGGGCTGCCTCGTCGGCGGTGCGGGCCGCGCCGGTGTGGGTGATCTTGGCGGCGTCGAGGGCGTCGAGCGTGCCGGTCACACCGGCGGGGCCCTGGTCGAGGGTGTGGTTCGACGCGGTCGAGCAGGTGTCGAAACCGGTGGCGGCCAGGGCGGTGACGATCTCCGGTGGCGCGCTGAACTTCGGGTAGCCCCGGAACGGCCCGCCCGGACCGGCGATCGGCACCTCGAGGTGGCACACGGCGACGTCGGCGGCCTCGATGGCGGGCTTGATCCCGGCGAGCAGCTTCGTGTAGTCCCGTTTCCCGCCGCCGTCAGCGGTGGCCTGCTCGGTGAGCGCGGGGTGGATCAGCACGTCGCCGCCCGCGATCAGGGTGAAACCCGGGGTCGACGGCGGGGTCGCGCTCGGTGGCGCGGTCGTGGTCGCCTGCGGGTCGTCCGGCACCTCGCCGACAGTGGGGTCACCGCTGCACGCGGCCACGAGCAGGACACCCGCGACGGCAGGCAGCCACCTCACGGGGCATCGAACAGCGCGCTGACCGACTCGCCGTTGTGGATGCGCCGCACCGCCTCGGCCAGCGCGGGCGCGATCGACAGCACGGTCAGCTTCTCGGACCGCTCGTGGATCGGCACCGTGTTGGTGCAGACGATCTCGACGACCTCCGACTGGTCACCGATGCGCTTGAGCGCGCCTGCGGCGAACAGCCCGTGCGTGCAGGCCACCCGCACCGACCGCACGTTGTGCTCGCGCAGCCGGGCTAGCAGCTCGATCACCGTGCTGCCCTTGGCGATCTCGTCGTCGAGCACGATGATGTCGCGGTCGTCGACGTCGCCGATCACCGAGGAGATCGCCACCCGGTCGTCGGCGAAGCGCTGCTTGGCGCCCGCGGCCACCGGCACGCCGAGCAGCCGGGCGAACCGAGCCGCTTCCTTGGCGTTGCCCAGGTCCGGCGAGACGACGGTGGTGTTCGACAGGTCGAGGTTGCGGAAGTGGCCCGCCAGTTCGCGCAGCGCGTGCAGGTGGTCGACGGGGACGCTGAAGAAGCCGTGCACCTGCGGCGAGTGCAGGGTCATGGTCAGCACCCGGTCGGCACCGGCGGCGACCATCAGGTCGGCGACCAGCCTGCCGCCGATGGAGATGCGCGGCGCGTCCTTCTTGTCCGACCGCGCGTAGGCGTAGTGCGGCAGCACCACGGTGATCCGCCGCGCCGACGCCCCGCGCGCCGCGTCGATCATCAGCAGCAGCTCGACCAGGTTCTCCTGGACCGGCTGGACCAGCGGCTGGATGAGGTAGACGTCGCGCTCGCGGCAGTTGGCCTGCAGCTGCACTTCCAGGCAGTCGTTGGCGAACCGCTGGACCCGCACCGGGTGCAGCGGTACCCCGAGGTGTTCGGAGATCTCCGCCGACAGCTCCGGATGCGCACTCCCACCGAACAAGGCGATGTCCCGCACACGCACTCCCGTTGACCAGGCCCAGCCCGCAGCGGTCGCTGCGACCCAACCCTAGTGGCCCCCGGTCAGCCGCCCGACCCGGAGGGGAGCCGCCCACCCGGACCTCAGCGCCACCTCCTCCTGATCAGCAGGACGACCACCAGCGCGACCACCGCAGCCAGCACCGGTACCGCCCGCTTCGCCACCGATGGCCCCGCCATCTCCAGCAGGTCGACCGGTTCCACCTCCGGGACGGCCCGCAGCGGACGCTCCTCCGCCCGCCCTGACCCCGCCGCCGAAGGCCCGGCCGAGCCCGACCCGTCCGGCGCAGCACCCGTGGACCCGGACGGCCGGACACCGTCCGACCCCCCGGCGCCCGACTCGACAGGACTCGCTGCCGCAGGACCGGATTCCTCGGGATCCGGCTGTACCTGCGCGGTCTCCGCGGAACCTGCCGAGTCCGCGGGGTCCGGCTCGGCGGGCCCGTCGGGTGGGCCGACCGCCGGGGTGTCCTCTGCCGCCGGGTCGGTCCGGTCCGGTTCGGCCAACCCCTCGGTGGCGGAACCGGCCTGGACCGACCCGCTCGGGGCGGGCACGTCGGCGGGCGGGGGTGCGGCGAGCTTGTCGGCGAGGCAGTTGGCGAAGACGGTGAGGATCTTGCCGCCCACCTCGGCGATCAGGCCGCGGCCGAACTGGGCCGGTTTGCCGGTGATCGCGAGGTCGGTGTTGACGGTGCCGCTGGTGCTGTCGCCCTCGGCGGTGAGGGTGACGGTGACCGTCGCCGCGGCGGTGCCGTTGCCCCGGGAGTCCTTGCCGGATGCCTTGATGACGAGCCTGCGCATCCGCTCGTCGCGTTCCAGGAACTGCCCGTTGCCCCGGTACAGCAGGGAGATGGGTCCGACCTTGACCTTGACGGTGCCGGTGAAGGCGTCGCCGATGACCTCGGTCAGGGTGGCGCCCGGCATGCAGGGCGCCACCAGGTGCGGGTCGAGCAGGGCCGCCCAGACCTCCGACAACGGGGCCCGCACGGTGAACCGGTGCTCCAGCAGCACTGTCGTGATCCTCCTAGACGCCGGTGGCGGCGGTGATGGCGCGCGAGGTGAGTACCCGCGCCAGGTGTTGGCGGTACGCGGTGTCGGCGTTGCCGTCCGCGGTCGGGCTGGTGCCCTCGGCGGCGTGCGCCGCGGCCGCCCTGATCGCCTCGGCGGTGGCGGGTTGGCCGACGAGCGCCGACTCGACCGCGCGGGCGCGCACCGGGACCGACGACATGTTGGTGAGCCCGACCCTGGCCTCGGCGATCACGCCGCCCTCGACCCGGACCGCGGCGGCGACGGCCACGATGGACCACGCCTGGGCGACCCGGCTGAACTTCTCGTAGTGCGCGCCCCAGCCGGTGTGCTTGGGCACCCGCACCCCGACCAGGATCTCGTCCTGGCGCAGCGCGGTGGTGAAGTAGTCGACGAAGAAGTCCGCGGCGGCCACCGTGCGCGGCCCTTCCAGGCCGTGCAGCACCAGTTCCGCGTCCAGGGCCAGCACCGGGGCGAGCAGGTCGCCCGCCGGGTCGGCGTGGGCGACGGCGCCGCCGAAGGTGCCGCGGTGGCGGACCTGCGGGTCGGCGACGGTGTCGGTGGCGGCCTTGAGCAGCAGCGCGTGCTCGCGCACCGAGGGGTCGCGCTGGACCTCGTAGTGCGTGGTGGTGGCGCCGATGAGCAGCGCGTCGCCCTCGTCGCGGATGCCGCGCAGTTCCGGGATGCGGCCGATGTCGACCAGGGTGCTCGGCGCGGCCAGCCGCATGCGCAGCACCGGGATCAGGCTCTGGCCACCGGCGATGACCTTCGCCTCGTCGCCCGCGTCGGCGAGCGCGCGGACCGCTTCGTCCACTGTGGATGGAGCGGTGTAGTCGAACGCGGCCGGGATCACGCCGCACCTCCGGAGGTGTCGATCGAGCCGAGCCCGCCGCCCGCCTCGCTGCCGAGGCCGCCCGCGTCCGTCGGGCCGCCGTTGATGGCCGTCCACACGCGCATCGGCGTGCAGGGCATCTGGATGTCGTTGACGCCGAAGTGGCGCACGGCGTCGACGACGGCGTTGACCACCGCGGGCGTGGAGGCGATGGTGCCCGCCTCGCCGACCCCCTTGACGCCGAGCTGGTTGCTGGTCGCGGGGGTCTCGGTGCGGTCGGTGTCGAAGTGCGGTAGGTCCACAGCGGACGGGATGAGGTAGTCGGCCAGTGTTCCCGTTGTCAGCGTGCCGCTTTCGTCGTGCACCGCCTCTTCGTAGAGCGCCTGCGCGAGGCCCTGGGCGAGTCCACCGTGGACCTGGCCCTCGACGATGATCGGGTTCACCACCACCCCGACGTCGTCGACGCACACGTACTTGCGGATCTTCACGAACCCGGTCTCGGTGTCGACGTCGACCGCGCACAGGTGGGTGCCGTGCGGGAAGGAGAAGTTGTCCGGGTCGAAGGTGGCCTCGGAGTCCAGCGACGGCTCGACCCCGTCGGGCATGTCGTGCGCGGCGAAGACGGCGAGTGCCACGTCGGTGAGCGCGGTGGCCCGCTCGGTGCCCTTGACGGTGAACTTGCCCGCCGCGAACTCCAGGTCGTCCTCCGCGCACTCCATCATGTGCGCGGCGATCCGGCGGGCCTTGCGGATGACCTTCTCGCCCGCCTTGAGCACCGCCATCGCGCCGACGGTCAGCGAGCGGGAGCCGTAGGTGTCCAGGCCCCTCGGGGAGGACTGGGTGTCGCCGTGCAGCACCTCGACGTCCTCGAACGGCACGCCGAGCTGGTCGGCGACGATCTGGCTCCACGCGGTCTCGTGGCCCTGCCCGTGCGCGGACGACCCGGTGACCACCTCGACCTTGCCGCTGGGCAGCATCCGGATCGCGGCGTGCTCCCAGCCGCCCGCGCCGTAGGACAGCGAGCCGAGCACCCGCGACGGGGCCAGCCCGCACATCTCGGTGAAGGTGGAGGTGCCGATGCCCAGTTGCACCGAGTCGCCGCGCTCCCGGCGTTCCCGCTGCTCGGCGCGCAGCTCGTCGTACCCGAACAGCTCCTTGGCCTTGGCGGTGGCGGCCTCGTAGTCGCCGGTGTCGTACTCCAGGCCGCAGACGGTGGTGAACGGGAACTCGTCGTGCTTGATCCAGTTCTGCTCGCGCAGCTCGATCGGGTCGCGGCCGAGCTCGGCCGCCAGTTCGTCCATCAGCCGCTCGATGGCGTAGGTCGCCTCCGGCCTGCCCGCGCCGCGGTAGGCGTCGGTCGGGGTCTTGGTGGTGAACACGTTGGTGCAGGCGAACCGGTAGGCCGGGAACTTGTAGATGGCGTTGAACATGAACGCGCCCAGGATCGGCACGCCGGGGCCGACCAGCCGCAGGTAGGCGCCCATGTCGGCCAAGAGCTCGACCTTGAGCCCGGTGACCGTGCCGTCGCGGCGGGCGGCGAGGGTGAGCTTCTGGACCTGGTCGCGGCCGTGGTGCGCGGAGAGCAGCGACTCCGAGCGGGACTCGGTCCACTTGACCGGCTTGCCCAGCCTGGTCGCCACCACCAGCGCGACGACCTCCTCCGGGGTGACCTGGAGCTTGCCGCCGAAGCCGCCGCCCACGTCCGGGGCGATGACGCGCAGCTTGTGCTCCGGGGTGCCGGTGGTCAGCGCCAGCATCAGCCGCAGGATGTGCGGGATCTGGGTGGCCGACCACACCGTGGTCTGCTCGCCGGTGGGGTCGACCAGGACCGAGCGCGGCTCCATGAACGCCGGGATGAGCCGCTGCTGGCGGTAGGTGCGCTCGACGAGCACCTCGGCCTCGGCGATCGCCTGCTCGACGTCGCCGCCGGTGCCCGCGTCGGCCGAGTCGAACACCCAGTGCGCGGACCTGTTGGTGCCCAGGTCGGCGTGGACCAGGGCGGAGTCGTCAGCGGCGGCGGCGGTCAGGTCGAGCACGACGGGCAGTTCGTCGTAGTCGACGTCGATGGCCTCCAGCGCGTCGTGCGCCTGCGCCTTGCCGCGCGCGACCACGACGGCGACGGCCTCACCGGCGAAGTTGACCTGGTCGACGGCCAGCGACGGCGCCTGCGGGGCCAACTGGTCCGCGGTCACCGGCCACGCGCAGGGCAGGCTGCCCTGGGCGTCGGCGATGTCGGCACCGGTGAACACGGCGATGACCCCGGGTTTGCGCCTGGCCGCCTCGACGTCGATCGAGGTGATCCTGGCGTGCGCGACCGGGCTGCGCAGGAAGGCCAGGTGCAGCAGGCCGGGCACGGTCAGGTTGTCGGTCCAGCGGGTGCGGCCGGTGACCAGCCTGGCGTCCTCCTTGCGCAGCCTGGCCTTGCCGACCTCGGGTTCGGCGGTCGCGGTCATCACTCGCCCCCGACCAGTTGGGTGGCGCCCGGCTTGAGCTTGGTCGCGGCGTCCTGGACCGCGCGGACGATGTTCTGGTAGCCGGTGCAGCGGCAGAGGTTGCCCTCCAGGCCGTGCCGGACCGCGTGCTCGTCGGGATCGGGGTCGTCGGCGAGCAGGTCGATCGACTGCATGATCATCCCCGGCGTGCAGAAGCCGCACTGGAGCGCGTGGTTGTCGTGGAACGCCTGCTGGACCGGGTGCAGCACGCCGTCGCGGGCGAGCCCCTCGATGGTGGTGATCTCGGCGCCGTCGGCCTGCACGGCCAGCACGGAGCACGACTTCACGCTCTGCCCGTCGAGGTGCACGGTGCAGGAACCGCAGTTGCTGGTGTCGCAGCCGACGACGGTGCCGGTCTTGCCGATGGTGTCCCGCAGGTGGTGGACCAGCAACTGGCGTGGTTCCACCTCATCGGTGTAGGTCGTTGCGTCGACGGTGACGGTGATGCGCATCCTGCCTCCAGCACTCGCGCGGTGGGCGGGTCCAGCGAGCCCGTGCCGCGTGATCGGGCTCACAACCCAGCCTGCCCCCGTTCTCCGCTCCCGACAAGCCCGAGCGCCGAACCTGTGGACAACTCGATCGACTGTGGACAAAACCGCTGATCAGCGCGGTCGACCTCGACCCGGGTGGACTAGCCGTGGATACGTCCGGACAGGACGGACAGCCGCTGCCCGCCGCCGCCCCAGCGGGTGGCGATGATCTCCGCGGCGATCGACACCGCCGTCTCCTCCGGCGTCCTGGCGCCGAGGTCGAGGCCGATCGGCGAGGCGAGCGCCGACAACTCGCCCTCGGTCAGCCCTGCCTCGCGCAGCCGGTCGACGCGGTCGGCGTGGGTGCGCCGCGAGCCCATCGCGCCGACGTAGCCGAGCTTGGCGCGCAGCGCGACGCTCAGCACCGGGACGTCGAACTTGGGGTCGTGGGTGAGCACCGTGACGACCGTGCGCTCGTCGACCCTGCCCTCGGCCAGTTGCCGTTCCAGGTAGCGGTGGGGCCAGTCGACGACGACCTCGTGCGCGCTGGGGAACCGGCTCGTGGTCGCGAACACGGGCCGGGCGTCGCAGACCGTGACCCGGTAGCCGAGGTAGGCACCCATGCGAGCCATGGCGGCCGCGAAGTCGATGGCGCCGAAGACCAGCATGCGGGGCGGCGGCTCGAAGGAGTTCACGAACACCGACATGCCCTCGCCGCGCCGTTCGCCGTCCAAGCCGTAGCCGAGCATCGCGGTGCGCCCGGTCGAGAGCAGCCCCCTGGCGTCGTCGACGACCGCCGCATCGATCCGGGCGGAGCCGGTGCTACCCGAGTGCCGGTCGGGCCAGATCAGGATGCGTTTGCCCAATCGGTCCGGGTCCGCGTGGGCGACGACGGTGGCGATGGCGACGGGGACCTCGGCGTGCACCGACTTGGCCAGGGTCTCGAACTCGGGGAAGGTGTCCGGCGCGATGCGTTCGACGTAGATGTCAATGATCCCGCCGCAGGTCAGGCCCACCGCGAAGGCGTCGTCGTCGCTGACGCCGTAGCGCTGGAGGGTGGGTGTGCCGGTGTCTAGGACCTCGCGGCCGAGTTCGTAGACCGCGCCCTCCACGCATCCTCCGGACACGCTGCCGGTGACGGAACCGTCGCCTGCGACGACCATGGCCGCCCCCGGCGATCGCGGGGCGGAGGAGAACGTGGCAACGACGGTGCCTAGGGCTACCGGCTCACCCAGCCGGTACCGGCGCAAGACCTCGTCGAGCACATCACGCACGGCGCACCTCCCGGAGCAGGAGGTCGAGTGTGGCCACGCTGTGGCCCGCGAGCAACCTGTCCACGTGCGGTAGCGCTACCGCGATGCCTGACTGCACGGGCTCGTAGCCCGGCGACCCGGCGTGCGGGTTCACCCAGAACACCCGGTGGGCGAGCCTGCTGAGCCGCGCGGTCTGCGCACCGAGCAGGGACGGGTCGCCGCGCTCCCAGCCGTCGGAGAACAGCACGACCACGGCTTGCCGCGCGACGCCGCGTTGGCCCCACCTGTCCAGGTAAGCGCGCAGGGTCTCTCCGAGCCGCGTTCCGCCCGCGAAGTCGGGGACGGCGCGCGCGGCGGCGGTCAACGCCAGTTCGGGGTCGCGTTGGCGCAACTGGCGGGTGAGCCTGGTCAGGCGCGTGCCGAGGGTGAAGACCTCGGTGGGGGCGCGGCGGGCCACGGCGTGGGCGAACCGCAGCAGGGCGTCGGCGTACGGGGTCATGGAGCCGGACACGTCGATCAGCAGGACCACCCGGCGGGGTTTGCGCGCGCGGCGCTTGCGGGCGATGCGGATGGGTTCGCCGCCGGTGGCCCGCATCATGCGCAGGGTGCGCCGTTCGTCGACACGACCGCGTCGGTCCGGTCGCCACCTCATCGTGGACCGCTGCGGCGGTTCAGGGCGAAGGAGGTCGATCATTTCCCGCAGGTGCGCGCGCTCGGCAGCGGTTAGCCCTGAGATGTCACGGTGGCGCAAGACCTCCGCGGCGCTGGCGAGCCGGTCGACGTGCACAGCGTCATCGCCTTCTCCTGCGCTGCTAGCCATTAGAGCGGCGATGTTCCCCCGTTTGGGTCGGGGATCGCGGGTTGGCCTTGGCGCGCGCGGGGTGTCTCCGGTGAACCAGGCGTGGAAGGCGCTGTCGTAGCGCGGTAGGTCGTCCGGCTCGGCGCACAAGGTGAGCCTGCCTGCCCAGTACACCTGGCTGACGTCGGCGAGGTCGAGCAGGTCGACCGCGGCCAGGTATGCCTGCACGCGCTCTTGGCCGCAAGCGACACCTGCGGCTCGCAGCGCGACAGCGAACCCGACAAGCCCGGGCAGCGGGTCGACCTGAGTCACCCCAGCAGTGTGCCCCAGCTCACCCGGTCGGTGCTCACGCCATGTCTTCGGCCAGGTCGGCGAGCACGGCCTTGCAGTCGGCGAGCACCCTCTTGCCCCGTTTCGTCGCCCGGTAGCGCCGCACACGCCTGCCGTCGGCCACCTCGGTGCGCGACTTGAGCAGGCCCGCCTCTTGAAGCCGGTGGAGCAGCGGGTACAGCGTGCCCGGCGACACGCGGTGTCCTCTAGCGGCTAGCTCCTCGGTCAGCCACGCCCCGTGTACCTCCTCGTTCGAGGCATACCTCAGCACGCGCAGTCGCAGCGCTCCGTTGGCGAACTCCCGCACCACATCCATCGCTCCACGATATCGCACACCGATATCAATCCGGAAAGCCGGGCAAACTCCCAGCACAGCAAGCCCATAGCGGCTAAATATCGGCAACCGATATCGGATCACGACAACAAAACCGTTGCGCCACAAGGATGTGAGTCGCGACACGTCGGTAAGAGATCGACGAGACAGGCCGATGAGAAGACCGGTAACGTGCGTTGGCCGTGGCGCCGGAAGGCCCGCGACAGTGCTAGGACAACACCGAAAAGGTGAGAGATGCGTTCGCCGCGATGACGATGGTCCACCCCCCGGCTTCCCTGTTCACCGCCCTCGACCCACTCGCCGACGCCGCGGCGCTGGGGCTCGCCGTGTTCCGCGCGGGTCCCGAGAGCGCCCCCCGCACCCTCGTCGACGTCCTCCACGCTTCCGCCGCGCGTCACCCCGACGCGGACGCCATCGACGATGGCACCACCGTGCTCTCTTACCGCGCTCTGCTCGGTGAGATCGATGCCCTGGTAGTGGCCCTTAACTCGGCCGGTGTCGGCCGAGGTGACCGCGTCGGCATCCGGGTCCCGTCCGGCACCGCCGACCTCTACGTTTCGATCCTGGCCGTGTTGACGGCAGGCGCCGCCTACGTCCCGGTCGACTTCGACGACCCGACCGAGCGCGCCGACCTGGTGTTCGGCGAGGCAACCGCTTGCGCGGTGATCGGCGAGCACCGCGCCATCACCACGCTGGCCACCTCGCACGGCGTTCCCGGCATGCCCACGCCCGAGGACGACGCGTGGATCATCTTCACCTCGGGGTCCACCGGTAAGCCCAAGGGCGTCGCGGTGAGCCACCGCAGCGCCGCCGCGTTCGTGGACGCCGAGGCCGACCTGTTCCTGGCCGAGGAGCCCATCAACGCCGACGACCGGGTGCTGGCGGGCCTGTCGGTCGCCTTCGACGCCTCCTGCGAGGAGATGTGGCTGGCCTGGCGCAACGGCGCCTGCCTGGTCACCGCGCCGCGCGCGCTGGTGCGCACCGGTGTCGACCTGGGTCCGTGGCTGGTGGAGCGGGCCATCACCGTCGTGTCGACCGTGCCGACGCTGGCCGCGCTGTGGCCTGCCGACGCCCTCGACGACGTGCGGCTGCTGATCTTCGGCGGCGAGGCGTGCCCGCCTGAGCTGGCCGAGCGGCTCGCTGTCGAGGGCCGCGAGGTGTGGAACACCTACGGCCCGACCGAGGCCACCGTGGTGGCCTGCGGCGCCAGGATGACCGGCGAGGGGCCGGTGCGCATCGGCCTGCCGCTCGACGGCTGGGAACTGGCCGTCGTCGACGAGGCGGGCGAGCTGGTGCCGATGGGCACCACCGGCCAGCTGGTGATCGGTGGCGCGGGCCTCGCCCGCTACCTGGACCCGGTCAAGGACGCCGAGAAGTTCGCGCCGCTGCCCGCGCTGTCGTGGGACCGCGCCTACCGCAGTGGCGACATGGTCAAGGCCGAGCCCGAGGGTTTGCTGTTCCTCGGCCGTGCGGACGAGCAGATCAAGCTCGGCGGTAGGCGTATCGAGCTCGGTGAGGTCGACGCCGCTCTACAAGCCCTGCCGTACGTCGCGGGTGCCGCGGCCGCCGTTCGCACTACCGCGGCCGGTAACCAGCTCCTGGTGGGCTACGTAGTGGCCAGCGAGGGCTTCGACGCCGACGCGGCGGTCGAGCGACTCCGGGCCGAGCTGCCCGCCGCGCTGGTCCCGCTGATCGCCGAGGTCGACACGCTGCCGACCCGCACGTCCGGCAAGGTCGACCGCAACGCGCTGCCGTGGCCGCTGGACCTCGACACCTCCGACGTGGACACAGCCGCGCTGACCGACACCCAGCGGTGGCTGGTCGGCCTGTGGCGCGACCTGCTCGGGGTGGCGGTGAGCAGCCCGAAGGCCGACTTCTTCGCCAACGGCGGCGGCAGCCTCTCCGCAGCCCAGCTGGTCTCGAAGATCCGCGAGGTGCACCCGAGCATCGCCGTCGCCGACCTGTACCAGCACCCGACGCTGGGCAAGCTCGCCGACCACATCGACGCGGCCGTCGCCAGCACCCAGATCGACCGGGTAGTGCTGCCGACGCCGGTTCGCGCCCAGGTCATCCAGGTCCTGTTGACCCTGCCGATGCTGACGGTCGTCGGCGCCAGGTGGGTCGTCGCCCTCGCTGCCGTGAACAACATCTTGGGCTTCTCGTGGAGCCCTCACGTGTCGTGGTGGTTGGTGCTCGCGGGCTGGCTCGTGTTCCTGAGCCCCTGGGGCCGCATGGCGCTGGCCGCCGGGACCGCTCGTCTGCTGCTGCGAGGTGTGCAGCCGGGCTCTTACCCGCGCGGTGGCAGTGTCCACCTGCGCCTCTGGGCTGCTGAGCGGTTCGTGGACCTCACGGGTGCCGCGGGCCTGCAAGGCGCCCCCTGGATGACCCACTACGCGCGGGCTCTTGGCGCGCGGATCGGCGATGAGGTCGACCTGCACTCGCTGCCCCCGGTGACGGGCATGCTCCGGCTCGGCCGGGGCGCGGCTGTGGAGCCTGAGGTGGACCTGTCCGGCCACTGGCTCGACGGCGACGTCCTGCACATCGGCTCGGTCCGGGTCGACGCGCACGCCACGGTCGGCGCGCGCAGCACCCTGTTCCCCGGTGCTCGGGTCGGCAAGCGGGCCGAGGTCGCGCCGGGCTCTGGCGTCAAGGGCGCCGTCCCGGCCGGTCAGCGCTGGTCCGGCTCCCCCGCGACGCGCACCGGCAAGGCCAGCGTGAAGGGGTCTCGTCCCGCGCGCCGTAGGCGCTGGGTCGGCATCTACGCGGCCACCTCGTTCGTGCTGAGCGTGCTGCCCATCGCGGCAGCGCTACCCGCGCTGTTCATCCTCATCGCTTTCCTCGACGGCACGACCACTCTCGGCGAGGCCACGGTCCAGGCACTGGTTGCCGTACCCGCGGCGACGCTGGCGTGGATGGGCTCGTACGCACTGCTGATCCTGGTTTTCGTCCGGCTGCTGTCCATCGGCATGCGGGCCGGGCGGCACGCCGTGCACAGCCGCGTCGCGTGGCAGGCGTGGGCGACCGAGCGGCTGATGGAGCTGGCCAGGTCGGCGCTGTTCCCGATGTACGCGAGCCTGCTCACCCCGGTGTGGCTGCGGGCGCTCGGCATGAAGGTCGGCAAGGGGGTCGAGGCGTCCACGGTGCTGGCGCTGCCGAGCATGACGACCGTCGGCGACGGCGCGTTCCTCGCCGACGACACCATGATCGGCTCGTACGAGCTCGGTGGCGGCTGGCTGCGCATCGGCGAGGCGAGCGTCGGCAAGCGCGCGTTCCTCGGCAACTCCGGCATGACCGCTCCCGGCCGCGCCGTCCCCAAGCGGGGCTTGGTCGGCGTGCTGTCCTCAACGCCGAAGAAGGCCAAGGCCGGTTCCTCTTACCTCGGTATGCCGCCGATCAAGCTGCCGCGCACGGTTGAGGATGCCGACGAGAGCAAGACGTTCAACCCGCCGCGCCGTCTTGTGGTGGCTCGCGCATTGGTCGAGGTGTGTCGCGTTGTACCGGTGATGGCCTCGGCGGCGTTGCTGGTCCTGGTGGCGGCAACCCTTACCTACGCCGGTTTCTGGCTAGGACTGGCTCTTAGCGGTGTCGTGCTCTTCGGCGCCGGTATCGCCGCGTGCCTCGTCGCCGTGATGGCGAAGTGGGCACTGGTGGGCAAGTTCCGCACTGTGGACCACCCACTGTGGAGCTCGTTCGTGTGGCGCAACGAGTTGGCCGACACCTTCGTCGAGATGCTGGGCGTGCCCTGGTTCGCGACCTGGGCGCACGGCTCGCCGCTGCTGTCGGTCTGGTTGCGCGGCCTCGGCGCGCGGATCGGCAAGGGCGCGTGGGTCGAGACCTACTGGCTGCCCGAGGCCGACCTCGTCAGCGTCGGCGACGGCGCCACGGTCAACCGCGGCTGCGTGCTGCAGACGCACCTGTTCCACGACCGCGTCATGCGGATGGCCCCGGTGACCGTGGGCGAGGGCGGCACGCTCGGCCCGCACGGCATCGTGCTGCCCGGCGCGTCGATCGGCGTCCGCACCACCGTCGGCCCGGCGTCGCTGGTCATGCGGGGTGAGTCGGTCCCGGACGGCAGCCGCTGGCTGGGCAACCCGATCGCCGCGTGGCCGGGCAAGCGCTGACCGGCCCCTGACCGAGGCCCGGGACGTCATGTTGAATGTGGGTATGAGCGCCAAGGCTGACCCGGCTCGCGCCGGGCAGCCCGGCGCGAGCACGTCGCTGGACGCCTACCTGCCCAACCACGGCAACGGCGGCTACCAGGTGACGCACTACGACCTCGACCTGGTCTACCGGGTCGGACCGGGCAGGCTGGAAGGCCGCGCGCGGATCACCGCGGTGGCGACGCAGGCGCTGTCGAGGTTCAGCCTCGACTTCTCCGGTCTGCGGAGCACCAAGGTGACCATCAACGGCAAGCCGGTGCGGCACGCCCAACGCGGCAGGAAGCTGTACATCACGCCGAACCGCTCCTTACCGGACGGCGGCAGGTTCACCGTCGAGGTCCGGTACATGGGTTCACCGGCGCCGATCCCCAGTCACTGGGGCGAGATCGGGTGGGACTACCTGGACGACGGCGTGATCGTCGCCAGCCAGCCGATAGGCGCACCGTCGTGGTTCCCGTGCAACGACCACCCCAGCAGCAAGGCGACGTACCGGATCGCCGTCTCGGTAGCATCGCCGTACCTGGTTGTCGCTACCGGTGTCCTGGAGTCCAAGCAGTCCGCGGCGAGCACGACGACGTGGGAGTTCCGCCTGTCCCAGCCGACACCGACCTACCTGGTCAGTGTCCAAATCGGACGCTACGCGGAGTCCTCCTTCGCCACCGTGCCGATGATGCACGCCGCCGTCCCGGCCCGCCTCGCCGTGCCGTTCGAGCACGACTTCGGGCGCCAGCCGCGGATGCTGGTCGAGTTCGAGCGGATGTTCGGGCCCTACCCGTTCGAGCAGTACGGGGTGGTGGTGGTCGACGCCGAGTTGGACGCGCCGATCGAGGCGCAGTCGCTGTCGATCTTCGGCAGCAACCACGTCGACGGGGTGCGCGGCAGCGAGCGGTTGGTGGCGCACGAGTTGGCGCACCAGTGGTTCGGCAACAGCCTGACCGTGGCCGAGTGGCGCTACATCTGGCTCAACGAGGGCTTCGCGAACTACGCCGAGTGGCTGTGGTCGGAGGTGTCCGGCGGCGCCGCAGCGGACGTCCACGCGATGCGGGCGTGGCGGCAACTGTCCGAGCTACCGCAAGACCTGCGCATCGGCGACCCCGGCACGCGGCACCTCTTCGACGACCGCGTGTACCTGCGCGGCGCGGTCACGCTGCACGCGCTGCGCTTGCGCCTGGGTGACGACGCGTTCTTCGCGCTGCTGCGGGTGTGGACCTCGGCGCACCGGCACGGCAACGTGACCACCGCCGAGTTCACCGCGCTCGCCCAGCGGCACACGCCGTGGCCGTTGACCGAGCTTTTCGCGAACTGGCTGAACTCGCCGATCCTGCCCGCTTTCCCACGCCGAACGCCTGGCGCGGACCGGTAAGTGTGACCGGCCCGCGCCAGGTGTGCCTACCGCTGCCGCGCGGCTAGTGAGGCCGGGCGCGGAAAGGCACCGAATCGGCGTTCGGGAAAACCGGAGGGGCCCGTCAGGGCCGCGACTCGGGACACGCGTCAGCGCCACCACACGCCGACTCGCGCCTCGGGGCGCTCACCGCGAACGGTGACCTCCGGCAGGTTTCCCAAGACCATGATGCACCCGCGACACGCCTGCTGACGAGCGATTTTCCCGTGTCGCACGCCCGGCGGCAGCGATCACGCGCAGTGATCAGCCCGCCAGCAGCGCGTCCAGCCCGGCGGCGACCACGCGGTCGACGTCCTCCCGGTACTTCAAGACAGCACCGAGGGTCAGGGCGGCGGTAGCGACGTCGACTGATTCGCGTCGCAATGCGGTAAGAGCCGCTGCCCAGTCAATCGTCTCCGCCACTCCTGGCGGCTTCAACAACTCCATCTCCCGCAGTCGCCGGACAGCGTTGACGACCTGGATCGCCAACCGTTCGCCGACTTCCGGCAGTCGCTTTCGCAGAATTGCGAGTTCGCGATCCAGCGACGGGTGATCCAGCCAGTGGTAGAGGCAACGCCGCTTAAGAGCGTCGTGCACTTCCCGCGTCCGGTTGGACGTCAGCACCACCAGCGGCGGTACTGCGGCACGGATCTCGCCCAGTTCGGGCACTGTCACGGCGTTCTCGCTCAGGATCTCCAGCAGGAACGCCTCGAACTCGTCGTCAGCGCGGTCGATCTCGTCGATCAGCAGCACACACGGGGACTCCAGCGCCCGTAGCAACGGCCGGGCCAAGAGGAATCGCCTGCTGTAGAGGGATTCCACCGACGAACCTGCTCTTAGCTCAAGCAGCTGTCGCGGGAAGTCCCACTCATAGAGGGCTTGCGTGGCGTCGATGCCTTCGTAGCACTGGAGCCGCACCAGTTCGACATCCAGCGCTGAGGCCAACGCCGACGCTAGGGCTGTCTTGCCGGTACCCGGCTCACCCTCGCAGAAGAGGGGCCTGCCCATCCGCACGGCGAGGTAAGCCGCCGTGGAGAGGCCCTCATCGGCCAGGTACCCGACCCGGTCAAGAGCGCTGGCCATGTCCTCCGGCGTAAGGACCCGCATGCGGGTCACCCTAGCCCGACCCGGAAGCGACCCCTAGTCCGGAACCCGGGTCCTTCCCCGATGGCAGGACGCCGTTGACCAGCCACTCTTGAGCCATGACGAACGAGACGCACACCAAGGTCCAGGGCCACGTCCGCAAGTTCCGCCGCAGCCGGTCCGACCGGATGGTGGCAGGCGTGTGCGGCGGCATCGCCAGGGCGATGGGGGTGGACGCCCCGATCGTGCGGATCGGGCTGGTCGCGGCCACCCTGCTCGGCTTCGGCACCGGCGCGGTCATCTACCTGGCCTGCTGGATCCTGCTCCCCGAGGACGACTGACCGGCTAGTGTCACCCGGTGGCTGACCAGCGGATCGGGACCGCGCGCGTCCTCGTGCTGATCGCCTCGGCCGCGGTGTTCGCCGCAGGCGGGGTGGTCTGCTTCCTGGTCCTGCTGTTCGGGCCCACGATCAAGGACGGCGACCCGGTCGCGGGCACCGTCGCGTACACGGCGCTCAGCCTGGCCACCGCGGGGGGCGCGGTGGCCATCGCGGTGCGGGCCGCGACCACCAAGAGGGTGGTGTTGGGCGGCTGCGGCACGCTGCTGGTGGGAACGCTGGTGGCCGCGGGGGCGATGGTGCTGTTGGTGACCGGGTGAGTGACAAAAACGTGTCACGGCACAAACTGGCCAACAAGCGTTTGTATCCGCGGGCGCCGCGGGGGCTCTTGTAGGTGTCTGAGTAGAACTACTCGCCACCGGAGCCACCATGAGCCAGCACCTCACCACGCGGGGCACCCCGTGGCGGCTGGCGGCCCTGGCGGCCCGGCAACCGGCTACCGCGTTCTCCCGGCGAGGACATGGCCACCCCAGCGCGCCGGGTCGCACCGACCTGGCGCAGGCGTGACCACGGCGACGACCGGCGGTCGGATGGGTGCAGGGGACCCGTCCGGCCGCCGGGCCGCGCTCGCGGACGGGAGCGGAGGGGGAGCACGTCGTGGCGCTGGTGCAGCTGTCCGCTCAGGACGCCGAGCGGCCGACCGAGTTGCACCGGGGGGATACCGTCGAGTTGCGACTCCCGGAGTCCGCGACCACCGGCTACCGGTGGCGCTGGTGGCTTCCCGAGGCACTGCGCATGATCGCCGACGAGCACGTCCCGGCGACGGTCGGCGCTGGTGCGCCGGGTGCCGCGGGCGAGCGGCGGTTGGCCTTCGACGTCACGACGACCGGTCAGCACGAACTCCGGGCCGAACTGGCCAGACCGTGGGAAGGGCAGGCGCGGCAGGCGTTGACATTCGTCCTGCACGCGCAGTAGTGACACTGATGGAGTACAGCTTCACCCGAACGAGTGAGTCAGGATGGGCCGGGACGCACCGACCTGACATCGGACGATGTAGCCAGTGCCACCAGGATGCACAACCCCGGCAGACGGAGAATGGGGTGGGAGCGGTGACCGAGCTCCACGCGACGAGGACGAACCCGCCGTGGGAGGGCCTAGAGGGGACCGAGCGGCACGCGGCGTGTGTGATCGCCGCGCGCGAGGGCCACAGAGGGGCGCTCGACGTCCTCGTGGCCGAGCTGACCCCGCTGGTGTGGCACATCGCCAGGGGCGCCGGGCTGGACCGCTCAGCGGCCGAGGACGTCGCGCAGACCGTGTGGCTGGCGCTGCTGCGCCACGTCGACTCGATCGCCGAACCGAGGGCCGTGGTCGGCTGGCTGATCACCACGACCCGCCGCGAGGCCAAGCGCACCCGCCAGCGCTCGGCCACCCAGGTCGAGCTGCTGCCCGAGGTCGCCGAGCACGTGCCGAGCACGGAGCCGATGCCGGAGGCCGAGGCGCTGCGGACCGAGCGCGACCGGCAGCTGTGGTCGGCGTTCCACCGGCTCGACCAGCGCTGCCAGGAACTGCTCCGGCTCACCGTGCTGGCGGGCCGGGCCGAGTACAAGGTGGTCGCCGAGGTGCTGCGGATGCCGCACGGGAGCATCGGCCCGACCAGGGGGCGTTGCCTCACCGCACTGCGTTCGCTGTACGACAATGGGGATGGTGGCAGATGAGGACCATGGACGACTACGAGATGGACCCTGCCGAGCAGGAGTTCTGGCTGGCCCAGGTGGCCAGGATCGTCGACGAGCTCGACCCGGTCCCCGCGGGGCTGGTCGAGCGCGCGCAGTTCGCCATCGACCTCGAGGACATCGACGCCGAGGTGGAGCTGGAGGCGGCGCGCTGGGCCGACCAGCGCCCGTTGGCCGGTGTCCGCGGCGGCGCCCCCGGCACGATCACCTTCTTCGTCGGCGACCTGACCGTCATGGTCAACGTGACCAGGACCGGCGAGAAGCAGCGCATCGACGGCTGGTTGGTGCCCGCGGGTGAGCACGGGGTCGAGGTCAGGGTCGCCGACCACGGCTCCAAGACAACGACCGCCGACGAGGGCGGCCGGTTCGTGCTCACCGAGATCCCGCGGGGCACCACGCAGATCCTGGTCCGCATGAACGGCGGCAAGCCCAGGACCGTGGTCACGCCGACTGTCGAGCTCTGAGCCCGCCGAGCGCGGCGGGCAGTTCGACCGCGCTGACCACGCCGACCCACTGGGTCGCCCTGGTCAGGGCCACGTAGAGGTCGTTGAGCCCGCGCTCGGACTCGGCGACGACGGTGGCGGGCTCGACCACGAGCACGCCGTCGAACTCCAGGCCCTTGGACTGCCGGACGGTCAGGACGACGACCCGGCTCTCCAGCTCCGGCCGCTCCCCCACCGCCGCGTCGGGCACCCGCGCTAGTACTGCCTGGCCGATGTCTTCCACCAGGCAAGCGGGCACGAGTACGGCCACCGTGCCGAGGTGGTCCTGTGCGGCCAAGTCCGCGACCGTCTCCGGTAGCTCCGCCTCCGTCACCTGCCGCGCCCACGGCTCGACGCCCGTCTCACGGACCGAGCTCGGTGGGGTCAACCCCGTCCCCAGCTCCGCGAGCACGTTCGCCGCTACCGCCATGATCTCGGCGGGTGTGCGGTAGTTGACCGTCAGCTCTGTCAGGCGCCAGCGGTCCTCGACGTACGGGGCGAGGATGCCCGCCCAGGTGTCGGTACCGGCTAGATCACCGGTCTGGGCCACATCGCCGACGAGGGTCATCGAGCGCGTGGGGCAGCGGCGCATGAGGACCCGCCAGGCCATGGCGGACAGCTCCTGCGCCTCGTCCACGATCACGTGCCCGAAGGTCCAGGACCGGTCGGCGGCGGCGCGCTCGGCGGCCGTGCGGTGGTCCTCGTCGTCGTGGCGCTCAGCGAGCCGTCCGGCGTCGATGAGGTCGTAGGCGGTCAGGATGTCCGGGTCGGCGTCGTCTTCCATCTGGAGGATGTCCAGGACGCCCTGCGCGTAGTCCTGCTCGTCGCGCTGGCGGCGCCGCGCGGCTGCCTGCTCGGCGCGGTCGTCGACGCCGAGCAGTTCGGCGGCCTCGTCGAGCAGCGGGGCGTCTGCGGCGGTCCAGCCGAGCCGGGGCGACCGCAGCAACAGGGCGCGGTCAGCCTCGTCGAGGTCCGGTAGGGCCGTCTCAAGGCGTTCTGCGGACGCGTAGAGGTCGGCCAGGAACTCCTGGGGGGTCAACTGCGGCCACAGGCTCTCGATGGCGTCCTGCACGGCGTCGTCCGCCGCCAGCTCGCGGCGGATGTCGGCCATGTCGGCCTCGTCGAGGAACTCCGCGCCGAGGCGGTTCGCCTCCTGCCGGGCGAGGGCGGCCACGATCGCCTCGGCGAAGACGGGCCTGCCTTCGTTGTGCGTGCGGCGGTTTCCCCTAGCCCTACCGCGCGCGGCAGTGATGGTGGCGATGTCGAGCACCATCTCCTCGCGCTCGACAACGAGCACCATCGGGTCCAACGGCACCTCTTGCCGGTCTGCCACCGCGCGGCGCAGTGCGGCGACCATGTCGATGCCGCCCTTGATCTCGGCGGCACGGGCAGGCTCGGGGCGGTGGCCGCGCTCACCGGGGTAGAGATCGCCAACGGTCTGCAGCAGCACACCTGTCTCCCCCAGGGACGGGAGGACCTGCCCGATGTACTTGAGGAATGTCGCGTTAGGACCAACGATCAGCACGCCGCGCCGGGACAACTGCTGGCGGTATGTGTAAAGCAGGTACGCAGCCCGGTGCAGCGCCACCGCCGTCTTACCCGTGCCGGGACCGCCTTGGACTACCAGGACGCCGTTCAGACCGGACCGGATGATCTCGTCTTGCTCTGCCTGGATGGTCTCGACGATGTCGGACATGCGACCGGTCCTGGTCGCGTTGAGCGCGGAGAGCAGAGCGGCCTCGCCGACCAAGCCGCCGGTGGCGGCGTCCTGGCCGTCGGCCAGGTCGAGCACCTCGTCGTCGATGCCGGTGACCCGGCGCCGGGAGGTGCGGATGTGGCGGCGCCTGCGCACCCCGTCCGGGGAGGCCGCGGTGGCCAGGTAGAACGGCCTGCTCGCGGGCGCGCGCCAATCCATCAGCAGCGGTTCGTAGTCGCCTTCGGAGTCGAACAGGCCAATGCGGCCGATGTAGCTGCGGGTGCCGTCGGCGAAATCGAGCCTGCCGAAGCACAGCCCGTTCTCCGCGGCGCCGTAGTGCGCCAACTGCTCGCTGTAATGCGAGGTCGCGGCGTCCCGCTGGGTCATCGCCTGCGGGTTGCTGCTGCTCTCCCGCAGGGTCCTGGCCAGCCGGGAGTCGGTGTCGGCCCGGAGTCCGTCGAGGTGCGCGTAGAGCATGCTGACGTATTCCTGCTCCACGTCGATCTCGGTTGACAATCGTCCTCCAATTGCCCTATAATGCCACTAGCCGCAATTCTGTCGGCATTCTCCGGCGCCAATTCCGCTAATGTAGCGCATTCTTTCGCGTCCTGTCGCGGCCAGTCGGCGGTAAACGCACGAAGGCCCGGCCCCACGAGGGGGCCGGGCCTTTGTTCAGCGTGCGCCGAGCGGGGGCTGGATCAGAAGTCCATGCCACCGGTCGGGTCGCCGCCACCGGCCGGGGCACCGGCCTTCTCCGGCTTGTCGGCGACGACAGCCTCGGTGGTGAGGAACAGCGCGGCGATCGACGCGGCGTTCTGCAGCGCCGAGCGGGTCACCTTGGTCGGGTCCGGCACGCCAGCGGCGAGCAGGTCCTCGTAGACACCGGTCGCGGCGTTGAGGCCGTGGCCCTGCGGCAGGCCCTTGACCTTCTCCACCACGACGCCACCCTCGAGACCGGCGTTGATCGCGATCTGCTTGAGCGGCGCCTCGACGGCGACCTTGACGATGTTGGCACCAGTGGCCTCGTCGCCCTCGAGCTTCAGACCGGCGAACGCGGCCTCGGCGGCCTGCAGCAGGGCCACGCCGCCACCGGCGACGATGCCCTCCTCCACGGCGGCCTTGGCGTTGCGCACCGCGTCCTCGATGCGGTGCTTGCGCTCCTTGAGCTCGACCTCGGTGGCGGCACCGGCCTTGATGACGGCCACGCCGCCCGCGAGCTTCGCCAGGCGCTCCTGGAGCTTCTCGCGGTCGTAGTCGGAGTCCGACTTCTCGATCTCGGCGCGGATCTGGTTCACCCGGCCCTGAATCTGCTCGGCGTCACCAGCGCCCTCGACCACGGTGGTCTCGTCCTTGGTGACGACGACCTTGCGGGCCTTGCCGAGCAGCTCGATGCCCGCGTTCTCCAGCTTGAGGCCGACGTCCTCGCTGATGACCTGGCCACCGGTGAGGATGGCGATGTCCTGCAGGATCGCCTTGCGGCGGTCGCCGAAGCCGGGGGCCTTGACCGCGACCGACTTGAAGGTGCCGCGGATCTTGTTGACGACCAGGGTCGCCAGCGCCTCGCCCTCGACGTCCTCGGAGATGATCAGCAGCGGCTTGCCGGACTGCATGACCTTCTCCAGCAGCGGGAGCAGGTCCTTGACCGAGGAGATCTTGGAGCCGAACAGCAGGATGTACGGGTCCTCGAGGACCGCTTCCTGGCGCTCGGGGTCGGTCACGAAGTAACCGGAGATGTAGCCCTTGTCGAAGCGCATTCCCTCGGTGAGCTCGAGCTCCATGCCGAGGGCGTTGCTCTCCTCGACGGTGATGACGCCTTCCTTGCCCACCTTGTCGAGCGCCTCGGCGATCAGCTCGCCGATGGTGGTGTCGCCAGCGGAGATGGACGCGGTTGCCGCGATCTGCTCCTTGGTCTCGACCTCCTTGGCGGACTTGTGCAGCTGCTCGATGACCGCCTCGACGGCCTGCTCGATGCCGCGCTTGAGCGACAGCGGGTCGGCGCCTGCGGCGACGTTGCGCAGCCCCTCGCGCACGAGCGCCTGGGCGAGCACGGTTGCGGTGGTGGTGCCGTCACCGGCGACGTCGTCGGTCTTCTTCGCGACCTCCTTGACCAGCTCGGCCCCGATCTTCTCCCACGGGTCCTCGAGCTCGATCTCCTTCGCGATCGACACGCCGTCGTTGGTGATCGTCGGCGCGCCCCACTTCTTCTCGAGCACGACGTTGCGGCCCCTCGGGCCGAGCGTCACCTTGACGGCGTCGGCGAGGGTGTTCAGTCCGCGCTCGAGACCGCGACGCGCTTCCTCGTCAAACGCGATCAACTTGGCCATTGCGGTGTGGTCCTCCATCGGATGGATACACGTAGCGCGGCCAGGCTCGGTGCCCGCGACGGACGACCGGCGTGAACGCCAGCCTCACCGTCCCGACCTTCTGGCACTCGGCGACCCCGAGTGCTAGTTCGTGTTTAGCACTCGGGGCACGCGAGTGCAAGAAATGCAGCTCACGGGGGTGGCACGATCGTGATCGTCGGCAGCGGTCGGCGCGAGGTCGTCGTCGGCGGTGAACTGGGCCTGCCGGTGCCCCCCGGGCCGACCTGGATCGGCGGCGAGGTCGGGCCGGGGCCGGTACCGGGCTCGTCGCCGGGACCGCCGGTGAGCAGCAGGATCGCGGTGATGATGGCCCCGATCGCGACGACGCCGACGATCACCGGGGCGAGCCAGCGGGTGCCGCTCTTCTTCTCGTCGAACGCGGTGGTCCGCACTGGCGCGGGGGGCCGCAAGCGGACCGGTTCCGGCTGGATGGGGGGCGGCGACTGGTACTGCGGACGCAACTGCTCGATGGGAGCTACCAGCGTCTGGTTGGGCACACGGGGTGGTGGTGGCCCCAACGGGCGCTGCGGGGGGTTAGAGAGCGCTTGGCGTGCCGCGGCGATCAGTTCGCGGCAGCTGGCGTAGCGGTGCGTGGGGCTCTTGGCCATACCGCGGCGGATCACGTCGTTGATCGCGGGCGGCAGCGCGATGTAGTCGGTCAGCGTCGGGACGTCACGGTTGAGGTGGCCCTGGATGACTTCCGACACTTGACCGTGGAAGGGCGGCCTACCGGCCAGGCACGCGAACAGCACGCAGGCGAGCGAGTAGGCGTCGGTCCGGCCGTCCACGGGCTCCCCGCGCAGGTGCTCGGGCGCGGCGTAGGTGGGGGAACCGAGGAAGTCGCCGCCCCTGGTGCGGTGGCCGGTGGCACCGCGGCGGGTCAGGCCGAAGTCGGCGACGTAGATGTGCTCGGTCGCGGATTCGCGGGCGGTGACCAGCACGTTCGCCGGTTTGACGTCGAGGTGGACCAGACCGCGCTCGTGCAGGTTGTCCAGCGCCTCGGCCACCTGGGCCAGCAGGCTCAGCGCGCGCTGCGGCGCGATCGGGCCGTCCTTGACCAGGGTGGCCATGTCGAAGCCGTCGACCAGCCGCATCGCGATGTAGAGCAGCCCGTCGACCTCGCCGAAGTCGTAGAGCGGGACGACGTTGGCGTGGTCGATCGCGGAGGTGTTGCGGGCCTCGTCGACGAAGCGCTCGCGGAACTCGGGGTCCTCGGTGAGGTGCTCGGCGATGACTTTGAGGGCCACCTTGCGGCCGAGCCGGATGTCGGTCGCGCGGTACATCACGCTCATGCCGCCCTTACCGAGCACACCGTCGATGCGGTAATGCCCTAGGCGACGCCCGGTGAGGTCATCCGACACGCACGCGAGCGTAACGTCCGCGTTGTGACGGCCGCGTCCGGTTCGGTCAACGGGCGGGCAAGATTGGCGGGGTGAACGCGGCCAAGCGCGGGTTGACCCCGCAGGAGTACCGGCTCGAAGTCCAGGCGTTGCTGCCACCGCTGCCCGTGGTGCGGCTTCCTTTGGCGATGTGCAGAGGACTGGTGCTCGCCGAGGATGTGGCGACGGCGGTGTCGCTACCGCCGTTCGACAACTCCGCCATGGACGGGTACGCGGTACGTGCGTCCGATGTGGTCAGTGCTACCGCCGAGAACCCCGTGCGGCTCCCGGTCGCCGATGACATCCCGGCGGGGCGGACCGATGTGGTCCCACTCGTCCCTGGCACCGCGCAACGGATCATGACCGGTGCGCCGCTGCCGGACGGTGCCGACGCGATCATCCAGGTGGAGCTAACCGACGGCGGTACCGAGAACGTCCGTATTGACGCATCGGTGACGGCGCGCACGCACGTGCGATTCGTCGGTGAGGACGTCACCGAGGGCGATGTGATCCTGCGGGCGGGAACGGTCTTGCACCCACCGCAGCTCGGTTTGGCTGCCGCCGTCGGCTTGGCCGGTCTGCCAGTGCGGCGGCCGCCACGGGTTCTCGTGCTGTCCACGGGCTCTGAGCTGATCCCACCAGGTGAACCTCTGCCGCCGGGGCACATCTATGAGTCGAACAGCGTGCTGTTGGCCGCGGCTGTCGAGGAGATCGGCGCCAAGGCCGTGGTGCTGCGGTCGGTCCCAGACGACGTCGCGGCGTTCCGTGCGGTCGTCGCGCAGCACGTCGGTGAGGCTGACCTGCTGATCACCTCCGGTGGGGTGAGCGCGGGCGCGTATGAAGTGGTCAAGGACGCCTTGTCCGGCCAAGGCGTGGAGTTCGTCCGGGTCGCGATGCAGCCGGGCGGGCCTCAGGGGCGTGGCGCTTTCGAAGGGCTGCCAGTCGTGACGCTGCCGGGTAATCCGGTTAGCGCTGCCTTGTCGTTCGAGCTGTTCCTCAGACCTGCCTTGCTGGCGGCTATGGGGCACACCAACACGGATCGCCCGCGAGCGCGGGCGCGCGCGACTGCGGCGATGTCGTCACCGCCGAACCGGGTGCAGTACCGCAGGGGCCGCCACGACGCGGGCCACGTCGAGGTCGTCCCGGTGGGCGGACCCGGTTCCCACCTGCTGGCCTCGTTCGCGGCGTCGAACTGCCTGATCGAGATCCCGGTCGGGGTCGCGGAGGTGGCGGCGGGCGACGAGGTCGACCTGGTCCTGCTCGACTGAAGGCGCCAAGTAACCATATACTGACCCGAGGAAGTCAATTCCTCACAATCGGTCATTGATCCACCGGATGGCCGCCGGCTACACTGGACGGGTTCCACGAGGGCGCCCGATGGCCGGGTATGTGCCGTCGGGGGGTGCATACCCGGACCACCGGGTGCCCCTGTCCGCCCAGGTGGCGGCTACCTCCCCGAGCTGATCCCCGGCTGGCGTAGCGTGTGCGGAAATCCGGCCTAGACACGAGGAAACCGCGACCACGATGACCGCTCACCAGCCCAAGAAGGCAGGCGCGCTCCAGCACGCCGTCGAGTTGACCAAGAGCATCATCCCCCCGGTGCACCCGGGCGGTCGGCCGTTCGTCCTCGGCGCGCTCGGGGCGACCCTCGCGGTGCGGCTGCTGTCCAAGCGGGCTGGCGTGGGCACCGCGATCTTCACCGCGTGGCTCGCGTGGTTCTTCCGCGAGCCCAAGCGCGTCACCCCGCGCCGCCCCGGGATCGCCGTGGCCCCCGCCGACGGCACCGTGTCGCACGTGGTCGAGGCGGTCCCCCCGGCGGAGCTCGACCTCGGCGACGAGCCCATGCTGCGCGTCAGCGTGTTCCTGTCGGTGTTCGACGTGCACGTCCAGCGCGCGCCCGCGACCGGTCAGGTCGTCCGCGCGGTGCACAAGTCGGGCCAGTTCCTCTCCGCGGACCTCGACGAGGCCAGTGAGGTCAACGAGCGCAACAGCCTGCACGTGCGCACCGACGAGGGTCAGGACCTCGCCGTGGTGCAGATCGCGGGCCTGGTCGCGCGGCGCATCATCTGCCACGTGTCCGACGGCGACAAGGTCCTGGCGGGCAGCACCTACGGGCTGATCCGCTTCGGTTCGCGCGTGGACCTCTACGTCCCCGTTGGCAGCCGCGTCCTGGTCGAGCCAGGTCAGCGGACCATCGGCGGGGAGACAGTGCTGGCCGAGCTGCCCTCGGCGGGCTGACCGATGGCCCCGACCGCGCCCGGTGTCCGGCTGCTGCCCAACGCGCTGACCGTCCTGGCCATGTGCGCGGGCCTGTCCGCCGTCCAGTTCGTCCTCAACGGCCAGCCGACCGCCGCGATCGCCGCGATCGCCATCGCCGCGGTGCTCGACAGCCTCGACGGGCGCATCGCCCGGCTGCTCGACGCCACCAGCAAGATGGGCGCCGAACTCGACTCGCTCGCCGACGCCATCTCGTTCGGTGTCGCGCCCGCGCTGATGCTCTACGTCTGGCGCTTCGGTGGCGACCGGGTCGGCTGGGTGGTCGCGCTCATCTTCGCCGTGTGCATGATCCTGCGCCTGGCGCGGTTCAACACGCTGCTCGAGGACACCGAGCAACCGGTCTACACGAAGGAGTTCTTCGTCGGGGTGCCCGCGCCCGCCGGTGGCCTCCTGGTGCTGCTGCCGCTGATCCTGACCATCGAGTACGGCGACAACGGGCACTGGTGGCAGTCCAAGGCGGCCGTGATGGTGTGGATCGTCGCGGTCGCCGCGCTCGCGATCAGCCGCATCCCCACGCTGTCGGTCAAGACCGCGCGCGTGTCCCCGCGCGCGGTGGCGCCGCTGCTGGTCCTCGTAGGACTGGTCGCGGCGGCGGTGATCACCTACCCGCTCGTGACGCTGGCCGTGGTGCTGGTCCTCTACCTGCTGCACATCCCCTACGCGGTCCGGCGCAAGCACTGGCTGGCCAACAACCCCGAGGCGTGGGACGTGCCGCCGCGTGAGCGCAGGGCGATCCGCCGGGCGCACGGGTCGCGGCGCAGGCTCGGCCTCCGCCCGCCGCTGCGCCGGGTCGCCGGTGCCGCCCGCCGGGCCGTGCTGCGGCCGATGCGCAACGGCGACGCGCCCGGCGTCGCACTGCCGACCGAACCGAGGCCGCCCGGCGCGCGCGGCAAGGCGTGGCGGCGCACCGGCCTGCGGAAGAACGAGCGGCCCGGGGAGAGCAAGCCCCGCTGACGGCGCCTGTGGACAACTCCGGCGGCGATCCGCCGGGACGCTCTACTCTCGTCGACGTGGGAACTCAGATCACGTTGACCGCGCGGCTCACCCCGTCCGCGCTGGACACCCGGCGCGGTGTCGTCCGGCTGCACCCCGAGGTGTTCGACGCGCTCGGGCTGCGCCAGTGGGACGCCGTCCGGCTCACCGGCGCCAGGGTCAGCGCCGCGCTCGCCGCCGAGGGCGACCGGGGCGCGGCCACCGGTGTCGTGCTGCTCGACGACGTGACCATGTCGAACCTCGGGGTCACCGAGGGCGCCGAGGTCGTGGTGGCGCCGGTGGAGGTGGCCCTGGCGCGGGCGATCACCGTGGCCGGGTCGCGGCTGGCGTCGACCTCGCTGCCGCCGGAGACGGTGCGGCTCGCGCTGGTGGGCAAGGTGCTGACCGTCGGCGACGCGGTGTCGCTGCTGCCGCAGGACCTGGCGCCGCCGCCGGAGGCCGACGTGTCCGCCGTGCGCGGCAAGCTGTCCAGGGCGATCGGGATGACCTGGACCAACGAACTGCTGACGGTGACCTCGGTCGAGCCGGCTGGCGCGGTGACCGTGCATCCGTCCACTGTGGTCGGTTGGCGGGACGGCGCGCGCACGGGTGAGCGGGCGGCGGTGGCGGTCGGCGGCGAGGCGGTGGTGCGGGCGGTCGCCGAGCCCGTCGGGGTGGCGGCGGTCGTCGAGGTGAGCGCGCCGGAGCCGATCGAGCCAGCGGACCTGGTGGGCGCGCAGGAGGCGGTGCGCACGCTCGGGGAGTGGTTCGAGTTGGCGTTCCTGCGGCCGGAACTGCTGGAGCGGCTCGGCGCGGCGCCCCGGCTGGGGGTGCTGGTCAGCGGGCCGGAGGGGGTGGGCAAGGCCAGCGTGGTGCGCGCGGTCGCCCGCTCGGTCGACGCCGCGGTGGTCGAACTCGCAGGCCCGACGATCGCGGTGCTGGAGGCGAACGCGGCGGCCGCCCGGCTCGGGGCCGCGGTCGAGGAGGCGCGGGCGGTGTCGTCGGCGGGCAAGGCCGCGGTGCTGATGATCAACGACGTGGACGCGCTGCTGCCCGCGACCGCTCCCCCGCCGCTGGCGACGGTGGTGCTGGACACCTTGCGCGCGGCGATCGGGATCGCGCGGGTGGCGCTGGTGGTGACGACGGCGCACCCGGAGGCCGTCGACCCGCGGTTGCGCACCGTGGAACTGGTGGACCGGGAGCTGCGGGTGCCGTCCCCGGACGCCAAGACCCGCGCCGAACTGCTGCGGGTGCTCTACCGCGACCTGCCGGTCGAGTCCGGAGTGGACTTCGCTGCGGTCGGCGAGCGGACGCCGGGGTTCGTGGCCGCGGACCTGATCGCGCTGCGCCGGGAGTCCGCGATCCGGGCGGCGTTGCGCGAGGCCACCAGCATCGGCGCGGACGACGTGTTCGGCGCGCTGCAGACGGTGCGGCCGACCTCGGTCAGCACGACATCGGTGCGCACCGGCGACATCCAGCTCGACGACGTCGGCGACATGGTCGAGACCAAGCAGGCGCTGACCGAGGCGGTGCTGTGGCCGCTGCGGTACCCGGACTCGTTCGCCCGGCTCGGGGTCGCGCCGCCGCGCGGGGTGCTGCTGTACGGGCCGCCGGGTGGTGGCAAGACGTTCCTGGTTCGGGCGCTGGCGGGGACCGGGCAGCTGAACGTGCTGTCGGTCAAGGGCGCCGAGCTGATGGACAAGTGGGTCGGCGAGTCGGAGCGCGCGGTGCGGGAGCTGTTCCGCAAGGCGGGTGAGGCCGCGCCCGCCCTGGTGTTCCTCGACGAGATCGACGCGCTCGCGCCGCGCCGCGGCCAGTCGTCGGATTCGGGCGTTGCCGACCGCGTGGTCGCCGCGCTGCTCACCGAACTCGACGGCGTGGAACCGCTGCGCGACGTGGTGGTCGTCGGCGCCACCAACCGCCCCGACCTGGTCGACCCGGCCCTGTTGCGCCCCGGCCGCCTGGAGCGCCTGATCTACGTCCCGCCGCCCGACGCCGAGGCCCGAGCCGCGATCCTGCGCGCCACCAGCAAGAACACCCCGCTGTCCGCCGACGTCGACCTCGCCGCCTACGCCACCACCCTCGACGGCTACTCCGCCGCCGACTGCGCCGCCCTCATCCGCGAGGCCGCCCTCACCGCCATGCGCGAATCCCTCGACGCCACCGTCGTCACCGCCCACCACCTCGACGCCGCCCGCACGAACGTCCGCCCCTCCCTGGACCCCGCCCAACTGGCCGACCTGGAGGCATACGCCACCAACCGCCAAACCCGCTGACCCCACCCCACCGCCACGGTGTGATCACCAGTCGGGACGCTGTTCGGCGGAGACGATGGTGCGCTCTCCGGTCACCGTCTCCGCCGGAACCCCTGCCGCACGCCGGTCCAAGAGGACCACAAGACGACGGAGCCGGTGGTCGTGATCACCACCACCGGCTCCGGGGCTGTCGAGTGGGCACTGCTTCCCCGGCCGGGAAAGTGCTGGCGGGAGGGTGTTGGTCGGAGATCGCGTCCCCGGCCGGGAGACCTGGAAAGCGGGGGACGGAGCCCTACTTCTCTTTGGCGACCTTGTAGTCGTTGGTGACGATGAGGATCAGGCCGGGGCGGGAGTCCTTGATGCCGTCGAAGCGGGGTTCGACGCGGAAGTCGAACTGGTCGGCCAGTTGGCGGGCGGCCGCTTCCTGGCCGGTGCCGGGTTCGAAGTAGACGGTGGTGGTGGGGATCTTGCCGCCGGAGTAGTTGCCGACCTGGGCGATCTGCCAGCCGGTCGAGCCGATGTCGTCGGCGGCTCGGGCGGCGAGGCCCGCGATGGTGCTGTTGTTGTAGATGCGCAGCGGTTCGCTGGGGGCATCGGCGGTGTTGCCCGGCTGGGAGGTCGCCGGGGGGCGCGTGGTGGCGGCGGGCGGGACCGTCGTCGTCACCGTCGGCTGCGGCGGGCTGGGCGGTTCGGTGGTGGTCGCGCCGGGGGAGGTGGGGCGGGGCGGGAGGCTGGTGAGGTCGCCGCTGGGAGGTGCGCCCGTGGTGGTGGTGATGACCGCGCTCGGCGGGGCCTGGGCGGCGGGTGGGCTGTCCTCGGTGCTGTCGAAGAGGGTGATCACACCGACCACGGCCGCTGCGGCGGCGACGGCGAGGAGGGTGAGGCCCACCACGCGGGCGGTGCGGGCCTGCCCGCTTGGCTCGGTGCTCATCGCGGGTCCATCCCCAGGCGTCGGGCTGCGCGGGCGCGGTGCCGGGTGGCTCGCATCCGGCGCAGGCGCTTGACCAGCATCGGGTCGGCCTCGAGGGCCTCGGTCTTCTCGATCAACTCGTTGAGCACCTGGTAGTAGCGGGTGCTGGACAACTCGAACAACTCGCGGATCGCCTGGTCCTTGGCGCCCGCGTACTTCCACCACTGCCGCTCGAACGCCAGGATCGCCCGGTCGCGCTCGCTGAGGCCCTCCGGCCGCGCGTGCGCGTGCTCAGGCTGAGGGGGCGACTCAGCAGCGTCCATCTGGCTCCTCGCCTCGCGGTTCGGCTCCGGCGGGCGACCCACCGGCCGCTCGCCGGTGGCCATTACACCACGTCACCGCCGGAGCTGATCGTCACCTCCACGGCGCGTCCACCACGCGTCGCTTACCCGCGCGCCCGCCCGACCAACCCCGTGGGCGGACACCGCCTTTCCCGGCCCGGTTAGGCTTCCGCCATGACAGTCCACCCGATCCGCATCGTCGGTGATCCGGTCTTGCACACCCCGACCAAGCCGATCGAGCGGTTCGACGACGAACTCAAGGCACTGGTCGACGACATGTACGACACCATGGCCGCGGCCAACGGGGTCGGGCTGGCGGCCAACCAGATCGGGGTCGGGCTGCGGGTGTTCGTGTACGACTGCCCCGACGACGAGGGCGTTCGGCACCGCGGCGCCGTGGTGAACCCGGTGCTGACCACCTCCGAGGTCCCCGAGGGCATGCCGGACCCGGACGACGACTACGAGGGCTGCCTGTCGGTGCCCGGCGAGACGTTCCCGACCGGGCGGGCCAGTTGGGCCAAGGTCGCCGGGCAGGACGTGGAGGGTGCGCCGATCGAGGTCGAGGGGACCGGGTTCTTCGCGCGCTGCCTGCAGCACGAGACCGACCACCTGGACGGGTTGCTCTACCTGAACCGCCTGGTCGGCCGGAACCAGCGCGAGGCGAAGCGGATGGTCAAGGCCAACAAGTGGGGCGTGCCCGGCCTGTCGTGGGACCCGGCCAACTCCGAGGACCCGTTCGCCGATTAACCAGTCGCACCGGGGTCGCCCACGGCGCATCATCCCGGCATGACCTGGTCCGGTTTCCTCGCCTTCCTGCTGGCTTCCCTGATCCTCGCCATGGTTCCCGGCGTGGGCACGGCGATGCTGCTGCGGCAGTCGATCCGGGGCGGACGTCGTGGCGCGTTGGCCACGGTCGCGGGTATGGAGCTCGGCGTCGCGGTGTGGGCGGTGGCGGCGGCGTTCGGGCTGTCGGTGCTGCTGGTCGCCTCCGAGGTCGCCTACCAGGCGCTGCGGATCGGCGGGGTCGCGATCCTGCTGTGGTTCGGGGTGCGGGCGCTGTTCGGCAGGCACGTCGACGCCGAGCCGGATGCGCCGAGCAGCGGGTCCGGGTTCCGGGCCGGGCTGGTGGTCAACGTGGCCAACCCGAAGCTGGCGGTGTTCGCGATCTCGTTCCTGCCGCAGTTCGTCGAGCCGGGCGCGGCGCGGTGGGTGCTGGTGGCGCTCGCCGGGCTGTGGGTCGTGGTCGACACCCTGTGGTACCTGCTGGTCATCGCGCTGCTGAGCCGGATCATGGGCTGGCTGCGGCGCAGCGCGGTGCGGCGCAGGCTGGAGCGGGTGTCCGGCGCGGTGCTGATCGGGCTCGGCATCCGGCTCGCCGTGCAGTCCTGACCGGCAGTCCCGACCACCAGTCCCGTCCGGCAGACCGGACCGGTCAGGCCGAGCGCCAGGGCAGGTCGGCGAGCGCGGCCATCTCCGCGAAACCGGGGGCCTCGTCGAGTTCCTCGTGCCTGCCCGCGATGAGGTGCACCCGGATGCGGCCGACCTGCGCCTGGGTCGGGACGGCGCCGACCAGCAGGTGCGGCAGCGCCAGCCGCCAGAACGCGATCACGGTGTCGCGGCGCTCGCCCGCCCCGCGCAGCGCGGCCACGGCCATCCGGATGGCGTGCTCGTTCGCGGTCATCGCGCCTGCCGGGGCGGTGTGGTCCCACGCCCAGCGGGCCTGGTCGGACTTCGCGCAGTGCAGGCAGGCCGGGCCGGTGCCCAACTCGGTGCGGCAGACCGGGCACGACAGCAGCCGCATGGCCCAGTCGACGCAGGTCCACGCGTGGGTGCCGACCGGGGCGGCCAGCACGGTGGCGGGCAACTCGTCGTCGGCGGGCAGCGCGTCCCAGTCCGCCTTCCACAGCGCGTCAACCGGATCGGCGCAGGTCGGGCAGGTCCGGTAGCCGCGGCCGAGCGGGTCCGCGCAGGTGGGGCACGGCTCGACCGCCTCGGGTCTGGCCAGAAGCCGGGCTCCGGGCGGGTACGGCAGCGGCATGCACGGAACCTTAGTGGGCAGCCCCCGTGTCGGTGCTCACTCGGCGCACCCCGGCACCCAGCTCACCCGGCAGCCCCGGTGCCCGCCACTCGGCAACCTCGCACTCGCCACTCGGCAACCCCCGCGCTCACCACTCGACGCCCCCCGCACCCGCCACTTGGCAGCCCCCGTGCCGCCGGCTAGGGTCGGGCGGACAACTGAACACAGCGCGGGAGCTCGCGCCATGGCGGGCTGAGAGGGCGGCTGGTGTCCCATCCGAGGACCCGGTGCCGCCGACCGATGAACCTGACCGGGTAATGCCGGCGTAGGGAGGATCTTCGTGACCGCTCTTGACGACCCCTCGGTTCGACCAGCCGTCACCACCGGACCGATCTCCGGTTCGCACAAGGCGTACCGGGAGACCGCCGACGGGGTGCGGGTGCCCGTCCGCAGGGTGGAACTCACCAACGGCGAGCACCTCGACCTGTACGACACCTCCGGCCCGTACACCGACCCCGACGCCGCCATCGACGTCCACAGTGGACTCGCCAAGCTGCGCGCCGGGTGGGTGGCCGGTCGCGAACCGGTCGGCGGCGCGGTGACCCAGCTGGCCTACGCCAAGGCCGGGATCATCACCGAGGAGATGCGGTTCTGCGCCGAGCGGGAGGGCGTGCCTGCCGAGTTCGTCCGCGACGAGGTGGCCATCGGGCGGGCGGTGATCCCGGTCAACCGGTGCCACCCCGAGGTGGAGCCCGCGATCATCGGCAAGAAGTTCCACGTCAAGATCAACGCCAACATCGGCAACTCGGCGGTCTCGTCGTCCATCGAGGACGAGGTGGACAAGATGGTGTGGGCGACCAGGTGGGGCGCCGACACGGTGATGGACCTGTCCACCGGCAAGCGCATCCACGAGACCCGCGAGTGGATCCTGCGCAACTCCCCCGTGCCGATCGGGACGGTGCCGATCTACCAGGCGCTGGAGAAGGTCAACGGCGACCCGGCCGCGCTGTCCTGGGAGGTCTACCGGGACACCGTGCTGGAGCAGTGCGAGCAGGGCGTGGACTACATGACCGTGCACGCCGGTGTGCTGCTGCGGTACGTCCCGCTGACGGCGCGGCGGGTCACCGGGATCGTCTCGCGCGGCGGGTCGATCATGGCGGCCTGGTGCCTGGCGCACCACGAGGAGAGCTTCCTCTACACGCACTTCGAGGAGCTCTGCGAGATCCTGCGCACCTACGACGTCACCTTCTCCCTCGGTGACGGGCTGCGGCCGGGGTCGATCGCCGACGCCAACGACGCGGCCCAGTTCGCCGAGCTGCGGACGCTGGGCGAGCTGACCCACATCGCCCGCGCGCACGACGTGCAGGTGATGATCGAGGGGCCGGGGCACGTGCCGATGCACAAGATCGCCGAGAACGTGCGGCTGGAGGAGGAGCTGTGCGGTGAGGCGCCGTTCTACACCCTCGGCCCGCTGGCGACCGACATCGCGCCCGGCTACGACCACATCACCTCGGCCATCGGCGCCGCCCAGATCGGTTGGCTCGGCACCGCGATGCTCTGCTACGTCACGCCCAAGGAGCACCTCGGACTGCCCAACCGCGACGACGTGAAGACCGGCGTGATCACCTACAAGATCGCCGCGCACGCCGCCGACCTGGCCAAGGGGCACCCGAGGGCGCAGGAGCGCGACGACGCGCTGTCGCGGGCCCGGTTCGAGTTCCGCTGGACCGACCAGTTCAACCTGGCGCTCGACCCGGACACCGCCCGCTCGTTCCACGACGAGACCCTGCCTGCCGAACCGGCCAAGACCGCGCACTTCTGCTCGATGTGCGGGCCCAAGTTCTGCTCCATGAAGATCACCCAGGACGTGCGCCGCTACGCCGACGAACACGGTCTGTCCTCTGTGGAGGCGATCGAGGCGGGCATGGCGGCCAAGTCGGAGGAGTTCGCCGAGCAGGGCAACAAGGTCTACCTGCCGGTGGTCGGGCAGTGACCACGCCGCCCCGCACGCTGACCATCGCCGGGTCCGACTCCGGCGGCGGCGCGGGCATCCAGGCCGACCTGCGGACGTTCTTCGCCTGCGGCGTGCACGGGATGACCGCGATCACGGCGGTGACGGTGCAGAACTCGCTCGGGGTGAGCGGGGTGCACACCATCCCGCCCGAGGTGGTCGCCGCGCAGATCGAGGTGGTGGCGACCGACATCGGCGTGCAGGCGGCCAAGACCGGCATGCTGGCCACCGCGGAGATCATTACCGCGGTGGCGGGGGCGTGCGACCGGGTCGGCATCGGACGGTCCGGGGTGACCCCGTTCGTGGTCGACCCGGTGTCGGCGTCCATGCACGGCGACCCGCTGCTCACCGACCAGGCCATCGACGCGCTGCGGTCGGAGCTGTTCCCGCGGGCCTCGCTGGTCACGCCGAACCTCGACGAGGTGCGGCTGCTGACCGGGATCGAGGTGCGGTCCCAAGCCCAGCAACGGGACGCGGCCAAGGCGCTCGCGGAGTTCGGCTCGGAGTGGGTGCTGGTCAAGGGCGGGCACCTGTGGGACGACGCGGAGTGCCTCGACCTGCTCTACGACGGGTCCGAGTTCACCGAGTTCGTCGGCCCCCGCTACGACGTCAAGCACACCCACGGCAGCGGCGACACCCTCGCCTCCACCGTGACCTCCGGACTGGCCAAGGGCCTGGACATGGTGTCGGCGGTCCGCGCGGCCAAGGCGTTCATCCAGCGGTCGGTGCAGGACGCGTACCCGCTCGGCGGCGGCGTCGGCCCGGTGTCACCGCGCTGGCGGCTGCCGGACGCGGACACGTTCCTGCTGTGACCCCGCACCGGTGCCCCGGCTCACGTCGGGGCACCGGTGTCAGTCCACGAGCAGCGCCTCCAACACGGCAATGGCGGCGACCAGTCGCTCCCGCTCCTGCGGCGACAACCGGTCCAGCCGCCTGCCCAACTCCAACACCCTGGTCGAGCGCACCCCGGACACGATCCGCTCCCCGGACTCCGTCGCCCGCACCAACCACGCCCGCCGATCAGCCGGGTCCGGCTCGCGCACGACATAACCCGACTCCACCAGGCTCGCCACGATCCGCGACATGGTCGGCGCGGCGACGCCCTCCTTGCCCGCCAGGTCACCGAGCCGCAGCTCACCGCAGTTGACCAGAGTGGACAGAGCGGAGATGGACCCGTGCCCCAGCCCGGGAGACCCGGACCGGCGCAACGCCCGGGACAGGCGCCCGATCGCGAGGTACAACCGCGCGGGCACATCCCCTCCGCCAGACTCAGCGGCCGATGTCGTCATACCTCATTGTGCCGGAACCCCCACCAGTTCCACGACCAGACCCCTGCGGCCCCCACTGGAGATCCGGACACCTGATGTAGACCAACACCGGGCCGACACGTGCGGATTCGCGCATAGGCCGCGGGCGGCAATTCCCAGCCACACCCGGACAAGCCCGCACCGCACGAACCCGCACGCCAACCAAGATCCACTCCAGCCCAGGGGCACTCCCTCCCGGGGGCCGGGGGCCCATCTCTGAAGCTACCGCGTTGAGCGACCTGTCAATAGGGGCACCGCCGAGGGTGTGGACAGGTCGAGGGGTTGTGGACAGCCGACTCCCAGCAGGGCGAGAAAGCGTTCACCCAGGGGATGAATCGGGAGGTCGGGTCGAGGGCTGTGGGTACGCGGGCTGAAGGAGCGGGGTGGGTCAGCGGGGTGGGCTGGAGGCTTGGGCCCAGAAGCGTTGGGGGATGCGGCCCGCGGCGCGGGCCAGTCGGCCTGCTTGGACGGCGGCGCGCATGGCGGTGGCCATTTTCTCGGGGTCGGTGGCTCGGGTGACGGCGGTGGCCAGGAGGACGGCGGCGCAGCCGAGTTCCATGGCCAGGGCGGCGTCCGAGGCGGTGCCGATGCCTGCGTCGAGGATGACCGGGACGGCGGCGCGGGCGACGATGAGTTCGATGTTGTGCGGGTTGCGGATGCCGAGGCCGGTGCCGATGGGTGAGCCGAGGGGCATGACGGCGGCGCAGCCCGATTCCTCCAGGCGCAGGGCCAGCACCGGGTCGTCGTTGGTGTAGGGCAGGACCACGAAACCGTCGTCGACGAGGGTCTTGGCGGCGTCCAACAACTCGACCGGGTCCGGGAGCAGGGTGCGGTCGTCGGCGATCACCTCCAGTTTGATCCAGTTCGTGCCCAGTGCCTCGCGGGCCAACCTGGCCGTGAGCACGGCTTCCGCGGCGGTGCGGCACCCGGCGGTGTTGGGCAGCGGATCGATGCCCAGCCTGCGCAGCACTTCCAGGATGCCGGTGCCCCCCGCGACGTCGACCCGGCGCAGCGACACCGTGGTCAACTCGGTGCCGGACGCCACCAACGCGCGCTCCAGCACCGACAGGTTCGACGCGCCACCGGTACCGGTGATCAGCCGCGACGCGTACTCCCGGTCGGCGATGACCAGCGGGTCGTCCACCTTCACCCTCCCTGCACGGCGGTCAGCACTTCCACCACGGCCCCGGCCCGCACGACCGTCGACGCGTGCACCGCCCTGGGCACGACCTCCCCGTCCACCGCGACCGCGGTCCCGGCCCCCGAAACCCCCAGCACCACCAACAACTCCCCCACCGTCACCCCGTCGGCCAGTTCCCGCTCGGCACCGTTCACCACCACGATCACGCGCGCCTCCCCGACGACCACGCGAGACCAGCAGCGCCCACCCCCGCCGCCCGCGACCGCCGGACACCGTTACCGATCATGCGTCCCTCCCCGAGAACCGCGCGGGATCAGCGGCACGCACCGCGTCCGGCATCTCTTCCCCCCGCAACAACGAGACCACCGCGCCCGCCGTGACCGGGGCCAACAACAGGCCATTGCGGTGATGGCCGGTCGCCACCAGCAGGCCGGGTTCCAGTTGGCCTATCAGGGGCAGGTTGTCCGGACTCCCCGAGCGCAACCCGGCGGCGGTCTCGACCAAGGCGTATTCGGCGATGCCCGGCAGTACCTGTTCGGCGTCTCGCAGCAGGTCGCGGACGGCGCCCGCGGTGACCGACTCGTCGAAGCCGACTTCGAGTTGGGTGGCGCCGAGGACCAGTTCGCCGTCGGGGCGGGGGACGAGGTACACCGGGCGGGACTCGACGTGGGCGCGGATGGTGCGGGTCGGTGCCGGCAGGGTGCCGGGGCGGGCGTGCAGGCGGAGGATCTCGCCCTTCACCGGGCGGACCAACGGGGCCAGCGCCGGGTGCAGGTGGCCGCTCCACGCGCCCGCGGCGACGACAACCGCCGCACAATCCACAGTGGACTCGTCGGCGAGGACTACCGCGTTCGGGTGGACTTCGCGCGCGGTGGCCGTGATGAACTCCACACCCGATCGGCGGCACGCGGTGTGCAACGCGGTGAGCAGGGCGCGGTTGTCCACAGCGAGGTCGCCGGGCACGTGCAGTCCACTTCGGACTCCCTGACCGATGCCCGGCTCCAGCGCGCGCAGCTCGCGCCCCGAGTAGCGCACCGCTTCCCGCCCGAGACCGCGCAGGAACTCGGCGAGGACGTCGAGTGTGCCCACGTCGGCGGAGTCCACAGCGACCGCGAGCGTCCCTTCCAGCCGCAACCCCGGGTCGCCGCCCGCGGCGGTCAGCCTGGCGGCGAAGTCCGGCCAGCGCGCCAGCGACGAGCTGCCGAGTTCGAGGACGTGCTCCTCCCCCGGCCACGACTCGGTGACCGGCGCCAACATGCCGCCCGCCAGCCACGACGCGCCCCTGGCCGGTGTCGGGTCGACCAGGCGCACCGGGTACCCGGCCTCGGCCACCGCCCAGGCGACCGACAGCCCGATGACGCCGCCGCCGACCACGGCGACAGCCCGCTCACTTCCCATGTCCTCACGCTCCCTGCGCCGGCATGACCCGGATCAGGTTCGACGGTCGGAGCGACCCAGCTCCCTCTCAGCCCGTTCCCCGGACTCCCGTGCGACCGACCTCCACCGTAGCGCAGGCGATAGCGTCACCTCCATGCCAGGACTCGACGGGGACCAGATCAGGCGCAGGCTGACCGACGCGCGGCTCTACCTGTGCACCGACGCGCGGACCGAGCAGGGCGACCTCGCCGACTTCGTGGACGCCGCGCTGGCAGGCGGGGTCGACGTCGTGCAGTTGCGCGACAAGCGCGGCGGGGCGCCGCTCGAGGCGGGGCCGGAGCTGCGCGCGCTGTCGGTGATCGCCGAGGTCTGCGCCGCGCACGGGGCGCTGCTGGCGGTCAACGACCGGGCCGACGTCGCGCTGGCCGCCGGGGCGGACGTGCTGCACCTGGGCCAGGACGACCTGCCGGTCGCGGTGGCGCGCCGCGTGGTCGGCGACGACGTGGTGATCGGCAAGTCGACGCACGACTTCGCCCAGGCCGTCAGCGCGGCGGCCGAGCCGGGTGTGGACTACTTCTGCACCGGCCCGTGCTGGACGACGCCGACCAAGCCGGGCCGGGCGGCCACCGGCCTCGACCTGGTGCGGGCCACGGCGGCGACCGCTCCGGAACGGCCCTGGTTCGCCATCGGCGGCATCGACGCGCAGCGGCTGCCCGAGGTCGTCGCCGCGGGCGCGCGCCGGATCGTCGTCGTCCGGGCGATCACGGAGGCCGTGGACCCCAAGTCGGCGGCGGAGGCGCTCGTCGCCGGGCTGCGCACGGCGTAACGGCGCTGGTCCGGTCGGCGCAGGGGTGAGCAGCGCGACACGCTGGTCCACTGTGGACTGGTGCACACTGGAGGGGTGAACCTCGTCACCCTCGATGACATCACCGCCGCCGCCGACCGCGTCGCCGGGCACGCCGTGCGCACCCCGCTGGTGGCGGCCCCGTGGGCGGACCGGCCACTGTGGATCAAGCCGGAGAGCCTGCAACCGGTCGGCTCGTTCAAGATCCGTGGCGCGTTCAACGCCGTGGCCTGCATCGATCCGCAGCGGCGGGCCCGTGGCGTCGTCGCCTACTCCAGCGGTAACCACGCCCAGGCCGTCGCCTACGCGGCGCGCGCGTTCGGGGTGCCCGCGTGGATCGTGGTGCCCGAGGACACGCCCAGGGTCAAGGTCGAGGCGACCCGCGCGCACGGCGCCGAGGTCGTGCTGGTCAAGACCGGTGAGCGGGAGTCGGCGGCGTACGCGATCGTCGAGCGGGAGGACGCCACGCTGGTGCCGCCGTTCGACGACCGGGGAGTGATCGCGGGCCAGGGCACCATCGGCCTGGAGATCGTCGCGGACCTGCCCGACGTCGACCTGGTGCTGGCCCCGGTCAGCGGCGGCGGGCTGATCTCCGGCATCGCGGTCGCGATCAAGGCGCTGCGCCCGCAGGCCCAGGTCTGGGCGGTCGAGCCGGAACTGGCCGGGGACACCGCGGCCGGCCTGGCCAAGGGCGAGCTGGTGTCGTGGTCGGTCGCCGACCGCAACCGGACCATCGCCGACGGCCTGCGCAGCCAGCCGTCCGAGCTGACCTTCGGGCACCAGCGGGCGCTGGTCGACGGCATCGTGACCGTCTCAGAGGATGAGATCCGCTCGGCGGTGGCCACCCTCGCGCACCGCGCCCACCTGGTCGCCGAACCGAGCGGCGCGGTCACCACGGCCGCGGTCCTGCACCACGGCGACAAGCTCCCGCCCGGCCGCACCGTGGCCGTCCTCAGCGGCGGCAACGTCGACCCGGACGCCCTGGTCGCGCTGCTCCAGACCTGATCGTGCCTGATCAGACCGGGTCTGGTCAGCCCCGAGGTGCCGGGGCCGGTGACTCGACGTCGCAGTGGGGACCGGGTGGCGGGGCGGCCAGGACGTTGTCCCGGATGCTCAGCGCCATGAGGCCCCCTGCGGCGGCGAGGGAAGCGCAGATCAGCAGGGCTGTGCGCCAGCCGGAGGTCAGGGCAGCCGGGTCGGTGTAAGCGGCGCCGGTAAGCCCAGCGGCGGCAGGTAGGACAGCCACAGCGAGCAGGCCGCCGGTCCTCGCCACCGCGTTGTTCACTCCGGACGCCAAGCCCGCGTACCGGTCCGGTGCCGCGGCCAGGACGGTCGCGGTCACCGGGGCGACCACCACCGACAGCCCGAAGCCGAACAGGGCGACCGACGGCAGCACCGCGCCCAGGTACGACGCCCCCGGCGCGATCCTGGTCATCAGCAGCATCGCGGCCGCGATCAGCAGCGGACCGGCCACCAGGAACCACCGCGGCCCGACCCTGGCGGCGAGTTGGCCGAAGCGGGCGGAGAGCAGCAGCATGACCGCGGTGATCGGCAGCCCTGCCAGCCCCGCGGCGGTCGGCGAGTAGCCGAGCGAGGTCTGCAGTTGCAGCCCCATCAGCACCATCACGCCGGTCAGCGCCGCGTAGACGACCAGGGTCAGCGCGTTGGACACGACGAACGTGTGGCTGGCGAACAGCGCGGGCGGCACCAGCGGGTTCGCCTGGCGCCGTTGCAGCAGCACGAACGCCGTGAGGGCGCCGAGCCCGACCACCGCGGCCCCGACCACCAGCCAGTCCGCCCCGCGCACCGGCGCCTCGACCAGCGCCGCCGTGATCCCGGCGAGCCCGACGGCGCCGAGCACCGAGTCGAGGATGTTCGGGTGCCCGGTGACCTCCTCGTCGCGGGTCTCCGGCACGCACCGCACGGCCAACCACACGCACACCACGACCAGCGGGATGTTCACCAGGAACGCCAGCCGCCACGACCACGCCTGCACCAGCAGCCCGCCGACCAGCGGACCCACCGCGGCCGCGATGCCGCCGAGGCCGGACCAGGCGCCGATCGCGCGGGACCGGTCGTCGCGGTGGAACACGGCCTGCAGGATCGACAGCGAGCCGGGGGTCAGCAGCGCGCCGCCGACGCCCTGCAGGATCCGGGACGCCACCAGCATCGGCGTGGACAGCGCGACCCCGCACAGGGCCGACGCGATGCCGAACCAGATGACGCCCACCACGAACACCCGGCGGCGGCCGTAGCGGTCACCGAGCGACCCGGCGACCAGGACCAGCGCCGCCAGGGCGAGCAGGTACCCGTTGAGCACCCACTGCAGCCCGGCGACCGAGGCGTCGAGCTCCTTGCCCAGCCTGGGCAGGGCGATGTTGACCACGCTGCTGTCCAGCATCGCCATGCCGGACCCGAGGATCGTGGTGGCCAGGACCCCGCGCGCGCTGGGCGTGCCCCAGCGGACCTGGCCGGTCACGTCAGGACGGTCGGTTCAGCGTGGCGACGAACTTGTACCTGTCACCCCGGTAGACCGACCGGACCCACTCGACCGGTCGCTCGTCGGTGTCGAACGAGTGCCGCGACAGCAGCAGCATCGGCATCCCCACGTCGGCACCGAGCAACTCGGCCTCGTGCGGACCGGCCAACGCGGTCTCGATCGTCTCCTCGGCGTGGCCCATCTCGACGTCGAACCGCTCACGCAGCACCTGGTAGAGCGAGCCGCCGCCGCTGACGTAGCGGCGCAGACCGCGGAAGCGGCCCAGCGGCAGGTGCGTCGTCTCCATGGCCATCGGCTCGCCGTCGGCCAACCGCAGCCGGTGCAACCGCAGCACCTTGGCGCCTGCCCGGATGCCCAGCAGCCTGGCCAGGTCGGCCTCGGCCGGGATCTCGGAGACCTCCAGCAGCTTGCTGGAGGGCTCACGGCCCTGGGCGCGCATGTCCTCGGTGTAGGACGACAGCTGCAGCCGCTGGGCGACCTTGGGCTCGGCGGCGAAGGTGCCCTTGCCCTGCACCCGCAGCAGCCTGCCCTCGACGGTCAGCTCGGCCAGCGCCTGGCGGACGGTCGTGCGGGAGACGTCGAACTCGGTGGCCAGTGAACGTTCGGTCGGGATGGGCGAGCCGGGAGGCAGCGACCCGAGCAGGTCGAGCAAGTGGCGCTTGAGACCCCAGTACTTGGGTTCCCGTTGCACGCGCGCCACCGTGTCCGACCCGTCGGCCGTGGACATCTCCAGCATGGCGTCCCTCCTGAGTATTGCGCCCGACCCGTACAGAATGCCTTGTCGGGGGTGCCGCACGCGATCACACCCCGCCTGTTTGGCCCTACCGTGACCGGCACGGGCACCAGCGCGCCCCGCCGCGCCGTCCCACCTACGGTATGATTGGTCTAGACCTTACCGCCCGGGGTGTCCCGGATGGCGGACGTGCGGCGATCCGGGGAACACCCACCGGTGGCGTTGGCGCGCGGGGACATCCGGCCTTTCCGACGGCCTCGGCCCCGGCCTTGCGGCGCCCGATTTGTCCGATCTCCTCGGCGTCGGGTCAGCCGGACGGGTGGTTCCCCGGAGCTCGCCAGGGCCGGTCGTCCCCGACGCCCCGAATAGTGCGGTGAGCGCCGCCACAGGTGTGTCGGCCGTCACTACGACCGGACTGTACGTCACCCTGCCGGGTGGTCGCGCCGTCCGGCCCGGTGCCGGGTTGCCGCTGGCCCAGGGGTCCGCGCCGGGTCACCCGGGTGCGGTGATCACGTTTCGCCGGGCGGCCCGGCTTCCTAGACTGGGGCGATGCGAAGGACATCGTTCGCGCAGTGGCCCTGTTCCATCGCGCGTGCGATGGACCTGCTCGGCGACCAGTGGACCCTGCTCGTGCTGCGGGAGACCTACCTGGGCGTCCGGCGGTTCGACCGGATCCAGGCCGAGTTGGGCATCGCGAGAAACACCCTCACCGAGCGGCTGGACCGCCTCGTCGGCGCCGGGCTGCTGCACCGCGAGCGCTATCAGGAGCGGCCCGTGCGCTACGAGTACGTGCTCACCGACATGGGCCGCGACTTCTGGCCCGCCCTCGCCGCGATCATGCACTGGGGCGAGCGCTGGCTGGTCGAGGACCGCCCGGTGCGGCTGCGGCACCGGACCTGCGGCCACGAGACGCACGCCGTGGTGACCTGCGCGTCCTGCGGCGACCCGCTGCTGGTGCGCGAGGTGGAGGCGGAGCAGTTCGGCGCACGCTCGGCGATGGTGGGAGGAGCCCGCTCCGCCGAGGGGGTGGAGCGGAGCGGGCAAGGTCATGTTACGCCGAACGGAGTAGCGGTCCGATGACCGGGGTCGCGTTGGGCGTCGACATCGGCGGCAGCACCACCCGCGCCCTGGCCGTGGACGCCACCGGAGCCGTGGTCGGCCGCGGCGTCGCAGGCGGCGGCAACCCGAACACCAACGGCCCGGCAGCCGCGGCGGGCCAACTCCTGACCGCGGTGAACGCGGCACTGGGCGGCTCCGAGGTCGCGGCCTGCGTGATCGGCATGGCCGGGTCGTCCGCCCTGCTCGACCCAGCGGTCGCCGCCGAGTTCGACGTGGTGTTCGACCTGCTGCACCCGAGGGTCGTGACCGACGCGGAGGTCGCCTTCGCCTCCGGCACCTCCTCTGCGGTCGGCACCGTCCTGATCTCGGGGACCGGATCGATCGCGGGCCGCATCACCGGGCGCGAACTGGTCGCCACCTACGGCGGCTTCGGCTGGCTACTCGGCGACGAGGGCTCGGCGTTCTGGATCGGGCGGGAAGCGGTCCGGTTCACGCTGTACGCGCTGCAGAGCGGCAAACCACTGAGCCCCCTGGCGGAGGCAGTGCTCGCAGCGGCAGGACTACCGCTGACCGGCGACCCGCGAATCCCGTTCGGACGACTGATCCGACAGGTGAACCGGGAAGAACCGATCCGGTTGGCCCGATTCGCACCACTTGTGCCGTCTGTTGACGACCCGGCTGCGCAGGACATCGTGTCACGGGCTGCGGGGGCGCTTGCCAGTCAGGCGTTGGCTGTGCACGACAGTGGGCCTGTGGTGTTGGCGGGGGCTGTGTTGCAGACGGTGGTGGGGGCGCGGGTGCGGGAGTTGCTGTTGGGGCACGAGGTGGTGGACGCGAAGGACGGGACAGTGGGAGCGGCTTGGTTGGCCTCGCTGGACGCGTTCGGGAACAACGCGGTGCGGCCGCAGGTCTAGTGCTGGTGCAGGTCTAAGTCTTGCCGCAGGCGCGGGTCTGGCTCGGGTGCAGGTCTGGCTCGGCCCCGACTTGGGCGAGTTGGGCCTTGCGACCGGCAGCTTTGACCGGGTGATTGTCCGCCGCCCCGTTTGTCCACTGTGGACGATTCAGTCACTCGCCCGCCCCTAGTCGATCTCCCGCTGCGCGACTTCGGCCCCGAGTCCGCTTTCGCGACGCCCCTCAAGCCTCTGAGCTGCGGTTCTTCATCTCCACCCGCTCCGACTTTCACCCGTTCCAGTGACAGAAGTTATCCACAAGTCGATCACCGGCACCCTGTTTCAAGATCGTCTGTCGGGGGGTGCCGATAGACTGGCACTGGGACGCCCCCCGGTGTGGGTGGGGGCTGGGCGGGGGTCCTCGCGGGCGCGAAGCGGGCTGGGGCTGGCCTGCGGGCTGGGGCGGGGCTACAGGCTCGGGTGGGGTTAGAGCGCTCGGGCGGGGCTAGAGCGCTTGCGGGACGCGAGAGCGCTTGCGGGACGCGAGACGGCTTGCGGGACGCGAGACGGCTTGCGTGGGACGCGGGAAGGCTTGCGTGGGGTGGGGGCGCTCGGTGGGGAGAGCGGGCGAGGGCCGGTGGTCAGGAGGTCTTGGGCTGGGGTTCGGCGGGGGCTGGGAGTTGGGGGTGGCGTAGGCCGGGGTGGTTGGTGGGGAGGGATTTGCGGAGTACGGCCGCGCTCACCGCGATGACCAGGGCCACCAGGGGCCAGGAGAGGGCTACCCGGGCGATGGCCAGGGCCGTGACGTTGCCCAGCCACCAGAGGGTGGCGAAGACGGCTGTGCGGAGGGTGTACTGGAGGACCCAGATCCAGCTCGCGCGGCTGTAGGCGCGGAGCAGGGCGGGGTCGCGGCGCCAGCGGGAGCGTTGGCCGAGGAGGAGGCCGACGACCACGCCGAGCAGCGGCCAGCGGAGGGCGATGCTGGCGGCCCAGACGAGGGCGCTCGCGGTGTTGGACAGCAGTTGGACCAGGAAGAAGTCCTCCGCGCGGCCGGTGTGCAATGCCACCACGGCGCCCACCGCGACCACGGTCATGCCGCCGAGGACCGCGGTGACCTTCTCGCCCCTGACCAGCCTGATCACCGCGACGGCGGCGGCGACGGCCAGGGCTGCCGCGGTCGACCAGCCGATGGCGGAGGTGAGCAGCCAGGCGGCGGCGAAGGCCAGCGGGGGCGCGGTCGCGTCCAGCGCGCCCCGGCGGCCGCCGAGCAGGTCGGACAGGGAGTCACTCACCCCTCCAGCCTGCCTGACCGGGGCCGACGACTCCACAGCGGTCGATAGTGTGTGCGGTCCGGGGTCATACTCTGCGCTGACGCGGGGCCGGGGAATGCGGGGGCATACTTGCCGCGTTTGGTTGTCTGGGGCAACGGGGTCGAGGCAAGCCGGGGTCGGGAAAGGGAGGTCGGGCTGTGCATGGGTGGAACAGCTGGATCGCCATCGGGGACAGCTTCACCGAGGGCATGAGCGACGTGGACGCCGACGGCGCCTACGTGGGGTGGGCCGACCGGCTCGCCGAGATGATGGCGGCGCAGCGGCCGGGGTTGCGGTACGCGAACCTGGCGCTGCGCGGGAGGATGCTCCAGCAGATCATCGACGAGCAGGTGCCGGTGGCGCTCACCGCGCGCCCCGACCTGGTCACGCTGTGCGGCGGCGGCAACGACATCATCACGCCGGGCACCGACGTCGACGACGTGGCCGCGCTGTTCGAGACCGCGGTGGTCGCGCTGCGCGAGGCGGGCAGCGAGGTCGTGGTGTTCACCGGACCGGACCCGAAGGTGCAGCCGCTGATCCGCCGGTTCCGCGGCAAGGTCGCCATCTACAACGGACACCTGCACGCGATCGCCGAGCGGCACGGCGCCAGGCTGGTCGACCTGTGGTCGATGGGCGTGCTGCACGACCGCAGGTCCTGGTGCGACGACCGGCTGCACTTCTCCAGCGAGGGCCACCACCGGATCGCGTTGCGCACCGCCGAGGTGCTCGACATGGACGTGGCGCAGGACTGGCGCGAGCCGCTGCCCGTCGAGGACCGGAAACCGTGGCTGCGGCTGCGGCAGGACGACCTCGCGTGGACGACGACGCACCTGATCCCGTGGGTGCGCAGACAGATCACCGGGGAGTCCCTCGGCGACGGCCTGCACCCCAAGCGCCCGGAACTGGCGCCGGTCCGCAAGGACGACCGCACCGCCGGGGTGTGAGTGGACGTCCGAAATGGCCGTCCACGGCGACGAAGGGCGACAACGACGACCGGCCGGCTCTCCCTCCCCCGAGAGCGCCGGCCGGTACGTCGGGCCGCACCCCCGTCTCCCGCCGCGGCCCTGGATGACCGTGGTCACCCTGCGCGCAGAGGGTGCCGGCCTGCTTCGCGCACCGGCTAAGCGTTCGCTAAACGTCCGTCGGCAGCGCCGCGAGTCCGGCTTGGACGGCCTGCGCGGCCGGTGACTGGACGAGCCGGTAGAGCTCCAGGGCCAGCATCAGCTCCACCCTGGCCGCCGCGATCTCGCCGCGGTCGCGCAGCACCCTGGCGAACACCTCGCGGGCGAACGCCTCGGTGAGGTCGAGCCCGTTGGCCTCCGCGAGCGAGATCGCCTCCTTGGCGTGGACCTCGGCCGCCTCCGGCAGGTTCAGCTCGTGCTCCAATTCGGCCAGGTTGGCCAGCGCCAGCCCGACGAAGCCGAGATCGCCCACCTCGCGGAAGATCGCGACCGCCTGCGCCTGCGGGGTGACGGCCTCGGCCGGGGCACCGAGGTTGCGGTGCACCTGCGCGATGTTGTTGAGCAGGTTGGCTTCCCCGAGCCGGTAACCGGCGCGACCGGACAGCTCCAACGCCTTGCGGTAACCGGCCAGTGCCTCGTTGTAGCGGCGCTGGCCGTAGAGAGCGCTCGCCACCGTGTTGAAGCCCATCGCCATCAGCTTGGAGTCGCGCAGTTCGGTCGCGATGGCCACGGCGCGCTCGGCGTCGGCCACCGTCTCGTGCTCCTGGTCGAACCGGGTGAGCAGCACGCACCGGCTCAGCCGCATCAGGACCTCGCCCCTGCGGTCGCCTGCCGCTTTCGCCGCGTCGAGCCCCAGGCGCAGCACGTGTTCCCAGTCGTCGCGGCGGGAGCGGACCCGGCGGAACTCGCTCGCCATCCTGGCCAACTGCCAGACCTGGGTGTGCAGGCCCGCTTTCGCGCCCGCCTCGGCGGCGGCGACCAGGTTCGGCCACTCGCGCTCGAACCAGGCGAGCGCGTCCTCCCTGCCGCGCACCGGTGGGCGGGGCACCTCCGGTTCCGCCTCGGAGTAGTCGATGTCGTCCGCCGCGGCGCGCAAGTGCCTGCGGCACAGGTCGGACGCGACCAGGTAGTAGCGCAGCACCGGTGGCAGCAGGTCGTCGGCGCCCAGTTCCCTGGCGTAGAGCCGCACCAGGTCGTGCATGCCGTAGACGTCCGGTTCGGACTCGGTGACCAGGAACAGCGCGGCCAGCCCGCGCAGCCGCTCCCTGGCGGCCTCCGGCGAGCTCCCGGCCATGGTGGCCAACAGGTGCGGGCCGAACGTCGGCCCCGGCACCGCGCCGAGTTGCCGCAGCGTGGCGGCGAGCACCGGGTCGAGCCCGCCGACGGTCAGGTCGAGCGCGGCCCGCACACCGGTGTCGACGTCCTGCACGCGCAGCGCGCCCAGCCTGGTTCGCTCGTCGGCCAACTCGCCGACCAGTTCCCGCAGTGACCACTGTGGACTGGCGACCAGCCGGGCGCCCGCGATCCGCAGCGCGAGCGGGAGGTGGTCGCAGAGCCGGGCGAGCCTGGTGCGCAGCGCGCGTTCGTGGTCGGCGGGTGGACCGGCGGCGTGCTCGATGACCGCCTCGGCCTCCTCCGGCGGAAGGGTTCCCAGCACCCGCAGCGCGGCGCCGTGGGTCACCAGGCCGTCGAGGGTGCGCCTGCTGGTGACCAGCACCATGGAGCCGGGCCCGCCGGGCAGCAGCGGTCGCACCTGGTCGGAGTCGCGGGCGTCGTCGAGCAGCACGAGCAGCCTGCGCTCGGCCAGCAGCGAGCGGTAGAACGCGGCCCGCTCGGCGAGGTCGTCGGGGATGTGCTCGGCGGCGACACCCAGGGCGAGCAGGAACCTCGCCAGCACCTCGGCGGGCTCGATCGGCTCGTGCCTCGGGTCGAACCCGCGCAGGGACGCGTAGAGCCTGCCGTCCGGGAAGTCCGCGGCGGCGCGGGTTCCCCACACCACGGCGAGCGCGCTCTTGCCGACGCCAGCCGAGCCGACCAGCACGGCGATCGCGGGCGCGGTGCCGTCCGCGGTGTCGCGGATGCCGTCCAGCCAGCCGAGTTCGGTGTCGCGGCCGGTGAACCCCGGTGGCGCGGCGGGCAGTTGCGCCGGGGTGAGCACGCCGACCCGCGGGGTGATCACCGGTGTCGGGCGCTGTTCGAGCAACGTGGTGTCGTCGCGCAGTATCCGGCTGTGCAGCTCCCGCAGGCCGGGACCGGGGTCGAGACCGAGTTCGCGGGCGGCGCGGTGCGCGAAGCGCTGGTAGATCTCCAGTGCCGCCGCGCGCCTGCCGCAGCGGTAGAGCGCGAGGACGAACTGCCCCACCAGGTGCTCGCGGAACGGGTGGGTGTCGACCAGCGCGGCCAACTCGCCGATGACGTCGTCGTGGCGGCCGAGTTCGAGGTCGGCGTCGACCCGCGCCTCGATCACGGTCAGCCGCAGCTCGGCCAGTTCCGGCGCGCGGACCCGGCCGCCGATGCCGGAGAGCTCCGGCCCGCGCCACAGCCCCTGGGCCATGGCCAGCAGTTCGGCGCGTTCACCCGCTGGGCGGTCGCGCGACTCGGCGAGCAGGTCGCGGGCCAGCGCGACATCGATGCGCGCCTCGTCGACGACCAGCCGGTAGCCGGGTCCGGTCGTCTGGATCCTGGTCTCCCGCGTCGGATCCACTGTGGACAGCCAGCGGCGCAGCCTGGACACGTAGCCCTGCACGATGGTGCGGGCGGTGGCAGGCGGCTCGTGGTCCCACAGCACGTCCATCACGTGCTCGACGGACACGACCTGGTTCGGCTCCAACAACAGCATCGCCAGCAGTCCACGCAAACCGGGCCCACCCGGCACCAGCGTGTTCTCCCCCACCAGCGCGCACACAGGCCCCAATACGCAAAAACGCGGTCCGCCTTGTTCCGGACGCGTGAGCGCGACGTGCGCCACTCGGTACCACCCCCCGATCGGACCGACTCCCCTAAGCCGGTTCAAGCGCTCCCGAGGACAAACCTAGGGCGAAACAGAACGCGCGGGCGCGGTTGTGGTGGTAGTCAACCGGATGGCCTAACCGTTATGGGTCAGCGTTATGAACTGATACCCCCGCTCAACGGCAGGGGAATGGGCCACTCGCCGAGTGCGGACACCGCACGCGGGGGGCGGGAACAGGTTCGGCCCCGCTGCCACACCGATCCCGACTTCGGTGGGCGCGGGGCCGTACTCCGCCGCAGTTGGTCCACAGCACGTCGGGTTCACCCCGAGTGGGAACCACGACCAGCTCTTGATCAACCGGTGGCAGAGCGTGCCCTGATGGTAACAGATGGATTACGCGTGATCACGAGCGGGTCACCGGGCCAGCGGCTCCGCGCTGCGCGCGGCGATGAAACCGGGCCGCGGCGCGGCCGCGGCGTACGGCTCGACCAGTGCGTTCTCCACCGAGTTGAAAACGACGAAGATGTTCGAGCGGGGGAACGGCGTGATGTTGTTGCCCGACCCGTGCATCAGGTTCGAGTCGAACAGCAGCGCCGATCCCGCGGTTCCGGTGAACTGGTCGACACCGTGTTCCGCGGCGAGCCGGGAGAGCGCCGCGCGGCTCGGGACGCCGATCTCCTGTTCGGTGAGCGAGGCTTTGTAGTGCTCCGCAGGCGTCTCGCCGACGCACGGCACGAAGGTGCGCTGGGAACCGGGCAGCACCATCAACCCGCCGTTGAACGGGTAGTTGTCGGTGAGCGCGATGGACATGCTCACCGCGCGCGGCGAGGGCATCCCGTCCTCGGCGTGCCAGGTCTCGAAGTCGGAGTGCCAGTAGAAGCCCTTGCCGTGGAAGCCGGGCATGTAGTTGACCCGGCTCTGGTGCACCGACACCTCGGAGCCCAGCACCTGCCGCGCCCGGTCGAGCACCCTGGGGTCGCGCACCAGTTCGGCGATCAGCTCGCTGGTGCGGTGCACCTCGAAGATCGACCGCACCTCGGCGGACGAGCGCTCCACGACCGTGCGCTCGTCGGCGCGCACCGCGTCGTCGGTGGCCAGGCGGTCGAGTTCGGCGCGGAAGGTGGCGACTTCGGCCGGGCTGAGCAGGCTGTCGTAACGGGAGTAGCCGTGGGTGTCGTGCGCGGCCAGGGTCGCCGGGTCGATCGGGCCGGTGCGCCCACCCCACACGGTGGGTTCCGTGCGGGCAAAGGGGGCAAGGGGTTCGGCGGTCCTGGTCGGGTACCGGTCAACGGGGCGGGTGTGCCGGGTGTCGGTGGTCAGGGTCATCAGCCCTCCTGCGCTTCGGTGATGAGCGGGTAGACGCCGTTCTCGTCGTGCACCTCCCGGCCGGTGACCGGGGGGTTGAACACGCACAGGGTGCGCATCCGGGTGCGGGGGCGCAGTTGGTGGCGCTCGTTGCCGTCGAGCACGTAGATGGAGCCGGGCGCCAACTGGTGGGTCGCGCCGGTTTCCTTGTCCAGCAGTTCACCCTCGCCCTCGACGATGAACACGGCCTCGATGTGGTTGGCGTACCAGAAGTCGTTGACCGCTCCCGGTTCCAGCACCGTCTCGTGCACCGAGAACCCGACGCCGTCACCGGCCAGGACGATGCGCTTGCTGCGCCAGTGCTCGGTCTCGACGTCGCGGTCGGTGCCGGTGATCCCGGCCAGCGTGCGGACGATCATGGGTTCCTCCTCGCGGGGTCAGCTCCGACCCAGGGTGGCGGCGACGGACTCGGTGAGGACGCCGAGGCCCTGGTCGAGTTCGTCGTCGGTGATGGTCAGCGGCGGCATGACCTTGGCGACCTCGCCGTCCGGGCCGGAGGTCTCCATCACCAGGCCGCGCTCGAAAGCCGCGTGGCACACCGCGCCCGCGGTGGCACCGTCGGCGAAGCGCAGCCCCCTGGCCAGACCGCGGCCCTTGACCTTGAGCCCGGCGGTCGGGTGCGCGTCGGCGATGCCGTGCATGACCCGCTCCACCTGTTCCCCCTTGGCCAGCGTGCCCTTCTCCAGGGTGTCGTCGGTCCAGTAGGTGCGCAGCGCCTCGGTGGCGGCGACGAACGCCGGGCTCACGCCGCGGAAGGTGCCGTTGTGCTCGCCCGGCTCCCAGATGTCGAGCTCCGGGCGCATCAGGGTGAGCGCCATCGGGAAGCCGAACGCGCCGATGGACTTGGACAGGCAGACGATGTCCGGGGTGATGCCCGCGACCTCGAAGCTGAAGAACGGTCCGGTGCGGCCGCAGCCCATCTGCACGTCGTCGACGATCAGCAGGATCCCGTGCCGCTTGCACAGATCGGCCAGCGCTCGCAACCACTGCACGCGCGCGGCGTTGATGCCGCCCTCGCCCTGCACGGTCTCCACGATCACCGCGGCGGGCTCGTTGAGGCCGCTGCCGCTGTCGGCGAGCAGGCGCTCGAACCACAGGAAGTCGGGGACCTGGCCGTCGAGGTAGTTGTCGAACGGCATCGGGGTGGCGTGCACCAGCGGGATGCCCGCGCCGCCGCGCTTCATCGAGTTGCCGGTGACCGACAGCGCGCCGAGCGTCATGCCGTGGAAGGCGTTGGTGAAGTTGACGATCGACTCGCGGCCGGTGACCTTGCGGGCCAGCTTCAACGCGGCCTCGACCGCGTTGGCGCCCGCGGGGCCGGGGAACATCACCTTGTAGTCCAGTTCCCGCGGCGCGAGCACGACATCGCGGAAGGTCTCCAGGAAGTCGCGCTTGGCGGCGGTGTTCATGTCGAGGGCGTGGGTGACGCCGTCGCGCATGATGTAGTCCACGACCGCCTGTTTGAGCACCGGGTTGTTGTGCCCGTAGTTCAGGGCGCCCGCACCCGCGAAGAAGTCCACATAGGACTTCCCGGACTCGTCGTAGAGGTGGCTGCCGACCGCGCGGTCGAACACGACCGGCCAGCCGCGGCTGTAGCTGCGGACCTCGGACTCGAGGGTCTCGAACACACTCATCGGGAAATCTCCCTCCCCAGCGGGAAAGTAGGGCAAGTGGTGGGCGCTAGACCGCGACCGGCCGCGCCGCGGGCTCGAACGGACCGATGCGGTAGAGGTCCTCGGCGGCGTGGTCGTCGGGGAAGTGGTCGGCGGCGAACAGATCGGCCTGGCGCATCAGCGCCCCCCTGCGCCTGGCCAGTGCGCCGAACAGCGCGATGGACGTGGCGTTGTCGGCGGTGATGGTGGTCTCCAGGTGCCGCACGCCGCGCGGGGCCAGGCGGTCGAGCAGGTGGTCGAGCAGCCTGCCCGCGAGGCCCTTGCCGCGCTGGTCGCCGTCGACGGCGATCTGCCACACCACCACGGTGTCCGGCTCGCTCGGCCGGACGAAACCGATCACGAAGCCGACCGGGCGGCCCGCGACCACCGCGACCGCGGAGGTGTCGGCGAAGTCGCGGCACCAGAGCAGGTAGGCGTAAGAGGAGTTCAGGTCGAGGGTGTGCGAATCTCGGGCGATCCGCCACAGCTCGGAGCCGTCCTCTGTGGACGGCTCGGCGATCAGGACGTCGTGCGTTTCCCCGGACATACCCAGGGAACGTAACAGCGATGTTTCGCCGGGTGTGGACGGGGGAAACCGCTGCCCCGCCCGCCACCTGGGGTTTCAGCGGATCACCGGTGAGGAGGACAACACCGTTGTTGTCCTGCGCACCGGGATCGTGTTAGTGCTCAGCCCGCCTCGCGCGACTGCGCCCACAGGTCGATGCCGGAATCCACCGCGTACCGGTCGATCTCGGCCAACTCGTCCGCGGTGAACGGCGCGGCGTCGACCGCGGCGAGGTTGGCCTCCAGCTGGCCGACCGAGCTGGCGCCGACGAGTGCCGAGGTGACCCTCGGGTCGCGCAGCACCCAGGCGATGGCCAGCTGCGCCAACGACTGCCCGCGCCGCTTGGCGATGCCGTCGAGACCGCGCACCCTGGCCAGGTTCTGCTCGGAGAGGAAGTCGGGCGACAGCGACGACTCGCGGCTGGCGCGGGACCCCTCGGGGATGCCGTCGAGGTACCGGTCGGTGAGCAGGCCCTGGCCGAGCGGGGAGAACGCGATGCAGCCCGCGCCGAGGTCGTCGAGGGTGTCGAGCAGCTCGGGCTCGATCCACCGGTTGAGCAGCGAGTACGAGGGCTGGTGGATGAGCAGCGGGATGTTGGCGCCGCCGAGGATCTCCGCCGCGCGCTTGGTCGCTTCAGGCGAGTACGACGACACGCCGACGTAGAGCGCCTTGCCCTGCTCCACCGCGGTGATCAGCGCGCCGACCGTCTCCTCCAGCGGGGTGTCGGGGTCGAAGCGGTGCGAGTAGAAGATGTCGACGTAGTCGAGGCCGAGCCTGGTCAGCGACTGGTCCAAAGAGGACAGTACGTACTTGCGGGAACCCCACTCCCCGTACGGCCCCGGCCACATGTCGTAGCCCGCCTTGGTGGAGACCACGATCTCGTCGCGGTAGGGCTTGAAGTCGCCCGCCAGCACCCGGCCGAAGTTGGCCTCGGCGCTGCCGTAGGGCGGGCCGTAGTTGTTGGCCAGGTCGAAGTGGGTGACGCCGAGGTCGAACGCGCGGCGCAGGATGGCCCGGCCGGTGTCGAACGGGCGGTCGTCGCCGAAGTTGTGCCACAGGCCGAGCGAGACCGGCGGCAACCGCAGACCGCTGCGCCCGGTCCTGCGGTAGGCGGTGGCGTCGTAGCGGCTCTCCTCGGCGCGGTACGGCGCGGCTGGGAACGGCATGGGTCTCCTCGGGTCGCGGGGCGCTACCGGGTGATTCTCGCCCAGCACGCCGCACGGGCGCCGATCGTGCCTCGTGTGCCGCGGCTCAACCGGCTTTGCGGGTGTAGAGCACCGCCTCGTTGAGCTCCAGCCCGTTGACCACCCGCAGCGCGGCCACCACGGCGTCGCCGACCAGGTCGGCGGCGACCTCCGGGTACTCGACCAGCAGGGCCGTCTCGCCGCCGCCGACCGGGGTCCTGGTGATGGTGCCGCGCAGGAAGCCGAACACGGCGACCTTGGCGTCGGGGACGGTCAGGGTGAGCCGGGCGCGGCGGATCGGGGTCAGCCCGCTGTCCCCCGCCAGCAGCGCGTGCAGCAGGTCTTTCGCCTCGTCGAGCAACTCCTCGCCGTGCACGGTGCGGCACTCGCGGTCGACCAGCCGACCGGCGGGCGGCGGCGGCCCGACCAGGCACGCGGTGGTGTCCCACGAGCCGAACCGGGCGGTGTGCTCGACCAGGCGCCGCTCGTCGAGCTCGACCGGGCGCGGCCGGTAGCCGCTCGACGGGGCGACGGTGGCCAGCAGCTGGTCGACCAGCCAGGCCCGCGGCTGGGTCATCAGCTCGGCGCGCAGCACCGCGAGCGCGCCGGGCTGCCCCGCCGCGGCCCGGCGGACCATGTCGTCGAAGGCGGCCACGACCGGGAACGTAAGCCGCCCCGGCGCGCCGGGACCAGCCTCGTCACCCGATGGTGGGGCCTCAGAGACCGGCCATGATGTCGGTCTCGGTGATGCCGGGGCCCTCGCCGTCGCGGATGAACCACTCGGTGCCGAACGCCTGGGCGAAGACCGGGTCCGGCATCGAGAGGAAGAAGCTCTCCTCGGAGATCTGGCTGGCGTGCGCGCGCATCGCGGCCCGCTTGGCCACCACGTACGCCGAGACGTCGACCCGGGCGGTCAGCTCGTCCAGCGGCTTGCCGATCTCCCACTCCTCCTGCGGGCCGAAGTCCGCACCATCGGCCCCGGCGTCCGCGGCGGCGGCGCTCATGTGCTCGCGGACGTCGTCGCGGTTGGCGGTGGCCTGGTACACCCTGCTCGTCCCGGCCAGCTCGGCGGCGCGCTTGCCGACCCGGTGCACCTGGATGTGGTCGGGGTGGCCGTAGCCGCCGTTGTCGTCGTAGGTGGTGAGCACGTCGGCCGACTCCTCGACGAGGATCTTGGCCAGCCGCTCGGCCGCCTCCTCGACCGAGGCGGTCCAGAAGGTGCCGGGGGTGTCGTTGGTCGGCTCGCCCATCATCCCGGAGTCGGTGTAGCCGAGGAACTCCACACGGGACACACCGAGGATCTCGGCGGCCGCGTGCGTCTCGGCGACCCTGCGGGAGGTGAGGTCCTCGCCCGGCGCGAGGAAGCCGTCGTCCACCTCGCCGAGCTCGCCGCGGGTCGCGACCACCAGGACGACGCGGTGGCCCTCGTCGGCGGCTTTGCGCATGACGCCACCGCAGTTGATGCACTCGTCGTCGGGGTGGGCGTGGAAGGTCACCAGTGTTGCCATGAGCACCAAGGTACCCATGGCGACCGACACACCGGCGGGTCAGCCGATGGCGACGCGCTCAGCTGATGGCGACGCGCTGCGGCAGGGCTACCTGCTCGACCGGCGCCTCGTCCGGGCTGCCGTGCAGGATCGAGTCGAGGATCTCGCCGACCCGGACGGCCGTGGCGGACAGGAGTGTCGCGGTGAGACCGTGGCTGTGCTCCGCGCCCTGCAAGTAGATGCCCGCGGTCACGTTGGCGGCGGTGCGCACCCGGTAATCCCGGCCGACGACCGGTAACCCTGCCGCGTCACGCTCACACACGGCGGCAGCGCGGCCGAGGAGGTCGAACGGGTCGGCCGGACGGAAACCGGTGGCGTAGACGACCGCGTCGCACTCCAAGACCTCGGTCTCGCCGGTCGGCAGGAACTCGACGGTGGCGTAGACGGCCTCGTCGGTCTCGCGGGTGTAGGTGACGCGGGAGGCGATGCGGATGTCGAGGCGTTTGCGACCGGTGACCTTCTCCCGGTACTCGCGGCGGTAGAGCTCCTCGATGAGGTCCATGTCCACCACGGAGTAGTTCGTGTTCCGGTGGTAGTCCAGCAGCATCTGCTTGACCTCGGCGGAGGCGCCGTGGAAGTGGTCGACCGCGCGCGGGTCGAAGATGCGGTTGGCGAACGGGCTGTCGTCGGCGGGGGCGTAGCCGTAGCGGGCGAACACCGCGCACACCTGGGTCCCGGGCAGCGCCGAGTGCAGCTCGGCGACGGCCTCCGCGCCGCTCTGCCCGGACCCGACCACCAGCACCCGGTGCGGCTCGGACCTCGCCAGGTCGCCGACGCGGTGCATCAGCTCGATGTTGTGCCAGACCCGGTCCGACGGCACGGCGTCGGCGGGCAGCCTCGGCCGCAGGCCGGTGCCGATGAGCACGTTGCGGGCGCGCACGGTGCTGATCAGGCCGTCGGCGTCCTTGGCGATCACGTCGAAGTGCGCGACCTCGCCGTCGACCTCGACCGGGCGGACCGAGACGACCTCGGCGCCGTAGCGCACCTGGTCGGTGACCCTGGCCGCCGCCCACTCGAAGTAGTCGTGGAACTCGGTGCGCAGCGGGAACATCGTCTTGTGGTTGATGAACTCGACCAGCCGGTCCCGGTCGCGCAGGTAGCACAGGAAGCTGAAGTCGCTCGACGGGTCGCGCATGGTGACCAGGTCCTTGAGGAAGGACACCTGCATGGTCGCGTCGTCGATCAGCATCCCGCGGTGCCAGCCGAAGGACGGCTGCCGCTCCAGGAACAGCGCGTCGACCGGCTGCTCGGGGTGGCGCCGGTTGTGCTCGTGCACGGCGATGGCCATGGCGAGGTTGGAGGGGCCGAAGCCGATCCCGACCACATCGCGCACCTCGTGCGGCTGAGCGTCGCTGGTCACCGCGGTCCCTTCGTCGACGATCTCGTTCCACCCCCGGCCAGAGGTAAGGCTAACCTAATTACCGGGCGGCGTGGAGTCCATGGTCGACGGCCAGACGTGGTCTGGATCTCCCGCCAGCTCGGTGCGCAACTCCCCGGCCAGACCGGGCAGGTCGCCGACGAGCAGCGGGTTCGCGGTGATGGTGAGCGTGCTGCGGGCGGCGCCGACGCGGGTGAGGTCGAACTGGACCATCGGCGTCCAGTCGGCGTTGAACCGACCGTCCCGCTGGAACTCGTCGTGGCTGGCGCAGCGCAGCGACGTGCCCGCGCCCTGCACGGCGAACACGACGCCGTTGACCACGCGTCGCCCAGTCGCCAGGTACGGGTACCGGCACGTGACAGCGTCGATCGCACGGCGGAGCGCGTCAGGACTGACGGATCCCGGTAAGTCCACCGAGATGCTCGGCGATTCCAGGTCCAAGACCTCAGGGATAGGACTGACTTTGCGAGCCTGCGCCACCAGGGCGGCCAACGCGTCGGACCACGCGCGAGCGAGGTGGACCACGGCCCGTTCCGTGCGGGCTTCCGCGCGCCACGACCACGTCGACATGATCTGCCCGTCCACCAACTCGACGACGACATCGACCACAGCGGACAGTTCGGGATCGCCTGCCAGGTAGTGGAAACCGATGACGGCGGCGTCGGTGGCCGCCGTGAGCCTGCTGACCGTGCCTGCCAACCCGCCCCGCGCGGCGACCGTGCCCCGATCGCCGACGGCGACCACGAGGGCCGCGCGAAGGACGTCAGCGGTGTCGGTCGCGTAGAAGTCGGGGACGTCGGCGAGCAGGGCCGCGGTGAGATCGGCGGGGAGCAGTCGGCGCAACTGCGGCCGGGTGACCGCCGCCGGTCTCGCGAGCGTTTCCAGGGTGTTCATGGTGTGGGCCAACTCCCTCGGCAGTGGAGCGGCCACCGGCGGGGTGCCGGTGGCCGCCGGTGGGCTCAGGGTCGCGAGGTGAGGTATCCACCCATGTGCTTGAAGTAGTCGTGCGCGGCCAGTTCGGTGCCGTCCTCGGTGCGCACGCGGGTGACCAGCAGCGCGTGGTTGCGGCCGCGGCGCGCCTCGGGGCCCGCCACGATCGCCACGCCGTCGCCCTCGCGGTAGAAGACGCGACCGGGGGTGCCGCCGTACTTGGCCGTCGACACCTGGGCGGCGACGATCTCCAGCCGCTTGCCGCGGTGGAAGCAGAACGCGCTCGGGTACGGCGCGGACTGGGCGCGCACCAGCCGGTCGAGCTCCTCGGCCGACCAGGTCCAGTCGACCCGCAGGTCCTCCTCGGCGCGCTTGTGGAAGAAGCTCGCCTTGGACCGGTCCTGCACGACGAAGTCGGTGCGCCCGGCCTCGATCTCGGCCAGGCCGTCGACGGTGATCGGGCCGAACAGCGCCAGGGTCTTGGCGAACAGGTCGGCCGAGGTGTCGCGCGGGCCGACCGGCACCGCGCGCTGCAGCACGATCGGCCCGGCGTCGAGGGTGTCGTCCATCATGTGCGCGGTGACGCCGACCTCGGGCTCGTCGTTGATCATCGCCCAGATCAGCGGCGAGAAGCCCGCGTAGGCGGGCAGCAGCGAGTCGTGCACGTTGAGCGTGCCGCGCTTGGGCAGGCCGAAGATCCGCGGCGGGATCCAGGTGCGCCAGTTGGTCGCCACGATCACGTCCGGGCCCAGCTCGGTGAGCCGCTCCACCAGCTCCTCGTCGTCCGGCCGCTCGCGGACGATGACCTCGACCCCGTTGGCCTCGGCCAACTCGGCGACCGAGTCGCTCCAGACCTTCTCGTAGACGCCCTCACCCGGTGGGTGCGTGACCACCGCGACCACCTCGTGGCTGGAGGCGAGCAGCGCCTCGAGGGTGCGGTGACCCCAGGTCTGGAAACCGAACATCACGACCCGCATGGGTCATCCACCTCCGCTGAACTTTGCTTAGCCTATCCTTATCACGTCGGCCAGCTCGGTTCGAGAGTCGAGGGTGAGAACGGCGGCGGACCGCTCGCCGACGAGGCCGGGGAAGCTGGGGAACCCGGTCGACACGTGGTGACCGTCGGGCACGACCCACTCGGTGGCGCCCATGCGGAAGGCGGCAACCGGGCTCGCGGCCGCGACGGAACGTGACGGTGTGATGTCGGCCATGTCGGCCGGGATGACCAGGTGCAACAGCGGGTGGTCGCCGCCGACGAGGTCGGGCCGACCGGCCAGTGCGTGCCACAGCTCCGGTTCCGCCCAGCCGAAGGCGCGCCAACCGGACCCGGCGACCGCGTGCAGCAGGTCGAGCACCTGCCGCAGCGGGTCGACCCACGGTTCGACGTCCTCGCCCGCCGCGCTCCACAGGTGGATGGCGTCGCGGTCGACGGTGACCTGGGCGACCCGCCCGGTGGTGAACCACCAGTGCTGCGGGGTCGCCAGGAAGAAGTAGTCCGCCCGGGCAGCGGAGATCAACTCCGCGGGCGTGGTCTGACAGGTGCGCACGATCTCCCCCGATAGGTAAGGCTTACCTAAGTGTAAGCCCTACCTATCGGGAGGGGTTTATTGCCGGTGGGGACGGCGCTGTCAAGCCGCCATCCGAAGTCGATCTGTACACAGAGTCATCCCCAGCTGGGGATGACTGGCCGCTCGCCCTGTGGAAAGCCGCCCCCGGCTGTGGATGGATCGCTAGGAGCCGCGCACCCGCAGGGTGCTCAGGTTCAGCGCCGCCTTGAGCCTGCGGAGCCTGCCGACGCCCGCGCCGAGCTGCTTGCGCGCCTCGTCCACCGACGCCCAGAACCGGGTCGCCGCCGCGTCGTTCGGGTCGATCGGGCCGAACACCGTCGCGTCCGCCGCGCGCGCCAGCCGCAGCACGGAGGCGTCCCCGAGGACCGTCGCCTGCTCCGGGCGGGTCAACCCGACCGGGACGGCGGTGCCCAGGTCGCGGGCCCGGTCCATGACCTCCTGCCAGCCGGAGGCCACCCTGGTCGCCGGTTCGCCCAACCGGCGGCGCCTGCGCCTGCGCAGCGCCTTGCCACCGATGATCACCGTGCAGACCAGCGCGACCAGCGCGATCGGCGGACCGGCCCAGGTGAGGATGGTCAGCAGGTAACCGGGGATCTCCCAGCCGTCGCCGTCCTTGGCCGACGCGGAGCGCCCGACGTTCGGGTCGACCCGGCTGGCGTCGGTGAGCGAGCTCGGCGGGTGCACCGTGTTCGGCGGCGGCACGATCGACGCCTCGGTGTTCTCGAACTGCTGCGGCGGCACCTTGTCCGGCTTCTTCGACCGGTCCGGCATGAACTCGGTGTTCATCACCCGCGCCCACCTGCCGTCGGTGAGGTGCAGCTCCACCCAGACCTGCACGTGCTCGCCGCGCACGACGCCACCGGCACCCGGCTTCGCCCCGAGCACGACCCTGGCTGGCATACCGAGCTGGTTGGCCACGAGGGCGAAGACGGCCGCGTACTGCTCGTCGTCGCCGACCGGGCGCTGGGCGTTGAGGAAGCTGGTGAGCCTGCCGACGCTGTGGCCGGGCAGGTACTCGGTCTCCCCCGGGCCGCCGTCGCTGTAGGCGCCGTTGGCGCGCAGGTACCCCGCGACCGCCTTGAGCTTGCCGCCGAGGTCGGTGGCCCCGCCCGCCCAGGTGCCGGTCTTGGCCGAGACGAACTGGTACGCCGACTGCTCGAGCGCCGGGCGGCCGAACGGCTGCGGGTCGGTGGGCACCTCGACGGTGTCGACGATGGTGTCCACCGTGTACTTGTCACCGGTGCGCAGCCGGTCGGCGACGATGCCCGACGTGGTGGCCAGGTTGTAGCGGAAGCTGTCGGCGTGGCCTGCCGCGGTGTCCCCGGCGAAGCGGATCGCGGTCGGCTCGCCGGGGGTGGGCAGCCAGGCGTTCACGTCGTCGGCGGTCGCGTAGGCGGCGCCGATCTCGACCTCGACGGTGCTCTTGGCGCCGGACGCGGCCGACGGGATGCGGGAGCCGACCCGCTGGAACCCGTACTTCGGTTGGCCGGGCACGGTTTCCGCGCTGCCGCCACCGGCGCCCCACACCGTGCCGGTGTAGTCGTCGAGGGTGGCGATGCGCACCAGGCCGCCCTCGGGCAGGCCGGTGACGGTGAACAGCGTCTGGTCGTGGAGCTGGTTGGCGTCCTTGGTGTACTTGCGGAACCCGACCAGCGGGCTGGCGTAGGCGTTGAGGTCGAACGGCGGGGTGATGTACTCCCGCAGCACCGTCCGGTCGCCCCCGGCGCCGGGCAGGACCGGCCCGGCCAGCACGGTGATCGCCGCGATGGCGCCGACCAGCGCGGCAGCCGACATGACCCTGGTCGCCCGCCGCGCGCCGTCGCGCAACTGGCGGCGCCTGCGCCTGGCGCGCACCGAGATCCAGCCGAGGGTGATCGCGGCGAACAGCCCGCCGAGCACGGTCGGCAGCACCGGTGTCGTCGTGCCGAGCAGGATGACCGCGATCATCACCAGCGCGGGCGCCACGACCGGGGCCGCGCTGACGCGCACCCGCCTGGCCAGGGTGAACCCGCCTGCGCCGCAGAGCAGGCCGAGGATGTACGGGATGATCAGCAGCGCGCCGCTGTCGACCGGCGGCAGGGTGGTCAGCAGCTGCTTCCAACTGTCCACACTGGAGCGGGCGAGGCCGCCGAGCGCGTCGGGACCGGGCAGGAACCCGGCGACCGCGCGCTCGCGCATCACCACGGCCCCGCCGAGCAGGAAGAACACCGCGACGGTCAGCGCGATCACGGTGATCAGCGGCTGCCTGAGCACGTTGGCCACGTGCCCGACCAGCAGGCCGAGGCCGAGACCGGCCAGGCCGGTCCACAGGAACGACCAGCCGGTGTAGCTGGTGCTGAACCCGACCAGCGCCACGCTGAACAGCAGCACCAGGTACCCGGCGTCGGCGAGGTCGGCCCTGGTCGGCACCAGGGACGGCCGGGAAGCAGTCGGACTGGTCATGCCAGCGGCCCTCCAGCGAGCACGGCCCGCAGATCGTCCAGGTCGCGCACGGTGGCGACGGTGAGTCCCACGTTCTCGGTGATGCCCGCGGTCCCGTCGGCGGACACCGTGATCGCGGCGCGGCGGATGTCCGAGGGGAACTGGCCGCAGGCGCGCAGCAGTTCGGGGAAGGTGCGCGCGCCACCGGCGACCACCACGACCACCGTGGCGTCGGGGGCGAGCCGGGCGGCGCGCGTGGTCAGGTCGTCCAGACCCATGGAGACCGGCTTGACCCTGGCCAGGTTGTCCAGCGCGGACTGCGCGGTGGCGTCGTGCACCACGTGGCCCGCGGCCAACAGGGTCAGGTCGATCTCGTCCTCGATCGCGCGCAGCGCCAGCGAGCCCGCCGCGGAGATCGCGGTCTCGAAGTCGTCGTCGGAGGCGTAGGCGGAGCGGTCGCCGTCGACCGCGATCACCAGGCGCGCCCGGCGGGTGTCGAGGTACTGCCGGACCAGGAACTTGCCGTCGGACCCCGACGAGGCGAGCTTGGCCGAGGAGCGCCAGTGGATGTGCCTGCGGTCGTCGCCTGGGGCGAACTCGCGCAGGGTGTGGAACGCCAGGTCGCTGGTCGACAGGTCGGTGGTGGTGTAGCCCTCCAGGTCGCGCAGCATGCCGGCGCCGAGCGGGCCGAGCGCGACGGTCACCGGGTGCACGAACAGCTCGCGGGTACCGCCCCACTCGACCGCGCGGCGCAGCACGCCGAGCGGGTCGCCGCGCACGGTCACCGCGGGGCCGACCGCGACGACGCCGCGCCGCTCGGTCGGGATCGGGAAGAACTCGCTGTGCACCTGCCCGGACACCAGCCCGGGGACCTCGACCACGTGCACCTCGTCGTCCACCGACAGCTCGAGCTCCATCGCCAGCAGGCGACCACCCGCGCGCTTGCCCGCCACCTCGACCACGCAGGTCGCGGGCTTGCCCCGGACCACGCGCTCCTTGTCCAGGGTGAACCGCACGGCGAGCAGGTTGCGGCCGACCGCCCAGCTCAGGCAGGCCAGGAAGACCAGCACCCCGGCCACCCCGGCGACGACCAACTCGGTCCAGCCGAGCACACCGCCCGCGATCCAGGACAGGACCGAGCAGACAGCGACCACCACGCCCATGGGCGTCACCGCGCGGAGCGCCTCCGCCAGGCCGTCCACGGCCTAACCCCTGGCGACGGGCGGTGCGACGTCGGCGAGCAGCTTCTCGACCACGTCGGTCACCGAGACGCCGTCGAACTGGGCCTGGGCGTTGAGCAGCACGCGGTGCCCGAGCACCGGCAGCGCCAACTCCTTGACGTCCTCGGGGGTGACGAAGTTGCGGCCCTTGGTCATCGCCCACGTCTTGGCGCACCGCACGTAGGCGAGGCAACCGCGGACGGAGACACCAAGGCGCACGTGCTCGTGTTCGCGGGACGCCTCGGCGATGCGGGTGACGTAAGACAGCACGGCAGCGTCAACGTGCACGCGGTCCGCGGTCGCGGCCAACTGGGACACGACCTGCGACGAGATGACCGGCTGCACGTTGACCGACCGGTCGCGGACCGAGGCAGCCGACAGCAGCGCGACGGTGGCGGTGTGGTCGGGGTAGCCGATGCTGGTCTTCATCAGGAACCGGTCGAGCTGCGCCTCGGGCAGCCGGTAGGTGCCCGCCTGCTCGATCGGGTTCTGGGTGGCGATCACCATGAACGGCTTGCCCACCTCGTGGCCGACGCCGTCGACGGTGACCCTGCCCTCCTCCATGACCTCCAGCAGCGCCGACTGGGTCTTCGGCGAGGCGCGGTTGATCTCGTCGGCCAGCACGATCGAGTGGAACACCGGGCCGCGGTGGAACTCGAACTCCTGCTTGCGCTGGTCGTAGATCGTCACGCCGGTGACGTCGGAGGGCAGCAGGTCGGGGGTGAACTGGATGCGCGAGTTGGTGCCCTGCACCGACCGCGACAGCGCCTTGGCCAGCATCGTCTTGCCGGTCCCCGGGTAGTCCTCCAGCAGGAGGTGCCCCTCGGAGAGCAGGCAGGTGAGCGCGAGGCGCACGGTGTGCTCCTTGCCGACGATCGCCACGCTCACGTTGGCGACCAACCGGTCGAAGGTCTGCGCGAACAGTTGCGCCTGCTCCGGTGTGGCTGTCATTGCCCGTTCCTGTCCTCTGTGTACTGCCTGAGCGAGTGCTGGCCCGGCGCGGTCACCACGTGATCGTCCCGGAGGTGGTCGGCGACCCGGTCGACCGGCAGGTGACGGTCACCTTGGTCCCCGGCGAGCCGTAGAAGTTGCGGGTCTGGCGTTCCTCGCCCGGGGTGAAGGTCTCGTTGACGAAGGTGTAGCCCGCGGTCTCCGCGGTGAACGAGCAGGTGACGGTGGTGCCGCGGAAGTTCTCCACCTTCACCTTGATGAAGGCGCAGCTGGCGTCGGTGCACGCGTCCGGCTTGGTGCTGCTGCACGGGTACGCCCCGCCGCAGGTCGCGCCCTTGGACACGGTGACCACCGGTGCGGGCGGCTCCGGTCCGGTCGCCTGCGTCGCCTCCTCGGTGAGCGTCGGCCTGCCCTGGCTGGTGACGGTCACGGTGATCTTGACGGTGGTGGCGTAGCCGACGGTCAGGGTGGCGTCGTGGTTCCACGGTCCGACCTGGGTCGTCAGGTTCTCGTTGCCGCCGCCCTTGTCGGTCTGGATCCGCACCTGGGCGGGCTTGCCGTTGGGGTTGACGGTGACCCGGTAGGTGACCTTGTCCTCGCTGGCGGTCGTCGAGATCACCAGGTCCTTCATCGGACCGTAGGTGGTGACCTGCTCGGTGGCGGGCGCGTTGCAGGGGTCGTTCCCGGCGCCGCTGCCGTTGCAGGTGCGCAGCGTGATGCCGACCTGCTGGCCGTTGGGCAGACCGTTGATCGTGTACTCGACGTTGTCCTTGCCCTCGACCGGGTACTCCCAGGTGCCGCAGCTGTTGCCGCTGCCCCAGGTGCAGGTCACCGTGTTCGACCGGCCGTGCGAGGCGGGCGCGTCGAAGCTGATCTTCGCCTGGCCGTCGACCCCGGTGGCCTCCGCCTTGTACGAGGGGCCGAACGCGTCGGGCTTGGCGCTGGCCTCCATCTCGGCGCCGGGGCTCGGCGGCGAGGTGTGGCCGTCGCCGGGTCCGGAGTTGGTCGCGGTGAGGAAGTAGGTGTAGACGGTGCCGTCGTTGGTGATGCCGTCGTCGGCGCAACTGTTGCCGCGGACGTTCTCGCAGACGACCTTGTCGCCACCGCCGCCGGTGCGGGTGACCGTGTAGGTCACCGGACCCGGGCCGTTGGCGCTCACCGGCGGCCACGACACCCGCACCGCGCTGCGCTTGGCGTCGGTGGACTGGACCACGGTGAGCGTCGGCGCGGGCGGCCGGTTCGGCGAGCCAGCCGACTGCGCGGTGGTGGTCGCCGCCGGGCCGGGCCCGTGCGCGTTCACCGCGATGACGGTGAAGGTGTAGACGGTGTCGTTGTCCAGGTTGGCAGGCGTGGCCGTGGTCGCCCCGCCGGGCACCGTCATCCGACCGCCACCGGTCCAGCTGATCTCGTGCCGGGTGATCTCGCTGCCCTCGTTGCGGGCGGGCGTCCAGGTCAGCGTGATGCCGCCGTCGCGCGGCTGCGCCGCGGTGAGGCCGCCGACCGCGCCGGGCACCTCGTCCGGTGTGGACGATGACGACGACGGGCTCGGCTTGCTCCAGCCGACCAGGTTGCGGGCCCGGACGGTGAACGAGTACGCGCGGCCGTTGGTGAGCCCGGAGATCGAGCACGGCGACGCGGCGCAGTTCTGCGACCCGCCGTCCCAGGCGACCTCGTAGCCCTCGATCGGGGCGCCGTTGTTGGCCGGGGTGCCCCAGGCGAGCTCGACGACCTTGCTCAGCGTGGTGCGGCCGGGGATCGGGATGCTCGGCGAGTCCGGCACGCCCAGCACCCGCAGGGTGATCCGGCCGGGGACCTTGCGGTCGTTGCGGCTGGTGTCGGCCACGTCGGAGACGGTGACCTCGAAGGACATCGAGCCGTGCGACTCGCTGCCCGGGGTGATCCGCACCGACGCGCCGGACGAGCTCGAACTGGCCGACATGCCGTCGACCTGGCGCACCGACACCACCGAGATCACCGGGTCGCGCAGCCGCGACCGCACGTACTGGGCGAGGTTGACCTCGGCGGTCTCCCCCGCCTTGATGCCGTCCACGGCCACCGGTGACACCGACGGCGCAGGCGCGGCGATCACCCGGACGGCGAAGGGCGTCGGCGGGGCGGGCGAGCCGTCCACCCCGACCTCCAGCACGCCGTTGGCACCCGGCCGCGCCGCGCCGGACGCGGTGAGGCGGATGGTGCGCGAACCGGAGCCCTCGACGTCGACGCCCCCGGCCTCGGCCTTCCACTTCGCGGTGTACCTCAGGTCGACCGAGGCACCCGGCTTGGCGGTCCACACGTGGCAGACCGAGGTGATGTCCATGCCGATCGTGGTGCCGCCCGCGATGAGCGTGATCGTGCCGCTCGGGCAGCGCAGGATCGGCACGTCCGGCCCGATCTGCACCGGGACGGTGATGTAGGCGGTCTGGCCCTCGGTGACGCTGGGGCCGTTGGTGACCTCGAAGGTGATCGCGGCCGGGCCGTTGTAGCCGGGGACCGCGGTGAGCACGAGGGACTGCTCGCCCTCGTTGCGCACCTGCAGGCCGATCGACGGCGAGGCGAAGATCCGGTCGGCCAGGGTCAGCTTCACCGGCTTGGCGGCCGGGTCGACCACGAAGTCGGTGATCGAGATGGTCTTGGTGCCGTCGATGGGCACCTCGATGCTCTGCCCCGGCTTGCCGTACGGGGCGCCCTTGCCGCTGGCGGGCACGTGGATGAGCCCGAGCGCGGTGGCGCCGCCGCCGTCCTTGAGCTCGTAGGCGACGGTGCGCGGCTGGTCGAGCACCGGCATGGTGATCTTGCCGCCGGACTCGCTCGCCTTGCCATCGAAGACCTTGGTGATGGTCAGGTCCTCGGCGGAACCGTCGACGTCACCGGCTGCGGCGAGCACGTCCACCTCGACGGTGTCGGCGCCCGGCCGCGGCTCGGCGTAGGTGTCGCCCGCGATCGGCGGCATGTTGTAGTCGCGCTGCCCGCGCACGGTGAGCGTCGCGATCGACGGCTCGCCGAAGCCGCCGGTGATGCTGTAGACGATCACCAGCGGCTTGCCGGTCAGGTCGGGCGCGGTCAGCTCGATCAGCCCGGACTCCCGGTTGAGGGAGACCTCCTTGGGCAGGTTCGGGTTGCGCTCGGCCAGCGGCTCGACCTGGATGGTGTCGCCGGGGGCGTGCAGGTCGTTGCCCATCACGTCGATGGCCAGCCGGATCCCGGGCGCGGCGGTGACCACGTCGTCGACCGCGATCGCGGGCTGCGGGTCGCCCGGCGGCACGATGGCCACCCGGATGTCGGACTCGCTGGTCTTGCCGTACGGGTCGGTGACCAGGTACTTGAAGGTGTCGGTGCCCGCGCTCGACGGGTACGCCTGGTAGGTGATCGAGGTGGCACCGATGGCGATGATCCGGCCGAGGCCCGCCGCGGAGCCGATGCCGGTCACGCTGACCGAGTCGCCGTCCGGGTCGAGGCCGCTGGTCGGGATGACGATCTTGATGGTGTCGCCCGCGATGGCGCGCGCCTCGACGACCTGCGGGGCGGGCGGCTGGTTGGGCACCTGCGGGGTGGGCGCCGGGGTGATCGTCACGTGCGCCTGCCCGACGGCCTGGTCGCCGTTGGGGTTGACCGCCACGTAGGACACGACGACCTTGACCGGGGTGTCCACAGTGGCCGGTGGGACGTAGCGGACCAGGTTGCCGGTCACGTACGCCTTGCCGACCTGGGTGTCCGGGTCGGTGATGCCGGTGACCGAGAGCTGGCCCCGGGTGGGCGCGCCCTCCACGTTGGCCTGCAACGAGATCGGCGAGCCGCCGGGGGTGGTGTCGTTGTCCAGCACCGGGATGGCGACCGAGTCGCCCGCGCGGACCACCGCGTAGTCGTCCTTGGGCACCGGGGTGTCGTCCGGCGGCGGGCCGAGCTGGGTCACCGTCACCTCGCCGGTGACCGCGCCGGACAGGCCGTTGGTCACGGTGTAGCGCACGACCTGCGGGTTCGGGCTCAGCGTCGGGGTCAGCGCGGTGATCCGCAGCCAGCGGCCCTTGACGATGGCGACCTTGACCTGGTCCTCGACCACCGGCTCCGCGGTCTGCACGACCAGCAGCGAGCCGGAGGGGTCCACGTCGTTGGCCAGCACGTCGACCAGGGTGGGCAACTGCGCGCGGACGACGGCGCTGTCGGGCACGGCGACCGGCGGCAGCGGGGCCGACGGCGCGGGGGTGGCGTCGACGCGGATGCCGCCCTTGGCGAACGGGGCGTTGCCGAAGGCGGCCGAGTACTCCAGGAACACCGTGCCGGGACGGGCGACGGTGACGGTGACCAGGCCGGTCTTGATGTCGGTGACCACCGCGGCACCCGGCGGGGCGGCGAGGTCACCGGCCAGCCGCAGCCGCGCGGTCGGGTCGGTCGGGTCGGACCCGGGGCGGTCGTTCTCCAGCGGGCGCACCGTGATCGGCTGGCCGACCTGCCCGCGCACCACGTCCGGCTGGGCGATCGCGGCGATCGCGGTGGTGGCGGCCGGGTCCTGCACGGTGACGGTCTCCTTGCCGACCACCTGCTCCCCGCGGCCGTCGGTCACCTGGTACTCGACCACCTGCGGGCCCGGCTTGCGCGGCGCGGTGAAGTCGACGAACCCGGCCGGGGTCGTGGTCACCGAGCCCTCGGCGACCTTCGCGCCCGCGAGCACGATCGGGTCGCCGTCGAAGTCGCGCCAGTCGGCGATGGCCGGGATCGACACCAGCCCGCCGGAGGGGACACCCCACTCGCTGGCCTTGAACCCCGCGCGCAACTCCGGCGGCTTGTTCTCGTCGACGGTGCGCGCCTCGACGTTGACCGACGCGGTCGCCGACAGGCCCTGGCCGTCGTCGATGGTGTATTTGAACCGGGTGTCCACAGCGGACTCGGGCATGGTGACCTGCACGGTCTGCCCGTCCGGCGACACGGCCAGCCGCACGGCCGGGTTGTCCGGGGCGGTGACCGCCGAGATGGACAGGATGTTGCCTGCCGGGTCGGAGTCGTTGTCCAGCACGTGCAGCACGGTCGTGCGGCCGGGGCGGGCACCGAGGTTGTCGTCGACGGCCTTGGGCGGCTTGTCCTTGACCGCGTCGGTGTTCTTGTCGTTCTTGGTCTTGTCGCTGGGGTTCTGCACCGGCGGCGGCTTGACCGCGGACCAGTTGTCGACCTTCTTCTGCGTGCTCAGGTCCCACACCGCGCCGGTCGCGATGTCGTTGAGCACGATCGAGCCGCGGTTGACCCGGAACACCGGCTTGGCCAGCACCGACTCGTCGCGCAGGTTGCCGGGGGTCGCCTTGTCGCCGCCGCAGGCCCGGACGTAACCGGACGGGGTGCCCGCCCACGCGGCGTGGATGCAGCCACCCAGGCGCACCGGCGCGGCAGGCGCGCCCCGACCGGCGTCGGAGAGCAGGGTGGTCCTGCCGTCGGCGATGGAGACGGCGATCAGGGCCTTCTGGGTGGCGATGACGACGGCGTCCGAACCGGGACCGGGTTGCTGCAACCGGGTGGTCTCGTCGGCGTCGATGGTGACGTCCTTGCCGTCCGGCAGAACCAGCGTGCCGGTGTTGGTGTCCAGGACGAGCATGTCCCCGCCGACCGAGGTGACCTGCACGCTGGACAGCGCGTGCGGCAGGGTCGAGTAGTCGGCTTCCTCGAAGGTGTTCTGGCTGGCCCGGATCGTGGCGACCTTGCCGCTCTTGGACACCGCCCGCACCGTGCCGTCCGGCGCCACGGCGAGCGCGGCGTCCTGGTCGACGGTGGCGATCGGGGCGTTGGCCGGGTCGAGCGTCCCCAGGTTGGTCATCCCGGCGCGGGTGTCGACCCGCGTCGCCCACACGCGGCCGGTCCTGGGCTCGAGCGCGGCGAGCGTCCCGCCAGCCATGGCCAGCTCGGTGTCACCACCGATGGATAAGCCCTGCTCGGGTAAGGCCACCGCGCGGGAGACGTCGACGGGGAAGAGCCTGCCGGTCGCCGAGTCGCGCGCGGCGACCGCAGAGCCGTCCTGGTGGACGTCCAACTGATAGGTCTGCTGCGCACCACCCGGGGGGTAGAAAGCGGCGTCCAGGGCGCCAGCGGGCTTGTTGAGCCTGCCGAACAGGCCGTCCCGGTCGCTGGTGACCCAGATCCCGCCGTCATCCAGGTCGACTTGGCGGACCGGGTAACCGGTCGATGACAACGCGTACGTGACCAGAGCCGTCGCGCCGATCGCGAGCACGACCGAGGACGCGATGGCGGTCCGGTGTCGCCTGAGAAAACCCACGTGTCCCCTGCCAGAGTCCCCGAGCCGTCATCGGGCCGTATCGTGTCGGGCGGCGACAATGTTGCAGGTTTGTCCGGTCAGCTTCCACACCCGGGTGGCGAGAACGACGCGGATGCGCTACTGCCATCGGCCCTGACGACCTTCACCTCCAGGCAAACCAGACTGCCCGCGGGGGCGGGAATGTCGACAGTGGGCGCGATCGCGGTTCCGGAGCGTGACAGGTCCGAGGTGCGCCAGGCGAAGCTGTCGGTGGCGAACTGCGCCGAGTAGGTCCACGTGAAGCGCAAGATCCCCGGGTCGACCCTGGCGGCGGTCACCGTCGGCTTCCCCGGTGGGGCCACGGGTCCACCCGCGTTCTGCTCCCGCACACCGGGGTCTACCGGACCGGGGTCCGCGGGCCGTCCGGCTTCCCCTTCGGACAGCAGGACCACACCCGTGACGACGGCCGCGGCGAGCGCGAGGCCACCGAGCGTGATCGCCGCCCAGGGCCGGGTTCGCGGCCGGTTCACTGTGTCGGAGGCCACAATGGGAATTTCCGCCACAGCCGGTGGTGTGGACCACGGCGGCGGTGCCCCGTCGAGCGCCGATCGGTTGATCTCGGGCGGCGGCGGGTCGACGTAAGTCGGCGGCGCGATGACCCACGTTAGGCCATTTGGCTTAACCGGGCGGAGTCTGGTCTCCTCCGCCGCCTCGACCCGGGCAGGCTGGGGCGGGAGCACCGTCGTCTGCTCGGGGAAGCCGCCGCGCTGCTCGATGGCGCGCAGGGCACGGGCGAACTCCCGGGCGGAGGTGTAGCGGACACCCGGCTCGGGCGCCATCGCGCGCAGCAGGACCTCCTCCAGCTCCCCCGGCACGTCGGCGCGGCCGGTGCGGGTAGCGGCGGTCTGCTGGATCCGGTCCGCGAGCGCGTCGACCCCGTTGTCGCCGTCGGGGACCTCGAACGGCGACCGGCCCGCCAGCAGGTGCCAGACGGTCGCGCCCAACGAGTACACATCGGACTGGAAACTGGAAGCCCCACCCCGCAACACTTCTGGTGGCGACCACGGCACCGACATCAGCACACCACCATCGACCGACGGCGGCGTGCGGCCCGCGATGCCGAAGTCGGCCAACCGCGGCTCACCGAGCCGGTCGACCAGGACGTTGGCCGGCTTGATGTCCCGGTGCAGGATCCCCACCTCGTGCGCCGCCTGCACCGCGCCCGCGATCCGCACACCGACCCGCAGCACCTCGGTCACCGGGATCCGCTCGGTGCGGGCGCGCTCGGCGAAGTTCGCCCTCGGGTAGTAGGGCATGACCAGGTACGACCGACCGTCCGCGCTGACACCGGTGAAGAAGACCTGCGCGATGTTCGGGTGGTCCCCGAGCTCGGCCATCGCGTCCGCCTCCTCGGCGAACCGGGCGGCCAGCGCGGCGTCCTTGAGCACCTTCACCGCGACGTCCCGCTTCGGCTCGGCCTGGCGGTACAGGTACACCTCGGCGAAACCACCGGAGCCGAGGAACCGCACGAGGGTCAGGCCGGGCAGCTCCGGCGGGCTCACCCGGTCACCTCGAACACGAACTCCACGCCCTCGGCCAACCCGACAACGGTTCCCGGGGCGATCTCGACCGGCTGGTGCGGCACGAGCGCGAACGGGAGATCGGCGGGCGGGCGCACCTCGGTGCCGTTGCGTGAGCCCAGGTCCAGGACGAGGACCTGCCAACCGTGCAGGCGGACCTCGACGTGGTTGCGCGAGACGTCACCGTCCGGACTGCGCAGCCGAACCATGTGCGGACGGACAGGCTGATTGACGGCGGCGGCGTCGGGGGCGCGTCCGAGCAGTACACCCCGGTCCAGCTGGACCAGATCACCCGAGGACAGGCGCAGGGCACCCAACGGCGGCCTGGGGACCTCAACGGGCTGTTGGAGCGGCAACCCCGCACCACAAACCCGACAGGCAACGGCGTGCGGCGGGTTCCAGTGCCCCGAGTCGCAGCGGATCGCGGGGACCAGAAGCGGGGCGGTCGTTGTCAGGGCCGGGCGCGCACGGGTGACCCCGGGGTCGTCGGCGATCACCCAGGGCAGGTGGGTGATGACGGCGGTGGTACCACCGATGACCTCGGTGTCCTCCGGCTTCACCGGCAGGCCCGTGACCAGGGTGGTCGTCCCCTCGACCTGGGCGGCTGCGGGCTCCGCAGGCGCTAGGGGTTCTGCGGACGGCCTGGGTGCTGCCTGCGGCGGCTGCTCGGCGAGTGCCGGGGGCACAGTGGGCTCAGCGGGCGCCGCAAGGACCAGGGGCACTGCTGGCTCAGCGAGCTCGGCGTGTCCTGGGGGCGTCGAGGATGTCGGGGGCTCGGCAGGGGCCGGGGGCACTGCGAGCTCAGTGGGTGCCGCGGGTTCGAAGGTGAGCGGCAGGCTGGTGATCACCTCGGGAACGGGTGCCTGCTCGACGGAAGCTGTCTGCTCGGGGACGGGTGCCCGCTCGGGAGCGGGTTCCTGCTCGGCGACCTCGGCAGGCTCGGGAGCGGCCGTCGGGGGCGTGTTCTCGGCGGGTGGGGCAAGCGTTTGCGGGGTGAGTTCGACGGCCAGGTCACCGGCCAGGGCCACGCCCACGTCCAGCGGGAGGGCGGGCCCGTCCGCCGCGGGGCCGGAGAGGGTGATGGTCGCCAGGGAGGTGTCCAGGCGGGTCTCGACCCAGGTGGTGACGTGGTTGGCGGTGAGGGTGCGGGTGGTGCCGTCGGTGCCGGTCAGGGTGACCGTCGCCGGGCCGTGGACGATGACCTGGCCGGTGCCGTCCGTGTAGCCCGCTGCCGCGAAACCGCCGACCGTGCGCAGGCCCGCCGCGGCGATGGCGCCGACCAGTTCCAGCTCGTCCGCGCCCGCCCGGGCCAACGCCCAGCAGCGCGCCACCAGCGGCGCGTCCGGGTCGGCGTCGACCAGCAGCCACGTGCGCGGCCCGGTGACCGCGACCCAACGACCTGGGCGGTACCGGACGCGCATTCAGGAGACCTTTCTCGGCGCCGTCTCGTCGTCGGCGGGGGCGGTCGGCGCGGGCACGTGGTCGACCACGACGGCGGTCACGTTGTCCCGGCCGCCCGCGGCGACCGCGTCGCGCACCAGGGCGGCCGCGGCGTCCCTCGGGTCGTCCGCCAGGCCGAGGACGGCGGCGATGGTCTCGTCGTCCAGTTCGCCGGTGAGGCCGTCGGAGCAGACCAGGAACCGGTCGCCCTCGGTCGGCGGGAACACCAGCAGGTCGGGCTCGGGGGCGGTCGGCGAGCCGAGCGCCCTGGTCACCACGTTGCGCCTGGGGTCGGTCGCCGCCTCGGCCGGGCTCAGCTTGCCCGCCGCGACCAGCTCGGTCACCTCGGAGTGGTCGACGGTCAGCTGCACCAGTTCGCGCTCGGCGTACCGGTAGACCCGCGAGTCGCCCACGTTGAACACCACCCAGTGCGGCGACCCGGCGAAGTCGACCAGGCACAGCCCGGTGACGGTGGTGCCCATCCCCAGCTGCTCCGGGTTGCGCGCGGCCGCGGCCAGGATGTCGCCGTTGAGCCGCACGATGTGCCTGCGCACGTCATCGGGCCGCAGGGTGCCCTCGGTGCCCAGCTGCGCGAGCCCGGCCACCGCCAACCCGCTGGCCACGTCCCCGGCCGCGTGCCCGCCCATCCCGTCCGCCACGGCGAACACGGACGCGGTCACCACGTAGTTGTCCTCGTTGGCGGCTCGCACCAGGCCCACATCGGTTGCGGCCCCAGCCCGAATCGTCGGTTCCCCGGTCACCGGGCACCCCCCACAGCTTCGACACCTCGACGACGACATCGTCGCAGCCCAGGTCGGTGTTGCACACCTGGTTCCCGGCGAGCAGGGGTGCTCAGCCGACGTCGGACCTGCGGTGCCCGCCGCCGAGGACGCCTTCCTCCAGGTCGATCCCGGCCTCGACCCGCAGCCTCAGCAGCTCCTGGCGCAACGCCGCGTAGTCGACCTCCGGCGGCACCCCCACCGCCCACAGCAGCCCGGTGTTGTCGATCTCCCACCAGCAGTCCGCCGCGTCCAGCACCGCCTCGACCACGCCGGCAGCGGCATCGTCCACGATCAACCGCACCGTCGAGTACCCGGACTCCGCGACCCGCTCGACGTACACGAGCTTCTCCCGCTCCAGGTCGACCCGCACCCGCACGGTGTCCCGGAACGCCACCCCCCGCGCGTAGAACGGCACGTTGCGCAACCGCACCGTGTCCACCCCGACCCGCTCCGCCCACAACCCCTCAGTCGCGTACGGCGGCCACGTCGGCGACCGCTTGGGCAGGTCGAAGATGACCTTGAACAACTGCTCCGACTCACCCACGCCAACCCACCCATCACCCCGGACCACCAGGCGCGACCGCCGACAGAACCCCGCCGACAGCCCCATCGTCGCAGCCCAGACCCGGTGAGCGCACCTATCTGAACCGCACAAGCGGACAAAAGGTGTGACGGCAACCGCACGCACAGCAACACCTACCAGGTCAACGCGCGCTTATCGCCACAGCCGGTTCCCCGCGCCGACACCCGGATTTCGCTGAATGGAGCAGGGCGAGACGTGAACCCGCACTCCGCCGTCGAACAACTCGGACGTCACGACGCGACCGTGACAGGGCAGAGGCATGGATGATCACCGCGCGCGCCCGGCGAGGCGGATCGCGCCACTGGCCGCAGCGCATCGGCGCGGCACCGGCGGCATCCTCGCCTCGTTGCCGGCCGCACGCCTCCAGTGGCACGAGGAACTCGCCACCCACACCACCGACCACGACGCCACTTAACGCCGCCGCACCGACCTCTACACCAAAGCCGTCGAACAGCTCGACTCCGACAAGGCCCCCGTCCGCCGGTTCTGCGGGGCGAAGTACTTCGAGGAAGCCGTTTCAGCACCGCCGAGTTCACAGGCGGAGCCTGCCTGCCGAGAACGACGACCCGACGAGTAGCCCCGGCGAGGGCTTCTTCCTTCACCCACTGCCGAGCGGCCGTGCAGGGCACCCGACCACATGACCTTCGGCACACCGCCGCCGCGATCCAAGCACGTGTCGAGCGACCGGGCGTCCGAGGTGCCCACGCAGGTCAGAGGTCACCTGGAGGGGACGAATGAGCCCCCGGATGAAACCCGGGCCCTGCCTGGCGCGCCCCCCGGCGGGCATCGCTGCTGGTCGGGGTGGAGCCGGCAGCGGGACTTGAACCCGCAACCTTTCGCTTACAAGGCGAGTGCTCTGCCAATTGAGCTATGCCGGCGTGGCGCCGGGGTGGGCGCCGGGTGCAATGGTACGGCGGTGGGCGGGCGCGGTTGCGGGGCGGCTCATGATCCGAGACGGTCGAGTGGACGGGTGAGGGGGTTGGTGTGGCGGGGTTCGCGCAGCGGGCTGGGTGGTTGCCGTGGCGGCGCGGTGGGCTGCCGGGGAACGGGGAGGCGACCGGGAACGGGAGCGACCGCGGCCTGGAGCGGCCGGTGCAGGGGCCGCGGTTGCCGGAGGAGCGGACCGTCCACCTGGTGCTCGACCTGGCGTTGCGCATCGGTGAGGTGCAGATGGCCTCGGGGGCCGGTGCCTCCGACGCGACGGCGACGATCATCGCGGTGTCGGCGGCCTACGGGTTGCCGCACTGCGAGGTGGACGTCATCTTCACCTCGATCACCGTGGCCTGCCAGCGCGGGACCGACGAGCCGCCGATCACCTCGCTGCGGGTGGTGCGCTCGCGCGGTCTGGACTACACCCGGCTGGCCGATGTCGAGACCCTGGTCGGGAAGATCGCCGCGCACGGGATCGACGTGCAGGAGGCGCGGGCGGAGTTGGAGCGGATCACCACCGCGCCGCACCCGTACCCGCGCTGGGTGGCGACGCTGGCGTACGCCGGGATGGCCGCGGCGGTGACCGTCCTCATCGGTGGTGCCGCCGACATGGCCGCGTTCGCCGCGATCACCACCGCGGTGGTGGACCGGGTCGGGCGGGTGCTCAACCGCAGGGCGCTGCCGTTCTTCTTCCAGCAGGTGGTCGGCGGCGCGCTGGCGACGGGTGCGGCGCTGGCGCTGCTGGCCAGCCACGTCATCGAGGGCAGGCCGACGGTCCTGGTCGCGGCCGCGATCACCGTGTTGCTGTCCGGGTTGTCCGTGGTGTCCACGGTGCAGGACGCGATCACGGGCTACAACGTGACCGCCGCGGGCCGCACGATGGAGATCTCGCTGATGACCGCGGGCCTGATCGCGGGTGTCGTGCTGGCCCTCAACATCGCCACGGCGCTCGGCATGGCGTACACGCCGCTGGCGGATCCGTTGCCGCCCAATGCTTTCCGCCTGCCCGTGCAAGCGGTCGCCGGTGCCGCGGGTGCCGCGCTGTTCGCACTCGCCAGCTACGCGAAGCCGCGCGCCCTCCTCGTCGCCTCCGCAGCGGGTGGCGCGGGCACGGCCGTGTACGGCGCGCTGACCCTGACCGGCACCAGCCCCATCTCCGCCTCCGGCATCGCGGCCGTGGTGATCGGCTTCGCTGGCGGCGTGGTGTCGCGGCGACTCCGGATGCCGCCGCTTGTCGTCGCCGTCTCCGGCTTGGTGCCGCTGCTGCCCGGCCTGACCACCTACCGCGGCCTCTACGAGCTGGCGGCCGAGCGCAGCACGAGCGGCCTGCCGACCCTGATGCTGGCGGCGGCGATCGCACTGGCACTCGCCGCGGGCGTCGTCCTGGGCGAATACCTCGCGCAGCCGGTCAGAACCGGTCTGAGCAGGCTGGAACGGCGGCTGTCCGGACCGAGGATGTCCGGGCCGTTGCGACCCACCGAACGCAGGCTGGAGTAAACCCCCCGGTGGCGTGAGAGTCGCCACGCGCGCTCACACCGGTCGCAGGACGCGGGGACTGCTGGCAGTGGCTAGCCTCAGACCGGGGGATCCCCTGGTCTGAGGAGGCGCGTCCGGCGTGAGCAGCGAAGACGGTGCGGATTTCATCGTGGCCGCCAACCGGCTGCCGGTCGACCTCGAGCGCCTGCCGGACGGCTCCCAGCGGTGGAAGCACAGCCCCGGTGGTCTGGTCAGCGCGCTGGAGCCGTTCCTGCGCAGCCACAGCGGCGCGTGGGTCGGCTGGCCGGGCGTGCCCGACGTGGACGTCGAGGAGTTCACCGAGGACGGTCTGCGGCTGCACCCGGTGTCGCTGACCGCCGACGAGGTGCGCGACTACTACGAGGGCTTCTCCAACGCGACGCTCTGGCCGCTCTACCACGACGTGGTGGCGTCACCGGTGTTCGACCGCGGCTGGTGGGACAGCTACGTGAAGGTGAACCACAGGTTCGCCGAGGCGTGCGCGAAGGTCGCCGCGCAGGGCGCCACCGTGTGGATCCAGGACTACCAGCTGCAGCTGGCACCGGCGATCCTGCGCGAGCTGCGGCCCGACCTGCGGATCGGCTTCTTCCTGCACATCCCGTTCCCGCCCACCGAGCTGTTCATGCAACTGCCCTGGCGCGCGGAGATCGTGCGTGGTCTGCTCGGAGCCGACCTGATCGGGTTCCACCGGCCTGGCGGCGCGCAGAACTTCCTGTGGCTGGCCCGGCGGTTGCTCGGGCTCGAGCCGACGAGGGGAGCGGTCGGAGTGCGCACCCGCCCCGGCGTCATCCAGCTCGGCGACCGGGCGGTCCGGGTGGGCGCGTTCCCGATCTCCATCGACTCCGCCGGGCTGGACGCGTTGTCGCGCAAGCGGGAAACCGTCGCGCGCACCCAGCAGATCCGCGCGGACCTGGGCAACCCCAAGAAGGTGATCCTCGGCGTCGACCGGCTCGACTACACCAAGGGCATCGACGTCCGGCTCTACGCGCTGCAGGAGTTGCTCGCCGAGGGCCGGGTCGACCCGACCGAGGTCGCGATGGTGCAGCTGGCGACGCCGAGCCGGGAGCGGGTCGAGCACTACCAGCGGATGCGCGGCGACATCGAGCAGGTGGTGAGCCGGATCAACGGCGAGTTCGGCCGGGTCGGCAGACCGATCGTGCACTACCTGCACCAGTCGATCGGGCGGGCCGAGCTCTCGGCGTTCTTCTCCGCCGCGGACGTCATGCTGGTGACGCCGCTGCGCGACGGGATGAACCTGGTGTGCAAGGAGTACGTCGCGTGCCGCCACGACCTCGGCGGCGCGCTGGTGCTCTCGGAGTTCGCCGGTGCCGCCGCCGAGCTGACGAGCGCCTTCCTGGTGAACCCGCATGATCTTGACGGTGTCAAGAACGCCATGCACGCGGCCCTCACGATCGATCCAGCAGAAGGCCGCCGTAGGATGCGCGCGCTGCGGCGACAAGTGTTGACCCACGACGTCGACCGGTGGGCGCGCTCGTTCCTCGACGCGCTGGACCCCGAGCACGCCCACTGAGCAGACCCGCCCCGAACCAAGCCAAGGAGAAGGCGTTGACCGCCGAGGCCCTCCCTGCCGAGCTGCGCCGCGCCATCGTGCAGGTAGCCCGCACCCCCCGACTGCTGGTGGCCTGCGACTACGACGGGACACTCGCCCCGATCGTCGAGAACCCCGAGAACGCCCGCCCGCACACCGAGTCGGTCGGCGCGCTGCGCTCGCTGGCCGGGCTGCACGAGACGACGGCGGCGGTGATCTCCGGTCGGGCGCTGCGCGACCTGGCGACGCTGTCGCGGCTGCCCGCGGAGGTGCACCTGGTCGGCAGCCACGGTTCCGAGTTCGACGTGGGCTTCGTGCACGCGCTCGACGCCGAGGCCCGCGACCTGCACCGCAGGATCGAGGCGGAGCTGGAGAAGCTGACCGAGGGCGCCGAGGGCGTGCACCTGGAGGTCAAGCCCGCCAGCATCGCGGTGCACGTGCGCCGCGCGCCGGAGGACGTCGCCGACGACGTGCTGGCGAAGGTCCGCTCCGGACCGTGCACGTGGACCGGGGTCCAGGTGACCGAGGGCAAGGCGGTGATCGAGCTCGCGGTGGTCCAGACCGACAAGGGCCACGCGCTCGACGTGCTGCGCCACCAGGCGGGCGCGACCGCGGCGATCTTCGTCGGCGACGACGTGACCGACGAGAAGGCGTTCACCCGGCTCGCTGGCCCGGACGTCGGGGTGAAGGTCGGTGACGGCGAGACCCTCGCCGGGTACCGCATCGACGACCCGGTGTCGGTGGCCACGATGCTGGCGCTGCTGCTGGAGGAGCGCCGCAACTGGCTCTACGGCGGGCAGGCGCCGCCCATCGAGCGGCTGTCCATGCTGGCCAACGAGCGCTCGGTGGCGCTGGTGACCCCGGACGCGCGGCTGACCTGGCTGTGCCACCCGGAACCGGACTCGGCCGCGGTCTTCGCCGACCTGCTCGGCGGCCCGACCGCCGGGCACTTCTCGGTGTCGCCGGAACGCGGCGGACTGCCGCTGGGACAGCGGTACCTGCCGGGCACGACGACGGTGGAGACGCGCTGGTCCGGGCTGCTGGTGACCGACTACCTCGACCACGACGCGCCAGCGCACCGCACGGACCTGACCAGGGTGCTGTCCGGTTCGTCCGCCGCGGTGGTGGAGTTCGCGCCGCGCCCGGAGTTCGGCCAGGTGCAGGTGCGGCTGGAGGCCACCGTCGACGGGCTGCTGGTGCTCGGCACGTCCGACCCGATCGCGCTGCGGGCGCCCGGGGTGGTCTGGGAGATCACCAGCGACGGGCAGGTCGACTCGGCGCGCGCGGTCGTGCAGCCGACGCCGCAGGCCCCGGTGGTGTTCGAACTGCGCTGCGGCACCAGGGACCTGTCCGCGCACCCGGTCGCCGAGCCCGACCGCAAGGCGCGCGCGGCGTCCTACTGGACCACCTGGCTGGACACGCTCGTGCTGCCGCCGGTGGAGAAGGACTTGGTGGCCCGCTCCGCGCTGACGCTGCGCGGCCTGTGCCACAGCGAGACCGGCGCCATCATGGCCGCCGCGACCACCTCGCTGCCGGAGGAGATCGGCGGCATCCGCAACTGGGACTACCGCTACTGCTGGCTGCGCGACGCGTCGATGACGGCGAAGGCGCTGGTGTCGTTGGGGTCCACTGTGGAGGCCGAGGCGTTCCTGCGCTGGGTGCACGGCGTGCTGGCCACCATCCCCGGCCCGGAGCGGCTGCACCCGCTGTACACGATCGCGGGCACCACGCTGGGCCCGGAAGCCGTGATCGACACGCTGCCCGGGTACGCCGGGTCGCGCCCGGTGCGGGTCGGGAACCTGGCCAACCAGCAGGTCCAACTGGACGTGTTCGGCCCGGTGGTCGACCTGGTCGCGGCCCTGGCCGAGGCCAAGGGGTCGCTCTCGGACAGCGACTGGGCGATGGTGGAGGCGATGGCCGAGGCGGTCACCCGCCGCTGGCACGAGCCGGACCACGGCATCTGGGAGGAACGGCACCGGCCGCGCCACCACGTGTACTCCAAGGTCATGTGCTGGCTGACCATCGACCGCGCGCTCACCCTGGCCGACAAGCACGGCAGGACCGCGCACCCCGACTGGCCCGCCCTGCGCGCCAAGATCGCCGACGACGTGCTGACCAACGGCTGGAACGACGAGGTCCGCTCCTTCACCACCGCCTACGACGGCACCGACCTCGACGCCGCCACCCTGATGATCGGCATGGTCGGCCTCATCGACCCCACCGACGACCGCTTCCAGGCCACGGTCACCGCCACCGAGGCCGAACTCCGCTCCGGCTCCACCGTCTACCGCTACCACCGCGACGACGGCCTCCCCGGCGACGAGGGCGGCTTCCACATCTGCGCGGCCTGGATGATCGAGGCATACCTGCTCACCGGCCGCCGCCCGGAAGCAGAGGACTTGTTCGCCCAGATCGTGAACGCCGCCGGACCCACCGGACTGCTCCCGGAGGAGTACGACCCGGTCGCCGAGCGCTCGTTGGGCAACCACCCCCAGGCATACTCCCACCTCGGCCTGATCCGCTGCGCCCAACTCCTTTCCGCGTAAACGCCCGAATGCAGTGGGGGCCCGCCATTTCCTGGCGGGCCCCCACCTTTGTACTCACCCTGTGTCACAGTTCCGCCAGACCCTGATGCCCCGAACGGGGCATACCTGCCGAAAAGTCGCCAAACCGGGACAACCACCACATCGGCGTTGCTACCCTCGCTCCGCATCGCAGCGTGGAGGGATTCCCGTGCCGGACGGCAATGGACGAGCACTGGCTGGGAGCGGGATCAGCGACCAGTTCATGGTGGGCGACCGACTGGTCAGCCCGCCCGGTACTGGTGCGCCCTCGGCCGGGTACTTCCGGTTCGAGAGCCTGATCGTGCTCGACTCCCTGATCGCCCAGTGGAAGACCATCACCGACAGGATCAGCGCGTGTCAGCGCCAACTCACCACGGCGTACGACATCGTCCAGCCGCCCGCGCAGGACCCAGCGAGTGACTCCGAGGCCGAAGCAACCAGGCAGACCCTGGTCAAGGCCATCGAGCACAACAAGACGATGCGCGAGTACGCCCGCGACTACGTCCACATGCTCACCGCCGCCAGGCAGGCTTATGCGGCCACAGAGGCGGTCAACTCGGCCACATTGCGATCAGAGGAAGGGTGATATGAGCGCAAGGCTGCTCACCTGCCTGGTGGGGCTCACAGCGCTCGCGAGCGGTTGTACCGAAGCCGGGTCCCCGATGCCAAGCACCTCCACCACAGCACCGGCAACGACACGCGAGTACGGTGCGCCGGGAGTGCACGAGCCCATTGCCCCGGGAAGGTTCCGCAAGGACCCATGCGCCGTACTCACCCCGGAGCAGTCCGGTGGACTCGGCTGGGAGCCTGAGGGAACTGCTCACAAACTCGAGTCGAACGATCCCTATTGCGACTGGGACAACGAAAAGACCCTCGAGACCTTCGTCTTCGGCTGGTTGGCCTCCAACTCGGGCGGACTCGACGACACGTACCGCGTGTTCAAGAACGACACGGGCTACTTCGAACCGGTCGTGATCGAGGGCTATCCCGGCGTGTTCCACTTCAGCGAGGACCTGCGCCCCCGCGGCCACTGCAACCTGGTCGTCGGGATCCGCGACGAGTTGACCTTCCACGTCGATGGGGATGGCGATGGACCCGAGGTGTGCGACACGGTCCGCGAGATGGCGGTCTTGGCGATCACGACCATGAAGGCGGGGTAGGCCGGTGACCGCCATCTCCGGCGAGGGGATCTACGACAACTTCCACGCAGGCGTGGGTACCGAGTCATTGATCAGCGCTGCGGAACTGTTGGCCAAGGTGGCAGTGGAGTACGAAACCCTCGCGGTGGAGATCCTGGCGATCAACGCGTCGATGGCGCAGGCGTGGCAAGGGGAGGCCAGTGAGTCCGCGCAACGCGGAGCGGTGCCGCTGGCCCGGTGGCACGCCGCGGCCCAGCCCGCGCTGACGCAGGCCAAGGAGGTGACCATGAACCAGGTCTCGTTGTTCCACTCCGCCCGCGACGCGGTTCAGCCGGTCCCGCCCGCGCCTGCCAGACCGAACATGTGGGACAACCTGACCACCCTCGGCGCGGCATCGGAGTCCTATGAGGACTCAGTGCGGCAGCGCAACCTCGCGGCCGAGGCGAACATCCACGTGATGCGGGTGTACGAGACGCAGTCCGCTGCCCACATCGCCTCCTTGCCGCAGACGTACGGCGAGTTCACGATCGACCCGGTCGAGCAGGCGCCGCAGGCGGAGAAGCCGGTGGTGCCCCCGGTGCGGCAGCCGATCCCGGCGCGGCGGCCCGCGGTCGAACCACCCGACAACGGACGAGCGCGCAGTGCTGTCGAGCAGACCGGTCGACCGCAGGTCACAGCCACGAGTTGGGCGACGCCGCCGCAGCAGGTCGTTGGCAGCCAGCCGGTGCCGCAGCCCGGACCGCGGCCCGCGCCGACTCCGGGACCAGCACCTGGACCACCGGTGCCGCCACTGCGTCCGCCGGGGACCCGATGGACGCCGGGCCGGACACCAGTCGGCCAGTGGGGTCAGCCGGGCGGACAGGGATCCACCGGCGAACGAGCACCGCAGGCGACCGGACGACCCGGCGGTGGGCAGCCCGGGCAAGCAGGCGGCCGTCCAGGCGGGGAGTCGGGGCCGCGGGTGCCGCACGGGGGTGAGCAGGGTCGGGTTCGGGCTGAGGTTGGGCGGGGGTTCGGGCCGGAAGGGGCCAGGACTGGAGTTGGCCCGACCGAGGGCGCCAGGGGGTTCGGGGCCGGGGGAAGCCGGACGGGTCGGTCGATGGGGGGTGGGCTTCCGGTTGGGGCGGGTGGTGGTGCCGCCAAGGGGGAGGATGACCTGGAGCGGTCGGCGCCCAGTTATCTCGTGGTGGCGGATCCTGAGGAGTTGTTCGGGACCGATGCCATCACCGCTCCCCCGGTCATCGGTGAGTAGGCATTGCTGGATCGACCGCTGGTCCTGCCCGCGGAGGTGCTCGCGCGGGTTGTCCGCAGGGAAGCACTCGGCGAGTTGCACGTCACGCTTGCGCCGGTACCGAGTTGGATCCCCGTCGCGGAGGAACGCGCCAGGGATGCCGAGGCGCTGGTGGAGTTGGGGAAGCTGGGACTGGTGGATCGGCGCGAGCGGGTGGACGCGGATCTTGTGGCGACGGTGGCGTTGTTGTGCCGGGCTCGGGTGGAGTTCTCCGGGTGGGTCACCAGCGGCGAGAAGACGGTTGGGGTGTTGGCGGCGGCGAGCGGGCGGGACGCCGTGCTCGCGGTGCGGCAGCACAATACCGTCCATTTGCGACAAATCAGTCCCGACCGGTTGCCGGACAGCGTGGTCGAGCAGCTGCCGGACCTCCCGCCGGGGCGGGGTCGAGCGGTCACTGTCGGGCCGCCGGAGCCCAGTGAGCGGCACTACACCACGAAAGCCCGAAAGGACCCGGAACTCGCGCTGGCGCAACGGATCGCCGAGCTCCCCACGACCGGTGGCGGTCAACTCTCCGTAGCGGCCCGTGACCACGCCAACCGGCGCACCGCAGCCCCACACCCCTTGCGGTACGCCGATTCCACGCGCGGCAGGTGGCTCAACCTCGTCCTCCCCGGTGACCGGCTGATCATCGCCCCCGCCGCCAAGGCCGACCTGGCCACGCGGTTGCGGGACATGCGCAAGGCCCTTGCCTGAACCAAGACGTCGCCTGGCGTTCATGCCGACTTCATGTCCAGTGCGGGCGAAACGGCGTCGTAGGGGGTGTGGGGCCGGGATCATCGGACCGGTGGGGAGGGGTGCATGAAACGTCGGATCAGCATCGGTCTTGCCGTGGTGTTGCTCGCGGCCGTGGTGGTGGCGATCATCTTCGGGTCGGGGGACGACGACCAGGTGCCCGGTCAGGGCGCGCAGGTGGTGCGGGGGGTCGGCGGGTCGGAGAAGGCGGCGTTCTTCGCTGACGCCAGGGTGGTCGAGGTGTTCGGCAGGCACGGGCTGAGGGTGGAGTTCGACTCCGCCGGGTCGCGGCAGATCGCGACCACGGTGGACCTGGGGCCGTACGACTTCGCGTTCCCGTCGTCGCGGCCCGCGGCGCAGCGGATCAAGCAGGACAAGAAGGTCAACAAGGTCTACACGCCGTTCCGGTCGCCGATGGCGGTGGCGACGTTCGCGCCGATCGTGGACCTGTTGACCGCGCAGGGCGTCGTGCACAAGGGCCTCGGCGAGTACCAGGTGCTCGACATCGCGAAGTACCTGGAGCTGACCGGCAAGGGCACCCGCTGGGACCAACTGCCCGGCAACACCGCCTACCCCGTGCGCAAGAACGTCCTGATCACCACCACCGACCCGCGCAACTCCAACTCCGCGGCCATGTACCTGGCGCTGGTTTCCCACGTGCTCAACGACAACCAGGTCGTCGCGACCCCCGAGGCCGAGGCGAAGGTGCTGCCGCCCGCGGTGAAGTTGTTCATCGACCAGGGCTACACGCAGAGCAGCAGCGAGGGCCCGTTCGAGGACTACCTGGCCGCGGGCATGGGCAAGGCGCCGCTGGTGTTCATCTACGAGTCGCAGTTCCTCGACCGGCAACTGCGCGGCGACGGCTCGATCCGCCCCGACATGAAGCTGCTGTACCCGCAGCCGACCCTGCTGTCCGAGCACACCCTGGTGCCGCTCAAGGGCGAGGGCGGCCGGGTCGGCGAGCTGCTGAGCACCGACCCCGACCTCAAGCGGCTGGCCGCCGAGTTCGGGTTCCGCACCGACGACCCCAAGGCGTTCCTCGACCTGCTGGCCGACCGCAAGCTGAACGCGCCTGCCGACCTGCTCTCGCAGGCCGAGGTGCCCAGCTACGAGACGCTGGAGCGGCTGCTCAACGAGATCGCGAAGTACTACCGGTGAGCGACATCGCTTTAACGCCACCGGATCCGGTCGACCCGGTCCCGCTCGACCGCGCGGCGGGCCTGGTCCCGGTCGACGATCCGACCCGCGCCGCCGCCGAGGCCAAGGCGGGCCGCTTCACCGCGGAGCTGACCGCGCTCGACCCCCGCTCCCCCGACTTCTCCGACAAGGTCGACGAGATCATGGCCGTCGGCGAGGCGGACATGCGGGTGGCGGCCGGGATCGCGACCGCCCTGCTGGACCGGTCGGTCGACGCGCTGGCCACCGCGCAGGGCAGGCGGTCCGGCCCGGAGCAGCGGATCACCACCAGCCTGGTCGAGCTGCGCCGCACGGTCGCCGAACTCGATCCCGGCGCCGCACCCACCGCCCCGCGCAAGCTGTTCGGGCTGATCCCGATCGGCGGTGGCAAGCGGCTGCTGGAGCGGTACCAGGCGGCGAACACCCCGATCAACCTGCTCATCGTCGACCTGCGCACCCGGCAGGACCAACTGCGCCGGGACAACGCGGCGATCAAGGGCGAGCGGTCGCGGCTGTGGGAGAACATGGGCCACCTGGCGGAAGCGGCGGTGTTCGCCGAGGCGCTGGACGGCGCCATCGACCGCCAAGCCGGGGTGCTCGACTACGCCGACCCAGCGGCGGCGACCTCACTGCGCGCCGACGTGCTTTTGCCGGTGCGACAACGCCATCAGGACATCCTCACCCAGCTCGCGGTCTGCGCCCAGGGTTACCTCGCGCTGGACCTGTTGCGGCGCAACAACGACGAGCTGATCCGAGGCGTGGAACGGGCTTGCACCACCACAGTGGCGGCGCTGCGGATCGCGCTCGTCGTCAGCGGCGGCCTGGCCAACCAACGCGCGGTGCTCGAGGAGATCGAGGCGCTGCGCGGGACGACCGACGAACTGATGCGCGCCAACGGGAGCCTGCTCGAGCAGCACACCGCCCAGATCCAGCAGGGCGCGGCCGACCCGGCGGTCGGTGTGGCCACCATCCGCGCGTCGTTCGACCAGATCCTGCGCGCCATCGACGCGGTGGACGAGTTCCGGGCGGGTGCCACGAAGAACATGGCCACCACCGTCGCCGCGCTGACCGGTGAGCTGCACCGCACGCGCGACCACCTGCGCCGCTCGCACGACACCGAGACCGGGGGAGAAGCATGAAACGGGTCATCGCCACCGTCCTTGCCGTCGCGGCGGTCCTGTCCGGCTGCTCCTCGGACGCGGGCGACGAGAAGCCGGTCAGCCAGGCGGAAGCGGGCAAGCTGCGGGTGCTGGCGGGCAGCGAGCTCGCCGACCTGAAGCCGGTGCTCGACCAGGCCGCGCAGGCCACCGGGGTGCGGGTGGAGTTCACCTTCAGCGGCACCATCGAGGGCTCGGAGGTCCTGGCCAGCGGCAAGGCCGACGGCCGGTACGACGCGGTGTGGTTCTCCGCGAACCGCTACCCGCAGGCGATCCCGGACGCCGCGCGCAGGCTCGGCGCCCAGGCGAAGATCATGACCTCGCCGGTGGTGCTGGGGCTGGCCCGCTCGAAGGCGACCGAGCTCGGCTGGGTGGACAAGCCGGTGTCCTGGTCGGACATCGCGAAAGCGGCGGCGGACAAGCGGTTCAGCTACGGCATGACCGACCCGTCGGCGTCGAACTCCGGGTTCTCCGCACTGGTCGGCGTGGCGTCCGCGCTGGCAGGCACCGGGTCGGCGATCAGCGCGACCGAGGTGGGCGCGGTCAAGCCGCAGCTGAAGGGGTTCTTCTCGGCGCAGGCGATGAGCGCGGGGTCGTCGGGCTGGCTCTCGGAGGCGTACCAGCGGCGGGCCACCGGCGAGGACCCGGGCGCGAAGATCGACGGGCTGATCAACTACGAGTCGGTGCTGCTCTCCCTCAACGCGGGCGGGAAGCTCCCCGAGCCGCTGGCGCTGATCTACCCCAGCGACGGCGTCGTCACCGCCGACTACCCGCTGACCGCGCTCAAGGACGCCCCCGAGCACGCGCGCGCCGACCACAAGAAGCTCACCGAGTACCTGCGCACCCCGGCCGTGCAGCGCGACATCATGTCCCGCACGCACCGCAGGCCCGCCGTGCCCGGTGTCGACCTGGACAAGGACTTCGGCACGCGAACGCTGGTCGAGCTGCCCTTCCCGGCTACCGAGCAGGCGTTCGACGCGCTGCTGATGGCGTACTTCGACGAGATCCGCCGCCCGTCGCGGACGGTCTACGTGCTCGACGTGTCCGGCTCGATGGCGGGCGAGCGGATCGAGAAGCTGCGCGCGGCGCTGGTGGGGCTCACCGGCGCGAGCAACGACCTGGTCGGCCGCTACCGGCGCTTCCACGGCCGGGAGGAGGTCACCTTCCTGCCGTTCAGCGGCGAACCGGGGCAGCCGATCACCTTCTCCGTGCCGGAGGTCGACCAGCGCGCCGAACTCGACCGGATCAAGCAGACCGCCGAGGACCTGGACTCCGGCGGCGGCACCGCGATCTACGCCAGCCTGGAGCGGGCCTACCAGCACCTGGGCGCCCAGCCGGACGACGGGCGGTTCACCTCGATCGTGCTGATGACCGACGGCGAGAACAACAGCGGCACCGACCTCGCCGGGTTCCAGCAGGCGCGGGACAGGCTGCCGGAGCGCCTCAAGGGCGTGCCGGTGTTCACGGTCCTGTTCGGCGAGGGCAACAAGGACGAGATGGCGGACGTGGCCAAGCGCACCGGCGGCAAGGTCTTCGACGCGCGCGACACCGACCTGCAGCACGTGTTCCGGGAGATCCGTGGCTACCAGTGACCGGGTCGTCCGCTACCTCGGCTCGACCAAGAACCTCGTCGGCTGCGTCGCCGGGCTCGGCGGGGTCGGGCTGCACCTGGTCGGTCTCGCAGGCCCGTACTGGCTCCCGGTGATCGGCGCGCTCTACCTGGTCGGCGCGCTGGCCGCACCGCCCGAACGCGTCCAACTCTCGGTCGACCCGGCCATCGAGGCGTCCCGCCTGCGCGCCGACCTGGCCGCCCTGCTGGCGAAGGTCCGCGCCGAGACCAAGCGCATGCCCGAGGGCGCCCTGGACCGCCTGGAGCACATCGGCGAGGTCCTCGGCGCCGTCCTCGCCCGCCCCGACGACCTGGCCGCCGACCCGGAAACCTCCCACAGCGTGACCCGCCTGGTCCGCGTCGACGTGCCGCTCGCGGTGGAGACGTACCTGAACCTGCCCTGGTGGATCGGCGTCGCCAAACGCTCCAACGCCCGCTCCGCCGCCGGTGAACTCCTGGCCCAACTGGACCTGCTCGACCTGGACGCCGAAAAGGTCGCCACCCACTTCTTCGCCGACGACCTCCGCCGACAATCCGACCACACCCGCTACCTCGAAGACCGCGCCGAGGACTAGCCCCGGTTATTCCCGCAGCACCTGCAAGTTGTTCATCGCCGAAGCCAGGTCCCCCACCACGCGGGCCTCGATCCCGTCCGGGAGATCGCCGGAGTCCGGGGGGATCAAGGCTTTGGTGAACCCCAGCCGCAGGGCCTCGGTGAGGCGGGCTCGGACGCCGGAGACTCGGCGGACTTCGCCTGCGAGCCCTACTTCGCCGAGGACGACCAGGTCCGGGGGGAGGGCGACGTCGCGGGCGGCGGTGGCCACGGAGAGGGCTATGGCGAGGTCGGCGGCGGGTTCGGGGATCTTCATGCCGCCGACGGTGGCGGCGAAGACGTCGGCGTCGCCGAGGCGGATGCCGCCGCGGCGTTCCAGGACGGCCAGCACCATGGCGACGCGGGCCGAGTCCAGGCCGGAGACGGCGCGGCGCGGGGTGCCCAGGTGGGACTTGGCGACCAGGGACTGGACCTCGCCGAGCAGGGGGCGCTTGCCCTCGACCGCCACCGTCACCGCCGTGCCCGCGACCCCGGTGTCGCGCCGGTTCAGGAACAGGCCGGACGGGTCGGGGACGCCGACGATGCCGCTTTCCACCAACTCGAAGCAGCCGACCTCGTCAGCGGGCCCGAACCGGTTCTTCACCCCGCGCAGCAGCCGCAGCATGGAGTGCCGGTCGCCCTCGAAGTGCAGGACGACGTCCACCAGGTGCTCCAGCACCCGCGGACCGGCGATCGAGCCCTCCTTGGTCACGTGCCCGACCAGCAGCACCGGCAGCCCGCGTTCCTTCGCCAGGGCCACCAGAGCGGCGGTCACCGCCCGCACCTGGGTCACACCACCGGGAGCGCTGTCCACCGCGGGCGAGGACATCGTCTGCACCGAGTCGACCACGAGCAGCCCCGGCCGGACCGCGTCCACGTGCCCCAGCACCGCCGCGATGTCGCTCTCCGCGGCCAGGAACATCGACTGGTGCACGTTGCCCGTGCGCTCGGCCCGCAACCGGACCTGCCCCGCCGACTCCTCGCCGGTCACGTACAACGTCGGCCCGTACTCGCCGTCGCGCGCGGCCCAGCGGTAGGCGACCTCGAGCAGCAGCGTCGATTTGCCGACACCGGGTTCACCGGCGAGCAGCACCACCGCGCCGGGCACCAATCCGCCACCGAGCACCCGGTCCAACTCGGGCACCCCGGTCTGGCGGGCCCGCGCGGCCTCGATGTCGACCTCGGCGATCGGCCGGGCAGGCGAGCTCGGCGCCCCCGCGGCGATCTTGACCTTGGGCGCGCCGACTTCCTCCAGGCTGCCCCAGGTCTGGCACTCCGGGCAGCGGCCGAACCACTTGGCGACCGTGTGCCCGCAGTCGGCGCACCGGTAGCTGGACTTGCTCACCACTGGACCATCACCACGGCCAGCACGGTACGGCCGGGGACCGACAGTCCGCTCAGTGCTCGCTCTTGTGCTCCTCGCGCGGCCCGTTCGGGGCGGCGATCGGGAGGTTGACGGTGACCGGGCCCGCCTTCTCGAACACGAAGGTGACCGGGACGTTCTTGCCCGGGTACAGCTTCTCGGAGAAGCCCTTGAGGACGATCTCCAGCGTGCCGAGCTTCAGCTTGGCGGTGGTCGTGGTCGGCGTCACCGAGGTGGCCGCCACCGAACCGGTCGTGGTCGTGGTGCTCGGGGCGCCCGAGGTGGGCTTGCCTGCCGAGGCCGATGTCGGGGCGACCGCGCTGGTGGTGGTCGGGGTCGGGGTGGTGGGGGCGCTGGACTTCTTGCCGTCCGCCTCCGCACCCGCCTTGCCGACGACGAGCGCGAACCCGCCGGGCAGGTTGGCGTCGCCGGAGACCTCGACCTCGGTCGCCAGCGGGCTGGTGACCTCGACCAGCTTGTCCGGGGTGCCGCCCACGTTGACGATCGTCAGCGACAGCGGCGCGTCGGCGCCCTTGGCGTAGTAGCCGTTCTCCGGGTAGGCGAGCACGGCGTCGCGCACCGCGATCTGGCCCGCCTGCGCGAGCGCGCCGTTGACGGCGGGCAGCTGCGAGTCGGTCTGGGTGATCTGACCGGAGCTGCAGCCCGCGGTCACCAGTGCTGCGGCGATGCCGAGGCCCAACACGGCCGGGGCGAGGCGCAGCCTGCCGGTCGAGTTCTGCTGTGCACGGCTCACGGGTGCTCCTGCGTCGCTAGCGGACAATCACCTACCGGCTCAGGAGCCTAGCCGGGGCGCGGTGGCGGGTTGCGGCGTGGGCGGACAATCACCCGTCGGATGTCGCGCCCGTCACGTCCGCGCCCGGGTCCACAGTGGAACGGGCGGCGCCGCGAGATCGACATGTGCCGCCACCGCGCCCCCGCACCCTGCTGAGTACGCGCCCCCGGCACTTGTCAACCCCCGGCCATTCCCTGATGTGGCCCTTGACCTGCACAGACGTTCAACGCCTCATCTCCTGGTCAGTGCGACTCGTGTTAAGCTGGGACCAGCGAAAGGGGCAGAGGACACATGGTTTTCAAGGTCGGAGAGACCGTCGTCTACCCGCACCACGGTGCCGCACTCATCGAAGCGATCGAGACCCGGGTGATCAAGGGCGAGGAGAAGAAGTACCTCGTCCTCAAGGTCGCGCAGGGTGACCTCACCGTCCGCGTCCCCGCAGACAACGCCGAGATCGTCGGCGTGCGGGACGTCGTCGGTCAAGAGGGCCTCAACCGCGTGTTCGACGTGCTGCGCGCTCCGCACACCGAGGAGCCGACCAACTGGTCGCGCCGGTACAAGGCCAACCTGGAGAAGCTCGCCTCCGGCGATGTGAACAAGGTGGCCGAAGTGGTGCGGGACCTCTGGCGGCGGGAGAAGGACCGCGGCCTGTCCGCAGGTGAGAAGCGGATGCTGGCCAAGGCTCGGCAGATACTGGTCAGCGAGTTGGCGCTGGCCGAGGGCACCGACGAGGACAAGGCCGAGGTCCTGCTGGACGAGGTCCTGGCCACCGCGACCGTCTAGCTCCCTCACCTGGAGAACACCACCGCACGTCCCGACCGGGCTTTCCGGCGGATCGCCCGACTGAGACATGCATGACACCCCCATCGGACAGCAGCGACCGCAGCACCCCCGAGCAGGCTCGCGCCGTGGCCATCGTGCCCGCCGCGGGTCGAGGCGAACGCCTCGGCTTCGGGGTGCCCAAGGCGCTGGTCCCGGTGCGCGGGACGGCTCTGCTCACTCATGCCGTGCGCGGCCTGCTCGACGCGGGCTGCGTGCGGCATGTCGTGGTCGCGGCCCCGCCCACCGAGGTCGAGTCGACCGCCGCACTGCTGCGTGACGAGGGCCTCGCGGCCGACGTCGTGGCTGGTGGGGCCGACCGCACCGAGTCGGTCCGGCTCGCCCTGCGGCACGCTATCAAGGTCGTCCCGGACGCCCGCGTGGTGCTCGTGCACGACGCCGCGCGCTGCTTCACCCCCGCCCACGTGATCCGGGCCGTGGTGGCCGCCGTCGCGGCGGGGGCACCGGCGGTGATCCCGGTGTTGCCGATGGCCGACACCGTCAAACAGGTCGATTTCGGCGGTACCGTGCTCGCCACGCCCGACCGGGCCGCGCTGCGCGTCGTGCAGACCCCGCAGGGCTTCGACCTGGCCACGCTGACCAGGGCGTATGCCGAGGCGGGCGATTCGGCCACCGATGACGCGGGCCTGGTGGAGAAGATCGGCGTGCCGGTCGCCACGGTGCCGGGACACGCCTATGCGATGAAAATCACAACCCCCTTTGACCTGGCGATTGCCGAGTTCGTGCTGTCGGCGGGAGTAGCCCCATGAGGGTCGGGATCGGCACTGATGTTCACCCGATCGACGTAGGCCGGGAGTGCTGGATCGCGGGCCTGCACTGGCCCGGGGTGCCCGGCTGCCTCGGTGACTCCGACGGCGACGTCGCCGCGCACGCCCTGTGCGACGCCCTGCTGTCGGCCGCGGGGCTCGGCGACCTCGGCGCGGTGTTCGGCACCGGCGACCCGCGCTGGGCGGGCGCGCACGGCAGCACGCTGCTGGCCGAGGTGCGGTCGCGGGTCGAGGCGGCGGGCTGGCGGGTGGGCAACGCCGCGGTCCAGGTCATCGGCACCGAACCCAAGATCGGCAAGCGCCGCGCGGAGGCCCAGGAGGTGCTCTCGGCGGCCGTGGGCGGCCCGGTGTCGGTCTCCGGCACGACGACGGACGGACTGGGCCTGACCGGCCGCGGCGAGGGCGTCGCGGCGGTGGCCACGGTGCTGCTCGTGCCAGCCGAGCAGGGCGTTCCCGCAGGTTGAGCGGTACCCCGGTGCCGCACGTAAGTTTCCCGGCATGGGATCACTTCTGTCCGAGGGCGCCAAGGCCCTCATCGACGGCGCCAACTTCGCCACCCTCGCCACGCTGAACCCCGACGGCGGCCCGCAGACCTCGGTGCTGTGGGTGCGCCGCGACGGCGAGGACCTGCTGCTGTCCACCGTGGCGGGCAGGCAGAAGGAGAAGAACCTGCGCCGGGACCCGCGGGTCAGCGTCACGGTCGTCAACAAGGACAACCCGTACAGCTACATCGAGGTCAGGGGCGCGGCGCGGCTCACCACCGAGGGCGGCGACGACCTGATCAACGAGCTGTCCGAGAAGTACCTCGGCAAGCCCTATAGCGGGGACACCCCGGACACGGTGCGCGTCGTGGTGCGCATCACACCGGAGCGGGTGACCGGCCACGCGTAGCGACCTCTAGCGTGGACGCCGTGGTCATCCGCGGCGTCCTGCTGGACTTCTCCGGGACCCTGTTCCGCCTGGAACCGGGGCCCGGCGCTGTCGACGGCCTGCACAACGCCGACGGGACCGCGCTGACCGCCGAGCGCTACGCCGACGTCCTCGCGCTGATGACGGTGCCGACCGGCGTCCCGGCGCACCTGCCAGCGGACCTGCACGACTCCTGGCACCGCCGCGACCTCGACCCCGAGGTGCACCGCGCGGGCTACGAGGCGTCCCTCGTGCACCCCGACCTCGGCCTCGGCGGCGACACCCCCGGCAAGCTCTACGACCTGATGCTGGCGCCGTCTTCGTGGCGCCCCTACCCGGACACCGAGGCCGCGCTGCGCCTGCTGCGCGCGAAGGGCATCCCGGTGGCCGTGGTCAGCAACATCGCCTGGGACCTGCGGGACACGTTCGCGCACTGGGGCCTGGACGAACTGGTGACCGAGTTCGTGCTGTCCTACGTCGTCGGCGTGGTCAAGCCGGACGCCAAGATCTTCGAGATCGCCTGCGAGCGGCTCTCGGTCGAGCCGGGCGCGGCGCTCATGATCGGCGACAGCGCGAAGGCCGACGGCGGCGCCGCGGCGGCCGGTTGTCGATTCGAGCGGGTGGAGCCGCAGGCGACCGCGAACCGCCAGGACGCGCTGCTCGGCGCGTTGCGCAGGCACGGGATCGCGGACTAAGCGCCAAGCCGAGCGGACCCGGTCACCGCCGGTCACGGGTGGTCAACCCAAACCGGGGACGGGTGACCCGCGCGTTACCCGTACCATTTCCCCCAGTCAACGCTGTGCTCCCACCAGGAGATAGTCGTGTCCCTGCACATCTACGACAGCGCGAGTCGCACCTCGCGCCCGTTCGCGCCGCTGGTACCCGGGATCGCCTCGATCTACGTCTGCGGTGCGACGGTGCAGGGCGTCCCGCACATCGGGCACGTGCGCAGCGGGCTCAACTTCGACGTGGTGCGCCGCTGGCTGGCGCACGGCGGCCTGGACGTGCGGTTGGTGCGCAACGTCACCGACATCGACGACAAGATCCTGGTCAAGGCCGCGGAGGCGGGCAGGCCGTGGTGGGAGTGGGCGGCCACGCACGAGCGGTCATTCGACTCCGCCTACGACGCGCTCGGCTGCTTGCCGCCGTCAGTGTCACCGCGCGCGACAGGGCACGTGACGCAGATGGTCGAGCTGATGCAGAGGCTCATCGACGGCGGTCACGCGTACGCCTCCGGTGGGGACGTGTACTTCTCCGTCGCCTCTTACCCTGCCTACGGCGAGTTGTCGGGCATCAAGGTCGACGAGGCGCAGCAGGGCGAGTCGGCGGCGCAGGGCAAGGCGGACGCGCGGGACTTCACGCTGTGGAAGTCGGCGAAGCCGGGCGAGCCGTCGTGGCCGACACCGTGGGGTTCCGGGCGGCCCGGCTGGCACCTGGAGTGCTCGGCGATGGCCCGCGCGTACCTGGGCGCCGAGTTCGACATCCACGGCGGCGGCATCGACCTGGTGTTCCCGCACCACGAGAACGAGCAGGCCCAGTCGCGGGCAGCGGGTGACGGGTTCTCCTCGTACTGGATGCACAACGCGTGGGTCACCATGAGCGGCGAGAAGATGTCGAAGTCGCTGGGCAACGTGGTGTCGATCCCGGAGATGCTGAACCGGGTGCGCGCGCAAGAACTGCGGTACTACCTGGTCGGCCCGCACTACCGGTCGACGATCGAGTACTCGGAGGCCGCCCTCGACGAGTCGGTGCGCGCCTACCAGCGGGTCGAGACGTTCCTGCGCAAGGTGGCGCAGCGCACGGGCGTCGTCGCTCCCGGCGGGGTGAGCGCGGAGTTCGCGGCCGCGCTGGACGACGATCTCGCAACCCCCGCGGCGCTGGCCGCGGTGCACAACCTGGTGCGGCAGGGCAACACCGCCCTGGACGCGGCCGACGACACCGGTGCCCGCGAGATCGCGGCGTCGGTGCGGGCGATGACCGGGGTGCTCGGGCTGGACCCGCTGTCGCAGCGGTGGGTCGACGACGCGGGCGCGGACACGGGTCTGCGCCAGGCGTTGGACGCATTGGTGTCCGACCTGCTCGAGGAGCGGGCCAGGGCGCGCAGCGAACGGAACTTCGCGCTCAGCGACGCGATCCGGGACCGCCTGCTGATCGCGGGCGTCGCCGTCGAGGACACCCCCGGCGGTCCACAGTGGACATTGAAGGACGGCTGAGGTGGCAGGCAATTCCCAGCGCAAGGGTGCGATGCGCAAACCGGGCAGCAAGAAGGGCGCTGTCGTCGGTTCCGGCGGGCAGCGGCGCAGGGGACTGGAGGGCAAGGGCCCGACCCCCAAGGCGGAGAGCAGGCCGGGCCACGTCGCCAACCGCCGCGCAGGCGCCATCGCCAAGCGCGCGGCCAAGACCCAGGACAAGGGCGCGAACGAGCTGGTGGCCGGGCGCAACCCGGTCGTCGAACTGCTGCGCGCCCACGCCCCGGCGATCGGCCTGTACGTGGCGATCGGCATCGAGCCGGACGACCGGGTGGCCGAGTCGGTCCGCCTCGCCGCCGACCGCGGCATCTCGGTGCTGGAGGTCTCCCGCCCCGAGCTCGACCGGCTGACCGCTGGCGCCATGCACCAGGGCCTGGCCCTGCAGGTCCCGCCGTTCGAGTACGCCCACCCGGACGACCTGCTCGACGCGGCGCAGGCCAGCGGCGAGCCCGCCCTGATCGTGGCGCTCGACGGGGTGACCGACCCGCGCAACCTGGGCGCGGTCGTCCGCTCCGCCGCCGCTTTCGGCGCCAACGGCGTCCTGCTCCCCCAGCGCCGCAGCGCGGGCATGACCGCGGTCGCGTGGCGCACCTCCGCCGGTACCGCCGCCAAGCTCCCGGTCGCGGTCGCCACCAACCTCACCCGCCAACTGCGCGCCTACGCCGAAGCGGGCCTGATGATCGTCGGCCTCGACGCCGACGGCAGCATGGACATCGACAACCTCGTCCTGGCGACCTCCCCGCTGGTCGTCGTCGCAGGCTCGGAAGGCCGCGGCCTGACCCGCTTGGTCCGCGAGGCGTGCGACGCCACCGTGTCCATCCCGATGGCCGCGGGCGTGGAGTCCCTCAACGCCTCCGTGGCCGCGGGGGTCGTCCTGGCCGAGGTAGCCCGCCAGCGCCGAGCCGCTGGTCGGATCTAGCCCTCATCGACAAGGGACCCAGCCCCACCCGGGCTGGGTCCTTTCTCATTCAGCACCGCGCCCCGTGCGGCGGATGGGTGCCACCAGGTTCGCATCCCCTGGAGATGTCGGGGAGATGTCGCGCGTGGGCCGGGGGTGGGGCCGGGGGCGTGCGAGACTCGGTGCGTCCTGTATGGAGGTTCACCCTCCGGTGGGGGAGGTGGGCGGGTGGACTGGGCCGCGATCGGGGCGGACCTGCGGGAGCACTGGGTGGTGTACCTGTCGATGCCGCTGGTGGCGGCGGTGATCGGGTACGTGACGAAGCGGGCCGCGATCGAGATGATGTTCCGGCCGGTGGAGTTCGTGGGGGTGTGGCGGCTGGGGTGGCAGGGGGTGATCCCGCGCAACGCCGAGCGGATGGCCACGGTCGCGATGGAGTTGATGACCACCAACCTGATCGCGCCGCGGGAGGTGTTCGGGCGGCTGGACCCCAAGCGGGTGGCCGAGGAGCTGCGGGGGCCGATCGAGCGGGCGGTCGACGAGATCGCCAGGGAGGTGCTCGCGCAGTACCAGCCGAACCTGTGGGAGCTTCTGCCCAGGCAGGCGCAGGACCGGGTGCTGGGGCGGATCCGCCGGGAGGCGCCCGCGGTGGTCGAGCGGCTGATGCGGGAGGTCGCCGAGGACATCGAGTCGCTGCTCGACGTCAAGGACATGGCGGTGCGGGCGCTGGTGCGGGACAAGGCAGTGCTCAACCGGTTGATCCGGGGCACCGCGGCGCCGGAGATGCGGTTCATCGCGCGGTCGGGGATCTGGTTCGGGGCGGTCATCGGCGTCGTGCAGCTGGGGACGTGGGCGTTGACCAAGAACCCGTGGGTGCTGCCGGTCTTCGGCGGCATCACCGGCTGGCTGACCGACTGGCTGGCGCTGAAGATGATCTTCTTCCCCCGGCAGCCGCGGCGCTTCCTCGGGCTGGTGACCTGGCAGGGCATGTTCCAGCGCAGGCGGATGGCGGTCGCCCGCGACTACGGCGAGCTGATCGCGGGCGAGATCCTGACCGTGGCGAACGTGCTGGAGGCGGTGCTCACCGGGCCGGGCGCCGACCGGCTGCACCGGATGGTCGAGCGCGAGGTGCGCCGGTCGATCGACGAGCAGGCCAGCCTGGCCAAGCCGCTGGTCGTGGCCGCCGTGGGGTCGCGCCGCTACCAGGAGATGAAGGCGGCCGCGGCGCGCAGGGCGATCGAGCACGTGCCCGACACCGTCCGCCACCTGGAGGGCTACGCGACCGGCGCGCTCGACATCCGGGCCACCATCGTCCGGCAGATCCAGGGCCTGACGCCGGTGCAGTACGAGGGGCTGCTGCGGCCCGCGTTCCGCCAGGACGAGTGGAAGCTGATCACCGTCGGCGCGGTGATCGGGTTCCTCGTTGGTGAGCTCCAGCTCGTCCTGCTCCTGCACTGAGCAGGCAGGCGGCGTTAATCTACTCGCGAGTCAACAACCGAGGAGGCCGGGTTTGCGCGTCGACGCCATCATCGACGACTTCACCCGGCACTGGCCGGTCTACCTCTCGATGCCCTTCGTGGCCGCGGTGATCGGCTACGTGACCAAGCGGGTCGCCATCGAGATGATGTTCCGCCCGCTGCGCTTCGTCGGCGTCGCCGAGCCGTGGCTGGGCTGGCAGGGCGTCGTGCCGCGCAACTCCGCGCGGATGATCCGGACCTCCGCCGAGCTGATCACCAGCAGGCTGGTCGACCCGCGCGAGGTGGTCGAGCGGCTCGACCCCGACGAGGTGGCCCGCCAGATCCAGGGCCCGCTGCTGCTGACCGTGGACCGCATCGCCCGCGAGGTGCTGGAGAAGCACCACCCGCAGCTGTGGGAACTGCTGCCGGTGCTGGCCCAGGACCTGATCGTCAAGCAGGTGCAGGCGGGCACCCCGGCGCTGGTCCGCAAGGTCATGGCCGAGGTCAGGGCCAACATCGGCGACGTGCTCGACGTCGGCCAGGTCGCGGTGACCGCGCTGGAGCGCGACAAGGAACTACTGGTCCGGCTGGTGCGCGACATCTCCCGCCCCGAGATGGCCTTCATCGCCCGCTGCGGCATCTACTTCGGCTTCACCCTCGGCGTCGTGCAGACGATCGTCTGGGCGCTGACCCGCGAACCCCTGGTGCTGCCGGTCTTCGGCGCCGCCATCGGCTGGTTCACCGACTGGCTGGCCATCAAGCTGGTCTTCTTCCCCCGCGAACGCACCAGGTTCCTCGGGGTGTTCTGGGTGCAGGGTGTCTTCCAGCGCCGCCGGGCCGAGGTCGCCAGGCAGTACGGCGAGCTGATCGCCCGCGAGGTGATGACCGTCCCCAACATCGTCGAGGGCGTCCTGCGCGGCCCCCGCTCCGACCGCCTCCTGGAGATGATCCGACAACTGGTCCGCAAGTCCGTCGACGACCAGGCCAGCATCGCCAAACCCCTCGTCGCCGTCGCCGTCGGCACCCGCCGCTTCCAGGAGATGAAGCACGCCGCCGCCGACAAGGCCATGACCTACCTCGACAGCACCGCCCTGCAAGCCGAGCCGTACGCCACCAAAGCCCTCGACATCGGCAACACCATCGCCGCCAAGATGAACCAACTCACCCGCGTCGAGTACGAGGGCCTGCTGCGGCCCGCGTTCCGGCAGGACGAGTGGAAGCTGATCGCAGTGGGCGCGGTCATCGGTGCCTTGGTCGGCCACCTGCAGGCCCTGTTGATGCTGGGGTGACGCCAAACGGGTGCGCGGACACCCGCAGTCATCGTTCCCGCCGGGTGGGGCGCGATCTGCGAAGGGGGTGTGCGGGTTCAGGCTCGGGTGGTGCTGGTGCGGCGGGTTCGGCTGATGGCCCAGCACACCAGGTAGATCAGGAAGGAGATGGCGGTGACGAAGGCGCTGACCGGGGTGCCGGGGGCCAGGGACAGGATGATGCCGCCGACCGCGGAGACCTCGGCGAACAGGACGGCGAGCAGGGTGGCTTTGAGGGGGCTGGCGGTGATGCGGCAGGCGGCGGCTGCTGGGGTGACCATGAGGGCCAGTACCAGCAGGGAGCCGACGGTGCGGACGCCGAGGGCGGTGGCGGCGCCGACCATGACGGCGAAGACGACGGCGAGGCCGGTGACCGGGATGCCGCGGGCCTTGGCGACCTCCGGGTCGACGCTGGCGAACAGCAGCGGGCGGTAGAGAGCGGCGAGCAAGCCGAGCACCACGATCGCGCAGCCGCTGAGCAGGGCGACGCTGGCGAAGTCCTGGCCGACGATCTGGCCGGTGAGCAGGCCGAACTTGTTCGACGACCGGCCTTTGTACAGCCACAGCATGAGCACGCCGAGACCCAGCCCGAACGCCAGCACGACGCCGATCACCGAGTCGTAGTCGGAGCTGCGCCGCGACAGCAGGCCGAGCACCAGGGCGGCCACGATCGCGCCTGCGAGGGCGCCGTTGCCGATGTCCCAGCCCAGCAGCAGGGCGGCCGCTCCCCCGGTGAGCGCCAGTTCGGCGGTGCCGTGCACGGAGAACGCCATGTTCCTGCTGACGATCAGCGGCCCGAGCACCCCGGCGAGCAGGCCGAGCACCGCGGCGACGACCAGCGCGGTCACCACGAACGGCAGTTCGAGCAGCCGGGCGGTCAGCTCGAGGTCGAACAGCTTGTCCATCAGCGCTCCAGCAGCTGCTCGGTGTGGTGCGCGCCGTCCTCGCACAGGTCGCTGTGCGCGCCGACGATGTGGATCTGGCCGCGCACCCGGACCACGGCGATCTCGGTGCCGTACAGCTCCGAGAGCGTCTCCGAGGTCATCACCTGCTCCGGCGGACCGATCCGGAACCGGCCGTCGACCAGGTACAGCACCCGGTCGACCAGCGGCAGCACCGGGTTGATCTCGTGGGTGACGAACAGGACCGCGCTGCCCGCGTCACGGCGGCGGGCGTCGATCAGGGTGCTGACGGCGCGCTGGTGGGCCAGGTCCAGCGACAGCAGCGGCTCGTCGCAGAGCAGCACCTCGGGTTCGCCGACAAGAGCCTGGGCGACCCGCAAGCGTTGCTGCTCGCCGCCAGAGAGCAGGCCGACGGGGCGGTCGGCGTAGGCGGTAGCACCAACGGCGTCGAGCGCGGCGTCGACCCGGCGGCGGCGTTCCCGCATACCGCCGATGCCTAGGCCCCAGCGGTGACCGTCGTAGCCGAGGCCGACCAGGTCGCGGCCACGGACAGCGACCGTTGGGTCAAGAGCGCGCTGCTGCGGGATGTAGCCGATGTTGCGGTTACCCCTACCGGGCGCCGCACCCGCGACGCGCACCGTTCCCGCGCTCAGCTTCTGCTGCCCGAGCAGGACCCGCATCAGGCTGGTCTTACCGGACCCGTTCGGCCCGAGGACCGCCACGAACTCGCCCGGCTGGACGTCCAGGTCGAGGCCGTCCCAGAGGGTTCGGTCGCCATAGGACAGTCGGGCACCCGAGAGCGACACCGCCGCGGTGGCGGTGCGGCCGCGTGCTTCGGTCATGCCGCCGCCACAGCACCGGCGAGCGCGTCGACCTGCTTGGTCATCCAGTCAAGGTATCCGGTCACGCCCTGTGGCAGCGTCTCGGTCACACCCACGACCGGGACGCCCGCCGCGCCGGCCTGCTCCTTGAGCCGCTTGGTCACCGGGATCTCGGTCTGGCTGTTGTAGACGACGGCGACGACCTGCTTGCCGGTCACCAGGCCCTCGGCCTCGGCGACGGCGGCCGCGGACGGGTCGGACTCCTCTTCGACGGCCTCGGAGAACTCGGCCGGGGTGACGTCCTCAAGCCCGGCGGTGTGCAGCAGGTAGGCGGCGACCGGTTCGGTCGAGAGGACCTTCGCGCCCGGTTTGCGCTGCCCGATCTCGGCAGTCTTCACGATCAGCTCTTGCACTGCCTTATCGAAGTTCGCCGCGTTGGCGCGGAACACCTCGGCCTTGTCGGGCGCGACGGCGGCGAGTTCGTCGGCGACCTTGGTGGCGACCTTGCGCACGGTCTCCAGGTCGTACCAGACGTGCTCGTTCTCGCTGTGGTCGTGGTGGGCGTCGGCCGGGGCGGGCTCGGGCTTCTGCTCGTCGGCGTCCGGGTCGGCCAGGTCGACGGCGACGATGCGGCGGACGTCCACGCCGGAGGAGTCGACGAGGGTGGTGAAGAAGTCGTCGTAGCCGCCGCCGTTGGACAGCACGACGTCGGCGCCGGCGAATGCGGTGGCGTCGGAGGGCTTGGCCTCGTAGCCGTGCGGGTCGGCGCCGGGGTCGCTGAGGATCGCGGTGACCGTGACGGCGTCGCCGCCGACCGCGGTGGCCACGCTGGCCCACACGTTGGTCGACGCCACGACGGTGATGCGACCGTCCGACGGCGACTGGCCCTGTGAGTCCCCACACGCGGTCGCGGTGAGCGCGACCAGCCCGGCGATGGCGGCGGCGGTGCGCAGCGGTCGGCGTCCGGACCCCGTGGCGGTGGGGGTCAGGCGGTGGGTCATGGAGCACTCCTGGCCTGTCGGGTGTGCCTTCATCCGACCCCGGGGCGGCGACGACACGAGAATGGAAACCGTTGTCGGTTTGAGCGTACGCCACCGCGGGGCTCGGACGTAACCCGACCGGGTGAGACCCGATCGGTGACCTCGCCGAGAGGTCGGGCTTCTGCAATTGGTTCTGAACCGTTACGGTCAATCCATGGCGCGGTCAACACATGTGCGACGCCCGGCGACCCTCGCGTCGCTGGCGGCGGAACTGGGGGTATCCCGGACCACCGTGTCCAACGCGTACAACCGGCCTGACCAGCTCTCACCCGAGCTGCGCAGGCGGGTCCTGGAGACCGCGCGGCGGCTGGGTTACCCCGGTCCCGACCCGGTCGCCCGGTCGCTGCGCACCCGCAAGGCCGGGGCGGTCGGACTGCTGCTCACAGAGAACCTCTCCTACGCGTTCCGCGACCCCGCGGCCCTCGGTTTCCTGGAGGGTCTGGCGCTGGCGTGCGAGGGCGCGGGGCAGGGTCTGCACCTGGTCCCGGTGAACCCGGAGCGCGAGGACGTGGCCGCGGTGCACCGGGCGGGCGTGGACGGTTTCGTCGTCTACTCGGTCCCCGACGACGACCCGCACCTGGCGGCGGTCCTGTCGCGACCGGTGCCGACCGTGGTCGCCGACCAGCCGCACGTCGAGGGCGTCGACCGGGTCGGCATCGACGACCGGGCCGCGATCACCGCGCTGGCCAAGCGCCTCATCTCACTGGGCCACCGCCGCGTCGGCGTGCTGTGCATGCGCCTGACCCGCGACCGCAACGACGGCTTCGTCACCACCGAACGCGCCGAGACGGCGACGTTCCACGTCCAGCGCGCCCGCCTCGCCGGGCTCACCGACGCCTTCGGCGCGGTCGGCGTCGACTGGGGCCGGGTGCCCGTGGTGGAGCGCTTCGACCACAGCGTCGCCAGCGGCGCGTCGGCCGCGGCGCAACTGCTGGACGCGGACCCGCACGTCACCGCGCTGATCTGCACCTCGGACATCCTCGCCCTCGGCGCACTGGCCGAGGCCCGCCGCCGCGGCCTGCGCGTCCCCCAGGACCTGACCGTCACCGGCTTCGACGGCATCGCCGACGCCGACCGCGTCGGCCTCACCACCGTCCGCCAGCCCGTCCTGGAAAAGGGCCGAGCCGCGGGCAAACTCTTACTGGCCTCCGTCGACCCGACCCGCCCCCGCGAGATCACCCTCAACACGGAGCTGGTCCCCGGCTCAACCGCCGCCCCACCCCGCACCGCGGAAGAACGCTGGTTCGGCCCTTAACCGTCCCAGCTCCACCGCAATCCCACCTGCCCGGGGACAGTTGTCCACAGCCACCCTCCCCCACAGGTGCGGCTTCCGCTCGCCCTTTCCCACGTCCCACACCACCCACAACGCGCATCGACCTGTCCACAAGCGACCCGCAGGCCCTCACCCGTGTCGGAGCGGCGGGGTCAGGGGTTGATGGTGAAGGGCAGTGGTGGGCTCAGGAGGGTGCCGAGGCGGGCGGTGAGGGTGTAGGGGCCGGGTTGGACCGTGGTGCGTCGGGTGGGGCAGCCGGGGGCTGAGGTTCGGCCTGCCCATTTGACCTCGAAGGTGGTGCGGGCCCCTGGGGCGAGGATGGTGGGCTCGGCGCCGTCGGAGGGGGTGCAGTCGTTGCTGGACCAGAGGCGGGTGGGGCCGGTGGTGATGAGCAGTTCGCGCTGGGCTCGGCCGATGTCGCGGGTGCAGGGGGCCGGGCCGGTGTTGGTGATGACCACGCGGAGTTCGGGGCGGGAGCCGGGGCGGAACGCGGGTGGGTCCATCTCGGCGGCGACGGCGATGACGGTGTCCGCGCACGGGAGGTTGGGGTCTGGCGGCGGGGCGACCGGCGGGGCGGGGGCAGCGGGGGGTGACACAGACACCGAGGCAGACGCGGTAGCCGAGGCGGAGGCGGACACCGAGGCAGCGACGGAGGTCGTGGGCGGGGCGCTCGACGGGGCGGTGGCGAGGCCGAGTGGGCCGAGGCCGTCGTCGTCGCCGAGGAAGCCGGTGATGATCCAGGTCAGCAGCAGCACCGCCACGACCGCCGCGCCGACCGCGATGACCCGGCGGCGCAGGTAGACCGAGCGCGGGAGCGGTTCGTCGGTTTCGATCATCCCGGGGACGGTAACGCCGGTCAGGTGTCATCCCGTTCGGACACTCCTGCCCTATCGGGCGATGTCGCGCACGCTGGAAGACACGATCAGTGAGGTTTCTCAAAGTCCCTTGTCTGGCAACTGGGAAACGAGTTCCAATGGGTGGCCTGGAATGTCCGGATCCGGAGGTTGCCGTGACCGCCATCGACGACCTGCTGCAACGCCACATCGACGGGCCCGACCACGGGGCCCCCGAGGTGCCAACGCCCGTGCCCGGGCTGCACCTGGCGATCGTGACCTGCATGGACGCCCGCATCAAGGTGTTCGACGTGTTCGGCCTGCGCCACGGCGAGGCGCACATCATGCGCAACGCGGGCGGGATCGTCACCGACGACGTGGTGCGGTCGCTGTCGATCAGCCAGCGCAAGCTGCAGACCCGCGAGGTCATCGTCATGCAGCACACCTCGTGCGGCCTGTCGACCTTCACCGACGACGAGTTCCGCGAGGAGCTCGAGGCCGACACCGGCCTGCGCCCGACCTGGGCGGTCGAGGCGTTCCGCGAGGTCAAGGACTCGGTGCGGCAGTCCGTGGAGCGGGTGCGGCGCAGCCCGTTCATCCCGCACACCGGCACCGTGCGCGGCTTCGTCTACGACGTGAAGACCGCCGCGCTCACCGAGGTGCTGTAACTACACTGCTGCGCGTGATCGACACCCTGCTGGACTGGTTCGACGAGAACGCCCGCGACCTGCCGTGGCGGCACGGCGGCACCACCGGCTGGGGCGTGCTGGTCAGCGAGATCATGTTGCAGCAGACGCCGGTGGCGCGGGTCGAGCCGATCTGGCTGTCGTGGATGGCGCGGTGGCCGGTGCCCTCGGCGCTGGCCGCGGAGACCCAGGGCGAGGTCGTGCGGGCCTGGGGCAAGCTGGGCTACCCGAGGCGCGCGCTGCGGTTGCACGCCGCGGCCGGGGTGATCGCCGACGAGCACGGCGACGTCGTCCCGTCCGATGTGGACACCTTGCTCGCCCTGCCCGGCATCGGCGCGTACACCGCCCGCGCGGTCGCCGCTTTCGCCTACGGCCAGCGCTGCCCGGTCGTCGACACGAACGTCCGCCGGGTCGTCGCGCGCGCGGTCAACGGCGCGGGTGACGCGGGGCCGCCCTCGACCACCAGGGACCTGGCCGAGACCGAGGTGCTGCTCCCGAAGCAGCCTGCGCGCGCGGCGAAGGCGTCAGCCGCGTTGATGGAGTTGGGCGCTGTCGTGTGCACCGCCAGGTCGCCGAAGTGCGTGGACTGCCCCGTCATCGCCGACTGCGCGTGGGTGCTGGCCGGTCGACCGGCCTACGACGGCCCGGCGAAGGCGGTGCAGCGGTTCGCCGGTACCGACCGCCAGGTCCGCGGCCTGCTGCTCGACGTCCTGCGCGGCAGTGCCGAGCCCGCTGCGAAGACCAAGCTGGACGTGGTGTGGAGCGACGCGGGCCAGCGCGACCGGTGCCTGGACTCGCTGCTGGTCGACGGCCTGGTCGAGCAGACCTCGGACGGCCGGTTCGCCCTGCCCGGCGAGCACCGCTGACCCGGGTGGGAGGCTGAGCGCATGGCACAGGGAGTCGTGGTCCTGTTCGACGAGCGCGCCAACGCGGCCCTCGCCCGGCTGCTCGACCGGCTCGACACGGCCGGGGTCCCCGGTGCGCGCCGGTTCCCGCCGCACGTCACCTTCGCCATGGCCTCGGACATCCCCGCCAGGACGCGCGCCGCGCTGAAGGCGGACCTGCGGGTGCTGTCGATCCCGAACCTGTGGCTCTACACGCTGTCCGCGTTCTCCCACACCGAGAACGTGCTCATGCTCGGCGCGGTCGTGGACACCGAGTTGCTTGCCGTGCACTCCGCCGTGCACGACGTGTTGGCGGGCAAGGTGAAGAACCCCAACAGCTACTACCTGCCCGGCTCGTGGGTGCCGCATTGCACGCTCGCGCACGGCATGGCCGACGAGCAGACCGCGGTCGCGTTCCGCGCTCTATTCCCCGTCGAGCCGGTGGAGGCCAGGGTCGCGCGGGTCGCGATCCTGGACACGGCCACCGGTGACCTGGACGTCCTCGTCTAGGACCCAGGACAGGAACGCCTCCACCGCGCCCTGGAACGCCCTCGGCGCGGACTCGTGCACCAGGTGCCCGGCCCCCTCGACCACGAGGTGCGTCCCACCCACCCGCCGCGCGATCTCCGCCTGCTGCCCGGCGGGCATGACCGTGTGCTCGGCCTCGACCACCAGCACCGGGCAGCGGACGCGGTCGACGAGGTCCCAGTACGCCCGCTCGCCCCACTCGGCGGCGATGTCGAACAGCTCGTGCGGCGCCGCGACCAGGTGGTACCCGTCGGCGCGCTCCTCGACGCACTCGCTGAAGTAGTCGGCGGCCGGGCCGAAGAACTCGCGCACGTGCCGCAGCGACGGGAACGGCACCGGCCAGGCGTCGAACAGGGCGCGCCAGTCGTCCACGGTGCGCCCGCGCAGGTCGACGCCGACGTCCTCGACCACGAGCGCCCGCACCAGGTCGGGGTGCTCGGCGGCCAGCGCGATGCCGTGCAGCCCGCCCATCGAGTGTCCGATCACGACAGCGGGCTCCCCCAGGCCCGCCACCAGTTCGGCCGCGTCGGCGACGAAGTCCGGCGTGCGCCACCGCCCACCCCGGTGCGGGTTGCGGCCGTGCCCGCGGGCGTCGGCGCCGACGACCCGGCCGTGCCGGGTGAGCCACGGCGCGACCGACCACCAGGTGGACGCGCGGCCCATGAGGGCGTGCAGCAGCAGGACCGGCGGGCCGTCGCCGCCGAAGGTGACCACGTGGGGCCCGCTCATGGGTGTGAGTCTGCCCGAGCGGTCCCCGCGGGCCCCGGGGACGGGCCATGATGGGGGTATCCCCCTGGAGCTTTGGAGTCGCAGTGGTCCGTGCCCGAGTTGTCTGCGTGGTGCTCGTCGCGAGCGCGTTCGCGGCGTGCAGCACCCCCGCTCGGCAACCGGAGCCTGCGCGCCCGGAGCCGTCGGAGCAGGCCAAGGTGCCCGGCGCGGCGGGCATCGGCGACCCGTACTACCCGGACGACGGCAACGGCGGCTACGACGTCACCGGCTACGACGTGGCGATCAGCTACGAGCCGATCACCAAGAGGCTCGAGGGCGACACCACGGTCGTCGCGGTGGCGGATGCCGTGCTGACCAGGTTCAACCTCGACCTCACCGGCTACGACGTGTCCGCCGTGGAGATCGACGGCGCGGCGGCGAGGTTCACCAGGGAGGGTGAGCACGAGCTGGTGATCACGCCTGCCACGGCGGTCGCGGCGGGGGCGGTGTTCCGCACGAGGGTCACCTACGCGGGCATGCCCAAGATCGAGAAGGACACCGCGCTGGGGGTCAGCGGCTGGCAGATCGCGAAGTCCGGCGGCGCGTTCGTCGCCGGTGAGCCGCACTCGGCGTCGAGCTGGTACCCGGTGAACGACCACCCGCTGGACAAGGCCACCTTCCGGCTGACAGCGCGGGTGCCGCAGGGCTGGTCGGTGATCTCCAACGGCCGGGAGGAGTCCACCAGGACCGAGGGCGGCTGGACCACGTCCACCTGGGTCGAGCCGAACCGGATCGCCCCGTACCTGACCACCGTCGGCATCGACAAGTGGACCTTCGACCGGTCGGCGCTGCCCGACGGCACCCCGGTCGTCGACGCGTACGCGCCGGGCGTGGTGGACAAGCGGTTCGTCGAGACGCGGCTGCCCGAGGTGCTGGCGTTCCTGGCGGGCAAGTTCGGGCCGTACCCGCAGAGCGCGGCAGGCGGGATCTTCCTCAACGAGAGCATCTCGTTCTCGCTGGAGACCCAGACCCGGCCGATCTACGCGAAGTGGGCCGGGGTCGACGTCGTCGTGCACGAGCAGGCCCACCAGTGGTTCGGCGACAGCGTGTCCCTGGAGCGCTGGTCGGACGTGTGCCTCAACGAGTGCTTCGCCTCGTACGCGCAGTGGCTGTGGGACGAGGAGAAGAACCGCATCGACCTCGACCAACTCTACCGCACCACGGTGGCCCGCAAGACCGACTCGTACTGGGACCGCAAGCTCGTCGACATGGGTCCCGGCAACGAGTTCACCGCGGTCTACGACAAGGGGCAGCTCGCGGTGCACGCGCTGCGCAGGAAGCTGGGCGAGGAGAAGTTCGACACCCTGCTCAAGCGCTGGACCAGCACGCACCGCGACGGCAACGCCTCGTGGGCCGACTTCGAGGCGATGGTCGACGAGGTCGCTGGCGCCGACCTGGGCGGGTTCCTGGACGCCTGGTTCCGCCAGGCGGGCAAACCGGGCGACGACGACCTCTACCCGGGGAGCCTGCGCAAGTAGGCTGTCGGCATGGCAGTCGTGAAGATCAACGCGATCGAGGTCCCCGAGGGCGCGGGCCCCGAACTGGAGAAGCGCTTCGCCGCCCGGCTCGGTGCCGTCGACGGCGAGCCCGGCTTCCTCGGCTTCGAGCTCCTGCGCCCCACCGGCGACGGCGAGACCAGGTACTTCGTCTACACCCGCTGGGAGTCCGAGGAGCACTTCCAGGCGTGGATGGGCGGTTCGGCCAAGGAGGCGCACGCTGGCGAGCGGGCCAAGCCGGTCGGCAGCGGGTCGAGCCTGCTGGAGTTCGAGGTCGTGCAGTCGGCAGGCCCGAAGGGTGACGCCTGAGCCCGACGGCGCCTGATCTCGACCGCGCCGCCGAGGCCATCGGCACGGCGGGCGCGGTGCTGGTGTGCGCGGGCGCGGGCATGGGGGTCGACTCCGGCCTCCCCGACTTCCGCGGCACCGAGGGCTTCTGGCGCGCGTACCCGCCGTACCACCGGCTCGGCCTGCGCTTCGAGGAACTGGCCGACCCGGTCCACTTCACCGAGGACCCCGAGCTGGCCTGGGGCTTCTACGGCCACCGGCTCGACCTGTACCGGACGACGGTGCCGCACGCGGGTTTCCAGGTGCTCCTCGACTGGGGCGCCCGGGTGTTCACGTCCAATGTGGACGGCCAGTTCCAGCTCGCGGGCTGCACCGATGTCGCCGAGGTGCACGGGTCGATCCACCACCTCCAGTGCACCCTGCCCTGCCGCAGCGAGGTGTGGGCGGCGGAGGTGGACGTGGAGATCGACCCGGAGTCCATGCGCGCGGTGGGACCCCTGCCGTCGTGCCCGACGTGCGGGGCGCTGGCCCGGCCCAACATCCTGATGTTCGGCGACTCCTGGTGGGTACCGCACCGCAGCCAGTCCGCTGTGGACTCGCTGGCCCGCTGGCGGCGGTCGGTTCGGGACCTGGCGGTGGTGGAAATCGGCGCCGGACAAGCAGTCCCGACCGTCCGCCGGTACGCGGAACTGGCCAGCGCGGCGTCCGGGCGGTTGATCCGAATCAACCCCCGCGAGCCGGAAATCCGCCACGGCAGGGGGATCTCACTCCCGATGCCCGCGGCGGAGGCCCTCGCCGAGATCCGTTCCCGGCTTACCACGTGACCAGACAGGGCGAACTCGCGCCTTGAGCGCAGCGGCGCAGGAACTGGCGAGCACTGTGCAGCCGGTACCTGTGCCGTTGCGTCGTCCGGGCGGGATTCGCTTGGACACCAGGCCGCGGCGCCGAACTGGGCGGGGCGCCTCGGTGGTGACGCGGCCGATGAACCCGGCACCAGCCGGCGCCCTACGGTTCGACCGGGCCTTATCGACGTTGCGCCGGACGCAGTCGATGTCTCGGACCTCTGCCGATACCGAGGGTAGGCGCCCCTTCGCCCGCCCGTGGAGTCTCAGAGGGTTGTTCAGGGAATTGCCTATCCGAGTCTTGTGTGACCCTTGATTGTGTGGGTGGCGGCTTGTTTGAGAGAACTCGGCTACCACGCCAACACTAATAGGTAAACGGACCGCTGACCTGTGTCATGCCACCGGCCTGCGTTGGGATCAGGTAACCGATCTCTGTGCGATCATTCACCGGGGGACAGTGGACCCCGCACTCGGGCAACACCGCACGACCGGGCTCGACGTCCAGGTCGCCCGCACACTTGATGGCCGGTTGGCGTGGGTATCGGATCCCTTACCCGGCAACTGGCACGACACTCGTTGTCTGGCCGAGTCGGGTGTCCTCGACAGGGATGTGTCTCAGTGGATCGGAGACAATGCCCATGTCGGGATGGGGATCCTCACCCCGATCCGCACACCCGCGCGCCGCGAGTTGGTGCGATGGGAGAGGAACCTCAAATATGAACACAACTCGATCGCTTCCGTGTCGAACACGCCATCGCCAACCTCACGACCTGGCGCATACTCCACACCGACTACCGGAGACCATTCACCACCTTCGCCACAACCATCATCGCCGTCCTCGGCCCACAGTTCTACCGCCATGCCTGAATAACCCTCTCACTCCCCATGTTCGCCGAGATCCGTTCCCGGCTTACTACGTGAAACGGCGCGGCAGGGTTGTCCCTGCCGCGCCGTTCTCGGTTGGTGGTGCTCAGCCGACGCGCCTGCGGTAGGCACGCAGGGCCAGGGGGAAGAAGACCGCGGCGATGCCGATTGCCCAGAGGAAGGCCCAGCCCGCGTTGGCGACCCAGTCGCCGCCGAGGAGTAGGCCGCGGGCGGCGTTGGCGAGGTGGGTGACCGGGTTGATGTCGACCCACACCTGGAGCCAGCCGGGCAGCGAGTCCGACGGGACGAAGACGTTGCTGCCGAAGGTCAGCGGGAAGATGAAGGCGACCAGGGTGCCCGGGACGGCCTGCGGGCTCTTGACCAGCATGCCGACGAACACCGACACCCAGCACAGGCACAGCCCGAACGCGATCAGCAGCGCGATCGCGATGAGGAAGCGGCCCGGGTCGGTCTGCACCCGGAAGCCCATGATGACCGCGACCACGAGCAGCACGGTCAGCGTGACCACGAACCGCACGATGTCGCCGAGCACCGCGCCGATCAGGGGTGCCGATCGGGCGATCGGCATGCTGCGGAACCGGTCGAACACGCCCTTGGTGATGTCGGCGTTGAGCGCCATGCCGGTGCCGAGGCTGGCGAAGGCGATGTTCTGCACCATCAGGCCGGGCAGCAGGACCTGCAGGTACGCGTCGGTGCTGCCCTGGATGGCGCCGCCGAACAGGTAGACGAACAGCAGCAGGAAGATGATCGGCTGGAGCGTCACGTCCAGCAGCGACTCGGGGTTCTTGCGGACCTTGGTGACGGCGCGGCCCGCGAGGGTGAACCCGTGGCGCAGCGCGCTGCCGGGGCTGACGTGGGTGATGGGGGCGGTCGCGGTGGTCATGCCAGGCTCCCTTCGGGGACCGGAGTGGTGGGGGTGGTGCGGCCGGTGAGGGTCAGGAAGACGTCGTCGAGGCTGGGCAGGCGCAGCCCGATCTCGTCGGCGGTGATGCCCGCCTCGTCGAGCCTGCGCACGACGCTGGAGAGCAGCAGCGGGTTGTCGACCGGGGTGGACAGCAGGCCGGCGTCGGCGTTGACCAGCGGCTCGATGCCGGTCAGCTCGCGCAGGATCGTCGCGATCGCCTGCGTGTCGGCGGCCACTGTCGGGCGGACCTGCAGGCTCTGGCCACCGGTGCGGCGCTTGAGCTCGTACGGGGTGCCCGCGGCGATGACCTTGCCGTGGTCGATGACGGTGATGAGGTCGGCGAGCTGGTCGGCCTCCTCCAGGTACTGCGTGGTGAGCAGCACGGTCACCCCGTCGTCGACCAGGCCGCGCACGGTCGCCCACACCTCGTTGCGGCTGTGCGGGTCCAGGCCGGTGGTGGGTTCGTCCAAGTACAGGACCTGCGGGCGACCGACCAGGCTCGCGGCCAGGTCGGCGCGCCTGCGCATGCCACCGGAGTAGGTCTTGACCGACCGGCTCGCGGCGTCGGACAGCTCGAACTTGGCCAGCAGCTCGGCCGACCTGGCCTTGGCGTCGGCCTTGGACAGGCCGAGCAGCTTGCCGATCAGCACCAGGTTCTCGGTGCCGGACAGGTCCTCGTCGACCGAGGCGTACTGCCCGGTCAGGCCGATGATCCCCCGCACCGCGGTGGCCTGGGTGGCCACGTCGTACCCGGCGACGCGCGCCCACCCCTCGTCAGCGCGCAACAACGTTGCCAGCACCCGGACCGCGGTGGTCTTACCGGCGCCGTTAGGACCAAGGACCCCCAGGACCTTGCCTGGCGGTACCGCGAGGTTGACCCCGTCCAGGGCCACGGTGTCGCCGAAGCGCTTGACCAGCCCCTCGGCCTCGATCGCGTAGGACATGTTCGCCCCCTCCTTCTCGTTCGAACCTAGAGTCGCCCCCCGCGCTGTCAAACCGAGCACAGGACACTGTCAGCGGTTGACAACGCTGTCCGGACTTCTCAGGCATCCTGGGTGCATGACGGCGCACCAGACCGAGGACTTGGCGGTCCCCACCGACGAGGACCCGACCGCGCCACCCCGCCGCCGACGCCGCCGCGGGGTCACGTTCTTCCTGTCCCTGCTGGTCGCGCCGCTGATCGCGGTGTCGGTGATGCGCCTGGGCGGCATCGACGGCAACAACCTGACCGCCATCACCCTGGCGCTGACCCCGTACATCGCCGGGTACGGCCTGCTGGTCACGCTGCTCGCCCTGGCCCTGCGCCGGAAGGTCCTCACCGCGGTGGCGCTGGTGCTGACGCTGTCACTCGGCGTGCTGCTCATCCCCCGACTGCTGGCTGACGGCGACCCGATCCCGCAGGGCCAGCGGGTGCGGCTGATGAGCGCGAACCTGATGATCGGCCGCGGCGACCCGAACGTCCTGGTGTCACTGGTCCGTGACGCGAAGGTGGACGTCCTGACGCTGCAAGAGCTGACTCCTGCCGCACTCAGCAAGCTCGACGCGGCCGGGCTCGGCGACCTCTTGCCCTACCGGGCGGTGCAGCCGGTACCGGGCGGAGAGGGCGGAGGGATCCTGTCCCGCATTCCGTTGCGGCAGATCTCCCTGGTCGAGAACACCCAATTCGAGAACGTCGCCGCCGTCGTCGACCTGTCCGGCCCAGTCGACATCGAGGTCGTCACCATCCACATCGTGCCGCCAACGACCAACGACACGGCCCGCAAGACCTGGCAACGCGAACTCGCCAGCCTGCCCGGACCCGACTCTTACGGCCGACCGCGGGTGCTGGCAGGTGACTTCAACGCCACTCTTGACCACCACGCCTTCACCGGCCTCCTGGACCGCGGCTACAACGACGCCGCCGAACTCGCAGGCGAGGGCATGCGACCCACCTGGTCCTCCAAGTCACCCCCCAGCCCCCCGGTGACCATCGACCACATCGTCCTGGACCGCCGCATCGGCGCCCCCTCGGTCGCCGTCTACGACCTGCCTGGCAGCGACCACAACGCGGTATTCGCCGAACTGGCCCTCCCCCGGTAGATCCGCCCTGTCCGCGCCGTCTTTGTCCACTATGGACACGATGCGGGGGTGCTATGGCGTGGGTGGCTTGGTGCCGAGGGCTTGGTGCAGTTCGACCAGGGCAGCCGAGCGGTCCAGGGCCAAGCCCGCGGCGTAGGTGGTCGTGAAGGGGTCTGGGCCGAGGGCTTCCGCGAGGCGGGCGCGGAGGTCCACCAGTTCCGGGTTGCCCAGGTCGGGGGCGCCGCGGATCACCTCGGCCAGGGCGAGCATGCGGGTGGCCAAGTCGGGGGTGCCTTGGGCCAGCAGGGTTTGGGCGGCGAGTTCGGCGATGGTGCCGATGATGGGCATGTCGCCGATGTCGGAGATGGCGGTGAGGGCGGTGGTGAGGTGGGTCAGTGCCGTGTCCGGGTCGTGTTCGGCCAGGGCGATCTGGGCGGCCAGGCCGCTGTAGAGGGCGTGCCAGTGGTGGTTGTGGTTGCCGTCGGCGTCGCGGAGGGCTTGGCCTCGGGCCATCAGGGACTTGGCCTCGGGGAGGTCGCCGCGCAGGCGGACGACGGCGGCGAGCCAGGCGTACAGCAGGGCCTGGTTCTCGTGGGTGCTCGACGACGCGGCCAGGTCGAGGGCGCGGCGCAGGTCGGCCTCGGCACCGACCAGGTCACCGGCGCGGCCGCGTTGCAGGCCGAGCCTGCCCAGCGCCCCCGGCATCTCGTCGATCGCCCCCAGCTCCGTCACCAGCCGCACCGACTCCTCGTTGGCCAGCACCGCGCCCGCGTGGTCACCGCGCATCGACCGCCGGTCCGACACCTGCCCGATCGCGATCGCCTGCCCCCAGCGGTCACCCAGGGCGCGGAACGCCGCCAACGCGCGCTCACCGCTGTCCTCCGCCTCGGCCAGCGCGCCCCGGTTGTCGTGCAGGAAAGCCGCCGCGAGCAGCGACAGGGCCCGCGCCCACGGGTCGGGGTGCTTGTCGCCGCGTTCGAGCCCGGCGATCGCGTCGTCGACATCGCCCGCGAACGCGGCCAGCATCGGCTCCATCATCACCATGATCGGGTAGTGCGCCATCGCGTCGGTGGCGACCAGCTCGGCCCGCAGCTCCCGGATCACGTCCTTGTCGGGAACACCGGCGGCCTCGACGAACGTGGCCATCGAGCGCAGCGTGGCCCTGGCGTGCGGCGGCGCGTCACCCGGCATCGCGGCCACCTCGGTGACCAGCGTCAGCGCCTCCCGGTGGTGGCCGCTGATCATCCAGAACCAGCCCGCGGTGACCGCCAGCCGGTGCGCCAGGTCCGCGTCCCCCATGGCGATCGCGTACCGCAGCGCGGCGAGCAGGTTCTCGTGGTCGGCGGTGACCCTGGCCAGCCACCGAACCTGGTCAGAACCGCGCAGCCGCGGTTCGGCCTCCACGAGGTAGGACAAGAAGTAGCGGCACAACATCTCCCGCGCGCGGTCGGTCTCCCCCAACTCGGTGAGCCGCTCGGCCGCGTACGCGCGCACGGTCTCCAGCATCCGGTACCGCACCTGGCCGTCACGGCCGGCGTCGGCGACCACAATGGACTTCTCGACCAGCGCGGCCAGCACGTAGACCACGTCGTCGGCGGGCAGCAGGTCGTCATCGGCGGCGACGGCGGCGACGGACTCGGCGAGCGCGGCGACCGGGAACACCGACAGCCGGGCCGCGAGCACCCGCTCCGGTTTCTCCAGCAGGTCCCAGCTCCACTCGACGACCGCGCGCAGCGTCCGGTGCCTGGGCAGCGAGGTGCGACTACCGCCGGTGAGCAGCCGGAACCGGTCGTGCAGGCGTTCGGCGATCTGGCCGACCGTCATCGACCGCAGCCGCGCCGCCGCGAGCTCCAACGCCAGCGGTAGCCCGTCGAGGCCGCGGCAGATCTCGGCCACCACACGAGCGTTGTCCTCTTCCAGCCGGAACCCCGGTGACGCGGAGGTGGCGCGGTCAGCGAACAACCGGACAGCGTCGGCCTTGGTCACCTCGTCCGGCAGCGCTGTCTCCCCCGGTAGACCCAACGGGCCGAGTGGGTAGGCGGCCTCACCGGTGATCGCCAGCGGTTCACGGCTAGTGGCCAACACCCGCAGCCGCGGGCACCTGGCCAACAACGCGTCTGCCAGCGCCGCGGCCGCCTCGATGAGGTGCTCGCAGTTGTCGAGGACCAGCAGGCTGCGCTGGCTGCCGAGCACCTCGACCAACCGGTCCAGCGCGGTACCGGTCCTCGGCGCCGGGTGGGTCTCGATGAGCCGTGACTCCCGGATCCCCAGGGCGGCCAACGCCGCCGCGGTCACGTCGTCGGCCGCCCGGACCCCGGCCAGCTCGACGAACCACGACACGCCGTCCTGCTCGGCAACGACCTCCCTGGACAGCCGGGTCTTGCCAGCACCGCCGGGGCCCAGCAGGGTGACCAGCCTGGTGGAGTCCAGCAGCCTGGTCACCTCGGCGAGCTCGACCTGCCGCCCCACGAAGCTGGTCAACGACGCCGTGACCACCTTGGCCGGGGCGGGCGCGATCTCGCCGCGCAGCACCGAGACGTGCAGCTCCCGCAGCTCGGGCGACGGCTCGACCCCCAGCTCATCGGCCAGCACCCGGCGCGCCTGCTCGTAGACCGCCAGCGCCTCGGCCTGCCGACCGGCCAGGAACAACGCCTTCACCAGCAACGCCGCGGGCCGCTCCCGCAACGGGTGCTCGGCCACCAGCGTCGTCAACTCGGCGATGACCTCGCCGTGCCCGCCATCGCGGATCGCCGCATCGATGCGGTCCTCACGGGCGCCGACCCGCAACTCCTCCAGCCGCGCCACAACGGCACCGGCGAACGGTGCGTCCGCCAAGCCCGCCAGCGCGGGTCCCGCCCACAGCTCCTCAGCCGACGCGAGCACCCTGGCCGCCTCGGCGTACCTCTCCTCGCGCAGCGCGGCCCGCCCGGTGGCCACCAGCCGCTCGAACCGGTGCACGTCGACCTGGTCGGCGGCGATCGCCAACCGGTACCCAGCCGGGTGCGACTCGACCAGTCCGTCCGCCCCTGCCTTGAGCCCCCGCCGCAGCCGCGACACCAGGGACTGCAACGCGTTGGTCGCGTCTGCGGGAGGGTCGTCGCCCCACAGGCCCGAGACCAGCTCGGACACCGACACCACCCGACCGGCGTCCAACGCCAACCGGGCCACCAGCACCCGCAACCGGGTCCCGCCCACCGCGACCGCCGCCCCGTCCTCCCCGACGAGGCGCAGCGGGCCGAGCAACGACACCTGCACGACTACAGCTTCCCAGATCAGCGGTACCGGTTTTCGCAAGGCACGGCCGATCCCGTTGCCCGGCCGCCGATCGGGGCGGTTTGTCGCTATCCGCCCCGCGACCCGACAGCGGCGGAGACGCCAGTGGGCGGCTCCCCGAGGGGAACCGCCCACTGTGGTGGCGCTGGCTAGGAGATCACTCGCCTGCCGCGGCGTCGGAGTCCCCGGAAGCGGAGAGCTCGACGGGCAGCGAGTCCGGCACCCGGGTGGGCTTGGGCTCGCCGCGGAAGACGAAGTGGGCCTTGTCGGCGCTGCCCTCTTCGCCGTCCCAGCCCTCGACGTCGGTCAGGATGATGTGACCGGGCGCGATCTCGCCGAAGAGGATCTTCTCGGAGAGCTGGTCCTCGATCTCGCGCTGGATGGTGCGGCGCAGCGGGCGGGCACCGAGCACCGGGTCGAACCCGCGCTTGGCGAGCAGCTTCTTCGCCTTGTCGGTGAGCTCGAGGGCCATGTCCTTGTTCCGCAGCTGCGCCTCGACGCGGGCGATCATGAGGTCGACCATGGTGATGATCTGCGCCTCGTTGAGCTGGTGGAACACGATGATGTCGTCGATGCGGTTGAGGAACTCCGGGCGGAAGTGCTTCTTCAGCTCGTCGTTGACCTTGTTCTTCATCCGCTCGTAGTTCGAGCCGGTGTCGGTGCCGGAGGTGAAGCCGAGGCCGACCGCCTTCGAGATGTCCTGGGTGCCCAGGTTGGAGGTGAAGATGATCACGGTGTTCTTGAAGTCCACCGTGCGGCCCTGGCCATCGGTCAGGCGGCCGTCCTCCAGCACCTGCAGGAGGGTGTTGTAGACCTCCTGGTGCGCCTTCTCGATCTCGTCGAACAGCACCACCGAGAACGGCTTGCGGCGCACCTTCTCGGTGAGCTGGCCGCCCTCCTCGTAGCCGACGTACCCGGGGGGCGCGCCGAAGAGCCGCGAGGCGGTGTAGCGGTCGTGGAACTCGCCCATGTCGATCTGGATGAGCGCGTCGTCCTCGCCGAACAGGAAGTTCGCCAGCGCCTTCGACAGCTCGGTCTTACCGACACCGGACGGACCGGCGAAGATGAACGAGCCCGACGGGCGCTTCGGGTCCTTCAGGCCAGCGCGGGTGCGGCGGATCGCCTGCGAGACCGCCTTGACGGCGTCCTCCTGGCCGATGATGCGCTTGTGGAGCTCGTCCTCCATGCGCAGCAGCCGGGAGGTCTCCTCCTCGGTCAGCTTGAACACCGGGATGCCGGTCCAGTTGGCCAGCACCTCCGCGATCTGCTCGTCGTCGACCTCGGCGACGACGTCGAGGTCGCCGTCCTTCCACTGCTTCTCCCGCTCGGCCTTCTGCGAGAGCAGCTGCTTCTCGTTGTCGCGCAGCTTCGCGGCCCGCTCGAAGTCCTGCGCGTCGATCGCCGATTCCTTCTCCCGACGGACGTCGGCGATCTTCTCGTCGAACTCGCGCAGGTCCGGCGGCGCGGTCATCCGGCGGATGCGCATCCGCGCGCCTGCCTCGTCGATCAGGTCGATCGCCTTGTCCGGCAGGAACCGGTCGTTGATGTAGCGGTCGGCCAGCGTGGCGGCGGCGACCAGGGCGGCGTCGGTGATGGTCACCCGGTGGTGCGCCTCGTAGCGGTCGCGCAGGCCCTTGAGGATCTCGATGGTGTGCTCGAGGGAGGGCTCGCCGACCTGGATCGGCTGGAAGCGCCGCTCGAGCGCCGGGTCCTTCTCGACGTACTTGCGGTACTCGTCGAGGGTGGTGGCGCCGATGGTCTGCAGCTCACCGCGGGCCAGCATGGGCTTGAGGATGGAGGCGGCGTCGATCGCGCCCTCGGCAGCACCCGCGCCGACGAGGGTGTGGATCTCGTCGATGAACAGGATGATGTCGCCGCGGGTCTTGATCTCCTTGAGCACCTTCTTCAGGCGCTCCTCGAAGTCACCGCGGTAGCGCGAGCCCGCGACCAGGGACCCCAGGTCCAGGGTGTAGAGCTGCTTGTCCTTGAGCGTCTCGGGCACCTCGCCCTTGACCACCATCTGGGCGAGGCCCTCGACGACGGCGGTCTTGCCGACGCCGGGCTCGCCGATCAGCACGGGGTTGTTCTTGGTGCGCCGCGACAGCACCTGCATCACCCGTTCGATCTCCTTGGTGCGCCCGATGACCGGGTCCAGCTTGCCCTCGCGCGCCGAGGCGGTGAGGTTGCGGCCGAACTGGTCGAGCACCAGGGACGACGAGGGGGTGCCCTCGCTGCGGCCGCCGGTCTCGGTGGACTCCTTGCCGCCCTGCGAGTACCCGGACAGCAGCTGCAGGACCTGCTGGCGGACGCGGTTGAGGTCCGCGCCGAGCTTCACCAGTACCTGCGCCGCGACACCCTCGCCCTCGCGGATCAGACCGAGCAGGATGTGCTCGGTGCCGATGTAGTTGTGGCCGAGCTGCAGGGCCTCACGCAGGGACAGCTCCAGGACCTTCTTGGCCCGCGGCGTGAACGGGATGTGACCGGACGGCGCGTGCTGCCCCTGCCCGATGATCTCCTCGACCTGCTGCCGCACGCCCTCCAGGGCGATGCCAAGCGACTCAAGAGCCTTGGCTGCGACGCCCTCGCCCTCGTGGATCAACCCGAGCAGGATGTGCTCGGTGCCGATGTAGTTGTGGTTGAGCATCCTGGCCTCTTCTTGAGCCAGGACGACCACCCGCCTCGCGCGGTCGGTGAACCTCTCGAACATTCGCCACTCCCTGACAGCTGCGCCGGCGGCCCTTGTCCACGTCCTGCACGTGGAGTCAGCACCGTGAGACCACTGTAGTAGGCCCGACCCCGGCCTTCAGTGCCACTCGCGGCCGGTGCCCAGCTCTGCCGATCCCCTTCTCGTCTACCCAACGTGCGGGTGCCCGGGTGGATTCCGCAAGACGTGGCGTGTCCGCTGAGCGCGAACAAGACCACCCGCCCAGGTGGGGCAGCTTCCTGCCAGGCGCCGGACGGACACCGGGACCACCAGGTAAGGTAAGGCATGCCTCACTAGCGGAAGGCCCAGGAAGGGGACGACCGTGCGGAGTAACCTGAGCCTCCGTTGGGCGGATGCCCGCCCGGGACGTGGCACGCGATGACCGCGGGCTACCGGACCACCGTAGCCGCGCGCGGTCGGCACGGCTTCCTGGCGGATTCACTCGCTCGGGTCAACCCGCGCCAGTCCCGCGCGGAGCTGCGGTTCGGCCTCCCCGAGTCCACCGACCGCTGGGTGGGCTGCGACGAGTTCCTGCGCACCCCCGGCGCCTTCGACCAGTGGCGCGACGGCCTGGGCGGCTGGCTGCGCGACAAGTACGCGGATTCGCCCGATCGGACCACCGCGGGCTACGTGATGACCTGGTACCTGTGGGTCCCCGGCTACCTGGCCGGGCTGCTGTTCCACCACGAGCGCCGCATCCCGTCGCTGCGCCCGGCCGACCTGGCGTTCCGGATGGCCGAGCCGCGTCCGCACCCGGACTCGATCGCCGTGCTCTCGCCGCGCTTCGTCTGCCTGCCCGACGACCCGGCCGCAGGCGTGCCGGAGGCCACCGTGGTGCCCGACGAGCAGGCGCTGGCGGCGCTGCTGCGGGGCCGGTTCGCCGCGCACGCCGCGCGCTTCGTCGAGGTGTACGGGCCGCAGGTGCGGTTGGGCAAGCGGATGCTGTGGGCCGCGGCGACCGACGTGCTGGACAGCTCCCTGTGGCTGGCGGGCCGCTACGGCGGCGCGGAGGACAACGGCGTGCTCGACGCGGCGCTGGTGCTCGGCGACGGCCCCGCGCCGTTCACCTCGGGCTCGACCCTGCGCCCCGCGCCCGACAGCAGCGGCTGGACCAGGCGGCGCGAGAGCTGCTGTTTCCACTACCTGCTCGCCGAGGGCCAGGGGACCTGTGAGTCCTGCCCGCGGCTGCGGCGCAAAGCGGAACCGGCGTAGCGCAAAGGCGAAAGGTCCCCGGTCGAGACGATTCCCGGTGATTCAGCACTGGGAATCACCGGGAACGCACTGAATTCCGGCCCGCGCTAACAAACGATCACCAGAAGCGCAAGAGGCTGCCGTCCCCTTCGGGCGGCAGCCTCTTATGCGCGGGTGGCCTCAAGCCTGCTCGTTGTAAGCGTCGAGAACCTCGGTCGGGATTCGGCCGCGGTCGGACACCTTCATGCCCTGCTTGCGCGCCCACTCCCGAATGGCTTGGTTCTGCTCCCGATCCGCGGTCGCTGTGCGCGGTCGACCGGTCACCTTGCCGGGTACGCGCTTGCGACCACCGGAACGGCGGGCGTGCTCGACGAAGTCGGCGAGTATGTCGCGCAACTTCTCCGCGTTGTCGGAGGAGAGGTCGATCTGGTAGGCCGCGCCGTCGAGACCGAACTCGACGGTCTCCTCGCCCGTCGACCCGTCGAGATCGTCGACCAGCGAAACCGTGACCTTCTGCACCATCGCGCCTCCTCCGGCGTGGAACTGCCTGCTCCCGCCGGGTGTCACGCCCGGCGAACGCGGCGGAGCACCCGGTGGCGGTGCACCGACTCGACGGTGAGCAACAGCGACTGGGAGAAATACTTGCCGGGGGCAGGCTAGCGCAAATCCAGCGGATTGCGTTAGTGCCTGATACCCGAACGGGTCATTCCGGGCGGACCAGCGGGAACAGGATCGTCTCCCGGATGCCGAGACCGGTGAGCGCCATCAACAGGCGATCAACACCCATTCCCACCCCACCCGAGGGTGGCATTCCGTACTCCAGCGCGCGCAGAAAGTCCTCATCGACGCGCATCGCCTCGTCATCACCGGCAGCACCGAGTCGGGACTGATCCTCCAGCCGTTCCCGTTCCACCACCGGGTCCACCAGTTCGGAGTAACCGGTGGCGAGCTCGAAACCGCGCACGTACAGATCCCACTTTTCCGCGACACCCGGCTCGGTGCGGTGCTGGCGGGTCAGCGGCGAGGTCTCCACCGGGAAATCCCGCACGAACGTCGGTGCGTACAGGTGGTTGCCGACGAGGTGTTCCCACAGTTCCTCGACGAGCTTGCCGTGCCCGTACTTCGGGTCGACCTCGAGCTCGCGGTCCGCGGCGTGCTTGCGCAGCAGCTCGACCGGGGTCTGCGGGGTGATCTCGGTGCCGAGCGCCTCCGACAGCGAGCCGTACATGGTCAGCGTGGTCCACTCGCCGGACAGGTCGTACTCGGAGCCGTCGGCGAGGGTGACGACCTGCGTGCCGAACGCGGCGTCGGCGGCCTCCTGCACCAGCTGGCGGGTCATCACCGCGTTGGTGTCGTAGGTGGCGTACGCCTCGTAGTACTCCAGCATCGCGAACTCGGGCGAGTGCGACGAGTCGCTGCCCTCGTTGCGGAAGTTGCGGTTGATCTCGAAGACCTTCTCCAGGCCGCCGACCACGCACCGCTTGAGGTACAGCTCGGGGGCGATGCGCAGGAACAGGTCCATGTCCATCGCGTTGGAGCGGGTGACGAACGGGCGGGCGGTGGCGCCACCGTGCATGGTCTGCAACATCGGGGTCTCGACCTCGACGAACCCGCGGCCGTGGAAGCTCTCGCGCAGCGACCGGACCACCGCGGCGCGGCTGCGCACGGTGTCGCGGGCGCGCGGGCGCAGGATCAGGTCGACGTAGCGCTGCCGGATCCGGGTCTCCTCGGCCAGGTCCTTGTGCGCGACCGGCAGCGGGCGCAGCGCCTTCGCCGCGAGCTGCCACCCGTCGGCCAGCACGGACAGCTCGCCGCGGCGGGAGGTGATGACCTCACCGGCGATGAACACGTGGTCGCCGAGGTCGACATCGCCCTTCCACGCCGCCAGCGCGTCCTCGCCGACGTTGTTGAGGCTCAGCATGGCCTGCAACTCGGTGCCGTCGCCCTCGCGCAGCGTCGCGAAGCACAGCTTGCCGGTGTTGCGGATGAACATCACCCGGCCGGTGACACCCACCTTGTCCCCGGTCGCGGTGTCCGACGGGAGGTCCGGGTAGGCGGCCCGCACCTCGGCCAGCGAGTGCGTGCGGGGCAGCTCGACGGGGTACGGGTCGACGCCACCGGCGAGCAGCCGCGCGCGCTTGTCGCGGCGGACGCGCATCTGTTCGGGCAGGTCTTCGCCGGTAGCGGGGTCCGTTGGCAGCTCGTCGGTCACGCAGGGAAGGGTACGGAGAGCGCCGATGGCGACCCAAACGGGTATCCACACCCGCTGTGGCTACGGTTGCCCCATGCACGATCCCGAGTTGTTCGCCAAGCGCGCCGCGTCGTTCGGGAGCAACGCGGTCGCCTACGCCCGGCACCGACCGCGTTACCCGGACGCGGCCGTCGAGTGGGTCGTCGGCGACCGCACCCGCGTCCTGGACCTGGCGGCGGGCACCGGCAAGCTCACCGAGACGCTGCTGGAGTTCGCCCTCGAGGTCACCGCCGTCGAGCCGGACGACCAGATGCGCGCCGAACTCACCCGCCTGCTGCCCGACGTCCCCGCGCTCAAGGGCACCGCCGAACACATCCCCGCCCCCGACGCCTCGTTCGACGTGGTCATCACCGGCCAGGCGTTCCACTGGTTCAACAACCCCGAAGCCCTCACCGAGATCACCCGAGTCCTCCGCCCCGGCGGCGTCTTCGGCGCCCTGTGGAACTACGACGACACCTCAGTGCCGTGGCTCGCCGAACTCAACGAACTGACCCGCTCCAGCGTCGGCGACCTCCAGGGGCTCGACGAGCACACGCCTCGGCACGCGCTGCTGGGAGAGGCCGAGGAGCAGACCTGGCACCACGCGCAGCGGCGGACGGTGGAGTCGATGCTGGCCAGCTTGGGGACGCACTCGCACCTGCTGGTGATCGACGCGGCGGAGCGGGCGAGGATCTTCGACAAGATCCGGACTTATCTGTGGTCGCGGCCGGAGACCTCACAGGGGGAGTTCGATCGGCCGATCATCACCACGGGGGTGCGGGCCGTTCGGGTTTGACGGACGGTCTTAGTCCCTATCCGGCCCTCACAGGCGTTGGCCAACCACGCGCCCCCGAACAACGTTGGCCAAACACGCGCTCCTCACGGTCGTTGGCCCAACCGCGCCCCTAAACATCGTTGGCCACCACGCGCTCCTCGGAGTCGCTGGTGCCAAGCCGGCTCGATGGGGCGGACTTGTTTTGTGTGGGGGAGCAGTACCCGTAGCGTCGTCCACGCGGCAGGGCCTGCTTTTGGGCCCCTGCTTTGCGGTTCTGCCACGGGTGCTGTCGGGGCCCCGCGCAAAACAAGTTCGCCGCATCGAGCAAAGCTCGAAACTCGCGCCCCTACGCAATGCCGAAGGCGAGCCGTCGATCGTCGACGCCGCAGGCGAGACCGAGAGCCACAGAACCCCAGCTCAAGATCCAACGGCCGTGGGGGCTGCCTGGCGAGTTGTCCACAGGGGCTGGGTCGGTTGGGGTGTTCTGTCGGCGGCTCTCGGTAGGCTGTATATCGGGGGCTGCTTTGAGCGGTTTGATCTTGAGCTGAGGGGTGTCCGGCTCTCGCGCTCGGCTTCGCCATCGACGACCACGCCTCGCCTGCGGCATTGGCCCAAGCGCGATTTACGAGCCAAGCTCGATGCGGTGGACTTGTTTTGCGTGGGGCCCCGACACCAGCCGTGGCAGGACCGCAAAGCAGGGGCCGAAGAGCATGGCCCTGTCCGCGAACGACGCTACGACTGGTGCTCCCCCACACAAAACAAGTCCACCCCATCGAGCCGGCCTGGCACCAGCGGATCCGAGGAGCGGTTTCGGGCCAACGTCGTAGAAGGGCACGTGGGGGCCGACGACCGAGAAGGGCACGTTCGGACCAGCGGATCCGAGGAGCGCGTGGCTGGCCAACGTCTGTGAGGGCCGGGTGTGGGCCAACGTTGTTCGGGGGCGCGTGGTTGGCCAACGATTGTGAGGGCCGAGTGGGTTGGAGGCTGGTGTTAGCGGCGGTTGCGGTCGTAGACCAGGCGGAGGCCCAGGAGGGTGAGGTTGGGGAGGTGGTGGTTGATGGTTTCGGCTTCATCGACCACCAGAGGGGCCAAACCGCCGGTGGCGATTACGGTTACTGGGCCTGTGTGGCCGGTGCGGGTGAGTTCGGCGGTGATGCGGTGGACGAGACCGTCCACTTGGCCTGCGAAGCCGTACATGATGCCGGATTGCAGGCACTCCACCGTGTTCTTGCCGATCACCGAGCGCGGGCGGACCATTTCGACTTTGCGGAGGGCGGCGGCTCGGGCGGCTAGGGCGTCGACGGAGATTTCGATTCCCGGCATGAAGACGCCGCCGAGGAATTCGCCTTTGGCGGAGATCACGTCGATGTTGGTGGAGGTGCCGAAGTCGACCACGACGCAGGCGGTGCTGTGCAGGTGGTGGGCGGCGAGGGTGTTGATGATCCGGTCGGCGCCCACCTCCTTGGGGTTGTCGACCAGCAGCGGGACGCCGGTGCGGACGCCGGGTTCGACGATCACGCGGTGCACGCGCGGGTAGTAGGCGCTGAGCATGGCCCGGAGTTCGCGCAGGACGGCGGGCACGGTCGAGAGCGCCGAGACGCCGGTGATCTGGTCGGCGTGCGGGCCGAGGAGGCCGCGGGTGGTCAGCGCGAGTTCGTCGGCGGTCATCCTGGCGTCGGTGCGCATCCGCCAGTCCCGCACCAGCTCGTCGCCGTCGTGCACGCCGAGCGCGATGTTGGTGTTGCCGACGTCGATCGTGAGCAGCACGTCAGCTCTCGGCGGCGAGCAGGGCGTCGAGCTTGGCCGCGTCCACGGTCTCGGCGGGCGGCTCGGCCGTCGCGGCGCCGCTGAGCAGGCCGGAGTCGGCCGGAGCGTGCGCGGCGTCGGCGCCGAGGTGCACGACCCGGTTGTCGGCGTCGACGAAGACGACCCTGGGCTCGTAGGCGGCGGCCTCCGCGGTGTCCATCACGCCGTAGGCGATCAGGATGACCAGGTCGCCGGGGTGCACCAGGTGCGCGGCGGCCCCGTTGATGCCGATCACCCCGCTGCCCCGCTCGCCCTCGATGACGTAGGTCTCCAGGCGGGCGCCGTTGGTGACGTCGACGATGGCGACCTTCTCGCCCGGCAGCAGGTCGGCCGCCTCCAGCAGCACCGGGTCGACGGTGACCGAGCCGACGTAGTGCAGGTCGGCCTGGGTGACGGTGGCCCGGTGGATCTTGGACTTGAGCATCGTGCGCAACATCGCGGACCTCTCCTATCCGTGCGTTCCGAGTTCGCCGCCGCCGAGGTGCAGCGCGACGTTGTCGATGAGCCGGGTGCCGCCGAGCCGGGCGGCCACCAGCAGTCGGGCCTCGCCCCGGTCGGGGGCGGGGCCGAGGTCGGGTCCGCGCAGCGCGAGGTAGTCGACCTCGAGTTCGGGGGTGCCCACCAGCACGGCTTCGGCCGCCGCGAGCACGCCCTGAGCGCCCTGGGCACCGGCGTACGCGCCCGCGGTCAACGCGGCGGACAGCGCGGTCGCGGCGGTGCGCTGCTCGGCGTCGAGGTAGGCGTTGCGGCTGGACTTGGCCAGCCCGTCGCGCTCGCGGACCGTGGGGATGCCGATGACGTGCGGGTCCATGTCCAGGTCGCGGACCATCTTCTTGATCAGCGCGAGCTGCTGGTAGTCCTTCTCGCCGAACAGCGCGTAGTCGGGTCGGACGATGTTGAACAGCTTCGCCACCACGGTCAGCACGCCTGCGAAGTGCCCCGGCCGGACCGCGCCCTCCAGCTCGTCGCCGAGCGGTCCGGGGTGGACGGTGACCTGCGCGCCCTCGGGGTAGAGGGCCTCGCGCTCTGGGGTGAACACCAGCTCGACCCGCTCAGCCGCGCAGACCTCCAGGTCGGCCTCCAGCGGGCGCGGGTAGCGGTCGAAGTCCTCGCCCGCGCCGAACTGCAGCGGGTTGACGAAGATCGACACCACCAGCACCGTGTTCGGGATCCGGCGCGCGCGGCTCATCAGCTCGCGGTGGCCGTCGTGCAGCGCGCCCATGGTGGGCACGAACGCGATCTTGCGGCCCGTGGCGCGCAACGCCCGGGTGGTCTTGGCCAACTCCTCCGGCGACGTGTGCCGGTGCAGCTGACCTGCGGTGAAGCTGGGCTTGGCCCTCATCGGGTCTCTTCCTCGATCGCGGCGGTGACGTCGGGCGCCAGGTCGGGCCGCAGCAGGCCCGCCTCGGTGGCGCGGCCGACGGTGCGCATCGCCAGTGCGCGGTAGGCGGGCAGCATGTGCGGGGCCTGCTCGGCGAGCACCCGCACGTGCCGGACGACGGTGCCCGCGTCCCCCCTGGCCACCGGGCCGGTGAGGGCGCGGTCGCCGTGGCGCAGGGCGTTGTCCAGCGCGGCGGACAGCAGCGGGGCGAGCAGGCGCTGCGGGGTGGCGACCCCGGCGTCGCGCAGCAGGTCGACGCACTCGCCGACCAGGGTGACCAGGTGGTTCGCGCCGTGCGCGAGGGCGGTGTGGTAGAGCGGGCGGGCCGCTGCGGGCACCCGGACCGGCTCCGCGCCCATCTCCACGACCAGCGCCTCGGCGACGTTCCAGGCGACCTCGTCGTCGTCGGCCGCGGTGACCCCGAAGCTGCACGCGACGATGCGCTGCAGGTCCTCCGCGCGGCCGGTGAAGGTCATCACCGGGTGCAGCGCGAGCCCGAGGACGCCCTGCTCGACGGCCGGTTCCAGCACCTCGACGCCGTGGGCGCCGCAGGTGTGCACGACGATCTGGCCCGGTCGCAGCGCACCGGCGGCGGCGAGGCCGCGGACCATGCCGGGCAGCGCGTCGTCGGGGATGGCGAGCAGCACGAGGTCGGCGATCGCGGCGACCTGGTCGGGCGGGAGGACGGCGGCGTCGGGCAGCAGCTGCTCGGCTCGGCGCAGCGACTCGCGGGACACCGCGGAGACGGCGGTCACGGTGTGGCCCGCGCGGGTGAGCGCGGCACCGAGGACGGCACCGACCCGACCGGCGGAGACGACCCCGACCGACAGGCGCGCGGGCCTGCTCATGACGGGCGACCTAGCGTGCGGGACATGGCGAACTGCGCTCCCTCGCCTCGTTCCAGTCCCGCATCGGCGCGGGTACCGGACGACGCCACGAGAGTAGCCACCGCGGCGGATCCGGGTGGGGGCTGGGTGATGTGCTTCACCGGGTCGCGCGCGCCACATCCACCGCGGCGCGGCGGGACTCGCGGACGATCCCGACCAGCCGCGCCTCCCGGTCGGCCGCCGCCGGGCCCGCGGTCCCGACCGCCATGGCGTGCCGGTGGAAGGCCAGTTCGCTGACCGCGCTCTGGTACACCTCGACCGCCCGCGCCGCCTGCCCGCCCGCCTGTGCCCTGACCTGCGCGCGCCACTTCCGGCGGCCCTTGAGGCTGGCCAGCAGGTCCACTTCGGACCGGACGACCAGCCCGGCGTCGACCATGGCCACCAGCCCCGCGCTGACCACGCGCTGCTCGCGCTTGCGCTGCCAGTGCACGAAGTACACGACCGCGCCGAACACCGGCACCATCACCAGGAAGTACACGCTGAGGAAGGTGTCCGCGTTCCCGAGGGTGGCGGTGGTGTTCCACAGCGCGTGCAGCACGACGGCGGCGAGGTAGCCCAGCAGCGGCGCCAGCACCCGGGTGCGCTTCGAGGTCGACCTGGCCGCGACGCCGAACCCGATGCCGATCATGACCGTGAACAGCGGGTGGGTGAACGGCGAGAGGACACCGCGCAGGATGAACGCGGCGAGCACCCCCGGCGAGGTGCTGTCGCCGAAGCCGTACTCGGCGAACGCGCGGCCGAAGTAGTAGATGTTCTCGGTGAAGGCGAACCCGGCCGCGACCAGTCCGGCGTAGACGATGCCGTCCACGACACCGTCGAACTCCTCGCGCAGGAACAGCAGGATGCCCAGCACGAACGCGCCCTTGACGCCCTCCTCGAACAGCGGCGCGGACACCATGGCGCTGATCTTGTCGCCCTGCCCCTTGCCGAGCAGCAGGTCGCCGACGGCCTCGGCGGTGTTGTTGATCAGCAGCGCGGTGATCGCCGCGACGCACGCGCCCCAGGCGAAGGCCAGCCACAGCAGCCGGGCGGGCTCCGGCTCCCACCGGTCGACCCACAGGAACGCGGCCACCACCGGCCCAACGGGCAGCAGCGCGCCACCGACGCCGACCAGCTCGGCGAGCAGCCCCACTCTGGCGTAGCTCAACGCGAGCAGCGTCAACCCACACCCGGCGAGCACGACCAAGCCCGCCACCGGAACCAGAACCGTCAACCGGCGCGGCAGATGCCGTCGCGGAACCCCGTCAGACACGACAGATGATCATAGGGCCGGGCGCGGTCAGTCCTCGCCGCGGCGGCGGTGGCGGCGCGGCGAGCCACCGGTGCCGTGCGCGGCGAGCAGCTCGCTGACGGACTTGCCGGAGGAGTGCGACCCGGTGTCCTCCTGCGGCTCCTCGGCGGCGATGCTCTCGTGCCAGGCAGGCGCGCCCTCGGCCCTGCGGCGCCTGCCGCCGGGGTCCTGGTCGGCGTGCTGGGCGTTGACCGGGGGGAAGGTGCCGGTCACCGCGCGCCTGCGACCACCTGGGTCGGGTGCGGCGGGCATCAGGGCACGGTCGGGTGCGGCGGGCGCCAGGGCACGCTCGGGTGCGGCGGAGGTCAGGGCGGGGTCGGGCGCGGGCGTCATGGCGACCTCGGTGCGCTCTGCGGACCGGGGACGCTGCACCGAGCCGGGCGCGGGCATGTCGCGGACGGCACCGGGCGTCGGCTGGGCCTCGCGCGCGGCCGGGCGGAACTCCTGGCCGGTCTCCTGGCGCGGCCGGACAGGTGCCGCGGGCTGCTGCCGCACCGGTGCCTGCGCGGAGACCTCACGGCGCACCTCAGGGGCGCGCTCCGCACCGTTGCGCACCGGCACCTGCGCGGTCGCCTCGCGCCTGGGCTGCTGCTGGACCGGCCCGAACTGCTGGCTCGCCGCAGGCCCGGGAGCCGCGTGCCCGTGGGCACCCGCCCGTGCCGGGCCCGTGTCCTGGCGGACCGGGCCGAACTCCTGGCTCACCTCGGGGCCGTGACCGTTGCGCGCGGCACCGTTGCGGGTGGACTCAGGCCGAGCGGGGCCGGGCGTGCGCGTCTGAGCGGCTGGGTGCCCCGGTCGGACCTGGCTCGCCTCGGAGCCATGGGTGCCGGTGTGCGACGAGGCCGGGCCGCCTCGCACACCATCCCGACCCTGAGCGCGAACCGGGCCGAACTCCTGACTCGCCTCAGGACCATGAGCACCATTGCGAACAGGCTCGAACTGCTGACTCACATCCGCGGCATAGGCACCGGTGTGCGACGAGGCCGGGCCGCCTCGCACACCATCCCGACCCTGGGCACGAACCGGGCCGAACTCCTGACTCGCCTCAGGACCATGAGCACCATTGCGGACGGGCTCGAACTGCTGACTCACATCCGATCGGGCCGGGCTGCCTGCACGCCCGTTGGCGCGAACCGGCCCGGACTCCTGGCTGGCCTCGGGACCATGACCGTTGCGAACGGGCTCCGCGGCGTACGCACCGTTGCGGGCTTGCTCCGACCGAGCCGGGCCTGCGCTGCGGACCTGGCTCGCGTCCCGGCCCTGGGCACCCGCCCGGACGGGACCGAATTCCTGGCTGGCCTCGGGGCCGGTGCGGACCGGCTCGAACTGCTGGCTCGCCATCGCGGCGTAGGCACCGGTGCGTGCCGGGGCCGGGTCGCGGCGGGGCGGGTTGGTGGCGCCCGCGCGAGCGGCTTCCCGGGGCGCGGCGGGGCGCTGGGGGGCGGCGGGGTCGCGGCGGACGGGCTCGAAGTCCTGGCTGGCCTCGGCGTTCGCGCGGGCGGGTTCGCGGCGCAGCGGCTTGACGCGGTTCTGGGCCGGGATGGGCGCCGACTGCCGCGAGGACTCCCAGGACGGGGTCCAGTCGGGGTCGATGCGGTCCGGGTCCTCGTCGCGGACCCACTGGTTGCGGGCCACCCTGCCGATGAGCTGGGTGTCCGGGTCGCCGCCAGCGGTGATGTGCCGGACCGGGTTGGCTGGCCGCGCGGCGATGGCGTTGTCGGCGATGCCGCGCATGCGGGTGGCCTCGGCGTGCAGCGCGAAGCGCTCGACCAGCACCTCGCCGCCGAGCAGCGCCTCGAGGCTGTGCCGGAGGTGGTGCAGTTCCTCGCGCAGCGCGGTGAGGTCGTCGGAGGTCTCCGCCTCGACCTTGCGCCGGGTGGTGGCCTCGACCTCCAGTTCGAACTCGCGGCGGGCGGCGACCTCGCGCTCGAGTTCGAGTTCGTACACGCGCTGCCGCTCGGTGGCCTCGTCGGCCCGGTCGGCGACCTGCCTGCGGTAGCGGGCGGCGAGGAAGGCCCCGGCGAGGGCGGCCCACAGCGCGGCGACGACGCCGAGCCGCATCCACCGCAGCGAGTCGCTGAGCACCAGCACCGCTGTCGAGGCCAGGGCCAGACCTAAAGCGGCGAGCAGCAGGGCGCGCGCACCGCGGGAGCCCTGTGCTGGGGGGTCAGTCCGGCCGGTCATGGCGCCTACCGTACCCGCCCGTTATCTCAGCGAGATCAAATGGCGGGCACGATGTTTACCTGATCGGGTCCCGTCGCTGGTCATCGCGGTCGTCCGGGGTGCGGCAGCAGGACTCCAGCCACAGCGCCGCGGCGATGAGCGCGGCGGCGCACACCACACCGACGACGGCGCTGGCGACGTCGTGCTTGGCTGCGGCCACCTCGGCGCTCTCCGGCAGCACATATCCCAGGACACCGAGCCAGGCGCCGACCATGATGGCACCGAGCACAGAGGACGCCTTGGCCAGTGCGACGGCCCTGGCGGCGGTCAGCGGCTGCACCGCTTTGCCCGTCCCCTTGATCCGGTCGCGCAGGCCGAACCCGAACAGCGCCTCCACGACGGCGAGCACCAATAGGGTGATTCCGGCGAGGCGGGGCAACGGGGGCAGATCGCCGTAGAGGACGCGCAGTGCCAAGTAGACGACGACCGCGCCGACCAGCCCGGCGAGCACCAGGTCACGGGGTTTGGTGAAGGTCATCGCAACTCCAGGTCGTCGCGCCGGTGGACTCCGCTGACATCAAGGCCCGCCAACAACGCGTCAGCCCTACCGAGCCCGGGTACGACCGCGTCCGGGTCTATGTCCAGCCACGGGATCAACACCGTGGCGCGCTCGTGGGTTCCCGGGTGCGGGAGGATCAGATCCGGTTCCGAGCTGATGACACGGTCGACCACCACTACGTCCACATCGAGCGTCCGCGGCCCCCAGTGCTGCTCACGGACTCGTCCAGCCGCGTTCTCCAGTGCCTGACCGCGCCACAGCCATCCCCAGGCGTCTGTGACCGCGTCTTCCACCACACACACGGCATTGAGGAAGTCGGGCTGGTCGGTGACGCCCCACGCGGCCGTCTCGTAGACAGGCGAGAGCGCGACAAGGGCGTTCGCGAGTCCGTCCACGGCGATGCGCAGGTTGGCCAACCGGTCGCCCAGGTTGGAACCGAGTGAGAGGACCGCCCGGCTCACCGGCGGCGGGAGCGGCGCACGGTCACCGCGACGTCGGCGAAGCTGAGCGGGATAGGCGCGCTCGGTTTGTGCACTGTGACCTCGACAGCGTGCACGCGCGCATCGGTCATCTCGCCGTCCGCGATCTCGGCGGCCACCGTCTCGATGAGATCCCGCGACGGTCCACCGATGACAGCCGCCGCGCGCTCGGCCAGTTCGCCGTAGTGCACGGTGTGCTGGAGGTCGTCGGTTGCCGCTGCCTCACGCAGGTCGATCCACAGCGTTATGTCGACCACGAAGTCCTGCCCGTCGCGCTTCTCGTGCTCGAACACGCCGTGGTTGCCGCGCACGCGCAGCCCGGTGAGGGTGATCCGATCGGTCATCGGTCTCCTGTCATAGCGGCGGCTACCGCGACCGCGTCCAGCGAGCGCCGCACGTCGTGCACCCGCACCCCCCAGGCCCCCGCTGACGCGACCAACGCCGACACCGCGGCCGTCGCGTCCTCCCGGCCGCGCGGCGGGCGGAGAGCGCCTTCGGCGTCGGCGAGGAGCTTGCCGAGGAACCGCTTGCGCGAGACCCCCACCAACACCGGGAACCCCAGGTCGACCAACGCGGGCAACTCGCGCAGCAGCGCCCAGTTGTGGTCGCTGTTCTTGGCGAACCCGATGCCCGGGTCGATCGCGATCGCCTGCTCGGCGACACCGGCGGTCAGCGCGGCGTCGACCCTGGCCAGCAACTCGGCCCTGACCTCGGCGACCACGTCGGTGTACTCGGCGAGGGCGTCCATGTCCCTGCTGTGCCCGCGCCAGTGCATGAGGATCCACGGCACCCCGGTCTCGGCGGCGACCCTGGCCATGTCCGGGTCGGCGAGCCCACCGGACACGTCGTTGATCACGACCGCGCCCGCGGCGACGGCGGCCTCGGCGACCAGCGCCCTGGTGGTGTCGACGCTGACCCGCACCCCGGCGGCGGCCAACTCCCTGATGACCGGGACCACCCTGGCGATCTCGGTCGGGGCGTCCACCCGCAGCGCACCCGGCCTGGTGGACTCACCGCCGACGTCGACCAGGTCGGCGCCGCCGCGCCAGATCCGCACACCGTGCTCGATGGCGTCGTCGACGTGCAGGTACCGACCCCCGTCGGAGAACGAGTCGGGCGTCACGTTGAGCACGCCCACGACCGCGCACCGACCAGGCGAGGGCAGCAGGGTCACCGGCTGCGCCCGTTGATCAGCTGGATGGCCTCGGCCCTGGTGGACGGCGAGCTCTTGAGCAGCCCGCGCAGCGCGGAGGTGGTGGTGCGGGCGCCCGGCTTGCGGATGCCGCGCATGGCCATGCACAGGTGCTCGGCCTCGATGACCACGATCACCCCGCGTGGCTGGAGTTTGCGCACCAGGGCGTCGGCGACCTGCGAGGTGAGCCGCTCCTGGACCTGCGGCCGCTTGGCGTACAAGTCGACCAGCCTGGCCAGTTTGGACAGTCCGGTGACGTTGCCCTTCTCGTTCGGGATGTAGCCGACGTGGGCGTGGCCGTGGAAGGGCACCAGGTGGTGCTCGCAGTTGTGCGTCAGGTGCCCGCCGATGAGGAACGTCGGGTGCGGGTCGCAGGTGAGGCTGTAGACGGTCGCCTCGGCGGCCACCGCGCGCACCGACTCCACCCGCACCCACTGCGACTGCCCCAGGGTGGTGGTGTGCCCGTCGCGGGCGAACCCGTGGCGCAGCAGCCACTCCGCGTCCTGACCCGGGGCGCCCGCGGTGACCAGCTCCCTGGCAGGCGCGGCGATCCCGGTCCACTCCACATGGGACCCGGCGACGTCCTTCGCCTCGGCCCAACCGTGCGGGGTCGCGAGTGGATGATCACCGGTGACGGTGAACACACCGGCGCCTGTGGACACCTCGACGAGGTCGCGCGACCGCTTGGCGGTGACGCCGATCACGGAAGTCTCCACCCGGCGACCGTCCACCAGGGTCCACAGTGGATCACCGACCCGGATGTCCTGCGCGGCGCGGGGACCGCCGACGGCGTCCACCGGCTGCCCGTGCGGCACGCAGGTCGAGTACATCGGGATGTCGGTGACCAGGATGAGCTCGTCGTGGCTCTCGTCGAAAGTCTTGTCCAGCACCGAGTCCGGCTCGGTGTAGAGCCCGGCGAACAGCTCGGCGTACGCCCTGGCCACCCGGGCCGGGGTCTCCAGCAGGCCCTCGCGGTCGGGGTCCTCGCCGCAGGCCAGCAGCAGCTCGCGGATCGCCTTCTCGGCGCGGTCCTGGTCGAAAGCCGGGGTCGGGACGTCCTCGCGGGTGCTGAACGTCCCGACCCGGTCACGGCTCGTTGTCATCGGTATCCTCCGCCATCGTCGCGGCACAACGCCGCCACCATCGCATCAGGAACCGTTGGTGCGCCCACCGGAGTCCTGATCCCGGTTCGTGGGATCCGCGGGGGGCTGACCACCACCCTGGTGCTGCTGCGCGTCGTTGCGGCGCTCACCCCACGACGGCTGCCAGGAGTCGTGCGGACCGGACGGTCGGGTGGGACCGGTCGCCGGTGTCCACCCGGGCGGCGCGCCGTAGTGCGGCGGCCCCGCGTGCCTGCCGGTCTGCTGACCGTACGGCGGCGGGCTGCCGTAGGGCGGCGGCTGCGGCGAGCCGTAGGGCGGCGGGCTCCCGTACGGCGGGGTGCCGTTGGGGGCGGCGCCGTTGCCGGGGGGCAGCTCGGGGGTGCCCCGCGGCGGACCGCCGGGCAGGTCGCCCGCGCCGCCGATGGCGCCGACCGGGGTCGGCACCGGCTCGCGGGGGGTGTCCTCCGGCCAGGTCTCGCCGCGCTCGATGGCCTGCTCGCGGCGGGTCTTGATCGGCGGCTTGTCCGAGGGGGTGCGCTCGCCGAAGTCGTTGAACGCGGTGATCCTCGGCCGCTTCTCCACCTTGGAGAAGATCCGCTCCAGGTCCTTGCGGGTGAGCGTCTCCTTCTCCAGCAGCTCCACCACCAGGTCGTCGAGGACGTCGCGGTAGGTGTTGAGCACGTCCCACGCCTCGGTGTGCGCGGCCTCGATGAGCTTGCGCACCTCCTCGTCGATCTCGTGCGCGACCTCGAGCGAGTAGTCCGCGCCGTGGCCCATCGACCGGCCGAGGAACGGGTCGCCCTGCTCCTGGCCGTAGCGGACCGCGCCGAGGCGGGCGCTCATGCCGTACTCGGTGACCATCGCCTTGGCGATCTTGGTGGCCTGGTCGATGTCGCTGGACGCGCCGGTGGTCGGCTCGTGGAACACCAACTCCTCGGCCGAGCGACCGCCGAGGGCGAACACCAGCCTGGCGATCATCTCCGAGCGGGTCATCAGCTGCTTGTCGTCCTCGGGGACGACGAGCGCGTGCCCACCGGTGCGGCCGCGGGGCAGGATCGTCAGCTTGTACACCGGCTCCAGGTCCGGCATCGCCCACGCGGCGAGGGCGTGGCCGCCCTCGTGGTAGGCGGTGATCTTCTTCTCCTTGTCGGAGATGATCCGGCTCTTGCGGGCCGGTCCGCCGATCACCCGGTCGACCGACTCCTCCAGCGCGGCCGCGGTGATCTGCGTGCCGTTCTGCCTGGCGGTGAGCAGCGCGGCCTCGTTGAGCACGTTGGCCAGGTCGGCGCCGGACATGCCGACGGTGCGCTTGGCCAGGCTGTCGAGGTCGGCGTCGGCGGCCATCGGCTTGCCCTTGCCGTGCACCTGCAGGATCTTCTTGCGGCCGGTCAGGTCGGGCGCCGACACCGGGATCTGCCGGTCGAACCGGCCGGGGCGCAGCAGCGCCGGGTCCAGGATGTCGGGCCGGTTGGTGGCCGCGATGAGGATGATGCCGCCGCGCGCGTCGAAGCCGTCCATCTCGACGAGCAGCTGGTTGAGGGTCTGCTCGCGCTCGTCGTGACCGCCGCCGAGGCCCGCGCCGCGCTGGCGGCCGACCGCGTCGATCTCGTCGACGAAGATGATGCACGGGGCGTTCTGCTTGGCCTGCTCGAACAGGTCGCGCACCCGGGAGGCACCGACTCCGACGAACATCTCCACGAAGTCCGACCCGGAGATCGAGTAGAACGGCACCCCGGCCTCACCGGCGACGGCCCTGGCCAGCAGGGTCTTGCCGGTTCCCGGCGGGCCGTAGAGCAGCACGCCCTTGGGGATCTTCGCGCCGAGCGCCTGGTAACGGGCCGGGTTCTGCAGGAAGTCCTTGATCTCGTGCAGTTCCTCGACAGCCTCGTCGGCACCGGCGACATCGCCGAACGTCGTCTTGGGCATGTCCTTGGGCAACTGCTTGGCCTTGGACTTGCCGAAGTTGAGCACCCGGTTGCCGCCACCCTGGACGTTGTTCATCATCCACATCAGCAGCAGCAACAGCAGCGCGAGCGGGATGAGGAAGATCAGGATCTGGGTGAGGAAGGAGTCCTGCGAGACCGAGGTCTTGAACTCGGTCCCGGTCTTGGCGATCAGCGACTTGTAGATCTCCGAGGTCGCCCCGGCCGGGTACTGCGCCAGGACCTGGGTGACCTGCTTGCCGTCCTGATCGATCGGGGCGTTGAGGGTCAGCTTGAGCTGCTGTTCCTTGTCACCGAGCTCGGCGGTCTTGACGTTGCCCGCCTGGATCTGCGCGATGGCTTTCGACGTCGGCACCGTGGTGTAGCCACGGGTGTCGTCGAAGAGCATGGTGAAGGCGAAGTAAATCAGCAACACCGCCAGGATCCACAGCAGCGGGTTGCGAAGCAGGCGCTTGCGGTCCATTCACTTACGGCCGCGAGGCGGCCTCCACCCTCCCTGACGTGCACTGAGGGCAATGACGACCCATTGCCCAGCCGGACGGGGCACACACTCCGGTCTTGCCAGAGTACCGTCCGCGTCGGCACCCTCACCGGGCGAAGTGCCGGCTGGGTGCGCAACAGGGACAACGTGCCCACGACGGGCATGGTTCCCACGACTACCTGATCGGTCCAGTTCAGGCGGCCGGGTCGGTGCTCAGGACGTGTAGACCCTCGGGTCCAGCGTGCCGATGTAGGGCAGGTCGCGGTAGCGCTCGGCGAAGTCGAGGCCGTAGCCGACCACGAACTCGTTCGGGATCTCGAAGCCGATGTAGCGCACCGGGACGTCGACCTTGATCGCGTCCGGCTTGCGCAGCAGGGTGCAGACCTCCAACGACTTCGGTCCGCGCGAGGCGAGGTTCTTGAGCAGCCAGGACAGGGTGAGCCCGGAGTCGATGATGTCCTCGACGATGAGCACGTCGCGGCCCGCGATGTCGCGGTCGAGGTCCTTGAGGATCCGCACCACGCCGGAGGACGAGGTCGCCGACCCGTAGGAGCTGACCGCCATGAACTCCAGCTGCACCGGCACCGGCAGCGCCCTGGCCAGGTCGGTCATGAACATCACCGCGCCCTTGAGCACGCCGACGAGCACCAGGTCCGAACCGTTCTCCGGGTAGTCGTGCCCCACCTGCTTGGCGAGTTCGGCGATCTTCTCGTCGAGCTGCTGCTCGGTGATCAGCACCGAGGCGATGTCGCCGTCGTACACGGTTCCCCTCTCACACATCCCGACCAGTGCACGTGAGCCTGCCACGTGCACGCCGAGCCACCAACCCGCCCGGCAGGGCGATGCCGCGTTGTCCGTGCCAATCGGACACCAGCGCGTCGGCACCCCGCAGGTGCGCGTCGGTCAGCTCGGGGACACCCGCCCGGGTCAGCCAGGTGCGCAGCACGCGGCGCCGCACGGCGGGGGGTAGCGGGGTGAGTTCTGCCACGACCAGTTCGCCGCCCGCGCTGGCCCTTGTGTGCGCTTCTGCGGCGATCGCGTCGAGTGCGGCTAGGTCTTCGCGCAGCTGGGCCGCGGTCCTGGCGAGGGCAGCGCTGACACCGCCTTGGAGGACGTCGTCGAGCAGCGGCAGCACCTCGTGCCGTAGGCGGACGCGGGTGAAGCGTGGGTCGGCGTTGTGCGGGTCCTGCCACGGGGTGATGCCCAGCGCGGCGCAGGCGGTCTGCGTGGTGGTCCTGGGGGTGCGGAGCAGCGGTCTCGCCCACGGGTGGTCCAGCGGCTTCATGCCCGCGATGGACCGGGGGCCGGAACCGCGGCCGAGTCCGAGCAGGACGGTCTCCGCCTGGTCGTCGCGGGTGTGGCCGAGCAGGACCCAAGCGCCGTCCGCCGCGGTGCGCAGTGCGGCGTAGCGGGCGCGGCGGGCGGCTGCTTCCAGGCCGCCCTTGCCCTCGACGACGACCGGGAGGACGTGGACCTCGTCGAGCCCGAGGTGCGCGAGGTGCTCGGCGGCGCGGGACGCGGTGAGCGCTGATTCGGCTTGTAGGCCGTGGTCGACGATCAGGCCGACGACCGCCAGGCCCATCTTGTGGCCGATGTGGGTCGCGGCGGCGGCGAGCGCGAGGGAGTCCGCGCCACCGGACACGGCGACGGTGATCCTGCCCTCGGGTTCGACCCCGTCGAGCAGGTCGCGCACGGCCCGCCGGATGTCGGCAACGGCCGGGTGGGGCTTGGCAGTGCTCACGCGACGCGGCGGATCCAGGCGGCCGGGTCGCTCAGCTCCGACCTCAGCGGCAACGTCTCCGGTGATGTCCAGATCGCGTTGAACCTGTCCATGCCGATCTCGCCGATGATGTGCGAGGTGAACGTGGCGCCCACGGCGTACTGCTTCATCTTCGCGTCTACGCCCAAGAGGTTGCGCAGCACGCGGTCGAGCAGTCCCCCACCGCGCCTGCGCACGGTGAACCGCTCGCGGATCGTGGCCACGGTCGGCACGACGATCGGGCCGACGGCGTCCATGACGTGATCGGCGTGGCCCTCCAAGAGGGTCGAGATGGAGATAAGACGGTCGAACACCGCACGCTGCTCAGGGGTCTGCAATGCCTCCACGAGCCCGAGAGGGCCACTGGAGGCGGTGGGGTCCGGCTTGGTCCTGGCGCTGCGCAGCAAGTCTGGGAGGCGCGCGACGGCACCGTTAGCGCTGTCGTCGAGACCACCGAGGAACGCGCCCACCTGCTGCTGGAAGTAAGAGCGCAGCCACGGAACGGCGGTGAATTGCAGCCTGTGCGTGCACTCGTGCAGACAGACCCACATCCGGAAGTCCTCCGGTGGGACGTCCAGCGCCTGGTGCGCGGCCACGATGTTCGGCGCCACCAGCAGCAACCGGCCGGACTCGCCGCCGAACGGGTCGTACTGGCCGAGGACCCGGCTGCTCAGGTACGCCAGCACCATCCCGGCCTGCACCCCGGCCGTGCCCGCCAGCACGCCACCGACGACCCGGCTCGGCCTGCTCGGCAACGCGTCCGTGGTGAGCGCGGCGATGCTGTCGGCGGCGGCCTGGATCCAGTGGTCCCGGTCGACCACGTCACCGGGCAGCAGCGGCAGGTCCGCGCCGAGGCCGGTCAACCGGCGCACATGTGCCTCGGCGTCGGCGGTGATGTCCCGCAGCCTGCTCACCGTGTGCTCGGCGACGTCCCTGGTCACCACCGGCCCGGGGCGGACCAGCCGCCGCGCCGTCGAGACCGCCAGGTCCCAGTCGACCGGAGGAGCCCCGCCGGTCGACTTCGCCACGTCCGCGCCGGTCGTGTTCACCTGCTCGACGCTACCGGAGCGCGGGTGATCTCACCTACAGCCGCATTGGCGCAGCGCGGCAGCCACGGCGTCCAGCGCGGGCTGCGCGGCACCGGGGACCGAGCCGTTGGACATCAGGGCGAACACCAGCAGCCTGCCGTCGGTGTCGAGCACCACCCCGGCCAGGGAGTTCACGCTGGACAGGGTGCCGGTCTTGGCCCGCACCCAGCCCTTGCCCGGCGCGGCGGCCGGACCCTGGTAGCGACCGGCGAGGGTGCCGCTGCCACCCGCGACCGGCAGCGCGCCGAGCAGCGGGCGGAGCTTGGCGGTGCGCGGGTCGGCGCCGTCGGGCGCCGCGGCGACCTTGAGCACGTCGGCCAGCAGCGCGGCGCTGACCTGGTTCAGGGTGGACAGACCGCTGCCGTCGTCGAGGGTGACGGTGCTGGTGTCGAACCCGTTGTCCTTGAGGGTCTTGATGGTCGCCGCCGCGCCGCCCTCGAACGACGCCTGCTGACCGGTGGCCTTGGCGACCTCGCGGGCCATCGCCTCGGCGAGCACGTTGTCCGACCGCTGCAGGACGTTGTCGACCAGCTCGACCACCGGCGCCGAGCGCACCTCGCCGAGCACCTGGGCGTCGGCCTTGGCCTGCGCGGTCGCCTTCGCGGGCACGGTCGCGCCCCCGCCGATCCGCTTGGCGAACTCCTCGGCCAGCGAGCGGGCCGGGTTGGCCGAGCGCGGCGAGACGGCCTTGGTCGGGTCGGCCCGGCCGCCGTCGAGCATCGCGGGCACCATCGGCGCGATGTAGCCACCGGCCACGTCGGCGGGGATCCAGCCCTTGGCGATGCTCTCGCCCGAGTAGCGGTCCAGGTCGAGCAGGACGGTGGTGACCGGCCCCTTGGCCTTGACCTGCTCGACCAGGTCGTCGAGGTGGGCGGCGCCGGGGTAGACGGTGTTCTTGCCCGCGGCGAACGACGACAGGGTCGGGTCACCGCCGCCGATGATGATCACGGTTCCCGGCTTGTCACCCGCGACGACCTTGGTGGGGAGCTGGGCGGCGTGCGGGAGGGCCAGCAGCGCGGCCGCGCAGGTCAGCAGCTTCGCGGTGGACGCGGGGACCAGCGTGGTGTCGGCGTTCTGGGCGAAGAGGACCTCGCCGTTGGCCGGGTCGACGACGGTACCGGTGAGCGTGCCCAGGACCGGGTCGCTCGCCGGGCCTGCCAGGGCCGCACGCACCCCGGCGGACGAGGGCGCGGCGTTGGCGGCACCCGGGCCCTTGAGGGTGGGCGTGAACTGCACCGGGCCGGGCGGCGGCGCGATGGTGACCTCGGGCTCGGCGGCCGTGATGCCCAGCTTGGCCCGCAGCTCGGGGACGAACTGGACGGCGGCGGCCGCGCCGAGCACCACGACGACGACCAGCGCCATCGCCACCAGCAGGCCGATCCGCGGCTTGCGGCGCTCGACCGGCTGCTCCGGCTCGTCGGCCGGGTCGAGCCGCTGCGGGGCGGTCTGGCCCGACTGGGCCGGTGCGGGGTGCCCGGGTGGTCCGGGCGGCACGGGCTGGATGGGCTTGGGTTCCCTGGTGACGGCGCCGACCTGGATGACCTGGGTGCGCTCGGCCTGGCCCGGCGGCGGCTGCGGCGGCGGCCACGCACCCGGCCGCTGCCTGCCCACCTGACCCTGCTGACCCACCTGCCCCTGTCCCGGTTGCCCTTGCCCTGTCTGCCCCTGAACTGGCTGTCCTTGGCCCTGTCCCGGCTGTCCCTGCTGACCTGGCGACCCCTGGAGACCGGTGAGGCCCGGCTTGCTCTGTCCTGGCTGCCCCTGACCTGGCTGGCCTTGTCCCGGCTGTCCCGGCTGACCTGGCGACCCCTGGTGACCGGCGAGGCCCTGCTGACCGGTCTGCCCCTGCTGCGGCCCCGGGCCGGGCGGGCCCTGGCGCTGCGGCGGACGGGGACCGCTCGGCGGCCGCGGCGGGCCACCCTGCGGACGGCCCTGCCCCTGGCGACCAGCGGGGAACGCCGCCGTCGCGTCGCCGGAGGGGCGGCGCGCGGGCTGGGTCTTGTCGCCGTCGCGCGGGCCGGAGGGCGCGAACGGGGCCTGGATCGGCCCGTCCAGCAACCGCCCGCGGTTGCCCGCGTGCACGGTCACGTCCGCGTCAGCGGGTTCACTCGAACGTGGAACCGCCGTTCCGGGCGTGTCGCGGACGTGGGTCTCGTCACGTAACGCGGGCCCGCGAGCGCTCCGAGTGGTCGACTCGGGTGCTCCGACGGGGCGGTCGTCGTCGACGCTCGGCCACGCCGCGTCGTCGTCCGCGGGCCACGCTGGGTTGTTGTCCGGCACGTCAGGAAGACGTTCGCCCTGTTCATCAGGTTGTCGCCGGGCTCGTTCCCGATCCCGGCCGTGCTCTGATCCCGGCTGCGGCACCCCGCGTCCTCCCCCTGCGCTCCCGGTGAACGTCACACCCGGATCGGTTCGGGCCGGGGCGACACCGTGGTCCACACTAGTGAGGTAGCAGAGGAAGCGAGCAGGAGCGAGGACACGTCAGTGGAGTTCGACGTCACCATCGAGATCCCCAAGGGGAACCGCAACAAGTACGAGATGGACCACGAGACTGGTCGCATCCGGCTCGACCGCACCCTCTTCACCGCCACCCAGTACCCGGCGGACTACGGGTTCGTCGACAACACCCTGGGTGAGGACGGCGACCCGCTCGACGCGTTGGTCCTGGTGCAGGAGCCGACCTTCCCCGGCTGCCTGATCCGCGCCCGCGCCATCGGCATGTTCCGCATGACCGACGAGAAGGGCGGCGACGACAAGGTCCTGTGCGTCCCGTCGCACGACCCGCGCACCGAGCACCTGCGCGACATCCACCACCTGGCCGAGTACCACCGGCTGGAGATCCAGCACTTCTTCGAGGTCTACAAGGACCTCGAGCCGGGCAAGAGCGTCGAGGGCGCGAGCTGGGTGGGTCGCACCGAGGCCGAGGCCGAGATCGAGCGCTCCTACGCGCGGCTCAAGGAGTCCGGCCTGACCCTGCACTGACCGCAGGCAGCCAAGAGCCCCCGCGCACCCCTGGTCGGTGCCGGGGGCTTTCGCTTTCCCCGGCCTATTCGCGGACCCAGCGCAGGCGGCCCAGTGCGTCGACCTCGGGGCGGTACTCGGCGGGGTTGGCGCCCTCCAGCCTGGCCGCGGTGCGGTCGAGCAGGTCGACGACGTCGTCGGCGTGGTGCTGCATCGCCGGGTAGCGGTAGACGGCGCCGTCGTGCAGGTAGAGGAAGTTGCCGGACTCGCCCTTGGCGAAGGGCACGTCCCCCTCGCGCCAGTTCGGGTCGGCGCACACCTCGGTGACGGTGGTGCGGATCTCCCGCACGGTCAGCGGCTGGTAGGCGGGCGGGAAGCCGAACCCGTCCAGGCGGACGCCGTCGTGCCTGCCGAGGGAGACCACGAGCGCGGTGGGCAGCCGGACGCCGAGGTCGCGCTGCAGGCCGATCATCTCGGTGCGGCTGGCCGGGGCGTTCCAGGACGCGGAGGTCGCGGCGGCGTTGTCGACCAGCCACCGCTCGACGCGCTCCCAGGCCACGGTGACCCGCTCGGCCACCACCGGGTCGGGCTCGGCGAGGTTCAGCGGGCCCTCCGGTGGCCTGCACCTGCCGTCGACCGGCGTCGGCGCGGCGCTGGGCCTGCCCGCCGGGTGCTGCTCGATCGCGACACCGAGCGCGAGCGCGCCCGCGATCAGCAACCCACCTATGGCGAAGATCGCCACCACCACGCGCACCGATCCACCCCCGTTGTCCCCCGCCAGGATGACAGAGACCTACACAGCCGGTGCACAGCGCGTTCCTGGTTAACAGTCGAAGCATGGGCGTCATGGACCACCACACCGAAGACCACGACCGGGGACTCGCCTTCGACCTGGCCACCCTGGGCAGACGGCGCTTGTTGACGTTGATGGGTGGTGCGGGTCTGGCAGCGCTCACGGGCTGCGGTACCGATCACACGGGCCACAACATGAGCGCCAGCACTACGACCACAGCGGGCACCGTGGCGCAGTCGCAGGGCGCGGCCGCCGCGTCCGACTGTGGCACCGAGACCCCACAGGAGACCGGAGGCCCGTACCCGGCCGATGGGACCAACGGGCCGAATGTGTTGACCGAGAGCGGGATCGTCCGCAGCGACATCCGATCCAGCTTCGGTAGCTCTACCACCACGGCCAAGGGCGTTGCTTTGACGGTGGAGCTAACGATCGTCGATACGGCACAGTCCTGCGCCGCCATTCCTGGCACAGCGGTCTACCTGTGGCACTGCGACATCAACGGCAACTACTCGATGTACGGCAAGGGCATCGAGAACGAGAACTACCTGCGCGGCGTGCAGGAGAGCGACCCACAGGGGAAGGTCAAGTTCACGACCATCTTCCCCGCCGCCTACTCCGGCAGGTGGCCGCACATCCACTTCGAGATCTACCCGAGCCTGTCCGAGGCTACCAAGGCGGGCGAGCCTCTGAAGACGACACAGTTGGCTCTACCGAAGGACGTTTGCACCACCGTCTACGGCACGGAGGGCTACTCCCAGAGCGTCCGCAACCTCGCCCAGACGTCTCTGGAGCGCGACAACGTCTTCGGTGACGGCTACGAGACCCAACTCGCCACCGTGTCCGGCGACGTGACAGCCGGCTACGCGGCAACGCTGGCTGTCCGGGTATGACAAACGGCCCCGCACTCAGATGAGTGCGGGGCCGCTCGGTAGAGCTATCAGTGCATCGCGGCGGCGGGAGCGGCGGCGTTGGCCTCCGCTGCCTCGTCCGCGGCGCGCTGGATGCCGGACTTGTTCACCAGCGGGGTCTCCTTCAGGAACCAGATCAACCCGAAGGCCACCAGCGTGACGATCCCGCCGACCAGGAACACCGTGTCCAGCGAGCTGGCGAAACCACTCAGGATCGGCCGGGCGAGCACCGGGTCCAGGGTGTTGAGGAACGCGGTGTTGTTCAGGTCGACACCGGTCCCGCTCGCCAGGCTCCGCGCGAACTCGGGGTTCTGCGCCAGCGCCGCGGTGAACGCCGCGTCGCCGCGCACCGAGCCGAACGCGTCGCCGATCCGGTCGCCAACCACGCTGAACAGGATGGACAGGAAGACCGCGGTGCCGACGGTGCCGCCGATGGACCGGAAGAAGGTCGCCGACGAGGTCGCCACCCCCATGTCCTTGACCGGCACGTCGTTCTGGATGGCCAGGATCAGCGTCTGCATGCACAGGCCGAGCCCGGCGCCGGTCAGCACCATCACCAGCATGACCTGCCACATCGGGGTGTCCACGCCGACCTGCGAGAACAGCAGCAGGGACACCGCGGTGGCACCCAGGCCGATGATCGGGAACTTCCGGTACCGGCCGGTCTTGGCGATGATCTGCCCGGACCCCATCGCGGCCACCAGGATGCCGAAGGTCATCGGCAGCGTCATCAGACCCGACTCGGTCGGCGACGCGCCCTTGACGATCTGCAGGTAGAGCGGCAGCGACATCATGGTGCCGAACATGCCGACGCCCATCACGAAGTTGACCACGTTGGTCAACGCGAAGGTCCGGCGGCGGAACAGGCGCAGCGGCAGCAGTGCCGCGTCCCCCATGCGCTTCTCGACGAAGACGAACGCGACGAGCCCGATCACGCCGATGGCGTACATGAGGATCGCGCGGCCGGAGTCCCAGCCCCACTCCCGACCCTGCTCGGCGACGATCAGCAGCGGCACCAGGCCGACGGTGAGCGCGATGGCGCCCCAGTAGTCCACCCGCTGCGGGACGCGGCGGTGCGGGACGTTGAGGTGGCGGGCGACCACGATCAGCGCGACGATGCCGATCGGGACGTTGAGCAGGAACACCCAGCGCCAGCCCTCGATACCCGCGAAGGTGTCGAGCCCGGCGAAGGCACCGCCGACGACCGGACCGGCCACACTGGACAGTCCCCAGACGGCCATGAAGTAGCCCTGGTACTTGCTGCGCTCACGCGGCGGCACCATGTCGGCGATGATCGCCAGCGCCAGCGACATGAGGCCACCGGCACCGAGGCCCTGGACCGCGCGGTAGGCCGCGAGTTCGTACATCGAGTTGGCGATGCCGGAGAGCACCGAGCCGACCAGGAAGAACGAGATCGCGGTGAGGTACATCGGCTTGCGGCCGAAGATGTCGGACAGCTTGCCGTAGAGCGGGGTGGAGATGGTGGCGGTGATCAGGTAGGCGGTGGTCGCCCACGCCTGGATGGTCTGGCCGTTGAGCTGGTCGGCGATCGTCTTCATGGCCGACGCCATGATGGTCTGGTCGAGCGCGGCGAGCAGCATGCCAAGCATGAGCCCGGAGAGCACGGTCAGGATCTGCCGGTGGCTCAGTTGCCCTGGTGCGGCATCTGAAACCGGTGCTGACATTACTTTCCCCCTTCGGAACGCGCGTGGGTGGCGCATTCGGTGATGAGCGTCGGCAGGTAGTCCGCGTGGTCGGCGAGGAACCGCTCGAACAACCGCACGAAGGTGTCCAGGTCGTCGTGGTCCCAGTGGGCGACCATCTTCGCCAGCGACAGCGCCATCACGGCGCGCTGGCGCTTGAGCAGGTCGACCCCGGCCTCGGTGATGGCGAGCAGGCTGGCCCGCCCGTCCTCCTGGTCGGCGCGCCGCTCGACGAGGCCGTCCTTGACCAGGGTCGCGACCTGGCGGCTGACCGTGGACGGGTCGGAGTGGATCGCCTCGGCGAGCGCGCTGGAGCGGCTGGGGCCGAGGACGACGAGGTTCTTGAGCAGCACGATGGCGGACCGGTCGACGCCTGCCTTGCTCATCCGCGCCGCGATGGTGGCCTGCTGCTTGCCGAAGGCGAACAGGACGGTGGCCAGTCGCTGGCCCTGTTCGACCTCTCGCGCGGAGAGTTCGGCGGTGGTGCCGGTGGCCTGCTCGACCGGCGTGGCCGCGACGGCTTCGGTCACCCGACACCTCCCGAGTTGCTTGCATCATCCAAGTAGTTGGTCGATACAAGCATGCGCTTTTCGGGTGACGGACCGCAAGCCAATAACCTGCGACCCCGCTCACACCGGCGAACTGCCCGGCGCGCTTGCGCGACACCGGGCGTTCAGCAGGTGTTAGCGCAGGTCAGGACCACCCGGGCATGGGGAACCCGGCGAGCAGTTCGCGCACCTCGTCGGCCACGGCGGCCACCTCGGCGTCGTCACCCGCCGCGATCGCCCGGTCGATCCACTCGGCCAACTGGGGCATGTGCTCGACCCGGAGACCACGCGTGGTGATCGCCGAGGTTCCCAGCCGCACGCCGGAGGGGTCAAACGGTTTGCGGGTGTCGAAGGGCACCGAGTTGTAGTTGAGCTCGATGCCCGCGCGGTCGAGCACCTTGGCCGCGGGCTTGCCGCCGACGCCCTTGCCGGTGAGGTCGATCAGGATCAGGTGGTTGTCCGTGCCGCCGCTGACCAGGTCGAACCCGCGCTCGACCAGGGCATCGGCCAGCGCCTTGGCGTTGGCGACGATGTCGGCGGCGTAGGTGCGGAACTCGGGCTTGGCGGCCTCACCGAGCGCGACGGCGATCGCGGCGGTGGTGTGGTTGTGCGGGCCGCCCTGCAAGCCGGGGAAGACGGCCTTGTCCAGCGCCTTGGCGTGCTTGGCGTCGGACATCAGCATCGCCCCGCGCGGGCCCCGCAGCGTCTTGTGCGTGGTGGTCGAGATGATCTCCGCGTGCCCGACCGGCGACGGGTGCGCCCCACCGGCGACCAGGCCCGCGATGTGCGCGATGTCGGCGACCAGCACCGCGCCGACCTCCCTGGCGATCTCGGCGAACCCGGGGAAGTCGATCGTCCTCGGGATGGCCGTGCCGCCGCAGAAGATCAGCTTGGGCCGCTCGGCCAGCGCCAGTTCGCGAACCTCGTCCAGGTCGACCCGACCGGTGTCCTTGCGCACTCCGTACTGCACAGCGCGGAACCACTTACCGGTCGCCGAGACTCCCCAGCCGTGGGTGAGGTGACCTCCCGCGGGTAGCGCCATGCCCATGACCGTGTCGCCTGGCTCTACCAGCGCGAGGTAGATAGCGAGATTGGCAGGGGAACCGGAGTAGGGCTGGACGTTGGCGTGGTCGACGCCGAACACGGTCTTGGCCCGGTCGACCGCGAGGGTCTCAACAGGGTCGATGAACTGCTGGCCCTCGTAGTACCGCTTGCCCGCGTACCCCTCGGAGTACTTGTTGGTGAGCACGGTGCCGGTGGCTTCCAGCACGGCAGCGGAGACGTAGTTCTCGGACGCGATCAGCCGGACCTTCTCGAACTGCCGTCGGGCCTCCCCCTCGACCAGCGCCGCGACCTCGGCGTCGGCGGCGGCCAGGTGCGGGATACCAGGCTGGTGCATGGTCGTTCCTTCCAGAGCGTGCGGCGACGGGACCGGTGACACCCAGGCGTTCGGTGTCGCACCCGCTCCAGCCGCTCCCCGGTGGTCACTTCCACCCGTACACGCCAGTAACGACTCTGGGTAAGACCCTACCCGTTGCCACCTCTTGTTACTCGCGGGTAATCTCGCCGCATGAGCCTGGACTGGGTCGCCGACGCGATGAAGAAGACCGTCCCCTGGGTGACCACCGCCTGCGTGGAGTTCCTCGAGGTCACCCCCACTCAGGTGACCTGCTCCCTGCCCGACCCCGAACCCCACCGCAACCACGTCGGCGGCCCCCACGCCGCCGTCATCTTCGGCCTCGCCGAAACCGCCTCCGGCGCCCTCGCCCTGGCCGCCTTCTCCGCCGAGATGGCCCGCGCGACCCCGCTGGTGGTCCGCTCGGAGATCCACTACCGCAAACTCGCCCTCGGCCCGCTGACCGCCACCGCCGTGCTGACCCGCCCCGCCACCGAGGTCACCGCGGAACTCGACGCGGGCACCCGCCCCGAGTTCACAGTGGACTGCACCATCCACAACGCCGAAGGCACCCTGACCACCGAGATGGCCGTCACCTGGACCCTCAAGCCCCACAAACCCCAGTAACAGCAACCCGCCCCGGCCAGCCCAACCACCACGGCACCCGCCCGCACACACCCGCACACACCCGCGCACCCCGGCAGCGCCACCACCCCAAGGTCACCCCAACCGACCCCAGGTACCCCCACCGCCCCCGCTTCGCGCACGCGGTCCCGACCCGGCCCAGCCCCCACCCACACCGGGGGGCGTCCCAGTGCCCAGTCTACCGGCACCCCCCGACAGTGGATCTTGAAACAGGGCCCCACAAGATCCAGATGTGGATAACTTCTGTCGCTGAACCGGGTGAAAACCAGGGTCAGCTCGGGCGGGTTGGCCGAGGTAGGGCCAGGGCGGCGTCGACGTCGACGTGGGCTTCGGGGTGCTCGGCCCACCACTGGGCGTAAGTCGGGTTGCGGTCGACGATCGAGCGGTAGGCGTGGGCGACGCAGGCGAAGACCTCGTGCCTGCGGCTGCCCAGGACGCCGTCCAGGCGGATCACCAGGACCACGGGCAGTCGCAGGATGGCGCCGCGCAGGGGGCGGATCACGAAGCCGGGGCCGCTCAGCGACGCGGGCTGCGCCAGGCACACCGCCCCCGCCGCGGCCAGGGCCATGGCGGTGCGGCCCTCGGTCACGTGGTGGGTGATGCGCGGGGTGAACCCGAGCTTCTCGCACGCCTCGCGGAAGCCGAGGCGCATGGTGTCCTGGTCGGGCGGGGGGACGACCCAGTCGAGGTCGGCGAGGTCGACCAGGTCGATCTCCTCCTGGGCGGCCAGCGGGCTGTCCGAGCTGAGGGCGACGAACTGCGGTTCCTCGACGATCGTGCGGACCTCGACGTCGCGCAGGGTGCGGTTCTCCATGCCCTCGAAGCGCTCGAAGACGGCGATGTCGGCCTGCTTGGAGGAGATCAGGTCGAGCAGCGCAGGGCCGGACGAGTCGATCTCGGTGCGCAGCTCGGAGGTCTTGATCCAGGCGCGCAGCTCGGCGATGAGGGCGCTGGTGAACAGCATCGGGCTGGACGCGACGACCAGCGGCGCCTCGGCCGGGTTCTGGGTGTGCGTGCGCGCGGTGGCCAGCAGCGCCGACATGTCCTCCAGCACGACCCGCGCCGAGCGGACCACGCTGCGGCCGAGTTCGGTGGGGATGCTGCCGTTGGAGCTGCGGCGGAACAGCTCGCCGCCGACCAGCCGCTCGATGGAGCGCAGTTGCGCGGTGAGCGCGGGCTGGGTCACGCCGAGGCGGATGGCCGCTTTGGACACACTGCCCTCCTCGGCGATGGCGCAGATCGCCCGGAGGTGGCGGAGCTCGAGTTCGGCCATAACTGAAGTTGATACCCCGTTCGGATGAGATCAAGCTAGAGCGACGCGGCATATTTCTGATACCGGTTTGCCGCGCGCCGATGTCGGGCGCGCCGGACCGGGGGCACAACCTCCGGGTCCCGCAGACTCCCGGTGCCCGGCACCGCCCACCCACGGCGTGCCGGGCACCGGTTTCACACTTCCTCGATCCCCGTGGCGTGCCGCCGGGCGAGGTGCTGGTAGACGGTCGCGTTGTGGTCGACCCACACCTTCGAAGTCCCCTCTAGCGGTACCTGCCGCTTCGCCGGTACTCCCATCGCGACCACCTCTGGCGGGATCTGGGTCCCCGGCCCCACCAGGGCCCCTGCCGCTACCAGCGCGCGTTCGCCGATGACGGCACCGTCCTGGATGGTCGCACCGTTGCCGATGAGGGCTTGTGCGCCAATGACGCAATCGTGCACTACGCACAGGTGGCCGATCGTGGCGTTCTCGCCCACCTCGCAGCCGTTGGCGTTGACGTGGATGACCGTGTTGTCCTGGACGTTGGCACCGGATCCGATGACCACGGGCCCGAAGTCGGCGCGGATGACCGCCCCGTACCAGACCGAGGCGTCCGCCCCGACCGTCACGTCGCCGATGAGGGTGGCCGTCGGCGCTATCCACGCCGACGGGTCGACCTTGGGGCTCTTGCCCTCGAACGAGTACAGCGGCATCGCCCCACACTAATGTCGGGCCGCATGATGCTCGACTCCGGCGGCTACGCCGCGACCGTGACCGAGGCCGCCGACGCGGTCGCCGCAGCCGAGCGGGCCGGGTACGACGGCGCCTGGGTGGCCGAGACGCAGATCGACCCGTTCGTGGGACTCGCCGTCGCCGCGGGCCGGACGGAGCGGGTCGAGCTGGTCACCGGCATCGCGGTGGCCTTCGCGCGCAACCCGATGACGGTCGCGGTCCAGGCCAACGACCTGCACCTGCTCTCCGGCGGCCGGTTCGTGCTGGGGCTGGGGTCGCAGATCAAGCCGCACATCACCAAGCGGTTCGGGATGCCGTGGTCAGCACCTGCCGCGCGCATGCGGGAGTTCGTGCTCGCCGTTCGCGCTATCTGGTCCGCGTTCGAGACCGGTGAGCGTTTGCGCTTCCTCGGTGAGTTCTACACGCACACGCTGATGACGCCGTTCTTCAACCCTGGTCCTAACCCGCACGGCAACCCCAAGGTCTATCTAGCCGCAGTCGGCGAGCGGATGACCGAGGTCGCCGGCGAGGTCGCAGACGGAATGCTGTGCCACGGCTTCTCCACTGAGCGCTATCTGCGTGAGGTGACACTGCCTGCGTTGGAACGCGGCTTGGCGAAGGCGGGTAAGACGCTCGAAGGCTTCGACATCAGCGGGCCGAGTTTCGTCGCTAGCGGTTCGACCGATGAGGAACTGGCCACCGCGATCGCCGAAGTACGGAGGCAGATCGCGTTCTACGGCTCCACCCCGGCCTATCGCGGCGTCTTGGAACTCCACGGATGGGGCGCCCTGCAGGACGACCTCAACGCGTTGTCCAAGCGCGGTCAGTGGACCGAGATGAACGCTCTTATCGACGACGAGGTCCTGAACACCTTCGCGGTCGTAGGCGACCCGAAGTCCGCGGCTGCGGAGATCAAGCGCCGCTACGGCGACGTCGCCACCAGGTTGACGGTGACGCCGCCGGTCGCGGCAGCCCTACGCGACGCGGATTAGAGCGGCGCCTGCCAACACGAAGAACACCAAGACCACCAGCGTGCCGGAAGTCCCACCCTTGCCGCTCGTGACAACCTGATCGACCGCGCCGGTCAGCTGGATGCCGCAGTGCGCGGTGACGATGTGCCGACCGGGCACGATCTTGGGGAACTCCACGCGCGCCGTGAACTCACCGTCGGTGTCGGACACGGCGGTGCCGACCTGCTCACCGCCGGAGGTCAGGATGACCGTCTGGCTCGGCGTGCAGCCCGCACCCTTGGCGGAGAGCGGGTCGCCGGGGCGGACGCTCTTGCGGTCGAGCTTCAGGCCGCCGTCGACGGGCTTCTCGTCGACGATGGGGGTCGTCGACGTGGTGGTCGTGGGCGGCTCGGTGGTCGTCGTGGTGTCCGAAGTGGTCGATGTCGTCGTGTCGGTTGTCGTCACACCGGGCGTGGTGGTTGTTGTTGTCGGCCCGGTCGTCGTTGTGGTGACCGTCGGACGTGACGTAGTCGTTGTGACCGGCGGGATGGTCGTCGTCACAGGCGGCACGGTCGTAGTGGTCGGCTTGGTCGTGGGGGGCACGGTCGTCGTCGTGGTCGGGACCGTCACGGTGAACCGCGTGATCCCCTGGTCGCCGTCGCCGTTGCAGGTGCCGGTGATGGAGTAGGTCGCCTGCTTCGCCGACCTCGGCACGACCACGGAGAACGAGCCGGAGATCTTGCCATTCGTTACCACTGTGGGGATCGTGGTGAGCGACGTGGCGAACGTGAGGGTGCGGCACAGACCCACGACGCCGAGGCTCCACGAGATCGTGAAGGTGCTGCCCGCAGGGCCGGAGGTCGGGCTGATGCTCAGCGACACCGGTGGCGGCGGGACCGCGGCGGATGAGAGCGGTGCCAACGCGACCAATAGCGCCGCCGCGGCAACGGTGATGCTCGCTAAGCGTCCAACACTGCGCACAGCTCGTACCCCTGTCCGTGTCCCTGATCCCGTGGAACGCCCCGGTCCGAACCCGGACCGCTGTAGCATTCCGCCCCGATCAGCCCTGCCTCAACCGGGAGTCTTCCCATGGGACGTCTCATCGCCGCCGCGGTTGCTCTCGTGACGGTAGCCCTGCTGTTTGGTGCAACACCTGCGGCAGCGCAGGATTCGGACGTCCCGTTGACGGTGACGGTCACTCTGGACGGTCAGGACATCACCGACCGTACGGTGCGACTGGACCCGGCCAAGGCCGCCGAAGTTTCGGTAACAGCCGTTAACCGCGGTAAGAGCGTGCAGAAGGTCCGCCTGGTGCGGCTCTCCGGTATCGCGCTGGCACTGACGTTCTTCGCCTACGACACGACGCTGCCGTTCGAGGTGCAGCCGGGTAGCCGGGTCACCCGGACGTTCCCGCTCGACGTGCGCGACCTCGAGGGCCAGGCGATCGGGCTGCTGCCGACGTCGGTCGAGCTGCTCTCGGAGGACCGCGAGGTGCTCGGCAGCGCGGAGACGGTCGCGGACGTGCGCGGCACGGTGTGGTCGGTGTACGGGGTGTTCGGCCTGGTCATGCTGCTGCTGACGGCGGCGATCTGGGCGACCGTGCTGATCGCGCTGGCCAGGCACAAGCTGTCGCCGAACCGGATCAGGCGGGCGCTGCGGTTCCTGCCAGCGGGCATCGGCACCGGGATCGTGGCGGTCGTGTCGCTGTCGGTGCTGCGGCTGGTCCCGCCGGACCCGCTGATCGAGATCCCCATCGTGGTCGGCGCGTCGGCGATCGCCATGGTGCTCGGGTTCCTCACCCCGCACCCGGTCGCGCCCGCGTCGGACGGCGACCTGACGGTGGCGCTACCGCCCGCTGTTGACCCTGGCGCCGTCACCCAGGGCGTCACGGATCACTACACCCAGCCGAACACCAAGAGGTGGCCTGGATGAGCAACCCGGCGGCACTCGCCACCGCGCTCCCGCAGTACGAGGTCGGGGTCAAGATCGGCTCCGGCGGGATGGGCGTGGTGTTCGAGGGCACCCACCGCTCGCTCGGCCGCGCGGTGGCCATCAAGGTGCTGCCCGCGGACCTGGTCGGGGACCCGTCGGTCAACGCCAGGTTCGACCGCGAGGCGCGGGTGCTGGCCAGCCTCGACCACCCGCACATCGTCCCGGTGTACGACTACGTGCAGACCGGCGCGGACAACCTGCTGGTGATGGAGAAGCTCGACGGCGGCACGGTCTACGACAGGTTCCACGGCGCAGGGCTGACCGGTGAGCAGTCCTGCGCGATAGTGCTGGCGATGCTCGGTGGGCTGCACGCGGCGCACAAGGCCGGGGTGCTGCACCTGGACGTCAAGCCTAAGAACCTGCTGTTTACATCGGCGGGCGTGCTCAAGGTCGTGGACTTCGGTATCGCCCAGGTGGTCAGCGAGGGCGCGACGATGATGACGCACGCGGGCGAGGTGCTCGGTACCCCTGCCTACATCGCCCCGGAACAGGCGATGGGCAACGCTCTTACCCCCGCCGCGGACATCTACTCGTCTGGGACGGTCCTCTACGAACTGCTGTGCGGGGAGCTGCCGTACGACCGCACGCGCGGCGCGGTGAGCATGATGCGCCAACGCATCTTCAACGACCCGGCGCCGATCCCGAGGGTGCCCGCGCCCCTGGCCACGGTCGTCATGCGCAGCATCGCCCGCGACCCCGAGCACCGCTACCGAGACGTCGAGGCGTTCGCCACCGACCTCAGCTCCGCCGCCACCGCCGTCTTCGGCGCAGGCTGGCTCGAACGCTCCAGCGTCCCGGTCCACCTGGCCCCCCGCATCACCGGCGCGATCTCCCAACAACTGAGCCGCCAGCCAGACGCGCTCACCATCATCACACCCCCCATCCGCGGCATGACAGCGGAACCGACCCGCACGATGGGCGACTTCCGCGGCAAGGAACTCCGCCCCGCCAGCGAACTCATGTCCCGCCGCGGCCCGTCACCCTTGTGGCCCGCTCTGGTGGCAACGGCGGCTCTTATCGCGTTGGTGGTGTTGCCCTTCTTGTCCCCGGCAACCCTGAACCATCCGCCATCGGCTCTATTGGTGAACGGCCAACTCGCGGATACGACCGTCGAAGTCGACCTGAGCAAACAAATCACCGTCGCAGGCCGCGCTAACGGCGCCGTACCGCTCCGATTCGACCTCAGCGCCGCTGGAGTCCCCCTCGGCGGCGTGAGCAAGGTGATCGCGCCAACACCCGAGGGCACCTTCGAGACCACTTTCAAACCCCAAGCCCTCATGCGCTGGCTCGCAGGCGGCGCCGTAACCGCCCAGATAACCCTGGGCGACGCGGCCCCGGAGACCTTCACCCTCCGCTCCGCCTCCCACCCCATGGCCACCATCATGGGCGCGGGCAGCCTCCTGCTCTCCCTCTTCGCCCTGGCCAACGTAGAAGCCCAAATGCGCGCCCTCCGCCGAGGCCACCGCCGCCCAGCGGCCCCCTTTGTGGCGGGCTTCCTCGGCCTGCTGTTCGGCCTCACGTTCTGGCTCTTCATCACCGCCATCACCACCCACGAACCCTCCCCCGGCTACGCCATCGGCACCGCCATCGCGGGCGCCATCACGGCCTCGGCCTTCGTCCTCGCCACCGCCTGGTCCGCCCGCCGCTCCAGGGCTTAGCGAGCGCGATCCAGCGGACACCTCGACGAATGGGCGCGTGAAATATTTCAGTTGGGCCGAGAAATTTCACGGCCCGGCCCGCTGAAGCCCCTGTGCCGCAAGGGGATAAGCTGTCGATCAACTACTCGATCCTGCCGCGAGAACTCTCGGCGGGACACTCCCGCCGAGTTGGGTAATTCCCCAAGGTCAGGAGGAATGAGTGGTCGACGGACGGCGAAGACGAGTCCGTGCGCGCCGGGAGCGTCCAAGGTTGCAGCCCTGGACGCTCCTCGGCATCGCGATTCGGGTGTGCCTGTGGTTCTGGACTGACGACTAGTACCCACGAGCGATCCCGCGGCGGCCGGGTGGGGATTCCCCATCCGGCCGTCTCGCTTCCACCACACTCGCGGTGGAGGTGTACCGACGATATCAGCCGCTGACCAATTAAGTACGCGTGGTTCGGCTGAAACCAGTCCGGATCATCCGTTGCGGGTGAGGAGTAGGGGGATTTCGGAGACGCAGGACAGCAGGTGGGTGTGGCGTTCCTGGCCCAGGGTCTCGGCGTCCTGGGAGCCGGTGAGGACGCCGATCACGTAGCGGGCTGAGGCGTTGGTGCCTGCTCTGAGGTCCAGGACGGTGTCGCCTGCGGTGAGGACTCGGGTGGTGGAGTGGACGCCGGTGAGTTCCATGGCTCGGAAGATCATGTACGGGGCTGGGCGGCCGGTGGCTACCTCGTCGGCGGTGACTAGGGCGTCGATGCAGCCGCCGACTTTCCAGCCGAGGCGGGTCAAGAGGTCTTCGGCGACGTCGCGGGAGAAGCCGGTTGTCAGGGCTACCTTGACGCCGCGGGCGCGGAGTTCGGTAAGAGCGGATTCGACGCCCGGTAGTGCGGTGGGGGGTTCGGCTTCGTAGGCGGCGGCGAGGCGGGTGCGGAAGTCGTCGAAGACCGTGTCGACCTCGGCGGGGGCGCCTGCGAGCAGGGCGGCGATCGCTTCGCGCTTGTCGGCGCCCATCCAGCGCTGGATGTCGGCGGCGGGCACGGGTGAGCCGGACGCGGCGGCGACGGCGTCGGCGAGCGCGCGGTAGACGGCGCCGCCTTCCTGGACGGTGGTGCCCGCCATGTCGAGGGCCACCAGGTCGATGCTCACGGGGTCTCCTTGAGGATGTGCGGGCTGACCCGGCCCGCCTGCACGTTGTCGATGGTGAAGGTCACCAGGTCTGGTCGGTACCGGTCGTCGGCGTACTCCACCCGGGCGCCGGTGGCGTCGGTGGCTCTGCGGCGCTCGCGCAGCAACGGTGCGCCGACGGCGATCGACAGCAGCTCCGCGTCGGTCTCGTTCGCACCGATTGCGTCGATGGTGTGCCGGGCGGCGCGCAGGTCGATGCCGCGGTCGAGCAGGTGGGCGTAGATCGACCCGCCGTCGGGGTCGAAGTCGAACAGCAGCCGCCCGACCGGTTCGATGAAGCTGCTGCGTTCCAGCATGGTCGGGATGCCGTCGAGCAGCCGCAGCCGCAGCACCTCGACGACCGGGCTGCCCTCGTCCACCCCGAGCACGTCGGCGGCCACCTGGCTGGCCCCGCGCCTGGCGACCTCGACGGTGCGCTGTCCCGGTTCCCGCCCCATCTCGCGCGCCCAGCGGGTGAACGACAGGAACGTCTCGAACGGCTGCGCGACCGCCGCGTGGCGCACCACGGGCGGCTTGCCCTGGCCGCCGCCGATGAGCCCCTCGTTGCGCAACGCGGCCAGCGCCTGTCGCACCGTTCCACGCGAGGCGCCGAACTCCTCGCACAACTGGGCCTCGGACGGCAACGCGGCGCCGACGGTGAGCTGACCGCGGCTGATCCGGCCACGCAGCGAGTCGGCCACCCTGTGGTGCAGCGGCTGGGTCACAGACTTGACCATACGAGTCGCCCACCACCCGCTGTCAAGTCGGCCCACCATCCGGCTTGAGCTGGATGAACAACGCGGAAACTTGTCCAAACAAGTGCCGCGAAGGTCTTGCGATCACCCACCAACCGGCCGCACCTTCTGTGCCATGACAACCCATGCGGACCTCGTCGTCGTCGGCGCGGGCATCGTCGGCCTGGCGCACGCCGCCGAGGCCGTCGACCGCGGCCTGCGGGTGGTGGTGCTCGACCGCGACGAACGCGCGGTCGGCGCGTCCATCCGCAACTTCGGCCACATCTGCCTGACCGCCCAGCACGGCGACGCCCTCGCGTACGGCCTCGCGGCGCGGGAGCGGTGGCTGTCGTTGGCGGCGAAGGCGGGTTTCTGGGTGTCAGAGGCGGGAACCGTCGTCGCAGCGCGCGCGCAGGACGAGGTGGCGGTGCTCGCGGAGTTCGCCCAGCACCGGGGCGACCAAGTGCGGCTGCTCGACGCGAACGGCGTGCGCTCACACCTCCCGGTGATCTCCGACGAGGTCATCGGCGGCGCGTGGTTCCCGCTCGACCTGCGCGTCGACCCCCGCGAGGCGGTCCCGGCGCTGGCGACGTGGTTGGCAGGCCAGGGCGTCGACTTCCGTTGGCGCACAACGGTCACCGGTGTCGAGTCGGGGGCAGTGCACACGACCAGGGGCACCGTGACCGCCGACAACGTTGTGATCGCCGTCGGCCACGATGTCGACCGCCTGCTGCCGGATGTCGCCGAGGCCGCAGGCGTGCAACGGTGCTTGCTGCGGATGCTCCAAGTATCCACACCGGACTCAACGACGATCGCCCCGGCTGTCCTTTCCGGACTCTCCATGCTGCGCTACGCGGGCCTCACCGCCTGCCCGTCGGCGGCCGCGGTGCGGGAGCGGATCACCCGCGCCGACCCCGCGCTGCTCGACGTCGTCATGAACCTGATGTTCACCCAACGACCCGACGGTGACCTCGTCATCGGTGACACCCACCGGTACGGCAGCACCCACGACCCGTTCGACGACGAGCCGACCGGCGACCTCGTCCTGCGGGAGACCGCCAGGCTGCTCGGCGTCGACCGGCTCACCGTCCGCGCCCGCTGGCGCGGGGTGTACGCGGCCGCCGAGCGGTCCGAGTTCCTCATCGCCCACCCCCACCCCGGGGTCAGCGTGGTGTCCGTGACCTCCGGGATCGGCATGACCACCGCGTTCGGCCTCGCCCCCACCGTTCTCGACAGCCTAGGAGCACCATGAAGCGCATCGTTGTCCTCATCGCCGCCGCGGCGCTGGCGTTGACCGCCTGCGGTAGCAACGAAGCCGCGACTGGATCACCGTCCTGCCCGGGCGGCGAGGTCAGGTTCGGCATCGAGCCCTACGAGGACCCGGCCAAGCTGACCCCCGCCTACGAGGTCCTCACCGGCGCGCTGCGGCGGGAGCTGGACTGCCCGGTGAAGCTGCAGGTCGTGCAGGACTACTCGGCCGAGGTGCTGGCCATGCAGAACGGGAAGCTGGAGCTGGCGCAGTTCGGCCCGCTCGGTTTCGTGTTCGCCAGCCGCCGCGCCAACGCCGAGCCGCTGGCCTCCTTCGGTGACGCGCAGGGCAAGCTGACCAGCTACAAGGCCGGGATCTGGGTGCCGAAGGACTCCCCGGCCCAGTCGCTGGCCGACCTGCGCGGCAAGTCCCTCGCCCTCTCCGAGCCCGGCTCGACCTCCGGCGACGCGCTGCCCCGGGCCGCGCTGGCCAAGATCGGCCTGGACAAGTCGGCGCTGAAGCTGGACTACGCGGGCGGCCACCCCGAGGCCCTGCTGGCCCTGACCAACGGCAAGGTCGACGCCGCCGAGATCAACACCCAGCAGCTGGCCACCGCGCGCGCCGCGGGCACCTTCGACGAGTCCCGCTTCCGCCAGGTCTGGGCGTCGGACCCCATCCCCAACGACCCGATCACCGTCGCGGGCAGCGCGAGCCCCGAGTTCAAGGCCGCCGCCCGCAAGGCCCTGCTCTCCCTCACCCCCGCCGAGGTCGCCGCCGTCGGCAAGTTCCTCGACGTCGACCCCGCAGGCCCCCTCGTCGCGGTCGACAAGTCCACCTACCAGCCCCTCTTCGACCTGGCCGACACCCTCGGCCTCACCGAAGGCGACGTTTAACCCTCCCTTTCCCGCCCCTTTCCCACACCATTTCCCGCCCCATTCCGGCACAACTCCAGCGCAATTCCAGCACCTTTTCCCGCCGCTAGACTGGTCGCCCAGCCCCCACCACTCCCGGGGGGTGTCCCTGGGGCCAGTCTACCGGGGGGCGGGGTCGCGGGGGGTGGGGTGGGGGTGATCTGTGGACAAGTCGGGGGTTGTGGATGGAGGGATCCGCAGGTCAGCGGGCCGAGGCGAGAAGCAGCAGCAGGGAAGTCAGCCGGATGGGTGAAAGGCGGAAGTCGTGGGAAATGCGCTTTCGGTGAAAGGGCTGCGGAAATCGTTCGGCGACCGGACCGTGTTGAACGGGGTTGATTTCGAGGTCCGGGCGGGCGAGTTGGTGGTGTTGCTGGGCGCGAACGGGTCGGGGAAGTCGACGGCGTTGCGGTGTGTCGTCGGGTTGGCCGAGGCCGACGCCGGGGAGATCACCGTCCACTCCGGACGCGCCGCGATGGTGTTCCAGCAGATCCACCTGGTGCGCAGGCGCAACGTGATCGACAACGTGTGCGCGGGTGGGCTGGCCGGGTTGCCGTTGTCGCGGTCGCTCACCCCGGCGCTGTTCCCCAGGGACCTGCGCGAGAAGGCCATGGCGTGCCTGGACCGCGTCGGGCTCGCCGACCGGGCGCGGGACCGCGCCGCGAGCCTGTCGGGTGGGCAGCAGCAGCGGGTCGCGGTCGCGCGGGCGTTGTGCCAGGGGGCGGAGGTGCTGCTGGCCGACGAGCCGGTGTCCGCGCTCGACCCCGCCGCCGCGACCCAGGTGATGGAGTTGCTGGTCGAGTTGGCGCACCGGGACGGGTTGGCCGTCGCGGCCGTGCTGCACCAGCCGGACCTCGCGCGCAGGCACGCCGACCGCGTGATCGGCCTGCTGCACGGCGAGATCCGGCTCACCACCCCGGCCGCCGAACTGTCCGATGTGGACATCGACGCGCTGTACGCCCCGGATCGGGTCCCGGCATGACCACGCGCAAGTACCTCACCGCCGCCATCGTCATCGCGGTCCTCGGCGTCGCGCACGTTCTCGCCTGGGACACAACAGAAGTCTCGCCCGCGGCGTTGGTCGACGGCTGGCAGGGGATGGCGCGGTTCCTCGCCGAGGCCCTCCCGCCCGACCTCGACTGGAACACGGTCGTCCAACCCGGACTCGAAGGGTGCCTGACGACACTGGCGATCGGGCTGCTTGGCACGACGCTGTCGATCCCGGCAGCGCTGCTGTTCGCGGTCATGGGCACGCGTGGGCGAAACCGAGTCGTGTACCAGGTATCACGCTCGGTCATGTCGTTCCTGCGGGCGGTGCCGGACGTGGTGTTCGCGCTGGTGTTCGTCACCGCGGTCGGGCTCGGGCCGTTCGCGGGTGTGCTGGCGTTGATCTGCCACAACGTGGGCGTGATGGGCAAGCTGTGGTCGGAGGCGATGGACGAGATCGACCCCGGCCCTGCCGACGCGCTGCGGGTGTCCGGGGCGAGCGAGGCGCAGGTGGTGGCGAACGCGGTCCTGCCAGCGGTGGTCCCTGCGCTGGTCGGGCTACTGCTGTACCGGTTCGACGTGAACGTGCGGTCCTCGCTCGTACTCGGGCTCGTCGGCGCGGGCGGGGTGGGGTTCCTGATCAACCAGTCGATCCAGCTGTTCCAGTTCGACCAGATGGCGACCTACATCCTGATGGTGCTGGTGCTGATCGTCGCGGTCGACCTGCTCAGCGCGGCGGTCCGGCGGCGACTCGGCTGACCTTGCGCCGTTCGAGTGACAGATGAACCTTCAAGTAACAGCTGGTGTCTGTCTCCGATGGACTCTCCACACCGTCCGGTCACGGGAGACGCAGCCGCGCGCCCTCAGCGCGGGCCCGTGACCGGACGGTGCCGGGGCGGCGGGCAGCGCACCGCCCACCACCCCACCCGGGTCCGCGGAGCCCGCCACCACGTCCACGGCGCGACACCACCCGCGCAGGCGAAAGCCGTGGTGTCCACGCCGTCGACGCCCCGACCGGCTGACCTCGGCGGGCGGACGGATCGTGGTGGCAGTCCTCGCGGACCCGGGCCACATCACTCCAGCCGGTAGCGCAACGAGTCGATCTGGCTCTGCCGCACGTCCTCGACCGTCAACCCCGGGTCACCGATGTGCGCGTGCGACAACTCCGCCGGGTCCGGCTGCGCCTCCGCGCCGGGCCACGCCCCCGGCTCCCACAGCTTGGACCGGACGAAAGCCTTGGGGCAGTGGGTGAACACCTCCTCCGGCCGCACGACCAGCGCGGCCAGTGGCGGCTTCCCCACCGCGGTCAGCCCTTCCAGGAGATCGGCCCGCGCTGTCACGCACGCCCGCCCGTTGACCCGCAGCGTCTGGCCGCGCCCCGGGATGACGAACAGCAGTCCGACCCGCCCGGTCGCCACCACGTTGCGCAACGTGTCGATCCGCCGGTTGCCGGTCGCGTCCGGGATCAGGACCGTCCCGTCCGCGGTGACGTGCACGAACCCCGGCGGCCCACCCCGCGGCGTCACGTCGCAGTGCCCGTCCGCGTCGTAGCTGGAGACGAACACGATCGGCGCGCAGGCCACGAACTCCCGCGCCAACGCGTCCACCTCGTGGATGACCTTGTCGTGCTTGCGCTGCGGCTCCTCGTAGATCTCCCGCAGCCCGGCCTCGTCCGCAATCGCTCCCCAGAAGTAGTCCACCGGTCCACGCTATCCCCGGTGTCCTGGGATTTCCGCCCCTACCGCAGCTCCGCGACGACGGCGAGGTCCGCGGCCAACGCCTCCCGGTCGGCTGGAGTCAGCTCCAACGCGTCGATCTGCTCCAAGAGGTCGGCGGGGGACTCGCCTACGCGGACCTGCAGTTCGGCCAGGTAGACCAGGGCAGGCAGCCGGTGCGCGGGCGGCGCGTCGGCGTGCCGGGCAAGGGCGTTCTCGAGCACGCGGACCGCGGCCGGGACGTCACCGCGAGAATCGGCCTGCCGCGCCGCCGTCTCCACCGCCTTGCCGAGCCTGCTCTCCGGCGCGGGCCCGTCCCCGGTACGACCGGAGATCCGCAGCCAGTTCCCACCGGGGTCGACCACGCTGAACCCCGCCGACATGCCCTGCTTGCGCCGCGGCCTGGTCATCCGCGGGATGCCGGACACCGGCACCTTCCCGAACGCCGCCCGCAACCCGGCGGCGAACGCGGCGTGCAGGACCTCGGTATCGGCGACGACGATGACCACGCTGCCCATCGAGTCGGCCGGGTCGAACCCCTCGACGGCGAAGAAGTGCAGGTAGATGCCGCCACGCTGGATGGAGGCGAACGGGTTGGGGCGCTGCTGGCGGTAGGTCACCTCGAACCCGAGGGCGGTGTAGAAGGGCACCACGTCGTCGAGATCGCGGCAGGGCAGACCGGGGATGACCAACTCGGTGGACATACCGAAAGACCGTACACTGTTCGGAGTATCAGGAGGTAGCGGAAATGGAATACGCGGGACGCGGTGACGCGGTGCGCACGATGGCGCTGCTGTGGGACGGGCTTCCCGCACCGCAGCGCGGCCCTCGGCAACGGCTCGACCTGCCGCGCATCGTTGACACGGCGATCGCCGAGGCAGACCGCGCGGGACCCTCCGCCCTGTCGATGCGCTCCCTCGCCCAAGCCCTCGGCATCGGTGCGGCATCGCTCTACACGTACGTGCCGGGCAAGGCGGAACTACTGGAACTGATGGTCGACCGCGTCGCGGGCACCCAACCCCTGCCCTCGGCCGCCCGCGGGTGGCAGACCGGCTTGCGCGACCTCGCCGAGTCCGACCTCGCCAACTACCGCGCACACCCGTGGCTGCTGCAGATCGCCACGTCCCGCACGGTGTTCGGCCCGCACGTCATCGCGCGCTACGAAGCCGCCCTGGCACTACTCGACGGCCATGACCTACCCGCGCTCGACATCGCGAACCACATCGCCACCCTCGACTCCTACACCCGCGGCGCCGCGGCAACAGTCGTCGAAGCCGAACAAGCCTTCTCCCACACCGGCAACACCGACGACGAATGGTGGACCGCGCGAGCCCCCCTCCTAGACGAACGCCTCAACAACCGCTTCCCCCACCTAACCGCCCTAGCAACAAGAGGCGCCTTCACCGTCTCGTCGACAACGCAGCCTTACACCCTGCAACGCGCCCTGGATCGCTTCACCCACGGCCTATCCCTGCTCTTGGATGCCCTCGCCACCCGCGTCACCACCGCGAAGAACACCACCTGACCGGCCATTGATCCGACCAGGCGCCGTGGGCCATGATCAACATCAGCCCCGCCGGAGGTGTGCGCATGGAGATCAAGCCGGGCGGATCGGACCCGCTCGCCGTCCCCAGCCTCTCCGATGCGATCGGCGACTTCCTGGCGGGCGTCACCGCCGCGCTCACCGAAGGACCGGTCGAGATCGGAACGCGCTACCCCGTCACCAGGAGCGGCCCGCGCGACGAGATCCCCCGCACGCTCCGGCGACTGGTCTGGTACCGGGACCGAGGGCGGTGCCGACTGTGCGGCCTTGGCGGTGATCGGATGGAGCTGGACCACATCATCCCCTGGTCGAGCGGCGGCCCCGACACCGGCGCCAACCTGCGGGTGTTGTGCGAACCCTGCAACCAGGAGCGCGGCAACTTCCGAACCTTCGAACCGATCTCCCAGCTCCCCGTCACCCTCATCTGCGACGCGTGCATCGTCCGCCACGGCCAAGTCGAGCACGACAGCCCGCACGGCGTTCGCTACGACATGTGCCCGATCTGCTCCGAGCACAACTTCGACTGGACGATCATCGAGCAAGGCCGGTTCCAGCTCGCGTTCTGCGGCAGCTGCCGCACACGAGCACGGGTCACCGACGCGCGCCGAATACTCTAGCGAGCAGGTACCGGGCGATGATCACTTCGCCGAGGCGCAGAGCGACGACCACCCAGCACTCAAGGCCCGGCAACGGAAGAAGGCCCGGGTCAGCGAACTGACCTGGGCCTTCTGGCTGAGCCGCCTAAGGGAATCGAACCCTTGACCTGTTCATTACGAGTTCCGTAGTGATCATGTCGGGGGGTGCTGGGTGGTACCGCTCCAGTCTGATCCATGCAGGTCAGGCCGGAGCGGCTGCCGTTCGGGACCGGTGCGTATCAGGTGCTGATCATGCGTTCGGGCACACGTCGGGCACGCCTGTTGACGCCTAGAAGCGCAGGTCAGCGTTAGTGCGGGCAGGTCTCGATCACGGCACCCACAGTGCGGGTGCGGACCCGACAATGAGGCGTGGGGCAAGCCGTTGAGCAGGGGCGGGCAGGCCCAACAGCCCCTCGACCACGTGGGACAACGAGCCCGTGCGCCGCTCATCGCAGGCTGCTCGCAGCCCAACACCAGCAGGCCGGGCGGGTTAGGGACGCCCGAACGGTCCGTGTGCGGTGCGAGCGCGAACGTGCTGAACCCGGCGAATCCGCTGTTCTGGTCAGAGCCGAGGTCGACCAGTGTGGTGATGCCGTCCGACGCGCTGCCCCGGTGCGGGACCACGGTGGCGATGGAGCGGGCGACCCTCAGCAGGTCCGCCGAGTCGGTGAGCCCTTCGACCAGGGCCACGCCGTGCCGCGTCAGCGCCTCGACCGCTGCCGACCGGTCGTCGGCCGCGATCCAACCGTCCCCGAACGGACCGTTCATCGTCTCTACCTCCCGAAACGCTGGTTTCGTGGAGATCATGGGAACGCGGCCCGGACCTGCACGTCCAGTGACAAGCTGTCAACACAGGGTCGCCTGGTGCCGCACGGCAGGGTGTTACGTTGCGGACGAGCACATCGCGTCTTCCGGAGGTCAACGCCGATGAACCAGCCCGTCTACCCCGTCTCGATCAAGGGCGTGGTGGTACGTGACGGCAGGGTGTTGCTGTTGAAGAACGAGCGCGAGGAGTGGGAGCTGCCGGGCGGCCGGATCGAACCCGGCGAGACGCCCGAGGAGTGCGTGGCGCGCGAGATCACCGAAGAGACGCGGTGGGAGGTCACCACCGGCCCGATCATCGACACGTGGATGTACTACATCAACGTGGTCGAGAAGAACGTGTTCATCGTGACCTACGGCTGCCACCCGAACGGCGACACCGAACCCGTACTTTCCCATGAACACAAGGAAATCGGGCTGTTCACCGAGTCCGAGGTGCCTGGCCTGAACATGCCGGCCGGGTACAAGCGTTCGATCGCGAGTTGGTTCGCGCACCTGCGCGAGACCGACCGGGAACCGGTCCGGTGACCACCCATGACCGGCGGACGATGCGAGGTGTGCGGGGCTGAGCTGAGCAGGCTCGCCGTCGAGCCGGTTTGTCCGACGTGCCACGCGAGCGCACGTCACGCACCGCCGATCATGCCGGTTCGCCCCCTGACGCCTGCCGTCTGGCTGTGGTCGGCTCCCGACGCGGCAGCCGCCCTGAGGACCCGCGACCTGGCGACGATCCTCCGTACCTACCGCACGGTGAACCGCCTCAGTCAGGAACGGCTCGCGGCGCTGCTCGGCTACGACAAGACCTACGTGTCCATGATCGAGACCGGTCGGCGCACGATCAGCGACGTCACCACCAGTCGCCATATCGCGCGGGTTCTCGGGTTGCCGATGCACGTGCTCGGCGTGACGGACAACGACGATGCCGACTTCGCCGCCATGATCCAGTTCGGTGACTCGACCATCCGGCTCGCCGAGATCGCCCGCCAGTCCGGTCGGGCGGTCGACGCGGTCAACGAGCTATGGCCGTTGGTCGCTCGGCTGGAAGCGCGAGCCGCCGAGGGCCGCGCCGAGCGCGACACGATGATCCTGCTCGGGCAGGGCAGGGCCGCACTGGGCGTCTCACTCGGCACCGTGCTCCCTGAAGAGCGCCTGTCCGCAGCGGCGCGCTGGACCGGCAAGGCCCTCGTGGTCGCCGAACGCCTGGGTGATCCGACGTTCCTCGCTCACGCACTCCGGATGCACGGCAACGAGCTGCGCAAAGCCGATCACGTCGGCGCGGCAATCGCGCACCTCAGCCGAGCAGTGGCCGTGTCCGACGACCGGGAAGGCCAGGGTGCCGCCTTTGCGCTGCTCGCGCGTGCGGCAGGAGAACAGGGCAACCCGGACCTCTTTGACCAGGCCATCACTGGCTATCGCAGCCTGCTCGACTCGGGCATGGGGCGCGGGATGCTGTTCAACCGGTTCACCTTCCGGGAGATCGCGCTACGCGGCCTGATCTCGACTGGCCGCGCCGCCGAGGCGGTGCGCGCCATGCAGGTCGACGTGGGTGGGCCACCGGTCGCACCGCAGTGGCACATCATCGAGCGGGTAACCGCCGGTCAGGTGCTGCTCGCCGCCCGACACCGGGAAGGCGCGACGGAAGCGTTCCGCGCGTCGTTGACGGCCGCCGAGATCCACCGGTTGCCGCACCAGGTCCAACGGACGATCCGAGCGGCAGACGACGCCGGACTCACCGAGGTGAGCGCCGAAGGCCGCGCCGTGCTCCAGCGGCTGACCGATCAGCTTGCCTCGTCCTCAGCCCGGCAGTAGCCCGATCACCGGAGTTTCGTACACAAGGCGAGCCGAACGGTGATCCGGATGCACGGTCACACGTCGATCGACCAGACCGATCCCTGACCGAATCCCTGACGGACGGTCGCGATCCCGGCACGCTTGCGGGCTCGCTTCACTGTCGCCTCGGCGATGCCGTCCACGCGGGCAGCCTTGATGACCCCGGCCGCCTTGTCGCGCGCCACAGCGGAGAACGCCCGACTACCGGTCAACGCTGCCTGTGGAGGGGCCATACAGACGACAGTGCCCTGGCTGGCTCCACATACGGCTCCACGAGGAGCGCTCCTTGGAGCCAACCAGGGCTCTGACCTGCGAGCCGCCTAAGGGAATCGAACCCTTGACCTGTTCATTACGAGTGAACCGCTCTGGCCGACTGAGCTAAGGCGGCGTGACCGGTGACCACTATAGCGGGTGCTGGGGCGTGACTTGCAGGCGCCCACGTCGTTTACTGGGCGGTAGGTTTGCGAGAGGAGCTGTGATGCGGCTGTTGGCCTTACCCGGCGCGGTGGTGGTGTTGGTGTTGGCGGCTGGGCCTGCGGGGGCGCAACCGACCACTCCGGTGCCGCCTCTGGTGGATCCGGGTGGGCCGCCTGCTTCGGCGCCGGTGGGGGTGCAGCCGTTGGGGCGGGCGGTTGGGGATGCGGGGACGGGGTTGGCGGTGATCCGGCTCTTACCGAACACGGCGCCTACGCGGTCGATCATCCCGGGGGCTGAGGGCAAGCTGCCCAAGCAGGCCGGGGTGGAGGTGGGGTTCGGGTTGGCCAGTGCGCAGGTCAACTCGGAGGCATACCTCAGCTTCGAGAAGGTCATCGCGCAGGCGTCGCCGGGGGGTATCGCGGTTCAGGGGGCTAGTCCGCAGACGCCGGGAGCGTTAGCGCAGACGGCGCCGCCGGGCAATGTGCAGCCGAAGAGCGGTGGCGTCAACCCTCCCTCTACGCCGCTAGACACGCTCGTGAAGGCTGGGCTGCTCAACGGCCAGGTGCACGCGCAGTGGAGTGACACCCTCGGCCCCTGCGTCGGGACGATCGCGGACTCCTCCACCGAGCTGGCCAGTCTCTCCGCCCTCAACGCGATCCCCACCCTCCCCAGCACCCCCGACCTCACAGGCGTGTTCGACGCCCCGAACCTCGACCCCGCCGCCGATCAGGCCGTGGTCGACGGGCTGAAGAACCTCACCGGCGGGCTCAACACCCTCGGTGGCGTGCTCGGCGCGAAGTCCGCGCTGCTCAGCCTCCCCAACACCCTGGCCGCCCGGTCCGTGGTCCGGTTGGTCGACATCCCCGGGTCCCCGAACAAGGCCGTCGAGTCCACTTCGACCATGCAGGTGGCCGCGGTGAAACTGCTCGCGGGCACCCCGTTCGAACTGTCCGTCAACGTCGTCAGCCAACCGACCCTGATCGTCACGTCCACTGGCGACAAAGCCACCTCGACCGTCCGCTACACCGCCCCGATCCTGGACGTGGTGCAGGGCGGTAAAAGCCTCGGCCGACTGGACGCCGCGAATCCGGCGCTCGACGTCCCGGTCGGGATCCCGCTGCAGAACCCGGTGGAGAAGCTGCCCATCATCGGTGGTCTGCTCGGCAACGGACAGGTGATCCCGACCGGCTTGTCGAAACTGGACCTCGGGGTGCTGCGGCTCTCCGTCGCCGGGCTGAACCAGAAGGGCGAGGAGGCCACGCAGCCGTTCAAGGGCTACCAGCTCGGGGCGACCGCGCGGCTGCTCGACCTCCAGGTCCTGCCCACCGACGCCCTCGGCCTGCCGAACCTGCCGTCCGCGCTGGCGCAGATCTCGCTGGGCGAGCAGGTCGCCCGGGCGTACGCACCCGCAGGCGGTGTGGTCTGCGGGACCGCCACGAGCACGCCCCAACAACCGCCCGCTCCGCAACCAAAGGGACCGCAGCTGGCTTACACAAATGCCGCCTACCATTCCGTGCCCATTTTCTGGGCGGGTACCGGAATGTTGCTGTTCGGCGTCGTCCTCGTTGCCGCACTACCGCGCAGAAAGCGCTCTAGCCCATGTACAACTGGGTGATCATCGATTCGACGGCGATGCGCGGTTTGACGTTGATCTCGATGGCCTCGCGGCAGGCGAGAACGGCTTCCAGGCGGCGGAGGGTGGATTCCTGGGTCCACTTCTCCGCCGCTTGCCGTGAGCTGGTGGCGTGGTCGGGGTGGTTCAGCGCCGCCGTCGAGCCGGACGAGGTGACCAGCACGTCGCGGTAGAACCCGGCCAGGTCGACCAGGGCGAGGTCGAGCGCGTCGCGCTGGGTCCTGGTGGCCCGGGACTTCTGCCGACGCTCCAGTTCCTTGATGGCGCCCGCGCTGCCCCTGGTGGCCGCCGCGGCGCCCTTGCCGGTGCCCCCGGCGCCGAGGGCGGTCTTGAGCGCGTCCTTCTCCACCTCGTCCCGGGTGCCGCTGACCTGGCCCGCGTCCGCCTCGGCCGCGCTCACCAGGTCGTCGGCCGCGTCGAACACGTCCGACAGCCGCCGCAGGTTGATCGGGATGCGCAGGACCTTGTCCCGGCGCTCCCGCGCGGCCGGGTCGGTGGCCAGGCGCCGCGCGCGGCCCACGTGCCCGCTGCTCACCGACGCGGCCCAGGTCGCGGTCTCGCCGTCGATCCGGTCGCGCAGCTGGAGCACCTCGGCGATCGCGGCCGCCGACGGGGTCCGCAGCGCCACCACGCGGCAGCGGGAGCGGATCGTCACCGAGACGTCGTCCGGGTGGTCCGAGGGCGCGCAGAGCAGGAACACGGTGCGCGGTGGGGGTTCCTCGACCGCCTTGAGCAGGGCGTTCGCCGCGCCCTCGGTCAGCCGGTCGGCGTCGGTGATCACCACGACCTGCCAGCGCCCGCCGGTCGGCCGCCGCGCCGAGGTCTGCACCAGGGCACGCATCTCGGCCACGGAGATCGACAGCCCCTCGGGGACGACCATCCGCACGTCGGCGTGGGTGCCGGACATCGCGGTGTGGCAGCCCTGGCACTCGCCGCAGCCGATGCCGCCCGGGGTCGTGCACTCCAGCGCGGCGGCGAACGCCCGCGCGGCGACCGAGCGGCCGGACCCGGGAGGGCCGGTGAACAGCCAGGCGTGGGTCATGCCCGCCGCGGTACCGGTGCCGTCGACCAGTTCGGCGGCAGCGGTGGCCGCCGTGCTGAGCACCGAGATCGCCTCGGTTTGGCCGACCAACTGCGACCAGACCGTCATCAGTACGACTCCGCCTGCGCGAACTGGGCCAGCTTGCGGCCCGCCATGGTGGTCTTGACCGCGATCAGGACCCGGTCGTGGACGTCGGAGGCGGACCCGTCGCCGTCGACCACCACGTAGCGGTCGGGGTCGGCCGCGGCCATGTCGGTGAGCACGCTCTGCACGTGCCAATGATGCTCCGCGTTCCCGGCGCGCGGCGGCAGGGTCGCCGGGTCGCGGTCGAGCAGGACGGTGATGTCCGGGCGCAGCCGCTCGGTGGCCCAGTCGGCCAGCCCCTCCAGCTCGGTCGGGTCCAGGCCCGCGGCGACCGACAGGTGCGCGAGCGGGCTGTCGACGAACCGCTCCATGACCACGACGGCGCCACGGGCGAGCGCGGGCTGGATCTCGCGTTCGACCAGGTCGGCGCGCACGGCGGCGGCGACGAGGGCGTGCGCGCGGGCGCTGTTGAGACCCGCCTCGGTGAGCACCGACCGCAGCCGCACGTCGTCGAGCGCGGGGTCGGCGGCCAGCAGGACGTCGGTGCCGGAGTTCGCGCGCAGCCAGTCGGCGAGCAGCGTGGCCTGGGTGGAGGTGTCGATGTGGGTGTTGCCCTCGACCGCGATGAGCAGCCCGGTCGACCGGCGCTTGGGCTTGCGGCCGATGGCGGCGCGCAGGTCGGACAGGATCGTCTCCGACCGGCGGTCGTCCATCTGCCGGTAGGCGAGCACGCCCATCACGGTGGCCAGCAGGCCGGCGCCGAGCAGCACCGGGCGGGTGCCGTCGATGATCATCGACCGGCCGAACAGGGTGACGCTGTGCGGGGCGACCAGGCCGACCAGCACCGGGGTGAGCGCCATCCCGCCAGCGAAGATGATCTTCATCAGCGACTGGTAGATGGCGTTGATCCGGCCCCGGATCGAGTCGTCGACCTCGGTGCCGATGATCGTCACGCCGGTCAGGAACGCCGCGCCAGCGCACATGCCCAGGATGGCGCAGGTGATCAGCGAGACCACCAGGTGCGGCGAGAGCGCCACCAGCAGCAGGTCGATGCCCGCGGTGACGATCGCGATGCCGAACAGCCGGTTGCGCGGCAGCTTGCGGGCGAGCTTCGGCGCGCCGCCCATGCCGGTGGCCAGGCCGATGAACAGGGCGACGAACAGCAGGCCGAAGCTGGCCTGGCCGCCGAGCACGCTGGTCGCGTAGACCTGCGAGGACCCGACGAGCGCCCCGGCCGCGACGAACGCGCCGATCATGCCGATGAGCAGGCCGCGCACCAGCGGCGATGTCCGCACGAAGGTGACCGCGTCGCGCAGCATGGCGCCGAACCCGCCGCTGGTGTCGGGCTTGTCGGACGCCGCGGCCTTCGGCGCGGAGGCCACCCGCCGCGAGAGCTCCGGGATCCTGGTGGCGATGGTGGCCGCGCTGGCCAGGTACAGGGCGGCGATGATGAACAGCACCAGCCTGGTGGCCCCGGCCTCGGACTCGCCCGACTCGGTGGCGGCGCGCTGCAGGCTGAAGTTGGTGTTGATGCCGGTGATGGCCGCGTAGAGGCCGCCCGCGCTGATCACCGCGATGCCGTAGGTCATCACCATGCCGAGCTGGTTGGCCGTCTCGACCTGGTCCGGCCTGCGCAGCAGGTTGGGCACCGCGGCGTCCTTGGACGGGATCCACAGCAGCGCGCAGAAGCCGACCAGGAAGTTGCCGACGAACAGCCACAGCGGCGAGCCGACGATGGCGATCGACAGCAGCAGGCCGAACCGGCCGACGTCGGCGAACACCATCACCTTGCGCCGGTCGAACCGGTCGGCGAACAGGCCGCCGAGCGGGGCGAACAGCAGGCCGGGCAGCAGTTGGGTGAGCACGACCCCGGCGAAGGCGAAGCTCTGCGTCTTGTAGTCCTGGGTGGCCTGGCTGACCAGGCCGGTCAACGCGAGCAACGACAGCCAGTCAGCCACGCTGCACAGGTAGGTGACCCCCCACAGCCTGCGGAAGGGCCGGATGGCGAGCACGCTGCGTGCCCGGTGCGCCATCGAGGTCTCGGAACCGGTGCTGGTCTCCGTGACCGTCCCGGTGCCCGCACTGCTCTCGCCGTTCAGACCCCCACCCACCTTCCACGCGGTCCGACCTGGTCCCAGGGTAACCGGGGAACCGGCCTGACCTGGTCATCCGGGTGGCGCACGGCACGCAGCCGCCCGGTCACACCGGGCTAACGACACGAACCGGACTAGTCCACCCGGGTGACAAGCACGTCCCGACCGGCACAGGCTAGCCAGCCTGTCACCGGAACGGGTGACTTCGCGTGATCCCGCCGGATCAGGACTTGGCCTTCGCCGGTGCCTTCTTGGCCGCGGCCGTCGTCTTGGCCGCCGTCGACTTGGCCGCTGTGGTCTTGGCGGCGGCCGTCTTGGTCGTCGTCGACTTGGCGGCGGTGGTGGTCTTCTTGGCCGGGGCCTTGCGCGGGGCTGCTGCCCGCTTCGGCGCCGGGCCCTTGGCGCGCTTCTCCGCCAGCAACTCGGCGGCGCGCTCGTCGGTCAGCGTCTCCACGCTGTCGGACTTGCGCAGCGAGGCGTTGAACTCCCCGTCGGTGACGTACGGGCCGAAGCGGCCGTCCTTGACGACCATCGGCTTGCCGGAGACCGGGTCGTTGCCCATCTCCTTGAGCGGCGGGGCCGATGCCGCGGCCTGCCTGCCGCGCTTCTTCGGCTCCGCGTAGATCTTCATGGCGTCTTCCATGGTGACGGTGAAGATCTGGTCCTCGCCCGCCAACGACCGCGAGTCGGTACCGCGCTTGAGGTACGGGCCGTAGCGGCCGTTCTGCGCGGTGATCTCCTCGCCGTTGCCGGGGTCGACACCGACCACGCGCGGCAGCGAGAGCAGCTTGAGCGCGTCGTCGAGGGTGACCGTGTCCAGCGACATCGACTGGAACAGCGAGCCGGTGCGCGGCTTGGGCTTGGCCGGGGCCTTGGCCCTGGTCTTCTTCGCGCCCTCGGCTGGCGGCGCCTCCTCGACCTCGGGCAGCACCTCGGTCACGTACGGCCCGAAGCGGCCCTCCTTGGCCACGATCTCGTTGCCGGTGACCGGGTCGTTGCCCAGCGAGCGGCCCTCGACCGGGGTGGCGAACAGCTTCTCGGCGATGTCCACCGTCAGCTCGTCCGGCGGCAGGTCCTCCGGCAGGTTCGCCCGCTGCGCCGCGCCGTCGACCTCGCGCTCCAGGTACGGCCCGTAGCGGCCGACGCGCACCACGACCGGGCGGTCCTGGTCGTCGGCGAACACCTCGATCGAGTTCACGACCTTGGCGTCGATGTGCTCGACACCGGAACCGACCAGCTTCTTGAGCCCGCCGGAGCGCCCGACCGAGCCCTCGGGGCCGACCGCGCCGCCGAAGTAGAACCCGGACAGCCAGTTCGTGCGCTGCTGGGTGCCCGCGGCGATGCCGTCGAGCTCCTCCTCCATGGCGGCGGTGAAGTCGTAGTCGACCAAGCGGCCGAAGTGCTGCTCGAGCAGGCCGATCACCGAGAACGCGATCCAGGACGGGACCAGCGCGGAGCCCTTCTTCCACACGTAGCCGCGGTCCTGGATGGTGTTGATGATCGAGGCGTAGGTCGACGGGCGGCCGATGCCCAGCTCCTCGAGGGCCTTGACCAGGCTCGGCTCGGAGTAGCGCGGCGGCGGGCTGGTGGTGTGCCCGTCGGCGCCGAGGTCGGTCGCGGTGACCGCGTGGCCCTTGGTCAGCAGCGGCAGGCGGCGCTCGGCGTCGTCGGCCTCGCCACCGGCCTCGGAGTCCACGGCCTCGACGTAGGCGCGCAGGAAGCCGGGGAAGGTGATCGTGCGGCCGGAGGAGGAGAACACGCACTCCTCGCCGCTGGCGGCGTTGCCGGTGATGCGCACGGTCATCGTGGTGCCGCGCACGTCGGCCATCTGGGAGGCGATGGTGCGCTGCCAGATCAGCTCGTAGAGGCGGAACTCGTCGGACTCCAGCTCCGCGGCCACCTGACCGGGGGTGCGGAACACCTCACCGGCCGGGCGGATGGCCTCGTGCGCCTCCTGGGCGTTCTTGACCTTGCGCGTGTACTGGCGCGGGGTCGGGTGCACGAACTGCGGGCCGTAGAGGTCGGATGCCTGCGAACGGGCGGCCTGGATCGCGGTCTCCGACAGCGTGGTGCTGTCGGTACGCATGTAGGTGATGTAACCGTTCTCGTAGAGCCGCTGCGCGGTGCGCATCGTGCGGTCGGAGCCGAAGCGCAGCTTGCGGCCCGCCTCCTGCTGCAACGTCGACGTCATGAACGGCGCGTAGGGCTTACGGGTGTACGGCTTCTCCTCGACGCTGGAGACGGTAAGAGCCGCCCCGTTCAGCGCGTCGGTAAGACGGCGTGCCTCGGTCTCTTCGAGCAAGAGGACCTCGGTGCTGCCCTTGAGCTTGCCGTCCTGGCCGAAGTCGCGGCCGGTGGCCAGGCGGGTGCCGTCGACCGAGAGCAGCCGGGCACCGAAGTTGCGCGGCTCGGCCTCGGCACCGGCGTCCATCGACGCCGAGATGTCCCAGTAGCTCGCCGCGATGAACGCCATCCGCTCGCGCTCGCGCTGCACGACGATCCTGGTCGCCACCGACTGCACGCGGCCTGCCGAGAGCCTCGGCATGACCTTCTTCCACAGGACCGGGCTGACCTCGTAGCCGTAGAGCCGGTCGAGGATGCGGCGGGTCTCCTGGGCGTCGACCAGGTCGCGGTCGAGGTCGCGGGTGTTCTGCGCCGCGGCGAGGATGGCGGGCTCGGTGATCTCGTGGAAGACCATCCTGCGCACCGGCACCTTGGGCTTGAGCGCCTCGAGCAGGTGCCAGGCGATGGCCTCGCCCTCGCGGTCACCGTCCGTCGCGAGGTAGAGCTCGTCGACGTCCTTGAGCAGGCCCTTGAGCTCGGTGACGGTCGACTTCTTGTCCGGGGTGACGATGTAGATGGGCTCGAAGCCGTTGTCGACGTTGACGCCCAGGTTCGACCAGGTCTCGCCCTTGAACTTCTCCGGCACCTCGGCGGCCTTGCGCGGCAGGTCGCGGATGTGGCCCCGGGAGGACTCGACGACGAAGTTGCGCCCGAGGTAGGACGCGATCTTGCGCGCCTTGGCAGGCGACTCGACGATCACGAGCCGACGTGGCTCGGCACCGCCGGTGCCGTTGCCGTTTCTCTGCGTCCCAGTCGCGCCTGCCACGTGTCCCGCTCTCTTCTTACCCCGTGTCCGTCCCGCGTCAGCCTGCCAGTGTGCACGCCACGTCAGGGGGGCCCACTCCCAGGTTGCCCCAGCACGGCGGATCAGCCGACGAAGTATGGCCCTTTTTCCACCAGTAGCACGGTCAGGACACGGCGCGCATCCGGGAAACCGCGGGCCACTGCTCCGCGCACCCCGTTCCGGCCGGTGGCCCGACCAGCTCGCGGAGCCGCCCGAGGCGCCGCCCGCCGATCAACCGCAGTGCTGGTCCTACCTCATCCGTCCGGTACATAGTCGCAGGTAAACCGCACTGCGCGAGGGCGAACAGGAGAGGCTCGTGGGTGCCGGGCGCGTCGGGGTCGAGCGGCAGCAGGTAGGCGGCGTCGGCCCAGCGCCCAGCCGCGGCGACCCACATCCGCAACGCGGCACCATCGGGGACGAATCCGGCGGGCACGGCCTTGGCGGCGCCGTCACCCCAGGCGGCGGCCAGCGGCGCGAGGTCGACCCGGAACGCGGTGCGCAGACTGGTCACACCGTCGTCGCCGGTGTGCGCCTCGGCGCCGACTCCCCGCTCCGCATAAGCCCTGAGCAGGGCTTTCATCCGCCACGGCGCGTCGATCGGGACCACAAGACCCGCGGTGGCCCTGGCGAAGGTGGTCGTCCGACCCGGCCCGCACAGCAGGCCCGCGAGGTCGGCGACCCTGGGGTGGCGCGCCTCGGCGGAGAAGAACGACATCTGCTGCGCCACAGCGCTCAGAATAGAACAGCAGTTCGATCACGGTAAAGCGCCCGGACCCCGGGTGGGCACCGGATTTACCCCGAACGGAGGAACGCGGGGGCGGCAGCGGTCAGCCGCGCAGCGCGGGGACCCGGTCGCACTGCGGCGCGCGTTCGGCCCATCGGGTGACGTCGGACCCGGCGGTCCCGGCGAGCGGGTCGGCCAGGTCGAGCGCGGCCACCTCGGGCGCCACCTCGCCCGCGACCTCGGCCACGACGTGGGCGGTGGTGTTGTCGTCGAGCACGGTCCGCGCCTCGTCGAGCGGGGCGCGCAGGCCGCGGTAGGTGTCGGCGGCGACGTGGGCGGCGCGGTCACCGCCGGTGATCGGGGAGGGTGCCAGCCGGTCGATGGCGGCGACGGCGCTGCTGAGGCCGTCGGTGAGGGCGGCCAGGTACGCCGCGAGCGCGGCGCGGGCGGCGTCCGGGTCGGCCAGGTCGATGTCGGGCAGCGGTGTCGCCAGCACCACACCGGCGTCGGCGACCACGGCGCAGAACCGGTCGGCCCAGGCGACCATGGCGGACGGGTCGGGGTCGGGCGCGGCCGAGCAGGCCGTGGCGAGCGCGGTGCCCGCCACGGCCACAACCAGCCAGGTGCGCCCGGTGATCAGGAGGTCGGGGTGCTGCTCGCGGTGCCGGAGGCGGAGTCGCCGTCGAGCGCCTTGCAGCTCGGGGCCGCCTTGAACGCCTTGTCCAGTTCCGCGCTGCCGCGCAGGCCCTTGGTCGGGTCCTCGAGCTTCTGCAGGGCCTGCAGGTCCTCGCCGACCTTGAGGAACGCGGCCTGGAAGGCGGCCGGGTCCGACGGCGACGCCGCGGCCAGGTTGGTCTTCGCGGTGTCGACCGCGGTCTTGGCCTCCTCCAGCGCGGAGGTGGCCTTGGCGACCAGCGCCTTGCCGTCGGCGACCGGCGGGTCACCGGCGTCGCCGAAGCTGCTGATCATCTTGTCCAGCGCGCCGGAGAACTTGTCCAGGTACTCCACCAGCGAGGCTTGCGCCTTCACCGGGTTGCTCTGGTCGATCTCCGGCTGCGTGGAGAGCGCGGTCACCTGCGGGGCGACCGAGGCGCAGACCTTCTCCGCCCACGCGGTGGCGTCGCCGCCGGAAGCGGCGGAGGACGCGGTGGTCGTCGTGGCCGCCGCGCCGCTCGAGGAGCCGCCGGTGGCCTTGTCGCTGCCACCGCAGCCCGCGAGGCTGATGGTCAGGGCAGCGGCCGCCGCGGTGAAGGCGACGAGTCGACGTGCCATGTCAATTCTCCTTGCATTGGTTGTCCGTGGAGGCGTCCGGGGAAACCTCCCGGCGAATGCCCAAGATGCTCCCACGCTCCGGTGAACCCCCGCAGACCGGATGAGGCAGGTCCCGCGAACGGGACCTGCCTCATCGGGGCAACACGAACCGGATCAGACGTTCGCGGTCGTTTCCGCCGGGGTGTCGGCGATAGCGGTACCGCGCCGCTTCGAGACCACGACGGCGGCCACGATCAGCACGACAGCGCCGAGCGCGATGCCGACCCTGGCGCCGGTCGAGGCGTCCACGCCGACCGACAGGGTCACGATGGCGGGCGCGATCAGCACCGAGACCAGGTTCATCACCTTGATCAGCGGGTTGATCGCGGGGCCTGCGGTGTCCTTGAACGGGTCGCCGACGGTGTCGCCGATGACCGTCGCGGCGTGCGCGTCGGACCCCTTGCCGCCGTGGTTGCCGTCCTCCACCAGCTTCTTCGCGTTGTCCCAGGCACCACCGGAGTTGGCCAGGAACACCGCCATCAGCGTGCCGGTCGCGATGGCGCCGCCGAGGTAGCCCGCGAGCGGGCCGACACCGAGGCCGAACCCGACCGCGATCGGGGCGAGCACCGCGAGCAGACCGGGGGTGGCCAGCTCGCGCAGCGAGTCGCGGGTGCAGATGTCGACGACGCGGCCGTACTCGGGCTTGGCGGTGCCCTCCATGATGCCGGGGATCTCGCGGAACTGGCGGCGCACCTCGAACACGATCGCGCCTGCCGCCCGGGTCACCGCGTTGACGGCGAGACCGGAGAACATGAACACGACCGCGGCACCGATGATGACGCCCACGAGCACGTTCGGGCTGTAGACCAGGAACGAGAACGCGTTGCCGCCGTCCGCGATCGTCTGGCCTGCCTTGCCCAGGGCTTTACCGATCGCGTCCTGGTAAGAGCCGAACAGCGCGGTCGCGGCGAGCACGGCCGTGGCGATCGCGATGCCCTTGGTGATCGCCTTGGTGGTGTTGCCGACCGCGTCGAGCTCGGTGAGGATCTGCGCGCCCTCGCCGTGCACGTCGCCGGACATCTCCGCGATGCCCTGCGCGTTGTCGGAAACCGGGCCGAAGGTGTCCATCGCGACGATCACGCCGACGGTGGTGAGCAGGCCGCAGCCCGCGAGCGCGATGGCGAACAGCGCCACGATCACCGAGCCGGACAACAGGAACGCCCCGTAGACGGCGGCGCCGATGACGAGCGCGGTGTAGACCGCGGACTCGAAACCGACCGAGATGCCGGACAGGATCACCGTGGCCGCACCGGTCAGCGAGGTCTTGCCGACCTCCTTGACCGGCTTGTAGTCGGTGCCGGTGTAGTAGCCGGTCAGCCAGAGGATCACGCCTGCCAGCACGATGCCGATGATCACCGCGATGGCCGCGATCACCGCCGGGCTGCCCGCGATCTGGGCCGTCTCCGGCGCACCGAGCTCGGAGAACGAGGTCGGCAGGAAGATGAACGCCGCCGCGGTGCACAGCACGGCCGAGAAGAGCGCGGAGATGTAGAACGACCGGTTGATCGCGGTCAGGCCGCTCTCCCCCGGGCGGGACTTGGTGATGTAGACACCGAGCATCGCGGTGATCACGCCGAGGGCGGGGACGATCAGCGGGAACAGCAGCCCGGACGCGCCGAACGCGGTGCTGCCCAGGATGAGCGCGGCGACCAGGGTCACCGCGTAGGACTCGAACAGGTCGGCCGCCATGCCCGCGCAGTCACCCACGTTGTCGCCGACGTTGTCGGCGATGGTGGCCGCGTTGCGCGGGTCGTCCTCCGGGATGTTCTTCTCGACCTTGCCGACGAGGTCGGCGCCGACGTCGGCCGCCTTGGTGAAGATGCCGCCGCCGACGCGCATGAACATCGCGATCAGCGCGGCGCCGAAGCCGAAGCCCTCCAGCACCTTGGGGGCGGTGCCGGTGTAGACGAGCACCACGATCGCGGCGCCGAACAGGCCGAGGCCCACGGTCGCCATGCCCACCGCGCCACCGGTGCGGAAGGCGATCCTGGTGGCCTTCTCCCGGCCGCCGTCCTCGATCGATGCGGCGGCCACCCGCAGGTTGGCCTGGGTGGCCAGCCACATGCCGAGGTAGCCGATGGTGAACGAGAAGACCGCGCCGACCAGGAAGAACAGCGAGCGGCCTACCCGCTCGCCCCCGCTGTCGGCGGGTAGGAGGAACAGCAGCAGGAACACGGCTGTACCGAAGATGAGAAGTGTGTTGCGCTGCCGCTTGAGATAAGCCGCCGCGCCCTCCTGAACCGCCTTGGCGATCTCCTGCATCTTCACGGTGCCCTGACCGGCGGCCAGGACCTCCTTGAGCAAGACATAGCCGACGGCAAGAGCGGCGAGGGCGATCACGGCGACCACGGCCACTACACCGCGGTCTCCGCCGGTGAGCGTCAGGCCCTCCGCGAGGAACTGCCCGGACATCCGTCCTCCTGATGATCTGCCTGTACAGCGCCGACATCCGCCATTACCACAAGACGTCTACCGACCCCGTTTTCGCGTGTGCGCCACCACAATCGGTGGGATGTCGGCGGAGTCTATTGGTAAAGCGGATCACCTACGCGAGCTGTCCCATACCGTGCACGGTCAGTGATGTTACGCGGGCGGACTGTGACCAAACTCTCATGATCATCTTTGCTGCCCGCCGGGCTGTCGGACCGGTGTGCGAAGCTCGACGGGTGACTGTCGAGCTGGCGACCGACCGTGGCGCCGTCCTGCTCGGCCGGGTGCTGGCCGGGGTGGCCAGCGGCGAGAACCCGGTCACCCACGTCGCCGAACTCCCCGCCCGCGCCGAGTCCACCGCGCCGTGGCCAGCGTGGACACCGGAGCCCGTGCGGGAGGCGTTCGTGCGCGCGGGAGTCCGGCTGCCGTGGACACACCAGGTCGCCGCGGCGGAGCACGCGTACGCGGGTCGCAGCGTGGTGATCGCGACGGGTACCGCTTCCGGCAAGTCGTTGGCGTACCAGCTACCGGTGACGGCAGCGCTGACCGAAGACACGCGCGCGACCGCCCTCTATATCTCGCCCACCAAGGCATTGGGGGCCGATCAGCTCCGCGCGGTGCACGAACTGGAACTGCCGGACCTGCGCGCATCGGCCTACGACGGCGACACCCCGATGGTCGAGCGCGACTGGGTGCGCGCCCACTCCCGCTGGATCTTCACCAACCCGGACATGGTCCACCGCGGCATCCTGCCCAGGCACGACCAGTGGACGTCGTTCTTCCGGCGCCTGCGGTACGTGGTGGTCGACGAGTGCCACGCCTACCGGGGCGTGTTCGGCTCGCACGTCGCGCTGCTGCTGCGCCGCCTGCGCCGGGTCGCCCTGCGCTACGGCGCGGACCCGGTGTTCGTGCTGGCGTCGGCGACGGTGTCGGACCCGGCCGGGTCGGCCAGCCGTCTGTCCGGAGTGGACTGCGCGGCGGTCGCCGACGACGCGTCGCCGCGCGGTGCGCGGACGGTGGCGCTGTGGGAGCCGCCGCTGACGGAGCTCTCCGGCGAGAACGGCGCCCCGGTGCGGCGCTCGGCAGGCGCGGAGAGCGCGCGGATCATGGCCGACCTGGTGGTCGAGGGCGCGCGGTCGCTGACGTTCGTGCGGTCCCGGCTGGGCGCGGAGCTGACCGCGCTGGGGGCGCGGCGCATCCTCGACGAGGTCGACCCCGCGCTGTCGAGCCGGGTCGCCGCCTACCGCGCGGGGTTCCTGCCGGAGGAGCGGCGCGCGTTGGAGCAGGCGCTGGCCTCCGGTGAGCTGCTGGGGGTGGCGAGCACCAACGCGCTCGAACTCGGGGTCGACATCGCCGGGCTGGACGCGGTGGTGGTGGCCGGGTACCCGGGGACGCTGGCCTCGTTCTGGCAGCAGGCCGGGCGCGCCGGGCGGTCCGGCGACTCGGCGCTGGTGGTGTTCGTGGCGCGGGACGACCCGCTGGACACCTACCTCGTGCACCACCCGGCGGCGATCCTGGACAAGCCGGTGGAGGCCACGGTCACCGACCCGGGCAACCCGTACGTGCTGGCCCCGCAACTGGCGTGCGCGGCGGCGGAACTGCCGCTGACCGAGGCGTGCCTGCCCGCGTTCGGACCGGGCGCCCGCGCGGTGCTGGATTCCCTGGTGGAGTCCGGAACCCTGCGGAAACGGCCCAACGGCTGGTACTGGACCTCGCGCGAACGCCCCCAGGGTGCCGTCGACATCCGGGGTTCCGGCGGCGAGCAGGTCGCGGTCGTCGAGGCCGATTCCGGGCGGATGCTGGGCACGGTCAGCCAGGGCAAGGCGTGCTCGACGGTGCACGAGGGGGCGCTGTACCTGCACCAAGGGCGCTCTTACGTAGTCGACGAATTGGACCTGGACGGGCTTCTAGCGCTGGTACACCCAGAGAGCCCGGATTGGACTACCTCGCCTCGTGAGGTCGTGGACATCTCGGTGCTGTCTACGCTGTCGCAGCAGGCTTATGGCGGCGTGACAGTGTGCCTGGGCGAGGTAGCGGTGACGTCCCAGGTGGTCGGCTACCTCCGCCGCCTGCCGTCAGGCCAGATCCTGGACCAGGTGCCGTTGGACCTACCGGAGTCCACCCTCAACACCCGCGCGGTCTGGTACACGATCGACCAGGACCTGTTGACAGCAGCAGGTTTGGCCCGCACCGAGATCCCCGGCTCCCTGCACGCCGCCGAACACGCCGCGATCGGCCTGCTCCCCCTCTTCGCCACCTGCGACCGCTGGGACATCGGCGGCGTCTCCACCGCCCTGCACCCCGACACCGCCCACCCCACCATCTTCGTCCACGACGGCCACCCCGGCGGCGCAGGCTTCGCCGACCGGGGCCACGCCGCCCTCCTCCCCTGGCTCCAAGCCACCCACCAAGCCATAACCTCCTGCGACTGCCCCACCGGCTGCCCGTCCTGTGTCCAGTCACCGAAGTGCGGGAACGGGAACGAGCCGCTGGACAAGGGTGGGGCGTTGAAGGTGTTGCGGGTTGCTGTGCAGGCATTGCGGGGTGGGGCTGAGTAGGTCTGGGGTTGGGGGCTGGCGGCTCTCGTGCTCGCCTGCGGCGTCGACGGTCAACGCCTCGCCTTCGGCATTGGCCTGGGCGCGACAAAGCGAAGAGCTCGATGCGGCGAACTTGTTTTGCGCGGGGCCCCTACGACACCCGGGCAGAACCACAAAGCAGGGGCCCAAGAGCAGGCCCTGCCACGGTGAGCGACGCTACGAGTGCCGTCCCCCCACACAAAACAAGTCCGCCCCATCGAGCCGGCCTGGCACCAGCGGATCCGAGGAGCGTTCTGGGGCCAACGTTGTAGAGGGGCGCGTTGGGCCAACGCCTGAGAGGGGCGCGGAGGGCCAACGTCGCACAGTCTCGACCAGTTGGGACCGGTGACTCCGAGGAGCGCGTGGTTGACCAACGTTGTCTAGGGCAGGTTGGGGCCAACGATCGTTAGGGGCCGGGTGGGAACCTACGACTGAGACAGGGCGCGTGGGGCTGGCGCCTGCGGGCGCGCGCCGGGACCCTCTTCTCCCGCAGAGGGGGGAATGCGGCAGCGCGCCGGGGGCGACCGGTTGGGCGGTCGCGCTTCCCGGCGCGCTGCATGCCGCCGAGCTTGGGGGTTGGGTCTGCTACCGCGCTTGGCCACGGGTGTGTGCGCGGGACCGTCGACGGGGAGTTCGCGACCTGCGGGGTAGGCACCGGGAGGCGGGTCGGTGCCTGGTGCAGGGTCGGTCATCCCGGGGCGGGGTGTCGACTGGGCGGCTGGGCCGCTGTCCCTGTCCGTGGCGGTGCGCGGGAGACCGGAGTCCCCAGCTTGTGCTCGGCTGGCTGCCTGTCCCTCGGGGACGCACTCGGGCGGGAGTTGAGCGTCGGCCCGGTGAGACAGGCTGGGTGTGGTCGGACCGGGGCGCCCTAGGCGGGAGGGCGGGATCCGGTCCACCACGGTGGGTGGTGGTCGGTCAGTCGCGGGTGGCGACCAGTGGGCGGGTGGTCGGCTCACGCAGCGCGTCGAGCAGTGCGTCCTGGATGGTCTCGGTGGTCGGGATCTGCCAGCCGCACACCTCGGGCTTGACCCGCCAGTGCACGACGCCGTGCTGGAACGGGCTGGGCGGCAGGGGGATCCAGTCGCCGGTGCCGCGCAGGGCGACGTCGGGGTTGGCGGCGAGTTCGGCGGTGAGGCCGGAGCCGGTGCGGGTGAGGAAGAACCAGCGGTGCTCCGGGGTGGCGAGGATCGGCACCGGCAGCCCGACCGACCGCAGCACCCTGGCCGCGCGCCTGCCGAGGTCGTCGCCGACCTCGATGGCGTCGTAGCCGAGGCCGGTGGCCAGCAGCAGGCTGTAGGGCTGACCGGTCCACCAGGTGGCGACCTGCTCGGCCTTGGTGCCGACCCGGTCCTGCCAGTCGGCGTGGATCGGAACGGGGCCCGTGGTGTCCTCGGAACCGTCGCGACCGGCCCAGTGGCCAGCGACCGGGTAGGTACCCGGCAGCACCGGCCAGCCGCGGAACGCGAGGCCGATCGCCTCGGCGCGCAGCTCGACGCGGAACGCTCGCCGCCAGTTGTCCGACCTCACGGTTCCCAACATCTCGGGCACTGCCTCCTCGGGGTACGGGAGCCGGTCCGGCGCCCTACACCTCACTCAACGGCATCGAGGACGCTGTACGAAACTCGCCGTCGGCAACTGGTCGGTCTGGCGAGGTAAGTGACCGGTCAGCCGACCGGAGCGACCAAACTCACCTGACCGGTCACCCGCACACCCCCGCGAGGTCACCGCACGGCCGTACACCGAACTGCGGCGACGCCACCAGCGGGCCTGCCACCTGCGGAAACACCGGTCGCCACGGTGGGTGACCACCGCCGCCACCCGGACGGCCCCGGACATCCTGTGATGCCGTTCACCGTCCGGAGCCGACCGCTTGGCCGCCGCTGACCGGTCCGGCCCGCGCCGCCGCGGCTGCCGACCCGACCACCGCGACGCCGGGGACCACCACCTCGACCGTCGCGTCCCAACCGCTCACCGCACACCGGACGAGCCGCGCGCCCATCCGCTCGGCGACCCACCGAGCCCGCCCGCAAGCGGACTCGACGCCGTCGACCACGTGCGCGGCCGCGGCCAACGCCCCGAGATCGGCGGCGCCCCGCGCCCGGTGCCGGGCCGCGACCACACCACCGAACGTCAGGACCATGAGTACCACTGCCATCACCCCGGCGATCACCGCGAGACCCAGAACCGTCGCGAACCCGCTGTCGCCCCGATCGCCGCTGGGGTGGGGTCCAGCACCCGGTGCCCACGGCGAACGGGTGGTCATGGCGTGACCCCGGGTTCCAGCACGGCGTGGGCGGTGGCGTGGGTCGGGAACAGCGGGTGGTTGGTGTCGATGGTGACGGTGATCGTGTCGGACGTGGTGCGGATGGTGATGGTGGCTTCGGGTGGAGCCGCTTGTCGGGCCGCTGCCTGCGCTCGGCCGAGGTCGCCCCTGATGGCCAGGCGGGCTGCCTGGGCGGCGGCGTCCACGCAGCGGACGTGGTCCACGGCGGCGGCGATCGCGGTCAAGGCGAGCAGGAGGACGACCACGACGGCACTGAGGACCAGCGCCGCCTCAACGGTGACCGAGCCTTCGTCGTCCGTCACGGCGACAGCGCATCGGTGATGATCTTGGCAAGCGCGGTGGACACCTGGTCGCTGATGAGGATGGCGATCAGCACCCCGCCGAGCATGGCGGCGCCCAGGACGCAGAGGGCGTACTCGACGGAGGCCGAACCGGTCTCGTCGTGGAGGAAGTCGTGCACGGTGAACTCCATGAGTCTCTTTCGGACAGTCAGAAGTGGAACGTTCGCGCGGCGGTGCCGATGACGACGGGCAGGACGCCGACGCAGAGGAACGCGGGGAGGAAGCACAGCCCGAGCGGCAACGTGATGAGCACCCCGGCCCGCTGCGCCCGCGCCTCAGCGGCATGCTCCACCCCGGCCCGCACGTCACCCGCCAACCGGCAGGCGACCTCAGCGAGCCCAGCCCCGGACCGCGCGGTCCGCCGAGCCGCCCTGGCCACCGCGGCCGTCTCCGAAGCGTCGACCGCCGCGGCCCAGGCTTGGCGTGGATCAGCACCCAACGCCAGTTGCTCAGCCACACCGCGCAGAACGGCGCCCGCGCTCCCAGGTAAGCCCTCACTCACGGCAGTGATGGCTGTCGGCACGGGCATGCCTGCCCGAAGACACGCCGCGAGCATGTCCCAGGTGGCAGCAAGCCTCAGCTCATCCATCTTGTCCTGCGGCGGCCTAAGTGCGCGCCGCGCACCTAGGTAAGCCAAGACACCAGCGACAAGTCCCACAACGCCGGCCACCGCAACACCCAGACTCGCCGCCGAGACGCCCACGAACACAGGCACCAACCACTTCGGCCGCCCCCTGCGATCGAGCCCCATGACCCGCCGAAACCTCCGCCGCCCAGGCGCCAACGGCGCGACGACCACTAGCGCCACAGCGAGAAGCAGAAGCGCGGCTATCACGTCGACACCCCGCAGTCGGCGACGCAACCGATCCGAACGAGACCGGCACAGGTCGACAAACCCTTGAGCGCCAATGCTCCCTGGCCGAACGCGATGTTCGCGGAGATGGCCGCGGCTAGAGGTGGTGTTGGAATCATGCAGGTATCGCGTGGTCGATGAAGTCGGGATTCGGGATGAGAACGGTTCCGGTGAGCAAGCAAAGAACGAGGCGCAGCTTTGTCGAACACGAGAGCTGGTCGCGGCCTCAAGGCTCGATGACGCAGCCGGGGGTTGGGTGTGACGGTGGGAGTGGGCTTAAGTGGAGTGGTCATGTGGGCACCGCGCAGCGGGTGATGTGGGCAGTCGGGAATGGGCCGCGGTAGGGGCGCAGGGCGAGAACACAGCGCGGGTTGGCGGGAGACGGTGGCGGGCGGATACGGGTGGAGGTTGAGGTTGGTGACTCGATGCCGCGGCCGGGGGCTGGGTGTGGTGGGCGTGGGCTTAAGTGGAGTGGTCATGTGGGGACCGCGCGGTGGGTTATTCGGGTGGTCCAGGTTAGGCCGGTGCTGGTGAGTAGGGCGCCGAGGACGAGGGTGGATTGGCCGAGGGTGGTGGTGGCGAGGGTGGCCAGCGGGTGTGCGCCTGTGGCCTCGCCTACGGCTAGGGCGGCGGCGGGGAGGGCGGCTAGGAGGGTGGTGCTGATTTGTGGGCCCGCGAGACGGGCTTGGACGGCTCGGGTGAATGTGGCTTGGTGGGACAGGTCTTGGGCTACGGCGGTGAGGGTGGCCATCAGGGGGACTCCGTGGCGGGCGGTGAGGTGCCAGGCTTGGCGCAGTTGAGGGGGGTTGATCTCCAGGTCACCGCCCAGGCGAGATGCGGTGGCGATGAGGCGGAGGCTCTCCGCTGCGCTGGCGGGCGCGTCCTGTGCTGCCTGTTCGGCGGCGGTGACGGGGTGCGCACCTGTTGCCAAGTCGGCGACCAAGCCCGCGACGGCCTCGGCGAGGTCTTCCAGTTCGGCCAACTGCCTGCGTTGGCGCAGCGTCATCCGCCATCGGTGGCAGAGGGCCGCTCCCACCAACCCGGCCGCGAGCGCGCCCCCGAGCCCGAACGCCGCCCATCCGCCGACGCACCCCAGCACGACGAGGAGGGCGTCGGGTGTGGTGGCCCGCACCTGCCATCGCCGGACCGGCGGCGCTGCCAGTCGTCGAAGCCGCCGAGCAGGCCGCGTCGACGGCCACAGCAACACCGCGATCGCGAGCATCACCAGAACCACGGCACACCTCGCAGGCAACGGCACCGCGCCCGGACGCCAACACACCAGCCCGGACCACACCTGATCCCGTCGGCCGGAACACCCCCGCGAACCACGCACCCTCCATCGCCCGCGCGGCGGCCCGATCGATCACGAACTCCGGCCCACGTTCGACACAGCGCCCGACGTACAACGGCAGTGGCGCCCGGGCGGGACGAGGGAGACGCGAGCAGGCTGATCAGCGCCCCTCCCGTAGCTCGCCTTTGCGGCCACGAGTTGCCGCGAAACGGATGGCCACCACCGAGAGGCGGCTCAGACGCAGAGCGCCGCGAACTCACGCCCGCCCGCTCCTCAGTCAAGCGGACGATGCCGTTCGAGCACGGCGACCGGCCACCCGACGCAAACCGCACGACGAGTTGGTGCGACGTGGATCCCCGCGGCAGCTCACACCTGGTGGGGCTAAAAGGATGTCGGCGGAGTTCGTTGGCTGGGCAGAGGGCTGGTCGGCGAACAGAGGTCATGACCACGGGACACCTCGGGCGGTGAGCAGGGTGGCGAGCAGGGGGCGGTGGGCTGTCCAGGTGCCGTCCTTGTAGGCGGTGTGGGTGGCGGGGCCGGTGGGAGTGGCGGTGAGGACGGCGATCTCGGTGAGGGTCGGCGTGGGGGTGCGGCGCATGTGGAGGACCAGGTGGATGGCGGCGGTGAGTTGAGGGTGCAGGGCGGTTCGGTCGAGGCCACCCAGCGCGGCCAGGGCCTCCAAGCGGGCGGGGAGTTCTTGCGGGGAGTTGGCGTGGACGGTGCCCGCGCCGCCGTCGTGGCCGGTGTTGAGCGAGGTGAGGAGATCGATCACCTCCGGGCCCCTGACCTCACCGACGACGATGCGGTCGGGGCGCATGCGCAGGCCCTGGCGGATCAGGTCGCGCAGGGTGACCTCGCCTGCGCCCTCGATGTTGGGCGGGCGGGCCACCAGGCGGACGAACTGGGGGTGGTCGGGGTGGAGTTCGCCCGCGTCCTCCACGCAGATGACGCGTTCGTGCGGCGGGACGACACCGAGCATGGCGGCCAGCAGGGTGGACTTGCCCGCGCCGGTGCCGCCGGTGACGAGGAACGCGAGGCGGGCGGTGATGACCGCGGTGAGCAGGTCGTGGACCTCGGCGTCGACCGTGCCCAGGGCGCGCAGGTCGGCCAGGCGGTGGTTGGCCGGGCGCAGGACGCGCAGCGACAGGCAGGTGTGTTCGGCGACCGGGGGCAGGACGGCGTGCAGCCGCACCTGGCCGCCCGGCAGCCAACCGTCCACATAGGGCTGGGCGTCGTCCAGCCGCCTGCCCGCCGCCAACGCCAGGCGTTGGGCCAGCCTGCGGACGGTGTCCTCGTCGGGGAAGCGGACATCGCTCCGACGCAGCCCTGACGGCCCGTCGACCCACACCTGGTCCGGCGCGGTGACCAGGACATCGGTCGTGCCGCAGTCCCGCAGCAACGGCTCCAGCGGTCCGGCGCCGACGAACTCCTGGCGCAGCAACGTCAGCGCGGACAGCACGTCGCGGTCGCCGACCACCCCCACCTCGGCCCGCACCGCGTCGGCCACCAGGGCAGGCGACACCTCGGCTCCGCCACCCACCAGCCGCCGCCGCACCCGGTCGATCAGGTCACCGGACATGGCTGGGCACCGTTTCGAGGGCGTGCAGGACTGCCTTGCTGGCCCGGGAGAGCGAGCCCCGCAAGGGAAAGCTGCCTTCGTCGAGCCGGGCAGGGAGCGCAGGATCGCGCCGGTAGGAAGCCAGCAGCGGTAGGTCTACCGCCTTGGCGATGTCCGGTGGTCGCAGGTGCGGTGCGTCCCGAACAACCAGGGACGGTCGGATCCCCTGGGAGGCAAGGTAAGTGGCCAGCCGTCTCGTCGCGGCTGCTGCCCGGAGTTCGGCGGGCACGATCAGAACCGTCAGGTCGGCACGATCAAGAGCGACCCGGCTCGTCGGATCCGGGGTGCGGGGCAGGTCGCACACCACCGTCTCCCCCGCGCGCGTGCCCGCTTCCATTACGGCGACCACCGCGTCCGGCGACGGGCCATCGCCCTCCCTGGCACCGGAGAGCAGCGTCAGCCGGAACCTGCCCTTCGTCCGGCCGGGCAAGGACGAGTGCAGACTGGACACCGGCACCCGACCGGTGCGCAGGCGGACGTCCGGCCAGCGCAACCCCGGTTCGTCCTCCGCGCCGAGCACCAGGTCGAGGCCGCCGCCCATCGGGTCGCAGTCGACGAGCAGCGCGTTCGTCCCCGAGCGGACCGCCGTGAGCGCTACCGCAGTGGCGAACACCGAGGCACCCGCCCCGCCGGTGCCACCGATGACCGCCAGGACCCGGCCCGCCGTGCCCGCCGGGGCCTCGGTGACATCCGCGAGGGCGGCGGCCAACCAGGGTTCGTCCTCGGGCAGCGAGACGACCTGCTCGGCGCCCAACCGCACGGCGCGCTCCCAGCTGCCGGGCGGCGGGGTGCCCGCGACGACGAGCACGACCCCTTTCCTGCGCGGCAATCCCGCATCGGCGCAGGCGGCGGCCGCGGGGTCGTCGAGCAGGACCAGGGGCGCGCTCGGCCACCTGGCGCGCACGTCGGACAGCTGATCAGCGCGGTGCGGCTCGGTTCCGGCCGCGGCGCACAGCCGCAGCACGTGCTCGGTCAGGGACTCGTCCCGCAGCCACGCGGTGGGTCGGTGCACGGCTCCTCCTTCGTCGTTCGCCGGTGCTGTGACCAGAATCTGGTGAAACTGGCAACGGCGGAAGGAGACCTGGTCAGGCTGGGGACAACTCGGGGGGATGTGGACAACTCGGGGGTCCGCGAGCGGATCGGGACGGCGGAGTGTCGGTGGACTAGGGCAAGCTGGAGGGGGCTGCCCTGCTCCGGATATGGGACGACCCCCGCCAGGGGGGAGGGGCGGGGGTCGTCAGCGGGTTCAGCCCCGGGGGGTCGGACTGAACCGGCCCGGCTCTATGGCCGGGTAGCCATACTGTATCCCCTCCACGGCGTTCGATGGCCACATACGGCAGAAGACACCCTGCCGAGTTCGAACGCGGCGCCCCCAGGCAGCTGTGCGGGGCCGGACGGCGGCACGCAGACCACCGTCCACGTGCGCTTCCCACGGCATCGGCGGACATCAGGGCAACCGGCCACATGACAGCGGCTCCTATGCTGACCCGGTGAACGACTCCGCGGCGCTCCCGCCCGCGCCCGGTCGGGTGGCGGCCTTCTTCGACCTCGACAAGACGGTGATCGCCAAGTCGAGCGCGCTGGCGTTCAGCAGGCCGTTCTTCCAGGGCGGGTTGATCAACCGGCGCGGGGTGCTCAAGAGCGCCTACGCGCAGTTCGTCTTCGCCTCGTCCGGCGCGGACGCCGACCAGGTCGAGCGGATGCGCGCGCACCTGACGGCGTTGTGCGCGGGCTGGGACGTCGAGCAGGTGCGGTCCATCGTGGAGGAGACGCTGCACGACATCGTCGACCCGTTGGTGTACGCCGAGGCGGCCGAACTGGTGGCCGCGCACAAGGCTGACGGGCACGACGTGGTGGTGGTGTCGGCCTCTGGCGAGGAGATCGTGACCCCGATCGCGGCGATGATCGGCGCGACGCACAGCGTGGGCACCCGGATGGTCGCCGTGGACGGCCGCTACACCGGTGAGATCGACTTCTACTGCTACGGCCCGAACAAGGCGACCGCGATCCGGGACCTGGCCGACGAGTTGGGCTACGACCTCGCGGCGAGCCACGCCTACTCCGATTCCAGCACCGACCTGCCGATGCTGGAGGCGGTCGGCAAGCCGTCGGTGGTCAACCCGGACCGGGGGCTGCGCAAGGTGGCCGCCGAGCGGGAGTGGCCGGTGCTGACGTTCACCAAGCCGGTGTCGCTGCGGTCGCGGTTCCACGCGCCGTCGGGCACGACCGTCGCGGTGACCGCCATCGGGCTCGGCGCCGTGGCCACTGCGGGCGCCGCGTGGTACGGACTGCACCGCCGTCGAAGGAGATGACCGGTTCCCGCCTCGGACAAGGGATCTCTCCCGGGTGGGCAGGGGAGCCTACGCTCACGGGCAGTCGCGGTCGACGCTTTCGCAGACCTTGACCGGTGCACACGAAAGTGCCCTTGAAGTGACCTTCGCCACTGGGTAGAAAGGTGATGCGGACCCCGAGTCGGCCAGGGACGGAGCGAAGAGAAGCTCCGATCCACCCCGAGCGGGCTCCGTGCGCGAACACCGGAGCACCCACGCGCAGCACGCCGCGGGAGGCATGTCGTCAAGGGACTGCGTACCGGGACGCCGGACGCCGAGGCCAGGTAGGTACGACTTCAGTTGCACGCTTGGTAACCCGAGTGATTCGCGCCGCGACTTTGGGCGGTCCTGCTCTTCGGAGCGGGACCGCCCAAATCGTTTCCCCGCGTTGACCACCGCTCCCGGCACTGGGTAACTTCACCGTGATAGCTCCACTTGTGGTGAAGAACTCACAGCATGGGAGTCCGCAGTGCCCACCCGCGCCGTCCGCTGGTCGTTCACCGCCCTGGTCGCCGCGTGCGCCTGCGTCGCCACCGCTGTGGCAGTCCCCCTGCTCATCACCCCCGCCACCGCAGGCCCGGACGACGGCGCGTTGACCAGGCCGGGGCCGCCGCTGAGCCAGGATGCGGTCATGCACACCTGGATCGATGCCCGGCTGCACCGGATGCCGCTGGAGCAGAAGGTGGGCCAACTGTTCGTGGCCACCGTGTGGGGGAAGTCGGCCGCGGAGGCCCATCCCACCAACCGGGAGCGCTACGGCGTGGACACCCCTGCCGAGGTGGTGCGGCACTACCAGGTCGGTGGCGTCATCTACTTCAACAACGCCGGTACGGACAACGTCGACAGCCCGGCCCAGCTCGCCGCCTTCTCCAACGGCCTGCAGCGCGCCGCGCTCAACTCCGCTCCGAACCTGCCGCTGGTTGTCGCCATCGACCAAGAGGGCGGCAACGTCACCAGGGTGCCCGCTCCCGCTACCGAGTACCCCAGCGCGATGGCGCTAGGGGCGGGACGTAGTGCTGCCGACGCGCGGACGTTGGCCAGCGTCAACGGCAACGAACTGCGCGCGATGGGCATCAACCAGAACTTCGCCCCGGTCGCGGACGTGAACTCCAACCCGCGCAACCCGGTGATCGGTGCCCGCGCGTTCTCCGCGCACCCGGACCTGGTCTCGGACATGGTCACCGCGGAGGTGCGCGGGTACCAGGCGAGCGGCAAGCCGTCGGACACCGTCTCGGCCTCGGCGAAACACTTCCCCGGCCACGGCGACGCCGCGACCGACAGCCACACCGGGCTGCCCGCGATCACCAGGACCGCCGAGCAGTGGCGGGCGGTGGACCTGCCGCCGTTCCGGGCCGCGGTCGACGCCGGGGTCGACTCGATCATGACGGCACACATCCAGTTCCCGAGCCTCGACCCGACCGGGGTGCCCGCCACGGTGTCGCGCCCGATCATCACGGGGCTGCTGCGGCAGGAGTTGGGCTTCACCGGCGTGGTGGTCACGGATTCGTTGGCGATGCAAGGGGTCCGCGAGATGTTCGGTGACGCCGAGATCCCGGTCTTGGCGTTAGAGGCCGGTGTTGACCAGTTGCTCATGCCGCCCGACCTCGCGTTGGCACAAGAGTCCGTGATCAGTGCAGTCCGTTCAGGCAGGCTTACCGAGCGCCGGATCGACGAGAGCGTGCGGCGAATCCTTGCGCTGAAGTGGAAGCGTGGGATCTTGACGCAACCGCTGGTAGACGAACGCACGGTCGGTCGGCTCGTCGGCGCCCCCCAGCACAAGGCCGCGATACAGCGGTTGACCGACCGGACCGTCACGGTTCTGGCGAACGACGGCACACTGCCGCTGCGCACGACGCCCGGGCGGGTCCTGGTGACCGGGGTGGGCGATCCGACGAACGCGGACAACTCCCCCAACACCCTGGCCGCCGCTATCGGGGCACGGGGGTCGACGGCGAACGCGTTGCCCACCGGTACCCGACCGTCGGTTGCGACGGTCGCTCAAGCGGTGACCGCTGCGAAGGGTGTCAACCTCGTAGTGGTTCTCACCAACAACCTCGCAGGCAACACCGAGCAGCGTTCTTTGGTGGAAGGGCTAGTGGGCTCCGGTGTGCCTGTAGTCGCCGTCGCCACGCAGGCGCCCTACGACCCTGGGTTCGCCAACGCGCCCAACTGGCTGGTGACCTACTCCTGGCGTGCTGTCTCGCTCGAGTCGCTTACCCGGGTGCTGTTCGGCGAGGTCTCTCCGCGCGGGAAGCTGCCGGTAGACGTCAACCTGGGGAATGACCCGACATTGCCGCTCTACCCCTACGACCACGGCTTGACCTGGTAGCGGGCTTCCGGGAGCTGCGGAGGCCCTACCTGCTGTATCCGTGAAGGGTGGGGCGATGCTCGTACAACTCGGAGCGGCGGTGGCGGTCTTGGCGGTCACGGCGGGCGTAGGGCCAACGGGCAGGTTCGACGTGCCGGTGAACGGCTTCGCAGCTGCCACGACGGTGCTGCGCGAAGGTAGCCCTGAGTCCGTCGGTCTCGACCCGGCGCCGATAGAGGCGGCCAAGGCCACCATCGCAGGCAGCCCCCTCTTCCCCGGGGCAGTGACTCTGCTGGCACATGACGGGGTCATCGTCGACCGGACCGCGACCGGTAAGGCCGTGCGATACGCGGACGCGACGACCGAGCTTCCCGCTGAACAGCAGGTGCCGATGCGCGTGGACACCATCTTCGACGTGGCGTCGGTGACCAAGCTGTTCACCTCCATCGCCGTCTTGGGCCTGGTCGAGGACGGGAAGGTCGACATCGAGAAGCCTGTGTCGACCTACCTGCCGGAGTTCGGCGTCAACGGCAAGGCGACCATCACCGTCAAGCATCTGCTTACCCACACCTCCGGCCTAGAGCCCTTCATCCCTCTCTGGCGGGACTATCCGGACAAGGCAGCGCGGATCAAGGCCGTCATGGACCACGCTCCGTCTGCGCCGCCCGGCAGCGTCTACACCTACTCCGACCTCAACCTCATCACCCTGGGCGTGCTGGTCGAGCGCCAACGCGGAGAGTCTCTGGACTCCGTGGTCACCAAGAGGATCACTACACCGTTGGGTCTAACCGACACCGGCTACAACCCACCAGCCAGCAAGCGGGACCGGATCGCGGCCACGGAGTACCAAACGACACCGGCACGCGGGATGGTCAGAGGCGAGGTCCACGACGAGAACGCGTGGTCGCTGGGTGGGGTAGCCGGTCACGCCGGGGTGTTCTCGACCGCTGAAGACCTGGCCGTGTTGGGGCAGACGATCCTCAACGGCGGCACCTACCGGGGTAAGCGCATCCTGCGTGAGGCCACGGTCCGGGAGATGTTGACCAACCACAACGCCGCCTATCCCGGTAACGCCCACGGCCTCGGCTTCGAGCTGGACCAGCGCTGGTACATGGGCGGCTTGGCGGGCCCCAGGACAGCCGGGCACACCGGCTTCACCGGGACCTCGCTCGTGCTCGACCCGGCGTCGCGGTCCATCGCGGTCCTGCTGACCAACCGGGTTCACCCGGTGCGCACCAACGGCTCGATCAACTCGGCGCGGGAAGCGCTGGCCTCCGGGCTGGCCAGGGCGCTGGCCGTGCGCCCGCGCCAGGGTCCAACGGCCTGGTACACCGCGACCGGTGGCGCGACGCTGCTCACCGGGCCGCTGCGGTCGACCGGTCCGGTCTCGGTGAGCTTCGCCGCATTCGTCGACACGGACGCGGGCGACAGCCTCGTGGTCGAGTTCGAGGACGGCGGGGAGTGGCGCGCGCTGCCGCTGCGGGTGTCCGGGCCGGGCGCCCCCGAGCAAGAAGTCTCCGGTTTGTCCGGTTCTGGGCACCGTAGTTGGTGGACAGTCCACGCGATTGGGCCGGTCGGGGCGCCCGTGACGGTTCGTTGGCGCTATGTCACGGACAGTCGCTATAGCGGCCGAGGGGTGACACTTGATCGAATCACCGTCACTGACAGTAGGCGAATCCTACTCGACGGTGAGAAACAACCCCACTTGATACGCCCGCTCGGGTGGGGGCCCAAAACTCGTTGACCTTCGGATGCTAACAATCCGCGTTCGCCCAGCGATGCGGTGGGCAAGCCCCCACCAGGGGCGACGACCGGTACGGACACATTTGGGTAGCGTTGCCACCAGATGTCATGCACCGTCTTGTACTACCCCATAACTGTTAGTAAGTTTCCCACGTGAGTGCGAGTCAAATGACAGCAGAACACAGCGAGTCAAGCCCGTTGGTCCGCATTCGCTCGCTCCTGCCCGGCCTAGCCCGTGCGGAGCAGCGGGTGGCCAAGGTTGTGCTCGACAGTCCGTCCACCGTCGCCAGGCGCAGCATCACCGAGGTCGCCGAGGCCGCGGGCACCAGCGAGACCACCGTGACCCGGTTCTGCAAGGCGATCGGCGTCGGGGGCTACCCCGAGCTGCGGATCGCCCTTGCCGCCGACACGGCTCGCTCAGCCGCGCGCGTCGACCGCGACCTCGGGGGTGAGATCGCGCCAGAGGACGACCTGAAGACCGTCGTCGGCAAGGTCACCTTCTCCGACGCGCGCGCCGTCGAGGAGACAGCCGAACAGCTCGACATCGAAATACTCGCCAAGGTGGTCGACGCCGTGGCGACAGCGGGCCGGGTCGACGTCTACGGCGTCGGTGCCAGCGCGTTCGTCGCCGCCGACCTGCAGCAGAAGCTGCACCGGATCGGCCGGGTGAGCTTCGCCTGGAACGACACCCACATCATGCTGACCTCGGCCGCGGTGCTGAGCCCAGGCGACGTCGCGGTGGCGATCTCGCACACCGGGGCCACCGTCGACACCGTCGAGGCGCTGCGCACCGCCCGCGAGCACGGGGCGACCACGGTCGCGCTGACGAACTACCCGACGTCCCCGATCGCCGAGGTGGCCGACCTGGTGCTCACCACGGCCGCGCGGGAGACCACGTTCCGCTCGGGGGCGACCGCGAGCCGCATCGCGCAGCTCACCGTCGTCGACTGCCTGTTCATCGGGGTCGCGCAGCGGCACCTGGACCAGTCGATCAAGGCACTGGACTCGACCAGGGACGCCGTCGGCACGCACCGGCTGGAGACGAGGCACGACGGGCGGCGCAAGCCGCGGGAGAACGGGAAATGAGACCTGGTGCGCGGGCCAACCGCGCCGGGGAGGGGGAACTCGGATGACCGTGCCACGTCAGTCGGTCCATGTGGACTCCCCGACCGAGCGGCGCAACCCGCGCACCACGGAGATCGACCGGATGTCGACGCTCGACATCCTGCGCACCATCAACTCAGAAGACCAACTCGTCCCCACCGCCGTCGCCGCCGCCCTCCCACACCTGAGCCGCGCCGTCGACATGGCGACCGAGGCACTGCAGTCCGGCCACCGCGTTCACTACGTCGGCGCGGGCACCTCCGGCCGCCTCGCGACCCTGGACGCGGCAGAGCTAACGCCGACCTACAACGTCCCCGCTGAATGGTTCCTGGTCCACCACGCGGGCGGACCTTCCGCACTACGGGAAGCGGTGGAAGGCGCGGAAGACGACGAGTCCGAAGGCGCCGCCGAGATGCGCCGTGACGCGCGCCCCGGAGACTTCGTCCTCGGCCTCACCGCTTCCGGGCGAACCCCGTATGTGCTGGGGGCACTAGCCGAGGCTCACCGCATCGGCGCGAGCACCGCCCTGGTCTCGAACAACCCGGACGCCGCCCGCGCCCCTGGCGTCGACCTGGTGATCGCGGTGGACACCGGGCCTGAGGCGATCTCCGGATCGACCAGGATGAAGGCCGGTACCGCGCAGAAGATCTTACTCACCACGTTCTCCACTGCGGTGATGGTGAAGATGGGGCGCACGTACTCGAACCTGATGGTCAGCATGCGCGCGACCAACGCCAAGCTACGCGGCCGAAGCCTCCGGATCCTGCGCGAGGCAACGGGGTCCGGGCAGCAGGAGTGCTCGGCCGCATTGCTCGCGGCGCACGGGGACCTGAAGGTAGCGATGGTGCACCTACTGTCCGGCGTGGACGTGATGGATGCGGCTCGGGCGTTAGCCGAGTCGAGTGGACACGTGCGACGAGCGTTGGGGTTGTTGGGGGCGCACGCTTTCTGAGTTTCTGCCTCGGGTTGTCCACAGGAAAGCTTCTGCTCGCCTTCCTCAAAGAAGCGCCCTCTCAGACGTTGGCCAGCCACACGGCCCTCTGCAACGTTGGCCCTAACGTGCCCCTCTCAGGCGTTGGCCCGAAACCGCTCCTCGGATCCGCTGGTGCCAAGCTGGCTCGATGGGGCGGACTTGTTTTGTGTGGGGGGACGGTGCCCGTAGCGTCGTTCGCGGACAGGGCCATGCTCTTCGGCCCCTGCTTTGCGGTCCTGCCACGGGTTCCGTAGGGGCCCCGCACAAAACAAGTTCGCCCCATCGAGCAAAGCTCAAAACTCGCGCCCCCACGCAATGCCGAAGGCGAGGCGTTCACCGTCGACGGCGCAGCCGAGACCGCGAGCCGGATCTCCCCAGCTCAAGATCAAACCGCCCAAAGCACCCCCCGATATACAGCTTACCGAGAGCCACCGACACCACGCACCGAGCGAGCCAGCACCCTGTGGACAACCAAGCGCTCAGGCCGTTGCAGCATCAGCGATCGACGCAGCTTCCCGAGCACCCGCCTCTAGGGACTCGCAGCTATAGGTGATCCACTCGGCAATGGCATCTGGCGCACCAGAGGCGAAACCGGCGGCAAGCTCCCGATAGCGGCCAACATTGCGTAGGAACGCCACCTCGGGAACAGCGAGCCCCTTGGGGTCCAACCCCGTGCTGATAAGAGTCAACCGAGCAGCGGCACGAGCAACAACCCCGTCTCCAGTACCAAAGGGAGTCAGAGCCAACAGCTCACCATGGACGATCGCGGCAAGAACCGGTCCAGGAACCTTTGTGCCGCCCGCAATAAGACCCGCGAGCAGGTCCAAGCGACTAGTGACACCCAGCCCTGCGCGAGGGCGGCCGAGGCCATCGGACGCAGTCAGGTCGGCGGCAGCCAAGACATGCAGTCGGGCCAGGGCTTGCATGGGGGCGCGTTCCCAGGTGGGCAGCAGCGGCCCCAGGGCCTCGGCGACGCGGAGGGCGCCTGCCAGGGTGGGGTCGATGACCTCGCCGTCCGGCGGGATGTCGGCGGGGCCGCCGTCGAGGACGGCGGAGGCGCGGGCGGCGCGGACGGATGCCTCGGCGGCGGTGGCGGGCCAGCCGCGGCGGTTGGTGGGGTGGCGGTGGACCTCGGCGACGGCGTCCCTGGCTCGCGCGACGGCGTCGGAGACGCCGGGGAGGTCGAGGAGCGGGGCCAGCGGGTCGGTCACCTGGCGAACATTACCGGCGGGTCACCGAGGTGCTAGCTCGGGTCCAGGGTGCGTTCCCGGTTCGAACGCGGGCCGGGTAGGGGTACCGCGGGGGTCAGTCTGATCTGGTTTCGGCCACTGTCCTTGGCCTCGGCTAAGGCTTGGTCCGCGTACTCCTGGAGCGTCGCCAGGTCTGTGCCGTGCTCGGGAGACAGCGCTATCCCGCCGGAGATGGTGAAGTCGCCGACCAGCTCGGTACGGCCACCGGCGGCCTTGGTCAGTTCGACCGCCATGGACTCCACCGCACTCCTGATGCGTTCGGCGATGGCCCAGGCGTCGGCGCGGGAGGTGCTGGGCAGGAGCACCGTGAACTCCTCGCCGCCCCAGCGGCAGACCAGGTCGTCGCGGCGGACGCTGGTGCGCAGGACGCCCGCGAGGGCCTTGAGGACCTCGTTGGCGCCGAGGTGCCCGAGCCGGGAGTTGACCTGCTTGAACCGGTCCAGGTCGAACATCATGACCGCGGTGGGGCGCCTGCGGGCCTGGTCGGCGACGAGGGCGAGGGCGGCGGCCGGGTTGAACCCGCGCTGGTTGGCCAGGCCGGTCAGCGGGTCGTGCAGCGCGTCGACCTCCAGCCGGTCGCGCTCCAGCTCCAACTGCTCGATGCGCTGGGTGTGCCGGGTGTACCCGACAACGACGACCGATAGCGCTGCCAGCAGCAGGCCATAAGCGACACCTGCGCCCCATGCCGCGATCAGGCCGAGACAGAGCGTGATCGCCAGGTCCGCGTTCTCCTTGCGGTGTCCCAGGATCGAAACCCACGACCAGTCGCCACGCAGACCGCGGGCGATTCCGATGACAACTGTCTGCGCGAGGTAGTACACACCGAACGCGGCCGCCACCGCCGCCGTAGCGGCTAGGACCTCGTTCGGCTCCACCCTTGCGCCGCGCACCCAGTTGTGCAGTGGGGTCGCCGTGGCGAGGGCCTGGGCCGCCAGCGCGGACGAGGTGATGGCGAAAGTCGTGAACACATAACGTCCCGGCGGTTTCCGCGCGATGAAGTACCGGCGGATTCGGATGACCAGGACGAGCGCCACGACCAGCGGAATCGGCAGCACGAGCGCACCCGCGCAGGTCCATACCCCCGTGTGGTCGATGTGCTCACCCGACAAATGCGCGGCCCTGCGTCGTTCTTCCGCCGGTCGGGTTGCCTCCATGTGCAGTATCGCGAAGGCCGTGAGCAGCGCGAACAGCCGCAGTGAAAGGGAATCCGGCCATCCGGCCGACACCGCGCCGACCACCGCCCATGCGAAGATCGCCACCTCGGTCGCCACGATCCACGTGAATCCGGAGGACGTCGTGTGGGCGAGGAGGTCGAGGGCCCTTATCCGCCTCGGTAGGGGTATGCCGGACAAGCGGGTGTCCTGGGGACTTGTCAGACTGGGCATTGTCCCCCTTTGCGACAGACGGGACACTGAACGTGACCCGCGGCGGGCGGGGTACGTTCGGTCCCCCCGGACCCGAGAGGGAGGTAACACCGTGCGGAACCGCGAGTACTGAGCCGAACTGCTGCCACGGCAGTTCGAGTCGACCCAGCAGTCCGACCCCTCGAGGAGGAAGCCGCGATGCGCAACCGCGAGTACTGATCCCCAGCCATGCCACCGCCCCTCTCGGTACCGAGGCTCTCCCCTGACGCCAGGCGAAGCCCACCACCGCGCAGCCTATGGTCGCGACCACACCGGCAAGCGTGCTGGTCGGCGAAGTGGGACCGGGAGTTCACGGCGGACCGGCCACCGACGAGCACCGACTGGTCCTGCCCTGCACGCAGGCCCGTTCGGACCGCCCCGGTGGCGCGCCCGGTGATCCGATCCGGGAGAAGTTCGACGCAGGCCGCCCCGGCGAGGTAAGTGCCACCTGCTCCGGGTGCTGCGAACAGTGACAGCCCGACCACCGCGTGCCCGCGCTGGTCGGGTAGCACCACACCGTCCCCGGCGAAGGCGGCGGTCCTGGCGGCGGGCCGGGGCCGCGGCCCGAACCGCACCCGCGGTTGCCCGTGCCCCATCTCACACCGGGTGGTCGACCCCGTTGCCGGAGGTCGCCGTCCTGCTCGCGCGATCAGCGCGGCGGACACGGGGGTCGGGATCGCGTCGGCGACCCGCACCGCCCGGAACTCCGGGGCAGCCAGTGGTGAACGCCCACCCATCATCCCCCCACCACGTCGACCTCTCGGCATTCCCTACCTGGATCACCGCCGACCACGGTACGTCCCCACCAGGCTACTTTCCGCCGAATCGGAAGAGGACAGCCGAACGGAGCAGATACCCACCGATCGGCCGAACTCCGAACCGGGCCCCACTGGTCTATACCTATGCGGTGTCGGACTGTCGGGCGGGCGCCAGGAGCACTAGATTCCTCTCGACAACCGGCCGCGCCCGCCGGAGGAACCGGAGATTCACCGAGGAGGTCAGGTCCATGACCGAGCAGTCCGGTCAGACACCGACGCTGGACAACCTGTCGACGGAGAGCCGGGTGTTCGCCCCGACCGACGAGTTCAGCGCGGCGGCCAACGTCGGGGCGGCGGCCTACGAGCAGGGCGCCGACGACCGCGAGGCGTTCTGGGCCGAGCAGGCCGAGCGGCTGAGCTGGGACACCCGCTGGGAGCGGGTGCTCGACTGGGACGACGCGCCGTTCGCCAAGTGGTTCGTCGGCGGCAAGCTCAACGTGGCGGCCAACTGTGTCGACCGTCACGTCGAGGCGGGCCTGGGCGACCAGGTCGCCATCCACTGGGTTGGCGAGCCGGGCGACAGCAGGGCGATCACCTACGCCGACCTGCTGCGCGAGGTCAGCAAGACGGCCAACGCGCTGGCCGAGCTCGGCCTCGAGCCGGGTGACCGGGTCGCCATCCAGCTGCCGATGATCCCTGAGGCCATCTACTCGATGCTGGCCTGCGCCCGGCTCGGCCTGGTGCACAGCGTGGTGTTCGGCGGCTTCTCCTCGACGGCGCTGCGCTCGCGCATCGACGACGCCCAGGCGAAGCTGCTGATCACCTCCGACGGGCAGTACCGGCGCGGCGCGCCCGCCCCGATGAAGGACAACACCGACGAGGCGACCGCGCACACGCCGTCCATCGAGCACGTGCTGGTGGTCCGCCGCACCGGTGGCGACGTCGGCTGGACCGAGGGCCGCGACCTGTGGTGGCACGACCTGGTTGATCGACAGCCGGAGACGCACGCGGCGCAGGCGTTCGACGCCGAGCACCCGCTGTTCATCCTGTACACGAGCGGCACAACGGGGAACCCCAAGGGAATCCTGCACACCTCGGGCGGTTACCTCACCCAAGCCTCTTACACCCATCACGCCGTCTTCGATCTCAAGCCGGAGACCGACGTGTACTGGTGCACCGCCGACATCGGCTGGATCACCGGGCACTCCTACATCGTCTACGGTCCGCTGTCCAACGGCGTGACCCAGGTCGTCTACGAGGGTACGCCGAACACCCCGCACGAAGGTCGACACTGGGAGATCATCCAAGAGCACAAGGTGTCGATCTACTACACGGCACCGACCCTGATCCGCACTTTCATGAAGTGGGGCGCGGACATCCCGGCTGGCTACGACCTGTCGAGCCTGCGGGTGCTCGGCAGCGTGGGCGAGCCGATCAACCCGGAGGCGTGGATCTGGTACCGGGAGAACATCGGCGCCAACCGCACCCCGATCGTGGACACCTGGTGGCAGACCGAGACCGGCGCCATCATGATCAGCCCGCTGCCCGGGGTGACGCACACCAAGCCGGGCTCGGCGCAGCGGCCGCTGCCGGGCATCTCGGCGAAGGTGGTCGACGACCAGGGCGTCGAGGTCGCCAAGGGTGGCGGCGGCTACCTGGTGCTCGACCAGCCGTGGCCGTCGATGCTGCGCGGGATCTGGGGCGACAACGAGCGCTACCGCGACACCTACTGGTCGCGGTTCGCCGACCTGGGCTTCTACTTCGCCGGTGACGGCGCGAAGTACGACGCGGACGGCGACATCTGGCTGCTCGGCCGGGTCGACGACGTGATGAACGTCTCCGGCCACCGGATCTCCACCACCGAGGTCGAGTCGGCGCTGGTGTCGCACCCGACGGTGGCCGAGGCCGCGGTCGTCGGCGCCAGCGACCCGACCACCGGCCAGGGCATCGTCGCGTTCGTCATCCTGCGCGGCTCGGCGAAGCCGGACGACAGCACGGTGAAGACGCTGCGCGACCACGTGGCCACGGAGATCGGCCCGATCGCCAAGCCGCGGCAGGTCCTGATCGTCAACGAGCTGCCCAAGACCCGCAGCGGCAAGATCATGCGCAGGCTGCTGCGCGACGTGGCGGAGAACCGGGCCATCGGCGACACCACGACGCTGGCCGACTCGGCGGTGATGGACCTCATCAGCTCCGGGTTGAAGTCCGCCCCCAGCGAGGACTGACACGCCCACCGAGACGCCCCCTGCCCTACCGGGTGGGGGGCGTCTCGGCGCGCAGGGTGGCCAGCAGTTCGGTGATGGCGTGCATGATCCGCTTGGTCGCCTCGTTGATGGACTCGCGATCTGTCCCGTTGAGGTCGGACAGGTCTACCGGGTCACCCGCGACGATGTCGATCGTCTTGCGGGGGAACAGCTTCGGGAACTTGGCCGTAGCGGGCAAGAGCGCGTGAGTCCCCCAGTTCACGACCGGGACGACCGGCGCTCCCGTCTCTAGCGCTACTCGGGCCACACCGTTCTTCACCTTCCGCGACGGCCAGTGGTTCTCGTCGTCGGAGAACCCTGCCTCGGGGAAGAACATCACGCACTCCCCCTTGTTCACCGCCTCTACCGCGCCGAGGTAGGCGTGACGGGCCTGCGCGGTGTCGCGCTCCACGGGGATGTGGCCGCCTCCCGTGAGGACCCGCTTGACCAGCGGGATGCGCCACAGGCTCGCCTTGGCCAGGTAGCGCGGGATGCGCCCGGAAGCCAGGGAGAACGCGGTCACGGTTACCGGGTCGGCGAACGACAGGTGGTTCGACGCCAGGAGTACGCCACCGGACTTGGGTAGCTTTTCCCCGCCACGGAAGCGCAACCGGGTGACCACGGCGAGCAACGGCCAGATGAGGTCGATGGCGAAACTGAACCAGAACCCCCTGCCCCGGCGCGGGACGCGGAACATCAACGCGATGGCACGCCAGGTCGGCATGGGTTTGTTCGAGTCAGACACACCACAATCTTCGGTCATCACACCGACAGGTCTTGGTGGAACCACCCATGTTGCGCGGAGAATGCCCGGGTGAGCACCGAGAGCGACGGCCGCGTCCCGCACGAGGGTGAGCCGCACCACAACGGACTGGCAGGCCGGTTGAACTGGTTGCGGGCCGGGGTGCTCGGCGCCAACGACGGCATCATCTCGACCGCCGGGCTCGTGGTCGGCGTGGCGGGTGCGACCGCCGACCGGACCGTGATCATGGCTGCCGGGGTGGCCGGGCTGGTGGCAGGCGCGCTGTCGATGGCGGGCGGTGAGTACGTGTCGGTCAGCACCCAGCGCGACACCGAGCTGGCGGCGTTGCGTAAGGAGGAACGCGAGCTGCGAGAGATGCCCGAGGCCGAGGAGCGCGAGCTCGCCGAGATCTACGAGGACAAGGGGCTGTCCCCGGAGCTGGCGACGCAGGTGGCCCACGAGCTGACCGTGAAGGACGCCCTCCACGCGCACGCCGAGGCGGAGCTGCAGATCGACCCGGACAACCTCACCAGCCCGTGGCAGGCCGCGTGGGCGTCGTTCCTCTCGTTCGCCGTTGGCGCTCTCATCCCGCTGATCGCGATTGCCCTACCGCCCGTGGACGCGCGGGTGCTTACCTGCATCGCGGCCGTCGTAGTCGGCCTTGTGCTGACCGGCTACGTCAGCGCAAGGTTGGGCGGGGCGGTCGCTAGGCGCGCTGTCTTGCGGAACGTCGTAGTGGGCGTGCTGGCGATGGTGGTCACCTACTTCGTGGGAGTGCTGTTCGGCGTGACCGTGGGCTAGGGCAGCACTAGAGTGAGAGGCAGGTGCGCCGGGAAGTCTGGTCGGCAAGTGGTCCAGCCATGCCTAGGAGCAGCCCTTGTCGCACCGCCGCCGTCCATCGCCGCCCGCCGCGCTGACCGAGTTCGCCCGCTACCTGCGGACCGAGACCGTTGGCGGGGTGGTGCTGCTCGTGGCGGCCGCTGCCGCCCTGGTGTTGGCCAACTCGCCGCTGTCCGGTGTGTACACGGCGGTGCGTGATGTCGAGTTCGGTCCGCACTTCCTGCACCTGAACCTGACCGCGGGTGAGTGGGCCAAGGACGGGCTCCTGGCGCTCTTCTTCTTCGTCGCGGGCTTGGAGCTCAAACGCGAGTTGGTGCTGGGCGAGCTGTCTGACTTCAAGGCGGCGATCTTGCCCGTTGTCGCTGCCGTCGGCGGGATGGTCGTCCCCGCCCTGGTAGCGCTAGCGATCGCCTGGGGTGATCCGCGCGCGGGTGACGTGTGGGCGGTGCCGGTGGCGACGGACATCGCGTTCGCGCTGGGTGTGTTGGCGCTAACCGGGTCAGGCATGCCCAGCAGCGCGCGTGTGTTCCTGCTCAGCCTGGCGGTAGTGGATGACCTCGGCGCGATCCTGCTCATCGCCGTCTTGTTCACCAGCGGGCTCAACCTCATCGCAGCAGCGGTAGCTGCCGCGCTGCTGGGGCTCTATGCCTACCTTCAGCACCGCCGGGTGACTTCCGCATGGATCTATGTGCCGCTCGTGATCGCGGTGTGGGTCGCGGTCCACTCCTCAGGGGTCCACGCGACGATCGCCGGTGTCGCGTTGGCGTTGCTCACACGGGTCAAGAAGGACTCCTACGAGAGAGAGGCGCCCGCACTGCGCTTGGAGCACCGGCTCCAGCCGTGGTCAGCAGGGCTCGCGGTGCCGGTCTTCGCCTTCTTCGCCGCCGGGGTCTCGATCGGTGGGGATGCCCTGCGGCAGTTCACCGGCGACAAGGTCGTCCTGGCCGTGTTCGCCGGGCTCGTGGTCGGCAAGCTGGTCGGCATCACCGGCGCCGCGCTGCTCGCGGTCCGCCTCAAGCTGGCCACCCTCCCCGCTGACCTGGGCAAACGAGACCTGGTGGCGGTCGCCATGCTCGGTGGCGTCGGCTTCACCGTCAGCCTGCTGATCGCCGAACTCGCCCTCGACCCGGCCGACGCCGAGGTGGCCAAGGCCGCGGTGCTGGTCGCGTCCGCGGTGGCCGCGCTGCTGGCCGCCGCGCTCCTGGTCGGTCGGGGACGGGCGCGGCGGCGAAACGCGGAGGGTACCGCCCGCCCGGCCTCCGATGACCGAGCATGGCACGATGACGCAGGTGACCAGCGCGCACGGAAAAGCAGACGGTTCGGGGCTGCCGCAAGTCCCCTCGATCCCCCTCGCTGACGACCGCGCCATCGCGGCAGCGGGCGAGCAGTCCATCGGGCACCTGGTCAAGGACGCGACCGCGCACCTGTCGACCCTGGTGCGGGCCGAGGTCGAGCTGGCCAAGTCCGAGGTCGCCAAGGAGGTGAAGAAGGGGATCAAGGGCAGCGTCTTCTTCATCATCGCGCTGACCGTGGTGCTCTACAGCTCGTTCTTCTTCTTCTTCGCGCTGGCCGAGTTGATCGCCGACCTCGGCATGGTGCGCTCGGGGGCCTTCGCCATCGTGTTCGGCTTCATGCTGCTCGTCGCGACGGTCTTCACGCTGCTCGGCATCCGCAAGCTCAAGTCGCTGCGGGCGCCGGAGCGCACGATCTCCACGGTCAAGGACACCGCGGCCGCGTTGACCCACCGCGGCGACCGCCAGTCCTGAGCGACCACCCGTGCCCGCCCACCCGGATCCCTCGGTCGTCCGCATCGATGGACCGTGGGCGCACCGCGACGTGCACGCCAACGGCATCCGGCTGCACGTCGCCGAGACCGGCGAGGGCCCGCTCGTCCTGCTGCTGCACGGCTTCGCCGGGTTCTGGTGGTCCTGGCGCGACCAGCTGACCGCCCTGGGCGACGCCGGTTTCCGGGCGGTCGCGGTCGACCTGCGCGGTTACGGCGACTCCGACAAACCGCCCCGCGGCTACGACGCGTGGACGCTGGCGGGTGACGTGGCGGGGCTGGTGAAGTCCCTCGGCGAACCGAAGGCCCACCTGGTCGGCCATGACTGGGGCGGGCAGCTCGCCTGGGCCGTCGCCGCGTTGCACCCACGCGTTGTGCAGTCCTTGGCGACCATCTCGGCTCCACACCCTCTTGCCCTAAGAGGACAAATCCGCCGCACGGCCCTGCGCAGGGCGCCGCGGAATCAAGCCCGTGCGATGCGGCACCTGTTCGGCGCCCAGATCCCGATGCTGCCCGAGCGGCGCATCACCCAGGATGGCGCCGCGCTCGTCGAACGCCGGATCCGGTCTTGGTCGGGCCAGTACTGGTCAGGGCTACCGGAGGCCGCTGAGCGCTACCGGACCGCGATGCTGGTTCCCGGTACCGCGCACAGCTCGCATGAGTACTACCGGTGGGCCGCACGATCCCAACTCCGCAGCGAGGGTCGGCGGTTCACCGAGGCGCTAGCCCGCAAGATCGAGGTCCCGGTCTTCCAGCTCTACGGCACGGACGACCCGTGTGTCCTACCTCGTACTCGCACCGCGTCGGGCCCGTGGATCGATGGCACTGCCGAGCACCACGAGCTGCCCAAGGTCGGGCACTTCCCGCACGAAGAGGCGTCGGCAGCGACCAACGCGCTGCTGACGGCCTTCATCAAGGGCTAGTTCGAACAACGCCCGGTGCCAACCGGCTCCCGCAGTGCCGCCGCTTGGCCGACCTCCGCGCGCACCTCGGCCGCGGTCAACGCGTAACCGGTCTCCGAGTCGTCGATGGCCGCGCCGAACACCACGCCGATCACCTCACCGGCGGGGTTGACCAACGGGCCGCCCGAGTTCCCGCTGAGCACCTTCGCGCGCAACGTGAACACATCCCGGTTGACCGTGTTCGCGTCGTAGATGTCCGGTCCCCGCAGAGGGATTCGGTCGCGAACGCGAGCAGGCGCGGCGGTGTAAGGCCCGTCGAGGGGGTAACCGAGCACGATGCCGTCTTGGCCGCTAGAGGCGTCGCCCTGGGCGAACGGCAATGCCTGCGCCCTCAATGCGGGCACGCTCAAGATGGCCAAGTCGGTGTCGGGGTCATAGTGCACAACGGTGGCCTTGAGAGTGCGGTCGCCTGACTCCACGCTGACCTCGTTGGTGCCCGCGACGACGTGCGCGTTGGTCATGACCCGTTGCGGGGCGACCACGAAGCCGCTGCCCTCCAGCGCCCGCTCGCACGACGGCGCCTTGGCGTTGACCTTCAGCACGCTGGGCCGCACCCGCTGCACCACCTCGCTGGCCTGCAAAGCCGGGTCGGGCGGGTCGACCTCCTTGTTCGGGGTCCGGTTGAACGGGTCCACCGCGGCCGGGAAGCCGGAGACGTCGAGCAGTTGCCGCAGCTCGTTCGGCAGGCCCTTGGCCGCCTGCGGCATCACGTCGTTGACCCCGCCGAGCACCGCGGAGTTGTTGATCGCCGAGGCCAACCCGGGCAGCCCGCCGACCGTGGTCAGCGGCAACGCGATCAGCCAGGCCACCACGAACACGACGGCGCCCTGCACGACCGCCCCGAGCGCGCTGTCCACCCCGGCGAGCTTGGGCGAGGAGATCTTCTGCCGGATGGTGCGCCCGATCCACACCCCGAACGTCTCGCCGAGCGCCACCAGCAGCACGAACACCGCGACCGCGAAGGCGACCCGCGTCGGCGTCGAGTCGATCTGCTCGACCACCAGCGGCGCCAGCTTGATCCCCGCTACCGCGCCGATCAGCACGCCGATGAAGGCGGGCAGCGCGGTCACCACGCCTTGGCGCGCACCGGACACCGCGGCCAGCACCGCGAGCGCGACCACCAGGACATCCACCCAGTTCACGACTGGACCCCCGCTCCGACCGCGCGCCACGCGGCGTCGAGGTCGCGCACGTCACCGGTGTCCCACGGCCGCTCCCAGCCGCCCACGGCCAGCAGCATCGTCAGCAGGCCCGCGGTGAAGCCCCAGATCAGCATGCCCGGCGCGGCGAACGCGGGGCCGACGTAGCCGCCGGGGTGCGCGACGCGGAACCGGTTGGCCGGGTCGGCGAGGTGCGAGATCGGGATCCGCGCGACCGCCTGGGTCTCCGCGGCGTCCACGGCGCGCACGGGACTCGGTTCGGCCCAGTGCGCCAGGACCGGCGTCACGTCGAACCCGGACACCGGCACGTGCAGCGTCGGCAGCAACGCCACCGGCCGGACCCCGGCGGGGTCGAGACCGGTCTCCTCGACCGCCTCGCGCACGGCGGTGTCGACCGGCCCGCCGTCGACCGGTTCGGCGCCGCCGCCCGGGAAGGCGACCTGGCCGGAGTGGTTGCCCCCGGTGTCGGCGCGCAGTTGGAACAGCAGGTCGGGGCCGTGTGCCGCGGTCTCGCCGAGCAGCATCAGCACCGCGGCGGGGCGGGCGCCGGGGCCGGGCGCGGCGAACCGCTTCCACAGCCCGAGGTCGAGGTCGGTGGTCGCGGCGACCACCGGGCCGAGCCAGTCCGGCAGCCCTCCCGGGTCCACCAGCGGTCCATGCGTGCTCATCGGCCCCCTCCGACGTGGCGGTCGACGGCGGAGCGCACGTCGTCGACCGACCGGAACAGCCGCGGCTGCGTGATCAACGTGGCGGTGCCGTCCGCCGCTACCAGGTAAGAGGCGGGCAGCGCGTCCGGCACCCTCAGGCCGCGTTGGACCTGCCCGTCGCGGTCGAGCAGGTTCGGGAAACGCACCCCGAGCACGCTCAACAGGTCGAGCGCGTCCTTGTCCTGACTCTGTACCGCGATCCCGACGACCTCAACCGCGCCAGGACCGGCCGCGTACTCCGCGAGCAGCGGTAGTTCGTCGCGGCACGGCATGCACCAGGTAGCCCACACGTTGACCAGGACGGGTCGGCCACCGAACACGTTGCCCGCGACTACCTGCGCGCCATCGGCCAGACATTCCGCGTGGGCGTCGACGAGGCTTTGCACACCCGCACCGGTCGGGCACCCGGTCAGCGCCGCGGCCGCTCTAGCCGCGGTGAGGTCCGGTCCTGGGGGTGGGGGCGCGGTGGGTTCAGCTCCGCGAGGCCATACCGCCACCGCCCCGGCGACCACCAGGATCACCGCGACCAGCGCCCACCTCGCGGCTGTGCTCACTCGGTCGGCTTCCCCGGCCGGTAGCCCTCACGGGTCCGTTCGGCGAGCGCGATCAGGTGCGGTCCCTCTACTCCCTTGACCAGCTTCGCGGCCTGCTCCGGCTCGGTGGGACCGGCGCCGAAGGACGGGCAGTCGCGGTAGAGGAGACAGGCGCCACAGGCTGGCTTGCGCGCGTGGCAGACCCGGCGGCCGTGGAAGATCACCCAGTGCGACAGCATCGTCCAGTCTTTGCGCGGGACTAGAGCGCCGATCGCGTGCTCGACCTTGACCGGGTCCTCTTCCTCTGTCCAACCCCAGCGACGGACAAGCCTGCCGAAGTGCGTGTCCACGGTGATCCCGGGTACGCCGAACGCGTTCCCCAGGATCACGTTCGCGGTCTTGCGGCCGATGCCGGGCAACTTCACCAGCTCGTCCAGCTTCCCGGGCACCTCCCCGCCGTGCTTCTCGACGAGCGCGGCACCAAGACCGATCAGGGAGGTCGTCTTGTTGCGGTAGAACCCCGTCGGCCGGATGAACTCCTCCAGCTCGGTGCGGTCCGCGGAGGCGTAGTCAGCAGCCGTGCGGTACCGGGCGAACAGGGCAGGAGTGGTCAGGTTGACCCTGACGTCCGTGCACTGCGCCGACAGGATCGTCGCCACGGACAGCTCTAACGGAGTGGTGAAGTCCAACTCGCAATGCGCGTCCGGGTAGCCCTCTGCGAGCGCTCGGGTCATGCGGCGCACCCTGCGGGTCAGGCCAAGGTCGCGCCCGGTCTCCTCGGCTGCTGGCCGGGGCGGGCGTCGGGTGGTCGGCGGCACCTCGCTAGCCTACGGGCCGTCGGACAACCCGGGATGTGCCCCGGACGTCAACCAGGGTGACAACGGCGCCGGGGCCGGAGGCGGACCCGGGGCCAGCGGTTACGGAGCGAGGATCGACGACACATGGCTGTCTGGTTCGTGTTCGCGGTACCTTTGGTGATCATGTTCTTCGCGCTGTTCATGGAGCGCGTCGAAGCCCGGCTGCGGCACGTGGCCGTGCAGGAGACCGACGTCGAGGAGTTCCTCGAGTCGGCGCGGCCGGACGAGGTGCGCGCGCTCTACGGGCACGGCATCGGTCGGGCGCTGGAGCTGTTCCGGCTGCGCAGGCTGGGTGGCCGTGCGGCCAAGCGCGGTCGCCGGGGCGGGGCGTAGGCGCTAAGGTCATGCGGCTGGGTGCGTGAGCAGGCACGTCACAGGTGGTTCCGACCACCGCTAGGCGGCGAGCCGACGGGAGATCCCCGAGCAACGCCCTACACTGTATGTCGTGATCGACGTTGGCGGGAATGCGCCCGCGTCGGGTGGAAATGGGAGGACCGAGGTGGACGAGACCCTGGCCCGTGCGGGCATCTTCCAAGGGGTCGAGCCGGCCGCGGCCGAAGCGCTCGCCCAGACGCTGGAAGCCGTGGAGTTCCCGCGCGGGCACGTGATCTTCGCAGAGGGTGAGCCAGGGGACCGGCTGTACATCATCCAGTCCGGCAAGGTGAAGCTCGGCCGCAAGTCCCCGGACGGCAGGGAGAACCTGCTCGGCATCTTCGGCCCGTCCGACATGTTCGGCGAGCTGTCGATCTTCGACCCCGGTCCGCGCACGTCGACGGCGACCACGGTCACCGAGGTCCGCGCGGTCACCATGGACCGGCCCGCGCTGCGGCAGTGGATCGCGACCCGCCCGGAGATCGCCGAGCAGCTGCTGCGGGTGATCGCCCGACGGCTGCGCAGGACCAACGGCATGCTGGCCGACCTGATCTTCACCGACGTGCCCGGCCGGGTCGCCAAGGCGCTGCTGCAGCTGGCCCAGCGGTTCGGCAGCCAGGAGGCCGGGCTGCTGCGGGTCACCCACGACCTCACCCAGGAGGAGATCGCCCAGTACGTCGGCGCCTCCCGGGAGACCGTGAACAAGGCGCTCGCCGACTTCGCCCACCGCGGCTGGCTGCGGCTGGAGGGCAAGAGCGTGCTGATCCTGGACCCCGAGCGGTTGGCCAGGCGCGCGCGATAGAGCTGACACGCCAAGAGGACCCGGTCTGGCTAGACCGGGTCCTCTTGTGCGTTTGTGGACGGAAGGCCGGGCGCCGCCCCCGACGCGGCGCACCGACCTCCCGCTGTTGCGTGAACCATCCCCCGACGGCTCACGCTCCCCGCCCCTCCGACCAGGCCCCGACCTGCTACCGGAGGGAACTCGTGGTGGGTACCCCGCGGGGCGGCCCGCACACGGCGCCCCACCCATCCTTGAGTGGTTTCACCCTCAAGGACTCACCGCGGGCCCCGGACGTTGCCCGGGTTCACGGAGAATCCCCGCTTCCGTTACTGAACCGAGATGTACCCCACAACGGAGTGGCGGAAACCACCGGGCAAATACTGGTACGGCCGTACCGGAAAATGCATACTGGTACGCATGTCCCAGTCTGCCGGTCTCGCCGACTACCGCGCTGCCCTCACCACCCCGGGCGCTCGGGGGCCCGCGCTCGCCTCGCTGCTGGGCAGGCTGCCGGTGGCGATGGTGGGCTTCTCGATGCTGCTCTACATCCGCGAGTCCACCGGCTCTTACGCCACCGCGAGCCTGGTCTCCGCGGGCACGCTGATCGGCCTCGCCATCGGGTCGGTCGGCCAGGGGCGGATCATGGACCGGATCGGGGCCGCGATCCCGCTGCTGGTCACGACCGCCCTCTTCGGCGTCTTCGTCGGGCTGACCCTGATCGCGACCGAGTCCGGGGCACCCACCGCACTGCTCATCGTGCTCGGCGTCGCGGTCGGCATGACCGAGCCGGTCGTCGCCTCCGCGTCGCGGACGATGTGGACCAGGGTCACCCCGGTCGGGCCGGTGCGCGACGCCGCGCTGGCCTACGAGGCGATCAGCATGGAGGTCTTCTTCATCCTCGGCCCGGCCATCTCCGGCCTGCTCATCGCCCTGCCCTGGGCGGGCACCGGCCTGGCGACCGCCGCGGTGTGCATGATCGTGGGCAGCGTGTGGTTCGCGCTGACCCCGACCATCCGGCGGCACCGGCCGGAACCGGTCGCGCACGCGGGCCTGCTCGGCCCGCTGGCGTTCCCGGGGATGCGGACGCTGGCCATCGCGGCCATGGGCTTCGGCGTGCTCCTTGGGTTCATCGAGGTCGCGGTGCCCGCGGCGGCGACGGCGGCGGGCAACACCCCCGCAGGCGGGCTGCTGCTGGGGCTGCTGTCGATCAGCTCGGTGCTCTTCGGCGTCGTCTACGGGGTCCGGCCGTGGCCCAAGGCGATGAACCTGCGGCTCTCGGCGCTGCTCGCCGTGTTCGCGGTGCTGGTGGCGGTGCTGGCGATCCCGACGACGCTGGTGTGGCTGGCGGTGGCGCTGCTGCTGGTCGGCACCATGGTGACCCCGCAGGCGACCACCCACTCGGCGGCGATCGACCTGGTCGCGCCCCCGAACGCGGCGACCGAGGCGTTCGGCTGGATCATCACCGCGGTCACCCTCGGGCTGGCGCTCGGGCAGTTGGTCAGCGGTCAACTCGTCGAGCACGTGGGGATCTGGTCGTCGTACCTGGTCGCCACGGCTGCCGGGCTGGTGTTCGCTGGCATCGTCTACGCCCGCCGGGCCACCGTCGGCGAACGGGTGGCAAGCCCGGCGCAAGCCCCCGCCATGGCCTGTGGATAACTTCTCCCGGCTGTCGGACCCCGCCGCTACCTTGGCCGCATGGATCTCACCGCGCCCACCGCGGCACTCGCCTCAGCCGCAGCCGACCTCGTCCGGCTCGTGCCGGGCAAGTTCGTCGACCCGGTCCTCAGCGGCGTCCTGCTGACCGCGACGGCCGCCGGGGTGGGGTTGGCGGCCAGTGATCGGGAACGCACGGCGACGGTGTCGTGCGGCGCGGTCACGCACACCGACGGGCAGGTGTTGGTGCCGGGCAAGCCGCTGGCCGAGACGCTGCGGGCGCTGACCGACCCGGAGGTCCGGCTCGTGGTGGAGGGCAACCGCCTCGCCATCCGCGCGTCCGGCGCCCGCTTCGCGTTGCCGCTGCTGGACCACACGCTGCACCCCGGCGTCAGGCTGGTGTCCGGCCCCGGCGGCACGGTCTCCGGCTCCGCCTTCGCCACGGCCCTGGCCACGGCGGCGAGCACGGCCGCGCGCGACGAGGCCCTGCCGGTCTTCACCGGCGTCCGCATCCGCTCCGAGGGCGACCGCTTGGTCTTACGCGCCACCGATCGCTACCGCATGGCGATCGCCAGCCTCCCGTGGGAGCCGCACGGCGAGATCGACGTGATGGTCCCGGCGACGCTGCTGGCCGAGGTGGGCAAGCAGGTGTCCGGCGTCGGCCAGGCCCGGCTGACCGCCGCGGCGAACCAGTTCGGGGTGGCGTGGGGTCGCACCGCGGTCGCCACCGCCGTGCTGGACGGCAGCTACCTGAGCGAGACCAAGCTCGCCCTGTCCGATGTGGACACCCGGGTCGTGGTGGACGCGGAGTCGTTGGTGGCCGCCACCCGACGGGTCGCGCTGTACAGCGACGCGCGGGGCGTGGTGAAGGTCGAGGTGGGCGACTCCGAACTACGACTGCGCGCAACGGACCACAACGCGGGCGAGGCGGAGGAGTCCTTGAAGGCAACGGTGTCGGGTGGGCGGACCAGCCCGTCGTACCAGTCGCGGTACCTGCTGGACGCCTTGCGGCCATTCAGCGGCGAGGTCGAACTGGCGATCCAGCCGGGGATGCGGGCAACCGTGGTCACGGCCGTGGAACCCGGGGAGGTGGACCTGCGCTACATCCTCATGCCGATGCTCCCGCCCAAGATCTGAGTCCACACCGGTCCTGACCACAGTGGACACCTGCGGCGCTGCGTCGAGCCATCCGCGCTGAGCGGCTGACCGATGGGGCTGGCGCGCGTCACCTGGTCCCCGGTGGCCAGGCGGCGATCCCGTCCAGCGGCCAGGCGGCGGTAAGGCGGCCAAGCGGCGATCCCGCCAGGCGGTCAGACGGCGGCCAGACGGCCAGGCGGCGATCCCAGCGGCCAGGCAGCTGGACGGTGGTCCGGCAACCGGGCGGTGGTCAGACGGCCGAGCGGTGGCCAAGCGGCTATCCCGCCAAGCGGCGATCCGGCGGCCAAGCGGTGACCCGGCAGCCGAGCGGTGGTCAGGCGGTCAGGCAGCGGCCAGGCGACCAAGCGGCGGTCAGGCGGCTAAGCGACCGAGCGGTGGCCCGGCGGTCAGACGGCGACCAAGCGGTGGTCAGGCGGTCAGACGGCGGCTCGGCGGCCAGGCGATCAGGCGGTGGCCAGGCGACCAAGCGGTGGTCAGGCGGTGGTCAGACGGCCGAGCGGTGATCCGACGGTCAAGCGGCGGTCAGACGGTCAGGCAGCGGCCAGGCGACCAAGCGGTGGCCAGGCGGTCAGGCGACCAAGCGGTCAGGCGGTGGCTCGGTGGTCAGGCGGTGGTCAGGCGGAGGGCCTTGTCCAGGATGCGCTGGACGTGCAGGCCGCGGGCGGCGTTGACCCGGTGGGTGGTGGTGCCGGAGTGGACCATCCGCACGAAGTCGTCGAGCAGCAGGGCGTAGGAGTCCTGGGCGGGGGTGGCGCGGCCTGCGAGTTCCAGGTTGGCGAGGTCGTTCACGCCGAAGACGGCCAGTTCGGTGACCGTGGGGCGGGTCGGCAACGCCATCGAGAGGGTGGCGGTGCTGGTTGGACCTGCCTCGTGCTGGAGCAGGAGTTGCCAGATGTCCGGCTCGCCCCGGTGGGCGGCCAGGACGTCGGTGATCGGGCCGAGCGCGGCGTCGAGCAGGTCGATGACGTGCGGGCCGATGTCGGCCAACGCGCCACCGGTGTGCCGCCAGGGCGAGTGCGAGTAGGCGCCCCCGAGCAGCGCTCCGGAGAGCCAGCGCACGCTGCCGCCCGCCCAGCCCTGCCTGGCGTGGATCTCCGCGAGCCACGACACCACCTCCGGCGCGAACCGCCGGATGAACACCACGATCGAGGCCACCCCGGCCCGCTCGACCGCCGCCACCACCCGCTCCGCCTCGGCCACGCTCCCGGCTACCGGCTTCTCCAGGATCACGTGCTTGCCCGCCTCGGCGGCCCGGATCGCCAACTCCCCCTGCACCGACGGCGGAACCGCGAACGCGACCGCGTCCACCCGCTCCAGCAACTCGTCGAAGTCCCCGACAACCGGCGCCCCCAACTCGGCCGCCGCCGCCGGCCGCCGCGCCCACACCGCCGTCAACTCGGTCCCGGCGTGCCCGGCCAACCCCGGCGCGTGCACCGCCCCCGCCCACGGTCCCGCACCGACAAGACCCACCCGAAGCACGCCAGCAGCCATGCCCCCATCCTGCCCCAGCACGGCACCGCCGCCGCGGACGACCACTCAGGACTTCCGGCCCGGTCGGTGCCCCCGATCACCGGGCAAGATCGCCGCATGTCCGCGACGCGCGATGGTGACCCTGCCGAGGAGACTGGTCCGTGGGTACCGCCCTTCGGCACCCGGTGGGGATTGTGGCCCGATGTGCGCCAGGTCAACCTCGCCAGGGAGGAGAGCGAGCGGTGGCGCCCGTTCTCGGTGCTCGCGCTCCTGCTGGTCGTGCTGGGTCTGGTGGTCAACTCGACGGTCGTCCTGCTCTTCATGCTCGTCGGGGCCTACGCCTGGATCGTGACCCCGCAGGACATCCCGCTGCCCGCGCACTGGCGGGGGAACGGCCTGGTCGAGGTCGCGCTCGCCGTCGTGCGGCACACCGTCCCCTGGCTCGCGCTGCTCGTCGGGGTGCTGCTGTTCGTCCAGATCGCTTGGTACGTCCGGAGTCCGGCGCGGCGAATGGCGTCCTGGCGCGAGTCGCACTTCTGGGAGTACGTCAACGACGTCGGCAGCGCGCGGATCGGTACCGCGGGGGTGCACGACGCCGTCGTCTTCGGCAGCGTGCGCTCGATCAAGGCGTTCCTGAGTCGAACGGGCTTGCGGGTGCGCGAGGGGTTCGGCCCCGAGCGCGTGGCCCACGCCCGGCGCTGGGCGTGGGCGCACGAGGCCCAGGCACTGGCCACAGCGCTCACCGGACTCGCGGGGCTGTTCCTGTCACTCGCCCTGGTCCTGTGGTCGCACGGGGTGATCACCGCGGCGGAGGAGGTCAGCGCGGTGCGGGCGCTGCTGGTGCTCGCCACCGACTACGCCTGGCACCTGGCGGAGGCGATCCCGGCACTGGAGTTGCCGGACACGTTGCACTGGGAGCGGCCCGCGCTGTTCGAAGAGGACGTGACCTGGGGCTGGATGCTGCTCGTGCTGAAGGTGCTCATCTTCGGGCCGATCGTGCTCTACATCAGCGATGTGATCCGCGTCCGCCGATCGCCGCAGCCGCCGTTGCCGCCCTTCGGTGGCGACGCCGTCATGCAGGTCCTGTTCCGGGAAGTCATGGAGTCGGGGATGCCGGTCATGTCGCTGGTGTGGCGCCGCGCGTGGGTCGGGCACTACGAGGACTGCGCCGCGTGGCTGACCGAGAACGGCGTCGCGGCTCCAGGTGGCGGGCGGTGGACGGCGAACGCGGTCGGCGAGCACGTGCGCGTTGCGGTGGACCGCCGGTTGGCCGCCGCGCAGACGCCGTCGGAGCAGTGACCGCCCCGGGGGTCAGTCGGTGGGGAGGACGGCCCGGTGGTGGGTGCCGTCGTGGACGATCTTGGGGGTGATCTTGGCCAGGGAGCGGGGGGTGGTCATGGCAGTGGGGACGGAGGCTGCCTCGGCCAGTTCGGTGAGGGTTACCCACGTCGGTGGGAGCAAGAGGCGGGCGCCTGCCTTCCAGTCCGCGAGGGCGGCGGTGGGGGTCTGCCAGGTGGCGTCCTCGGCCTCGGTGGTGGCGCCGTCGGGGTGTTGGCCGAGGGGGACGGCGGCGAGGAAGAAGCGGGTGTCGTAGCGGCGCGGCTCCGCCTCCGGGGTGACCCAGTTGGCCCACGGGCGCAGCAGGTCGGCGCGCAGGACCAGGCCGTGCGCGGCGAGGAACTCGGCGAAGGAGTACTTGCGGTCGACCAGGTCCTGCCGAGCCGAGTGGAACGGGCGGGTGTCGGAGATGACGTCGGTGCCGTCGGTGCCCGCGAGCAGGACACCGGACTCCTCGAACGTCTCCCGGACCGCCGCGCAGACCAGGGCCCTGGCCAGGGACTCGTCGCAGCCGAAGCGGTCGGCCCACCAGGCGGGTGGTTCGCCGTGCCAGCGGGTGGACGCGTCGGCGTCGCGCTTGTCCACGCCCCCGCCGGGGAAGACGGTCATGCCGCCCGCGAAGGCCATCCCCAGCACCCGGCGGAGCAGGAAGACCTCCAGGCCCGCCGCGTGATCTCCCCCGGTCGTGCCGTCGCGGACCAGCACCACCGTGGCGGCGTCGCGCGGGACGGCGGGCGGTCCCGGCAGTTCCGGTGAGACGAACCCGTCCGGTAGGACCAACTCCTCGGGCAACTCGTGCACGATCTGACCTTAACGGGCGACGCAGCCCGACCCGGACACGAACGGAGCGCCGAATGCCCCACCCCGCCTACGGTGTATCGCGCCAGGTGACGCCGTTCGCCACCGTGCTGCTGGAGGACAACCCCGGGCCGTTGACGCTGGACGGCACGAACACCTGGCTGCTGCGGGCCCCCGGCGCCACCCGGTCCGTCGTCGTCGACCCCGGCGAGGCCGACACCCCGCACCTGGAGCGGGTCCTGGCCGCGGCCGGGGAGGTCGAGGCCATCCTGATCACCCACCACCACCTCGACCACGTCGGCGGCGCCGCCTGGCTCGCGGACCGGGTGAACGCGCCCATCAGGGCGTTCGACCCCACCCTGTGCCGCGACGACGCCCCGCTGCGCGACGGTGACGTCCTCCGGTTGGCCGGGCTCGACCTGGAGGTCCTGCACACCCCGGGCCACTCCGCGGACTCCCTCTGCTTCGCGATCGACCACGCGGGCAGCTCCGCGGTACTCACCGGCGACACCATCCTGGGCCGCGGCACGACCGTCATCTCACCCCCCGACGGCAAGCTCGGCGCCTACCTGGACGCGCTAAGAGCCCTCGCAGACCGCAAGCCGGGCACGGCAGTGCTGCCTGGCCACGGTCCAGAGCTGCCAGATCTCGTCACAGTGGCCCTGGACTACCTCACCCACCGCCAGCAGCGCCTTGACCAGATTCGGGCCGCTCTGGCGCAGATAGGCCCAACGGCAACCCCGCGCCAGATCGTCGAGGTCGTCTACGCGGACGTCGACCAGTCGCTCTGGGGCCCGGCCGAGTGGTCCGTGCAGGCGCAGTTGGAGTACCTGCGCGACCAGTCGTGAAACGACGGAGACCGCCGGGCCATCAGCGGCCAGGCGGTCTCCGGTCGAAGGATCACCAGGTCTAGGGCACCGGCGGGATGATCGTGAACGTCGGATCACCCGGCCTGCCCGGTCCCGGTCTCCCCGGCAGCCCGCCCCCGTTGTCGCCGGGGAACGTCGGATCCGTGCCCCCCGGCGGGGGGATGGTCGGGTCGGTCGTGCGCGGCGGCGGCACGTACCCGGTGCTGACCTGGAGCGTGATCGTCTCGCCCGACAGCGCGGCACCCCGGGGCGACTGCCCGACCACGGTGCCCTTCTTGCGCGCGTCGTTGCGGTCCTTGACGACGACCTTGTACCCCGCCTCCTGCAGGACCCTGGTCGCTTCCTCCTGGCTGAGGTTGATCACGTCGGGGACCTTGATCTCCGGGCCGCCGTCGACGTAGCGCGGGTCGACCGGGGGCAACTCGGCGCGCGGCTGGCCCTCCATGTACTTCTTCATCGTCGCGAACCAGGTGCGCGCGGGCACCTTGCCGCCGTAGATGTTGCCGCCTGTTCCGCACAGCCGCGGCGGGTCGTAGTCGCAGATGCCCTGGGGCTTGGGGCTGTCGTTGAAGGTCAGCACCGCCGCGGCGTACTGCGGGGTGGCGCCGATGAACCCGGCCGACTTGTGCTCCTGGGTGGTGCCGGTCTTGCCCATCATCGGCCGGTCCCAGCCCGCCGCCTGGGCCGCGGCGCGCGAGGTGCCGCCCGTCATGGTGTCGTCCTTGGACAGGCCGGTGACCAGGGTGTTCGCCAGCGGCTCCGCGATGGCCTGCTCGCAGGGCTGCTCGTTGACGTCGACCTTCTTGCCGTTGCGGTCGAGCACCTCCAGCAGCGGCGACGGCGGGCACCAGACACCGCCGCTGACCAGGGTGGCGCCGACGTTGGCCAGCTCAAGGGTGCTGACCGGGCCGGGGCCGAGGGTGAACGACGCCTTGCCCGCGCTGTTGCCGCTCGGCTTGAAGAAGTCGCTCTGGCTGAGCCGGTACTCGGCCTCGGTACGGCTGGGGTCCGGGTCGACGCCGCCCATGCTCGAGGCCATGGTCTCGCGCAGGCCGAGCCTGCTGGCCATGTCGACGACCGGCGCCATCCCGATCCGCTCCTCCAGCTGCACGAACGCGGTGTTCGGGGAGGTGGCGAGCGCGTCGGTGAGCAGCATCTTGTCGCCGTAGTTGCCCGCGTTCTTCAGGCAGTACAACCGGGTGTCGCCGTCGTTGGGCGCCGGGGTGCGCGGGCAGGTCTTACCGCCGCCGGTGAAGACGTTGGAGGTGAAGGTGCCCGGCACGTCCACGATGTTGTTGATGCCGCCGCCCTTCTCCAGGTAGGCCGCGGCGGTGAAGATCTTGAAGATGGAGCCCGCGCCGAACTTGTTGGCGATCCGGCTCGGCAGGCCGTAGGTGGTCTGGCCCGCGCCGGCGTCCAGCCCGTAGTCGCGGTTGGCGACCAGCGCGAGCACCTGGTGGCGCTCCTTGCCCGGGGCGATGATGGCCATCGTGTTGGCGATGCCCGGCTGGGTCTTGGGCACCTCCGCCTCGGCCGCCTCCTTGGCCAACTGGGTGGCGCGGGCGTCGAAGCTGGTCTTGATCGTGTAGCCGCCGGTCTTGATCTGGTCGTCGGTGAACCCGAGCTTGGCCAGGTACTCGAACACGTACTGGCAGTAGAAGCCGTACTGCGGTCCGGCGCCGACGCAGTTCGCGGCGGGCTTCTTCGGGCTGGGCAGGATGCCGAGCGGCTCCTTCTTCGCCACCTCGGCCGCGTCCTGCGACAGCTTCTGGTTCTCGACCATCTTGTCGATCACGAAGTTGCGCCGCTGCAGCGTCTCGGCTGGCTTGCGCCACGGGTTGTAGAGCACCGGGTTGTTCACCGCGCCCGCCAGCAGCGCCGCCTGGGCCACGGTCAGCTTGTCGGGGCTGGTGCCGAAGTACGCGCTGGCCGCGGCGCCGATGCCGTAGACCTCGTAGGCGAACTCGACCACGTTGAGGTAGCCGGTGAGGATCTCTTCCTTGCTCATCTTCTGCTCGAGCTGGATGGCGATCCGCGCCTCGCGCAGCTTGCGCGCGATGGTCTGCTCCTGGGCCTTGCTCTGCTCGGTCTTGTTGTCCCGGTTGACCACGTTGATCAGGTAGTTCTTGACGTACTGCTGGGTCAGCGTCGAGGCGCCCTGGGTGTCGCTGCCCGCCTGGTTGGAGATGGCGGCGCGGATGGTGCCCTTCCAGTCGACGCCGTGGTGCTCGTAGAAGCGGCGGTCCTCGACCGAGATCAGCGCGGCCTTCATCGTCGGCGAGATCTGCTCGGCGGTGACCGGGATGCGGTACTGGTCGTAGAGGGAGGCGATCGGGGCGCCCGCGCTGTCGGTGATCGTGGTGATCAGCGGCTGCGGCGTGGACACCAGATCGGCCGACACGCTGTCGATGGTGTCGCTGGCCCGGTTCGACGCCACCCCGAGGGCACCGACGACCGGGAACATCATCCCGGCCACCAACACCCCCGCGAGCAGGCAGAGACCGAGCAGTTTCAACAGGCTGTCTCCCACACGCACGGGGACCAGCGTACGCGTGACCCAGTCGGACCACCGTGAAACCGTCACGCGAAGTGCCGTTCGGACGACACCACCTGGCGTATTGACTTTCTGTAACGCCTGCGTCCATTGCCGTACTGGATGGAACCGGGACCCGGTAAAGTTCGTCAACGTCTCACGACAGCGCCGAACAGGTCCCGCAGGTGGAGCTGGAAGGCACCGGTACCGGGGGGTATCGGGTTTCAGGGTCGCGACGACGACAGGGGTGGGGGATATGCATCTCGAAACTCAAGCGCAGGCCGACTGGCGTGTCCGGGCCACGTGCCGGGACGAGGACCCCGACGGGCTCTTCGTCCGGGGTGCGGAGCAGCGCAAGGCCAAGATGGTCTGCATCGCGTGCCCGGTCCGCACCGAGTGCCTCTCCGAGGCGCTGGACAACCGGATCGAGTTCGGTGTGTGGGGCGGTATGACCGAGCGGGAGCGCCGAGCGCTGCTGCGCCGCAGGCCAGACGTGGGCTCGTGGCGGGAACTGCTCGACGACGCCCGCCGCAGGCACACCTACGACGACGTGGACGCCGCGGTCGGCTGAGCCGCCCGCGGACCACCGCCGCGCCCGCCGCAGGCAGGCGCGGGGAGCCGTCTCGCCCGCCGAGGGGCCGACCCGACGCGGGCCGGTGGTCTACCCGCGACCGTTCGCCAAAGCGATCGTTGTGCGGTGCCGTCGAACAATTCACCGGACAGATCCTGGACAGTTCCGGTGGGGCAACCACCGGGGGGTTGTTGCCCCACCGGGAGAATTCCGCGAATCGCGGTCATATCCCGGCCGGAGTCAGGCACCCGCTAGTTGATCACCGATCTCGCGCAGCCCGGCGAGGTCGTGCACATCGGCGGCCAACGCGGGGACGTGGGCGATGGCGACCGCGGGATGTGCTTTCGTGAAGCGGGCGATCAACCGGCGTTCGCGCTGCGCGAGCGCGACCCGGTCGGCGTGCAGGCGCAGCACGGCGGCGGCCAGCGGCGCGCCACCGGCGGCCTCCAGGTTCTCCGCCGCGCCCAGCGCCTTGGCCGCGGGCAGCTCGGCCAGCACCGGGTGGGTGCGGTTGACCACCAACCCGGCCAGCGGCATCTCCTCGTCGGCCAGCCGCTCGACGAAGTAGCTCGCCTCGCGCAGCGCGTCCGGCTCGGGGGCGGCGACCACGACGAACGCGGTCCCGCTCGAGCGCAGCAGCTCGTAGGTGCGGCGGGCCCGCTCGCGGAAGCCGCCGAACATGCCGTCGAACGCCTGCACGAACGCGGAGGCATCGGCGAGCAGCTGGCCGCCGACGATGGTGGACACGGCCTTGGCGAACAGGCCGAACCCGGCGCTGACCACCTTGCGGATGCCCCAGCCGCTGGCCCGGGCAGGCGCGGTCAGCAGCTTGATCATCCGGCCGTCGAGCGCGGTGGACAGCCGCTGCGGTGCGTCGAGGAAGTCCAGCGCGGAGCGCGACGGCGGGGTGTCGACCACGATCAGGTCCCAGGTGCCGTCGGCGGCGAGCTGGCCGAGCTTCTCCATCGCCATGTACTCCTGGGTGCCGGAGAACGACGACGAGATGGTCCGGTAGAACGGGTTGGCCAGCACCTCCTCGGCCCGCTTCGGCCCCGCGTGCGCCAGCACCATGTCGTCGAACGTGCGGCGCATGTCCAGCATCATCGCGCTGAGCGACCCCTTGGGCTCGAAGCCCGCGACGCTGACCGCCCTCGGGACGTTGCCCAGCTCGGCTAGCCCTAGAGCCTGCGCGAGGCGACGCGCCGGGTCGATGGTGAGCACGACGGTCGCGCGACCGCGCTCGGCAGCCCTGACAGCGATGGACGCGGCCGTGGTCGTCTTACCCACACCGCCGGAGCCGCAGCAGACGATGACGCGGGTGTCGGGGTCGTCGATGAGCGAGTCGACGTCGAGGGTGCTCATCGGACCCCCTGGTCGACCAAGACCTCGGCCAGTTCGTAGAGCGTGCCCACGTCGATGCCGTCCACTTGCTCGGGTAGCTCTACCGCCGGCAGGTCGATCTCGGCTAGCTGCTCGCGGGCTCGTTGTTCCGCCTGTACGCGGATCGCGTGCTCCACGGTCTCCTCGACCAACCCGTCCAAGTCCGCCTCGGACAGTGCCAACCCGGCCGCTTGCAGCCCCGCGCGCACTCTCGACGCGTCAACCCTGCCGTCGGCGGCAGCGGTAACCGAACGCGCGGGCAGGCGGGGTGGACGGACGCGGTTAAGGAGGATCGCACCGGGGCGGAGATCGGCGCCGTCGAGCTCCTCGACCGCCTCGATGGTCTCGCGCACCGGCATCTCCTCCAAGAGCGTCACCAGGTGCACGGCGGTGTCACCGGAGTGCAACAGCCGCACGACACCGTCGCTCTGGCCCTTGATCGGCCCGACCTTGGCCAGGTCGGCCATCGCCTTGGTGACGTCGAGGAACTTCACGATCCGGCCGGTCGGCGGGGCGTCGACCACCACCGCGTCGTAGACGTGCCGCCCGCTGTCGTCGGTGCGCGTCACGCACTCCTTGATCTTCCCGGTGAGCAGCACGTCCCGCAGGCCGGGCGCGAGCGTCGTGGCGAACTCGATGGCGCCCATCTTGCGCAGCGTGCGGCCTGCGAAGCCGAGGCTGTAGAACATCGACAGGTACTCCAGCAGCGCCGCCTCGACGTCGACGTGCAGCGCCCGCACCTCACCGCCGCCCGGGGCTGAGGCGACCTTCTCCTCCGAGTACGGCAGCGGCTGGGTGTCGAACAGCGCGGCGATGCCCTGCCTGCCCTCGACCTCTACCAGCAGCACCCGCTTGCCGCCGGTGGCCAGCGCCAACGCGAGCGCCCCGGCCACGGTCGACTTGCCCGTGCCGCCCTTGCCGGTCACCACGTGCAGCCGGGCGCGCGCGATCTGCTCGGTCCAGCCGACTACGGGGGTGGTCACCGATTCAGCGTAAATGCCCGGTTGCCCCGAGCGCCCCCCGAGTACCGGGTGATCAGCGCCGCTTTCAGCCGACCAGCAGCAGCGCGGAGGTGACCACCCCGACCACGATCACCGCACCCCAGGCGATCCCCGGCGGGAGCACGGTGACGGTCAACACACACAGCAGCACCAGGGCGGTGAACGCGATCGCGCCGGAGACGGCGACCGTGCCGGACCGACCGCTGCGGTCGCGCACCTTGGCCATCGTCAGCAGTACCAGCACCAGGCCGCCGACCCCGAGCAGCGCGGTGGCGATGATCCGCCAGGACTCCATGGTCGAACCGTACCGACCGGCGCGGGGGCCCGGGGTTCCACAGGTCGACGCGGGGTTCCACAAAGGCCGCCAACGGCTAGGGTGAGCCCCGATCTGGTCGCTCGACCGGGTCGTCCGCGACGAGGTGAGGAACGGCGTTGGCTGAGTTGACCAAGTGGGAGTACGCCACCGTCCCGCTGCTGATCCACGCGACCAAGCAGATCCTCGACCAGTGGGGCGAGGACGGCTGGGAGCTGGTCTCCGTGCTGCCAGGGCCGACCGGCGAGCAGCTGGTCGCCTACCTCAAGCGCCCGAGGGGTGCCTGATGACCTGGAGCGCGCGACTGGCCGAGCTCGGCGTCGAACTCCCCCCGGTGGTGGCCCCCATCGGGTCCTACGTGCCCGCGATCAAGGCCGGGTCGCTGGTCTACACCGCGGGTCAGCTGCCGGTGGTCGACGGTGAGGTCGTCGCGACCGGCAAGGTCGGCGCCGAGGTGAGCCCCGAGGAAGCCCAGCAGCTGGCCAAGCTCGCCGCCCTCAACGCGCTCGCCGCCGTGCACGACCTGGTCGGCGTGGACGCCGTGGTGCGGGTGGTCAAGGTCGTCGGCTACGTCGCCTCCGCGGAGGGCTTCACCGGCCAGCCCGTGGTGCTCAACGGCGCGTCCGACTTCCTCGGCGAGGTCTTCGGCGACGCGGGCGCCCACGTGCGGTCCGCGGTCGGGGTGAGCGAGCTGCCGCGCGGCGTGCCCGTGGAGGTCGAGCTGGTGGTGGAGGTCGCGTGAGCGCGCACGAACTGCTCCTGCGGCTCGCCGGGCGGCTCAGCGACCGCCAGCTGTGGCGCTTCCGCGACTGGCTGGCCGCCGACGCCGTCGACGCGGTGGCCAGGGCGTTGCCGCTGACCCTGCTGCGCGAGCGGGTGGCGATCACCCCCGAGGAGTACCGGCTCGCGGTCAACGCCCTGATGAGCAACGGCGCCGACGCCGAGAAGCTCAACGCGCTCGCGTGGGTGGACGAAATCGCCGAACTCGACTACACCTTCTCCGCAGAGTCGCCCGAATGGGTGAGCATGGGTGACTCGGTGGCCGTGGTGCTCAGCGCGATGCTGCGCGGTCGACCCGAGGTGGTCGAGGCGCGGTCGAGCTGGCGCCGGGGTCGCACGGCCGGGTCGGTGGCGCGGGTGGTGCTGGTCACCACGACCGGGGACGCGCCGAGGCTGACCGGGGAGCTGCAGCGGGTGCTGCGCGCCCTGGGCACCTACGAGCCCGCCGTGGAGGTGCTGCCCAGCGGCACCGAGCTCCCCGGGTACCACCGGGCCGCCTTGGCGGCCTCGGAACCGCTGGTCGCCGAGGGCCACCTGGTTCCCAGCTAGGCGCTGCACGAGTGGGAGGGGTCAGAACGTGACGCAGGTCTCGCCAGGCAAGGGTTCGTGGGCGGGGGTGGCCCTGCCGATCCGGGTGCACGACCTCCTGCTCGTCTTCGCGGGCAGGCTCGACGACGACGCGCTCGCCGACGCCAGGGAGCTGTTGGCCTCCGCCGAGGTCGACCGCGCCCTGGAGCTGATCGCGGGCTGCCTGGTCGCCGGTCCGGTCGGGGTCGGCAAGGGCGAGCGCGACGAGTTGCTGTCGCTGTTCGCCGCGGCCAACGCCGACCCGACCGTGGTCGAGCGGCTGCGCCTGGTCGAGCCGGACCTGATGACCCGGCACCGCTTCGCCGCGGGCAAGGTCGACGGGATCGGCGCCGAGCAGGGGGTGTCCGACGCCATCAACCGGGTGCTCGACGCGCTGCCCGACATCCGCGCCGTGTGGGCCGTGTGGCGGCTCACCCCGGCCGGTGCCGCCACCGGGGCCGTCCCGCACCGGGTGATCCTCATCGGCGTCGGACCCACCGGGTCGGCCGCCGCCACCGCGTACCGGGTCGAGCACGCGCTGCGCCGCGCCGGGCTCACCGCCTCGGTCGAGGTGCTGCGCGACGGCACCGAGCCGACCGACTACCACCACACCGCGATGCGCTACGCCACCGAGGTCCAGGTGCCCCGCACACCGCCCGCGGTCGTGGCGAAGGTCGTGAAGAAGCCGGAGCCGTGGGTCACCGAGGAGCCGGTCGACGACTCCCTCAACGACCAGGAACTCGGCCTGCTGCGGCAACTGCAGGAGGAACTGGCGCGCCGGGAGCAGACCGACCCGGCCCAGCCGGACTGGCACGGCGAGCTCGGGGCCGCCGACGGCCAGACGTTCGACTGGCACGAGGCCAACAGCTCGACCATGGTCAACGGGATGCCGCTGCAACCACCGGAGAACCGGAACTAGTCGTTCGTGGTCAGGGCAGGCACCTCAGGCGCCTGCCCTGATCGCTCTCCCGGCCCGCTGGATCGCTGGTCCGAACCGGAATCGCGGCAGTCGAGCATCAGCCGGCGAGCTTCGCCTTGACGATCGCCGCGACCCTGCCCGCGTCGGCCTTGCCTGCGACCTTGGTGTTGGCGGCCTTCATGACCTGGCCCATCTGCCGCTGCCCGGGAGCTTCACCCAACTGGGTGGTGACCTCGGCGATGGCCTGCTCCACCGCGGCGGCGATCTCGGCGTCGTCGAGCTGCCTGGGCAGGTACTCGTTGAGGACCTCGGCCTCGTCCAACTCCAACTGCGCCTGCTCGGCCCGGCCCGCGCCCGCGAACGCCTCCGAAGCCTCCTTGCGCTTGCGGACCTCGCGCGCCAGGACCTTGAGGACCTCGTCGTCGGTCAACTCGCGGGCCTCGGTGCCCGCGACCTCCTCCTTCGTGACAGCCGCCAACGCCATGCGCAGGGTCCCGAGCCGGATCTTCTCCTGGCCCTTCAACGCGGCGGTGAGGTCTGCCCTGAGGCGGTTCTTCAGCTCGGCCATGGGGGGAACAGTACTGATCGTCGAGTGCGGTCGCGGCGAACCCGTACGCTCGTGGGTGTGAGTGACGCAGTGAGGACCCTCGGTCGCATCGCCATCGGCACGACCGCGCTCGGCGCGGCCACCATCGCCTACGCGGCGGGCTACGAACGGACCAGGTGGACCCTGCGCCAGGCGACGCTGCCGGTGCTCGCCGAGGGCGCCCGACCACTGCGCATCCTGCACATCTCCGACCTGCACATGCTCCCCGGCCAGAAGTCGAAGCAGCGCTGGGTCGCCGCGCTCGACGAGCTGAACCCGGACCTGGTCGTCAACACCGGCGACAACCTCGCCCACAAGCAGGCCGTGCCCGCCGTGGTCCGCGCCCTCGGCCCGCTGCTCAACCGGCCCGGCGTGTTCGTCTTCGGCAGCAACGACTACTACGCGCCGAAGCCCAAGAACCCCGCGCGGTACCTCTTCCCGTCCAACAAGCGCATCCACGGCATCCCCCTGCCCTGGAAGGACCTCCGCGCCGCCATGCTCGAACGCGGCTGGATCGACCTCACCCACAACCGCACCCTCTTCACCATCGACGGCCGCCCCATCGCCGCCGCGGGCGTCGACGACCCCCACCTGCGCCGCGACCGCTACGACGAGATCGCGGGCAAACCCGACCGCCAGGCTACCCTGCGCCTCGGCGTCACCCACTCCCCCGAACCCCGCGTCCTCGACCGCTTCGCCGAAGACGGCTACGACCTGGTCCTGGCAGGCCACACCCACGGCGGCCAACTCCGCATCCCCGGCTACGGCGCCCTCGTCACCAACTGCCAACTCGACCGCGGCCGAGCCCGAGGCACCTCCCGCTGGGGCGCCCACACCTGGCTCCACGTTTCCGCCGGCCTGGGAACCTCGCCCTACGCCCCCGTCCGCTTCGCCTGCCCGCCCGAAGCAAGCCTGCTGACCCTCGTCCCCCGCCTGACCAGCACAGATCCCGCCGTGGTCGGGACAAGGGGAGCCCGGTTCGGAGCCAGCGCACGCGTCCGTTAGACTTCCCCACGTTCCACTATCGGGGTGTGGCGCAGCTTGGTAGCGCGCTTCGTTCGGGACGAAGAGGTCGCAGGTTCAAATCCTGTCACCCCGACGCAGGTCAGGCCCTGTCCACTTAGGTGCGGACAGGGCCTGATTTCGTCTCTGGGTGACAAACTGAGTGACTACGGCTGTCAGGGCGTCCACAGACCACTCGGTGAGCGCACCAGCCTGGGTGCGAGGCGTTGACCGGGTTCCGGCAACGCGAGGATCTCCCGCACGATGTTCCCGAGGCCACCGCGGTCGTGCTTCCAGACGCAGCCACCGCCGTACTCCGTGGCCAGGATGCGCAGCCCGAGCACGTCCGTCGGGCCGTAGATCCAGAGAGCATCCGTGTAGCGCTCGACGTGCCGCGTTCCCACGAGCCCGGTCACGGCACCTGCCTCATTCACCAGGGGGCGGAATAGCCACCCCTCTTGGCGGGCGGTGACCAGCTCCGCCAGGTCCGGATAGCGGGCGATAGCGATAGCGGTGGTGATCTCTACATCCGACATCCCGGGCTCCCCTGTCGACATCCCGTGGCGACACCCGGTCCCGGGGCTCAGCCGGGAGGTCGGGGAATAGCGCGCGTGGCCGCGCACCCCCGGCTGGCCTGCCGGAACCGGGTGTCTACATCGGAACGTAGATCGACTACCCATCGGTAACCCGGACTCTCGGTCCGGGCTGTCCGTCAGACCGGGATACCCAGCCGCTCCGCCAAGACCGCACCTTGACGTGCGGCATTAGACCGGCCGTGTCGAACAATCGCTTGCAAGAGCGTGTGGGCCGCGGGGCGATGGGACACGTCCTCCGGCGCGCTGGCGTGCGCGGCCTGTACGGCGATCAGGGCACCGTGGTAGTCCTGCCGCTGGCTGTACCCCTTGGCCTGATCGAGCAGGAACGCAACCCGACGCTCGATGGACAAGCTCGCTGGCGGCTCGATGCGTTCGGCCAACCGGAGCGCTTCGCCTGCCTCGCCGGTCTCCAACTCCAAACTGACGGCATGGATAGCGACATTGGTAGGCCCAAATGCCGTCCACGCCGTGTTGCGCTCCCCCGTTACTGCGGCCACCTTGGCTGCTACAGCGAGCTTGTCCCGCGCGGCCCAGGTGTTACCTGCCCGCACCTGCGCCACAGCGCCCACGGACAACAGAGCCCCCTGCAACGCGAGACCGTCAAGGCTGGCACTCGCAGAACTGCGACGAAGGACTTCCAGGGCGTGAGCGACAACGGCTTCCGCGCCATCTGGTTGCCCATCGGCCAAGAGCACGTGCGCAAGGTTCCAAGCCGCGGCCGCTTGCGCCAAGGCGCTTCCTGAGAACTCAGAGGCCCGGACGGCCCGGTCAGCCGCCAGAAGTGCCGAGTCGACGCGACCCAACCGCTTGGAAACCGTCCGCACCAAGCCGTACAGCTCAACGACAAGCGTGTGCGGTGCCTTCTGGTCAGCGCCATGAGAACGGCGCATGGCTTCGGTGTCAGTGATGAGCGTGGGCAGCGTTTCCGCAAGCTTGCTGTAACGCGCTGGCGAACTCTGCCAGGTGCGCCAAGCGTCGTTGATACGCCGCCGGATGATGTCGACGTCGGGCACTTCTTGGCTCTGGGCTGGCACTGTCAACGCTCGATGAACGGCTGAACCAGCCGGGGGCACGGCGCGGCTGGCTGTCTCCACCCGAGCTGTTTCAGGCAGCAGCTCCCCGACCGTGCGACGGAGCGCTTCAGCCAGGTTGAGCAGCACCGGCAACGTGGGCAGCTTCTTGCCACGCTCGATCTGATAGAGATAGTCGCTGGTGATACCGCTGAGGCCAGCCACAACCGCCTGTGTCTGGTGGTTGGCCAACCTGGCCTGCCGCACCCGACTCCCGAGGTGCCGCGCGAGCTGGTCACTCAACGCCTCAACCCTCCCCGCCGCACTGACCCCAACCAGCACAAACTGTACGCTTCCGGTCGCCCTCAGTGGCCGGTGGCAGACTGACACCATGGCCAAGGTTGATCCCACCGACGTGCGTCCGCGGCTGCTTGTGCTCTGGGACATCGACCACACCTTGATCGAGACTCGCGGAGTCGGCTTCCGCTTCTTCCAGCGTGCGTTCCAGTCGGCGACCGGCCGGCCTCTGGCACGTCGGGCCAAAATCGCTGGCCGCACGGAACTGGACATCATCCGTGAAAGCCTGCGCGTCAACGACATCGAGCCGACAGACGACGCAGTCAGCAATGTCGCGGTGGCCCTCACCCGCGAATACGAGGCAGGGCGAGTCGAGTTGGGCCAGGTCGGGCAGGCTCTTCCTGGGGCACATGACGCCCTGCACTCGTTGACCACCAACGCTTTGGTATTTCAGACCGTGCTGACCGGCAACCTTCCCGAGGTAGCCCGGGTCAAGCTGGAAGTCTTCGGGCTTGCCAACTACTTGAACCTGGACGCAGGCGCGTTCGGAGCAGACCACACCGAACGCGCCGCGTTGGTAGGTGTGGCCCAGGAACGAGCGTCCGCCCGAACCGGCGTCTCGTTCTCCAGTGACGCCACAGTGTTGATCGGTGACACACCTGGAGATGTCGCTGCGGGCAGAGCCGCGGGCGCCCGGGTCATCGGCATCGCCACCGGGAAGACGACAGTCAAAGAGCTGCAACAGCAGGGGGCAACGCAGGCGGTCGAGTCCCTACAGGGAGTGGATATGGGCGCCCTACTTGGCCTCTAACGAGAAACAGGACTAGGCCCCGCCCACTTGGAGTGGACAGGGCCTGACCTAGTTGCCGTGGGGCTACGTCTTCGTACTCGGGAAGATCCGGTCCATAGCCGTTGCCCCGTCCTCCACCACCGGGTTGAGTTGATGCCGGTAGACAGTCTCCGTCACCGCGATGCTGCTGTGTCCCACGAGCCGCGAGATCTGTTCCAGCGTCAGCCCGCCGTCCGACAGCAGCGAGACGAAGCTGTGCCGCAGCTCCCGAGGTGTCCACTCATCTGGGTTGAGCCCAGCCGCCTTGGCAAGCCTGCGGAACCCCCGCCGCACGTTCGCAGCATCGAGCATCGTTCCGGTCTCAGAGGCGAACGCTAGGCCGTTCTCGTGCCAGCGGTCACCTGCGTCCAGGCGGGCCTGCCGTTGCCGTGCCTCCTGTGCATCGAAGGCCGCCAAGCAGCGGTCACCGATCCCCAGCGAACGACGGGATTTCCTCGTCTTGGTGTCACCGCCGGACCGCACCGACCGCCACACGTTGACGTGAGCCTTCGGCCTATCGGCTTGGCTGACGTCCCGCTTGGCTAGCTCCTCTTTGGAGACGCGAACCAGGTTCTTCCAAGGGAATGGGCGCACCTCTTCCGTTCGACAACCGCTCAGCAGAGACACGACGACATACGCCCCGATCGTCGAGTTGTCGCGTTCAGCCGCCAACAGAAGCGCATCAGCCTGCGCGTAGGTCAAGGACTTTGACGGCCGACCGGTCTTGCCTGTCGGGCACTCGCACAGCAATACGACGTTGCGCTTCACCTTGTCGCGAGCCTGTGCGCGGTTTACGGCTCGGAGCAAGATGGACCGAATGTCACGTAGCGTCCGCGTGCTCAGGCTCTTGGCCAGCCCCGCCAGCCACACATCCACCTCATCGGCGCTGAGCTCACGCAGCTTGCGCGCCCCGATCAGTGGTACGACGTGCAGGTTGGCGAGGATGCGCAGCTTCTCGCAGGTGGCTTCCCCTCGTCCCGGCAAGCCGTACGCGAGCCAGTCATTGACCGCTTGCGCGACCGTGTACCCGTGCGCCTGGAGGGTGACACCATCGTCGTAGTCTCGAATGATCTCTTTGAGCTTGTTCTTGGCCTCCGTCTTCGTCTTGCCGCTTCCCCGCCTGACCACCCGCTTCCCGGCAGGCGTGTACCCGACGGTCACGCTGGCGATCCATCGCTGGCGCGACTCGTCCCAATGGAGCCCGCCGTCACCGTGACTACGCCGCTTGGTCAAGGGTCGCCTCCGATTCACTGATGAGCAGCTGGACGTAGTCGTTGAGCGCGGCAGCAGGGATGCGGCGCGACTTTCCTTGGGTGACCGTCCGGAGACGACCGGAGCGGATCAGTTCGTACAGGGCGGTTCTGCCGATGGAGAGCAGTTGCATCGCGTCCGACACGGTGTAGAGGTGCCTAAGCGGTACGACGGTGGGAGTGAACTCGGTGGTCACGGTCAAGCCCCTTGGATCGGCGGTGACAGGCGGGCGGACGTCGCATGGCGATCCCTTCCGATGGCTGGGGTGACAGCAGGTGTCACCCGAGGTTTTTGCTGATCAGGGCAGTGACAGGGACACCGGTGACAGGGGTGACACAGCGGGGGCAGTGAGAGCGTCACCAGCGAGCGGGACGAAGTAGCGGCCCGTGGTGTCCTTGGTGAGCTGGTTGTCGTCGACCATCCGCCCACACGTGCGCTTGGCGTTGTCGTTGGTGATCCCGGTACCGGCGGCGATGACCTTCGGGGTACTACCGGGGTTGTTCCGCAGGAACCGGAGGATGGCGGCCCGGGTGTCGCTGACCATGTGGTCGACCGCAGGGCCGTCGAGCATGTTCCAGGCGCCGTGTTCAGCATCGAAGGACAGGGCGTACTCGGCTTCCTCGACATCGCGGCCGGTAACGTGCAGCTGCCCGTCAGCGGCGTTGCGACCCCGTTGGAGCACGAGCACGGCGTCCGCGGCTCCCGCGATCCCGTTGGTACCCGACACGGTCTGTAGGAAGTCCTCAGAGGCGGCTTTGCGCACGTGGGTGACCACCAGGACCGCAACGGCGTACTTGTCGGCTATGTACTTGATCCGGCCGATAGCGGCATAGTCCGCCGCGTACTGACTGCCGGTTGTGTTCTCGCCACCGCGCACCTTGGCAAGCACGTCGATGACGACCAAGCGGGCGTCCGGGTTGCGGTCTAGCCACCCGCAGATGGCTCGGTCTCCTCCATCCGCCAGCGGCGGGCACTCGGTGGCCAACGTGAGCAGCGACGGTCCAGGAAGCCCTGCGAGCATCTTCCGCATCCGCGACTGCAACCGCCGGGCGGTGTCCTCCAACGCCAGGTAGAGCACCGGCCCGGAGTCGCTGACGATGGAACCGAACGCGGGCTGTCCACCCGCGATCGAGAGCCCCAACCCCAGCGACAGCCACGACTTACCTACCTTCGGCGGCCCAGCGATCAGGTTGACGCCTTCGCAGATGACTCCCGGAACAGCCCACTTCGGTTCGGGGAAATCAGCCGCCAGGAGCTGATCCGCAGTCCAAGCGGTACGCAGCATTGGTCCGTCATCTTCGGGACGCAGCGGTCGCACAACGGCGCTCATGCGGCCACCTGTCGGGGCCGACGCGCACCAGCACGCAAGCCGGAGGTGATCGTGCCGTTGGCGGTGTGCTCGCTGTAGGCGTGCACGGCCAGGTGCCCGGACGCGGCTTGCAGCAAGGTCGCGCGCACCTCCTCCTCTGTGAGACCACCACCGGCCACGAGCTGGCCCAGCGCGCACGCGGCGATGTAGAGCGCTTGGTTCCGCTCCCCACCGGCCGCGCTCTCGACCCGGGCGACTTCGGCGGCAATGGCAGCGTCCAGGTAGCGCGAGCGACGGGCGCGGCCGTGCAGAGTGACGGGAGCAGGTGGGGTGATAGGTAGCGGCTTGGGACGAAGCCGGTCCATCAGCCATCCGGGCAACGACGCGACAGGGGCAGCGTGTTCGACGCGGTAGGTGCGTCCGTCCACTGCGGAGCCGGGACCGGCGACACAACCGCCGCCCGCACGGGTGTCGATGTGCCAGCCGAGTCCCTGACCACGGTCACCGGCCGTGTTGCGGAACGTCTCGCCGCGCGGTGCGGCGAAGTACAGGTGCAGGCCGCCGGACGGGGTCAAAACGGTGAAGGTGTCAAGTGGCAGCGGCTCACTCGCCTGTTCAGCGAGGACGGCCAGGACATCGAGCCCGCAGTTGACCCCGGGAAGGTTCCAGGCTTCCGGGACGGTCTCGCCGGGCTTGGCGGTGTCCAGGTCGACAACGACCAGGTTCGCCGGGCCGGTGGCGATGCCGACGTTGTAGACGCCTGTCGACCAGCAGCGGGTGATGCGCTCAGGGTCGGTGGTGGCGCGGCGCTCCCAGTCTCGAACGGCGGGGCGCTTGGCACCGGGGGTCATGGGGAAGACGGGCCAGCCGCGGGCAGCCAGAGACAGAGCGGCGGTGTGCATGGCGTTCATGTCGTGCACTCCTGTGTGGATGATTGAGGTGACTACCGGCGGCGATCGCGGCGCACGCGCGTCCAGGCGTTGTGGACACGACGGCCCATGCGGAGCCGGTAGCCGTTACCGCCGCACGGGCGGCAGGGACGGAACGCACGGATGAGTGGGGCGCGATGGCTACCAGCGCCCTTGCAACGACGGCAGCGCTTGAACGGCCAGATCGCGCACGTCGCGACGTAACCAAGCGTGAACATGACGACCAGGGCGGACGGGTTGAGCAGGAGCGCGGCGAGGGTGCCCACAGTGGTCTCCTGGCTGATTCGGGGTGCACGAGACCCGCGCCTCTAGGCACTAGGACGCTGATCAGGGATGTTGTTGTCGCCTAGAGGGGGCTCTAGGTCTAGAGGGGTCTGGATCTAGACCTAGAGCCGGGCTCTCGGGAGCAAGGCTGCGACTTCTAGCTACTCTTGGTAATTGCGTCGGCGATCCACTCGCGGTTGATGCCCATGCGGTTCGCCCCCTTGCCGGTGGTCGGATCGGTTCCCCACACCTGCTTGGTTGTGATGCCGTACGGCTTGAGCGCTCCGGCTAGCTGGGTGGCTTTGGCCGAACCGGTGGGCAGCTCTGCCCAGGGGCCGTAGGCCGATGGCCGGAGTTCGGCGAGTCGGTCCACGATGGACTCTGACCACGCCTTGCCCGCATCGCCGATGGCGGCCAGGACGTCATGCAACAGGGTCGTGTCGTCGCGTTCGTCGACCTGGGCGTCGAGCCCTGCCGCGTAGCCGGTGAGCAACCCAGCGGCGACGCGGGTGGCGCGGGCACGGGTGGCGATCTTCTCGGCGGCAGGTGCGTCGATGTAGACGCCGCGCACGGTGCGCGGCTCATCGCCGTCGCCTTTGAGGATGCCGATTCCCTTGTCACTGAACGAGAAGGTTGTAGCGCGAACGCCGTTCTTGTAGGACGACGTGCCTAGGACCATGTCGTTGGGCACCTGGCCAGCCACCTTGAGGCAGAACCGGAGGACGGCGTTGTCGCTGATCTGCGTCGGGATGGACTTGGAGTCCGGCCGTTGGGTGGCCAGGAACAGGGCGATCCCTGTTGCCGGGCCACGCTTAACCAGGTCGGTGCAGATTTCCTCGATCTCCGCGCCGTACTCGGGGTGCTCGAACCACACCTGACACTCATCAACACCGGCCATGATCGGGTGCAGCCCCAAAGATTTCTTGCTGGCGAGCTCGCTGGTCACCTTGGACTCGGGGCACAAGTCCTTGGGGAGTTCCCGGATGACCTTGGTGCGGCGCCGCATCTCTTCGCGCAGCGCTCGGAGCGAGGTTAGGGCGTACTCGATGTCCTCGGGGTCGTCCCCAGCGCGGTAGCGGTGGCTGACGGGCGCCAGGGGCGAGAGGTCCCCCGTCCCCTTGAGGTCGAACACGTGCAGCTCCGCGCGCGGGTCAAGGCAGGCGATCAGCAGCAACTCTCGCAACGTGAACGTCTTGCCCATGCGCGGGACCGCGCCGATGATCCCGGCGACGAACATCAGCGTGACGTCGACCCACCGGCCGCGCTGGTCGGTGCCGAACGGCTGAGGCTTGAACAGGTCGATCGGCTCACCGCGGCGCAGCGGCCACGCGGGCTGCTTGGCCTTGCTCATGTCCTGGTCACCGACCCACAGCACCAGGCGTCCGGGATGGACGGCGGCGTTACCCTCCGGCCAGACACAGCCGAGTGGACGCCCCAGCCCAGAGGCCAACCGGTCGCGACGTTCAATGACGTCGCCAGCGGTGACGCCCGGCGGGAGTTCGACGTCCGCGCGCCAACCGGGACCGTCCCGGCTGATCGGCGCGGTGAACCCGATAGCCCGGTTGTTCTTGGCCATCGCCTGGTTGATCCCGGCGATACCCAGCACGGACAGGGCACGTTCGACCACGTCAGAGGTGAGTTTCTGGACCTGCACGGCGGTGACGGCCCGGCTGGCGACTGGTCGGTCTGCCGGGGTGCCGAGTTTGCCCAGGATGCCCGCGGCGATGCACCCACCAGCCCAGATGACCCACTCTGGGGTGACCGCTGGCAAGACGAACAGCAGGACCGCTCCCACGGCTGCACCCAGGACCAGCAGGATTGTCCGCAATCGGACTCGCGCGTCGCGCTGCTGCGACAGCTTGAGGTAGTGCTCAGCGTTGCCGTTCATCGCCATCTGCCGCCGGACCGGGCGTCCTTCGGCATCGGACAGCCACCGGCCGGTGGCGGCGGCCAAGAGCAGCGCTCCCTGCGGCGATCGCACTGCGAGCTTGAGCGCGTAGAGCGGCGATCGGACGACGTGGTAAGCCGCGCTGTGGCTGTAGTGCTTGGCAGTCCATTTGGCGGTGGCCTTGGCCTCTGCGAGCGTGCGCAGGTACTCCGGGATGATCGGCAGCCGCTCGGTACTGCGGATGCGTTCGATCCACGACGTGGCGGGGCCGTCGTCCGCCTTGTCGACCAGCGCACCAGGCGAGTCGTCAACAACCTCACCCTCGATGACCTCGACATTCGCGGGCTCGGTGGTCCTGGTGAACGGCAGGACCACACCGTTGGTAGTGGGCTCAGGCGTGCTCATCGCCCCTCCTCGTCCTGCATCAGGTGGGTCAGAGCGGCAGCGCACCCGAGTACGACCACGGGCAGACAGGACACGGGCGTGGTGATCTGCCATGGGGCCGACGTCATCCCGGCGGCCGTCATCAGGTGGTAAGCGACCTGACCGCAAGCACCCAGCACGAGTGCGCCGATCGCCGAGTTCCGGGCGAACTTGCGTGCCCGGTCGGACCTGGATGCGGAGAGCCATACCCGGAGCGCGAACGCGGCGTATGCCTCGACACCGAGCGGGAGGGTGATGGCGGAGTCAATCGTGAACTCGTCCGCGATGCCAGGCAACAAGGCGATCTCACCGAACCCGGTGAGTTTGCCCAGGCCGACCCAGCCACCCCAGATGGCGACGAACGCACCCGCCGCGATGACCAGAAGCGCCCATGTGTGGGCACGCTGGCCGATCCCCGAACGCTCGATGCGAGCCGGAACGGCCTGGGACGGCTCCGGGTCTGCGGGGGCGATGACCTCGACGGACGCTGTGTCAACGGTGCCGCAGTCAGTCAGTTCGTGTGTGGGCTCCGGGTCCGGGGTCAGGGCGTCGTCCGGCGTGAGGTTGGTGACCCCAACCGGGGTGTCCAAACCGTTCTCGGTGGCCGGGGCGGTGGGGTTGAAGCCGGACGACCTGACCGCGTCGAGAGCGGCGGACGCCTTTGGCGCACCCACCTTGAACGTCTTGATGACCCGGTTGCGAGACGGCCACTCCCCCAGGTCTGCGGCCAGTTCGCGGACCTTGTCGGCCAGGGCGTCGAGCGGGGTTGGGTAGGCGCTGGTCATCGCCGCTCCCCCTTCGTCGGGTGGGTGGAGCGGGGAGCGCTCGACGTGCAGGTGGATAGCATCAGGTCCCCACTTCCCTGGTGGTTGTTGGGCGCTCCGGGCCGGCGGGTGTTCTTGGCAGAGTGGCCGCCGGTCCGGATGTTGAGCAGGTGGGTGGACCTCATGCGGCCTCACCGCCGGTCGTGCGGTCGCAGTCCCAGCAGCGGCGGCCGTTGAACTTCGGCAGGCGGTATGGCGCGGTCTCGCCGCACTCCGTACAGGTACGCAACACCTGGTTGGCCTTCCACAGCGAGTAGAGCTGCGCGGTGGTCGCGCCCGGGGACGGCTTGGCCATGTCGAGCCGGTAGAGCGCGGCCCAGGACCTACCGCGGCGCCACTTGAGCTGCGCCACCCAGTCCTGACCGCCGGGGCAGAGCCCGGCGTTCCGCAGTTGCCGCCGGGTCACGAGTCCCGCCGGGGCGTCGCGGAAGCCGAACGTCGGAACGCCGTTGTCGACGCGGCCCGGCCAGCTCTGCCCGTTCCAAGGCAGGGTGACCACGCGCGCGCTCATCGGGAGCCCCCTGGTCCCAGCTCACCGCGGCGGCGGCGCTGGACCGGCTTGCGCGTGGGCTTGTCGTCGGTTCTCTCCGCAGTCGCGGTGATCGGGCCGGACTCGGCAACGCGCGCCTCGACGTAGACGCGAACACCGAACCCACCGCGGTTGGGGTACTGGCGCCCGTTCCCTGCGGTCTCGATCCCGGCAGCGTGGAGGACGGCCAAGAGACGGCCGATGTCTTCGGCCTCTCCCAGCAGGCGGAGATCCACGGTCCCGCTCATGCGGCCTCACCTCGGGAGACGACAACGCGCACCGGCAGCGAACGGACCTGCGCGCCCATCGCCCGGTTCATCTCGCGGCGCTCCCGCCGCGTGTCGATCTCGTGCATGGCGAACGGGGAGGTCGGCCGCTGGATGGGCTCGACCGTCGCGTCCATCTCCGCCAGCAACGCGTCAACGATCGGCCCCGTGAGGCCGTCGGGGTAGTGACTGGGGTGAGTCACTGCATACCTCGCTCTGGTCTCGCACCCTCCGACGTGGTGACCAGCGAAAGCTAACAGTTGTTTGGTTAGCGGGTCAACTGTTAGCTGACAAAAGCTGGCCATTTTGCGTCTGACCAGCATGGATGCTTCGGTGGTGGTGTTAGGTAACTGGTACGCTCACCTGACCAGCAACACACGTTTGGAGCCCGCATGGCAGGCGAACCCCCGCGCCTCTCCCGTTCCGAGTCCCTGCACCAGCAGCTGGCCCGCAACATCCGCAACGACATCGAGTCAGGACGCCTGCGAGACGGTCAGCCGCTGCCGTCCACGCGCGACCTGGCCAAGCAGTGGCAGGTCAGCGTCTTCACGATCAACGAGGCGATGAAGCTGCTCATCGACGAAGGGCTAGTCGACAGCAGGCCGCGGGCGGGTCGGATCGTGACGGCCCCGGAGCAGGCCAAGCGCGTTGAGGTGCGGACCAGCCGTCCCAAGGTGCTGTTGATCGGCGGCTACGCGGGCAGCGGGAAGACCGAACTCGGTCGCATCCTGGCCCGGGAGACCGGGTGGCCGATCCTGGACAAGGACACCCTGACCAGGCCGGTTGTCGAGGCCGCCCTTGAGTTCATCGGCTGCTCCCCGAACGACCGGGAGTCGGAGAAGTACCTGACCGCGATCCGGCCGCGCGAGTACGAAGCCCTGCGCAGTGCGGTGATGGAGAACGTCCAGTGCGGCAACAGCGCGATCGTGACCGCGCCGTTCATCAAGGAGCTGCACGACACCGCGTGGATCGACCGTACCCAAGCCACGTTCACCGCCGCCGACGCTGACGTCACCATCGTGTGGGTCTATTGCGACCTCGACACGATGCTGACCTACGTCCGCCACCGCGGCGCCGCCCGAGACGCCTCCAAACTCGACAACTGGCCCACCTACGCCGACTCGATCGACATCGACTTCCGCCCCCCTGTCGACCACATCGTCATCGACAACAGCGCCACCGGCACCCCACTCCAAACCCAGGCTCGCGAACTGATCGCCACGATCCTGGGAGCCGACACGTGACCCGACCCGTGCGCGTCCTCGTCAGCAGCGAGGAAGACGACCAGGTCGGCCACGAACTGCTGTCCCAGACCCCCGGCCTGGAAGTCATCCCCTATGACCCCAACTCCCCCGACCTGGACTCCCACCAGGCATCAGCCCACGTCCTCATCCCGCCCTACCGCAGCAGCCACCGCCCCATCCGACTATTGCCCTTGCTCCCCAACCTGCGCATGGTCCAACTGCTCTCCGCCGGCACCGACGAATGGTCACCCCACGTCCCTGACGGCATCATCCTGTCTAGCGCACGCGGCGCTCACGCAGGTCCGGTCTCGGAGTGGATTCTCTCCGCCATCCTGACCCAGTACCGCCAGTGGCCCGCCCTCGTGAGATTCCAAGACCAGGGCATCTGGGCTCACCGCAAGTTCACCGCGGACACCCTCGCCAGCAAACGCGTCCTCATCATCGGCGCAGGCAGCATCGGCATGGCCACCGCCCGCCGCCTACGGGCCTTCGACGCGCACCCCACCCTGGTCGCCCGAACAGCCCGCGACGGCGTCCACGCCACCACCGATCTACCCGCCCTCATCCCCGGCCACCAGATCGTCGTACTCACCGCCCCCCTGACAAACGCCACACGCGGCCTGGTCAACGCAGAGTTCCTAGCCACCATGGACACCGGCGCCCTACTCGTCAACGCCGCCCGCGGCCAAATCGTTGACACTGATGCCCTTATGTCCGAACTCCGGACGGGTCGACTGACAGCTGTGCTTGACGTGGTCGACCCCGAGCCAATTCCCACGGGCCACCCGCTGTGGGCACTACCTGGACTTGCCATTAGCCCACACTCCGCACGAACTGTCCCCGGAACAAACCTCCTCTGCTATGCAGCGGCGGCCCAAATAGTCAAGGTAGCCCTTCTGCGTTAGCAGGAAGGTGGTAGCTCGACATACGCTCGATGTAGTAGCAGAGGGCCGTCTAAAGGCTATATTGGAAACAGGCCCGGAGGGTTGGCCACCTCGGAGTTTTGCCGACGCAGCTCAAGAATGGAGCTGGAGTCTTCGGCATCGAGGGCCGCCAGCAAAGGCACTGCAAAAGCAAAGAAGTCCGCTAGAGCAAACTTTGCACCGGTTCGCCCGGCGGCCGTCTTGCTCTGGTAGTCACAGATCAAAGACCGTGGACCTGGCAGAGCGGCGGTGGCTCGCTGAACTAGCATGGAGTCACCCAACGAGGCTGACATAGCTTCCAGTTGCGGATCAGCTGCGATGTTTTGGGCGCTCGATTTTAGTGTAGAACCGTAATTAATCTGACGTGCCGTCGTCGTTGCAGTCATCTGAAGACTTTCCAGCGGAACGCCGTTCCCCTGCGCGCGCTCGAGAAGGTCTGCAAGAGGAATCCCGCTCGCGCGCCCTCGAAGATCCTCGGTCGCCAAGTCTCGATTCATAGCGAACCTCACGCGTGCCTGCCGACCGTCCCAGATTACCGACCTGTCGTCCACCCGCCACGAGGAGTTGGCGTCATCGGCCGAACCGGCTGCGACAATCGACTGTACCCCACAAGACTTGCCGACTATTCGATCCAGGTTAGCCGTAATTAGACGGTCTAGATTGTCAGACGACGCAGGCGAGATGGCCAAGAGCCTCTCGACTGTTAGATTGCCTCCCACGCGCCGCCAGTATTCAAGCGTGCTGTTTTGTTCGAAATCGAGGAGAAACCGGAGCGCTTCATCTGTAAGTCCGCCGGATGTTGACGACGCCGAAGGGAAGTCTGACAACATTCCGCCAGCTCCGACCCATACCGCCCGGAGAAAATCAGTTAGGCGCGCAGCAAAGATCCTGCTAAAAACCCGCTCGATCAGCAGGACAGCTGTACGGGTTTCTTCAGTTCGCAGGTTCTCGGCTCCCAAGAATCCTCGCGCCAACCCTGACGAAACTTCGAAAGCAATGCGTTCGTCAAAAACGCCACGACCGCCTTGGAGGAGCGATGGTGCGGCGAGCTTCACAACGCGACTCGACCGTTTACGTGAACCGACTTCGCTCATTCCCGCCGCATCCGTTAGCAGCGTATCGGCACGTTGAAGTGTTATGTCAGAGTCTTTCGGTGCATGACGCCCCGGTGGCACTGGGTCCAGATTGAAAATGATCGGCCGGGAACTTCCGATCTGTCGCACGTCTTCGGCGAGTTCCCCTGACGACTCATCTTGACGTACGAATAGCTGCCTTTCGATCGCGCCGCCGTTCCAAGTCAGGACCAAGTCTGGCGCGAAAGTATGATTGAAGTACTCAGTACTTCGGATTACAACCCGATCGTCCACTTCATGTATCTGATTGATAATCGCTTGCTTTACCGCGTATATGACACTGCCCGGGTTACTCTGGGAGTAAGCCTCATCCAGAGCCGACACGTAAGCCGCACTAGTCACAGTGATCCCTCCCCAGCGGCATTGCCATACACAATTGCGCGATCACTCGAAGTTATTATTAGATTCTCTTGCTGAGGTGACACAACGATTGGCGTCCACACTTTGGTGGACAACTTCGCAACTAGATCAAGATCGATCTGGGATTTAGCATCCTCCGGGTCGCAACCGAAAACGCGCCGACTCTCCTGAAGGAGACCTCGACTAATGTACTCGGGAGTGGTCAGGTTCGACCAGAGGCTAACCGAGAACGGGTGCCTTGTGAGCCACAGGTAATGATCGTGAAAGTCGGGCACGAGACTTTCGGTGACATAGCACTTGGCCAGATAGCTCCGAAATTCGGAATCCTGATGGTTGCTATGATTGTTGTAAGCTTTGCACTCGGCCAGAAAAGTGTCATTGTCAATATCGCCAGCTCGAAATATTCCGCCGAGGTCGAATGAAAAGGATTCAGGGTCCTCGGGCCACTTGAAAGTCATGCGCGAGGCGGTGCGGCCTTGAGTGTTCATCCAGACCGTCTTGACACGGGTCGTCGCCTCAAGCCAACGCTTGAATGCCTTCGCGCCGTCATCGCCCGCCTTGTGGAGGGCCTCGCCTGGCTGCACTCGCAGAGGGTACCGGTCCGTGCCCGAACCGTGCAGCGCGCCGTCGATGGCGTGATGGGTAGCAACAGCTGGACGTACAACGTCTTGCTCCCTCCGGCCTCATACCGCCTGCTCACGGGGTGTGAGCTGTGTCAACTGCACATCTGACTATAGGCCGCGCGCGTTGCGGGCGACTAGATCTGGACATGGCCTGTGGATAAGTCGTTCCCTGCTCCGTCTGGCTGGCAAAGGTGCACGTGGCTGGCCACACCGCTGCTCCGCGGATGCGCTGGGTTGGTCGGTCACCCATGTCACTGCTGTCACTCGCCGCCTTTGTCAGCCAGCTCCGCGGTCTAGGTGCCGCTGCTTGTCAATCTGCGTGACAACGCGGGCGGTTCGATGCGAACGGGTGCGGACAGCTGCGGACGGCGTGTGTGCGTTGACCTGGGCGAACGCGAGGTCGGGGGAGGTGTGGTGTGGCTTCGGGACGAAGAGGTCGCAGGTTCAAATCCTGTCACCCCGACGACCGACGGCCGACCCATGTTCGCGGAGAACGCGAACGGGGTCGGCCGTTTTTCGTTCTGGGGGGCGACCCCCCAGACCCCGACGGTGCGGTGGGCGAGCGGCGTTGATCGGCTGCGGTTTGCGGGTGAAGGCGTCGGAACAGCGCGGATTGATGCGCACGCACGGCTAGGGATGTCCGCTGCGGCGTAGGTGGGGTGGTTAGAGGGTGGGGGTTAGGGCTAGGGCGGTTTTGAGGGTGGTGGTGGCTTCGTGGAGGGCTTGGCGGAAGTGGGGGGCGGCTAGGAAGTTGATGTAGCCGTGGATGAGGTCTTGGTGGCGGGTGAGGATTGTGGGGACTCCGGCGGCGCGGAGGGCGTTGGCGTATGCCTCGCCTTCGTCGCGGAGGGGGTCGAAGCCTGCGGTGGCTATGTAGGCGGGTGGGAGGCCGGTGAGGTCTTCGGCGCGGAGGATGGAGAAGCGGGGGTCGGCTCGGTGTTCTCGTTGGGACGCGTAGTGGTTGAGGAACCAGTCGATGTCGCGGTCGGTTAGGAAGTAGCCGGTGGCGAAGAGGTCGCGGGAGCGGCGGCGCACTGTGGCGTCGGTGCCCGGGTAGAACAAGAGCTGGAACGCGGGCGAGGTGGCCCCTGTGCGTACGGCCTGGTGGGCGGTGACAGCGGCTAGGTTGCCCCCGGCCGAATCTCCGCCTACCGCGATGCGACTCGGGTCAACGCCTAGAGAGTCCGCGTTCTTAGAGGCCCAGACGTACGCGCTTAGGGCGTCGTCGGCCGCAGCGGGGAACGGGTGCTCTGGGGCTAGGCGGTAGTCGACGGAGAGGACCTTGACTTCGGCGTTCTTGGCGATGAAGCGGCAAGGGTTGTCGTGCGTGTCTAGGTCGCCGAGTACCCAGCCGCCACCGTGGTAGAAGACCAGGAGCGGGGCGCGTTCGCCGACGCCGTCAGGGGTGTAGAGGCGTGCAGGAATGCCGTCTAGGTCCAGGCTTCTTACCGCTACCGGCTCGATCTGCTCGCCCGCGATAAGACGGCTGGACCTGCGCATGTCGACGCGAGAGCGGTCGGGGTCGCGGTGGGCCATGCCGTCGCCGTTGGCCAAGCGGTTGAGAGTGAGCAGGAGTTGGGCGTCGAGAGCCAACTCCTGGCCGTCCACCCGGATGGGCTTGCCTGCGATGAGGCGGCGGATCGAGCGGGGCAGGGCGAAGACAGCCCGCACCGCGGCGGTCTGCACGTGGGTCGGGATCGCGTCGAGCAGCACCGACGACACGTTACTTGCCAGTAGTGACGTGGGCAACGCCATGTGGACCTCCACCGCGATGGAGGTCGTACCGTCACCCCCACCGGTGGAAGGATGGTCAGGTGACGGTCTCAGTGGTGGGAATCGGCGGGTCGCTGCGCGCGGACTCGCAGTCCGAGCGCGCACTGCGCATCGCACTCGCGGGTGCCGCGGAGGCGGGGGCCAAGACGACCGCCCTCTCGGGTACCGACCTGGTGCTGCCGTTCTACGACCCCGCGGTGCCCGACCGCACCGACGCCGCCCGCAGGCTCGTCGACGAACTCCGCGAGGCCGACGGCGTCATCCTGGTCTCCCCCGGCTACCACGGCACCGTGTCCGGCCTGGTCAAGAACGCCCTGGACTACGTCGAAGACCTCCGCGAGGACGAACGCGTGTACCTCGACGGCCGCGCGGTCGGCTGCGTCGCCACCGCCGCAGGCTGGCAAGCAGCCGTCAACACCCTCACCGCCCTCCGCTCGGTAACCCACGCCCTCCGCGGCTGGCCAACCCCTCTCGGCGCCGCCATCAACACCATCGGCACCAAGTTCGACGAAACCGGCGGCTGCACCGACCCCAACGTCCCCACCACCCTGCGCACCATCGGCCTCCAAGTAGCCGAGTTCGCCCTATCCCGCGCCTGACCCCCACACACTTCTCCCCACCCCCGAGGTTCCCCACTCCACCCGCGACTCGGACCGAGCGCGACACCGCCGCTCATCCACACCCGCGACTCAGACTGAGCGCGACCCGCCGCTCGCCCACCGCACCGTGGGGGTCTGGGGGGTCGCCCCCCAGAACGAAAAACGGCCGACCCCGTTCGCGTTCTCCGCGAACATGGGTCGGCCGTCGGTCGTCGGGGTGACAGGATTTGAACCTGCGACCTCTTCGTCCCGGACGAAGTGCTGGTAGGGCTAGCGGAGTTTGAGGGCTCGTAGGGCGAAGTGGACTTCGATGAGGGACTGTTTGATGGTTTCTGCTACGACGAGGGAGCCGTGGCCTGCGTCGTAGAGGTAGATCTCGTGGGGGTGGTTTCTGGCTGCCAGGCGGGTTAGGTAGTTGTTGATTTGGCGGATGGGGCAGCGGGGGTCGTTTTCGCCGGCTAGGACTAGGACGGGGGCTTGGACTTGGGCTACGTAGGTGATGGGGGAGCATTCTTCGTAGAGGGGGCCTAGTTCGGCTGGGGAGCCGCCGAAGAGGGCTCGGTCGAAGGCTCGGAGGGGTTCCATTTCGTCTTCGTAGGCGGCCAGGTAGTCGGCTACGGGGACTCCTGCGACGCCTGCGGCCCAGAGGTCGGGTTGGGTTCCTAGGGCCAGCAGGGCCAGGTAGCCGCCCCAGGAGGCGCCGTTTACTACGCAGCGGGTGGGGTCTGCGAGGCCCGTTGAGACTGCCCAGGTGTGGACGGCGGCTACGTCTGCCAGTTCCGTCAAGCCTGGTTTGCCTTCGATCGCGTCGCGCCAAGCGGAGCCGTAGCCGGTGGAGCCTCGATAGTTGACGTGGACTACCGCGAAGCCTGCGTCCAGCCACATGGCGCGGTAGGCGGAGAACCGGTCTTCATCAGCGGCGTGGGGGCCGCCGTGGAGGCTGAAGACCGTGGGCAGGGGGCCGTCCGGGGCGTCGAGGGGGCGGGCTACCAGGGCGTGGACGGTGCCGTTCTCGGTTTCGACGAAGGCGTCGGTCAAGGGGGCGCTGACTGGGGCTCGGTCGCCGGGCGGTGTAAGAAGCACGCGGTCAGTGCCGTCGCTGAAGAGGGCGCGGACGGCCGAGGGTTCCGCTGCGCTGGACCAGGAGTACTCGACGGTGCCGTCGGGGCGGGTGTGGGCGGAGCCGATCGTCCCGGGTGGAGTGTCCAAAGTGGTCAATGAGCCGGTGGCGATGTCGTAGCGGTGCAGGGTGTTGCGGGCCTGGTGCGTGTGCGCGACGAGCAGTGCGGTGCCGTCGGTGTACCAGTCGGCCTCGACCTCGCCCGGGAGGTCGAGGGCGATCTCCCGCTCGGTGTCGGACTCGACGTCCCAGATCAGGAGTTCCTCGCGGCCGCGGCGCTCGTGCAGCACCAGCAGCCTGCTGTCGCCGACCACGGGGCTGAACGCGATACCGCTAAGACCCTTGCCCTTGCCGTCCCACTTCTCGGCGACGGTAGATCCATCCGCGACAGACAGCACGCGCAGCGCCGGGTGGCGGTTGTCGCCGTGCTCGGAGTGCGCGATGGCCAGCAGCCGTTCGTCGTAAGAGAGCGCGGCAACGCCACCGTCGTGCTCGTTCTGGTAGATCACCTCGGCCTCGGCGCCGCCACGGGACAGGTAGACCGTGGTGCCGTCGTCGTCGGCGACGCCGACCACCTGCACCTCGTCGCCGATCTCCAGGCCCGCCGGGTACCCGGCCTTCGCGCCCAGCACCGCGGGACCGGCCTCGGTACCCGCCGGACGACCGGCGAACGGCTCGGCGACCCAGGTGCCGAACTCGTCGCCGTCGGTGTCGGCGAACCACCACACCTGCTCGCCGTCCGGCGACACCGTGGCGTGCAGGGTGCCGTTGGGGCGGTCGGTGACCTGGCGGTGGGTGTCGGTGGCCCGGTCCCAGGCGTAGACCTCCCACACGCCGCTGGCGTTGGAGATGTACACGGTCCGGTCCGGCGCCGACAGCGCCCAGTCGGGCAGGCTGACCCTGGCGGCGTGGAAGCGCGCCCGCCAGCGGGCCTCGGCCTGCTCGTCGTCGAACAGGCGGTCCGGTACCTCGGCGACTGGATGAGTGCTCACCCGTCCGATCCTGCCAGGCCGCTAGACTGGCGTCGCCCGCTGATCGAGCGGGAAACGCACGTGACCTGGGGGCGGTGTCGCGATGTCCGAACAACCCTGGGCGGGTCACCACGGCGGGGTCCCGCCGGTCGGGGGCCACGGCTACACCCTGACGATCCCGCCGCGGCGGCGCAGGCCGTGGCTGTGGATCGCGCTGGGGACCGTGCTCGCGGTGCTGGCGGGGACGCTGGTCTGGCTGGTGGTCGACACCGCGCCGGACGCCCCGCCCGCGGCCCGTGGCGAGGTCGGCCAGACCAAGGTCGTCACGGCCACCGACGGCCACAGCAAGCTGACCATCCCGGTCGACTGGGAAGAGCTGCCGGACGAGTACCAGGCCGAGGGCGCCACGCTGACCTACGGGCAGATCTTCCAAGAGCGCTACCTGATGATGTTCACCGACGAGAAGTCCGACTTCGACGACTTCGCCGACTACGAGGACAGCGCCGTCATGCTGATGGCGGACCTGCCCTCGGAGGCCACCAGGGTCGGCGAGCGGGAGCCGATCCGGGTCGGCGGGCTGTCGGGGGCGCGCTACGAGGTCACGGGAACCTTCGACGGCGAGCCGTGCGTGTTCTGGTTCACCCTGGTCGAGGGCGACCGCCGGTACTACCACCTGATGACCTGGACGCTGGCCGCGCGCAAGGACACCGCCGGGCCCGCGCTCGCGAAGGTGGTCGACTCGTTCCAGGAGTCGCCCTAGCCCGCCGAGCGGCTGGATCCGCCCAGGTCAGGCCGCACGATTCGAACACTTGTGTCATACCCCGGCGGTAGGATGGAGATCGACACCGACCGAGGGAGAGCCGCGATGGGCACGACGGCACAGCGGGTGGACGGACAGGCCAAGACGGTGGTGACGAGCGCGACGGCGTTCGCGGAGTACGCGGCTGGCGGTCGGGCCAGGCGCACCGAGATCGTGGTGTCGGCGCACGAGCGCGAAGGCGTTCCCGACCACTTCGGCCGGGTGTTCTACCAGCCGATCCTCGCCGCGATCGAGGTGGCGGCGCGTGCCGAGGACCCGGCCGCGGTCTTGGCGGAGGCCGTCGAGGCGGCGGAGTTGACCGGCCAGCCGCGGGCGTACGAGGAGGTCGCGGCGGGCTTCCTCGCCTGGTGGCGCAAGGCCAGGCTGGCGGCGGTGGACTGCGGCGCGACGGTGCTGCGGGTCGGCGGCGTGGAGTTGACGGTGGCGCCGCACCTGGCCGCGCGGGGGCGCTCCGGCGGGCTGCAGGTCGTGCTGTTCCACCTCAAGGAAGCGCCCTTGACCAGGGACGGGGCGAACGCGGCGCTGCGGGTGCTGGCGGTCTGCGCCGACGACCTGCTGGCAGGCGCCGAGCCGCTGGTGGTGGACCTGCGCCGGGCCAGGGAATACCGGCTGGCGCGCAACACCAATGTCGACAACCTGGACGCGTGGCTGACCGCGGAGGCCGCCGCGTACGCCTCGCACTGGCATTCCACCGCGCCCTGATGCACCAATAGCGGCGAAAATTCACCCGCCGCCGCGCTCTTTTCCGAAGGGCGTGAAATAAAGGGCCGGTAACCCGATCCGAGCGGGATCGGATTACCGGCTCTCCGTGCCACTATCGGCACACCAGTAGTACTAGCGGGTCGGTCAGTGACCCAGCAGGCCACCGACGAGCGGCAGGCCACCGAGCAGACCGGTGAGCAGGCTCGCACCCGGGATGGAGCTGGTCAGGCCGCCGAGCAGGCCACCGGCACCGCCGGGCAGACCGGTCGGCAGACCACCGGTCAGACCACCGGTCAGGCCACCCACCACCGGCAGGCCGCCCAGCAGGCCGGTGAGCGCGCCGAGACCGGGCAGGCCACCGGTCACGCCACCGACGCCGGGCAGGCCACCGGTCAGGCCACCGAGCGGGAGGCCGCCCAGCAGCGAGGTCAGCAGGTTGGTCACGGTGTTGATCAGGCCCTGCAGGCCGCTGAGGCCCGGGAGCCCACCGGGGAGCCCGCCCGGCAAGCCGCCGGTCAGGCCACCGAGGTCGGGAATCGGCAGCCCGGGCACGATGCCCTGCAACTCGCCGAGTGCGGCGTCGAGCTTGAGAGCTGTCTCGTCACCGGACTGGGCCAGCGACGAGCGGAGGTCGGCGAAGGCTACCTGGACGCCTGCGAGGTCTTCGTTGGTGACGGCCGTCAGCAGCGCGCTGTCGGCCGTGGCGATGCGCTCGACGGAGGCCGAGGAGATCGTGGCTGTTTCAGCCTGTGCCAATCCGGCACTACCGAGGGCGAGAACAGAACCCGAGACTGCCGCGGCGACGAAGCGAGCGATCTTGTTCATCGAGATTCTCCTTGTCGGTTGTCCGTGTGGACTATCAAGTCAGTACCGGGGAAATCCGACGAGAACCATCGCTGAATCGGGAAATGCTTTTTTGATCACTCAGAGCGTGAGCGGAGTGCGATTCACGTTCCGAGACGTCGGGTGACTGGGGGTGGCCATACCATGACACTGCGTTGCCGCGGCCGAGAGGTTCGGACCGGCCCGCCCCGACCGAAGGGCGGTCGTAGCCCGATCGGGGCCGATTGCGGCGGAACCCGACCTGTCGGGTGACAGATCGGGCTCCGCGGTACCGGTTGGGGCTGACAGCCCTACCCGTTCAGCCCAGTGGCGACCTTGTCGCCGAGGTTCTTGTCGACATTGCGCCAGTACTGGATCACGCGCTCTAGGACCGGCCCGCTCACGTCGGCGGAGGCGTGGCCGACGATGTTGGCCGCGAGCCGCTCGCGCTGCGCGTCGTCCATGACGTCGCGCACGAGGGCGCCCGGCTGCCCCCAGTCGTCGTCCTCGCTGTGCAGCTTGTACGCCGAGCGGATGACCTCGTCCTCGATGCCGTAGGTCGACACGGTCTCGCCCGCGTAGGCAGCGTCAGCGTGCGGGCCGCCGTAAGAGTTCGGGGCGTACACGGGGTCTGCCGGGTTGGCGTAGCGCATGGCGCCGTCCTTGGCGTAGCTGTTCACCGGGGACTTCGCCGCGTTGACCGGGAGCTGGCTGTAGTTCGCCCCGATGCGGTAGCGGTGCGCGTCCGGGTAGGCGAAGAGGCGCCCTTGCAGCATCTTGTCCGGAGAGGGGCCGATGCCCGCCACCAGGTTCGACGGCTCGAACGCGGCCTGCTCGATCTGGGCGAAGTAGTTCTCCGGGTTGCGGTCCAGCACGTACCGGCCGACCTTGATCAGCGGGTAGTCGGCGTGCGACCACACCTTGGTCAGGTCGAACGGGTTGAACCGGTAGTCGGCGGCGTCCTCGTACGGCATGACCTGCACGTGCAGGGTCCAGCTGGGGTGGTTGCCGGACTTGATCGAGGTGAACAGGTCGCGGATGTAGTGGTCGGCGTCGTCGCCTGCGAGCTTGTCGGCGTCGGCCTGGGCGAGGTAGCCGATGCCCTGGTCGGTCTTGAAGTGGTACTTGACCCAGAACTTCTCGCCGCCCGCGTTCTCCCACAGGTAGGTGTGCGAGCCGTAGCCGTTCATCTCGCGCCAGTTCGACGGGATGCCGCGGTCGCCCATCAGCCAGGTCACCTGGTGCGCGGACTCGGGCCGCAGGGTCCAGAAGTCCCACTGCATGTCGGCGTCGCGCAGGTGGTTGTCGGCGCGGCGCTTCTGCGAGCGGATGAAGTCGGGGAACTTGATCGGGTCGCGGATGAAGAAGACCGGGGTGTTGTTGCCGACCAGGTCGTAGTTGCCCTGCGAGGTGTAGAGCTTCACCGCGAAGCCGCGCGGGTCGCGCCAGGTGTCCGGCGAGCCGCTCTCCCCCGCGACCGAGGAGAACCGGATGAGGCTCTCGGTGCGGGTGCCCGGCTGGAACACCGCGGCCTTGGTGAACTGGCTGACGTCCTCGGTGACCTCGAGGAACCCGAAGGCGCCGCCGCCCTTGGCGTGCACGACGCGTTCGGGGACCCGCTCGCGGTTGAACTGGGCGTTCTTCTCGATCAGGTAGTGGTCTTGGAGCAGGATCGGGCCGTTGGCGCCGAGGGTCAGCGAGTCGTTGTCGCTACCGACCGGGATGCCGACGTTGTTCGTGGTGGGTCGCTGGGCGGTCATGGTGTCCCCTTTTCTGGAGTTAGTCCAGAAAAGCCACCGTAGTGGTTAATGGGTTGACCCGCCGGGTGGACTCGGGTGCCATCGGGGCATGCAGCAGTACCGCCGGATGCTCGGCCTACCGGGCGTTCGCGCGCTGATGGTGTTGATGCTCTTCGCCCGCATCCCGCTCGCCGCGACCTCGATGGTGTTCACCCTGCTCGTGGCGGTCGGCCTCGGCGGCAGCTACGGCGCCGCGGGGCTGGTCGGCGCGGCGAGCCTGGTCGGGGTCGCGGTCGGCGCCCCGCTGATGGGCCACGTCGTCGACCGGTTCGGCCTGCGGCCGATGGTGTTGTTGGCCACCCTGTGCGAGGGCGGCTTCTGGCTCAGCGCCCGGTTCATGTCGTACCCGGTGCTGCTCGGCACGGCGTTCTTCGGCGGGCTGCTCGCGCTGCCGACGATGTCGATCGCCAGGCAGGCCATCGCCGCGATGGTGCCGGAGGAGCTGCGGCGCACGGCGTTCTCGCTCGACTCGATCTCGGTCGAGCTCAGCTACATGGTCGGCCCCGCGGTCGCGGTGCTGCTGGCCACCCAGCTCTCCCCGCAGGCGGCCACCACGGCGCTCGGCTGCTCGGTGCTGGTCGTCGGCCTGCTCATCGTGGCGTTCAACCCCAGGGTGCGGGCCGACCACGAGCGGGCGGACACGGAGCGGATACCGCGCAAGGAGTGGCTGACGCCCCGGTTCATCGGGGTGCTGCTGGTCGGCGGCGGCGCGGTGTTCGTGCTGGCGGGCACGGACGTGACCATGGTCGCGGCGCTGCGCGAGAGCGGGCAGCTGGACTGGACCGGGCTGCTGGTGATCGTCATCTGCACCGCGTCGGCCGCGGGCGGGCTGGTGCACGGCGCGGTGCGGCGGTCGCTGCCGCAGGTCGTGCTGATGGGCCTGATGGGGCTGCTGACCATCCCGGCGGCGTTCTTCATCGGCGAGTGGTGGCTGCTCGCGCTCGCCCTGGTGCCCAGCAGCGCCCTGTGCGCGCCGACGATCGCCACCACGGGCGAGGAGGTGGCCCGGCTGGCCCCGGTGTCCATGCGCGGCGCGGCGACCGGCCTGCAGAGCTCCGCGTTCACCCTGGGGGCGTCGCTCGGCGCCCCGACGATCGGCTTCGTGGTCGACCACACCTCACCGGCCTGGGGGTTCGCCGCGGCCGGTGTTGGCGGGGTGCTCGTCGCCGTGGTCGCCGCCCTGGCAGGCAGGTCCAGCAGGCGCACCGGTCCACTCGGGACAGCTGACTCAGTCGAGGCAGCGGACGGACAGCACCAGGCGGAGGTTGCCAAACCCTGACTCCGGCACGCCGCGGATGTCGACCAGGGCCAGCTCGACCGCCCGCGACACCGCGCCGTCGCCGGTCAGGCACTCCGGCCTGCCGCCGACGTGCTTCTGCCCGGTCCGGTCGACCCACATCGGGTTGTCGAGCGGGTACTCGACCGCCACGCCGCCGCCGTCCCTGACGAAGCCGAACACCCCGCGGTCGTGGTCGACGCGCACCGCCACGCCGGACACCAGCGTCGGGTCCGGCACGCGGGCGGGCAGGGCAGCGGCGACGAACCCCATCCCGACCACGGCCACGGCGGCAGCACCGGCGACCAGCCACGGACGGCGGCGATCTGGATCGGACCGAGCGGCAAGCGGCCCGGTGGCGGTGAGGTGGGCCAGCACGATGAGCCCGACGCCGAGCGCCGCGGTGGCGGGCACCAGGTCGGGCAGGAAGCCGACGAACTGCTCCAGCAGGTTCTCGGGGGCACCGGTCGAGCGCCACAGGCCGAACCGGGCCAGCAGGAAGACCACCCAGGACGCCGCGAACACCGCGCAGCCAACGGTGAACAGGACAGCGGCCCGCTGCCCCGCCCTGATCCGGCCGATCCCGAGCCAGACGCCCGCGAGCGGGATGACCAACAGCAGCGCGCCGACAACCACGATGCCCCCGTTCCCTCAGCCGACACCGAGGAGATGACGACGGCCGGTGCCGGACGGGGGGATTCCCCGTCTGACACCGGCCGGTCGGGCGTCGACGATCAGAAGGTCTTCGCGAGGGTCTCGGCGATCTCGTAGGTGTTGAGGGCGGCACCCTTGCGCAGGTTGTCGCCGCACACGAAGAAGTCGAGCGTGTTCGGGAAGTCCAGCGCCTGGCGGACCCGGCCGACGTAGGTCGGGTCGCCGCCGACGACATCCGCGGGGGTCGGGAACTGCCCGTTCGCCGGGTCGTCGACCAGGACGATCGAGGGCTGGGCGGCGAAGATCGCGTGCGCCTGCTCGACGGTGACCGGGCGGGCGAAGGTGGCGTGGACGGCGAGCGAGTGGGTCGTCACGACCGGGACGCGCACGCAGGTCGCCGACACCTTCAGGTCCGGGATGCCGAGGATCTTGCGGGCCTCGTTGCGGACCTTGAGCTCCTCGCTGGCCCAACCGTCGGCCTTGAGCGAGCCCGCCCACGGCACGACGTTGAGGGCGAGCGGGGCCGGGAACGGCGAGTCGTCCTGCGACAGCCCGGCCGCGGCCAGCGCCTCGCGGACGTCGCCAGCGCGGTTGCCGACCTCCTTGCCAGCGACGGCGGCGTACTCGGCGTAGAGCCGGTCGATGCCGTCCTGGCCCGCGCCGGACGCCGCCTGGTAGGAGGCGACGACCAGTTCCTTCAGCTCGAACTCGCGGTGCAGCGCGCCGAGCGAGGCCATCATCGACAGGGTGGTGCAGTTGGGGTTGGAGATGATCCCCTTGGGCCGCGCGCCCACCTTGTCGTTGTTGACCTCGGGCACCACCAGCGGCACCTCGTCGTCCATCCGGAACGCGCCGGAGTTGTCGACGGCCACCGCGCCGCGCTCGGCGGCGATGGGCGCCCAGTGCGCCGACACCTCGTCGGGCACGTCGAACATCGCGACGTCGACGCCGTCGAACACCTCGGGCGCCAGCGCGAGCACGGTCAGCTCCTCGCCGCGCACGGTGATCTTCTTGCCCGCCGAGCGCGGTGAGGCGATGAGCCGCACCTCGCCCCACGGCCAGCTCTTCCTGCCGTTCATGATGTCGACCATCACGGTGCCCACGGCACCGGTGGCGCCGACCAGGGCGAGAACAGGTCCGGCCATCAACGACCACTCCCCGCGTAGACGACGGCGGCTTCCTCGCCGCCGAGCTCGAATGCCTGGTGGATCGCGCGCACCGCTTCGTCGAGCTGGGTGTCGCGGATCAGCACGGAGATGCGGATCTCCGAGGTGTTGATGATCTCGATGTTGACCCCCGCCTTGGCAAGGGCCTCACAGAAAGTCGCCGTGACCCCGGGGTGCGAGCGCATGCCCGCGCCGACCAGCGACACCTTGCCCACGTGGTCGTCGTAGAGCACCTGGGTGAAGCCGAGCTCCTCGCGGATCTTCTCCAGCGCGGCGACCGCGGTCGGGCCGTTGCTCTTGGACAGGGTGAAGGTGATGTCGGTCTTGCCGGACACGGTGCTGGACACGTTCTGCAGGACCATGTCGATGTCGATCTCGGTGTCGGCCACCGTGCGGAAGATCCGCGCCGCCACCCCGGCGGTGTCGGGCACGCCGACCACGGTCACCTTGGCCTCGGACCGGTCGTGCGCGACGCCGGTGATCATCGCCTGTTCCACGGTCAAGTCCTCCATTGACCCGGAGACGATCGTCCCCGGCTTGGTGCTGTACGACGAACGGACATGGATGGGCACGCCGTAGCGGCGGGCGTACTCGACGCAGCGCAGCATGAGCACCTTGGCCCCGCTGGCGGCCATCTCCAGCATCTCCTCGTAGGTGACCCGGTCGAGCTTCTTGGCGTCCGGGACGATCCTCGGGTCGGCTGAGTAGACGCCGTCCACGTCGGTGTAGATCTCGCAGACGTCGGCGTTGAGGGCGGCGGCGAGCGCGACGGCGGTGGTGTCCGAGCCGCCGCGGCCCAGCGTGGTCACGTCCTTGGTGTCCTGGCTGACACCCTGGAACCCCGCGACCAGCACGATGTGGCCCTGGTCGAGCGCCTCGCGCACCCGGCTGGGGGTGACGTCGATGATCCGGGCCTTGCCGTGCGTCGAGGTGGTGATGACGCCTGCCTGCGAGCCGGAGAAGGAGCGCGCCTCGGCGCCCAGGGCGCTGATGGCCATCGCCACCAGGGAGTTGGAGATGCGCTCACCGGCGGTGAGCAGCATGTCCATCTCGCGCCCCGGCGGCACCGGGTTGACCTGTTTGGCGAGGTCGAGCAGCTCGTCAGTCGTGTCCCCCATGGCGGAGCAGACCACCACCACGTCGTTGCCCGCCTTGCGTGTGGCGACGATGCGCTCGGCCACGCGTTTGATCCGGTCGGCGGATTCGAGCGAGGATCCGCCGTACTTCTGGACGACGAGCGCCACTTGCGTGCAACCTCCTCATGCCGGTGCGCGTGCTCCCGGGAGGCCCTGAGCGCGTCGCACTGCGTCTGTGCCGGTGAGCGTACCTGCGCCATCACGCGGTTTTCGGCGCTCATGTGGCCCCCGCCACTGCTCGGGCGGTGCGACTACTGTGAGCACGCCGAGCCAGTGAGTCGGGGAGGATCGCCGGTGTCCGCCACGGACGTGAGCAGCACGGCCGTCGAGGCCGATGTCGATGAGCCCGAGACCGCCGAGCGGGGGCCGGGTTGGCGGGACCGGGTCACCCCGCCCCGCCTGCTGCGGTTGCTCGCCCCCGCGCTGGTCTTCCTCGGTGTGCGCGAGGTGGGGCTGCTGGCGCTGAGCTGGATGGCCGGGCGCAACGGGTCCTCGGCCGGTGACGCGCTGCGGTCGTGGGACGGGCAGTGGTTCCTGTCCATCGCGGCCAACGGGTACGCGGGGGTGCCGGGGAACCTGGTCGACGCGTTCGGCAAGCGCAGCGCGGAGACGCCGCTGGCGTTCTTCCCCGGGTACCCGACACTGGTCGGCTGGGTGCACGACCTGGGCTTCCGGCTGGTGCCGTCGGCGTTGGCGGTGACGATCGCGTTCGGCGTGGTGTGCGCCTACGGGCTGACCCGGCTGGGGACGATCATCCGCGGTGGGTCGCGCCGGGTGGGCTTGATCCTGGTGGCGCTGTTCGCCGGGTCGCCGCTGTCGATCGTGCTGTCGATGGCGTACTCGGAGGCGATGTTCTGCGCGTTCGCGATCTGGGCGCTGGTGTTCGTGCTGCGGCGGCAGTGGCTGGCGGCCGGGCTCGCGTGCGCGGTGGCCGGGCTGGTGCGGCCGACCGCGGCGGCGCTGGTGCTGGCGGTCGGGCTCGCGGCGCTGGTGGCGATCACCCGGCGGCAGGACGGGTGGCGGCCGTGGGTCGGCGCGGCGATCGCCCCGTTCGGGCTGGTGCTGTACCTGGCCTGGGTCGGCGTGCGCACCGGGGAGTGGGACGGCTGGTTCGCGTTGCAGGAGCGCGGCTGGGACTCCGGGTTCGACGGCGGCGCGGCGACGGTGAAGTTCAGCGTGGACGTGCTGGCCGACGGCCGGTCGGTGCTGGAGGTGGCGACGGTCGGGCTGATCGTGGGCGCGTTGGCGCTGTTGGCGATCGGTGTCCGGCGCCGGGTGGAGTGGCCGCTGCTGGTCTACACCGCCGGGGTGCTGGTGATGGACCTCTGCTCGAACGGCTTGATGAACTCCAAGGTGCGGCTGATGGTGCCCGCGATCGCGTTGCTCGTACCCATCGCGTTGGCCCTGGCGAAACGGCGTCCCTCGACGGCGGTGGCCGTATCGGCGGCGTTCGTGCTGACCGGGTCGTGGTTCGGTGCCTACGCTGTGACAGCGTGGGGTTATGCGATTTGACGAGCTGCATCCCCTGATCAGGGATCGCTGGAGCCCCCGCTCGCTCGACCCGGACGGCGTGGTAACGAAAGAGGCGCTGCACCGCCTTCTGGAGGCCGCGCGGTGGGCGCCCTCTTACGGCAACACCCAGCCCGCCCGGTTCCTGGTCGGGCCGCGCGGCACCGACACGTTCGATCGAATCCTGGCGCTCCTAGTCCCGGGCAACCAGAACTGGGCGCGCAACGCGGGTGCGCTGTTCGTGGCGTGCGCGGAGACCTCGAACGAGAAGGGCGAGGTCCCCTACGCCGAGTACGGAGTGGGGCTGGCTGCCCAGAACCTTGTCTTGCAGGCCGTGGCTGAAGGCTTGGTCGCGCATCAGATGGCCGGTTTCGACACCGCGGGCGTCTCGGTGGAGTTCGGACTACCGGACTCGATCCGACCTCTTACCGCTATCGCCGTTGGGGTCCTGGGCTCGCCGGAGTTGCTACCTGAGGAGAAGCGGCTCGCGAAACCGCGCCCCGGCAACGCAACCCGATCTCGGGCACGGCGTTCACCGGTCGGTGGGGCGAGCCGTTCGGAGTCGACGGATGAGCTTGGCGACCACAGAGGACGCCACGAGCCAGAACACCGCCGCGATGCCGTAGTTGAGGAGCACACCGAGTTTGGTGTCCTCCAGGGTGAACAGGGACTTGAAGGCGAGCGCCAACACCCCGGCGACACCGCGCACCTCGGCGGTGAGCGGGTTGGCCCTGGAGGCGTCCGCCATCACCAACACGACGTGCGCGACCAGGATCGCCGCGGCGATGAGCCCCACCCACCGGACGACGCCAGCCAGGACCCCGACAGTGCGCGACCACACGTGGTGGCGCTGTCGGGTGTCCTGGCCGGACACCTCGGTCAGCGGAGCAACCGGGCGATGAACCCGGCGACGACGAGCCAGAACACGGCCGCCAGTCCATAGTTGACGATCACCGCGAGGGTGGGGTTGGCGATCGGGAAGAGACCGGGGAAGAACAGGGCGAGCGGTTCGGCCAGCGAGGCGATGAACCGCACGAACGCGTTCCCCGCGTTGGCGCCGAGGACGACCAGCAAGATGTAGACGACCTCGATGATCGCGAAGATCGCGCCGATTGCGGTGACGATCCGAGCAGCGGACCCGCGGGTGCTGGTGCCGTGCCATCTACGAGTAACCATGCCTGGAAAGTGCCCCTGACCAGGACACCTGTAACTACTCCGAACGGCCCAACCCCGCGCGCGCCCACGATGTGGACCGTGGATTCCACACGGTAGCGCGGATGTGGTTAGGCTGGCGGCGTGGCTCACGCTCTCCTGCTTCTCCGCCGCGACGGGGTCTGACCAGACCGGCTCCCCGTCGCGGAGTTCGGCGTTGCGCCGGTCGACACCCACCGTCGAACCCGGAGAACCCCTAGCGATGAGCACCCCAGACTCGATGGCGAACGGCCCCAGCCGCCTGCGCACCCCCACCCGCCCGGCCCCCGCCGAGCAGCCCGCCTGGAACACCCAGCGCGGCTCCGCCATGCCGGTGCACCGCTACCGCCCGTTCCACGAGCTGGTCGAGCCGGTGGACCTGCCCGACCGCACCTGGCCGTCGAAGCGGATCACCGCCGCCCCGCTGTGGTGCGCGGTCGACCTGCGCGACGGCAACCAGGCGCTGATCGACCCGATGTCGCCCGCCCGCAAGCGCCGGATGTTCGACCTGCTGGTGCGCATGGGGTACAAGGAGATCGAGGTCGGCTTCCCGGCCGCGAGCCAGACCGACTTCGACTTCGTGCGCGAGATCATCGCCGAGGGCGCGGTACCGGAGGACGTCCGGGTGCAGGTGCTGACCCAGGCCCGCCCCGAGCTGATCGAGCGGACCTTCGAGGCGCTGGAAGGCGCGCACAGCGCCGTCGTCCACCTGTACAACTCGACCTCGATCCTGCAGCGGCGGGTGGTGTTCCGCTCGGACCGCGCGGGCATCAAGAAGATCGCGACCGACGGCGCGGAGACCGTGCTGGCCTTCGCCGAGAAGTACGGCGAGACCGACTTCCGGTTCGAGTACTCCCCCGAGTCCTACACCGGCACCGAGCTGTCCTACGCGGTCGAGGTGTGCGCCGCGGTCGCCGACGTGTGGCAGCCGACCCCGGACCGGCCGATGATCGTCAACCTGCCCGCGACCGTCGAGATGGCCACCCCGAACGTCTACGCCGACTCGATCGAGTGGATGCACCGCAACCTGCCCAACCGCGAGTCGCTGATCCTGAGCCTGCACCCGCACAACGACCGGGGCACCGGGGTCGCCGCCGCCGAGCTGGGCTACCTGGCCGGGGCCGACCGCATCGAGGGCTGCCTGTTCGGCAACGGCGAGCGCACCGGCAACGTCGACCTGGTCACCCTGGGGATGAACCTGTTCAGCCAGGGCATCGACCCGCAGATTGACTTCTCCGACATCGACGAGATCCGCCGCACGGTCGAGTACTGCAACCAGCTGCCGGTCGCCGAGCGCCACCCGTGGGGCGGCGACCTGGTCTTCACCGCGTTCTCCGGCAGCCACCAGGACGCCATCAACAAGGGCCTGGACGCGCTGGCGGTGTCCGCGACCGCGGCCGGGGTGCCGATCGACCAGCACGACTGGGAGGTCCCGTACCTGCCGATCGACCCGAAGGACGTCGGCCGCTCCTACGAGGCGGTCATCCGGGTCAACTCGCAGTCGGGCAAGGGCGGCGTCGCCTACGTGATGAAGACCGAGCACCAGCTCAAGCTGCCGCGCCGCCTGCAGATCGAGTTCTCCCAGGTCATCCAGGCCGTGACCGACAGCGAGGGCGGCGAGGTGACGCCCAAGGAGATGTGGGACGTCTTCGCCACCGAGTACCTGGACCGGGTGTCGCCGCTGCGCCTGCGCCGCCACAGCATCTCCGACGACGGCGAGGGCCGCGACGAGATCACGGCGGTCGTCGAGGCCGAGGGCGACGCGCACGACGTGCGGGGCGCGGGCAACGGGCCCATCGCGGCCTTCGTCGACGCCATCGCCTCGGTCGGGTACGACGTGCGGGTGCTGGACTACTCGGAGCACGCCCTCACCTCCGGCGACGACGCGCGGGCGGCGGCGTACGTCGAGTGCGCGGTCGGGGAGAAGGTCCTGTGGGGCGTGGCCGTGGACAGCTCCATCGTCACGGCCTCGCTGCGCGCGGTCGTCTCGGCCGTGAACCGCGCCCTGCGGTAAGACGCGACCCACGGGCGCCGGGTGTCCTGAGTGGACACCCGGCGCTCAGTGGGGATCACCGGTAGCTGCCGATCACCGTGTAGGCGACGAGCACCGTGGTGGCCCACGCCCCACCCGCGATGGTGAGGCAGGTGGCGATCGACTTCCCCTCGAGCCTCGCGACGAAGCCCGCCACCACCGCGACGACCGTCGCCACGGCGGTGACCAGGAGCAGCAGCAGAACCTGTTCGGTTGTCATGGCCGAAGGCTCTCCGTCCACCCGGGGTGTCCGGCTACAACCGCCGAGGAAATTGGCACTGACCAGCGGATACCGTGCTGTCCAGTCGGCGGTGTCCAGCACCTGACCCCGCTAGGGTGGACAGGTGGAGATCAACTACTTCGCGCTGGCCGGGCACCTCAACACTGCCGTCACCGGCCCGTTGAAGGGGTACGTGAGCCAGAACGACCTCGCGGACAAGATCGAACGCAGCTCGAGCACCATCGCGGCGTGGCTGCGCGAGAAGGTGTTCCCCGACCGGCTGGACGACATCCTCGCCGTGGTGGCGATGGTGCGGCAGGTGGCCGAGCAGCACGGGATCACCCTCAAGGTCGACCTCGACGAGAGCACGTGGCGCGCGGCCTACGAACGGCACCGTGCCGCCGTCACCGAGCAGACGCGGGTCGCCGCACAGGCCGCGCGGGCGCGCAGGAACCTGCTGGATGACGTCGTCGGCAAGCCGGTGGCCGAGTACGCGGTGGATCCCCTGCTCCTCGGGGTTCGGCCCGCCATCGACCCCGGGCGGCGGGCCGGGGTCGACTCGCCGCTGCCGTCGTACGTGCGCAGGCGGCACGACGAGGACCTGGCCGAGGTCGTCCGAGCGGCGGTCGGTGGTCAGAACAAGATCGCGGTGCTCGTCGGGGACCCGGGAACCGGGAAGACCCGCGCCTGCTGGGAAGCCGTGCGCGAGTTGGACGACTGGCTCGTGTGGCACCCCAGCGGCGCCGACCCCGGGCAGGCGTTGGTGGCGGGCCTGCGCCAGGTCCGGCCGAACACCGTCATCTGGCTGAACGAGGCGCAGCGCTACCTGCACCACCCGGAGACCGCCGCCCGGCTGGCCGAACTGCTCGCCGACCAGTCCGCCGCCCCGGTGCTCGTCCTGGGCACCTTGTGGCCGGACCGCTGGGCAGCCCTCACCGCCGAGGCCCGCCACGACGGCGAGGACCCGAGCTTCCACACCCGGGACCTGCTCCGGGCGCGCACCATCCCGGTACCCGCCGCGTTCAGCCCGCTGGACCCGAGTGCCCTGCGCACCGCCGCCCAGCGCGATCCCCGCATCGCCCGCGCGGTCGCGGAGGCCACCGACCACGAGATCACCCAGTACCTGGCGGGTATCCCGGTGCTGGTCGAGCGCTACCGCAACGCCACACCCGAGGTGCGGGCGTTGCTCTGGGCCGCGATCGATGCGCGTCGCTTGGGCGTCGGTGAGGACATCCCGGTCGCTTTCCTGGAGGCGGCTGGTCCCGGCTACCTGTCGCCCGCCCAGTGGAACTTGGCGCGGCAGTCCGAGGAGTGGTTCCGGGCGGCACTGGACACCGCAACCGAGCCTGCGCGTGGCGTGCTGGGTCCGCTCATGCTTGACCCCGACAACGACGAGTACGTCCGCCTCGCTCCCCACCTGGAGGAACTCGGTGCCACCGAGCGCCGAGCGGCCTTACCGCCAGCGAGGTTCTGGGCAGCCAACGGACATCTCACGCCGTCCGACACGGCACGGTTGGCGTGGGCGGCACAATCGCGCGGCCTGTACCGAGTGGCGGTGCGGTTGCTGCGGGAGGCAGTGCTCGGGGGTGCGCCCGAAGACGCCTATCGCTTGCCCGGGCTTGTCAAGCGAGTCGACCCAGCGGGTGCGGCAAGGGCGCGCGAATGGCTGGCTGCCTATTTCCCGGTCGAAGGCAAGGGTTTGCGACAACTGGCGGACACTCTCCACCACGTGGGCGATGTCGAGTCGGAGTCCGCTCTCGTGCTCCGTGCTGCCCAAGAGATCCCGTTGGCCGACGCCGTCGTGACTGCGGAGATCCTCGACTACGCGACGCGGCGGGGATTCCAGGACGCGGTCGACGCCCTGCTCGACCGCGACTTGGTGGCCAACACCCGACTGTCCAAGCCGCGCAGGGTGTGCGACCTGATCTACGCGCTGATGCGCGTCGGAGAATCCGCTGTCGGCCAAGCCCGGTCGCTGGCCCAGCGGTGTCTGGGGTCGGGGTCCGACCACGACGTCCTGCTGGCGAGCCGCCCGCTGGCCGACGAGGACTGGTGGCACGAGGCCGCACTACAGGTCGTACGACAGGCGAATCCGATCGGCCTGCGGGAAAGCTGCGTTCTCCTCGGGGCGGATGACATCGCCGCACTCGACGTCGCCAACCGCGTCGACATCGCCAACGACTCCCAGACCTGCCTGGTGCTGAACCACTTCGCGGAGGTGGACGCCGAGGAACCCTTGGCGCACCTGCTGGACCGCCTCCACCGCCTCGTCCCCGAGCGGCCGCCGGAGTGGCCACTGCGGTTGCGGGACGTCGCGGTCGAGATGAGCTGCGACGACAGCGTTGTCGCGCGCCTGCCCGAGCCCCCGGATGACATCGACCTGGACCTCGACAACACCACGGTCCTGCACTGGTTCCTCAGGCGACTCACCGACGCGGACCCGGCCCAGCGGGTCGATCTCGGCGCCCGCCTGGTTTCCGCCGCGCGCGAGCTGACCAACCCGAATGTCCTCATCAGACTGCTGAGTGACCTGGAGACCAACGGGCTCGCCGCGGAAGTCGCCGCTGTGCTCGGCTGCGGCCCGGCGCTCACCGGTCTCGGTGCAGGCCACCTCGTCCGGCTGCTGGAGTATGCGCGTGACACCGGTCAGGTGGCGCAGTTCGCCGGTGTGGCGGCCACGTTGGAGATCACCGCGACCCAGGCCGAGCTGTTCGGCGTGTGGAACCTGACGAAGCTGCTCGACTTGCTGGTCGAGGCCGGGCACACCGAGGAAGCGACGACCCTGGCAACGCGGATGGCGCAGGAGTGCGACCTCGCGGATCCCGACACCGTGGCGACCCTGCTGAAAGCCTTTGGTGAGCACGGTTTCCCCGACCTGCGGAGGCGGTTGTCGGAGCGCGACCCGATCGCCTTCCCGGACGGCTTCGACCGGTTCAGCCTCAAGTACTCCGCAGCCGAACTCCTGCACATCCTCACCGAACTGGGCGAGCCTGCCCTCGCCAAGAGGTTTGCCACGAGAGTGGTCACCGACGCCGACGCGGTGGGCAAGATGGCTCGCAACACAGCGGCGGCCCTGCTGGCGATCGGCCTACCGGAGTTGGCCGAGGACATGCTGGTCAAGGCCGCCAACAGCGGCTACTACTGGGTCTTCGCCGAAGTCCACCGCGAGGACTTCCCCTACGGCCGCGAACCTTCCGGCAAGGCATCGCCCCCCTGGCGGTGGGAGGAGCGGTAGAACGCGAACGGGGCCCGCGCCGTCTCCGGCGCAGGCCCCGTCCACATCGGACTCAAGCAGCCGACCCCGTGGGGTCGATGGTCAGCTTGGTGGTGTTCTCCGGGAAGTGGCACGCGGCCTGGTGTCCCGGGGCGAGCTCGGCCAGTGGCGGCTCGGTGGTCTTGCAGACCTCTTGCGCCTTCCAGCACCGGGTGTGGAACCGGCAGCCGGACGGCGGGTTGATCGGGCTGGGCACGTCGCCGGTGAGGCGGATGCGTTCCCGGTTGTCGCGGCGCGCGGTGTCCGGGATGGGGACCGCGGACAGCAGGGCCACCGTGTACGGGTGCATGGGGCGCTCGTACAGCGAGGTCCGGTCGGCGAGTTCCATGATCTTGCCCAGGTACATGACCGCGACCCGGTCCGACACGTGCCTGACCACCGACAGGTCGTGGGCGATGATCACGTAGGTCAGGTCGAACTCGTTCTGCAGGTCTTCCATCAGGTTGACGACCTGGGCCTGGATGGAGACGTCCAGCGCGGACACCGGCTCGTCGGCGACGATGACCTTGGGGCGCAGGGCGAGCGTGCGGGCGATGCCGATGCGCTGGCGCTGGCCGCCGGAGAACTCGTGCGGGTAGCGGTTGTAGTGCTCGGGGCTGAGCCCGACCAGCTCCAGCAGCTCCTGCACCGCGCGCTTGACGCCGTGCTCGGTCTTCACCTTCTGCAGGCGGAACGGGGCACCGATGATGGCGCCGACGGTGTGCCTGGGGTTCAGCGAGCCGTACGGGTCCTGGAAGATCATCTGGATGTCGCGGCGCAGCGGGCGCATGGCCCCGCTGGACAGGTGCGTGATGTCGCGGCCGTCCAGGGTGACCTTGCCGCCGGTCGGCTCGATGAGCCTGGTCAGCAGCCTGCCGGTGGTCGTCTTGCCGCAACCGGACTCGCCGACCAGCGACAGCGTCTCGCCCCGCTTCACCGAGAAGGTGAGGCCGTCGACCGCCTGCACGGCGCCGACCTGGCGCTGCAGCAGGCCGCGCCGGATGGGGAAGTGCTTCTGCAGGTCGGTGGCGACCAGCAGGTCCTCGCCGAGGCGGCGGTCGGCCGCTGCGGTCTCAGTCTTGGTGCTCACGGCGTCCTCGCTCACAGCTTCGGCCTGATCTCGGTCTCCCAGATGCGCTGGCGGTCCTGCGCACCCAGGTGGCAGGCGATGTGGTGACCGCCGCCGACGTCGCGGAACTCCGGGCGGACCGTGAAGCTCAGGTCGCCGTTGGTGCCCGCGTACGCGCACCTGGGGTTGAACGGGCACCCCTCCGGCACGTTGATCAGGCTCGGCGGCGTGCCCTTGATGGGCTGCAGCCGTTCGGTGCGCTCCCGGTCGAGCCGGGGCATGGACCCGAGCAGGCCCCAGGTGTAGGGGTGCTGCGGGGAGTTGAAGATGTCGGCGGCCGAGCTGTACTCGACCGCGCGACCGGCGTACATGACCATGATGTCGTCGGCGAGTTCGGCGACGACGCCGAGGTCGTGGGTGATGATCACGACGGCGGAGTTGAACTCGGCCTGCAGGTCGCGGATCAGGTCCAGGATCTGCGCCTGCACGGTCACGTCGAGCGCGGTGGTCGGCTCGTCGGCGATGAGCAGTTCCGGGTCGCACGACAGCGACATCGCGATCATCGCGCGCTGCCGCATGCCACCGGAGAACTGGTGCGGGTAGTCGTCCACCCTGGACTTGGGGTTGGGGATGCCGACCCGGTCGAGCAGGTCGATGGCGTGCTTGCGGGCCACCGCCTTGCTGACCTTGTTGTGGATCCGGTACGCCTCGATGATCTGGCTGCCCACCGTGTAGAACGGGTGCATCGCCGAGAGCGGGTCCTGGAAGATCATCGCCATCCGCTTGCCGCGCAGCTGGCGGACCCGGTCCGGCGCCATGCCGACGAGGTTCTGCCCGTCGAGCAGGATCTCGCCGGTGATCTTGGCGGTGCCCTTCTTGTGCAGGCCCATGATCGACAGGCTGGTCACGCTCTTGCCGGAACCGGACTCGCCCACGATGCCGAGCGTCTTGCCCCTGTCGACGCTGAAGGACAGGTTGTCGACCGAGCGCACCACGCCGTCGTCGGTGGGGAAGTGCACGCGCAGTTCGCGGACCTGCAGGAACGCGCCGTTGTCCGCGGGGGGCCGGATCGCGGCCCCGCCGAGGGTGTCTTCTTGCTGGGTCACTTGGCACGCACCCTCGGGTCGACGACGGCGTAGAGGAGGTCAACGACCAGGTTGGCGAGCACGACGAAGAACGCCGCGAGGATCGTCACGCCCATGACCTTGGGCAGGTCGTAGTTGGTGATCCCGTCGATGGCGTACTTGCCGAGGCCCTGCAGGGAGAACGCGCTCTCGGTGAGGATCGCGCCGCCGAGCAGCAGGCCGACGTCGAGGCCGAAGATCGTCAGGATCGGGGTGAGCGCGCCGCGCAGGCCGTGCCGGACGACGACCGTCCGCTCGGTCAGGCCCTTCGCGCGCGCGGTCCGGATGAAGTCCTCGTTCATCGTCTCCAGCATCCCGGCGCGGGTGAGCCGCGCGTACTGCGCGGAGAACAGCAGCGCCAGGGTGATCCACGGCAGCAGCAGGTTGTAGGCCCACTCACCCGGGTTCTCCAGGAAGGGGACGTACGACCCGCCGACCGCGGTCCAGCCCAGGTTGTAGCTGAAGATCGACAGGGACAGCAGCCCGGTGAAGAAGATCGGGAGCGACACGCCAGCGAGCGAGATGCTCATCGCGGCGCGGTCGAAGATGGTGCCCTTGCGCAGTGCGGACAGCGTGCCGACGGCGACACCGCCGAGCAGCCACAGCACCGCGGCGCCGACGGCCAGCGACATCGTGACCGGCAGCCGGTCCATCAGGTCGGGGAACACGGGCTGGTTGTTGCGGAACGAGTAGCCAAGGCACGGCGCGGGGCAGTGCTCGACGCCGGTGCCGTAGCTGTAGTCGGCGCCGACGAAGATGCCCTTGGCCCAGTCCCAGTACTGCACGTAGATCGGGTCGTAGAACCCGAGCCGCTCGGCGGTCTCGCGGACGGTGTCGGCGGTGGCGGCGCGGCCGACGTAGCGCGTGGCCAGGGTTTCCGGCGACGCCCCGACCAGCTTGGGCATGAGGAAGAAGATCGCGAACGTCACCGCGCTGACGACGAACAACAGCACGATGGCCGCGAAAAGCCGCCTGATGATGTATGTGATCACAGTGGCCGGCAGGCGGAGAACAGGCCCGGGAGGTCGTCCCGGGCCTGTTCCCCTGTCGCCTTCACCTACCTAACGTCAACAGTCACAGGGAAGGTCTACGCAACACCGAAGGACAGGTAGTCGTACTGGCCGTACGCGGCGGAGACGAACACGTTGGTCAGCTTCTTCGGGCGGACCAGCAGCGCCTTCGCGTGCACGCCGGGCAGGATGACGGCCTCTTCCATGACGCGCTTGTCGATGGCGCCCCAGTCGGACTCGCGCTTGGACTTGTCGGTCTCGCCGATCGCCTCGTCGAGCAGCTTGTCGACGTCGGGAACGCGCACGGAGATGTTCGACGAGCCACCGGTCTCGCGGATGACCCGGCTGTCCACGATCTGCGACAGGAAGCCGAAGCCGTCCGACCAGTCCGCCTGCCAGCCGTTGAGCGCCAGGCCCAGCTTGTTGGCGACGACGTAGGGCGGGTTACCGGCGAACTGGGAGAAGTAGTCACCCTGCGGGAACGCCTTCAGCGTCAGCTTGATGCCGACCCGACCGAGGGACTGCTGCAGCGCCTCGGCGGCCGCCTTCTCCTTCGGGCGCTCGGCCCGGTAGGCGATGTTGGTCTCGAAGCCGTTGGGCTGGCCGCACTCCTGCAGCTTCGCCTTGGCCTTCTCGACGTCACCCTTGTTGTCGGCACCGGCCGGGTACAGGTCGAACTTGGTCGAGCCCGGGATCTGCGGCGGGAGCAGGTTGGTCGCGATGTCGCCGCCGGAGAACGAGCCGCCGTAAGCGGTCTGGTAGCCGGTGCGGTCGACCGCGTACTGCACGGCCTCGCGGCACGCCTTGTTGTCGAACGGCGCGACGGTCGGGGAGATGCTGGTGTACCAGAGGCGGGCCGAGGACGGGTTGTCCGCGCCTGCCTTGAGCGCCGGGTCGCCGAGCACGCGGCTCAGGGACGCGGGCTGCACGCCGGTGCCGGTGATGTCGAGGTCGAGGTCACCGGAGATGACCCGGTTGTCGATGTCGTCGGCGTTGACGTTCATGGTGACCTGGTAACCGTCCGGCAGCGCCTTGCGGTTCGGGTCGGTCGTGGCGTCCCACTGGTCGTTGCGGACCAGGGTGAAGCCCTTGTCGATCTCGTTCTTGTCGAACTTGTACGGGCCCGTCGAGATGACGTGCTCCTTGTACTTCGCGCCGGTGTCCTTGGCCTCGGGGACCGGGGCCGTCTGCGGCATCATCGCGAAGTAGTCGAACCCACCGAAGGGCTGCTTCAGGTGGAAGACGATCGTCTGGTCGTCCGGGGTCTCGATCGCCGAGTTGGTGTCGACGCCCTTGGACTTGTACGGGCCCTTGTAGCCGTCGGGCAGGTTGAGGTAGCCCTCGAAGTACGCCGGACCGTTGGGGAAGGTCTCCTTGTCGGTCGAGCGCAGCACCGCGTACTTGACGTCCTTGGACGTCACGACGCTGCCGTCCTCGAACTTGACGCCCTTGCGGATCTTGTACGTCCAGGTCTTGCCGCCGTCGCTCGCCTCGCCCAGGCTCTCCGCCAGGTCGGGCACCAGCTCGGACGAGCCGTCGCCGGGGGCGGGCTTGAACATCACCAGGGTGCGGGTGTAGGTCCTGGCGAAGTTCCAGGAGTAGCCGTAGTAGGTCTCACCCGGGTCGAGGGAGTCCCACGTACCCGCGTTGGCGACCCGGACGGTTCCGCCCTTCTTGTCGGAAGGGTTGAAGATGGTCGTCATGGCCGCGTTGAAGGCCGGGGTGTTTGTGCCCCCGTTGCCCCCGGTGCTGCCGCCGCTGGAGCTCGTTCCGCCGCCACAGGCGGACAGCCCCATCACGACAGCCGCGCCCGCGGCGACCGCGGTTACCAAGCGCTTGCTGTTCATTGTGCTGTTGCACCCTTTCTTCCAGGAGCAATTCCGGGACTACAACTCACCTATCGGGCACGGGGGTCGAGCGCGTCGCGCAGGCCATCGCCGAACAGGTTGAACGCGAGCACGGTCACGAAGATCGCGAGACCGGGCCAGAGCATGAAGTGCGGCATCGTGTAGAAGCGCGACGCGTCCGAGAGCATGCCGCCCCAGGTCGCGGTTGGCGCGTTGATGCCGACTCCGAGGAAGGAGAGAGCCGACTCGAACAGGATGTTCGTCGGGATCAGCAGCGTCGCGTAGACCAGGATCGGCGCGACGAGGTTGGGCAGCAGTTCGCGGAAGAGGATGTACGGGCCGCGCGCGCCGAGGCTGCGGGCGGCGTCGACGAACTCCCGCTCGCGCAGGGACAGGGTCTGCCCGCGCACGATGCGGCCGATGTAGGGCCAGTTGAAGAAGCCGATGATGAAGATCAGCAGGCTGATCCGGACCATCTCCGGCGAGAGCCCGAACGCGGTGTCTGGCAGCACGCCGACCAGTGCCATCGCGAAGACCAGCAGCGGGAAGGCGAGGAAGACGTCCATCAACCGGCTGATCAGCGTGTCGACCCAGCCGCCGAAGTAACCGGCGATGATGCCCATCGTGGTGCCGATGACCACCGAGAGCACGGTCGCCAGGCTCGCGATCAGCAGCGAGATCCAGGAACCGGCGAAGATGCGGGCCAGGATGTCGCGGCCGTTGACCGGCTCGATGCCCAGCGGGTGGCTGCCGGAGATGCCGCCGAAGGTGCCCAGCGGCGCCAGGGTGCCGTTCTCGGTGTCGATGAGGTCCTGGTGGAACTCGTTGGGGTGCACCACGTCGAAGACGCGGTCGAGCAGCAGCGCGGCGATCGCGACCAGGATCAGCAGCGCGATCACGATCGCACCGCCGATGGCGACCTTGTCGCGCTTGAGCCGCATCCACGCGATCTGGCCGAGTGAACGACCCTGGATCGCCTTCTTGCTCACGCCCTTGAGACTGGCCTCCGGGTCCGCTTCCGCCGCGGTTCCGGAGACGTCCGGTGGAGCCGTCATGCCGCCGACCGTCCCCGTCCGGGCGACTGCGCGACAAGTCGTGGGCGGCTGGTGTTGCCGTCCGGTCGACCGGTTCGCGCGGATCGCTGGTAAGCCATCACGCACTCCTCGTGTCCGGTTCACTGACTCCGGGATCTCACCGTGTGGTGGCCGACCATAGCCGCTCAGATCACCATCCCTTAGCTACGGGAGGTCACGATCCGGCCAACTGCCATACACAGAATCACCGGTACGCGATCAAAAAGACACTCAGAGTGAGATCAGGCCCCGATTTGTCCGCTCAACGGACGGAAGAGGTACGTGACCGGTCACACAGGACCACGATCGACGCACGGTCCCTGGTTCGGTCGACGGGGTACCAACCGGACTCGAAAGCCTGCCAGCGCACCAGTTCCGCGCGCGAGTCGGCGCCGTCGCGGGCCACCGCGCGTTCCAGGCGGCGCAGGGGGTCGGGCAGCTCGCACCAGATCAGCGCGGACAGTGACGACATGATCGACCGGCGGCCGGAGGACACCCCCTCGACCAGCAACGTCCCGGGAACCGGCACGTCGACCCAGTCCCCCGGCCCGGGTTTCCCGTTCACCCACTGTGTTCGGCGGTATCGACCGGGTCGGCCTGCCCCGAGCGGGTGGAATACCCCCGCCACCAGCCTCGGCCACCACGCGATCGGGTCGTCCCAGGTGGCGAACTCGTCGGTGGAGACGAGCCGGGAGTCGGGGATCTGCGCGGCCAACTCGGCGGCGTAAGTGCTCTTGCCCGAGCCGGATGGACCATCGATGGCGACCAAACGGACCCGGCCGAGCCGCGGTGGTGTCGCGAGAACGGCGGCGGCGACCCGATTCACCCCTGACGGGCGACCCCTGCCCCGTTCCCAGTCATCCACAGTATTGGACATGGCAGCAGTCCACCGCGTCCTTTGTGGAGGGTCAGACCGCGCGGCGGCCGGACAGCGCCCGGCCCAGGGTCAGCTCGTCGGCGAACTCGAGGTCGCCGCCCATCGGCAGGCCGGAGGCGAGCCGGGTGACGGTGAGCCCGGGGAAGTCGCGCAGCATCCGCACCAGGTAGGTGGCGGTCGCCTCGCCCTCGGTGTTCGGGTCCATCGCCAGGATGACCTCGGTGATCTCCTGGGCGGAGATCCGCGACAGCAGCTGCCGGATGCGCAGCTGCTCGGGACCGACGCCGGAGAGCGGGTCCAGCGCGCCGCCGAGCACGTGGTAGCGGCCCTTGAACTCGCGGGTGCGCTCGATCGCGAGCACGTCCTTCGGTTCCTCGACCACGCACACCGCGGTCGGGTCCCGGCGCGCGTCGCGGCAGATGCGGCAGGTGGCCTCCTCGGACACGTTGCCGCAGACGTCGCAGAAGACCACGCCCTCCTTGACCTTCTGCAGCGCGTCCTGCAACCGGCCGACATCGGCCGGTTCGGCGGCCAGCAGGTGGAAGGCGATCCGCTGGGCGCTCTTGGGACCGACGCCGGGCAGCCTGCCGAGCTCGTCGATCAGATCCTGGACCGGTCCCTCGTACACCGCGCCCTCACAGCCCCGGCAGGCCGAGGCCGCCGCCGCCGAGCCCACCGGCGAGCGGACCCATCTTCTCCTCGGCCAGGCGCTGGGCGTTGTTGCCCGCGTCCCTGACCGCGGCGATGACCAGGTCGGCCAGCGTCTCGGTGTCGTCGGGGTCGACCACCTTCGGGTCGATGACCAGGGCCTTGAGCTCTCCGGCACCGGACACCGTCGCGGTCACCAGACCACCGCCCGCGGTGCCGGTGACCTCGGCGTCGGCCAGTTCCTGCTGTGCCGAGAGCAGTTGCTCCTGCATCTTCTGCGCCTGCGCCAGGATCGCCTGCATGTCGGGTGCGCCGCCTCCGGGAAACACCGCGGCCCCTCTCGTCTCGGGTTGGTGCCATACCCAGCTTAGAGGGCCGCGCTCTATGGCATCGTGGGCCCGTGCTGAGACGACGTGCCGGGCTGGCCCTCGGCTGTGTGCTCGCGGTAGTGCTGTCTGGTTGCGGTGGGCAGGAGCCCGCTCAACCACAGACATTGGGGACGAGTTCGTCAGTCCCGACTACCACCACCACGACGACCTCGACCAGCTCCTCCACTGCGACTCCCCCACCTTCTTCTACGACGACAACCACGACCACCACCAAGCCCAAGGCGACGACCACGACCACCAAGCCGCCCGTGAAGGCGGTCCCCGGTGGGAAGGTCGTAGTGCTCGACCCGGGGCACAACGGCGGCAACGCCAGCCACGCGGCCGAGATCAACCGGCTGGTGCCAGCGGGTCGTGGTCGGACCAAGCCGTGCAACACCACCGGTACGGCTACCGCGGGCGGTTACGCCGAGCACGCCTTCACCTGGGATCTCGCGATGCGCGTGCGTGACGCGTTGACAGCCCGGGGCGTCAAGGTAGTGCTGACCAGGCCGGACAACACCGGCGTCGGCCCTTGCGTCGACCGGCGTGCGGCTATCGGGAACGACTCCGGCGCGGACGCCGTGGTCTCCCTGCACGCGGACGGATCGACGAGCGCGGGCGCGCACGGTTTCCACATCGCCTACTCCTCGCCCCCGCTCAACGACGCCCAAGGCGAGCCGTCGATGCGGTTGGCCAGGTCCCTGCGCGACGGCATGGTCGCGGCCGGGCTGGCGACCTCCACCTACATCGGCTCGCAGGGCCTGTCGGCGCGCGACGACCTGGGTGGGCTGAACCTGTCGACCCGGCCCATCGCGCTCGTCGAGTGCGGCAACATGCGCGACACCGCGGAGGCCGCGGTGCTCTCCAGCGCGCAGGGCAGGCAGCGCTACGCCGAGGCGATCGCGAACGGGGTCCTCGGGTACCTGGGCTGACCTCCCTGTGACAAGGTGGAGATCATGTCCGGGATGCGGGTGCTCGACGTCGACGAGCAGGAGCGGGTGCTGATCGCGCTGCCCACTGGTGGCGCGCGGGCCGCGGGTGGTGCACCGTCCACAGGCGGCGAGGTCCGCTTGGTCGAGGTCGACGCGAAGGGCAAGAGCCGGGAGCTGGCCGCGGTGGCGGACGCCGCCGCGGCGCGCTACCTGCCCGGTGAGCGCAAAGTCGTGGTGCAGCACGGAACCCCGGCTCGGCTGTCGCTGGTCCAGATCGGCGGCAAGCTCACGCCGCTGGTCGGTTCCGACGACCACGCCAACGAGCTCCTCGGGGTCCTGCCCGGTCGGATCGTGTACCGCACCAACAGGAAACACCGTCTGCTCTACAGCGTCGTGATCCGCAACGTGCTCGTAGGCGAGGAACAAGCCGTCTACGACCGCGGCGGTGCGGTCATAGAGTCGGCGGTCAGCCCTAACAGCCGCTACATCGCGATTCGCTTGCCGCGCAAGCTGCTCCTGGTCGACACCATGCCGGTGACCGAGGACGACCACGTCCGGCTGATCTCCGCCGAGCCCGCCGCCCGCGGTCGGGCGAACCTGCGCTGGCTGCCGGACTCGGCGCGGCTCACGGCGGTGGAGTACGAGCCGGAGTCGGCCAGGGTGGTCCGCTTCGACGTGGCCAGCGAGAGCTGGCACCCGCTGGTCGTGTCGCTCGACCCGACCGCCAGGGGCTGGACGGCGCCGGACGGCCGTCGGGTCGCGGTCGCCGTCGGCAACGAGCTCTCGCTGTACCAGACCGACAACGGGCGCTTCCTGCGATCCACCACTGTGGACGGTGAGATCGAGGACTTCCACTGGTCGCCGGACTCCCGCGCGATCGCGCTGCGCACGACGACCGGGCACGTCGCCGTGGTGCGGGCGGAATCCGCGGCCACCCGCCTGGTCCAGGTGGGCTGAGCAGGCCGCTACTCGACCGGGCGCGCGCCCAGGGTGTCGGCGAGGAGCTTGAGCATGACCGCCTCCGGGTCCTGCTGACGCGTCGAGGCGTCGTTGGGATCCGGTTTGACGGCGGCCTGGGCCATCATCTCCTCTTCGTCCTCCGGCTCGGGCGGGAGGTCGGGCTCCGGCGGCTCAGGCGGGGGGATCTCGTCCGCTGGTGCTGCCGTCGCCGGTGGGGGGACCTGACGCCGAGAAGGCTCATAGGTACGGGTGGGCTCCGGCGCCGGGCGGGACTGACGGGCGGGCTGCGCGGCCGCGGCGCCGGGCTCGGCGTGGACGCAGCGGACCTGCCACCGGCCGCCGAGGACCGAGACCAGGGCCTGGGCGATGGCGTCGGTGTTGCGCGGGTCGGCGAGCCTGCGGGCCAGCGGGGCGGCCGGGTGCGCGATCACCACCGTCTCCCCCTCGACCGACTGGACCGTCGCGTTGGTCAGCATCGCCTCGGTGCTGCGGCTGGACGAGCGGACGGCCGAGAGCAGCTCGGGCCAGACCCGGCGGATCGCCGCGGCGTCCAACCCGCCAGGGGCACTGGTCTGCTCCGCCGCAGGTTCCGAGGTGGGCTCGGGTTCGACCGCGGGAGCGGGCTCCGGCGCGGGTTCGGGAGCGCGGGTGCGCGGCGGTTCGGGAGCGTGGACCGGTTCAGGGGCTCGAACGGGCTCCGGAGTGCGCACGGGCTGCGCGGCCGGCGCGGGCTGCGCGGCTCGAACGGGCTCGCGAGCGGGTTCCGGCGCGCGCTGGGACGGTCGGGTGGCGACCGGGCGGGCGCTGGGTTCTGTGACGGGAGCCGCTGACAGCCTGCGCTCCATCTGCTCCAACCGTTGCAGGACAGCCGAGTCGGCCGCCGCGTCCGTTGGCACCGCGCCCGGTAGGAGCATCCGGGCGCACAGCAGCTCTAGCAGCAGCCTCGGCGCGGTGGCGCCACGCATCTCGACCAGGCCGGTGTGCACGATCTCGGCGTACCGCGCCAAGGTGGCAGCACCGAGCCGTTCGGCCTGGCCGACCATGCGGACCAGCTCGTCCTCCGGCGCGTTGACCAGCCCGCGGCCGGCCGCGTCCGGCACGGCGCGGATCAGGACCAGGTCGCGCAACCGGTCGAGCAGGTCGGAGGCGAAGCGGCGCGGGTCGTGTCCGGCCTCGACCAGGCGGTCCACCGTGCTGTAGACCGCCGACGCGTCGCCTGCGCCGAGACCGTCGACCATGTCGTCGATGAGCGCCACGTCGGTGACACCGAGCAGCGACACCGCGCGCTCGTAGGTGACCCCCTCGGGGCCTGCGCCCGCGAGGAGCTGGTCGAGCACCGACTGGGTGTCACGCGCCGAACCACCGCCTGCCCGGATGACCAGCGGGAAGACCGCGGGCTCGATCTTGGCGTTCTCGGCGGCGCAGTTGCGCTCCAGCAACTCGCGCATCGAGCTGGGCGGGATGAGCCGGAACGGGTAGTGGTGGGTGCGCGACCGGATGGTCGGCAGCACCTTCTCCGGCTCGGTGGTGGCGAAGATGAAGACGAGGTGCTCCGGCGGCTCCTCGACGATCTTGAGCAGGGCGTTGAAGCCCTGCGTGGTGACCATGTGCGCCTCGTCGACGATGAACACCCGGTAGCGCGAGCTGGCAGGCGCGTAGAAGGCGCGGTCGCGCAGCTCGCGGGCGTCGTCGACACCACCGTGGCTGGCCGCGTCGAGCTCGACGACGTCGACGGTGCCCGGGCCGTTGGGGGCCAGACCGACGCACGAGTCGCACACCCCGCACGGCTCGTCGGTCGGCCCCTCGGCGCAGTTGAGCGACCGGGCCAGGATGCGCGCGCTGGAGGTCTTGCCGCAGCCGCGCGGCCCGGAGAAGAGGTAGGCGTGGTTGACCCGGCCCGCCGCCAGTGCCGTGCGCAGCGGGATGGTGACGTGTTCCTGTCCGACGACCTCGGCGAAGGTCGCAGGCCGGTACTTGCGGTAGAGGGCGAGCGCCACGTCGCGACACTACCGGTCGGCACCGACAGGCCGGGAATCCGACCGCCCCCGGCTGCGTTGGTCGGTACGTGCCTATCCCGTACTCGGTCCTCGACCTCGCCCCGGTGGCCAGTGGCTCATCGGAGACCACGGCGCTGCGCAACAGCCTCGACCTCGCCAGGGCAACCGAACGGCTCGGGTACCACCGGTACTGGGTCGCCGAGCACCACAACATGCCCGGCATCGCCAGCTCGGCGCCCGCGGTGCTGCTCGCGCACATCGCGATGGCCACCGAGCGCATCCGCGTCGGGTCCGGCGGGGTGATGCTGCCCAACCACGCGCCGCTGGTGGTGGCCGAGCAGTTCGGGATGTTGGAGGCGCTGCACCCCGGTCGGGTCGACCTGGGGATCGGACGGGCACCGGGCACCGACCAGGTGACGGCGCGGGCGTTGCGGCGCACAGAGGGTTCGCTGTCGGCCGACGACTTCCCCGAGCAGCTCATCGAGTTGGCGAACTACTTCACCGGTCGTGACTCGAACGGGGTCACAGCCGTACCCGCACTGGGCAACCAGCCCACGATCTGGTTGTTGGGCTCTAGCGGCTACAGCGCCCAGGCGGCCGGGTACCTCGGTCTGCCCTTCGCGTTCGCCCACCACTTCAGCTCGGAGAACACCCTCCCGGCGCTAGAGCTGTACCGGGAGAAGTTCAAGCCCTCGGCCATCTTGTCCCAGCCATACTCGATGATCGCGGTCAACGTGGTCTGTGCTGAGGACGACGAGACGGCACTACGCCTCGCCGAGCCCGCCGCGCTGCAGTTCCTCCAGTTGCGCAAGGGGTCCCCGGGGCGCCTGCCCTCGCCGGAGGAGACCGCCGCGTACCCCTACAGCGAGCTGGACCGGCTGTTCATCGAGGAGCGGATGTCCAGCCAGATCGTCGGCGGGCCGGAGACGGTGCGCCGGAAGATCGAGGACCTGCTGGCCAAGACCGGGGTGCACGAGCTGATGATCACCACGAGCGTGTTCGAGCACGCCGACCGGGTGCGCAGCTACGAGCGGGTGGCCGAGATCGTGGGATTGGCCGCCGCGACGGTGGCGGGAGCGCCGAGCGGACCGGCGTAAGACGAAAGGGGACCCCGCGCACCTGCCAGAGCCCGCTTATCCTTGCTGCCTTCCGGCCCTGGGGAGGTTCGCGAGATGAACACCGCGCGGGGTCCTCGGTCAGTGTAGCGGGAGTCGGGCAACGCCACCCCCGGCGGGGCGGGTAGCCCTAACACCTGCGGGAACAGCCGCGAACAAGACAAGACCTGGACATCTGCCCACCAGTGGTGTGATTCAGACCACGAACTCCGCTCGTACGGCGGTACCCTGTACGCCCTGAGGCGACCTATCGGGAGCAGGGCGTGTCTCATTCCGCGGACAAGCACACGAGCATCCTGGCCGTCGACGTCGAGAGCTACGGCGACGTCCGGCGCACCGACCGACACCAGAAGGTGGTCAGAGACGGCCTCTATGCCGCTCTTCACCGCGCGCTCGATCGAGCCGAGTTGCCGTGGGGCTACCACGAGGACCGCGGCGACGGCCTGTTCCTGCTCATCCCGGACGTCCCCAAGGGTGAGTTGGTGGCGTCCCTACCGCACGAGTTGGCAGCGGCGCTGCGTGAGCACAACGCCGACCACGGGCCCGAAACGCAGATCCGGCTCAAGGTCGCCATCCACGCCGGGGAGGTCGGTAGCGACGACAACGGCAAGCACGGCACGGACCTGAACCACACCTTCCGGCTGCTGGAATCGCAGCCGCTGCGCAGCGCACTCGCTGGTTCCCCCGGCGTTCTCGCTCTAGCGGTGTCGGACTGGTTCTACGAGCACGTCGTGAAGCACCAGCCAGCCGCGAACCCGGCCATCTACCGGTCTCACACCGTGCAGCAGAAGGAAACCAAGACCACGGCGTGGATCTGCACCCCGGACTATCCCCGCCCGGTAACACCAACGCCCACTCTTCGCCTACCTACGGTGCAGTGGCCGAAACTGCCCAAGGTCCGGCTACCCAGGCCGAGATGGCAGGCGGTCGTGCTCACCGCGCTGCTGCTGCTCGCCCCCATGACCAACCTCTTGGCGGGCGCGGCCGCACCGGCTATGCGTTGCGCGAACCCCGTGCAGCTCAACGTGCTCACATCGACGGAAATGGCGCCCACACTACGACTTCTCGCGTTGAACTTCGAGCGGAAGTCCTATCAGGCCGATGAGAACCGGTGCAGGCAAGCGCGGGTGTTGGTCGTGGCCGACACCTACGGCGGCGCGGTCGACGCACTCGGACAGGGTTGGTCCGGTCGCAACGACCTGCGTGACCACGGGCCGGAGCCGCACGTGTGGATCCCCGACTCCAGTATCGACATCGACCATGTAGCCGCCAGACTGGCGCGGGTGCCGGGGATCGGCGCGACGCTGGAGCCCAGGCCGGGCATCGCGCGGTCACCGATCGTTCTCGCGGCGCCGAAGGCGATGGTCGACGCGCTACGACCCACCGACGGCAAGTGGGTCACCTGGCAGTCCATAGCGCTAGCGGCGAGCAGCGGCGATGGTTTCACCCGGCCAGACCCGCGGTCGTCGAGCGCGGGGATGCTCGCGACGATCGCGTACTACCGACACCGCTTGGAGCAACCCGAGCTCACGTCAACCGCGATGACCGGGGATTCGGTGCCACGCGTCGTGCACAGCGCGGAACGGGAGATCCCGTACGCACCCGACCTCGACAGCGGGAACCTGCTGTGCACGATTCGCAACAGGCCGGGGCAGACGGCCGCGTTGGTGTCGGAGAAGGCAGTCATCGACTACAACCGGGGCAGGCAGCTCGGGAGCGACTGCTCGGCGTCAGTGCGCCCGGAAGCGCTAACGCCGCTCTACCTCCAGACAGAGTCACCGGTCCAGGATTACCCGTTCGTGGTCGTGCGGTGGACCGACCGACCCGAGCACCACCAGCGCCATCAGGTGATCGACAGGTTCTATGAGTACCTGATGAGCCCGCCTGCCAGCGCCGACCTGCACAACTCGGGTTTCCGCCACCGGGACGGGCTCGACGGCGGACCGGTGCTGTCGACCGCCCTGCCGGTCGGCCCGGCAACCGCGTTCGACCTGATCCAGACCGCGGCGGCGGTGGGGAGCACACACCCCCGGGTGCTGTTCGCGGTCGATACCGGACTGTCGATGAGCGCGCCGTTCCAGCGCGGGACGCGGGTCCAGGCGGCGACCGAGCTGGTGCGCAGGTTGCTCCAGCAGTTCGGCGACGACGACGAGGTCGGCCTGATGACCTTCGGCACGACCACCCAGGACATCGTGCCGCTAGCACCGGACCAGACGACCGCCATCCGCAAGGCCGCGCGCCCCGACTTCCCTCTTACCCCAGGCGACTCGGACGTCTACGGCGCCATAGAGGCGGGTATGGAGCGACTTCGGGCAGACAAGAACGCCCGCGGTACCGACCTACTCGTCATCATCACTGATTCCGCTACCGCCGACGTGAGCCAGACGGACATGCCTGCGCTGAAGATGAAGGTGACCGGGCAGGACCCACGGGTTACGCGGCTTCTAGTGGTCAACCTGCTGACGGGACGGTGCGAGTCAGCTGGCCTTACCGAGCTGGCGAAGGCGGCGGCCAGCAGCTGCGTGGACCTCACCTCGGTCGAAGACGACATACCGAAGTTGTCCAACCTGGTTGCAGCTGGACTCTGGAGGCAGGAATGAACAAGCTCCTCTGCGCGGGCCTAGCGGTGGTTCTTACGGCCTCGGGTGCGTGTTCCACTCAGCCAGCAGCCGACGACCGCGTCCACGCCAGAGGTCCGATCACCTTCGTCGACGGGCGTGACACCACTCAGGACAGTCAGCTGGAACGGTTGGTGGAACGGTGGAACAACCGTCGCGGCATCAAGGAGCAGGTGACGTTCGTCGAGCAGTCGTCGTCCTCCGACTCACACCGGGCCTCCCTCGTGGCCGCGGCCCAGGACGGGGCGCTACCCGGGGCGCGAGGTAGGTGCAACGACGTCATCACCGTCGACGCGGTGTGGACCGCGGAGTTCGCCAGAGCCGGGTACCTGCTGCCGTTGAACCCGGACGAGTTCGACATCGGCAAGTTCCTACGCGTACCGGTCGAGAACGCCACTGTGGACGGCAAGCTCTACGCGATCCCGGGCCGCACGGACGCAGGACTCCTCTTCTACCGCAAGGACTACTTGGACGCGCAGGGGCTCCGTCCGCCTAAGAGCTGGGATGAGCTCATAGCGATCGCGAACAAGCTGAGGCCCATCTATGGCATAGACGGCTACGTGGGCCAGCTACAGCGGTACGAGGGTCTTACCGTCAACGCCCTAGAGGCCATCTGGTCCAAGGGCGGCAACCTGACCACGGACCACGCCATCACCATCAACTCACCCCAGGCCAAGCAAGGCGTCGAGATGCTCGCCACGGGCCTGCGCGACGGCTGGATCCCGCGCGCGGCCACCGGGTTCAACGAGGAGCGCAGCCGCGAGCACTTCCAGGCGGGCAAGGCCCTGTTCCTGCGCAACTGGCCCTACGTGTACCCGATCATGACCGCCCCCGACTCCCCCATCGCCGCCGGGGTCGGCGTCACCACCCTCCCCGGCCCCAGCGCCCTCGGCGGCTGGAACCTGGCCATCTCCCCCTGCTCCCAGCACCAGGAGACGGCCCGCGACTTCATCCGCTTCTACACCGACGAAGACCAACAACGAGAACTGTTCGCCAAGGGCGGCTTCGCCCCCACCGTCCGCAGCCTCTACGCCGATCCCGTGCTGCGCAGCAAGTTCCCCTACCTCGAACACCTGCACCACAGCCTCGACACCGCCCGGGACCGAGTCCAAACCCCCCAGTACGACCGCGTCTCCGACCTGATCCAGGAGAGCCTGCACAACGCCCTGGACCGCCCGGAAGCCGTCCCCCTCCGCCTCGACCAACTCGCCGACGACATGCGCACCACCCTGCGCTGAACGACCGAAGCGCCGGTCACCCAGGGTGACCGGCGCTTCCGGTGGCGGAGGATGGGGGATTTGAACCCCCGAGGGTTTTAACACCCAACACGATTTCCAATCGTGCGCACTAGGCCACTATGCGAATCCTCCGCCGGAGAGGATACCGGACACCAGCACAGCCAGCCAAAACGGGGGTCCACACCCACCACCACCAGCACGAACGCCGCCAACGGCTCGGCTCGCCGCAGACAGGCCGACCCCCACGTTGCCCGACTCCCGGCAGCGAGGGCACGACAACTGCTCATCCGAAGAACCTCGCAACAGGAGCAGGCGGCGATCGCGTTTCACCCTGTTCGGGCTGCGGCGCACCAATCATTGGACCGGCAACGCACAAGTGCGCAATCCTTCCCAGTCTTGGCGAGCTTTTCGCAATCGTGTTGAAGTTTGCGCAACTCAAAGTTTGATACCTACCGCCCGGGCAGGCCGCGTATACCACAGAAGGTAGACTGGGCATGCCGGAGATATCGCGGCGGAGTCGGTGTGCAACCACCGACTCCGCCGCCTGCGGTGGTGCTACTTCCGTCGTCCGGCCTGCTTAGCAAGGACCCGGAGAGCGCCCGCTAGTGGCCTTGTGCACGTGGCAAGGCCACTAGCACCGCAGATGTCGGCGACCACGCCGACCGCGTCGACCACCAGGGCACACCGTTCCAACACCTCGGGTGCGCTCGGGAACTCTCCTCGAAGGAACCACCGCCGTCGGCCTGGCATCCACATCTCCTCTTACCGTGCCCGTTCATCCCGGGTGGGACAAAACCTCGGACACGGCGACCTGAACGCCTCCGTTCGATGGGACGACCGACAGCTCCAATAATGCCACCAGCCGTGGCGGCCACTTCTAGCCCCCACCCTCTATCAACGCCACGAAATTGCCGCAATCGCAACGATTGCAATGATTGCAACTTTCGAGTGATGCCAACCCGGTCGCGATCGCGCTCCGTGGCAGCACAGCCGCGCATCCGGGCGATGGCGAACGGGCTACGCGTTGAGGACGTGGGTGGTGCCCCAGTTGCCGAGGGGGGTCAGGGCGTTGTTGAGGGCGTGGCCAGCGGGGGTGAGGGAGTACTCGACGCGGGGTGGGGTTTCGGGGTGGGCTTCGCGGTGGACTATGTGGTGGGCTTCGAGTTCTCGGAGGTGGGTGGTGAGGACCTTCTCGGTGATGCCGGGCAGGTGGCGGCGGAGTTCGCCGAAGCGGCAGGGGTGGTCCTTGAGGGCCCAGAGGATGAGCACCTTCCACTTGCCGCCGATGACGTCCATCGCCGCGTCGATGCCGCACTGGTAGGGGCCGCCGGGGCGTGGGGTCGTGGCCATGGCTCCAGGGTGCCGCAGGCAGGCTGCGGCGCGCCACGCACTTCGAAGTGCGTACTTGATCACCGGGAGGGCCCGGACCAGCCTGGGGGCATGGCAGTCACCCTTCTCGGCCTCGGCGCGATGGGCTCGGCGATCACGCGGGCCTGGCTCGCGACGGGCATCAAGCCGACGGTCTGGAACCGGACCCCCAAGGCACCCGCGGGCGCGGTCGTGGTCGATACCGCGGCAGCGGCGGTCGCGGCGAATCAGTTGGTCGTCGTCTGCCTGCTCGACGACGACTCGGTCACCGACGTGCTCGACGGCATCGATCTGGCAGGCAAGGACCTGGTCAACCTCACCACCAGCACCCCCGAACAAGCCCGTGCCCGCGCAGAGTGGGCTACCGGCCGCGGCGCGCGTTTCGTCGACGGCGGGATCATGGCCGTACCTCCGATGATCGGCGCAATAGGCGCGTTCATCTTCTACAGCGGCTCGCAGGCTCTCGTGGAAGAGCACACCACCGTGCTCGCAGCACCAGCACGCATCCACTACGTCGGCGAGGACCCCGGTCACGCGGCGCTCTACGACATCGCGCTGCTCTCTGGCATGTACGGCATGTTCGCGGGCATCACGCACGCCTTCGCCTTACTGCGTGCAGACGGCATCGACCCAGTCGCCTTCGCCCCACTGCTCGTCGACTGGGTCACTACGACCACCGCATCCGCCTACGGCATCGCCCAACGACTACACACCGGCAACCACACCACCGACGTCACGTCCAACCTGGCCATGCAGGTGGCAGGCATCCCCACGTTCCTCGACACGGCCAAGGCCCAGGGCGTCGACCCGCACCTGCTCGCCCCGTTCTTCGACCTCATGGCGCGACGCGTCGAGGCAGGCGGCGGCCAGGAGGACCTCGCGGCCTTGGTCGACCTGCTAGCTGGCCACGCGGCGGTGGGGGTGCAGGTCGGCTAGGTCGGCGGCAGCCAGGCCAGCGGTCCAGCCGGAGGGGTTGGTGGCGGTGGTGCGGCGGGTGCGGATGCCGGGGAAGAGGGCGGCGAACTTGGCGTCGACCGCGGCTTCCCGGGAGGCGAGGACCGGGACCAACGCGGTCGAGTGGGGGCGGACCTGGGCCGCGGCGTCCACCAGCCGCTGGTGGACGCGGTGGGCGTAGGCGACCAGGAATGCCTGGCGGTACGCCCGGGTGCGGCCGGGGGCGCCGGCCAGGGCCCGGGTGGACTGGGTGGCCAGGGAGGTCGCGAGCAGTTCGGTGATCTCCAGGTCGGTCTCGTGGCCGACCAGGCCGACGCAGCCCAGGCGGGGGTAGAAGACCGAGCGGCAGCGGTTGGCGCCCGCCACGGCCTCGACCAACTGGGCCTTCGGCGCCTGGTACGGCCCGCTCAGCCACAGCCTGCGGGCGGTGGCCTGCTGCGGGTGGTCGGCGGTGATGACGGCCTGTTCGAAGGCGTACCGGGACATCAGTTCCTGGGCCTTGGCCGAGAGCGCCTCGGCCTCGGCGGCGAACGGGGTGGACTCGGCCTTGGTCAGCAGGCCGCGCACCTTCGCCATCACCCGGGGGTCGACCCCGGCCGTACCGGCCCGCACCTCGGCCTCACACGGACCGGGCACCAGCCTGGGCAGCTGCGGCAGCGACATCAGCACCGCGACCAGCTCGACGACCCGGCGCAGCGCGGGGACCAGCGGCTCGGCCAGTTCAACGGGGGCGGTGTCCAGCGCGGCCAGCTGGGCACGCCACACCGGGTGCAGGCGGGCGGTCGGGTAGCGGCGGCACTCGTGCCCGATAGCGGCCGTGACCAGCGCGGTCAGCGGCTTCGGGACCGCGGCGACCGCCTCGCCGGGCAGCCAGCCGCGCTGCCAGAGCAGCTCCAGGGCCCGCGACAGCGACGCCACCGATGCGACCGTCGCCAGCTCGGCGCCCTGCGCGGCGACCTGCTGGATCCGGTCGAGAGCGGCACCCGGCCCGAGCGCGGCGGCCTCGGTCAGCCGGGCGGCGAGCAGGGCCACCGACCCGCGCGTCTCTCGATCAGGTGTTCGCATGGTGCCCATACTGCACCCTGGACACCGGTTCGTTCAAACACCTGTTCGAACCCGGGCGAGGCGCGGCGCGCGGCCGCGCCCCACCCGGCGTTCACTCGTCCTCGGGCGCCGCGTGGTCGGGCTTGCCCGGGTTCGGGTCACGGGCCAGGTCGATCAGCGGGTGCCGCTCGGCTCCCTCCGGCGCAGCGTGCTTCCCGGTCCCCTCCGGTCGATCGTCGTGGTCGGTCACGACGTCCCTCCTTCATCTCCCCTGTCTACAACGGACTCGAGGCTACCCCCGCCGCTGCCGGACCCACTCGGTGATGCCGTCCGCGGTGATGGGCAGCGCGTCGGAGATCACATCGGCGCCGGTCGCGGTGACCACCAGGTCGTCCTCGATGCGCACGCCGACGCCGCGCAGCTCCGGCGGGACGGTCAGGTCGTTCGGGTGGAAGTACAGGCCCGGTTCGACCGTCAGCGCCATGCCCGGCTCGAGGGTGCCCTCGTGGTAGGCGGCGGCGCTGGCCCTGGCGCAGTCGTGCACGTCCATGCCGAGCAGGTGGCCGATGCCGCAGACGATGTAGCGGCGGTGGTGCTGCCCGTTGAGCTCCAGGGACTTGTCGACCGACCCGGGCAGCAGGCCCCAGTCGTGCAGGCCCTCGGCGAGCACGCGCATGGCGGCGTCGTGGAACGCCTTGTACTCGCGGCCCGGCTTGACCTCGGCGATCCCGGCCAGGTGGGCGGCGTGCACCAGGTCGTACACGCGGCGCTCGGCGTCGGTGAACTCGCCTGCGACCGGGAAGGTGCGGGTGACGTCGGCGGTGTAGAGGGTGCTGACCTCGACACCGGCGTCGAGCAGCAGCAGGCCGTCCTCGGCGACCGGGCCGTCGCACCTGGTCCAGTGCAGTACCGGGGCGTGCGGACCGGCGGCCACGATGGAGGTGTAGCCGGGGCCGTTGCCCAGGGTGCGGGCGCGCCGGTCGAAGGTGCCCTGCAACCAGCGCTCGCCGCCGCCGCGCACCGCCGTGTCCAGCTCGCGGGCGACGTCCTCGAACCCGAGGTAGGTCGCGTCGACGGCCGCGCGCAGCTGCCCGATCTCCCAGTCGTCCTTGATCCGCTTCAGCTCGGCGAGCACGGTGCGCAGCTCGGGGCTGTGCGCGCCGACCAGGGCGTCGAGCAGAGGGTCGACCCCCTTGGCGGCGAGTACCTCCGGCAGTTGGCCGCGCAGCGCGCGAGGCAGCTCCTCCAGCGGGCGGCACTCGAGGCGCAGCGCGTCCGACCACTCGGCCAGGCCCGGGACGGCGCCGATCCACAGCTCGCCGTCACGGGCGCTGGCGAAGAAGTCCGGCTCGCTCGGGCCAGCGGGTTCGCGCAGGTAGAGCACCGCGTCGTGGCCCGCGCCGTTCGGGTTCATGACCAGGACGGCGGCCTCGGCGTGGCAGTTGGTGAGCCAGGCGAAGTCGCTGTCGACGCGCAACTGGTAGTCGGTGTCGTTGGACCTGGTCGGGGCGATGCCCGCGGCGAGGGCGATGCGCTTGCCGGGGAACGCCGCGGACAGCCGCGCGCGGTGCGCCTGCGCCGCCTCGGCCGCACCGGCGACGGTGTGCACCGTGCGGTCGGCCGGACCCCAGTCGTCGCGGACGAACTCGCGGAAACCCTCGGCCTCCACCAACTTCGACGGATCGCGCCGAGCCGGGCGGTCGTTCATCTGGAACACCTCTTTCACCTGGTCAGGGACTATCGGGACAGCTGGACGGTGCGGCTGAGGGTGTAGAACGCGGCGGCGGCCTTGCCCTGCTCCTTGCCGCCGTAGCCGGAGCCGCGCTCACCGCCGAACGGCAGGTGGAAGTCCACGCCAGCGGTCGGCATGTTGACCTTCACCAGCCCGGACTCGCACCGCTCCACATAGGACACCACAGCGGTCAGGTCCGCGGTGTAGAGCGAGGTGACCAGGCCGTAGTCGGTGGCGTTGGCCAGCGCGATCGCGGCGTCGACGTCGGCGACCTCGGTGAGGGTGGCGATGGGGCCGAACACCTCCTCGCGGTCGAGCCTGCTGCCGGGGCCGACCAGGGTCGGCCGGACGAACCAGCCGTCGGCGTCGAGCACCGCGCCGCCCGCCTCGACCACCCGGTCCCTGGCGGCAGCGCTGATCACCGGCCCGACGGCGGTCGTCGGGTCGGTTGGGTCTCCCACTCGCAAGGTGTCCACGGCGGATACGAGCGCTTCCCGGGTACCCGAACCCACGACTATCACCCGTTTGGTGGCCGTGCACTTCTGACCGGCGAAGCCCATGGCGGCGTACGCGATGTCGGTGGCCGCGCGGTCGAGGTCGGCGTCGGGCAGCATGATGGCCGCCGAGAGGCCGCCCATCTCGCACTGCGCCGGGATGCCCCGTCCGGCGGCGGCGATGGCCACCTGGCGACCGACGCCACCCGATCCGGTGAACGACACGACATCGGCCGAGTCGACCAGGGCGGTCCCGACCTGGGGACCGCCGGGGACGACGGCGAACAAGCCGTCCGGCAGGTGCCCCTCGACGATTTCGGCGAGCCGCAGCGCGCACGCCGTGGCGTCCGGGGACGGCTTGATCACGGCGGCGTTGCCGAAGGCGAGCGCGGGGGCCGCCTTCCAGACCGGGATGGCGACGGGGAAGTTCCAGGGCGTGATCAGACCAGCGACACCTCGCGGCCTGCGCACGGTGAAGAACAAGCCGCCGGGGTAGGTCTCGCCGATCGGGTCGTACGCCTGCTGCGCGTAGTAGCGGAAGATCGCGACAGCGCGGGCGACCTCACCCTTGGCCTCGGTGATGGGTTTGCCCACCTCCCGCACGATCAGCTGGGCCAGGTCGGACCCGGCAATCGCGTCCGCGATCGCGTCGAGAGCAGCCGCACGAACAGCGGGGCCGGTAGTCGCCCACTCTCGTTGAGCGGTACGAGCACGTGCGACAGCGCCAACGACGTCCCCCTCCGGAACGTCGATCACGACGTCGTCGGGCGACTGCGGCGAGGTGGACACGATCCTCACAGGACGAACCCCCTAGGGAACGGGTCGGTGGGGTCGAGCATGTACTGGGCTGTACCGGTGATCCAGGCGCGCCCGGTAACGGTAGGCACAACAGCTGTCGTCTCGCCCACCTTCGTCGACCGCACCAGCCTGCCGACGAAGTGGGTACCGAGTAGGGACTCGTTGACGTAGTCCTGATCGAGGTCGAGTTCGCCGCGAGCGTGGAGTTGGGCCAACCGCGCGGAGGTACCCGTACCGCAGGGAGAGCGGTCGAACCAGCCAGGGTGGATCACCATGGCGTTGCGGGAACCGCCGTCCGCGCGCGGCGCGACGAGCTGCACGTGCTTGCACCCGCCGAACGCCGGGTTCTCCGGGTGCGCGGGCCGGTTGGTGGCGTTGATCGCGTCCATGATGGACAGACCGGCGGCGAGCATCCGGTCCTTCTCGGCCCGATCGAAGGGGATACCCAGGTCGGCGATGGGCAGGATCGCGTAGAAGTTGCCGCCGAAGGCCATGTCGTAACGGACCTGGCCGAGGCCGGGTACGTCGACGGTCGCGTCCAGCTCGACCGCGAACGACGGTACGTTCTCGATGGTCACCGATTGCGCGCGGCCGTCGCGCACGGCGACCCTGGCCTCGACCAGGCCCGCGGGGGTGTCGAGCTTGATGACCGTCTCCGGCTCGGCGACCTCGACCATCCCGGTCTCCACCAGGACCGTGGCCACGCCGATGGTGCCGTGCCCGCACATCGGCAGGCAGCCGGACACCTCGATGTAGAGCACGCCCCAGTCGGCGTCGGGCCTGGTCGGCGGCTGGAGGATGGCGCCGCTCATCGCCGGGTGGCCGCGCGGTTCGTTGACCAGGAACTCGCGCAGGTGGTCGAGCTCGGCCATGAAGTGCTCGCGGCGCTCGGCCATGGTGTCGCCGGGGATGACGCCCACGCCGCCGGTGATCACCCGGGTCGGCATGCCCTCGGTGTGCGAGTCGACCGCGTGCAGGACGCGGGTGGAGCGCATGTCAGGCCGCCTGCACTGCGTCGACCGCGCGGCGCATGTCGGCCTCTAGCGCCGACAACTGCTCCGGGGAGAGCGGCCCGCGCGGCGGTCGGCACTGACCGCCGAACCGGCCGACCATGTCCATGCTGTGCTTGATGGCCTGCACGAACTCGGTTCGCGAATCCCAGCGGAACGCGGCGACCATCGGCTCGTAGAGTGCCCGCGCCTCGGCCACCTTGCCCTGGAGCGCGAGCTCGTAGAGGCGGACGGACTCGACGGGGAAGACGTTCGGGAACCCGGCGAACCAGCCGGTGGCACCCATCAGCAGCGACTCGAGGACAACGTCATCCGCTCCCGCGACCACGGTCAGGTCCGGCGCGGCCTCGCGGATCTCCAGCACCCGCCGGACATCCCCGGAGAACTCCTTGATCGCGACGACGTTGTCGATCTGGGCGATCTCGGCCACAAGAGCGGGCGTGAGGTCGACCTTGGTGTCGATCGGGTTGTTGTAGACCATGACAGGTAGACCTACCGACGCCACGGCCGCGAAGTGCTCGATGACCTCGCCGGGGTTGGCCCGGTACATGGTCGGCGGCAGGCACAAGACACCGTGAGCACCGTCTTCGGCCGCGACCTCAGCCCAGTGCTTCGCCTGGTGCGCACCGACGCCGTGCACGCCGACGACCACGATGCCGTTGTCGCCCACGGCCTCGATCGCGGTCCTGGCCACCTCACGGCGCTCGGCGTCGGTGAGCGAGGAGTACTCGCCGAGGGAGCCGTTGGGGCCGACACCCCGGCAGCCGCTCTCGACCAGCCACCGGCAGTGCTCGGCGTAGCGGTCCAGGTCGGGGCGCAGCCCGGCGGGCGCGGCGTCGTCGGGGGTGTAGGGCAGGGCGGTGGCCACGATGACGCCGTCGAGACGCTCGGTCACAGGTCCTCCTCTGGCAGGGATGCGAGTTCGGCCAGCCGCAGCGGCGTGGCGATGGGGCGGCGTTGCAGGTCAGCGGGGGTGAAGAAGGTCCGCCGGTCGCCCGAGAGGGCGGTGGCGATGTCCACGGCGGCACGGGCGCAGGTCCGGCCCTGGCACAGGCCGAGGCCGATCCGGCTGGTCAGCTTGAAGGTGCGCGTACCGGAGGCGTCGAGGTCCACGGCCGCGCGGAGGTCTTTGTACGTGACCTCTTCGCAGCGGCAGACCAGGGTGTCGTCGGTCAGCCAGGTGTGCCAACCGGAGCGGATCGGGTGGGCATCGGCTAGAGCGGCGGCGAACCTCCGGCCACTACGCACCTTGGCCAATGCCTTCGCGGGGCAGGAGCCTCTTGCGGCTGCTGCGCCAGCTACCTCACCTTCGGCAGCCGCAAGGTCGGCCCCACCGATACCGGTGACCTCACCTGCCGCGTACCAACCTGGAACTGAGGTAGCACCGGTGTGGTCCACCTGGACGAATCCGTCGGCGAGGGCGCAACCGGCGGCGACGGCCAGTTCGAGGCGTGGCGTGAATCCGTGGCCGACGCAGACGGCGTCAACCGCGACTCGCTCTTGGCTTCGGATGGTCCAATCGGGATTCAGCTTGGCCACTGTCACGGCGTTGACCCTGTCTTCACCTTGTGCGGCAACGACTGCTGTTCGGGGGCGCCACACCGCGCCTAGGCGAAGGGCATAGCCGAGCAGTTCAACGAGCTTCGCCGGGCTCGCGGCGCGCGGGCGTCCGAGCCATCCCAGACCGGTGTTGGCGTCGCAGATCCGCAGCACGTCAGCACCAACGGCTTTGAGCGACTCCGCGACCGGTAGCAGGAACGGGCCGGTGCCTGATACCACGACTCGTTGACCAATGGCGATCTTCTGGCCCTTGGCAAGCGCTTGTGCTGCCCCAGCGGTGTAGACCCCGGGAAGGTCCCAGCCCGGGAACGGCACTACGCGGTCGTGCGCTCCGGTAGCGAGAACCACGGCATCGGCGTTCAGAGTCTCGCCGGTGCGGCTTGGGCTATCCGCCGGGCCAGTGCGTACGTGCAACCGCATGCCCTCTATGGCCCAGACGGTGCTGTTGGCCAGGTGGCGGACCTTCGGATCAACCCGCTGCGGGTCACCTCGGTGGAACTGGCCACCGAGCGTCGGTTCGCTGTCGACAAGTACCGTGTACGCGCCTGCCCCGGCTGCTGCGCGCGCCGCCGCCAGGCCCGCGGGACCGCCTCCGATCACGACTACCCTCACGGCCCCTCCGTGCGGATGTCGTCGCCGTCGACCAGGAGTCGTTGGCAGGCGCGCACATCAGCGACGCCGTTGACCGTCACGAGGCAGTCGAAGCACACACCGATCCCGCAGAAGACGCCGCGCGGCCTGCCCTTGAGGCGGGTTGTCCGCCACGACGTGCGACCGGCGGCCAGCAGCGCGCCCGCCACGGTCTGCCCCGGGGCTGCCTGGCTCGGCACGCCGTCGATGGTCACACGCATTCGAGCACCCCCGGTCGGTCCACTCGGAACGGTGTCGGGTCCAGGTGCGGAGTCGCGCCGGTGAGCAGCTCGGCGAGCAGGGCACCGGTGGCGGCGGCCAAGCCGATGCCCGCGCCCTCGTGTCCGGTCGCGTGCCAGAGACCTGGGATGCGCGGATCGGCTCCGATGACGGGTAGGTGGTCCGGTGCGTAAGGGCGGAAACCGCCGTAAGCACGCATGACAGGGACATCCGCGAGCGAGGGGAACAACGCGACGGCTTTGCGCGCCAGCTCCCGTAGGACCCGGATGCGGATGGACTCGTCGAACCCGACCCGCTCGCGGCTGGACCCGATGAGGATGGTGCCCGCCGCCGTCGACTCGACGACCGTTGACGTCTGGAGGTCAGCGTCACCGCTGGCGACAGCGCCTACGTAGTCGGCGTCGTAGACCTTGTGATGGACAGTGGGCGGCAACGGCGCCGTCACAAGAACCATCCCGCGCCGGGGAGCGATCGCGATAGGCGCACCGAGTGCTCGCGAGACCTCTCCAGACCAGGGGCCGCAAGCGTTGACGACGTGGTCGCAGGCGATGACGCCCTCGGACGTGTGGACGCCCCTTGCGTCTAGACCGACAACAGTGACACCCGGGCGCAAGACGCCACCACGGCGTCGAACGTTCGATAGAAGTGCCTGCGCCGCGAGGACTGGCTGGACTTGAGCGTCCTGCGGGTAGTGGACGGCAGCGGTCACCCGTGTCGTCAGGTGCGGTTCGCGTTCCAGCGCCTCGGCCGGGGTGATCCACCGCGCGTCGACACCGGCTTCCCGCTGCACGGCGGCGAAGTGCGCCAGCGGCGCCGGGTCACCGGTGGCGACCACTAGACCGCCCTTGGGATCCCACTCGATGTCAGTGTCTCCGACAAGCGCAGGCCAGCGGCTTAGAGAGGACAGGGCCAGGTCTAGCTCCGGACCGGGTTCCTTGTCGGAGACCAGGATGTTGCCCTCACCCGCGGCACTGGTCCCGGAGGCGAGCGGTCCGCGGTCGAGCACGGTGACGCGGAGGCCGGCAGCCGACAGCGCGTCGGCACACGCGGCACCGATCACCCCGGCGCCCACCACGACCACATCCACGGCCCGCACTCCCATCGTTCATTGAAGTGAACGACCTGAGCGTAAGCAGCGCGGGCGGAGCGGTCAATCCCCGTGTACCCCGATGGCGGGCCGATCCCCGGTGGCGGGGTACTCGAGCAGCAGGATCGAGGTGACCGGACCGTCGACAGCCGAGTACACGTGCGGGCCTGCCGCCGGGAAGCACACGTAGTCGCCCGGCCCCACCTCGTACGGGTCCGTCGGCGGCCCCACGCGCAGCACACCCTCGGTAACCAGCACGTGTTCCCGCCCGGTGTGCCCAGGCGAGTACTGGGTCTCCCCCGGTCTGACCCGCTGGTCGTAGACCTCGACCACGGTGTCGGCCAGGTCGAGCCTGCGCACCATCCGCAGGTCGACGGCGGTCCCGGAGAGCACCTCGACCTCGGCGCCGCGCACCAGCACGACCTCCGACTCGGCGGGGGCGGTCAGCAGGCCGGACACCGGCACCCCGAGGGCGTTCGACAAACTGAACACCGTTTCGATGGTCGGGTTCCCGGTCCCGGACTCCAGCTGCGACAACGTCCCCTTGGCGATCCCCGACCGCCGCGCCAACTCGGACAACGACAGGCCGCCCAGTTCACGCAGTGCGCGCAGGTTGTCCGCAAGCACCTGCCCCGCCTGCCTGCTCACCACGCGACCTCCTGGACCACCTGTGCTGAGAAACGACAAGAGGACCGGTCAGTGTTGACCGGCCCTCTTAGTCTTGGCGGTGGCGGTGGGATTTGAACCCACGGACGGGGTGAACCGTCACGCGCTTTCGAGGCGCGCTCCTTCGGCCGCTCGGACACGCCACCGCGCGTGAGAGTACTAGACGCCACGATCGCGGCAAGAACGGGATCCCCGAACAAGAACAGGCCCGCCTCCCGGGGGATAGGAGGCGGGCCTGTGACCTCGGGTGTTACCGCCGGTCGCCGTTCAGGCGCTCCTTGGCGTCGTGCACTGCACCGGCCACCTTGTCGCGCGCCGTGTGGCCCGCTTCCTTCGCATGACCGCTGACCTGGTCTGCCTTGCCGGAGTTCTCCAGGTCGCGGTTGTCGGTGGCCTGGCCGAGCTTCTCCTTGACCTCGCCGATCACCTGTTCGGCCTTGTCCTTGGCCTTGTCGAACACGCTCATCGCCATTCCTCCGTTTCGCTCGCACCAGTGGGGTGTCCGTTCCCGGCGAGAACCCAACGGCAATGTGACGCAAGTCACTGCTTGCGCTTGGCGGCGAAGAACCCGGCGACCAACTCGGCGCACTCGGCCTCGAGCACACCCCCGACGACCTCCGGCCGGTGACCGAGCCGCCGGTCCCGGACCACGTCCCACAATGAGCCAACAGCGCCGGTCTTGGGCTCCCAGGCGCCGAACACCACCCTGGCCACCCTGGCCAGCACGGCCGCCCCGGCGCACATCGCGCACGGCTCGACCGTGACCGCGAGCGTGCAGCCGGTCAGCCGCCAGCCGTCGCCGTGGACGACGGCGGCGGCGCGCAGCGCGATCACCTCGGCGTGCGCGGTCGGGTCGCCGAGCGCCTCCCTGGCGTTGCACGCTGCCGCCAGCGCGGTGCCGTCCGGCCCGAACACGACCGCGCCGATCGGCACGTCGCCGGTCGCCGGGGCCGCGCGGGCGGCGTCGAGCGCGGCGCGGACGAGTCTGTCCAGGTCAGCGCCGGTGCTCACTGCAGGATGGTGTCCAGGTGCTTGGTCAGCTCCGCCGCGAACCCGCACCGCTGGGCGATCATCTGCAGCTGCTCGTCGGGGTACAGGTCGACCTCGTCGATGATCACCTGCAGCTCGGGGGCGGGCAGCCCGAGATCGGCCAGGATGTCGAGCGAGCCCTCCGGCCACACCTCGTCCTCGTCCTCCGGCGGGTCGACCCGCAGCAGGTCGAGCGCGTCGGCGGCGATGTCGTAGTCCAGCGCGGCCGCGGCGTCGGACAGCAGCAGCGCGACCCCGCCAGGGCTGGGGCGCAGGACGACGAAGAACTCGTCGTCGACGGCCAACAATCCGAATACCGCCCCGGTGGAGCGGGTCTTGCGCAGCTCGGTGATCGCGGCATCGAGTTCACGCAGGGCGATGTTGTCCATCTGATCGCACCGCCACTTGCCGTCCTCGCGGATGACAGCGACCCCGAAGCCCGGTACCGGCTCCTCTCCCGACATGCACACACCGTATTCCGCTAGGAGGTCACCCGGAAGAAGCAGTCCCCCATACCGGCGCGCGATGACACTATCGAGAAATGACGAACCAGTCTCCGTTGGCGGGCGACCCCCGGTTCAGCGGGTTGCTCGACGCCGCCCACGCGCTCCAGCCGAACACGGTCGCGCTGCGCAGACAGCTCCACCAGCACCCGGAGCAGGGCCTCGCGCTCCCGCACACCCAGGCCGCCGTCCTGGCCGCGTTGGACGGCCTCGACCTGCGGGTGCACACCGGGGACGGGCTCGGTTCGGTCATCGGCGTGCTCGACGGCGCGCGCCCGGGTCCCACGGTGCTGCTGCGCGGGGACATGGACGCGCTGCCGCTGCAAGAGGACACGGGGCTCCCCTTCGCCTCGCAGGTCGACGGATCGATGCACGCCTGCGGTCACGACACCCACGTGGCGATGCTGGCCTCGGCGGCCCGGTTGCTCGCCGACCGCCGCGACGAGTTGGCGGGCACCGTCGTGTTCATGTTCCAGCCGGGCGAGGAGGGCCACTACGGCGCGAAGTTCATGCTCGACGAGGGCGTGCTCGACGTCGCCGACCGGCCGGTGGACCGGGCGCTGGCGCTGCACATCACCTCGAAGGAGACCTCCGGGGTGCTGCGGTGCAGGCCGGGGCCGATCATGGCGAGCGCCAACTCGTTCACCATCCGGATCACCGGCAAGGGCGGCCACGCGTCCAACCCGTCCGACGCGGTCGACCCGGTACCCGCCGCCGCGGCCATGGTCGGCGCCCTGCAGACGGTCGTGACCAGGCGGATCAGCGTGTTCGAGCCGACCGTGCTGACCATCGCACGGATCACTGCGGGCACCACGTCGAACATCATCCCGGAGACCGCAGAGCTGGAGGGCACGCTGCGCACGCTGTCCGAGGCGTCGCGGGCCACGATGCTGGCCGAGATCCCGCGGGTGTGCGCGCAGATCGCGGCGGCGCACGGGTGCACTACGACCTTCGAGGTCGACGCGGGCTACCCGGTGACGATCAACGACGACGAGGTCGCCGCGCGCGTGCACGACATCGCGGGCGCCACGCTGGGGGCCAGGCACGTCAACCCCATGACGAACCCGCTCATGGGCGCGGAGGACTGGTCTTACGTACTGCAGCGCGTTCCGGGCGCGATGGCGTTCCTCGGTGCGTGCCCACCTGGGGTGGATCCGGGCGACGCCGCACCGAACCACTCCAACCGGGTCCACTTCGACGAGTCAGCGCTACCGCATGGAGTCAGCACTTACGCAGCGTTCGCTCTAGACATGCTGCGCTGACAGGTGATCCATACGGCACAATCCGGCTACATGCGATCCGTGTGCGTGGTCGGGTTGGGGCTCATCGGCGGTTCCGTCCTGCGGGCGGCCGTGGCGGCTGGGCGGGACGTGTGGGGGACAGCGGGCTCATCGGCGGACGCGCAGGGCGCGATCGCCGAGGGGTTCACCGTCCTCGACGTGGACGCGGCGCTGCGCCGGGCCGCGGAGCAGGACGCGTTGGTGGTGGTCGCGGTGCCGCTGCCCGCGGTCGACGCCGTGCTGCGCAAGGTCGGTGACCTGGCCCCGGAGAACCTGCTCACCGACGTGGTGAGCGTGAAGGGGCCGGTGGCCGACGCGGTCGCCAAGTACGCGCCGTCGACCCGCTTCGCGGGCGGGCACCCGATGGCGGGCAAGTCGGAGTCGGGGTGGCAGGCGAGCACGTCGACCCTGTTCACCGACGCGGCGTGGGTGGTGACCGCCGACGAGGAGACCGCGCTGCCCGCGTGGCGCGAGGCCGCCCAGCTCGCGCTGGACTGCGGTGCAGGCGTGGTGCCGACGACCACGCTGGAGCACGACGCCGCGGTCGCGCGGATCTCGCACCTGCCGCACGTGCTGGCCGCCGTCCTGGGCGCTGTGGGCGCCGATGGCGGGCCGCTGGCGCTCGCCCTGGCCGCCGGGTCGTTCAGCGACGGGACGCGGGTGGCGGGCAGCAGGCCGGAGCTGGTGCTGGCGATGTGCGAGGGCAACCGGGCCGCGCTGCTGGACGCGGTCGACGAGGCGCTGGGCAGGCTCGGCGCCGCCCGCGGCGCGCTGGCCTCAACGGGCGCGCTCGGCGCCACCGTGCAGGCAGGGCACGCGGGCAGGGTCACCTACGACGCGTACCGGTCGGCGGGGCGCGCGCAGGCGATGGTCGACCTGACGGGCGCGGACCCGATGGAGGAGCTACGGCTGGTCGGGGCCCGCGGTGGGCGGGTCGTCGGGTTCGACGGCGACTTGGCGGCGGTAGCGCTACCCGTGCTGGCCGACTGAGGTATCGGCTCGGCAACGAATCGGCAAGGGGCCGCTGAACGACGCCTACGTTGGGCCGGTGGATCTCCCGGGACCATTACCAACGCCGGTTCGACCGAACCGGGTGCGCCGGTTGGCGGCCATCGCGGCGGGCTTGGCCGTGCTGGTCGGGGCGGTCCTTGTGCTGCGTACGCCGCCAGAGGACAAGGCAGCACCAACGACGGTGCAGGTCCCACCGGCGCAGACGACCGTCAAGCCGTTCGCCGCCGAGGGCGTCATCGTGCCGCGTCCGGCGGAGAAGCCCAAACCCCCGGCGGCCATCAAGGTCACTCCTGGCCCACAGCGCCTCCAGCTGCGGTGGGGGCCGGATGAGCCGAAGGGCGCAGCGGGCTACGACGTGCGTTGGGGTCGCATGGGGACGATGGAGTTCACCCGCTTCGTTGCCTATACCGGCGCGCAGTTGGACGCCCTCGACAACAACACCGCCTACGACATCGAGGTCCGCACGGTCGACGCTTACGGTCAGCGGTCCGAACCGACCAAGACCAACGCGACGCCGCTAGAGGTAGCGGACGATCCGCCCTGGTCGTTCAACGATCGGTTCACCTCCCGCGTCATTCCCGACCCGGTCAAGTGGACGCTGGCCAGCAGCAACGGCTGCGGTAAGGCCACCAGCGGGGAGGGCGAGGACGGTCGACGGCTCGTGATCAGCGCGAAGTGCGGGACCGACCCGGTCGCGCTGCGGGCCCGGCCGCCGTTCCGGCTCCGGGACACCCCCGTGAACGGCGAGTACGGGCGGCTGGTGGTCGAGACCGACCACGTCGGGCTGGGCGGCGTGCTGCACCTCGACCTGGTCCCCGGCCCGGCGGACCTGATCGACGGTTCGCCGAACGGCCCCAGCGCCACACCGCACCCGGCGGGCGTGGCCACAGACGACCCGACGCTGCCGCCGGGGACCATCCGGGTGTGGATCGCGGGCCAGGGCGCCTCGACCGACGTGGGCGTTCTGGTCGCCCCCGGGACTCCGCGCACCACGCGAGGCGGCGGAGTCACCGCGCCCAAGCCGCCGGAGATCGGGTTCACGGTCCGCTGGGAAGTGGTCTTCAGTGAGTCCGGTGTGCAGGTGCTCCAAGACGGCGTTGTCGTCGGTGCGAGTGATGTGGTCCCGACGTGGCGAGAAGCTACGGCGCTGGTGGGGTTCACCGGCCCGGCCAATGTCTACGCGGCGGTCAACCTTGTCGGGTTCATCGGCGCACCTACGACCGTCCCGGTCCTCGTAGTGCCGCCACCGATCGACCCTGGTCGCATCGTCGTGAGCCCTGACGCGCCGCTGTCGACGTCCGCGTCCGGCACCCAGGTCAAGGGGACCCGCGGCGGACAAGTACGCGCGGTGCTGGTCCCGCAGAACCGTCCGGGCGACGCGACTACGGACACCTTCAGCATCGAGATCGGTGGCGCCATCTTCCCCGCTAGACCTGCCGTCGCCGGACAGCCCATGTCCCGGGGTGTGCGCTATCCGATCGTGGCTGACGTGCCGCCGGAGGCACTCGTGCTGGCCGCTGGCGGCAAGACGCTGCCTCTGCGGGTGCGAGGGCCACTCCACCAGGGCCAAGCAGCGACGAACGTCATCAACGTCGCGTTGGAGCTAACCGCGCCCGAAGGAGCTGTCTCACCTGCGGCCGGTAGCGGTACCGACCTGCCTTTGCCCCGACCCAGGCCCGCGTTGGCCGAGCCGAGCGGGACGTTCCTGGACGCGGCGGGCAAGGCGATCCCCGAGGGCACCGAGGTCCGGGGCGGGCGCGTGGTGCTGGAGGTGCGCACCGACGGGCTCGACGGCCAGCGGGTCGCCGGGCGGCTGGCGAGCCTGGCCGGGATCGAGGTGCGGCTGGACGGCCAGCGGATCGCGGGGATCCCCACCACCGTGGACGGACCCGGCGTCGGCGGCCGGTGGACGCTCGCGCTGCCTACCGGCGGGCTGAACGCCGGTAGGCACACCGTCGAGGTGAAGGCCATCGGGGTCGACGAGAAGGCGATCCCCGGGTTGGCCTACGCGTCGTTCCAACTGGCCGGTTAGACGCGGGTCGCGACACCCGGGTAGTCCAGGACCACGCCCTCGGGGTCCACCGTCAACTCGGTGCTGAACTCGCCCTGGGTGAACGCGATGACCGCGCCGCGCTCGTCGACGGAGACCGTGCGGAAGGTCTGGTCGACCAGCCTGACCTGCAGGTCGGGCAGTGACACGTGCACGACCGGGATCTCGAACTCGCCGGGGGTGCGGTGCAGCCCGAGCCGCCGGATCGGCAGCGTGGCGAAGGTGACCGCGCCCGCGACGTGCACGGTGACCGACCCGCCGAAGTTGTCCCTGGCCGAGGTGTGGCCGTGGTCGACGAGCCAGGTGCCGTCCTCGGCGCGGCTCAGCGAGATCTGCCGCTCCTGCTCGGCGGTGGTCGTGCGGAGCAAGAGCCTGCCCGCCTCCTCACCGCGGTCGAGGGATGCCTCGTAAGAGGCGCTGTACGCCTCTACGCCCGCCGAACGGTCGGCGGCGACGATGAGCCTCCCGGACGCGCGGAGCCTGCCGTCGGCGAGCAGCAACCGAACCGACTCGAGTGAGGTCGGCTCGGTGCCGTGCCAGGTGACCACCGCGGGGTTGCGCAGCCGGGCCGCGGTCTCCGCCCGCTCGGTCGAGGTGGGTGAGCTCACGCCTGGTCGCCCTGGGTCTGCGGCTTGTCCGGGATCAGGTCCTGGACCTTGTCGACGACGGCGTCGACCTGCGCGTCGTGGCCGAACTTGCCCTTGACGAACTCGCCCGCCTTCTCGACGCCCTGCTCGATCTTGTCCCCGTGCTGCTCGACCAGGTTCTCCGCCTGCTGCTTCAGCTGGTTGAAGTCGATGCCCATGTTGCTCCTCACGCCAAGCTGGAAGGTTACCCAACCGATCCAGCAGTGCCCACTGCCAAACAATCAAGATACCTACTCCGGCACCGGCGTTCGACGCCCTCTGGCAAGTACCGGTCCGCGCAGGGTGGCGTTCACCGAGGTCAGCTCGCCGACCACCCGGTCAAGCCGGTCGTCGTCGGGTAGCGCCGCCCGCTTGGGCGCCCGTTCGCCGCGCACGGCCTTCCCGGCTTCCCTGACCGCCGCGGCGATGGCCTTGGTGTCGGCATCGGCCACCGGGTCGGCACCCCGGTCGATCGCGACGGCGACGCCGGTGACCGCGTCGGTGAGGCGCTCGAGGCCGATGATCACCGGCCACCACGCGGCGGCCTGGCGGCCTGCGGCGGAAGGCTCGACGATCGACTGCTGGAAGGCAGTCCTAAGGTCGGAGAGGGCTCGGTATGCCTGCCTGCGCAAGGTGGACTTCTCATCTGTCCTGCCTGAGAGGGCGTGTTCGAGGTAGTCGGCGATGGTGTCGAGGGTCGCCGCCAGGTCCTCGCCGACTCGGGGACGTCTAGCGCCTGGCCACAGCAAGTAGCCCACTACGAGCACGATGGCGCAACCGATGGCGGTGTCCAGCAGCCGCGCACCGACCAGGCTCCACTGCCCTGCCTGGGCGATGTCCAACTGGACCAGCACCAAGGGGGTCACGAACGTGCTGAACATCCCGTAGTTGCGAACCTGGCCGATGGGCAATGCCGCCGCCGCGACCGCCATCAACCCCACTAGGACCCAACTGGGTGGGGCTAGGGCCAGCACACCTGCACCGAGCAGCACTCCGATCGCGGTGCCGATGCCGCGCAGGACGGCCCTGCCGAACACCGACCCGAAGTCGGGCTTGAGCACGATCGCCACGGTCAACGTCACCCAGTACGCGTGCTCTAGCTCCAAGAGCCGTCCGACGGCGACCGCGAGCCCCACACACAGCATCAGGCGCAGCACGACCAGCCAGGTACGCCTGCCGAGGAGAACCCGCAGGTCCAGCCGCTCGCCCTCTTGGCGCCGGTCGGTGTCGTGGTCGCCACGGCGGAACTCGGCGACCGCGCGCAGCCCGGCGTGGAGTTGGGCGACTGCGCGGCCCTCATCAGGCGGGCTCGGCGGTTCGGCCAAGGGCTCTCGGACGCGGATCCGGTAAGCGGCGTCGAGCAGGTAGGTGGCGTACTCCGGCGGCGCCTGCTTCTTGGCGTTGACCAGCGCCACGGCTGCCTCGATGACCGGGGTGGTCTCGGTGAGAAGGACGAACAGGCGTCGGTAGGACCGGTCGCGACCGGCCAGGTGAGAGCGGACGTTGAACAGGGCGTCGTAGGCGGTGTTGAGCGCGTCCGTCAGGTCCCTGCGGGCTTGTCGTGCGGCAGCGGTACCGGAGGCGGCCAGCATCACCGCGATCTGGTCGTAGACCGCCGCCACTGCGGCTCGCTCGTGCGCCGCACCCCGGACAGGCCAGGCAGCCAGCGACAGCACCAACGCGAACGCTGCGCCCAAGCCGAAGCACCGGACAGCCAGCCACGGCTCGGCGATCTGCCCGGTCCCCAGGACGGCGAACACCAGCAACTGGAGCCCAGCCATAGATGCCGTGCTGCCTATAGCGCTGACGAGAGCCGACACGCCTGCGACCAGGACTAGTACCCACACCGCTGAGCTGGCCAGATGTGCGCCTACGAGGTATCCGACGACGCCAGCGAAGGCAGCCCAACCCGTGCGCTGGAACCTATAGGGATAAGGGCCGTCTATGTCCGCGAACACGACACACAGCGCGCCGAGGGACACGAGGACCCCCAGGTCGATCCGACCCGCGGCCAACCCGACCGCGACCGGGCCCGCGATCGAGGCGGCGGCCCGCAGACCGCGCTTCCACGGCACCGGCGCGGGCTTCTGGCTCAACAGGCCCCGCAGCCAGTGCGGTGCCGCCACGTCGTCGCTCACACCGTGACGGTAAGACGCCGATGCCCTCCCCGGCGGACCAGGGAGGGCATCGGTTCAGATCAGCTGGTTACGCGGCGCGGCGGCGGTGCCGCACGTAGAGCAGCGCGCCCGCGCCGCCACCGAGCAGGCCGAGGCCCACCAGGACGGGCAGCAGGATGGAGGCACCGGTGTCCGGCAGGCCAGGGCTGGGCTGCGGGATCGGGGCGACCGTGGTCGTCGTGGTCGGCGGCACCGTGGTGGTCGACGGCGAGGTGGTCGCGGTGGTCGACGACGACGGCGGGGTGGTCGGCTTGACCTTCCAGTCGACCTTGGCCTGGACGTTCAGGTCCTTGGTCTCGGAGTCGGCGACGATCAGCGGCTGGGCCTGGTTGCCGTTGGCGTGCGTGCCGGTGAACAGGCGGCCGAGCTCGATCACCGGGGACTTGCCGGAGATCTTCACGGTGCCGTTGCCCGCGGCGGCGCCTGCCGGGACCTCGATGTAGAACTCGGTGTCGTTCTTGATGTCGGCGGCGGTGAGCACCTTGCCCTTGTCGTCGGTGATCTTCACACCGGCGGGGAGCTGGGCCTCGAGCGCGGTGACGGTGCCGTTGGTGGTCACCTTGAACGGGCCGACGCGGTCACCGGCGGTGCCGGAGAGGGAGCCCGGGTTGACCTTGAGCTCACCGGCGGACCACGGGCCGATGCCGACGTTGGCCTCGCCGATCAGGTACTTGTAGAGCGCGAGGACGTCCTTCTCGGCGTCGTCGGCCGAGTTGCCGTCGTCCGAGACCGGGTTGCTCTCGTCGAGGTTGTACCCGTCGCTGAGGTGCCAGAGCGCGGCCTGGGTGGCCGAGACGGCCTCCTCGAGCTCGATGCCGTCGGCGTTGGTGTCGAGGCCGAGCTTGTTCAGGTCCGCGAGCGAGGCGTTCGGGTAGCCGTGGTGCAGCACCCAGTTGATCTTGTCGGCGTTGGCCTTGAACGGGGCGTTCTCGTCGGGGTAGTCGCCCCACGGCACCTCGGTCATCGCGTTGGTCGCGAAGGACCACTCGATGTCGATGCCCACGCAGTAGACGCCGAGCTTCTCGCCGCCCGCGAGCTTGAAGGCGAGCAGGTACGGCTTCACGTCCTTGGTGTGCTGGCCCTTGACCATGTTCACCGAGTAACCCTGCGCGACCGCGTCCTCCAGCGGCAGGAGCGTGCCCTTGGCGGACTCAGCCGCCGCTGCGGGGATGGCGGCGAGCGACACCGATACCGCGGCGAACGACAAGGCGGCCGTGGCCACCTTCCAACGACTCCGCATTGACTCTCCTCTGCGCACGTGAACGTCGATCCGTGAACCTGGCGCGGCACCGGCCCGACACAGCCCGCCGCCACTGACGTGCATAAAGATCGACTCACTCGATTGAGGTCGAACTGACACGTCAGCGTGGGCGGACTCTACTAAGCGCTCATTTAAACCCCACGATGGGGGTGAATCTGAGTCCAAAGTGTTGTCATACGTTCACTTGAGACGGTGACATCTACGCGGAGAGTAACCAACCGAAATGGCAATTCCCGGCTCGTCGCCCGGCTATCGTTCGCCGCGTGACCGGCTGGCAGGACGACAACAGACCCCGGCGGGCGTCCCGGGTCCCCATGGCGCTCAGCGTCGTCGCGATCGTCGCCGCGGTCGCGACGGTCGTCGTGTTGGCGCTGGTCAACCGCTCATCGGGGGACACACCGGATGAGGCGGCGGTGACGTCGACCACAGGGGCCCGACCGTCCACACCCACGTCGCGGCCGCCGACCACGACCTCGAGGCCACGCCGCACATCGACCACCGCGCCGCCGCCACTACCCGGGCGCGTGATCGACAATCCCGCCGCGCACCTGTCCTATCGCGTTCCCACCAACTGGCAGGTGGACGCGACAGCAAAGCCGACCGTGGCCGGGGTGGACTTCAGCGGTACGGCTGCCTATGGCCCCTATACCTGCGGCGGCACGGGCTACAGCAGAGCGTTCGCCACTAGTGCGACCGCGCAAAACCCAGCGGACAAGGACGTCACGGCCGAGAAAACCGCCACAACTTTCACGTCCGCGTTCGGCCGGGTCTACTTCCCCGGCGCGACAGTTGCGTCACCCAACATCCGACCGCTCCAGGTCGACGGCAAGAAGGCCGTTGTGGCTACCGCCGCGGTCACGTCGACACCGGCTGACCCGAAGTGCGCGTCGACCAAGGGCGAGGTGGCTGTCTTGGCCATCGACCTGGACAACGCCACCGACACCCGTCCCCGCGGCATCGCACTGCTGGTCGTGGCGGCAGACCTGGCAGGTGGACCTGACAAGCCCGCGCCGCTGACCGAGGCCACCGTCGAGGCGATCCTGTCCGGGGCGAGCCTGCGCTAGACCCCCGGCCAGGCGGTCACGACCTCGTCGAGCACCTTCAACGGCAGCGGACCGCCGCACAGCACCAGGTCGTGGAAGGCGCGGATGTCGAACCGGTCGCCCAGCCGCTCCTCCGCCTCGGCCCGCACGCGCTGGATCTCCAGCCGACCGACCATGTACGACAGCGCCTGCCCCGGGTAGGCGATGTAGCGGTCGACCTCGTTGCCGATCTCCAGGGCGGACAGCGGCGTGTTGGCCCGCAGGTAGTCCACGGCCTGCGCGCGGCTCCAGCCCTTGGCGTGCAGCCCGGTGTCCACGACGAGCCTGCCCGCGCGCATCGAGTCCATCGCGAGCATGCCGAAGCGGGCCACGTCGTCGGAGTACAGGCCCATCTCCTCGGCGAGGCGCTCGGTGTAGAGGCCCCAGCCCTCGGCGTAGGCGTTGACGTCGGCGAGCCTGCGCAGCAGCGGCAGCTCGGTCAGCTCCATCGCGATGGTCAGCTGGAAGTGATGGCCCGGCACGGCCTCGTGGAACGCGGTGACCTCGGCGAGGAACTTGTCGCGCTCGTGCGCGCGGTCGGTGTTGGCGTAGTAGACGCCAGGACGTAGGCCGTCGAGAGAGGGCGGCATGTAGTACGCGGCAGGGCCACCGGGGGCCTCGGCCGCAGGAACCGGCTCAACCTGGCAGCGCTGTCCGGGCAGCCTGCCGAACCAGCGCGGCGCGGCCTCTTCAGCGCGTTCGATCGCGGCCCTGGCGTGGCCGAGCAGCTCGTCGGCGTCGCGCCAGCGCAGCTCGGGGTCGGTGATCAGCCGGTGGAAGATCTCGGCCTGGTCGGAGGTGCCGAAGACGCGGGACCCGAGCTCGGCGTACTCCGCGCGCAGGCTCGCGATCACGTCCAGGCCGGTCTGGTGCAGCTCGTCCGGGGTGAGATCAGTGGTGGTGTGCACACGCGAGAGAGCCGCGTATGCCTCATCGCCGCCAGGCAGGGCACACAGACCGGGCTTGTCGTCGGGCCTACCGTGCTGGGCGATCTCGTCGGCCAAGAGCGCGCGGTACGCGGCGAACGCTGGTCGGACCACTTCGGCCACTAGGCGCTCGCGCTCGGCAGCGAAGCCGTTGTCGTCACCCGCCAGCTTCTGGGCCAGCAGCGGATCGGCCTGGAGGTCGGCGCCCAGGTACCGGTCGAGGTGCGCGATGGCGGAGTCGACCAGCTTGCGCACCGGGACCCGCCCTGCCGCCACACCGGCCCGGTGCCGCGCACCGACCTGCGCGAGGTGCTTGGGGACCTCGCGCAACCGGCTCAGGTATGCCTGTCCGCGCTCGGCGTCCGGTAGGACAACCATCGGCAGGAAGGTCAGCAGCGAGGCGGCGGGGCCGACGAAGATGTCGGAGATCGTGTACTCGACCATCCGCGCGTCGACCCGGTCGACGATGGCCTCGGCCTGCTGCTTGACGACCTTGGCGGTGAGGTCGTCCGGGTACTCGCCCGCGCGGGCCGCGATGTCCACGGCGGCGGCCCGCTGGCGCAGCCCGGCCTCCTCGGAGGCGTCGGCCAGCCGGTCGTCGTACCCGGGGACCCCGAGCAGCGTGGCGCCCAGCGGCTCGGCGGCCAGCTGCAGCTCCAGCAGTTCGTCGGCGAGCGCGAGCACGCGGTCGTCGGCAGTCGTCATGCCTGGCCCCTCATCCGGTCCGAGTCGGCGAGCGCGGCTATTCGCCCGGTGGGCAGGCTACGCCGGATCCGGGGTGGAACGATTGCGGTGTCCACAGCCCCGGCACCGGGAGACCGCCCATGGTCGAGCGCCAACGCACCTTCGCCTTCGAGATCAACACGAGCAGCAGCGCCGACGCGGCCGCGCTGTTCACCCTGGTCTCCGACGGCAGGCGGTGGTCGGAGTGGGCGCGGCCAGTGGTGGCTGAGTCGTACCTCGAACGCGAGGGCGATCCTTCACCTGGTGGTGTTGGCGCTATCCGCGTGTTGGGCCGCAAACCGGTCCTAGTGCGCGAGGAGACGGTCGAGTACGAACAGGACCGTCGGCACGTCTATGTGCTCCGCTCGTCGGCGCCGGTCAAGGACTACCGGGGAGAGGTCACGTTCATCCCGCGCGACGGCGGTGGGACTGACCTGGTGTGGCGGATCAGCTTCGTGGAACGCATCCCGGGGACCGGCCCCGTCGTGCGCGCGGGCTTGCGCACGTTCATCCAGGACCTGGCCAAGCGGCTGGTGCAGGCGGCCGAGCGCTAGCGCTGGGCGCGCCACCGCTCGGTCAGCTCGTCCATCTCCCGGCGCAGGAACTCGAAGAACCGCTGGCTGGTGGCCATCCGCCTGCCCGCGGGCGAGTCGGCGCCGAGCATCTCGGCGCCGTCGGCCATGGCCGAGGACCAGGCGGCGAGCACCTTGTCCCGGTTCATGATCGCCTCGAACCACGCCTCGTCGGGGACTGCGTAGTGGTCGCGACGCTGACCAGGATCACGGCCGCGCGTGACCATGCCGACGTGTTCGAGGTAGCGCACTGCGCCCGAGATCGCCGCCGGGCTTACCTGCAGCGCTTGGGCCAACTCGGTCGCGGTGGCCTTACCGGAGTCCGTGACCAGCAGCCGCGTGAACACCCGAGAAGGCATCCTGGGCATGCCCGCGTCCGACAGGAGCAACGCGAACCGCTCCACGTAGTGCGCCAACGGGTCTTCCGCCACTGCCTCACCCTTCCGGTCCACATCACAACGTTAGCCTGTTTCGAACGTTCACAAAGTTGTGAACTAAGAGTACGTTCTGAACCATGACAACCGCAATCTCGGTGTCCGGCCTGGTCAAGACCTTCGGCCGGACCCGCGCGCTGGACGGTCTCGACCTGACGGTGCGGACCGGGGAGGTCCACGGCTTCCTCGGCCCGAACGGGGCGGGCAAGTCCACCACCATCCGCGTGCTGCTCGGCCTGCTGCGCGCCGACTCTGGCAGCGCCACCCTGCTCGGCGGGGACCCGTGGCGCGACGCCACCGAGCTGCACCGCCGTCTCGCCTACGTGCCCGGCGACGTCTCCCTGTGGCCCAACCTGTCCGGCGGCGAGGTCATCGACCTGCTGGGCAGGCTGCGCGGCGGCCTCGACCAGCGCCGCCGCGCCGACCTGCTGGAGCGGTTCGACCTGGACCCGCGCAAGAAGGGCCGCACCTACTCCAAGGGCAACCGGCAGAAGGTGGCGCTAGTGGCCGCTCTTGCCTCTGACGTCGACCTGCTCGTCTTGGACGAGCCCACGTCCGGTCTTGACCCGCTGATGGAGTCGGTCTTCCAGGACTGCGTGCGCGAGGAGCGCGACCGGGGGCGCACGGTTCTCCTGTCCAGCCACATCCTGGCCGAGGTGGAGACCCTGTGCGATCGCGTGAGCATCATCCGCGCCGGTAAGACGGTCGAGACGGGCACGCTCGCCGACCTGCGGCACCTGACCCGCACGAGCATCAGCGCGGAACTGGCGGCCCCACCCAACGGCATCGCCACGCTGCCCGGCGTGCACGACCTGGTCGTCGAGGGCAACCGGGTCAGGTTCGACGTCGACACCCGCGAGCTCGACGTGGCGCTACGGGCGCTCGTCGAGTCCGGCGTGCGCTCGCTGACCAGCCAGCCGCCCACGCTCGAGGAGCTGTTCCTGCGCCACTACCAGGACGACCAGGCGGGCGTCCGATGACGGGCACGTGGCCGCTCATCCGGCTGGCCCTGCGCCGCGACCGGGTCATCCTCCCGATCTGGATCGTGGTCCTGAGCGTGATCCCCGGGTCGACCGTGTCGGCCTACGAGAAGCTCTACCCGACCGTCGCCGCCAGGGCCTCCCTCAACGCGGGCAGCGGCAGCAACCCGTCGGTCGCCGTGCTCTACGGGCCCGCGTTCGACCTGTCCACCCCCGGTGGCTGGAGCGCGTGGCGGTACGGCTCGTTCCTCGCGCTGTTCATCGCCCTGTTCGCGATCTTCACCGTCACCCGGCACACGCGTGCGGAAGAGGACTCGGGACGGCTAGAGCTGCTTGGTTCCGCCGTAGTGGGTCGGTATGCCGCCCTTACCGCTGGCGTGATCGTCGCCGGCGCCTCCAGCTTGCTGATCGGCGTGCTCATCGCCGCAGGTATGGCGGGTGCTGGTCTCCCCGTGGCGGGTGCTCTGACCCTCGGGTTGACGCTCGCGGGCACCGGCCTGGTGTTCACCGCGATCGCCGCTGTCACCGCGCAGCTCACCGAGTACTCCCGTTCGGCCAACGGCCTGGCGACGACGGTCCTGGGTGCGGCGTTCCTGCTGCGCGCGCTAGGGGACTCGACCCCGTCGGCGAGTTGGGTGTCGTGGCTATCGCCGTTGGCGTGGCCGCAGTGGTCGAAGCCGTTCGTGAACAACGACTGGTGGGTGTTCCTGCTGGCGATCGGCGTTGCCGCTGTCGTCGCCTCTATCGCCTACCAACTGGTTCCGCGCCGGGACATCGGCGCCGGCCTGTTCCCCTCTAGGCCCGGCCCGGCAACGGCCGCGAAGTCGCTGTCGAGCCCGCTGGGGCTCGCGTGGCGGTTGCAGCGCGGGTCGCTGTTCGGGTGGACGGCCGCCGTTGTCGTCATGGGGGTGATCTTCGGCGCTATCGCCGACGGCATCGGCGGCCTCGTGGGCGACAGCGAGCAGGTCAAGCAGATCATGGAACGCATGGGCGGGACGCAGGGTCTGGTCGACGCCTACCTGTCCGCGATCGTCGGCCTGTTCGGGATGCTCAGCGCCGTCTACGCGGTGCAAGCGGGGTTGCGGACACGGTCCGAGGAGACCGCTACCCACGCGGAGTCGGTGCTCGCGACCGGGGTCAGCCGCATCCGGTGGGCAGGTAGCCACCTGGTGTTCGCGATCGCGGGCCCGGCCGTACTGCTCGCCGCCTCGGGTCTTGCCGCAGGTCTCGCGCACGGGCTGCGCTCGGGAGACCTGGGGCACCAGCTCTCGCACACGCTCGGGGCCGCTATGGCCCAACTCCCCGCGGTATGGGTGATCGCAGGTATCGCTGCCCTGCTCTACGGGGCGTGGCCCGCGCTAGCCGTTACCGGGGCTTGGGCCGTGGTCGCGGTGTCCGTGCTGCTCGCGCTGTACGGACCGGTGATCGGTCTGGCCCAAGCGGTGCTGGACGTGTCCCCGTTTGCGCACGTGCCCAAGCTGCAACCGGGCACCACGTTCACCGCGACCCCTCTGATCTGGCTGACCGGTGTGGCTCTAGTCGCGGTCGTGGCTGGTCTAGCTACCTTCCGGCGCCGCGATATCGGATAAGGGCGACCGGGGCCGGGTGCTCGCCCGACCCCGGGCTGCCACATCACACCCGATCGGAGTCGGCCTCCACCGGCAGGTTCGCCTGCTCGCGGACGATGCGTTGGGCGAGGGCGAGCCCGGCGGCCTGGCCATCGCGGTAGGACTCGTCGGCGGTCAGCTCGCGGGCATCCCGTTCGGCCTCGGCGAGCTTGGCGAGCAGGGCGATGACCTCGACGGTGTCGAACGGTTCGGACATCGGCGTTCCTTAGCTAGTGCGGGTGACCACACCCACATACCCCGTCCAGACCTGTCCCGGACAGGGAGTACCCGATTGGTTCGTCCCGGCCTATAGTTCGCAGGGCTAAGCAATGCGCGAGAGGAGTCCAGACGGTGGCAGCGATCGGACAGCGGCCATCGGCGCTCCCCCGCGAGGTGTGGGTCATCGTGGTGGCGAACTTCATCATCGCGATCGGGTTCGGCCTGGTGGCACCGGCGTTGCCCAGCTTCGCCCGCAGCTTCGACGTGAGCGTGACCGCCGCGTCCATCGTGGTCAGCGCGTTCGCGTTCACCCGCCTGGCGTTCGCACCTGTCAGCGGCAGGTTGGTGACACGGCTCGGTGAGCGCAAGGTGTACCTGACAGGGCTGACCATCGTCGCTGTCACCACCGGCTCCTGCGCGTTCGCGTCGCACTACTGGCAGTTGGTCGCCCTGCGCGGGATCGGCGGCATCGGGTCGACCATGTTCACCGTCTCGGGCATCGCGTTGCTGATCCACCTGACGCCCCCGGACGTGCGCGGTAAGGCTTCCGGGCTCTGGGGAACCAGTTTCCTGCTCGGCAACGTGGCCGGTCCACTTGTCGGAGGTGGACTGATCGGGATCTCGCTGCGCGCGCCATTCCTCGTTTACGCCACCGCGCTCATGGTGGCCGTGGGCACGGTGTGGCTGTTCTTAAGGAAGTCGACGCTGATCACGCCTGCGGGTCAGCACACCACGGATGTCATGCCGCTACGTAAGGCACTGCGCGACAGCGGCTACATCGCTTCACTTACCTCTAGCTTTGCTGGCGGCTGGGCGGTTTTCGGAGTCCGGGTCTCACTGGTTCCTTTGTTCATCACCGAGGTCTTGCACCGTGACGGCGCGTTCGCGGGAACAGCGCTCTCGGTGTTCGCCGCCAGCAACGTGGTGATGCTGATGGTGTCCGGTCGGTTGTCGGACCGGTGGGGCCGCAAGCCGCTGATCCTGTTCGGGCTGGTCGTTTCCGCGGGTGGGACCATCTGGTTCGGTTTCACCGAGACGGTCACCGAGTTCCTCATCGCCACCGTGGTCGCGGGTCTCGGCACCGGCGTGTTGACCCCGCCGCAGCAGGCCGCCGTCGCCGACGTGATCGGCAAATCCCGCGGCGGGCAAGTGCTCGCCACCTACCAGATGGCCGCGGACGTCGGCGCGATCCTCGGTCCGATCATCGCCGGGATGCTCGCCGACCGGCTGTCGTTCGGCTGGGCTTTCCTGGTCACAGGCGGTTTGACCGTCGTCGCGGCGCTGGTGTGGCTGCCCGCGCGCGAGACGCTGGACCGGTCGGCGAGCGCGGTCACCGAAGTCGTCGACGCCGAGCGACCGCGGGAGTCCGCGCGGTAGCCGTTCGGGCGAGCGATTCGTCGGTTTGCGGCCGATCACTGCTCCGTTGGGGCGGATTCCGTGCTACCTGGTGGGTAATGTGGGGTGCCCCGCTGCGTTCTGATGCGTGAGGTGGGAGCCTTTGGGGTACCCCATCCAGCGGGTTGGCAACGGCTGATGCGGAAGTGGTGACCGATGGCTACCGCACTGTGGATAGTGGCCGCGGTGGTCGCCGTGGCGATCATCGTCTGGCGACTGCGAAAGGCCGACACCACACTTGAGACGATCCTGCGCGAGGAACGCGAGCGGGTCGACCCGGTCGACGACGATCCGGACGAGATCGACGAGCCCGTCGACGAGCCGCACTCGGTCGGCAGGAGCCGTTGGCGCCGCTAGGCAAGTCCCCCGATCGGGGCTGTGGATAACTTTCTCCGCCCCTGCCGCGAAATCCCTACTGTTGCGGACATGGCATTCAACCTGGAATACACCAGCAAACGACAGGACCTCAGCTACGCGTTGACCGTGGCCGCCGATGACGACGGCGAGCTCGGTATCGACGTCATCGCCAAGGACGACCACGGCGAGGTGGTCGCCGAGGGCGCGGTGCGGCTGCCCCCCGGCGGCGCGGCGGAGACGGCGAAGCTCCTGCGGGAGGCGCTCGTCGCGATCACCGCGCTGGAGGGCAAGCGGCGCACCGTCGGCAACGCGAACCAACCCTGGTCGGCCGAACAGGACTCCACCCTGCGCGAGTCCTGGCTCAGCCACCCCCCGACCCGCTCGGCGACCGAGGTGATCCGCGAACTGGCCACCCTGCGCCAACGCTCCCCCGCCGCGATCCGCGCCCGCCTCCCCCGAGTCGGCTGCGACCCGGACGTCAGCGGCCGCCTCCTCACCGAGACCACCGCCGCCATCGTCGGCCGAGACGCGGTGATCGCCTCCTGACCCCAGCCCCTCCCCGGGCCTCTCCGTCCCCCGGTCCCCCCGGTTCCACACGAGGAGACAACCACGACCGCACCCATCTCGCGGTAGTCCCGACCAACACCGCAGCGCCGGGCAAGACTTGGCGCCACGGTCGAGCAACGCCAGCGGCGGACGAACCCGCGCTGGCGCAACCGGGACCGGGACCGGGACCGGGACCGGGACCGGGACGACGATCCCGCCGACTGCAGCGACAACGGACAGGATCGCCGCCGCGAAGTCAGAGAGCTCGCCCAGCGTCTACTCGCACGAGTAGGCACCAGCGATCCCGACGCTGGAGGCCGAGGGCGGTGTGAAGCAGTCGGGCTCAGGCCCTCCGTTGTCGCTTCTGGGGTTGCTGTTGCTGTGGTTGTCCTCGGTCGACCTCTTGGTGGGCAACAGGATGTCGTTGGTGCCGATCCACTCGGTAGTGGTTGGCAGGCTACTTGGGTTTGCTGCCAGCACATCGTGAGTTCGGCGCGGCGCGGGGAGGGTTGGCGGATCGTTGGTTGTCCAATCAGGACAAGGTGTTTCGGCGTGGGTTCGGCAGCGGGGCCCGGGCGGGCGGCTAGGCCGACCGAGTGATTGACGGGTGTGGATGGCAGTTCCTATGGTCTAGACCATATGTCCGACTTGGCCCTGGGAGGGTTCGATGCGGAGGACTTGGCGCACGGTCGTGGTCGCCGCGGTGGCGTTGGTGGCGATGCCTGCCGCGGCGGCGCCTGCGACGCCTGTCGCGAGTGTCGAACCGGGGGTGCAGCGGCTGTTGCCCCGGCCGGTCGAGGCGGTGGCTACCGGTCGGGCTCCGTTCGCCCTCGGGGAGGACAGCCACATCGTTGCCAGAGGGGCGGCCAGGCAGGTCGGTGACTACCTCGGTGACCTGCTGCGACCGGCCACGGGGTACCGGCTGCCGGTGACCGCGCGGAGCCCGCGCCGGGGTGACATCGTGCTCGACCTCGGGCCAGGCAAGGCGCCGGCGGGGCACGCGGCCGAGGGATACCGGCTGGTGACCGACGAGCGGTCGGCGACCATCTCCGCCGACACCCCCGCCGGTCTGTTCCTCGGCGTGCAGACGCTCCGGCAGCTGCTGCCCGCGTGGGCGGAGAGCCGGACCAGGGTCAGCGCGGTGTGGCAGGCGCAGGCGGCGCGGATCAGCGACTACCCGCGGTTCGCGTACCGGGGGGTCATGCTCGACGTCGCGCGCAGCTACCTCACCGTGGCGGAGATCAAGCGCTACATCGACACCGCGGTGCTGTTCAAGGTCAACACGCTGCACCTGCACCTGACCGACGACCAGGCGTGGCGGATCGCTGTCACGCCCCCCCGGGACAACCCCTCCGGGCTCGACTACGACGCGCTCACCCGGGTCGGGTCGCTGGGCGGCGCCGACATCTACGCCAACGGGAACCCGCTCGGCACCGGTCCGGCCATCCGCGGGTACTACACGCAGCGCGACTACGCGGAGGTCGTCGCGCATGCCAAGGCCAGGTTCGTCACCGTCGTGCCCGAGATCGACGGGCCCGGGCACACCAACGCCGCGCTGGCGTCGATCCCGAAGCTCAACCCCGACGGCGTCGCCAAGCCGATGAACACCACCGCCGACGTCGGCTACTCGACGCTGGACGCCAACTCGCCGGTCACCTACGAGTTCCTGCGGACCGTGTTCAGCCAGATCGCCGCGCTCACCCCCGGCCCGTACCTGCACATCGGCGGCGACGAGGCGCTGGTGACCGGGCACGACAACTACCTCACCTACCTGCGCAGGCTCCTGCCGGAGGTGGCCAGGCTGGGCAAGCTGCCGATGGGCTGGAACGAGTACGCCGCGGTCGACCTGCCGCCCGGCGCGGTGATCCAGTTCTGGCGCGGCTCGACCCTGGCCGACGTCCTCAAGCAGGTCTCGCGCGGCGCGAAGGTCGTCATGTCCCCGGCTGGCACCACGTACATCGACCAGAAGTACGACCCGAGCAGCCCCATCGGGCTGAGTTGGGCCTGCCGCAACGCGTGCGACTTCGACCGCTACTACGACTGGCAGCCGGTCCGCGACGGGCTCACCGAATCCGACGTGATCGGTGTTACCGCGCCGCTGTGGTCGGAGACGGTGCGCGGCTTGGCGCAGGCCCAGTGGTTGAGCTACCCGCGCCTGGTCTCCATCGCCGAGGTCGGCTGGACCCCGCAGGCCGACCGGAACCTCCCCGACTTCACCGCCCGCCTGTCGTCCCTCGGCAGCAGGCTCACCATCGCGGGCGTCAACTTCCGCCCCAGCCCCGCGGTCCCCTGGACCACCGACATCACCGCCCCCACCCAGCACACCCGAACCCTCCGCGGCGAGGTAGCCCGCTTCACCGCCCCCTCGGCAACAACCCCCCTAGCCACCCTCACCTACGGCGACGGCACCACCGCCGACGTCCCCGTCACCCCCACCACCCCCGCGGGCCCGCTAGCCGCCCCCGGCCTGTGGAAGGTGACCACCCCCGACCACCGCTACCCCCGACCAGGCACCTACAAGGCCACCCTCACCATCACCACCCCCACCGGCGTGGCCACCACCCACTTCACCATCCACGCCCACCACTGACCCCACCCCCCAGCCACGCGTCGGGGAGCCGCCCGCACCCGGCTCCCCGACGCCTTCCCCTGACACCGTGGGAGAACCAACGAGGTCGATCACCACGCCGGGTGGCCGTGATCACGCCACAGTGGACCGTGCCACCGGGCGCCGGACCCCATAACGACGAAGAAACCGCGGCGATGAGTCTCGCCGCGGTTTCTCGAAGTGCACCCGAAGGGATTCGAACCCCTAACCTTCTGATCCGTAGTCAGATGCTCTATCCGTTGAGCTACGGGTGCTTGTTCAGTTGTCACCCAGCGAGCTGGGTGTACAGCGGAGGCTCCGGGATTTGAACCCGGGAGGGGCGTTGAACCCCAACCGCATTAGCAGTGCGGCGCCATAGACCAGACTAGGCGAAGCCTCCCGGGGCCCCAGTGGCCGCTCGGGAGGTAAGACTACACAGGTGCCTGACCGGAGGGCAAAACGCCCCCCGGTCAGCGGCGGAGGGCGCGCAAAAGTGCTGGTGGGCGACCTCCGAAGCCCTCTGCCTCGATGGCGGCGATGGCGACTCGCGGCAGGTCGCGGACGGCGGGGAAGACCAGGAAGCGGGGGTTCCAGGTGGGGGCGAACTTGGCGTTGAAGCGGTAGAGGGTCTCGATCTGCCACCAGCGGCTGCCCAGGCGCAGTGCCCTGGCCCAGAGGCGGGCGACGGGGCCCGCGCCGATGCGGCCGCCGCGTTCGAGGGCGGCGCGGAAGACGGCGAAGTTGAGCGAGACGCGGGTGACGCCCAGATCGGGGCAGGCGGCGAGCATGTCGGCGATCATCAGTTCGTTGAGGCCGTTGTCGCCGACGGCGCGGTCGCGGCGCATCAGGTCGAGGGAGAGGCCGTCGCTGCCCCAGGGGACGAACTGGAGCAGGCCGGCGACCTCGCCCTCGCGGGACGCGGTGACCAGGACGCAGTCCGGGTCGTCCGGGCCCGCGAGCCGGGACAGGGCCATGGAGAAGCCGCGTTCGGTCTCGGTGCCGCGCCAGCGTTCGGCCAAGGTGGACAGTTCGGCGCGTTCGCCCTCGCCCAGCGCGGCTGAGCGGCGGACCTCGACGGTGTACCCGGCGCGGCGGAGCTTGGCGACCGCCTGGCGGACGCCGCGCATGGAGCGGCCGTCGAGGGTGAAGGTGGCGGCGTCGACGATGGCCTCGTCGCCCAGTTCGATCGCGTCGAGGCCGTAGCGGACCCACACCGTGGCGCCGCGCTCGGAGCAGCCGATGACCGCGGGCACCCAGCCGTTGTCGCGGCACCCGGCGAGGAACACCTCGATCGCGCCCGGCCACGCCTCGAGGTCGCCGAGCGGGTCACCCGAGGCGAGCGCCACCCCGGCGAGCACCCGGAACGGCACCGCGGCCTTGCCGGACGGGGAGAACACGACCGACTTGTCCCGGCGCAGCGCGAAGTACCCCAGCGAGTCCTCCGCGCCGCGCGCGGCGAGCAGTTCCCGCAGCCGGAACTCCTCTGCCGGCGCCAGGCCCGGCTTGGGTTCGGCCGAGCGCAGCAGGAAGTAGCCGCCGATCAGGAGCGCGCCGACGCCGAAGGACAGGCCGACGGCGGCGGAGAGGTCGTCGAGCCACGGCACCGGCTGGACCGGGCCGGACACGCCGATCAGCGCGAGCAGGGCGTGCAGCGCGCGGTCGGTGAGCGGGGCGTTGTCGGTGTAGCGCGACGGCGTCGAGCTCAGCAGCACCAGGTTGGCCAGGAACCCGGCCAGCAGGATCTGCGCGGTGACCCGCAGCGCGCGCCACTTGCCGTGCACCGGGTCGGCCTTGGCGGTGAAGTGGCTCCTGGTCGCGACCAGGGCGACGCACAGCACGAGCGCGGTGACCCCGGACCCGATGCCGTGCCGCCAGCCGAGGTGGGCCAGCGCGATGAGGCCGGTGACCCCGACCGCGACCTGCCAGGCCCTGCGTTTGCGCCTGCGCAGCGCGGTGGCGAGCATCATCAGCATGACGCCGCTGGCCAGGACCGCGACGCCGGAGGCGACGGTGGCCTCGGTCGGCAGGTCGAGCCAGCCGCCCACGGTGTCGCGCAGCCTGCGCCGCCCGACCGGGAACACCACCGACACGACCGCGAGCAGCCCCACCAGGCGCGCCGACCAGGTCAGCAGCCGCAATGTCAGTTCGTCACTCGGCCGCCACCGGCGACCGTCAGCACTGGGCCGCACCGGGCGGCCCTCTTCCTCGACACCCACCAGCACAGTGTGCTCGTCCACCGGGCCGCGGCGATTTATGGCGATCTCGAACACATCGGCAACGGCGCCCGCCCCGCTAGAGTCGCCGGTGCCACACCCAGAAGGAGGGGCACACATGGACAAAGTCGTCCCCAGCGCCGCCGCGGCGGTGGCCGACATCCCGGACGGCGCGAGCCTCGCCGTCGGCGGGTTCGGCCTCTGCGGCATCCCGAGCGCCCTCATCCAGGCGCTGCTCGAGAAGGGCGTCTCCGGGCTCCAGGTCACGTCGAACAACTGCGGCGTCGACGACTGGGGCCTCGGCCTGCTGCTGCGCGAGAAGCGGATCAGCAGGATGACCAGTTCCTACGTCGGTGAGAACAAGGAGTTCGCCCGGCAGTACCTCTCCGGTGAGCTGGAGGTGGAGCTGACCCCGCAGGGCACGCTGGCCGAGCGGTTGCGCGCGGGTGGGTCCGGCATCCCCGCCTTCTTCACCCGTACGGGGGTCGGTACGCAGGTCGCCGACGGGGGCGTGCCGTGGCGCTACGACGACTCGGGCAACGTCTCGGTGTCCTCCCCGGCCAAGGAGGTGCGGGACTTCGACGGGCACGACTACGTGCTGGAGCGGGCGATCGCCACGGACTTCGGCCTGGTGCGCGCGTGGAAGGGCGACCGGCACGGCAACCTCGTGTTCCGCGACTCCGCGCAGAACTTCAACCCGCTGTGCGCGATGGCGGGCCGGGTCAGCATCGCCGAGGTGGAAGAGCTGGTCGAGCCGGGTGAGTTGGCCCCTGGCGAGGTGCACCTGCCGGGCATCTTCGTGCAGCGGGTCGTGCTGCTGTCCCCGGACGAGGCCGCCGAGAAGCGCATCGAGCGCCGGACCGTGCGCACCAAGGAGGCGTGAGATGGGACTGACCCGAGAGCAGATGGCTGCCCGTGCGGCGGCAGAGTTGTCCGACGGCTCTTACGTGAACCTGGGTATCGGCCTGCCGACGCTGGTGCCGAACTACGTGCCCGACGACGTCGAGATCGTGCTCCAGTCGGAGAACGGGATCCTCGGTGTCGGCCCGTACCCGTGGGCGGGGGAAGAGGACGCCGACCTGATCAACGCGGGCAAGGAGACGGTGACCGTCCGCAGGGGCGCTTCCTACTTCGACTCCGCGCTGTCGTTCGGGATGATCCGCGGCGGCAAGGTGGACGCGGCGATCCTCGGCGCCATGCAGGTGTCCAAGGTCGGTGACATCGCGAACTGGATGATCCCCGGCAAGATGGTCAAGGGCATGGGCGGGGCGATGGACCTGGTGCACGGCGCCAAGAAGGTCATCGTGCTGATGGAGCACGTCGCCAAGGACGGGTCGTACAAGATCGTCGACGAGTGCTCGCTGCCCTACACCGGGCTGCGGGTGGCCCAGCGGATCATCACCGACCTGGCGGTCATCGACATCACCGGCGACGGCCTGGTGCTGCGCGAGGTGGCGCCCGGGGTCAGCGTGGACGAGGTGCGCGAGAAGACCGAGCCGGAGCTGATCGTCACCGACGTGGTGGAAGCCGCCGTCTGACGCACGCGGGGGGCGGGGTCACCCGCCCCCCTCAGCGCGGTGCGACCGAGGCGACCAGTTCGCGCAGCCGCTGGGTCAGCCGGGGCGCGTCGGCCGGGGCGAGGGTCAGCCAGTCGACGCCGTCGCGGGTGGTCGGCAGCGCCAGGTAGCGGCCCGCGGTCGTGTCGAACCAGTTGACGACGTCGGTGCGCGTGCGCCTGCCCATCCGGTCGAGGCTGTTGGCCGCGACCTGGCCGCCGCCGTGCCGCGAGTTCTCCACCAGGGTCGCGATGGTGCGCATGTCGCGGCCCGCGACCCCGCCCTGGTTGAGCATGGTCTCCAGGCCGGCGAACCCGGACTCGACGTAGGCGTCTATCGCGTTGTGGAACACCGACTTGGGCAGTGTCACCGCGGTGCCCGGGCCGGGTTCGGCGTCCGGCAGCAGCGCCATGATCTCGGCCACCACGCCGCCGCCGCGCAGCGCTCCGATGCGGATGCGTTCGCCCGTCTGCACGGCCAGCACCGTTCGGCTGCCGCGACCGGCGCCGAGCACCCGCACGTGCCGACCGAGCGAGAGCAGCCCGTCGACGCTGTAGTCGTGCTGCGCCAACAGGGTCAGCGAGTCCTCCAGGTCCCGGTCGACGTCGGTGCCGTCGTGCAGGCCGCGCGCCACGAGTCCCTCGATGACCTCCTTGCGCAGCTGCTCGCGCTCGTCGGTGGTCTCGCCGAAGGAGGGCACGTCGAGCGGGTACGGGCGGTCAGTGCGGCCGAGCGACTCCCAGAGCAGGTCGAACTCGACCAGCGTGAGCGATGCGACCTTCACCGCAGGTGCGCGTCGAACCAGTTGAGGGCGCGCTGCCACGCCTCGGGGGCACCGGGCTCCGGGCGGTAGCGGACCACGTCGGTGGCGATCTTGGCGGTGCTCGCCGCCTCGCGCAGCTTCTCGACCTGTTGCAGGATCGCCTGGTCGCTGTCGTCGCGGTAGAGGCCGAGCCACGGCACCCGCAGCTCGCCTGCGACCTCGACCAGCGCGGGCAGGCCGCTGGAGAGCGGCTCCAGGATCCCGCCGCCGGAGACGGTGACCGCGGCGCCGATGTCGCGGCTGGCGGCGACCACCAGCGCGACCGAGCCGCCCAGTTCGAACCCGATGACGCCGATCCGGTCCGCGGCCAGGCCGTGCTCGGCCAGCCAGGCGAACCCGATGTCGGTCGCGGCGAGCACCGAGTCGCCGGAGAGCTCGCTGACCTTGTCCCTGGCCTCGTCGTGGCCGACCTCCGCCGACCCGGCCTCACCCGGGTACAGGTGCGGGACGACGACCAGCCAGCCCTCGCCCGCGAGCCGGGCCACCATGGCGGTCGTGGTGTCGGTGATGCCCCTGGCCTCGTGGAGCACGACGAGACCGCCTCTGGTCACCCCGTCGGGTTCGGCGTAGGTGAGGCGCAGCGCACGGCCGTCAGCGAGCCGGAAGTCCTCAGTGCGGGTCTGGGCCATGACATACCCAACCATGCCGGGGTTAATAGCAGTCAACGTGATCACACGCTCACCCGTCCGCAGGAAAACGGCTATTTTCACCCGGTCGTCGGCGCACGGAGAACGGACAGTCGTGTCCGCTCGGTAGCATGCGGGGCAGTGCCGACGAGGTGTCGCCACTGTGGATCCACGAGGAGCCCTCATGACCGTGCGTACCCGCGCTGACCTGGACTCGCTGCCCGGCTACATCCCGGGCAAGAGCGTCGCCGGGGCGGTGAAGCTGGCCAGCAACGAGGTCTCGCTCGGCCCGCTGCCCAGCGTGGTGACCGCCATCGCCGAGGCGGCGGCCAACATCAACCGCTACCCCGACAGCGGCGCGACCGAGCTGGTGGCGGCCATCGCGGCGAAGCTGGGCGTCGACACCGGCCAGGTCACCGTGGGCTGCGGGTCGGTGACGCTGTGCCAGCAGCTCATCCAGGCCACCTGCACCGGCGGCGACGAGGTGCTGTTCCCGTGGCGCTCGTTCGAGGCGTACCCGATCCTCACCCACGTGGTGGGCGCGAGCCAGGTCCGCGTCCCACTCACCGCGGGACACGCGCTCGACATCGACGCCATGATCGCCGCGGTCACCCCGGCCACCCGGTTGGTCTACCTCTGCACCCCGAACAACCCGACCGGGACCGCGCTGCGCGAGGCCGACCTGGAGCGGTTCGTCGACGCCGTGCCCAGCGACGTGCTCGTGGTGATCGACGAGGCGTACCGCGAGTTCGTCGCCGACGACGAGGTCCCGGACGGCGTGGCGTTCGCCAAGGAGCAGTGGGCGCGCGGCCGCGACAACGTGGCGGTGCTGCGGACCTTCTCCAAGGCGTACGGCCTGGCCGGCCTGCGGGTCGGCTACCTGGTCGCGCCCGAGGCGGTCACCGACGCCGTGCGCAAGGTGTTCGTGCCCTTCGGCGTGAACGCGATCGCGCAGGTGGCGGCGCTGGCCTCGCTGGCGGCGGAGGACGAGCTGCTCGCCCGCTGCCGCGACATCGTGGCCGAGCGCGGCCGGGTGCGCGCCGAGCTGCTCGACCTGGGCTACGAGGTGCCGGAGACGGAGGCGAACTTCGTGTGGCTGCCGCTGGACGAGCGCACCGCCGAGTTCAACGAGCACTGCCTCAACCACAAGGTCGTGGTGCGCGCGTTCGCCGGGGACGGTGCTCGGGTCACCATCGGCACGCCGGAGGAGAACGACCTGTTCCTCTCGGCGGCCAAGGCGTTCGACCGCTGAGCGCTACTTCAGCAGCAGTTGCACGATCGCCGCGGTCCCGACCACGACGATGACGCCGCGCAGGACGGTGGGCGAGAGCTTCTTGCCCACCCTCGCGCCGATCACGCCGCCGATGGTCGACCCGACGGCGATCAGCGCGACCGCCCACCACGCGACGTCGGCGACGAACACGAACACCACGCCCGAGGCCAGGTTCACCACGGCGGCCAGCACGTTCTTGATGGCGTTGACCCGCTGCAGCGACTCGCTGAGCAGGATCCCCATCACCCCCATCAGCAGGATCCCCTGCGCGGCACCGAAGTAGCCGCCGTAGACGCCGACCACGAAGGTCGCGACCAGCAGGCCGATCCCGCCGTGCGGGTGGCGTTCGCCCTGCCGCTCGGCCAGTTTCCCGGCCAGCCACGGCTGGAGCACGACCAGCACCAGCGCCACGGCGATCAGCGCCGGGACGATCGCCTCGAACGCGCCGGGCGGCAGGACGAGCAGCAGCACGGCACCGCAGGCGCCGCCGACGGTGGCGACGGCGCCGAGCCGCAGCAGGATGGGGCGCTGGCCGACGAGGTGGTCCCGGTAGCCGATCGCGCCGGACACCGAGCCGAACACCAGGCCCATGCCGTTGGAGACGTTGGCGACCACCGGGGGGTAGCCGACGGCGAGGAGCACCGGGAAGGTGATCAGGGTGCCCGAGCCGACCACCGAGTTGATGCCGCCCGCGAGCACCCCGGCCACGAAGACCAGGACGCCTTCCCAGACGGTCAGCGTCACTGGACAGGTCCGATCATCCGCACCCGGTCGACCCTAGTGGCCGGACCTAGCGGTCGCTGCTGAACGCGGCGAGCATCTCGGCCCCGGCGTCGTCGAGGTACTCGTGCAGCAGGCCGACCGCGCCTTCCACGTCCCCGCCCGCCACCGCGTCGACGATGCCCGCGTTGCGGGTGAGGTACTTCTCGTGGAACGCGCGCGGGTCGCCCATCCCGTGGAAGCCCAGGCGCAGCTCGGCGGTCAACTGGCCCATCAGCTCGTCGAGCCGCGCGCTGCCGACCGAGGCGACGATCGCCTTGTGGAAGCGCATGTTCGCGGTCCCCACGCCGAGCCAGTCGTGGGCCCGCGCGCACGCCTTGCCCTTGGCGACGGCCGCGCTCATGGCGGCCCAGTCGGCCTCGCGGGAGCGGCGCAGCGCGGTCAGCTCGATCAGCACCCGGACGGTGAACAGGTCGCGCACGTCGTCGGCGGTCAGCGTGCGGACGAAGACGCCGCGGTTGACCTTGTGCTCGATCAGCTTCTCGTGCGCCAGCAGCCGGAACGCCTCGCGCAGCGTGTTGCGGGAGACCTCCAGCGGCCCGAGCAGGGACTCCTCGACCACCCGGTCGCCGGGGCGCAGACCGCCCTCCATGATCAGCTCCCGCAGGGTGTCGGCGGTGACCTCGGCCGCCGTCCCGTGCACCCGCCGCCGCAGCCCAGCCAGGTCCCGCAGCCTGCCCAACGCGTCCTCGACGCTCAACGCACCCTCCCGCACCCGTCGCCGCACCCGGCGGATCGCAGATCGTTCAACAATCCTACGGTTCACATGTCGAATCGTCCAATTGAAGTATTGTCATATTGTTGAACAATCGCCACACTGGGGGTACACAGCAGGTGAGCGACCGAGTGGGGTGAGTGATGGCGCACACGACGGAGCACGCGGCCACCATGCGGGGCCGCTGGTGGCGGGATCTGCCAGGACGCGGCAAGAAGGCCGTGGTCGGGGCGTTCCTGGGGTACGGGCTCGACTCCTACGACTTCTGGGTGCTCCCCCTCGGGCTCACCGCCATCGCGGCGACCTTCGGGCTGAACACCGGCCAGACCGGCCTGCTGTCGACAACCACCCTGGTGTTCTCCGCCGTCGGCGGGGTCGCCGCAGGCGTGCTGGCCGACCGGCTCGGCCGGGTCACGACGCTGATGATCACGGTCATCACCTACGCCGTGTTCACCGCGCTGTGCGGCCTCGCCCCGAACTACGAGACGCTGCTGGCCCTGCGCGCCATGCAGGGCCTCGGCTTCGGCGGCGAGTGGGCGACCGGCGCGATCCTGGTCGCCGAGTACGTCGGCGCCGCGCACCGGGGCCGGGCGGCGGCACTGGTGCAGAGTTCGTGGGCGGTCGGCTGGGGCCTGGCCGCGCTGGTGTCGACGCTGGTGTTCAGCGTGACCGACCCGCAGACCGGCTGGCGGGTCCTGTTCTTCACCGGCGCCCTGCCCGCGCTGCTGGTCGTCTACCTGCGCCGCGGCATAGTGGACGCGCCGGTCTTCGCCAAGGAGAAGGCCCGCGGCTCACTCAGGGCCATCTTCCGGCGGGACCTGCTGCGCCGCACGGTGTTCGCCTCGGTGCTGGCCACCGGGTGCCAGGGCGGCTACTACACGCTGGCGACCTGGCTGCCCGCGTTCCTGAGCAAGGAGCGCGGCCTCACCGTGATCGGCACCGGCGGCTACCTGGCGTTCCTGATCAGCGGCGCGTTCCTCGGCTACCTCACCGGCGGCCAGTTCGCCGACCGGTTGGGCCGCAAGGCGACCTTCCGGCTGTTCGCCGTGCTGGCCGCGGCGCTGCTGCTCGCCTACACGCAACTGCCCGGCTCGGTCGGCGGGTACGTGATGTACCTGGGCTTCCCGCTCGGCTTCTGCTCCTCGGCCATCTTCTCCGGCTTCGGCGCCTACCTGGCCGAGCTCTACCCGAGCCGCGCCCGCGGCGCCGGACCCGGCTTCACCTACAACTTCGGCCGCGCGGTCGGCGCGTTCTTCCCGGCCGCCATCGGCTTCCTCGCCCTGCGCTACGGGATCGGCGGTGCGATGGCGTTCGGCGCCCTCGCCTACGGTCTCGCCTTCGTCTCCCTGTTCTGGCTACCGGAAACCAAGGATCAGGAACTGTCCTGAGAGGAGTGTCCGTGCGGGATCCACGAAGAGGAGACGCCGTCGAGTAACACCTGACTCAACCAGGGGGTAAGACCATGTCCGACCTAGGGATGATCGCGTTCGGGGTGTTGGTGGTGTGCCTGGGCGCGCTGTGGTTGCTCGGCAAGGCCGAGCTGTTCGGCAGGTTGGCGGTGACCGGGTTCGTGCTCGGTTCCCTCGCCACGCTGTCGTTGTTCGTGATGTTGGGCTGAGAAAGCGGTGGGGGGCGGTGCCAGTCCGGCACTGCCCCCCACTGGCTCATTCTCAGGCGGTCTTGCGGCGGCGAGCGCCCATCAGCGCGCCCGCGCCCAGGATCAGCGCGACGAAGCCGAACCAACCGAGGCCGACGACACTGGCACCGGTGTCAGCGAGACCACCGCTGCCACCCGAACCGCTGGTACCGCGCGGGGTCAGGCCACCCTGCGCGACCGGCTGCCCGGTGCCGGTCGTCCCGGTGTTCGCCGCGGTGATCGGCTGCCCCGGGACCGGGACCACCTCGGCGGTGTCGGTGACGAAGACGTAGCCGTGGCTCGGCGACGAGCCGTCGGCGACCACGGCGACGCCGATCATGGCGCGAACCTTTGCGCCCCAGGGGATCTGGCCGGTCACGGTCACCGTCTTGCGCTGCCCGGGCTCCAGCGTCAGGCCGGGTCCGCCGGGACCGATCGGGTCCCAGGACGGCTGGGCCTGGAAGTCGCCCTCGGCGTGCATGCCGCGCACACCGACACCGGTGAGCCGCTTCGTCCCCTTGTTGCTGAAGGAGAACGTGAACGTGGCGGTGTCACCGGGGTGGTAGCGGTCGCGGTCGAAGGACACCGACGCGTCGAGCGACCGGTCGAGCAGCAGGTACGCCCGCACTGTGGCGTCGTGCCCGGCGCTGGGCACCGAGACGAGGTCGCGGCCCGTGCCCGACCCGCCGGGGATGGTGTAGTCCGCGTCTTCGAGGCCGTAGTGCACGGAGTAGACGGTTCCGGGGATGTCGAGGAAGGCGAAACGCCCGTCCGCGTCGGTCTGCCGGTCCATGACCCAGCCACCGCCGTACGACGACGCGGTCAGCATCACCCCGGGCAAGCCCTCACCCTGGTCGAACACCCCGTCGCCATCGCGGTCGACGTACACGACACCGGTGTAGTCACCGGTGACGGCGACCGAGGTGGCACTGACCTGGACGGAGTTGTTGCTCGCGTCCAGCTCGGCGCTGTCGGTGACGACCGACCCGCCGAACAGCACGGTGCCGCCCGCGGCCGGGGTCGCCCCGTGCAGCACGAACTCCCTGGTCTCACCGGGGGCGAGGGTGATCCCCTGGTCGGCGGACGGCAGGCCACCGGTGTCGAACACGCGCAGCTGCGAGCCGGTGGACTGGTCCCGGTTGAACCAGACCCCGGTGGCGGGCCCGTCCCCGATGTTGCGGATGGTGACCGTGGCCTCGACCACGTCGCTCGTCACGTACTCCGCCTTGTCCAGGTGCGCGGAGACCCGCAGGTCCGGGTAGTCGCCGAAGTCGATGATCACCGGGATGAACACCCGCCCCGAGGGCTTCGCGGTGATCGGGAAGGCGAACGGCGCCACCAGCAGCCCGTCGACCCGGTACGGGCCGTCGATCAGCAGCGAGTAGGTGTCGACCGGGATCCCGCTGAAGTCGATCTCCCCGGCCTCGGTGGACGTCGCGGTCGCCACGATCGCGCCGGTGACCCGGTCGCGCAGCCTGGTGGTGGCGAACCGCATCGGCTCCGGGCCGAACACGCCGTTGATCTGCAGCCTGCCCGCGCCGGTGCCCAGCACGCCGTCGACCCGCGCCTCGGCGGTGAGCTCGGCGAGGCCGGGCAGCTGGGTGGAGTTGAGGGTGCAGTCGGCGACGACGTACCCGACGTCGGCGGCGTCGGCCGGGACGACGTCGGAGATCGTGTACGTGACCGAGCGCAGGCCGGGCAGCGTCACCCCCGGGCCGCCGTCGACGAGGTCGCCCCACGCGGAACTGGTGCCCAGGCCCTGCGGGTGGCACTTGAGTGTCACGCCGGTGAGGTCGTTGGGGTAGCGGTTGTAGAGCACCACCGTCGCCTTGACCTGGTCGCCGGGGCGGTAGCTCGGCTTGTCGAACAGCAGCGAGGCGTGCACGGTGGCGAACATGTCCAGCCAGGTCCGCACCGCGATGTCGGCGAAGGCGGTGCCGGACAGGAACAGCGTCTCGGTGGCCGCGCCGGTCACGCCCTGGACGCGGAACTGGTGGTGGTTGGGCGTGTAGGTGACCGAGTAGCTGCCCGAGGGCAGGTCGCCGAAGTCGAACCGGCCGTCCGCGCCTGCCGTGCGCTCCACAGTGGACCCGTCGGCGCGCTTGGCGGTGACCTTCACGCCGGGGGCCTGCTCACCGGCATCCGGCCTGCCGTTGAGGTTGCGGTCCTCGAACGCGGTCCCGCCGAACCTCGCGGTCGGCGTCACCTCGACAGCGGCACTGGCCGTGCCGGTGTTGTCCGCGGTGTCGGTGTCGCCCTCGGGGACGATCGCGGTGACCTTGAGGTCCACCTCGCCGTTCTCGACGTCGCGGATCCGGCCGGTCAGCTGCAGGGTGCGGGTCGACCCCGGCGCCATGCCCTGGCCCCACGGGTTCAGGAACCCGCCCCAGGTGTTGGACACCGCCAGCTTGCCGCTGTAGTCGACGCGGACGCCGTTGGCGACGACCGAGCTCTTGTTGGTCAGCTTGACCGTGATGGCGACCGTCTCCGCGGGCGCGTAGCTCGCCTTGTCGAAGGACACCGACACCGAGACGTCCGCCTGCGCAGCGGCGGCCGCCTTCGCGCCGACCTCGGCGGCGGGCTGCACCGGCCGCGCACCGGGTACCGGCACCGCGGGCGCGGTCTCGGCGGGCGCGGGCGGCGCGGTCTCGGTCGGCCGGGTCGGCTCGACGGGCGGGGTGGTCTGGACCGGCTGTTCCGGAGTGGTCTGGACCGGTTCAGCAGGCGGGGTCGTTGGCGGCACCGGCGGCGTTTCCGCGGGCGCCGTCTCGGTCGGTGACGGTTCGGCAGGTGGTTCGGACGGCTGTTCGGTCGCCGCCGGGGTGGGCTCGGTGTTGTCCTGCGCGAGGGCGGACGGCACGGCGAGCGACCCGGTCAAAGCGAACGCGGCAACGACTACGCCGATGCGGGAAACCGCTCGGCGCACGGATGTGCGGCGCACTGTGGTTCGACTCTCCCCAGAATCGTTAACCGCTCGACGCCCCGATGGGTTCCCCCGAAACCCACGCCGCGCGGTGAGATCTCAACCCGCGCAGCGTACTGGTATGTCCGGTTGCTGCCGCAATCGCCTGTGTGGAAGTGCCGGTCTCAGCCCAGGTTCCTGGCGCCGAAGGTGTCGCACTCGGCCGGGTTGCCGCCGTTGATCCCGGTCAGGAACCACTGCTCGCGCTGCGCGGAGGACCCGTGCGAGAACTGGCTCTCGTCGACCTTGCCGCCGCCGAGGTTCTTCTGGATGAAGTCGTCGCCGATGCGGGCGGCGACGTCGAGCGCCCGGTTCACGTCGTCCTGGGAGATGGAGCGGATCAGCGGCTTGCCGCTGGAACTGGGCGTGGTGGTCGCGTGGTTGGCCCACACCCCGGCGTAGCAGTCGGCCTGCAGTTCCAACCGGACCCCGTCCGAGGTCGGGCCGGTGCCCTCGCGGACCTTGCCGGAGGTGCCGAGCAGGTTCTGCACGTGGTGGCCGTACTCGTGGGCGAGCACGTACGCCTCGGCGAAGGTGCCGCCCTGGGCGCCGAAGCGGGTCTGCAGCTCGCGGAAGAAGGTCAGGTCGACGTAGACCTTGCCGTCGGCAGGGCAGTAGAACGGGCCGACGTCGCTGGTGGCGCTACCGCAGCCGGTGTTGACGCCGCCGCTGAAGAACGTGGTGGTGGCCTGCTTGTAGGTGCGGCCGGAGCGGGCGAACTGGTCGGACCAGTAGCCCTGGATCGAGTTGATCAGCGCGACCCTGGCGCAGTCGGGCTTGGTGTTGGCGTCCTTGCCGGTGCGGCACTCGGTGGCGAGGTCACCGCTGCTGACGCTCTGGCCACCGCCGACGCCGTCGGTGCTCAGCGGGATGCTCGCGGGCACGCCGCCGAGCTGGGAGAGCACGAAGTACACGATGAAACCGACGATCCCGAGCCCACCGCCGCCCAGGGCCACCCGGCCGCCGATCCCCCTGGCGTCGGAAACCTGGGACGAGTCCAGCCCAACGCTGTCGTCGAACTCCACGACCACTCCCCGTGTCCCGCGCCGCCGTGCTCCGTGGGCATGAGGATAGTGCGCCGCCACCGCGTGGACCGCATGAGCGGGGTCCGCGTCGACCTGGGCGTGGCAGACGCCTGGGTGCGACCGCCTGTCGTCGGCGGTCGCACCCGGGGTCGTCACATCGCAATGGCCCACCGCTTCGGCGGTTGGCGTGGAGCCCAGCCGAGCGGATCAGGAGACGCGCCCGATGCGGGGATCAACATCGTCGAGGTGCGTGATCGACACGCGTCGCGTGCCGTGCACTCGAAGTGATCCGTCGAGCTTGCCGCCCTCATCCACGGCCAAGTCGGTTCTGTCGGCTCAGCCGCGGGGTTGCGGCAGGCGGCAGACCATTACGGGAGTTGTCTGCTTCGCCACGGCACCACCTACCCTTTCCCGGCGGGCGCGGTGACCGAATGGGTTTCGGCGTTTCGCGCGGTCTTGCCGAGCCGGCCGTCTCCTCCATGGTGCGCCTGCTGTCCCAGTAGGACAACCCCACCGCCGAACTCGAACCGGTGAACCTGGGTAACGCCGCGTCCCTGTCCCGAGAGGACGGACCGGGGCGGCTGACCACAGAGGACAGCCGCCCCGGATCCGCTACGGGACGACGGTGACCCGCGTCGACGCGGGCGGCGCCAGGTTCGGGTGCGCGGTCAGGTACGCGGCGAACGCGTCCAGGTCGACCGGACCACCGGCGAGGTTGGTGCCCTTGGCCAGCTCGGTGAACCCGTCGCCACCCGCGGCGAGGAAGTTGTTCACCGACACCCGGTAGGACGCCGCCGGGTCGACCGGCTGCCCGTTGACGGTGATCGCCGAGACCCGGTTGCCCTGGGTGCCCGACTGCGCCCAGGTGTAGTTCAGCGACGCCGACACCTGCAGGAAGCGGGTGATGGTGGTGCCGTTGGACTGCGGCTGCCACTGCTGCTCGAGCACGGTCTTGAGCTGCGCGCCGGTCAGCGTGATGGTCTGCATGATGTTGCCGAACGGCTGGACCGCGAACGCCTCGCCGTAGGTGACCACGCCGTTGCCCTCGCCCGCGGGCGAGGTGTTGTAGGTGAGGTCGGTGCGGATGCCGCCCGGGTTGGTCACGGCGATCTGCGCCTGGTTGCCCTGGGTGGCGGCGAGCTGCGCGTCGGCGATGACGTCACCGAGCGGGCTCTCGCCGGACGGGGCCGCGGCGCGGACCAGGTCGGCGGTGATGGTGCCGACCTGGCGGTTGGCGATCGGGCCCGCCTTGGTCACGGCCTCGTCGACCAGCGCCTGCACGCCCGCGTCGGGGGTGATGGTGCGGGTGACGACCTCGTTGTGCGCGACGGTCGCGGTGCGCACGACGTCGCGGGTCTTGCGGTCGATCTTGAGGTCGATGACCGAGAGCAGCCTGCCGAACGAGGCGCCCTGGATCAGCGGCCGCGGCTTGCCTGCGGGGTCGGTGACCACGCAGTTGTACTGCTGGTGGCTGTGGCCGGTGAAGAACGCGTCGATCGACGGCGAGGCGGCCGTGGCGATCTGGCGCGCCGGGCCGGGCAGGGTGCGGCAGTCGTCCGGGCCGCCGCCCTCGGTGCTGTCGCCCTGGTGCACCAGCGCGACCTGGGTGCGGATGCCCGCGAGGTCGAGCAGCCGGGAGGTGCGGTTGAGCGCCTGGACCTCGTCGCCGAACTTGAAGCCCTTGACGACCTCGGGCGTGACCACCGAGGGCAGGTCCTTGAGCGTGACGCCGATGATGCCGACCGGGATGCCGTCGACGAACTTGACGGTCACCGGGAGCACGGCGGGCAGGCCGTTGTCGAAGGTGATGTTCGCGGCCAGGAACGGGAACCGCGCGCCGCGGTAGGGCTGGTGGAACTGGCAGCCGTCGGTCGGGTGGCAGCCGCCGAACTGGACCCGCAGCAGCTCCGCGTAGCCCTCGTCCCACTCGTGGTTGCCGATCACGCTGGCGTCGGTGCCGATCTTGTTCATGAACTCGACGGTCGGCTCGTCGTGGAACAGCGCCGAGGTCAGCGGCGAGGCACCGATGTTGTCGCCCGCGGCGAGCACCAGCGAGTTCGGCGCCTGCCCGCGCAGCCGGGTCACGTGCGCGGCCAGGTACGCGGCGCCACCGGCGTCCACCGTGGTCCCGTTCGGCAACGTCACCCGACCGGACGAACCGGCGGGCGGCTGCAGGTTGCCGTGGAAGTCGTTGAAGGCGATCAGGCGCAGGTCGGTGGTGGCTGCCGGGGCAGCCGACGCGGTACCGGCAAACCCGGAGAGCGCCAGCCCGACCACGGCCGCGACGGCCGCGATCCGCTTCGTGACGATCATCAGTCCTCCGTCCAGGCACCGGGCACCCACCCGGCGCGAAGGAGGTGGAGTCTGCCGGGGACAGATGGCTAGGACCAGGGCCATCAGGTGAACGCCGTAACCTGGACGCGTGACATCAGTGCGAGCCGACCCCCGGTGGCTGGACCCGGACGAGATGCGCGCGTGGCGGGCATACGTCATCGGCAGCGAACTGCTGCGCCAGCAGCTCAACCGCGAGCTGCAGGAGAACCACGGACTGGCCCTGCCCGACTACGAGGTGCTGGTCCGGTTGTCCGAACGCGAGGGCGGCCAGATGCGGATGAGCCAGCTGGCAGGCCAGCTCGCCTCGTCCAAGAGCAGGCTCTCCCACCAGATCTCCCGCCTGGAAAAAGCGGGCCTGGTCCGCCGAGTCGGCTGCGCCGAGGACGCCAGGGGCGTCGTCGCCGAACTCACCCCCAAGGGCAGCGAGACCCTCCGCACCGCCGCCCCCGTCCACGTCGACGGCGTGCGAGCCCACCTGGTCGACCTCATGACCCCGGAGGAACAGCGCGTCATGGCCGGCCTCTTCGAACGCGTCATCGAGCACCTGGACCTCACCTAGCCACCACGCCTCACCTAGCCACCAACGAGGCCCACCAACCGACTAGGCTTGGAGCCGCACTGGAGGTGTGGCAGAGCGGCCGAATGCATCCGCCTTGAAAGCGGAAGAAGGGCAACCTTCCGGGGGTTCAAATCCCTCCACCTCCGCGGGCTCAGGGGACCCGTGTCCACGGAAAGCGTGGACCGGGTCGCCCGCCACCGACCTGGGGGGCGACCCCCCAGACCCCCGCGGTGCGGTCGCTCTCGACCCAGCGTGATCACTTGGCCTTTCGGCCATCATGGCGAAACAGAAGCGGGCGGTCCCCCATGACCAGGGACCGCCCGCTTCTCTGTTGTCCGCTATGCCTTTCGGCGGCGGCGTGCGGTGAGGGTGGTGGCGAAGCCTGCCAGGACGGCGAGGGTGCCGATGGCGGTGAGGCCGAGGACGTTCGCGCCGGTGTCGGCCAGGTCGGTGCTGGTGGTGCTGGTGGTGATGGCGGCCCGGGCCTGGGGCACGGGGTTGGTCACCGGGGTGACGACCGGCGGGAGGTTCGTGCCGGGGCGGATGGGGTCGACGTCGGTGTTGCCGTCTTCGGGGACGACTGGGCCGGGGAGGAGGCGGACCGTGGTGTCGCCGCAGTGCTGGCAGGTGCCGACGAAGGTGAAGATCATGTCGTCGTGGTACTCGTCCGGGCGCCAGGGGCCGAACGGCTTGAGGCCGTAGAGGCCGGCGGGCAGGTTCCTGACGACGATCTTGCCGTTCGCGTCGGTGCGGACCTTGGTCACGAACGCGCCGGTGAAGCCGTCGTACACGCCGATCGCCACGCCTGCGAGCAGCTCGCCGTCGTCGATGGTCCAGTCGTCGTCGCGGTCGTGGAAGAAGGACGCGCTCAGGTCGGCGGGCGGTGCCGAGACCCGTGCCACGGCGGCGGGCGACGGGAAGCCCTCCGGGTCGTCACCGGGGCCGAAGTCGCAGCCGTAGATGACCACCCCGTACTCCCCGGTCTCCGCCGAGATGGAGCCGGTGATGGTGTACGTGCGGGACTGGCCCGCGGGCACGGCCACGGTGTTGGGCCACGCCAGCGGACCCAGGTCGACGTCGCGCAGCTCGGGGCCCTCGCCGCCGCTGCGGTCGCAGCCGGTGACGATGCCGGTGAGGTCGGCGCTGCCCTTGTTGGTCAGCGTCACGCGGATCTCGGCGTGGTCACCGACGTTGTAGACGTCCTCGGTGAACTCCATCGTCGCCTCGAACCGGTCGCTGAGCGGGCGGACACCGCGCAGCTCGATGTTCGACGTCGAGTCGGTGCCGTCCACCAGGAGTTCCCGGTAGCGGTTCTCGATGGTCCAGCCGTCCGGCGAGCTCGCGGCGTTGAGCGTGTACGCCGCCAGCGGCAGGCCGGTGAAGCGGAACCGGCCCTGCGCGTCGCTGGTGGTGATCGGGGTTTCCGGCAGCCCGCCGCCCAGGCTCACCTGGACGCCCGCGAGTCCCTCACCGGCGTCGAACGAACCGTTGTCGTTGCGGTCGGCGTAGGCGCGACCGGCGACGGTGCCGCTTGCCGCGTTCGGGGCCTTGAGCGGGATCGACAGCGTGTACGCGACGTAGAGGGCCGCGTTGTCGTAGGCGATGAGCTGGATCACCGGTGCGGCGGCGTTCCAGCTGTAGACGACTCCCTGCACCGTGCGGACGAGGCTCTGCCCGGCGGGGACGGTGACCCCGGTGCCGTTCCAGCCCAGCTCGCCCCACTGGTCCGAGCCGATCGAGAAGGAGGACCCGGACACCGACCGCGAGTCCGCCTTGACCCCGGTCGCGTCGGCGTCACCGGGGTTGGCGATGGTGACGGTGACCGGGATCTGCTGGCCGACCAGGAACGGACCGGCCGCGACGGTCGCCGAGATCGAGAGCTGGGCCGCGGCGGGCGCCTGGGCCCCGTTCTCCGCCTGCTGCGGCGGCGCGGGCAGGCCGGGCGCGGTGACCTCGACCGAGTCGGTCGGGTCAGCGGGCCCGGTCGGCTCGGCGACCTCGACCGGCTTGGCCGCGGTGGCGGGCTCGGCAGCGACCTCGGCGGGTTCGTCAGCCTTGGCGGGCTCGACAGCGGGCTCGGCCGGTGCCTGCGGTGCGGGCTCGGCCGAGGTCGGTGCCGCCTCGGGCGTGCTCGCCGACGTGGTTTCGGTGGCGGTACCGGCTGCCTCGATCTCCTCGGCGTGTGCGGTACCGGCCAGGGTCGCGGTCAGCGTGAGCGCCGACACCAGAACGACCGTTCTTCGCGCAAGACGACGCGCGGAATTGCTCATCAAAGCCCCCATGTGAAAGAAGTGCGGGCACAAAGTAACCGACGCCCCCGGGAAAACCCACCGTGATACCGGTAACTGCCGACTGGGTCACGAAGTTCGGCCCCGCTGTAACGCGGCGGCATTCGCGGGCGAATACCCCGGGCCCCGCCGGGTGCTCGTTCAGGCACGGGGCGCGTTGGGGTTCGCACCGCGGGTGGTTACCCTGCTTCGAGTGTGGAAGCGCGTGAGCTTTGTCGGGACCTTCGCCCTCTGGCTCGTCGTCATCGGGGTGCGGTGGTTGGTGCCCCGGCCGGTCGGCATCGCCGACAACGGCGACGGGTGGCGGATGCTGTGCAAGCTCGGCCTCAACGACCGCGCGCGGGTGTCGGAGCTGGGCGTGCAGCTGTTCTACGCCCCGGCCCCGCCGTGCGGCAGCACCTACGTGTCGTCGCAGTTCTGGGTCGACCGGGTGGCCGTCTCGATCGGACAGTGGCTCGGCGGGCCGCCCGGGCTGAACCTGAAGCTGGTGGGGGCCATCGGCTGCGTGCTGGTGGCGCTCGGGCTGACCGTCGTGGTGCACGCGCTGCCGGTGCGGCCGTGGTACCGGGTGGCGGCGGGCGCGATCGTCGCCCTGGTGGTGCTGGACTCCGCGTTCTTCGGCTACTTCACCTCGATCATCAGTGAGGGCGCTGCCTTCGCCGGGCTGCTGCTGACCTGCGGCGGCCTGCTCCTGCTGCGCCGCGACGGCGCCGCCAGGTGGTTCGGCGCCGGTGTCGTGGTCGCGGGCGGGGTCCTCGCGGTCAACGCGAAGTCGCAGACGCTGATGGTGTTGCCGCTGCTGCTGGTGGCGCTGCTGGTGCTGGCGTTGCTCGACAAGCGCCGCGCGCGGTGGGTGGTGCCCGGGGTGGTCGCCGTGGGCCTGGTCGCGGGGACCTACGCGCTGCAGAGCACCGGTGACTTCGCCAACGAGGAATACCGGGAGATCAACGCCTACCACGCGATCTTCAACAGCATTGTCGACGGCAAGCACGACACCCAGCGCGATCTCGCCGACCTGGGCCTGCCGCCGCATTTCGCGCAATACATCGGCACCACGTGGTGGAGCCAGAAGCCTGCGCACACCGACCCGGACTACCCGAGGTACCAGAGCAGGATCAGCAACGAGAACATCATCGACTACTACCTCTCGCACCCGGTCCGCACCGCGCAGATCCTCGACCAGGCGGCGTCCGACATGCTGACCGGGCGGCCGGAGAACATGGGCAACTTCGCCCTCGGCGCTGGCCAGCCGGACAAGGCCAAGGAGTACCGGGTGCCGGTGCTGTCCGGGATCACCGGGCTGCTCGCCCCGGCCGGGCTCTTCGTCGCGGTGCCGCTGTGGCTGCTGGTCGGCTGGCTCGGCATCCGGGCGCTGCGCCGCGACCGCCGCGACCTCGGTGTCGTCGTGCTGTTCCTGCTGCTGGTCGGGATCGGCCAGGTGCCGCTCGCCGGGCTGGCCGAGGGCATCGAGGGCGTCAAGCACCAGGTGATCGCGTTGTTCGCGACCCTGCTGGCCGCCGCGTTCGCCGCGGTCAGCCTGCTGCCGACAGGGCGCGGTGAACCGGAGGAAGCGGATCGGGAACCGGCGACCGAGCAGTTCGCGATCCCCGCCTGAGAACACAAGAAGGGCCCCGCCGGGTGGCGGGGCCCTTCTTCGTCAGCGGGTGGATCAGATGGCGAGTTCGTTCACGTGGATGCAGCCTGCCCCGTGGGCCTCGGCCACCTCGTCCTCGTGCACGAGCTGGGCGCGCGCCTTGGACTTGGCGGCGACGCGGGCCTGCGCACGGGCAGCGCGCGGCGGGACGCCGTTGATGTCCTCGGTGCTGATCGCGTAGGACGCGGTCACCCAGGCGATGGCGTCGGAGTTGCGGTCGAGCGCGACGCGGTCGATGTTGCCGAGGTTGTCGCCCTTGCCGTGGTAGTTCTTGTCGTAGGCGACACCGGCGACGCCGCCCCACTTGTCGGCCTGCGCCTGGGTCTTGAGCTGCTCGGCACCGGTGAACAGGCCACCAGCCGGGATGCCGTTGGCGATGAACTCGCCGTAGTCCGAGCGGCCGGTGAAGTCGGTGCCCTCGGTCGGGGTACCGGTGGTGTTGAGGAACGAGTGGAACGCGGCCTCGATCTGGGCCGAGCCGTACGGGCCCTCACCGGCGCCGACACCGTCGGAGTTGTCGCCGTCGTAGACGAAGTAGCCGGTGTTCGGCGAGGCGATCATGTCGAAGTTGAGGTACAGCGCGATGTCGAGCTGCTGCTCGAAGGTCAGCGACTGCACGTACTTCTTCGAGCCGACCAGGCCGAGCTCCTCGGCGCTCCACCAGGCGAAGCGGACCGCGTTGTTGACCTTCGGCGAGCCGCCGAGCTGGATGGCGGTCTCCAGCAGACCCGCGCTGCCGGAACCGTTGTCGTTGATGCCGGGGCCCGCCACGACGCTGTCGAGGTGCGACCCGGCCATCACGACGTTGTTCTTGCGACCGGTCTTGGTCTGGGCGATGACGTTGTAGCTGGTGCGGTCCTCCCGCAGCGCGCGCAGCTCCAGGGTCACCGAGGCACCGTTGGCGGAGGCGGCCAGACGCTCACCGTCGGCCTTGCTGACGCCACCGGTGGGCAGCTTCGCGTTGGCCGGGTCGCTCAGCGTGCCCGCGAGCCCACCGTCGACGTTGTTGTAGATGATCGCGCCGACCGCGCCAGCGGCGAACGCGTTGGCCTGCTTGTCGGCGAACGGGCAGGCGCCGCGCTGGATCAGCGCGATCTTGCCGGTGACCCCGGCGAAGTCGGTGACCTCGCAGCCGGGGGTCGCGTCGACCGGGACGACGGCCAGCGGCGCGGTGATGCCACCGGTCGGCGTCGACAGGCTGTAGGTCATGATCGAGATCGGCACCGCGGCACCGGCCACGGTCAGCTTCTCGGCCAGGGTCTGGGTGAAGGTGAACGGGAACTCGTGCCGGGTGACGTCGAAGCCCGCGGCGACGAGCTGCGACTCCACGTACTCGGCGGACTGCCGGTGACCGGGAGTGCCCGCCGCGCGGTTGCCACCGTTCTTGTCGGCGATGCGCTGCAGGGCGATCAGGTGCCGGTTGACCCCCGCCCCGGTCACCTTCTTCGCGAGGTTCCGCGCGAGCGCGGGTCCGTCGGGGAGTTCGGCGGCCGCGGACGGCGCCGCCGAGGACGGGATGGTGGTGAACGCCAACGCGCCGGTGGCCGCGAGGATGGCGGCTCCGACCCGTAGCGTCTGACTCTTGCGCATGCAGGTCCCCTCGTTCACGGGTAGGTGCGGCCGCGAACCGTGACCACCCCGACGCGGTCCGTGTTCCGGCGTGGGCTCACCCTCGCCCGGAGGAGCACCCTGGTCAAGGGGTGTTCATTGCCAAGTTGGCCTGCCTTCGGGTACCGATCGTCCCACTACTGCGGAAAGGCCCCGTGGCGTAGTCGCCACGGGGCCTCCCGTTACTCCTAATGCAGCAATCCCGGCAGATAACGATTTCTACCGAACAGCGGCGTGTGACACCTTTGCCGCCTTGCCCTTCTTGGCCTGACCCGCGATGAGGGACTTGCGGGCGGCGGCCTTGGCGGCCTTCGCGACGTTGTTCTTCGGCGGGACGCCGTTGATGTCCTCGGTGCTGATCGCGTACGTCGCGGTCACCCAGGCGATCGCGTCGGCGTTGCGGTCGAGCGCGACGCGGTCGATGTTGCCGAGGTTGTCGCACTTCGAGTGGTAGCACTTGTCGTACGCGACCCCGGCGGTGCCGCCCCACTTCTCGGCCTGCGCGGCGGTCTTGACGCCCTCGGCGCCGGTGAAGATGCCACCGGCCGGGATGCCGTTGGCGATGAACTCACCGTAGTCGGAACGACCGTCGAAGTCGGTGCCCTCGGTGGGGGTACCGGTCTCGTTCAGGAAGCCCGCGAGAGCGGCCTCGATCTGGGTGGAGCCGTACGGGCCCTCGCCTGCGCCGACACCGTCGGAGTTGTCACCGTCGTAGACGAAGTAGCCCGCGTTCGGCGACGCGATCATGTCGAAGTTCAGGTACAGCGCGATGTCGAGCTGCTGGTCGAAGCTCAGCGACTGGACGTACTTGGTCGAACCGACCAGGCCCAGCTCCTCGGCGCCCCACCACGCGAAGCGCACGGCGTTGCTGACCTTGGGCGAGGCGCCCAGCTGAAGCGCGGTCTCCAGCAGCGCGGCGCTGCCGGTGCCGTTGTCGTTGATGCCGGGGCCCTCGTCGACGCTGTCGAGGTGGGAGCCGACCATGACCACGTTGTTCTTGCGGCCGGTCTTGGTCTCGGCGATCAGGTTCCGCGAGGGCTTGTCCTCGGTGTGGAAGCGCATGTCGACGGTGGTGGACACACCGTTCTTGCCGAACAGGGTGTCGCCGTCGGCCTTGCTGATGCCCCCGGTCGGGATGGTCGCGCCCTCACCGACGGTCACGCCCTGCAGCGGGCCGTCGGCGTTGTTGGCGACCAGGATCGCGATCGCGCCAGCGGCGGCCGCGTTGGCCTGCTTCTGGTTGAAGGTGCAGGCGCCGCGGCGGACGAGCGCGACCTTGCCCTTGACGTCGAGGCCCGTGTAGTCGGTCGCCTCGCAACCTGGGGTGGCGTCCTGCGGGACGGCCACCAGCGCGCCGGTGACACCGCCGACCGGGGTCTGCGGCGAGAGCTGCATGGCGAACGCGTCGACCTTGGTGCCGCCCGCGTTGGCGAACGCGGCGTCGGTGATCTGCACCGGGTAGGTGAACGCGGGCGTGCTGACCTCGAAGCCCGCGGTGCGCAGCAGCCCGGCGACGTAGTCGAGGCTCTGGTCGTAGCCCTTCGTGCCCGCGGCGCGGTTGCCACCGTTCTTGTCGGCGATGCGCTGCAGGGCGATCAGGTGCCGGTTGATGCCGCTCGCGGTGACCTTCTTGGCCAGGTTCTTCGCCAGCGCGGGGCCATCCGGCAGCTGCTGGGCAGATGCGGGCACCGCCGCGAACGCGAGCCCGGCGCACGCGGCGAGCACGAGCGCACCCGCGCGGACCGTTGTCCTGGGGGACGACATGGGCAAACTTCCCTTCGTGGGGGTGGAAAGTGCCGGCTCATGACGGAACCCCGACCGACCCTCGTAATCCGGCGAGCGTGACTCTTACTCGCAAATCGCCGCCGGTCAAGTGTTCCGGTTGGACTGTGACCGTCGGACAGCCGGGATACCGTTGTCGTATGCGCGCGATCACGATCAGCGAACCGGGTGGCCCCGAGGTGTTGCGGTGGACCGAGGTACCGGATCCGGCCCCGGGACCGGGTGAGGTGCTCGTCCGGGTGGCGGCCACCGCGGTCAACCGGGCGGACCTGTTGCAGCGCAAGGGCTTGTACGCGCCGCCGCCGGGCACGACCGAGGTGCCCGGGCTGGAGTGCTCCGGTGTGGTCGCCGCGCTCGGCGCCGGTGTCAGCGGGTGGCAGGTGGGTGACCGGGTGTGCGCGCTGCTCGCGGGCGGCGGATATGCCGAGCAGGTGGTGGTTCCCGCCGGGCAGCTGCTCCCCGTACCGTCCGGAGTGGACCTCGTGGCCGCGGCGGGTCTGCCCGAGGTCGCGTGCACGGTGTGGTCGAACGTGGTCCAGACCGGCAGGCTCGTCGCGGGCGAAACCCTGCTGGTGCACGGCGGCGCGGGCGGCATCGGCACGCACGCCATCCAGGTGGCCAAGGCCCTCGGCGCGACCGTCGCGGTGACCGCCGGTTCAGCCGAACGGCTCAACCGCTGCGCCGAACTGGGCGCCGACACCACGCTGGACTACCGCGAGAGCGCGTTCGAGGACGAGGTGCGCGCGGACGTCATCCTGGACAACATGGGCGCGAAGTACCTGCGCCGCAACGTCGCCGCGCTGAACCGGGGCGGGCGGCTGGTGGTGATCGGCATGCAGGGCGGCACCGTCGGCGAGGTCGACCTGAGCGTCCTGCTGCGCAAGAACGCCACGGTGTCGGCGACGAGCCTGCGGTACCGACCGGTGCCGGAGAAGGCGGCGATCGTGGCCGAGGTGGTGGCGAACGTGTGGCCGATGATCGCCTCCGGCAGCGTCCGCCCGGTGACGCACGCGGTCCTGCCGATCACCGAGGCGGGCGAGGCCCACCGGTTGCTGGACGAGGGCGGCGTCTTCGGCAAGCTGGTGCTCGCGGTGGATCGGGAAGCAGACTGAATCGGCCACGCGTTCAGGGCCTGAGTGCCGTTCAGGGCCTGAGTTCGGCGAGGGCCTCGACGAGTTGGTCCACTTCGACGGTGTTGGTGTAGTGGGCCAGGCCGACCCGGACGGCGCCGCCGACCTCGCCGACGCCGAGGGTGGCGAAGACGCCGGTGGGGGTGTCGTCGGCGAAGGCGCAGATGCCGCGCTCGGCGAGGTGGACCACGGCGTCCTGGGCTTTGACGTCGGCGACGGTGAAGGCGAGGGTGGGGACGCGGCGCATGGCGTCGCCGATGACCATGATGTGCCGCAGGCCGCGCAGGTCGCCGATGAGCCGGGACAGCAGACCGGCCTGGTAGGACTTGGCCGAGCTCAACGAGGTGACCAGGCGTTCACGGCGGGTGCCGGTGGCGGCGTCGTCGAGTTCGGCGAGGTAGTCGACCGAGGCGACCAGACCGGCGAGCAGCGGGTAGGCGTGCTGGCCGAGTTCGAGGCGCTCCGGGCCTGCCGCGCGCGGGTCGAGCGAACTGGCCGGGAGCCGGTCGAGCATCGCGGGGTCGGCGAAGGCGAGCGCGGCGACGGCGGGTCCACCCCACGCGCCCGCCGACACGGCCACGACGTCGACCCCGGCGGCCTGCATGTCGATCGGCACGAACGGCGCCGACGCGGAGGCGTCCACCACGACGACGGCGTCCTGCGCGCGGGCGAGGTCGGCGATCCTGCCGAGGTCCGGCCGGGTGCCGACCGCACCGGACGCCGAGGTGACCGCGACGACCTTCGTGCGGTGCGACACCAGGTTCTCGTACTGCCACGCGGGCAGCTCGCACGTCTCGATGTCGATCTCCGCCCACCGCACCGTCGCCCCGGCTCGCTGGGCGACGCGCAACCACGGCGCCGTGTTGGCCTGGTGGTCGAGGCGGGACAGCACGACCTCGTCGCCGATCAACCACCCGTCGCCCAGTGCTTCCGCGAGCCTGGCGAGCAGCACCGCCGTGTTCGGCCCGAGCACGACCCCGGCCGGGTCCGCGTTCACCAGGTCCGCGACCGCGCGCCGGGCGGCGTCGACGATCGCCTCCGCGCGTTGCGACGCGGGGAAAACACCGCCGGGACCGGACACCGGCGCGCGCAACGCCGTCGACACCGCGGTCGCCACCTGTTCGGGGACCTGCATGCCCGCGGGCGAGTCGAGGTGGACCCAGCCGTCACCCAGCGCGGGGAACAACCCGCGAATGCGCGCGACGTCGAAGGCCATGCGCCACACCGTACGAGAGTCCCCCCGCCCCACGCCGCGTGGGGCACTACCCTCGAACGCGTGACTCAACCCACCCCTGGCTCGGACGACGCGCACCACGTGGTGGTGGTCGGACCCGACGGTTCCCCGCTCGGCACCGCGAAGATCCCGGACAACCCCGACGCCGAGTCGGTCGGCGACATGGTCGAGCAACCCGCGAAGGTCATGCGGATCGGCACCATGATCAAGCAACTGCTGGAGGAGGTCCGCGCCGCACCGCTGGACGAGGCCAGCCGGGCCCGGCTGCGCGAGATCCACAAGCGCTCCATCGCCGAACTCGAGGACGGCTTGGCGCCCGAACTGCGCGAGGAACTAGAGCGGCTGTCACTCCCGTTCACCGAGGAGCACACCCCCTCGGACGCGGAACTGCGCATCGCCCAAGCCCAACTCGTCGGCTGGCTCGAAGGGCTGTTCCACGGCATCCAGACCGCGCTGTTCGCCCAGCAGATGGCCGCCCGCGTACAACTGGAACAAATGCGCCGCGGCCTGCCCCCCGGCACCGGCACCGAGGACCAAACCCACCTGCGCACCGGCGGCAGCGGGCAATACCTGTAGCCACCCCACGCGAAGGCAGGCACCAGGACTCCCAGGTGCCTGCCTTCCGTCATTCCCGGACGATCGCTGCCCGCGGGCGCTCCGCAGAACGCCCACTCACGGACGAACCCGACTGACTTCGCGCCAGTCCACCCGCACGCAGCCCACCGACCCGGACGGTCCTCGGCCATTCACAACCAGCTCCGCACCAGGAGCCCACACGCAAGCCACCAGACCCGAGGCAGTCCCCAGCTATTCAAGACCAATTCCGCACCAACTCCCCGCCCGCAAACCACCCGACCCCAGGCGACCTCCAGCCATTCAAGACCAGGTCCACACCAACTCCCGCACGCAAGCCAGCTGACCCGGGGCAGTCCTCGGCCATGCAAAACCAGCCCCCCACCAGCTCCCGCAAGCAAACCACCCGACCCGGGCGGTCTCCGGCGATTCAAGATCAGCTCCGCACACGCAACCCACCCGACCCGAGGCACGTCCCGACCAAGACCAATTCCGCACCAGTTCCTCGCCGCAAACCACCTGACTCGAGGCGGCCTCGGCCCAAGTCCAACTCCGCACCAACTCCCCGCACGCAGGCCGCCCGACCCGAGGCAGTCCCCGGCCTAGATCAACTCCGCGCCAGTCCGCTCACGCAGCCCACCCGCCCAGGCCCGGTCCTGCCCGCACAGGCCCGCCGCCCCAGCACGCGAGGCCGGCCGACCAAGATCAACTCCGCTCCGGGGGCCCACCCTCCCGGGGCCCGGGGCCCCATCTCTGAACGTATCGAGCTCGGCGACTTGTCAATAGGGGCCGCGGGTGGGCTGTGGATGATTGGTGGGGTTGTGGACAACACGGTCCGGCGGGGCCTGGTCGTGGGCAATGAGGGTGGACTGCGGGGGGCTGGCGAGGTCCGCGGATGCCAGAGGCTCGCGCGCCGGTGATCGACTGCGGCAACCACAGCGATCGACGGGGCGCCGTTACTGGTGGACGCGGGCGAGGTCGGCCGGGGTGTCGATGTCGATCGCGCGGTGTGGCGGGATCACCTGGGCCAGGACCTCGGGGATGAAGAACCTGCGCTGCGCACGGAGATCAGCGGCACCCACGACGTAGACGCCACCGGTCGGTCGCAGCACCGGCGGCAGGATCTGGCGCGGGGCCTCAAGATCCGACCACTCGTGCGCGGGTTCGATGCGGCCGTCGTGGACGACGCACGACTTCCACGGGTGGTGCGCCCGCACCTCGACCATCTGGACGACCGACCCGGTGCGCCGGTCGCCGTGCAGGGTCAGGCAGTCCGCGATGTCCTCGGCGGTGCGCAGCGGGGTGGTCGGCTGCACCAGCACCAGCACCGTCCCCGGGTGGAGTCCCAGGTGGTCGACGACGTGCAGGACGGCGTCGACGGAACGGCTGTCCGGACCGGACAACCCGGCGGGCCGCGCCACCACCTCGGCGCCCGCGCTCTGCTCGGCGATCGCCGGGTCGTCGGTCGTGACCACCACCCGGTCGACACCCCTGGCGGCCACCGCGGTCAGCACCGCGTGCGCGACCAGCGACCTGCCCCGGAACAGCGCGAGGTTTTTCCCGGGGAACCCGCTGGACCCACCGCGCGCGGTCACCACCGCCACGACTTCACCCATGTTGCCCCTCCCGCACTGCGGCGATCAGCCCAACACTCTAGGCTTAACAACCCAGTACACCCGACCCCCCACCGGTGATGAACATTCTTCTCCAGCGTTCGGCCGCCGTGCTCGCCGAACTGCTCGACAGCTACGCCAGCAACCACCCGCCCCGCGCCATCGCCGTGGTGGGCAACGCCCCCATGCCGCCGTGCGCGGCCCGTTCGCGTGCCATCGACGCCGCCGACCTGGTGATCAGGATGACCAGTTTCGCCGTCGACCCCGCCGCGCTGGGCACCCGCACCGACGTGGTCGTCCTGCACCGCGGCGTGATCGCCAGCCCGCACACCTTCGCCGACTACACGGCCCGGCTGTACCTGCTGGTCGAGCCCGGCAGGCTGCACTGGGAACCGGAGGCGATCCCCGACTGGTGGCCAGCCGACCTGGGGTTCGTGCCCGTGCCGAACCACGAGTTCACCGTCGCGCTCAACGACCTGCTCGGCTTCGACCCGGCAACGCCGACCTGGTCGACCACCGGGACCATGGCCACCTACCTGGCCACCGAGTTGTTCCCCGAGGCCCGGGTCCTGCTCACCGGCACCTCGATCGTCGACACCCCGGACCAGACCACCTTCCCGCACGCCTGGGGCGACCCCGTCGCGGTCACCGCCGAACACAGCCTGATCGCCGAGTCGACCCTCCTGCGCACCTGGGAGTCGACGGGCAGGATCGAGATCCTCAGATGAACCCCCTCGCCCTCCTCCGCACCCGCGTCCGCGCCCTGGCCCAACGCGAAGCCGCCGCCGCTGCCGCCGAGGTCCGCACCGAGTTAACAGCCCTGCGCGCCGAGTTCACCACGAAACTGGACGACCTGACCCCGCGCCTCACCCACCTCACCGAGACCCTCGACTGGCTCAACGGCGAACACCGCCGCATAGCCCCCCAACTAGCCGCCGTCGAATCCCGCCTGGCCACCGTCGAGCACCCCCTCCCCCGCCCCACCCCCAGCACCGACCCCACCGTCACCGCCATGACCACCCTGGTCGCCGAGATCCGCGAAGAACACTCCCGAATCCGCGCCCGCCTCAGCCTCATCTCCCGCTACGAAGAACGCCTCTCCCGCCTGGAGATCGCCTCGGACTAGCCCCACACACGCGGTGGGCTCACCCAGCCACCACCACCCCCCGCCCAGCGCCCTCCCAGTCCCAGCCCCACGCGATCAGCGCGACGAGCACCCCCAGCACCCGCGCCACCGCCAGCGTCCCGCAACGCCCCGACCAAGATCAACTCCGCTCCGGGGGCCCACCCTCCCGGGGCCCGGGGCCCCATCTCTGAACCTATCGACCCTGGTGGTTTGTCAATAGGGCTTGGCCGGGGGTTGTGGATGGTTGAAGGGGTTGTGGACAGGTACCTGCGCAGGACGATCGTCGGCTCGAAGCGGCTGGTCCGAGCTGGTGGAGACTCGGCGACGGTGGCCCCAACCCGGCCCTCACGATCGTTGGCCCAACGCGCTCCTCACAGGCGTTGGCCCCAACCCGGCCTTCACGATCGTTGGCCCACCACGCGCCTCTCTGAAACGTTGGCCCCCAAGGCGCCCCTCTACGGCGTCGGCCAACCACGCGCTCCTCGGATCCGCTGGTGCCAAGCCGGCTCGATGGGGTGGACTTGTTTTGTGTGGGGGAGCACCAGTCGTAGCGTCGTTCGCGGACAGGGCCATGCTCTTCGGCCCCTGCTTTGCGGTCCTGCCACGGCTGGTGTCGGGGCCCCGCGCAAAACAAGTCCACCGCATCGAGCTTGCTCGAAACTCGCGCCCCGGCCAATGCCGAAGGCGAGGCGTTCACCATCGACGCCGCAGGCGAGACCGAGAGCCGCCACCCCCCAGCCCAAGATCAAACCCGCCAAAGCACCCCCCGATATACAGAGGATTATTCAGGAGATTGTCTGTCCGAGTCTTGCGCGACCCCCTGATCATGTGGGCGGCGGCCCGTTTGAGAGAATTCGGTTACCACGCCAAAACTCTCACACAAACGGGCCGCCGACATGTATCATACCACTGGCCTGCGCCGGGATCAGGTGACCGATCTCTGTGCGACCATTCACCGGGAAACAGTGGATGTTCGGGGTGTCGCAGTCGACGATCAGTCGGGCGATCACCGCGATGACACCGTTGCTGGCGAAGTTGCTCGCCGAGTGCGTGCCCACCGTCGACGAACTGGATTCCCGGTCCACCTATGTCGTGGACGGCACGTTGTTGCCGTGCTGGTCATGGGTGTCGCGCGAGAAAACCTTGTACTCGGGCAAACATCGCACGACCGGGCTCAACGTCCAGGTCGCCTGCACACTTGATGGCCGGTTGGCATGGGTGTTGGACCCGTTACCCGGCAATTGGCATGACACTCGTTGCCTGACCGAGTCGGGTGTCCTCGACAGGGATGTGTCCCAGTGGATGGGAGACAAAGCCTATGTCGGCATGGGGATCCTCACCCCGATCCGCACACCCGCCCGACGCGAGTTGGTGAAGTGGGAGAGGAACCTCAACTACGAACACAACGCGATCCGCGTCCGTGTCGAACACGTCATCGCCAACCTCAAGACCTGGCGCATACTCCACACCGACTACCGGAGACCTTTCACCACCTTCGCGACAACCATCACCGCCGCCCTCGGCCTGCAATTCTACCGCCAAGCCTGAATAACCCTCACAGCTTACCGGCAGGGGCCGATAAAACGTCCAGAGCGAGCCATCGCCCTGTGGACAACTCCACCCCGGGTGGACACCCCCTACCCACTCACCACCCGATCCACAAACTCCTTATAAAGCGACGGCCCCCACAACTCATCCCCCTCAAACAACTCAATAATCCGCCGCCGAGCCCCCGGCGCCCCAAACCCATGGAACGCGCCCAACCGAGGCAACCCCACAAGCGACTCCACCGCAGCCCCAATCACCCCAGCATCAGCAGCCACATTAACCACCCCCAACGCCTCAGTCCGCCCCCGCTGGCGAGTCCCCACGTTCACCGCCCGCGTCCCCACAACCGGCGCCTCCCGCACCCCCGACGACGAATTCCCCAGCACCACATCCGCGTTGCGCATCAACGTCACAAAGTGCTCGAACCGCATAGACGGCAACCGCGCGAACCGGGGCCCCACGCACCGGTCCAACTGGAGCCGAATATCAGCACACCCTTCATCATTGTTCGGGTCGATGATCACCCAGTTCCCCGCAGAACCCAGCACCGCGTCCACCACCGACGAAGCCAACGCCCCGGTCGCCCCGGCTTCGTTGGTCACCGGGTGCATCACCAGCACTCCGTAGCGGTCGAACGGGATGTCGTACCGGGAGCGCACCGCATCAAGCGGCGGTAAGTCGGGTGACGTCAGGATATCGATCTCCGGGCTCCCCACCACGAAGATCCGGTGCGATTCCTCCCCCATCTGCTCCAGCCGCAGCCGAGCCCGGTCGTTGGCGACCAGGTGCACGTGCGCGTGCTTGGAGATCGAGTGCCGGACGGAGTCGTCGATGGCGCCGGAGAGTTCGCCGCCTTCTATGTGGATTACCCGGACGTTGTGGAGGGAGCCGACCAGGGCGGCGGCGAGGGCTTCTACGCGGTCGCCCTGGACTACTACGGCGTCGGGGCGTTCTTCGTGGACGAGGCGGGCGAGGGCTTGGACCGTGTTCGCCAGGACCAGGGCGGTGGGTTCGCCCTCGACCTGGTTGGGGATCAGGTGGAGCCGGCGCAGGCCGACGCGTTCGACCTCGTGGACGGTGTAGCCGTAGCGGCGGAGCAGGTGCATGCCGGTGACGACGACGCGGGCCGACAGGTGGGTGCTCGCCTGGACGGCCAGCATGATGTCGCGGAGCTTGCCGAAGTCCGCTCTGGTGCCGGTCACGAAGAGCACCTCGCGGCGGCCGTCAGCCATCCGCGAGGTCGCCCGGGGACAGCTGGTGGTCGGTGGGCAGCGCCACGCGGACCCGGCGGCCGAGCAGGGTCGGGTACTCGGCGGCGCGGAGTTCGCCGGTGCCGGGGCGCTTGACCCACAGGTTCGCCGCCGTCAACACGTCCCCGGCGGCGACCGGCGCGATTGTGACGACGCTGGCGTAGGCGAAGTCGATCGTGGGTTGTTCGGCGGCCAGGACTTCTTTCGTCCCACCGAGTGCGGCGTGGATCAGCCGGGAACCCGTGACCAGCTCGGCGAACTCGGCGGGCGTCGACGACACCGGGATGTCCGGACCGGGCCACCCCGGGTCCGACGTGAAGTGCCGCTCCAGCACCCGGGCCCCGAGCGGGACCGCGCCGAGGCACGGGTAGATCGACGTCGTGTGGTCGGACAACCCGAGGACCGCGTCCGGGAACGCCGCGCCCAGTTCGGCGAGAGCACCCAGGCGGACCAGTTCCGGCGGTGTCGGGTACAGCGAGGTGCAGTGCAGCAACGCGAACCCGACCCCCGCCGCCCGCAGCACCGCCACCGCCGGGGCGATGGCGGCGATGTCGTTCATGCCGGTGGACAGGACCACCGGCTTGCCGAGCCCGGCGATGTGCTCGATCAGCGGGTAGTTGTTGCACTCCCCCGAGCCGATCTTGTACGCGGCCACGTCCAGTTCGGCGAGGCGGTCGGCGGCCGCGCGGGAGAACGGCGTGGACAGGAACACCATGCCGCGCTCCTCGGCGTGCGCCTTGAGCTCGCGCTCCACCGAGGCGGGCAGCGCGCAGCGGCGCATCATCGCGTAGATGGGCTCGTCGGCGTTGCCCGGCACGACATCGTTGGGCACCATCTCGTCGTCGACCACGTGGGTCTGGAACTTCACGCACTCCAGGCCCGCGTCGGCGGCGTCGTCGACCATCCGGTGCGCCTTCGCCGGGTCGCCATCGTGGTTGATGCCGATCTCGGCGACGACCAGCGGGGGGTGGGCGGGGCCGACGGGACGGGTGCCGACGAAGAACTCGACCAAGGTGCGTCCTCCCGGATCCTCGGAAACGGCCAGTCTAGCCGCGCGCACCCCGGCCGCGCGGTGTCAAGACCGGGCACACACCGCCGGACGAACCGCCGGTAGGCTCCGGCCCCGTGCAGGTAACGAGCCCGATAGACATCCCGGAGAAACCTGTCGTGCACTCCGGTCGGAGTTCGGCGCGCGCCGCGAAGGACATCCGGGACGGGATCGCGGCCCGTGAGCTGTGGGGCCACCTCGGCTGGCAGGACATCAAGCAGCGGTACCGGCGCTCGGTCATCGGTCCGCTGTGGATCACCATGAGCATGGGTGTCACCGCCGCGGGCCTGGGATTCCTCTACTCCCAGCTGTTCGGCATCGAGGTCAACACCTTCCTGCCGTACCTGACCGTCGGGTTCATCGTCTGGGGCTTCATCCTGGGCTGCCTGACCGAGGGCTCCGACGCCTTCATCTCCAACGAGGGGCTGATCAAGCACCTCCCGGCGCCGCTGACGGTCTACGCGCTGCGCACCGTGTGGCGGCAGACGCTGATGCTGCTGCACAACATGCTGGTGTACGCCGTCGTGCTGGTGCTGTTCTTCGGCTCCATCAGCAAGGCGGGCTACGTGCTCTCCCCCGGCGGCGTCGGCCAGCCCGGGCTGAGCTGGACCATGCTGCTGGCCATCCCCGCGTTCGTGGTGCTCGCCCTCAACGGCGCGTGGGTGACGCTGCTGTTCGGCATCATCAGCACCCGCTACCGCGACATCCCGCAGGTCATCAACGCACTGACCCAGCTGCTCTTCTACGCGACGCCGATCGTGTGGCCGGTCGACATCCTCACCCAGAAGCTGGGCCCGGGGGACTGGAAGCACCTGATCGTCGAGCTCAACCCGCTCTACCACTTCATCCAGGTCCTGCGCGCCCCGCTGATCGGCAGCGAGCAGAGCTGGCACCACTGGGCGGTCGTCGGCGTCATCACGGTGGTCGGGTGGACGCTGGCCTTCGCGGCCATGCGCAACTACCGTTCCCGTGTCTCCTACTGGGTCTGAGCGAGGCAGTCACACCATGGTCAGCATCGATGTACGCAACGCCTGCGTGGACTTCCCGATCTTCGACGCCAAGACGCGCTCGCTGAAGAAGGCCGTGCTCGGCAAGGTCGGCGGCAAGATCGGCACCGAGGCGCGGGTCCCGATCATCGAGGCGCTGCAGGACATCAACCTCGGCCTGCGCGACGGTGACCGGGTCGCCCTGATCGGGCACAACGGCGCGGGCAAGTCGACCCTGCTGCGCCTGCTGTCGGGCATCTACGAGCCGACCAGGGGCACCTCCGAGATCCACGGCAAGATCGCGCCGGTGTTCGACCTCGCGGTCGGCATGGACCCGGAGATCTCCGGCCTGGAGAACATCCTCATCCGCGGCCTGTTCCTGGGCATGACCCGCAAGCAGATGCAGGACCGGGTGGAGGACATCTCCCAGTTCACCGAACTCGGCGACTACCTGCACCTGCCGCTGCGCACCTACTCGACCGGCATGCGGGTGCGGCTGGCGCTGGGCGTGGTCACCTCGATCGACCCGGAGATCCTGCTGCTCGACGAGGGCATCGGCGCGGTCGACGCGGCGTTCATGGCCAAGGCGCGGGACCGGCTGGTCGACCTGGTGCGCCGGTCGGGCATGCTGGTGTTCGCCTCGCACTCCGACGAACTGCTCTTCGAGCTGTGCAACACGGCCATCTGGATGGACGAGGGCCGGATCAAGATGCACGGCGACCTGCGCGAGGTGCTGACCGCGTACAAGGGCCGCGACCCGCTCGAAGGCATGAGCCCGGAGACCCTGGAAAGGCTCGGCGAGAAGTGATGAGGCGGTTGCCGACGGGTGCCGTGGTGGCCGTGGTGGTCACCAGGCACCGGCGAGCACTCCTGTCCGACTCCCTGAAGATGATCGCGGCGCAGACCCGGCCGCCGGACCACCTCGTCGTGGTCGACAACGGCCCGGACGACTCGGCGCAGGACGTGGTCGAGTCCTGCCCGCTGCCCACCACCTACCTGCCGTCGCACCGCAACCTGGGCGGCGCGGGCGGCTTCGCGCTGGGCATCCTGCACGCACTGGCGATGGGCGCCGACTGGCTGTGGCTCGCCGACGACGACGGCCGCCCCGCCGACGAGTCGGTGCTGGCGACCCTGCTGGACGTGGCCGAGCGGCGCGGGCTCGCCGAGGTGTCGCCGATGGTGACCAACATCGAGCACCCGGAGAAGCTGGCCTTCCCGCTGCGCCGCGGCCTGACCTGGAAGCGCGACGCCGACCAGCTCGGCGAGGACTTCCTGCCCGGCATCGCGTCGCTGTTCAACGGCGCCCTCTTCCGCGCCGACACCCTCGACGTGGTCGGCGTCCCCGACTACCGCCTCTTCTTCCGCGGCGACGAGGTCGAGATCCACCGCCGCCTGATCCGCTCCGGCCTCCCCTTCGGCACCTGCCTGCGCGCGGCCTACCTGCACCCGGACGGCAGCGACGAGTTCAAGCCCATGCTCGGCGGCAAGCTGCACGCGCAGGACCCGGACAACGCGGTGAAGCGCTACTACACCTACCGCAACCGGGGCTACCTGCTGTCGCAACCGGGCATGCGCAAACTGGGCATGCTGGAGGTCTTCCGCTTCGGCCTGTACTTCCTGGGCACCAAGCGCGACCCGAAAGCCTTCTACGAATGGCTCAAACTGGTCCGTCGAGGGCAGCAAGAGCGCTTCTTCCGGCACTAGAGCTACCCCAGCAGGCGCTAGAGCTATCCCGGCAGGGAGCCGTCCGCGTTCAGAGTCGTTCCAGGGCCTCTACTGCGGGCAGGCTCGCGTAGGCGGACCACGAGCTCAAGCGCAGGCGGAGTTCGGCGGCGTGGCGGCGGCGTAAGAGGGGGCTTTGGGTCATGACGTCGAGTTCGTTGGCGTAGGTGAGTTCGACTATGTCGCGGAGTAGGCCGTTGTCGACTTGGCTGGCGGTGCCGGTGAAGCGGTCGCGGACGATGCCGGTCAGGAGGCGGGGGTAGCTGAAGGCGCGGTCCAGGGCGCAGTAGGCGTACACGATGGCCTCGGCTTCGACGCCCACGTAGTCGACGAGGACCGGGCGTTCGTGTGGGGAGAGCAGGGAGTGCGGGAAGCCGTCGGTGCCGTAGGCGGCGTGGGCGAGGCCCGCGGTCTGCAGGGCCGGGCGGGCGCCCCAGGCCGCCAGGGCGTCGCGGGTGCGACCGAGGTGGGCGAGCAGGGTGCCGCCGGGGTGGGCGAGTTCACCTGCCCCGCGGGCGGCGAGCAACTCCTCGATCATGGTTGCCAGGCTACCCCGGCGTTTCCGCTCTCAGCGGATCCGCTACGGGTGAACTTCCCTTGCCAGGCAACGGTTGTCGTGGTGTCCTCAGCCCATGAGCGAACAGCGGCACGCCCTCGTCCTGCACCTCGTCAGCGGCGGGGAGCCCCTCATCTTCTCCCTGTCGGAGCGCAGTGCCAAGAGCCTGTCCGCGCGGCTGCCGGTGCTGATGGCCTCCGGCGGCGTCGACACCCCGGAGCTGGCGGACGGGACCACGGCGGCGGTCAACTTCGGGCACGTCGCGAGCGCCCACATGGACACGCTGCCCGCGCACGTGAAGGTCTACGGCACCCCCGGCAACCGCACCCACGGGTTCGCCAGCAACTAGCCACCTAGCGACCGGCGCGGAACACCACCGTCCGCAGCAGCACGAAGTTGATCGTGGTGCCGACGCCCTGGGCGATCACCCAGGCCACCGCGTACTCCCAGCGGAAGGTCGGCAGCACGGCCAGCATCAGCGCGTTCGTGCCCACGTTGACGAAGAACGTCACCGTGTAGAGCAGCGCGAACCCACCGGCCTGCCCGGCGCCCCGGTCCGCGGCGTCGGTGAAGGTGAACCGCTTGTTGAGGAAGTACGCCGTGGTGGTGCCCAGGATGAAGCTGAGCGCCTTCGCCAGGTGCACCCACAGGCCCGACTGCAGCAGCAGCCAGTAGGCCCCGGAGTCGACCAGCGCGCAGAAACCCCCCACCAGCACGAACCGGATGAGCTGCTGGAGCAACCCGACCCGCTGGGTGTCGTCCCGGACCTCGGCCATCTCGTCACGTCCCCTGTTCGGCCCCGACCGCGGGGACAAGTCTAGGAGCGCGCGACGGCCCGGCTACCCTGGGTCCGGTGGAGCCAGGAAAGTACGAGACGCGGAGGCTGACCGGCTGGGGGCGCACCGCGCCGACGGTTGCCTCGGTCGCCACCCCGACCACTCCCGACGACGTCATCGCCGCGATCGCCTCGGCAGGCAGGCGCGGGGTCATCGCCCGCGGCCTCGGCCGGTCCTACGGCGACCCGGCGCAGAACGCGGGGGGCCTGGTCGTGGACATGACCGGCCTCGACCGCATCCACTCGATCGACGCCGACTCCGGCATCGCCGTGCTCGACGCCGGGGTGAACCTGGACCAGCTGATGCGGGCGGCGCTGCCGTTCGGCCTGTGGGTCCCGGTGCTGCCCGGCACCCGCCAGGTGACCATCGGCGGCGCGATCGGGTCGGACATCCACGGCAAGAACCACCACAGCGCGGGCAGCTTCGGCAACCACGTGCGCTCACTCGACCTGCTGATCGCCGACGGCTCGGTCCGCACCCTCACCCCGGACGGCCCGGAGTCGGACCTGTTCTGGGCGACGGTCGGCGGCATGGGCCTGACCGGGATCATCCTGCGGGCCACCGTGGCGCTCAAGCACACCGAGTCGGCGTACTTCATCTCCGACACCGACCGCACCGCGAACCTGGACGAGACGCTGGCGGTGTTCTCCGACGGCTCGGACGACACCTACGAGTACTCGATGGCGTGGTTCGACTCGATCTCCACCGACGGCAGGCTCGGCCGCGCGGTGTTCTCCCGGGGTTCGCTGGCCAAGCTCGACGAGCTGCCCAAGAAGTACCGCAAGGACCCGCTGCGCTTCGACGCCCCGCAGTTGCTGACGCTGCCGGACGTGTTCCCCAACGGCCTGGCCAACAAGCTGACCTTCCGGATGCTGGGCGAGGCGTGGTACCGCAAGGCGCCGAGGCAGTCGCGCGGGCAGGTCATGAACCTGACCGCGTTCTACCACCCGCTGGACATGTTCGGTGAGTGGAACCGGGCCTACGGCACCCACGGCTTCCTGCAGTACCAGTTCATCATCCCGTTCAGCGCCGACACCGAGCTGCGCGCGATCATCCGGCAGATGGCCGAGTCGGGGCACGTGTCGTTCCTCAACGTGTTCAAGCGCATGGGCGAGGGCAACCGGGCGCCGTTGTCGTTCCCCCAGCCGGGGTGGACGGTCACCGTCGACTTCCCGATCGCGCCGGGGCTGCACGAGTTCTGCGCGCGGCTGGACGAGCAGGTCTTGGCCGCCGGTGGTCGGCTCTACCTGGCCAAGGACTCGCGCACGGCGCCGGAGACCTTCCACCGGATGTACCCGGGGCTCGACGAGTGGCGCAAGGTGCGGCACTCGGTCGACCCGGACGGCCTGTTCACCTCGGACCAATCGCGAAGGCTCGGACTTTGATCAACGCAGTCGGTACCCCGCAGTCCCTGCTCCTGCTCGGTGGCACGTCCGAGATCGGGCTGGCCGTCGCCGCCAACTACGCCAAGCAGCGCCCGCTCGCGGTGACCCTGGCCGCGCGGCCGTCGCCCCGGCTGGACGCGGCGGCCGAGCAGCTGCGCGGCCTGGGCGCCACGGTGCGCACGGTCGCCTTCGACGCCCGCGACTTCGACTCGCACCCGAAGGTGGTGGCCGAGGCGTTCGGCGACGGCGACATCGACGTGACGGTCGTCGCGTTCGGTGTGCTCGGCGACGCCGAGCAGCTGTGGCAGGACCACGCCGCCGGGGTCGAGGCGGCCCAGGTGAACTACACGGCGGCGGTGTCGGTGGGCATCGCGCTGGCCGAGCGGCTGCGCGCGCAGGGCCACGGTTCGGTGATCGCCCTGTCGTCGGTCGCCGGTGAGCGGGTGCGCAGGTCGAACTTCGTCTACGGCTCGACCAAGGCCGGGTTCGACGGCTTCTACCTGGGCCTGGGCGAGGCGCTGCGGCCGCAGGGGATCACCGTCACGGTCGTGCGGCCCGGGTTCGTGCACACCAAGATGACCGAGGGCCTCAAGGCCGCGCCGCTGGCCACCACGGCCGACAAGGTCGCCCAGATCGCGGTCGACGCGGTCCGGTCGCGTCGCGAACTGGTGTGGGCACCCGCGCCGTGGCGGGTTGTGATGTCGGTGCTGCGGCACGTCCCGCGACCCCTTTTCCGCAAACTTCCCATCTGATCGTTCGCCCCATCGCCCGGTGCGCGCCGGGCTAGCATCCCCACCAGGTGGCGGAGGGGGACCGATGGCGCTCGACGGGGTGTTTGCGCAGGCCGGGACGGGGTCGGCGCGGTGCCCGTTGTCGATCACCCGGCGGCGGGGCACCGGGGTCGGCGTGCGCGCCGAACGCGTCGATGCCACCGGTCACCGAGCCGCTGACGCGGTGGTGGTGACTTCCCGGACGCGACGGCCGATAGTGGTCACCAAGCACACTGACCTGGGGGTAGAGACGTGCGCATCCTGGTGCTGGGGCAGGTGGAGATCAGATCCGACGAGTCGGAGGAGCCGGTCATCGCCCTCGGCGGGGCGAAACCGAAGGCGCTGCTCGCCGCGCTGATGATGCAGCCGCGGCAGGTGGTGCCGACCGAACGGCTCATCGACCTGCTGTGGGACGACTCGCCACCGGCGTCGGCGGTGGCGCTGGTGCACACCTACGTGTCGCTGGTGCGGCGGGCGGTCACGGCGGCCGGGCGGCGGGGGTCGCTGACCACCAAGGCCCCCGGCTACCTGCTCGACGTCGACCCGACCGACAGCGACCTGGAGAGCTTCGAGAACCACCTGTACGCGGCCAGGCACGCCGAGCGCCAGCTCGACCACGACTCGGCGACCGGCCTCTACGAGCAGGCGCTGCGGCTGTGGCGGGGACCGGCGTTCGGCGGGGTCGACGCCGGTTTCGCCAGGACCCGCTCGGCGGGTCTGGCCGACGAGCGGTTGGCCGCCGAGGAGGGCCTGGCCAGGTGCATGCTGCACCAGGGCAGGGCCGGTGAGGTCGCCGCCCACCTGCGCCGCCTGGTCAACACGCACCCGCTGCGCCAGCAGTCCAGGGTGCTGCTGATGCGCGCGCTGCACGAGAGCGGCAGGCAGGGCGACGCGCTCGCGGTGTACCGCAACGGCCGCGAGCACCTGATGGCCCAGCTCGGGGTCGAGCCGGGCGACGAGCTGCGGGAGCTGCACTCGGCGATCCTCAACGGCTCGCTGCGCTCCACGGCCACCAAGCGCAGGCCGAGGTCGCCCTCGGTCGTGCAGCACACGGTGCCGAGGCACCTGCCGCCGGACGTCAGCGACTTCACCGGTCGGGCCGAGCAGCTGCACGCGATCATGGCGTTGAGCGAGGCTGGTGCGGCCGCGGCGCCCGCCGTCCTGGTGTCCGGCGCCCCGGGGACCGGCAAGTCGGCGTTGGCGGTGCACGCCGCGCACCGGCTGCGGGCGCGCTACCCGGACGGGCAGCTGTTCGCCGACCTGCGCGGCAGCGGCCGCGACCTGGGCGCGCACGAGGTGCTGAGCCGGTTCCTGGGCGCGCTCGGGGTGGCCGCTGCCGATGTGCCGACCGACTTCGCGGAGCGGGTCGAGCTGTTCGGCAGGCGGGTCGCGGACAAGCGGCTGCTGGTGGTGCTGGACAACGCCAGGGACGCCGAGCAGGTCAGGTACCTGCTGCCGCAGGCGCCGAACTGCCTGGTGATCGTGACCAGCAGGACGCGGCTGCCCGGGCTGCTCGGCGTGGTGCGGGTGGAGCTGGACCTGCTGTCCACCGAGGCGTCGATGCGGATGCTCGGCCGGGTGGTCGGGCTGAGCCGGGTGGAGTCGGAGCCGATCGCGGCCGCCACCATCGCCGAGCTGTGCGGCGGGATCCCGCTCGCGGTGCGCGCGGCCGGGGCGAAGCTGCTGGCCAGGCCGAACTGGCCGCTGCGGGCGCTGGCCGCCCGGCTGTCGGACGAGCGCGGCAGGCTCGACGAACCCGCTGGCGGCGACCTGGCCGTCCGGTGCGGGCTGCGGCTCACCTACGCCGAGCTCGACGACGTCCACCGGCACGCGTTCCACCTGCTCGCCCTGCTCGACCTGCCGGACTTCGGCTCGTGGCTGGCCGCCCCGCTGCTGGAGGTCGGCGTCGACGAGGCGGAGGACCTGGTGGAGCGGCTGGTCGACCTGCGGCTGGTCGAGGTCGCCGGGATCGACGCGATCGGCCGGGTGCGCTACCGCTTCCACGACATGGTGCAGCTCTTCGGCGCCGAGCAGGCCAACCGCGAGGAACCGGCGGACGCGGTCGCGGCCGCGGTGTGCCGCACCCTGGCGGCGTGGATGTGCCTGGTCGAGGCCGGGGCGAGCAGGCTGCCCAGGGTGACGCTGGGGCTGCGGACCACGCCGCGGGCCGGGTTGGAGCTGGACGCCAGGCTGGTCGCGGAGACCGAGCAGGACCCGTCCGGCTGGTTCCGCTCGGAGACCGCCGCGGTGGTGCGGACCGTGGAGCGCGCGCACGAACTGGGCATCGACGAGATGACGACGATGCTGATCGCCGCGCTGCTGTCGTCGCCGTTCGCCGCGCGCAACGAGTTCGACGGCTGGCAGCGCACCCACGAGGTCGCCCTCGCCGCCGCCAGGGACACCGGCGACACCCGCGCGGAGGCCACCGTGCTGACCGGGCTCGGCCAGCTGTACTACGAGAAGGACGAGTACCCCGACGCCCTGGCGCACTTCACCCAGGCGGCGGACGGCGCGAGCAAGGTCGACGACGACGCGACCCTGGCCATCGCCCTGGTCGGCATCGGGACCGTGCACCGCGACCTGGCCCAGTTCCGGCTGGCCCGCGAACACCTGGCCAGGGCCACCCAGGTCGGCGAACGCGGCGGTGATCTCGGCGTGGTCGCCGCAGCCGACTTCGGCCTGGCCTCCATCTGGCGCGACCTGGGCGACATGCCCTCGGCGGCCGCCCGCTTCACCCGCTGCGCCGACGCCTACCGGGCGCTGGGCGACCCGCGGGGTGCGGGCTTGGCGCTGCGCGGGCTGAGCCTGTGCCACCGGGCGGTGGACGAGGCGGACCTGGCCGCGACCCTCAGCGAGCAGGCCGAGGCCATCCTGCGCGGGGCTGGCGACCAGCTGGGGGCGACGTACGCGGCCCAGTCACTGGCCAAGGCCAGGATCCGGCAGGGCCGGGTGGCGGGGGTGGCCGAGGCGCTCGCGGACTGCCTGACGCTGTGCACCACCCAGGGCGACCGGTTCGGCGTGGCGCTGGTGACCAGGACGCTCGGGGAGCTGGCGCTGGCCGAGGGGGAGGCCGAGGCGGCCGTGCGGCTGCTGGCCGACGCGCTGGGGAAGTGGACGGAACTGCGGCTGCCGCTGTGGCAGGCGCGGACGCTGCGCGACCTGGCGGCGGCCGAGGCGGACAGCGACCCGGCACTGGCGGACGCGCACTGGACCAGGGCGGTGGCGCTGTTCACCCAGGTCGGCACCCGGGAGGTCGGGGAGCTGGCGGACCTCACGCCCGGGATGTGGTCGATGCGGGTCAGGCGCTGCTCGACGGTGACCGCCGAACAACGCCTGACAACGGGAACCTGAGCTTACGGACGCTGCCCCCACGCACGACAAGTTCGCCCCATCGAGCAGTGTTCGTGTGGAGGGCCTGGCCTGGAAGTGCCTGGGAACTACAGGTAGATCGACAGGGCCAGGCAGGCCACCCAGGACAGGCCGAGGACCTGGAGGACCCGGTCCTTGAGGGCGATGTCCTCCGGCGTGCCCGCGTGCCCGCCGTCGACGTCGACCGCGTAGCGCAGGACGGCGATGACGAACGGGACGATGGAGATGACCGCCCAGACCGAGTTGTGCGGGTTGCGCTCGCGGATCTCGAACGCCCACAGCGAGTAGGTGGTGATCATGACGGCGGCCGCGGTCGCCCACACGAAGCGCAGGTAGCTCGACGAGTACTTCGACAGCGACGCGCGGATCTTGGCGCCGGTCTTCTCGAAGAGCACGATCTCGGCGTAGCGCTTGCCGGAGACCATGAACAGCGAGCCGAACGCGGTGACCAGCAGGAACCACTGCGAGAGCGGGATGCCCGCCGCGACGCCGCCTGCGATCGAGCGCAGCAGGAAGCCGGAGGCGACGATGCACAGGTCGATCACCGGCTGGTGCTTGAGGCCCAGGCAGTAGCCCAGCTGCACCGCGGCGTACACCGCGAGCACCACCGTCAGCTGCCACCCGGCGAGCAGGCTCACCCCGAGCGAGCCGAGGAACAGCACGACCGCGGCGACGTAGGCCAGCCGCACCGGGACGATGCCCGAGGCGATCGGGCGGTTGCGCTTGGTCGGGTGCTCCCGGTCGGCCGCGACGTCGATGGCGTCGTTGACCAGGTAGACCGAGGAGGACACCAGGCAGAAGGACGCGAACGCGATCACGGCCGCGACCAGCACGTCCTGCTCGAAGATGCGGTTGGCGGTGAACGGGGCCGCCAGCACGAGGACGTTCTTGACCCACTGCCGCGGCCGCGCGGTGCGCAGCAGCCCGGCGAGCACGCCCGGTCGCGCGGCGGGGGTCTCCGACTCGGTCCGGTGTTCGGTCGCCTGGTCGCTCACCGCTTGCCTCCCCGCAGCTTGCGCCGCAGCAGCCCGCCGACGACGGCGCCGAGTGCGGAGCCCGCCAGCACGTCGGTCGGGTAGTGCACGCCGAGCACGAGCCGCGAGAGCAGCATCGGCGGGACGAGCACCGGGACCAGCTTGCGGCCGGTCAGCCCGGAGAACAGCACGGCTGCCGCGGTGGTGGAGGTGGCGTGCGATGACGGGAAGCTGAGCTTGCTCGGCGTGCCGACCAGGACCTGCACCGACGGGTCGTCGGGGCGGGGCCTGCGCACCACGCGCTTGATGGCGATCGAGGCTGCGTGCGCCGCGACCACCCCACCGGCGGCGACCAGCCAGTCCTTGCGCCGGTCCTTGTCGACGGCGGCACCGAGCAGGCCGAGCGCGAACCAGCCCGCGCTGTGCTCGCCGAACAGGGACAACCCCCTGGCCGCTTTCACCACCGGCGGCGTGCCGATGGCGCTCTGCACGCGGCTCAGTGCGGCGGTCTCCCGCCCGGCCGCGGACGCGCTGCGGTCCACTTGGCTTTCCTCCCAGTCGTGGTGTTCCCCCGACAGAGCATCGGGGGAGCAGCCGCGGTGTTTCGCCTAGACGTCGATCGAACCGTCGAGCGGGGCGCCGTCACGCAGGTGGGGGGCCACCTTGTTGTCGAAAACCGACAGCGCGGAGCCGATCGCCATGTGCATGTCGAGGTACTGGTAGGTGCCGAGCCTACCGCCGAAGATGACGTTCTTCGCGGCCGCTTCGCCCTTGGCCAGGTCGCGGTAGGCGGCCAGCTTGGTGCGGTCCTCGGCGGTGTTGATCGGGTAGTACGGCTCGTCGTCGTCCTCGGCCGAGCGCGAGTACTCCTTGACGATCACCGTCTTGTCGGTCGGGTAGTGGGTGCGCTCCGGGTGGAAGTGCCGGAACTCGTGCACCCGGGTGTAGGGCACGTCCTGGTCGTTGTAGTTCATGACCGAGGTGCCCTGGAAGTCGCCGATCGGCAGGACCTCCACCTCGAGGTCGACCGTGCGCCAGCTCAACCGGCCCGCGGAGTAGTCGAAGTACCGGTCGAGCGGTCCGGTGTAGACGGTCGGGGTGCCCGCCGGGACCCGGTCCCGCACGTCGAAGTAGTCGACGTCGAGGCGCACGTCGATGTTCGGGTGCGCGGCCATCTTCTCCAGCCACGCGGTGTACCCGTCGACGGGCAGGCCCTCGTAGGTGTCGTTGAAGTACCGGTTGTTGAAGTTGTAGCGCACCGGCAGCCGGGTGATGATCGACGGCGCCAGTTCCTTCGGGTCGGTCTGCCACTGCTTGGCGGTGTAGCCGCGGATGAACGCCTCGTAGAGCGGGCGCCCGATCAGCGAGACCGCCTTCTCCTCGAGGTTCTTGGCCTCGTCGGTGGCGATCTCCGAGGACTGCTCGGCGATCAGCGCTCGCGCCTCGTCCGGGGTGTGCGACTTGCCGAAGAAGGTGTTGATCAGGGCCAGGTTCATCGGGAACGAGTAGACTTGGTCCTGGTACCTGGCGAACACCCGGTGCTGGTAGTCGGTGAACTCGGTGAACTGGTTCACGTAGTCCCACACCCGCTTGTTCGAGGTGTGGAACAGGTGCGCGCCGTAGCGGTGCACCTCGATGCCGGTCTCCGGCTCGTTCTCCGAGTAGGCGTTGCCGCCGATGTGCGGGCGGCGTTCGAGGACGAGCACCCGCTTGTCCAGTTGGGTCGCCGTCCGCTCGGCGATCGTCAGGCCGAAGAACCCGGACCCGACGATGACCAGGTCGTACCCGTCGTAGTTGTCATCACTGGTTTCTGCAACCGCGCTCACGGTGGGCCAGGCTACCCGCGCACCGGATTTCGCTTGACGGCGAGGCAGGGATCACTCCCCGGGTGGGGACGGCGATCGGCCCCGGCGTCCTCCCCCGGGCGCCGGGGCCGATCGTTCCCCCTATTTCCCTCCCCCGCCTTCTCGGACGCCTGACACCCCGGACCCGTTGCCCGGGTTCGCGGAGTTGTCGGCGTCGCGGCGGGTAGCCCTACCGCCCAGCAGCGGCAGTACGTCGGCGGCGACCTCTTCGAGCACCAGTTCGCGGCCCGCGTACGGCCCGTCCGGCCGCGGCCAGTGGATGACGACGTCGGTGAACCCGGTGTCGCGGGCCCGGCTGACGTGCTCGGTGAACGCCTCGACGCTCTCCAGGGCGAACAGCGGCGAGGCGTCGACGCTGACGTACCTGTCGATGGTCGAGGGGTCGCGGCCGATCTCCTCGAGCGCCCGGTCGAACCGGGCGGCCCGCTTGGCCACGTCGGCCCACCAGGCGTCGACGGTCTCGGCGCCGCCGGGGCGACCGGTGGTCACCCAGCCCTGGCCGAAGCGGGCCGCGAGGCCCATCGCCTTCGGGCCGTTCGCGGCGATCAGGAACGGCACCCTGGGCCGCTGCACGCAGCCGGGGGCGTTCCTGGCCTCCTCGGTCCGGTAGTACTCGCCGGTGAAGGTGGTCTTCGGCCCGGTGAGCAGCGCGTCGGAGAGTTCGACGAACTCGGCGAAGCGGTCGGCGACCTGGGCCTGGGTGATGTCCTCACCGCCGTGGCCCATCGCCTGGCGGTCGTACTGGCCGATGCCGCTGGCCCCGGACCCGAGGCCGAGCATGAACCGGCCGTCGGAGATGTCGTCGATGGCCAGCGCCTGTCTGGCCAGCGGCACCGGGTGGCGGAAGTTGGGGGAGACGACGAAGGTGCCGAGCCGGATCTCGGAGGTCACCATCGCCGCCGCGGTCAGGGTGGGGACCGAGTCGAACCAGGGGCCGTCGACCAGGCTCCGCCACCCGAGGTGGTCGTAGGTCCAGGCGTGGTCGAAGCCGTATTCCTCGGCTCCGCGCCACTTCGGTTCGGCCGCCCACCAGCGATGCTCGGGGAGAATGACAATTCCTACGCGCACCAGGCGAACCTAGCGGCAGCCCGACCCGGGGGTAACGAAGGCCACCGCAACCGGGTCGACGGGTCCGGGAGGATGGGCGCGTGGACTCGCCCCGGCTCGTCGCCTCCGACATCGATGGAACGCTGCTCGGCCCGCTGGAGCGGGTGACCGACCGCACGGTGGGGGTGATCGCCAGGGTCGTCGCGACCGGGACGCCGTTCGTGCTGGTCAGCGGGCGTCCGCCGCGGTGGATCCCGCCGGTGTCCGACAGCGCGGGGCTGGACGGGTACGCGGTCTGCGCCAATGGGGCGATCATCTACGACATCGGCACCGGACATGTGGTCTCGGCACACCAGCTGGACCCGATCCAGCTGCATGACGTGGCGCACGTGCTGGACAAAGCGATCCCCGGTGCCGCGTTCGCGACCGAGCGGGTCGTGGTCGGCGGGCCGCACCTGGAGGCCCCGTACGCCGCGGAGCAGCGCTACTCGAACCCCTGGGGCGACGCGGTCGACGAGCTGACCCTCGCCTCCCGCGCCGAGGTGCTCGGGCGCCCCGCGGTGAAGCTGCTGGTGCGCCACGCGGGGATGCGGAGCGCCGAGATGATGCTCGCGGCCCGCGAGCTGCTCGGCGACAGCGTCGATGTGACGTATTCGACGAACCTGGGCCTGCTGGAGGTCTCCGCGCCGGGTGTGACCAAGGCCAAGGGGCTGGCCGAGGTGGCGGAGATCGCCGGTGTGCCCCAGGCGTCGGTGATCGCCTTCGGCGACATGCCCAACGACATCGAGATGCTGCGCTGGGCCGGGCACGGGGTGGCGATGGCCAACGCGCACGACGACGTCAAGGCCGCCGCGGACGAGGTGACGGCGCCGAACTCCGAGGACGGGGTGGCACAGGTGCTGGAGCGCTGGTTCTAGCGGTAGCCCTGGGTCCTGACGGCTGGTCCTGACGGCGGAGCCCCGTCCCGGTGGCGGGACGGGGCGGTGCCGGTGGGTCAGACCTCGCTGCCGCGGGCCAGGTGTTCGCGCAGGGCGATCGGGGCCCCTGCCAGGTCCTCGTCGTTGCAGAGCAGCTTGACGTCGTAGTACGGCCTGCCCTCGCGGTCGTCGTAGTCGAGGTGGATGGCGATCACGTCGACCGGTTCGCCGAGCCAGTCCTGGGTGCGCCGCAGCCAGGACGCCGCCCGCTCGAGCGCGGTGGGCAGGTCGTCGTCGCGGAACTCGACCGGTCGGTACGGGACGCCCTGGACCTGGTCACCCACATTGGCTGGCCTCGGCAGGTCGACGGATACGCCGACATCATCGAGGCGGAGTGCGATGGACTCGGTGTTGTCACTGGCGAGCTCGCTCACCTTGACAGCGTCTCCCAGCGGGTGGCTGGTCGCAACCCCCGGCATGCGGGTGCGCGGGTGCTGCGGTGTGTGGTTGACTGTATCCGGTCGTGAATTTTCTTGAGTACGTGTTAGATCACGCTCGCAAGAGATCGTTGCGGGCGCGCGGTTTTCCTCCAGGTCAAGCCGGAGAAGTCGCCGTCTGAAACCGACCATGGGTTTGCGCGACCGCGCAGAGCCAAGCGGTACCTGTTGAGGAGATAGACGTGGCACAGGGCACAGTGAAGTGGTTCAACTCCGAGAAGGGCTTCGGCTTCATCCAGCCGGACGACGGCGGCGCCGACGTCTTCGTGCACTACTCGGAGATCCAGGGCTCGGGCTTCAAGACCCTGGACGAGAACCAGCGCGTCGAGTTCGAGATCGGCCAGGGCCAGAAGGGCCCGCAGGCCACCGGCGTGCGCGCTCTCTGATCTTGACGCTAGCAACCTGAGGCCCGATCCCCGCTCCGGCGGAGGTCGGGCCTCAGGCCATTTCCGAACCCTTGTCGGCTCCGGTCGGCAAAATTCACCCTATTGGGCGAAAGATGTGCGCGGACACCCGGAAAGGCGCCCAGATCCGCCCTGGTGTCCCGCACCCGGGTCGACCCGGTGGCACCGCCCGATTCGCCCGTGATCGCCCGAGAAGGGCGGTGAGCGGGCCGCAAACGCACACGAGGGCGGCCCCTTGCGGGAACCGCCCTCGTCGAGGTCGTGCGACTAGTTCTCGAAGACCTTGCGCCAGGACTCGGTCGAAGTGAGCTCCGGCATGGCCGCGCGCCAGGTCTCCCTGGCGGCTGGCCACTCGGTGGCCAGGCGCCGGTAGGCAGCGGCGGCCTGCTTGGACAGCTCGCGGAAGACCTTCGGGTCGCGCCTGCGGAAGGCGACACCGCTGCCGTCGGGGTTGGAGACGGTGGCGCTGTCGAGGTTGCCGAGCAGGAACCACAACGCGCTGCTGGCCGGGACGTTGACCTGCGGGCGGTCAGCGGCCTCCGGGGCCGGGGGGCGCAGGTTGTGCAGCAGCGCCTTGGACGCCTGGGCGGCGATCTTGGCCGGGTTCACCGGCGGCCGCAGCATCCGCTCGGCGTGCACCGCGTCCAGCGACGGCGGCGGGAACTGGCTGGCCGAGGCCAGGGTCTGCGCGTCGGGGTACTGCTTGCGGATGCGCTGGATCTCCGGCAGGGCCGTCGGCAGCAGGTCGAAGAGCCGGTCGGGACCGGCCAGGAAGTCCTCGATCGCCTTGATCTCGATCGCGACCGTCGAGTACTCCATCGACAGCAGCCTGCGCAGGGTGTTGCGCATGCCCTGCTTGACCAGCACGGCGCGCTGGTCGTGCGGGCTGTGCAGCGCCGCGACCACCAGCCGGTTGCGCAGGTGGAAGTAGACCGTCCAGTCCGACAGGTCGTTCTTGTCGGTCCACGGCATGTGCCAGACCGCGGAGCCGGGCAGGGTGACCGTGGGGTACCCCTTGGCCAGCGCGCGCAGCGAGTACTCCGCGTCGTCCCACTTGATGAACAGCGGCAGCGGCAGGCCGTTGGCCTCGACGATCTCGCGCGGGAACAGGCACATCCACCAGCCGTTGTAGCTGGAGTCGATCCGCCGGTGCAGCTCTGGGGTCTCGCGCAGCGACTCCTCGCCGAAGTCGTGCTTGGTGACCGCGCCCGGCGCCGGGCGCCAGTAGCAGCTGTGCAGGTCGACGACCTCGCCCATGCTGTGCAGCTGGGCCTTCTCCTGCAGGTTGAGCATCTGCGAGCCGACGATCATCGGGCTGGTCGCCGCCCTGGCGAACGCGCTGGCCCGCAGGATCGAGTCCGGCTCCAGGGCGATGTCGTCGTCCATCAGCAGGATCTGGTCGACGTCGGAGTGCTCGATCGACTCGTAGAAGGCGCGGCTGAACCCGCCGGAGCCACCCAGGTTGCCCTGCTCGATGACCTCGAGCCTGGCCCCGAGCAGCCGGGCGGCCTCGGCGAAGCGCGGGTGCCCGGAGATCTTCTTGGTGCCCTGGTCGGCCACGTAGACCTTGGTGACCACGTCGAGGATCGCCGGGTCCTCGCCGAGGGCGAGCAGCGAGGCGACGCAGTCGTCGACCCGGTTGAACGTGGTGGTGCCGATGGACAGCTTCACCGGCGGCAGGTCGAGCTCGGTGGCCCACACCGCGTCGGCGAGTTCGAGGGTGGAGTCGTCGGTGAACAGGTCGAACCAGATCCAGCCGCCGTCCTCGAACGGGGCGAGGCTGACCCGGAACTCCGCGGTGGTCCACTCCGCGCCGGAGCGGACCGCCTGACCGGCCAGGTGCGCCTGGTCGCCGTTGGGCTTGGACCGGTACACGTCGATCCGGCCGCCACCGCGCAGGTTCACCCGCAGGATGACCTCGGTGACCTTGGTCCAGCGCTTCCAGTACCCGGCCGGGAACGCGTTGAAGAACGCCGCGAACGACACCCGCGCCGAGACCGGCACGGTCACCGCGGTGCGCGAGGACACGTGGCTGTGCGCAGTCTCCAGCTCGTCCAGGTAGAGCGGTCGCACGTCCACCGGGTCGGTGTCGCGGGGCAGGATCACCCGCTGCAGCACCACCTGGTCATCGCTCCGCTGTGCCACGTCCTGCTCGGTCACTTCGCTCCTCCAGCGAACTGCGCTCACCCGGGGCGGTGTGCTGCCCCGGGCCTGTGGGGTTGGGACCTGCTCAGCGCAGGCCGTACAACCGCTCCCAGTTGTCCTTGTCGGTCAGTGCGGGCACCGCGGCGCGGTACTCCTCCTGCAGCCTGGGGCCCTCGGCGATGATCCGCCGCGCGACCTGGGCCGCCCGCTTGGCCAGCTCGATGGTGGTCGCCTTGTCCCTGGTCCTGACCCGGACCGCGTCCTGGGCGGCGTCGGTGACGACGACCTTGTCGAACTGGGACACGTGCCACCACGCCGAGTCGACCGACGGCACCGCGCCGACCGGGTGCGTCGAGCGGCCGGTCGCCAGGTGCGCGAGCCGCTTGAGCAGCACCAGCCGGGGGCTCTTGGGCGCGGGCGCGGCCTGGATCAGCGGCACCGAGCCGAGGCCGAGCTCACCGAGCTTGCCGATCGGGTGCGCCACGGTGTCGGCGTACTCGGCGCGCAGCTTGCGGATGTCGGCCGCGGCCTGCTGGCCGCCGTCGTGCAGCGCGCGCGGGCCCTCCAGGAAGTCCTCGGCTGCCTTGATCATGGTGACGGCGAAGCCGTACTGCATGGCCAGCAGCGCGCGGGCCACCCGGGAGGTGATCACCCTGGCCACCTGCTTGGGCGGGAACGCCGAGTGCAGGGTGGCGACGATCATCGCGTTGCGGACGGCGAAGTACTCGTTCCACTTGTCGCCGTCCTTCCAGTCGAAGTCGGCGTGCCAGAGGCCCGCGCCGGGCAGGGTCACCGTGTTGTACCCGCGGGAGCGGGCCCGGTAGCCGTACTCGACGTCGTCCCACTGGAAGAACACCGGCAGCGGGAGACCCAGCTCCCTGGCGACCTCGTTCGGGATCAGGCAGGACCACCAGGCGTTGTAGTCGGCCTCGACCCTGCGGTCGCCGCGCACCGGCTGGCCGGTCGGCTCGCCGTTGCCGTCGAGCGCGGGCTCCAGCAGGTCGACGTCGTCGAGGCCGTTGTGCACGACCTGGCCGGGGATGAGCTGGTTGAAGTCGGCGTACTCGGCGCTGGCGATGAGCCGGGTGGGGTGCAGCAGCCGCAGCATCTGGCCGCCGACCAGGGTCGGGCGCTGGGTGCGGTTGGCGAACGCGGAGAGCCGGACCGCGATCTCCGGCTCGCACAGCACGTCGTCGTCCATCAGCAGGATGTTCGACTCGCCGGACTTGGTGATCTCGTACATGCCGCGGCCGAAGCCACCGGCACCGCCCAGGTTCGGCTGGCGCAGGTAGCGCAACCGGCCGCCGAGGGCGTTGTCGAGGTCGTTGAACTGGGGGCGCGACTGCACGGTGTCGGTGCCCTGGTCGACGACGTAGACGGCGTCGAGGACCTCGAGGGCGCCCTCGTCACCGGCGAGGGCACCGAGGGTGCGGGTGCAGTCGTCGGCGCGGTTGAACGTGCAGATGACCACCGAGGTCTGCCGGTAGGTCTCCGGCCCGGCCACGGTCCAGACCAGCCGGTCGACGGCCAGGCCGGTGTCCTCGGTGTCGATCTCGACCCAGAGGAAGCCGCCGTCGAGGAACTTGTCCAGCTTGGCGGTGAGGGTGACGAGCTGGTCGGTGGCGCCGCGCACGTCGGTGGCGGCCTCCGGCCTGGTCTCGCCACGGAAGTCCGAGGCGACCAGCGCGATCTTGGCCGACCCGCTGACCACCAGTTCCACGGTCACCTCGGTGACCACGGTCCAGCGCTGCCAGTGCGACGCCGGGAAGCGACCGAAGTAGGTGTCGGTGCTCACCGCGGAGAACGGCTGCACGGTGATCCGCGCCCGCTCCCGCTCGGCCGCGCCGGAGACGACGGTGGTGTAGAGCGCGTCCGGGCACACCGGGTCGGGACCGCGGAACAACCCGCGTTGGGCGACCAGCCGCGCGGCTGGGGCGGTCGGCTCTGCCTCGGGTGCTGCGGTAGCGCTGGGGGCACTGCGGGTCATGCTTGTTCGGACCTCCAGAGAGCCGCCGCGCGCGGCCGTCTCAGTCGTCGGGCCGGTCACACGACCCGCGGGTCCCGGGGGCGATGGGTGACCGGACGTGGGGTGAACCGGGCGCTGCACGGCGCCCGAGGCACTCCAAGGCTACCTGCTCGCCGCTGCCTTACCCGTTCGGCTGACCCCGAGCCCGGCCGTGGGCGGTGGGACCACGGCCGATGCCCGGTCACGCCGGGTTCAGGACCGCGCCGGGGTGGCGGCGTGCGAGCCGTTGCGCGACGGGGTCCCGGCCGGGTCCTGCGCCGGGGCACCGGGCTCGAGCTGGGCGATCCTGGCGTCCAACTCCGCCCGCGTGCGCTCCAACTCGCAGCGCAGCAGGGCGATCTCCTCGACCGCCGTGCGCGTCTCCTCCTCCAGGTGACCGACCTCACTGCTGAGGTGCAGGCTCACCGCGGCGAGGACGATGCCGGAGAGCAGGAAGGTGAAGTTGGACGCGGTCTGCACGCCGACCAGGTCGGCGAGGTCCTGCGCGAAGTCGGGGAAGATGCCGAACACCAGCACGCCGACGCTGACCAGCAACCACATGCCCGCGTACTTCTCGCGCAGCTTGCGGCGCCGCATCAACTCGACGACGAACAGCAGGACCAAGCAGGCGACGACGACGCTGAGCAACCGCCATCCGGCCATGGGGACCTCCTAGGCAGCGTCGGCCGACTCGACCGACGGACGACGGCGGACGAGCGCCAGCAGCAGGGCCAGCCCGGCCCGGAAAAGGTACACCGCGGCGCGGATCGGGGTCTGGCTCGGCTGGCCGCCGCTGCGCTCCCGCATCTCTACGGGGACCTGCCGGACGACCAGCCCGCCGCGGATGGCGAGCACGAGCGACTCGACGGTGTCACCGAGGTACTCGGCCGGGTAGTACTGGGCGAACATCTTCACCGCGCGCGGCCCGGCTGCCTTGAAGCCGGAGGTGACGTCGGTGAGCTTGGTCCTGGCCAGCCGCGAGATGACGACCGCCAGCACCCACATCGCCCAGCGGCGCGGGCCGGTGGCGCGGTAGGCGCCCTTGCCTGCGAAGCGGGCGCCGATGACCAGGTCGGCGTGGTCGAGGTGGTCGACGAGTTCCCGGACGTGCTCGGGGTCGTGCTGGCCGTCGGCGTCGACCTGGACCACCACGTCGTAGCCGTTGGCGACGGCGTAGCGGAAGCCGGTGCGCATCGCACCGCCGACGCCGAGGTTCACCGCGAGCCTGGCGACGGTGGCACCGGCCTCCCTGGCGCGGCGCGAGGTCTGGTCGGACGACCCGTCGTCCACCACGAGCACGCCCGCGTCGGGCAGCGTCTCGCGCACGTGGCGCACCACGGCGCCGACGTTGTTCTCTTCGTTGAGGGCGGGGAGCACGATGAGGATCCGCCGGGTGGCTACCTCGGCCATGGTGGAACCAATCCGTCGTAGACCTGGAAACGCGGGAAGACGATACCGCGCGGGGCGTCGGGATCCGGTGTCAGGGCCGCGCGGCCGGGTCGACCGGCATGTCCCTGGGGTCCGATTTCGCCACCGCGACCGCGGCGACCAGCAGGCCGACCGTGGGACCGACGACGAGCCCGAGCACGGCCTTGAGCACCGCGTCGCCCGGCCAGAGCGCGACGACCAGGACGGCGGCCGCGGTGACCACCGCCCAGACCGCCAGCACCTGGGTCGGCCTGACCCTGGCGACGAGCACGGCGGCCAGCAGTTGCAGCACGGCGATCAGCACCGACGACCACACCAGACCGGCGACCGCCCAGCCCGCGACCACGAAGTCGGCGCCGAAGAGCAGCGACACCACCCACGGGCCGATCAGCAGCCCGACCAGGCCACCGAGCGCGGCGAGCGCGACGGCGCCGACCGTGCCGACGGCGAGCAGCCTGCGGAGCCTGCGCAGCCCGTCGGGGCTCTGCGAGAGGCGGACCACGACCGGCACCGCGATGGCCTGGACGGCGGAGAACAGCAGCAGCGGCACCCTGGCGACGGCGAGCGCGGCGAACAGGGTGCCGAGCCGGTCCTCGTCGCCGGGCGGGACGAGCAGGCTGACCACGGCCGGGTAGCCGGTGATCACCGCGGCGGTGAGCGCCGAGCTGGCGAACAACATCAGCATCCTGGGCACGACGACGCGCGGCGGGTCGCCGGGCAGCGCCGGGTCGAGGTGGGTGCGGGTCCGCCGGGTGAACAGCACCCAGGCGAACGAGCCGAGCGCGACCGCGACGGCCAGCGGCACCATCCCGCCGAGGGCGGCGAGGACCAGGGCCACGATGACCAGCGGTCGGACGGCGGACTCGACCACGATCAGCCACGAGTAGGCGCCGACCTCGTTGTTGCCGACGAGCACCCCGCGCACCGCGAACTGCACCGCGAACGCGACCCCGGCGACCAGCACCACCACGGCCAGCCAGTACTGGCCGCGGAAGAGGCGCTCGTTGACCGTGGGGATCAACGGGATGGCGGCGACAACGGCGACGGCGACCAGCCCGGTCACCAGGGCGGTGACACCATCCGCGCCGACCTTGGTGCCACGGGCACCGGCGAGCGCGGACTGCCGGGACAGCTCTTGCTCCAACGGGGACAACGCGCTGCCCAGGCCGAACAGGAGGCCCCAGAACGTCATGAAGATGGCGTAGTCGGCCGGGTTGAACAGCCGTCCGGTGAGGATCAGGACCGCGTAGCCGAGGGCCGAGCCCGCGAGGATCGCCAGGCCCACCCGGCCGACCGACTTGCCGACGGCCGCGGTGGACTCCGGTTGCTCGTCCTGCGTGGTCGGTTCGGGTCGGGCGGCCGGGTCGTGCTCGGTGGTCACCGGCGCAGCCATGCCTTGGCGGCGAGGAAGAGTCCGCGCAGGACACCGAGGCCGAAGCCGCCCGCGAACAGCGGCAGCAGCGTGGCGACCGCGCGCGCCTCACCCGGGGTCGCGCCGCACTTGCGGACGGCGACACCCGCGGCCGCGCAGCCGACCACACCCGCGGCGATGGTCGTCTTCGGCTTGCGCACCAGCATCGCGATGGCGACCACACCGACACCGAGGGCGCCGAACAGGGCGGTGCGGGCCGGGCCTGCCGAGGTGAGGTAGCTGTCGACGTAGGTCGTGCCGCGGTAGAGCGACTGCTTGGCGAACTTCTCCAGCGTGTCGCGGCCGTTGTAGACGGCGGCGAACCCGGGCGAGATGTTGATCCGCTCGCGGTCGATGATCCAGCGCAGCACCTTGGTGTCGTCGCTGGCGAGGGAGACGTCGTCGTAGAGCGAGTCGAAGGCCATGACCGCGCCGTCGAGCATGGTCCGCGGTGCGACGAAGAAGCCGGTGCCCTTGGGGTACAGGTCGAACTCGTCGGGGCCGAAGGAGGTGAGCCTCGGGTCCGCGCAGTAGCGGCGCCACGGGATCTTGACCAGCCCGGCCATGAACCCGGCGTACGGGTTACCCGCGGAGGCGACGGTGATGTGGCCGTTCCACACCTTGCGCTCGGGGTGCTCGACGAGCTGGTCGCGCAGGTAAGTCAACGCGTCCGGCTCGACGATGACCCGGCTGTCGAGCAAGAGGACGAACTGGCCCGACGCCTCGGACAGCCCTGCCTTGCGCGCCTCGAACCGGCCGCGGTTGGACTGGGAGACGACGGTGATGCCGTGTGTCTTGGCCAACTCGGCGAGCCTGTCACCGGTGGCGTCAGTACTACCGTCGTCGACGACGACGACCTGCGCCTCCCAGGCGGCCCGCTCCAAGGACTCCACGAGCGCCGCGACGCACCGCGGCACCCAGGATTCCTCGTTGTAGACCGGGATGACGACGCTCAACGTGGGCACTGGCGCGTTCACACCGGCTGACGATACCCGGGCACGGCGGTGGCGCGGACTGCGCCTATGCTGGCCGGGCTCTGCCGTCGAGCCGAAGAGGCCAGCTGGTGATCTCCTTCATCCTCGGCACCACAGCCGAACTGATCAAGATCGCGCCGGTGTACCACGCGATCGTCAACCGGGGCACGAAGCCGAAGATCTGGTTCACCGCCCAGCACGTCGACGAGGTCTCCGAGGTGCTGGCCGACCTCCAGCTGCCCGAGCCGGACGTGTGGTTGGTGCCGCGGTCCAAGGCGCGCAACCTGGAGACCCCGGCCCAGGTCCCCGGCTGGGCGCTGACCGTCGCCCGCAACGCCTGGAACCGCCGCTCGGAACTGCGCGCGATCCTCGCCGAGGACGGCCGCCCACCGCTGGTCATCGTGCACGGCGACACCTTCACCACCCCCGGCGGCGCGCTGATCGCCAAGCGCTTCCTCGGCGCGCGGGTCGCCCACGTCGAGGCCGGGTGCCGCTCGGGCAGCCTGCTCAGCCCGCTGCCGGAGGAGATCAACCGCAAGGTCGCCGCCAAGCTGGTCGACCTGCACTTCGCCCCCAGCGCCCGCGAGGCCAACAACCTCCGCCACGCCCGCGGCGCGGTCATCGACACCGGCGCCAACACCGCCATCGACGCACTGCGGATGGCCGTGAACGGCACCTTCCCGGACCTCGACCTGCCCGACGAGTACGGCCTGGCGACGCTGCACCGGTTCGAACTGGTCTCCCGCGCGGACAAGTACCGCGAGGCACTGGAAGCCCTGCGCGACCACAGCTCGCAACTGCCGATCCTGTACATGGCGGGCGCACCGGAGCGGGAGCGCATCGAGCGGCTCGGACTGGGGAACCTGTTCGACGACAAGCGGTTCATCATCCAGCCCAAGATGCGGTACCTGCAGTTCCTGCCGCTGATGGCCCGCGCGAAGTTCGTGGTGACCGACTCCGGCGGCCTCGGCGCGGAGTGCTTCTACCTCGGCCTGCCGTGCGCGATCCACCGCGAGCGCACGGAATCACCGCAGCACATCGGCGAAACCGTTGTGCTGACCGGGATGCAGAAGGACAAACTGGCCGACTTCCTGTCCACGTACCAGAACCGCCGGGGCGCGTCCCTCGTGGACCAGTACCAACCCAGCGACATCATCGTCGACACCCTGGCCCGACTCGGCCACTGCTGATCTTTCTCATCGTCGACGGGGTGGGCACCGGCTTTCTCAGGTGCCCACCCTTTCGCTTGCGTCAACCCGTCACGTGGACTCCACCTGTGGACAAGCCGCCCGACCGGGTGAACCCGCGCCCCTGAACCACGGCCGCCCGCAGGTCGCGCCCATCCACAACACCCGAGTTGTCCACAGTTCGCGCCAACCCTCTGGCCCTGCAACCGTGGTCCGATAGAATGGAGCCGGGGCCGCCCCCCGGAGAGGGTGGGGGCTGGGGTAGGCGGGGAGGGCCTCCGGAACGGCGGCCGAGGGTGGCCGTGGCGAGCGGCGGGGGTTGGGGGCGGCTGCTGAGGCTGGGCTCACGCCTGCTGGCGGGCTCGCTGTGGTCGAGGGCTGGGGCGGCCTGGTGGAGCTGGGCTCGCTGTGGCCGGGGTCGGTCCGCTAGAGCTGGGGCCCGCGGCGGCTGGAAGGCAGGCGTGGCGGGGGGCAGTTGTCGGGCGCGGCTACCGGCTCAGCGGTTCTGCCACGCCTTGAGCAGGGCGGCGACGTCCGGGGGGAGGTCGGGGAGGGTGTCCGACTGGCCGGAGAGGGTGGGGAGGAGGTCGGCGATGGCCTCGTCGGTGCAGCCGCGGCGGGAGAGGCCGACGGTGTTGTGGCCGATGGAGCGGGCGGGGTTGCCGACGACCTTGGCGAAGGCGCCGACCTCGCGGACCACGACGGTGCCCATGCCGACCATGGCGCCGGGGCCGATCTGGGTGCGTTGGTGCACCACGACTCCGAGGCCGAGGTTGGCGCCGGTCCACACGCGGCAGTGGCCCGCGATCTGGACGCCGCTGGTGATGGTCACGTCGGAGTCGATGGCGCAGTCGTGCGCGATCCACGAGCGGCCCATGACGTAGCAGCCGGAGCCGATCGTGGTGACGCCGAACATGCCCTGGGTGATGGACACCGATTCCTTGAAGGTGTTGCCGTCGCCGATGACCACCCCGCCGCCGTCGACCTCGCCGTCCCAGCCGACCGGGTGCGGGCCGCCGCGGTAGTCGGCGGGTTGGCCGATGTCGGCGCGCGGGCCGAACCAGTTGCCGTCGCCGATGCGGGTCGGGCCGACGAGCACCGAGAACGGGCCGATGACGTTGCCGTCACCCAGTTCGACCTCGGGGCCGATGATCGCGGTGGGGTGGATCCGGTTGCCCATCAGGACATCACGACATCACGGCGGCGACCGCGCGGTGCGACGGCAGGATCGAGCGGCGCTCGGCGTCGGCGTCGACCCGGCCCGCGATCAGGTCGAGGAACCGGTCGAGCTGGGTGGCCAGCGGCTCGCGCGCGGTGACCAGCTCGGGGATCTCGATGATGCTCTGCTGGCGGTAGCCGCGGCCGTCCGGGGTGTAGGCGTCCTGCACGACGTTGCGGTACACGGTCACCGTGCGGCTGAGCAGGTCGACCTCGATGAGCCGGTCGAGCTCGTACACCGCGAGGGTGCGGATCTTGCGCTGCCCGATGCGGCTGGCCGACACGGTGGCGACGCCGGTGGTGAAGGTCAGCACCGCCTCGACGACGTCCTCCGCGCCCGGCACCGACGACGGGTGGAACTGGCCGAGGCCGGAGGACACCCGGACCGGCTCGACGCCGCGGAACACCTGCAGCGCGATGTCCACGTCGTGCACCAGCAGGTCCCACGCCACGCCGGTCTTGATCCGCGGCGCGTACGGGGAGTGCCGGGTGGCGGCGACGTGCACCGGCGCGTCGATCAGGCCGAGCGCGGTCATGACCGCCGGGTTGTAGCGCTCCAGCAGCCCGCACATGATCGGCAGGCCCGCCTGCTCCGAGAGCGCGAGGACCTCCTCGGTCTGCGGGAGGTTGGCGCACACCGGCTTCTCGATCAGCAGCGGCTTGCCCTGGCCGAGCACGTCCAGCGCCAGCTGGTGGTGCGCCTCGGTGGCGGCAGCGATCACCACGGCGTCCACATCGGACAGGTCGCCGAGCTCGGGGCGCCAGGTGGTCCCGTACTTCTGCGCCGCGGCGGTGCCGAACTCCTCGCGCGGGTCGATCACGACGGCGAGCTCGCAGTCCTGGCTCTGCGAGATGACGCGGGCGTGCAGCGAGCCCATCGTGCCGACCCCGACGAGCGCGATCCTGGGCAGTGCGGTCATGCGCCGAGCACCTCGCGAACCGTGGTGACGATGGTGTCGATGTCCCCGGCGGTCAGCTTCGGGTGCACCGGCAGCGACAGGGCCTGCTCGGCGACCTTGGCGGCGACCGGCGCGTCCGAGGCGATGACGCGCGGGTGGTCGCGGTAGCAGTCGTAGTCGAAGACGAGCTTCGGGTAGTAGGTGCCGTTGCCGATGCCGCGCTCGGTGAGCTTGGCGGCGAACTCGTCGCGGTCGACGGCGGCGTCCTCGGTGACCAGCACCGTGTACTGGTGCCACACGTGCTCGCGGCCCGGCAGCACCGCGGGGGTCTCCAGGCCGGGGATGCCCGCCAGGCCCTCGCTCAGCGCGGTGGCGTTGCGGCGGCGCGCGTCGGTCAGCGTCGCGAGCTTCTCCAGCTGCGGGATGCCGACGGCGGCGTGCAGGTCGGTCATCCGGTAGTTGTGGCCCGCGACCTCGTACTGGTACCTGGCGCGCATGCCCTGGTTGCGCAGCACGCGCAGCCGGTCGGCGAGCGCGGCGTCACTCGTCGTGATCACGCCGCCCTCGGCGGTGGTGACGTTCTTCGTGGCGTAGAGCGAGAAGCAGCCGATGCCGTAGCTACCGGCAGGGCGCCCGTCGAAGGTCGCGCCGACGGCCTGCGCGGCGTCCTCGACCAAGGCGAGGCCGTGCTCCTCGGCCAGCGGAACGAGCTTGCCCATGTCCGCGGTCTGCCCGTAGAGGTGCACGGGCATGAGGACCTTGGTCCGGTCGGTGACCGCGGCGGCGACCGAGTTCGGGTCGAGGTTGAAGTCGGTGCGGCTGATGTCGGCGAACCGCGCCGTCGCCCCGGCCTCGAGGATCGCGTTGAGCGTCGCGACGAAGGTGAACGGGGTGGTGACCACCTCGTCGCCCGGCTGCAGGTCGAGCACCTCGATGGCCGCGACCAGCGCCGTGGTGCCGTTGTTCACCGCGATCGCGTGCGGGACTCCTGCGACCTCGGCGAAGGCGTCCTCGAACCGCTTGACCATGGGCCCCTGCGCGATGACGCCCGACCGCAGCACTTCCAGGACCAGCGGCTCGGCGTCGGCGACGTCCACGACGGTGATAGGGATCATGCCTCGCTCAAGCTCCAACCTCGGGGTGGGCGGTCCGGACCGGGCCGCGCCCCCACGGTACCGGCCGCCGCCGGGGTCACTCCGTCTGGCCCGGGCGCAGCACCGGCCCGCAGTCGCGCCGGTTGGCGACGGCGTTCTCCCGCAGGACGGGCTCGACGCGGTCGTGGGTGTAGGTCCGCAGCCGCGCCAACTGGGCCTGGTCGGCGACGAGTTCCTTGCGCACCCAGAAGCCGACCCGGTTGTAGGACAGCAGGATCCCCGGCCACGGCGGCGCCGACTGGTAGACCAGGTAGTAGTCCTGGTCGAAGCGGGCGTCGGTGGTGAACCCGAGGGTGGTGTCCCAGGTGCCGATGAAGGTGATGATGCTGGGCTTGGCCTCGGTGAAGGTGTAGTCGCGCAGGCCCTGCAGGTCGGCGTCGCCCAGGTACTCGGCCATCTTGGCGTCGCCGAGCCCGGCCAGGTCGATCAGCCGCAGGTCGCTGGCCATGGACTGGCCGCCGAGGTCGATGACGCCCGCGCTGAGGCCGTCGCGGCCGAGGATGTCGGCGATGCCGTTCATGGTGCGCGCGTCGCGCTCGACCACGATGCACAGCGGGGTCTTGGCGGCCATCCGCCAGCTGCGCGCGGACGCCTCGAACTGCACGGAGGCCAGCGCGGCCGCGGCGACGAGACCGAGCGCCAACAGGGCCCTGGCGCGCAGCCGCGACGCGTCCCACACGACGGTGAGCGACACCCCGGCGATGAGGGCGCCGAGGGTCCAGATCGGGGTGGCGAACCGGTACTCGCCCATCCAGTCGGCTTGCAGCACGCAGAACGCGGCGACGGCGAGGCCGAGCGGGACGAGCAGGCCCGCCAGCTGCGCCCTGGTCGGGGTGCGGCGGGCGAGGGTGGCGGCGACGAGCCCGACGACGAGCAGCGCGGCGGCCCAGCCGACGTAGCCGACCAGCAGGCTGGGCTTGCCGAGGTCCTCCAGCGCGGGCAGCGGCTGGTCCTTGGCCACGGCGGTGTTGGGCACCAGGCGGTGGAAGGTGAACCAGCGGTAGGCCAGGTACGCCCCGAACGGCACGGCGAACGCGCCGACCGAGATCGCGCAGGCGACGAAGGTCTGCTTGATCCGGTCGCGGCGCAGGAACAGCAGCGCGACGATGCCGAACGCGCCCGCGTAGATCGCGCCGTCCGGCCTGCTCAGCGCGGCACCGGCGGCGAACACCCCGGCGAGCACGCCGGTGCGCCAGTTCAGCAGCCGGTCGGCGGCGATGGCGCGGACCAGGACGGTCGCGACCGCGGTGACGAACAGCGCGTAGACCGGGTTCTCCAGGCCGGAGACGATCCAGATGACGAACGAGGGCATGGCGGCCAGCGCGGCGCCCGCGAGCAGGGTCGCCAGCCGGGGGCGCCGGGTGAGCACCTTGGCGGCGAAGTAGAACAGCGTCAGGATCCCCGCGCAGCAGGCGATGCCCAGCGCCTTGGGGAACAGCACGTAGTCCGGGACGCCGAAGATCGTGCCGTGGTCGAACAGGCCGACCAGCGCGCCGAGGGCGAGCAGCGCCATCCAGACCGGGTTGGAGTAGCCCTCGACCGGGTCGAGCCCCGGCTGGAGCACCGGGCCGTACCCGTCGGCGACGTTGCGGGCGTAACCGAAGGTGATCGCCGCGTCGTCCATGATCCAGTGGCCGTAGACGAACCCGTGCGCGGCGATCAGCGCGGTACCGGCCGCGATCGCGGCGACGGCACCGACCCGACCGGCCAGCACTCCGCTTGGGCGCACAGGTGGGACACTCTGCTCGTCCGGGTTCGGTTCCACCACTCGGTCCTGGGAAAGAGCGACGCTCACCAGGTAGCTCGCTTTCGTCGACTACGCGTTGCTGCGCTTGGGGGCGACCTAGGTTACCGAGCGCGTTCGGCTGAGTTGGAGAGGGTTGTGTCATGGCTCGCAAGGTGACGGTCATCGGCGGCGGGATCGTCGGCCTCGCGGTCGCCAGGTCCCTGGTGCAGCGCGGGGCCCAGGTCACCGTGCTGGAGAAGGAATCCCGGTGGGGCGCGCACCAGACGGGCCACAACTCGAACGTCGTGCACGCGGGCCTGTACTACAAGCCCGGCTCGCTCAAGGCGCGGATGTCCGTCGCGGGCAACCGGTCGATGGTGGAGTACGCGCAGGCCAACGGGGTCCCGGTCGAGGTGTGCGGGAAGCTGGTGGTCGCGACCAGCGAGACCGAGTTGCCCGCGCTGGAGGTGCTCGCCCAGCGCGCCGAGGCCAACGGCGTCCCGGCCAAGACGATCACGCAGGCGCAGGCGCGGGAGTACGAGCCCGAGGTCGCCGCGGTCGCCGCGCTGCGGGTCGAGAGCACCGGGATCATCGACTTCCCCGCGGTCTGCGCCGCCATCGTGCGGGAGCTGGAAACTGCCGGTGCCGACCTGCGGCTGTCCACCCCGGCGCTGGGTATCCGCACGTCGGAGCGGGGAACGGTCGAGGTCGCCACGGGGGGCGCGATCGTGCGGTCGGACGCGCTGGTCAACTGCGCCGGCCTGCACAGCGACCGGGTGGCCAGGATGGCCGGGTTCAGCCCGAGGGCCACGATCGTGCCGTTCCGCGGCGAGTACTACGAGCTGCGGCCGGACCGGTCCCACCTGGTCAAGGGCCTGATCTACCCGGTGCCGGACCCGACGCTGCCGTTCCTGGGCGTGCACCTCACCCGGATGCTGGACGGCAGCGTCCACGCGGGCCCCAACGCGGTGCTCGCGCTGCGCCGCGAGGGGTACCGATGGGGTGATCTTTCGGTGGCCGACCTGCTGGAGACGGCCCGCTTCCCCGGCACCTGGCGGCTGGCCCGCAAGTACGCGTTCCCGGTCGGCTACGAGGAGGTGCGCCGTTCGCTGTCCAAGCGCCGGTTCGCCGCGAGCCTGGCCAAGCTGGTGCCAGCCGTCGGCGAGGACGACCTGGTCCGCAGCGGCGCCGGGGTGCGCGCGCAGGCGTTGCTGCCCGACGGTTCGCTCGTCGACGATTTCCTGGTCGAACAGGGCCACCGGCAGGTGCACGTGCTGAACGCGCCCTCGCCTGCGGCCACGAGCGCGCTGGAAATCGGCAACCACTTGGCGGAGCTGCTTTTCACCACAATGTGACCTAATGTTCCCCCGGGGGTTGATTCTCGGAGGACGCCATGCGGACGATCAGTCACGCCGACTACCTGGCCATGCGCAGGTTCGACGCGTTGGACGGTCTTCGCGCGATAGCGGCCGTATTGGTTGTCTTCTCACACTTCGCGGGACCGCAAGCCGCTTTCCTCAACGGCTACCTGGGCGTGGATCTGTTTTTCGTGATCTCCGGGTTCCTGATCACCACGCTCGCGCTGCGCGAGGAGGGCCGCAACCGCAAGATCTCGATCAAGGAATTCTACCTCAGGCGGGCCTTCCGGATCCTGCCCGCGTACTACGTGATCCTCGGCGCGATCGCGGCCATCCTGTGGCTGCGCCGCGAGTACACCGCGAGCGGCATGCCCGCGCTGATGCCGTACTACCTGTGGTTCAACCAGGAACTGGCGCCGCCGAACTGGTGGTTCGGCCAGAGCTGGACGCTGGGCATCGAGCAGAAGTTCTACATCGTGTGGCCCCTGCTGCTCGGCGCGACGTTCCTGCTGCGCCCGGCGTGGCGGATCGCGGGCACGGCCGCCCTGATGGCAGGCACGTTCTTCCTGCTGCCCTACGCCTCCCCGTACCTGATGATCATGATCGGCTGCCAGGTCGCGTTCCTGCTGCACTCGGCCAAGGGCTTCCGCCTGCTGCGCCCGCTGACCCACCCGCTGACCGCACCCCCGATCGCGGTGGCGGCGTTCCTGGTGCAGACCAACATCGCCAACATCTCGGAGTGGAAGGGCGGCCTGCTGCCGATCATCGGCTACACCGTGCTGTGCGCGATGCTGGTGGTCGCCACCCTCGGCCCCGGCCCGATGCAGTGGCTGCTCACCCTGCGCCCCATGGTCTTCATCGGCGAGCGCTCGTACTCGCTGTACCTCCTGCAGAACATCGCGGGCTTCGTCGTCGCCTCAGCCATCCCGATGTTCGCCCCGCACGGCCTGGCCACCGCAGTCGTCGTCACGGCCGTGGGAGTCCTGATGGCAGACGTGATCTACCGCCGAGTAGAACTCCCCATGATCGCCCTCGGCCGCCGGGTGATCCAGTTCCTGCGCGCCCGCAAACAGCAGCGCACCTCCCCCACCCCCGCCCTCGCCACCTGACGCCCACCCCAACCCATCCCACGGTTCTTCCCACCGGCTGACGCAGTGGGCAGGGCAGGTGTGTCACAGCGGGCACGGACCGACCCGACAAGCGGGCGGCCGACTGGGTGAACCTCGCGGTCAGTCGGGGTTGTGACGCCGGGTCACTGTCGAGTGGCGCCCGGTGGACGTCTACACCATGAGCCAAAACCCTGCCTGAGGGAGGACCACCGGTGCCGACCACGAGACCGATGAACCTGTTTCCGGTCACCAGACCGCGCTGCTCACCACCCCGCGGAACGCGCCAACCCCACGGCCACCAGCAAGCCCACCCCGATCGGTCCACCACCGACGACCAAGGCGCCAGTCGCGGTCAGGTGTCGCCCCTGCACGGGGTCACCAGGGGGAAAGGGCACGCGGGTTCATGACGGCAGCGGAGCAGCCTGACCAGGTCGACCCGGGCGTGGAACTGTTGCGCTACACCGAAGGCTTGTTCGAGGCGGAACAGCAGCGCACAGGTCATCGCCCTGGCTACCGCGAGTTGGCCAAGCGAACCAACTTCTCGAAGTCGACCCTCCAGAAGTACTACGGTCCGTTCCTGGCTCGTGCGGGCCAGAGCCCGCCCCTCAACACGGACATCCTCATGGCCATCGTCGCCGCTCTGGACGGCGATACCATCGAGGCCACACGGCTGCACCAGCGCGCGGTGGGCCACCACACGGCGACCACCACGGCAGCCGAGGATCCCCCCTCTCCACAGGGCGAGGCCGACCTCGTGACCGCGACCGCGGGGGTGTCGTGGTGGACCCGCCACCGAAGGCTCGCCCAGGCCATCTGGCTGGGTGGTGCCGCCGCACTGCTGGGGGGCGCGGTGGTCCTCCTGGTCCACGGGTCACCGGCAGGACAGGCCGGCCCTCTCCTCGCCTCGCCATCGGCTCCCGCCCCCGGCACGACAACCCGGTCGATGGAGGCGTCGCCGTCAGCGACCGTGGTCTCGCCGTCGATCACGCCCCTACCGTCATCACCGAATTGGCCATCGACGACCACGACCGCGACGCCGCGGGATCCCGGCCGACCTGAGCCCCCCACGTGGTCGACCCCCACCGTGACCAGCCCCGTCGTCACAACGGTGGTTACGGCCGCGGGCTATGTCGCCGACCCCAACAGGGAGACGTTCGGCGCGTCGAACAACCGCCCACACGTCGGCGACCCCGTCACCCTGCGGGGGATGGGGTACCCGGCCGCCGACCCCACCCTTCGACGAGGACCACAGATCAATGTCCTCGTCGAAGTCAACGGGGTATTTCGATGCATTCCAGAACCCCCGTACGCGAATGTGAACGGGGAGTTCGACACCGTGTTCACCGGTTCGGCAGTCAGACTGCGCCCCGCCGAATGCGAACCGGGAGAATCACGCATCGAAACCGTCCACCTACCGCCGGGCCCAGTGCGAATACGGGCGAGAGCACTCAGCGACCAGCGGTTCGACCAGATCATCACCCTCAACCTCCAGGGCTGACCCGCCGAGCCCACCCCACGCCCCTCGCCCTGTCCTCGCCGCTCCTGCCCGGCGGACGAGTCCGCCGGGCAGGAGCTTGCCCAGCGCGGGTGTCCGCTGGCCGCCGGACACCCGCGGACCAGCAGCACCACGCCTTTCCCTGTCCGGCGACAGCCGCCGACCCCACCAGCGGACACAGCAGGAAACGCCTGGCCCCACGGCGTCCGCGGGCCGGGCCGCGCGTCCGCCACGGAACCTGTTCGTCCGAGGACAGAACGGACACCGCGACACTGTTCCGCACCGGCCGAGAACGTGGTTGTGTGTTCCACGGAAGCGAGAAGCCCGATGACGTCTCGGGTGAAAGAAATCCTTCTCGCGACCCGAACCCGGGTGCCCGTGCAACACATCCGACCCAATCCACATCCATTCTGGAGTTCTGTCGTGGACACTATTCGGCGTATCCTCGCCAAGATCACCACCGTGATGGTGGTGCTGACCGGCTTGACTGTCCTCACCACTGCTACCAGCGCCCACGCGGCCACAGCTGCCGAGTGCAACACGGCCCGGACCAGCACCGTGTACGCCCACCTCGCCAACGACCCGACCCCCGGCCTCCGCATGGAGACCTGGTTCACCCTGGACCGCGCCACCGGGCACATCGACGCCACCACCCACGTCCACTCACTGCTGCTGGCCCGCGGGTTCACCTCCGCCACCATGGCCGTCGCGTACAACTCCTGCGACCAGGTCATCGGCGTCACCCCAGGCATGAACGCCGGCGTCGACGGCATCTGGTTCGGCAACTCCGACCGGTGGATCCAGTGGCAGCGCGACTGGGACCCCCGCATCTCCTCCCGCGTCGCCCGCATCGAGATCCAGCACCGCTGGAACCCCAACTGGTTCATCACCTACCAGCGCCTGCGCGCCATCGCCTGCACGTCCTGGACCGTGATCTCCCCCGGAACGCAGTGCCCACTACCCGCCATGTAACCCCAACCACCTGAACCACGGCAGGCCCCGCCACGCGTGCGGGGCCTGCCGTGGTTGCCGTTCGGCAGGACCGACGCAATCCGTCCGCACGGTTGTCCGACAAGGACATCGAGGTGTCCCGGCCGCCTCGAACAGTCCTGGCGCACCGGAACGGCCGGACGGCCGCCATCATTGCGGGCGCCACATTCGCGAGCGGTCAGATCGACTCCAGGAGGTACGTGTCGGGGACCGACCCGCGCAGGGCCGTTGCACGGCCAGCGGACGCTCGGTGCGCTGGTTGCGCTCGGTCCCCTCACTCACGCACAGCTCCCCGCGCGGCCACGGAGTCGGTGATCTCCGGCAGCGCACCATCGGGGCCCGGACAAGCGGAAGGCGCCTCCGGGAGGGAGGCGCCTTCTCCACGCTGGGTCTAGTTGGTCGGGCGGAGCACGTCCAGGCCGAGGAACGGGCGGAGGGCCTCCGGTACGACCACTGAGCCGTCTGCCTGCTGGTGGTTCTCCAGGATGGCGACGATCCAGCGGGTGGTGGCGAGGGTGCCGTTGAGGGTGGCGGCGGTTTGCGGCTTGTTGTTCTCGTCGCGGTAGCGGACCCCCAGCCTGCGGGCCTGGAACGTGGTGCAGTTCGAGGTGGAGGTCAGTTCCCGGTACGCCTGCTGGGTGGGGACCCACGCCTCGCAGTCGAACTTGCGGGCGGCGCTGGTGCCGAGGTCGCCGGTGGCCGTATCAATTACCCGGTAGGGGACCTCGATCTTGGCCAGCATCTGCTTCTCCCAGTCGAGCAGGCGCTGGTGTTCGGCGGGGGCGTCCTCCGGCTTGCAGTAGGAGAACATCTCGATCTTGTCGAACTGGTGCACCCGGATGATGCCCCTGGTGTCCTTGCCGTACGACCCGGCCTCGCGGCGGAAGCAGGTCGACCACCCGGCGTACCGGCGGGGGCCTGCCGAGAGGTCGATGATCTCGTCGGCGTGGTAGCCGGCGAGGGCGACCTCGGAGGTGCCGACCAGGTAGAGATCGTCGTCGCGGAGGCGGTAGATCTCGCTGGCGTGGGCGCCGAGGAAGCCGGTGCCCGCCATGATCTCGGGGCGGACCAGGACCGGCGGGATGATCAGGGTGAAGCCCGCGGCCGTCGCTTGCGCGGCGGCGAGGTTCAGCAGGGCCAGTTGGAGCTGGGCGCCGATGCCGGTGAGGAAGTAGAAGCGCGAGCCGGAGACCTTCGCGCCGCGTTCCATGTCCAGGGCGCCGAGGCGGACGCCGAGGTCGAGGTGGTCGAGCGGGGTGAAGTCGAACTCGCGGGGCGTGCCGACGTGCTCGATGACCGCGTAGTCGTCCTCGCCGCCGACCGGGGCGGCCGGGTCGACCAGGTTCGGCAGGGCGCGGTGGGCCTCGTCGAGGGCCTGCTCGGCCGCGTGCTGCTCGGCCTCGGCCTCCTTGACCCCCGCGGAGAGCTCCTTGCCCTTGGCCAGCAGCGCCTCGCGCTCGTCGCCCTTGGCCTTGCCGACCTGCTTGCCGAACAGCTTCTGCTCGGCGCGCAGGGAGTCGGCGCGGGAGATCACCGTGCGGCGCCGGTCGTCCGCGGACAGCAGTGCGTCCACGGTCGCGGGGTCTTCACCGCGGGCGCGCTGCGAGGCGCGCACGGTGTCCGGGTCTTCGCGCAGAACCTTGAGGTCGATCACAGGTGGTGAGGGTAGTCCGCACCGGCCGGGTCCCGCCTGCGGTATACCGGCCGGTGCGGGAAACCCTAGGAGATGGCGACCGCGACGATCAGGCCGAGGGCGATGTGCACGGCGGCGACGACCACGCTGGCCGGGGCGAACTTGTCGTCCTGGATGGTGGAGCCGACGTCCAGCTTGGTCACCCATTCGAGGGTGCGCACGGCGAGCACCTGCACGACGATGCCGATCAGGCCGTAGACCACCGAGGTGATCAGGCCCGCGGTCAGGTCGCTGGCCGAGAAGTAGATCGCCACCACGATGATCAGCGCCATGCTGAGCATGCCGGAGGCGGTCACGATCACCGCGTTCGGCTTGCCGGTGCGGACCAGGTCGGACAGCTTGCCCGGGGTGGTCCAGTCGATGGCGTAGAAGCCGATCAGCATGAGGACCAGGCCGATGATCGCGTACAGGGCGATCGCGCCGATGCCCTTGCCGAGGTCGGCGCCGAAGCCTGCGGGCAGGGCGATGTTCGACACCGCGGCGAGTTGAGTGGTCACGAGGTTCTCCAGGGGGAAGTGCTGAGCGGATGCCGTGTCATTGGGGGATCCTGTGCGGGACGAAGGCGGCGCCGTCGTCGGTGACCAGGCCGGCGGTCTCCCGGATGCCCAGCCCGGCGGCGTTGTCGCCGACGATCCAGGCGCCGAGCGCCGGGCGGTACCCGTCGAACTCGGGCAGCGGGTCGAACGCCTGGTAGACGAAACCCTCGGCCCCGTACACGCCGCCGGTCTGGGTCTCGTAGCCGGTGGCGACGATCTGCACGTTGGCGCCCTCACGGCCGAGCTTCGGTTTGCGCACGTACTCGGTGAGCAGGCCGGGCTCGTCGAGGAACGCGGGCAGCAGGTTCGGGTGGCCGGGGTACATCTCCCACAGCACCGCGAGGATCGCCTTGTTCGACAGCAGCATCTTCCACAGCGGCTCGACCCACAGGGTCCGCGGCAGTGACTCCACGACGCGCTTGCCGAAGTCCTCGCCGGTGACCCACTCCCAGGGGTAGAGCTTGCAGACCGTGGCCATGGTCGACTCGGCGAGGTCGACGAACCGGCCGAGGTCGGCGTCCCAGCCGATGTCCTCGATGGCCAGCCCGACGGTGTCCAGGCCGGCCTCGGCCGCGGTCTCCTGCAGGTAGGCGGTGGTCAGGTGGTCCTCACCGCTGGGGTCGGCGCCGGACCAGGTGAAGTGGACCTCCTGCGAGGGCAGCAGGTCCTTGACCTCGGTCCACCGCTCGACCAGCTTCTCGTGGATGGAGTTCCACTGGTCGTCCTCGGGGAACACGTCGGTCTTCCAGTACCACTGCACGACGGCGGCCTCCAGCAGGGAGGTCGGGGTGTCGGCGTTGTACTCCAGCAGCCGCGCCGGGCCGGAGCCGTCGTAGCGCAGGTCGAAGCGGCCGTACACGTGCGGGTCGCGGCGCTTCCACGACTCGGCGATGTGCGGCCACACCCACTCGGGGATGCCGAAGTCGCGGTACCGCTCGGTGAGCACGATGGTGTCGACGGCTTCCAGGCACATGGAGTGCAGGAGTTCGACGTCCGCCTCGACCGAGAGGATCTCGTCCATCTCGAAGGCGTAGTGCACGGACTCGTCCCAGTACGGGCGCAGGCCGCCCCCGCCGTAGCGGGCGGGGGTGCCGAACACCAGTCCCTGCGACTCGATCCTGGCCCGCCAGTCGCCGCGGGCCGGGTGACGCTCTCGGCGCAAGTCAGCTGCCCCCGCTCTTCCCACCGCTGCTGACGCCGAGACCACCGCGCTGCACGGTCTTACCGGAGTTGGTCTTGACCGTGGTGTCACTGCCCGGCGACACGTAGCTACCGCCGGTGACCTTCTGGCCGACCGAGCCGGAGCCGCCGTAGTTGTAGCGGTACGAGGAGCCGCCGATGAAGATGAAGCCGCCGCTGGAGTACCCACCGTGGCTGGACGCGTACGTCGAGTCGCAGTAGTCGTCGTCGACGATGACGCCGTCGTTGGTGGTGCACTGCGCGGTCACGTCGTCCGGTGTGGACGCGGCGTAGACCACGGCGACCAGCGCCACCACGCCGACGGTGACCCCGGAGCCGATGAGGATGCGCTTGCGCTTCTTGCGCTTGCGCTCGGCCTCCTCGTACTCCGCCTGCTCCGCCTCACGCTGGCGGCGCTGCGCGTCTCGACGGGCGCGTTGCTCGGCCACCGAGGGTTTCTTGGCCCTGGTGGTCTCGTCCTGGTAGCTGACCGACCCGCGCTTGGGCTCGTCCTCGGGCAGTGGCTCCGGGACGTAAGCGGGGACGTCGGTGCTGTTGTCGCTGGTCTTGCCGCTGGCAGGCCCGTCGGCGGGCTGCTCGGCGCCCGAGGGCTTGTCGTTGTCAGTCATGAACCACTCCCGGCGCGAACCCTAGCTGACCAGCGGCGCGGCTGTCGGATGTTTGTCACGATCGCAACCTCTCCCCCGCTGTTGTGCTCCCGTGGCCGCGTCCGCCACCGGGACACGGCATCATGGAGTAGATGTCTGGCAGCGGCGGTTGGTTTCGGTCGAACGACAACACGGCGAAAACCCGGGTCATGATGGGCGGGGCGTTCGCCGGTTCGCTGCTGCTCCTGACCACGAGCATGGTCTTCTCCTGGCCGGTCGGCGCGGGCGGCGCGGACCTGACCCCGGCCGAGGAGGCGGACCTCGCGTTCGACTCCCCCGCGGGCAGCTGTCTCACCTGGACACCCCCCGACGGCACCGACATGGCCCGGGTCGACTGCGCCAAGCCGCACCTGTTCGAGGTGACCAGCAACGTCGACATCTCGGCGGAGTACCCGGCTGACGCGCCGCCACCGGACCAGACCCGCTGGCAGGACATCGCCGAGCAGAAGTGCACCCCCAGCGCGACGTCGTACCTGGGCGGCAAGCTCGACCCGTACGGCCGGTACCGGATCAACGCGCTCAAGCCCGTCGACGCCAAGTGGCTCGACGGCGACCGCAAGGTCCGCTGCGGCCTGCAGCGCACCGCCCCGTCGGGCAGCCTGATCCCGGTGACCGGCTCGGCCGCGCGCCAGGACCAGTCCAATGTGCACGACCCGGGGACGTGCCTGGCGCTGGAGGGCCAGAAGATCGGCGACCCCATCGCCTGCGACAAGGCCCACGCGTACGAGATCGTCGGCACCGTGAACCTGGGCGCGGTCTTCCAGGGCGAGTTCCCCCAGGAGACCGTGCAGCGCGAACGGGCGATCGAACTCTGCGCCACCATCACCACCGAGTACACCGGCGGCGCGGACCTGGCCGCCAAGGGCCTGACCCCCTACCCGGACACCCTCCAGCAGGAGAGCTGGGACGCGGGATCGCGCAAGGTCGACTGCAAGGTGGGCGCCAAACTCCCCGACGGCTCCGGCCTGGCCCCGGTGACCAACAGCGTCCGCGGGACCCCTGGCACCACACCCGCACCCACACCCACGTCGACTCCCGGCGGCTGACGGTGGAGATGTCCCGGGAGCGCTTCGAGGAACTGGTGGCCGAGGCACTCGACGAGATCCCGCGCGAGCTGGCCCGGGCCATGGACAACGTGGTCGTCCTGGTCGAGGACCGCGACCCCGGCGACCCTACGTTGCTAGGGCTCTACCACGGGGTAGCGCTGACGGAGCGCACCTCGCAGTACGGCGGCGAATTACCGGACCGCATCTTCATCTACCGCTCGGCCATCCTGGACATCTGCCAGACGGACGAGGACGTGGTGGAGGAAGTCGCCATCACGGTGGTCCACGAAATAGCCCACCACTTCGGCATCGACGACGCCCGCCTGCACGACCTGGGCTGGGGCTGACACCCCCGCAACGAGGTCCGTGGGAGTCGTCCCGCCGCGATCACGGCCGGGACGACTCCCACCTCGATCAGGACTTGCCGACCACCTCGGCCCACCGCAGCGGGACGAACTCGGAGTCCCACGCCGGGGTGTCCCGGTCGATCTCCTGCCGGGACGCCTCCCCGTACGGCGGGCGCACCTCGGGCAGGCCGGGGATGTCGCCGGTCCAGAACGAGCACCGCTGGGCCTGGAGCTCGATGTCGCCACCGCCTGAGATCATCCCGAGGCTCGCGGTGACCCTCTCCCCGATCTCGAAGGCCGAGGAGACGATGAGCCGCGGCATCGGGTTCCACCGATCCCCGGGGAATTGCCAATTCAGGTTGCGAACGCCGGACAGCAGGATCAGTCCGGCACTGCCCTCGTCGAGCTGGAGGGCGCCACGGAGGTCCACGAGCAGGGCGAGGGTCGACCAGGGCAGGTCGAGCCAGGCGTCTACCAGCTCGACCTCCTGCAGCGAGTCTTGCTCAAGCAGGTAGGTGTCCTCGATGCCGCCCACGGCTCGCGCCTGGGCTCCCACGAGCAGGTCGCGGATCCTCATGATCCTCCCTCGATCGGGATGTGCCGGTACGGGTGCGACGTGGGAATACTATTGCCGGTGAGGGGGTGAATCGGGTCCCTCATCTTGTTGAGGTAGCTGACGTAACCGTTCGGGTACTGGTACTTCCCCTTGGTCACCGGTTCCATTACGCGAACGTAGAAGACCTTGGGATCAACACCAGGTGTGCCGGGCGGGATGTGGTAGATCAGGCCCTTTCCGGTATCGGACAGCTCGCCGGGGCCCATCCCGCCGGGGAGGTCTTCGCCGTTGGGGCCCTTGAACTTCCTGGGCATCGGTGTGGACTCGGCCGCCTCTTCCGCCGCCTTGGCCGCCTTCGTGCCCTTCGCCACTCTGGCGGCGTCGACGCCGACCTCGATGCCCTCCTCCGCGACCTTGGCGATCTTCGCCGCCTTGCCGAGCGGGGGCATGGCGGTGTTGAGCAGCGCCATGCCGCACGCCGAGGTGAACCCGAAGTCCTTCCCGCACTCCACGTACTCGCCGACGAAGAACTCGAGGACGTCCTTCACGGTGAGCGGTTCGGGCGCCTTCGGTGCCTGGCTGAACGAGTCAGGGCACCGCGGCACGGCGGGCGAACCGCAGGGGAAGATCTCGTGCAGCTGCGAGCGCGGGATCCCGATGTACTGACCGGTGCAGTCCAGCACCGGCCCCACCCCGCCAGGGATGGCGTTGCAGTTGCCCTCGACCGAGTAGATGTCGATGCGGACGTCGTACGACTCCCAGCTCTTGGTGTTGAAGTTGTGGTACAGGCCGCGCTTGTAAGGCCCGTGTCCCGAGTTCGCCAGCGGGTTGACGGAGTTGACGAAGGTCAGCTTCGGTCCGCCGCTCATGACCACACCGGTGACGTTCGGCTTGCCGCCGTAGCGGATCTCCTGGCCGGGGTTGTCGTAGTCGGCGATGAGACCGGTCGGGTCCGACGCGGTGACCGGCGAGTTGCCCGCGTAGGCGTAACCGGTCCACGACACGGGGTCGGTCAGGTCAAGCAGCGGGTCGACGCTGACGAACCTGCCGTTCGCCGAGTCGTACTCGCGGGCGCCGATGTGGACGAGTCCGCTCGGGTCGTTGGTCCCGCCGACGAAACCGCGTTCCCCGGCCAGCGCGGGCACGGCCGTTCCCCGTGACCCGCCGAAGGGCAACTGCCACCGCTTGGACACGGTCATCGACGAGGAGTCGACCGCGATCGAGGCGCTGCCCTGGTGGTCGCCCGCCAGCCAGGTGAGCTTGCCGCCCTGCCGCATCGCGACGACGGTGCCGTTGTGGCGGTAGTACCGGGTGACGGTCGGGGTCATCGAGCCCGCGGCCAGCCGTACCTCCTGGTCGCCCAGGTAGAGCGTGGTCGAGTCGGCGTCCTTGCGGAGCAGCCGGACGCCACCGGTGGTGTAGATGGTGGTGCTGACCTTCGGGCCCTCGGTGACCTTGGCGAGCTTGCCCTCGACGTCCCAGTCGAGGGTCTGGTCGCGCCCACCGGCCGTCCGACCGGTGGTGTTACCGACGGCGTCGTAGCGGAACGAGTCGGTGGACGTCGCACCCGCCGGGGTCGACACGGACACGGTGCTCAGCCGGTGCGGTTTGGTCGGGTCGGTGTAGTTGTAGGTGCGCGTCGTGTCGCCCGCCGCGGTATGGCCGATCTCCTTGGTGCGGTTGCCGGACAGGTCGTAGGTGTAGGAGTTCCAGTACGGCGCCGGTCCGGTCAGCGCGCTCGCGCTGGGGTTCTGCGCGCAGTCGGCGTTCGGCGTCCACGCCTCGGTGAGCCGCTGGAGGTGGTCGTAGCGGAAGCACTGCCGGTCGACCGTCCCGCCCTGCGGCTGGTCGGTGATCGACAGGATGTTGCCCGCGGCGTCCCTGGTGTAGTTGACGTCGGCCTGCGACGGACCCGCGGTCTCGGTGTCGACGATGGAGCGCCGCAGCCTGCGGGTGTCGCTCTCGTAGATCGAGGTGATCCACGCCCGGTTGTGCAGCGCCGGGTCCCCGATCTCGACCCGCTGCTCCTCGCCGTACTTGGTGTACAGCGTCGAGGAGACGATGTCGTCCACACCGGCGTTGGAGAAGCTCGCCCTGCCGAGCGCGTCGAAGTTGTTCACCACGGATTCGCGCGCGACGTTGGCCGCGGTCACCGCGGGCATGGTCTCGCTGGCGACCTGGCCGTCGAAGGTGTAGCCGTAGTCGCTGGTGTAGGTGCCCTGGAGGGGACCCTCACTGGCCGGGACCACGACGGACGCCTTCGAGATCTGGCCCATCGTGGTGTAGGAGTCCACCTGCGTGGTGTAGGCGTTGCCGTCGACGAAACGGGTCGCGGCCGCGGGCAGGCCCTTGCCGTTGACCGCCGTGTCGTAGGTGAACTGCTGGCGCAGCGCGCCCGTCAGCGATCCCTGCCGGACCTCGGTGGTGCGGCCGAGCAGGTCGTACTTGTAGGCGAGGGTCTGGTTGCGGCCGTCAGTCGACGACTCGACCTGGTTGACGGCGTTGTACGCGGTGGTCGCCGTGCCCGAGTCCGGGTCCTCCTTGCGGACGACGTTCCCGCGCGCGTCGTAGAACCACCGCCACTCGGTGCCCGCCGGGTTGCGCATCGTGGCCAGCAGGCCGTTCTTGCCGTAGGTGTAGGTGGTCGCGTCGTAGGCGCCGGTCGGCGTCGTCCCCCGGTACTGGCGGGACTCGGTGGTGCGGCCGAGCGCGTCCATGACAGTGGTGATCGGCGTGGCGCCCTGCGGCGGGGTGACGTGCACCCGGTCGCCCTCGTAGGCCGTGGTCGTGCGCCACCGCTCGGTGCTGCCCGACTTGTAGATCGAGGCGACCTCGCGGCCGACGCCGTCGAACTCGGTGAAGGTCAGCCCCGGGATGTCCACATCGGACCCGACGGACAGCGTCGTGTCGACCGCGCCGGAGTTGAAGTAGGGCTGGGTCCGCTTGTACGCCCGCCCCTGCGAGTCGTACCGGGTGTCGGTCAGCAGCCTGCCGCCGTCGGTGGGCACCTGGTGCTGCCGCTCCCGGTAGAGGCCGTCGAGGATGGAGGTGCTGACGGTGTAGAGACCGCTCGGGGTGATCGCGGACGTCGTCACCGCCGACGGACTGTCGTTGCGGACGGTGTAGGCGTACTTCACCGAGGCGCTGTTGCGAGCGCGCGGCCGGTTGGGCAGCCAGACCTGCGTCGTGCGACCGAGCGCGTCGAAGTCGGTCTCGGTGATCTCCGAGCGGGCGCCGACGGTCTTGGTGATCAGGCCGCGGACCGGGTGGAACGTGGTGGTGCTGGCCAGACCGAGCTCACCGGTCGACTTCACCTGGGTGACCGGCCCGCCGTCGGCCGGGGTGTAGGCGATGGTCGAGCGGGCGCCCTTGGGGTCCTTGAAGGTCAGCGGCCTGCCGTAGCGGTCGTAGGTGGCCTCGGTCGAGGCGGTGTAGGTCGTCGGCGCGCCTGCCGCGTGCTCGCGCAGGCCCTGCACCTGGGTCACGTTGCCGGTCGCGGGGACCGCGCCGAAGTCGGCGCCGTCGTAGGCGAAGCGGCTGTCGGACAGCGCGTCGACCGGGAACACCGGGGTGACGCCGCAGCCGACGGACACCGTCTCGACCCTGGTGGCGTAGCTGATCAGCCACTTGGTCGTGTTGTAGCCGTAGGTGGTGGTCGAGCAGGTCTCGTCGCCAGCGACCTGGGTGTCGCCGAGCGAGCTGACCCTGGTCACCTGCCCGTAGGTGTCGTAGCCGAACTCGGTCCTGGTCTTGCGCCACCCGGCGCCCAGCGCCGTCCACGCCTCCTGCGACCCGACACCGACCACGTAGGACTTGAGGCTGTCGCGGGTGGCGGTGGGCCCCTGCCAGGTCGGGGTCGAGAACGCCTTGCTGACCACGGTCTCGCTCTGGCCGAGGTGCTGCTGGGACTCGTACTCGATGCCCTGCAACCAGTCCTCGTCGACGCGGGCGGTGCCCGCCGAGTCGGTCACCGTGGCCGAGCGGGTGCCGGTGGGGAGCTTGTCGCCGTTCATGCCGCGGTAGAAGCGTTGTTCGGTCATGGTGATGGGGCTGGCGTCGTCGGCGGTGCCCTTGTGGGTGCGGACCCGGCCGTAGCCGCGGTACTCGTCCCAGGTCTTGTCGGTGTCCTTGGTGAACTCCGAGGTGTCGCGGTGCCAGGCGGCGCCGTCGAGGTACTCGTAGCGGGTCACCTGGCGCGGGTTGGCGAGGACCTGACCGGCAAGGACGCGGTCGGTGGCGGTGACCGTGTCGACGACGTACTTGTGGAAGTAGTCGGTGCGTTCGGTGAAGTCCTTCTTCGCCCACTTCGCCGGGAAGCAGCGCAGGGTGTTGGTCTCGGGGTTGGCGGGCATCGAGGTACCGGGGACGCAGTTCGGTGCCGCGTAGGCGATCTCGGTGACGCCGCCGGACTCGGCGACCACGGCGGTGACGCGGTAGCGCATCAGCGGGCCCATGCCGGAGACGGTGTCGACCCGGTTGGCCATCGGCCGACCTTCGAACACCACCGGCGGCAGGGCGATGGCCGCGGCGCCCGCGGTGGCTGCGGCGTGGCCGGTGTGCTGGACGCTGCGCAGCCAGAGGGCGGGGCGCTCGCCGTCGCCGGTCGTCGGGAACTGCTGGTCCAGCGCCCAGGAGTCGACGTCGACGAGTGCGGTGCCGTTCCAGGTGCGGGCGATGACCTTGGTCAGCATCTTGGTGGACCAGAACGTCGGCGAGTGCTTGCCCGCGCACGTCGCGGTGTCGCACTTGTCGGTCCACGGGACGTCCGGCCAGTTCGCGGGCTGGGCGGCGGTGCAGGTGCTGCCGCGCACGCAGCGGTCGGCGGTGACGAAGTCGACCACGCCGAGGGCCTGGCCGGGCAGGTCGTCGCGCAAGCCGTACTCGGCCTTGAGCAGGGTGCCGCCGCGGATGTAGGAGACGGCCGCGTTCTGCAGGTTCTGGCCGTAGGAGTTGGTCTCGGTCGCGTAGCTGTAGACGATGGCGTTGCCGCGGGGGTCGACGACCTTGTCCAGGTTCCACCGCCACGCCTGCGTGCACGACGAGGCCGCGAAGGACGAGCCGTTGCAGGGCTCCCCCGCGTCGTCGCCGTAGACCGGCACGGTCCAGGTGGAGCTCGAGGTGGGCCGGGAACCGTAGAAGTACTGGGTGCCGTCGAGCGTGGTCACCTTCCAGTACTCGCCGTTGTTGTCGCCGTTGCCCGCGCCGGTGAGCCGCTGCACCCGGCTGCCGTCGTCCTGCTGGAAGCGGAACGTCGTCTCGTCGACCTTGATCAGCACGCCGCCGGTCGCCGAGACGGCGTTGTCGCTGCGCCAGCACATGTCACCGGTCTTGGGCGGCGTCGTGCCGCCCGCGGTGTCGGCCGAACAGGGGCCGTAGGCGCGCTGGATGAACCCGACGCCGAGGTTCCACCCGTCGCCGACCCAGGACGCCTGGTTGTTCGTCGCCGAGGTCAGACCGTCCACAGCGGACGAGCGGTAGGACAGGCTCAGGCTCGGCGTCAACCCGCCCGGCACCTGGGGTACCGGCATCGGGTAGGACCAGGCGAAGTCACCGGTCTGGGTGGAGACGTTCCACGACGCGGACGCCGAGAGCGGGGTCGCGGTCGAACTGCCGCCGCCGTCAGCGCTACCGCCCGCGGTGCTCTGGTTGCCGGACAACGCGTTCTGCGTCGCCGGGTCCACCGGCCTCGCCTGCATGCCACCTGAGCTGACGGCCACCGACGGGATGTCGGGCAGCCCGACCCCGGGTGCCCCCGCCGTAGCGGGCGATGGGCCCGCTACCGCAGTGATCAGCGACGCGCCCAGCGCCACCACCGCGACCCTGGCGGTCAGCCGGGTCGTTCTCCGCGCGGAACCCACTACGCAATCCCCTCGATCTGTTGGATGACAGCGAAAACCGGGTGGCGCGCTGCCCCAGCGCGCCACCCGGCGTCGATCAGCTCGCGCGCAGCGCGATCTCGGTGTCGGGCACCATGCCCTGGTCGACCCGGACCTCGTCGACCGTGCCGATGAAGGTGTTGCCCGGCTGGCCGTTGACCTTGCCGCGGGCGACGGTCAGCGGGCCGGTCGCCGCCCAGGTGCGGGCGCCGCTCGTGACACCGGCCAGGGTTCCGTCGACGTAGATCCGGAACTGGCCGAGGCCGTGGTCGTACACACCGGTGAGGTGCGTCCACTTGCCGGTCGTCGCGGGGATCACCGACTGGGCGACGACCCATTGGGCCGCGTCCGTGTCGGTGACCGGGGCGCCGAAGACCCAGGCCCCGTCGTTCGCACCTGTGGCCCGGTAGCCCAGTGCGAAGCCGCTGGTCCTGGCGCCGTCCTGGCTGACGGCGGTGACGTCACGGTCACGGCGGTTGAGCTGCACCCAGGCGGAGACGGTGAAGCTGTCCCGGGTGCTGACCAACGGGCCGGAGGCGACCGCTACAGGACCGGTGTAACCGACCAGCGCGCGGCCCTTGGGCCCGTCGGTGTAGATGGCGCCGGTCATGGCCAGGTCGTTGCCCGCCCCGGAGGAGTCGGCACCGGAGTTGGCGTTGAAGGTGTAGGCGCCGCGTGCGAGGGGAGCCCGGTCGTCGTGCACCCGGCGGACCTCGCCCGCGGTGAGCGCCGAGCCGAAGACGCGCACGTCGTCCACGCCACCGCGGAAGAACGCGGCGAACGCGCCGTTGACCTTCGCCCGGCCGACGGTGAACGCGCCGTCGACGTCCAAGATGGACACCCCGGTGCGCGCGACCGCGAGCAGGCCGTTGACGTAGAGCCGGACCTGCCGGTTCGGCGCGTCGTAGGTGAGCGTCAGGTGCTGCCACTCACCCACCGCGGCGGTCTCGGCACCGGACACCACGGTCGTGGCCGGGTTGTCCGCGTCGGCGCCGGGAACGACGACCGCCCACTTGTCGCCCCGGTACTGCACGGCGAAGGTGCTGGTCCGGTTCGCGTCCTGCCCGAACACGGTCCGGTTCACCGACCCGGGGCTGTCTGCCTTCGCCCACGCCGAGACCGAGAAGCTGCGACTGGTCTCCACGACCGGCACCGAGCTGTGCGCGGCACCGCTGACCCCGCCGAGCACCAGGTTCGACCCGTTGACCGACGCGTCACCGTAGGCGGTCAACGTCTGGTTCTTCCCGCTGGAGTCGACCAGCGCCGTCCCCACGGTCTCGTTCAGCTGCCACGCGCCACCGTTGGCCGTGGGCAGCGTCCCGTTGGTGTTGTCCGCGACGTTGGCCGGGTAGCTCTGCCAGAGCGAGGCGACCCGGGCCTTGTCGAAGACGCCGCTGTAGAAGCGGACGTCGTCGATCTGGCCGGACCAGTAGTCCGAGGGCTCACCGGCGAACCGGCCGCGCCCGAGCACGAGGCCACCGTTGGCGCCCCAGCTCGACAGGACGGTGCCGTCGCCCTCGCGGACGCCGTTGACCCAGATCCGGGTCTTCTTCGACACCGAGTCGTAGGTGCCGACGAGGTGGACCCAGGTGCCGAAGTCGGCCGAGGCCGCGGACACCGACGCCTTGGTCACCTCGGTCTCGCCGGAGTACTCCGGCATCTCGAAGGTCCAGCGGCCGTCCGGGTTCTGCCCGTCGATGACCAGGCCGAGCCGGAACTTGCTCTTCGCGGTGTCGTCCTGGCTCACCGCGGTCCACATGCAGAAGCTCGCGGCGCACTCGGTGGCGTTGGCGGGCTTGTCGATCTTGAGCCAGCTGGCCACGGTGAAGCTCTTGTCGGTGGCGAGCGCCAGTTTCGGCGTGGTGGCGATGTCGTCGGTGCCGTCGAAGGCGGCCGCGTTGCCGACCCGGCCGGGCACGTGCCCGACCCCACCTGTCATGGTCGCGGGGAAGGACCCCACGGAGTCTGCCGCCACGGCACCGGAGGGCTCGTCGAGCCGGTAGTGGTGCACCAGCGAGGTGTCCCGCCCGGCCATGGCCCGCACCTCGTCGGAGAACAGCGACCGCGAGTAGACGGCCACGTCATCGATGGCGCCGGGGAAGTAGTCGGTCAGGTTCCCGTTGAACTTCGACCGGCCGATGGTGAACTTGCCAGCCGGGTTGGTCCACGTCTGCGGGTGCGCCGCGGAACCGGTGAGCTCACCGTTGACGTAGAGCTGCACCAGCTTGGCGTCGGCGTCGTAGACCGCGGCCAGGTGTGTCCACACACCCACCTGGATCGCGGGTCCGTAGGCGCGGTCCTGGCGGGGACCACCACCCGTGGCGTCGGCACCGTGCATCACGAACGCCCACCGGCCGTCCCAGGTGGCCTGCACCTGGAACGCGCTGGCGGTGGTGCCGTCCTGCGAGACCACGGACGGGTTGCCGCCGACGCGGTCCAGCTTGGCCCACGCGGCCACCGAGAAGCTGCGGGTGGCGTCGACCAGGTTGGGCGCCTCCACCGCGCCGGTCCCGTCCAGGCGCACGGCCAGGTCGGAGTCGGTCGGCTGCTGGCTCTGACCCGCGGTCCAGTCGACGGTGCCCACGGTGGTGCCGTGCTTGCGGTCGAGTTCGTCGCGGGCGTCGCCGTCGAACTTGTAGGACGCGAGCCGCACGTTGTCGCCCGCGACGATGCCGCGGACCTCGTTGGCGCCCAGCGCCCGGGTGTAGGCGCGGACCTCGTCGACGGAACCGGCGAGATAGTCCACCCACGAGGTGCCCCACTTGGCGCGGCCGACCTCGAACTTGCCGTCGGCGAACCACAGCGGCTTGTCGATGGTCGACTCCGAGGCCAGCTCACCGTTGACGTAGAGCCGGACCTTGCGGTTGACCGCGTCCTGCACCGCGGCCACGTGCGTCCACTCGCCCGCCTTGACCGGGGTGCTGTCGTAGGCGTAGGCGGAGGTGGCCTGGGTGTCCTTCTCGGTGGTCTTGACGTTCCACTCCGGGACCCACGTCCCGTTGCGGTTCATCCCGCGCACACCCACGATGACGCCGCTGGAGCCGGTCAGCCCGGTCTGGCTCACCACCGTCATGGCCGCGTCGCCCTCGGGCAACCTCGCCAGCTTGACCCACGCCGCGACGGTGTAGTTGCTGTCGGTGCGGACCTGCGGGGCGTAGGTCTCGGCGGCGATGTCGACACCGGTGAGCACGAGGCTGTCGCCGACGGCGCCTGGCTCGTAGGCCACCTTGGGAACGTTGCCCGCGTTGTAGCCCTGGCGCGGGATCAGCTCCTCGCCGGTGGTCACCGCGTTGGCGTTGCTCTCGTCGTCGAACTTCCAGTGCCCGGAGGTGACGTTGTCGCGCACCACGGCGCTCTTGATCTCGTTCTCGCCGACCGCGCGGTCGTAGACCTGGACCTCGTCGAACCGGGTACCACCCGCGACCACCTTGCCCGCCGAGCGCATCGCGCCCATCAGGAAGTCGCCGGTCGTGTTCCACGGGGTGTAGGGCACGGCGGTCTCACCGGCGAGGTCGCCGTTGACGTAGATGCGCAGCTTGCCCGCGGTGGCGTCGTACACGCCAGCCAGGTGCGTCCAGGTCTTGGTCTGCACCGGGACAGCCGCCTCGACGCCCCTGAGCTCGGTGCTGCTGTCGGAGACCGCGGCCCCGAACACCCACTTGCCGCCGAGGGCGGGCTGCGCCGGGTCGTTCGGCTTGTACCAGAGCGCGGCGCCGGTCTGCTGGGAAGCGGACTGGCTCAGCACGGCACTGGCGACCTTGGGGTAGCCCTCGATGCGCGCCCAGGTGGCGAAGGTGAAGCTCTCGTCCGTGCGCACGGCGTTCGGGGCGGTCAGGTTGAGGTTGCCCTGGATGGAGTGCGCCAGGCCGATCGCGCCCTGGATGTAGGTGACGTCCTGCACCGAGTTGGCCCGTGCGTCGCGGGAGCCCAGGTAGGCGGTGTCCTTGAAGTTGCCCTCCAGGGACCACTGCGCGAGCGGACCGGTGCCGGGGCGAACGTAGAAGTGGTGGGTGGTGACCGGGGAGCGGTTGCCCGCGCGGTCCACGCTCTGCACGAACAGGTCACGGGGACCGTCACCGGGCGGCGTCAACCGCACGGTGGCCGAACCACCGAGGGCCGGGGCGGCGACGAACTGGTCCGCGGGGTCGGTCCAGCCGTAGCGGTAGCCCGCGACGTCGTTGACCGCGGTCCCGCCGAAGGTGTCGGAGACGCCGTTCGAGCTGAAGGTGAAGTTGCCCGCGACGCCCGCGCCACCGTGCCAGCGGTTGTCGGCCGGGTAGAGGGTGGCGTCGATGAGCGGCGCCTTGTTCGGGATGACGGTGTCGATGTAGAAGGTCTGCGGGCCGGGTGCGTGCGCCCCGACCGAGCCCGCGGAGTCCGCGGCGCCTGCCGACCAGTACACGGACTGGCCGTGCCGACCGGCGAACGGGATCCGGTAGCTGGCCGCGCCGCCGGAGGCCACCAACGGGTTGCCGTTGTACTGCACCAGGGTGCCGTCGAAGCGGGCGTGCCACTGAGGGGACACGCTGTCACCGTCGGGGTCGGAGAAGTTCGCGATCAGGTACGCCTCGGAGCCGCCGACGTACGGGGTGCTGCCGCACAGCGCGCACGCGGTCATCGGCGGGTCGGTGCGCAGACCGGTCGGCGCGTTCGGCGGGTTGTTGTAGGTGATCGTCAGCTTGGTCATGGCCGGGTCGTACTTGCGCCACGCCAGGTCGTCGGTCTCGCTGACCGCCTGCATCATGTACGCGGTCGGGCCCGCGCCGTTGTAGACCTCGTTGACCCGCACGTCGCGGCGCCACTCGACGCCCTTGCGCCCAGCGCAGCCGGGCTCGCGCTGCGACCCGACCGCGGCGTTGCCGACCTTGAACCCCAGCGGCGGCTGGCTGTTCCAGCTGGTGCTCGGGGTGATCTGCGCCCAGGTGACCCACAGGTCGTGGCTGGCGGTGCCGCAGTCGGGGCCGTAGGCGGACGCGCTGGTGAACTGGACCAGGCTCACCGGCGCGGAGCCGATGAACGCGGTGTCGAACTGGAAGTACGACCGGGTCACCAGCTTCTGCTGGTACGCCTTGCCGACCCGCGCCGACGGGTTCGGGATCCACGGCTTGGTGTCCGGCTCGGAGTTGTAGCCGTTCCAGTGCGTGCCGTTGCGCATGCTCGTGGTGCCGTCGTCGTAGATCGTGGTCCAGCCGGAGCGGTCGAGGGTGCGCAGCGTCGGGTCGATGATGACCGGGAAGACCGTGTCGGCCGCGGTGAGCATCGCCTGGTCGGGGACCAGCGACAGCGAGTCCGCGCCGGCCTCGACACCGACCAGGGCCTTGCCGAGGCCGGGGTTGTCGGTCTCGACCCGCGGCTTGGCGTCCCACATGTACGACTCACCGGAGGCGAACACGGTTTCACCGGCGGCGTCGACACCCTCCAGGCCGCCGATGCCGACCTCGCGCAGGGTCACGCCGGTGGACTTGAGGCCGAGCTGGAGGCGGGCCAGGGCGGGGTTTGCGGCGGCCTCGCGGGTCTTGACCACGAAGTGCTGGGCGTACCCGTCGACCTGGGCGGTCATCTTCAGGTCGACGCCGGGCAGCACGTCGGCGTAGGTCGCGGTCGCGCCGTCGACTGCGGGGGCGGGCAGGACGCCCGGCCAGGTCAGCTCGACGCTCTTGTCGCCACGCCCCAGCCGCACGACCGGCTTGCCCGCGCCCCCCGTGGAGAACGCGATGTCGGCGACAGTCGCCACCGGCCGGATGACGCCACCTGCGGAGCGCAGGGTCGGGTCGGGGTCGACCCAGCCGGTGCCCCTGCGGACCCGGGTCGGGACGACGCTGAACTCGGCGCGCATCTGCCCGTCCGGCTGCGCGTAGACGGTACGGGTCTCCGCCCGCTCACCGACCACCTCGACCGGCGTGCCCTGCACCCTGGCCGCGGTCATCGCAGCCACCGCATCCGGCGCCTGCGCCACCGGCGCACCCACAACGACTTCCGGCCTACCGGACACCGCGACAACGGCCACAGCGGACAGCGCGGCAACCGACAACACGGCCCCCACACCCCGAACAAGCGCGCGCGAACGCGCCGTCGACTGACGACGAAACACCTGACCCCCAGGTCGGCTCAAACGCCGCCAGGTGTGGCGACAGAGCAGAAATGTCCAGGAAGTGAATATCAACAACAACTCCGGCCGTGCGGAAGTGGTCGAGATAACACCGATTTAACCTGTGATCCACAATGGCGTCATGCTGGGCCTACTGGGCGAACATCCGCAGCTAGAGCCCTATTTCTGCTGCGGATGACACCCCCGCAACGAGATGGTCCGTCCGGGCGATCCTGATCGAATCCTCTCCGCCGGCGTCCAAGCTCTCCTTAACCTGCCAACGTGTCGATCCCCGACCACATCAAACGGCTGCACACGACCCAAGAACGCCTCAACGGCGCGCGGCAGAACCTCACCCCGCCCACCGAGTGGGTCAGCGAGGCCGAGCAGGTCGCTGGCTACATCTTGGGCTATACAGCTAGGTACGCCCCGGTGATGGGCGCCCTCGAAGCAGCCCGACGGCAAATCGACGCCTTACGCGGCTTCCTGACCGAGGTCGAACGCGCCGTCGAAGCCGCGATAGCCCACCACACAGGGCAGATGGCCACGTCGACCCCTAGCACCTCTGGCCCGCCACCCTGGGTGGCCAATATCCATGGTGACCGCTACCCGGACCGGGTGAATCCCTATCACGATGCTCTTCCTGTTCGCGTAGTGCGAGGTAAGAAGATGCAGATCGTCGGTCTTGTCCAACTCGACGGCAGAGACTTCGGGGCGATCACGGCGACCCGGAGTGACTCGTGGGCCGACTCGGTCGCCCGACGGCTGGCAGAGTTGGGTGGCAACATGAACCTGTTCAACCACGTGGAGATGAAGACCGTGGCCATGATGCTCGAAACTGGCGCGAAACACGGGCAAGTTATCATGAACCACGCGCCCTGCGGTTCCGAACGCGGACATCCTCCAGGCTGCGAACAGGCCCTGCCCTCCTTCATCCCGGCGGGCCGTTCGCTCACGGTGCTGGGAACGGATGCCCAGGGCAATCCATTCGAGCGGACGTACCACGGAGAGGGAACCAGATGACGGATGACATTCCACCCATCACCCACCTCGGATTCATCTCCATGGACACGATCCCGACGGGAACAGATCTCGTCAAGGAGGTGCGAGCACTCAATGCGGCAGGAGTGGAGATCCCGTGGATGTGGGTGCTCACCGAGGAACGGATGGACTTCAGCGACGAGGCACAGCCCGCGCTCGCATTCGGCGTGCACAACGAGGTCGGCGCGGTGCAGTGGCAGATCGGCGGGGAGACGTTTCTTCCTGTCGGGGGCGCGAATCCCGAGTGGGTCGCTTACTGGCTGGCAGGATTCCACGAGTCTTATATGCGACCGCACACCGAAGTGACCGTCGAGACCGCGTTGAGTGCCGTGGCGGAGTTTCTGGAGACTCGGCGACGGCCGACGTGTGTGGAGTGGCGGAGAGGGGAGTCGTTGGTTGAGGCGCTGGAGGGGGCGGACTAGGTCAGGGACTCGATGATGTCGGCGGCTTTGGTGGGGCCGCCGGAGGTGTGGGTTTCGGTGCGGAAGGCGGCGAGGTTGGCGCGGATGGTGGGGTCTGTGGTGATGTGGTGCAGGTCGGACCGGAGGCGGGTGGGGGTTGCCTCTTCCATGGGGAGGTGGGTGCCCAGGCCGAGTTCGGCGATGCGGGGGGCGTTGAGGAATTGGTCTACGGCCTGGGGGACGGCGATCATGGGGACGGCGAAGTAGAGGGCTTCCATGGTGGAGCCCATGCCCGCGTGGGTGATGAAGGCGTCGGCCACCGCCAGGGCGTTGACCTGGGGGATCCACTGGACGACTTCGATGTGCGGGGGGACGGGGCCCAGGGACGCGGGGGCGATGTGCTTGCCCACCGAGAGCAGGACGTGCCAGCCGGCCAGGTCCGCGAAGGCTGTGACGCAGGTGCGGTAGAAGTCCGGGCGGTTGGTGTAGGCGGAGCCCAGGCTGATCACGAGGACCTTCTTGCCGGGTGGCGGGGTCCACTTTCCCTGGTGGGTGCGTTCGTCGATGCCGGGGCCGACGAAAGTGTATTCGGGGCCTACTGTTTCGCCGCGGATCTGCCAGGAGCGGGTGATGGTGACTATGCAGCGGCGGGGGGCGTGTTTGATTTCCTCAGTGGTCAGTGACACGCCACAAGAGGCCACGAAGGCCGAGAACTCAGCATCCATTTCGGCTATTTCGGGGTGCACCGAGGAACCCAGGCCGAAGTACTCGCGCCAGCCCTCGAACGCGACATAAGTGGGCGACAGTTGGACCGCGGGGACGCCCCACTTGGCGGCCAGGACGGGGGCGTGCCAGGCGCCGATGTCGTAGACGACCGCGTCTGGCTCGTCGCCCGCGTACAGGGCCTCCACCTGCGGGGTTACCGCCAGGAACTCGTCGTGGAACAGGCGTTGGGCGCCGACCTCGTCGTCCGGCCAGTCGGCCTCGCCGGACGGGAAGGTGGACGAGTGCGGCAGGGCCTCGGCGCCGGCGGCGGAAACCGCGTCGGTGAAGTCCTGGCGAACCGCGAAGGTGACCCGGTGGCCGCGCCGGACCAGTTCGGCGACAAGGGCGAGACTCGGGTTGACGTGACCGTGCGCGGGGACGGCCATAAACGCTACATGCACAGCGAAGCTCCTCACTCCGAAATGAACAAGGACGACGGAGGGCCGATTACCGGTACAGGAGCACAAGCAACGCTACCAGACACGCAGGCGCCCAATCCCGCGTTTTTCCAGCCGCCACTGGTAGACAGAGGGCATCCGGATGGGCAGGCAGCGAGCTGCTTCCTTACCCACCCGGATGGGGGTTCACCCCTTCACGCAGACGACCTGCTTGAGTCGGGCCACGACCTCGACCAGGTCCGACTGCGCGCGGATCACGTCGTCGATGTCCTTGTACGCCGCCGGGATCTCGTCGACGACGCCACTGTCCTTACGGCACTCGACTCCCGCCGTCTGGACCGCCAGATCCTCTGCGGTGTAAGCCTTCCGGGCCTTCGTGCGCGACATCCGACGGCCTGCGCCGTGCGACGCCGACGAGAACGAGTCCGGGTTCCCGAGCCCGCGGACGATGTAGGACCCGGTGCCCATCGACCCCGGGATGATGCCCATGTCGCCGAGCCCGGCCCGGATCGCGCCCTTGCGGGTGACCAGCACGTCCTCGCCGAAGTGGGTCTCCTCGGCGACGTAGTTGTGGTGCACCGAGATCGGCTCGTCGAACCGCACCCCGTGGAACCGCTTGCGCAGCACGTCGCAGACCAGCCGCAGCATGACCGAGCGGTTGCGCCGCGCGTAGTCCTGCGCCCAGTACAGGTCGTGCCGGTAGGCGGCCATCTGCGGCGTCCCGGCGATGAACACCGCCAGGTCGCGGTCGGGCAGCCCCTGGTTGTGCACCAGTTCCTGCGCGATGCCGATGTGGTGCTGCGCCAGGATGTTGCCGATGCCGCGCGACCCCGAGTGCAGCATCACCCAGACCTGCCCGGACTCGTCCAGGCAGACCTCGATGAAGTGGTTGCCGCCGCCCAGGGTGCCCATCTGGACCAGCGCCTTGCCGCTCTCGCGCTTCACGACCGGCGTCAGGTCACCGAACGCCTTCCAGAACTTCTCCCAGTCGGCCGCGTCGCGCGCGGTGAACGCCTCGCCCTTGTGCGACGCACGGCCCACCGGCACAGCGGCTTCCAGCGAGGTCCGAAGTGGAGCGAGCGACTCGGGCAAGTCGTTGGCCACCAACGACGTCCGGACCGCGGTCATGCCGCAGCCGATGTCGACGCCGACCGCCGCGGGCGACACGGCGCCGCGCATGGCGATCACCGAGCCGACCGTGGCACCCTTGCCGTAGTGGACATCGGGCATGACGGCCACGTGCTTGTAGGTCCACGGCAGCGCGGCGATGTTGCGGAGCTGTTGCATCGCGACGTCTTCGACCTGCTCCGGGTCTGCCCAGAGGCGGATGTCGACGTTCGCGCCGCGGATCGTGGTTGCTGCCATGCGCTGAAGGCTAAGCGAGACAACGCCTGCGGCACGACCGGATTAGCGCAGCAGCCCCGCCCGCTGCCACAGCCGCCGCGACGGCCCGCCGATCATGCCGGTCTCGGTGAGGAACTCGACGACCTTCTCCACCATCCAGCGCCGGGTCTGCTGGAAGTGCGGATTCGCCCGCGCGACCTCCCGGCCGACCCGGGGCGCGATCCCGACTGCCTTGTAGACCCGCGGGTTGACCAGGGCGTCCATCACCGCGATGGCCGTTGCCGCGGTCGCCAGCCGGTGCCACTCCAACTCGGCGCGGTTGAGGCCCGGCACGCCGCGGATCACCTCTTCGCGCGCGTACCGGACGTGCCGCGCTTCCTCGATCACGTGGATGCGGTTGACCATCCTGATCAGCGGCTGGATCGCCGTGTCGTCCATTGTGGACCGCTGCAACCGGTCCGTCGCCTCCTCGGCGACGAGCACCGCGGCGAACATCGACGGCCCGCCCGCGATGGCCTTGTAGACCCGGCCCAGGTTGTGCAACAGCCTGCCGGGGCCGTAGTTCGGCGTGCCGAAGCGGGCGATGGCCTTGGCGAACATGATCGAGTGCCGGGTCTCGTCGCCGACCTCGGTCAGCGCGTACTGGGCGTGCGGGCTGCGCGGGTCGAGGTCGTAGGCGTACCGGATGAGCAGCTGCATCAGGATGATCTCGAACCACAGCCCGACCCCGGCGATGCTGGCCATCTCGTGCTTGGACAGCTCGATCCGCTGCTCCTCGCCGAGCCCCCGCCACAGGTCGGTGCCGTAGAGCGAGACCCGCTCCATCGGCATGTACGCCTTCTCCCGGTCGAGCGGCGCCGCCCAGTCGATGTCGACGAACGGGTCGTAGGAGGTGCGCGCGGACGCGTCGAGCAGGCGGGAGCTCACCTGGTCGGCGTCCTTCGGTCGAAGTACACGAGCCATGGTGTTTCCACCCTCCGGGTCCCGAGGTCAGGAGTGTTACGTCAGGTAACAGTTACTTGTCGTCCAGGGTCACCGAAAACTGGGGGGCCTGTCAAGGAGAACCGGCGGCGGACCGGGCGCCGGACTAGCGTCGGGACCATGAGTGCGGCGACGAAGATCCTCGACACTGTGCTGGACCGGGCGGTCGTGCCGGGCTACACCAAGATCGGGTACGAACTGCGCAGCAAGTTCTGGGCAGCCGACCCGACCCCCGGCGCGCTCGAGGGGAAGACGGCCGTCGTCACCGGCGCCAACTCCGGCCTCGGCAAGGCGACCGTCGCGGCGCTCGCAAAACTGGGTGCCTCCGTGCACCTGGTCGTCCGCGACGCGGCGAAGGGTGAGCGCGCCCGTGACGAGATCGCCGAGGACGTCCCGAACGCGCACCTGGAGATCGGCGAGTGCGACGTGTCGAACCTGGCGAGCGTCCGCGAGTTCGCGAAAGCCTTCACCGCCCAGCACGGCAGCCTCGACGTCCTGGTGCACAACGCAGGCTCACTCCCGCCGAGCCGCAGCGAGACCCCCGAGGGCAACGAGGTCACCCTCGCCACGCACGTCCTCGGCCCGTTCCTGCTGACCGGCCTGCTGCGCGAACCCCTTGCCGCCGCCAAGGGCAGGGTCGTGTTCGTGACCTCCGGCGGCATGTACGCCGCGCGCCTGCACAGCGAGGACCCGCAGTACCGCCAGGGCGAGTACAAGGGCGGCAAGGCTTACGCCAGGACCAAGCGGATGCAGGTCGTGCTCGCCGAGCAGTGGGCGCAGCGGCTGGCCGACACCGGCGTCACCGTCCACAGCACGCACCCCGGCTGGGCCGACACCCCCGGCGTCAGCGGGTCGCTGCCCGGGTTCAACAAGGTCATGGGCCCGCTGCTGCGCACCCCGGAACAGGGCGCTGACACGATCGTCTGGCTCGCCGCGGCCGAGGAGCCGGGTCACTCGACCGGTGGGTTCTGGCACGACCGCCGGATCCGCCCCACGCACTACCTGCCGTGGCAGCACGACGACCCGCAGGACCGCAAGGAGCTCTGGGACCTCTGCGTCCGGGCGACCGGATTGGTGATCTAGTCACCCACAAGGCCACCAGCCACGACCGGGTGAAGGTCAGATTGCGGTGCCGCTGACCTGCGCAGACGCTCGAAGCATGGGTAAAAGACATCGCATCGCAGCCGCAGTCCTCGCCGTGACCGCGCTAGTGCTCGGTCCGGCCCAGGCAGCCGCCGCCCCGCCCGGCAAGCCCAAGACCGCGCACGCCAAGAAGCTCGCCGCGGCGTACCTCGATCGGGCGGGCCCGCTGGCCCGGGCCGTCGCGGTCGAGTTCGGCATCCCCGCGTCGGTCACCGCAGGACAGTCGATCCTGGAGTCCTCCTGGGGGCAGAGCAGGCTCGCGGTCACCGACCAGAACTTCTTCGGCTTCAAGTGCCTCGCGACCGGGCCCGGCCCCATCGCCGTGGCCTGCCACGACTACCCGACCACCGAGTGCACCCCCGACTGCCACCAGGTCCAGGCCCTGTTCCGGGTCTACGACTCGATGCTGTCGTCCTTCCGGGACTACGGCCGCGTGCTCTCTACCAGCAAGAACTACACGGCAGCCCTACCTCTGAAGCATGACCCCAACGCGTACGTGACCGAGGTGGCCAAGAAGTACGCGACCGACCCGAACTACGCGGCCAAGGTCATCCGCATCATGCAGGAGAACAACCTCTACCGACTGGACGCGCCGTCGCCCTAGGTAGTCGATCAGACACGATCGGCATCGGTACCGAGAAAGTTGCCCCCCAGACAAAATAGGGTCCCTAGTCCTGTATTTCGCGCTACCCCCCGCGCTCTGTTAGGGGTGAGAGTCAACGCCCTTGGCGCAGGAGGAACGCGATGTTGTGCACGGTGGAGCTGGACGAGGAGATCGCCGCACTAGAAGCGTCGTTTGGCCGCTGCGTGCCGCAACAGCAGGCCCGCTATGGCGTCCACTTCCCTACCGTCGCCGACCGCGACAACCTGGACCTGGTAGTCGCAGCCGCGATCGGTGGTGACAACAGCGCCACTGAGCAGCTGCTCATCTTCTTGCGCCCGCTGGTGCTGCGGTACTGCCGGGCGAAGCTGGGCAGGCTCCCGCGCTCGTTCGCGACCGCCGACGACGTCGCGCAGGAGGTCTGCGTGGCGGTGTTCCGCGCGCTGCCCACCTACCAGCAGCTGGGCAGGCCGTTCCTGTCCTTCGTGTACGGCATCGCCGCGCACAAGATCGCCGACGTGCACCGGGCCAACTCCCGGGACAAGTCGGACCCGATCGCCGACACCCCGGACACCGTCAGCCTGGAGGACGGCCCGGAGCAGATCACCCTGCGGCACGAGCTGGTCGAGCAGACCGGCGCGCTGCTGCGGACGCTGACGCCGAGGCAGCGCGAGATCCTGGTGATGCGGATCGTGATGGGCATGTCCGCGCAGGAGACCGCCGAGATCGTCGGCACCACCGCCGAGGCGATCCGCGTCGCCCAGCACCGGGCGCTGAACCGGCTGCGCAAGACGCTCGCCAGGCACTAGAGGCACGAGAAGCACTAGAGGCACGAGGGCGGCTAGAGGACTTCCGAGGGCGGGAGAACCGCCAGCCGTGGTCCGGTCGGGGGGACCGGACCACGGCTGGCGTGAGACTCGTCCGGTGTGACTCGCGGGGGGCGAGCCGCACCGGGCGTTGGGGGGAGGACCGCTGGTCGTGGCCTGTGGGGGATGGGCCACGACCAGCGGTTTTCAGCGCTCTAGGGCGGTGCGGCCGACACCCGGCGGGAACCGGGTCTCGTTCCGGTCGATCTTGGCGTTGCCCGCGGCGATGAGGTCTACATCGAGCACGTCAGCCAACCGGACCAGGTAGAGCAAGACGTCCGCCATCTCGTCTTCGATGCGGGCACGCGCATCCGGGTCAGTGGGTGCTGCCTCGGCCTCTTCCGGTGTCAGCCACTGGAAGAGTTCGTTCAGCTCCCCCACCTCCCCGGTCAAGGCCATGACCAGGTTCTTGGGGGTGTGGAACGGCCCCCAGGCGCGGGCGTCGGCGAAGGCTCGTTGCCGGGCGGAGAGTTCTTCTAGGGTCACGGGTCCGTCTTCTTCTTCGACCGGAGCAGGATCTTGTCCGACTGCGGCACGGACTTGCCCGCCGGCGGGATCTGCTCGACGACCACCCAGTTGCGGTCGACCAAGAGTTGCCTACCTTGCCCCGTTGAGTCTTCCTCGGTCAGGTAGTAGAACCCGGCTTTCTGCATGGCGTCTTGTGCTGCCTGGTGGTCCATCCCGACCACGTTGGGCACTTCGGCGTTCTTCACGGCCGAGCTCGGCGGCGCGAGGGTCGGCGGCTCGGGGATCTGGGTCGGGCCAGGACCGCAGGCCACGACGGTGAACAGGACCAGGACGGCGGTGAGCGCGCGGGTCGTCACCGTTCCATGATCAGCGATCCCGACCGGCCACGCCAGCCGCCCGCCTGCGCCTGGCCTGGTGCCACGCGTCCAACTCCACGATCGCCGGGCCGAACGCCATCAGCAGCAACAGGCTGATCCCCAGCACCGCGCCAACCCACACCAGCACCGCTACCACCATCACGCACCTCCGTTTGACGTGTTTCCCCTGCTCAACCAGCGTGCGCCTGGACCGGGGTGTCGCGAATCGGCCGGAGAGGTACGGCGCACGGGCCAAGTGGTCGGTCCTGGTCCGAGCAGGTTCGGCCGATCGGCTGATGCCCGAGCGCCGGTCGACCGAGGCGCCGGGCGCGCGAGGCGCCTACGTTTCTCAGCCATGGAGCTGCTCGCACCCACCCGCCGCTGGCTGGCGGGGCTGCTGGGGATGGCCTACCTCTTCGACGTGGTGGTCAACATCGGTAGCGGTGTACCGGCGGAGGCGCTGGTGCCGGTGCCACTCCTGGCGTTCACGCTGGTGGCGCTCGCCCGACCCGTTCTGGGGGTGGCCGGGGGCGCGCTGTGGCTGGTCGGGGTGTCCGTCGTCGCCCTGGCCACCGGCGTGGGGATCTCGAGCAGGGTCGGTGTGGAGGGCTTCCTGCTCTCCGAGACCGTGGCCATCGGCGCGCTGGCGGCGATAGCGGCCTGGCGGAGCCGGGCGGGTAACGCGGTCGCGCTGGTGGGGCTGCTGGCGACGGGAGGGGCGGTCGCCGCCCTGCTCCGGCAGTTGGCCCTGAACTACGACCCGGACATCGCGTTCGCCGAGGTGGTGCTGTCGGTCCTGAGCGGCGCCGTCGTCGTCGTAGGCGGTTGTCTAGTCGGCTACGCGCTGCGTGCACACGAGGAGCGCGGCTCGTTGACCAAGGCGGGCGACCTGATCCGGCGGCAGTGGCCGTTGGCGTTGGCCCTCGCCGTGCTCAACCTGGTCGACCTGACGAGCACGGCGCGGCAACTGGCGGGCTTCAGCCTGGTCTACATCGCGCTGTTCCTGCTCATCGCGGGGACGGCGGTGTGCGCCGTGCTCAGCCCGACGGCGCCGCTGCGCTACGCGGTCATCGCGACGGTGGCGATGCTGGCCGCCACCATCAGCCTCACGCCGATGATCTTCATCTTCGGCTACGACGACCAGTTCCCGGTCCCGATCAGCATCGCGGGCGCCCACATGGCCCTGGTCGTCTACCTCGTGCGGCACGCGAGTCGCACGGACGCGGCGGTCGGCATCGCCGCGTTGGCAGGCGTGGACGTGATCTCGGTCGTGTCCGTGGTCGGCGTGGTGGGGATGCGCCGGGAATTCCTGCTGATCGCGGCGTTCCTGCTGGTGGTGTCGATGGCGACGGGGCAGTACTTCCGGTCCCGGGACCGGGAGCGGGCGCAGACGGTGCGGGTGGCGGTCACCGGGGCGCAGCAGGCGGAGCGGATGGCGCTGGCCAGGGAGTTGCACGACGTCGTGGCGCACCACGTGACGGGGATCGTGGTCGCGGCGCAGGCGGCGCAGTTGGTCGGTGACGCCAACCCGACGGCGGCGGTGCACGCGCTGGGGCGGATCGAGGCGGCGGGCGGGGAGGCGTTGGCGGCGATGCGGATGCTGGTGGGCAGCATGCGCGGCGCCCCCGTGGCCGGGGCCGAGGGACAGGCGACGATGGACCTGGCCGCCGACCTGCGGTCGTTGGTGGACAACTTCCACGGTCCCGAGATCGACATGAGCCTGGACCTGCCGGTGTCGTTGCCCCCGGAGGCGGGCCGGTCGGTGCTGCGGATCGTGCAGGAAGCGCTGACCAACGTCGGCAAGCACGCCCGCGACGCCCACCTGGTGACGATCACCATCGGCGTGGTCGACGACGAACTGCGGCTGCGGGTCGCCGACGACGCCACCCGCGTGGAGATGCGGCCGCCCGGCGGCTCCGGCGGCTACGGTCTGGTCGGCATGCGGGAGCGCATCGACCTGCTCGGTGGCCGGTTCACCGCCGGACCGGGTGACCCGAACGGGTGGGTCGTCGACGCCGGGTTCCCGCTGCGCACCGACCGGAAGGGCTCAGCATGATCCGCGTGCTCATCGCCGACGACCAGGAGATGGTCCGGGTCGGCTTCCGGATGATCCTGGAGTCCCAGGAGGACATGTCGGTCGTCGCCGACGTCGCCAACGGCCTCGACGCGGTGTCGCGGGCCAGGGAACTGCGCCCCGACGTGTGCCTGGTCGACATCCGGATGCCCGGCATGGACGGCCTGGCCGTGACCAAGACCCTGGCCGGACCCGACGTGGTCGACCCGCTGAAGGTCGTCGTGGTGACCACCTTCGACCTCGACGAGTACGTGCACACCGCCCTGGCCAACGGCGCCAGCGGCTTCCTGCTCAAGGACGCAGGACCGGCGCTGCTGATGGAGGCGGTGCGGGCCGCCGCCCGGGGGGACGCGCTGGTGTCGCCGCAGATCACCGTGCGGCTGCTGCGGCACTTCGCCGCGCCCACCCCGACCGGCGCGAACCCGCTGACCGAGCGCGAGACCGACGTGGTCCGGGCGACGGCCAGGGGACTGACCAACACCGAGATCGGCCAGGAGCTGTACCTGTCGCTGTCCACGGTGAAGACCCACCTGGCCGCCGTCCAGGGCAAAATCGGCGCCCGCAACCGGGTCGAGATCGCCGCCTGGGCGTGGCGAACCGGCCTGATGACCGACTAGGCCGCCAACTTGTCCCTGGCCTCGGCGGCGACCGCGGCGAGCCGGTCGAGGCTCTCGCGGGTCATGACGATCTCGAAGCCCTCCATCCGCCCGCCGAAGTACACCGACATGGCCGACGGCCCATCGGGCGAGTAGCTGATTTCGCACCCGTCGTCGATCTTGGCCCAGGTGTTCATGTGGAAGCTGGAGTGCATCGCGTTTACCTCTTTCGTGAGGGAGTTGGCACGGAAAGCGTGCGGCGTGATGCAACAGGTCCGAGGGTCCGCAGCGCAAGCTTTCACCGGGGTCATTCACCCGTAAAGGCCATGACAACAGCGTTGTATTGCAGGCTGCTCGTCGGGACACTTTCACCGCGAATGCAAGATTCCCGACGAACGAGGAGCAGGCGTACGTGCGTGAGACGACAACCGGCTCGACCGTGCCGCGCAGGCAACTGGGCCGATATCTCCGCGACCTGCGCGGCCGGGCCCGCCTGACGGTCCGCGCGGCGGCGGCGGAGCTGGAGTGGTCGGAGACCAAGATCTGGCGCATCGAGACCGGCCAGACCCCCCTGCGCAGCCTGGACACCGAGGCGATGTGCAAGATCTACGGGGCGTCGGAGGAGGTGACGGAGTACCTCAAGGCGCTGTCCAAGAAGACCAAGGAGCAGGGTTGGTGGCACGGATACGGTGATGTCATCCCGGATGGTTTCGGCCTCTACATCGGGCTGGAAGAAGCCGTCTCATCGATGCAGTGCTACGAAACAGCTCTCATTCCCGGACTGTTCCAAACACCCGACTACTCGCGAATGCTAATCCGGGAGTTCAAGCCGGATTCGACCGATGATGAAATTGAACGACGAGTCGAATTGCGCACGGCACGACAGGCGCTCCTGACCAGACGGACCGCTCGCCCATCCGTTTCAGTGGTACTCAATGAAGGCATCCTCCGCCGCCCGGTTGGCGGGCCTCAAACCATGGCCCACCAGCTAATCCACTTGGCAGGTCTGGCACAATTGGATACAGTCCACTTGCGTGTCATACCGTTCTCGGTTGGCATGTACAACGGGCTGATAACCGGGCCGTTTGTCATCATGCACTTCCCAGACAGCGGAACACGGGACAGCGAGCCACCAGTGGTGTTCATCGAACACCTGGCGGGCGAACTGTTCTTGGACAAGTCCAGCGAGGTCGCCCTCTACGGCACCGTGTTCCACAACACCTGGGAGGTATCCCTGAGTGAACAAGACAGCCTGCACCTGATCCACCAAGCGGTGAAGGAGTTTCGCCAGTGAGCAAGGTCGTGTGGCGCAAGAGCAGCCGCAGCACTCCGGAGCGGAACTGCGTGGAGGTCGCGTTCGGCGATGTCCACACGGTTCTCACTCGGGACAGCAAGCAGGGCGAGGGGCCCCAGTTGCGGTTCGGCCGCAAGGACTGGGCCGCGTTCCTGCGGACCGTCTAGCCGATCGTCTTCACGGTCAGCTGGTTGCCCGGCGGGGTGCCCGCGCACCCCGTTCCCGGCAGGTCCACGAAGGTCGACTCCGTGTCGTGCGGCGGGTAGATCCGCAGCCCGCGGACCGGGGTCGGTTGGCAGACCTGCGGGTCGTAGTTCCGCACGTTCACGAACCCGACGTCGGACGTGGCCGAGGACCCCGGTTCCAGGCGGACCGGGGCACCCTTGGTGCCCACCCGGTACGCCGCCGGGCCGACCTGGTGGCCGTCGTCGCCGGTCACGTACGACACGCCCGGGAAGCCCTGGATCACGCAGGTCCGGGTACCCGCGTTGGTGAAGACCAGCTTGCGGAACACCGTCCCGGCCGCGGCGTCGCCGTCCTTCACAGCCAGCTTCAGCTCGCTGACCTTGCAGTCGTCGGTCGACGCGGGCTCGGGCGGTGTGCTGGAGTCCGTGGTCGGGGGCAGCGACACCGTGGAGGTCGCCGAGGGGATTTCCGCCTGGGGCTGCTGGGTCTCCGAGCGCTGCCCGGCGCAGCCCGCGACCAGGACGAGGACCGCCAACCCGATACCGTTTGCCACCCACCTCATATCTCCACAATGCGCCAGTTTCCCACAATCCGCCACCTGGCGGGTCTTCACACGCGCGAGTACCCCGTGGGAAGAATTGCCGCCCGTTCGGGGGTAGTTACTGGCGGGAACCGGCCAGTAGCGTCGCGGCATGGGGTCGGCACGATTACCCGGGGGCGAAGTGGCCAGGGACCGGCGACTGACCTGGCTGCTCGGCTCCAGCGCGCTGTCCAACCTGGGCGACGGCATCGGCAAGGTGGCCTTCCCACTGCTGGGCGCCAGCCTCACCCGCGACCCACTGCTCATCGCCGGGCTCTCCGCGACCGCCTTCCTCCCCTGGCTGCTGTTCGCCCTGGTCAGCGGCGCCCTGGTGGACCGGGTCGACCGGCGCAAGGCGATGCTGCTGGCGAACACCTCCCGCGCGATCATCGTCGGGGCGCTCGCCGTCCTCGTCCTCTTCGACGCGACGACCATCTGGCTGCTCTACGCCATGGCGCTGCTCATCGGCACCGTCGAGACCATCGCCGACAGCGCGGCGCAGGCGCTCATCCCCGCGGTGGTGCCGCGGTCCGGACTGGAGTCCGCGAACGGGAAGCTGCAATCCGCCGAGATCGTCGGTCAGACCTTCCTGGGCGGGCCGCTCGGTGGCGTCACCTTCGCCGCGTTCGCGGCCTTGCCGTTCGTCCTCAACTCCGCCGGGTTCGCTATCGCGGCGATCTTCCTGCTGGCCATCCGGGGGAGCTACCGGCCCAAGGTCGAAGGCCCGGCGCCCAAGCTCCGGGTGCAACTCGCGGAAGGTCTTAGCTGGGTCCGCAGCCGTCCGCTGATGGTGCAACTGGTGGCGTTCGCGGCCGCGCTGGCGTTGACCTCAGAACTCGCACAGGCCCTGCTCGTGCTCTACGCGCTAGAGGACCTCGGGCTGACCAGCGCCGCGTTCGGTGTCTTCGCCCTAGTCGGCGGCGCGGGCGGTCTCGTGGGCGCGGCGGTCGCGCCGCGGCTGACCAGGGTGCTGTCCCGGCGAGCCGTGCTGACCTCGGCCGTCGCCGGGTGCGCGATCGCGTTCGGCGTCATGGGGCTGGTCTACGAACCCGTCTCGGCGGCGCTGCTGTTCGGCGTGTTCGCCGCCAGCGTCGTGACCATGAACGTCATCATCGGCGCGCTGCGGCACGCGTTGATCCCGGAGCACCTCTTCGGCCGGGTGCTGGGTGTGTGGCGCACGGCCGTGTGGGGCGCGATCCCGATCGGGGCGCTGCTCGGCGGGGTGCTCGCGGCCTGGCTGAACACCCGTGCCGTCTTCTTCATCTCCGGCGCGCTGCAACTCGGCCTGGCCGGGGCGCTGTGGGTCGCCATGGCCAGGTTCGAGGCGGAGATCGACAGCCTCGACGCGGCGGTGGAACCGGTGTTGTCCGGGGAGAGCGCGCCCGCCGGGGCGTAGCGCACCCTCCCCGGCGCGACTACTTGCTCGCGACCTTGCGGTACTTCGACACCGCGAGCGGCGCGAAGATCACCAGGATGCCGACGCAGGCGAGCAGCGCGTAGAGCGCGGCGTGCTGCGCGGGCCACGAGTCGGACTGCCCGAGGACACCCGTGCGGGCCGTGTTGCCGAACAGGTCCCGCGCCGCGTCGGCGACCGCGGTGATCGGGTTCCACTCGGCGACGACCTTCAACGGCCCCGGCATGCTCGACGCCGACACGAACGCCGACGAGATGAACGTGACCGGGAACATCCAGATGAAGCCCGCGCTCTGCGCGACCTGCACGTTGCCCGCCAGCAGGCCGACCCACGCGCCGATCCAGGACATCGCGAAGGAGAACACCAGCAGCAGCAGGTAGCCGAGCACCGCGTCCAGGAAACTGCCCCGGATGCGCCAGCCGACCAGCAGACCGCACAGCGACATCACCAGCAGGCCGATGGCGCTGACCGCGAGGTCCGACGCCGTGCGGCCGACCAGCACCGCCGCCCTGGTCATGGGCAACGACCGGAACCGGTCGATGACGCCCTTCTCCAGGTCGGCCGCCATGCCGATGGTCGTGTACGCCGAGTTGAACGCGACCGTCTGGGCGAAGATGCCGCCCATCAGGAACTCGCGGTAGGCCGACGGGTCGTCGCCGATGCTGTTGCCGAACACGAACGCGAACAGCAGCACGAACATGATCGGCTGCAACGTGGCGCCGAGCAGCAGGTCGGGCTGGCGGCGCACGTTCATCAGGTTGCGCCAGGTGACGACCCCGCTGTCGCGGGCACCGGCGGTGATGACGCTCATCGGGTCTTGGCCTTCCTGCCCTTGGTCTTCTCGGTCTCGGTCGCCTCGACCTTCTCCTCGGCGACGTGGCCGGTGAGGGCGAGGAACACGTCGTCGAGGGTCGGCCGGTGCAGTGCCACGTCGAGCACCGAGACGCTCTCCTGGTCCAGCCTGCGCAGCGCCTCGACCAGCGCCTTCGGGCCGGTGTCGACCTTGACCTGCACCCGGCGCTGGTGGTCGTCGGTGGTCGGGGCGTCCGACCCGACCTCGGCGAGCACCCGCGCGGTCGCGGCCAACTCGGTGGCGTCGGCGACCACGATCTCCAGCCGCTCACCGCCGATCTGGGCCTTGAGCTGGTCGGCCGTGCCGCCCGCGATGACCTTCCCGTGGTCGATCACCAGGATGGTGTCGGCCAACTGGTCGGCCTCCTCCAGGTACTGGGTGGTCAGCAGGACCGTGGTCCCGTCGGCCACCAGCTCGCCGATGACCTCCCAGGTGTCGAGCCTGCCGCGCGGGTCGAGGCCGGTGGTGGGCTCGTCGAGCACGACGACGGCGGGCTGGGCGACCAGCGCGCCGCCGAGGTCGAGCCTGCGGCGCATGCCGCCGGAGTAGGTCTTGGCCGGGCGGTCCCCGGCGTCTTCCAGGCGGAACCGGGAGATGAGCTCCCGGGCCCGCTTCGACGCGTCCGCGCGGGACATGCCGTAGAGCCTGCCGACCATGTAGAGGTTCTCGTAGCCGGTGAGGTGTTCGTCGACGGCCGCGTACTGGCCGGAGAGCCCGATGGAGCGGCGGACCGCGTCCGGGTCGGCGACGACGTCGTGGCCCGCGACGAACGCGCGGCCGGAGTCGGGTTTGAGCAGCGTGGTGAGGATGCGGACGGTGGTCGTCTTACCGGCCCCGTTCGGCCCTAGCAGGCCGAGAACGGTTCCGGCTGGGATCTCCAGGTCGACACCGTCCAGGGCGCGGGTTGACCCGAAAGTCTTGACCAGCGCTTCCGCGCGCACAGCGATCGAGGACGCGGGCGGGGGCATGAGCCCTCCCTGAATAGACAGCAGTTGAGTACGCGGCGGAGGGTAGACCCACCCACCGACAACTTGCCGCGATTTTCGTCAACCGGACTTTCCCCCACTTGGCCCGGGGGCGCTACAGGTCGACTCCGGTCCACTCCAGACAGTGCCACCCGGCCTGGCGCGGCTCCAGCAGCACGTGCCCGGTGTTGGGCAGCAGTGCGGCGTTGGTCACCTGCGCGCCGACGTTGTCCGCCAGCCATTCCGCGCCGAGGCGGATGATCCCGCCGTGGCTGACGACCACGACCAGACCGCTGGGGTGGGACTCGCGAATTCGCTCGATCGTGGACAGGTAGCGCTCTCGGATCTGCTCGCCGCTCTCGCCGCCGGGCATCGCGGCCGCGAGATCACCCTGGGTCCAACGCCTGTAGACCTCACCGAAGCTGCGCAGGGCGTCCTCGTCCGAGCGGCCTTCCAAATCACCGACCTGTAACTCGTGCAGGCCCTCGACAACATCAACGGCCAACCCGTGCTGCTTCGCGACCGGTGCCGCTGTCTCCTGCGCGCGGATGGCGATGCTCGCGTAGACGGCGACCACCTCATCCACCGCGAGGCGCTCGGCTAGCGCTGACGCTTGGCGGTGGCCCATTTCGGTAAGAGACGGACCGGGCGGCCGGGAGTCGAGCGCGTGACGGAGGTTCGAGGGAGTCTCGCCGTGCCGGGCGAGCATCAGTCTCACGGCTGCTCGCCGCGGAGGAGCGCGGCCACCCACGTCCCGGACAACTCGTAGTCGGCAGCGCGATGCGGCGCAGTCACCTCTGTCGCGTTGCCCTCAGCCTTGGGATAGGAACCCAGGAACAGGACCCTCTGGCTGCGGCGGCGGAGCGCGCCTAGAGCGTCGGCGACGCGGGGCTCGGAGATGTGGCCGTCGAAGTCGAGGTAGAACCGGTACTCGCCGAAGCGGTTGCGCAGCGGGCGGGACTCGATGCGGGTCAGGTTGATGCCGCGGCTGGCGAACTCGTTGAGCACCGCCGCGAGCTCCCCCGGCTGGTGCGACAGGACCACGATCACCGAGGTGCGGTCGGCACCGGTCGCCTCGGGCAGCCGCTCGGGGCGGGCCAGCAGCAGGAACCGGGTGATCGCGTCGCGCTCGTCGGCCACGTCGGTGGCCAGCACGTCGAGCGGGTAGTGGTTCGCGGCGACCGGGGCGGTCACGGCCGCGTCGAACTCGCCGGACTGCACGCCGACCGCGGCACCGGCGGTGGACGAGGCGGGCCTGCGCGCCGCGTCCGGCATGGTGTCCTGGATCCAGCGCTCGACCTGGGCGAGGGCGTGCGGGTGGCTGGCGATCGAGCGGACGTCGGCTGCCTTGAGGCCGGGGCGCACCAGGATCGAGAACCGGATCGGCAGCAGGTACTCGGCGAGGGCGACCACCGGCGGGGCGTCCGCGGCGAGGGTGTCCATGGCCGCGGAGACCGCGCCCTCCACCGAGTTCTCGATCGGCACGCACGCCAGCTCCGCCACCCCGGACCGGACCGCGCCGACGGCGTCGGGGATGGTCGGCATGGGCAGGAAGTCGGCGCCGGGGGCGAGGGCCCTTGCGGCCTGTTCGGTGAAGGTCCCCTTGGGTCCGAAGTACGCGGTTGTCGGCACGCGGCCCACAGTACGCAGGCCCAACCGCTGTACGGGGATGTGGCGCTTGCCAAACGGCGGTTACCCCCGGTGTCCCCCGGATGACATGCTGGGAGCCGTGACCGCGGACTCGGAGACCGGCATGGTCGCGGCGCCCCGCCGCGGGCCCGGCCCCCTCGAACTGGTCCTATGCGCGGTGGGTGAATCCCTCGCGACAGCCTGGGAAACAGCCGCCGAAGGTAGGCCGCACATCCGTGTCCATCGTGGATCGGTGCTAGAGGTTCGAGCCGACGCGGTGGTGTCTCCGGCGAACTCTTACGGCTGGATGCGCGGCGGCGTGGACGCTGTCTACGCCGAGCACTTCCCCGCGATCGAGCAGCGGGTCCGTAGCGCCGTCTTGGCGTACCACGGTGGGGAGCTCCCGATCGGCGAGGCGTTGATCGTGCCTACGGGTGCCAAGCGGCCCGCGTGGCTCATCACCGCACCGACCATGAAGGAGCCCGCGCAGGCTCTCGCGGCTGAGACCGTCCACCCCTATCTAGCCGCTAGGGCCGTTTTCCGGCTCTGGCGGGACGGCGTGTTCGACAACGGCGCACCCGTGCGGGCGACAGTGGGGACGATCGCCATGCCGGGGCTGGGTACCGGTGTCGGCGGGGTGCCGCCGCACGTGTGCGCGCGCCAACTGGCCGCCGCCTGGGACGCGGTGTTCGAGCCGGGCAGTGTGGCACGAACCTGATGTTCGCGGCGACGTCATGTGCGCCACACCTGTTGTCCCCTGATCGGTGCATTCGGTCACAGCGCGAACCCCGCCCCAGCACCTACGTTGACTCCCGTACACCCGTTCCGGCGCGAGGGAGCCCGAGATGGCGCGGGTCCGTGAGCTGAGCCCCTACGTGGAGCTGCGCCGCGAGCAGTGGCGGGAGCTGCGCGAGTCGACGCCGCTGCCGCTGAACCTCGACGAACTGGTCGAGCTGCGCGGGCTCGGCGACCCGGTCGACCTGGACGAGGTGGTCGACGTCTACCTGCCACTGTCCCGGCTGATCTCGCTGCAGGTCGCGGCCAGGCAGCGGCTCTACAACACCACCGTCGAGTTCCTCGGTGAGGACAGTCCGGCCAAGGTGCCGTTCGTGATCGGCATCGCAGGCAGCGTCGCGGTGGGCAAGTCGACCACCGCCCGGCTGCTGCGGCTGCTGCTGGCCCGCTGGCCGGACCACCCGCACGTCGACCTGGTGACCACCGACGGCTTCCTGTTCCCGCGCGCGGAGCTGGACCGGCGCAACCTGATGAGCCGCAAGGGCTTCCCGGAGAGCTACGACCGGCGGGCGTTGCTGCGGTTTGTGTCCGAGGTGAAGGCGGGCGCCGACGAGGTCCGGGCGCCGGTGTACTCGCACCTGGCCTACGACATCCTGCCCGGCGAGGAGCAGGTTGTGCGCAGGCCGGACATCCTGATCGTGGAGGGCCTGAACGTCCTGCAGCCCGCCGCGAGGCTCGCCGTCTCCGACCTGTTCGACTTCTCGATCTACGTCGACGCGCACTCCGACGACATCGAGCGCTGGTACATCGACCGGTTCCTGGCGCTGCGGCACACCGCGTTCTCCGACCCGGCGTCGCACTTCCACCACTACGCGAGCCTGACCGACGCCGAGGCCGTCGCCGAGGCGACCCGGCTGTGGAAGCAGATCAACGAGCCAAACCTGGCCCACAACATCCTCCCGACCCGGCCACGCGCGACGCTGGTGCTGCGCAAGGGCGCGAACCACCGGATCAGCCGAGTTCGACTCCGTAAGCTCTAGAGCCGTGATCAGGGTGCTGCTCGTCGACGACCACGAGGTGGTCCGGCGCGGGCTGCGCGACCTGCTCGACGGCGAGGACGGCATAGAGGTCGTCGCCCAGGCTGGCGGGGTCGGCGAGGCTCTTGCGCTGACGTCGTCGTTGGCCTCGTCGCGGCCGGTTGACGTTGCCGTGGTCGACATGCGGCTGCCGGATGGGGACGGGGTAGCGCTGTGCCGGTCGCTGCGGGCTCTTGAGACGCCTCCGGCGTGCCTGGTGCTCACGGCGTTCGACGACGAGGCCGCCCTGGTCGAGGCGATCATGGCCGGGGCGGCGGGGTACCTGTTGAAGCAGGTCAGAGGGCACGACCTGGTGAAAGCGGTGCGTGAAGTCGCCGCGGGTAGGTCACTCCTCGACCCGGTGACGACGGCCCACGTCCTGGACCGGATGCGACGCAGCGTGGCGGCCGACGAACTGGCCGGGCTCACCGAGCGCGAACGCGAGGTGCTCGCCCTGGTCGGCGACGGGATGTCGAACCGCGAGATCGCCGAGCGGCTCTTCCTGGCCGAGAAGACGGTCAAGAACCACGTCACCTCGGTGCTGGCCAAGCTCGGCATGCAGCGCCGCACCCAGGCCGTCGCCTGGTTCGCCCGACGCCGCTGACCGCCGCCCCGCCCACGAAGGCGGGACTGGACAAGGGAACCCGAACGGGTCCCGTAGACTCGGTTGGCCGATTACACCTTTGGGGGCCGTGTGCGAACGCTGGACCACGCCGACTTCCTGGACATGCGGCGCTTCCCCGCGCTCGACGGGTTGCGCGCGTTCGCGGCGGTCATCGTCATCATGTTCCACTTCGCCGGGCCCAAGTACCTGTGGCTGTCCGGCTGGACCGGCGTCTACGTGTTCTTCGTGCTGTCCGGGTTCCTGATCACCACGCTGCTGCTGCGCGAGCAGGACCGCACCGGGCGGGTGTCGCTCAAGGCGTTCTACCTGCGCCGGGTGTTCCGGATCCTGCCGCCCTACCTGGTGATCCTCGGCGGGATCGTGATCTTCGTGTACCTGCGCGGCGAGTTCCGGTCCCGGTTCATGCCCGAGGTGCTGCCGTACTACCTGACCTTCTTCAACGAGTTCCTGCCCGGCGTCTACCCGACCGCGCCGGACAACTTCTTCTCCGGCTCGTGGACGCTGGGCATCGAGGAGAAGTTCTACCTGTTCTGGCCGTTCCTGCTGGTCATGGCCGGTGCGGTCGGGCTGGCGGCGGCGTGGCGCAAGCTGGCGTTCGCGGTGGGTGCGCTCGCGGTGATGATCGCGCTGGTGCCCATCACCAGCGGCTGGCTGATGCACGGCTCGCAGAAGACGCTCTACATCTCCACGATCCACTACTCGATCCTGCTGATCGGCTGCGTGCTGGCCGTGGTGATGCACCACCGGCGCACGTACGCGCTGGTGAAACCGCTGACCCACCCGCTGGCGGCCATCCCGGTCGTCGCCGTGTTCGCGGTGCTGCACGTGAACATGGAAGACCTGTGGTGGGACACCGAGAACAACCTCGCGCTGTTCCTGGTCTACGGCGTGGTCGTGGCCCTGCTGCTGGTCGTGCTGATCGCGCCGGGGCCGATGCGGTGGGTGCTCTCGACCAAACCGATGCGGTTCGTCGGCGAGCGGTCGTACTCGCTGTACCTGCTCCAGCAGCCGGTGCACTTCGTCGTGGTGCTGACCATCCCGTCGCTGGCGCAGAACCGGCTCATCACCGCGCTGGTGGTGGTCCTGGTCGGGCTCGCGATCGCCGACCTGATCCACCGCTGGGTCGAGCAGCCCGCGATCAACTACGGCAAGCGCCTGATCGCCCGGCGCCGGGCCAAGCGCGCCGAGGCCGCCGCGTTGGACGAGACCCAGCCGATCCCGGTCACGAAGGTCGCGACGCCCGCCTGATCGGGACCTCCCAGGTCACGGTGGTGCCGCTGCGCGGGGACGAGCGCACCTGGCAGTGACCGTCGACCTGCTCGGCGCGCTCCCTGAGGTTCTTCAGACCGCGCTCGGAGACCCCCTTCGGGATGCCGCAGCCGTCGTCGGCGATGGTCAGGCGGAGCGTGGTGGGTGTCCGGACGAGGTGCACCGCGACGCGCAGGGCGCCCGCGTGCCTGACGACGTTGGACAGGGCTTCCCGCAGCGCCGCACGGAGGTGGTCGGCCAGGTCAGCGGGCACGTCCGCGATGTCGCCGGTGATCTCGAAGCTCGGGTCGAACCCGAGCAACTCGCGCGCGGTGGCGACCTCCGACTCGACGGACTCGGCCAGGTCGGTCGGCGGCGCGGGGTCGGGGTTGCGCAGGGTGCGGACGACGGCCCGGACATCGGCGATGGCGGCGTCGAGCTGGTCCACGGCGTCGGTGAGGCGGGTGGCGTCCGGCTTGGGGAGCTTGCGGGTGGGGCGGCGGGCCAGGAGGTCCAGCTGCATGCCTGCGGCGTAGAGGCGCTGGATGATCACGTCGTGGAGGTCGCGGGCTATGCGTTCGCGTTCTTCATAGAGGCCGACACGTTCACTGGCGTTGCGGCCTTCGGCTAGGACTAGGACCAAGCCTGCTTGGGCGGCGAAGGCTGTCAGGACCTCTACCGTGCCGCTGGTGAAGGGCTTGCGGCCTCTACGGCGGTAGACGGTGAGGGCGCCTAGACGGGACTCGCGAGTACCGAAGGGGGCGGCGGCGAAGGGGCCGTAGGCGGTGAGTTCACGGGGGACGTAAGGGGACGTGCGCGGGTCCGTGGTCACGTCATCGGCCACGATCGGGACGCCACCTCTAGCGACCCTCGCCGCTGACGACCGCGGCGACAGAACGAGGCCGATGGGGTTGGTAGCGCGGGCCCCGTATGCCGCCTCCACAGTGAGGGAGCCGTCATCGCTACCGGCCATGACCAGCCCAAGATCCGCCTCGGCCAACTCGGCGGCAGCGCGCACTACGAGATCCAGCACCGCATCCGGGTCCTGACCGGAGAGCGCTGCCGTGGCGATCTCGGTGGAGGCGGTGAGCGTCCGCGCGGCGAGGGTGGGGTCCATGGTCACCACCAGGCTAGGCCCTCACTTGTTCCAGTTGGAGGTCGTGGCGCACCGGGTCGGCCTGGGGTGGGGCGAGGTGCACGGTGACGTCGGCGAGGGTGGCTTCTTCGGGGCGGTGGGTGATGTGGAGGACGGTCTTGCCCGCCAGTGCTTCGTGGAGGGTTGCCAGGACGCGGGTGGCGGTGGGGGTGTCCAGGTGGGCGGTGGGTTCGTCGAGCACCACGAGGTCGGCGTCGGAGAGGAGGGCTCGGGCCAGGGCTAGGCGTTGGGCTTCTCCGCCGGAGGTTGTGGTGGCGGTGGCGTTCAGGTCGAAGCCGGGGAGGGCTGCCCGGGCTAGGGCGGCCTCTAGGTCCGCGTCGGTGGCGTGGGGGGCGGCCAGTTTGAGGTTTTCGCGCACCGTGGTGGAGATGAGCATGGGGTCTTGTGGGCACCAGGCGACGGTGGGTGGGCGGGTCAGGGTGCCGGATTCCGGGGTCAGGAAGCCGAGGAGCAGTGCCGCCAGGGTCGACTTGCCCGCGCCGGATGGGCCGACGACGGCTGCGTGAGTGCCGGGGGGCAGGTGGAGGGTGAGTCCGCTCAGTGCGGGTCGCGATGCGCCGGGCCAGCGGGCGGTGACGTTCTCCAGGTGGACGGCGCCGGGGGTCCACTGCGGCGGGCTGGCGGGCGGGGCGGATTCGAGGGCGTTGATGCGGGCGTGGGCCGCGCGCAAGGCGGTCAGGTGGGTTACGGCGGGTGGCAGGAGTGCGAGGACCTCGGCCAGCGCGAGCGGGACTAGAGCCACGATCGGGATCAGAACCGGGTCGATGCCCACGGCCAGGTACGTGCTCACGACCGTGGCCGCGCCAAGGAGCAGGGTGATCAGCGCCTGACCGGCTCCCGCGCCGAATGCCTGTCGCTTGGCGCGGACTACAAGAGCAGCGTCGGCAGAGGCTAGAGCCGCGCGGTGCTGGGTGTGCCTACCGAACGCGATCAGGTCTGCCGCACAGGTGAACAGGGTGAGCACCCCGGCCGCGACGGTGCGTCGACCCTCCGACAGCGCGGTAGTGGCCCGGCGCTCGGCGACAAGAGACACCAGGGGCGCACCTAGACCGGCAAGGACCACCGCAACCGCTAGGGCGAGACCAGCGCTCGGCAGGATCGCGGTCTGCACGGCGATAGCGGCAACGCACGCGCCCAGGGCCACGAGCGGCGGCACCAACACGCGCGGGGTCAGGTCGCGGACCGTGTCGACATCGTCGACGAACCGGCGGAGCCCCTCGCCCGATCGCAGGCCGAGTGCCCGCGCGGGCCCGATGCGGACAAGCGCTTGCCACAGGCGGACCCGCAGGTCAGTGGCGGTCCGGAAGACGGCGTCGTGGACGGCGAGGCGCTCGGCGTAGCGCAGGGCGGCCCGGGCGAGGCCGAAGGCGCGGACACCGACAACGGCGATGGACAGGGTGAGGATCGGCGGCTGCTGGGCGGCCTTGGCGATCAACCAGGCCGACAGTGCGGCGAGCAGCACCCCGCACACGAGCGCCGCCGACCCCAGCGCGGCGCCGCCCAGCATGCGGCGGTTGATCAATCCCCGCAGCGAGCCGCGCCCGGCCACCACCTCGTCGGCGACGTCCACGTGCGGGCGGGCGGCGGGCTCGGCGGACGCCGCCTCGACCACGCGGTGGGTGGCCATGATGACGGCGACGCCCCGGTCTGCGGCCTTCTCGATGACCGCCATGACGGTGGCGGCAGTCGCCGGGTCGAGGTGGGCCGTCGGCTCGTCCAGCAGGAGCAGACGCGTCCCCGGTCGGGCCAGGGCCCGCAGGAGCGCCACCCGCTGCCGTTCCCCCGCCGAGAGTTCAACAATCCTACGATCCAACAAGTGAACAATCCCGAGCTCGGTCGCCAAGGCCGGGTCGCCGACCTCATCGGCTACGACAGCCTCAGCGAACTCAGGTCGCTGCGGCACCCAGGTGACGATTTGCCGCCAAATCGATATATCGACATCAGGTAGGGGAGTGCCATCGACTTCCACCAAGCCCTCGAACGGCACGAACCCGAGCAGCGCGGCGAAGGCGGTCGACTTGCCCGACCCACTGGCTGAGCTCAACCGGACGATCTCGCCCGGCCGCACCACCAACGACAGACCATCCGGCGCGTATCCACCACGTCGACGCACCCGCAGGCCATCGATCCGCAACTCCCTGAACCCATCGACCGCGCGACTCCCACGAGCAGCAACAACCGGGATCTCCGCGACCCGCCGAATCGCCTCTAGGCCGTCTTCGCTGGCGTGGTGGGCAGCCCCAGCGGCCCGCAACGGCAGGTAGCACTCAGGGACCACGATCAGCACAAACAGACCCACCGCCAAGGTGAGGTCACCGGCCACCAGCCGCACACCGATCACGACCGCGACAAGAGCCACCGACAGCGTGGCCACCAACTCCAGGGCGAACGCCGACATGAACGCCACCCGCAGGACTCCGAGCGTGCCGCGTCGATGAGCGTCCGAGACAGTCCGCACTGCCTCCGCTTGCGCTGACGCCCGCCGGAACGCCGTCAGGACCGGCAGCGCGCGCACCAACTCCAGCAGGTTGCCCGACAATCGTTCGGTCGCCGCAGCAGCAGGACCCACCCTGTCCTCGGTGTAGCGACCGATGACCACCGCGAACAGCGGGATCAACGGCACCGTCAGCGCCACCACCAGAGCAGAAGGCCAGTCCACGAACAGAATCGTTGCGCCTACCGCCAGCGGCGCCACGGCAGCGGTAACCAGCGCAGGTAGGTACACCCCGAAGTAGGCGTCCAGCGCGTCAAGCCCGCGCGTCGCCAGCGAGGTCAGCTCCCCCACTCCACGCGCGGCGATCCACTCGGGCCCTAGAGCCAGCGCTCGATCCAGGGTGATCGCGCGCAGTTCCTCCTTCGCCCCAGCCGCCGCACGCGTTGACACCACCTGCGTCGCCCAGCCCAAGAGTGACCGCGCGACCACAGTGCCAGCCAACACAGCCAACGTCCGCGACGAGAACCCAGTAAGAACCGACGCCAGCGCCCACGCTTGCACCACCAGCGCGGCCGCGTTGACGACGGCCAACCCGCCGCTCAAGGCCAACGCCCGGCGCGCCGACGGGGACAACCCCGGCAACGCGCCGAGCGGGCCCCTCCCGGACCGACTGGCGGGTCGAGGCTGTCCGGGAGGAGTCACGGGACGTGCACCGGCGGGATGTGCGCCGTGCTGACCCGCTTGCGGAACACCCAGTACGTCCAACCCTGGTAGACCAGCACGGCGGGTGTGCCGAACAGGGCGACCCAGCTCATGACCTCCAGCGTGTACGGGCTCGACGCGGTGTCCGCGACGGTCAACGAGAAGGCAGGGTCCACAGTAGACGGCAGTACGTTCGGGTAGAGCGCGCCGAACAGGGCGACGACCGTCGCCACGACCGCGACTCCCAGCGCCGCGAACGCCTGGCCCTCACGTCCCGCCGTGAGCCGCTCGAACGCCAGCGCCGCGACGACGAGGACAACGGCCACCGCCGTCCACGTCCACCACTTGCCCGACGTCAACTGCACCACCACGAGCAGCCCGGCCAGCGGCAACAGCGCCCATGGCCCAACTCGTATCGCGAACGCACGCGCCCGGTGGCGGATATCCCCATCGGTCTTGAGCGCGATGAACACCGAGCCGTGGACCAAGGCGAACCCGACCAGCGCCGCCGCCCCCAGCAGCGACTCAGCGGTGACGGCCGCGAACGGCGATCCCACGCGGTTACCGTCAGCGTCGATCGGTAGGCCCAACACCGTCGTGGCCACCAAGAGCCCGACCCCGATCGCGGCCACGAGCGACCCGGCGACGATCACCCGGTCCCACCAGCGGCGCCACCGGTCCGAGTCGACCTTCCCGCGGTACTCGAAGGCGACGCCGCGGCCGATAAGAGCGACCAGGAACAGAAGCAGCAGCAGGTAGGTCCCACTGAACAGGGACGCGTACCAACCCGGGAAGGCAGCGAAGGTGGCGCCGCCCGCGACGAGCAGCCACACCTCGTTGCCGTCCCAGACCGGCCCAATCGTGTTGATCATGACACGGCGCTCGGTGTCGTCCCTGGCCAGTACCGGCATCAGCATGCCGACGCCGAAGTCGAAGCCCTCGAGGAACAGGTAGCCGAGCCAGAGCACGGCGATCACACAGAACCAGAGGTCGGCGAGATCCACAGTGGACTCCCAGTCGATGGCGGCTAGTAGGCGAAGGCGAGGTGGTCGTCGGACGTGCCGTCCGGCTTCTCCGGCGGCATGACCCCGGCGACCCCGCCGCGCACGTACCGGGCGATGAGGAACACCTCGACCACCGCCAGCGCCCCGTACACCAGGGTCAGCGTGATCAGCGACGTCCACACCTCCCCGGTGGTCAGGCCGGACACCCCGCGCGCGGTGAACATCCACACACCGTCCACACCGGACGGATTGGGCACCACCACGAACGGCTGACGCCCCATCTCGGTGAAGATCCAGCCGAAGCTGTTGGCCAGGAACGGTGTCGCGATACCCGCGAGGGCCAGTCGGGGGAACCACTTGCCGCGCGGTATCCGCCCACGTCGGGTCACCCACAGCACCCCGACCGCGGCAAGTGCCGACAGCGCGCCGAAGCCGATCATCAGCCGGAAGCCCCAGTAGGTCACCGGGAGGTTGGGCACGTAGTCGATGGGCTGACCGGAGAGTTCACCCAGCCGGTCGTCCACCGGGTAGTTGGCGCCGTAGCGCTCGCGGTACTCCTGCACCAGGTCCTCGATGCCGCGCACCTCGCTGGTGAAGTCGTTGTGCGCCAGGAAGGACAGCAGCGCGGGCACGGTGATCGACTTGACGTCCTCGCAGTCCGGCCTGCTCACGTCCCCGATCGCGAAGACCGAGAAACCGGCGGGCTGCTCGGTGTGGCACAGCGCCTCGGCCGCGGCCATCTTCATCGGCTGCTGCTCGAACATCAGCTTGCCCTGGAGGTCGCCGGTGATCGCCAGCGCCGCGAAGGCCACCGCGCCGACCCAGCCGCCGTAGCGCACCGAGGCCCGCCACACCGGCCGGTCGCCGTCGTCGCCGTGCTGGTCGTCGCGGGTCCGCCAGAGGTGCCAACCACCGACACCGACCAGGAACGCGCCCGCCACCGCGAAGCAGCCCGCGACCGTGTGCGGGATGGCGGCCAGGGCGGTGTTGTTGGTCAACACGGCCCAGATCGAGGTCAGCCGCGGCTTCCCGTCGACCAACTCGACCCCGACCGGGTGCTGCATCCACGAGTTCGCCGCCAGGATGAAGTACGCCGAGGCGACCGTGGCCAGGCTGAACGCCCACGCGCAGGCCAGGTGCACGCGCTGGGGCAGCCGGTCCCAGCCGAAGATCCACAGCCCGAGGAAGGTGGACTCGACGAAGAACGCGACCAGCCCCTCCATCGCCAGCGGCGCGCCGAACACGTCGCCGACGAACCGGGAGTACTCGCTCCAGGCCATCCCGAACTGGAACTCCTGCACGATGCCGGTCACCACGCCCATGGCGAAGTTGACCAGCAGCAGCTTGCCCCAGAACTTGGTCATCCGCAGGTACTTCACGTCGCCGGTGCGCACCCACGCGGTCTGCATCCCGGCGACCAGCACCGCCAAGCCGATGGTCAGCGGCACCATCAGAAAGTGGTAGACGGTGGTGATCCCGAACTGCCACCGCGCCAACTCCAGAACGTCCACGGTGAACAGTGTCGACCCGCGTCGCGCGTTTCCGCAGGTCCGCGAGTCCTGTCTCGCCGGGACGTAGGTCCCGTGAGCGGACACACGTCGGTGGCCCTACCCACAGCGGTTAGGCTTACCGAGCCAGAGGGGAGTAGTTCCCGCGACCGTGCGCTTCTGCGGTCCGGCGAGGACATCGACATACTGACTCGAGTTTGAGTCCGGTGCCTCACCCGCGTCCACGCGGGCGAACGAGACCTCCGGCCGGGTAGGACCATGCCCGGTCGGAGAACGCTCGCCTTCCTCCGTCCGGGCCTCGGACGTGGAGGACTTTGCTGTGGGAAGTGCCCTTATCGCGTTCGCCAGCGCTTTCGCCCTGGTGCTCGCCGTCGAGCTACCGGACAAGACGCTGGTGGCGACCCTGATCCTGACTACGCGTTATCGCGCGCTACCTGTGTTCGTCGGGGTAAGCGTGGCGTTCGCGGTGCAGTGCGTCATCGCGGCGGCCTTCGGTGGCGTGCTCACGCTGCTGCCCGACCAGGTGGTGGCCGCCGTCGTGGCCGTGCTGTTCGCCCTGGGCGCGTTCCTCCTGCTCAAGGAGGGGTTCGCGAAGCAGGAGGAGGAGATCACCGAGGCCGAGGAGGCGACTCCGACGGTGTCGTTCTGGCGCGCCGGGCTGACCTCGTTCGGGGTGCTGTTCGCCGCCGAGTGGGGCGACGCCTCGCAGATCGCCACGGCGGGGCTGTCGGCCAGGTACGCCGAGCCGGTGTGGGTCGGCCTGGGCGCCTGGCTCGCGCTGGTGCTGGTCGCCGGGATCGCGGTGCTGGTCGGGCGCAAGATCGCCGAGCGGATCAAGCCGCAGCTGATCCAGCGGGTCGCCGGGTTCGTGTTCGTCGGGTTCGCGCTGTTCGCGACCTACGAGGCCATCTTCGGTTAAGAGCCACACCACAGCTACGACCACTGTTGGTCGTAGCTGTGGGGACGTGGGTCTAACGCAGCGACTCGGCGATGATCGCGGCAGCCGCGACCACCTTCGGGCCGACGACAGCGCCATCGAGCGGCTCGAAGGTGACAACGCCAACGCTCGCGCGCAGGTCCAGGACACCGCGCACCGGTGCCGCGATCCCGTAGGCGCCGGGCTGCAACTCCCCTACCGAGCCCAACCACCCCGAGTCGCCCGGACGCATCGTGATGGCCTTACCGGCCGCGCCCTTGTGCAACGGGTGACGGGTGCCGACGCGGTAAGCGACGTGGTAGGTCGTCCACGACGGTTCCACGACGGCGACTGCCTGCGCCTCATCGCCATCCGCGACGGTGAGATGGGCGGTAGCGCCAACAGCCTCCGCCAGCTCACGCAGCGCCGGTAGGGCCGCCACGCGAAGCTGCGGGGCGACCTTCGCGGCGAGCTGGAGCAACCCGAGCCCGAGGCGGACCTTCGACCCCTCACGGCGGACCAGCCCGCGCGACTGCAACGGCACCAACAGCCGGTACACCGCCGCGCGGCTGGCCCCGATCGCCGCCGCGAGATCGCTTATCGTCGGCGCCTCGGTGTCGGAGTCGGCCACCGCCTGGAGCAACGCCAGGCCGCGGTCGAGGGTGAGCGAGCTCTCCTTGGCCACCGGGACCGCCTGCCGGGTGACCGGCCCCGTCGACCGTATGCCAGGCACCGGTCAGTCCCCCGCGGCCAGGATCGTCCCGGCCACCTCGGACAGGCCGATGACCGTGCCGTCCGGACCCGGCGCGGTCGCGGTGATCACGATCGTGTCGCCGTCGAGCAGGAAGGTGCGCTCGCCGCCGCCGTCGAGGGTGATCTTCTCCTTGCCGCCCCAGCTCAGCTCCAGGAACGAGCCGCGCTGGTGCTTCTCCGGACCGGAGATGGTGCCGGAGGCGAACAGGTCGCCGGGGCGCACGGTGGCGCCGTTGACGGTCATGTGCGCCAACTGCTGGGCGAAGGAAAACGCCATGCCCGCGAACTCGGGCTTGCTGACCAGGGTGCCGTTCCAGAACACCTGCAGGTTGATGTCGAGGCCCCAGTGGCTGTCCTCGACGAGGTAGTCCAGCCTCGGGTGGCCGGGATCCGGCACGGGGACGCGCGCGGCCGCGAACGCCTCCAGAGGGGTGATCCAGGCGCCGATAGACGTCGCGAACGACTTGCCCAGGTGCGGGCCCAGCGGCACGTACTCCCATGCCTGGATGTCGCGCGCGGACCAGTCGTTGACCGTGACCACGCCGAACACGTGGTCCGGGGCAGCGGAGGTCGACACACGGCGGGCGACAGGGCCACCGCACACGAAACCGATCTCGGCCTCGATGTCCAGGCGGACGCTAGGGCCGAAAACAGGCCCGTTGTCGCCCTTACGTTGACCGTGCGGGCGCTCGACATCGGTGCCGGAGACGACGACCGTGCCGGAGCGACCGTTGTAGCCGACGGGCAGGTGGCTCCAGTTGGGGAACAACGCATCGCCATCGGGCCGGAAGATGCGGCCGACGTTCTCGGCGTGATTGCGCGACGAGTAGAAGTCGACGTAGTCGCCGACGGTGAACGGCAGCCGGGTCGTCGTCTCCGATAGCGGCAAGAGCACCGCACCCTCAGGCGCGGCCGTTGCCTTAACCAGCTCGATCAGCCGCGCACGCAGCGCCGACCAGGCGGGCCTACCGGCGGCCAGCAGCGGGTCGAGCGAGTCAGCGGCAACGAGCTCGGCCAGCTCCGCCGTGAACTCGTCCGCAAGGGGCCTCAGCGGCAACGCGTGGTCGCCGACGCGCACCGCGACGGCAGGACCCTCCGCGGTCTCCACGACGCCGTAGGGCAGCGTCTGGGGGCCGAAGGGCATGTCCGCAGCGAACGCGGGGTCGTCGATCCAGCTCACAGCAGGCCCAGCCCTTCCAGGTCCTCCACCGGCTCGCTCAGCGAGCACGATCCGTACGAACCGAACACCGCCCGCACCGCGTGCGCGGCCTGGTCGGTCAGCCCCTTGGCCTCCTCGGCGAGCACGGCGCCGTCGGTCTCCGACAGCGCGGCGCGCACGTCACCACCCGCGAGCAGGCGCGAGGTCGCGACCAGCAGGTTCAGGAAGCCGTGGTGGTCGAACCCGGTCTCGTGGTCGGTGTGCCGGACGGCGTTGTGCAGGCCCGCGGTCGCCTTGAACGACGCCTCGCCCCTGCTGATCACCGCCAGGAAGTCGGCCACCTCGTCGACGCTGGGGAACGCCTCGCGGCTGAGGCCACCGCAGCGGATCTTGGGCCAGCTGCCGTGGTCGACGACCCTGCGGATGCCGTCGAGCCACTCGACCCCGCCGCGGCGCGGCTCGACCACGCGGATGACGTCCTCGGGCACGAACTCGTTCACTCGCTCCAGCCACACGTCGTCGACGTCGGCCGGGGCTGGCATCTCCACCATACGCAGCGCGAGCAGCTCGGCCCGCGACTCGACGATGGACAGCGCCTTGGGCACCCCGCCCAGGCCGGTGTCGATGACCAGCGAGAGCGCCACCGGCTTGGCTGGCTTCGCCTTCACCAACTCGGTGATCAGCTCGGGCAGGCGGGAGGCGTTGCACAGGAACAGGCCCATCACGCCCGCGTTCCCGCCGTCGCGCCCGGCGAGGTGCATGCGCACCGCGTCGGGCATGGGTGCGTTGCCCGGGGGGAACAGGGCCGCGTCGTCGACAAGCCGCGCGAACAGCGGCGGGATGCCGCGCGGACCGGGGCCTGGGAGAGGAGCTGCGCTTGACACGGCTGACACGCTAGTAGCGTACCGCCAACTGAACAAAGATGTCCGGTAGGCGGACATAGCAACTGAGATTCTTGAGAGGTCTCCGGAGGAGCACATGCCGCACTACCGGCGCGTTGGGGACATCCCCCGCAAGAGGCATACCCAGTTCCGGTCGCCGGAGGGGACGCTCTACGCCGAGGAGCTGATGGGGGTCGAGGGGTTCTCCTCCGACTCGGCTCTGCTCTACCACCGCCACCTGCCGACCGCGATCGTGAACGCCGAGGTCGTCGAAGACTTCCGCGGCGCGCTGGTGCCGAACCACCCGCTCAAGCCGCGGCACTTCCGCACGCAGGGCCTCAAGTTCAGCGCGGACACCGACGCCGTGACCGGCCGCAGGACGCTGTTCGGCAACTCCGACGTGATCATCGGGTTCGCCACCGCGTCCGCGCCGAGCCCGCTCTACCGCAACGCGGTGGGCGACGAGCTGTTCTATGTGCAGGGCGGCAGCGGCACGGTGGAGACCGTGTACGGCGCTCTTGAGGTGTCCGAGGGCGATTACCTGGTCATCCCGACTTCGACTACCTACCGCGTTGTGCCCAACGGCGAGATGCGGCTGTTCATCGTCGAGGCCGCGGGGCACATCGGGCCACCCAGGCGGTACCTGTCCTCGAAGGGACAGTTCCTGGAGCACTCCCCCTACTGCGAACGCGACCAGAGGGGCCCGACGGAGCCGCTGCTCGTCGAAGGTGAGGACGTCGAGGTCCTGGTCCGGCACCGGGCAGGACTAACGCGGTTCACCTACGCCAACCACCCGTTCGACGTGGTCGGCTGGGACGGGTGCCTGTACCCGTGGGTGTTCCACATCAACGACTTCGAGCCGATCACCGGCCGCGTGCACCAGCCGCCGCCCGTGCACCAGACCTTCGAGGGCCCGAACTTCGTGGTGTGCTCGTTCATGCCGCGCAAGGTCGACTACCACCCCGACGCGATCCCGGTCCCGTACAACCACGCGAACGTCGACTCCGACGAGTTGATGTTCTACGTCGGTGGGAACTACGAGGCGCGCAAGGGCTCCGGAATCGGCATCGGGTCGCTGTCGCTGCACCCGAGCGGGTTCACCCACGGCCCGCAACCGGGCGCGGCGGAGGCGTCCATCGGGGCCGACTTCTTCGACGAGACCGCGGTGATGGTGGACACCTTCCGGCCGCTCGACCTGGGCGAGGCCGCCACCGACAGCGAGGACCCGCGCTACGCGTGGAGCTGGAGCAAGCGCGGACCGGACTGGAACTGACGTCGCGATTGGGCGGTGTTCGCATTGTGAATACCGCCCAATCGCGATCGGGCCACACCGCATTGTCCGCAAATCACCAACTGGAACCAGGGTCGCATTTGGAGGGTGGATTCCCCTAGGATCTTGGCCCTGTCCCGGTACTGGGTGGGGTAAGGGTGGGCAATGGGTTATGCGAGGGAACTAGCCGATCCGTGGGGTCTGCTCCTGGCGGCGAGCGCGGCCGGGGTCGCCTGGGCGATCCACTTACCCCCGTGGATGACGCTGGGGGTCGGCGTCGTGGTGCTCGGCGGCAAGGCGGGCATCGCCCGGCTGATCCAGGAGCCCGAGGAACCACCGGCGCCCGCGATCGAGCCTGACTCCGCCGAGGACGTCTGGCTGCGCCGCTTCCAGGCCACCCGCGCGGAGATCGACCCCAGGTTCGACGAGACCATGGACGTGCTGGACCGGGCGCTGCGGCGGTTCGCGGTCCGGGCGTCGGCGATCGTGCGGGTCGAGGTCGCCGCGGACGACGTCGCCGAACTGACCCGGCTCACCGACACCTACAACACCCTGATCAGCCAGCTGGAGGCCGTGGTCACCGCGGTCGAGGACCTGGTCGGCGCCGAGGACCCCGCCGAGGAGTTGGCCGAGGTCAGGGTGGCCGCCCTGCGGACAGAGCGGGCTACCCGCGGCTGGGGCGACGCCGGTCAAGAACCGAAATCGGCCCGGCTGAGGAACGGATAGCCGGGAATTCCCGCCACCATCTGTTTGCCCTCTCCCGGTATACCTGCCACCCAGAGTTTCCCCGTAGCGGCGACATTCGCGCGGATAGCGTGACCGGCGCGCGTTAGTTTCACCGGAACGGTTCGGCCATCTGCGAACGTGGCTTGCGCGGTCACCGTTTCCCGACCGACCCGAGTCGGCTCCGGTAGGTCTACCGCCACCGCGTTCCACGGTCCCGCTGACAGCAACTTGTCGACCTTTGCCCAGTACAGCGCCTTGTAGAGCCGCCACGCGAAGAAGCCCGCGATGATGAGCGTGCCGACGAACACGCCGATCGCCAACCCGACCTGGCTGGCCTTGATCCCGCGTTGCACCAGGTCGACGACCACGAAGCCCGCGAAGGCCAGGAGGACCACCGGCGCGACCATGTCGGTGCGCGAACGCTTGCGCGGGGCGGCGATGACCTTGGCCAGCACCGCGTCGCCGGAGGCGAGCGAGGCCCTGGCGGGGTCCGGCTGGTCCACAGTGATCTCGTACCCAGTGGACAGGTCCGCCGTGGACACCCGCGCCTGCCCCAGCGGTAGCGCCAACCCGGTCGACCGGATGGCAACCCAACCCTTGTCGTCCGGGCCTACCAGCCAGATCTTGCTGGTACGGGCAAGGATCTGCTGTGCCGCCCACGGCAGCGCCGGGGCCAAGATGCTCAACGACTTGCCGTCAGCCTCTTTGACTACCAGCCGCGCACGCGGAAAACCCTTGCTGGGCCGGTAGACCTTGACCGATGCGGCACGCCACGACTCCGCGCGCAGCAACCGCCCCGCCGGACCGATCCAGAACCCGGTGATCACCAACGCCAGTACCGAGGTCACCACGAACGCCAGCGCGGCGATGGCCAGGACCGCGATCCCGATCCAGCCACCACCGGCGACGATCAGCCAGACCGCCGGGACGGCGAAGACGACGGCGGCCAGGGGCAGGCCGATCAGCGGCAAGCGCAGCGCGGAGAGTGCCCTGGCGGTGGCCAGGTCCTCGATCGCGGGCCTGCCGGTCGGTGGTTCGACGGCGGGTGCCTCGCTCATGTGCCCTCCTTGTCGGGTGCGGCGCGGGCAGCGTAGCCAGTTCGTGGGATACCGACGCCACGACTTCCCAGCGAGCCCACCCGCAAGTTAGGGTGACCTAACTCAGGAGGTGAGTCGTGACCAGATCGGACGCACCACGTCCCCCCGCGCCGCACCCGGCCGAACGCGCGCGCAGCATCGCCGCACTCGGCGGGCGCGCGACGCTCGTCCCCGCCGCGGACCAGGCGCAGGGCGACCGGGTCGTCCCCCTCCTGCACCACGTGCACGCCGACGGCTCGGTCAGCGTCCTGCTGCCCGACGACCACGAGCTGGTCGCCACCGCGTGGCAGGCACCGCGCGGCGAGCTGGCCACGATGGTCGAGCTGGCCGACACCGCCCCGGTCCCGCTGCGCGAACCCGTCCGCGGGCTGCTGTGGATCACCGGCTGGCTGCGGGCGCTCGGCGACGACGAGGCCCGCGCGCAGGCGGTGCTGGTCGCCGAGGAGCGGCCCGACCCCCGGCTGCTCGACCTCGGCCACGGCGCGGCGCTGCTGCGGCTGATCCCCGCCTCGCTCGTGCTCGCCGACGCCGAGGGCACCCACTCGGTCGGCGTCCCCGCCTTCACCCAGGCCGAGCCCGACCCGTTCGTCACCTTCGAGGCGGGCTGGCTGCGCCACCTCGAGCTGTCGCACACCGACGTCGTCGGCTCCCTGGTCCGACACCTGCCGGAGGACCTGCGCGGCGGACACGTGCGGCCACTGGGGCTCGACCGGTTCGGGCTGCGGCTGCGGGTCGAGGCCATCGACGCCGACCACGACGTCCGACTGGCGTTCTCCCGGCCGGTGAGCGACCCGAGCGAGCTCAGCGCCGAGCTGCGCAGGCTGGTCGGCTGCCCGTTCCTGGCCAGCAGGCACACCGGGTAGGTTCGCCCGGGTGGTGAACCTGCGCGCGTGGCTCGCGCCGGAACGGCCCGGCGACGACTTGATCCACGACCCGGCGCAGCGGCGGCTGGTGTGGATCGAGCTGCTCATCGTCTTCGCGATCACGCTGGGGCTGTCCGGGCTGAGCAGCCTGGTGTCGCTGGTCGACGCGCTGCTGCAACCGGTCGCCCTGAACCAGCAGACCGTCGCGATCAACGTGCCGCAGGCCGACCTGGACCTGCTCGACTTCATCAAGCAACTGCTCGGCGCCGTCCGACTCGTCGCCTGGGGCGCGCTGGGGCTGTACCTCCTCTACCGGGCTGGAACGCGGCTGCACCAGGTCGGGCTCGACGGGCGCCGCAAAGGTCGTGACGCCGCTGCCGGGGTCGGCCTGGCGGCGGTCATCGGACTACCGGGCCTGGCGTTCTACCTGGTCGGCCACGCCATCGGGATCAGCCTCGCGGTGGCGCCGTCCACGTTGGACGACTCCTGGTGGCGACCGATCGCGCTGACCCTGCTGGCGGCGGGCAACGCGTGGGCCGAGGAGGTCCTCGTCGTCGGGTACCTGATCACCCGGCTGCGGCACCTGGGGTTCCGGGAGAACTCGTCACTGCTGTTCGCGGCGGTGGTGCGCGGGTCGTACCACCTGTACCAGGGGTTCGGCGGGTTCATCGGGAACCTGGTGATGGGCCTGGTGTTCGGCCGCGTGTGGCAACGGACCGGGCGGCTGTGGCCACTGGTCATCGCGCACACGCTGCTGGACTTCGTGGCGTTCGTGGGCTACTCCCTCCTGCGCGGCAAGGTGTCCTGGCTGCCCTAGCCCTCAGGCCGTGAGCAGGCCGATTCCGATCGAGACCACGCCCACGGCCAGGGAGAGCGCGCCGAGCCAGATCAGCGCGATGAGGCGGTTCGGTTTGGTCACCTCGCCGCGGCCCATGGAGGAGAAGAAGAAGCCCGCGGAGATCAGGGCCGCGGCGGCGGGGACGCCGATGCGGGCGATCCAGCCGATGGCGCCGTCGAGTCCTGCCGCGTCGGCCAGGAGCAAGCAGACCAGGCCGAGGGTGACGAGGACGCCCGCGTGGGCGTGGCCCGCCCGGGCGAACTTCTGCTGGAACGGGGTGAGGCGTTGGTCCCCCCGGGCGAGGCGCAGGAGGAACCAGCCGCCGAACTCGATACCGACGACGGAGAGCAGGACGGTGCCCGCGAGCAGGCGGCTGGGATCGGAGATGGTCAGCATGGCGATAGATTACAGTGTTACGTAACAGCGTTTCAATACCTTTGCCTGGCGGATCACCGCAGCTCCGGGTACGAATGGCTCATGGCGGGGCTGGGCGAGTACCGGCGCAAGCGCGACGCCGGGAAGACCCCCGAGCCCGTGCCGGTCGACGACGCCCTGCCGGTGGGCGGCGACGACACCTTCGTCATCCAGGAGCACCACGCGTCCCGGCTGCACTGGGACGTGCGCCTCGAACGCGGCGGCGTGCTGGTGAGCTGGGCGGTGCCGCGCGGACTGCCGACCGAGCCGGGCGACATCCGGCTGGCCGTGCACACCGAGGACCACCCGGTGGAGTACGCGACCTTCGAGGGCGAGATCCCCAGGGGCGAGTACGGGGGCGGCCGGATGGTGATCTGGGACCGCGGCACCTACGAGACGGTCAAGTGGAGTGACCGCGAGGTGGCCGTAGTGTTCTCCGGCTCGCGGGTGCGCGGTAAGTACACCTTCTTCCACGGGGGTAAGTCCGAGAAGGACTGGATGGTGCGCCGGTCAGAGCCACCGCAGCAGTCCGACTGGGTAGCGCTACCGGCGTCGCATGAGCCGATGCTCGCCAGTCCGGGCGCACTGCCGCCGGACGACGACGCCTGGGCCTATGAGTTCAAGTGGGACGGTGTGCGCGCCCTTGCCAGAGTGGACGGTGGACGGCTGCGACTGTTCTCGCGCAAGGGGAACGACATCACCAGCAGCTACCCGGAACTGCGCACGCTGGGTGAGGAGCTGGGTAGCACTCAGGTGTGGCTGGACGGGGAGATCGTCGCGTTCCGCAACGGGAAGCCGTCGTTCGCCGAGCTGCAGAAGCGGATGCACGTCTCCGACGAGCGGATCGCCCGGAAGCTGGCCGCGGAGACACCGGTGACGTACGTGGTGTTCGACGTCCTGCACCTCGACGGCCGCCCCTGCCTGGACCTGCCGTACACGCAGCGCCGGGAACTGCTGGTCGGCCTGGAGCTGCGCGGGGCGCACTGGAACACCTCGCCCAGCTACCCCGGCGACGGCAGCGCGGTACTGGAGACGGCGCGCGAGCAGGAGTTGGAAGGGATCATCGCCAAGCGGCTCGGCTCGCGGTATCACCCGGGCAGGCGATCACCCGAGTGGCTGAAGATCACCGACCAGCGCGCGGTGGAGGTGATCATCGGCGGCTGGCGGCCCGGCGAGGGGCGGCGGTCGGAGGTGTTCGGGTCGCTGCTGGTCGGCATGCCGACACCGGACGGGCTGCGGTACGTCGGACAGGTGGGAACCGGGTTCACCGACGAGGTGCTGCGCACGTTGACCGCGAGGCTGCACCGGCTGGAGCGCAAGACCTCGCCGTTCGGCAACGAGGTGCCGCGCGACCGGGCGCGCGGGGCGCGGTGGGTGCGGCCGAGCCTGGTGGGCGAGGTCGCGTTCCTGCACTGGACCGACGACGGGCGCATGCGCGCGCCGACCTGGCGTGGACTGCGTGCGGACAAGGACCCGTCGGACTTACCGGTGGCGGGGTGGCGCGAGTGACCGGCGAGGTGATCGTCGAGGTCGAGGGCAGGCGGCTGCGCCTGACGAACCTCGACAAGGTCCTCTACCCGGAGGACGGCTTCACCAAGGGCGACGTGATCAACTACTACAGCCGGGTCGCCCCCGCCCTCACGCCGCACCTGCTCGACCGCCCCGTCACCTTCCGCCGCTTCCCCGACGGCGTGGCCAAACCGGGCTTCTTCGAGAAGAACGCCTCCCGCCACAGCCCCGACTGGATCCGCACCGTCACCATCGAGACCCCAGGCAGCACAACCGGCGCCGAGAGCCTCGACTTCGCCCTGCTGCGCGACCTGCCGTCACTGGTGTGGGCGGCGAACCTGGCCGGGCTGGAGCTGCACGTTCCACAGTGGACTGTCGGCCCCCGTGGCGCGCGGCGCTCGCCGGACCTGCTGGTGTTCGACCTGGACCCCGGCGCACCCGCCACCGTGGTCGAGTGCTGCGTCGTCGCCCTGCGACTGCGGGACGCGATGGCGGCGGACGGCCTGGAGGTCGTCGCCAAGACCAGCGGCTCCAAAGGCATGCAGCTCTACGCCGCCGTGACCACCAGTTCCCCGACCCGAACCTCCGACTACGCCAAATCCCTCGCCGAACGCCTGGAACGCGACCTGCCCACCCTGGTCACCTCCCGAATGGCCAAAACCCTCCGCCCCGGCAAGATCTTCATCGACTGGAGCCAGAACAACCCCAACAAGACCACCATCGCGCCCTACTCGCTGCGCGCCCGCCCCGCCCCGACCGTGTCGACACCGGTGACGTGGGCGGAAGTGGAGTCGTGCACCTCGGTCGCGGACCTGACCTTCACGGCGGACGAGGTCCTGGACCGGATCGGCCACCACGGGGACCTGTTCGCGCCACTGCTCACCAAGGGCCCCAAGCTCCGGCCTTAGCCCGCTGAAGGGTTCTCGTCCGGCAAGAACCTCGACACCTGGGCAGGCACGTTCTCCTTGAACTCGACGGCACGGAAACTGCTGTACTCCAATGCCGCACTATCGCTGTCCGTGCGGATCGCGGTCGGCAGCACGACGCCGTCGAAGACCGCGAGACTGGTGAAGGTGGCACCGTCGAACCAGGCCCTGCCCGAGAAGACGGCCCTGTCGAACCACGCCATGTTTGACGAACGAGGTCTTGTCGAACCAGGCGGCACTGGTGAAAGTCGCGTCGAAGAACAGCACGTCATCGGCGAACGTGGCCCTGTTGAACCACACGTCATCAGCGAAGGTGGTGCCCCGGAACAGGGCATCGCCGATGAAGGTCGCCTCGGTGAAGTAGGCGGTGCCGATGACGCAGCGGTCGAGGTTGAACCCGATGAGCGCCTGCTGCTTCTGTTGTAGGGCGATCTCGGTGGAGCGTTGGCGGCGGTAAGCGAGGTAGAGGCCGAAGAGGCCGCCGGTGCCCAGCAAGACCGTGAGGGCGATCCGCACCAACTCCAGCTGTGTCGGGGCCTGGGCGGAGGTGCCGTCGACCAGGAGCCACAGCAGGGTCAGCAGTCCGCCCAGCGCCACCACGACCCCGACGAGCACCGCAGCGACCACCCGCTTGGAGGGCGGCTTCATCGGGGCGGGTGGTCGCTCGGGACGGGGAACCGGGGCATCCGTCATGGGGTGATGATCGCGCAGTCGCCGCCACCGGGACGGGCGTTCGGTCAGGTCAGCAGGAGCGGGGCCGAGCCGAAGGCGACGTTGAAGCGGTCGCACCAGATCACGGTGCTGCGGATGTCGGTGAGGTCGGCGTCGGCGGGGATGGGGTAGTTCTGGTTGCCGTCGGTGGCCTTGAGGTCGCCGAGGGGGACGTAGCGGATGTCGTCGTAGGCGTGCCAGTCGGCGGCGGCGGGGGTGACGGAGAGCCAGACGTGGACGTCGGGGCCGTCGGAGGTGGAGAAGTTCTCCAGGCGCAGGACTTTGGCGCCGTCCTGCTCGAGGATCCTGGCGGTGCCGCGGGTGGGGTGTTCCTGGCTGACGAAGGTGCCTTCCGCGAGGACCTTCGGGCCGGGCGGGGTCACCGGGACCGCACTGGTGGACGCAGTGGTGGTGGACGCAGCACTGGTGGACGTCGCAGCAGTGGTGGACACGGCGGTGGTGGTGAACGGGAGTGCCTCGTCCACCGAGCTGCGGGTGACCAGGCGCCAGGGCTGGAACAACCACAATCCAACGGCAATGGCCACTGTGACGGCGACAATGCCGCCCCACACCGTCTTACGGCGCAACGATCGACGCATGAAACGAGCCCTTCGGTTAACGAACCAGCTACCGGCCTGGCGATGTGTGGCGTTCTCCGCCATCATGCCCGGTCGCGGGCGGTGTTTTCCGAAGCCAGTCGTTACGCTCGGAGTCGTGACCGCCTTCCCGGATGTCCCCGATGCCGAGCAGACAGCGCCAGCGCCGCGCGTGGACAGCGAGGTCGGACCGCTGCGCACCGTGCTGCTGCACCGCCCGGGCAACGAGCTCAAGCGGCTGACCCCGCGCAACAACGACCAGCTCCTGTTCGACAGCATCCCGTGGGTCGACCGGGCGCAGGACGAGCACGACGCGTTCGCCGACGTGCTGACCGGGCGCGGGGTCGAGGTGATGCGGCTGTTCGACAGCCTGGTGGTCGCGCTCACCGACGAGCGCGCGCACGCCGCGGCCGCCGCCACCGCCGTCGACCGGCGCAGGCTGGGCACCGAGCTGGCCGACGCGCTGGGCGCCTACCTGTCCACTGTGGATGCCAAGGGCCTCGCCGACGTGCTCACCGGGGGGATGACGTTCGAGGAACTGCCCGCGGCGGAGGGCGCGTCGCTGGTGCGCAAGATGCACCACCCGCACGACTTCGTGGTCGACCCGCTGCCGAACCTGCTGTTCACCAGGGACTCCTCGGTGTGGATCGGCAACCGGGTGGCGATCGCGTCGCTGGCGATGCCCGCGCGGGCCCGCGAGACCGCGCTGCTGGACCTGATCTACGCCTACCACCCGCGCTTCCGCACCGCGGGCCGCGCGTACGGCGCCCACTCGGCACCCGTGGAGGGCGGCGACGTGCTGCTGCTGGCCCCCGGGGTCATCGCCATCGGTGTCGGCGAGCGCACCACCCCGGCGGGCGCCGAGTCCCTGGCCCGGTCGGCGTTCCGCGACGGCCTGGCGCACACCGTGCTGGCGGTGCCGATCGCGCAGGACCGGGCCACGATGCACCTGGACACCGTCTGCACCATGGTCGACCGGGACGCGGTGGTCATGTACCCGGCCATCCGCGACACGCTGCGCGCCTACACGCTGCGCCCCAGCGAGACCGGCGTCCAGGTCGACGGCCCGGCCCCGTTCCTCGACGCCGCCGCGGCCGCGATGGGCATCGACCGGCTCCGGGTGATCGACACCGGCCTGGACCCGGTGACCGCCGAGCGCGAGCAGTGGGACGACGGCAACAACACCCTCGCGCTGGCCCCCGGCGTGGTGGTCGCCTACGAGCGCAACGTGGAGACCAACTCCCGGCTGGAGGACGCGGGCATCGAGGTGCTGCGCATCAGCGGCTCCGAACTCGGCACCGGCCGCGGCGGTCCCCGCTGCATGTCCTGCCCGGTCAGCCGCGACCCGCTCTAGCCACCTGACCCCACCACACCCCGGGTGTGGTGGGGTCGGTCCATGATCAGCGACGCCGAGAAGACCTACCTGCACGACGACCTGCGCTGGATCCGCGCGGCCACGCTCGCGAAGCTCGACGGGCTGGGCGAGTACGACATCCGCCGCCCGCTCACCGCCACCGGCACCAACCTGCTCGGTCTGATCAAGCACCTGGCCGCCTGGGAGGCCAGGTACTTCGGCGAGGTCTTCGCGCGGCCGTTCCCCGAGCCGCTGCCCGAGCGCGGCACCGACATGTGGGCGACCGAGCACGAGACCCGGGCCGAGGTCATCGATCGCTACCGGCGCGTGTGCGACCACTCCGACGCGACGATCACCGCGCTCGACCTCGACGCCCCCGGCCACGTGCCGTGGTGGCCTTCCCCCGAGGTGACGCTGTTCAAGGTCCTGGTCCACTTCCTGGCCGAGAACAACCGGCACGCGGGCCACGCCGACATCCTGCGCGAACAACTCGACGGCGCGGTGGGTGACGGGGAAAGCGCTGCCAGTGGGGAACCCGCCTTCTGGGAGAACCGCCGCGCGGAAATCGAGCGGGTCGCCAAGGCGGTGGGCCAGGCCCCGACCGGTTAATTGACCCTAACTAAGGCGAGCCTATCTTTCCCCATTCACCGAACAACCGGCGTAGGGTGAACAGCGCAGCGCCGCCAAGATCATTGTTCGACGGGGTGGGTGATCTTGCCAGGAGCCGGGTCATCCCGCAGGTCAGGACCTATCCCACGATGTGGTGAAGCCAGCCGCCGGGTTAGGAATGGCTAACCTCAACAAAGGTTCGAAAGCCTTGCCTAACGTGATCGAAATAGCCCGCCAAATGGGGTTCCGGTAGCGCGGGAACACGGAAAACCGCGTACCGTCCCATGGCATGACTTCCAAGTTCCACAAGCTGCTGCAGGTGCAGATCCGCAACGAGTTCACCGCCTCCCAGCAGTACGTCGCGCTTGCGGTGTGGTTCGACGGCCAGGACCTCCCCCGCCTGGCCAAGCACTTCTACCAGCAGTCGCTGGAAGAGCGGAACCACGCGATGATGATCACCCAGTACCTGATGGACAACGACATCGCGGTGACCGTTCCCGGTGTCGACGAGGTCCGCAACGAGTTCGCGGACGCCGCCGAGCTGGTCACCCTCGCCCTGCAGCAGGAGCGGGCGGTGACCGACGAGATCGTCAACCTCGCCAAGGTCGCCCGCGACGAAGAGGACTACAAGGGCGAGCAGTTCATGCAGTGGTTCCTCAAGGAGCAGGTCGAGGAGGTGGCGTCGATGCGCACGCTGCTCACCATCGTCAAGCGCTCCAACGGCAACCTGTTCGACGTCGAGAGCCACCTCGCCCGCGAACACGTCGGCGACAGCGGCACCGACCCGCTGGCCCCCCGCGCGGCCGGTGGCGCGCTCTGACCGGAGGTGAGGCGCGGGAGCAGCCCCCAGGCCCGTTCCCGCGCCCCGGCTACCCGAAGCACATCTGCTTGTCGGTGTAGAGCACGACCTCGTCGATCTTCGAGCCGCTGCCGAAGCCGAACGAGTAGACCTTTCCCTGGTCGAGCCGCACGATCCGGTACCCGTGCTGGTCGGTGGTGGCCGCCGGGTACGCGGTGCGGAACTCGGCCTGGGTCGAGCCGTGGCCGATGCCCTCCGGGGTGCGGGCCCCGGTCGGCGGGAAGATCGCGGTGACCCCGTCGGTCGGTGAGATGCCGACACTGCCGTCCGGGTACCCCTTGAACGTGTAGCTCGCGCACTCCGGCAACCCGTTGTCCTGGAGCACCAGGTCCCCCGTGGCCTCCGCCTCGGCGATCGACATGCCGATCCGGATCTTGCCGAACCCCGCGGGCCGCAGTTCCGGCACCGCGGGCGGCTTGGACACCGAGGTGGTCAGCTTGCCGGTGGACGGGGACGGCGCGGTCGTCCTCGCGGTGTTGCCCGCCGAGTTCGACCCGGTGCGGTCCGGCAGCACGGCGACGGTGCTCGGAGTGGCCGTCACCTTGAGCGTGGCCGACATCGTGGGCACGACCTGCTGACCGGGTGGCGCGGACGAGGTGTTCGTCATCCCGCTGAGCACCACCCCGCCTGCCACCAGCGCGGCCACGGTCAGCGCACCCCCCGCCGCCGCCACCACGTGCCGCCGCTTGCGCCGCCTGCCCGCCCCGGTCACCACCGCTTCGGTCGCACCCGGGCGGACCGGGACGTCCAACCGCTCGTCGGCGAACAACCTGCGCAGCTCGTCGTCGATGTCCATGCCCATCACCTGCCCTCCGCGGACGCACCCAGCCGCGTTCGTAGTGTCGCCATCGCCTTGCTGGCCTGGCTCTTCACCGTCCCGGCGCTGACACCGAGCGTGTGCGCGATCTCCGCCTCGGAGAGCCCCTCGTAGTACCGCAGCACGACCACCGCCCGCTGCTTGGCTGGCAACGACCGCAGCGCCTGCCACAGCGGCTCGTCCTCGAAGGCGTAGCGCACCTGGTCGGCCGGGGCCTCCGGGATGTCGGGGACCAGGTTCTCCCTCCTGGCCCGCCGCCACCGGCTGACGTGCGCGTTGGCCATCGCCCGGCGGGTGTAGGCGAGCGGGTCGCCCGCCTTGCGCACCACCGACGACCACCGCGAGCCGATCTTCTCCAGCACCCCCTGCACCAGGTCGGCCGCGTCGTGGGGGTTGCCGGTGAGGGCGTGCCCGTAGCGCAGCAGACCGGGCATGGCGCCTGCGGCGAAGTCCGCGAACTCGTCCATCCCCACGCACTCCCCCTGACGACCGCGTTCCGCGACGATCTCGATCATCGCACTCACGACACGCAGACCTCGTGCTGGTTGCGCAGGGAGAACTGCACCACCTTGCCGTCGACGACGGCGAAGTCGTACCGGTTGCCCGAGTGCCCGGGCACCGCGGTCACCTGGTGCGACTCCGGCCAGCCCTGCTTCAGGTCCGGGTAGGCGCGCTTGACCTCGGCCGAGGTCGACCCGACGCCGATGCCCTCGGGCGTGTGCGCGCCGCCGTAGCCGAAGATGATCGAAACCCCGTACTGGTCGGAGATCCCCACGGCACCGGCGCCCTCGACCTGACCGGGGGCGTCGTGGGCGCGGCACTCCGGGCTGCCCCCGCCCACCGGCTCGCTCAGGATGCGGCCGGTCGCGACCGCCTCCCGTTGGGACATGCCGAGCTTGAGCGTGCCGTAGCCGTCGGGGCCGATCACCGGTCCGCGCTTGGCCTGCGGTTGCGGCCTGGTGGGAGTGCTCCCCACGGCGGTGGGCTTCGGCTGGGTCGTGGGGACGGCGGCCTGGGTCGGCGCTGGTCCTGGTTCGACCGTGGTGGTCGCGGGCGCGCTCGTCACCGCCGCGGTCCGGCTCGGCGTGGCGGCCGGTTCCTGCTCACCGGTGCACCCGGCGAGCAGGAACCCAGCAGCGGCGGAGATCAGCAAAACCCTGTGCGGCAACGACTTCCCAGACATCCGAGTTCCCCCTCGATGTGGCGACCGGCCCCACCGGTCACTGACATCAAGAGCACGCGGAGCCCGGGGCGCCGGTTGCCGTGCGTTACGCCACCGTTATCTACCGCAGCGCGAGCGCGGCCGGGAGCTCGAAGGTGCCGTCCGCGCCAGGGGGGAACTCGTGCACACCGACCACCGCCGAAGCGGGGATCGGCCCGTACACGTGCGGGAACCACGGCCCACCCGGGATCGGCGGCGACCCGGCCTCCCAGCGCAGAGGCACGCCCAAGCGGGCCGGGTCGACCTCCAGCAACAGCACGTCGGTCCGGCCTGCGAACAGGCGGTTGGCGGGCAGGTGCACGGTCCCGGGGTCGGAGCAGTGCACGAACTCGTCGCCGTCGAGCGGGGTGATCTCGTCGGCGGGCCAGGTCGCGGTGGTGACGATGTGCAGGATCACCGGATGGTGATCTGCCGACCGAGCAGGCCGTCGCGGGCGCGGCGCTCGTCGGAGGTCAGCGGCTCGTCGGCCAGGGAGGCGAGCGCGGCGTCCAAGCGGGTACCGAGCTGGTCGACTGCCTCGGTCCACTCGCGGGCGTGCGACTCGCGGTCGAGGTCCCACACCGGCACGAGCAGGCCGTGCGCGCGGAACGAGCCCGCGTACCGGGACCCCTCGCCGAGAGCGAGCTCGCCACGGGCGTGCAGCCTGGCCAGCGCGGCGAGCAACTCCTCCTCGGGCTCCGGGCGCACCCAGCGCAGGTGCGCCTTGTCGCCCGCGTCGACCCAGTAGGCGGCGGGACCGATGCGCTCGGTGGGCAGGATGGCGCTGTTGGCGCGCTCCAGCGACAGGGCGACCTCACCGCTGGGCTCGCTGCCCTCGGGCATCCACCACGAGAAGTCACCGTGCACCGAGGCTTCCAGCGGCGCGTCGAGGTCCACCAAGTCCTGCAAGCGCTCCGGCTTGTCGCCCGCGTCGGTGTCGGGGCCGACGACGGTCAGCACGTCACCCGCCTCGGCGGTCAGCGCCCACCGCACGGCGCGGGCCAGGTCGCGGCTGATGTCGCTGGACCGGGTCTGCACCTGCAACCCGACGTAGGCGACACCATCGGCGCGGACCAGCGCGGCGGCGGCCATCGGCAGCACGGTGGCGAGGGTGATCTCGCGCTCCTGGCCGACCAGCGGCAGCACAGCGGTGCCGGAGGGCACGAACTCGCGCAGCGCGATCAGCTCGCGCTCACCGGCGAGCCCCTCGAACGGCCGCGCGACGGCGACCTCGACCGCGCCACCCGCCGACCCGTGGCACGCCTTGTAGCGCTTGCCCGACCCGCACGGACACGGCTGGCGGGGACCGATGCCGGAGGCGTCCGGCGCCTTGGCCTTGCTCTTCACGGCGGATCGCCTGGACATCGGGCTGCTCCTCGTCGACCTGGGATGCGGTGTGCGCCGACGCTACCCAACCCCGTCAGCCCCCCGGCGACCACACCCCTTAGTCCTTACGCTGACTGACAGGAAGGGGTGACCAGAGATGGCGTTCGACCTGGCTGATCCGGCCTTCATCGATGACCCTTACCCGGTCTTCGCTTCACTGCGCGCCGAGAGAGAGGTCCACTGGCACGAACAGTTGGGCCTACCGGTGGCGTTGTCCCACGCGGCTTGCTCGGCGGTACTTCGCGATCGCGGGCTAGGTCGGTTGTGGAAGGACAAGGAGCCGGTGTCCGCGTTCGCGGCCTTCAACATGCTGCACCGCAACTCGCTGCTGGAGAACGAACCACCTACGCACACCCGGCTCCGACGGCTGGTGTCGGCGGCGTTCGGGCGTGGGCACACCGAGCGGCTACGCCCGATGGTGGAGGCGTTGGCCGATCGGCTGGTGGCGGACCTAGCCGCGCGGATCGCCGCCGACGGGTCGGCCGACCTGCTGGAACACGTCGCGGGGCCGTTGCCGGTCGAGGTGATCGGGGAGCTGCTGGGGGTGCCGCAGTCGGATCGCGGACTGTTGCAGCCGTGGTCGAACACGATCGTGAAGATGTACGAGTACGGGCTGCCCGCGGACCAAGCCGCGGCGGCTGAACGGGCGTCCGGGGAGTTCGCCGCGTACCTGCGCACACTGACCTCGCGCCCCGGCCTGATCAGCGACCTGGTGGCGGTGCGCGACGGGACCGACCGGCTGACCGACGACGAACTCGTCGCCACCGGTGTCCTGCTGCTGATGGCGGGCCACGAGGCCACCGTCAACGTCATCGGCAACGGCGTCCTGGCCCTGCTCCGCCACCGCGACCAGTGGGACCTCCTCGTGTCCACACCGGACCTCCTGCCCAGCGCCGTCGAGGAACTCCTGCGCTACGACTCCCCGCTGCAACTGTTCGAACGCACCGCCACCACCCCCGTCACCCTCGCAGGCCACACCGTCGCCCCCGGCACCAAAATCGCCGCCCTCCTCGGCGCCGCCGCCCGCGACCCCGCCGTCTTCCCCTCCCCGGACCGCCTCGACATCACCAGAACCCCCAACCCCCACCTCTCCTTCGGCGCAGGAATCCACTACTGCGTCGGCGCCCCGCTGGCCCGGGTGGAGGTAGCCGCGGCCCTGCGCGCTCTTGTCACGCAGCTACCGCACCTACGGTTGGCGAGGGAACCCGTGCGCCGCCCGGAGTTCGTGATCCGCGGCCTGCGCAGCCTCCTCGTCGCTTAGTCCACTGAGGACTGTTCAGCGGCTGGCAGTGCGCCACCCGAGGCACCAGCCACCGCACGCGTCCAGCGCGCCTTGAGGAGTGGGCTTCAGGTCGCCGCGCGGGCGGTGGTCGCAGCAGCGGCCATGAAGCCGCCATCAACGGGTGGCCCGCTTGATTCCCGGCGCCGCTGACCAGGCTTCTGTGGCCTCTTGGTCGTTGGCGCACGCCCTGGGCTGGGCGCAAAAGGACTGTTCAGCGGCTGGCGGTGGTGGGGCGGGGCGCGCGGGTGGGGGCGGTGGCGGTCTCGACACGGACTACGCGGAGGCGGCGGACCGACGACGGGACGATGGGGGCCAACAGGAGTGAGAGCCGGTCCACGACGCGGATGGTCAGGACGGCTGTTGCGGCGGCGGCGAGGTTGGTGGCCGCGGTGAGGAGGACGCCGTCGGCTTGGGCTTGGGCTGAGTCTTGGAGGCGCCAGAGGAGGGTGGTGGCGAAGAGGAGGCCGCCAGCGGACCAGGTGAGCCACCAGGTGGTGAGCAGGGGGCTCGGGCGGGGGCGGTCGGTGGCGGGGCGGCGGAGGATGGCGTGTTCGAGTTCCGCCAGGACCGCACCGGGGACGACCAAGTTGACGCCGGGGACCAGGATGCCGGGGACGAGGTGCCAGTCGGGGCGCGCGGGGGTGTAGCCGGCGGCCTCGGCGGCGGCGTCGCGGGCGGCGTGGAGCCACCAGATCACCGTGGTCACGCTGATGATCCCGGCCGCGATCGACAGCACCGAGCCGGTCGTGACCAGGCTGTCCGACCACTGCACCACGCCGCGCGAGAGCGCCCCGGTGCGGCTCTCCAGCAGCAGCACGTACCGCCAGATCTCCGCGCCTGCCGCGATCACGGCCACAGCGGCCAGCAACCACAGCGCCGACGCCGCGAACCGAGCCCGACCACGGACCCGTTCGACCGCGGCGGGCGCCTCCTCCGCGACCCCGACGACAGCCGTCGGCCAGCGCCAGGCCAGGGCGGGAAAACCCCACCTGGGTGGGGTGCGGTAGCGCGGCGGGCCGAGGTAGGGCAAGCGGAGACGCGGGGGCTCCGGTGCCCGCTGCGTGGGCGGTGGGGTCGCCACCCACTCGTAGCCCTGGTACACGGCTAGATGACCTGCGGGTCCTGGCCGGACGCGCTGACCACCGGCTGCCCGAGCGCCGACCAGGTCTGCATGCCGCCGTCGACGTTGACCGCGTCCCAGCCGTTGCCGTTGAGGTACTGGGTGACGCGCGCGGAGCGGCCACCGGAGCGGCAGATCACGAAGACCTGGGCGTCGGCAGGCAGCTCGTCGAGCCGGGCCGTCAGCTCGCCCATCGGGATGTGCTGGGCGGACGGGGCGTGCCCGGCGTCCCACTCGTCCTGCTCGCGCACGTCGAGCAGGACAGCGTCGGCGGGGATGGCGTCGACAGTGGCGGTGGGCACGCTGGAGGGCATCACAGTCGTTGATGCTGCCACGCCGAGGCGTAGGACGCGGGTGAAGGGCCTCACGCGGCGGCGACCCAGGCCGCGAGCTGGGCCAGCTGTGCCTCGGTCATCGGCAGCGTCGTGCGGCCGGGCAACCGCTCGGCGCCCTCGGCGGTCTGCCGGAGGTGGACCGAGCCGAAGCTGCGGACCTCCAGCACCAGCAACGTCCCGTTCGGCCGGAAGATCCGCGCGCGCATGGTCAGGGTCACGAACGGATCGGACGGCACCTCCGGGTAGACCTGCAGGACAGTGCCGTCCGCCGTGACGAGCCGCTTCGGTGGTTCGCAGTTGCTGTCGGTGAACGCCAACTCGTCGGCGAACGAGGTAGGGCTACCGGTGAAGATGGCGCTACGCACGGCGAGACTGCCCACGCCATTGGTGTCGGTGAGGTCGAGGGCGGTAACCGTGCCCGCGGTACCACTGGTCAGCGCGTCCCAGTAGCCGATCTTCGTCTTGGCCAGCACCCTGGTCGCCGCCGTGCGCGCGGTCCCCAGCACGGCGCCGGGCACCTCCCCGTAGCCGACGATCTTGGTCTCCGCGCCGACCGGGCAGACGTACCGCGGTGGATCCCCGCCGTTCCACCGCTGCGGCGTGGTCGACGGGCGCAGGTCGACCCGCGGCCAGTCGGCCTCGCTCGGCAGCAACCGCAACACCGCGGGCGGCATCGGCGCGCCCTGCAACCAGGACAACGACCCCGTGATCAAGCCGACCACCAGCACCATGATCGTGGACGTCCTGGCCGCCCGCACGTAGACCAACCGCTTGCCACGCCGGACGACCTCCTCCAGCGAGGTGGTGCCCGCGGGGGCGGGACCGGCCAGGAGGTCGCGCAGCGCGTGTTCGTCGACGGACATCAGGCGCTCCTCGTGCTCTCCGGGTAGGCGGCCCGCAACGCGGCGAGGCCCCGCGCGGTCTGGCTCTTCACGGTGCCCGGCGAACACCCGAGCGCGGCCGCGACCTCCTCGACCGGCAGGTCGGCGACGAACCGCAGCACCAGAACGGCGCGTTGCCCGGGCGGCACCCCCAGTAGAGCCGCCCGGAGAACGTCGCGCTCCGGTGCCGCGAACCCGCCGCTGACCGCCGTGTCCGGCACCTCGGCGACACTGTGCTCGCGGGCGGGCCCGCGGCGCTTGGTGTCGAGGAAGGTCCTGGTCAGGACCGTGCGCAGGTACGCGTCGGCGGTCTCCGGCCGGACCTTCGACCACCGCGCGTAGACCTTCACGAACGACTCCTGGGCCAGTTCCTCCGCCAGGGACCAGTTCCCGCACAGGGCGTGCGCGATCCGGCGGTAGGTGTCGAAGCGAGCCGAGAAGAACTCGGCGAACTCCTCGTCGCGAACCCGCAGCACCCCGCGCCCTCCCCCGGTCTCATCCGCACATACGCGGCAACCGGACCGGGGGTTGCACGGTCAGCGCCGATGTCGTCCGTTCGCCAGTCGGGTGTGCTCCTCGACGGTGCCGAACCGGGCGATGTCGCGGTCGCGGATGAAGCCGAGCCGGTCCGGGGCGTGCATGCGCAGCCTGGTGCGGTTGGTGTCCGGTGGGACGCGGCTCTGGGTGGCCTTGCTGGTGATCACGACGACCAGGAACGCGACCGGCACGGTGACCAGCGCGGGTTGCAGCAGGAACGACGGCGCCCAGCCGCCGGTGTAGCCGCTGACCGTGGTGAGCACGATCGAGGTGAGCACCATGCTGCCGCCGACGACCATGCCCGCGGCCGCCCCGACCCAGGTGATCTTGCGCCACCAGATGCCGAGCAGCAGTACCGGCGAGAACGTGGACGCGGCCAGCGCGAAGGTCAGCCCGATGCTCAGCGAGATGTCGCTCGGCCGCAGCACCAGCGCCAACGCCAGCGGCACCCCGCCCGCGAGCGCCGTGCCGAACCGGAAGTCGCGCACGCGGCCCTTGAGGATGTCGGTCGACAACACGCCGGCGACGCTGACCACGAGCCCCGACGACGTGGACAGGAATGCGGCGAACGCACCTGCCGCAGTGACTGCGCCGAGGATCTCCCCCAGCGTGTTAGGTGCGATCTTCAGCGGTAGCGCCAACACCGCCGCGTCAGTCCTACCGGCCACCAACAACTCCGGCGCGTACACCCGGGACAGAGCGCCGATCAGGATCGGGAACACGTAGAACAGGCCCAGCAGCAGCAGTACGTGCAGCGTCGTGCGGCGCGCGGCCTTGCCGTCGGGGTTCGTGTAGAACCGCACCAGCACGTGCGGCAGCCCCATCGTGCCCAGGAACAGGCCGATGATCAGCGAGTACGTGGTGAACAGGTCGCCGGTCCCGGTGACCGGCCGCAGCCAGGACGCGTTGTCGAGCACCGCGGGGTGCACCACCGGGGTCTCGCTGCCCGCCGAGAACCGCAGCTCGGTGCCCTCGTCGACCGGGTGGTCGCCGGGGCCCCAGTAGGTCGCGCCGGTGACGGCCGTGCCGTGCACCCGGCCGTTCGCCCACAGCAGCACGCCGTCCTTGACCTGGAGCACCACGTCGGTCTCGACGGTGACCACGGCGTCGCGGGTGAACCGGGGCGGCAGCGGTTCGGACAACCCGGTCGCGCCCAGGCCGCTCACCCCGCCCTGGCTGAAGAACAGCACGCACAGGATGAAGGTCGGCGCGGCGATGGCGAACAGCTTGAGCCAGTACTGGAATGCCTGCACCAGCGTCACCGCGCGCATGCCGCCGCCGAACACGTTGACGATCACCAGCACCGCGACCAGCGCCGACCCGATCCAGCTCGGCACCGACGGCAGGATCTGGTGCACGGTCAGCCCGGCGCCCTGGAACTGCGGCACCAGGTAGAGGATCCCGATGAACACCACGGTCGCGGTGGCGAGCCTGCGCAGACCGGCCGACCCGAGCCGGGCCTCGCAGAAGTCGGGCAGCGTGTAGGCACCGGAGCGGCGCAGCGGCGCGGCGACGAACAGCATCAGCACCAGGTAGCCCGCGGTGAAGCCGATCGGGTACCACAGCGCGTCGGCGCCGTCCTTGAGCACGAGCCCGGCGACGCCGAGGAACGACGCCGCCGACAGGTACTCCCCCGACACCGCCGCCGCGTTGCGCCGCGACCGCACCGTGCGCCGGGCGACCAGGAAGTCCTGGGTGGTGCTGGCCAACCGGGAACTGCGGAACCCGAGGGAGAAGGTGACGAGGCTGACCAGGCCGATCGCCACCACGGCCCACGGGTTCAGCTCCACCGCGTCACTTCTCGACCATGTCGACGAAGTCGCGCTCGTTGCGCTCGGCCACCACGTTGTACCAGTAGCCGATGGCGAACAGGACCGGGAACGGCAGCACGCCCAGCAGCAGCCAGGGCAGCGAGACGCCAGCGAACTCCACGGCGGAGAGCTCGGGGAACAGGTAGAAGGCCAACGGCAGCGCGCCGAAGAGCAGCATCGTGCCGACCGCGAACTTCACCGCGTCCTTGAACTGGGTGCGGATGAACGAGCGGACGACCTCCTCCGCCCAGCTGGTCTGCTCCTCCAGCTCGACCACGGTGCGCAGCACGGTGACCGGCGCGCGCGAGTCGGCGAGGACGACCTTCTTGCGGCGGGGTCTCGGCGCCGGTGAGTCGCCGGGCCCGTTCACGCGCCGCCGCCCCGGACGAGTCTGTCCTTGAGCTCGCGGGTGTGCCTGCGGCTGACCGGCAGCACCTTCTCCTCGTGCCCGATCACCACCGAGTAGCCGGACCCGCCCATCCGCAGCTCGGTGATCAGCGAGATCGGCACCAGGTAGGAGCGGTGGATGCGCACGAACCCGGCCTTCTCCCAGCGCTCCTCGAGCTGCGCGAGCGGGATCCGCACCAGGTGCGAGCCGTCGGAGGTGTAGAGCCTGGCGTAGTCGCCCTGCGCCTCGACCCAGCGCACCGACGCCCGCGACACCAGCTTGGTGGTGCCCGCCAGCTCGACCGGGATGACCTCGTCGTCGCGCTGCTCGGGCACCGGGTTCTGGCTGCCGCCACCGTTCTGGTGGATCTTGGCGAGCACCCGCTCCATCGCCTTGTCGATGCGCGGCTGCTCGGCGGGCTTGAGCAGGTAGTCGACCGCGCCCAGCTCGAACGCCGCGACCGCCTCGTGGCTGTGCGCGGTGACGAACACCAGGATCGGCGCTGGCTTGAACCCGGCCAGGACCTTGGCCAGCTCCATGCCGGTCAACCCGGGCATGTCGAGGTCGGCGAAGACCGCGTCGACGACCGAGAGGCCCTGGTCCTTGCGGCCAGCCAACTCCGGGTCGTCGCCGGAGAGCAGCAGCAGCGCCTCGGTGGCGTCGAACGCGGACAGGACCCGGCGCACGTGCCGGTTGCCGTTGAGCCGCTCGACCAGCACGTCCATGCCCGCCTTCTCGTCGTCGACGGCGAGGACGACGAGTCCGGGGCTGTTGTTCGCAGTACTCACGGGTCAACGCAATCTTGGCGAGTGGTCGGTGGGGGATCCATGGGCGGTGCGCCCGTCCACAGGGTGAAGCATTCCGCGCGATTGTGACAGGGCCGTCACCGTTCGCGCACCCCCGCCCGCTCTAGAGGCCGAACCTGGACCAGGTCGCCCGCTCCTCCAGGGCCTGCACCGCGGCCAGCACTCTGTCCGAAGTGGACGCCAGCACGGCCGGTCCGCCCGCCAGCCCGAGCCGGGCCAGCAGCGCCCGCTTCGGTTCGGCCACCGAGACCTCCGCCGTCGGGAACCGCTCGGCGATGACCGAGCGCAGACTGCCGAGACCGTCGACCAAGCCGAGTTCCAGCGCGCGCCTGCCGGTCCAGACCTCACCGGAGAACAGGTCGGTGTCGCCGCCGTTGAGCCGATCGCCCCTGCGCTCGCGCACCCAACCCGCGAACTGGTCGTGCAGGTCGCCGAGCTGCCCCTCCAGCCACCGGACGTCCTCGTCGCGCTCGGGCAGGAACGGGTCGAGCCGCACCTTGCGCGTCCCCGCGGTGTGCACCCTGCGCTCGACGCCGAACCGCTCGATCAGCCCCACCAGCCCGAACCCGGACGACACGACCCCGATCGACCCGACCAGCGACGACGAGTGCGCGTAGATCTCGTCACCGGCGCAGGCCAGCAGGTACCCGCCGGAAGCGGCGACGTCCTCGCAGAAGGCCAGCACCGGCACGCTCTTCTTGGCGGCGAGCTCCCTGACCCGCTCCGAGACCAGCGCGGACTGGGTCGGCGCGCCACCGGGCGAGTTCACCGCCAACGCGACCGCCACCAGCCGGTCGTGGTCGAACGCCCTGGTCAACGCCGATTCGACGGTGGTCGTGTTGATCGCCCCCCGGGCGATCGGCGACGGCGACGGGGTGATCACACCGTGCAGCCGCACCACCGCGACCACCGGTGCGCGGTCCCCGCGCTCGCCGATGCGGGGCAGCCTCGCCAGCTTCTCGGTCACGCTCATACCGCGCAACCCTACGTCCGCTCGGCTGAGAACGGCGTGTGACCAGGCCCGGGGTGTCACGGGGGCGGGAGGTGACCGTTCGGGCTGTCGTCGTCGGGGTGGTCGTCACCGGCGAAGTTGGGCAGGTCGGGCCGGACCCCGGGGAAGTACTTCGGCACCCGCAGGGTCACCTTCATCCCGGCACCCGGCGCGGTCTCGACCATCAGCGCGTAGTCGTCGCCGAACACCTGCCGCATCCGGTAGTTGATGTTGCCGACGCCGACGTGCGCCCCGCTCTTGTGCGCGTCCCGCAGGTCCTCGAACAACCGGTCGGCGTCCATCCCGACCCCGTCGTCCTCGATCGTGATCAGCGCCTCGTTCCCGTTGTCGTGCGCGAACACGCTGACCGTCCCACCCCCCGGCTTCTTCGCGATCCCGTGCCGCACCGCGTTCTCCACCAGCGGCTGGAGCACCAGGAACGGCACCACCACCGACTGCACCTCCGGCGCGATCCTGAGCCGCACGCTCAGCCGCTCGCCGTACCGGGCGCACTCGATGGTCAGGTACCGGTCGATGTTGCTGAGCTCGTCGGCGAGGGTCGCGAACATCCCGTTGGACCGGAAGGAATACCGCGTGAACGCCGCGAAGTCCTGCAACAACTCCCGAGACTGCTCGGGGTCAGTGCGGATAAGAGAGGAGATGGTGTTGAGCGTGTTGTAGATGAAGTGCGGCGAGATCTGGGCTCTAAGCGCACGCAGCTCAGCTTGGGCTAACTGCTGCTTGGACTCGTCGAGCTTGGCCAGCTCTAACTGGATGCACAGGAACCGCGCGACCTCATCCGCCGCCCGGATCATCCGCTTCCCGTCAACCCCACCCACGACGATCAACGCACCCTCGACCTGCCCGTCGATGATCAACGGCACGATGACGGCGGTCCGCATCGGACAACTACCCCGGCGCCTGCACTGCAGGTTCTCGTGCTGGACGTGCGCCCGGTGCCCCTCCCGGACCGCCTCGACGATCTGCTCCTCGAGATCGGCGTAGTGCTCGTTGGCCTGCCCGTCCCACGAGAGCAACCGCCCATCGCGGTCGGAGATCCCCACGGCCACGCACTTGAGCATCTCCAGCAGATGGGTCGTGGCCTGATCCGCCGCCTGCTCGGTGAGCCCGTTGCGCAGCTCGGGAGCCGCCTTCGACAGGCGCTGCACGGTGTCCAGGACGGCATCGTGCACCGAACCCGCCTTGCGCGGCCTGCAGAGGAAGACGAAGAGCCCGAGCACGATCAACGTCGCCACAACACCGACGAACGCGCGCTCGGTCAGGAAGTCCACCTGGTCATGCTCCCGGTTGGCCGCAGGGCGGGACAAGGACGGGGTCAAGGTACCTGGGGTGTAGGCGGCTCTCGTGCTCGCCTGCGGCGTCGACGATCAACGCCTCGCCTTCGGCATTGGCCTGGGCGCGAGTTTCGAGCTTTGCTCGATGCGGCGAACTTGTTTTGCGCGGGGCCCCTACGACACCCGGGCAGAACCACAAAGCAGGGGCCCAAGAGCAGGCCCTGCCACGGTGAGCGACGCTACGGGTGTCGTCCCCCCACACAAAACAAGTCCACCCATCGAGCCTGCTTGGCACCAGCGGATCCGAGGAGCGGTTGTCGGCCAACGTCTGAGAGGTGCGGTTGTGGGCCAACGTCTGAGAGGGCACGTTGGGGCCAACGTCGTAGAGGGGCACGTTGGGCCAACGCCTGAGAGGGGCGGGTTGGGCCAACGATCGTTAAGGCCGGGTGGAGACCATCGTCGTGGAGGGGCGCGTGGCGGCCAACGTCGCTGAGTCTTGGACTGGCCTTGACCAGCGGTTTCGCGTCGATGATCGGTCAGGACAGGTACTTGTCCACAACCCCGCCAACCATCCACAGCCAGCCGCCGAGCCCTATTGACAGAACGCCAGGGTCGATAGGTTCAGAGATGGGGCCCCGGGCCCCGGGAGGGTGGGCCCCCGGAGCGGAGTTGATCTTGAGCGGGAGGGGCGGCCGAGGCGGTCAGCCAACGCCAGCGGGGGCAGCAGCAGCGGGGGCCTGGCCCCGTTCGATTCGGGGCGCAGGGGCGCCGGGGTTCGGGGTGTAGGCCGGTTCGGGGCGCCGGGGGTGGCGAGTGCGGGGAGTGAGTGCGGAGGTGCGGCAGAGGGCGGTCAGCCAGCGGCGGGGGCTACTTGAGCAGGCGGGAGAGGCGGCGGTCGGCTAGGGGTTTGCCGCCGGTTTGGCAGGTGGGGCAGTACTGGAACGCCTTGTCCGCGAACGAGACCTCGCGGATGGTGTCCGCGCAGATCGGGCAGGGCAGGCCGGTTCGGGCGTGGACCCGCAGGCCGGAGCGCTTCTCGCCCTTGAGGCGGGCGGCGTCCTGGCCGACCGAGCGGGCGACGGCGTCGGTCAGCACTGTGCGCATGGCGTCGTAGAGCTGGTCGATCGACTCCTCCGGCAGGCGCGCCGGAGTGGCGTAGGGGGACAGCCGTGCGACGTGCATGATCTCGTCGGAGTAGGCGTTGCCGATGCCTGCGAGCACGCGTTGGCTGGTCAGCAGGTTCTTCAGGCGTTCGGTGCGGCCCTTCAGCACGGCGCCGAACTCGTCTCGGGTCAGAGCCAGGGCGTCGGGGCCGAGGGTGGCGATCTGCTCGATGGTGGCCGGGTCCTCGACGATCCAGACGGCCAGGCCCTTCTTCGTGCCTGCCTCGGTCAGGTCGAAGCCGGGGCCCTGGCCGGGCGGGCCGAGGTGCACGCGCAGCGCCAGTGGGCCCTTGCCCGGCTTGAGCGGCGTCGCCGACATGGTGTCCGCCCAGCGCAGCCACCCGGCCCTCGCCAGGTGGGTGACCAGGTGCAGGCCGTCCGCCTCCAGGTCCAGGTACTTGCCGTGGCGGGCGACGGCGGTGACCTCGCGGCCGTGCAGCGCGGTCCACGGCGGGCTGGCGGTCTTGAGGGCGCTGAGCGAGGCGACGTCCACCCGCTCCACGCGTCGACCGACGGCGTGTTCGCGCAGGTGGTGGGCTAGGGCCTCGACCTCGGGGAGTTCCGGCACAGCACCAGTCTCGCCGCTGCGGGGCGGTCTGTCATGCCCCGCAGCGGGCGGTCACCGGCCGAGCACGCTCAGGCGAGCGGCTTGAGGACGCCCTCGTAGCTGGGCTGGGTGTCCTGGCTGATCTCCTTGGCGATCCTGGTGATCTCGGTGCGCGCGCTGAAGTAGCCGCGGATCGTGCCCATCCAGCGCTCGGTCGGCTCGCCGTCGCCGTCGTCGCCGGTCTCGGCGACCAGCGTCCACGGCCGCCGCACCGCCCAGCGCGCCGGGAAGAACAGGATGGCCAGCACCAGGAGCAGCACTAACCAGCCCGGCACCACCACGTCGACGGGCATCCAGGCGACCAGCGCGACCACCAGGACCGTGATCAGCACCAACATCACCACGCCGGGGACGTACCCGGCCGCGACGTCGTGCTCGAAGTCGTCCTCGGTGGCCGGGGTGCGCCACTCGAGGGTGCCGTGCACGGTCCACAACCGACCGTTCACGTCACGTACCTGACGCGTCATCTCCTGCCCTCCGGCCGCCGGTGCGCGGCCAGCGGCACGCACCCGGGTCTGACAGCACCGAGGGGCAACGTTACCGCCTCGGCGCTGCGACCAACGGGTGAAATGCCCGACCAGCCCACGCACCGATTCTGGCACCGGCGACCCGAGTTGATCAACTACCGGGGTCGGGGGACCCCCGTCACGGTGATCGAGGAGTACGACTCCACCCTGGTCCCCTGCCGGACGGGGCGCGGGTGGCGGTAGCGGGTGTACTCCGCCTGCTTGGTCGCGACGGTGGTCTGCCTGGCCGAGTTGACCTTGGTGGTGACCCTCGTCTCGGTGACCACGTCGTAGCGGTCGTAGACCGTCCACCGCCGCTCGTAGGTGGTCTGGCTGTACACCACCAGCAGCGACTCGTCGAAGGTCGACACCTGCTGCTGGGTGTTCACCCGGCCCTGGTTGCGCGGCCTGGTCTCCTGGGGCGCCTGCTTCGGCTTCTCCACCTGGGTGTTGGGCTGCGCCTTGGGCGGGGTGGCGACCCGCACCACCTGGCTGGCCGCCTGGGGCGACTGCTGGACGGCGGGCACCTGCTGCTGGCTGGTGGGCGTCTGCTTGGCCTCACCGCCCGCGGGGGCGGTCGGCGTGGTCGACGCCCCCGGTTTGGGCTTGCCCTGGGTCGGGACGACCGTGTTCGTCGGCGCCGGGGCAAGACCACCAGCGGCGGACGGGTCCGGCTCGACGAGCAGCTCGGTCGGGCCGCCGCCGTTGAAGTCGGCGTACGCCTGCTGTTCGCCGGTCGTCCCCCACGGGACCAGGGCGAACCCGAACACGCCGACCGCGGCCGCCGAGGTCGCGGCGAGCGTGACCTGCATCTTCGCCGTCGACAGCAGTCCCTTGACCGCGCCGAGGCCGGTGACCGCGCCGGTCGCGGAGCTGGCGATGCCGATCTGCTGCCACAGCGCGATCCCGGCGATCGGGGCGGCGATGAACGCGGCGTGCGCGCGCAGACCGGAGCAGACGTCCTGGAGCTCGGCCTGCATCGACGTGCACGAAGGGCAGATGGACAGGTGCGCGCGGACCTTGCGCCGCTCGGTGCCCTTGATGCTGCCTGCCGTGTACGCGCCTAGCTTCTCCAACACGGACCGGCAGCCGGTAGAGCCACGGTCGACGGTCAGATGCGCTTGCAGGTAGGCCGCACGCAGCCCCTGACGCGCACGGCGAGCCAACGCGGCGGTGGCGTTCGGGCTGAGACCGAAGTTGCCCGCGACAACAGCGGGACGCTCGCCCTCGACCTCGACCTTCCACAGCACGCTGCGCCACCGCTCGGGGAGGCTGGTGAACGCGCGGGTGATCAGGGTTCGCTCGGTCGACTGACCGGTGTTGTCCGGGCCCGCGCCCACCCGGTGGCTGAGCTCCTCGTCGCTCACCGGGACGTCGCGCTTGCGGGCGTTCCACTCCCACGCGACCCGCCTGGTCACGATCAGCAGGTAGCCGCGCACGTTGTCCACGGGCCCCGAGCCGCGGCGGACCGCCTGCAGCACGCGGAAGAACGCCTCCGCTGCCAGGTCCTCCGCCTCGGCGCGGTCGGCGACCAACCCCAGGGCCAACCTGCGCACGGCGTCGGAGTGCCGGGAGAACAACTCGCCGAAGGCGGCGTCATCACCGGAGCGGAGGCGTTGCAGGAGTGCCAGATCTTCGCAGGCGGCCACTGACGAACCACCCTCGTCAGCGTCGCGACGCCCGCCGGAAGCAGGCCGGTGCATCCCGGTCATCCGGCCCGGTACCTCCTCCTGGCCGTCGTGACAGTGGTGAACAAGATGCCACATGGGGTTGTCCAGCGGTCGATAAACGTGAATAACGTTAAGAGGACCCCATCATCTGCACTAGCCCGTCGGGTAGATCCTGCCTGGCCCAACAGCACCCCCTCGGTCGGCGAGTGTGGGGAACGTACCCCCCGCTGCAACAGCGTGACCGGAGCCTAAGGTATAGTTCCCGTACCCAAGCAAGACTGGGTAGGCGGATGTAGCGCAGCTGGTAGCGCATCACCTTGCCAAGGTGAGGGTCGCGAGTTCGAGTCTCGTCATCCGCTCACGAATGATGGTGGGTGCTCATTGAGCACCCACCATTTTCGTTTGTCAGTCCTCGTGAAGCGCCGGGAGTTTGCCGGTGCGGACGGCGGCTAGAAGGTCTGCGTGGTCAGACTCGGTCTGATCTGCGTAAGAGGTCGCGTACTTGCCGATCGCCTCGTCCAGGTCCTCGCCGCAGTAGCCCGCCAGGAGCCTGGGGTCCACGGAGCGGGTGTGGGCGCGAGCCAACAGAGCCCCCGCGAAGCGGCCGTAGTCGTCCAGGTGGTCCCGCTCCAGCGTTGTAGGATCGATCTCCCCCTTGCGGTTCCTAAACTGCCGGACGATGTAGTGCCTACCGCCGACGGTGGTCCAACCGAGCAGGATGTCGGTCTCGGCCTGGACGAGCCGGGCGCCGTGGACGATGCGCTTGCCCTCGTGCTTGGCGGGTGCCAGCCCGAGGTGGTGCGCCAGCGCCGAGGATTGGGCTTCCTTCACCTGCAGCACCAGGGCCTCGTCGCCGTTGCCGTGCAGCAGCACCAGGTAGTTGCGCAGACCGACGCTGCCGGTGCCGACCACGCGGAACGCCACGTCGGACACCCCGTACCGCATGATCAGGTTCCGCCGGGACTCCCGCAGCGTGTCGACGTACGCGGGCAGGGCGCCGACGACGGCCTCCGCCACCTCGTCGTCGACCGAGGTGAGCACCGGCGGCTCGGTGACGAACCGCCACCGCTGGTCCGCGCCGCGCTGGGTCCACTTCGCGGCGACCCTCGCGCTGGTGTTCTTGCGGGCCTTCTTGGCCGCCTTGGCGAAGTCGTCCAGCAGCGCCTGGCCGTCGACCTTGGCCAGCACCGACTCGTCGCCCAGCGCCGACCACGAGTCGAGGAACGGCTGCTCGGCGAGGTGGTCGAGCGCCTTGCGGTAGGACCGCACCACGTCCTCGGCCGCCTCCCGGCACGACCGCTCGGAGAACCCGCCCTCCCGACCGGCCAGCACGATGCTCGTCGCCAGCCGCTTGAGGTCCCACTCCCACGGCCCCGGCACGGTCTCGTCGAAGTCGTTGATGTCCATCACGATCTGCCCGTCGGGCGTCCCGTACAGACCGAAGTTCGCCGCGTGCGCGTCCCCGCACAACTGCGCGTCCAACCCGCTGCGCGGCGTCGCGACCAGGTCGGCCGCCATCAGCCCGGCACTGCCCCGGAAGAACGCGAACGGCGACACCACCATCCGCCCGACCCGCAGCGGCACCAGGTCCTCGACCCGCCCCGCGTTGCTCGCCGCCACGAAGTCCACGATCGAGGGCCGGTCCGCCGCCAAGCGCACGTCCCGGTGCTCCTTGAGCCCCGTCCGCTCCCGCAGCGCCTTCCCCTGGGCGAACACCTCCCCAGGCTCCACCCACTGCCCCAAAGCCACCGCGGCCCGTGCCCGCGCCCGTTCACCCATGGCGCAGATCATGCCTGCTCATCGGCCCGGATTTCCCCCAACCGGCCACCACCGACTGGATCGCCCCGCCCTAGTCGGACATAGCGGGCGACCCTCCCGGGCCTGCCAGGTCACATGGGCAAACCCTTGCCCCAGCCCCGCAGTCGACGTACATTATTCTGTACGTCGAAGGGAGGGTGTCTGTGAAGACCATGAGCTACTCCGAGTCTCGCGCGAAGTACGCCGAGACCCTTGATTCCGTGGTCAACGACCGCGAGGAGGTCGTGATCACCCGCGCCGGGCACGAACCGGTCGTGATCGTGTCCCTCGACGACTACCAGTCACTCAAGGAAACCGCTTACCTGCTGCGGAGCCCTGAGAACGCGCGGCGACTGATCACGGCCATCGAGCGCCTGGAGTCCGGCGACGGCACACAGCACGACCTGGCGGAATGAAGCTGGTCTGGGACGAATACGCCTGGGCGGACTACGTCTGGTGGCAAACCGAGGACCGCAAGGTCCTCAAGCGGATCAACGACCTCATCAAGGACGTCTGCCGTCACGGCAACGAGGGGATCGGCAAGCCCGAGCCGTTGAAGCACGGCTTCCAGGGCTACTGGTCACGTCGCATCACCGATGAACACCGCCTGGTCTACAAGGTTGCGGACGACTCGGTGCGGATCGCCGCGTGCCGGTATCACTACGGTAAGTAGCACTCTCGCAACACGGTGTTGTTCGAACATTTGTGCACACTGTGGATAACTCCTGTGGATAACCTCGTTCCGGTGCCCACCCCCGGTGACTGCTGAAACAGGTTCAAAAGTTGCCCCCGAGCTGGGGAATCACCCGGTCTGGACGGTGCTTCGGGGGGCTCTGGGCGGGGTTGAGTTATCCACAGGTGGGGACAACTGGTGCGGTCAGGCGACGGCGGGGGTGGCTGTGGAGCGGCGGGTGAGGGTGAGGAAGGCGGTCAGGACCAGGGCGGTGAGGGCGGCCAGGAGCCAGAGGGAGAGGCGGAGGGCGCTGGTGTAGCCGTCGCCCTGGAGGGTGCCCGCGGTGCCGGTGGCGATGATCGAGCCGACGACGGCGATGCTGATCGTCTCGAAGGCGAGGCGGGAGGTGCCGAACATGCCGGAGGCGGTGCCCGCGCGGTCCGGTCCGGCGCTGCTCAGGGCCATGGCGTCGACCAGGCCGGTCGACAGGCCGATGCCCGCGCCGAGGGTGAGCAGCGGTCCGGCCAGCGACAGGGCGGTGCTGGCCGGGTTGATCGTGGTCAGCCAGCCAGCGCCCAGCGCCACCAGGGCGAGTGCGGCGGCGAGCACGGTGTTCTCCGAGGTCCACCTGGCCAGCGCGCCCGCGAGCAGCGGCAGCACCAGGATCGGCGCGGTCATCAGGATCAGCGTGGCCCCGGCCTGCGGCGCCGTCTGCCCGACCACCTCGGTCAGGTACGACGGCAGGTAGACCAGCAGCGGCACCATCACCGCCACGAACGCCGCCGCCGCCATCGCCGCGGCCAGGAAGCGCGGGGTGCGCAGCAGCTCGAAGTGGAACATCGGGTTCGCGACGCGCCGCTCGACCACGGCGAACGCCACCAGCAGGCCGACGCCGAGGACGAACGCGAGCAGCACCGGCGGGCTGGCCCAGCCCAGCGCGGGTCCCTCGATGAACCCGGTGATGACCAGCAGCAACCCGCCGGTGAACGTGATCGTCCCCGGCCAGTCGACGCCGGTCGCGGCCGGGTTGCGGGACTCGGGCAGGACCGGGACCAGGGCCAACGCCACCAGGCCGACCGCGGCGGGGAACCAGAACACCGCCTGCCAGCCGAACGCGCCCATGAGCAGGCTCGACACCGACGGCCCGAACGCGAGCCCGAAGCCGATCGTGGTGCCGAACAGGCTGAACGCGAGTGCCTTGGCCTTGCCGTCGAACGAGCCTGCCAGGATCGCGACGGCGCTGGTCGCGGCGGCGGAGGCACCGATGCCGGACAGGCCGCGCAGCAGGTCGAGCACCAGCAGGTTCGCCGCGACCGCGCTGAGCAGGCCACCCGCGGCGAAGATCGCGGTCCCCGCGGCGAACACCCGGCGCCTGCCCACGATGTCGGCCAGCCCACCGGCGGCGAGCATGAACCCGGCGAAGGTCGTGTTGTAGGCGTTGACCACCCACTGCACCGACGCCAGGTCACCGTGCAGGGCGGTGCGGATCTCGGGCAGGGCGATCGAGGCGCCGGTGAGCGTGATCGGGAACATCAGGACGGCGAGCAGCACGGTGGCGAGGGTGACCGCCTGGTGGGTACGCACCGGGCCAGTTTCGTTGTCAGACGAACTATGCGGCAAGAGCTTTTCCTTCCCCGAGCACCTCGTGCAGGACCGGCCGTGCCGGCGCGGTCGAAAGGTTGGGAGACGTGCTGGCCCACGCGGGCAGATGGCCGATCCTTGATCGTGTCCGCGCTCGACCTGTACGGGAGCTGCGGTTCACGGAGCTGCGGGCGCACATCGGCGCGGACAGCCAAACGCTCAGGCGCTAAGAGCCTTGGAGCGTGACGGGAGAGTCTCCCGAACGGTACCGATAACTGTGGAGTGGTCGCTAACGAGTTTGGGTGGTGCTGTCCGGGCTCGAGTAGCCCGCGCTCGCGGACTTGCTCTCGCCGACGCTCTTGCCCACGAAGAACGCGCCGGTCGCGATGCCCAATACCAGGATGATCGCGAGGATCACCAGCCACACGGTCTTGCCGCGGCCGGGCTTGGTGTCGGTGGCGAACACGTCCGCGTTCTGCGGCCACGCGGAGTTGCCCAGCTCGGGCACCTCCTCGCCCGCCCACCACGGCGGCGCGCTCTCCACCGGTCGCGGCTGGTTCCAGCCCGCGGGGACCACCGGGTGCTGCGGGGCCTGCTGTTGCTGGGGCTGCTGCTGTTGGGGCTGCGGCGGGAAGTTCGTGGTGACCGTGCGCATCTCGCTGCTCGACACGACCTGGGTGCGGTCGGCCTGCGGCTCGGCGGTGGCCGCCTGCTGCTCGGGGTTGCGCACGACCTGCGTGCGGTCGGCCTGCGGCTCCTGCGGGCGCACCGTCTGCACGGTCTGCGTCCGCTCACCGACCGGGATGCCCGGGGGGCGCGGGGTGTCCGGTGTGATCGCCGGGATGATGTTGGTCGCCTCGACCGCCGGGGTGTCGTCCTTCCACTTGAACGCGGGCGGGAAGGGGCCGTCGGCGGGCTTGTCCGCGACGACCGGCGGCGGGGGGACCGGAACCGGGGCGGAGATCGGCGCCGCGACGGGCGCGACCGGGGTGGGCGCCGGGGGCAGCGGGAGCTGGGTGATCGGCTCCGGGGCGGGCTGCACGGGGGTGGGCACCGGCTGGAGCGGCAGGCCGGTGTCGCCACTCGCGGCCTTGGCCAGCACGGCGTCCCGCCGGACGCGGTAGTCGTCAGAGGACAGGCGTCCCGCGGCCAAGTCGGCGTCCAGCTGCCTTAACTCTTCTTGCCAGGTCATCGCCGAGCTCCTCCACCGTGTGCTCGTACCCTACCCAATGTGACTCCGCGAGCTCAGCGGGCAGGTAACGCCAAGAGCGTGCGTGCTAGCACTGAGTCGAAGTAGGCCCGGAATGACACATCGTCGTCCTTCGAGGTGGCCGTGACCAGCACAGTCCAGGTTCCCGAGCGATAGACGGCGCGGTAGTGCTGTGTGCCGCCTTGGCCCGTGCGCACTATCTGTACGCCTTCTGGGGCGGTGTCGTTGGCCCAACCTGTGGCGGCGGCGTAGGCCAGGATGTCTTTAGCCCGATCAGGACCGCCGCCGTTGTCTAGAACGTTGACGGTAAGCGAGCGGGGACCGTCGGTAGAGGCGGCGTTCACGAGGCCAGAGCTGCCGACGTTGGGGACCTCCGGGCCATAGAGGCCGAGCTGGGGGCCAACGGAGACAGGTAAGACCGACGGCTGGGATCTGACCGTGCCGGGCAGCTTGGGTAAGCCCCTAGCGAGTTCGTCCGCCCGGTTGGCGGTCGGAGGAGGAGGGGCGGCTACCGGCGCGGGCTCAGTGGAACTGGAGAACCACCACACGGCCACACCGACCACCGCCGCCGCGGCCACCACACCCAGCGCGACCTTGCCCCTGCGGCCCTCCGACTCGACGAACAGCGACTCACCGTCAACGAAACGCCCCCGTTCGCCCAGCTCGAGCGCCCGCGCCGGGCTCAACTCGCGGCGCGGCAGGAACGCCGACGACGGGATCGGCACCCGCCGGGTCGTCCCCGACGCCTCGGCCAGCGCCTCGTCCCGCAACCGCCGGTGCTCGGCGGCGTCGATCTCCCCGGACGACAACCGGTCGTCGAGGTCGCGAAGGGTGTCCTGCCACTGCATGCGTTGGTCTTCCGCTCGCGGTCAGCTCGGTCCTGTCCCACCCGCACGGGTTGCCGTGGGTCTCTACAGTGGTGTCATGACGCTGTTCAGGCGGGACAAGACCCGTATTGTCGCAGCCGACCAGGCCCTGCCGGGTCGCCAGGAGCCCCTGGTGGTCCCGACGGCGCACACGGTGTACCCCGACCGGCGGATCGTGGCGCCGTTCCCCGAGGGCACACGCACCGCTGTGTTCGCCATGGGCTGCTTCTGGGGTCCCGAACGGGTCTTCTGGGCGGTCCCCGGCGTGTACTCCACCGCGGTGGGCTACGTCGGCGGGTACACCCCGAACCCGACCTACGAGGAAGTGTGCTCCGGCCTCACCGGCCACACCGAGGGCGTCCTCGTCGCCTACGACCCCGCGAAGGTCTCCTACGACGACCTGCTCAAGATCTTCTGGGAAGGCCACGACCCCACCCAGGGCCTGCGCCAGGGCAACGACCTCGGCAGCCAGTACCGCTCCGCCGTCTACTACGCCGACGACGAGCAGAAGAAGTCCCTCGAAACCTCCCTGGCCGCCTACCAGGACGTCCTCACCCGCGCGGGCTACGGCCAGATCACCACCGAAGTAGCCCCCCTCGGCGACTTCTACTACGCCGAGGACTACCACCAGCAATACCTGAGCCCCCAGAAGAACCCCAACGGCTACTGCGGCATGGGCGGCACCGGCGTCTCCTGCCCGATCGGCCTGGGCGTGCGGGAGAACTAGAACGACCCGCGCTGGGTGGTCGACGAGGCATCCCGACCACCCAGCCGATCCACCACTTTGCGTATAGGTACGATTACCGCGTGAAGTCCCAGGCGCTCCAGACCTGGCGAGTTGCTCGCTCAGCGCGACTGGACAACCTCCTCGCCGCCCACGCCCAGGTCAGTGGAGCGACTCCTGGCCGAAAGTGGGATACCGACGAGCTGAACCACGCGATCCTCCTACGCCTGGCGGCGGAGTTCCAAGGTTTCGCCCGCGACCTGCACGACGAGTGCGTTGATGCCGTCGTCGACGCTCTCGGTCTCAGCAACAGCAGGCTCGAGGACATCATCGGCATCGTCAACCTGCGCGCGAACCGCAAGCTCGACTCGGGAAACGCCAGCCCAGGCGGCCTTGGAACTGACTACGCCAGGCTCGGGCTGGCTCTGTGGGCAGACCTCCGGACCCGCTACCCGACCCGGGCCGTGAAGTGGAACCAGAAGCTGGAGTTGCTCAACACGGCGCGCAACGGCATTGCTCACGACGACGAGACAAAGCTGCAGAAGGTGCGATCCGCAGGCTGGCCGATGACGCTGCCGACCGCGCGATCGTGGCGAAGTGCGCTGGACGGCCTGGCTGGAGGCATGGACACTGTGTGCAGGACGCACCTCGACACGCTGTTGGGGCGAGCACCATGGTGACAGGAGGGTGGATCGTGGTCGACGGCATCGAAGTCGGTGGGCGGGTGATCGTGCCCTTCGGTCTGGGCGAGGTCGAAGGTGTGGTCGTGCGGGTTCGGGAGACGGGCCTCGGGGTGCGGGTGACCGTCGAACTGGTCATCGAAGGCGCCGATGAGCACCTGGTGACCACCTATCCGCGTGAGGCGATCACAGCCGTGTCGGCTGCGTGAGCGCTTCCCCGGGGGTGGGGGCGCTCGTATGTTGGGGGTGTGTTCACCACTCGGCCCGAGCTTGCGGGCACCTTCGGGATGGTTGCTTCCACGCACTGGGTGGCGTCCGGGGTGGGGATGGCGGTGTTGGAGGACGGGGGGAACGCCTTCGACGCCGTGGTGGCGGCTGGGTTTGTGTTGCAGGTGGTGGAGCCGCACCTGAATGGGCCTGGTGGGGAGGTTCCGGCGGTGTTCGCGACCGCCACCGATCCGGTGCCTCGGGTGTTGTGCGGGCAGGGGGTGGCGCCTGCGGGGGCTTCGGTGGGGTACTACCGGGGCCTTGGGCTTGATCTTGTGCCGGGGAGCGGGTTGCTGGCGGCGACCGTGCCCGGGGCGTGGGACGGGTGGTTGACGTTGTTGCGGGATCACGGGACCAAGCGGTTGCACGACGTGCTCGGGTACGCGATCGGGTATGCGCGGAACGGGTTTCCGTTGCTCAAGCAGGTGACGGCCGTCGTCGACAGGGTGCGGGGGCTGTTCACCGAGCACTGGCCGACGTCGGGGGCGTTGTGGTTGGGGGCCAAGGGGAGTCGGTTCGCGAATCCCGGATTGGCCGATACCTGGGAGCGGCTGCTCAAGGCGGCCACGGGGCCGACCCGGGAGGCCGAGATCGATGCGGCGCGGCGGGCGTGGTCGCAGGGGTTCGTGGCCGAGGCGGTGGATTCGTTCTGCCGCAATGCTTTCCGGGACGACTCCGGGCGGGACCACGCGGGAGTGCTGACCGGGCAGGACATGGCCGACTGGTCCGCCACCTACGAGCCCGCGACCACCGCCGACTTCGGCCAGTGGACCTTAGTCAAGTGCGGCCCCTGGACCCAGGGACCCGTTCTCCTGCAACAACTCCGCCTCCTGGAGAACGCGCAACTCTCCTATGTGGACGGAATCCCCACCGCCGACACCGTGCACACGGCCCTGGAGGCCACCAAGCTCGCCTTCGCCGACCGGGAAGCCTGGTACGGCGATGCGCCAGTCCCGATCGACGCCCTCCTCTCCCGCGAGTACGCCGCCGACCGCGCCAGGCTCATCTCCGACACGGCCTCGTTCGACCTGCGCCCCGGCTCCCCCAACGACCGCACCCCGCGACTCCCCCGCTACCCCACCGCCCCCGCCACCCTGTCCGGCGCGATCGGCGAACCCACCGTGCGCGCGGACGGCTCGACCAAGGGCGACACCGTGCACATCGACGTCGTCGACCGGTGGGGGAACATGATCTCGGCGACCCCGTCCGGCGGCTGGCTGCAGTCCTCGCCCACCATCCCCGACCTGGGCTTCTGCCTCGGCAGCCGGGCGCAGATGTTCTGGCTCGACGAGGGCCTGCCGAACACCCTCGCACCCGGCAAGCGCCCGCGGATCACCCTCACCCCGAGCCTCGCGCTGCACGAGGGCGTCCCCCGCCTCGCGTTCGGCACCCCCGGCGGCGACGGCCAAGACCAGTGGCAGCTGTGCTTCTGGCTGGCGCACACGGTCGGCGGGCTCAACCTCCAGGAAGCGATCGACGCCCCCGCGTGGCACTCCAACGCCGTGCCCAGCTCGTTCTACCCGCGCGACTTCGTCCCCGGCGAGGCGCACGTCGAGTCCCGCCTCGGCCAGGAGACACTGGCGGCACTCGAAGCGCGCGGCCACTCCGTGGTCGACGTCGGCCCGTGGACCCTCGGTCGCCTGTCCGCGGTGTCCCGCGACCCCGACGGCCTGATGCGCGCCGCCGCCAACCCGCGCGGCATGCAGGGGTACGCGGTCGGGCGTTAGAGCAGGTCAGCCAGCTTCGTCACGGTGTTGAAGTTGCGGGCGGTCACCACGACGCCCCACTTCTTCTCCACGACCGGGACGACCAGCGGCGCGTTGCTGATGCCGTCCGGGCACCACTGGTAGATCACCCGGTCGCCCACCCGCACCCGCTCCGGGTCCAGCGTGACCGGGTCGAACCCCGGCGATTCCGGCACCGACGACACGAACGCGGCCACCATCTTCGACCCGTTGTCGGCCTCGGCGAACGGGTTGCCCGCGAGCACCGCCCGCAGCTCATCGCCGGTGCGCACCAAGCACCGTGTCGTCAGCCCGACCTCGGCGAGCAACGCCCGCTCGACGGCCTGCTCCACGTCCGCCGCGGCCGCATCGGTGCGCAACACGGCGTTGCCGCTCTGCAACAACGTGCGGACATCCGCATAACCGAGCCCGGTCAGCACCGTGCGCAGGTCCGCCATCGGGAGCTTCGAGCGCCCGCCGACGTTCACCCCGCGCAGCAGGGCCGCGTACGCGGTCATCGCGCGGCGAGGCCGAAGGACAGCTCGGTCAGTTCCTCGCTGGTGTCCCACAGCCGCTTCGCGAGCTCGCGGTCGCGCGCCGACTCCAGCGGGTGGACCACCGTCGGGTAGCCCTTCTGCTCCTTGCGGCCGTCCGGCCCGATCAGCTGACCGCCGTCGACGTCCTGCGACACCGCGGCGTAGAGCTGCGGCAACGCGCCCATCTCGGCGTCCTGCGCGGCGAGCCGGTTGGACACCTTCATCGCCAGCTTCATGATCCCGGTCGGCCCGGCCGACTGCAGGTTCGTCGCCGCGTAGCCGGGGTGGGCGAGGACGCTGGTGATCGGCACGGTGTTGAGCCGCAGCCGCCGGTGCAGTTCGAGGCCGAACACGACGTTGGCCAGTTTCGACTGCGAGTAGTAGCCCGTGCGGGAGTACTTGTGCTCGCCGTGCAGGTCGTCGAAGTGGATGCGGCCGCGGCGGTGCAGGAACGAGGTGACGGTCACCACACGCGGGTCGGCGCCCTGCGACAGCACGTCGAGCAGCCGGGCGGTGAGCGCGAAGTGGCCGAGGTGGTTCACGGCGAACTGCAGCTCGTAGCCCTGCGCGCTGGTCGTGCGCGGCGGCATCATCACGCCCGCGTTGTTGACCAGCACGTCGACCTCGTGGATCCCGGCCGCGAACACCTCGACGCTGTCGAGGTCGGCCAGGTCGAGCACCCGCGTCTCGACGGTGGCGTCCGGGTGCTCCGCGCGGATCCGCTCGACCGCCTCAGCACCCTTCTCCGGGTCGCGGGCGGCGAGGACGACCTGGGCACCCTTGCCCGCCAGCGCGCGGCAGGTCTCGAAGCCGAGGCCGCTGTTGCCGCCGGTGACGATGAAGGTCCTGCCGTCCAACGCGGGGATGTCGGCGGCGGTCCAGCCGGGGGCGGTGACCCCCGGCTCACCCTCTGGTGTCGTGCTCATGGGCACAGCCTGCCTTACCGGGGTCACCCACACAGGGCGCGGTCCACGTTACATCCGATGTCTGGCTCACACGCGCTCTCCCGCCCTATCGTCAGCGGTGTGGAGCTCCGTCACCTGGGTGAGTCAGGACTGGTGGTCAGCGCCGTCGGTCTTGGCTGCAACAACCTGGGCCGACCCGGCACGGCCGCCGAGTCGCTGGCGGGTTCCCGCGAGCTGGTGTCCGCCGCCCTCGACGCCGGGGTGACGCTGTTCGACGTCGCCGACGTGTACGGGGCGCCGCGCGGGCGCAGCGAGGAACTGCTCGGCCAGGCCCTGATCGGGCGGCGCGAGAAGGCCGTGGTCGCCACCAAGTTCGGCCTCGACATGCAGGGCGTCAACGGGCCCGACTTCGGCGCGCGCGGGTCCCGCCGGTACGTGCGACGAGCGGCCGAGACGTCGCTGCGCAGGCTCGGCACCGACTGGATCGACCTCTACCAACTGCACCGGCCGGACCCGGGGACGCCCGTCGAGGAGACGCTGTCCGCGCTCGACGACCTGGTCCGCGACGGGCTGGTGCGGTACGCGGGGATCTGCAACGTGCCCGCCTGGCAGTTGGCGGACGTGTGCTGGACGGCGCGCACCGAGCAGGTCGGGCCGGTGGTGTCCGCGCAGACGCACTACTCGCTGCTCGAACGCGGCGCCGAGACCGAGTTCCTGCCCGCCTGCGCCCGGTTCTCGGTCAGCCTGCTGCCGTACTTCCCGCTGGCCAACGGCCTGCTCACCGGCAAGTACGCGCGCGGCGAGACCCCACCGGACGGCAGCAGGCTCGCCGGGCGGCAGCGATTACTCGCCGACGCGCCGTGGGACCGGATCGAGAAGCTGCGCGCCTTCGCCGACGAGCGCGGGATCGGCATGGCCACCCTCGCCATCGGCTGGCTCGCCGCCCAGCCCACCGTCGGCTCGGTGATCGCGGGCGCCACCACCCCCGAACAGGTGACCGCCAACGCGGCGGCCGCGACCTGGCGGCCCAGCGCGGACGACCTGGTCGCCATCGACGGCATCTGCCGCGTGCGCCACAGTGCGGTGGGGCAGGCGCTGAACGGGCGTTAACCTCAGCCGCGGAGCACACCGCACGGGCGAGAGGAACGCACAATGCAGATCGACGGGTCCGCGGCCATCGTCACCGGAGGCGCGTCCGGCCTCGGCGGCGCCACCGCCCACGCCCTCGCCGCGGCGGGCGCCACGGTGTACGCGCTCGACCTGCCGTCCTCCATCGCCGCCGCCCCCGCAGTCGACGGGGTGACCTACCTCGAGGCCGACGTGACCGTCCCGGCGCAGGTCAGCGCCGCCGTCGAGCAGGCAGCCGGTGGGTCGGCGCCGCTGCGGGTCGTGGTGAACTGCGCGGGCATCGGGCCGTCGGCGCGCATCCTGTCCAAGCGCGGACCGCACGACCTCGACCTGTTCCGCAAGGTCGTCGAGGTCAACCTGATCGGCACGTTCAACGTGGTCACCCTCGCCACCGCCGAGATCGCCAAGACCGAGCCGGTCGACGCGCACGGCCAACGCGGCATCGTGATCAACACGGCGTCCATCGCGGCCTACGACGGCCAGATCGGCCAGGCCGCCTACGCCGCGTCCAAGGGCGGCGTCGTCGGCCTCACCCTGCCCGCCGCCCGCGACCTCGCCAGCTCCGGCATCCGCGTCGTCACCATCGCCCCCGGCATCATCGACACCCCCATGCTCGCCACCGTCAGCGAGGAATTCCGCGCCGCCCTGGCCGACGGCGTCCCCTTCCCCAAGCGCCTCGGCACCGCCGACGACTACTCCGCCCTCGCCCTCTCGATCATCACCCACGACTACCTCAACGGCGAGGTAATCCGCCTCGACGGCGCCCTCCGGATGGCCCCCCGCTAGCCCTCAGGACACAGGCGCGCGGGTCAGGATGACGGCGAAGCCGAAGGCCAGGCCCATGATGGCCAGTTCGAGTCCTTCCCAGGTAACCAATGCGGCTGGAGACATCAACAGGTGACCGCCTACGAGTGCGTGTACCTGCAGCGGTAGTGGCAACTGTCCCAGCGAGTGCGGGAACGCGGGCGCGGCGCCCAATCGCGCCGGGTGAGGCGATAGCCGGGTGAGGCGATAGCGGCAGGGTCGTCGTGCACGGGTGACGGATTCGGATCGTCGGGAGGGCGGCCGCCTGCCGAACCAGCACAAGTACATGGCCGGGGCTAGCAGTTCATCGTGGGCGTTCCGTCGAGCCTTCCGCACCGTTGCGTGTTGCCCGGGCAGGCCCACGGCTAGGTCAGGACACAGGCGCGCGGGTCAGGATGACGGCGAAGCCGAAGGCCAGGCCCATGATGGCCAGTTCGAGTCCGGCCCAGGTGACCAGTGCGGTGGGGCGGTGGGCGGCGATGGCGGGCATGAGGTGCCAGCGGATCTTGGCGCCGAAGGCGGCTAGGGCTATCAGGCACGCCGTCTTGAGTAGGACGAGTACGCCGTAGCGGGTGCTGATCAGGGCTTCGAGCAGGGGGATGTTCGGGTTCACCACGAGTTCGACCGCGCCGTTGAACACGCCGGTGGCGGTGACGACGATCAGGCAGATCGTGGCGAGTTTGGAGAAGCGGGGTAGGGCGTGGGCCAGGAGGGTGCGGTTCGCGGCGAGTAGGACGGCTACCGCGCCGAGGCCGCCGGTCCAGGCTGCTGCTGACATGACGTGGAGTTCCATCGAGATCATCGTCAGGTCGTGCCAACGCCAGTTGGTGGCGTGACCGGTGACCGGTAAGGGCAACAGCGCGAACAGCGACACCGCCGCGCGTAGTTCGGCTGGCACCGACTCCCCTACGCGTACCGACCACAGAGACAAGCCGAAGCTGAGTAGGGCGAACGCGGCGACGAACAGCAGGGCCTTACCTGCGCCGACGGTGCCCACGTAGTCCCACACCGCCGCGGCTGACACGTTGGTGCCTGGCCGGAGTTCTGCGGTCTGCAACACCAGGGCAACCAGCGCGGCCACCGCCCACACCAGCGCGCTGAGCATCGCGATCCGCCGCGCGCCCGCGAGCACCGGCTCGGCCAGCTTCGGCCGGTCGAAGCCGATCAGCAGCGGCAGCAGGCAGAGCCCGACCGTCACCACCGCGGCCATGTCCAGCAAGACCCGCACGAGCGGGAGACCCACCCGGACCACCACCGCCGGATCCGGCAACCCGGGGACCGGGTCCGCCGCGGTCACCGCGAGGCCGACGAGGACGCCGACGATCGAGGAGACCACGAGGACCGCGGCGAGTCCCGGGTAGGTGGTGGTCCGGGTGGCGGTCACGTCTGGTCGCCGCCGACCCGCAGTGCGAAGAACACGCCCGCGCCGAGCAGGACGACCGCGCCCGCGATCCACACCCACACCGGGACGCCGCCGTCGTCGGAGTCGGCCGTGGCCGGGTCCGCACTGGCGGCGATCTCGTCGGCGGGTGCCGGGGTGCCGGTGCCCGCCGCGGTCAGGGTGAACTTGATCTCGCCGGAGACCGAGTGGCCGTCGGCGGAGAGGATGCGGTAGCCGACGCGGTAGTCACCGGCTGGGCCGAGCGGTCGCATCGCGACGGACACGACGTTGCTGCGGACCGCCGCCTTGCCGCTCTGCCACTGGCCCTTGCCGTCCGGGCCGACCACGACGATCGTGTTGAGGTTCTCGCCCGCCTGCACCGGCTGGTCGAAGGTCAGCTCGACCGAACTCGGGCCGGTGCCGACCGACGCCTTGTCCGCGGGGGTGCTGGACACGAGTTGGTTGTGCGCCAACGCGGGTCCGGCGAGGCTGACCGTGGCGACCAGGGCCACCGCGAGCGCCGCGAGGCCACGGCCCAGTGCGCGCATCGGCTACTTCCCCGCCTTCGCGGCGGCGACCGCCTTGCGCGCGCGGAGGGTCGCACCGGCACCGAGGCCCAGGCCGAGCGCGCCGACGACGAGACCGGCACCGCCGAGCCAGCGGGCCGTGTTGTCCGACCCGGTGGCCGACGCCGCCTCGGTGTGGCCGGTCTTGGTGTCCGAAGTGGACGCGGGGGCGACCGCCGCGTGGTCGTCGCCGCCCTCGCTCTTCTTGGTCAGCTTGATGACCGGCGCCGGGTGCTCGGGCTCCTCGGCACCGGCGGCGGGCGGCGGGGCGTCCCAGGAGACGACCTTGCCGCTGTCGTAGGTCTGGATCGCGGGGATGACCAACTGGTCGGTCTCGGGCAGCGCGCCGCCGGAGAGCTCGAACTCGGCGAACTCGCCGGGGCCGATGCGGGTGCCCGCGGCCGCGGTCCAGGTGACGGTGCTGACCGCCTCGGTGATCTCGGTGCCGTGCGAGGTGATCGGCTTGTCCAGCTTGGCCTTGGTGATCACCGCGGACCACCCGGCCTGCGGCTTGGTGCGCAGCGAGGTGATCGGGGCCTCCTGCGGGAAGCGCACCTCCAGCTTCACGGTGCCCGCGGTGGCGTCCTCGTTGGGCACCCGGAAGGTGATCTTGGTGTAGCCGCCCTGCACGGCGGGCTCGCCGATGATCTTGGCGGTCACGTGGGCCGAGGCCAGGCCAGGGGCGAGCAGGACAGCGGAACCGGCGACGGCGAGCACGACACCCGCGCGCGCGGCGAAACGGTAAGTCGACATAGCGATGTATCTCCTGAAGTGAGGTCGAGTCAACGCGACTCGTGAGGGGGTGCGGGGACTTTCAGGAGAGGACCGGGGGGCCGCGCCGTCCGCAGACGACGCGTAAGACGACCGCGAGCAGGTGGTCGACCAAGGCGGCGACCGGGATGCTCGGAAGAGGGGTGCTCGGCGCGAGGCTGACCACCAGGGCCCGCACGATGCCCGAGATCGCGGCGGCGACGGCGGTGAGCGCGCTACCTGCCACGGTAAGCAGCACGCCGTTGACCAGCGTGGCCGCGATGTGGGTGGCCAGCATCAGACCGCTGGGCACGACCGGGGTGTGCACATGTCCGTCATGCGAGACCGCGATGTCGGTGAGAAGCACGTGCAGGCAGAGCTGACTGACGCCGAGCAGTGCAAGCGTCGCGAGGAGACCACCGCGGCGGTCGGCCAATGCCGTGCCCGCCCAGGCGACCAGCGCGGTCAACGCCAAGGTGACCGCCGTGTCGGGGACCCCGCCACCGGCCATGCCGTGCGCGGAGATCGCCAGCGCCGTGCTCGACCCGGCCAGGAGCACGCCGCGCACCACGCGGGGCGGACTCACTCGACTGGGGCGCACAAACCAACAGCGTAAGCGTGGGGTCCAGAGGTCTCGACCACAGTCCGGCCGTCAGACGCCCAACGCGGTGAGCACCTGGTCCTCGAGGCGGGCCAGTTCGGTGTTCACGGCCCGGTGCGCGGCCCGCCTGCGCGCGGTCGGCATCCGCTCCGACGCCCGCACCGCGGCCGCGAGCTGGCGCAACCGGTGCTCGGCGTCCTCGGCGAACGCCCGGTCCTGCGCGCTCGCGTCGGACTTGGTCCGCAGCTCGGCGACCGCGTTGGCCGCACCGGCGATCCTGGCGTGCAGCGCGCCGCCGCGGCCGGAGTAGTGGCCGAGGTCGTCCACCGAGACACCCAGCTTGCGGGCCTTGCGCCGGTCCCAGCTGTCGCGGACCACCGCGGCCGACCGCACCAGGTACGGGGTGACCACCGGCAGGACGGCGGGCGCGATCACCTTCGCCACCGCGATCGCGTTCTTCGCCTTGCCGGGCGTGAACCGGGGCAGCTCGACCGCCTTCTTGCGCGCCATGCCCTGAACCTACTTGCCGTGCTCGACGCGGGCACGCCGACCTGCTGATCGGGCGGTACCTGGATCATCCGCTCGCGCAACTAAGCTGCGCAGTGTGACTACTACGGTGCTCCTCGACGCCGGCGTGGTGAGCCGCTGCAGGCGTCGTGTGCACCTCGAGCACGACCCGGCGATGCGCGACGCGCCGCGCGGCACCCCCGACCCCACCTCCGAGCTGCGCAAAGCCGACGCGACCGCGCACCGGCGGGCGGTCGCCGACCAGCTGGCCGCCCGGTTCGGCGAGCGCTGGCACGAGATCCCCACCGGACCGGACGTGCGCTCGGCCGAGCGCGAGGCCGCGACGCTGGCCGCGCTCACCGAGGGCCGCGACTTCATCTGGGGCCCGATGCTGCCCCGCGACCTCGTGGCTGGTCGGCGCGGGAGCATGGACATGCTGGTCCGCACCGCCACCGGGTACGTGCCGGTGCTGGTCGTCCGGCACAAGGTCACCGACCCCGGGTCCGGCGCGCGGACCTCACCGCTCGACGGGCTGGCCGATGTCGGGGGGACGCCGGACAAGAGCCGCAAGGTCCGCCCGCAGCCGCGTGACCAGCTCCGGCTCGCGCACACCCGCCGCCAACTGCAAGCCGCCGGGTTCTCCGACGACCGCAACGCCTACGCCGGGGTCATCGGCCTCGACGGCGACGCCGTGATCTGGCACGACCTGCAGGCGCCGACCTGGCCGGGCGGGCGGACCGCGCTCGCCGAGTACGACACCCGCTTCGCCGACCGCATCGCCGTCGCCACCGCCGCGGCCACCGGTGAACCCGCGCTCGCCGAGCCGTCGCGCATCGTCGAGTGCCGCAGCTGCCCGTGGTGGCCGGTGTGCGAGGCCGACCTGCTCGCGACCCGCGACGTCAGCCTGGTCGTGCGCGGCGAGGACGCCGTCATGCTGCGCGCGGGCGGGGTCACCTCGGTCGACGCCCTGGCCAGGGTCGACCCGCACGACAACGACGTGCCGCTGGTCGGGATGCCGGTCGCGGACGCGGTCGGGTTGGCGCGCGCGTGGCTGGCCGACCTGACGGTCGTGCGGCGCAGCCAGGACATCGACGTGCCCCGCGCCGACGTCGAGGTCGACGTGGACATGGAGAGCTTCGGCGACGCGGGCGCGTACATGTGGGGCGTGCTGCTCTCCGGCGCCGACATCGGGGAACCGCGGGGGTACCGGGCGTTCGTGAGCTGGGAGCCGCTGCCGACCGACGACGAGGCCCGCTCGTTCGCCGAGTTCTGGGCGTGGCTGAGCGGGGTCCGCGCGGCCGCCGCCGAGCGCGGGCTGAGCTTCCGGGCGTACTGCTACAACGAGCTCGCCGAGAACCGCTGGCTGCTGTCCTCGACCAAGCGCTTCGCCACCTTCCCCGGCGTGCCGCGCAAGCGCGAGGTGCTGTCGTTCATCGAGTCCGACCAGTGGTTCGACCTGTTCGGCAGTGTCCGGCAGTACTTCCTGTGCTCGCACGGCAAGGGCCTCAAGACGATCGCCCCGGTCGCCGGGTTCAAGTGGCGCGACCCGGAGGCGGGCGGCGAGAACTCGATGCGCTGGTACCGCGACGCGGTCGGCCTCGACGGCGGTGAGCCCGACCTGCCGCAGCGCAGGCGGCTGCTGGAGTACAACGAGGACGACGTGCGCGCGACCGCGACCCTGCGCGCGTGGATGACCTCGCCCGCGGTGCGCGAGATCCCGTACGTGGGCGACATCTGAGCACTCGCACCCGGTCGGCCGCTCGCATACGGTGGTGCGCATAAGCGAGTGGACGAGGGAGTAGTGCATGCCGCAGCAGGTCCGGGGTGTTGTCGCCCGAGGCAAGGGTCAGCCGGTCAGCGTCGAGACGATCGTGGTGCCCGATCCGGGGCCCGGTGAGGCTGTCGTCCAGGTGCAGACCTGCGGGGTCTGCCACACCGATCTGCACTACCGCGAGGGCGGCATCAACGACGAGTTCCCGTTCCTGCTCGGCCACGAGGCCGCCGGGATCGTGGAGTCGGTCGGCGATGGCGTGACCGATGTGGCGCCGGGGGACTTCGTGATCCTCAACTGGCGCGCGGTGTGCGGGACCTGCCGGGCGTGTCTGAAGGGCAAGCCCTGGTACTGCTTCAACACGCACAACGCCGCGCAGCCGATGACGCTGGAGGACGGCACCGCGCTGTCGCCCGCGCTCGGGATCGGTGCGTTCGCGGAGAAAACACTCGTCCACAGTGGACAGTGCACGAAGGTCGACCCGTCGGTGTCGCCCGCCGCGGTGGGACTGCTCGGCTGCGGTGTGATGGCGGGGATCGGCGCCGCGGTGAACACCGGCGGGGTCGGCCGCGGCGACACCGTCGCGGTGATCGGGTGCGGCGGCGTGGGTGACGCGGCCATCGCGGGCGCCAAGCTCGCGGGCGCGACGACGATCATCGGCGTCGACCTCGACGACCGGAAACTGGAGTGGGCCAAGGGGATCGGCGCCACGCACACCGTCAACGCGGGCTCGGGCGACCCGGTGGAGCAGGTGCGCGCGCTCACCGGCGGGTTCGGCGCGGACGTGGTGATCGACGCGGTCGGGCGGCCGGAGACCTGGAAGCAGGCGTTCTACGCGCGCGACCTGGCCGGCACGGTCGTGCTGGTCGGCGTGCCGACCCCGGACATGCGCATCGAGATGCCGCTGATCGACTTCTTCTCCCGCGGCGGCGCGCTCAAGTCCAGTTGGTACGGCGACTGCCTGCCCTCGCGCGACTTCCCGTACCTGGTCGACCTGTACAAGCAGGGACGGCTCGACCTCGACGCGTTCGTCAGCGAGAAGATCGGCCTGGACCAGGTCGAGGAGGCGTTCACCCGGATGCACCACGGCGACGTGCTGCGCTCGGTGGTGGTGCTCTGATGACGGTGCGCGTCGACCACGTGGTGACCTCGGGGACGTTCAGCCTCGACGGCGGCACCTGGGACGTGGACAACAACGTGTGGCTGGTCGGCGACGACACCGAGGTGGTGATCATCGACGCCGCGCACGACCCGGACGCCATCCTCGCCGCCGCCGACGGCCGCCGCGTGGTCGCCGTCATCTGCACCCACGGCCACGACGACCACATCAACGCCGCCGCAGACCTGGCCGCCCCGGTCTACCTGCACCCCGCCGACGACTTCCTGTGGCGCGCGGTCCACCCCACCACCGACTTCCACCCCCTCCACGACGGCCAACACTTCGAGGTCGGCGGCGTCTTCCTGGAGGTACTGCACACCCCGGGCCACGCCCCCGGCTGCGTCAGCATCCACGCCCCCCAACTCAACGCCGTCTTCACCGGCGACACGCTTTTCGAGGGCGGCCCCGGCGCTACTGGCCGCTCCTTCAGCGACTTCCCGACGATCATCAAGTCGATCACCGAACGGTTGCTGGTGCTGCCCGCGAACACCAAGGTCCACACGGGCCACGGCAGCACGACGACGATCGGGGCGGAGGCACCGCACCTGGAGGAGTGGATCGCGCGCGGCCACTGAGTCTCGTTCTGCCGAGAAGCCGTCTGCCCGTTGCCGGGCGGGCGGCTTCTTCGCTGACTCTTGCTCTCGCTCGCTTCCGCCGCGTTCGCCGAAGCCCTCCCCTGACGACTTCTCCCGCTGAGCCCGCCCGTACCCCAACCGTGTTGCCCCGTCGCTGGCACATCTCCAGCACGACGCCCACATCCCGCTCGAGCAGTGTCCCCCGGTTCAGCGACAGAAGTTGTCCACATCTGGATCTTCGGCGCCCTGTTTCAAGATCGTCTGTCGTGGGGTGCCGGTAGGCTGGGACCTGGGACGCCCCCCGGAGAGGGTGGGGGCTGGGGCAGGACTGGCGTGCGCGCGCGAAGCGGTTGGGGCGGGGTAAGCGGGGCGGCGTGGGGTAAGAGGTTCGGTGTGGGCTAGATGCCTGTGGTGGGCCAGGCGCTTGGCGTGGGGTAGGTGCGCGGAGTGGGGTTGATGCGCAGCACGGGGTGCGGTCGCGAGTCGCTTGCGGGTTGGGCTCCGGCGACCTGGGAAGGCAAGTGCGGCCACTGGGGCTGACCTGGGGATCTGTGCGGGTATCCCCAGTACCCCCGAGTAATCCACACCGAGTTGTCCACAGTTGTGGATGGATTGGGGTGGGTTATCCACAGGCTGGGCGGGCGTTCGTCGCGGGTTTGGGCCGTTCGGCGCCCAACTGCCGGGGTTCGGCAACCAGATGAGCGGTTCGAGGTGGGCCGAACGGGGGAACGCTGAGTGGTCAGTCCCGTTCGGTGAGGTGCGCGGCCGCGGGGTGTGGGGAGCGCAGGTGGGAGAGGCGGGCGGTGGCGATCCGGCCGCGGTTCTCCAGTTCGCGGTAGGAGATCCAGCCGCGGGCGTATGCGCGGTATGCCTGGGCGAGGGTGACCAGTTCGGCGAGGTGGTCGGCCGAGCGGCGGCGGGCGTCGTCGGGGAGGCGGGTCACGCACGCCAGTTGGCTGTCCACCGCCTGCTCGAGAGCGCGGGCGGAGGCCAGGGCGCGTCGCCGGTACCGGAACATGAGCACCTCGCGTGGGGCCGACACGGACAGTGACCAGGTGCGGTATCCGTGCACTTCATCCGGCCCGCTGACCCTGTCGTCGTTCACAATGCGCAATGCGTTACCCGCCGGGATACCGCCATCCGGTCGTAAGGGCCGCTCAGCGGTAACGCGCCCACCGCGCCGATCTATCGCCCGTGCGGAAGTCGCGCAGGCGTCTCAGCAGCTCAGGCCGCACCTCCGGACTGCTGTTCATGATCGGCAGAACGCTGGTGATGAGCTTCAACTCGCGTACTTCGCGAAGTACCGAAAAACCACTCCACAGAGTGACATCGAAGCCGTACCCCTCGGCCAGTTCCCGATACCTGGCAGCGGGCTCGCCGAACCGGCTCACCCCCACGGCCAGCGGCGTCAGGTCCCACTCGGGCGGCCCGAGGCAGCTGGAGTCGAAATCGCACAGGACCGGACCGGCCGGGGTGGGGATGAGGTTGCCGAGGTGGGCGTCGCCGTGCACCAGGCCCCTAGGCAGCGGGAAGCTCAGCGCCCGCAGCCGGTCGTCGACCTCGTCCACCCTGGCCCGCAGGAACACCAGGTCACCGTCGTCGAGGCCCTCCGCCTCGCCCAACCGCCTGCGCACGTCGTCGAGCGGGTCCCACTCCGGCAGGTCCGGCAGTTCCGGCAGCGCGTGCACCACCCGCAGCAGCCGCGCCAGGTCGGTGGCCCTCGGTCGGACGTCGTGCTCGGGCACGGCGTCCCACACGGTGGCGGCGTAGTCCCCGACGCACACCGGCTGCTCGATCCCCGGGGTCAACCGGACCGCGGGGACGCCGTTCTCGGCGAACCACTCGGCGATCCGGACCACCTTGTGCACCCGGTGCCGCAGCGCGACGGAGCCGACGATGCGGACCACCACCGGGGCGTCGGCCAGCCAGTACACCGCGTTGTTGGTGAAGCGCAGCAGCCGCGCGCCCGTCGGGTCGACCCCGACCCGCGAGCACACGGCGGCCAGCGCGGCGGCCAGGTTCTCCCTGGTGAACAACCCATCGGTGGCCATCGGTCCCCACTGCCCTGATGACCTGCCTGCACTCCGGTCAGGCCACGCTGAGGTTGATTATCTGTTCGGCCAGGTCACGCGCGTCGGCGTTGTTGCGCCGCTTGCTCGCCTCGTTGAGCAGCGGCTTGAGCCGGTCCTTCACCCTGGTCGACTTCAGCGACTCGGCGAGGTCCACCGCGGCGCGGCCGACCTTCGCGCCGTGGTCGATGTCGCCCTCGAGCATGTGGTTGGTGGCCAGCGCGCTGAGGTTGAACGCCCTGCTGCGGGCGTAGTCGTCGCCGTAGGAGTCGATCGCCTTGGTCAGCGCCGGGATGGCGAACTTGGTGTGCGTGGGGTCGGTGGTCTGCGCCAGCACCGTGTGCACCGTGCCGATCATGGCGTAGACGTCGGTCTCGTTGAAGAAGCGGACCCAGTCCTCTGCCTTGCCGTGGTCGGCGCGGGCGAACTCGTCGCGGGTCCTGCCGATCAGCTTCATGGTCTGGTCCTTGTGCCCCATCAGCGCGTACGCCCACGCCTGGTTCGCGCAGATCACCGCCACCGCGAGCTCCGAACCCGACTCCTGCGCGGCGATCTGGCCGAGCTGGAACATCTTCAGCGCGTCGTCCGGGGACTCCTTGTGCAGGTACACCCGGCCCATCCGGTACAGGATGTTGGCCACCAGCGGCTCGCTCTTGCCCGCTTTCGCGAGCTCGAGCGCCTTGCCGAAGTGGTTGCGGGCCGAGTCGGTCAGGCCGATGTCGAACGACGTCCAGCCAGCCAGGTTGTGCAGGTCGGCCAGTGCGACGTGCAGGCGTTGTTTGACGTGCTCCGGGCCGGAGGCACCGAGCATCTGCTGACCCCAGGACAGCTGCGCGACCACGGCGTCGCGGCAGAACCCGCCGCCGTACTGGTAGTCCAGCGAGCGCAGCGCTCTGGTCGCCGCCTCCACCTGGCGCACGTCGGTCATGCCGATCCGACCGGGCGCTGGGGTCTGGACGGGGTTGGCGACCCACGACCCGGAGTTGTTGCCCAGCACGTTCGCGCCCACCGTGACGGCGGCCGCGTGTGCCAGGAACTCCCGACGCTTCACCTCTTCGCTCTCCTCAGGCTGCGCGGCCTCACGTGTCACCGCCACCCGGACCGCGGTGACCTCGTCGTAGGCGAGGCCCATGTATCCCCTAGGGACACCCAGTCCGTCGGCGATCCTGGCGAGCACGTCGTAGGCCATCACCTGACGACCCTTGAGGATCTCCGACACCTCGGACTGCGACTGGCCGGTCATCGCCGCGATCTGGCGCTGCGACACACCAGTGCGGCGGAGCAACCGGTAGACGGAACTGACCTCCCGCGCGGCGAGCGCGGCCCGCATCTCGGGCTCCTCCCAGGTGTCGGAAGAAATGGGAGAACCCGATGATCCGATGGAGTTCATTCCGCCCCTCTCAGGCTCCGCCGGGCGTCAACCGCAGAGTAAGCGCACTTCACAGGCGGCGAGAAGGGCCGTTCGCCGAACCTGATCGGCCCGACCGAACTCTCCCGACCGCTCACCGTGAAACGAGCACCGATCGGCGCTGTGACGCTCCAAACCCGTTCCGCACGCATCAATGTAGTTCGTTGTAAGCGTACGAGCACGGAGGGAAACCGGGAACGTGGAACTGCTCAGGTCGGCTCCGAGCCCACTGGTGGCACCGCAGCCGAGGCGGGCGGAACACCACCTCGACGGTCCCCCCGACGGGCGCCGGGACTTCCGCGGCGAGCTGCACGGCTTCGTCGGTGAGCGCAGGGTGTGGCGGATCGCGTGCGGTGACGTGATCAACCGCGACCGGTGCCTGACCGTGCTGGTGGAGAAGAACAAGGTGGTCCTGGTCGGGCCACCCGGTGAGACGGCGGTGCTCTCCAGTGGCCAACTCGGCCAACTGCGCGACGCCCTCCGCGAAGCCGCCGAGCAGGCGGAAAGGTAACGGTGACGTTGAGGTGGACGAGATACTCGGCCAGGTCCTGCGCAGCGCCGTCTGGGAGCGGCTGGACATGCTCACCGAACTGGCGAAGCGGGCCGACGCCCCGTCGTTGCTGTCCGTCGCCCGCTCCGAGCTGCCGCGGCTGACCGAGGGCTGGCGGTCGATGCTGACCGCGCACGAGCCGGACGCCAAGGGCAACTGCCCCACCTGTTCGAGCCGGTGGCGCCAGCAGAAGGCGCCGTGCTCGGTGTGGCGCGCCGCCTACGAACACCTGGTCGCCGGGGGGCTCGCGCCCCAGCACACCACGCGCCGCAAGGCAGAGGGCGGCACGCGCAAGTCGCGCCGCCTCACCGCGAGCGCGCGCTAGGCAGGCGGTCTGGGTTCCGCCGTTCCCCCGGACGCCGCGGAGCCCAGACCGTCTATCCCGGGCGGGTCCGACCGCCCCACGCACTCCGCGGACCGGTGCTGATGTGCTTTCCTGCGTCCCCGACCGGCACCGGTCCGCGGCTCCACTCGGGTATTACCCGTCGGTAGTACCGAAACTCGCTCTCAGAAGTGGGCCCGAGGCCATTTCGCGCGTCTCCCTCAGTCGTTGGACGGGCAAGATGAACGTCTGCGATCCAGGAGGAGACGCTGTGGCAAGCCCTACCCCACTCCGCCGCCAGCCCGTGCAGCAGCGCAGTGCCAAGCGGGTGCAACGGATGCTGGAGTCCTGTGCGGAGCTGGTCGACGAACTCGGCTACGACGGGGTGACCACCACACTGATCGCCGAACGCGCCGGTGTCGCGGTCGGGTCGCTCTACCAGTTCTTCCCGGACAAACGGGCGGTCGTGCAGGCGCTGACCCAGCGCAACCTGGACCACTTCATGACCGAGATCGGCCGCAGGCTCGACGAGGCGCACCTCGAGCACTGGTGGGACGGCGCCGACCTGATCTTCGACAGCTACGTGCGGATGTACCGCGAGGTGCCGGGGTTCAGCCGGATCCGGTTCGGTGACGTGGTCGACCTGCGGCTGATCGACGGCGAGCGGGACAACAACACGGTGATCGCGGAGAACCTGGCCTCGTTCCTGGCCGACCGGTTCGCCATCCCGTTCGAGGACATCCGGCTGCCGGTCGCGGTCGCCAACGAGATCGCCGACGGGATACTGAACCTGGCGTTCCGGCGCAAGCTGTTCCCCGAGGCCGCGGTGATCGCCGAGGCGAAGATGGTGGTGCGCAGCTACCTGTCCGGTCAGATCAAGGCGGCCGGGCAGGACGGTCAACCGAAGCTGTGACCCTCGCCGCGGTAGGTGGGGAGCGCCCGGACCACGCGCTCCCCGTCGACGAGGTGGTACTCGGCGAACCGTTCGGCGAGTTCACCCGCCTTGGCGTGGCGGAACCAGACCCGATCCCCTATGCGCAGTTGATCGACCCCGGCGCCCGACACCGGGGTCTGCACCTCGCCTGCACCCTCCATCGTCAACAGGCGTAGTCCTTCCGGCAGGTGCGGCACCGGGAGCCGGTCCCGGTTCGCCGGGCCGGAGGCCAGGTAGCCGCCGCCGAGCAGGGTGGCGATACCGGGAGCGGGGCGGCGCACGACCGGGACCGCGAACAGCACCGCCGGGCTCGGGGTGAACCGGCTGTAGTGGTCGAACAGGCCGGGGCCGATCAACCCGGAACCGGCGGCGATCTCCGTGACCGACGCGTCCTGCCGGGTGAGCTCGATGCTCCCCGTGCCGCCACCGTTGACGAACTCCAACTGCCGCACCGCGTTCACCGCGGCGACGGCCGCCGCCCGCCGGGTGGTCAACTCCCGCGCAGACCCCCGCTGCACCCAGCGCAACACCCTGCCGAGCAGCGGCTTGCCCGAGGGCGCGTCGCCCATCCCGGCGATCTGGCCCTCGTAGCCCATGAGCCCGACCAGCCGGAACCCCGGCCGCGCTTCGATCGCCGCGGCCAGGTCAGCGGCCTGCTCAGGGGTGAACACCGGCGAGCGGCGCGCGCCGATGTGGACCTTGTCACTGCCGCGCACCGGTCGCCACGACACGTCGAGTTCCAGGCAGAGCCGGATCTCCGGGTGGTCGGCGCCGAGCGCGGCGTCGATGAGGTCGAGGTGCTCGACCGAGTCGACGGTCAGCGAGACCAGGCGGCGGGCGGTGTCGTCGGCGGCGAGCGCGCGCAGCGCCGAGTGGTCCGCGGTCGGGTAGGCGACCAGGATGTCGGTGTCCGCGAGGTCGGTGCCCGCCCACACCCGGGTCAGCCACAGCGCCTCCGGCAGCGCGTAGCTCATCACCCCGGCGAACCCGGGGCGGTGCAGGACCCGTTCCAGCAGCGCGCGGCACCGCACCGACTTGCTGGCCACCCTGATCGGGCGGCCGCCCGCGCGGCGGACCAGGTCGGCGGCGTTGGCGTCGAACGCGGCCAGGTCGACCACCGCGAGCGGGAGGTCGAGGTGCTCGGTGGCGGAGTCGAGTGAGTCGCGGGAGAGGCGCACCGGACAACCGTACGGCATCCGATCTTGAAATGTGAAATGGATTCACTTAGCGTGCGGCACTGGGAGGTGCGATGGCACAGAACACCCCGCCGGCCTGGCGAAACTGGGCGGGCACCGAGACGGCGACGGCGACCGAGATCCGCTCCCCCGCCGACGTCACCGAGATCAGCGCGGCGATCACCTCGGCGGCCGACCGCGGCCTGACCGTGCGGGCGCGGGGCAGCGGCCACTCGTTCACCGCGGCGGCCGCCGCGCACGGCGTCGCGCTGGACCTCTCGCACTGGACCGGGGTCGTCTCCGCCGACGGTGCCGACGTGACCGTCCGGTCCGGCACGACGCTCGCCGAGCTGAACACCGAACTCGACCGGCGCGGCCGGGCCATGGCCAACCTCGGCGACATCGACGCGCAGACCGTCTCCGGCGCGATCTCCACCGGCACGCACGGCACCGGCGCCCGGCTCGGCGGGATCGCGACCCAGGTCAGCGCCCTGGAACTGGTGCTGGCGAACGGGTCGGCGGTCCGCTGCTCGGCGACCGAGCGGCCGGAGTTGTTCGCCGCGGCCAGGATCAGCCTCGGCGCACTCGGTGTGATCAGCACGGTCACGCTGCGCACCGAACCGGCGTTCGTGCTGGCCGCCGCCGAGCGGCCGGAGCCGCTGGAGCAGGTGCTGGAGCAGCTGGACCAGAACTGCGCGGACAACGACCACTTCGAGTTCTACTGGTTCCCGTACGGGCGGAAAGCACTCACCAAGCGCAACAACCGCCTACCGGTCGGCGCTCTCCCCCGACCGCTCGGCCCGGTGCGCCAGTTCTTCGAGTACGAAGTGCTGGAGAACGGCGCCTTCGGCGCTTTGTGCAAGATCGGCCGGTTCGTACCGCAATTGGTTAGACCACTGAGCAAGCTCTCGGCGTCAGTGCTATCTCCCCGCTCTTACAGCGATGTGTCGCACAAGGTTTTCGTGACAAGCAGACGAGTCCGGTTCGTCGAATCGGAGTACGCGATCCCCCGCGAGGCACTTGCGGAGGTCCTCGCCGAACTCCGCGCCCGCGTCCCCCAACTCGCCGACCCGGTCATATTCCCGGTCGAGGTCCGCGTCGCCGCCCGCGACGACATCTGGCTCTCCACCGCCCACGACCGCGACTCGGCGTACATCGCCGTCCACCAGTACCGGGGCATGCCGTACCGCGACTACTTCGCCCTCTTCGAGTCCATCGCCGCCTCCGTCGGCGGCCGCCCGCACTGGGGCAAGATGCACACCCTCGACGCCGAGAAGCTCCGCGACCTATACCCGAGGTTCGACGACTTCGCCCGCATCCGCTCCGAAGTAGACCCGGACGGGATCTTCCGAAACCCTTACACCGACAGGGTTCTCGGCCCGATCAGCTGACGACGGCCGCGACGGACTCGACGACCGGCACGTCACCGCCGACGAGTTCCAGGGTCAACCCCGCGCTGCGCGGCTCGTCCAACACCGCCACCAGCACGGCGGCGACATCCGCGCGGCTCACCACACCCGGTGCGGTGGCGGCGCCGAGCGACACGCGGCCGGTGGGCGCGTCGTCGCTGAGCCTGCCCGGTCGGACGATCGTCCAGTCGAGATCGCGGGCCCGCAGGTCCCGCTCGGCGGCGTCCTTCGCGGCCAGGTAGGCGGAGAACACATCGTCGGCCGAGCCGCGGTCCAAGCCCATGGCGCTGATCTGCACGTATCGCCGCACTTGCGCGATCTGCGCGGCCTCCGCCGTCAACGCGGCGGCACCGCGGTCGACGCTGTCCTTGCGCGGGATGCCACTACCGGGACCGGCGCCCGCGGCGAACACCACCGCGTCCGCACCGGCGAGCACGGCCGCCACCTGTTCCACCGTCGCGGTTTCCAAGTCGAGCACGACACCGTCGCCGCCGTGGGCGCGGATGTCGTCGACGTGGTCGGGGTTGCGCACGACCCCGATGACCGTGTCGCCGCGATCGGCGGCGAGCCTGGTCAGCACCAACGCGATCTTGCCGTGTCCGCCCGCGATCACCAGCCGCATGGGACCGACCCTATAGCGATCAGCTGGTGGCTGCCGCGCCGTCGAGGATCTGGTCGTAGGCCAGTTCGCTCACCCAGCGGTAGAGGGCGTCGACCTCGGGGTAGGCGCGGTCCTGGCGGCCGGGGAGGTCGAGCTCGACCTTGGCGTCCGGCTCGGCGCTGACGATGGCGACGCCGTAGGCACGGGAACGGGGCAGGCAGTTGGCGAGGTAGTCGTGGGTGAGGACCGCGGAGGTGGGCAGGACCATCGCGGTGTCGCCGTAGCGCAGGAAGGGAACCGCGTTCGCCAGGCCGGTGCGCCAGTGGCGGGCGACGGCGATCGCGCCGACGATGCGGACGGCAGGCTCGGGGACCCGGCCGTTGAGCTCGGGCCACGCCCAAGTGGACACGCTCGCGCGGTCGGTGACCGGTTCCTGGCCCAGGCAGATCCGTTCGGCGTGCACATCGGCCTTGAGGTCGACGACCAGGCACACGCGGCGGCCGTGCAGCGTCATCTCCGGCAGCACCGTCCCGTCCCAGCCGAGCGCCGCGGCGGCGGCGACGGCGAGCTCGTGCACCCCGGCGGGCAGCTCCACCGGCGGCGTCAGCTGCGCGGGCAGTGCCTTCAGGCTCTCGGTTACCGCAGTGCGCCCAGGAATGCCGGTCACGAACTTCCGCCCTTCGCTGCCACCCCGCCGCCTGCCCGCTGCCGGGCTGACGAGGTGTTCGAATCGGTACTTCAATTGAGTACCAGTTCGGCACGGACGTTTAAGACCCCAGAACCGCCCTCCTGCGACCGGCGGCGCCAGACGGTCGGTAACCGGTCGACGACCGACATCCCGACTTCACCCCAACTATGCGGCCGTCCGGGTGACCCCCACCCAACCCCCCACCCACCTCAACTACCCACAGTCCCCCAACGAACACCCCCCACCCTGAGTTCCCCCACAATTTGATCTTCCTCCCCCGAAAACCTCGTTGAGGAAACAATTTGTTCAGGAAACCCAAAGAACAGACGTATTTTGTGGGTACCTGACCCACGACCGCGACAGGCGAAGCCTGAGTCGGTCCCCCCTAGTTCCGATGCGACGGCCGAAGGCCAAGCGAGCCCAGCTACGTCCGCCAGGCCCCCACCCCGCTACGCGCTCGCCCCTCGCACTACGCGCCCCCGTTGGCCCCCCGCGCTCCCACCAACTCCACCACCGCACCGTGGGGGCCTGGGGGGTCGCCCCCCAGATACAATGACGACCGACCCGGTCCACGCTCTCCGTGGACACAGATCGGCCGTCGGTCGTGGGCGAGGAGGGAGTTGAACCCTCACGTCCTTTCGGACACACGGACCTGAACCGTGCGCGTCTGCCATTCCGCCACTCGCCCGAGTGGTGTTGCCCCCTGCGGGACGTGGAGAACACTAGCACGGTCGAAAACCCGGTTCGCACATACCCGTGTCCTGCATGGCGCGCCCGGATACGATCGGTCCAGGAGCACGGGCGGGAAGGAGGTCCCATGGGCATCGGCCAGCGGTTGAACCGCAAGCTGGAGGACGTCGTGGGCAGCACTTTCGCGCGCGTGTTCGGTGGCAACGTGGTGCCGCAGGAGGTCGCGCAGGCACTGCAGCGCGAGAGCGAGGACAACATCCGCGAGTTGGCGGGTGGTCGGTTGTTGGCTCCCAACCACTACGTGGTGCAGTTGGGTCCTGCCGACCACCAGAACTTCGCTGGTGACGAGGACCGCATGAGGGCACTGTTGGCGGACTGCGTGGCCGAGCATCTCACCGAGCACGGATGGGATACCTACGGAGACGTCGTAGTCTCCTTGGAGCGCTCCGACGCGCTGCACACCGGACAGTTCCGAACCCGCTCGACCGTCGACCCCGACGTGAAGGCCAGTCCTTCCGGCGGCGGTGCAGGCCACCAGGCAGGCAGACGGCCGGCACAACCCCGCAACGCAGGAGACCGATCCATGAGCCAGCCCCCCGGCTACGGCCAGGCGCCTGATGGCGACCCGTACGGACAGCAGCAATACGGGTACGGCCAGGGCCAGTACGGCAACGATCCCAACTACGGTCAAGGCTACGGCCAGCAGCAGCCCCAGCAGGGCGGCGGCTACGACCAGGGTTATGGCCAGCAGCAGCAGGGTGGCTATGACCAGGGCTACGGCCAGCAGCAGCAGCCAGGTTACGGGCAGCAGCAGGCCGGTTACGACCAGGGTTACGGCCAGCAGCAGCCGGGTTACGGGCAGCAGCAGGGTGGGTATGACCAGGGTTACGGCCAGCAGGGTGGGTACGACCAGGGTTACGGCCAGCAGCAGCCCGGTTACGGGCAGCAGCAGGGTGGCTACGACCAGGGCTACGGCCAGCAGCAGCAGGGTGGGTACGGACAGGACCCGTACGGCCAGCAGGGCGGGTACGCGCCGCCCGCGGTGCAGACCGGTCCGCGGCAGCTGTCGGCGAGCCTGCAGCTCGACGACGGCTCGAACCGCAACTACTCGCTGAAGCAGGGCGGCAACGTCGTCGGCCGGGGCCAGGACGCGGACTTCCGGCTGCCGGACACCGGGGTGTCGCGCAGGCACCTGGAGATCACCTGGGACGGGCAGAGCGCGACCCTGGCCGACCTCGGGTCGACCAACGGGACGACGGTCAACGGGACGCCGGTGCAGACCTGGCAGCTCGCCGACGGCGACGTGGTGCGGATCGGCCACTCGTCGCTGGTGTTCCGCACCCAGGGCTGACGCGGTCGCGCCAGGCGCTCGTCCGGTGGTCGGGCGCCCTCGGGTCGGGGAAGCCCGAGTCGCGCGAGGCAACGAACGAGGTCGGCAGACGTCCTCTTCAGCGAGGTCGGCCAGACGTCTCACCGAGGGCTGTCCGGGGGTCACCCTGGGCAGTCCTCACGTCGAGTTGGACACTGTGCGCTGTGGCCATCCCGTGTGGCCGCGGCTCTGACGTGGACACCCCCTAGGAAGCGAGCGGTCGCAACAAGTGCCTGAGTTGGTGATGCAGCTGACCAGAGCGGGGTTCCTTGCCCTGCTCTGGCTGTTCGTGCTCGCCGCGTTGCGGGTGGTCCGTTCGGACCTCTACGCCGCGTCGGGGTTGCGTGTCGCGGTGCCCGGCTTCCGGAAGTCGACCGCGGCGAAGATGCGCGGGAAGGCGCCGAGACAACTGGTGGTGACGCACGGGGCGTTGGCGGGGACGCGGATCACCCTCGACGGACGGCCGATCATGATGGGGCGGGCGGACGACTCGACCCTGGTGCTCGACGACGACTACGCCTCGACCAGGCACGCGAGGTTGTCGCTGCGCGGGACGGACTGGTACGTGGAAGACCTGGGCTCGACGAACGGGACCTACCTGGACCGGGCTAAGGTCACCCAACCCCTCCGGGTGCCACTTGGTGTCCCGATCCGTATCGGCAAGACGGTGATCGAGCTGCGCTCATGACCCTTGTTCTTCGTTACGCGGCCCGCAGCGACCGGGGCCTGGTGCGTTCCAACAACCAGGACTCCGTGTACGCGGGCCCACGCCTGCTCTCCTTGGCCGACGGGATGGGCGGCCACGTCGCCGGTGAGGTCGCCAGCAAGGTGGTGATCGCCGCCCTCGCGCCGCTCGACGACGACGAACCGAGCGAGGACCTGCTCGGGCAGCTGCGGGAGGCGACGCTCGCGGGCAACGGCGCGATCGCCGAACTGGTGGCCAGCGACCCCGACCTCGACGGGATGGGCACGACGCTGTCGGCGATCCTGTTCGCGGGCAACCGGATCGGGCTGGTGCACGTCGGGGACTCCCGGGTGTACCTGCGCCGCAACGGCCAGTTCACGCAGATCACCCACGACGACACCTTCGTCCAGTCGCTGATCGACGAGGGTCGCATCACCGAGGACGAGGCCGCGACGCACCCGCAGCGCTCGCTGCTGCTCAAGGCGCTGACCGGGCACGAGGTGGAGCCGACGCTGACGGTGCGCGAGGCGCGCCCCGGCGACCGGTACCTGCTGTGCTCGGACGGGCTGTCCGGTCCGGTGAGCCACGAGACGCTGTCCGAGGCGATCCAGATCCCGGACCCGCAGGAGTGCGCGGACCGGATGATCGAGCTCGCGCTGCGCGGCGGTGGTCCGGACAACGTGACGGTGATCATCGCCGACGTGGTCGACGTGGACTACGGGGACAACCACCCCATCGTCGGCGGCGCCGCGGGCAACGGCTCGGACGAGACGCCGCCACCGGACTCGGCCGCCTCGCGGGCGAGCGCGATGACCACCCCCCGGCCGGAGCCGAGGAAGGTCGAGCAGCCCCCGCCGCCGGACCCGAAGGTCAAGCGGCGCAAGCGGGTGCGGCTGGTGGTCGGGCTCCTGCTGCTGCTCGTGCTGCTGGGCGCAGGCGCGGTGGCCGCCAGGATCTGGGTGAACAACCAGTACTTCGTCGGTGAGGGCGACGGCGGGGAGATCGCGATCTTCCAGGGGGTGCGCGGCAGCGTGCTCGGCCTGTCCCTCAACAGCCAGCTGCAGGGCTCCTGCGACCCGAACGTGGCCACGTGCGACAAGTTCTACGTCGACGACCTCGAGCAGTTCGGCAAGGAAGAAGTCCGCAACGGCAACAACACCTTCGGCAACATCGTCGAGGCGCGGGAGTTCGTGCGCGGGCTGCGCAGCAAGTTCGGCCTGCCCGACTGCGACTCCCTGGTGACCTCGCCGAGCACGCCGACGCCGACCACGGAGCCCGGCACCCAGCCGGGTCAGCTGACCAGCACGACGACACCGCTGGTGCCGACCTCCGACCAGGTCACCACGACCACGACCACGCCGACGCTGCCGGGTACGAGTTCGGCGCAGACGTCCGAGCAGGTCGAGCCGCGACCGGGGGTCAACTGCCGCAACCCGCGGGACGAGGACAAGGGCGGCGGCTGATGGGATCTCCGGTCCAGGGCGCGGGTGGTCCGGCGGCCGGGCAGAGCAGCGCAGGCACCGACGCCGCGGCGCCGACCAGGCGCGGCACCGAGCTGCTGCTGCTCGGGTTCGCCGCCTTCGTGGTCTCCGCCGCGCTGATGCTCGTCGAGGCCAACCAGGAGCAGCAGCTCACCCTGCGCATCTTCTGGTACGGGCTGGCGTTCCTCGGCCTGTTCGGCATCGCGCACGTGGCGGTGCGGCGGTTCGCGCCGTACGCGGACCCGCTGATCCTGCCCTGCGTCGCGCTGCTCAACGGCCTGGGCCTGGTGATGATCTACCGGATCGACCTGGCGATGACCGAGAAGGCGCTGCGCGCGGGCCGGGAGATCAACAACGACGTGCCCAAGCAGATCCTGTGGACCACGGTCGCGTTGGCGCTGTTCCTCGCCGTGCTGATCGTGGTCAAGGACCACCGCACGCTCACCAAGTACAGCTACACCTTCGGCTTGGTCGGGCTGGTCCTGTTGGCACTGCCCGCGTTCCTGCCCAGCGTCATCGCCCCGACGATCAACGGCGCGAAGATCTGGCTCAAGGCAGGTCCGTTCTCGCTGCAGCCGGGTGAGTTCGCCAAGATCCTGCTGCTGGTGTTCTTCGCCGCGTTCCTGGTGTCCAAACGCGACCTGTTCATGGCGGCCGGTCGCCGGGTGCTCGGGGTGGACCTGCCGCGGGCGCGCGACCTCGGGCCGGTCGTGCTGGCGTGGGCGGTCTCGCTCGGCGTCCTGGTGTTCCAGAAGGACCTCGGCACCTCGCTGCTGTTCTTCGGCACGATCCTGGTGATGCTCTACGTCGCCACCGAGCGCGCCGTGTGGGTCGTGCTCGGCCTCACGCTGTTCGTCGGCGGCGCGATCGTCGCCTACAACCTGTTCACCCACGTGCAGCAGCGCGTGGCGAACTGGTTCGACCCGCTGGCGACCTACGCCGACGCGGGCGGCGGCTACCAGATCGCGCAGGCGCTGTTCGGGCTCGGCACCGGCGGGGTGGGCGGCACCGGCCTCGGCGCGGGCCGCCCGGAACTGGTGCCGCTGGCCAACACCGACTTCATCGCGGCCGCGATCGGCGAGGAGCTCGGCTTCATCGGGCTCGCCGCGCTGCTGCTGGTCTACACCGTGCTGGCGCTGCGCGGCATGCGCAGCGCGCTCGCCGTGCGCGACACCTTCGGCAAGCTGCTCGGTGGCGGGTTGTCCTTCCTGCTGATCATGCAGGTGTTCGTGGTCGTCGGCGGCGTCACCAAGCTCATCCCGATGACCGGCATCACCGCGCCGTTCCTGTCCTACGGGGGTTCCTCGCTGCTGGCCAACTACGTGCTGATCGCGCTGCTGCTGCGGATCTCCGACGCCGCGCGCAGGCCGCAGACCGGCGCCAGGCCGCGGCCGGTGCCCCAGGCCCCCATCGCGGAGGCGCACACGGTGATGGTGGAGCGGCCGACATGAACACCCCGCTGCGCCGGGTCGGCCTCGCCATGCTCGGCATGATCATCCTGCTGCTGGCCAACGCCACCTACATCCAGATCATCAAGGCCGACGACTACCGCGAGGACCCGCGCAACCAGCGCGTCCTGCTGGAGGAGTACTCCCGCGAGCGCGGCAAGATCCTCGCGAGGGGCGCCAACAACCAGGCCCAGATGCTGGCCACCGTTCTGCCGACCAACGACCGGTTGCGCTACCTGCGCCAGTACACCGCCGGCCCTACCTTCGCCCCCGTCACCGGCTTCTACTCGGTGCGCTACGGCGCGGGCGGGCTGGAGCGCGCCGAGGACCAGATCCTCAACGGCTCCGACGACCGGCTGTTCGTGCGCCGCCTGTCCGACCTGATCACCGGTCGCGACCCGCGCGGCGGCAACATCGAGCTGACCATCAACCCGGCCGCGCAGACCGCCGCCTACGACGCGATGGCCAAGGCCGGGTTCGCCGGCTCGGTGGTGGCGCTCAACCCGAAGACCGGCGAGATCCTGGCCATGGTCAGCACCCCGTCCTACGACCCGAACACGCTCTCCGCGCACGACGGCGTCGCGCAGGAGAAGGCGTGGAAGGACTACAACGCCGACAAGCGCAAGCCGATGCTGAACCGGGCCATCTCGGAGACCTACGCGCCGGGCTCGACGTTCAAGCTCGTCATCGCCGCCGCCGCGCTCGAGGACGGCAAGTCCAAGGAGGACCAGGTCACCTCGACCGACCGGCTCCAGGTCGGCGGTTCCGAGCTGCGCAACTACAACCGCGGCTTCTGCAACGGCACCCCGAACGGGGTGACCATGGAGGTCGCGCTCTCGTTGTCGTGCAACACCGCCTTCGCGCAGCTGGCCAGTGACCTCGGTCCCGGCAAGGTCAGCGAGCAGGCGGCCGCGTTCGGCATCGGCGAGTCCGACCTGGCCGTCCCGATGCGCGTCGAGCAGTCGTGCATCGGCCCGTCCACCGCGTGCATGAGCGTCGGCGACAAGGCCGCGCTGATGCAGACCGGCATCGGCCAGCGCGACGTGCGGCTCAGCCCGCTGCAGAACGCGCAGATCGTGGCCACCATCGCCAACGGCGGCGAGCGGATGCGGCCGCAGCTGGTCAAGTCGGTGCTCGCGCCGGACCTCTCGGAGATCTCCCGGCTCGACACCGACAGCCTCGGCCGGGCCATGTCCCGCGACGCCGCCGGGCAACTGCGCGACATGATGGTCGCCTCCGAGGCCAAGACCGGCGGCGACGGCAAGCGCGACGGGCTGACCATCGCGTCCAAGACCGGCACCGCCGAGACCGGCAACGACCCGAAGAACACCCCGCCGTTCGCCTGGTACGTGGCCTTCGCGCCAGCCGACGACCCGAAGATCGCCATCGCCGTCGTCGTGGAGAGCCAGGACGTGGCCGCGACCGGCGGCAAGCTGTCCGCCGCGATCGGCAGGGCCACCATCGCCGCCGCGCTTGGCGGTGGCTGAGCCGTGTTCACCTCGGGCCAACTGCTCGCCGACCGCTACCGGCTCGCCCGCCGGATCGCGGTCGGCGGCATGGGCGAGGTGTGGGAGGCCGCCGACACCCGGCTCGACCGCAACGTCGCGGTCAAGGTGCTCAAGCCGGAGCTGTGCGGGGACGCCGAGTTCCTGCACCGCTTCCGCACCGAGGCGCGCACGACCGCGTCCATCAACCACCCCGGCATCGCCTCCGTGCACGACTACGGCGAGACCGCGTCCATCGTCGACGGCCCGCAGGACACCGCGTACCTGGTGATGGAACTGGTCGAGGGCGACCCGCTCGCGGCGATCCTGGCCAAGGAGGGCCGGATCGGCGCCGAGCGCACCCTCGACATCCTCGAACAGGCCGGGCACGCGCTCCAAGCCGCGCACGAACGCGGGTACGTGCACCGCGACGTGAAGCCGGGCAACATCCTGATCACCCCGACCGGCGTGGTGAAGCTGACCGACTTCGGCATCGCGAAGGCGGCCGACGCGGCACCGGTCACCCGCTCCGGCATGGTCATGGGCACCGCGCACTACATCGCCCCCGAGCAGGCGCTCGGGCACGAGGCCGAACCCGCCAGCGACGTGTACTCCCTCGCCGTGGTCGGCTACGAGTGCCTGACCGGGCGCAGGCCGTTCCTGTCGGAGAACGCGGTGACGGTCGCGATGATGCACATCCGCGACATCCCGCCGCCGCTGCCGCCGGACATCCCGCCCGGCGCGCGCGCGGTGATCGAGGCGACCCTGGTGAAGGACCCCCGGCAGCGGTACGGCAGCGGTGGCGAGTTCGCCGCCGCGGTGTCCGCCATCCGCGCGGGCCGCCCGTTGCCCGCGCCCGCCGGGTACGCCATGGCCGCCCAGCGGCACGGCCTGCGCACCCCACCGACCGGCACCCACCCCGGCCTGCACCCGGTGGTGCCACCGCCGGGACACCCGAACTCGACCGGTTTCGCGATGCGGCCACCCCCGCAGCGCTCCGGCCGGGGCGGCTTATGGGTGGCCATCGTGGTGCTGGCGATCGCGTTGATCGTCGCGCTGGCGATCGGCCTCCCCGCGATCTTCAGCTCGGACGGGCCCGAGGAACGGCCCGGCGAGCAGGCACCCCGCACCACCACCGCGGTCGTGCCCGACGACAGCGAGGAACCCGGCGGACCACCCGCGGGGCAGCAACCCACCTCGCGCACCCCGCGTCCCACCGAGGGCGAGGACGACGACACGGTCACCATCATCCCCACCCGGTACGCCAAGCGGCCCGCCGACGAGGTGGCCGCGGAGTTGACCAGGCTCGGCGCGTCACCCATGGTGCTCACCGAGGACGGGCTCGTGCCGCAGGACCCGACCGGCTGCCTGGTTGTCGAAGTCTCGCCAGTGGGCCGGGTCCCGCGCGGCGCGCCAGTCACAATCAGGTGCAGGCAGAACGGACCCGCGGGATGAGCGACGACCGGACGACGATGGTCGCCACAGCAGGCATGATGGGACAGGACATTGACTAGGAGCGGGGCAACGCACCGATGACCACACCGCGACTGCTCTCGAACCGCTACGAGATCGGTGAGACGATCGGTTACGGCGGCATGTCCGAGGTCCACCGCGGCCGCGACGTCCGGCTCAGCCGCGAGGTCGCGGTGAAGGTGCTCCGCCAGGACCTCGCCCGCGACCCGCAGTTCCAGGAGCGGTTCCGCCGCGAGGCGCAGAACGCCGCCGCGCTCAACCACCCGGCGATCGTGGCCGTGTACGACACCGGCGAGACCCGCATCGAGACCGGGCCGCTGCCCTACATCGTCATGGAGTACGTGGACGGGCGGACGCTGCGCGACATCGTCAAGTCCGAGGGACCGCTGCCCGGTCAGCGCGCCATGGAGATCATGGCCGACGTCTGCGCCGCGCTGGACTTCAGCCACCGGCACGGCATCGTGCACCGCGACGTCAAGCCCGCGAACGTGATGATCACCCGCTCCGGCGCGGTGAAGGTGATGGACTTCGGCATCGCCCGCGCGCTCGCCGACGGCCAGGTCGCGGTCACCCAGACCTCCGCGGTGATCGGCACCGCCCAGTACCTGTCCCCCGAGCAGGCCCGCGGCGAGACCGTGGACAACCGCTCGGACGTCTACGCCACCGGCTGCGTGCTCTTCGAGCTGCTCACCGGTGAGCCGCCGTTCACCGGTGACTCGCCGGTCGCCGTGGCCTACCAGCACGTGCGCGAGGACCCGCGGCCGCCGTCGGCGCTGAACCCGAGGGTCAGCCCGCAGCTGGACGCGATCGTGCTCAAGGCGATGTCCAAGGGCGCCGCGAACCGGTACCAGTCCGCGGCCGAGATGCGCACCGACATCGTGCGCGTGCTCTCCGGCCAGCGCCCCGCGGCACCGATGGTGATGACCGACGAGGACCGCACCGCGGTGCTGGGCCAGAACCGGCAGCCCGAGGTGCGCGGCCGCCACCGGCCCGAGGTGCTCTCGGACGACTACGACGATTACAACGCCTACGACGCCGAGGACGACCGCGCGCGCAAACGGCGCAAGACGTGGCTGATCGTGCTCGTCGCCCTCGTCGTCGCCGCACTGATCGCGCTGCTGTTCCTGTTGCTCAGCGGCAAGGACAAACCCGCGACCGCCGACTCGTTCGCGCTGCCCGACGTGCGCAAGCAGGTCGAGGCGCAGGCCAACGCGACCCTGGCCAACCAGGGCCTGCAGGTGGTCCGCGAGGCGGTCGCCTGCGAGCAGACCGCCGACGGCCAACCGGGTCCGTGCACCGCCGACGACATCGGCAAGGTCGTCGACACCGCACCGGCCGCGGGCGCCCAGGTGCGCAAGGGCGACCGGATCACGCTGAAGATCGGCACCGCGCCCGGCAAGGTCGCCGTGCCGGACGTGGCTGGCAAGACCCAGGACGAGGCCAAGAAGATCCTGCAGGACGCCAAGCTCGGGGTGGCCGCGGCCGTCGACGAGGTCGAGGTCGACGACGAGAAGCAGATCGGCAAGGTCGTCGAGACCAGCCCGCCGGTCGGCCAGCAGGTCAACCCCGGCACCCAGGTCAAGCTGGTGGTCGGCAAGGGCCCCGACACCGTCGAGGTGACCAACCTGGTCGGCCAGGACTACGACACGGCGTCGAAGAACCTCACCGCGGCGGGCTTCGTGCCGCAGCGCAAGGACGTGTCCTCGGACCGCCCGGCGGGCGAGGTCGTCGACCAGGCGCCCAAGGGCGGCAAGGCGCGCAAGGGCACCACGATCACCCTGAGCGTCTCCAAGGGCGACAAGGTCGACATCGAGATGCCCGACCTGGAGGGCAAGACCCGCGCCGAGGCCGAGGCCCTGCTGCGCCAGCGCGGCTGGTCCGGCCAGTTCAACGTGATCGACGAGCCGACCAACGACCCCGACCAGGTCGGCAAGATCGTCGACCAGCAGCAGCAGGCGGGCGACAAGATCGGCAAGGACACCACGATCGGGGTGCGGATCGGCAAGGCGCGCAACACGCCGACGATCCCGACCTTCCCGACCAGGTAGCCACACGGCAAAGGCCCCCACCGGCTCACCGGTGGGGGCCTTTGCCGTTTCCTAGCTGAGCGCCTTGGTCAGCTCGCGCATGCCACGCTCCAGTTCGTCGACCCGCGCCGGGGGCACCTCGAAGCCCGCGTCGGCGAGGAAGTTGGCCAGCATCCGGTGGCCGCCGTCGGTGAGCACCGACTCGGGGTGGAACTGCACGCCGTGCACCGGCAACTCCCGGTGCCGCATCGCCATCACGATGCCGCTCTCGGTCCGCCCGGTGACCTCGAAGTCGTCCGGGATGGTGTCCGGCACGATCGACAACGAGTGGTAGCGCGTCGCGGTGAACGGGTCCGGCAGGCCGCTGAGCACCCCACCCCCGTTGTGCCGCACCTGGCTCGTCTTCCCGTGCAACAACTCCGGCGCCTGCGCCACGGTCGCCCCCCACGCCACCGCGATCGCCTGGTGCCCCAGGCACACCCCCAACAGCGGCGTCCCCGCGTCGGCGCACCGCCGCACCACCTCGACACTGCGCCCCGCCCGCTCCGGCGTACTGGGCCCAGGACTCACCAGAACCGCGTCGAACCCGTCGAGCACATCGGCCCGCCCCAACTCCGCCGCGTCGTTGCGCCAGACCTCGCACTCAGCACCCAACTGCGCCAGGTACTGCACGAGGTTGTAGACGAAGCTGTCGTAGTTGTCGACCACGAGAACGCGCATGCGGGCCAACCTACCCGCCCGACCGCGCCCCCCGCGCCCGACATATCGACGGCCAGTGATCACCGCCGAGCCATCCGACTGAACTCCCCACCGCCGGGTACACGCGAACCCGCCCACGGCGATCACCCCAGTGGAACAACTCCCGAGGAGGAAGTGTGTTCAGAGCACTGGGAAGACGCAGAGCCGTCTTGCTGCTGGCGGTCGCAGCGCTCATCACCGCACCAGGACCCGCAACGGCGACAACAACCACCCAACCCCTACCCGACGGCACCTTCATCCGCGACGTCGGCGAGGGCAGCGTCTACCGCATCGCGGGCGGGGCACCCATCTACGTCTCGGCCTGGGCCGCCTTCGGCGGGCAGCAGCCGTACGTGGACATCAGCCACGCCCAACTGCTCACGCTCCCCGAGTACCCCACCGACGGAACCTTCATCCGAGGAACCGCCACCGGCTACGTCTACCGGATCGCGGGCGGCGCGCCCGTGTACGTATCGACCTGGACAGCCTTCGGCGGACCACAACCGACCACCGACGTGGACCAGGTGGCCATCCAGAACGCGGGTAGAGGTGGCAAGTGGAACCACATCCGTTACAACCCAGCCGACCAGACGTTCGTGCGCGGTACCGCTACCGGGCAGGTCTACACCTTCGCGGGCGGTGCACCGATCTACGTGTCGAACTGGGCGGCCGTGGGCGGTGAGCGGCCTGCGGTCAACGTCGACCAAGCCGCTCTGGACAACGCGGGCAGTGGGGGTCCGTACGACCACGTCCGCTACTACCCGGAACAGGGCACGCCGTTGGTCACCCTCGACAACCGGTACTGGACGGTCGGCGAGGGCGTCGCCCGCAGGATCGAGCCGGGAGACTTCAGCAGCACCCTGGTGGACCTGCTCGCCGTGCTCAACGCCGGGCAACCGGGGCAGTGGAGCCACCTGATCGGCCACGTCGCGTAGAGGAGGGTGGCGGTCCCCCTGGGGGCCGCCACCGACTCACTGGGTGGTGACCTGGTTGAACGGCAGCTTGGGCTCGACCCACGGGAAGACGACCAGCATCAGCAGGGCGATCACACCGGCGACCAGGACGACGGCGGTCAGCACCCGGACGGCGGTGGGGCCGGGGAGGTGCCGCCAGATCCACCCGTACATCAGCTGGTCTCCTTCAACTCGGGTGGCGTCTCGCCGGGCTTGGTCGGGTCCTTCGCCCACTGCTTGACCAGGACGGCGTGGACGATGAGGCGTTGGCGGTCGGAGAAGCGGGGGTGGCAGGTCGTCAGGGTCATCAGGGTGGCGCGTTCGCCGACGCTGGGGGCGCCGCCCGCCTGGCCGGGGATGGGGGCGATGACGGTGCCCTGGCTGGGGTTGACGATCTGCTGGCCGACCAGGCCGGTGTACGGGCCGCCGAGGGGGGCCACGCCCTGGCAGCGCGGGTCGGTGCCCTTGCCCGCCGCCCAGCCGTCGACCTCGTCCTTCTTGGGCAGCATGCGGTAGACGAACCAGTTGAACCTGGTCTCGACCACGATCGCGTCGCAGGAGCCCAGCAGGTCGATGTCGTTGAACGGGGCGCCCTTGCCGACCCGGTGCCCGGCGACGGCGAAGTTGCCCGGCTCGCCCGGGTACGCGGTGCCCTTGTAGTGGCCGGGCCCGATCTCCAGGGAGCGCTCGGTGGTGCCCTCGATGACGGTGAACGCGTAGTCGGCGCCGAAGGAGGGGATGTGCATCTTGGCGAACCCGGCGCCCTCACCGAGGCCGTCGAAGCGCTCGACCCGCTGCTGCTCCGGTGCCGCAGGGGCCTCGTCGTTCCACTCGGTGTCCAGCTGCGAGGTCGCCTCACGCTGCTTACCTGCGGAAACGATGTCGGTCACGTAGACCTCGTAGACCACGAACAGCAGCACGACCAGCCCGGCGGTGATCAGCAACTCGCCGATCCCGCGGACCGCGGAGCGCACCCGGTCCGGCCGCGCGGGCGGCTCGTCGGGGCTGTCGAGGTCGCCGGCAGGCGGGCCACCGGTGTCGAGCGTTGTCACGCGAGGCTCCTTCCGGCCTGCGGATCCGAACATCGTTGGCGACTGGTGATTCGCCGACCTGCTCAGCTACGTTAACGTGTTGCACCGGCGGGAGTCGTCCCAACACGAGCACGCCCGCACCCGACCGCACCACGTCAGGCGAGGACAGCATGCCGAAGTCCAAGGTCCGCAAGAAGGCCGCGTACACCCCACCGGCCGACCGTCGCACGCCTGTGAAGGTGAAGCAGGCTGGGCCGTCACACCCGATCTACATCGCCGTGATGCTCGGCATCATGGTGCTGGGCCTCGCCTGGCTGGTCGTGAACTACATCGCAGGCGAGAAGATCCCATTCATGACCGACCTCGGCAACTGGAACTTCGCCATCGGGTTCGCCCTGATGATCTCCGGTTTGCTGATGACCATGCGGTGGCGCTGAGCCGACGCACGGCGGTCACGGGTCCCCCGCCCGGCTATCACCACGCTGGGCGACGGGGACTGCTCCATTCAGCGGACAGTCACTGAACCACACGGATGTAAGTAGTCCCCAATGTGGATAACTACTGTGGATGAATGCCCGTGACACCTGAGGACAGGTCGGCGCAGTGGGCTCCCGAGCCCAAGGTGGTGGCCGTCGGCTGGCTGCTGGCGGCTGCTTCCGCGCTGGTCGCCGCCCTGGTCGACGACCCGAGGGGTGCGCTGCTGCTCATCGCGGCAGCGGGACTGCTCGGGGTCTTCGCGCTGCTCGCAACCCTGCGCAGGCCCCGGCTGACCGCGGACGCCCGGGGTATCACCCTCCGGGGGGTACGCGGCAGCAAGCAGTGGAGCTGGGGCGAGGTGAACGTGCGCCTGGTGCACACCCGCAGGCTCGGCCGCGAGTCCAGCGCCGTCGAACTCGACGCGGACAACGCGGCCGAACCGGACCTGGTCCTGCTCGGCCGCCTCGACCTCGGTGCCGACCCGCAGGACGTGGTCGAGCACCTGCTGCGCCTGCGCACCTGAGTCCCGGGCGCCCGCGCGGCTAGACCGGGTAGAGCCAGTCCAGGATCTGCGCCGTGCGGACGGCGTAGAGCCCGATGAGCGCCGCGGTCACCAGGACCACGGTGCTGACCTGCCACGTCCGCCGCTGCTGCGGGGGCGCGTAGATCATCCCGAAGGTCACCGCCGCGCCGACGGCGAGACCGCCGAGGTGCGCGAGCAGCGACACGCCCGGGACGGTCACGCTGATCGCCAGGTTCACCGCGAGCACGCCGAACACGTTCATCAGCGCGTGCTTGTCCTGCTTGAGCCGCAGCACCGCCACGATCAAGCCGCCCAGCAGGCCGTAGATGGCCCCGGACGCGCCAGCGCCCTCGACCCGCAGGTCACCGAAGACGTACGGCGCCGCGCTGCCGCCGAGCAGCGACAGCAGGTAGACGATCGCGAACCGGCCGCGGCCCAGCAGCAGTTCCATGTCCCGCAGGAACCACAACGCGACCATGTTGACCGCGAGGTGGATGGGCCCGAAGTGCAGGAAACCGCTGGTCAGCACCCGCCACCACTCGCCGTCGGCGACCAGCGGGGGGAACTCGGACAGCTCGTGGAACAACGTGGAGCTGTCGTTGTTGATGGGGTCCTTCGCCACCAGCGCGGTGATCACGAAGACCACGACGTTGATCGCGATCAGAGCGGGGACCAGCACCGGCTTGCTCTCCAGCCGGGCACCGGCCACCGTCGTCGGCTGCAACCGGACCTGACGTCCGGCGTTCACACAGTCGACGCAGTGGAAGCCGACCGATGCCTCGACGAGGCACTCGGGACAGGCGGGCCGACCACAGCGCGTGCAGCTCAACCCGGTGAGCCGGTCGGGGTGGCGGACGCAGGCGGGCAGGCCCGCCTGCGTCCCCGGGTCGGACTGGTGTGGTGGGGTCACCTAGCGCTCGATGGTGACCTTGGTGATCACGACGTCGGTGACCGGCTTGTCACCGGGGTTGGTCGCGGTGTTGCCGATCGCGTCCACCACGGTGCGCGACTCCTGGTCGGCCACCTCACCGAAGATCGTGTGCTTGAAGTTGAGCCAGGTGGTCGGGGCCACCGTGATGAAGAACTGGGACCCGTTGGTGTTGGCGCCCGCGTTGGCCATGGCCAGCAGGTAGGGCCGGTTGAACTGCAGTTCCGGGTGGAACTCGTCGGCGAACTCGTAACCGGGGCCGCCGCGGCCGGTGCCGGTCGGGTCGCCGCCCTGCAGCATGAAACCTTCGATGACGCGGTGGAAGATCGAGCCGTCGTAGAACGGGCCCGACTTCCCGCCACTGGCGTTCTCCTTGCCGTACTCCTTGGAGCCCTCGGCGAGCCCGACGAAGTTCGCGACCGTCTTGGGCGCGTGGTCCGGGAACAGATCGATGCGGATGTCACCCTGCGACGTGTGCAGGGTGGCGGTCACCTTGGTCCCGACGAGGGATGCGTTGCTGTCTGCCACCGCCCCATCGTGCCATCTTCGGCGAGATCCGCTCGGAAGGGGCAGGATTGACGGGGTCAGGAAAGGTCCCTGAGCACACGATGGACGAGGTGAAGCCATGACCCGGGCCGGAGAGACGGTGGGCAAGGCCGTCGGCACCGGCTGGCGCGCGGTCCGCGAAGGTGCGGTTCGCGCCTCAGCAGCCGGGGCGGAGGCGGCGCACGCAGCCGAGCAGAAGCTCGCCGCCAAGGGCGTCGCCCCCCAGCAGGTCGCCGAGGCACTGGCCGAGACGGCGCAGGTGGCCAGGGAAGAGGTCATCCAGACCACCCGCCGCACCCGCAAGCGCCTGGCCAAGACGGCCCAGCAGGCCCGCAAGGACCTGGCCAAGGCGGCGAAGCAGGCCCGCAAGGACGCGCTGAAGCACCCGGCGACCAAGCGGGCGAGCAAGGCGACCGGGCCGGTGCGGGCCCAGGTCAAGCAGCTGAAGAAGGACCTCAAGCCGCAGGTCAAGCACTACCGCAAGGAACTGGAGACGCAACTGCGCGCGGCCAGGTCGGCGGCGAAGCAGGCGGCCAAGGACCCGTCGGCCAAGCGCCGCAGGTGGCCGTGGCTGCTGGCGATCCTGGGCATCGGTGCCGGTGCCGCCGTCGTCCTGCGCGGCAAGTCGACGCAGGCCCCGGCCGAGCCCCAGCCGCAACGCCCGAAGCCGCCGGTCAGCGAGACCCCGACCGGTGGGGCCGAGCGCAACGGCCAGGCCAAGCCGAACCAGCCGATCAGCTCCGAGAAGTAGCTCCGCACCGAGGCGGCCGACCTGCGGGGGTCGGCCGCTTCGCCATGCCCCGGGGTCAGAGGCCGAGGTTGGTGATGACGGTCTCGGTGATCCGGCGGGCCTTGATGGTCTGCTCCTGGTTGGTGCTGACCACGACCGCCGTGCCCGCCTTCGCGACGGCGTAGACCGCGCCCTTGTCGCTGGACAGCGAACCGCCGGTCCAGCCCGCCGGGGACGACGCGGGGTTGGACGAGGCGATGGGGGCGGCCTCGTCGACCACCAGCTTCGCGATGGCCGGTTCGCCGGTGTAGACGCGGACGGTGAGCTGCACGCTCCCGTCCGGGCGGTAGTAGAAGCACGCCGGGTGGGGCTTGTCCCCGGACGTGCGCACCTTGGTCACGTGCTGCCCGTTGGCGTCGGCGACCACCGAGCTCTCCAGGTACGGGCACGGTCCGTCGGCGACCGGCTCGGGGGCCGGTGGGGCGGCGGTCGCGGCCCTGGAGGTCGACTGGGTCGGTGCGGCGACGGCGGTGGTGGACCGCGGCTGGTCGGCTGGCGGCTCGGTGCTGGTGCACGCCGCGAGCGCGAGCAGGGGCGCGGCGAGGATCACGGCTCTTCTCATGGCCGGGCAAGTCAACCAGATGGCGCCAAGTGTGGTCCCGGCCACTCATTGAACCGGATGACGGTCAGGGGCATTACAGACAGTGTGGCCTCGGCCACGGATGGATGACCCCCTGTTGTTCCGAAATGAAAGAGAGCCAGGCATGGACCTGTTCGACAGAACAAGGGACCACGTACTAGCCCTGTTCCGGATCGTCATCGGCTTCCTGTTCGCCCTGCACGGCGCGGCAACCCTGTTCGACGTGCTCGGCGGCCCCTCCTCCGGCAAGGTCCCCGCGTTCGCCCAGTGGCCGAGCTGGTGGGCCGCGGTGATCGAGCTCGTCGGCGGCGGACTGGTGGCGTTGGGCCTCGGCACCCGGTGGGCCGCGCTGCTGTGCTCCGGCACCATGGCGTACGCGTACTTCGTCGTGCACCAGAAGGTCGGGCTGTTCCCGATGGAGAACGGCGGCGAGAGCGCGGCGCTGTTCTCCTGGTCGTTCCTGCTGATCGCGGTCTTCGGCCCCGGCAAGTGGGCCGTCGACCAGGTGATCGGGCGTTCCCGCCAGGCCGAACCCGCGGGCGTCGCGGGCTGACAACGCGGTGGTGCGTCCCCCGGTCCGGACACCGGGGCCGACGCCGAGCGGGGCGGGGGACCACGTGTCCCCCGCCCCGCGCCCGTCAGCTCAACGCCGCGTCGAGGGTGATCTCGGTCCCGGTCAGCGCGGCCGACACCGGGCAGATCCGCTTCGCGGTCTCGGCGATCTCCCCGAACTTCTCCCCGTCGAGCCCCGGCACGCTCGCCCTCGCGGTCAACGCGATCCCCAGGATCGCGAACCCGTCGCCCTTCTTCCCGAAGCTCACCACCGCACTCGTCTCGATCCGCTCCGGCGGCGTCCCGTTGGCCCCCAACAACCCGGACAGCTGCATCGAGTAGCACGACGAGTGCGCCGCCGCGATCAACTCCTCCGGACTCGTCTGCCCGTTGGCCTCCTGCGCCCGCGACGGGAACGACACCGTGAACGCCGCCGCCTTCGACGTGTCCAGGCTGACCTCCCCAGCCCCCCGAGCCAAATCCCCACTCCACACCGTCGTAGCCGCGCGCTCAGTCATTCCCCAACTCCCAAGTCCGTAGGTACGCCCCATGCTCGCCCCTACCCCCCAAAGCCGCTACGCAAGCCCCCGACCCACCGCACCCACACTCCAACCCCCGCACGCATCCCCACCCCCGCAACCCCCGCACCGTGGGGGTCTGGGGGTCGCCCCCCAGATATGACAACGGGCGACCAGGTCTGCGCACTCCGCAGACACAAGTCGCCCGAACCCGTGGAGACGAGGGGAATCGAACCCCTAACCCCCGCCTTGCAAAGGCGGTGCTCTGCCAATTGAGCTACGTCCCCGAGTCGGCACGGCGGTGGGCCGTGCCGAGAAGGTCTTAAGCCTTCTTCGCACCGTTGTTGGCGGGTGCGGTGGCCTCACGCCACAGCGCTGCCTCGGCCTTGGCCGAGCTCTTGCGCTTGATGACCAGGAGGACACCACCAGCGACCGCGGCGACCGCGAGGAGCTTCTTCACGACGTATGCCTCCTTAAGGCACCAGAACCCACTTAGCGCCAGCCCACTCTCCCCAGGACCAGCCCCACCAGTCTGCCACACCCCCCACCCGCGCCCCCCAGCCCTCCCACACTCACCCCTCGCACCCCGACCGCGAGAAGGCGAAGCCTCGAGCTGGTCCCCCCAGTGCCTCCGTTGGCCCCGCGCTCGCCCTCGCGCTCCCGCCAACTCCACCCACCACGCAAGCTGCACGGGCTCCACCCACCGCAACCACCGCACCGTGGGGGTCTGGGGGGTCGCCCCCCAGAAATGACGACGGACGACCCGGTCTGCTCTCTCTGCAGACACAAGTCGCCCGAGTCCGGTGGGCCTAGGAGGACTTGAACCTCCGACCTCTTCATTATCAGTGAAGCGCTCTAACCGCCTGAGCTATAGGCCCCTGTGGGAACGCCAGAAGGTTACAGCACGGTCCTTCGGCGCCCCAAATCGGTATCCCCTCACTCACGCTCGGCGAGGGTGACCTCGAGTCCGCCCGCGAGGTCGGCGGAGACGTTGTAGACGAACGCCCCCACCGTCGCCAGGGCGCTGAACAGCACGATGTTGATCGCGCCGATGATGGCGGCGATGCCGAAGACGCGGCCCGCGCTGATCAGCGGGCCGGTGTTGCCGCCGCCGTTGGTGTTGAGGAGGTCGTTGGAGATGCCGTTGACCTTGTCCCAGACACCCATGCCGTCGAGGGCGGCGTAGAGGGCGCCGACGGCGACGAGCCAGACGAAGAACAGGGAGACGCCGAGTACCAGGGACAGCTTGAGCACCGACCACGGGTCGAAGCGCTTGATCTGCAGGTTGGCGCGGCGGGGGCCGCGGCCGGGGCGGCGCAGGGCGCTGGGGGGTGTGCTGCCGGTGCCCGCCGTGCCCGCGCCTGCGGGGCGGGCGGCGCCGCCTTCGAGGTTGACGGAGGTGCGGGGCGGGGTGGGGTCGCTGAACAGGCGCGGGACCGCGGCGCCGGTGACGACGGGGCGCTGCACCGAGATGGTGGCCTCGTCGGCGGGCTGGAACGTCGGGGTGTGGCCGTTGCCGGGGTGCGGCAGGGCCTGAGTGACGTCCGGGTCCTGGTCCTGGGTGGGGAAGCCGGGCGCCGGGGCGTCCGGCTCACCTTCCTGGGTGAGCCGGGCCCACGGCGGTGGCGTGGTCTCGTTGTCCTCGACCGCGCCACCGCCTTCCGCGGTCTCGGGCGCCTCGGCGGGCGTGACCTTGCTCGTCGCGATGACCGAAGTCCGCTCCGGTTCTTCTTGTCCGGCGGTGTCCGGCTTCTCGGGCTGTGTCACGAGCGGCTTCCCCTAGGTCTCGCGCGTCTTATTCGTCTTTACTCGGTCGGCTCTGCGCCGTCGGTCGACTCCCCGTCGACCGGTTCGACCACCGCGTCGGTGTCGGTGTCGGCGTCATCGGTGTCGATGCCGTCGACCTCGGCCGCGTCGACAACCTCGCCGTCGACGACCACACCGTCCACCGGCACGTCACCGTCACCGTCCTCGGCGGCCACCTCGGCGCTGCGGGCGATGGCGACCAGCGTGGTCCCCTCGCCCAGGTTCATCAAGCGGACGCCCTTGGTCTGGCGGCCCGCCTTGCGCACCTCCTTGGCGGTGGTGCGGATGACCCCGCCGGAGGAGGTGATCGCGTAGAGCTGGTCCTCCAGCTCCACGATGACCGCCCCCACCAGCCTGCCACGCCTGCTGTCGTGCTGGATGGTGAGCACGCCCTTGCCGCCGCGGCCCTGCACCGAGTAGTCCTCGATCGGGGTGCGCTTGGCGTACCCACCGTCGGTGGCCACCAAAACGAACGTGCCCTCCTTCACCACACCGATGGTGAGCAGCTCGTCACCGGCGTTGAAGCGCATACCCTGCACCCCGGAGGTGGCGCGGCCCATCGGCCGCAGCGCCTCGTCGCTGGCGTGGAAGCGGATGGACTGGCCGCCCGCGGACACCAGCAGCAGGTCGTCGTCGGCCGAGCACAGCACCGCGCCGACCAGTTCGTCGTCCTCACGCAGGTTGATACCGATGAGACCGCCCGCGCGGTTGCTGTCGAAGTCGACCAGCTTGGACTTCTTCACCAGCCCGTCGCGGGTGGCGAGCACCAGGTACGGGGCCGCGGTGTAGTCCTTGATCTGGATGACCTGCGCGATCGCCTCGTCCGGCTGGAACGCCAGCAGGTTCGCCACGTGCTGGCCGCGGGCGGCGCGGTTGGCCTCGGGCAGCTCGTACGCCTTGGCCCGGTAGACGCGGCCCTTGTTGGTGAAGAACAGGATCCAGTCGTGGGTGGAGCACACGAAGAAGTGCGCCACGATGTCGTCCTGCTTGAGCGTCGCGCCCTGCACGCCCTTGCCGCCGCGCTTCTGCGCCCGGTACAGGTCGGTCTTGGTGCGCTTGGCGTAGCCGGTCCTGGTGATCGTGACGACCACGTCCTCGACCGCGATGAGGTCCTCGACCGAGACCTCGCCGTCGAACGGGATGATCCTGGTGCGCCGCTCGTCGCCGTGCTTGTCGACGATCTCCATCAGCTCGTCGCGGATGATCCCGCGCTGCAGCTCCTCGCTGGCGAGGATCTCCTCGAGCTCACCGATGTAGCGCTCGATCTCGCCGAGCTCGTCGATGATCCGCTGCCGCTCCAGCGCGGCGAGGCGGCGCAGCTGCAGCTCCAGGATCGCGGTCGCCTGGATCTCGTCGACCTCGAGCAGCTCGATCAGCCCGCTCTTGGCCTCGTCGGCCGAGGGCGAGCGGCGGATCAGCGCGATGACCTCGTCGAGCATGTCCAGCGCCTTGGCGTACCCGCGCAGGATGTGCGCGCGCTCCTGGGCCTTGCGCAGCCGGTAGCGGGTGCGCCGGACGATGACCTCGAGCTGGTGGCGCACGTAGTGCCGGATGATCTGGTCGAGCCGCAGCGTCCTGGGGACCTGGTCGACCAAGGCGAGCATGTTGACGCCGAAGTTGTGCTGCAGCTGGGTGTGCTTGTAGAGGTTGTTCAGCACCACCTTCGCCACCGCGTCGCGCTTGAGCCCGATGACGATCCGCATGCCAGAGCGCGAGTTCGACTCGTCGGCGATCTCGGAGATCCCGGTGAGCTTCCCGTCGCGCACCAGCTGCGCCATGTTCTCGATCAGGTTGTCCGGGTTCACCTGGTACGGCAGCTCGGTGACCACGAGGATGGTGCGCCCCTTGGCGTCCTCCTCGACCTCGACCACCGACCGCATCCGCACCGAACCGCGACCCGTGCGGTACGCGTCCTCGATCCCTTGCGTACCAAGGATGAGCGCCTTGGTCGGGAAGTCCGGCCCCTTGATCCTCAGCAGCAGCGCGGCGAGCAGCTCGTCGTCGTTCGCCTCGGGGTTGTCCAACGCCCACACGACACCGTCGGCCACCTCGCGCAGGTTGTGCGGCGGGATGTTCGTCGCCATACCGACGGCGATACCGCTACCACCGTTGACGAGCAGGTTCGGAATCCGCGACGGCAGGACCTTCGGCTCTTCGGTCTTGCCGTCGTAGTTCGGCACGAAGTCAACGGTGTCTTCACCGATGTCCCGCAACATCTCCATGGCCAACGGCGTGAGCCGCGACTCGGTATATCTCATCGCGGCTGCCGGATCGTTGCCCGGGGAACCGAAGTTGCCCTGGCCGTCGACCAGCGGGTAGCGCATGGACCACGGCTGGGCCAGGCGGACGAGGGTGTCGTAGATGGAGGAGTCGCCGTGGGGGTGGTAGTTGCCCATGACGTCGCCGACGACGCGGGAGCACTTGACGTAGCTGCGGTCGGGGCGCAGGCCGGTGTCGAACATCGAGTAGAGCACGCGCCGGTGGACCGGCTTGAGGCCGTCGCGCACGTCCGGGAGGGCGCGGCTGACGATGACGCTCATCGCGTAATCGATGTAGGAGCTCTGCATCTCCTGCTGGATGTCGCGCGGCTCGATGCGGTCGCCGGGCGGCGGCAGGGTCTCGGTCACGACCGGACGTTCCTTTCAACGCGGGTGGGTGTGCGGCGCGGGGGGCGGTGCCCCTGCTACACGTCCAGGAAGCGGACGTCCTTGGCGTTGCGGGTGATGAACGAGCGGCGGGCCTCGACGTCCTCGCCCATCAGGACGCTGAACAGCTCGTCGGCCTGGGCCGCGTCGTCGAGGGTGACCCGCAGCAGCACCCGGTTGGCCGGGTCCATGGTGGTCTCCCACAGCTCGTCGGCGTTCATCTCGCCGAGGCCCTTGTACCGCTGGATGCCGTCTTCCTTGTTGATCTTCTTGGCCGCCGCGAACCCGGCCTCGAGCATGCCGTCGCGTTCGCGGTCGGAGTAGGCGTACTCCGGGTCGGTGCGCTGCCACTTGATCTTGTAGAGCGGCGGCTGGGCGAGGTACACGTGGCCCTGCTCGATGAGCCCGCGCATGAACCGGAACAGCAGCGTCAGCAGCAGGGTGCGGATGTGCTGGCCGTCGACGTCGGCGTCGGCCATCAGCACGATCTTGTGGTAGCGCAGCTTGGCGACGTCGAAGTCCTCTTGGATGCCGGTGCCCAGCGCGGTGATCAGGCTCTGCACCTCGGTGTTCTTCAGCACCCGGTCGATCCGGGCCTTCTCGACGTTGATGATCTTGCCCCGGATCGGCAGGATCGCCTGGAACAGCGAGTCCCGGCCCTCCTTGGCCGAACCGCCAGCCGAGTCGCCCTCCACGATGTAGAGCTCGCACTCCTCGGGCTTGGTCGAGCGGCAGTCCTTGAGCTTGCCGGGCAGGCCGCCGATGTCGAGCGCGCCCTTGCGCCGCACCAGTTCGCGCGCCTTGCGGGCCGCCATCCTGGCCTGCGCCGAGGACACCGCCTTGGTGACGATGGTCTTCGCGTCGGCCGGGTTGCGCTCGAACCAGTCGGCGAGCCACTCGTTGCAGGTCTGCTGCACGAAGGTCTTGGCCTCGGTGTTGCCCAGCTTCTGCTTGGTCTGGCCCTCGAACTGCGGCTCGGCCAGCTTGATCGACACGATCGCGGCGAGGCCCTCGCGCACGTCGTCGCCGGAGAGGTTGGCGTCCTTCTCGCGCAGCACCTTCTTCTCGCGCGCGTACACGTTGACCACCCGGGTCAGCGCGGCGCGGAAGCCCTCTTCGTGCGTGCCGCCCTCGGGGGTGTTGATCGTGTTGGCGAAGGTGTACACCGACTCGCTGTAGCCGGTGTTCCACTGCATCGCGACCTCGACCTCGACGCCGGTGCCCTTGGCCTCGAAGGCGATGACGTTCTTGTGGATCGACTCGCGGCTGTGGTTGATGTGCTTGACGAAGTCCTCGAGCCCACCCGGGTAGTGGTAGGTGCGCTCCTTGATCCGCGCGACGTGGCCCTCGACGTCGGTCTCGGTCTCGTCGTCGGAGACCCGCTCGTCGCGCAGCACGATGGTCAGGCCCTTGTTGAGGAAGGCCATCTCCTGCAACCGCCGCGCGACGGTCTCGGCGTTGTACGTGGTGGTCTCGAAGATCGCCGGGTCGGCCCAGAAGGTGATCGACGTGCCGAGCTCGCGGGTCTGCGCGCCGCGCTCGACCGGGCCGAGCGGCTTGGAGTCGCCGTAGGTCTGGGTCCACACGTAGCCGTCGCGCTTGATGACCGCCAGCAGCTTGGTGGACAGCGCGTTGACCACGGAGATGCCGACGCCGTGCAGACCGCCGGAGACCGCGTAGCTGTCGCTGTCGAACTTGCCGCCCGCGTGCAGCACGGTCATCACGACCTCGAGCGCGGAGCGCTTCTCCTCCGGGTGCTCCTCGACCGGGATGCCCCGGCCGTCGTCGTCGACCCGGACGCCGCCGTCGGCGAGCAGGGTGACCTCGACCTTGGTCGCGTGGCCTGCCATGGCCTCGTCGACCGAGTTGTCCACGACTTCCCAGATCAGGTGGTGCAGACCGCGTTCCCCGGTGGAGCCGATGTACATGCCCGGACGCAGCCGGACCGCCTCGAGGCCCTTGAGCACCCCGATGGAACCGGCGCCGTACGAGTTCTCCTGCTTGTCAGCTGCCACGTGCCCGGTGTCTCCTCGTGCGTCGGAACGGCTGCGGAGCGGGCGGCGGCCACGTTCTCGACCACCTGCGCGCACCCCTCCCGACATAGTACTGGTCGGGTCCCACAGAACGGGGTCAAGGACACCCCTGGTTCGCACACAGAGCCTCGCTTGGGAAGCGGCACGAGGTAGGACGCCACCAAGACTGTCTCGACCCGCGAGGTTCAGCCGTAGGTGTCTCGTGGTCCACGGCCGGAAACGTGCCGGGGGCCGTAGCGCCAACTGGGCGTCGACGGGCCCTGGATCTTCAACCGGGTGACCACGTCGCGGCCGACACCGGCGGCGATGCCCGCCAGGATCTGGCGCTGCAGCACCCGCAGCTGGGTGGCCCAGGCGGTGGAGTCGGCCTGCACGGTCAGCTCGCCGTCCTTGATGGCCAGCGGCTTCGCGTGCTCGGCGATGTTCGCCCCGACCAGTGTGGCCCACTTGCCGAAAACCTGCCCCCCGGCCAGGTTCTCCTGCCAGCCGCGTTCCCTCGCGATCCGCGAGGCCAGCCTGCCCAGCGGCTGCGGGTCGCGTTCGTCGGCCCCCGACGAGGACCACCGGCGGCGCTTGCGGGAGCCCGCGCCCGCTGTTCCACGTGGAACAACGCGCTTCGGGTTGCTCTTGGCGGCCTGCCGGGCGGCGGCCAGGGCGGCTCTGGCAAGATCTGATCCCCGCGGTGGCGGCGTCGACTCGCCCCCGGCATCACCCTGCGTCACGCCTGTGGATGAATCTTGGGGTTGTCCACCCCCCGATGTGGATGAAGCGCGGCGTTTCCCCGGTCCTGGTCCCCCGGATGGCCGCACGGTGACGGTGTTATCCACACTATCCACAGGGTTATCCCCAGTTGTGGGGGCGGCAACGGGCTGCTTGGTCACTCGCTGTCGTCGGGCCGGTGGCGCGGGTGTCGGCTCCAGCGCCCCACCGAACAGGTCGTCAGACACGTCGCACCTCCCCGTCCGCCACCGAGTACCTGGCCCCGGACAGCTCGCCGGGCACATCCTCCGCCACGGCCGCGGTCACCAGGACCTGTTCGGCCCCGACCGCCACCTCGGCGAGTCGCTGCCGCCTGCGCCGGTCCAGCTCGGCGAACACGTCGTCGAGCACCAGCACCGGTTCGCTGCCCTCGTCCTTGAGCAGCTCGTAGGACGCCAGCCGCAGCGCGAGCGCGAACGACCACGACTCGCCGTGGCTGGCGTACCCCTTCGCCGGGGCTTCGCCGAGCACCAGGTCCAGCTCGTCGCGTTGCGGTCCGACCAGGCTGACCCCGCGTTCCAGTTCCGCGTCCCGGCGCAGCGCCATCCGAGCCAGCAGCGCGTCGGCCACCACCTCTATGTCCGCGCGCTCACCGTCAGGCTTGCCGTAGCCGGGGGGCAGCGTCTCCTCTATCTGTGAGCGGTACGCGATGTGCACCGGACGAGACTCCGGTGCGACCCCCGCGTACGCGGCCGCTACCCGGGGCGCGAGGTCGGCAACCAGATCCAGTCGCGCCGCGAGCAACTGGGCGCCGTGCTCCGCGAGGTGGTTGTCCCACACGTCGAGCGTCGACACTGCCTCCGGATCTGCCCTCCGCGCGCGCCGGTTCGATGCCGCGCTCTTAAGGAGTGCGTTGCGTTGGCGCAGCACCTTCTCGTAGTCGGCGCGCACCCCCGCGTACCGGGGCGCGCGCAACACCAACAGGTCGTCGAGGAACCGGCGCCGCTCACCCGGGTCGCCCCGGACCAACGCCAGGTCTTCCGGCGCGAACAACACAGTGCGCAAGATCCCGAGCACGTCGCGCGTGCGGGGAACCGGGCCGCGGTTGATCCGCGCCCGGTTCGCCTTGCCCGGTGTGATCTCCAGTTCGACCGTCAGCTCACGGCCGTCGTTGACCACAGCCGCGCGGATGATCGCCCGCGCGCACCCGTGCCGGACCAGCGGCTGGTCGGACGCGACCCGGTGCGAGCCCAGCGTGGCGACGTACCCGATCGCCTCGACCAGGTTCGTCTTGCCCTGCCCGTTCGCGCCGACCAGCACCGAGGCACCGGCTTCGAGATCCAGGTCCGCGTGCTGCCACGACCGGAAGTCGCTGACCTGTAAGTGCCTTACCCGCACTAGCTCACGTCGCCGGACCCGGAGGTGGGTCCCGCCTTGTGCACCGCGTGCCCACCGAACTGGTTGCGCAGCGCGGCGACCGCCTTCATCGCCGGGGAGTCGGTCTGCCGCGAGGCGAACCTGGCGAACAGCGCCGCGGAGATGACCGGCGCGGGCACCGAGTGGTTGATCGCCTCCTCGACGGTCCACCTGCCCTCGCCGGAGTCCTCGACGTACCCGGTGATCTCGGCGAGGCCCGGGTCCTCCTCCAGCGCCTTGACCAGCAGGTCGAGCAGCCAGGACCGGACGACCGTCCCCCTGGTCCACGCCTTGAGCACCGCGGGTACGTCGGTGACCTCGCTGGCGGCGTCGAGCAGCTCGAAGCCCTCCGCGTACGCCTGCATCAGCCCGTACTCGATGCCGTTGTGCACCATCTTCGCGTAGTGGCCCGCGCCGACCTCGCCCGCGTGGGCGAAGCCCTCCTCGCGCGGACCCTCCGGCCGCAGCGCGTCGAAGATCGGCAGGGCGCGCTCGACGTGCTCCGCGTCGCCGCCGACCATCAGGCCGTAGCCGTTCTCCTTGCCCCACACCCCGCCGGACACGCCGACGTCGAGGTAGCCGACGCCCTTCTGCGCCAGCAGGTCCGCGTTGACCTTGTCATCGGTGTAGCGGGAGTTGCCGCCATCGATGACCAGGTCGCCCTCGGCGAGCAGCTCGCCGAGCTCGGCGACGGTCTGCCTGGTCGGTTCACCCGCGGGCACCATCACCCACACGACCCGGGGGGCGGCGAGCTTGCCGACCAGGTCCGCCAGCGACGCACTGTCGCTGACCTGCGCGTTGCGGTCGTAGCCGACCACTTCGTGGCCTGCCGCGCGCACCCGCTCGCGCATGTTGAAGCCCATCTTGCCCAGGCCGACGAGTCCCAGCTGCACGGTTCTTCCTCTCGCTCTGGCTTCTCGCGATCAGCCCGGGAGACGGACCGGCATGAGCAGGTAGAGGTACCCCGGGATGACGCCATCATCGCCGACCGGCTTGATCAGTGCCGGGCGGTTGGGCGTGGTGAACGACAACTCGGCGCGGTCGTTGTGCAGCGCGGCGAGCCCGTCCTGCAGGTAGCCCGGGTTGAACGCGATGGTGACCGGGTCGCCGGTGAAGTCGACCTGCAACTCCTCCTCCGCGCTCCCCTCGTCGTCGCCACCGGCGGACAACCGCAGCAGGCCGTCCTCGAACTCGAGCCGGACCTGGGTGCCGCGCTCGGCGACCAGCGACACGCGCTTGATGGCCTCGACCAACGGCGGGACGCTGATGACCGCGTTGGAGGTCTGCTCACTCGGCAGCAGTTGGCGGTACCTCGGGAACTCCGCGTCGAGCAGCCGGCTGGTGGTGCGCCTACCCGAACCCGACAGGCCCAACAGCCCGTCGCCGGGAGACAGCGCCAACTCCACCGTGCGCCCGGAACTACCCAGCGCCTTGGCCGCCTCGGCGAGGGTCCGCGCGGGCACCAGCACCGCCGCGTCCTCCACGTCGCCGGAGGGCTTCCACTCGAACTCGCGCATCGCCAGCCGGAACCGGTCGGTGGCCACGAGGGTCAGCTTGTCCCCCGCGATCTCCACCCGGACACCGGTCAGCATCGGCAGCGTGTCGTCCTTGCCCGCCGCGACCGCGACCTGGCTGACCGCCTGGCCGAAGACCTCGCCCTGGAGCTCGCCCGCGTGCTGCGGCATCGTCGGCAGCGCCGGGTAGTCGTCGACCGGCATCGTCGGGAGGCTGAACTTCGCGCTGCCGCAGGTGATCGCGACCCGGGAGCCGTCGACCGAGATCTCGACCGGCTGGTTCGGCAGCGACTTGGTGATGTCGGCGAGCAGCCTGCCCGAGACCAGGGTGCGGCCGCCGTCGGCGACGGTGGCCGGGACCTTGACGGTGGCCGAGACCTCGTAGTCGAAACCGGACACGGTCAGGCCGTCGGTGCCTTCGGCGGAGCCCGCGTCCAGCAGCACCCCGCCCAGGACGGGGACAGGGGGCCGGGACGGGAGGCTGCGCGCGACCCAGGCGACGGCGTCGGCAAGGCCGTCGCGCTCGACGCGGATCTTCATGGGAGTCCTTTCCAGGCCCGACCACCGCGCCGCACCGTGTCGTGCCAGGCCGCGCCGTCGAGCTGTCCACGCTGTAGTGCCCAACCGTAGAGCGTGTGGCGGGGACCCGTCATCCGGGGCGGGTCGGTCCCGGCCCTCCCGGCGGCACCGCGGGAGCCCGCTGTCCCCAACTTCGGCCATCCCCTGTTTCTTCTTTTTTGTTCATCTGGAAGAGAGAAGAAACAGCAGTAGTAGTAAGTCCTGTGGATTGTGTGGATGACCGTGGTCCGCGCAGGTCACACCGCGCGGCGGGCTGTGGAGAACCAGGGGCATCGATCGGTGGACAGATCGGGCCGTCGGTGGATGGTTTGCTCGCTCACCCGTTTGGTCCACAGATCGGCCGAGTTGTCCACAGAACCGTCCCCAGATGTGGGTCGAGTAGCCCCCAGGCAGCGCGGCGACTGCCCACAGGGTTGTACACAGGTCTATCCACGGTTTTCGGTGACGCAGGCCACCTGGGTTCGCTCGTTCGTGATGTTTCTGGCGGTGTGGACGGAGCCTGCACTGCCCCAGAAACCCGGCGATCCGGCGGTTCCCGCCGGGATCCGACCCGAGCTCGACCCGGTCGGCACCCCACCGCGCCCGGCGATCCGGCGCCGTCGACGGCGGTGCGGCGGCCACTCCACCGCCGCAATAAAGAGTGCGACGCGGGCGGGGGCGGCCGAACTTTTCTGCGCCTGGGGATGGGTGGGGGCACTGCCCCTGCGGGACCGAACCGGCGGCGTTCGGGCGGCCGGAGACACACGGCCGCGACGAACCTACTGCGCCGGGCGCTCACTCCACGAGTCGAGGTGGACGCGCGCGGTCAACACCCGCGCGGCGGGCGAAGCGCGACCCCGGTGTCCTGACCCTCCGGGATCCACGACCGCGCGCACCTTATTGCCCCGGTGGGCAGCCCGACGCCGCAGCAATAAAGAGGTGCGGCGGTGCGAACGCGATGACCGGCCACCCGCGGTCGGCGCCAGCCGCCCCAGTTGCCGGGGCTCGACGGTGCCGGGCACGGGTGGCGCGGTCGTCGGCAGATCGTGGGCCTGGCCCGCCCGGAGCTGCCACGCCAGGTTCGGCGCCTGCGCGCGGGACCTCAGCATCCCGGCGCGAGCGCACACGGGCGCGGGCGGCTGCTGCCAGAAACGGCGGGAAACGGGCAGGGCTGGGTCCAGGGACAGCTCAGGAGGTGTCCGACCGCTGGGAGGCGGCGCCGGGCCCACCCGACCTCGCCCCCGCAGGGGCAGTCAGGGTGTTTGTTCGCGATCGCCGCGACGGGCCAGCGGGAGCGGCCCGTGGTGTGGACGAGACCCCCCGACTGAGTTGCACGTCGGCGATACCGAGCGGGTGCTGCGCGCGCTCGGTGAGCGCGGGACGCATCGATATCGAGGAGCACGGCGAGCGCAGCGTGAAGATCACCACCTCGTGCCACCGGCTCCGCGGGCACCAACCCTCGGCTGGCGATCGACCTCGCCAAGACCAGCGCCCGCCTTCCCCTGGATGGGTCGCTCAGAGGGCTCGACCTTGCCTGGCTCGGCTGCTCACCCGGTTCCGGTGACTTGCGGGTGATCGCGCACATCCGGTCCGGCGCGCGGCCCGCGCCGGGTGGGTCAGGCGCGGGCGCGCTGCTTGATGCGGGAGGTCAGCTCCTGCACCTGGTCGTAGATGCGCCTGCGCTCGGCCATCTCCTTGCGGATCTTCTTGTCCGCGTGCATGACCGTGGTGTGGTCGCGGCCGCCGAAGGTCTGGCCGATCTTGGGCAGCGACAGGTCGGTCAGCTCGCGGCACAGGTACATCGAGATCTGCCGGGCCTGCGCAAGCGCTTTCGTCTTGCCGGGGCCGCACAGGTCGTCGATCGAGACGCCGAAGTACTCCGCGGTCACGGCCATGATCGTCGGGGCGCTGATCTCCGGCGCCTGCGAGTCGGGGATCAGGTCGCGCAGCACGATCTCGGCCAGGCCGACGTCGACCGGCTGGCGGTTGAGCGAGGCGAACGCGGTCACCCGGATCAGCGCGCCCTCGAGCTCGCGGATGTTCGCCTCGACCCTGGCCGCGATGAACTCCAGCACCTCGGCCGGGGCGGCCAACCGGTCCTGGGCGGCCTTCTTGCGCAGGATCGCGATCCGGGTCTCCAGCTCGGGGGGCTGGATGTCGGTGATCAGGCCCCACTCGAACCGGGTGCGCAGCCGGTCCTCCAGCGTCTCGAGCCGCTTGGGCGGCCGGTCGGAGGAGACCACGATCTGCTTGTTCGCGTTGTGCAGCGTGTTGAAGGTGTGGAAGAACTCCTCCTGGGTGCCTTCCTTGCCCTCCAGGAACTGGATGTCGTCCACCAGCAGCACGTCGATGTCGCGGTAGCGGCGCTGGAAGGCCACCTTCCGGTCGTCGCGCAGCGAGTTGATGAAGTCGTTGGTGAACTCCTCGGTCGAGACGTACCGCACCCGCATCCCCGGGAACAGCCGCTGGGCGTAGTGCCCGACCGCGTGCAGCAGGTGGGTCTTGCCCAGGCCGGACTCGCCCCAGATGAACAGCGGGTTGTACGCCCGCGCGGGGGCCTCGGCCACCGCGACCGACGCGGCGTGGGCGAAGCGGTTCGACGCGCCGATGACGAAGGTGTCGAACGTGTACTTCTCGTTGAGCCTGGTCTTGGAGGTCTGCGGCTGCGCGGGCGCGGTGAACGGCTGCCCGCTGGCGGGGGGCTGACCGGTGAAGGTCGGCCAGATCTCGTGGACGGTGGCGAGCGCGTCGCCCTCCTCGTCCACCTCCTCGCCGTCGTCGTCGGAGTCGTTGTGGAACGAGTTGTCGCCGTGCGGGGACTCGTACCCGTGCGCCGGGTCGAACCCGTGCGGGGAGCCGAAGCCGTTCGGCGGGTCGAACGTGTCGCTCTGCGCGTCGAGCGCGGCGACGTCGGCGGCCGGGATGGTCAGCGTGTCGCCGTCGACCTCGGCGGTGACCACCGGGGACGGCGACACGACCGGCGCGGCCACCACCTGGGACGGCACGGCCGACGCGCTCGGCGCGGTGGGCGCGGCGTCGACCTTCACCGCCAGCGACACCACCCGGCCCAGCCTGCGGGACAGGGCGTTGGTGATCGGCTCGCGCAGCGCGCGCTCGATCGCCTCCTTGGCGAAGTCGCTCGGCGCCGAGAGCAGGGCGGTCCCGTCGAGCAGGCCGATCGGCCTGGTCATCCGCATCCACGCCCGCTGCGACGGGGACAGGGTGCCCGCGGACAGCTCGCGGACGACCTGCTCCCAGACCACCCCGAGATTCATCTGGTGCTCCGACATCGGCGCCTGCTCCCCTCCCCTCGTCGGCACTGGCGGTAAGGCTGGTCCCGGCGCGTGGCCGCCGTCAAACGGGCATCCACAGGGTTGTCCACAACTGTGCACGAAAGGTACGGCGGACCCAGGGGACACCCGTGCCGGGGGGTCAAAGGTACTCAGTGGCCCGGTGGCGGCGGCGCGGCAGGGCTCCCAATCCCCGGCGCGGCCGACCAGGAGCCCGCACGGTAACAACGGATGTCGGTGGCCACAAGATACGGTCACCGCCCAGGTCGGAGCCCATCCGGCGACCCCCGGTTTGATGCCTGCCCGGGTCGGTGCGTACTCTCAACTGGTCTCCCGCTTGCGGCGGGTGAGTTCCGTGTGCCCCGCGCGCGGCGACCTTCAGTCCTCGGCCGCGTACCGGCCGGGGGCGGGCAGATCTGCTAGAGCTGATGAGTACCGGGAGAACGAGCCGTGAGCAAGCGCACCTTCCAGCCGAACAACCGTCGCCGCGCCAAGACGCACGGTTTCCGCCTGCGCATGCGGACCCGCGCGGGCCGCGCCATCATCGCTGCCCGCCGCCGCCGGGGCCGCGACAAGCTGTCGGCCTGACCCCAGTCGGTCGCCGTGCTCCCCGCGGCCTGCAGGCTGACCAACAGCGCGGACTTCCGGCTGGTGACCAGGCGCGGGCGGCGCGCCGGTCGGCCGAGGCTCGTGGTGCACGCCATCACGGCCGGGGCAGCAACAGAACCCCACGAAGCCGACCCGTCGGCGCCGAGCACCACCGCGGCGCCGAGGGTCGGTTTCGTCGTGAGTAAGGCCGTGGGCAACTCGGTCGTGCGGCACCGGGTGGCGCGCAGGTTGCGGCACGTGGTGGGCGCGCGGATCGGAACTCTGCCCGCGGGCAGTGCGTTGGTCGTGCGTGCGCTGTCCCCTGCGGCAGCGGCGACGAGCGCGGAACTGGGCCAGGACTTCGACGCCGCGATCCGCAGGCTGCGGCTGGCCGTACCGAGCAGTGCCGACGATGGCGGTGGGGCGTGAGTGGAGCGACCGCGGTGGACGACCGCGCTGCCGCCGCGCGTCCGGGACCGGTGGCCAGGGTGCTGCTCGTCCCGGTGCGGGTGTACCGGCGCTGGATCTCCCCGGTGCTGCCGCCCGCCTGCCGCTTCCACCCCAGTTGCAGCGCCTACGCCGTCGAGGCGCTGACCGTGCACGGCGCGCTGCGCGGGTCTTGGCTCGCCGCGCGCCGCTTACTCCGCTGCGGCCCATGGCACCCAGGTGGCCTCGACCCCGTGCCGCCGAGGAGAACCGAGACCGAGTCCGGGCCGAGCCCGGTTGAGCAGACAGTCGCCGAGGAGTAGTCCTGTGCTCGATTTCATCTACTACCCGGTGTCCTTCATCATGTGGTGTTGGCACTGGGTGTTCGGACACGTGTTCGGTGAATCGAGCGCGATCGCCTGGGCGCTGAGCATCGTCTTCCTGGTCTTCACGCTGCGGGCGATCATGTTCAAGCCCACGGTCAAGCAGGTCCGCTCCATGCGCAAGATGCAGGAGTTCGCGCCCGAGATCAAGAAGCTGCAGAAGAAGTACGCCAACGACCGGCAGAAGCAGGCCCAGGAGATGCAGAAGCTCCAGGCCGAGCACGGGGTCAGCCCGCTGGGCGGCTGCCTGCCGATGCTGCTGCAGATCCCGGTGTTCATCGGTCTGTTCCACGTGCTGCGCGAGTTCAAGCCGGGCAAGACCGAGAACTACTTCTTCAGCGAGCGCGGTGTCGCCTCCTACATCGACGCCGACCTGTTCGGGGCCCGGCTGAGCAACTGGATCACCCAGCCCGCCACGGAGCTGGCCAAGTTCGGCGTCGACCGGACCACCGTCGTCCTGGTCGCCATCCCGCTGATGCTGCTCGCCAGCGCGCTCACCCACCTGACCGCGCGGCACTCGGTGTCCCGGCAGAACCCGGACGCGGCCACCACGCAGACCGCGATGATGAACAAGCTGACGCTCTACGTCTTCCCGTTCGGCGTGCTCATCGGCGGCTTCTTCTTCCCCATCGGCCTGATCATGTACTGGCTGTCGAACAACGGCTGGACCCTCTGGCAGCAGCGCTTCGTCTACAAGAAGATCGACGCCGAGGAAGCCACCAAGAAGGCCGTCGCGCAGGAGAAGCGCGCCGCCGCCGCGCCCAAGCCCGGCCAGAAGCCGACCCAGCCCCGCAAGCGGCCCGCCACCCCCATCGCCCCGGTCACCCCCGAGGACGGCGCCACCGCGTCCGCCCCCGAGGCCAAGTCCGACCCGGCGAAGCCCGACGCCGCGAAGCCGACCCAGGCAGGCGCGGACGGCGACAAGGGCGGCACCCAGATTCCCGGTCTGATCTCGGACCGATCCCGTAGCAAGAAGTCAGGTCGCAAGAACCGCTGAGGCGGGCCTCGGCCTGGAGAGGAGTGAACCGTGCCGGAAACGGTGCAGGCGGCGGAGAAGATCGCCGACGGTGGTGCTGCGGCGGAGGGTGCCGCCACCAGTTCGACCGAGGAGCTGCTGGTCCAGGAAGGCGATATCGCGGGTGACTACCTGGAGCAGCTGCTCGACATCCTCGACTACGACGGCGACATCGATCTCGACGTCGAGGCGGGCCGCGCGGTCATCAGCATCGACGGCAGCGAGGACCTGGAGAAGCTCGTCGGTCCCCGCGGCAACGTCCTCGAGTCCCTCCAGGAGCTGACCCGGCTGGCGGTGCAGCAGGAGACCGGCAACCGCAGCAGGCTGATGCTCGACATCGCGGGCTGGCGCGCCGACCGCCGGGAGGAGCTGGCCGACCTCGGCCGGGCCACCGCGCAGAAGGTCGTCTCCAGCGGCGAGCGGGTCCGGCTCCAGCCGATGACCCCGTTCGAGCGCAAGGTCGTGCACGACGCGGTCGCCACCATCAAGGGCGTGCACAGCGAGAGCGAGGGCGAGGACCCCCGCCGCCGCGTGGTGGTCTTCCCCCAGTAGTACCCGCACATCCTCAGTACCCGCACTCCTCGACGCGGCCCGCCGGACTCCGGCGGGCCGCGTTTGCGTTGCCTGGCTGTTTCACGTGAAACACGACGGGCCACCGGTGCTCCGGTGGGTGGCGTCAGGGACAATCGGATCGAGCAGGTTTCACGTGGAACATCGGATGGGGTATGACCGGAGCAGAGCGGCCGCCAGTCGCAGTGGACGTGTTCGGCGACCGGGTCGAGGTGGCTGACCGGTTCGCCCGGCTGCTCACCGAGCACGGCGTCGAGCGCGGCCTGATCGGACCACGGGAGGTGGACCGGCTCTGGGACCGGCACCTCCTCAACTCCGCGGTGATCCAGGAGGTCATCCCGCCGGGGGCCACCGTGGTCGACATCGGATCGGGGGCTGGCCTGCCCGGCGTGCCGCTGGCCATCGCCAGGCCCGACCTCCGGGTGACGCTGGTGGAACCGATGGCGCGGCGGGTGGCGTGGCTGGACGAGGTCGTGGAGACTCTTGCCCTGTCCTCGGTGACCGTGCTGCGCGGTCGGGCCGAGGAGCCGGGGATCAGGTCACGGGTGTCCGGGGCGGAGGTGGTCACCGCCCGGGCGGTCGCCCCGTTGGCCAAGCTCGCCGGCTGGTGTCTCCCGCTGCTCCGGCAGGGTGGCCTGCTGGTCGCCCTCAAGGGCGCGAGCGCCGCGGAGGAAGTGGACCGGGACCGGGCCGAGGTCGCCGCTGTCGGGGGCGGTGCGCCGAGGGTCGAGAGCTGCGGTGCCGAGGTGCTCGAGGTGCCGACGACCGTGGTGCTCATCGAACGCGTGCAGTCCACGGCCGGGTCGGGCCGTCGGGCGAGGAAGGATCAGGGTGCACACCGAGGCTGAGATCGGAGCAAGGATGTTCCACGTGAAACAGGCGGCGAACACCGGAGCCGCCGGGGAGGTGCGCTGACGATGACCCAGCCCTCCCCCGCCTCGGTCGCCGGGTGGACCCCGATAGCGGAGGAAGCCGCCCGGGCCACCCGGGTGAAGCACCCCGACAAGATGTTCCCCCGCCCCACCCACCGCCGGGTCATCACCGTCGCCAATCAGAAGGGCGGCGTCGGCAAGACCACCTCGGCGGTGAACCTGGCCGCCGGGCTGGCGCTGCACGGGCTGCGGGTGCTCGTCATCGACCTCGACCCGCAGGGCAACGCCAGCACCGCGCTCGGCGTCGAGCACCGCTCCGGCACCCCCTCGGTGTACGAGGTGCTGCTCGGTGAGGTGAGCCTGGCCGAGGCCGCGCAGATGAGCGACCAGTCCGACCGGCTCTACTGCGTGCCCGCCACCATCGACCTGGCCGGTGCCGAGATCGAGCTGGTATCGATGGCGGCCCGGGAGTCCCGGCTCAAGGAGGCGCTGTCCGACGAGGCGCTGGACATGCTCGACCCGGACTACGTGTTCATCGACTGCCCGCCCTCGCTCGGCCTGCTGACGGTCAACGCGATGGTCGCCGCGCAGGAGGTGCTGATCCCGATCCAGTGCGAGTACTACGCGCTGGAGGGGCTGAGCCAGCTGCTGCGCAACATCGAGCTGGTGCAGGCCCACCTGAACCGCTCGCTGACCGTCTCCACGATCCTGCTCACCATGTACGACGGCCGGACCAAGCTCGCCGACCAGGTGACCAACGAGGTCCGGCACCACTTCGGCAGCACGGTGCTGACCACCGTCATCCCGCGCAGCGTCAAGGTCTCCGAGGCGCCGGGGTACGGGCAGTCGGTCCTCGCTTACGATCCCGGTTCCCGCGGCGCCATGAGCTACCTGGACGCCGCCCGTGAAGTTGCCGAACGAGGAGCGGAGGCGCCGCGATGAGTGGACCGGCTGGACGCAAGGGCGGGTTGGGGCGCGGCTTGGCCGCCCTCATCCCGCAGGGACCGCCGACCGGCGTGCCCACCGGTGGGCTGAAGCTGCCCAGCCCGGCGGCGCGCAACGGCGAGTCCGTCGACACCGCGTCCGCACCCCAGGTGGTGGCGGGCGCGGTGTACCGGGAGATCCCGACCGCCGCGATCACGGCGAACCCGAAGCAGCCGCGGCAGGCGTTCGACGAGGAGGCGCTGACCGAGCTGGAGCACTCGATCCGCGAGTTCGGCCTCATGCAGCCGATCGTGGTCCGGGAACTCGGCGCGGACAGCTACGAGCTCGTCATGGGCGAGCGCAGGCTGCGCGCCTCGCAGCGGGCCGGGCTGGACCGGATCCCGGCGATCGTCCGGCAGACCGCCGACGACGCGATGCTGCGCGACGCGCTGCTGGAGAACATCCACCGGGTGCAGCTCAACCCGCTGGAGGAGGCGGCCGCGTACCAGCAGCTGCTGGACGAGTTCGCGGTGACGCACGAGGAGCTGGCGAGCCGGATCGGGCGCAGCAGGCCGGTCATCACCAACACCATCCGGCTGCTGCGGCTCCCGCTGCCGGTGCAGCGCCGGGTGGCCGCCGGGGTGCTCTCCGCCGGGCACGCCCGCGCGCTGCTCGGGCTCGACGACCCGGGCAGCCAGGAGGAGCTGGCGACCAGGATCGTGGCCGAGGGGCTGTCGGTGCGGGCGACCGAGGAAGCGGTCACCCTCGCCAAGGGCGCTCCCCCGGCCCGGCCCAAGCCCGCACCGCGCAAGCCGATCCACGCGCCGGGGCTCCAGGACGTCGCCAACCGGCTCTCGGACCGGTTCGACACCCGGGTCAAGGTCGAGCTGGGCAAGCGCAAGGGCCGGATCGTGGTCGAGTTCGGCTCGGTGGACGACCTCGAGCGGATCGTCGACATGATGGCGGAAAATGGGATAAATCAGACATGAGTTCGCCGCAGGGAACCACACCAGGGCGATACGTCACGGTGACGGTTGCCGAAAACGGTGCTGTCAGCGGTTGATGGCGCGGTCGACCAACCCGGCGTAGATCGCGCCGAGTGAGCGGCCCGCCGCCTCCGCCGCCATCGGCAGCAGCGAGGTCTCGGTCAACCCCGGCGACAGGTTCACCTCGATGAAGTAGACCTCGCCGGTCGCGCTCACCACCGCGTCGGTCCGCGACACGTCACGCAGACCGAGCAACTCGTGCGCGGACACGGCGAGCTCCGCGACCTTCGCCGCGGTGGCGTCGTCGAGCCGCGCGGGGGTGTGGAAGGTCGTCAGCCCGGCGGTGTAGCGCGCGGTGTAGTCGTAGACGCCGGACGCGGGCGCGATCTCCACGGCGGGCAGTGCCTCCGGTCCCCCGGGCCCGTCGACCACCGTGAGGGCGACCTCCACGCCGTCGATGAACTCCTCGGCCAGCACGGCGTCGCTGTAGGCCAGCGACCCGACCATCGCGGTCGGCAGCTCCGCGGCCGCGCGCACGACCTGCGCGCCCAGCGCCGACCCGCCCTGGTCCGGCTTCAACATCATCGGCAGGCCCAACCGCTGCACCATCGCGTCCAGCACCGGCTGCGCCCCCAGCTCGCGGAACGCGCTCTGCGGCAGCACCACCCAGTCCGGGGTCAGGATCCCGGCCCGGCGCAGCTCCGACTTCGCGGTCGGCTTGTCCCACGCCCGCCTGCACGACCCGGCGTCCGTGCCCACGTACGGGATGTCCAGCAGCTCCAGGATCGTCTGGATGGAGCCGTTCTCGCCCTCACCGCCGTGCAGCGCGATCACCACCGCGTCCGGCCGGTGCTCCCGCAGCCGGGGCAGCAGGCCCGCGTCGGCGTCCCACTCCTCCACCGCCAGCCCGGCCTGCCGCAGCGCCGCCGACACCCGCCGCCCGGAGCGCAGGGAGACGTCGCGCTCGTGCGACAAACCCCCGGCGAGGACGGCAACCCAGCGGTCGGACACGGTGATCTCCCTTGTGGCGGCACAGCGGACGCGCGGCGGACCCGAAGGTACACGCGCGAGTGGGACCGGGTTCTGCGGTTCAGGCGGTGTCGGGTGCCGGGGTCTGCGGGCCGGACAGCGACCGGCTCGCGGTCGGGCCGAAGGTGTGCAGCAGGTCCAGCTCGTCGGCCAGCACCCCGGCCAGCCTGCGCACGCCCTCGGTGATCCGCTCCGGCGGCGGGTAGCAGAACGACAGCCGCATCTGCCTGCTGCCGAACCCGTCGGCGTAGAAGCCGGTGCCGGGCACGTAGGCGACCCGGGCGGTGACCGCGCGTGGCTGCATCGCCTTGGTGTCCACCCCTTCGGGGACGGTCAGCCAGACGAAGAACCCACCATCGGGTCTCGTCCAGGTGCACCCGGCGGGCATGTGCTGCTCGAGCCCGGCCAGCAGCGCGTCCCGGCGGTCGCGGTACATGGTCTGGAACGACTTGATCTGGCCCTTCCAGTCGTGCGTGGCCAGGTAGCGCGACACGACCAGCTGGTTCAGCGTGGGCGCGCACAGCGCGGCCGATTCCGCCGCCAGCACCAGCTTCTCCCGCACCGCGTGCGGCGCCAGCGCCCAGCCGACCCGCAAGCCGGAGGCGAACGTCTTGGAGAACGAGCCGAGGTAGATCACGTTGTCCGAGTCCATCGACCGCAGCGCCGGGTAGACCTGGCCGTCGAAGCCGAGCAGGCCGTACGGGTTGTCCTCGATGACCAGCACGTCGTGCCTGGCGCAGATGTCGAGCACCTCGGCCCGCCGCGACACCGCGAGGGTCACGCCAGCGGGGTTGTTGAAGTTCGGGATCGTGTAGAGGAACTTGACCCGCCGGTTCGCCTGCGCGGCGGCGGCCAACGCGGCCCGCAGCGCCTCGGGGACCAGGCCGTGCTCGTCCATCACCACGTGCCGCACATCGGCCTGGTAGGAGGCGAAGGTGCCCAGCGCGCCCACGTAGGAGGGGCCTTCCGCGAGCACGACGTCGCCGGGGTCGATGAAGATCCGGGTCACCAGGTCGAGGGCCATCTGCGAGCCGACCGTCACCACCAGGTCGTCCGGGTGGCCGGTGACCCCTTCCAGGGCCATGACCTCGCAGATCTGCTCGCGCAGCACCGGGACGCCGTGCGCGGAGCCGTACTGCAGCGCGACCAGGCCGTCCTCGGCGACGATCGAGGAGATCTGGTCGGCGAGGAAGTCCAGCGGCAGCGCGGCCAGGTTCGGCATGCCGCCCGCCAGCGACACCACCTCGGGGCGGCTGGCGACCGCGAAGAGTGCTCGGACCTCGGATGCCGTCATGCCCTCCGCACGGGCCGCGTACCGGCCGAGGTGCGGGTCGAGACTGCGGGCGCCCAGCCGATCGGGCGACGGTCCGGAGGTGCTCATGGGTGGCTCCCAGGGGGTGGTCCAGCGAAAACAGTGTAACCAGAGGAGTGACTTACCCCTGAGATTGCGCCCTGCGGTTCCGACGCAGGTCACATCGCCCTATTCTGGGTCGGGTCAATCGGCGTCCTCCCTGCGGGCGCGCGAGAACTCTCCGCGAGCACGGGAGGTTGGGGTGTCGCGACGCGTCGTCGGCGTCACGCTGGACAACCTGGAGCACCTCCCCAAGCACTGCCGGGGCTGTGTCTACTGGGAACTCGCGCCGCACCTCAAGGAGCAGGCGGAGGAGTTCGGCACCACCGAGCTCGAGAAGGAAGCCTGGGTCTCCAGCGTCCTGCTCGACTGGGGTTCCTGCGGCCGGGTCGTCTACAGCGACAAGCTCCCGGTCGGGTTCGTCCTCTACGCCCCGCCCAACGCGGTCCCCCGCGCCTCGGCGTTCCCCACCTCGCCGATCAGCCCGGACGCGGTGGTGCTCACCGGCTTCCACGTGCTGCCCGAGTTCCGCGGCGGTGGGCTCGGCCGGATGCTGGTGCAGGCCGTGGTCAAGGACCTCACCCGCCGCGGTGTCCGCGCGGTCGAGGCGTTCGGCGCCGCCCGCCAGGACGAGGAGCACTCCTGCGTCGTCCCGGCCGACTTCCTCACCAGCGTCGGCTTCAAGACGGTCCGCCCGCACCCCAGGTGGCCCCGCCTGCGCCTGGAACTGCGCACCGGCATCACCTGGAAGGAAGACGTCGAGGCCGCCCTCGAACGGCTCCTGGGCACCGTCTCCATCAGCACCGCATCGCCGGTCCTGCAGCGCTCGCCCTAGACGCACCTGTGCCGTCCACCGGCGGTGGACGGCACAGGGTGTGACCTGGGGGAAAGCGTTTGCGCTACTCGACTACTCGGCCTTGGCGAGTTCGTGCGCGAGGACGTCGGCGAAGGTGAAGCTGCCCGTGGGCTGGTCGTTCTCGCCGAGCAGGTAGAGGCGCTTCACGGCCACCACGATCCCCTCGGCGACGACGTCGCGGAAGGCCGGATCGGTGAGCCGGGTGCGGTCCTCGGTGTTGCTGAGGTACCCGATCTCGATGCGGACCGCCGGGCAGCGGGTCAGCCGGAGCAGCTCCCAGGTCTTCGGGTGGGTGCCGCAGTCGCGCAGCCCGGTGCGCTTGGTCAGCTCGCGCTGGATGAGCCCGGCCATGGCCTCACCGAGCGTGGAGGTCGCGGTGCCGTTGCCGGACCCGAAGTGGAAGCAGGCCAGGCCCTGGGCCAGCGGCGAGGCGTTGGCGTCCGAGTGCAGCGAGAGCACCAGGTCGGCGCCTGCCTCGTTGGCGAACTGGGCGCGGGCCGACTCGTCCGGGCACTGGTCGGGGCCGCGGGAGAGCAGCGCCTCCATGCCGGTGGCGACCATGCGGCCCTCCAGGCGGCGGGCCAGGTCCCACATCAGCTCCGACTCGTTGACGCCGTCCACCGACACACCGGTGTCGTTGGCGCCGTGGCCGGGGTCGATGACGATGCGCTTGCCGGTGAGCCGCGGCCCGGACCGGCGGACGCGCTCCTGCTCGCGCAGCAGCACCGGGCGGCCACCACGGGCCCGCGGCGAGAGCTGGCGCAGGGCGCGGATGGTCTCCGGGCCGCAGATGCCGTCCACGGTCAGGCCGTAGTCGCGCTGGAAGTTGCGGAGGGCGGCCTCGGTCTGGGCGCCGAACACCCCGTTCGCCCGGCCCGCGTCGTAGCCGAGCTCGAGCAGCCGCTCCTGCAGGGTGGCCACGTCGTCGCCGGTGATCGGCGCGGAGACGAGGTACGCCAGCGGGCGACCGCCGAGCTGGTAGGTGGCGTCACGCAGCGCGCGGTAGGTCGCCGGGCCGATGAGGCCGTCGGTGATCAGGCCGCGGTGCTGCTGGAAGGCCCGGACCGCGTGCTCGACGGCGTGGTCGAACTGGTCGGTGACCCCGTTGACCGGGGGCAACAGGCCCAACGCCGCCAGCGTGGACCGAACTTCGGCAACGGCCGGTCCCTCGTCGCCGCGGCGCAGTACCCGCATGCACCCTCGCTCTCGTCTTGGGCACCGGGTGACCGGTGCGCGACCCGACAGGTCACCCATTGTGCCTTGCCGGTGTTCGGTTCCCCCGCTGGGATGGCGGGCGGGTCGCCCCACCACGCGAGAACCGGGGCCCCTGTGTCATCTGACGAGACGCACGGACCCCGGTTCCGGGTTGCCTGCTCAGCCGAGGTAATCCTCGAGGTCCTTCACCAACGCCGACTTGGGCTTGGCGCCGACGATCGTCTTCACCGCGCGGCCGCCCTGGAAGACGATCAGCGTCGGGATGGACAGGACCTGGTAGTCGCGGGCGGTGCCCGGGTTGGCGTCGATGTCGAGCTTGGCGACGGTGACCTTCTCCGAGTACTCGGCGGCGATCTCCTCGAGCACCGGCGCGACCATCCGGCACGGACCGCACCAGGTCGCCCAGAAGTCGACGATGACCGGCTTGTCGCTCTGCAGCACGTCCTCGACGAAGGACTTGTCGGACACGGTGACGGTGTTGGCGCCCATCTGGGTGGCTCCCTCGGGGTGGGTTGGGGTGGGGTCAGTTCGTGGGGGCGTAGCCGCCGCCGACCAGCTCGGGCGCGACCTCCGCCGCGGCGGTGCCGTGCTCGGCCAACCAGCGCTCGGCGTCGATCGCGGCGGCGCAGCCGGACCCGGCCGCGGTGATGGCCTGCCGGTAGGTGTGGTCCACCAGGTCACCGGCGGCGAACACGCCGTCGACGTTGGTGTAGGTCGTGCGGCCCTCGGTGAGCACGTAGCCCTCGTCGTCGATGTCGACCTTGCCCGCGACCAGCTGGCTGCGCGGGTCGTGGCCGATGGCGACGAAGAAGCCGGACACGTCGAGCACCGACTCCTCGCCGGTGACCGTGTCGCGCAGGCGCAGGCCCTGCACCTTGCCGTCGCCGAGCACCTCGGTCACCGCGGAGTTGAGCTGCCAGCGGATCTTCTCGTTGGCCTTGGCCCGCTCCAGCATGATCCGCGAGGCGCGGAAGTCCTCCCGCCGGTGGATGATCGTCACCGTCTTGCCGAAGCGGGTGAGGAACAGCGCCTCCTCCATCGCCGAGTCACCGCCGCCGACGACGGCGATGTCCTGGTCGCGGAAGAAGAAACCGTCGCAGGTCGCGCAGGCGGAGACGCCGCGGCCGAGCAGCTCCTGCTCGCCCGGCACGTTCAGGTAGCGCGGCGCGGCACCCATGGCCAGCACCACGGCCTTGGCGGCGTAGCGGGTGCCGTGCGCGACGACGTACTTGACCGGGCCGTCGAGCTCGAGGGTGTCGACGTCCTCGGCGCGCAGCTCGGCGCCGAAGCGACCGGCCTGGGCGCGCATCTGCTCCATCAGGTCCGGGCCCATGATGCCGTCGCGGAACCCCGGGAAGTTCTCCACCTCGGTGGTGGTCATCAGCGCGCCGCCGAACTGGGAGCCCTCGAACACCAGCGGCTCGAGCTGGGCGCGCGCGGCGTAGACGGCCGCGGTGTAGCCCGCGGGTCCGGAGCCGACGATGATCAGGTTTCGGATCTGGTCCGCTTCCGCAGGCATCTGCCCTCCATTGACCTTCGCCGGACGGAGCCGCCCGGTCACACTGGTGTCAACGCGATCGTAGGCGGCGGTTGTTCCACCCCCGCGCGGTGATGGCGCGCACGGCGGCGTACCCCTTCCGCTACGGCGGCCCTGAACAGCGCGAAGCCCGCCCCGGACGCGGGAATCAGGCGTCCGGGGCGGGCTCGGGGATCAGCGGCCGATCTTGTCGTTGAACAGCTGGGTGCAGTCCGGCTGCACGACCAGCACCTGCAGGCGCCCGTTGTCGCCCGGCACCAGGAGCACGGCCATCACCGCGGCCTTGCCGTCGTAGGTGACCGGCCGGACCCCGAGCGGGGCGACCTTCGCGTCGAAGCCGTTGCTCGACAGGCACTTCTTCAGGCCCGCCTCGTCCTTGAGCGGCCCGTAGTCCTTGGTCTTGCCGGTGGTCAGCTTGCCCGCGACCTCGCCGACGTTGCCCCTGCTCACCGCGAGCGGCGCCTCGTCCGGCAGCTGCGCGGACGGCACCGGCTCGGCGATCCCGCCGGTCTCCTGGGTCTTGGGCAACACCCCGTAGCCGATGGCCACCGCCGCGGCCGCCGCAGTCAACAATCCGACACCCCACGCGGTGCGCCTGCCCCGCTTGCGGCGCGCCTCGGCCATGTCGAGCACCGGCGCGACGCCCGGTCGGGGCGGGTCCTGCACGGCGACCCCGCCGAACGCGCGCCGCGCCTCCCCGTCGAGCGCGGCGTCGAGCCGGGCGGCGAGGTGCGCGGGCATCGGCGGCGCCGGTGCTACAGCGAGTTCACCCAGTCCGGCCTGGACCGAGTTGAGCGCGTCGATGACGGCCTTGGCCTCCGGGTCCACGTTCACCCTGGCCCACAGCCGGGCGCTCTGCGCGGGGTCGAGGACACCGGCGTGCAGATCCGCCAACAGGTCGACTGACCACGGCGGCCCCTCGGGGCCCCTAGTGCCCCGATGCTCGTCGGTCATCGTCCCTCCCAGTGGCGCCTGTGCGGCACGTCTCGCCCGTCTGCGACAGCGCCACCTGGGACGTTCGCATCTGCATCGGGGTTCCGCAGATGTCCGAGAACTTTGGCCAACTTGGCCCGCCCCCGGGCGCACCGGGACTTGACGGTGCCCTCCGCGATGCCGAGCAGCTTGGCGGTCTCGGCCACCGAGTAGCCCTCGACGTCCACTAAGAGGATGGGTACCCGTTGCTCCTCGGACAACTCCGACAGCGCGGTCTGCACCACGAGCCGGGTCTCCCGCTCGGCCATCGCGTCACGCGGGGTGACCGGTTCACCCGGTCCGGCCTCCGGCAGCGCCACTGTCGGGCGGGCCTGCTTGCGGCGCACCCGGTCCAGGCAGGCGTTGACCACGATCCGGTGCAACCAGGTGGTGACCTGCGACTCGGCCCGGAACGACCCGGCGGCCCGGAAAGCGGAGATGAACGCCTCCTGCAGCGCGTCCGCAGCCTCCTCGGGATCGCGCAACGTCCGCAGCGCCACCGCCCACATCCGGTCCCGGTGTCTGCGCACCAGTTCGGCGAAGGCGTGTTGGTCTCCCGCGGCGTGCGCCGCGATGAGGTCGGCGTCCGAGCTGGCGGAGGCAGTCACCCGGACAGCGTATAGGGCGGTCGCCAACCCGCCGAACCGCACTTGGACCAGCCAAGACCCTCGTTTTTCCCATCGTTGCGCGATCAGGTGCCGTGGGGTTACTGGGCGCGCAGGAAGCCGATCTCGGTGATCTCGGAGACGTTGCCCTCGCCCAGGGTGGTGATCCAGATCAGCAGGTGCTGGGTGGGCTCGGCGCTGTCGAGCTGCAGGCGGGTCTGGCCCGGTTGCAGGGTCGCCCGGCCGATCACCTTGGTCTCGTCGAGGCCCGGCTTCTCCGACGGCGCGGTGCGGATCTCGACCACGGTGCCCGAGCTGGGCGAGTCGATCACCACCTCGGCGAAGGGCACCGGCTCGGCGAACGCGGCCATCAGCCCGACGCCGGGCTTGAGTGCCGGGAACGGCTGCTGGTACTTGTCGGTCTTCCACGAGGTCTTCGGGTCGCCGTCGGCGGCGCGGTTGGCCCGGCGCGGGCTGTCCGGCGTGCCCTTGACGTTGTAGACCTGCACGCCCGCGGCCTGGATCGGCGCGCCGGGGTTGGGCGGCTTGGGGTTGTTCTCGGCGTTGCCCGGCGCGGAGGCGACCACGGTCGGGCCGCCTGCGCTCGCGCTGTCGTCGCCGAAGAAGCTGATCAGCTGCATGCCCAACCAGGCGAGCACGCCGACGGTGGCCACGGCGAGCGCGGTGACCCCGATGGCCAGCTTGCGCCGCTTGGCCCGGTCGTTGTGCGGGCGCTTGGTCGTCCACAGCGCGCCGTCGTCGTCCTCGGCATCGGTGTCGTCGGGGACCGCGCTGATGCTCTGCGTCGCGTCCTCGTTCAGCTTCGCCCGCTCCAGCACCCGCAGCAGACCGGAGCTGGTGCGGATGCCGCCGGTCGCGTCGTCGGTGAGGCTGCGCACCGCGGCGGAGGACAGCTCGTACGGGATGTACGGGAACAGCGCGCGCGGCGGCACGACCTGGCCGTCGGGGGCGAGCGGGGCGTGCGGCAGGCCGGGGGCGTTGCGCAGCGGCCACCGGCCGGTGAGCAGCAGGTACAGGATCGCGCCGAGGCCGCGCACGTCGTCCTGCAGCGTCGCCTCGGGCAGCGGACCGGGGAAGGACAGCCGCAGCACGCCGTCCGGGGTGACCCGGACCCGCTGCGGGTGGTCGACGCCGAGCACCATGCCCGAGTGGTGCGCCAGTTCGACGGCGGCGGCCAGCGGCTCGAGCAGCCTGGCCGCGGTCGAGGGCGGCAGCGGGTGCTCGGCGATGACGTCGACCAGGTCGGTGCCCTGCGACCAGTCCGCGACCACGATGCCCAGCAGGCCCTCGGTCGGCGCGATGCCGTTGCCGGGGCCGAGCACGTCGAGCACCCGGGAGGTCCCCGGGTGGGTGATGCGGGCGGCGTGCATGGTGCGTTCCAGCATCTTGCGGGCCGCGCCCGCCGCGGTCGCGTTGGCCGGGTCACCCACCAGCAGGGTGAGGCCGACGTCGCGGCGGAGCTGGTTGTCCTGCGCCCGCCAGAGGTGGGCGTCGACCCGCTCGTCGAGCCCGAACTCCGCGAGCAACCGGTACCGACCGTCGCCGACCGCGCTGCCGGGGACCAGGAAGCCCGGCCTGGCCCGGTTGCCAGCCGCTCCCTCGCCAACGGGGTACTCGGTCCGCCTCGTCGTCACCACTCTCTCCACCTGCCGCCTCGGTTCCGAGCCTACGGGAATCCGGCCGGTCACCGGTGACGGAGCGGGTCAGCCCCTGCGCACCAGTCGGGTGATTCGGCTCGTCGCGGGCTTGAGCTCGGGAACCTTCAGCGCGACCAGCACGCCGAAGGCCACCACGCACGCCACCGGTCCCTGCACGAGCAGGTTCACCCACGCCGTGGCCAGCGAGTCGACCGCGGGCAGCGCGACCGTGCTCAACCCCCACGCCGCGCCTGCGCCGACCGCGCCAGCCAGCACGCAGACCGCGATGACCTTGACGACCTTCTTGCTGTGCAGGTTCCCCAGCCGCACCCACAGCCACATCTGGCCGAGCACCGCGCCGACCACGAAGGTCAGCGAGTTGACCAGCAGCACCGCGATGACGACCTGGTCGTCGTCGACGAGCGCGCCGCACATGTAGAGCAGCGGCACCTTCACCGCGGTCATCACGATCATGATCAGGGTGGGGGTGCGGGCGTCCTTCATGGCGTAGAACACCCGCAGCTGCAGCATCACCAGTGCGTAGGGCAGCAGGCCGAACGCGGAGAACGCCAGCGCGTGCCCGAGCCGCTGCGACTGCTCGATGCCCGCCTCGCCCGCGCCGAACAGGGCGACGCCGAGCGAGGCGCCGGTGATGGTGAGCACGGCGCTGATCGGCACCAGCATCACCGCGGAGAGCCTGCTGCCGGTGGACAGGTCGTCGACCAGCCGCTGGGTGTCGCCGTCGGCGGCCGCGCGGCTCATCCTGGGCAGGATCGCGGTGAGCAGCGAGACGCCGATGACCCCGTACGGGAGCTGGAAGAGCAGCCAGGCGTTGGAGTAGATCGTCACGCCGCCGTTCGTGGCCGCGGTGAGCACCCGCTGGGTGATGACCATGCCGATCTGGCTGATCGCGACGTAGCCGAGGATCCACAGCGCCAGGCCGCCGAACTCGCGCAGCCTGGCGTCGATCCCCCAGGTCCAGCGGAACCGGAAGCCGATGCGGCGCAGCGCGGGCAGCAGCACCACCGCCTGCACGACGATGCCCAGCGTGGTGCCGAGGCCGAGCACCAGCACCTTCGGGTCGCCCATCCGCACCGGGTCGAGCGAGATCTCGCCGGGCAGCAGCCAGAAGGTGACCAGGGTCGTCAGGATCACCAGGTTGTTGACCACCGGCGCCCACGCCGTCGGGCCGAACACGTGCTTGGCCTGCAGGATCGCCGAGAGCAGGGCGAACAGGCCGTAGAACAGGATCTCTGGCAGCAGCAGGTAGGCGAACGCGGTGACCAGGTCCGGGTTGGCGCTGTCGGTGGAGCCGTCGACGTAGATCGCGGTGAACAGCGGGGCCGCGGCGACCGCGACCACCGTGCCCACGGCCAGCCCGGTCATGCCGACGGTGAGCAGCCTGCTGGTGTACTCCGCGCCGCCGTCGGGGTCCTGCTGGGAGCGGACCAGCAGCGGGACGACGATGCTGGCCAGCACCCCGCCGAGCAGCAGCTCGAAGATGATGTTGGGCAGGGTGTTGGCGATGGTGAACGAGTCGGTGGCGACGTTGATGCCGATCAGCCAGGCCATCACCATCTTCCAGCCGAACCCGGTGATCCGGCTGACCAGCGTGGCGATCGCCATCGACCCGCTCGCCTTGGCCAGTGACGGCGTCGCCCCGCCTGCAGGCTCGTCCTTGGCCACTGCCGCCGTCCTGTCCATCGCCCGTCCCCTGCTCCGAGCCGCGCTCAGAGGTCGCTCTCGGCCGCCGCCCGCGCCCGCCCGGCCGCCCGGATCCTGCGGAAAAGCCGCAAACCGACCAGGATCACCAACACACCGGCGGCCGTTCCGGTGACCGCGATGGTGATGCTGCCGTACGAGGTGGAGTTCAACTCCAACCGGGAGGACTTACCGAGCAGGGTGCCACTGTCGGTGGTGAGCCAGATCGTGACGGTGAAGCGGCCGGAGCGGGTGACCTCGGCTGGCAGGTAGCGCGGGATGCCCGCCTGGGCCGGGATGCGGACGACGACGGCTTCCTCCGGCTTGAGCCCGGCGGTGACCCCGACGTTGATCTTCGCCCGGACGGTGACCGGCAGGCCGTTGGTGATGAACACCGGCAGCGGGCTGTCCTTGGACGCCAGCGACAGCGGCCTGCCCGGGTCGGTCACCGACACCTGCGCCAACAGCGCCTTGACCTGGTCGTCGACCGCGCCCGCGGCCCGGCGGGCGAGGTCCGGCTCGGCCCGCCACGCGGTCGACCCGGACCGGACCAGGGCGTAGCGCATCGGCTTGACCAGGTCCTTCGGGTCGACCTGGCGGGTGTCGTCCTCGAACAGCACGTTCTCCACCAGGTCCCGCTGCACCGCGTCGACCTCCGCGATCTGCGCGGTCACCGGGGCGGGCACCTCGGCCGCGCTGTCGGTCGCGGTGTACTCCAACGCGGCCGCCGTGCCCCGGTCCGGTCCGCTGACCAGGCCGTCGAGGCCGAGCGGGCGGATGAAGCCCTGGCTCTCCAGCGACCACATGGTCTGCAGGAACACCGTCAGCTCCGCCGAGGTCGCGCTCCACCGGCGCGGCGGGGCGACCAGCACCGACTGGCCGGGGGCGGACTGGAAACCGCCGCGGAAGACCAGGGTGGCCAGGCCGTTCTGGATCGAGGACGTCTTCACGCCCGCGTCGTCGACCTGGGCCTTGGGCGCCAGCGAGGACGCCACGAGCTGGTCGTACGGGATGGTCCGCAGGTTCTGGCCGAGCGTGTAGGGCAGGTCGCCCTGGGGCTCCTTGACCTTGGCCGCGTCGGAGATGACCGTGGTGCGGCCGCTCGCGGCGAGGATGGCCAGGGTGCGCTGGTCGAGCGTGCCGCCGTCCGGCCAGACCGTGCTGGTCAGCGGCTTGGTGCCGAGGGTCGCCTCGACCGACGCGGTCTCCCGCAGCGCGATGTCGACCAGCGCGCCCGCGTTCGCCCGGGTCAACGCGGCGAGGTCGACGTCGGCGTAAGGCAGCGCTATCACGCACTGGCCGCGGGTGAGTTCCTTGACCCGGTCGAGCCACAGCTGCGCGGTGTGGGCGCCGTTGCCCGGGAACACCGTCCCGTCGGCGGCGCGGACGTAGTAGCCCGCGGTCATCTCGGTGACGGTGTCGAGCAGGTCCGGGTCGATCGCGAAGCACAGCGACCGCAGCGCCGACGCGTTCGCCGCCGCCGCCGTGCGCACGGTGTCGACCAGGGTGAACAGCCGCCCGCTGGACAGCGACGCGGACAGCCCGTCGTCGGCGAAGACGGTGCGGCTGCCGTCGGACGGGGTCTGCACGCGGCGCGGGCGCTCGTCGATCAGCGGCCACAGCACGCTGAGCTGGGTGGGCTGCGCGGGCGGGACCGCGGGGCCGCCGCCGGGGACGGCGAGGACCGGCAGGAGGGTGCTCAGCGCGCCCACCCGCTCGGCGCGGCCGTAGTCGGGGACGCCGTTGAAGTTGAGCACGACCGGGTAGACGCCGCGCTTGTCCAGCTTCAGGGCGCCCTTGTCGGAGTTGACCGGCACGGTGATGGTGAACGGGACGCTCTGGTCCCGGTCGAGCGTGCCCGCGACGGGCTGGAACGCGGAGCTGATCGCGGGTCGGGTCAGGGCGTCGGTGCGTTGCGGGTCGCTGAGCGCGGTGCGCAGCCCGGCCTCGGTGTCGAGGACGTCGCCGCGCTGCAGGCGGACCTCGATCTTGTCCACCCGGCGGTCACCCGAATTGGTGATCCGGCCGCTGATGGTCACTGCTTGGGTACTCGCCTCCACGACGCGGGGGACGAGTTGGTCGATGTCGACACGGAGTCGTGCCGCCAGTTCCGCGGCGGCGGGTTGGCCGGTCATGGGCGCGCCGAGCACGGCGCAGACAGCGGCCAGCGCCGCGAGACCGGCGCGGCGCAGTCGAGTGGTCACGGCTTCTCTCCAGCCATCGGGTCAGGCCCGTCCGACTTCAGGTAGGTCTCGCTCAACCGGATCGGGTGAGAGCGGATGCTCGGAGAGTAGTTGTCGGGCCTTGCGGACCAGACGGCGCTCATCGGCATAGGCGAGTCGGTCGTCCAACTCGTCGAGTGCCACCCACGCGACCTCGGTCACCTCCATGTCCTCGTCCGACAGCTCGAAAGAGTAGGCCCGCAGCAGGAAGTGGTGGACGGTTTTGTGGATCCGCTTGGTGCCGTCGGCGACGAACCAGTAGTCGATCGTGCCGAGCGGGCGGATGACCTCCCCATCGATGCCCGTCTCCTCGGCGACCTCGCGCACCGCGGTCTGCTCCGGGGTCTCCCCCGGCTCGATGTGGCCCTTGGGCAGCGACCACAGCAGCCGCCCGCGCCGGTCCAGCCGCCCGATCAGCGCGACCGTGCTGGTCGCCGGGTCGACGACCAGCCCACCGGCCGAGGTCTCGTCGACCGTGGTCAGCCTGCGCCCGCGCCGCCGGAACCGGCGCCCGGACCGGGCACCTCGGGACCTGCCGGACGACGGGGGCATGCCCGCGATGGTAGTGCGAACGGCGCAGTCGGGGCGGGCGTGCGACCCGGGGCGTCGCGGAGCGGATACGCTCGTCCACCGTGTCCCGAACGTCCGCCACCACCAACGCCGCCCGCAACGCCGTCGTCGAACTCCTGCGGGTCTCGCCAGTCGCCGACGACCTGGCCACCCGGTTCGCCGCCGCGGGCCACAGCCTCTACCTGGTCGGTGGCAGCGTCCGCGACGCGATGCTCGGCAGGCTCGGCAACGACCTCGACTTCACCACCGACGCCAGGCCGCAGGCGATCATGAAGATCGTCACCGGCTGGGCGGACGCGGTCTGGGACACCGGCATCGCCTTCGGCACCGTCGGCGCGGCCAAGAGCGGCACCCAGTGCGAGATCACCACGTTCCGCTCGGACGCCTACGACCGGGTCAGCCGCAACCCCGAGGTCCGCTTCGGCGACTCGATCGAAGCCGACCTGGTGCGCCGCGACTTCACCGTCAACGCGATGGCCATCGACCTGTCCACCAGGCAGTTCATCGACCCGCACGACGGGCTCGACGCGCTGGCCGAGCGGGTGCTCGACACGCCCGCGACCCCGCAGGAGTCCTTCGCCGACGACCCGCTGCGGATGCTGCGCGCGGCCCGCTTCGTCAGCCAGCTCGGCTTCACCTGCGCGCCCCGGGTGCTCGACGCGCTGACCGACATGGCCGGGGAGATCACCCGGATCACCCCGGAGCGGGTGCAGGCGGAGCTGTCGAAGCTGCTCTGCGGCGCGCACCCCCGGGTCGGCGTCGAGCTGCTGGTCGACAGCGGGCTCGCCGCGCACGTGCTGCCGGAGCTGCCCGCGATGCGGCTGGAGATCGACGAGCACCACCAGCACAAGGACGTCTACGAGCACTCGCTCGTGGTGCTCGACCAGGCCGTGGCGCTGGAGACCGGCGAGCCGGACCTGGTGCTGCGGTTGGCGGCGCTGCTGCACGACATCGGCAAGCCGGACACCCGGCGGCACGTCCCCGGCGGCGGCGTGAGCTTCCACCACCACGAGGTCGTCGGCGCCAAGCTGGTCCGAAAGCGCTTGCGGGCACTGCGGTACTCGAAGGAGGTCGTCGAGGACGTCGCCCGGCTGGTGTTCCTGCACCTGCGCTTCCACGGGTACGGCAAGGGCGAGTGGACCGACTCCGCCGTCCGCCGCTACGTCACCGACGCCGACGACCTGCTCGCCCGGCTGCACAAGCTGGTCCGCGCGGACTGCACCACCCGCAACCGGCGCAAGGCGAGCGCGCTGCAGCGCACCTACGACGGGCTCGAGGAGCGGATCGCCAGGATCGCCGCCGACGAGGACCTGGCGCGGGTGCGGCCCGACCTCGACGGCAACGAGATCATGCGGCTGCTCGACATCCCGCCGGGTCCGCTGGTCGGCAGGGCGTGGTCGTTCCTCAAGGAACTGCGGCTCGACCAGGGCCCGCTGGACTACGACGACGCGGTGGCCGCCCTGCTGTCCTGGGCGCGCGCGCAGGGGCTAGGCGTGGCCGCGGCTGACGAGAGCGAAACCGCCGACGCCGACGAGGTAGCAGGCACCGGCGCCGAGGACGAGCAGCGGTGACGCGCCGTCCGGGGCGACGACCAGCGCGGCGAGCGCGATCGCGACGACCTGGGCGACGTTGAACAGGGTGTCGTAGAGGGCGAAGACCCGGCCGCGCAGTTCGTCACCGATGTCGCGCTGCACCGCGGCGTCGGTGCACAGCTTCACCACCTGCCCGGCGAACGAGATCACCAGCGCCGCGGCGAGCGTGGTCGGCATCGTCAGCGGCAGGCCGAACCCGACCACCGCGACCGCGCCGAGCAGCAGCCCACCGGCCAGGGCCCTGCGCCTGCCGATGGCGGCCACGATCCGGGCGGTGACCAGGCCCGCGACCAGGATGCCCGCGCCGAACAGGCCCGCGACCTGGCCGAGCCCGCCCAGGCCGGCGTCGAAGCGGAACCGGATGAGCAGCACGGTCAGCAGCAGCGCCACCCCGAAGGCCATCCGGTGCGCCAGCAGCGCGACGAACGCCGCGAGCACGGTCGGGGTCTTGATCGCGGCCCGGCCGCCGTCGAACAGGCCGCGCGCGACGGCGACCGCGGTCTGGGTCGGCTCGTCGACCTCGTCGGGGCCGAGTGCTCCCCTGCTGAACCGGATCGCGAACCAGGCTGAACCAGCGGAACCGATGCACGCGACGGCGGTGGTGATACCGGACCCGACGTTGTGGTCGCCGAAGATCGCCCTTAGACCTACCGCGCATCCGGCACCCAAGACCGCGATGACAGCGCCGAGGGTGGTGGCCAGGGCGTTCGCCTCGACCAGGTTCCGGACCGGGACGACGTGCGGGAGCGACGCGGAAAGCCCCGAATTGATGAACCTGCTGACGCCGATGACGACCAGGGCGAGGGTGAACAACGTCGTCCCGCTCGCGCCCGCGGCGACCGTCACGGCGGCGGCGACGATCAGCGCGCCGCGCAGGACGTTCGCCACGACCAGCACCCGCCGCCGGTCCCACCGGTCCAGCAGGGCACCGGCGAACGGGCCGATGATCGAGTACGGCAGCAGCAGCGCGGTGAACCCGGCGGCGATCGCCAGCGGGTCGGCCTCGCGCTCCGGGTTGAACAGGACCGCGCCCGCGAGTCCCGCCTGGAAGAGACCATCACCCCATTGGGCGGAGAACCGGGTGAACAGCAGCCTGCGGAAACCGCCGAGGGCCAACAGCGCCCGGGCACCGACCCGCGCGTGGTGGGCCTCGTGGTCGGATCCGGTCCTGGCCGTGGTCACGACGGCTGAGCCTATAGGGATGGGCGGCCCCCGAAAGGGCCGCCCATCCTGGCCGACACCCGGTCGCCTCACGGCGAGTTGCGCGACGTGGCTCCAGCCGAGCGGTATTCCACGAAGGCGGTTCTAGTTGAGCCCGGGGGACACGAAGGCGCCGACCGCAGTGTCCAACGCGCGGGACCGCGCCGATGTTCCCGGCGGGGCTCCTCGGGGTTCGGTAGCCCCCGATGGTGTTGTGCCGACCCCAACGGGGTTTCGGCGGTTCCCAACTCCGGTCCCGGCGATCCCCGTCCGGATGGGATCATGTCGTCGTGCCGTCCGATGTCGACGTCGAACCGGGGACGCTGCTGGTAGCGGCGCCCAGCCTGCTCGACAGCAACTTCCGCCGCACCGTGGTCTACGTGATCGACCACCGCGGTGAGGGGACGTTGGGCGTTGTCCTCAACCGACCGAGTGAAGTCCCGGTCGACGACGTCCTGCCGAACTGGGGCCCGCACGTCACCCAACCCGGTGCCGTCTTCGTCGGCGGGCCCGTCGAGCAGAAGACCGCCCTGTGCCTGGCCGCCATGCGCACCGGTGTGGCGGTGGACGGCGTCCGCGGGTTGATCGGCGTGCGCGGGCCCGTCGCGCTGGTCGACCTCGACGCCGACCCGGACGCCCTGGCCCCCAAGTTCCGCGGCCTGCGGGTCTTCGCCGGCTACTCCGGCTGGGACGTCGGCCAACTGGCAGGCGAGATCGACCGGGGCGACTGGATCGTCGTCCCCGCCCTGCCCACCGACGTCGTCGCCCCCGCGGACCAGGACCTCTGGGGTCGGGTCCTCCGCCGCCAGGGCATGCCGCTGGCGCTGCTCGCCACCCACCCGGGTGATGTTCGGGAGAACTAGGAGCGGGTGAGCACGTCGCAGGTGCCGCACTGGCAGCCCGCGCAGCCTGCCGGGAGGGCGGGCTTCGGCTCGGGGACGGCCTCGGCGGCGCGGTTGCCCAGCACGCCAGCGGCGAGGGTGATCACGACCAGGCCGATGACGGCGATGACCGAGACCGTCAGGACCGCGGCGGTGCTGGTCAGGGCGAACGCAGCCGCGGCACCGATGACGCCGACCAGGCCCGCGACCAGGGTGGGCAGGCCCGCGACCTTGTTCGCGGTGCGGAACGCCTCGGGGCTGCGCAGGGCCGCGGGGGTGCGGACGCCGCCGAAGCGGTTGCGCGGGAGGCGTTCGGTGCGGCCGAGTACGCCGATGACGAGGAGCGGGAGGCCGGCCACCAGGGGCGCGATCGGCACGAGGTTCACGTCCAGATGGTAAGAGGTCGTCGCCAGGCCACTCGGTGGACACCCTGGTGCGGTGTGCTTCCCGTCATGTCGAACGCCGCCAGAGTCGCCAGAGCAGCAGCAGTCGCCGTCGTCGCGGTCGGGGTGTTCGCCGCCCCCGCGGCCGCCCACCCGCAGCACGAGGTCCGCCTGATCGGTGTGCGGACGGTCCCCAACGCGCTGGTCTTCCAGGGCACCACCGTCGGTGGCCTCTCCGGCATCGACCGCGACCCGCGCACCGGCGGGTACGTCCTGATCAGCGACGACCGGTCCGACCGGCAGCCTGCCCGGTTCTACACCGCCCGCATCGACGTCACCGCCACCGGCATCGGCCCGGTCGAGCTGACCGGCACCCACGCGCTGCTGCGCCCGGACGGCAAGACCTATCCGCCGCTGTCCACCGGCGACGGCACGACCGCGGACCCCGAGGACATCCGGGTCGACCCGTGGACCGGCGACTACACCTGGAGCCAGGAGGGCGAGCGCCGCCCGAACCTGCTGATCGACCCGTCGGTCCGCTCGGCCAAGCGCGACGGCTCGTTCGCCCGCGAGCTGCCGCTGCCCGCGAACCTGAAGATCACCGCCGACCGGGGGCCGCGCCAGAACCTGGTCCTGGAGGGCCTGACCTACGCCGCCGCGGGCAGCCTGGTCGTCACCGCCGTCGAGGGCCCGCTGCTGCAGGACGGTCCCGAGGCCAACACCGAGCACGGCGCGCTGTCGCGGATCGTCGTGCAGACCCGCGCGGGCCGCCAGCTCGCGCAGTACGCGTACCCGCAGGAGCCGGTGTTCGCCAAGCCGAACCCCTCGACCGGGTTCGCCTCCACCGGCGTCACCGCGATCCTGGCCGTCGACCCGATCGACCCGACCCGGTTCCTGGTCGTCGAGCGCTCGTTCGTGACCGGTGTCGGCAACAAGGTGCGGGTGTTCGAGGTCGACACCTCGGGCGCCACCAACGTGGCCAACCGCGACCTGGCCGACCCGGCCGGGGTGAAGCCGGTCCGCAAGCGGCTGCTGGTCGACCTGTCCGACCTCGGGCTCTCGACCGTGGACAACATCGAGGGGATCAGCTGGGGACCGCGGCTGCGCACCGGCGAGCGGTCGCTGCTGCTGATCAGCGACGACAACTTCAGCGCCACCCAGGTGACCCAGGTCGTGGCGCTGGCCGTCCGGCTCTGAGGTCTAGAGCCCCACGTCGCGCACGAGGTCGGCCAGCATGGACTCGAACAGGGGCTCCGCGTCCGACACCGGGAACGGGAACTGGCCGAACACCTCCAGCGCGACCTGGCCGTAGAGCCGCACCCAGAACTGCAGCATGACGTAGGCGGTGCCGACCCCCAGCTGGTCGGCACCCAGGTCGACGCCGGACTCGGTGATGGTGAGCAGCAGCTCGTCGCGGAAGTGGGTCAGGTCGGCGACGAGGACGTCCGGCACGTCGTGGTCGGGCCGGGTGATGGGCAGGCCGTTGGCCAGCACCCGGCCTGCCACGGTGAGGAAGATCCGGCCGAACGAGTCCCTGACCTGCTCCTGCGCGCTGACCGGGCAGTGCACGCCAGGCGGTGACGGCGAGGCGAACACCAGGGTGAACTCCTGCGGGTGGGCCAGCGCCCAGCGGCGGAAGCCGCGGCAGACGGTGAGGACTTGGCCGATGTGGTCGGTCTCGGCCAGTGCGGACAGGCCCCCCGCCAGTTCGGCGGCGAGGTCGGCGCACACGTCGGCGCGCAGGTGCTCGATGAGGTCCTCGCGGGAGCTGTAGTACCGGTAGAGCGCGGGGGCGGTGATGCCGAGTTCCCTGGCGATGGCGCGCAGGGTGACCGCGGCGGGGCCGTCGTCGACGAGGAGCGACCGCGCCTGCTGGCGGATCTCCCGATCGGTGGCCGCCCGATCGCGCTCGCGGCGTGTGGCCTGCGTCATGTGCCTACCCCGTGCTCTTGTGAACGCCGTTAACTACACCGTAGTGTCCACGAACGAGTGAACGGTGTTAACCGGGCCTCCCGGTGGTCGCTGGACCGCCGGCGCGTTGATCCGGCGATAGCGGAGGAAGCACCCAATGTTCGCATCATGGGGATCGGTGATCCACCGTAGGCGCTGGGTCGTGCTGGTGACCACCCTGGTGGTCACCCTCGGTGGCGGTCTGTGGGGACTCGGCGTCTTCGACAAGCTGACCCAGGGCGGCTACGAGGACCCGGCCAGCGAGTCGTCGCAGGTCAACCAGATCATCGAGGACGAACTGGGCCAGAAGCCCGCCGACGTCGTCGTGCTCTACCGCGCCCCGAACGTGGACGACCCGGCCGTGGCCGACAAGGTCACCGCCACGCTCGACGCGCTGCCGTCGTCCGCCGTGGCCGCCCGGGTCGACTACTGGTCGGCCAAGGCGCCCGCGCTCGCCAATGCCGACAAGACACTGGCGATGGCCACGATCACCCTGGCGGGCGACACCTTCGACGCGCGGCAGGACGCGTTCGCCGCGATCGAGGACGCGCTGCCGGTGCCCGGGGTGCAGACCCAGGTCGGCGGGAAGGTGCCGACCGAGCAGGCGATGACCGCGCGGTCCAACGCCGACCTCGCGGTCGCCGAGGCCATCTCGCTGCCGGTCACGCTGATCCTGCTGGTGCTGATCTTCGGCAGCCTGGTCGCCGCGTCGCTGCCCGTGCTCGTCGGCGCCATGGCCATCCTCGGCTCGCTCGGCGTCCTGCGGCTGCTGAGCCTGGGGCTCGAGGTCAACACGTTCGCGGTCAACGTCGCCACCCTGCTCGGGCTCGGCATGGCGATCGACTACGGCCTGTTCACCGTCGGCCGGTTCCGCGAGGAGTTGGCCGGGGGCCGCACCCCGGCCGAGGCGGTCCGGCGGACGGTCGCCACGGCCGGTCGGACGGTGGCGTTCTCCGCGACGCTGCTGGTGATCGCCCTCGCCGGGCTGCTGGTGTTCCCGATGGACTTCCTCAAGTCGATGGCCTACGGCGGCATGTCCGCGGTCGCCATCGCGGCGGTCGTGTCGCTGACCCTGCTGCCCGCGCTGCTGGGCATCCTCGGGCACCGGGTGGACAAGCTGTCGCTGCCCTGGCGCCGCGCCGAACGCACCGAACCGCGCCTGCTCGGCCGCGTCGCCGACGCCGTCATGCGCCGCCCGCTGCTGTTCGTCATCCCCATCGTCGCGGTGCTCGTGCTGCTCGCCCTGCCCTTCGGCAACGCCCGCTTCGGCGGCGCCGACGAACGCCAACTCCCCCCTGGCGACCCGCACCGCGCCACCGCCGAGGCCATCGCCGACAACTTCCCGGCCGCGGGCAACGACACCGCCAAGATCGTCCTGCGCTTCCCCGGCACCCCGGACGAGGCAGCCATCGGCTCGTTCGTCACCGCCGCCAAGCAGGTCCCCGGCGTCGCCGACGTCGCCCCCAGCGGCGCCCGCGACAACGTCGTCCTGTTGACCGCGCCGCTGTCGGGCGAGTCGTCATCGCCCGAGGCCCGCGCGGCCATCGACGGGCTGCGCGCCCTGCCGTCGTCGGCCCAGGTGCTGGTCGGCGGGTACCCGGCGCTGGTGGCGGACTCGGTGAGCGGGATCGTCGACCGGGTGCCGTGGATGGTCGGGATCCTGGTGCTGGCCACCCTGGTGCTGATGTTCCTGGCGTTCGGGTCGGTGCTGCTGCCGGTCAAGGCCGTGGTGATGAGCGCGCTGAGCCTGTCGGCCACCTTCGGCGTGCTGGTCTTCGTGTTCCAGGAGGGCCACGGCGCCGGGCTGCTCGACGTGACCCCGCAACCCGCCCAGGCCGGGATGATGGTCCTGATCGGCGCCGTCGTCTTCGGCCTGTCGACCGACTACGAGACCTTCCTGCTGGCCCGCATGGTCGAGGCCCGCCACTCCGGCCTGTCCACCCAGGACGCCATCAGGACCGGCCTGGTCCGCACCGGCCGCATGATCACCGCCGCCGCCCTGCTCCTCGGCGTCGTCACCGGCGCCTTCGGCATGTCCTCCCTGCAGAGCATGCGCTTCATCGGCCTCGGCATGATCATCGCCCTCTTCCTGGACGCCACCATCGTCCGCATGCTCCTCGTCCCCGCCATCCTCCGCCTCTTCGGCGACGCCGCCTGGTGGGCCCCCGGCCCCCTGCGCCGACTCCAAGAACGCGCAGGTCTCTCCGAACTCGAATCCCCCGAAGACGACCGCGAACTCGAACGCGTCTAGCTGTAGCGGGCCTCGGCGCCTCGGGAGGTGCCGGGGTTCGCGGTGGCGGCGCGGAGGTCGGTGAGGAAGGTGTCGATCACGCGGTCGTGTTCCGGGGAGATCATCAGGTGCAGGGCGTCGGGGTGGTTCTGGCGGTCGAGGTGCCAGCCGAGGTCGTCGAGGCGGTCGCCGATGGGCATGATCTCGGGGGCGGTGAAGGCGATGACCGAGGCGACGGGGTTGCCGAGGATCTTGAGGTCGAGGTCGGTGAGGGTTGTGCGGATCTTGGTGGCGGTGGCGAGGATCCGGTTGACCAGGCGGGTGTAGCCGTCGGTGCCGAGGTAGCGCATGACGGACCACGCGGCGGCTATGGGGGCGGCGGGGCGGGCGCCGGCTAGGGCTAGGGAGCCGTAGAGGCCGCCGGGCCAGTCTTGGTAGAGGAAGGCTTGGTACTGGAGGACGTGGTCGCCGTTGCGGTGCAAGAGGACTGATGCGCCCTTGGTGGCGTAGCCGTACTTGTGCATGTCCGCGGACATGGTGGTGACGCCGGGGACGCGGAAGTCGAACGGGGGCGCGTCTTGCATGAACGGCAGCAGGAAGCCGCCCACGCACGCGTCGGTGTGGAACGGGATGTCGCGTGCGGCAGCCAAAGCGGCCAGCTCGGGGATCGGGTCCACGACGCCGTGCGGGTAGTTAGGGGCTGAGCCTGCGACTAGAGCCGTGCGGTCGTCGATGAGTTCCGCGGCCGCGTTGACGTCCGCGCGCAGGTCGTCGGCTAGGGGGATGTGGATGAGCTCTAGGCCGAAGTACTTGGCGCCCTTGGCGAAGGCCGGGTGCGCGGAGCGGGGCACGACGAGCGTCGGGTCGGTGACGCCGCGTTCGGCTTTCGCCCGGTCCCGCGCCACCCGGATCGCCTGCATGATCGACTCGGTGCCGCCGGAGGTCATCGAGCCGGACGCGCCCGCAGGGGCGTTGAGCAGGCCCGCGGTCATGGCGACGACCTCGCGTTCCATGTCCGCCAGGGACGGGAAGCGGAACGGGTTGAGCGCGTTCTCGTACAGGTAGAGGTTGTTGGCCTCTTTCAGCACCGCGTCGACGTCCTCGCCTGCCGGGTACACCAGGCTCCACGTGCGGCCGCCGCGCCAGTCGGCGTCGGCGGTCTTGCGGGCGCGCAGGTCGGCGAACAGCTCGGCGCGCGGCACGCCGTGGTCGGGCAGGGAGACGTCGGGCAGGTCCATGCCGCCCATCTTCGCCGAACCCCGATTTACTCGGCCGTGTTATTCTTTACTCATGCAGGTAACAGTGACCGAGGCGGCGCGCCGCAAGCAGATCACCGAGGCGGCGACCGAGGTCATCGCCGCGGACGGGTACCAGAGGGCCTCGTACGCCCGGATCGTCGAACACGCCGGGCTCAGCAGCACGCGGCTGATCTCGTACCACTTCCGGGACAAGAACGACCTGATGATGGCTGTCCTGATCGCCGCGATCGGCACCGTCGACGAGCGGATGACCGCCCGGCTGGACGGCGTCACCGACCGGGTCGGGATGCTGCGCGGCTACATCGAGTCCCAGGTCGGCCTGCTGCGCACGCACCCCGCCCAGGTCAAGGCCATCCGGGAGATCGCGCAGAACCTGCCCGACCTCGCGCCCGTGCTGGCGGACTTCCGCGTCGGCAGGCTCGCCCGGCAGTTGACGCAAGGTCAGCGGGAAGGCGTCTTCGCCGAGTTCGACGTCCGGGTCATGGCCAGGACCATCGCCAGCGGGATCGACGGGGCCGATTCGGAGGACTATGGCCGAGAGTTGGCCGACCTGTTCATCCGCGCCTGCGTGGGATAAGAGGGCTGCGCGCCAGGCAGGGTTACCGACAACGACGCGACCTTCACCGCCGCCCGCACCGCGTCCACCAGGCGTTCCCCGTTCGCTAGACCTACCGCCAGTGCGCCGGTGAACGCGTCGCCCGCGCCGGTTGTGTCGACGACGTCGATCTTGGGTGCGGGCACGGTAGTGGTGCCTTCAGCTGTGACGACATCCGCGCCGAGCGCACCTCGCGTGACCACGGCAGAACGGACCCCTAGCGCCAAGAGGTCTCCCAACCCTGCTGCCTCGTGCTCGTTGACCACCAACGGATCCAGCACAGCGAAGACATCCGGCGACAACACAGCCACCGGCGACAGGTTCACCACGGCTCTTATCCCTGCCTGCTCCGCCGCCAAGACAGCGTGCTCCACCACCGGTAGCGGTACCTCCAACGAGGCGACGACCACCCGCGCCCCGCCCAGCCGCACGTCCTCCGGCAGCAGCGCGCCGTTGGCCCCGGGCGACACGATGATCGAGTTCTCCCCGTCCGGTGTCACCGCGATGGCCGCGACCCCGGTCGGCCGGTCCACCCGCCGCACCCCACCGACGTCGACCCCGGCCTCGGTCAGCGAGCCGAGCAGCAGATCCCCGTACGCGTCCCGCCCGACCGCCCCGATGAACCGAACCGCGGCCCCGAGCCGAGCCGCCGCGACGGCCGTGTTCGCGCCCTTCCCGCCCGGCGCGACCCGGGTGTCACCCCCGAGCACCGTCTCCCCCGCCGCGGGCCGACGGGCCACCGCGACCACCAGATCCGCGTTCGCCGAGCCCACTACCACAAGAGTGCCACCCACGGCATACACCCTAGTCAGCGGCCATTGCCATTAGCGAACGTGCGCAAGTGTGAACGATCAGGTAGCCAGGCGGATCCGGAGTGCCACACTGTGCGTCAGTTGTGACGTACCCCATGAGCGGGGTGCGTAGGTCCCCGGTGAGAGCCGGGCGTGTCACCGGCGTCGGTCGCGTAGCCCCCCGAGCGACCGACGCCGGTGTCGCATCCAGACCGGCCCGCTAGATCGAGATCTCGGACAGCGCCTTGCGCACGGTGTGCAGCAGCGGGTGCGTCTCGCGGCCGCGGCGGGTCGCGGTGACCACGCGGCGGTGGGGTGGGTTCGGGGTCACCGGGATGCCGCGGCAGCCGGAGATGGCGCGCAGCGCGGTGCGGGGGATCAGCGCGACGCCGACGCCCGCCGCGACCAGGGCGGCCTGGGCGGTGAAGTCGTCGGACGTGTGGGTCACCCTGGGCGTGAACCCGGCCGCGGCGCAGGCGGCGAGCAGGACGTCGCGGCACGGGTTGCCGGGCAGCGGGACCACCCAGTCGTCGGCGGTCAGGTCCGCGATGGCCACCTCGGACCGGTCCAGCAGCGGGTGGCCGGGCGGCAGGACCGCGTCGAACGGCTCGGAGTAGAGGACGTCCCACACGATGCGGTGCTCGGTCGGGGTGTGGCCGGTGTGCATGGTGATGGCGATGTCGATCTCCCCGTCGAGCAGCATCGGCAGGCTCTCCTGCCCCTCCGCGTCCCGCACCAGCACGATCACCCCCGGCGCCGACTCCCGCAGCGCCGCGATCGCCGGTGCCACCACGTTGGTGATCGCCGACGCGAACGCCGCGATCGTCACCTGCCCCAGCTCACCGGCCCCGAACGCCGCCAGCCGCGCCTCCGCCCGGTCCAACTCGGCCAACACCGCGTCCGCGTGCTCGACCAACAACTCCCCCGCAGACGTCAACCACACCCGCCTGCCCTTACGCCGCAGCAGCTCCTGCCCGACCTCTGACTCCAACGACGCCAACTGCTGCGACACCGCCGACGGACTCAGGTACAAAGCCTGCGCAGCCGCCGTCACAGTGCCGTGGTCGGCAAGAGCCCGCAAAACCCGCAGCCGTCGAGGGTCGATCACCTGCACATAGTGCCTCAGGCGACCGACCACATCAGACAGCGCGCTCAGGCCATCTTGTCGCGGGCGGCGATGAAGGCGTCGACGGCGTGGTTGACGTCGTTGAGGGAGTGGGCGGCGGACATCTGGGTGCGGATGCGGGCCTTGCCGTGGGGGACGACGGGGTAGGAGAAGCCGATGACGTAGATGCCCTGGTCGAGGAGGAGGTCGGCCATGCGGGCGGCTTCGGCGGCGTCGCCGATCATGACGGGGATGATGGCGTGTTCGCCGTCGAGGAGGGTGAAGCCCGCCTCGGTCATCCGGGAGCGGAACAGGGCGCTGTTCTCGCGCAGCCGGACCAGCAGGTCGGCCGAGGAGTCCAGCAGGTCGAGCGCGGCGAGGGCGGCGCCGGTGATCGACGGGGCGAGGGAGTTGGAGAACAGGTACGGGCGGGAGCGCTGGCGGAGGAGTTCGACGATCTCGGCGCGGGCGGAGGTGTAGCCGCCGCTGGCGCCGCCGAGGGCCTTGCCGAGGGTGCCGGTGTAGATGTCGACGCGGTGGCCGACGCCGAAGTGCTCCGGGGTGCCGCGGCCGGTGGCGCCCATGAAGCCGACGGCGTGCGAGTCGTCGACCATGACCAGCGCGTCGTAGCGCTCGGCGAGGTCGCAGATCTCGTCGAGGGGGGCCAGGTAGCCGTCCATCGAGAACACGCCGTCGGTGGCGATCAGCCGGTAGCGCGCATCAGCCGAGTCCTGGAGCTGCTTCTCCAGGTCGCCCATGTCCCGGTTGCGGTACCGCTTGCGGCCCGCCTTGCACAGCCGGATGCCGTCGATGATCGATGCGTGGTTGAGCTCGTCGGAGATCACCACGTCCCGGTCGGTCAGCAGGGTCTCGAACAGGCCGCCGTTGGCGTCGAAGCAGGAGCTGTAGAGGATGGTGTCCTCGGTGCCGAGGAACCGGGAGATCCGCGCCTCCAACTCCTTGTGCGGTGCCTGCGTGCCGCAGATGAACCGCACCGAGGCCATCCCGAAGCCCCACTCGTCGAGCGCCTGCTTGGCGGCGGCGACCAGCGCGGGGTGATCGGCGAGGCCGAGGTAGTTGTTGGCGCAGAAGTTGAGCACCTCAGCCGACCCGCCGACCCGGACCGCGGCCTGCTGCGGCGAGGTGATGACCCGCTCGGACTTGTAGAGCCCGCCCGCGCGGATCTCGTCGATGGTCCCGAGCAGGTCTTCGCGCATCGCGCCGTACATCAGCTCTCCCAGTCGAGGATGACCTTGCCGCAGTCGCCGCCCCGTGCGGTGGCGAACGCCTCGGCGTGGTCGGTGTGGTGGAACCGGTGGGTGATCACCGGCGAGAGGTCCAGCCCGGCCTGCAGCAGCACCGACATGGCGTACCAGGTCTCGAACATCTCCCGGCCGTAGACGCCCTTGATGGTGAGCATCTTGAGCACCACGGCGCTGAAGTCGACGGCGATCTCACGGGCAGGCAGGCCCAGCATGGCGATCCGGCCGCCGTGGGTCATGTTCGAGATCATCTCGCGCAGCGCGGAGGGCTGGCCGGACATCTCCATGCCGACGTCGAAGCCCTCGGTCATGGTCAGCTCGTCGTAGACGGCCGCGATCCTGGTGGCGCTGACGTCGAGGGCGACCGTGGCACCGATCTTGCGGGCCAGCTCCAGCCGCGGCTCGCTCACGTCGGTGACGACCACGTGCCGCGCGCCCGCGTGCTTGGCGACCGCGACGGCCATCAGCCCGATCGGGCCCGCGCCGGTGATCAGCACGTCCTCGCCGAGGACCGGGAACTGCAGCGCCGTGTGCACCGCGTTGCCGAACGGGTCGAAGATCGCCGCGACGTCCAGGTCGACCTGGTGGCGGTGCACCCAGGCGTTGCCCTCGGGCAGCACCGCGTACTCGGCGAACGCCCCGTTCGTGTGCACGCCGAGGCCGACGGTGTTCGCGCACAGGTGCCTGCGACCGGCCCGGCAGTTGCGGCAGCGGCCGCAGACCAGGTGCCCCTCGCCGCTGACCAGGTCGCCGACCGAGACCTTGGTGACCGCGGCGCCCACCTCGACGACCTCGCCGACGAACTCGTGCCCGAGCACCAGCGGCGCCTTGACCGTGTTCGCCGCCCAGTCGTCCCAGGCGTCGATGTGCAGGTCGGTCCCGCAGATGCCGGTGCGCAGCACCCGCAGCACGACGTCACCGGGACCCGGGGTCGGGTCGGGCACGTCGAGCAGTTCCAGCCCGGGGCCGGGGGCTGGTTTGACCAGAGCCTTCACTTCGTCCTCCCTGCGGCGGGTGGGACACCCCCCGCGCGGGAGTCTCGCGCCGACGCCGGGGTGCGGTCCATCGGGACTTTCCGCACTGCTACGTCAGCGCACCTGCACAGTCGGCGCGCGTGGGCGGCCTCAGGTGTCCCAGCTGATCCTCCACGGCTTGCGGATGGTCAGCGACCCGATGCGGGTGTAGCTGGGTCGCCTGATCTTCACCGACCCGGCCTTGAGCCGCCCGGTCAGCACGAACACCGGCCCGCCTTGCGAGGCGCCGACCTTGTTCTCGACCTTGCCCGCGATCACCTCGACGTCGTCGGCGACGCAGCCGGAGTTCGCGGGCAGCAGCAGCTCGACCGATCCGCCGGTCACGTCGAGCTTGATCTTGACCTCGGGGTGCTGGATGACCGCCTCGGTGAAGTCGAACTCGCTGGAGCCCATCCAGTTGTGCACGACCATCTCGCGCGGCACGTGCCAGGCGCCCTCGCGCTTGATGCTCGACATCCTGGCGCGGAACTCCTGCGGCGGGATCGAGGTGGGGCTGCCCGGCTCGCGGTTGACCACGCCGGGCAGGTCGACCAGCACGGTGTTGAGGTCGGCCCTGGTCTTGGCGGCCAGGGCGATGTCGGTGCGGGCGGTGAACTCGTCGAGGGTGAGCATCCCGTGGCCGATGGCCTTCTGCAGGATGCCGACGACGTGCTCCCGTTCGGCGTCGGAGACCCGCAGGTCCCGCGGGTTGATCGGGGCGGGGAGGGATTCGGTGCTCACCGGTCCAGACTACTGCCGCGGGTCGCCGTCGAGCCCGTGTTCGATCGCGTACCTGGCCAGTTCGACGCGGTTGTGCAGTTGGAGTTTGCGCAGCGTGGACTGCACGTGGTTCTCGACGGTGCGGTGCGAGAGGACGAGCCGGTCGGCGATCTGCCGCGCGGTCAGCCCCTTCGCGACGAGCCGCAGGACGTCGGTCTCGCGGTCGGTCAGCCGGGGCGCGGAGGTCTCCTGGGGGGCGGCTGCCATCCGGCGGTACTCCCCGAGCACCAGCCCGGCGAGGCCCGCGGTGAAGACAGCGTCACCGACGGCGGTACGGCCAACTGCGTCCACTAACTCTTCCGCCGACGCGGACTTGACCAGGTAACCGGACGCCCCAGCCTTAACTGCCTCCAGTACGTCACTGTGTTCTCCGCTGGCGGACAGCACTAGAACCTTGGTCTCGGCAAGCTCGGCGGTGATCTCGCGGGTGGCGTCGACGCCGGAGCCCGCGCCCAGGTTGAGGTCCATCAGCACCACGTCCGGCCGCACCACCCGGGCGATCCGGACCGCGGACGGCGCGTCCCCCGCGGTCGCCCGCACCTCGAAGCCGCGCTCGGACAGGTCCCGCGCCACCCCGTCCCGCCAGATCGGGTGGTCGTCGACGACCATCACCGAGATCGCGCGCTCAGCCACAGTTCCTCCCCCGCATCGGGACCCGGACCTCCCACTCGGTGCCCTGCCCGGGGCCGGTCTCCAAGGTCGCGGTACCGCCCAGCTCTGCGACCCGCCCCCGGATCGAACGGGCCACGCCGAGCCTGCCCTGCGCTTCGGCGTCGTCGAGCCTGCCTGCGGCGATTCCCACCCCGTCGTCGCGCACGCTCACCACTACCTCGTCACCGAGGTCCTCTACCAAGACCCACGCTCTGGCCTCGTCGCCCGCGTGCCGGTCCACGTTCTCTAGCGCCTCACGCACCAAGTAGGCCAGCTCCGCCGCGGCGCACTCCGGCACCAGGACCGGCGTCGCAGGTACGGCTACCTGGTACCGGTCGGTCGCCAGAACCTGGATCCTCGGCCGCAGGTCGGCTTGCCCGTTCGCGGTCGACTCCAGCGGCGCGGCGGCGACCAGCGCGCGTAGCGCCACCTCCTGCGTACCCGCCAACTCGGCCAGTTCCGCAGCCTCGCCACCCAGCTCACGGCCGCGCTTGCGGACCCGGGCCAGCACCTGCAGGACGCTGTCGTGGATGGTCCGCGCCAGCCGCTCCCGCTCGGCGGTCGCCGCCTCGGCGCGCATCGCCATCGCCAGCCGCTCCGCCGACTGCTTGGACGTGGTCGAGGCCAGCCCTACCACGAACCCGACCCCGACCAGCAGCACGAAGTCCCTGGTCAGGTCCGTGTCGAAGTAGCCGCGCACGCCGTAGTTGAACGCGGAGATGACGGTGCCGAACACCGTGCCGCCGACCATGCCGGAGCGGACGGCGCCCACCGCGACCACGGCCGTCACCCAGACCGTCGGCACCAGCGGCACCACCTGGACGGTCAGCTGGTCGTGCGTGAGCACCAGCCGCGACATGCACATCACGCCGCAGCAGACGCCGAGGTCGAGCAGGGTGAACCAGAGCGCGACCTTGCTGCGCCGCAGGTAGTACACCGAGGTGGCCACCGTCCAGCAGGCCATCGCGCCGATCGTCACCCAGGCCAGGACGGTGCTGGCGTACTCCCCGGCGTGGGCGAGCACCACCCCGGCCGCGAACAGCCAGGTGATCCCCCGCAGCAGTGCGGCGGCGCGCCAGAGCGGCTTCAGCGCGTCCTTGCGCACGGCGCGGGGCGAGCTCACGGTCTCGCGGATTCCTCGTCCGCGTCCGACTCGGATTCCTCGTCGTCGTCGACCACGTTGGGTTGGGACGCGGCGTCGTCGAGCACGTCCACCTCGTCCGGATCGGTCTCGCCCTCGTTGATCAGCGACCGGACCCCGGCGTTGAGCACGGCGAGCAGCGGCACCGACAGCAGCGCGCCCGCGATGCCCGCGGCGATGAGGCCGACGCCGATGGCGAGCACGACCGCGAGCGGGTGCAGCTTCACCGCGCGGCCGAGCAGCCAGGGCTGCAGCACGTGGCTCTCGATCTGCATGATCCCGATGACGATCGCGAGCACGACCAGCGACGAGATGAACCCGTTGGCGACCAGCGCGATCAACACCGCGACGGTGCCAGCGATGAGGGCGCCGATGATCGGGATGAACGCGGTGAGGAACACCAGCGCGGCCAGCGGCACGAACAGCGGCACGCCGACGATCCACAGGCCGATGCCGATGCCGACCGCGTCGAACACCGCCACCGCCGCGGTCGCCCGCACGTAGCTGACCAGCGAGGAGAAGCCGCGCTTGCCCGCGACGTCGACCCGGTCGCGCACGATGCCCGGCACCCCGCGCACCACGAACCGCCAGATCCCGCCGCCGTCGAAGAGGAAGAAGATGAGGATGAACAGGGTCAGCAGCAGCCCGGTCAGCACCTCGCCGATGGTGGCCGCGGTGGTGATCGCGCCGGAGGTGATCGCCGACTGGTTGGCCTTGATGGTGTCGATGGCGTTCTGCAGGAACGACTTGATCTGGTCCTGGCGCAGGTGCAGCGGGCCGTTGGACAGCCACTTCTGGATCGTGTCCAGCGAGTCGTTGACCTGGCTCTGCAGCTGCGGCAGGCCGTTGGTGAACTCGGTGATCACGAAGGTGAGCACGCCACCGACCACGGCGAGACCGCCGACGAGCACGATCGCGGTGGCCAGCGACCTCGGGACCCGCCACTCGACCAGCTTGCCGACGCCGGGGGCCATCAGCGCCGCGAGCAGCAGGGCGATCGCGACCGGGATGACGACGTGGGCGAAGTAGCCGAGCAGCCAGATGATGACGTACAGCGCGCCGATGATCACCAGGAACCGCCAGGACAGCGCGGCGCTGACCCGCAGGCCCTTGGGCACGAGCGTGGTGACGTCGGAGCTGGGGAGCGTGGCGCGGTGCTTGAGACCCGCGACGCGGTTTCTGGTCATCGCCGATCACCGTAATCGGTTGAACGGGTCCTCGGGGAACAAGTTGTCTGATGTGATGGGGTCCGTGACCGCCTACGTGCCGCTGGAGGAGCTTACCGACACCGAGCAGGCGGTCAGAGAGGCTTTCGACTCGGGTTCGCGGCTCGACCTCGCGGGCCGGGACGACCGGGCGGTGCGCGGTGAGGTGCTGGCCGCGCTGCTGGTCGGGGCCTACCCGCTCGGCGTCGGCGCGATGCCCGCGCTGCGGCTGGACAACGCCACCGTCACCGGCCGGTTCGACATCGAGGGCCGCGCGGTCGGGTCGGTCATCACGTTGCAGCGGTGCGAGTTCGAGCACGCGCCGGTGCTGCGGATGGCGCGGCTGGTCGCGCTGAGCCTGCGCGGGTGCCGGGTGCCCGGGCTGTACGCGCGCAACGTCCGGGTCGGTAGTGACCTGCTGTTGGAGGCGGGCTTCACCTGCTCAGGGGTGCTCGACCTGACCGACGCGACGGTCGAGGGGACGCTGCGGTTGGCGGGTGCGGTGCTGCGCAACACCGGTGCCGCCGCGCTGCTGGGTGCCCGGCTGCGCATCTCCGGGTCGGTTCACGCGGTCGCTCTACGGGTGTTCGGCGAGCTGCGACTGCGTGGGGCGAACATCGGCGGCAGCGTTCGTCTCACCAGCGCGAGGTTGTCCCACCCGTCCGGCACGGCGTTGGAGGCCACGGGGCTCGTGGTCGCTGGAGACCTGTTCTGCGATGTGGGCGGCGGGCAGTTCGACGCGTCGGGCACGGTAGTTCTGTCTGGCGCGCGCATCGGTGGTGATGCTGTGTTCTCTGGTGCGCAGTTGCACGACGGTGGCGGTGGCGCCGGACATGTCCGGGTGCTGCCTAGAGGCACGGTCGACGACCACTACATCCTCGACGCCGACCGGCTGCGGGTCGATGGGGACGTGAAGCTCGACGAGGGGTTCACCGCGAGCGGCACCGTGGGGCTGCGCAGCGCGCAGATCGGCGGGCACCTGCTCCTCTCCGGCGCGACCATCGGGCACCGGGCCGCGGTGGCGGAGTTGGCGAAGGCGTTCGCCGAGCGGCGGGCGGTGACCAGGGTGCCGATCGCGCTCGTCGCCGACGGCATCGAGGTGCGCGGCGATGTCGAGGCCCGTGGCGCGGTCGGCGGCAAGGTCGACTCCGACGGCAACCCGGGGACCGCGCTGCGCGCTTACGGGCAGGTTCGACTCGTCGACGCTTACGTGCACGGCAGCGCGAGCCTGTCCCGCGCTCGACTGCGCGGCCCGGCCATCGACGTCCTCTTCGCCGACCGGCTGCGCGTGGGCGGCACCTTGTTCTTACGCAAGGTTCGCGCCAGCGGGTCCATCCGGCTGCAGAACGCGCACATCGGGTCCAGCCTCGACTGCTCGGGCGCGCAGCTCACCAAGCCCCGCTTACGCCCGGACGGCTCCCTTAAACCGTCGTTGGACGCGCGCGTCGCGACCGTTGGCAAAGACCTTCTCTGTAGTCATGGCTTCCGCGCGATCGGCGGTGTGCGGGTCCGGTTGGTCGAGGTGGGCAAGATGGCGACCTTCGCGGGCGCCCGACTCGGAGGACGCTCTCGCCCCGGACACCTTCTTACTGACAAGGCGCTGTCGGCCTACGGCCTGTCCGCGCAGGAGCTCGTGCTCGTCTTCCCCGAACGGCGTCCGCCGCAGGGCACGGTGATCCTGACGCGCGCGACGGTTGTGTCCGTCATCGATGGACCTGGGCTGTGGGCGGCCACCGGCGGCGTGGAGATAGAGGACTTCACCTTCACCGCTCTTACCGCCATCCCCGACGTTCCGGTCAAGACGCGGTTGCAGTGGCTGCGCAAGGTTCAGCCTGACTTCGCCCCTGGCCCCTACGAGCGACTTGCCGCTGTCTACTCCGAGGGTGGCGAGGAAGAACTCGCCCAGCAGATCCACCTCGAACGTCAGCGCCGCCGCTATGCCGAACTGCACCTGGCCGGTCGGCTCTGGGGGCGGCTACAGGACATCACCGTCGGGTACGGCTACCGGCCCTGGCTCGCGATGGTGTGGCTCGCGCTGTTCTGGCTGCTCGGGATGCTCTGGTTCAGCGACCACGTCATGGAGAAGCTCGACAACGACGTCAACCCGGTGTGGAACCCGCCGCTGCTGGCCACCGACCTGCTGCTCCCGATCATCGACCTGGGCCAGGACAACAAGTGGCGGATGGTCGGCGCGTCCCAGTGGATCTCGGGTGTGCTGATCGCCGTCGGCTGGATCCTGGCGACCACGGCGGCCACCGGCGCGACCCGGGTGCTCAAGCGCGGCTGATCCACAGCTGTGGACAGGTGCGGCCGATTCTCGCGATCACCTGCCGCAGTAGCTCAGCGTGATCTGTGGAAACACGCTGTGTTCGTCACACGATCCGGTGGGCATCCTGAGTCACGCGTGCATAACGATGCGTGTCCCTGCCAGTGTTCCCGGTGCACGGCGCCCCAGCCGTGCTCCCCCGGATCAGAAGGCGACCCCGGACAGGTATGAGTGGCTACCGCGAGGACCAGCAGGTGAGGACGGCGACCGCAGTGCGGCGCGCCGTCTCCCGCACGCTGTTCGTCCTGGGCGGCACCCTCGCCTCGACCGCGGCGGCCTGGGCCATCTCCACCGCGACCGCCGGGGCCGACGTGGCGACCGACCTGCAGCACGACCTGCGGTCGGTGGTCGACGTCGTCCCCGCGCTCGACGGCCCAGCCAAGGCGGGCCTGATCGAACTCGCCGACCGGGTCGGCGCGCTCGTCGGCGATCCGGTCGACGCCAGCCGGGTCACCCGGGTCAGCCACGGGGCGACCCACGCGGTCGAGGAGTTCGGCCGCGACCTGGCCAAGCAGTTGCCCACCCACCTCAGTGCCCCCCGGATCGAGCTGCCCACGCGCGGCACGGCCTCCGGCACCGAGGTGGCCCCCGCACCCGAGCCGACCGGGTCCACCCCGGTCCTCGGATCCCCCGTCGTCACGCAGGCCACCCCGGCCGCGACCGCCGAGGCACAGCCCGGCGCGCTCGCCACCCGGCACGAACCGGGCGCACAGCGCGCCACCGGCTCCGGCCTGTCCCAGCGCGGCTCCCCCGAGACCGCCGACGAGCGGGTCGACCAGCACGCCCCCGCCCTGCCCACCGGCCCAGCCCCGTTGGCGCCGATGAGCATGCCCGCTCCGACCAACCCGGGTAACCCCGGCGCAGGCGCGGCGGACGGGCTCGGGCACGGCTTGGTCGTCACCACCCCGGCCGACTCCGCCGACACCTCGGCCAGCGCGCCGCGCACCGCTCCGGTCGCGGCCGCCACCACCGTCGACGCGCAGCCTGGCGTCACGCCCGACTGATCCACGGCGCGGCCGGGGAGCACCGCTCCCCACGGTCACGCGCCCACGTCCGCCGTGCCAGGCCGCGTCACGCCCTGCGGGCCCAGTGCCCGCGACATACCCCCGAAATAGCGGGTGACCCCGCCTCCGACGCCCTCGCGTCGCGGTCACCCGTGCCTGCACACCCCAGATGAAGGAGAAACACCAGATGCAGACCTGGGCTAAGCGCGGATTCCAGACCGCGCTGGTCACCGGTGGCTTGCTGATGCTGGGCACCGGCATCGCCTCCGCGGACGACAACATCAACCCCGACCACACGCCGCAGTCGGCGCTGGACGCGAAGATCGTTGTCGACGGCCGCGTGCAGAACAACTCCATCGGCACGGTCCTCGGCGACAAGCACCTGCCGGAGGTCAACCGCACCATCTCCACCAGCCCGCGCGAGGTCCTCGCCGCGGTGCCCGGTGGCTCGCTGGTCACCCCGCTGGCCGAGACCGCGACCCAGCGGCTGGCCACCGACCAGAACGCCCCGCTGCGCGGCAACAAGATCGTCAGCGGCGTGGCCGTCCCGGTCGACGTGTCCGGCAACGCGATCGCCCTCGGCGGCGACTCGTCGGTCACCAACGACTCCACCCAGGAGACCTCGATCTCCCGCCCGGTCACCACGACCGGCGAGGACCGCGCCATCGCGGGCAACATCATCGGCCTCGACTACACCGCGCCGGTGCAGGTGACCGGCAACGCGGTCAGCGTCGCCGGTGACGCCGAGACCGAGAACACCGCCACCCAGAGCTCCACCGTGGACGGCGACTACACCACCAACGGCGCCGACGGTGCCATCTCCGGCAACGTCGTCGGCAGCCACGCCACCACCCCGGTGCAGCTCAACGGCAACGCGATCGCCGCAGGCGGCAACGCCGACGCCGAGTCGACCACCACCTCCGACAGCCTCGTCGGCGGCGTCGTCTACACCGACGGCACGGACAGCACCCTGTCCGGCAACGGCGGGCTCGTCCCGCTCGCCGCCCCGGTGCGCGGCACCGGCACCGCACTCGGCGTGCTCGGCCAGGCCGAGTCCGACTCGATCAACTCCACCACCGCGCAGGCGGGCCAGGAGAGCCCCGACTTCGCGGGCAACCCGGTCTACGTGCACACCAACGGCACGGACTCCACCGGCGGCGGCAACATCCTGCAGCCCGCCATCGCCTCGCCGGTCACCTCCGACTGCACCTCCGCGGTCGCGGTCGGCCAGTCCGACGCGGTCTGCAGCTCCGACCTGGTCGCCAGCGCGGGTGGCGGCAACCGCTCCGACGGCACCGACTCGGTGCTCGGCGGCGCCATCGGCGTCGTCCCGGCGTCGGCGGCGACCAGCGTCATCGGCAACGCCGGTGGCGTCATCGGCGACGCGTCGACCGACCAGAACAACGTCATCGACACCAGCACCGGTGGCACCGCGATCACCCGCGGCAACGACAGCGTCCTCGGCGGCTCGCTGATCAACGCCCCGGTGTCGGCCCCGATCGACTCGTGCGCCAACGGCGGCGTCGTGGTCGGCGACTCCGACATCGCCTGCGAGAACATCACCACCACCAGCGCGGGCGGCGACGCCGGTACCGCCGGTGACGACTCCGTCGGTGGCGGCAACTCGGGCCAGATCCCGGTGACCGCCCCGGCCGAGCTGATCGCCAACGGCGTCGGCGCCCTGGGCGACCAGGACATCTACGCCACGGAGACCAAGTTCTCCAGCGCGGGTGGCGACGCCAACACCGCGGACGACGACGCGGTGCTCGCGGCCAACCTGGTCAACGCGCCGGTCGCCACCCCGCTGCAGGTGTTCGGCAACAGCGCGGGCGCGGTCGCCAACACCACCTCGGACACCGCGCTGGAGAACCAGATCAGCGCGGGCGGCCCGTCGAAGAGCACCGGCATCGGCGGCACCGGCTCCGGCAACATCGCGCAGGCCCCGATCAGCAACCCGATCCAGGCATTCGGTGCCGGGGTCAGCGCGCTGGGCAACGGCAAGGCGCAGGCCAGCAACGTCACCAACTCCACCACCGGTGACGTCGCCACCACCGACGGCTCGGACGGCAACCTGTCCGGCAACCTGATCACCGCCCCCATCGCGGGTGCCACCCAGGCGTTCGGCGACTCGGTCGCCGTCGCGGGTGACAACGAGGCTGGCGCCACCAACGACGTCACCACCTCGGCGGGCTCGTCGGCCACCACCAGTGGCAAGGACGGCAACCTCTCCGGCAACCTCATCGGTGCCCAGGCGGGCCCGCTCGTGCAGGCGTTCGGTGCCGCCGTCGCCGGTGTCGGCGGCGACAACAAGGCGAACTCCAGCTCGGTCAGCGCGACCAACGCCGGTGGCGACCTGGCCACCAACGGCGACCACGGGTTCCTCTCCGGCACCCTGGCCGACGTCCCGGCCGGTGCCTTCGTGCAGCCGCACGGCGACGCCGTGTCCGCGGTCGGCAGCGACGCGTTCGGCATCTCGGACAACAACACCTCCGGCCAGATCGGTGGCACCTCCGACACCAGCGGTCGCGGTGGCAGCCTGAACGGCATCCACCTCACCTCGCCGGTCCGCGGCAGCGCCCCGGTCTACGACGTGCCGGTCGAGGTGGCCGCGGACGCGCTCACCTCCGCCACGCACACCAACACCGCGGTGGTCGGCGAGAACACGACCGACGAGGACGCCCCGCTGCGCCTGCCCACCGCCGGTGGCCTCGGCGTCACGGAGCTGCCCTTCGGCGGCGTGTTCGGCGGCCTGCCCACGCAGCGCTCCGCCTCGGGCAACCCGCTGGGCAGCCTGCTCGGCGGCGGCCTGTCCACCGGGAGCCTGACCGGTGGCGGCCTGCCGACCAGCAGCCTCACCGGCGGCGGCCTGCCCACCAGCAGCCTGACCGGCGGCGGCCTCCCCACCGGGAACCTGACCGGCGGCCTGCCGACCGGGAACCTCACCGGTGGCGGTCTGACCGGTGGCCTGCCCACCGACATCGCGGGCACCCTGGTCGGCGGCGGCCTGCCCACCGCGGGCAACCTGCCGCTGCACGTCTCCCCGGCTGGCCGTTCGCGCTCCGACGTCCCCGGCCTGGGCAACCTGCCGACCGACAACCTGACCGGCGCGTTCTCCGGCTCGCTGTTCCAGGCGCCGTCGCTGCACCAGCTCCCCGTCCAGACCCCGGCCCTGTCCGGCCTGGACACGACCTCCGCGCTGCCCGTGTCGTCGCTGACCGACACCCAGTCGCGCCTGTCGAACCTGTTCGGCTGATAGCCCGCTAGCTGGAACGGCCCCCCGGAGCAACTTCCGGGGGGCCGTTGCGCGTTTGTCAGCCGAACTGCCAGGACCGCTTGGCCAGCCCGTACCAGTAGCCGTCGATGACCGCCCGGTGCTGGACCTGACTGTCCACAGTGGCGCCGAGGGAGACGAACAGCGGCGCGAAGTGCTCGGTCCTGGGGTGCGCCAACCGCGCCGCCGGTGCCTTGCGCTGGAAGTCGACCAGCGCGTCCAGGTCGTGCGCCGCCACCGCCCGGTCCCCCCAGTCGTCGAACTCGCTCGACCACGACGGCGGCGTGTGCGCGGGGTCGCGACCCAGGTCGAGGCCGGACAGGTTGTGCGTGAAGAACCCGCTCCCGATGATCAGCACCCCCTCGTCGCGCAACGGCGCCAGCCTGCGCCCGATCTCCACCAGCACGACCGGGTCCAACGTCGGCATCGAGATCTGCAGCACCGGCACGTCGGCGTCGGGGAACATCTCGACCAGCGGCACGTAGGCACCGTGGTCCAGGCCGCGCGCGGGGTCGTCGGCGACCGGGGTGGCCGGGGTGCGCAGGAGCTTGCGCACCTGCTCGGCGAGCTCGGGCGCACCGGGCGCGGGGTAGCGGACCTGGTAGTAGCGCTGCGGGAATCCCCAGAAGTCGTAGGTGAGCGGCACGGTCGTCGTGGCCCCGATGGTGAGCGGCGCCTCCTCCCAGTGCGCGGAGACGATCAACACCGCCCTCGGCCTGGCCAACTCCCCGGCCCACGCCGCCAACTGCCCAGTCCACAGCCCGTCATCCGCCAACGGCGGCGCGCCGTGACTGAGGTACAACACCGGTTGCGCCATGACCTCACCCCTGATGGTTGAAACTTGAACAACCTATCACGACGTTCGGCCCGCCGCGGTTATTCCTGAGCCAGGTTCCGCACCATCCGCTCCAGCGTCCGCACCGTGGTGAGGTAGTCCTCCTCACTGATCCCGTCCGTCACGGCCTGCCGAACCCGCGCCACGCGAGCACCCAACTCCGCCCTCGCCCGCTCCCCGTCCGGAGTGAGCCGATCACCCTCCACCCACCCGCGCTGCCGCACACTCCGCAACGCCTCAGCCCCATCGAACGGCCCGGTATCCCCCGGCAACGCGTTGAGCACCTGCCACTCCCTGCGCGTGACATCCCCCAACTCCCGCTCGAACCCACGCTCGAGCCGCCCGTCCAACTCCTTGACCCAGTACCCGATCGGCCGCATGCCCAACTCCATGTCTCCTTACAAGTACATGTAAAGTAGCATGCATGGATGCCGTGTCCGAGGTCGAGCGCGCGATGATCACCATCCGCCGCCTGCAAACCCGCCGCACCCTCGCAGGCCCCCACGACCCCACCCTCACCCTGGTCGTCGACGCACTCGAGGCCGCGGGCTCCTGCACCATCACCGACCTGGCCGCCGCGCTGTCCGTAGACCAACCCCGAGCCAGCCGCCTGGCCGCCCGCGCCGTAACCGAAGGTTTAGCCCACCGAACCCCCTCCCAATCCGACGCCCGCCAAGTACTCCTCTCCCTGACCCCCGCAGGCCAAGCCCACGCCACCGCCGTCCACACCACCCGCCGCAAAGCCTTCACCCAAACCATGTCCACCTGGACCGACGAAGACCGCACCACCTTCGCCACCCTCCTCACCACCTTCGTCGACTCCTACACCCAGGTAGTCCACGAACGGTCGACCCGAAGCGACTAGCGCCAACCGCGCACGCCGGGATGATGGGCTGGTGAGTGACCCGACTGGTCCACCGGTACCTGGGCCGCCCGCGTCGGCCCCGGTGTCGTCGGGTAGCAGGCGGGTGCCTTTGGAGCCGATGCCGCGTCGGGCGATTGTGCGGGTTGCCGCGCTCATCGCGGTGGGCACTGTGGGGCTGGTCGTGTCGTTGCGGACTGCCATCGACGGCCACGAGGGCGCTTGGTACCACCTGGTTCGCACCGAGAGACAGCCGCCAGTCGACGACGGTTCCCCTGATACGAGAGGAAGCTCGGCGTCAAAGATCGACCCCCGGTCAGCCCTGGGCGAGGTCGGCGAAGCGGCTGTAGTGGAGTTGGTGGGCCACTACGACGGTGGCGGTGGGGCCTGCTCGGTGTTTGGCGAGGATGAGGTCGGCCTCGCCTGCTCTGGGGTCGTCGCGTTCCCAGGCGTCGGGGCGGTTGATGAGGATGACCATGTCGGCGTCCTGTTCCAGGGAGCCGGATTCGCGCAGGTCGGAGAGCATGGGGCGTTTGTCGGTGCGTTGTTCGGGGCCGCGGTTGAGCTGGCTGATGGCGATGACCGGGACCTCGATCTCCTTGGCCAGGAGCTTGAGCTGGCGGGAGAACTCGGAGACTTCCTGCTGGCGGGACTCGACGCGCTTGCCGGAGCTCATCAGCTGGAGGTAGTCGACGACGACGAGTTTCAGGTCGTGGCGCTGCTTGAGCCGCCTGGCCTTGGCGCGGATCTCCATCATGGTCATGTTGGGCGAGTCGTCGACGAACATGGGGGCCTCGCTGATCTCGCTCATCCTGCGGGCGAGGCGGGTCCAGTCGTCGTCGGTCATCCGGCCGCCGCGCATGTCGCCGAGGCGGATCTTGGCCTCGGCCGAGAGCATGCGCATGGTGATCTCGGTGCGGCTCATCTCCAGCGAGAAGATGACGCTGGCCATGCCGTGCTTGATGGAGCAGGAGCGGGCGAAGTCGAGGCCGAGGGTGGACTTGCCGACACCCGGCCGCGCCGCGACGATGATCATCTGGCCGGGGTGCAGGCCGTTGGTGATCTCGTCGAGGTCGACGAAGCCGGTGGGGATGCCCAGCGAGCTGCCGCCGCGGGAGGCGATGGCGTCGATCTCGTCCATGGTCGGTTGCAGCAGGTCCTCGAGCGCGACGTAGTCCTCGCTCATGCTGCGCTCGGTCACCTCGTAGATCGATGCCTGCGCGCGGTCGACGATCTCGGTGACGTCGGCGCCCTCCGCGCCCTGGTAGCCGAGCTGCACGATCCTGGTGCCCGCCTCGACCAGCCTGCGCAGGATGGCCTTCTCGGCGACGATCTCCGCGTAGTACCCGGCGTTGGCGGCGGTCGGAACGATGGAGATCAGCGTGTGCAGGTACGGCGCGCCGCCGACCTTGCGCAGTTCGGCGCGGCGCTCCAGCTCGGCGGAGACGGTGATCGGGTCGGCCGGTTCGCCCCTGCCGTAGAGGTCGAGCACGCAGTCGTAGACGATCTGGTGCTTGGGCAGGTAGAAGTCGCCCGGGCTCAGCGCCTCGACGACATCGGCGATGGCGTCCTTGGACAGCATCATGCCGCCGAGCACGCTCTGCTCGGCGCGCAGGTCTTGCGGGGGCTTGCGGTCCATCCCGTGCTCGCCGGGCTCCGGCGGCAGGGAGTGGTCGTCGGCCAGCGCCACGGACAGCCCCTCCTAGCAAGACTCGGTGGTTCGCGGACCCTAGGTCGTCGGTACGACATTCGGGTGGTGGTCTACCACCACGAGTCGGGTCGCCAGGCGACGCTAGGACCCCCGAACAGCCCCTTGCAAACCACGGTGGGGACGGTTCTGTGGACAACCTGGGGATGAACCGGGTGAGCTGCGCATAGCTACCCGGCAGGGTGTGGACAACCTGTGCACAAGTCTCCGGCTTGCCGGAGAAACCCCTGGTCAAAGCCTGTGCACAACTTGTGGAGAAGGTCGACTGGCTGTTCCCCGGCGTGTCGCGCCACCGTCGGTTTTCGGCGTGTCGCGCGACCGTTAGCTCGGTGGGGTGACCACAACCTGTGGACAACTGCGCACACGCAGATCCGCCCCACTCAGAGTGACCGAGCGGGGCGGATCTGCGGGTGGTCGATCAGTTCGCGGCGGCGACGTTGACCGTGAACGCGGCGGTGACGTCCGGGTGCAACCGGACGTTGACCGAGTGCTTGCCGACGGTCTTGATGTGACCGGCGACCTCGACGGCGCGCTTGTCCAGCACGGGGCCACCGGCGGCCTTGACCGCGGCGACGATGTCCGAGGTGGTGATCGAGCCGAACAGCTTGCCCGACCCCGAGGCGGCCTTGGCCTTGAGCGGGACGCTGCCCAGCGCGGACAGCGCGGCCTTGACCTCCTTGGCGTGGTCGAGGTTGCGGATCCGGCTGGCCTCCTGCGCCCGGCGGATGACCTGGACCTGCTTCTCGGCGCCCTTGGTCGCCAGGATGGCGAAGCCGCGGGGCAGCAGGTAGTTGCGGCCGTAGCCGTCCTTGACCTCGACGAGGTCACCAGGGCCGCCCAGGCCGCTGACGTCGGTGGTGAGGATGAGCTTCATGATCGTCCCCTCCTGATCAGCGGGCGGTCGAGGTGTACGGGAGCAGAGCGACCTCGCGGGCGTTCTTGACCGCGATGGCGACGTCGCGCTGGTGCTGGCTGCAGTTGCCGGTCACCCGACGCGCGCGGATCTTCCCGCGGTCGGAGATGTACTTGCGCAGCAGCGTCGTGTCCTTGTAGTCAATGTTGACCGGGCGGTCCTTCTTGACGTCCTTGCAGAAGACGCAGACCTTCTTCTTCGGCTTGCGGATGGGTGGCTTGGCCACGGTGAAACTCCTGAGTGGTGATGTCGAGACAAGCGTCTGGGTGTGGGTGCGTGACCCGGGTCAGAACGGCGGTTCGTCGTTGAAGCCGCCGCCGCCACCAGCGGGCGGCGCGGAGCCCCACGGGTCGTCGGGGGGCGCGGACGGGCCGTTGTAGCCACCGCCGCCACCGCCACCGCTGCCGCGACTGCCGCTGCCGCCACCGAATCCGCCGCCACCTTCGCCGCCGGTACCCCGGCTGACCTTGTTGACCTTCGCGGTGGCGTAGCGCAGCGAGGGGCCGACCTCGTCGACCTCAAGCTCCATGACGGTGCGCTTCTCGCCCTCGCGGGTCTCGAAGGAACGCTGCTTGAGCCGCCCGGTCACCAGCACCCGCGCGCCCCTGGTCAGCGATTCGGCCACGTTCTCCGCGGCCTGCCGCCAGATGTTGCAGCGCAGGAACAGCGCCTCCCCGTCCTTCCACTCGCCGGACTGGCGGTCGAAGGTGCGCGGGGTGGACGCCACGGTGAAGCTCGCGACAGCGGCGCCGGAGGGGGTGAACCGCAGCTCCGGGTCCGCCGTCAGGTTGCCGACGACCGTGATGATCGTGTCCCCTGCCATGGTCAGGCCGTCTCGCGCCGCATGACCTTGGTGCGCAGGACGGACTCCTGCAGGGAGAGCTGGCGGTCGAGTTCCTTGACCGCGTCCGGCTCGGCGTTCACGTCGAGCACCGCGTAGATGCCCTCGGCGTGCTTCTTGATCTCGAACGACAACCGGCGCTTGCCCCAGATGTCGACCTTCTCGACGTTCCCGCCCGAAGTGCGGATGACGTTGAGGAACGTTTCCAGCGACGGCGCAACGGTGCGCTCGTCCAGGGTGGGGTCGAGGATGACCATAACCTCGTAATGACGCATGAAGACCACTCACCTCCTGTGGACTCGGCGGCCGCGGACGTTCCGCGGCAGGAGGGTCTCGCCGACGGAGCGTAACAGTCGCCGCTCGCGCCCCGTGCGGCACCCGGCCGGTGACCAGTGCGGCACCGAACGCCGACAACGCAGAGTGGTCAGGCGGTGCGGCGCAGCACCCAGGTCCGGACCAGGGCGGCGGTGACCCCGGAGAGCGCGAACACGGCGAGGAGCACCGGGAGCGCGATGCCGCGGCCGAAGGGGGCGTCGAGCGCCTCCGCGTGCCCGGCCGCCTGGACCCCGTCGGCGTCGCCGGTGCCGAGGATGCCGAACTGGGGCGAGTAGCCGGGGACCGCGCCGCCGTAGCGCACGCCCGGCGAGGGCGCGAAGAGCCCGGCCTGGGCGTACGGGATGCCCGAGTAGTCGGTCATCGGCGAGCGGCCGAAGGCGAGGCCGGACCCGTAGAGCGGCAGGCCGCCGGGGGTGGTGCCGCCGATGACGGAGGTGCCCGGACCGGGGGTGCCCGGGCCGCCGGTGCCGGGGGTCTGCGGGGTGCCGCCGGTGCCCGGGGGCTTGTTCGTCCCGGGCTTGGTCGGCATGCCTGGCAAGCCCGGGAGCACCCGCGGGAGGGCGGCGGCGCCCTGCTCGACCACGCCCGCGACGGCACCCGCGCCGTCCTGGACCGGGGCGGTCACGGCGTTGACCACGGTGACGGTGATCGAGCAGCCCGCGGTCAGCGCGCCCTGGACGCCGGAGATGATGCCGCCGAGCGCGGTCCCGATCAGCGGGACCTTGGCGATCGACTCCTGGATCTTGGGCACCGCGGCCGCGGCGATGGTGCTGCCCGGGATGGTCGTGTTGGCCGCCGGGACGGCGCCGATGGGGATGTTGCCCATCGAGGTCACCGCGCCGCGCACGCCGGTGGCCAGGGTCGGGCCGAGCAGCGGGACGGCGGTGACCACGCGCAGCACCGGGTCGAGCACGGCGGCGGGGCTCAGCGAGATCGGCGTGCCGGGGGCGCCCTGGATCGTCGTCGCGCAGCTGCCCACCACGATGGGCGGCGCCGCGGCGGCCGTGCCGCTGCCCGCGAGCAGGCCCGCGGTGGTGCCGCTGAGGACCAGCACCAACCCGGCCGCGTAAGTCTTGCCACGCCGTAGCATGAAGATCCTCCGGATACCGGCGAGTAGCTTCACTGGGAGACAACGACTGTAACCCGACATGGTGACGTTGACGGGACAGGTTTCCCCGAATGTGCTTCGCGTTAGCCCGGTTGGAGCAGGCGACCCCGGTGGGCGCCCACGCGGGCGTGGAGTGACCGACCACCGAGGGGTCCCACAGTCGGAGGTGGCGACTACCCTTTCCGGCCATGAGCATCGGTGCCCACGTCCGCGATGACGACCCGCTCGACGCAGCCCGCGAACGCGGCGCCGACGTGGTGCAGTTCTTCCTCGCCGACCCGCAGGACTGGAAGGCGCCGAAGCCGCACCCGAGGGCCGACGAGCTGCTCGCGACCGAGGTCGAGGTGTTCGTGCACTCGCCCTACGTGGTCAACCTGGCCTCGACGAACAACCGGGTCCGGATCCCGTCGCGCAAGCTGATCACCCAGCACGCCGACGCCGCGGCCAAGGTCGGCGCCAAGGGCCTCGTCGTGCACGGCGGGCACGTCAACAAGGGCGAGGACCCGCAGGTCGGCATCGACAACTGGCGCAAGTTCTTCGAGCGCCAGCACGCCGAGGGCGGGTTCGGGGTGCCGATCCTGATCGAGAACACCGCGGGCGGCGACAACGCCATGGCCCGGCGGTTCGACATGCTGGCCAGGCTCTGGGACGCGGTCGCCGAGTTCGGCGCCGGCTTCTGCCTGGACACCTGCCACGCGTTCGCCGCCGGTGAGGACCTGGTCGGCATCGTGGAGCGGGTCAAGGCGATCACCGGTCGGGTCGACCTGGTGCACCTCAACAGCTCCCGCGACGAGTTCGGCTCCGCGCGCGACCGGCACGACAACATCGCCACCGGCACCATCGACGCCGACCAGTTGGTCGCCGTGGTCGCCGCCGCGGGCGCGCCGGTCGTGGTCGAGACCCCGGCCGACGGGCAAGCCGCGGATATCGCGTTCCTGCGTGAGGCGCTCGGACGGTGAGCACAGTGCCCGCCGGCGTCACCGCCGCCGCACCGGCAGGCGAGCCGGAGGGCACCCCGGCTCGGCTGGGGGGCGCCGCCCGGCTCGGCCGCGGCGCGCTCGCGGTGGTCGTGCTGCTGTGCGGGCTCACGCTGCTGCTCGGGTTCGCCAACAAGGACCGCTGCACCGGCCCGCAGTTCGACACCTGGGGCCGCAGCCAGCCCGGGTTCGACGAGCGCAAGTACGCCGACGTCTGCTACTCCGACATCCAGTACCTGTGGATCGGCCGCGACGTCGACCGGCACGTGTTCCCGTACGTGCACGGCAGGATCACCGCCGACGGCGCGCTGGAGGGCGGCACGGTCGAGTACCCGGTGCTGACCGGCCTGCTGATCTGGGCGGGCGCGCTGTTCGCGCACACCGACGCCGAGTTCCTGCTGGCATCCGCGCTGATCATGGCCCCGTTCGGGCTGGTGACCGCGTGGCTGCTCGGCCGGTTGTCCCGGTGGCGCGCGCTGATCTGGGTGCTGTCGCCACCGCTGGTGATGTACGCGTTCCACAACTGGGAGCTCCCGGTCGTGGCCTGCGCTGTCGCCGCCGTCTACGTCGTGCACCGCGGGTGGGGTAAGCGGGGTGTGGCGCGGCCGTTGGTGCAAAGGGCCACGGTTAGCGCTGTCTTCCTCGGTCTCGGCTTCGCGTTCAAGATCTACCCGGCGATCTTTGTGCTGCCGCTGATGCTCTATGTGCTGACCGGCGGTCGCGAGGGCCGCGAACTGCCCCCGGGCAAGAGCCGCGACGTCGTGGGCATGGTCCGCGTGGCGTTGGTGGCGATGGGCACGGCGATCGCGGTGAACCTGCCGTTCGCGCTGATCGGCCCGGACGGCTGGCTCGCCTCGTTCGTCTTCCAGGGGCAGCGCAAGGCCGACATCACCGCGAACTCGATCTGGTTCTGGGCGCTGCGCCCTGACTCGGACCCGCAGAACACCGCGCTGCACGACTACATCACCGCCGTCTCGCTGGTGCTGGTGTTCGCCTCGTTCGCGGTGGCCTGCATCATCGGCTGGCTCCGCTTCCAGCGCGAGGGCACCTACCCGTGGATCGCGGTGTCGGCGGCGATGCTGTGCGGGTTCCTGCTGCTGCACAAGGTCCACTCGCCGCAGTACACGCTGTGGCTGGTCCCGATGTTCGTGCTGCTGAACCTGCGCTGGGGCTGGATCGCCGCGTACTGCGTCGCCGACCTGGCGATGGGGATCGGGATCTTCCTCTGGTTCGCCCAGATCGCGGCCAAGCAGCCCTCCGGCATCTACGAGGGCTTCGCCGCGCAGGCGGTGATGATCGGCGTGTGGGGTCGCGCGGCCCTGCTGGTCGGCATGTTCGTCGCGTTCCTCAGCGCCAAGGACACCGTCGACCCCGAACCGGCCCGGCTCGTCCGGGTATGACCGCCGGGTACTCGGGCAAGCCGCTCGCCGCGAAGCTGGGCGTGAAGGAGCAGTCCCGGGTGCTCGTCACCGGCGCGCCCGCGGGGTTCGACCTCGGCGCCCCGCACCACACCCGGGCAGGCCGGGAGCCCTACGACGTCGTGCTGCTGTTCTGCCCGTGGACCGCCGACCTGGTCCGCGGGTGGGAGCCGTCGGTGTCGCGGCTCAAGGTCGACGGCGCGCTGTGGGTCGCCTGGCAGAAGAAGGCCGCGAAGGTGCCGACCGACCTCGACGAGAACGGCGTGCGGGGCTACGCCCTCGACCACGGCCTGGTCGACGTGAAGGTGTGCGCGGTCGACGCGGTGTGGTCGGGGCTGAAGCTGGTCCGCAGGCTCGTCGACCGCTAGACCAGTTCCGGCGTGGGCTCGGCCACCCGGCGCGCGCCCAGGCGGCGGCGGGCGATCAGCGACTCCGCGGTGATGATGACCAGCGCGAGCCAGACCAGGCCGAAGCCGACCCAGCGGGCCGTGGTCATCCGCTCGTGGAAGATCAGCAGGCCGATGCCGAACTGGATGATCGGCACGAAGTACTGCAGCAGGCCCATGGTGGTCATCGGGACCCTGGTCGCCGCGGCGCCGAACAGCAGCAGCGGGATGGCGGTGATCAGGCCGGTGCCCGCGAGCAGGACGGCGTTGAGCCAGCCAGCGTGGCCGAACGTCCCGCCGCCGCCCGCGTGCGTGAACACCAGGTACCCGAGGGCGAGCGGGGCGAGGATCGCGGTCTCCAGCGCCAGGCCCTCGGTGGAGCCGACGTCGGCCTTCTTCTTCATCAGGCCGTAGGTGCCGAAGGAGAACGCCAGGGTCAGCGCGATCCACGGCAGGCGGCCGTAGTCGAAGGTCAGCTCCACGACCGCGCCGAACGCGACCGCGAGGCCGATCCACTGCGCGGGCCGCAGCCGCTCCCCCATGAACACGACGCCGAGGGCGATGGTCACCAGCGGGTTGATGAAGTAGCCGAGCGCGGTCTCCACGACCTGGTTGCTGTTGACGCCGTAGATGTACATGCCCCAGTTCAGGCCGATGGTGACGGCGCCGACGCAGATGTAGAGCAGCTTCCTGCCGTTGATCGCCCGCAGGTGCTTCCAGCGCCTGCCGATCAGCACGATCGCCGCGACGACCACCAGCGACCAGCAGATCCGGTGCGCCAGGATCTCCACCGGTCCGGCCGGGGCGAGCAGCGGCCAGTAGAGCGGGAAGAACCCCCAGGCCAGGTAGGCGAGGAAACCGAGCCAGAACCCCTGTCGACTCGCCATGATCCTCCGATCATCCCACCTATTGGACCTGGTTGACAGTCTCGCACCCGCAGCCTGCTACGCCAAACGGGTAGTGCGGTAGCGGCCGGGTGGCGATCCGGTGGCACGTCGGAACGCCGTGCTGAACGCGAACTCGCTGCCGTACCCGACCTGGGCCGCGACCTGCGCGACCGACAGGTCCGGCTGCTCCACCAGCAGCGCGGTGGCCAGGTCCATCCGCCAGCGGGCGAGGTGCGCGCCGGGCCCCTCGCCGACCAGTTCGCGGAAGCGCGGCGCGAACGCGGCCCGGCTCATCCCGGCGACCTTGGCCAGCCCGGCGACCGTCCACTGCCGCGCAGGCTCGCCGTAGACCGCGGCCAGCGCCCGCCCGATCCGCGCGTCCACCAGCGCCGCCCGCCACGAGCCCGACTCGGCCGGGCGGGCCAGCTCGGCCCGGATGACCTGCAACAACACCAGTTCGACCAGCCGAGCGGCGACCACGTCCGTCGCCGGTCGGCGCTCTCGGATCTCGTCGCGCAGCGCGTCGAGGAGCGCCGCTAGATGGGGCAGGCCGGTCGGTAGGTGTACCAGCGGAGGTAAGGCTCGCAGCAGCAGCGACCTGGCCGCGCCCTCGACGGTCAACTCCGCGCAGAGCAGCACCGTCCGCGGCCCGTCGCCACCGTGGCGGCGGAACACCGAGAGCCCCTCCCCCGCGGGCCACTCCGGCTCGTCGACGAGCACGGCGCCCTGGTCGTTGCGCAGCGTGTGCCCGCCGCTGTGCAGGGCGACCAGGTCCCCGACGCCGATGGGCACGTCGTCCACCCACAGGTCCCCGTCGAGCACCAGGTGCAGCGACACGGTGTCGCGCTCGGCCAGCCGCACCCCCCACGGCGCGCCCAACTCGACCCGCCCGAACCGGGCGACACCGATGCGCACCCGCCGCAGCAACGCGGCCAGCACATCCCCTGGACCGTCTCGCATGAACTCTGGACCCCCACGCATTCCCGCCATCCGCACCGGATTCCTACCTTTGGTCTACCAGCAGAACGGGAGACCACAGTGGACATCTTCGTCACCGGGGCGAGCGGCTACATCGGTTCCGCGCTCACCAGGACCCTCATCGCCCGCGGCCACCGGGTCCGCGGCCTCGCCCGCAGCGCCGCGGCCGAGGCGGTGGTCCTAGGGCACGGCGCCGAGCCGGTGCGCGCCGCGCTGACCGACGTCGACGTCCTCGCCCGAGCGGCCGCGGACGTCGACGCGGTGGTGCACATGGCGGCCACCGACACCGCCGACCGCGCGGACGTCGACCGGGCCGCGGTGACCGCCATGCTCGACGCCGGGCCTGGCGCGTTCATCACGACCACCGGCGCGCCACGGGCCCGGTCCTCGCGGACGCCGGTCGCCGAGGACGACACCGCTCCCGTCGAGGGTCCGCTCGCCTGGTTGGCCGAGGCCGAGGCGCGGGTGCTCGACTCCGGTTCGCGCGGTGCGGTCGTGCGGCCGCCGATGGTCTACGGCGACGGCGGCGGACCGGTGTCACGCCTCGTGGCCCAGGCCGCGTCGGATGGCGTCGCCCGCTACATCGGCGACGGCGGCAACCGCTGGTCCACCGTGCACGTCCGCGACCTCGCACTCGCCTACGCGCTACTCCTGGAAACCGGGGCCACCGGCGTCTTCCACGTCTCGGACGGCCACGAGTCCATGGCCGACTTGATGGCCGCGGTCGGCGCCAAGGCAGGAGTGCCGGTCGCGTCGTGGCCGCTCGACGAGGCACTGGCCACCCAAGGCTGGGGCGCGGGTTTCCTCGCCGCCGACGCGGTCCTCGACGCGTCCCGGATCACCGCGCTCGGGTGGACCCCCGCGGTCGGACTCGGCATCCCGCGCGACCTGCTGTCCACGAGCTGAGCGGCGCGGCGGGACCTGGCAGGATCCACGCATGCCGCTTCGCCTGCACGCTCCCGTGATCCTGCCGTGCGACCCCGAGTGCGGCGTCCTGCGCGACGCCGTACTCGACATCGCCGAGGACGGCCGGATCACCCACGTCGGACCCGCCGCCGACGCGCCGGAGCACCGCGGCCCCAGCAGGCGGCTCACCGGCATCCTCATGCCCGGCTTGGTCAACGCGCACGCGCACAGCCCGATGACCCTGCTGCGCGGACTCGGCGGCGACCTCCCGCTGATGCGCTGGCTGACCGAGGTCATCTGGCCGACCGAGGCCAAGCTGACCCCGGACGACGTCTACGCGGGCATGGTCCTCGGCTCCCTGGAGATGCTGAAGGCAGGCGTCACCACCAGCGCCGAGATGTACTTCCACGGCGAGGAACTGGTGCGGGCCGTCCTCGACACCGGCGCCAGGCTGGTGCTCGCCCCCGCGATCATCGACGCCCCCGGCTGGGACTGGGCCGAGCAACTCGCGAACACCAGCAACTGGATCGACAACGACGGCCTCCGCTTCGGCCCCGGCGAACGCATCGAGATCGGCTACGGCCCGCACTCGGCGTACACCCTGTCCCCCGACGCACTCGGCCAGGTCGGCGCCGCTGCGCGCGAACGCGGTGCGCTGGTGCAGATCCACGTGGCCGAGTCCCTACCGGAGGACGTCGCGCAGCGGGAGAAGTACGGGACTGTGCCTGCACTCCTGGACCAGGTCGGGCTTTTCGGCGGGCGCGTTCTCGCCGCGCATGCGGTGCACTTGTCTGATGACGACATCCAGACGCTTAAGCGCTACGGGGTGGGGGTTGCGCATTGCCCGGGGTCCAATATGAAGCTCGCTTCCGGCATTGCTCGGCTTGCGGATTTGCGCGCTGCCGGGGTTGCGGTTGGTGTTGGGACTGATGGGCCTGCCAGCAATGACGACCTCGATTTGTGGGAGGACGTCCGGCTGGCCGGGTTGCTGGCTCGCGTGTCCACAATGGATTCCACGGTGGTGGGGGCCGCGGATCTGTTGTTGATGGCCACGCGGGGTGGGGCGGCTGCGTTGTCGCGGACGGATATCGGGGTGCTGGAACCGGGGGCCTGGGCGGACCTGGTACATGTCGGGGTTGATGACCCGGCGTTCGCTGGTGGGCTGGATATTGCTGACGAGCACCTGCTGTCGAACCTGGTGTGGGCTGCGGGGTCGCGGACTGTGTCGGATGTGTGGGTGGCTGGGGAGCAGGTTGTTGCTGGGACTGTGCCTACTGGGGTGGATGAGCATGGCGCGTTGGCCAAGGCTCGGGGGGCTGCGGGGCGGTTGGTTTAGGTGGTCTGGGGGTGTGCCCGGGTGGTTGTCCACATAGGTGGAGGTTGTCCACGGGGTGCAGATTCAGCCTTCTGGGGTGAGTGGGGGGATCGGTAGGCTGTATATCGGGGGCTGCTTTGGGCGGTTTGATCTTGCGGAGCTGGTTGTCCACAGGGAGCCCGCTCGCTCTGGCCGTTCTGTCGGTGCTGCTCGGTAAGCTGTGTTTCGGGGGGTGCTGTGGCGGGTTTGATCTTGAGCTGGGGGTGTCCGGCTCTCGGTCTCGCCTGCGGCGTCGATGGTGGACGCCTCGCCTGCGGCATTGGCCCGAGCGCGAGTTTCGAGCTTTGCTCGATGCGGCGAACTTGTTTTGCGCGGGGCCCCTGAACGACCCGTGGCAGAACCGCAAAGCAGGGGCCGAAAAGCAGGCCCTGCCGCGAACGACGCTACGGGCAGTCCTCCCCCACACAAAACAAGTCCGCCCCATCGAGCCTGCCTGGCACCAGCGGATCCGAGGAGCGGTTGTCGGCCAACGTTGTAGAGGGGCGGTTGTGCCAACGTCTGAGAGGGGCGCGTTGAGGCCAACGATTGTGAGGGCCGGGTGGGGGCCAACGTTGTTGGAGGGCGCGTGTGGGCCAACGATTGTGAAGGCCGGGTGGAGGCCATCGCCTGAGAGGGGCGCGTGAGGGTCAAGGGCTGTGGCGGGCACGTGGGGCCAACGTCTGAGAGGGGCACGTTGGGGCTAGCGCCTGGGGGGAGGGCGTCAGGGCAAGTGCCTGTGTGGGGTCAAACGTTGGTGGGGCCAGGGGTGGGGGTGGGGGTCAGGTTGGGCGGACGGTGATTTCGGTGAAGTGGGCTTCGGGGGTGGCTAGGGCGGCGGTGCGGATGGCAGCGGCTACGGATTCTGGGCGTAGGTAGTGGGTGGGGTCGTAGTCGGCGCCTTCGTCCGCTCTAACCGTGCGTTGCATGTCGGTGGCGGTGCGGCCGGGGAAGATTGTGGTTACTCGGATGCCGGAGGTGGGGGTTTCCTCGCCGCGTAGGACGTCGGCGTACGCACGGAGGGCGAACTTGCTGGCGGCGTACGGGCCCCAGCCGGGGTGGGCGTTCTGGCCTGCGCCGGAGTTGATCAGGATTACCTGGCCCTTGGTGGCGCGGAGGGCGGGGAGTAGCAGTCGGGTCAGTTCGACCACGGCGATGACGTTGACCTCGTACATCTCGCGCCAGCGGGCCGCTGTTGCTTCCGCGAGGGGGCCGACTCGGGCGATGCCCGCGGAGTGGACCAGCAGGTCGACCTCCGCCAGGTCCGCGGTGGCGGCGGCGAGGGCGGTCGGGTCGGTCAGTTCGACGGGCCACGGGTGGGCGTCGGGGAGTTCGGCGGCGAGGGAGTCCAGTGCGGCGGTGTCGCGGCCGCCGAGCAGCAGGGTGTGCGTGTCGGCGAGGGCGCGGGCGGTGGCGGCGCCGATGCCGCGGGAGGCGCCGGTGATCAGGGCGAGGGGCATGGGACCAAACCTAAGGGGTCCGTGCGCGCCGGAAAGCGCACGGACCCCCTGGTCAGATCAAGATCACTCGCCGATGCGGCAGCCGGACTTCCAGATGGCGGCGACCGCGGGGCGCGGCTGGGCGGTGCCACCGTCGGGCCAGTGCGTCAGCGGGTTGTCGGCGCTGGCGCCGTCGAGCTCGCCCGGGTGCTGCACCGAGACCAGGATGAAGTCGTCCTCGATGACCGGGCCGCAGGTCTCCGCGCCGAGCGGCACGGTGAGGAACTGCTTGAGGTAACCGCGGTAGCGGCCGGCGACCGGCACCACGAACAGGCCGTCGTTGGAGCCGAGCGCGTTGCCGTCGGTGGAGATCCACAGGTTGCCGTGGCGGTCGAAGGCGACGTTGTCCGGGCAGGAGATCGGGCTGACCTGCGTCTTGTCGTACCCGCCGAAGTAGGTGTCGGCGGTGGCCGGGTCGCCGCAGACCAGCAGCAGCTTCCAGGAGAAGGTGAGCGCCGTGTGGTCGCCGCGGCTCTCCTCCCACTCCAGGATGTGGCCGTGCTTGTTGCCGTTGCGCGGGTTGATCTCGGTCGGGCCTTCCTTGCCCGGCTTGCCGCGGTCGGTGTTGTTGGTCAGCGCGGCGTAGATCCGGCCGTTGACCGGGTTGGGCTGCACGTCCTCGGGGCGGTCCATCTTGGTGGCGCCGACCTTGTCCGCGGCGAGGCGGGTGAAGACGTACACCTCCTCGGCGGTGAAGCCGTCGACGAACGACTTGTCGCCGGAGACCAGCGGGATCCACTTGCCGGAGCCGTCGAACTCGCCGTCGGTGGGCAGCTTGCCGGTGCCGTCGAACTCGGTGGCCGGGCTGTCGCCGGTGAACTGCGCGACGTAGAGGGTGCCGTCGGAGAGCAGCTTCTTGTTGTGCGCGCGGGCCGACGGGCTGTCACCCGGGCGGTAGCGCTCCTTCGAGACGTACTTGTAGACGTAGTCGAAGCGCTCGTCGTCACCGAGGTAGGCGACGACCTTGCCGTTGCGGGCGATCTGGATGGTCGCGCCCTCGTGCTTGAACCGGCCGAGCGCGGTGTGCTTCACCGGCTTGGAACCGGGCTCGAGCGGGTCGACCTCGACGATCCAGCCGAACCGGTTGACCTCGTTGGGCTCCTTGGCCACGTCGAAGCGCCGGTCGAAGTTCTCCCACTTGCGGGTGCTGGCGGCACCGGCGAGGCCGTAGCGGGTGAGCCGGGTCTTGGTGACCGGGTCGGTCACCGAGCCCGCGTTGGCGAAGTACTGGTTGAAGTTCTCCTCGCCGGACAGGATCGTGCCCCACGGGGTGACGCCACCGGCGCAGTTGTTCAGCGTGCCGAACACCTTGCGGCCGGTCGGGTCCGCGGTGGTGCGCAGGAACTGGCTGCCCGCGGCCGGGCCGTCGACCTCGAACTCGGAGGTGACGGTGATCCGGCGGTTGTAGCGGCGGTCGACCTTGGGCAGCAGCTTGCCGGTGCGCCGCTCGCGCTCGACGACCACGACCGACAGGCCGTGCGCGGCCCAGCCGATCTTGACCTGCTCCTCGGTCGGGTTGGCCTGGCTGAAGCCCTTGAACATGGCCGACTCGGTCGTGTACTCGTGGTTGCTCACCATGAGCCAGCGGTCGTGCCCGAACGGCACCAGGCCGCAGAAGTCGTTGTTGAAGCCGAACTGCTTGGCCTGCGCCGCGGCGGTCTGGTTGTCGAAGTCGAACGCGGGCGCGCCGGGCAGCACCGGGTCGCCCCAGCGGATGACGACCGAGTTGTGGTAGCCCTCCGGGGTGACGATCCGGTCCTCGCGGTTGGGCGCCACGGCGGTGAAGTCGAGGCCCTTGGGGCCGCGCGGGCGGCCGTCGCCGCCACCGTGCCCACCGTGGTCGGGGTGCGCGGCGGCGGTGCCCGCCATGCCAGCGACACCAGCACCGGCGACGGCGAGCACCGCGCCCGCCTTCAACATGCCGCGGCGGCTGACGATCGAGCGGACGACGTCACCGAAGTAGGCGTTGTCCGAGGTGTTGGGCGCCTCGTGCGAACAGGCGTTGCCACACCGGTATTCACAGGTGATCGAGGAGCGGCCGAGCGGGTGGTCGGGCGGGAGCAGCGGCAGCGAGATGCGGCCGTCGGTGGTGGTCACGGAGCCTCCGTGGGTGGTGCGGACAGTCGGTGGGAACGGCGTGACCGTAGGAGCCCCAAACCAGTTGAAGCGGTCATCCACATGAACTGCGAGCGAACTCCTCCAGGTCCGCCTGTGTCACTCCCTCCCGCCACCCACCCCCACGTCCCCGCCCGGCATCGTTCCCGGCTGGGGTGTTCGGCCCCGACGGCCGATCGCGAACAGGCCGCCACCCGCGTGGGTGACGGCCTGTTCGCTGGTCGTGACTACCGCTCGACGTCGCCGCGGATGAAGGCTTCGACGGCCTCGTAGGCGTCGTCGTCGGAGTACTGCTCCGGCGGGGACTTCATGAAGTAGGAGGACGCCGAGAGGATCGGCCCGCCGATGCCCCGGTCCAGGGCGATCTTCGCCGCGCGCACCGCGTCGATGATCACGCCCGCCGAGTTGGGCGAGTCCCAGACCTCCAGCTTGTACTCCAGGTTCAGCGGGGTGTCGCCGAAGGAGCGGCCCTCCAGGCGCACGTAGGCCCACTTGCGGTCGTCGAGCCACGGCACGTGGTCCGACGGGCCGATGTGCACGTCGGCCTTGGCCATCTCGTGCGGGATCTGCGAGGTCACCGACTGCGTCTTGGAGATCTTCTTGGACTGGAGCCGCTTGCGCTCCAGCATGTTCATGAAGTCCATGTTGCCGCCGAAGTTGAGCTGGTAGGTCCGCTGCAGCTCCACGCCGCGGTCCTCGAACAGCTTCGCCATCACCCGGTGCGTGATGGTGGCGCCGACCTGCGACTTGATGTCGTCGCCGACGATCGGCACGCCTGCCTCGGTGAACTTGGCCGCCCACTCCGGGTCGGAGGCGATGAACACCGGCAGCGCGTTGACGAAGGCGACGCCCGCGTCGATGGCGCACTGGGCGTAGAAGCGGTCCGCGTCCTCCGAGCCGACCGGCAGGTACGACACGAGCACGTCGACCTCGGCCTCGCGCAGCGCGGCGACCACGTCGACCGGCTCCTCGTCGGACTCGGTGATGATCTCCCGGTAGAACTCGCCGAGCCCGTCGAGGGTGTGCCCGCGCCCGACGGTGACCCCCAGCGGCGGGACGTCGCAGATCTTGATCGTGTTGTTCTCGCTGGCCACGATCGCCTCGGACAGGTCGCGGCCGACCTTCTTGGCGTCGACGTCGAACGCGGCGACGAACTCGATGTCGCGCACGTGGTAATCGCCGAACTGGACGTGCATCAGCCCCGGCACCCGCGTCGTCGGGTCGGCGTCGCGGTAGTAGTGCACGCCCTGCACAAGCGACGCCGCGCAGTTGCCGACGCCGACGATGGCCACCCGCACGCTCTGGCGGTTCTCGCCCATGCCGGTTCTCCTTCTCGTTTCCCGCCGCGCGCCTGGCGCGGTCCGTTCGTCACAGGCACCCGCTGACGGCGGGCCTGCCTGTCGGTCAGTCCGATGGGTCGCGCTGCTCGCTCTGCTCGTGGGCGATCAGCTCGTTGAGCCAGCGCACCTCTCGCTCGCTGGTCTCCAGACCGAGCCGGTGCAGCTCCCGGGTGTAGCGGTCGATCTGCTCGCCCGCGCGCGCCATGGATGAGCGGAGCCCTTCCCTGCGCTCCTCGACCCTGCGCCGCCTGCCCTCGAGGATGCGCATGCGCACCTCGGCAGGCGTGCGGGAGAAGAACGCCATGTGCACGCCGAATGCCTCGTCGTCCCAGGTCTGCGGGCCCGCGTCGACGAGCAGTTCGGCGAAGTGCTCCTTGCCCTCCGCGGTGAGCTTGTAGACGCGTTTGCCGCGCCTGCCCCACGACCGGTCGCCCTCCGGCGCCTCCTCGGCGATCCACCCGGACCGCAGCAGCCGCCGCAGCGTCGGGTAGAGCGAGCCGTAGGAGAACGTGCGCAACGTCCCGAGCAGGTCGTGCAAGCGCTTGCGCAGCTCGTAGCCGTGCATCGGGGCCTCGTGGAGCAACCCGAGGATCGCGAACTCGAGCACGGGCACCCCCTTCGAACCTCGTCTTGCCGCTTTCGCACCGGTCCATTCCCACCCGGCGCACTGGTTGGGTGGGTTGACCTACTGGACACTTATATCGTGCCGATACATCGCGAGCCTCACCAACTCGCCTGCCTGTGTCAATCACCACGTACGAACCACGCCGTTGCGCGTTTGACCGCCCGCTGCCCCGTCCCGGCCAGGTCAGGACCCGCGGAGGTCACGAATCCGGCCGGCGGAGCATGTCGGCGCCGCCAATCGGCTCACCGCCGTGATAACGCGGCCGCGTAGGCTGTCGGCGTGCGAACGCAGCGGCAGGTGGTCGACTACGCGTTGCAGCGGAGATCGCTGCTCGCGGAGGTCTACTCGGGTCGTGTCGGCACCAACGAGGTGTGCGACGCGAACCCGTACCTGCTGCGCGCCGCGAAGTTCCACGGTCAACCCACCGACGTGACCTGCCCGGTCTGCCGCAAGGAACACCTGACCACCGTCAACTGGGTCTACGGCGACGAGCTCAAGCACGCCTCCGGCTCGGCGCGGGCGCCGGAGGAGCTGGTCAGGATGGCGGGGGTGTTCGAGGAGTTCACGGTCTACACCGTGGAGGTCTGCCGGACATGTTCGTGGAACCACCTGGTGCAGTCGTACGTCTTGGGGACCGGGGGAGTCCCCACCCGCAGGAGGACGGCAGCCGAGTGATGCGCTTTGCGTGACCGGGTTCCCTCGCGAGCACATCGCACTGCCGCGCGTGACCACCGAACGACGTCCCGACGCTGGGCGCCGGTCTGGGAGGCTTTTTCGTGAACGACCACAGTGACCATCGACGACGGCCGGAACCGGAGTGGCCGACCGGCGACGAGCCGGACGCGGGCCGTGCCAAGTCCGGTGGGCAACCCGCCCAGCCGGAGGAGCGCACGGGCTTCTGGAGCCCGCTGTGGGAAGAGGACGGCGACGGCGACGACAGCCGTGCGCAGCGCCAGGGTGACGAGGTGGCCGGTCCGCCCGGTGGCCGCGGCCCCGCAGGCCCGCCCGCTCCCGGCCGGGGCGGTCCCGGCGCGCCGATCGGTGGCCGCGGTCCTGGTGGTCCCGGCCCCAACGGCGGCCCTGGCCCCAAGGGTGGCCCTGGTCCGAACGGTGGCCCTGGTCCGAACGGTGCTCCTGGGCCCAACGGCGGCCATGGCCCCAACGGTGGTCCCGGTTCGCAGGGCGGACCCGGTGGCCCCGGTGGCGGTCCCGGCGGCCCAGGTCGACCGGGTGGCCCGGGTGGACCCGGGCGCCCAGGTCCTGGTGGTCCCGGCCCGCGCGGCCCCGTCGGCCCTGGTGGACCCGGCGCGACCGTGATCGTCGGCGGCCCAGGCGGCCCAGGCGGTCCTGGTGGACCTGGTGGACCCCGCAGGCCGGGCCCCGGTGGTCCGGGCCCCGCTGACCCGACCATGGCCATCGCCGCACCGAACCGCGACGCGGACCGCACCGTCGCCCTCGGCCACGGCGCCCGCCCCGATCCCGGCGAGGCGCCGACGGTCTTCATGACCAAGACGCCCGGCCAGGCCCGGTCCGAGCCCGAGCTGCTGACCCACCGCGAGCCCGAGCTCGAAGAGGGCTACGGCGACGACGACTTCGACGACGAGGACAAGGGCCCGACCGAAGAGGAACTGCGCGCCATGCGCAAGAAGAAGATCTGGCGGCGGGTCCGGCGCACCATCTACGTCGCGGCCGCGCTGATGTTCATCGGCCCGGTGCTGGCCTTCTTCATCACCTACCAGCTCGTCGACGTGGACAACCCCGAGGACGTGGCCCGCAACCAGGCCAAGGTCGTCACGCTGCTCTACAACAACGGCGAGGAGATGTCGAAGGTCGCCGGGTCCGGCGCGAACCGGGTGATGCTCAAGCCGGAGGACATCCCGGACGACATCAAGCACGCCGTGTACGCCGCCGAGGACGACACCTTCGAGACCAACTCCGGCTTCGACATCGGCGGCATCATGCGCGCGGTGTGGAGCAACGCCACCGGTGGCGGTGGTGGTGGCTCGACGATCAGCCAGCAGTACATCAAGCAGGCCAGTGGCGACGACGACCCCACGCTCAGCCGCAAGTGGGTCGAGGTCGTGAAGGCGTACAAGATGAACAAGACCTACGACAAGAAGTACATCATCACCGCGTACCTCAACACGGTGTACTTCGGTCGTGGCGCTTACGGCATCGCGGCCGCGGCGAAGGCGTACTACGGCGTCGACGACCTCAAGCTGATCACCCGGCCGCAGGCGGCGCTGCTCGCGGGCATGATCCAGACCCCGGCGAAGTCGAAGCTGCCCGAGTACCAGAAGCGGCGCTACGAGTACGTGTCCGGCCGGATGGTCGTCAACGGCTGGATGTCGGACCAGGAGCGGACCGCGGCCGCCTTCCCGACCCCGCTCGAGGCGCAGGCGGGCAAGACCGCCTCGCTGACCGGGCCGCGGGCGAAGATCCCGTTCCTCGTGCTGGAGGAGCTGGAGGACCTCGGGTTCGACGACGCCAGGCTCAAGCAGAACGGCTACAAGATCACCACGACCATCGACCCGCGCGCGCAGCAGGTCATGGAGGACTCGGTCGCCCAGGTGATGAACGGCCAGCCCGCGAACATGCACATGGGGATGGTGGCGGTCGACCCGAAGACCGGCGGGATCATCGCCTACTACCCCGGCAGTGATCCCAACGGCACGAACTGGGCCAACATCAAGCAGGAACCCGGGTCGTCGTTCAAGCCGTTCGACCTGGTCGGGCTGCTCAAGCTGGGCAAGGGCCTGCAGGAGATGTACGACAGCACGCCCAAGAGCTTCGGCGGGTCGAAGGTCGTCAAGAACGCGAGCAAGCCCAGTTGCGGGGAGTGCACGGTCGCCACGGCCATGAAGGAGTCGCTGAACGTCGTGTTCAGCGACATGGTCTACCACGACGTGAAACCGGCCGGGGTCGCCGAGGCGGCCAAGGAAGCGGGCATCACCTCGGACCTGTCCAAGGCGCTCGACCTCAACATCGCCATCGGCGGTGGCCAGACCCTGGTCAGCGCCAGGGAGATGGCCACCGCGTACGCCACCTTCGCCTCCGGCGGGGTGCGCAGGCCCTCGCACCTGGTGGCCAAGGTCGAGTACCCGGACGGCGGCGCTGCCTGGGAGGCCGCGGCCGAGCCGTCCTACGCCGAGGCGCTGGCGTTCGACCCGAACAACCCGGACACCAACTCCAAGATCGCCCGCAACGTCACCGAGTCGCTGCTGCCGATCCCGAAGTCCTCGAAGATCGAGTGCGCCAAGGACCGGCCGTGCGCAGGCAAGACCGGCACGCACCAGTACACCAACCCGCAGGGCGTGGAGACCGCCGACAACGCCAAGGCGTGGATGGTCGGCTACACCCCGCAGGTGTCGGCGGCCGCCGCGCTGAGCGCCGAGAACGGTGCCCCGCTCAAGGCGGCGGACGGCAAGACGGTCTACGGCTCCGGGTTGCCGGGCAAGGCGTGGCAGAAGTTCATGAACGCCTACCTCGCCGAAGCGCCGAAGGAGAACTTCCCGCGGTTCGTCCCCATCGGCGAGCCGGAGAAGCCGACCCAGTCCAGCGTGCCGAAGCCGACGACGACCGACAACGTCCCGCCGCCGGTGACCACGACCGACCCGCAGCCGCCGGTGACCACCACGACGACGGAGACCGACGACCCGAACCCGTCGGCGACCACCACCCGGACGAAGCCGCGACCGACCACGACGGAGATACCACTACCGGGTAACAACTAGCCGGGAGCTACTGGCTAGATCACCGAACCATCCCGGGGTCGGGGGCGCACCGCCCGCCGACCCCGGGTGTTTTTTGCCCCGCCGCCCTACCCCGTCCGCACACGGTAGGCCGTAGCATCGCCGCGTGCCAGGCGATCCAGAGCGGCCAGACGAGGCCGAGCGACCGGTTGCGGTCGAGCCAGAGCCGTCGGCCGAGTCCCCGGTCGCGGGTGACTCCCCGACCGGTGGCGATGCCCCCGTCGTGGTCGTCCCGGGGGGCGGCCAGGTCGCCGACACCGCGTCGTTGAGCGAGCTGGAGCGGGTGCGCCCGTCCTGGTCGGAGTCGATGGCGGCAGGCGCGTCCGGCCCCATCGGCGGCCCGCTCGGCAGGCACGCGGTGGTCGGCAGGCACTGGTTCTGGACGCCGCTGCGGGTGGCGCTGCTGCTGGCGGTGGTGGGGCTGGCGCTGGGCTGGTTCACCAAGGCCGCGTGCGTGCAGCAGTACAACTCGGGCGACAACCTGGAGCTGGACTGGCGGTCGAACCGGCCGTTCGTGGCGATGTGCTACTCCGATATCGTCCCGCTCTACACCGCGGAGCGGTTGGACAAGCCGGACACCTTCCCCTACAAGACGTCCTGGTACGACGACGAGGGCAAGCCGACCCAGCAGCTGCGGTACATGGAGTACCCGGTGCTCACCGGCATGTTCCAGTGGGTCAACGCCAAGCTGACCCACGGCTACCTCGAGGTCGCGAAGCAGGGCTGGCTGCCGACGGCGCTACCGGTGGTCATCTACTTCACCTTCAGCGTGCTGTGGTTGTCGCTGGCGTGGCTGGTCACCATCTGGACGACCGGCCGCACGGCTCGACATCGACCGTGGGACGCCGCGTTCATCGCGCTCTCGCCGCTGGTCGCCGTGCACGCCTTCACCAACTTCGACACCCTGGCCACGGCGTTCGCCGCCGCCGCGCTGCTGGCGTGGTCGCGCAAGAAGCCGGGGGTAGCCGGTGTCCTCATCGGCCTCGGCGCCGCGGCGAAGCTCTACCCGGCGTTCCTGCTCGGCGCGCTGCTGGTGCTGTGCCTGCGGTCCGGGCGGATGAAGGACTGGTGGAACGCCACCGGACTCGCGGCGTTCACCTGGACCATCTGCAACGCGTGGCTGATCATCCCCGAGCAGTACCGGCAGGGCTGGTGGGAGTTCTTCCGGCGCAACTCCGAGCGCGGCGCCGACCCGGACTCGCTCTACAACGTGCTGATGAAGTTCACCGGCTGGGAGGGCTTCGACGGCCAGGTGCCCTTCGGCGAGTCGCCCACCTGGCTGAACCTGGTCAGCGCGCTGCTGTTCGTCGCGGCCTGCGCGGGCATCGCGTTCGTCGCGCTGCACGCCAAGACCCGGCCGCGGGTGGCGCAGCTGTCGTTCCTGGTGGTCGCGGCGTTCCTGCTGACCAACAAGGTGTGGAGCCCGCAGTACAGCCTGTGGCTGGTGCCGATCGCGGTGCTGGCGCTGCCGAGGTGGAAGCTGCTGCTGGCCTGGATGACCATCGACGCCCTGGTCTGGGCGCCGCGGATGATGTACTACCTCGGCGAGAGCAACAAGGGCCTGCCGGAGGAGTGGTTCCTCGGCACGGTGGTGCTGCGCGACCTGGCGGTCATCGTCATCTGCGTCGTGATCCTGCACGAGATCTACCACCCCGAGCGCGACCTGGTCCGCCGCTTCCCGGGCGACGACCCGGCCGGTGGCGTGCTGGAGGGCGCCCCGGACAAGGTCGTCATCCGCTCGCGCAAGCAGGGGGCGCCGCCGCAGGCCGAGGCCCCCGAGGAGCGCGAGCCGGTCCCGACGGCTTAGCGCACTAGCGCAGGACTGTGCTCATCGAAGGAAGGCGGGCCGGTCCCGGTGGTCGCTCGCCGGGAGGTAGACGTCGGCGGAGTGCTCGATGCTGACGCCCGCCTTGTCGAACGAGTGCAGGACCGCGCGGTTGAGCTCGAGCGCCGCGCGGTCGCGCCAGAGGGTGCGCTCGCGCGTGGTGTCGAGTCCGAGCCGTTCGGCCACGAGCGCGGCCATCCCGTAGGCGGCGTCCTCGCCCAGCACGTCCTCGCCGATGGCGCGGCAGATGTAGACGCCGTTGTAGGGCGCGGCCGGGTAGTCGATGCCGCCGATGCGCAGCCGGGTGTTGGCGATGACCGGCACCGCGTGCCAGCGCAGCCCCAGCTCGGCGAACCAGGCGAGCTCCGGGTGGGTGAGCCGGACCTCGAGCACCGCGTCGCGCGGGATCGGGAACAGCCGCACCCCGTCGTCGCCGCACTCGACCACCAGCGGAAGCAGGTCGAACGCGCCGCGCGGGGTCGGCGGCCGCCACCCGAGCTTGCCGACGCCGGTGGTGAAGTCGATGTACCTGCGGTCGCCGAGCACGTGGGACAGCTCGCGGTAGCCCGCGTACCGGACCAGTTGGTCGTTGCGGATGCGCGGGCCCGGCCGCCACGGCGAGTCGGGCGCGAACACGCTGACCACCGGCCGGATGACGCCCGCGCCGGTGGCCATCCGCAGGTGCCGCACGCACTCGGCGGCGACGTCCGCCGCGGCGCGGACCTCGCGCAGGTCGCGGACCAGCAGGCCGCGCCACGGGATGCTCTCCGGGCACCAGCCGCTCTCGCGCAGCGCGAGCCGGGCGCCGTAGGCCAGTTCGGCCGGGGTGTGCCGGTAGGTGCCGGTCGCGGCGATCTCGGCGCGGACCTTGGCCAGCCGCGCGTCCAGCGGTCCCGCCTTGGGCCTGGCCTCGTGGAAGGCGCGCAGGAAGTGCTCGGCCGCCTGGTACAGCGGGTTGCCGACGGACCGTGCTCGCGCCGCGGGGGCGGGGCTGACCGGAGCCGGGCTGACCGGGGCGGTGGTGACCGTTGGTACCTCGGCGGACAGGGTGGTGCGGGGGGCGGTGGGCAGGACAGGCTCGTCGCGCAGGGCGGTCACATCACTGGATATCGGTACGCGAACCTGCGGCCTCGACTACTCGGTCGTGTGGTCCTGCCGAGAGCGATGTGACTGTCGGTCAGTCATTCACTCGTTCGAAGATGAGATCGCGACTGATTCGCCCCTCTTCCTGCGCGCGCGACTCGAACTTCGTCACCGGGCGCCAGTCCGGTCGGGGTGCCCAGCCGTCGAACCGGTTGCGCAGCAGCGGTTGCCCCGAGAGCACCTCGAGCATCTGGTCGGCGTACTCGGCCCAGTCGGTCGCCATGTGCACCGTGCCGCCCGGCGCCAGCCGCGATGCCAGCAGCGCCACGAAGTCCGGCTGCACCAACCGTCGCTTGTGGTGCTTCTTCTTCGGCCACGGGTCCGGGAAGAACAGCCGCACCGCCGACAGCGAGCCGGGGGCGGTGTGCGCGCCGAGCAGCACGACGGCGTCGCCGCGCAGCATCCGCAGGTTGGTCAGCCCCATCGCCTCGGCCCGCAGGATCAGCTGCGCGAGGCCGGGCTGGTAGACGTCGATCGCCAGGTAGTTCGTCCCCGGCTCGGCCTGCGCGAGCAGCGAGGTGGTCTCGCCCATGCCGGAGCCGATCTCCAGCAGCAGCGGCGCCTCGCGGCCGAACCAGGAGTCGGTGTCGAGCGGGCCAGGCGGCAGTTCCGGGACCTGCTTGCCCAGGCGCGGCCAGGACCGCTGCCACGCCCGGTCCTGGCCGACGGTCATGCGACCGCCCCGGTGCACGAAGCTGACGATCGAGCGCTTGCGGGAAACCTGGTCGGTCGGTGTCACCCGCCCAGGGTGCCATCCGGCCGCTGCTCCGGTCGCAGGGACTCCAGCCGGGACAGGTTCGCGCGCAGGTCCGGCAGGCCCCGCACCGGGACCGGGTCGGGCGGGCTGCCCGCGTGCACCCCGATCACGTCGATCCAGCCGGGGTGGCGGTGGGTGTGCGCCAGGGTGGTGGGCATCCCCGGCTCGGCCAGGGTGCGCTCGGAGGGCATGTACTCCCAGTAGCCCGAGTCGCCGTCCACGCCCCACGGCACGAACACCCAGCCGGGTCTCGCGTCCAGCAGCTTGGCGACCCTGTCCTCCACGGCGAACCCCTCCCGGCGGGAGCTCAGCTCGCCCGAGGCGACCGCGCGCAGCCACCACGGCGCGGGTAATGCGGGATCGGCGGCCACGACCGCGCGGTAGAGGGCGATCACCTGGGCCTCCGGCGCGCGGTGCACCCAGGCGCGGCGCGCGTCGGCCGGGGTGGCCGCGGGTGGGCCACCCGGCTGCTCCAGCGCCTCCGACCACTCCAGGCCGATCAGCGGTTCGACGTGCAGTCCGCGTTGCGCGGGCACGGCGTGGTGCCGCTCGGCGTTCGCGGCGCTGTCGTTCGTGCTGGCGTCAAGCACCGTCAAGGTCCACCTCCATGGGTTCCGAGACGGGTCCGTGAGTCCATCTGACCCCGGGAGCCGACCGAAGTCTTCCGCCTGTGCTCTGACTCACACCTACTTAACGTGGTCTTAATCCTGCTGCTTGTTGTAGGAAAATTCGGGCCCGAAGGCCAGGGTCGGAAGTCCTTCAGGCGTCGCGGCGCTGCGCCGACAAGATTCCGGCGGCCAGCACCGCGGCCGCGACGGCGGCGAAGTAGGCCAGGTAGCCCCACGGGCCCAGCGGCAGGTCCTGCGGCTGCGGGCCGCCGTCCCGCAGGCCGAGGAACCGGTCGGCGGCGAAGAACGGCAGCCAGTGCTGGATGTCGTCGCCGATCTTGGGGATCAGCCCGACCAGGCCCTCCACCAGCAGCGCGTAGACCAGCAGCACGGCGACAGCCCCCGCGGTCTGCCGGATCAGCGTGCCGACGCCGAGCGCCAGCACCGCGGTGATGCCGAAGACCAGCACCTGGCCCGCGACCGCGCGCCAGTCCTGCGCGGTGTCGAGCGCGAGCTCCGGGAACGGGTTGATCGCCTGGAACACCGCCCAGCTGCCGAAGCCGACGACGGCGCCGATGAGCATCGCCGGGACCGCGGTGACCACGGTCTTGGCCAGCAGCGCGGTGGCCCGGTGCGGCACGGCCTGGAAGGTGCTGCGGATGGTGCCGAAGCGGTACTCGCTGGTGACCGACAGCGCCGCCATCACCATCACCACCGCGCGCCCGAGGCTGGACAGCATCTGGGTGAGGTAGACCCCGTTGCCCGTGTCCTCCGGCTGGATCTGGGCCTGGCTGGCGATCAGCGCCGTCAGCCCGACCGGCAGCGCGATGGCGAGCAGCGCGCACCACCACGGCGAGCGGGTCGACAGCAGCTTGATCCGCTCGGCGTTGAGCACGCTCATGCCTGCTCCTCCTGGCTCGCGGCGACATCGGGCGCCAAGTGGCCGGTCTCCACCGTCCGGTACTCGACGCTGTCGCCGGTCAGCTGGATGAATGCCTGTTCGAGCGAGCCGACCTGCGGGCTGAGCTCGTGCAGCGTGATCTGCCGCGCCGCGGCCAGCTCACCGATCGCCGGGCTGTCCATCCCGGACACCCGGAGCGCGTCGCCGTCGTCGCTGATCCCGGCGCCTGCCGCGAGCAGGTACTCGCCGAGCTTCTCCAACTCCGGGCTGCGCACCAGGACCGTGCTCTCGGTGGCGTGCGCGATGAACTCGTCGACGGTGCCCTGGTGGATCAGCTTGCCGCGGCCGATGACGACCAGGTCCTGCGCGGTCTGCGCCATCTCGGAGAGCAGGTGGCTGGAGACGAACACGGTGCGGCCCTCGTCGGCCAGCTTGTGCATGAACTTGCGGATCCAGAGGATGCCCTCGGGGTCCAGGCCGTTGACCGGTTCGTCGAACAGCAGCACCTTCGGGTCGCCGAGCAGGGCGGCGGCGATGCCGAGCCGCTGGGACATGCCCAGCGAGAAGCCGCCCGCGTTCTTGTCGGCCACCGCGGTCAGCCCGACCAGGTCGAGCACCTCGTCGATCCGCCGCTTGGGCAGCTTGGTCGCCGCGGCCAGCCACCGCAGGTGGGCGCGCGCGGAGCGGTTGGGGTGGACCCACTTGGCGTCGAGCAGGGCGCCGACGGTGCGCAGCGGCTGGTGCAGGTCCCAGTAGTGCTGCCCGTCGATGCGCACGTCACCCGAGGTCGGGCGGTCGAGGCCGAGGATCATCCGCATCGTGGTCGACTTGCCCGCGCCGTTGGGCCCGAGGAAGCCGGTGACCTTGCCCTCGCCGACGGTGAATGACAGGTTGTCGACCGCGACGGTGCGGCCGTAGTGCTTGGTCAGACCGGTCGCCTCGATCATGCGCCCGATACTGGCACCAATCCCCCACGCCCGCAGGTCTGACCGCGAAAGTGCCGGAGCCCGGGTCGCCACGTGGGCGACCCGGGCTCCGCATCCCCGGAAGAGGTCCTGCCGCTCCCCGAATGACCGGCGGGACCGCGTTCGATCAGGCGTCTCGCTTGTTGGCGACCGCCAGGGAGGCCACCAGGAGGACGGCCGCGACCCCGGCGAAGTAGGCCAGCGAGGCCCACGGGCCCATCGGCGCGTCCGGCCCGGTGCCGTTGAGGAAGCGGCCCGCCACGGTGAACGGCATCCAGTCGTGGATGTCGTCGCCGACCCCGGGGATCAGCTGCACCAGGTTCTCCACCAGCAGCGGCCAGATGAGCAGGACCGAGATGGCCCCGGCGGACTGGCGGACCAGCGTGCCGACCGCGACCGAGATGACCGCGGCGATGGCGAAGACCAGGCCGACTCCGGCGACCATCCGCCAGTCGGCGCCGGTCGTGATCGCCATCTCCGGGCCGCCGTCGATGGCGTAGGTGGTCACCCAGGAGCCGAACGCGGCGACCTCACCGATCGCCGCGGCCAGCAGCGCCACGACGGCGGTCTTGGCCACCAGCACCGAGGTGCGCTTGGGCACCGCCTGGAAGGTGGCCCGGATGGTGGCGAACCGGTACTCGGTGGTGATCGCCAGCGCCGCCATCACCGAGACGACCATCAGGCCGAACTGCATGCCGAACTGGCTGTGCTCCACGGTCAGCGGACCGCCGTTGTGGTTGAGCCCCACCAGCGCGGCGAAGCCGATGGTGAGCCCGAGCGCGAGGAAGGCGGACCACCACGGCGAGCGGGTGGTGAACAGCTTGATCCGCTCGGTGGCGAGCAGGGTGGTCATCAGGCGTCCCTCCGGTTGGCCACGACGATGGCGATGCCGAGCAGCACGGCGGCGAAGACGGCGAAGACGCCGATCGCGGGCCACGGGCCGAGCACCGCGTCCGACGGCGGCGGCCCCTGCAGCACGTCGCGGGCCGTCGGGTCCGGGTTGCCGGTGACCAGCTTGTTGGCGACGTTGAACGGCATCCACTTGTGGATGTCGTCGCCGACCCTGGGGATGAGCTGCACCAGCGGCTCGACCAGCTGGTTCCAGATGAGCAGGACCGCGATGGCCCCGGCGGAGTGCCGGATCAGCACGCCGACGGCGACCGCGACGACCGCGGACAGCGCGTAGACGAGTCCGACGCCCGCCACCGCGCGCCACTCGTAGGCGGTGTTGATCGCCAGGTCGACGTTGGGCTTGATCGCGCCTGCGATGCCCCACGACCCGAACGCGGCGATCTCACCGACGACCGCGGCCAGCACCGCGACCACGGTGGCCTTGGCGACGAGCGTGGACGGGCGGTTGGGCACGGCGAGGAAGGTGGCCCGGATGGTGGAGAACCGGTACTCGGTGGTGATCGCCAGCGTCGCCATCACCATGACCACGACCAGGCCGAAGCCGTAGCCGAACTGGGTGGCGGCGATGGTGAGCGGGGCGATGGCCTCGTCCGAGGTGCCCGCCATGAGAGCGCCGAAGCCGATGGTGAGCACCAGGGCGATGAGGGTGCACCACCACGGCGAGCGGGTGGTGAGGAGCTTGATCCGTTCTACCGCGAGCAGCGTCATGACGTCACTTCCCCGCTGGCACGAGGGTCGCCGGGGTGGGAGCGTCGGCGATCTCGGTGTGGTACTCGACGGAGTCGCCGGTCAGCTGCATGAACGCCTCCTCGAGCGACCCGCGCTGCGGGCTCAGCTCGTGCAGCACGGTCTGCGTGCGCGCCGCCAGCTCGCCGATGTCGGCGCAGTCCATCCCGGACACGACCAGGCTCGCGCCCTCGTCCCGGATGGACGCACCGGCCTGGCCGAGCGCCGTGCGCAGGTGACCGAGCTGCGGACCGCGCACCAGGACGGTGTTCTCGGTCGCCTGGGCCACGAAGTCCTCGGTGCTGCTCTGCGAGATCAGCTTGCCCCGGCCGATCACCACCAGTTCCTGGGCGGTGAGCGCCATCTCGGAGAGCAGGTGGCTGGAGACGAAGACCGTGCGGCCTTCCTCGGCGAGCCGGTGCATGAACTTGCGGATCCAGAGGATGCCCTCCGGGTCCAGGCCGTTGACCGGTTCGTCGAACAGCAGCACCTGCGGGTCGCCCAGCAGCGCGGCGGCGATGCCGAGCCGCTGGGACATGCCCAGGGAGAACCCGCCCGCGCGCTTGCCTGCCACCGCGGTGAGGCCGACGATCTCCAGCACCTCGTCGACGCGCTTGGCGGGCAGCTTGTTCGACCGCGCCAGCCACTGCAGGTGGGCGCGGGCCGAGCGGTTCGGGTGGACCCACTTGGCGTCGAGCAGCGCGCCGACGGTCCGCAGTGGCTGGTGCAGGTCGCGGTAGCGCTTCCCGTCGATCAGCGCCGATCCCCCGGTCGGGGTGTCCAACCCGAGGATCATCCGCATCGTGGTCGACTTGCCCGCGCCGTTCGGACCGAGGAAGCCGGTCACCCGCCCGGTCGGAACCGAGAACGACAGGTTGTCGACGGCGAGCGTCTTGCCGTAGCTCTTGGTGAGGCCGACTGCCTCGATCATGGTGTGCTCCTTCTAGCGACTGTCGCTGTGCGCTCGTCCCCCAAGCGCTTCCCCCGCTGTCCGGTACCAGGGTGGTCGTCGCGGGTGTGTTCCCGCGTCGTCCTGTGGTCCCCCGGTCCGGTCAACTCACAGGCGTAGCCTCCCGCGTTCGGCAGAGCCCCGGGTATCGGTGACGACCCTGAGTGGACCCTGATCCGCGATGCCGGTCCGCCTGGGTGACACGGTTAATGAACCATGGTTCAATAATGGCGTGCCGCGCCCGAGGACCATCACCGACCAGCGGCTCCTCGACGCGGCGCACGTGGTCGTCGGCCGGGTCGGACCGGGGTTCACCCTGGCCCAGGTGGCCGCCGAGGCCGGGGTGTCGGTCGGGACGGTGGCCACCCGGTTCGGCTCCAAGGACCGGTTGGTCCAGGCCGTCTTCGACAACGCGACGGCCGAGGTCGCCCGCACGATGCGGACGGCGGCGGACGCGGCGGCGGACCCGGTCGACGGGCTGCGCGCCGCGGCGGTGGGCACCTTCATCTCGTTGGGTGACGCCGACACCGCGGCCAACCACTTGGGACAACTCGGGCACGACCTGATCGACCCGGTGCTGCGCGCGAAGCTGGCGACGCACTTCGAGGTCATGAGTGCCGAGTTGGCCCGCGCGTTCGACCGGGCGTCCGGTTCGCTGCCCGGAGCACCCGCGCCGGACGTGGCTGTCCGGGTGCTGCTGTCGCTGGTCAACGGGATCTCGATCGACTGGTCGGTCCGTCCGCACGGGACGTTGGCCGACCGGCTCGGTGCTGATGTGGACGCGGTGCTGGGGGCATGGCGCCGCGGTGACGAAGGAGGACATCGATGACGCTGCACGGGAAGGTCGCCGTGGTCACCGGGGCGACCCGGGGCTGTGGACGGGGTATCGCGGTCGAACTCGGGGCGGCGGGGGCGACGGTCTACGTCACCGGCCGCACGACCCGCTCGTCCGCGTCGCCGATGCGGCGCACCGAGACCATCGAGGAGACGGCTGAACTGGTCGACGCCGCGGGCGGCACCGGCATCCCGGTCCGCTGCGACTTCACCTCGGTGTCCGATGTGGACGCGCTGCGCGACCGGATCGCCGCCGACCACGGGCACGTCGACGTCCTGGTCGACGACGTGTGGGGCGGCGACCCGTTCGTCGAGTTCGGCACGCCCTGGTGGGAGTCCGATCTGGACAGGGGCATCGGGGTCGTGCGCAACGGGCTCGACACGCACCTGATCACCCTGCACCGGCTGCTGCCCCTGGTGCTCGCGCGGCCGGGCGGGCTGGTGGTCGAGGTGACCGACGGCGACGTGGAGGACTACCCGGGGCCGGTGGGGATTCCGTACTACCTGGTGAAGTCCGGCGTCCGCGCGATCGGGCGGTGGCTGGGCGAGGAACTGGCCGCCGTCGGCGCCACCGGGTTGTCGGTCACGCCCGGGTTCCTGCGCTCGGAGATGATGCTGGAGCACTTCGAGGTCACCGAGGCCAACTGGCGCGAGGGCGTCGAGAAGGACCCGAACTACATCATGGCCGAGTCCCCGCGCTACATCGGCCGCGCCATCGCCGCCCTCGCCGCGGACCCCGCGGTGTCCCGCTTCGCCGGACGCACCCTGGCCAGCTGGACCCTCATGCGCGAATACGGCTTCACCGACCTCGACGGCACCCGCCCCGACTGGGGCCGCTGGCACGACGAGGTCATCAAGGCGGGCATCGACCCGACCACAGTGGACGCCTCCACCTACCGCTGATTCACGCCTGTTCTCCCGTCCGGTCCATGCCCCATTCGGCTGAAGCTCCCCTGACCGCACTCAACGCCGAGGTCCTGACCTGCGCGTATGTCCATCCACAACGCCCGACTTGTCCACAGCTCACGCCAACCCTCTGGCCCTGCAACCGTGGCCCGATAGAATGGAGCCGGGGCCGCCCCCCGGAGAGGGTGGGGGCTGGGGTGGGCGGGGAGGGCCTCCGGAACGGCGGCCGGAAGTCAGCTGGGGCCGTGGGCCGGACGGGGAGGCCGGGGTCAGACGTCGCCGGGGCGGACCAGGCCGGTTTCGTAGGCGAGGACGACGGCTTGGACGCGGTCGCGGAGTTCCAGTTTGGACAGGACGCGGCCGACGTGGGTTTTGACGGTGGCTTCGGAGAGGAAGAGCTTGCGGGCGATCTCGGTGTTGGACAGGCCCTGGGCCATCAGCACCAGGACCTCGCGCTCGCGCTCGGTCAGCACGTCGAGCATCGAGGCGTCGCGGAGTTCGCCGCCGCCGGGGCCGAGGAAGCGGTCGAGCAGGCGGCGGGTGACGCTCGGGGAGACCACGGCGTCGCCGCTGGCGACCGAGCGCAGTGCGGAGACCAGGGCGCCGGGCGGGGTGTCCTTGAGCAGGAAGCCGCTGGCGCCGTTGCGCAGTGCGGACAGGGCGTACTCGTCGAGGTCGAAGGTGGTCATCACCAGGACCTTCGAGGTGCCCGCCTCGGTGATGACCTTGGTGGCCTCGACGCCGTCGAGCACCGGCATCCGGACGTCCATCAGCACGACGTCGGGGCGCAGCTTGTCGGCCAGCTCGATCGCCGCCCTGCCGTCGCCCGCCTCGCCGACGACCTCCATGTCGTCCTGCGCGCCGAGCACCATGCGGAACCCGACCCGCATCAGCTCCTGGTCGTCCACCAGCACAACCCTGATCACGCGACCCAAGGTAGCCCTTCCCTAAGCGGTCGTTACGGGCAGCACCGCGCGCACCCGCCAGCCGCCGTCGGTGTGCGGCCCCGCCTGCAGGGTGCCGCCGAAGACGTTGGCGCGTTCGCGCATGCCGATGAGGCCGTTGCCGCCCGCGGTCAGCCCGTGCCGGGGGATGCCGGGGCCGATGTCGGTGATGTCCAGCTCGACCCGGTCGCCGACCCGGCGGACCTCCACCGCGGCCTTCGCGCCGGGGCCCGCGTGCTTGATCGTGTTCGTCAGCGCTTCCTGCACGATCCGGTAGATGCCGAGGCCGACACCGGCTGGCAGGTCGTCCAGCTCGCCCGCCAGGTCGAGCCGCACCGGGACACCGGTGGCGCGCACCCGCTCGGCGAGGTCCGAGATGGACTGGGTGCCCGGCTGCGGGGTCCGGTCGGTCTCGCCCTCGTCGCTGCGCAGCACCCCGAGCAGGCGGCGCAGCTCGGTCAGCGCTTCGCGGCCGGTGGCGGAGATGGTGTGGATGGCCCGCTCGGCCACCTCCGGGTTCGAGCGCACCGCGTAGGCGGCGCCGTCGGCGTGCACCACGATCACGCTCACCGCGTGCGCCACCACGTCGTGCAGTTCGCGCGCGATGCGGGCCCGCTCCTGGCCGACCGCGATCCTGGCCTGCTGGTCGCGTTCGGTCTCCAGCAGCGCGAGCCGCCGCTCGACCTCCAGGTGGTAGGCCCGCCTGGCGCCGGAGAACTCGCCGAGCACCCAGCAGAACGCGAAGATCACCACGATCACCAGGGTCGGCAGGATCGACTGCGGCAGGTCCATCCGCCACGACGCCCACGCCGCGGTGCCGATGGTCAGCCACACCACGTACAGCGCGCCCTGCCTGCGGCCGACGTAGGCGACGGTCGTGTAGAGCGCGATGCCGAGCGCGATGTCGGCGACCCGGATCCTGACGTCCACCCCGTCCGCGCTCGGCCCGTGCGTGAGCAGTTGGGCGAAGCCCGCCGCGAGGATGAGGTACGCCGCGAGCAGCGGGTCGCGCCTGCGGATCACCAGCGGGCCGAGCAGACCCAGGCCGACCAGCCAGTACGCCACCGGGTGCACCCCGCCGACGTGGGCGAACAGCGAGATCGACTCCAGGGCCGCCAGCATCGCGGCGATGATGACGTCACCCGCCATCGGGTGCGCCTTCATCCACAGACTGAGCCTCCGCACGGTGACGAGAGTAGGCACAGCCGGTTGCCGCTCGCGTCAGCCCGGCGTCGCATCGTGGTCTCCGCCCGCAGGCTGAGCGAGGAGTTCGCGGACGGCGGCGGTGCGCGCATGGCACGATTCGCGGGGCGTACTGGGTGAGGAGTGGGTTTGTCGAGCGCGACCGAGCAGCAGCACCTCGCCGGACCGTTGTCGGCGTCGGTGGCCAACCTGTGCCAGCGCCTGCAGCCGCAGGTGTCCGCGCGCACCGCGGCCGGGTTCCGGGAGGTGCTGCGCAGGCTGTCCGCCCCGCTGCAGGTCGCGGTGGCTGGCCGGATCAAGTCGGGGAAGTCGACGCTGGTCAACGCCTTGATCGGGCGCCGGATCGCGCCGACCGACGTCGGGGAGTGCACCCGGCTGGTCACCCGGTTCCAGTACGGCACGGTCGACCGGGTGGAGCTGGTGTTCTTCGACGGCACCAAGCAGGTCCTGCCGTTCGAGGTGGGCGGCATGATCCCGGCCGACCTGGAGGTGGACTTCGACAAGGTCTCGCACCTGGAGGCGTACCTGACCAACGCGGTGCTGCGGGACCTGACGGTCATCGACACCCCGGGCCTCGGGTCGCTCGACCTGGCCTCGGTGAAGCGCACCGAACTGCTGCTCGGCGCGGCCAAGCACCGCAAGGAGGACGGCGAGGAGGTCGAGGACGACGGTGACGACGAGCTCGACGACACCTCGCGCAACGCCGTCGCCGGTGCCGAGGCCGTGCTCTACGTGGTGACCCAGGGCGTGCGGGCCGACGACCAGCAGGCGCTGGCCGCGTTCACCGCCGCGACCGCCAGCCGCGAGGCCGGTCCGGTCAACGCGATCGCCGTGCTGAACAAGGCCGACACCATCACCCCGGAGTCGGTCACCGGCAGCGGCGGCGACGTGTGGAAGGCGGCGACGCTGCTGGCCGAGAAGCAGGCGGCCACCCTCAAGCCCAGGGTCGCCGACGTGATCCCGGTGATCGGCCTGATCGCCGAGTCGGCCGAGTCCGGCGGGTTCACCTCGGCCGACGCCGACGCGCTGCGGCTGCTGGCCCGGCTCGACGACGCCGTCTGGGAGACGATGCTGATCTCGGCGGACATCTTCACCTCGTGGGAGTGCGACGTGCCGACCGGCACCAGGGTGCGCCTGCTGGAGAAGCTGGACCTGTTCGGCATCCGCCACGCCGTCGACGCGCTGCGCGCCGACCCGGACCTCACCGCGGGCGCGCTGCGCCGCTCCCTGCTCGACGCCTCCGGTCTGGCCGGGGTCCGGTCCAGGTTGGACGCGGTGTTCCGCGCCCGCGCCGACGGCATCAAGGCCGCCGCGGCGCTCGCCTCGGTCACCGCGCTCGCCCACGCGTCCGGGGATCCCGGTGAGCGCCAGCGCGTGCACGACGCCATCGAGGTCCTGCTCGCCAAGCCCGAGGCGCACCAGCTGCGCCTGCTCGAGGCGCTGACCCTGGTCACCTCCGGCGCGGTCGACATGCCCGACGACCTCGGCGAGGAGGTGCTGCGGGTCGGCAGCAACGCCGACATCGGCGAGCAGCTGGGCATGAAAGGCCGACCGCACAACGAACTCGCCGCGTACGCGCTCGAGCGCGCTGGGTGGTGGCGCTCCTTCGCCTCCTTCGGCGCGACCCCCGCGCAGGGCCGGGTGGCGCACGTGGTGCACCGCGCGTACTTCCTGATCTGGCAGCAGCTCAAGGCCCAGACCGCGAGCTGATCCCGCTGTGGGCGAACACCGCTGCCCGCGCCGTGGCCGGCTATACGATTCGGCGGCACACGGGCGCCGACAGGCTGGGTGAGGCGGATGGCTTCCTGGTTCAAGAACAAGCGCAAGGACGAGGACTCGACGATCGAGGTCAGGGCCGCGGTGATCGCCGAGGTCGACCGCGAGGCGGACCGGGTCGTCGAGCAGGAGGGGGACGCAGTGCCGCAGGAGGAGCTCAGCGACGACTTCCGGGTGGAGCCCGCGTTGGTGAGCATCGCGCCGGAGGTCTACGACCAGGCCATCGCCGAGCGGCTGTCGCTGGTGTCGCTGTGCCTGTACGCACACGACCGGGCGCGCAGTTCCGGGGTGGCCGAACGGATCGAGGAGGGGTTGGCCGCGGTCGGGGTGCGGGCGGTGCGGCCGGACGGCGACCGGTTCGACCCGGCGTTCCACGAGGCGGGCGGCACGCTCGTCACCGAGGACGCCGCGTTGCAGGGCACCGTCGCCGAGACCGAGGTGGTGGGGTTCAGCGACCGCGGCCAGCTGCTGCGGCCGCCGATCGTCACCGTCTACACCGGCCGGGTCGGCACCGCATGACCCAGCCCAAGGTCTCGCTGCCCAAGCAGGTCGCCCAGACCAGGGAGCAGCTGCTCACCCTGCTCCGCGAGGCCGCGCCGGAGTCGGCGCAGTGGGTGGAGCAGGTCCGCGCGCGCAGGCGCAAGAAACCGTCGGTCGTGGTCGTCGGTGAGACGAACCGGGGAAAGAGCTCCCTGGTCAACGCCATGATCGACACGCCTGGCCTGTCCCCTGTGGACGCCGACGTGGCCACCGCGACCTACCTGGTGTTCGGCCACGCGGAGCAGTGGGAGGCGCGCGCCTGCTACCCGGGGCAGCTCGCGCCGGTGCCGGTGGACATCGCCGAGCTGGTCAACTGGGTGTCGGCGGCGCACGAGCTGCCCGACGGGGAGCTGCCGCCGCGCTACGTCGAGGTCGACGGTCCGGTGCCGCTGCTGGAGAAGCTGGTCGTCGTGGACACCCCCGGGGTGGGCGGGCTCGACTCGGCGCACGGCGAGCTGGCGATCGAGGCGGCCGCGTCGGCCACCGCGCTGCTGTTCGTCGTCGACGCCTCGGCTCCCTTCACCGTCGGCGAGCTGTCGTTCCTGGCCGGTGTCGGCGACCGGGTGGAGACCGTGGTCTTCGTCCTGTCCAAAGTGGATGCCTACCGCGGCTGGCGGCAAGTCCTCGAGGCGAACCAGGCCCTGTTGGCAGAACACGCACCGCGGTTCAAGGACGCCACCTTCCACCCGGTCTCCTCGCGGATGTTCGAGCTGGCGGGCAAGGCACCCACCCCCGAGGCGGCCGCGATGCTCAAGGAGCGCTCCGGCATCGCCGAACTCGTGGAATCGTTGCAGGGCTTGCTGGTCGGCCGCTCGGCGATGCTCGGCGAGGCCAACACCCTGCGTGCGCTGTCGTCCGCGCTCGGTGAGCTGAAGGTGACCCTGGAGAACGAGCGCCGCGCGCTGACCACCGGTGAGGCCGAGGCGGAGGCGTTGCGCGCCCGCAAGGACGAGCTGACCGCGGAGCGCCGCTCGTCGACGAGGGGCTGGCAGGTCAAGCTGCGCAGCGAGGTGCAGCGCGCCCGGCTGGAGAACGCGCACGAGGTCAGCCGCCAGATGCGCGACCTGCAGTCCTGGTTCCGCCAGGCCATCGACGCCGCCGACCGCGACCAGCTCAGGGGGCTGCCCGCGCACGTCGACGCCGCCATGCAGATGGTCAGCGGCAAGGTGTCGGAGTCGGTGGGCGGCAGGCTCAACCAGGTGGCCGACTCCGTCCTCAGTGAACTCTTCAGCGCCGACGAGCTGGAGGTGATCCGCGGCCAGTTCGCCCGCGCCGGTACCTCGCAGGTGGTGCTGCGGGCCGCGGAGAAGCGGCTGCCGACCGCCGAGGACAAGCTGCTGGTGTTCATGGGCGTCTCCGGCGGCATCGGCGCGGGCAAGATGGCCGTCATCCCGTTGGCAGGCGCGATCGCGGCGCCGATCCTGTTGGTGCCCACCATCGTCATCGGCCTGGGCGCCGGGTGGTGGATCGCGCGCACCCGCAAGCACACCGCGGACAAGCAGCACATGAAGCTGTGGCTCAACGACTCCATCGCCGACGCGAGGTCCACATTGGACCAGTTGGTGTCCGAGCAGTTGATCGACGCGGAATCCCAGCTCTCCCTTGCCCTCGACGAGGCGCTCGGCAAGCGGATCAGCGGGATCGAGGAGCAGCTGCGCGAGGTCGACAAAGCATTACGACTTGACGTGAGCGAGCGGCAGAAGCGCGTCACCGTGGTAAACAAGCGCCTGACAGACGTGGTCGCCGGGCGAGAACGGGCGGAGCGGCTCCTTGCCGGTATCCGGTCCGTTCGCGACAAGAACTAACCGCGTAACGGCGGGAACCAGCGGGGCGAAGCGTCAGTCATACCGCCAACAACAAGCCATTGAGCATCCCGCCAAGGGATCAGCCAGAGGGGGCTACCCGTGTACGTTGACGAGACCGGCGCCGACGACACCGCGACCGACACCACGGCCGACGCGGGCCACGACGAGTTGACCGTCGAGGTCGGTGGCGAGGAGTACGAGGTTCAGGAGAACTTCGACTACGACCAGGACGGTGACAACGACACCGCGGTCGTGCAGACCGAAGAGGGCTACGTCGCCTTCGCCGACACCGACGGCGACGGCACCGCCGACACCGCGATCCAGCTCGACGAGCAGGGCAACGTGCTCGCGGCCGCCGAGTACGACGAGGCGTCCGGCGAGTGGACCGAGGCCAACTCCGGTTCCGTCGAGGCCCCCGGCGGCGACGGTGCGGACGAGCACGGCGGTGCCAAGTCCGGCAGCGACGACGACGCCGCCACCCCGGTGAACAACGGTGGTCACGGCGGGGACAACATCACCGTCGACACCAAGTCCGGTGACGTCGACGCGGGCGAGGCGCAGTACGACGCGGACGGTGACGGCACCAACGACACCGCCGTCGTGACCGACGACCAGGGCAACACCTACGTGTTCACCGACAGCGACGGTGACGGTGGCGCCGACGAGGCCGTCGTCATCGAGGCCGACGGCGACGTGACCGTGGCCCAGCACACCGGTGAGGACGAGTGGAGCACCGTCGAGACCGGCCACATCAACGCCGACGGCTCCTACGAGTCGGACTCCGCTGGCAAGACCTCCGGCTCGGACGCCAACTGGCAGGGCTGAGTCCCGGCGTTACGACCAGCGGGCGAGATGATTCCCACCCGCTGATCGCAGACCACGTTCGGTGAGATCCCGGTGCGCCCACGCGTGCCGGGATCTTGCTTTTCCGGCCCCGTTTGCCCAGGTCAACCGGGTGCGAGCTCACTGTGGGTCACGACTGTCCGGTATCCGGACGTCCGATCGGTCGATTTAGCGGCTCGCAAGTGGGTACTGAATCGATTCCCTTATCGTTCTTGTGAGAGAACCGACAGGCAAGGTATCGGTTACCTCGCCGTCACCCCGCTAGCCTCATATGCATTCCTTCACGGCACGCACCCGCTCCACATGGGCGGGGGCTCAGCCATTCGGTTAGGACGTCGCCGTCCCGGTCAGCTCGGTGGCGTCCTGATCGGCATTTCGGCGTTCAGTCAGGAGACGAGGCGAGATGACGGCAGTGACAATCCCTGGCGTTGACCAGGCACCGACGACGCACAAACGACTCCTGGCGTGGGTGCGCGAGGTCGCCGAACTGACCGCCCCCGAGCAGGTGGTCTGGGTCGACGGGTCCGAGGAAGAGTGGACCCGGCTCACCGACAAGCTGGTCGACGCGGGGACCTTCACCCGCCTGGACAAGAAGCCGAACTCGTTCTACGCGGCCTCCGACCCCAACGACGTCGCGCGGGTCGAGGAGCGCACCTACATCTGCTCGGTCGACGAGGCCGACGCCGGTCCCACCAACAACTGGATGGACCCGGCGGAGATGAAGTCGACCCTCACCGAGCTGTACCGGGGGTCGATGCGCGGTCGCACCATGTACGTGATCCCGTTCTGCATGGGTCCGCTCAACGCCGACAACCCGATGCTGGGCGTGGAGATCACCGATTCCGAGTACGTCGTGGTCTCGATGAAGATCATGACCCGGATGGGCACCAAGGCGCTGGACCGGTTCATCGACGCCGACGGCACCGAGCGCGACTTCGTGCCCGCGCTGCACTCCATCGGTGCCCCGCTCGAGCCGGGCCAGGCCGACGTCGCGTGGCCGTGCAACGACACCAAGTACATCGTGCACTTCCCGGAGGAGCGGCTCATCTGGAGCTACGGCTCCGGTTACGGCGGCAACGCGCTGCTGGGCAAGAAGTGCTACTCGCTGCGCATCGCCTCGGTCATCGGCCGTGACGAGGGCTGGCTCGCCGAGCACATGCTGATCCTCAAGCTGACCTCGCCCGAGGAGAAGGTCTACTACGTCGCGGCGGCGTTCCCCAGCGCCTGCGGCAAGACCAACCTCGCCATGCTCGACCCGACCATCCCGGGGTGGAAGGTCGAGACCATCGGCGACGACATCGCCTGGATGCGGTTCGGCGCGGACGGTCGCCTCTACGCGGTCAACCCGGAGAACGGCTTCTTCGGCGTGGCGCCGGGCACCGACTACCACACCAACCCGAACGCGATGCGCACCATCGCCAAGGGCAACTCGCTGTTCACCAACGTCGCGCTGACCGACGACGGCGACATCTGGTGGGAGGGCATCGGCGAGGCGCCGGAGCACCTCACCTCGTGGAAGAAGGCCGATTGGACCCCTGAGTCGACGGAGAAGGCGGCGCACCCGAACTCGCGCTACTGCACCCCGATCGACCAGTGCGACACCAAGGCCGCCGAGTGGGACGACCCGCAGGGCGTGCCGATCTCGGCGATCTTCTTCGGCGGCCGCCGGGCCACCACGATCCCGCTGGTGACCGAGTCCCGCGACTGGCAGCACGGCACCTTCATGGGTGCGACGCTGTCGAGCGAGACCACCGCGGCCGCGGTCGGCGCGGTCGGCGTCGTGCGCCGCGACCCGATGGCGATGCTGCCGTTCATCGGCTACAACGCCGGTGACTACTTCAACCACTGGATCGAGACCGGCAAGCGCGCCGACGCGACCAAGCTGCCGAAGATCTTCTACGTCAACTGGTTCCGCCGCGGCGACGACAAGCGCTTCCTGTGGCCCGGGTTCGGCGAGAACAGCCGCGTGCTCAAGTGGGCCATCGAGCGCATCGAGGGCAAGGCGGCCGCGCGGGAGACCCCGATCGGCTGGGTGCCCACCGCCGACGAGCTCGACCTGGACGGCGTCGAGGGCGACCGCGCCGACATCGAGGCCGCGCTCGAGGTCTCGGCCGAGGAGTGGCGCGCGGAGCTGCCGCTGATCGAGGAGTGGTTCGACAAGATCGGCGACAAGCTGCCGACCCCGCTCCGCGACGAGCTGGAGTCGCTCAAGCAGCGGTTGGGCTAAGAGCCAATACACAGAACCGGCCCTCACCACTTCACGTGGTGGGGGCCGGTTTTGCGTGGGCGCTGTTCTGTGGGTCACAGCCGAGTCGTGCCCGATCTGGGACAGTGTGCGCCGTTCGCCCGAGGTTGGACAGGTGAGCCAGGACTGGGAGGTGTGTTCGATGCCGGAGCAGCGTTGGCGCTGGCAGCGGTCCGGGTACGACGACCGCGTGCACGCCTTCCCCGCCGGGGAGCGGCCCGCGAGCTTCGTCGAGGCCGCCTGCGCGCACACCGTCCCGTACGCCAAGGTCACCCGGTCGCATGAGGGTGCCCGGTGCCTGCCGTGCCTGCTGATCGTCGCCGACCAGCTCGCCACCCGGGTGCCCGGAGCTGTGGACTGACCGGGGATCGACCTGGGGACAGCTCGGCGCGGGCCCGGACCTACTCGTTGGTCCCACACGTCACAGCCGTCGCAGAGTTGTCCACAAGCTGTGGACAGGGTTGTGCACAGCCTGTGGAGAGCGGTGGACAGCCGCCTGCGGGCTGGCGCGATCGGTCGCCAACAAACGGCCAAATGGACTCACAGCGAGTTACCTGGTGACGAAACGGCCGCTCGGGCCTTAGTGTGTCGCGGCACCACTCCCGTCACGGAGAGCGAGACACCGATGACACAACCCGGCCACTCCGGCATCCGCTGGAGTTCGTGGAACCTGCTGCTGCTGCTGCTCCCACTCGGACTGCTCATCACGCCGATCTTCAACCGCACCGGCCCCGAGCTGTTCGGCATGCCGTTCTACTACTGGTTCCAGCTGGCGGGCGTCGCCGTCGGCGTGCTGGCCACCGCGATCGTCTTCGTCATGACCAAGGACAAACCCACGACTCCCGCACCGGGACCGGACCGCGACGTGGACACCCTGGACGAGGGGGCAGGCCGATGAGGTGGACCGAGCTCGTCGTCTTCGTCGTGCTGTTCGGCGTGGTGACCGTCCTGGGGTTCGTCGCGGCCAAGTGGAAGGCGGGCGCCACCCTCGACCACCTCGACGAGTGGGGTCTCGGCGGCCGCAAGTTCGGCTCGTGGATCACCTGGTTCCTCATCGGCGGCGACGTCTACACGGCCTACACCTTCGTCGCGGTGCCCGCGCTCATGTTCAGCGCGGGCGCGGCGGGCTTCTTCGCGCTGCCCTACACGGTGATCCTGTACCCGCTGGCGTTCATGCCGCTGCTGCGGATCTGGTCGGTCTCGCGCGCCCGCGGGTACGTCACCCCAGCCGACTTCGTGCGCGGCCGCTACGGCTCGTCGGTGCTGGCGCTGCTGGTGGCGATCACCGGGATCGTGGCGACCATGCCCTACATCGCGCTGCAGCTGGTCGGGCTCGAGGCGGTGCTGCGCACGTTGGGGCTCAACGGGTCCGGCATCGTCGGGCACCTGCCGCTGCTCATCGCGTTCGTGATCCTGGCGGTCTACACCTACCAGTCCGGGCTGCGCGCGCCCGCGCTGATCGCGTTCGTCAAGGACATCCTGGTCTACCTCGTGATCATCGTGGCCGTGGTGTACCTGCCGATCAAGCTCGGCGGCTGGGGCGCGATCTTCGACGCGGCCGACGCGAAGTTCAAGGCGACGCCTGCGCCGGGCGACGGGCTGCTGCTCAACGCCAACAACCAGTTGCAGTACGCGACCCTGGCGCTGGGGTCCGCGCTCGCGCTGTTCCTCTACCCGCACTCGCTCACCGGCGTGCTCGCCTCGCGCGGCCGCAAGGTGATCAAGCGGAACATGTCGGCGCTGCCCGCGTACTCGTTGCTGCTGGGGCTGTTGGCGCTGCTGGGTTTCGTGGCGATCGCGGCGGGCACCAAGCCGTTGATCAACCAGGCCACCGGCAACCCGGACACCAACACGATCATCCCGAACCTGTTCGCCGGTCAGTTCCCGGCCTGGTTCGCCGGGATCGCCTTCGCCGCCATCGGCATCGGCGCCCTGGTGCCCGCGGCGATCATGTCCATCGCGGCGGCGAACCTGTGGACCCGCAACATCTACAAGGAGTACATCCGCCGCGACGCCACCCCGAAGGACGAGGCCAAGCAGGCCAAGTTCGCCTCGCTGGTGGTCAAGTTCGGCGCGGTGGCCTTCGTGCTGTTCATCGACCCGCAGTTCTCCATCGACCTGCAGCTCATCGGCGGCGTGATGATCCTGCAGACGCTGCCTGCGGTGGCGATCGCGCTCTACACCCGGTGGTTCCACATCTGGGGGTTGATCGGCGGCTGGATCGCGGGCATGGGCTGGGGAATGATCATGCTCTTCAACATCCCGAGCGCTGACGGCAAGCGCAAGCACTTCGGCGCGTCCGCGCTCAAGCTCGGTGAGCTGAACCTGTTCGGCTGGCACCCGTTCGGTGGGTCGACGGTGCAGATCTACGTCGGCTTCGTTGCCCTGGTGACAAACCTGGTGGTGGCCGTGCTGATCACCCTGGTCGCCAGGAAGCTCAAGGTGTTCAACGGCATCGACCAGACCGAGCCAGCCGACTACCACGTCGACGAGGACTCGGCGGAGCTGCGGCCGGTCGCCGCGCACTAGGACGGGCGAAGGGGCGGGGTCCGGTGGTTGTCCGGACCCCGCCCCTTCGGCATCGATCAGCGGCGCATCGCGGCGATGGCGACGAGCAGTCCCGCGCTCAACAGCGCGGGCACGATCCCGGCCAACACGGCGAGCACGACAAGACCGGCGCTGACGCAGGCGAGCAGGAGCATCGCCAGGTGCAGCGTCGGCGCCCAACTGCCGAGCAACCGCTCGGCGAACACCATTGCCCGCGCGTGCGGGCTCAGGCGGCGCACCGGCGCGGCCGCGGTCTCGACCACAGGGGTCTCGACCTGCTCGGCGGCGTCAGTGCTATCGGCGGTGGGGACCTCGGTAGTGCTGCCGACCCGGTTCACGGCGTCGGCCAACTCGACCCGGTGGACGGTGTTGACCCGGCCTGCCTTGCCGACGACGTCGGCTCTGGCCCGGTCCACCGCCCGGCGTGGCACGGGCCGTGCCGGGAGTGCCGGGTCTTCGAAGGTGAGGTGCAACGTGCGACGGACATCCGTGCCCACGGACTCCGTTCCTGTCACGGCCAAGGTGTCAGGCTCCTTCGTGGTACTGCGACTACCGACCAGTTTCGCGCTTGAGCGTTGACGGGTAGGTAACTACTGGCTAGTAGACGATAAGCGGAGCGTGTTCGTCGGTGAGCGGCATCCTTGTGATCCCCCTCACCTATCGGGTGATGTCCTGACCCACTGCTACTGCGGATGGCCTACGACAACCGCCATCAGTCGGCTGTAGAACTGAACGGGTGGAGTAGTGCCGACGCGGTCGGCCCAATCGAGGTCATACCCGGCAATCCAGGCGGAGCAACGTGACGACGCTCGGTGCCCGTGTCCACTTCATCCACACGGCGCAATCCCACGGTGACAGGTGAAATCCGGTCACGCTCCGTTGGTCGTGCGCGGCCGACACTTGATCGACGGCAAACGGTCGACCGGCGAGCGGACGGGTGAACTCCGCGGCGGGGTGGCGGTGCCGTTCGCCGATGGGCGAACCGGGCCACTTCCCGGCGGGGTGTGCGACGCGCGGTGTCCCGGCGGCCGGACCCGGTCCAGTGCCGCGGCGCTCCGACGCCCGTCGGGCGGAGCGGTGATCGCGGCGGGAACCCCAGGTCGCGGCGAGAGCCTTGGGACATAAGGAAACCCCGTAGTGCTGCCAGGTCGGGGGTCCGCCAGCACTACGGGGTCAACCGGAACATCGTGTAGCGCCCCGGCCTTGTTACAACGCACCGGAGATGTGCCCTGCATCACACCTCCGGTGCTCGCTTGTGGTTAGCGCCAGACGTTCTGCGTCTGCGCGAGAGCGATCAGCTCGTGGCGCATCGCGGGCGTGGCGGCCTGGTCGATCGCGCGGTTCACGGCCTTGCGCGTGCGGGCCTGGGCGCGGCGGGCTCGGATCTTCGCGGTCACGTTCATTGCGCTTGCTTCCCCTCTGAGGTCCTGCTAACCGCTCTGGCTGAGTGGCATGGCTCAAGTATGCACCTTCTGGCCGAGGAAAGCACGCATCTGTCCGGTGAACTGGCGCACACGCCGATGAATCATCGGTAGTGACCTGGAGCTCACCGGATAGTGTCCGGTTTCTTGTGACCTGGCGAACAACGTGCTAACGCGCGCGAGCACGCCGCGAGGGTCGATCGCGGTGTATAGAGATATCTAGGATCTGAGCTAGATAGTGCGAGAGTGCGCCAGAAGCGGCGTCACTCCTCCATGCCCAGCAGGTAGCGGCCGAAGTGCGGCACGGTGAAGGCGATCCGGCCGCGCTCGGCGGAGTAGACCAGGCCCTTCTTGATCAGGCTGTCGCGCGCGGGCGAGAGCGACGACGGCTTGCGCCCGAGGAACACCGCGATGTCCGAGGTCCCGGCGCTCTCGTCCTTCCCGTCGGTCAGCTCGGCCATCGCCCGCAGGTACTCCCGCTCGGCCGGGGTGGCCCGCTCGTAGCGCGAACCGAAGAACCCGACCGCCAGTTCCACCTCCGCCTCGGGTGCCGCGACGAGCACGTCCTCCGCGGTGATCGGGTCGGCGGGCGCGGCGTCCCAGGCGGCCTTGCCGAACGCCTGGATGAAGTAGGGGTAGCCGCCGGAGCGCTCGAAGAGGGCGGCCAGGGCGTCCGGGGTGATCCCGGCCTGCTCCCGGTCGACCGGGACGAGCACGGCCTGGTCGGCGTCGGCGCGGTCGAGCCGGTCGATGCGCACGTACCGGAACAGCCGCTCCGAGTAGGACTTGCTCGCCGAGAGCAGCGCGGGCAGGTGCGGCAGGCCCGCGCCGACCACGACCAGCGGCGCGCCGGACTGCGACAGCTCGTGGCAGGCGGCGCACAGCGCGGAGATGTCGTCGGCGCCGATGTCCTGCATCTCGTCGATGAGCACCGCGACCCCGGTGCCGACGTCCTGGGCCAGCTCGGCGACCTCGGTGAACAGCTCCACCAGGTCGATCTCGATGTCGCCGGAGTCGGCCCGGCCCTGGGTGGCGGGCACATCGATGCCCGGCTGCCACCGCTCGCGCAGCTTGGCGCTGTCCGGGTTCGACTTGAGCGCGAACGCCTTGAGCACGCCGAGCACCTGCTCCACCCGCTCCGGCGCCCGGTGGCGCACGGCGAGGTCGCGGATCGCCCGGTGCAGGGCAGCCGAGAGCGGGCGGCGCAGGTCCGCGTCCGGCCTGGCCTCGATCTTGCCCGCGCCCCAGCCGCGCCGGACGGCCATCGACCGCAGCTCGCCGAGCAGGACCGTCTTGCCGACCCCGCGCAGGCCGGTCAGCACCAGGCTGCGCTCCGGCCTGCCCCTGGCGACCCGCTCCAGCACGACCTCGAACGCCTGGAGCTCCTTCTCGCGGCCCGCGAGCTCCGGTGGGCGCTGACCCGCGCCGGGGGCGAAGGGGTTGCGCACCGGGTCCATCCTGCGACGGTATCGGGGTGTCTAGTGCCAGCCCGATATTTCCCTCGGCGTGCCCGGCCGCTTGACGTGTGTCGGGCTCTCTAGAGCTGGTGGTAGATAGCCGTAGAGTCCGCTACTTCTCCAGGATCGCGGTGACGCCCTGGCCGCCCGCCGCGCAGATCGAGATCAGGCCGCGGCCGGACCCGCGCTCGTGCAGCAGCTTCGCCAGGGTCGCCACGATCCGGCCGCCGGTCGCGGCGAAGGGGTGCCCCGCGGCCAGCGACGAGCCGTTCACGTTGAGCTTCGACCGGTCGATCGCCCCAAGAGGCTCGGCGAGCCCCAACCGGTCCTTCGCGAACTCGACGTCCTCCCACGCGGCCAGCGTCGCGAGCACCTGGGAGGCAAACGCCTCGTGGATCTCGTAGTAGTCGAAGTCCTGCAAGGTGAGCCCGGCGCGGGCCAACATCCGCGGCACGGCGTAGGCGGGCGCCATCAACAGGCCCTCGTCGCCGTGGACGTAGTCGACCGCGGCCGTCTCGCTGAAGGTCAGGTAGGCCAGCACCGGGAAGCTGTGCTCCTTGGCCCACTGCTCGCTGGAGAGCAGCACCACGGAGGCGCCGTCGGTGAGCGGGGTGGAGTTGCCCGCGGTCATCGTGCCGTTCTCGCCGCCGAAGGCGGGCTTGAGCTTGGCGAGCTTGTCGGCCGTCGAGTCCGGGCGGAGGTTCTGGTCGCGGGTCAGGCGCTGGTAGGAGGTCACCAGGTCGTCGAAGAAGCCGCGGTCGTAGGCGGCGGCCAACTTCTGGTGGCTGGCGGCGGCCAGTTCGTCCTGCGCCTCCCGGCTGATCCCCCACCGCTGGGCGGTCAACGCCGCGTGCTCCCCCATGGACAGGCCGGTGCGCGGCTCGGCGTTGCGCGGGATGTCCGGGACGATGTGGCCGGGGCGGATCTTGGCGAGCAGCCGGAGTCGTTGACCCACGGACTTGGCGCTGTTGAGCGAGATCAGGATCCGCCGGAGGTCCTCGTTGACCTGGAGCGGAGCGTCGCTGGTCGTGTCGACGCCGCCCGCGACGGCCGAGTCGACCTGGCCGAGGGCGATCTTGTTCGCGACCTGGACGATGGCCTGGAGGCCGGTCCCGCATGCCTGCTGGACGTCGTAGGCGGGGGTGTCGGCGGAGAGCCTGCTGCCCAGCACGCACTCGCGGGTCAGGTTGAAGTCCCGGCTGTGCTTGAGCACGGCGCCCGCGGCGACCTCGCCGAGCCGCTGCCCCTGGAGGCCGAACCGGGCGACCAGACCGTCGAGCGCGGCGGTCAGCATGTCCTGGTTCGACGCGCGCGCGTACGGGCCGTTGGACCGGGCGAACGGGATGCGGTTCCCGCCGAGGACCGCCACTCGGCGCACGGGACTCGGGGCCATGGCGTCCTCCTGAACGAGGGGTCGGGATTGCGCTACGATCCTAACCTACTCAAGAGTAGTTTAGGAGGCGCGCCCCGATGGCAGACCGGTACCAGCGGTTCAGCAACTCCGGCCTCGGCCGGGTCCTGGTCAAGCGGCTCGGCCTGCCGAACCCGACCCCGCTGCGCAGGCACCGCCCCGGCGACCCGGTGCTGGACGGTCCCGCGCTGCTCGGCTCCGCCCCCGGCGGCCGCCTGACCGAGCACGTCGCCGCCGTGTGCCAGGCCGCCGGGGTCGAGGTCCGGACCGACGCGGATGTCTACGGCGCGCTCGTCTTCGACGCCACGGGGATCACTCTCGTAGAGCAACTCCGGGAGCTGTACGACTTCTTCAACCCGGTGCTGCGGTCGGTCGGGACGTGCGGGCGGGTTGTCGTGCTGGGGACGCCGCCGGAGCGGATCGCCGACGCTGAGGAGCTGATCGCCCAACGCGCCCTGGAGGGGTTCGTCCGCTCGGTCGGCAAGGAACTCGTGCGCGGCGCGACGGTCCAACTGGTCTATGTGGAGCCAGGTGCTGAGGGGGACATCGCGTCGACCCTGCGGTTCCTGCTGTCCGGCAAGTCCGCGTACGTCGACGCGCAGGTGATCCGGATCGGCGCTTTCGGTGGCACAGCGGTGGAACCGGACGACTGGACGGTGCCGTTGGCGGGCAAGGTCGCCCTCGTGACCGGTGCGTCCCGGGGCATCGGCGCCGCCATCGCCGAGGTACTGGCCCGCGACGGCGCCCACGTGGTCGCCCTGGACGTCCCCACCCAGGGCGACGCCCTAGCCGAGGTCGCCAACCACGTCGGCGGCTCGACCCTCCAACTGGATATCACCGCCCCCGACGCCCCCGCCCGCCTCGCCGACCACCTGCTCACCCGCCACGGCGGCGTCGACATCGTGGTCCACAACGCGGGGATCACCCGGGACAAGAAGCTGGCCAACATGAAGGACACCGCCTGGGACGCGGTGCTTTCGGTCAACCTGGCCAGCCAACTACGGGTCAACACCGCACTCCTGGCAGGCGTACTCCACGACGGCGGCCGCATCATCGGCGTCTCCTCGATCGCCGGAATAGCGGGCAACACCGGCCAATCCAACTACGCCACCAGCAAGGCAGGCGTCATCGGCATGGTCAACGCCCACGCAGCGGCATTGTCGGAACGCGGCATCACCATCAATGCGGTAGCTCCCGGCTTCATCGAAACCAAGATGACCGCCGCAGTACCCCTGGTCATCCGCGAAGCAGGCCGCCGCATGAACAGCCTCGCCCAAGGCGGCCTCCCGGTCGACGTCGCCGAAACCATCGCCTGGTACGCCAACCCCGCCTCAGGCGCCCTCTCGGGCAACACCGTCCGCGTCTGCGGCCAGAGCCTGCTGGGGGCGTGATGTCTTCTGGGCTGGGCGGCCTCTACCTCAAGGCTTTAACCGGATTCACCAAGCGCGGCGGCGAGTTGCCTGCTCGGGTCTATGAGCGGGTCGGTGTCGCGGTGGACGCGGGGCACTTGGCTTCGTACAGCCAAGTCTGCGGATTTCGACTGAGCGACGAACTGCCTGCGACTTACCTGCACGTGGTGGCTTTTCCCTTGCAGGTCAGGTTGATGACGGATGCCGACTTCCCGTTCCCGCTGATCGGGTCGGTGCACGTGGCCAACCGGATCGTGCAACACCGCCCGGTGGGGGTTGGGGAGCGAGTTGACCTGCGGGTGCACGTGGAGAACCTGCGGCCGCACCCCAAGGGGACGCAGTTCGACATGATCAGTTCTGCCGCGGTGGACGGGGCTGTAGTGTGGCACGGGACGAGCACGTACTTGCGTCGTGGGCCTGGCGCTGGGAGTCCCGTTCAGGATTCGGTGCCGTTGCCTGGTTCGCGTTGGAGCGTTCCTGGAGATATCGGGCGGCGGTATGCGGCGGTGTCGGGTGATCGCAATCCGATCCACCTGCATCCGTTGGCTGCTCGGGCTTTTGGTTTTCGTCGGGCGATCGCGCATGGGATGTGGAGCAAGGCGCGGTGTTTGGCTGCGTTTGAGGGGCGGTTGCCTGGTGGGTTTGAGGTGGATGTTCGGTTCAAGTTGCCGGTGATGTTGCCTGCGGTGGTGGGGTTCTACGCAGACCACGGGACTGGGCGGTTTGGGCTGACTGATGTTGGTGGGACTCGGCCTTATCTGAGTGGGGTTATCAGTTCGCTCTGATGGTGGGTGTCCACATGGGGTGGGGCTGTCCACAGGGGCTGGGTTGGGTGTTCCGGTGGGGTGGGGTGGTTCGTTAGGCTGGAAAACGGGGCTGCTTGGGGTGGTTTGATCTTGTGGGCGGAGGTTGTCCACAGGGGCTGGTTCGCTCGGCCCGGATTGTCGGTGTGCGCCGGTAAGCTGTATATCGGGGGGTGCTTTGGCGGGTTTGATCTTGGGCTGAGGGGATCCGGCTCTCGTGCTCGCCTGCGGCGTCGATGGTGAACGCCTCGCCTTCGGCATTGGCCTGGCGCGAGTTTCGAGCTTTGCTCGATGCGGCGAACTTATTTTGCGCGGGGCCCCGACAGCACCCGTGGCAGGACCGCAAAGCAGGGGCCGAAAAGCAGGCCCTGCCGCGAACAACGCTACTGGTACTGCTCCCCCACACAAAACAAGTCCGCCCCATCGAGCCGGCTTGGCACCAGCGACTCCGAGGAGCGCGTGTGGCCAACGTCTGTGAGGGCCGGGTGGTTGGCGAACGCCTGAGAGGGGCGTGTGGTTGGTCAACGTTGTTCGGGGGCGCGTGGGGGTCAACGTTGTAGAGGGGCACGTAGGGGCCAACGACTGCGACGGGCGTGTGTGGGGCCAACGTCGTAGAAGGGCACGTTAGGGCCGACGCCTGAGAGGGGCGGGTTGGGGCCAACGCCTGAGAGGGGCGTGTGGTTGGTCAACGTTGTTCGGGGGCGCGTGGGGGTCAACGATCGTGGAGGCCGGGGGGCCAACGTAGCGCCTACTCGCCGGTCGGGGTCCAGACCGCGCCGTCGACGAGGTTGCCGAGGCCCATCCAGACCAGGTTCATCAGCCAGGAGGCGACGACCTTCTCGGGGACGTCCGGGTGGTCCAGCCACCAGTCGGCCAGGGACTCGCCCGCGCCCACCAGGGCGGCGGCCAGGGCCTCGGTGGACTTCGTCGCGGTCTCGTCGAGGCCGCGGCTGGTGGCGGAGCGGACCAGTAGTGCGTCGACCAGGGTGATCGCCCGGCTGCGCATGGCCAGGAGCTCTTCGCTGAACGGGCCGCCCTGGGAGGTGGCCTGGCGGTGCAGGACGCGCCAGCTCTCGCGCTGGTCGCCGACGAAGCGGAAGAAGGCGCGCAGGCCGTGCCACAGCTGCATGTCCGGCGGGGCCTCGGCGCGCACCCCGCCCGCGATGGCCTCCATCAGCTGCGACGCCTCGCGCCGGATGCAGGCGGCGAACAGGTCTTCCTTGTGCCCGAGGTAGGCGTAGATCATCGGCTTGGAGACCCCGGCGACGTCGGAGATCTCGTCCATCGACGCGTTGTGGTAGCCGTGCCGGGAGAACACGGTGACCGCGGCGTCGAGGATCTGCCGCTCCCGGACCTCCCGGGGCAGCCGCTTCGCGCGCGCCGGTCGACGCTCCTCGTCGACGCTCACGCCGGACCTCCCGCTGCTCTTGCCGACCTACCTACCCGCCCGTAGCCTACCGTTCAGTAGATACGGGAGGTGTCCACTGCGGGATGGTATCGGTCGGGCGATCACCCCGCGCCGGGTTGACGACCCCCGGCGCCGATGAGCAGGCGGCGGCGCTGGAACCGGCTGCCCCCGGTGACCGTGGTCGACCTCGACGGCCTCGCGGACGCCGTCGACCCCGCGCGGCTCACCGCCGAGCAGTTCGTGCAGCTCATCGAGGTCCTGCACGTGCTCGGCGACGCGGGCACCGGCATCGACCTGGCCGCCATGCGCACCGAGACCTTCCTGCGCTTCCTCGGCCGCGCCTCCCGCGAGCAGGTCGACGCCCTGGTGGCCCACCCCGACCTGCGGCCGGTCGTGTTCGCCGAGCTGTTCCGCCGGATGGCCGAGCACCTCGCCGCCGACGACCTGCGCGCGGTCGTCCACTGGCGGTTCACCGGCCCCGACGGCGAGGACCGGTTCGAGACGGTGATCGACCGCGGCCGGTGCACCTCCGGCCCCGACCCGACCGCCGACCCCCGGGTCACCATCACCATCGACCCGGCCGACTTCCTGCGCGCCGTCACCGGTGCCGCGGCGCTACCGGTGTTGTTCCTGTCGGGCCGGGTGAAGGTCAAGGGCGACATCGCCTTCGCGGCCGGGCTCCTCGGCCACTTCGACCTGCCGTGACCTGTTCGGGGGACGCCGCGTGACAGCCAGGCGCCGAACCCGGACCATGCGACCCGTGGCGGTTTGCGGCAGCACAAAGACCGACGACGGCGAACCCTGCGGCGCCCCGGTGTCCCGGCGCGGCAAGCGCTGCCGCGCCCACACCTGGCTCGGCCTGCTGTTCGCCACACCGGCACCCCCGGCCGTCCCCCGGCAGACGACCCGCGCACCCCGCACCCCGATGCGCGCCGCGACCAGGACCGAGGGCGTCCGGATCGCCACCGAGCAGTGGCAGGCCGTCGTCGCCGCCCGCGCCCGACTCGCCATCCCACCCGACACCTGGCAGGCCCTCACCGGCTCCGACGCCTCGTCCACCTGCACCCGCTTCGCCCAACTCGCCGCGACCGACGACGCCGCGACCCGCGCCCAAGCCCCCGGCCCGGTCGCCATGGAGGTCACCCGGCACGTCGCCCGACGGCACAGCGACTTGGGAACCGACGACCTGCTGCCCCGCTCCCTGCGGGTACTCGGCGTCTACCTGTGCGCCGCCGAAGGCCGCGACCTGGGCGACTGCCGTTGCCTGCGCGACCTCATCGACGACGACGGCCTCGCCGAAGCCAAACGCGTCCTGCAAGCCGCCATGTCCGACCTCGCTGCGACCCGGTGAGCGGGCGCCGACCTCAGGCGGGGCGGCGTGCGAAGAGAAGTGCTTGCGGAACTTGTTCGTCCGGGCCGCACAGCCAGTGGGCCTCGATCTCGAACCCGGCGTCGCGCAGCCAGGCAGCCACCTCGTCCGGCCTGCGGCGGTGCACGTGGACCGCCATCGGGTGGCCGCCGTAGCCCTCGGTCTTCACCCGCGAGGTGTCACCGACGTGGAACCCGAGCTGCAGCGGTCCGCCTGGGCGCAGTACCCGGTGGAAGTGCGCGAGGACCGTCGGTACCTCGTCGTCGGGGATGTGGATCAACGACCACCAGGCGAGCAGGCCCGCTACCGAGGCGTCGCGCAGGGGCAGGTCGGTCATCGAGCCCACCTCGAACCGCAGGTCGGGGCGGGCCCGCCGGGCCACGTCGATCATCCCCGGGGAGAGATCGATGCCGAACGCGTCGACACCGAGTCCTTGCAGGTGGGCGGTGACGTGTCCGGGGCCGCAGCCGACATCCGCCACTGGCCCCCCACCCGCGGCCCGGACTTGGTCGGCGAACACCGCCAGAGCGGCGCGGAGGTAGGGGTCCCCGGCGATGGCGTCGCGCAACTGGTCGGCATAGCTGACCGCGACCGTGTCGTACGAGGCTCGCGTGTCGGCCAACCAGTCATCCGAGGTCACGACCGGCACGGTATTCCATGATCACAACCTCGTCTGCCGCCGACGTGGAGCGGCAGGCCGTGCCGGCACCGATCAGGCAGGCAGCAGGCTCGTTGCCGGTGAACGACGCGGGGCCGTGGGAGGTGACTCCCACGGCCCCGCGCTGTCAGAACTTCGGACTCAGTACGTGATCGCCAGTGCCGGGTCGGCCAGGAGGGCGCCGACCGCGGCGAGGAACTCCGAGCCCTGTTGGCCGTCGACCAGGCGGTGGTCGAAGCTCAGGGCCAGTTGGCAGACCTTGCGGATGGTGATCTGGCCGTCGACCACCCAGGGGGTGTCGCGGATGGCGCCGAAGGCCAGGATCGCGGACTCGCCCGGGTTGATGATCGGGGTGCCGGTGTCCACACCGAACACGCCGACGTTGGTGATCGTGATGGTGCCGTTGACCATGTCGGCAGGCGGGGTCTTGCCCTCCCGCGCGACGGTGGTCAGCGACTCCAGGGCCACCGCGAGCTCGCGCAGCGACAGGGTGTCGGCATCGCGGATCTTCGGCACGATCAGGCCGCGCGGTGTCGCCGCCGCGATGCCCAGGTGCACGTAGTCCTTGAAGACGATCTCCTGCGCGGCCTCGTCCCAGCTGCTGTTGACCTCCGGGGTCCGCTTGATCGCGGTCACCAGTGCCTTCGCGCAGAACACGAGCGGGGTGAGCTTGACGCCGCGGAAGTCCGGGTGGTCCTTGAGCTTGGCGCGCAGCTCCATCATCGGCGTGACGTCCACGGTCAGGAACTCCGTGACGTGCGGCGCGGTGAAAGCGCTGGCGACCATGGCCTGCGCGGTGACCTTGCGGACGCCCTTGATCGGCACCCGCCGCTCGCCGCGCTCCCGGACCGGGCCACCGACCGGTGCCGGCTCCGGCACGACCGAGCCGTTGGTCGCGGCCCGTTCGACATCGGCGCGGGTGATCACGCCGCGGTCACCGGTACCGGCGAGCTTGCGCAGGTCGACGCCCAGGTCCTTGGCCAGCTTGCGGACCGGCGGCTTCGCCAGCGGCACGTACCCGCCGGGCAGGTCCACCAGCGCGGCCGGGCTGTCCGGCACGACCGGGATGGCGGGCCGCACCGGGGTGCTCGGCGGCGGGCTGTCCGGCACCGGGCCCTGGTGGTGCTCGAACGCGGCCGCCACCGTGCTCTGCGCCGCGGCCGCGGCGGCCTCGACCGGGACGGCGGGACCCTTGCGGGCGCGCCGCTTGGCGGTGACGGTCTTGGCGCCGTAGCCGACCAGCGGCTTCATCTCCTCCTCGTCGGCCGCGGCCGGAGCCGGGGTCGACGAGGGAGCGGGCGCCGCCACGCCGCCGGGGTCGACGTCGATGGTGAGGATCGGCGTGCCGACGTCCACCGTCTGCCCCGGCTGGACGTGCAGCTCGGTGACCACACCGGCCCACGGGCAGGGCAGCTCGACGGCGGCCTTGGCGGTCTCGATCTCGACGATGATCTGGTTGACGGTGACCGTGTCCCCCGGCTGGACGTGCCAGTTCAGGATCTCGGCCTCGGTCAGCCCCTCCGCGGTGTCGGGCAGCGGGAAGCTCTTGAAGTCAGGCACGGGTCACCAGGCCAGTGAGCGGTCGACGGCGTCGAGCACCCGGTCGAGGTCGGGCAGGAAGTCTTCCTCGAGCTTGGCCGGGGGGTACGGGGTGTCGAACCCGGTCACCCGCAGCACCGGGGCCTGCAGCGAGTAGAAGCACTCCTGCTGCACCCTGGCGGCGATCTCCGAGGTCAGCGACGCCTCCGACGGCGCCTCGCTGACCACCACGAGCCGACCGGTCCTGCGCACCGACTCGAACACCGGTTGCAGGTCCAGCGGGGACAGCGACCGCAGGTCGATGACCTCCAGCGAGCGCCCCTCCTCCTCGGCCGCGGTCGCCGCGTCGAGCGCGACCTTCACCGACGGCCCGTAGGCCACGACGGTCGCCGTGCTGCCCGCGCGCACCAGGCGCGAGGCGAACAGCGGGTCGGGGGTGGCGGTGGTGTCGACCTCGGCCTTCATGAACCCGGAGTGGTAGTACCGCTTGGGTTCGAAGAACAGCACCGGGTCATCGCTCTGGATCGCCTGCTGGATCATCCAGTAGGCGTCGACGGCGTTGGAGCAGGCCACGACCTTCAGGCCCGCGGTGTGCGCGAAGTACGACTCCGGCGACTCGGAGTGGTGCTCGACGGCGCCGATGCCACCGCCGAAGGGCACCCGGATCACCAGCGGCACCCGCACCCGGCCCAGGGTCCGCGCGTGCAGCTTGGCCACCTGGGACACGATCTGGTCGAAGCCGGGGAAGATGAACCCGTCGAACTGGATCTCGCACACCGGCCGGAACCCGCGCACGGCCAGGCCGACCGCGGTGCCGATGATGCCGGACTCCGACAGCGGCGTGTCCAGCACGCGGTGCTCGCCGAAGTCCTTCTGCAGCCCGTCGGTGATGCGGAAGACGCCGCCGAGCTTGCCGACGTCCTCACCCATCACGATGACCTTCGGGTCGGCCTCCATGGCGGTGCGCAGCCCGAGGTTGAGCGCCTTGCCCAGGGTGAGCGACTGGGTGGTCGCGGACCCGCTCGGCTTGCTGATCACGGGTGCGGCCATCAGTGCTCACCTCCGGCGAAGTTGGCCTGGTAGGCCAGGAACTCGTCGCGCTGGGCGTCGACGAACGGGCTGGCCTCGGCGTAGACGTGGTCGAACATCTGCCGGACCGGCGGCTCGGGCATGGTGAAGCAGAACTCGCGCAGGTCGGCCGCCAGTGCGTCCGCGTCGGCCTGGACCGAGTCGAAGAAGTCCTGGTCGGCGTGCTCGTGCCGGACCAGGTTCACCCGGACCCGCTCGATTGGGTCCTTGAGCTTCCACGCCTCCAACTCGTCGGAGTGCCGGTAGCGGGTGGGGTCGTCGGTCGTGGTGTGCGCGTCCATCCGGTAGGTGAACGCCTCGATGAGCACCGGGCCGTTGCCGTGCCTGCACTCGTCGAGCGCCCACCGCGACACCGCGAGGGTCGCCAGGACGTCGTTGCCGTCGACCCGGATGCCGGGGAAGCCGTAGCCGCGGGCGCGCTGGTAGAGCGGGAGCCGGGACTGGCGCTCGGTCGGCTCGGAGATGGCCCACTGGTTGTTCTGGCAGAAGAACACCAGCGGCGCGTCGTAGACCGCCGCCCACACGAAGCCCTCGTGCACGTCGCCCTGGCTGGTGGCGCCGTCGCCGAAGAAGACCATGGTCGCTTCGCTGTCGCTGTCGCCGACCTTGCCCTCGAACCGCTGCCCCATCGCGTAACCGGCGGCGTTGAGCACCTGGTTGCCGATCACGATCGTGTAGGGGTGGAAGCGCTTGGCGTTGGAGTCCCAGCTGCCGTGGTCGGTGCCGCGGAAGATGCCCAGGATCTCCTTCGGGGAGATGCCCCGGCACCAGGCGACGCCGTGTTCGCGGTAGCTGGGGAACACCATGTCGGTGTCGCGCAGCGCGCGCCCGGCGCCGATCTGCGCGGCCTCCTGGCCCAGCAGCGGGACCCAGATGCCGAGCTGGCCCTGGCGCTGCAGCGCGTTGGCTTCCCGGTCCGCGCGGCGCACCAGGACCATGTCCCGGTAGAGCGCACGCAGGTCCGCTGCCGTGACATCGGCGACGTACCGGTCGAACTCGGGGTTCTCGACCCGCTCGCCCTCCGGCGTCAGCAGTTGGACCAGTTCCGGTCCACCCTCACTGGTCGCACGCAAACCCGCGATCACCTGCTCTGCTGACGGGGCCGCTGCCGTTGCGGCAGGCCCTTCCCGGGGTTCCGGGTGCGTCCACTGTTCTGGGGACGACATGCGCGTTCTCCTCGTGTCTGTGCCGCGCAGTCGCTCGTGGCGACGGCGGACGGCCGCGCCGGCCGGCCACCACCGCCGTTGGGTTGGGGCGTTGGCCGCCGTCGGCACTGACGGCGTTGCTCTCACATCCTGACACGGGAGAGTGTGCAGCAGTGAGCCCGCGCACGCCCTGATTTGTCCACAGGGTGTCGTTGAGCTGCGAAAACGCTTGGACCACCGACCGTAGGGGGTCCCAGGAGAGGGGGGTCGCGGCAGCTCACGTGGACGCGGTTGACACGCCCGCGACCGGCACGTGACCTGCCGGTGACCTGTGTCACATGTGGGGCGCGCGGCGCGGTGCGGGAACTGATCCGGCCGCGCGCCGACCCCGACCCTGCCCGACCCAGCCTGATGAACCCCTGAGACGACCGGCGGTGATGGGGTCGGCCGCCGGTTCTGGTGGCAGTATCGCGACCGTGGACAAGACAGCCGTGCAGCAGACCGTCCGGGAGTTGTGGGAGGCAGAGATCCTGCCCAGCCTGTCGGACTTCGTCGCGATACCCGCCCTCTCGCCGCACTTCGACGGTAACTGGGCCGCCAACGGGCACCTCGACGCCGCCGTCGAGCACCTGCGTGGCTGGATCACCGCGCGCGACATCCCCGGTGCGCGCGTCGAGGTGGTCTCCCTGCCCGACCGCACCCCGGTGCTGCTGCTCGACGTCCCCGCCACCGGTGACGACAAGGGCACCGTGCTGCTCTACGGGCACCTCGACAAGCAGCCCCCGGTGGGCGGGTGGAGCGAGGGCCTCGGACCGTGGCAGCCGGTCTTGCGCGACGGCAGGCTCTACGGGCGCGGTTCCGCGGACGATGGTTACGCCGGGTACGCGGCCACCGCCGCGATCGAGGCCGTTCGCGCGGGCGGCGGTTCGCACAGCAGGTGTGTGCTTCTGCTGGAGACCGGCGAGGAGTCCGGTAGCCCTGACCTGCCCGCTTATCTCGAACACCTCTCCGACCAGCTCGGTCAGGTCTCCCTGGTCGTGTGCCTGGATTCCGGCGGTAGTGACTACAAGCGCCTGTGGCTGACGACCTCGCTACGCGGACTCGCGTCGGTAGACCTGACTGTGCGTGTTCTGGACGCGGGTCAGCACTCCGGCCTGGCCAGCGGGATCGTGCCGAGCTCGTTCCGGGTGATCCGCAGGCTCCTCGACCGCATCGAGGACAGCGAGTCCGGCGAGATCCTGATCAAGGAGATGCACGTCGACATCCCGGACGACCGGGCCGACGAGGCCGCGCAGTCGGTGGCCGCCGCGCCTGGCACGTTCCGCACGGTGTTCCCCCTGCACGCCGACACCCAGCCGGTGGACCAGGACGAGGTCGAGCTGGTCCTGAACAACGGCTGGCGCCCGACGCTGTCGGTCATCGGCGCGGACGGCTTCCCGGTGCCGGTCGACGCGGGCAACGTCCTGCGCCCGTTCACCACGCTGACGCTGAGCTTCCGCCTCCCGCCGACCGCGGACTCCGCAGCCGCCCTCGAAGCCGTCCGCGACTCCCTGACCTCGGACGTCCCCTACGGCGCCACGGTCGAGCTGTCGCGCACCGAGGCCGCGGACGGCTGGAACGCCCCGCAATTGGCGCCGTGGCTGCGCGCCAGCCTGGACGCGCTGTCCGACGAGGTCTTCGGCAACCCGTGGCAGACGGTGTCCCTCGGCGGCTCCATCCCGTTCATGGGCCTGCTCGCCCGGCTCTACCCGGACGCCCAGTTCGTCATCACCGGCGCCCTCGGCTCGGACAGCAACGCCCACGTCCCGGACGAATGGCTTCACGTGAAACAAGCCGAAAAAGTCACCGAGGCGGTCGCGCACATCCTCGACGCGCATGCCAGGTCCTAGCTCCGCGCCAGGTGGTCCGCCTGCCGGGTCGTCTCCGGCAGGCGGTACCGCGGCGCGAGGGTGAGCACCAGGTCAGTGGCGGTGTCGAGGTCCACCAGGTGGCCGACCGACACGAACACCGGCTTGACGTTGTCCTGCGTGCGCAACGCCCGCCCGACAACCTCACCGCCGTCAGTCAGCGCTGACCAGTCGCCTCTACGCGGCCCCGGCTGCTCGAAGTCGCCCAGCGCGTTCTTGCCCACGCCTAGAGCCGGGATGCCCGTGAGCACGCCCGCATGACAGGCCAACCCAAACCGGCGCGGATGAGCCAACCCCTGGCCGTCGCAGACAAGGACTTCCGGTGGGGTTGTCAGCTTGTCCAGGGCTCGCAGCAGCAGCGGAAGCTCGCGGAACGCGAACAGACCTGGGACGTACGGGAAGCTCTCAGGCCCCTGGCAGGTAGCCGAGTCGACAAGCTCCAACGTCTCAAGGTCGACCGTGCACACCGCAGCGACGAGGACGTCGGTGTAGTGGACATCCAGGCCCGTCGCCGTCCGAGGCCGGAATCCCGCGGGCGTCGCGGCCCGAACCCGCCCCCGCAACCGCTCCTGCACGGCGATGGCCTCGACCTCGGTCCCCGGCCAGTCCCGCCCGAAGTCGTCCCCGACCCTGCCACTATCCCCGACCCTGCCACTATCCCCGACCCCGCCACTATCCCCAACCCCGCTGTTGTCCACAGCCCCTCCACCCGCGCCCGGTTCCTGTCGCCCCTGCCCGCAAGGCTGTAGATCGGGGGCTGCTCAGCACGGGATGATCTTCACCCACGCCCCGCCGCGCAGAATCCCCGCTGGTCAGGGCCGAGAAGGAGCCTGGTCGAGCCAGGTCGGGAACAGCAGGTCGGCGTGGTGTTCGCGGAAGTTGGTCAGGTCGCCCACCTGGGTGTTCTTGGCCCACGTGCCCGGGTCGATCTGGACGAACCCGTCCGCGGCGGCCTGGGTCTTGTCCGGGCCCAGGTAGTAGAGCCCCGCCGACCCCTCGGGCGAGATGCCGACCACCAGGCAGTCGTGGCCGAGGTGTTCGGCGCGGGTGGTGACCTCGTCCAACCGGTCCAGCACGTCCAGCGTCACCACGAACTCCCAGCCGCCTGCGGTCTGGGTGAAGCGCGGGTCGACCGGGTCGGTCGGGCTGGTGAGGGTGACCTCGCCACCTTCGACGCCTGCCGGGTACTCGCGGCCGTCGAGTACGGCGATGATGCCCGTGCGGGGGCGCTGGTAGGTCATCGAGGGTCCAAGGGAGTCCAGGTGGACGCTGTCCACAGGGCGACCGGGTGGGGTCCGCGCGGTGTGTAAGCCACGATGCGCGCGCCTCTAGGGATCACGCCAGGCTGCTTCCACCACTCAGGTAGCGCCAACGGCCCGCCCGCGGTGAGTCCCGTACCGGTGAACGGCCAAGGCGCGAACTCAGTGCGGACAGAGTTAGGGTCCACGCCCGCGGCTAGAGCGGCGGCGGTCATCGCGTAAGCAGGTTCGCGGGGGCCGGTCGGGGCGCCGAAGGGCACGACGTAGCGGTCCGGGGCGCCCGCGGTGAACTCCATGGTGTGCAGGACTGGCATGTCCGGGTGGAACGGGCTGCCCGCGTAGTCCAGCCGGAACGCCTGGTGGAAGTCGCGCGGGGTGCGGAGGTTGCCGCAGTCCTGCAGGCGGCCGACGGTGCCGCTGACCAGCCGGTAGTCGAACGGCGGCTGCGAGCCGACCGCGCCGGGCGACACCTCGTGCCGCAGGTAGCGCTCAACCGACCACGGTGCAAGGACCTTGACCAGCCACGTGTCCGGCGCCAGCGTGACGATGGCGTGGACCCGCGCGGTCAACGCCCGCTCGTGGTCGCTCAGACTCCCCGTCACTCGAACGTGCTCTCACGCCACCGGGTGAATCCCAGGTCCCGCTGCTCCTCGTGCACGTCCCCGAGCTCGGCGGCGGGCACCTCGCGGCGGTACTCGTACCGGTCCACCTCGGCGAAGCCGTTCTCCGCGGCCCAGCCGCCGTTCGAGTCGGCGTAGGTGACCGTCGCGACCCCGTCCACGACGGACTCGACGGCCACCCGGTGCCCCTGCCACCTGCCGAACGACCTGGCCGAGTAGACCCGGTCGCAGTCGGTGGAGGTGAGGTCGGCGACCCAGCCGCCGTAGCGCTCGTGCCAGGAGAACAGCGTCGCGTCCGGGTTGTCGGCCTGCTGGGTCTTGAGCACGACCCGGTCGTTGTTCGGCGAGTACGTGCACGGGTGCGTCACCCCGCGCACCACGGCGAACTCACCGGACCGCGGCCCGGCGTACCTCATCACGGCTTCACCCACCCGAGCACACTGTCATACACCGCGACGACGGTCTTGTTGCCCGCCGCGTCGAACTGGTTGATGGTCGCGCCGTCCGGGATCGGCATCCGGCTCGACATCTGGAACTCGGGCACCCCCATCGTCGGGTGCGCGGTCACGCCTGCGCCGGTGTAGGGCCACTGGTTGATCGACGGGCTGTACCGGTCCGGCGGGACGCCCGCGTTCTGCACGGCGTTGACCATGTCGTCGCGCGCGGCCAGCACCTTCGGGTCGGTCGCGCCGAGCCCGCCGGGCACCGCCGGGTCGACCGAGGGCGCGCCGACCGGCGTCCGGTACAGCGACGCGTCGGAGGCGGGGAACTCGATGGTGTGGATGGTCGGCTGCTTCACGTCGTACGGGGTGCCGGTGTAGTCGAGCCGGTTGCCGTTGATCAGGTCGGCCGGGGTGTTGAGCACGCCCGCGTCCTGGTGGCGGGCCACGAAGCCGCCGACCTCGGTGTACTTGCCGTTGAGGTAGTTGGCGACGTCGGCGTCCGGGATCACCTTCTGCATCAGCGTGCCGTTGGTGACCTCGACCTCCTTCATCGCGCGCGCCATCAGGTCCCGCTCGTGCGGGGTGAGCTGGCCGGACCCGGGGACGTCGCCCGCCTTGGGGTCGGCGCCGAGCTTGTCCATGGCCTTCTTGAAGTCGGCCCACTCGGCGTCGGTGAACTTGCCGCGCACGGTGTCGGTCCAGTGCGGACCGGACGAGCCCGGGGTGGTCGGCTTGACCGGCGGAGTCCCGCTACCGCCACCGGTAGTCGAAGGCGTGGACGATCCACTCGGCACGGTTGACGATGACGGCGTGACCGTGGGGGTGGCCGACGACGGTGTGGTTGACGGCGAGACAGAACTGCTGGGCACGGTCGACGACGACGGCGTGACGGTAGGCGTAACCGACGACGGTGTGGTCGACGGCGAGGACGTGCCGCTGGGCGCCGTAGTAGTAGAAGGCGTGGGCGGCGCGCTGCTCGTTGTCGTCGTCGGAGCCGATGACCCGCTCGGCGCAGTGGACGTCGACGGCGCGTTCGTCGTGTTGGGAGTGGTCAGGTTCGGTTGGCCTGTCGTCGACGGCGGGTCGACGTGCGTAGGAGCCTGGCGAACGGCATCCGGCGCGGATGGGGTGTCGGCGCCGCGCGGGGTGGTGCGCAGACCGCGCAGCCCCGACTTGATCGCCTCCCAGATCTCGCCCAGCTTCGCCAGGATCGGCCGCAGCTTCTCCACCGACCGGATCAGCTTGGTGATCACCTCGGTGATCCGCCCGACCCACTTCGACACCAGCGCCCCGACCGAGGCGACGATGTGCGGGGTGGCCAGGCCCAGCGTCAACCCGGCCTCGGCCAGCCACTGCGGCAGCCGCAGCAGCAGCGTCGAGATGCACTCGGCCACCAGGTCGCGCACGATGCCGCGGACCACGCCGACCAGGGCACCGACCACCTCGACGACGGTGCCGATCGTCCCGGCGCCCGAGGCGGCCGCGGTGATGTGCTGGCCCTGCGCCGCGGTGTTGGCGCGGTAGGCGTCGGCGGCCGGACCGGTCCACCCGGAGGTGCCGTTGGCGACCTCGGTGCCGAAGTCGGTGGCGACCCCGCCGACCGCCTGCGACACGTTCTTCCAGGTCGTGGCGTACGCGGCGATCTGGTCGGCGTCGCCTGCCAGCCAGTTCAGCGCGTCGCGCAGCGGGGCGACGTGCTCGATCACCCACGAGATCGCGTACTGCCCGAGTGTGCCGATCGGGTCGAGCGCCAGCGACAGGACCTCCAGGCCGCCGCCGAGCGCGCCGAGCCCGCCCTCGACCCAGGACCCGTTCTGCACGCCGTTGTAGATGTCGGCCGCGGACTCGACCAGGCCGATGCCCGTGTAGCTCTTGGTGGAGTCCTCGCGCGCGGCGACCAGGGGGTTCGTCACCTGGCACCACCGGAGAAGGGCTGGGTGTTGGCGCGCTCGGTGTTGCTGTAAGAGCCCGCGGTCTCGCGAACGCCGTTCGCGGTGGCCTCCACGGTCGTGGCCGTCTCGCGGATCGAGTCGACCGCGGGCTGGCTGACCGCCTGCACGATCGGCACGAAGAACTGGCAGATCACCCCGTACGCCGCGCTGCCGAGGTGCACCTGGTTGGCCGCGTCGAACGCCTGCTCCAGCCGGTCGTTGAGCGCGTCGAGCCTGCCTGCGTGCGCGCCCAGCTCATCTGTGAGGACGCCGTATCCGTCGGGCACCGCTGGACTCCTTCTCAGCGCAGGATCGAGGGTCCGCCCCAGTCGTCGTCCGGGTCGTCGGTGCTCGGGCGGGTCGTCCGGGTCGGTCGCTGTCTCGGTGGTTCGTCACCGTCCTCGACCCGCCCCAGGCGCATCTCGTCGACGGTGCTCGCGGTTGGACGCTCGGGCTCGGGCTCCGGTTCCGGGAACCTGTCCCGATACGACCCGACCACGGCGGCCACGGTCTGCGGGTCGTCGCCGACGGTCCGCTCCATGACCTCGGCCACCGCCCCGGTGATCCGGGACTGGGCCGACCGCATCGTGCGCAGCACCAGCGCGGACAGCTCGGCGCCGCTGATCTCGCGGGCCTGCTCGCTGATCACCAGGTCGGTGACCACGCCGGTGGCGTCGACGGTCACCGTCACCACGCGGTCGCGGTCGGACTCGGAGACCGACACGCGGGCGACCTCGGTCTGCATGACCTGGTAGCGCTCCGCCTTGGCGGCGACGCCCGCCGACCAGCGGCGCAGCTCCTGCTCGGTCTGGAATCCGTCCCCGCCGAACGACGGCTGGCTCACGCGTGGCTCCCGGGCTTGCTCGGTGGCGATGGCGCGGCCAGTGTCCCCGACCGCGCCCGGCTTGTCAGTCCCTTCCGCGCACTCACCAGGCCGGGTAGCGCTCCCGCCAGCCCGCCTGCTCCAGCGAGTTGGTCGGGCTGAACTCGATCAACGCGTCGCGGCCCAGTTCCTCGATGACATCGCGCAGCTCCAGGTCGGCGAGCCACTCGGCGGGCAGCGCGCCGACGCCCTGCGCGGCGCCGAGCAGGTTGCCGCAGATGGCGCCGGTCGAGTCGCTGTCGCCGGAGTGGTTGACCGCCAGCAGCAGGCCGTCGGGCAGGTTGTCGGCCACCAGCGCCGCGCACAGCCCGATGGCCAGCGCCTCCTCGCCGACCCAGCCGCCGCCGAGCTTGGCCAGCGTCTCCGCGCTCGGCCTGCCGCGCCCGGCCATGTCCACCGCGTCGTCGATGGCGTCGACGGTCTCGGCGGACTCCTCCCAGGTGATCAACTCGGCCCGGACCTCGGCGATGGCGGTGGGCAGGTCGGTGCCGTCGAGCAGGCGGTGCACCAGGAACGCCAGCGCACCCGCGGTGAGGTAGCCGCTGGGGTGGCCGTGGGTGAGGGCGCCGGACTGGGCGGCCACGACGAACGAGTCGAGCGGGTCCTCCGACCACAACGCGCACGGCGCGGCGCGCATGACCGCGCCGCAGCCCTTCGAGTCGTTGATGCGGTGCGAGAGGGTGCCCCGGTCGTTGCCCGCGGCGAAGCCCTTGAGCGAGGTAAGAACCGTGGCCCCGGGAGCACGGCGGTGGTAGAGCCCGCGCTCACGGATTAGCCAACCGTCCGGGTCGGCCTCCATGGCGTAAGAGCCGCCCGCTTGGTGCCACGGGGTGCCCTGCGTGTGGTACCAGCGCTGGTAGGCGTGCTGGATCACCGACGCGGGCTGCTGCTCGAAGAACATGAGGCGTCTACCGAGGTGACCGCGGATCATCGCCTCTAGCGTGAAGAGGGCCATCTGCGTGTCGTCGGTGATCCGGCCTCGGCCACCGTATGCCTCCTCATAGCCGGTTACCCCCGCCTCGCCGAAGCGACCACGGATCTCGTCTATGGAGAGGAACTCGATCGGCGCGCCCAATGCGTCGCCGACCGCGCCGGCCAGCAGGGAGCCGAGCCACCGGTCAGCGGGAATCACGCGCTCGTAGGGCAGATCACCGTCCACGTATGGGAAGCGTAGTGGCATCTGGTGACGAGCACCCCTGGCGCCATCTGTTCGCGATCTGTTGCGATGCGGACTCGAAGGGAGAGCTCACACCGCCGCCTCTGCTCGACTCCAGCGGTCCGGATGCCGCGCATCTTTCGGCAAGAAGGCTCGGAGGCGGGAAAAAGTGCGTCCGGCGTCTCGTCTACGCAACAAATAGGATGCGTACATGTGACAAACCGACGAGTAGTGCACAGTTTCGGCACTGGATGGCAGTATGCGTCCCACCTCGCACCTGAGATGAATGAGGAGTGACACCGTGGCGCGTCGATCCAAGCTGAAGGTGCTCGCCCTGCTGCCCGCGCTCGCACTCGCGGTCGCGGCCTGCGGCAGCTCCGACGGCGGCACCACCGGTTCCAGCGGCGGCAACACCGCGGCGAACGGGGTCAAGCTCGTCGAGGCAGGCAAGATCAAGACCTGCACGAACCTGCCGTACCCGCCGTTCCAGTTCAAGCAGGGCGACAAGACCGTCGGCTTCGACGTCGACATGGTCGACCTCGCGGCCAAGAAGCTCGGCGTCACCCAGGAGATCGTCGACATCCAGTTCGACGTCATCAAGAGCGGCGCCGCGCTGAACTCCGGCAAGTGCGACGTCGCCGCCGCGGGCATGACGATCACCGACGAGCGCAAGCAGAACCTCGACTTCACCAACCCGTACTTCGACGAGGTCATCGCGCTGCTGGTGCCCAAGGGCTCCGGCATCACCAGCCTCGACCAGCTCAAGGACAAGAAGATCGGCGTGCAGCGGGGCACCACCAGCCTCGACTACGCCACCGAGAAGGGCTTCACGCCGACCGAGTTCGAGGACTCCGGCAAGCAGCTGCAGGCGTACCAGGCCGGTCAGGTCGACGCGGTGCTGCAGGACCTGCCCGTGGTCAACGAGTGGCTCAAGAAGCAGGGCCTCGGCGAGAAGTTCGAGATCGGCGCCGAGATCGAGACCGGCGCGCAGTACGGCATCGCGGTGAAGAAGGGCGGCAACCCCGAGCTGCTCAAGACCCTCAACGACGCGCTCGACGCCGCCATCAAGGACGGCACCTGGGCCAAGTCGTACGAGCAGTGGATGGGCTCCAAGCCCAAGTCGACCCCGTCGGGCAAGTGAGCCACGGCCAGGAGGCGGGCCCGGCACCCCGGGCCCGCCTCAGCCCGCGCAAGCGGCAGCGGATCGCCCGCAGCGTCCAGTACGCCGTGTTCGCCGCGGTCGTGCTCTTCGTCGTCCTCTCCGCCGACTGGAAGGCGGTGGTGGAGAACTTCGCCGACCTCGAGGTCGCGAAGCAGGCGTTCCCCGAGCTGATCACCATCGCGCTCAAGAACACGATCATCTACACGCTGTCGGCGTACGTGGTCGGGTTCGTGCTGGGCCTGGTCGTGGCGCTCGCGCGGCTGTCGTCGATCGCGGTGTACCGGGGCTTCGCGCTGGCCTACATCGAGGTCTTCCGCGGGCTGCCCGCCCTGGTCGTCTTCCTGATCTTCGGCTTCGGCCTGCCGGTGGCCTTCCCCGGGATGAAGTTCCCGTTCGACCAGTACGGCACGGTCGCCGTCGCGCTCGGGCTGGTGGCCTCGGCGTACATGGCCGAGACGTTCCGCGCGGGCATCCAGGCGGTCCCGCGCGGGCAGACCGAGGCGGCCCGCTCGCTGGGCATGTCGCACACCAGGGCGATGGTGTCGATCGTCATCCCGCAGGCGCTGCGGATCGTGATCCCGCCGCTGACCAACGAGCTGATCCTGCTGTTCAAGGACTCCTCGCTGGTGTTCGTGCTCGGCGTGACCTCGCTGACCACCGAGCTGTCGAAGTTCGGCGGCGACCTGGCGACCGAGTACGCCGACTCCACCCCGCTGGTGCTGGCCGGTGCCGCCTACCTGGTGATCACCCTGCCGCTGGGCTACGTGGTGCGCCGGTTGGAAGCCAAGCAACAGAAGGCCAGGTGAGCCCCCGATGAGCGCTGTCCAGATCCTCGGCCTGCACAAGTCGTTCGGCGACCTCGAGGTCCTGCGCGGCATCGACGCGACGGTCGAGACCGGCGAGGTGGTCTGCGTTATCGGACCATCCGGCTCCGGTAAGTCCACCTTGCTGCGTTGCGTCAACCTCCTCGAACAGCCCGACGGCGGCAAGATCGTGGTCAACGGTGTCGAGATCACCGACCCCGACTGCGACATCAACGCCGCCCGCCGCCGCGTGGGCATGGTGTTCCAGCAGTTCAACCTGTTCCAGCACCTCACCGTGCTGGACAACCTCACCATCGCCCAGCGCAAGGTGCTCAAGCGCGACAAGGCCGACGCCGAGCGGACCGCGATGGAGAACCTGGAGAAGGTGGGCGTGGCCGACAAGGCCCGCGCCTACCCGGCCACCCTCTCCGGCGGCCAGCAGCAGCGCGTGGCCATCGCCCGCGCGCTGTCGATGGGGCCGGAGGTCATGCTGTTCGACGAGCCGACCTCCGCGCTCGACCCGGAGCTGGTCGGCGAGGTGCTCGGGGTGATGCGCACGCTCGCCACCGAGGGCATGACGATGCTGGTGGTCACGCACGAGATGCAGTTCGCCCGCGAGGTCGCCGACAAGGTCCTGTTCATGGACGGCGGCGTCGTGGTCGAGCAGGGTCCGCCGTCGCGGGTCATCGCGGCACCGCAACACGAACGGACCAAGACGTTCCTCGCCCGGGTGTTGGATCCGATCAACCGCGTGGAGTAATCCCCCGGGAACGAAGCGTGACCGGTGTGCGTTCACCCTTCTGAGGGGAGGGGACGCCGTGGCCGGACGCGAGACCGACGAGGTCGGGGGTGTGCTGGACCCGCACTCCCCCGACCCGCCCGAGTGGGCCGTCATGCAGGCTCTAGATGTTGTGCGCCGCGTGGACCCGGAGAACGGCGGGGTGCTGCGGCGGCGTAGACCGACGACGGTTCCGGTAGTCAGCGTCAGTGACCGCTACCTGGTCGGTCCGCTCGATCTACGCGCGGTCGAGTTCCCCTACCTGCTGGAGTTCGTCCGCTGCCGGTTCGAGCAGCCGCCGGACATGCGGCAGGCCCGCCTCGCCGGGGTCGAGTTCCGGAACTGCTGGCTGCCCGGGCTCCAAGGCCGCAACCTGCGCAGCGACAACGACCTCCAGTTCGTCGGCGGCACTGTTATCGCGGGCAGCCTCGACCTGACCGACGGCGAGATCCACGGCACCCTCGTGCTCACCGGCGCCACTCTTGCCCCGACCAAGGGCCCCGCCCTGCACGGCGACCGGTTGCACCTGGCGGGCGCGTTGCTGGCGTCGAACCTCGTCGCGAGGGGCGAGGTCCGCATCCCCGGCCTGCGCAGCGGCGGCAACCTCAACTTCGCGGGCGCCCACCTGGACAACCCGCGCGGCATCGCCATGAACGGCAACGGCCTGCAGGTCGGCGGCAACCTGCACCTCACAGCCGACCCCCGCACCGGCGCCCGGTTCCGCTGCGACGGCCAACTCTTCCTGCCCAGCGCCCGCGTCGACAGCGACTTCTCCCTGCGCGGCGCCCGGCTCACCCCGCGCACCGAGCACTCCCGCCCGGTCCCCCCGGACGACCCGTTCTTCGACCCCAACGCCACCCTCGTCGCCGACCGGTCCAGGGTCGACGGCAACGTCAACCTCGACCGCGACTTCAGCAGCACCGGCACCGTCCGCATCGTCAACGCCCACATCGGCGGCTCCCTGCGCCTGTCGCACTCGCGGGTCGACCTGTCCGGCGGGCGGGAGACGTTCGTCGAACAGGCCGGGGCGCCCGGGCCGTACGCCGATCGCGCACTGCACCTGGACGGCACCGAGGTCCGCGGCGGCATCGACGCCCGTGACGCGCGGGTCGCGGGGCAGATCCGGCTGGTCGACGTCAAGGTGCAGGGCAGCGTGCTGTTCGACCGGGCCGTGCTCAGCAACCGGCACGGCGACGCCGTGGAGGGGCGCCGGTTCTCCGTCGGCGGCAACCTCGACGGCCGGTCGCTGCTGGTGTTCGGCTCGGTGCTGCTGCCGGGCGCGAAGGTCGGCGCGAACCTGGACCTGCGCGGCAGCCGGTTCGTCGCACCGGGCAGCTACGCGCGGGACTCGTCACCGAAACCGTCGCTCGACCTGCGCGTGTCCCACATCGGCCGCGACCTGATCTGCGCCGAACCGTTCGCCGCGCACGGCGAGATCCGCATGCGCCGCGCGGAGATCCTGCGGGAGACCAACTTCCACGGCGCCGAACTCGGCAACGACCACGACCTGGTCGCCCTCAACGCCTTCGGCATCCAAACCCAGGAACTCCGCCTCGACGTCGCCACCGCACCCCGCGGCCGCATCGACCTGCGCCACGCCCGCTGCGCCTTCCTCGCCGACAACGAGATCTTCTGGCGCGCCCAGGGCGGCATCGAACTGGAAGACTTCCGCTACGACGCCCTCACCGTCCCAGTCGAACTCGACGACGACGCCGAGATCGAACGCCGACTCCACTGGCTCCGCGAAAGCATGCGCGACGTCTACCGCCCCGGCCCCTACGACCAATTCGCCCACATGCTCCGCGCCGCGGGCAACGAAGAACACGCCGCGACCGTACTGGTGGAAAAACAACGCTGCCGCTACAACGCACTGGCAGATGGAGCCCGCCTGGCCGCCCCCGGCATCCGCCTCTGGAGCAGGCTCCAACGCTGGATGGTCGGCTACGGCTACCGCCCCACCCGAGCCCTGGCCTGGCTCTTCGGCTTCCTCATCGCCGGAACCCTCTGGTTCGCCCTGATCCCAACCCCCCACGAGTCCAACACCGACGACCATCTCGTCTGGAACCCCGTCCTCTACACCCTGGACCTCCTGGTCCCCATCGTCGACTTCGGCCACAAGAACAAATGGACCGTGGACGGCCCCTCCCAATGGATCTCCGCCGTCTTCATAGCCCTCGGCTGGATCCTCGCCACCACCGTCGCCGCAGGCGTAACCCGCATGCTCCGCCGAACCTCCTGACCTTATGTTGGAGCCGGACGCCGCCGCTCTTGTCCGCTACGGCGAGGCGAGAACGGTCCTAACCCCGCCGCTGAGGAGTGGGATGAGCTTCAGGGCTGCCTGGGAGATCTGCGATCCCCAAGAACTTCCTGCCGACGGCACGCTCGTCGCCCACACCCCAGACGACGTCGATCGCCTGGTAGCCCTGCTATCCGACCCACGCGCCGATCCAGCGATGGTCTTCCACCTGGACCGCCCCTCCGTCATCTCGGAGTTCAGCGGCAAGTCAGTCCCCGACCACCTGCTCTGGGCGCTAGTCCACCGCGGATTCGGTTACCTGTCCCACTACTGCCCGACGCACCCCTTCAGCCTCCCCATCGGCGATCCAACGTCCCCAGCGCGCCACTACGACCACACGGACTTCGAAGCAGGCACCGGACTCGCCCTCGACCTGTTCACCCATGCCCTCAAGGAGTTCCTGGCCACCGCCGCCCGTCCCACCTGCGTCCGGTGGCGGCAGCTCTAGCCCACATCCTGGGCCCAGGAACAGACTGCAACCGCCAGCGTGTTGGATCCACCCGTGAGCACAGCACAACCCCGTCGCCTGTCCCGCGCTGCCGAACTCATCGGGCGCGGTTGGCTGAACACCGGTGACAAGGACCTGCACCTCGGTGACTTCCGCGGCAAGGTCCTGCTCCTGGACTTCTGGACCTTCTGCTGCATCAACTGCCTGCACGTCCTCGACGAGCTCCGTCCCGTCGAGGAGGAGTTCAAGGATGTCCTGGTGACCGTGGGGGTGCATTCACCGAAGTTCGTGCACGAGGCGGATGAGCTGGCGTTGAGGGCGGCGGTTGAGCGGTACGAGGTGCACCACCCCGTGCTCGACGACCCCGATCTGACCACCTGGCAGGCGTACGCGGTCAAGGCGTGGCCGACGTTGGTGCTGGTCGATCCCGAGGGTTATGTCGTGCACGTCGCCGCGGGTGAGGGGCATGCGGAGGCGCTCAAGCGGGTGATCGCCGAGGTTGTGGCCGAGCACGAGGCGAAGGGGACGCTGCACCGCGGCGATGGCCCGTACGTGCCTCCGCCGCCCGCCGCGACGGAGTTGCGGTTCCCGGCGAAGGCGACGGTCACCAGCAAGGGCACCGTCCTCGTCGCCGACACCGCGCACCACCGGATCGTCGAGCTCGAGGACGACACCGTCGTGGCCACCTACGGCACTGGCGCGCGCGGCAGGCAGGACGGCACCGAGCCCACCTTCTCCGAGCCTTCCGCCGTCGCCGTGCTGCCCGAGCACGTAAGAGTGGGCTACCACCTCGTAGTCGCAGACACGGTCAACCACCTCCTGCGCGGCATCAACACCGACACCGGCGAGGTCACCACCATCGCGGGCACCGGTCTGCAATGGCGCAATGGCCCGACCGACGGCCCCGGTCTCGAGATCGACCTGACCAGCCCGTGGGACCTCGTCTGGTGGGAGCCCGCGCAAGGTCTGGTGATCGCCATGGCGGGCAACCACACGCTCGGCCTGTTCGACCCCCGCACCGGCCAGGTCAGCCGCTTCGCGGGCACGACCGTCGAGGGTCTGCACGACGGCCCCGCCGACCAGGCTTTCTTCGCCCAGACCTCCGGCCTCGCCGTCGACGGCGACAAGCTCTGGCTGGTCGACTCCGAGACCTCCGCGCTGCGCTGGATCGACGCCGACCGCACCGTCCACACCGCGATCGGCAAGGGCCTGTTCGACTTCGGCCACCGCGACGGCCCCGCCGACCGAGCGCTCTTGCAGCACCCGCTCGGCGTCACCGTCCTGGCCGACCACTCCGTCGCCATCGCCGACACCTACAACGGCGCGATCCGGCGCTACGACCCGGCCACCGACGAGGTCAGCACCCTCGCCACCGGCCTCGCCGAGCCTTCCGGCGCCGTGCTGCTCGACGGTGACCTGGTCGTCGTCGAGTCCGCCGCGCACCGGCTGTCCCGCCCGGTCGCCGCGGCGCACCTGGTCGACGGCGAGGCGCACCAGGTCCGCAGGCCGCCGACCGACATCGCCGCCGGGGTGCTCGACCTCGCCGTCGTGTTCACCCCGCCGCCCGGGCAGAAGCTGGACGAGCGGTACGGCCCGTCGACCCGCCTGGAGATCACCTCGTCGCCGCCGGAACTGCTGGCCGACGGCGCGGGTGTCGGCACCGACCTGACCCGCAAGCTGACCGTCGCCGCCGGTGTGACCGAGGGGGTGCTGCACGTCGTCGCGCAGGCGGCCAGTTGCGACGACGACGGCACCGAGCACGCCGCGTGCCACCTGACCAGGCAGGACTGGGGTGTCCCCGTCCGGGTGACCGACACCGGCGCGCACCGGCTGCCACTGGTCATGGGCGGGCTCGACGAGCAGCCCTGACCACGCCGGAAGCCCACCCCGAGCAGGCGGTTACCATTCCTCGGTGTCGGAACTGAAGCTCGAGGTCCAGATGCTGCACGACCGGGTCCTCGTGCGGCTGACCCCCGAGGAGGGGGAGCGGCGCAGCACCGGCGGCATCGTCATCCCGGCCACCGCGCAGGTCGCCAAGCGGCTCGCGTGGGGGGACGTGGTGGGGGCGGGGACGAACGTCCGCACGGTGAAGGTGGGCGACCGGGTGCTGTTCAACCCCGAGGACCAGTTCGAGGTCGAGGTCCACGGGCAGGCATACCTGGTGATGCGTGAGCGGGACGTGCACGCCGTGGCGAGCGAGCGCACCGAACACGGGACCGGGCTGTACCTCTGACCGGGGTACCTCTGAGGGGAAAGGTGAACCGTGCCGCAGGACCAGGACTGGCCTGACGGGGCCAGATGGCCGGAGTCGCACAGCGAGCAGACCGACCTGCTGCCCCGGGTGCCGCAGCACGTGGGACCGCAGGCGGTGGGGTCGCCGTTGGACGGTCCGACCGAGAAGCTCGGCACGTCGCAGGACCAGGGGCACGACGAGGAACCGGCCAAGCGCGGGGGTCTGCGCAAGCCCGCCGTCATCGCGGGCGCGGTGGTCGGCGCGTTGGCCGTGCTCTACGGCATCGACCTGGCGATCAGCAGTGGTGACGTGCCGCGCGGGACGACCGTGGCGGGCGTCGAGGTCGGCGGGCTGTCGCAGGTCGACGCCGAGCGCGAGTTGCGCAACAAGATCGAGCCGCGGCTCACCCAGCCGGTGTCGCTCAAGATCGGCTCCGTCGAGGAGAAGCTGGACCCGACCAGGTCCGGGTTGACGCTGAACTGGGGCGCCACCCTGGAGCAGGCTGGCGACCAGCCGCTCAACCCGTTCACCCGGCTCTCGTCGCTGTTCGGCGGTACCCGCGAGGTCGGCGTGGTCACCGCGACCGACGACGCGGCGCTGACCGGTGCGATCGATCGGCTCAAGGCAGCGGGCACCCGCGCCCCGGCCGAGGGCGGCATCCGCTTCGACGGCGCCACCCCGGTCGCGGTCGAGCCGGTCGCGGGCCAGGAGCTCGACGCCGCGAAAGCCAAGTCGATCATCGTCGACGGCTGGGTCGCGGGCGGGTCGCTGACCCTGCCGGTGACCTCCACCCCGGTGAAGACGACGACCGAGGGCGTGCGGGCCGCGTTCGAGCTCGCCAAGGTCGCGGTGTCCGGGCCGGTCGTGGTCAAGGGCGAGGGCAAGGACGCCAGGATCGAGCCAGCGGTGATCGCGTCCGCGCTGGTGTTCGAGCCGGTCGACGGCGGCGGCCTGAACCCGAAGCTCGACCTGGTCAAGGTCACCGACGCGGTGAAGCCGCAGCTCGCCCCCACCGAGAAGGAGGGCAAGGACGCGCAGGTCGTCTTCGAGAGCGGCGCGCCGACGGTCACCCCCTCGGTCGACGGCACCGGGGTCAAGTACGACACCGCGTTCGCCACCCTGCTCGACGTGCTGAAGAAGCAGGACGGCCGCGAGCTCAAGGTCGAGTACACCAAGACCCCGGCGAAGGTGACCACCGAGCAGGCGAACCAGCTCGGCATCAAGGAGGTCATCGGCGAGTTCAGCACCAAGGGCTTCGCCGCCGACTCCGGGATCAACATCCGCACCGTCGCGGCGAAGGTCAACGGCGCCATCGTCAAGCCGGGCGAGACGTTCAGCCTCAACGGGTTCACCGGCCCGCGCACCGCGGTCCAGGGCTACGTCGAGGCGGGCGTGATCAAGGACGGCGCACCGGGCCGCGAGGTCGGCGGCGGCATCTCGCAGTTCGCCACGACGCTGTACAACGCCTCGTACTTCGCCGGTCTCAAGGACGCGGGCCACAAGGAGCACAGCTACTACATCAGCCGCTACCCGGCCGCCCGCGAGGCGACGGTGTTCCAGAACCACGACGGCAGCAGCGTCATCGACCTGAAGTTCACCAACGACGCGACGACCGGCGTGGCCATCCAGACCATCTGGACCTCCGGCTCCATCACGGTGAAGATCTGGGGCACCAAGCGCTACTCGGTCGAGTCGATCACCGGCGGCCGCTCCGCGGAGACCACCCCGCAGGAGAAGCCCGGTCCGACCACCGGCAAGTGCACCCCCAGCAACGGCGCACCGGGCTTCACCACCTCCGACACCCGCGTCCTGCGCGACGCGGGCACCGGCCGCGAGGTCCGCCGCGACACCCGCACGGTCCGCTACAACCCGCAGCCCAAGATCGTGTGCGCTCCTGCCCCGCAGGTGCCGCCCCCGCCAGCCTGAGTCTGCTTGTCGAGGCCCGGTGACCACGTGCGGTCACCGGGCCTTTCACGTTTGAGCAACCCGATCAGGTGACACCTCCTCCCCGGACCGTGACCGAGGAGGCCGCATGACCAGCGCAGTGCACAGCGCGCACCACAACGACGTGGTCAAGGGGTTGGGCCGCGCGGGCATGGCCTGCTACGGGGCGGTGTACGTGATCATCGCGTACCTGGCCCTGCAGGTCGCCTTCGGCAGCGGCGGCCAGGAAGCCGACCAGACTGGCGCCCTGCAGGAGATCGCGAGCACCCCGTTCGGCGCGGTGATCCTGTGGGTCCTCGCCATCGGCTTGCTGGCCTTCGGCGTGTGGCAACTGCTGATGGCCGCCGTCAGCTACCAGTGGCACGACGGCAAGAAGCGCGTCTTCAAGCGCTTGGGCGCGGCCGTGCGCGGCATCGTCGGCATCTCCCTCGGCATCGCCGCCATCCGCATCGCCACCGGCAACGGCAGCCAGAGCGGCGACCAGAAGCAGAAGGAGATGACCGCCCGCCTGATGGAACTCCCCGCAGGCCGCGTCATCGTCGGCTTGGTCGCCCTGGTGGTCATCGGCGCAGGCATCGCGAGCATCGTCTCCGGCTTCCGCAAGTCCTTCATGAAGGACCTCGAAACCACCAACCTCCCCAAACCCCGCGTGGTCGAACGCCTCGGCCAGATCGGCTACACCGCCAAGGGCCTCGGCATCGCCATCGTCGGCGTCCTCCTGGGCATCGCCGCCCTCGACGCCAACGCCTCCGAAGCAGGCGGCCTCGACTCAGCCCTGCGCACCCTCGCCAACCAACCCTTCGGCACCGTGCTGCTGATCGTCGTAGCCTTCGGCTTCGCCGCCTTCGGCACCTACGCCATCGCCGCCGCCAAGGCCCACCGCACCTGAGTCGACTCGTCGGATCCAGTGCTCAGTGTTCGTCGCTGGTCATCGAGCCGATCCACACCGCCGCGGCGACCAGCAAAGCTACTGGGTCGGTGCCGAGGTGGATGGTCGGTTCTCCGTCCATCCACCTCAGTACGCGCCGAACTAGCACCTCGCCGCCCCATGATCGAGCCATCTCGATGGTCTGAGCTCGTGTCTCCGCGGTCTTGCCGAACTCGTCCAAGTGGGAAGCCTGTGCTTCGAGGAAGTCAGCTAGGTCAACCAGTTCATCGGTTGTGGATGCAGTCGCGTCGTCGATGAGTGTGATCACTTCTGTCGCCAACTCTGGGTCGTCGACGATGCTGCGAACTAGTAAGATATTGGAGAGGGCCTTCATCTTCCCGAACTCTGCGTCGAGGTCGGGAACCTCGGTATCGGGGTTCGTTGAAACATATCGATCGACCGCCTCTTGCCAAGCGCGTCGGTCTCCGGCTGTGTGGAAAGAATCGAGCGAGGCTGGAAGCAAGTCCTCAGTCTCAAAAGCGCTGATAATGGCCGGATGCACTTCGAAGCTATGCAGAGCGTTGACCGTACCTTGTTTGGCCAATTCGGGATCTACTCCGAATATCAGATCGCCTGGTGCTGGTGGATGTTCGAAACTATCCTTCGCTCGCCTCAATTGCGCGGCCATGATGGGGCTGAGCGCTACCGTCTTGTAGTCCGTGAAGATCGCTCGCGTGTATCCCAGGCTCAATGCTATCTCAGTCATTTCTGGCCCAGGTGAACGATTCCAGGAGCGGGTAGCCATGTCCACCGGCTCAAGAAACTCGGGTAGCGTCAGCAGTCTTGCCAGCGTGTCAACGGTTGTCAAGCTCTCTGCTGATGCGACGAGGATGGTGTCCAGGACTCTGCTCAGTGGTGACGAGTAGTCGAAGCTGAGGGCCCAAGCCTCAGCGGGCTCGACCAAGTCGAGCAGGTCGTCGACCTGGTAGGCGGCAACGCCGGTGTAGAGCACCACCAGGAGCACCATGGGATCTGTGTCCGTCGGGGCTCCGGCGCGATCGAACAGCCACAGTGCATCTCGCAGTGTGGTTGCATAACTGTCTGGCAAATCAATATCGGCAGACAGGTCTGCCAGGTACTCTTCGGCTAGAAGGACTGACTCGGCCGTCGCCTCTGGTAACTCGAAGTCGGTTGAAGGCCCACATGCGAATCGAGCGTTGGCGAGGAGCGCTTCGGGCCTCAGTGAGGCGGGCAATCGCCGCCTGTTCAGGCCCGCGTCTTCCAGGTGGTTAGCCAATGTGTAGAGCAGTTCGCCGCTATCCAAAGCTAGGCCGGTATCACGACTTAAGTCCATTGCGACGGATACGAACTTCTCTATATCGCTCCAATGTGTCGTGCTGCGGAGTTGTTGAAGCCACGCGGCCCTGGTGTTGGAGAACTCGTAGCCGTTTCTGAAGTTCTTCCCGAATGTCATCCCAAGTATGATCAGATCAAGCGGATTTGTATCGTGTATCCAATCGGGCGTTGTGTCCTCGATCTGGTGGATCACCAGAGAGCCGTAGCCAAGGGCGTAAGCCTCCGCGAGGCTTTGTCGGGCAGCGCCAGCCCTGCGGCACAGCCTGGCAAGCGCGGCGTCAGCGGCGTCCCGCTCGTTCGAGACGTCTGACTTGATGGCTGAGCTAACCCGCGCTTTGGCTGCTTGACCGCGTCCGTCGCGCTTGTTCCGGCGTGCCTTGCCCACGGGGTGGTCCTCCTGTCGAGGCGATGTGCTCTACCAAAGGTAGGACTCCCGCTATGGTTGCCGCCAAGTAGGAGAGTCCGACGTGGTGCGTGCGCCCTACAGACTGATGGAGTGCGACATGACGCCCGACGGCAAGCAGAACACCCCGCCAGAGGGGGTGTGGAATGAGGCCCGGGGTGTTCGTGACAGTCGGATCGTGCAAGTCGGGCATGCGACGATCAATGTGGTCTCGACACCATCAGGAGTCGCGCAGATACCCGATCCCCACTCCTGGCCGCTCGTCAGCGGGTGGACGCCCTTGGCTTCCGGTGTGCACCGGGCCAAGGAGTTGCCTGGCGGGGACATCGTCCCGCCCTACGTCGAACGCGATGTCGACGCCGACCTGCGAGAGAAGATCTCGAACCTCGGCGACGGTGGCGGCTGGGTGCTGCTGCTCGGCCATTCGGCGACAGGCAAGACCAGGGCGGCGTTCGAGGCGATCCGGGCGGTATTGCCGCAGCACCGCGTCGCGACCCCACTCGTCAGTGCGGATCTTGCGCCGATCCTGGACGCTGTCACCCGGTCAGGATTTCGCTGTGTTCTGTGGCTCGATGACCTCGACGAATCGCTTCTCGGGCCAGGAGGGCTGAACGAGAACCTGCTCACCGAGTTCCGGCGTCAGCATGTCGTGGTGGTCGCGACTATGCGGATCCAGCGCCTGAAGACATTCGCTCCTAGTGGGCACGTGGGCATCAGCCCATCGCTGACGCAGGCGGTGAGGCTTGGCGCGCGTGTGCTGGAGATGGCGGAGGCCATCGAGGTCCCTCGACTCTGGAGCGGTGACGAACTGCGGCGCGCTGGTGAGCACTCCGATGAGCGGATCGTCGACGCCGTCGCACACCACGGCATCTACGGCGTTGCCGAGTACCTCGCGGCAGGGCCCGCGATCTGGGCCGAGTGGCGTCGGGCCATCGATGTCGAAGGGCAGCCAAGAGGAGCGGCCTTGGTCGCGGCCGCAGTCGACCTGGAGCGATGCGGGTTGCCAGGCCCGTACCACGAACGCCTGATCACCGGTCTCCACGAGCACTACCTGGAGGCGTACGGCGGCCACGTCCTGCGACCCGAGCCGTTGCCAGACGCTTGGGAATGGGCGGCGAAACGCCGCTACGGAGTGACGAGCCCCTTGCTCCCGGTGTCCCCGACCCACTGGAAAGTCTTTGACTACCTGGTGGACAGCGTCGAGCGGATCACGCCGAGTCCTGCGGTGCCAGACGTGGTGTGGGACCAAGCGGTCGAGCACGCGACCGGTGATCAGCTGATGAACATCGCCGTCAAAGCAGCGGAGACCGGGACCGAGTTCTCGCGTCAGATCGCGGAAGCCATCTGGAGGCCGATGGTCGCCGACAGCCTCGACGGCGCACTGGCGACCTACAACCTCGGCGTGCTCTGCATGGAAACCAGCCGTGCGGACGAAGGCAGGGAGCTGTTTGTCCAGGCTGCCGCTGCGGGTGAGCCAATGGCTGCCTACAACCTCGGTGCGTTGCACGAAGAGGACGGTGACAAGGCCAGCGCGCGCAAATGGATCCTGCAGGCCGTGCAGATGAACTACCCGCCTGCATTCTTCTCTCTCGGATTCGACCTTGAAGAGCAAGGGAAGATTGAGGAAGCAGAGATCTGGTACCGGCGTGGAGCCGAACTGGGCGAGCACCGATCGGCCACCAACCTCGGAAAGATCCTTTCCAGTGCAGGCAGGGTGGACGAGGCGATGCCGTGGTTCATCCTCGCGCATGAAGCGGGGGATCGATATGCTGCTTTCAACATCGGGTTGTTCCACCACGAGGCTGGGCGCTACGAGCGTGCCGAGCACTGGTATCGAGTGGCACTCGAGCGCGGCGTCGCCGAGGCGGCAATGAGCTTGGGCACTCTCCGAGTCCGGGTGGGCGACAGGGCGGGTGCCGAGGAGTGGTTCACGCAGGCTGCCGATGCGGGCGTTCAGGCCGCTTTCGGCAGTGCAGGGACACTGTCCGCCGTATCCGGTGACCTGGGGAAGGCCGAAGCCTGGTTCCGTGCGGGAGCCGAGCACGGAGACCTCACGAGCATCAGGGGGATGGGATTCCTGCTCAACGACGCAGGCCGGTTCGAGGACGCGGCACTGTGGCTTGAGCGGGGCGCTGCGCTTGATGATCACGTCTCCATCGACGCTCTCGGGCAGGTCCTGCACTCTCTAGGTCGGGTAGACGAGGCTATTCCGTACCTGGAAAAGGCGGCCGAAATGGGTGTTGCCAGTGCGATGTTCAACCTTGGCGTCATCTATGCGAATCGGAGGGATCTCGCGGAATCCGCTCGTTGGTACCGGATGGCGGCTGATAGTGGTGATGCTGAAGCTGCCATCAACCTAGCTGATGTCATGTTCCACGACGGCCGCGTGGCATCGGCTGTGTGGTGGGCTCGCCGATCCCGTGTCTTGCGTGCCGAAGCCGGATAGATCGAGAGAACCAGTGTGGACATGTCCATCATGGACAGTAGATGTCGTCCCGGATGATGCCGATGGCCCGCCACCACGGGGGTAGCGGGCCATCGAAAGCGAGTTCCTAGAACGCGGCTTCGTCGACGTCCATCAGGTCCAGGTCCGCGGCCTCGACGATCTTGCGGGCCGCTGACAGCTCAGGCAGCACGTTCTTGGCGAAGAACGACGCCACCGCCACCTTGCCCTCGTAGAACGCCTTGTCGCGCCCGCTGACGCCAGCGTCCAGTCGGGCCAGGGCGATCTCCGCTTGGCGTTGCAGCAGCCATCCCACCAGCAGGTCGCCGGTCGCCATCAGCAGGCGGACGCTGTGCAGGCCGACCCGGTAGATGCTGCGTGGCTCCTCCTGCGACGCGGTCAGGTGGCCGACCATCGCGCCGAGGATGCCCTGGACGTCTTCGAGGGCCTGCTTCAGGAGTTCGCGTTCCCGCTTGAGGCGACCGTTGCCGCTCTCCGACTCCAGGAACTTGCTGATCTCCCCCGCGACGAACGCCAGCGCCTGGCCCTTGTCGCGGATGATCTTGCGGAAGAAGAAGTCGAGGGACTGGATCGCGGTGGTGCCCTCGTAGAGGGAGTCGATCTTGGAGTCGCGGATGTACTGCTCGAGCGGGTAGTCCTGCAGGAAGCCGGAGCCGCCGAGGGTTTGCAGGGATTGCACCAGTTGCTCGGTGGCGCGCTCGGAGCCGACGCCCTTGACGATCGGCAGCAGGAGGTCGTTCACCCGTTCGGCGAGCTTCAGGGATTCCTCGTCGCCCTCGCGGGTCCACAGCTGGTCCTGGAAAGTGGCGTTGTACAGGTACAGCGACCGCAGGCCCTCGGCGTACGCCTTCTGCAGCATGAGGCTGCGGCGCACGTCCGGGTGATGGGTGATGGTGACCCTGGGTGCGGACTTGTCCAGCATGTTCGGCAGGTCGGCGCCCTGGACCCGCTCCTTGGCGTACTCCAGCGCGTTCAGGTAGCCGGTGGACAGCGTCGCGATGGCCTTGGTGCCGACCATCATCCTGGCGTACTCGATCACCTGGAACATCTGCGCGATGCCGTCGTGCACCTCGCCGAGCAGCCAGCCCCTGGCCGGGGTGCCGTGCTGGCCGAAGGTGACCTCGCAGGTCGTCGACACCTTCAGGCCCATCTTGTGCTCGACGTTGGTCACATACGCACCGTTGCGCTCGCCGAGGTCGCCGGTCTCGGTGTCGAAGTGGAACTTGGGCACCAGGAACAGGCTCAAGCCCTTGGTGCCGGGGCCGTGGCCCTCGGGGCGGGCGAGCACCAGGTGCATGATGTTCTCGGTCAGGTCCTGGTCACCCGAGGTGATGAACCGCTTCACCCCGTCGATGTGCCAGGAGCCGTCCTCCTGCTTGACCGCCTTCGTGCGGCCCGCGCCGACGTCCGACCCGGCGTCCGGCTCGGTGAGGACCATCGTCGCGCCCCAGCCGCGGTCGATCATGAGCCGGGCCCAGCGCTTCTGCTCCTCGGTGCCGTTGTTGTGCACCACCATCGCGAAGTTCGGCCCGGCCAGGTAGATGAACAGCGCCGGGTTCGCGCCGAGGATCAGCTCGGAGGCCGCCCACTGGACCGTCGGCGGCAGGCCGAGGCCGCCCAGCTCGTTGGTCAGGCCGAGCCGCCACCACTCGCCGTCCCACATCTGCTGGTACGACTTCTTGAACGACTCCGGCAGCGTGGCGCTGAAGGTCTTCGGGTCGTACTCCGGCGGGTTGCGGTCGGCGTCGACGAAGGACTCGGCCAGCGGACCCACGGCGAGCTTGTTCAACTCGCTGAGCACGCCCCGCGCGGTCTCCTCGTCCGACTCCGCCAGGACCCCCTTGCCCAACCGGTCCCCGACGGCGAACACCTCGAACAGGTTGAACTCGAGGTCGCGGACGTTGCTCTTGTAGTGGCCCATCTCGTCGCTCCGTGTGTCACGCTCGTGAGCAGCGGCTACTCATCGGTAACTTGAGTCTATTACCGGCTGGTAGGAGCGGCAAGGCGCGGGGGGTGCTTCACCCGGTCGGTGGTCGAGATCCCGCTCACGTGCCGGTGCGCGGCCTGCGGGCGGGAGCGATGAGCACACCCGACTTGAACGCCACGGCCACCGCGTGCGTGCGGTCCCTGGCGCAGAGCTTGCGCAGGATGCTCTTGACGTGCGTCCGCACGGTCTCCACCGAGACGAACAGGACCTTGGCGATCTCCTGGTTCTCCAACCCGTCGGCGATCAGCTGCAGCACCTGGAACTCCCGGCGCGACAGCGGCAGCTGCTCGTCGGACACCCCGGCCAGTCGGGCGCGCGGCGCGGCCACGGTGCTCGCCAGCCCGGGGTCGAGGTAGCGGCGGGTCTCGTGGACGGTCCGGATCGCCTCGACGACCTGCGGTGGCTCGACCGAGCGCTGCAGGACGCCGTGCACGCCCGCGGTGATCGCGGCGGCGACGTACTGGGTGGTCCGGTGCGCCTCGCGGACCAGGATCACCACGGCGAGGGCGGGGCACGCCGCGCACAGCGAGGTCGACAGGTGTCCGCGCGGGTCGAGGCCGGAGTCGATCAGGGCGACGTCGGGGCGGAACCGCTCGACGAACCCGAGCGCGCCCTGCGGTGTATCGGTCGCGCCGAGCCAGCGCAGGCCGGGGGTGCGCAGCACGAGCGCGGACAGCCCCTCCCGGAACAAGGGGACGCCGTCGACGAGCGCGACCGTTGGGCCTACCTCCCCGGGCCTGCCGACGAAGGCCCGGTGGGTACTGCGCGGCATGTGTGGCTCCTCCAGCTGTTCACCCGTCCGTGTAGGTGCGACGACCCGATCCGCCACCCGTGACGTGCGGTTTCGATATTTCCGGCCATTTCCGCGACAACCTCACCCACACGGGTGAGAACGCCTGTGTGATCTGTGTTACATACATCGCCGGTTGGTCGCGGTGTGTGTCGTCATCACCTGATGGTGGTTGGCGACCAGGTCACGAACCGGGGTGAGATCGGTGAATGGGTAGGAACGCCGCGGTCCGCCGGATAGGGTCAGGGGAGTACTCCGCCAGTGACCAGTCGGATGCCGAGCGTGGGCGGCCTGACCCAAACAGGGGGCTACGTGGAAGCGGGCGCGGTGCGCAATGCGGACGAGTGGTTCCGGCTGATGGTCGAGACCGGACTCGCCCCCGGCTTGCGGGCGTTGGGCCTGTCCGGCAACGGCAGGCACTTCCGGGTGATCGAGAACGCCCACGTCGGGCAGATCTCCATCCTCCAGTCGGCCAAGTCGAGCACCTACTCCACCCGCTTCACCCTGTCGTTGAGCGTCACCGCCACCGACGAGTGGGCCTCCCAGCTGCGCATCCGGCCGTACACCCGCGCCGCGGGCCACACCGGCCCGGGCTGGCAGGAGCGGATCGGCAACCTGATGCTGGTCGGCTCGGGCGTCCCGATCGGTGACCTGTGGTGGAAGATCGAGGCGGGCCGCCCGTTCGCGAACCTGTCGGCCGAGGTGCTGACCGCCGTGCGCGAGTTCGGCCTCCCGGCGATCCGCGGCCAGATCCGCGCCCGCGTGCACTGAGTGTGGCCGAGGAGAACCCGGACTACCCGCGGACCCAGCTGATCACGTACCTCGGTAACAAGCGCGGCCTCTTAGCCCCGATCGACGCGGCAGTCCGAGCGGTCCGCGAGTACCTCGGTCGTCCCTTACGCATCCTGGACGCGTTCTCCGGGTCTGGTGTCGTGTCCCGTGCTCTCAAGCAGCACGCGTCGACGCTGGTGGTCAACGACATCGAGGACTACGCCCGCGTGGTGAGTGAGTGCTACCTGACGAACGCGGACGAGGTAGACCTACCGGCGTTGGAGGAGGTCGTACGAGACCTCAACCGCCGGGTAGACCTCTCCCCCGGCGACGGGTTCATCCGCAAGCTCTACGCCCCCGCAGACGACGACCACATCCAGCCCGGCGAACGCGTCTTCTACACAACGAGCAACGCCCGAAGACTCGACAGTTACGCCTGTCTGATCCGCCAGGCCCCACCGCACTTACAGCCCCTCTTACTTGGGCCACTGCTGTCGGCGGCATCGATACACACCAACACCGCGGGCCTCTTCAAGGGCTTCTACAAGGACAGAACCACCGGCGTGGGCAGACTCGGCGGCAGCGGCAAAGACGCCTTGTCCCGCATCAAGGGCGAGATCAGGTTGAGCACCCCGGTGCTGAGCACCTTCTCCAGCGCCGTCACCGTCTTGCAGCAAGACGCCAACACCCTGCCCGACGTACTCGACGAGTTGGACCTGGCCTACCTGGACCCGCCGTACAACCAGCACCCCTACGGCTCCAACTACTTCATGCTCAACCTGCTGGTCAACTACACCGAGCCGATGGACATCAGCCCGATCTCCGGCATCCCCACCACGTGGCGCCGCTCCGCGTACAACATCCGCAAGCGCGCCCCCGCCCTGCTGGCCGACCTCCTGGCCCGCATCCCCGCCCGCTTCATCCTCATCTCGGCCAACAACGAGGGCTTCATCTCCCCACCCGCCATGCACCACCTCCTGCGCGAAGCGGGCACGGTCACCGAGTTCACCACCCAGTACAACGCCTTCCGCGGCAGCCGAAACCTCCACTCCCGCACCCTTCACGTAACCGAACACCTGTACCTGGTGGACAAGTCCCGCGAAATCCAACCCGTCGCCGCCCGGGACTGAGTGCGCGACACCAAGGCGAATTCACCCAACCGGATCAGATGGGACATTTCGGCAACCTGCATGGTGAATGGGAACTATTCGGTCGCGCTGGGGTCGACCGCATCCGCGCTGGTTGGGGCGTTGCGGGCGCGGTATAGGCGATGCCTATGTTTCATTGGCATGTACCGCAGATGAAAGGACATCGTCACTGTGAACCTTGTCAATCGTCCCAATGACAAGGAGTTCTCCAGATGTCCGTCAAATCCCTGTTCGTCGGCGCGGTCGGCGTCGCGGTTCTCGTAATGCCGGTGATCGCCGGCTCCGCGTCCGCCGAAACGTCGAGTGCGGCCGCCGCCAAGACGGTCTGCGTCAGCACCTCTGGCGCGCCGCAGTTCCGCCAGTACATCATCGCCGGGCTCGGCAAGTGGAACGAGGCCGTGCGCAACGTCCAACTGAAGGAGTGCGCGGGCGCCACGCTGAGGTACGTCGAGGGCAGTTACGGCCAGCAGGGCTCGCACGCGGTGACCAACGGCCATGGCCAGGGCACCATCTACATCGACTTCCAGCAGATGGCCAAGTACGACAAGGTCCGCATCACCGCGCACGAGACGGGCCACGCACTCGGTCTCAAGGACCACTACCAGGGCCCGTGCTCAGAACTGATGTCCGGCGGCGGCGCCGGGACCTCCTGCCACAACGCCAGCCCGAACGCCCAGGAGCGCCAGTCCATCGAGCGCATGTGGGCCAACGGCTACACCGCCCCCGAAGTCTGGTCCATCCAGCAGTAACCCCATTGCCGGCCGGTCCGGGGAGCCCACCCTCCCCGGGCCCCGCCCATTGCCACACAACCAAACAACGCCATATCCGGAGTGATCACACCGCACGCGATAAACCCATCGGCCACATACTCGATGTGCGGGCCGAAGGTTCAAGCGAATCCCCGCTGGTTCCGCCGCCAACCGCCCCGTAGGCGACAAACCCATTGGTCACATACTCGACGCGAGGGGCCGTCAGCCCCGAACGAGCAACGCTGGTTCCGCCGCCAACCGCCCCGTGGGCGACAACCCTATTGGTCACATACTCGACGTAAGGGGCCGTCAGCCCCGAACGAGCAACGCTGGTTCCGGCGCCAACCGCCCCGTGGGGGCCTGGGGGCTCGGCCCCCAGATGCAATGGCGAAACCACAAGGTCCAAGCATTCCTTGGACATGGGTAGCCCTGGTTGAGCGGATGACGGGAATCGAACCCGCGTATTCAGCTTGGGAAGCTGATGTTCTACCATTGAACTACATCCGCAGTGAAGATCGCCGTCAGCCTACACGGCCCGGGTGGGCGCGTCACGGGGAGGTGGCGCGGTTAGGGTGTGGGGGTGTTGCTGAGCGATCGTGACCTGCGGGAAGAGTTGGCCTCGGGGCGGCTGGGGGTGGAGCCGTTCGAGCCGCTCATGGTGCAGCCGTCGAGTGTTGACGTGCGGTTGGACCGGTTCTTCCGGGTGTTCAACAACACGCGGTACACGCACATCGACCCGCGGCAGCAGCAGGACGACCTGACGTCGTTGGTCGAGGCTGAGGACGATGAGCCGTTCGTGCTGCACCCCGGGGAGTTCGTGCTGGGGTCGACGTTCGAGGCCGTCACGTTGCCGGATGACCTGGCTGGGCGGCTGGAGGGGAAGTCGTCGCTGGGGCGGTTGGGGTTGTTGACGCACTCGACGGCGGGGTTCATCGATCCGGGGTTCACCGGGCACATCACGTTGGAGCTGTCCAATGTGGCGAACCTGCCGATCACGCTGTGGCCGGGGATGAAGATCGGGCAGCTCTGCCTGTTCCGGCTGTCGTCCGCCGCCGAGTTCCCCTACGGCTCGAAGGAAGCCGGGTCGCGCTACCAGGGGCAGCGCGGGCCGACGCCCTCTAAGGCATACCTGAACTTTCACCGGGTCGAGACCAAGCGCTGACCCACCGGGGTGATCAGGGCGGCGGCCAGAGGTAAGGCTGCCGCCAGGGACAGGGCTAACGGCCAGCCGAAGGCGGTTACGACTACCGCGAACAGCGGGGCGATGGCCAGTGCCATGGCGTTCTGACCGGTGTTCTGGATGCCCAGCGCGCGCCCTGCCCAGAACGGGCCCGCTAGTTCTGCCGTGGCGGTGAACGCCAGTCCGTTGTCGGTCACCGAGATGACCAGCACCGCGACAAGCCCCACCACGGCCACCCACGACGACCCGCCGAACGCCCAGATCATCAGCGCCGCCGCCACGGCCACCGCGATGATCCGCATCGGACGCATCCGGCTGCCCACCCGGTCCGACCACACCCCCGCCCCGATCCGGCCCGCCGCGCCGAAGATCTGGACGATGGCCAGTACGACCCCGGCCGTAACCGCGCTCCACCCGTGTTCCGTGACCAGGTAGGTCAACGCGAACGTGCTGGAGATGAACTGGGGCCCCACTAGCAGCGCGCTAGCGGTGTGCACCCGCCACAGCGTCAGAGTCCGATAGGGCGACCGGGTCTCGGTGGCGGTGCGCGCTGCCGTGCGTGGCGGGTCCACCAGCCACAGGGCAACGACGATCGCCAAGGCCAGGCATAACGCCGCAGGTACGAGCAGCGCCGCGCGGTAGCCCCAAGCCTCTCCCGCAGCCGGTAGGACTAGAGCGGCGAAACCGACGCCGATAGGTGTGCACGTCTGCCGGATCCCCATCGCCAGCCCGCGTTCGGACGCCTCGAACCACCCCAGCACCGCCCGCCCGCTGGCCGAGGTGATCGACGCCGAGAACACCCCGGCCACGATCATCAGCACGACCAGCCCCACCACCCCGGTCGTCGACGCGGCGGCCAGGCCCGCGAGCCCGGTGCCCGCCATGCCGATGCCCATCACGAGCCGCTCGCCGAACCGGTCGGTCGCCGCGCCCCACGCGATCAGCGCGACGAGCACCCCGAGCACCGGTGCCACCGCCAGCGTCCCGCCCTCGGTCAGCGACAACCCCAGTTCGGCCCGCAGTTGCGGCAGCATGAAGGGCAGCCCGTAGACCAGACTGGTCACCGCGGCCTGCGCGGCGACCGCGATCGCGAGGATCCACCAGCGTCGTCCCATGTAGTTACCGTAGCTAAATGTTCCTGGATAGCGGAACAACTTTCCCGCGATACGAGAAGCGCCCCCGACCTGGGCAGGTCGGGGGCGCTGTCAAGGACCGGCTACTTGTCCTCATCCGGCAACGGCGTCCCGGTGCCGACCTCGTCGGTCGGGGTGTCCAGCGGCTCCTTGCCCCGCCGCACCGCCGACAGCAGCAACTGCGCGACGTCCACCACCTCGACGTGCTGCCCCGCGAGACCGTCCGCCTGCCGGGCGGTGACCCCGTCGGTCAGCATCACGCGGCAGAACGGGCAGCCAGTCGCGATCTTCGACGGTGCGGTCCCGAGAGCCTCGTCAACGCGGTCGATGTTGATGCGCTTACCGATGCGCTCTTCCATCCACATCCGCGCACCGCCCGCACCGCAGCACATGGACCTATCCGCGTGCCGAGGCATTTCGCGCAACCGCGCACCGGAAGCGCCAACGAGTTCGCGCGGCGCTTCATAGACCTTGTTGTGCCGCCCCAAGTAGCACGGGTCGTGATAGGTGACGTCCTCCGTAACCGGTGCCACCGGAACCAGTCGACGCTCGCGCACCAACTTGTTCAACAGCTGCGTGTGGTGCAAGACCTCATAGTTGCCACCGAGCTGCGGGTACTCGTTCGCGATCGTGTTGAAGCAGTGCGCGCAGGTCACCACGATCTTGCGCTTACCGGCCTCGCGCCCCTCGAACACCGCGTTGATGACCTCGACGTTCTGCTGCGCCAGCATCTGGAACAGGAACTCGTTGCCCGCCCGCCGCGCCGGGTCGCCCGTGCAGGTCTCCTCCGGCCCGAGGACCGTGTACTTCACCTCGGCGGTGTGCAGCAGCTCCGCGACCGCGCGCGTCGTCTTCTTGGCCCTGTCCTCGAACGCGCCCGCGCAGCCGACCCAGAACAGGTACTCCGTGTCGTCGGCCAGTTCGCCGTCGAACACCGGCACCTCGAAGTCGAGGTCCTCGGTCCAGGCCAGCCGGTCCTTGGCGTTCTGACCCCACGGGTTGCCCTTGTTCTCCAGGTTCTTGAACATCCCGCCGAGCTCGGACGGGAAGTTCGACTCGATCAGCACCTGGTAGCGGCGCATGTCGACGATGTGGTCGACGTGCTCGATGTCCACCGGGCACTGCTCGACGCAAGCGCCACAGGTAGTGCAAGACCACAGCACCTCAGGATCGATGACCCCGCCGTCGTCCCCGATAAGAGCCCGCTCGGACTCGGCGATAGCCAGCACATCGATGCCCGCGTACGGGTTGTCCCCGGTTAGACCTACCTCGTCGCCCGCCATGTCCCTGCTCCCGCCCGCGAGCAGGTAAGGAGCCTTGGCGTACGCGTGGTCGCGCAGCTGCGTGATGACCAGCTTCGGCGACAGCGGCTTGCCGGTGTTCCACGCCGGGCACTGCGACTGGCAGCGGCCGCACTCGGTGCAGGTCGTGAAGTCCAGCCAGCCCTTCCAGGTGAAGTCCTCGACCTTGCCCGCGCCGAAGACGTCCTTCTCCGGGTCGGCTTCCTCGAAGTCGAGCGGTTTGCCGCCGGACATCATCGGCCGCAGCGGGCCGAGCGCCACCCCGCCGTCGTCCTCACGCTTGAAGTAGATGTTGAAGAACGCGCTGAACCGGTGCCAGGCCACGCCCATGGTCATGTTCTTGGCGACCACGTACACCCACACCATGGCGCCCATCAGCTTGATGAACGCCAGCGCGGACACCAGGTCGGGGCTCGCCGGGAGGAGCTGCCCGAGCGGGTTGGTCACGAACGCCGCCCAGGTCGGCAGCTCGTGCGCGCCCAGCGCCGCCTTGCCCGCGCGCACGCCGAGGATGCCGACGCCCTCGAAGATCACCACGGCCTCGACGAAGTACGCCTGCCACTGGTTCGACCCCTGGAACCGCGACAGCCGGTCGGCGCGGCGGGGGTGGTTGCGCTGCCTGATGATCGCGAGCGCCACACCGCCGACGATCGTGCCGACGCCCAGCAGCTCCATCAGCAGGTGCCACAGGTTCCAGTGGTCGAGGACCGGCCAGCCCCAGGTCGGCACGAACACCTCGCCGTACGCCTCGAACAGCGCGGCCGACCCGATCAGGAAGCCCCACATCACCAGCCAGTGCCAGGGCCCGACGTGGCGGAACTTGTTCATCCGGGTGTGCGCGGCGAACTCCGCGACCAGCGTCTTCATCCTCGGCACGAACGGCCCGTTGCGGGTCGCGTCGGGCTGGCCGAGCCGGATGACGGCGACCATCCGCGCCACGGTCCGCACGAACATGCCCCACGCGACCAGGCTGACCGCGACCGCGACCAACCCCAGTGCCAGCTGCACGGCGCCCATGTGGTGGTGCCCTTCCGTCGTCGGGGTGCGGGTGGGTGGACCCTACGCTTTCTTACTGGCCGGTAACCGACTTTGAGAAGCCTAAGTCGGTCAAGTGTGGCGCACACCTCGGTAACTTCCTGGACACCTGTTCAGGTAGTTTGGCCCGGTGCCACCGCCCATCCTCCCCGCGATCACCCGGCTCGGCCCGCTGTGAGGACCTACCGCAGGGTCGACGGCCGCAGGACCAGGGGCGACCGGCGCAAGCGCGAGATCATCGGGGCGACGCTGCTGGTGGTCGAGCGCGACGGCGTCGCCGGGGTGTCGCACCGGTCGGTCGCGGCGGCGGCGGGGATCCCGCCCGCGTCGATCACCTACCACTTCGCCGCGCTCGACGACCTGCTCGTCGCCGCCCTCGTGCACTCGGCGGAGGAGTTCGCGGCGCGCACCAGGGACCTCATCGAGTCCAGCCGGATCAAGGGCAGCGGCCCGGCTGGCGCGGTCGCCGAGATGCTGGCCGACGCGCTCGGACCCCGGCGCGGGCAGACCAAGGCGCAGTTCGAGTTGTACCTGCTCGCCGCCCGCCGCCCGGAACTGCGACCGGCCGCCCGGCTGTGGATCGACGTGCTGACCAGCCTCGGCCGCCAGCCGGACGAGGTCGGCTTCCGCGCCTTCCTCGCCGCGCTCGACGGCATGCTCACCCAGGGCCTGATCGACGACGAGCCGCCGACCGCGGCCGAACTGCTCCCGGTCGTGGAGCACCTGCTCGCCCCGCTGCGCTGAAGCCGCCTAGGACCAAAGTCTTACCCGAACCAAGACCCGGGTCCGATGTCGGCGCACACCGGGGACCCTAGTCTCGGGTGCGGGTAGTCGGGGGACGCTGACCAGCGGAAACGGGACGGTGTACCACCTGGGGGTAGGGACAACTTCAGGGCAGGGTCGGGGGCGTCCCGGATCCCGGCAACCGGTCTGCGGTCCTAGCGTCGCGGTAGCGGTTTCTCCTGGTGATGTGCGGTTCCGGTGGGGGTGTCATGGCAAGCGGTGTGGTGGCGGGGCGGTCACGACGAGGGGTGCTGGGGGTGACCGCCGTGGGGGTGGCGGTCCTGCTCTCCTCGTCGGCCGCCTGCGGTATCGCGACGAAGCGGTTCAGCGATGACGCCGCGGTCGGCGAGACGATCCGGGCGGTCCGGATCGAGGGCGCCGCCGGGTCGGTGCGGTTGCGGGTCGGCCCGTCGGCCAGCGTGCACCGCACCGTGTCCTACCTGGACGGCAGGCCGGGGGTGACGCACCGGGTCGAGGGCGATGTGCTGGTCCTGCGGGAGTGCGAGGTGCGCAACTGCTGGGTCGACTACGAGGTGGTCGTGCCGGAGGGCGTGACCGTCTCGGGGGGCCTCGACTCGGGTTCCGTCGACGTCGAGGGGGCGTCGACGGTCAACCTGCGGGTCAGCTCGGGGGAGGTGAAGGTGCGCAGGGTGTCCGGGGCGGTGAACGTCAAGGCCGAGTCCGGTTCGGTGGACCTGGTCGACGTCAAGGGGAAGGTCGCCGTCGAGGCCGAGTCGGGGGACGTCTCGGCCCGTGACGTCGGTGCCGCCACCCTGCGCGCCGAATCCGGCTCGGTCACCGCGCAGGGGGTCGACGGCGCGGTGGACGCGTCGGCGCAGTCGGGCAGCGTCACCGTCCGGTTGACCAAGGCCGCCGGGGTCAAGGCGACAACCAACAGCGGGTCGGTGCAGGTCACCGTCCCGAAAGGGGAGTACCGGGTGAGCGCGCACACCGACAGCGGGGATGTCGACAACGGCATCGGCGACTACCGCGACTCGCCGAACCACCTCGAACTCAACGCGGACAGCGGCGACGTGACGGTGAGGTTCGGCTGATGGCAGAGCAGGTTCTCGCAGCGCAAGGGGTCAAGGGCGAGCCGGGGTCCGGGGTCGGCGCGGTGATCCACGAGCGGGCCGACGCGGCGCGCAACCGGCGGCGCATCCTGGTCGCCGCCCGCGCGCTGTTCGCCCAGCGCGGGGTGGACAAGGTGACGATGGACCAGATCGCCGCGGCGGCCGGGGTGGGCAAGGGGACCCTGTTCCGGCGGTTCGGCGACAAGTCGGGGCTGGCCGCCGCGCTGCTCGACGACGGGGAGCGCGGGCTGCGGGCGCGGGTGGCCGAGGGGGCGGCGCCGCTGGGTCCGGGGGGAGACCCGGCGGCGCGGCTGGTGGCCTTCTTCGACGCGTACCTGACCTTCCTGACCGACCACCTCGACCTGGTGCACCTCGCCGAGACGGCGCGCCCTGGCACCCGGTACCGGATCGCGGCCTACCGCTACTGGCACGGCCACGTCGCCGCGCTGCTCACCGAGGCGGAGGCGGCGGGCGACCGCGACGCCCTCGCACACGTGTTGCTGGCGAGCGTCGCCGCGGACCTGCAGCGCGCCGTGCGGGCTGAGGTGACCGCGGCCGGGATGCGCGCGTCGGTGCTGCACGTCGTGGACACGGTGGTGAACGCGCAGGTCAGCGCACCGGAGTCGGTCGAGGTCAGTGCCGAGCCGGAGCCCGAGCAGCCACCGTCATCACCCGGTTCAGTGGTGGCGCTCACGCCGGGAACAACCGACCGGGGTGCTTCGTTGCGGGTGCAGGAAGGTTGAGCGGGCCGGACTCAAGTTAGGAACTTCAGTCCGGTAGGCTCAACTTTGCCCGGCCCCGCAGTGGGCCGGACACCACAGGCGAAGCACCAAGCAGGAGGAAACCATGGCGCGAGCGGTCGGCATCGACCTGGGGACGACCAACTCCGTCGTCGCCGTCCTCGAGGGCGGTGAACCGACGGTGATCGCCAACTCGGAGGGCTCGCGGACGACCCCGTCCATCGTGGCGTTCGCGAAGAACGGCGAGGTCTTGGTCGGGCAGCCCGCCAAGAACCAGGCCGTCACGAACGTGGACCGCACGGTCCGCTCGGTCAAGCGCCACATCGGTACCGGGTGGAAGACCGACGCGATCGACGACAAGGCGTACACCGCGCAGGAGATCAGCGCCCGCGTGCTGATGAAGCTCAAGCGCGACGCCGAGGCGTACCTCGGCGAGACCATCACCGACGCGGTGATCACCGTCCCCGCGTACTTCGAGGACGCCCAGCGCCAGGCCACCAAGGAGGCCGGGCAGATCGCGGGCCTCAACGTGCTGCGGATCGTGAACGAGCCGACCGCGGCGGCACTGGCCTACGGCCTGGACAAGGGCGCCAAGGAGCAGACCATCCTGGTCTTCGACCTCGGCGGCGGCACCTTCGACGTGTCCCTGCTCGAGATCGGCGACGGCGTCGTCGAGGTCCGCGCGACCAGCGGCGACAACCACCTCGGCGGCGACGACTGGGACCAGCGCATCGTCGACTGGCTGGTGGAGAAGTTCAAGGCGTCGGCAGGCATCGACCTGACCAAGGACAAGATGGCCCTGCAGCGCATCCGCGAGGCGGCCGAGAAGGCGAAGATCGAGCTCTCCAGCTCGAACAGCGCCAACATCAACCTGCCCTACATCACCGTGGACGCGGACAAGAACCCGCTGTTCCTCGACGAGACGCTGACCCGCGCGGAGTTCCAGCGGATCACCGCCGACCTGCTCGACCGCACCAGGGCCCCGTTCAACAACGTGGTCAAGGACGCGGGCGTCTCGGTCGGCGAGATCGACCACGTGGTGCTGGTGGGCGGCTCCACCCGGATGCCCGCCGTCGCCGAGCTGGTCAAGGAGCTGACCGGCGGCCGCGAGCCGAACAAGGGCGTCAACCCCGACGAGGTCGTCGCGGTCGGCGCCGCGCTGCAGGCCGGTGTGCTCAAGGGCGAGGTCAAGGACGTCCTGCTGCTCGACGTGACCCCGCTGTCGCTGGGCATCGAGACCAAGGGTGGGGTGTTCACCAAGCTCATCGAGCGCAACACCACCATCCCGACCAAGCGCTCGGAGATCTTCTCCACCGCCGACGACAACCAGACCACCGTGGGCATCCAGGTGTTCCAGGGCGAGCGCGACTTCGCCGCGGACAACAAGAAGCTCGGCACCTTCGACCTGACCGGCCTGCCGCCTGCCCCGCGCGGGGTCCCGCAGGTCGAGGTCACCTTCGACATCGACGCGAACGGCATCGTCCACGTCAACGCGAAGGACCTCGGCACCGGCAAGGAGCAGTCGATGACGATCACCGGTGGCTCCGCGCTGCCGAAGGACGACATCGACCGGATGGTCCGCGACGCCGAGGCGCACGCCGAGGACGACCGCAAGCGGCGCGACGAGGCCGAGGTCCGCAACCAGGCCGAGTCGCTGGTCTACCAGACCGAGAAGTTCGTCAAGGACAACGACGAGAAGATCCCGGCCGAGGCCAAGGAGAAGGTCGGCGCCGCGCTCGCCGAGGCGAACGAGGCGCTCAAGGGCACCGACATCGCCGCCATCAAGGCCGCGATGGAGAAGCTCGCCGCCGAGTCGCAGACCATGGGCTCCGCGCTCTACGCCAACTCCGGCGCGCCCGCCGGTGGCGCCGAGGACGCGGGCCAGGGTCAGGGCCAGGCCAAGGCCGACGCCGCGGACGACGTGGTGGACGCCGAGATCGTCGACGAGGACAAGGACAAGAAGTGACCTCGACCCCGATCGCAGGTGAGGTGACCGCGTGAGCGAGCAGCACCAGGGCGACCTCCCCGAGGAGCCCCAGGTCCCGGCGCAGGACGCTCGCCAGGAGGCCGACGCGCCCGCGGGCACGCACGCCCCGTCCACCCCGGAGGCCGAGCCCGGCCAGGTCGTCGACGGCAGCGTCGACGGCGTGGTGGAGCCGGAGCTCGACCCGACCGCGGCGCTGAAGGTCCAGCTCGACGAGCGCACCGCGGACCTGCAGCGCCTGCAGGCCGAGTACGCGAACTACCGCAAGCGGGTGGAGCGGGACCGCGAGCAGGTGGTCACGTCGGCGAAGGCCGCCGTGGTCACCGACCTGCTCTCCGTGCTCGACGACGTCGAGCGGGCCGCCGCGCACGGCGACCTGACCGGCGCGTTCAAGGCCGTCGCGGAGAAGCTGACCAGCTCGCTGCAGAAGACGGGCCTCGAACCGTTCGGCCACGAGGGCGAGCCGTTCGACCCGTCGGTGCACGAGGCCGTGCAGCACAACACCTCCACGGAGGTGTCCGGCCCCACGGTGACCGGGGTGCTGCGCCGCGGCTACCGGATCGGTGACCGGGTCGTGCGGGCCGCGCTGGTCGCGGTCACCGACGCGGAAGCCGCACCCGCGGCGCAGGGCTAGCACGAGAGGAGGGGACGTCCGGTGAGTGCCAGGGACTGGATCGACAAGGACTTCTATCGCGAGCTGGGCGTCTCCTCCGACGCCTCGGACGCCGAGGTCAAGAAGGCGTACCGCAAGCTCGCCCGCGAGCTGCACCCCGACGCGAACCCCGGCAACGCCGACGCCGAGGCCCGGTTCAAGTCGGTGTCCGAGGCGTACGGGGTGGTCGGCGACCCGGAGAAGCGCAAGCAGTACGACGAGGCCCGCTCGATGTTCGGCTCCCGCGGCGGGTTCGGCGGCGGCGGGTACGACTTCGGCGACGCGTTCGGCGGCCAGCAGGGCGGGTTCGGCGGCGGTGGCGGCGGGCTCGGCGACCTGTTCGGCAACCTGTTCAACCGCGCCAAGAGCGGGAGCGCCGGTGCCACCAGGCCCCGCCGCGGCGCCGACGTGGAGACCGACGTCCGGCTCGACTTCGTCGAGGCGGTCAGGGGCGCGACAGTCCCGTTGCGACTGTCGAGTCCGTCCACTTGCGACACCTGCCACGGCTCGGGCGCCCGGCCGGGCAGCAGCCCCAAGACCTGCCTCACCTGCGGTGGCGTCGGTCTGGTCAGCCGCAGCCAGGGCGCGTTCGCCTTCAGCGAGCCGTGCCGCGACTGCCGGGGCACCGGCCGCATCATCGACGACCCCTGCCCCGACTGCGGCGGCGAGGGCGTCAACACCAAGACCCGCACGCTGACCGTGCGTATCCCGGCAGGCGTCGAGGACGAGCAACGCATCCGCCTCGCAGGCCAGGGCGAACCGGGCCGCAGCGGCGCGGCGGCAGGCGACCTGTACGTCCGCGTGCACGTCTCGCCGCACCCGGTGTTCGGCCGCAGCGGCAACGACCTGACGCTGAAGGTCCCGGTCAGCTTCACCGAACTGGCCCTCGGCACCACGCTCACCGTGCCCACCCTCGACGGCGTGGTCTCGCTGAACGTCACCCCCGGCACCGCGTCCGGCCGCGTCCTGCGCGTACGCGGCAAGGGCGTCCAACGCCGCGACGGCCAGTCCGGCCACCTGCTGGTGACCCTCCAGGTCACCGTCCCGAACGACCTCGACGACGACGCGAGGGCGGCCCTGGAGACCTACGCCAAGGCCACCGCCGACCTCGACCCCAGGCCGGAGTTGACCGCACTGGTCCAGAAGGCGAGGCAGTCGTGAACCCGTTCCCCCCCGGCACCGACGAGGACACCCCCGTCTTCGTGATCTCGGTGGCCGCCCAACTCTCCGGCCTGCACGCCCAAACCCTCCGCAGCTACGACCGCCAGGGACTGGTCTCCCCCGGTCGCACCTCGGGGGGCGGGCGGCGCTACTCGATCCGCGACATCGCGCTGCTGCGCGAGGTGCAGCGGTTGTCGCAGGAGGCTGGGGTGAACCTGGCCGGGATCAAGCGGATCATCGAGTTGGAGAACGAGGTTGACGCACTGCGGGTGCGGGTGGCTGAGTTGACTGAAGAGTTGGCTTCGGCTTATGCGGCGGCTGAGCAGGCTGCTGCTGCGGTGCACAAGTCGTATCGGCGGGATCTGGTGCCGGTGCGGCAGCAGACGGCGTTGGTGGTGTGGCGGCCGCAGAAGCGGTAGGTGGGTGGGTGGTGGAGGCCGGTCCCGGTGGGGGTCGGCCTCTTTTGTGTTTGGGGGGTGTCCACATGGGGCGGAGTTGTGCACAGGTGCTGTGCTGGGTGTTCTGGGGTGGTGGTGTGCGGTCGTAGGCTGTGTGTTGGGGGGTGCTTGGGGCGGTTTGATCTTGTGAGGTGGGTTGTCCACAGGGCGGTGGCTCGCTCTGGGCGGTTTGTCAGCCCCTGCCGGTAAGCTGTATATCGGGGGGTGCTTTGGCGGGTTTGATCTTGGGCTGGGGGGTTGCGGCTCTCGTGCTCGCCTGCGGCGTCGATGGTGAACGCCTCGCCTTCGGCATTGGCCTGGCGCGAGTTTCGAGCAAGCTCGATGTGGCGAACTTGTTTTGTGCGGGGCCCCGGCAGCACCCGTGGCAGGACCGCAAAGCAGGGGCCGAAGAGCATGGCCCTGTCCGCGAACGACGCTACGGGCACTGCTCCCCCACACAAAACAAGTCCGCCCCATCGAGCCGGCCTGGCACCAGCGACTCCGAGGAGCGGTTGTCGGCCAACGTTGCAGAGGGGTGCGTAGTTGGCCGTTGCAGAGGGGCGCGTGGTTGGCCAACGTCTGTGAGGGCCGGGTGGTTGGCGAACGCCTGAGAGGGGCGCGTGGTTGGCCAACGTCGTAGAGGGGCGTGTGGTTGGCCAACGTTGTTTGGGGGCGCGTTGGGGCCAACGTTTGTGAGGACCATGACGGCCAGGTTGGGGTGTCCGTCACAGCACCGAGCCCCCTTGGGCGACTGCCCAGGGGGGCTCGGGGTCTAGCTGTTACAAAGTCTTACAGTGGCGGCGGGGTTTGGGTGGGTGCTGCTACGTCGCCGCGCCAGGCGCCGGATTCTGTGCCTTGGGTTTCGATGAAGTCTTTGAAGCGCTTGAGGTCTGACTTCACTCGGCGGTCGATGATGCCGAGTTTGTCGGCGACGTTCTCGGCGAAGCCCTCGGGGTCGATGTCCATCTGGGCCGTGACGCGGGTTTCGCGGTCGTTGAGGCGGTGGAAGGTGATCACGCCTGCGTGCTCGGGGCCGTCGACAGACTTCCAGGCGACGCGTTCGTCGGGGATCTGTTCGGTGATGGTGGCGTCGAACTCGCGGGTGATGCCGCCGATCTTGGTGACCCAGTGGGTGTTGCGGTCGTCGACCTGGCGGATCTGCTCGACGCCCTCCATGAAGGCGGGGAAGGATTCGAACTGGGTCCACTGGTTGTACGCGGTGGACACGGGGACGGCGACGTCAACGGTCTCGATGATCGTGCTCACACTCGATCAGCCTCCTCGTGCTTCGTCGGGTTCTCCCAAGGCATACCCGAGGGGGCGGGGCCTACACATCACGCGGCGCGGTGGTGCTCACGTTTGCCGCCGATCTCGGCGGAGAGGCCGAGCATGTCGAGCAGCATCGCGCACTCGGCGGCGTCGGCCGCGATGCCCGCGACCACCCTGGCGGCGCGGCGCTGCTTGTCCTCGGGGACGGACGTGTCCAGGTCACCGGTGAAGCCGAGGTCGTCGGACATCGGGTCAACTCCTCCCAACGGGGGCGGCAAGTGGCCCCGACATACCCGCGATCGGGCCGGATCACACCCCGTTCGGCGAAGCTCCGCCCGCGCGGGCGAGCAGCGCGGCCGCCTCCAGGGTCATCCAGGCCGACAACTGCACCGACAGGTCGCGCTGCTGGCCGCTGCGAGTGGTCCAGTCGGTGCCGAACAGCGGCCCGTCGGCGGTGATCACCCGGTGGCGCCAGAGCGCGTCGGCCGAGGCGAAGACCAAGCGGCGGGCGGTGTCCGCCTCGGCGGTGGGCAGCCGGAGCGCGGACTGGGCCAGGTAGCGGGCCAGGATGCCCGCGAACAGGCCGCCGTCGCCGGTGCCCTGCCCGGGGAGGACGTGCGCGGTGGCCACGTGCCTGCGGACCGCACGGATGGTGCGTGCCGCGAGGTCCGGTGTGGACAGTTCGACGGCGGCACCGATGAACACGCCCTGGCAGTAGGTGTAGATCGTCTCCACCACCTCGCCGCCGACCCGGACACCGTCCCAGAGCAACCCGGTCTCGGGATCGACCAGCGTCCGGTCCATCCAGTCGAGCGCGGTCCTCGCCCAGGCGTGGTCACCCCGCCGGGCCAGGAAGATCGCGGCGGGGCCGTTGGCGGGGACATTCTTGAACGTGTCCCCCTTCCGCCACCAGATCCCACCGCCCAGGTCGTCTGTCCACCCTGAACGCAACCTGGCCTCGATGGCGGCTAGAGCCCGCTCCGACCCACCCGCCCGCTGTAGCGCCAACCCGAGCCAGGCTATGTCGTCGTAGTAGCGGTTGGTCCACGCTCCGAAGTTGCGCACGTGGATACCCCGCACCAGCGCCGCGATCACCTTGTCCCGCTCGGCCTCTGGTTCACGCAACCTGGCATCGACAAGGCAATCAAGCAGATGCGCCTGCCACCAGTAGTTCCACCGCAGGTGCAGACGGCCACCGACGCGCGGCAGCCCCAACCGCGTCCCAGGCAGGGCGAAAACCCGCCGCAGGAACCGCGCCCGAACCGCATCCTCCGCAATTCCCGCGCGTGCCGCCCACAGCCCAGCCATACTCCATGGTGCGTCAGCCACCGGCCTGATCGCCACACGCAGGGGGATCTGTGATCAAGGGGCTCGATCTCGCCCGGCGCTTCTACCAAGAGGCGGTAGCGCCGACACTCGACGTGCCGCACTCCGCTGGACGGCTCGGCAGCGGGTCGGAAGTCCTCGGCTTCGACACCGCGATCTCCGCCGACCACGAGTGGGGACCGAGGTGCCAGATCCTCGTCGCGGACCCCGCCGAAGCCGAACGCATCCAGGACGACCTGTCGCACACGCTGCCCAAGACCTTCCTGGGCTACCCCACGCACTTCGACGCCAACCCCCTCGGTTCGATGGCGGTGACCGACGGCCCCGTCAACCACCGCATCGACGTCGCCGAGACCGGCACGTGGGCCGTCCGCGCTCTCGGGTTCAACCCGCTGGATGGCGTCACCACCTTCGACTGGTTGTCCACGCCGACCCAGGCGTTCGCCGAGATCACCGCAGGTGCGGTCTTCCACGACGGTCTCGATGTCCTGCACCCGCTACGCGCCGCGATCGCCTGGTACCCCGATGACGTCTGGCGCTATGTCCTCGCCTGTCAGTGGCAGCGGTTAGCGCAAGAGGAAGCGTTCGTCGGACGCGCCGGTGAGGTGGGGGACGAACTCGGGTCCGCTGTCGTCGCCGCGAGGCAGGTCCGTGAGCTGATGCGGCTGTGCCTGTTGCTGGCCAAGCGGTATCCGCCGTACAGCAAGTGGTTGGGTAGTGCCTTCGCGCAACTCCCGCATCCCACGCTTCAGGTGACGCTAAGAGGCGTGCTCGCCGCACAGGACTACCGCAGCCGTGGCGAGCTCTTAGCGGATGCCTACGAGGCCGTGGGAGCCCTGCAGAACGCCACCGGCCTCACCGACTCGGTAGACCCGACGCGGCGTGACTACTACGAGAGGCCGTACCCCGTCATCCGGGCCGATAGGTTCGTCGACGCGCTGCGCGACTCCCTGGATGCCGAGCTGAGGAACCTGCCGCTGACCGGCGCTGTCGATCAATGGGTGGACAGCACGGACTTCCTGATGAGCGCGGCGCTGCGGCGGGCGGCTACCAGGCTTGGGTGAGGTCGGCGTGTTCGCGGACCCAGGCGTGCATGACGATGCCCGCCGCGACGCCCGCGTTGATGGAGCGGGTCGAGCCGAACTGGGCGATGGACACCAGCAGGTCGGCGCCCGCCCGTGCCTCGTCGGTGAGGCCGGGGCCTTCCTGGCCGAAGAGCAACACGCAGTCGCGGGGCAGGGACGCGGTCTCCACCGGGACCGAGCCGGGGGTGTTGTCGACGCCCACGACCGCCAGGCCCATGCGGCGGGCGGTTTCCACAAAGGACTCGACGGTCGGGTGGTGGTGGATGTGCTGGTAGCGGTCGGTGACCATGGCGCCACGGCGGTTCCAGCGCTTGCGGCCGACGATGTGCACCGCGCGGGCGGTGAAGGCGTTGGCGGTGCGGACCACGGTCCCGATGTTGTGGTCGTGCTGGAAGTTCTCGATGGCGACGTGGAAACCGTGCCTGCGCCGGTCGAGGTCGGCGACCACCGCGTCGCGGCGCCAGTAGCGGTAGGCGTCGACGACGTTGCGGCGGTCGCCGTCCGCGAGCAGGTCGGGGTCGTAGTGCGCGCCCGCAGGCCACTCACCCGGCCACGGGCCGACCCCGACCGGCTCGCCGAACACCCACTCGGTGGGGCCTACTTCACCGGCACCATCAGGCTTTTCCGATTCCGCCACAGCAGATACGCACCCACATACGAGAAGACGAGCACCAGTAGGGCGACAGCGGCCACGAGGTCGACGTGCCCCTCGGGGACCAGCGTGCCGTAGACGTAGAACTCGTTGAAGCCACCCGGAAGCGGACCGAGTCCCTGCTTGGCGCGGAAGTAGTTCTCCACCGCCGTCAGCGGGCACTGGACCGGGGTGGAGTTGACGAGCACGCCCCAGATCGCGAAGAAGACGTGTACGAAGATCGACTTGGGCCACTTCCAGGCGAGGAAGCCGCCGAAACCGATGTAGAGCAGTGCCGCGAAGTGCACGACGACCGTCGCGGCGGCGAGCAGACCGAACACCGGGCCACCTCCCCAACCACCGAGAACTCGGCGAGCACTTCCCACGGTACCCGGAGTTGGGGGAGATCAACCGGAATTAACCCTGGTCAGTCACCGTCGACCAGGCCGAGATCGGCCAGGCCCAACAGGGACCGGTAGGGCAGCCCGCGCGCCTCGATGGCCTCGCGGGCACCGGTGTCGCGGTCGACGACGGTGGCCACGCCGATCACGACGGCACCGGCCTCGGTCAGCGCGTCGACGGCGGTGAGCACGCTGCCCCCGGTGGTCGAGGTGTCCTCCACCGCCAGCACGCGCTGACCGGCGACCTCGATGCCCTCGATCCGGCGCTGCATGCCGTGCGCCTTCGCGTCCTTGCGGACGACGAACGCGTCGAGCACCTCACCGGCGGACGCGGCGGCGTGCATCATCGACAGCGCGACCGGGTCGGCACCGAGGGTGAGGCCACCGGCGGCGACGTAGTCCCAGTCGGCGGTGAGTTGGCGGAGCAGGCGCCCGATGAGCGGGGCGGCGGCGTGGTGCAGGGTCGCCCGGCGGAGGTCGACGTAGTAGTCGGCCTCCTTGCCGGACGAGAGCGTGACCTTGCCGTGCACGACGGCGAGTTCGGTCACCAGGCGGGCTAGTTCGCCCTGGGCAGCGGGGTCGACAGACGGAGCGGTTCGCACGAGGCGCAAGCCTCTCATGCCGACCCGGTCCACTGACAACGCTCCCGGACCACGGGCTCCCCCGACCGCGCGGTGGTGATCAGCCGAAGCCCCTGCTGTCCTGCTTGAGCGCGGTGTCGACGGTCAGCGCCGAGGCGACGACCATGCTGATCAGCGGGTCCTGCAACTGCCGGTGGATCTGCAGCACGTAGTTGTCCGCGCTGGTGAACATGGTCTTCGCGATGCCCTCGAAGGTCTTGGTGATGCGCGCGATCTCGGCGCCGGTGTGGTCGAGCACGGCGAAGTTCCACGCCCGCCAGTTCTCCGCCTGGATGCCGCCGATCTCGTGGCCGCCAGCCAGGAACGAGAAGCGGATCTTGCCGAAGACGTTCTGCTGGACGATCTCGCCGACCGGCGTGCCGTCGCCGCGCTCGACGATCATCCGGGACTTCACGAACTTGGCGGGCCGGGTCAGCCGCAGCACCGTCTGGTGGTTGGCGTCGCGGACCTCGAGCTTGTGGGTGAAGAACTGGTCGTAGCTGCCCAGGAACCGCACGGCCTTCTTCAGCGCGCTCTGCCCGACCTGGGCGACCGAGCCGATCTGGCGGCCGTGCTGGTCGAACACCGAGTACTCGTTGCTCATCTCGATGAGCTTGACCTTCTGGTTGACCACCAGCACCGGCTCGCTGAACAGCGTGCCGCCGCCTTGGCCCGCCTGGCCGACCCCGGCCCTGCGCTGCTGGTCCCTGATCTTGTTCGGGTCGGTCGGCCCCTGGCCGAGCGGGATCTCCCAGCCGCTGGCGTCGCTGCGCGGCTGCTGCGGCGGGGCCTGCTGGGTCTGGTTGGTCCACTGGTTCCCGTCCCACCAGCGCAGGGACGTTGAGCCGGGGCCATCGGGGTACCACCCGGGCTGCGGATTCGTCATGGCGGGGAGCCTAACCCCGGTCGCGACCCGCCGACGCGCGTTGCGACAGGAACCGCAGCAGGCCCCTGGGCAGGAGTTTCGTCACACCCAGCAGCGTTTTGTACTGGATGCCCGGAACTGACCGGTCGCGGTTGTGCCGGAGGTCGGCCAGGGCGTCCGCGACGACTCTGTCGGCCTCTAGCCATAAGAACTCGGGGAACCCGTCTATGTCGTCACCGGCGCGCTCGTGGAACTCGGTGCGGGTGAACCCGGGGCACAGCGCCACTACGCGCACGCCCGTGCCCGCGAGGTTGGCGGCCAGGCCCTCGGACAGGGCCGTGACGTAAGCCTTCGTCGCGCCGTAGGACGGGCCGGTGACCGGGAAGAACCCGGCGATGCTGGACACGTTGATCACCCCGCCGTGCCCGCGCTCGATCATCCCGGGCAGCGCCGCCCTGGTCAGCCGCATGACGCTGGTCACGTTCACGTCGAGCTGGTTCTGCAGCCAGTCCGGGTCGGCCTCGGCGAAGGCGCCCCTGGTGCCGAAGCCCGCGTTGTTGACCAGCAGGTCCACCGGCCGCTCCGGCTCGGCGAGGCGCGCCTCGACCCGCTTGCGCGCCCTGGTGGTCGACAGGTCCGCGGTGAGGGTCTGCACCGACACCCCGGTCGCCCTGGTCAGCTCGGCCGCGACCTGCTTGAGCCGCTCGGTCGTCCTGGCCACCAGCACCAGGTCGTACCCGTCTGCGGCCAGCCGCCTGGCGAAGGCGGCGCCGATCCCTGCGGTGGCCCCGGTGATGAGCGCGGTAGGCATGCGATCAACCTACTAAGTGGTAACCGGGGTCGGAACCGCTACTGGTCGGTCGGCTTCCCGCTCGGCTGCGGCTCGTCCACCTGTCGGTCCTCGACCGCGTGCGGCACCTCGGGCGTGTCGAACGGGTCCACGACGTCGGCGATCTCGCCGATCCCGCGCAGCAACCGCTCCAACCGCGACGGGCTCGACCCCGGCGCCGCGGCGGCGAGCACCCAGCCCGCCTCGATCCAGGCCACGGCGATGTCCTGCCCGATGTCCTCGGTCGCGTCGACCAGGTCGGGGGTGATCAGCGCGCGCGCCGCCCCGATGTCGGAGACGAACGCGTACCGCTGGCCGACCGGGCCGAGCAGCTCGGGCATGTGCTCCCGCTGGAACGGGGTGCTCGGCACCCACAGTTCCAGCACCACAGGGTGCGTCCTGCGGCACTGCACGGCCACGATCACCACGTTGACCCGGCCACCGGCCTCGAGGTCGAACACGGCGACCTTGCGCCTGCCGTCCGCGGTGAAGGTCGTCCCCACCACGACGTCCCTGGCCGTGCCGTCGCCGTAGTAGGCGACCGCACCCCCGGACCACTGCCGCGGCAACTCCGGATCCGTCTCGGCGAACTGCCACCCGCGCAGGGCGGCCCAGCGGCGCCGCTCCCGGTTCCGGGAGGTCAACACCGCCCGATCGCGCATCAGGAACAGGCCGCCCGCGACACCCGCGACGACCGCGACACCGAACCACACCCACGCGGGAACGCCCACGTAGGGCAGCGTAGTCGCCACAGCCCCGTCTTCAAGATCACGGGCCAACTTGGCCCGGGGTGTCGCAGAAACCCGCCCCGCCGCCCCGTCCCCCCGCCGTTCCGGAGGCCGTCCCCGCCTACCCCGGCCCCCACCCTCTCCGGGGGGCGGCCCCGGCTCCATTCTATCGGGTGACGGGTGCAGGGCGGGCGGAGTGGCGGGAGTTGTGGACAAGTCGAGCATTGTGGACAGAGGAATCCGCAGGTCGGGCCCTCGGGGAATGCAGGGGCTGAAGTCGGATTCAGTCGAATGGGGCATGGTGGGGCGACTATCCCGGGGCCGGTGCAAGCGGGATTTACCCGTGCCGGGCCGGAGCAATTCGCGGGCGCCCCGGATCGACGATGGCGACCCGATCGACGATGGCGGTGCCGCGAATCCGATCGTCCATTCGGTACGGCCGAGCGAGTCGAGCGCAAAGCCCGGAAACGGCACCAGCCACCCCGGGAAGCCCGAGGTGGCTGGTGCGGGAAAGGGATCAGGCCGTGCTGGTGACCGTCAAACCCGAGTTGTCGCCGATCGCGTCCACGGTGACCGTGTCGCCGTCGCGGATGTCGCCCGCGAGCAGGGATTTGGCGAGTTGGTCGCCGATGGCTGTGGCGACCAGGCGGCGCAGGGGGCGGGCGCCGTAGATGGCGTCGAAGCCGTTGAGGGCGAGCCACTCGCGGGCGGCTGGGGTGACCTCCAGGGTCAGCCTGCGGTGGGTGAGGCGGCGGGCGAGCTTGGCGACCTGGATGTCGACGATGGCGGTGAGTTCCTCTGTGGCCAGTGCGTGGAACACGACCACGTCGTCGAGGCGGTTGAGGAACTCGGGCTTGAAGTGCCGCTGCACCACGGCCATCACCGCGTCGTGGCGGCCGCGGTCGTCGAGCGCCGGGTCGGTGATCGACTGGCTGCCCAGGTTCGAGGTCAGCACCAGGATCGTGTTGCGGAAGTCCACCGTGCGGCCCTGGCCGTCGGTGAGCCTGCCGTCGTCGAGGACCTGGAGCAGCACGTCGAACACGTCCGGGTGCGCCTTCTCCACCTCGTCGAGCAGCACCACCGTGTACGGGCGGCGGCGGACCGACTCGGTGAGCTGGCCGCCCTGGTCGTAGCCGACGTAGCCGGGCGGGGCGCCGACCAGCCTGGCCACCGAGTGCTTCTCGGAGTACTCGCTCATGTCGACCCGGACCATCGCCCGCTCGTCGTCGAACAGGTACTCGGCCAGCGCCTTGGCCAGTTCCGTCTTGCCGACGCCGGTGGGCCCGAGGAACAGGAACGCGCCGGTCGGGCGGTCCGGGTCGGACACCCCGGCGCGGGCCCTGCGCACCGCGTCGGACACCACGCGCACCGCCTCGGCCTGGCCGATGACCCGCGCGCCGAGCTCCTCCTCCATCCGCAGCAGCTTCTGCGTCTCGCCCTCCAGCAGCCGCCCGGCCGGGATGCCGGTCCACGCGGACACGACCTCGGCGACGTCGTCCGGCCCGACCTCCTCCTTGAGCATCACGGCCTGGTCGGCGGCGGCGGTCGCCGCGGTGGCGGCGTCGAGGTCCTTCTCCAGCGCCGGGATCCGGCCGTACCGCAGCTCGGCGGCCCGGCCGAGGTCGCCGTCGCGCTCGGCCCGCTCCGACTCGCCGCGCAGCGCCTCCAGCTGCTCCTTGAGCTGGCGGACCCGGTCGATGGAGCCCTTCTCGTTCTGCCAGCGGGCGGTCAGCGCGGAGAGCACCTCGCGCTTCTCGGCCAGCTCGGCGCGCAGCGCGGACAGCCGCTCCTTGGAGGCGAGGTCGTCCTCCTTGGACAGTGCCATCTCCTCGATCTCGAGCCTGCGCACCGCCCGCTCGACCCCGTCGATCTCCACCGGCCGCGAGTCGATCTCCATCCGCAGCCGGGACGCGGCCTCGTCGACCAGGTCGATGGCCTTGTCCGGCAGGAACCTGGCGGTGATGTAGCGGTCGGACAGGGTGGCGGCGGCGACCAGGGCGCTGTCGGTGATCCGCACGCCGTGGTGCACCTCGTAGCGCTCCTTGAGCCCGCGCAGGATGCCCACGGTGTCCTCGACGGACGGCTCGCCGACCAGCACCTGCTGGAAGCGGCGCTCCAGCGCGGCGTCCTTCTCGATGTGCTGGCGGTACTCGTCGAGGGTGGTCGCGCCGACCATCCGCAGCTCGCCGCGGGCCAGCATCGGCTTGATCATGTTGCCCGCGTCCATCGCGCCCTCGCCGGTCGCGCCCGCGCCGACGATGGTGTGCAGCTCGTCGATGAAGGTGACCACCTGCCCTGCGGAGTCGGTGATCTCCTTGAGCACCGCCTTGAGCCGCTCCTCGAACTCGCCGCGGAACTTGGCCCCGGCCACCATCGACCCCAGGTCGAGCGAGACCACCCGCTTGCCGCGCAGCGACTCCGGCACGTCACCGGCGATGATCCGCTGGGCGAGGCCCTCGACGATGGCGGTCTTGCCGACGCCGGGCTCGCCGATGAGCACCGGGTTGTTCTTGGTGCGCCGCGAGAGCACCTGCACGACCCGGCGGATCTCGGCGTCGCGGCCGATCACCGGGTCCAGGTCGCCCTTGCGGGCCCGCGCGGTCAGGTCGACCCCGTACTTCTCCAGCGCCTGGTAGGTGCCCTCCGGGTCGGGGCTCGACACCCTGGCCGAGCCGCGGACCTTCGCGAACGCCTCGCGCAGCGCGTCCGGGGTGGCGCCGTGCCTGCTCAGGAGTTGGGCGACGTCACCGCCCTCGGCGGCCAGGCCGACCAGCAGGTGCTCGGTGGAGACGTACTCGTCGCCCATCTCGGTGGCCAGCTTCTGCGCGTGCGTGATCGCGCGCAGCGCCTGCTGCGAGAGCCCCGGCGAGGACACCGTGGCGCCGGTGGCCGAGGGGAGGGACCTGGTGAGCGGCTCGAGCTCCTTGCGGACCACGTTCGGGTCGACGCCGACCGCGATGAGCAGCGGGGTGGTCAGGCCGTCGCCCTGGTCGAGCAGGGCGGTGAGCAGGTGCACCGGCCGGATGTCGGGGTTGCCCGCCGCCGACGCCGCCTGCGCGGAGGTCGAGATCGCCTGCTGGGTCTTCGTCGTCGGGTTGAACGCGTCCATCTCCCACCTCGGGGTCTTCACCAACGCCTGTTGCTGTCACCGTGCACAACGTCAGAAAAGTTGAGCCAGTTCCGCTCAAGTACATCTTGACCCAGATCACCCCGCGCGGGTGAACGCCAGGCGTACGACAACCCGAACGCGCACCCGCATCGCCCGGTAGGGCCGTCACCCACATGTCGCAGTGCGGCTATCCACACAAGTAATCCACTTATCCACAATCCCCAGGTGCTTGTCCACAGGCGACCACCGGATCGGTCCACTCCGCGGCTCACCCCGCCGGGGCAGCGGCCGCGCGGGTGGTGACCAGCGGCTATTCGATCACCGCGTGCGGTCGGTCAGGTCGGGTTAACAACGGGCTACGAGACGGCGGTCACAGGTCGCTGTTGAGCCTGCCGAGCAGCCGGGAGAACTCCTCGATGTCGACCGTCGACCAGTCGGCCAGCGTCGCCCGCAGCTGCCTGCGCCGGTCCTCGCGCACCTCGGCCAGCCGCGCCGCGCCGGTCCCGGTCAGCTGCACCAGCCGCGCCCTGCCGTCGGACGGGTCGGCCACCCGCTCGACCAGTGCCAGCTCCTCCAGCCGCGCGATCTGCCTGCTGACGGTCGACTTGTCCAGCCCGGTCAGCTCCACCACGTCGGCCGCCCGCACCGGCGCTATCCCGCTCAGGTGCACCAGCAGCGCGTACGAGGCGCTGTCCAACCCCGGGTGCACCCGCGCCGCGAAGGTCAGCGAGAGGCTGCGCGCCCGGCCGAACAGCTTCGACAGCTCGCGCTCCAGGTCCTGAGCAGCGGTTTCCCGCCCTTCGGTACCCGCACCGACCTCCGACACGCGCGTCCCTCCCTCGAACCGGCCAGCAGCACGCTAACCGGACATCCCCGGCACCGGGGCCGCGTGGCTCAAGGGTCTCATCCAGCGAACGGCCCGGCGTGCAGGTATGCCTCATCGACCAGCACGACGACCCACCGCGAACCCGCGAAGCGCGGCGGCAGGCAAGGGTGCGCGGCCCGCAGCCACGTGTCGTCGACCACCCCGGCGTGCCCGTTCACGTGCAGCCCGCGCCGCCCGTCGACCAGGACGACGCTGATCCGGGGGTTGGCGGCGAGGGTGGCCAGCCGCGGCGCCTGGTCGAGCAGCGCGCAGGCCAGCCGCCGGTCGTCGAGCACGTGCACGAACCCCGGCGGCCCGGCGCACAGCGCGAAGTCGCACTCGCCGTCGGCGTCGGCGGTGGCCAGGAACGCGCGGTCCATCCGGGTGATCAACTCCACCATCGGGGTGGTGAGCCGGTCGAGCACCGGTTGGCGCGGCCGGACCGGCTCGCGCGGTCGGTCCTCCGGCGGGGTCGCGGGCGGCGGTTCGGCGAACCCGAGCCGGAGCAGGTCGGTGGGGTATTGGTCGGTGGACACAGGGCACCACGGTGGCACGCCCGCGCGGCATTGCGTAGAGCGCTCGGACGATGTACCCCATTGGAAGGAGAGGCCAGTACGGGGAGTCAGCGAGAATGACACGAAGGTGTGATCTCCGCGTTCAACCAGCCAAATCCGGTCTACTGTCGACACCGTCGGGGGATGGGATGCACGAGTACCGTGGTGAAAGCCCGAGAGGTGGAGTCGACACCCCGATCATGACAGCCAACGCAGTGGTGAGCCCCATTCCGGCCTCGCAGTACCGAATCGAGTCGCCCACCGCCGTCAGCCACATGGTGCGGTTGGTGCGGCAGAGTTTCGCGGCGGTGGAACCGCAGGCCGATCAGGTGGCCCAGTTCTTCTACGGGATGCTGTTCAGCATCGAGCCAAGCGCGCGGGAGATGTTCCCGGCGAACATGCAGGTGCAGCGCTCCAGGCTGCTGCGCGCCTTGGTGCACGTGGTGCAGATGGTCGACCGCCCGGACGACCTCGCGCCGTTCCTGAACCAACTCGGACGCGACCACCGCAAGTTCGGTGTGGTCAGCTCCCACTACGAGGCGGTCGGCAGCGCGCTGATCGGCGCGGTGAAGCGCTTCTCCGGTGAGGCGTGGACCGACGAGGTCGAGCGCGCGTGGGCCGAGGCGTACACGATCATGGCCCGCGCCATGCTCGACGCCGCGGCCGCCGACGACGGCCCCGCGTCGTGGCCCGCCCGCATCGTCGACCACGAGCGCCTCGGCTGGGACCTCGCGGTGGTGCGCGTGCAACCGGACTTCCCCGTGCCGTACCACCCGGGGCAGTACGTGAGCGTCGAGGTGCCGCAACGGCCCCGCCTGTGGCGCTACTTCACCCCGGCCAACGCCCCGCGCTCGGACGGCATCCTCGAGTTCCACATCCGCGGCGTGGAGAACGGCTGGGTCAGCCGCTCGATCGTGGCGCACGCCAAGGTCGGCGACACCTGGCGGATCGGGCCGCCGATGGGCCGCATCAGCGTGGACCGCAAGGCGGGCCGCGACATCCTGATGATCGCCGGTGGCACCGGCATCGCGCCGATGCGCGCCATCGTCGAGGACCTGGCCCAGTGGGGCGACAACCCCCGGGTCCACCTGTTCAACGGCGGCCGGGTCCGCAGCGACCTCTACGACCTGCCGCACCTGCAGAACATCGCCGCGTCCAACCCGTGGTTGACGGTGACCCCGGTGCTCGAGCAGGAGCAGGCGGTCGGGTTCGAGCAGGGCACGCTGGCCGACATCGTCACCAAGCACGGCACCTGGGAGGACCGCGAGGTCCTGGTGGCAGGCTCGCCGACCATGATCCGGTCGACCGTGTCGCGGATGCTGGTGGCGGGCACGCCGCTCGACCACATCACCTACGACCCGTTCACCCTGGACTGAGCGCCGGTCAGGCTGCCCGGCAGCCGCAGGAGGACCGGTGGTTGAGCGTGGGCGCCAGCAGGATCGTCTCCGGCGCCCTGGTGGGGTCTTGCAGCCGGGCCAGCAGCAGGCGGACGGCGGTGCGGCCGATCTCGTCGACCGGGTGCGTCATGGTCGTGATGGCCGGGCTGACCAACTCGGCCCAGTCGACCTCGTCGTGGCCGGTGATCGCGAGGTCGGTGCCGATGGTGAGGCCGTGCGCGCGGGCCTCCCGGTAGGCGCCCGCGGTCATGGCGCCGTTGCCGGTGATGACGGCGGTGGGGCGCTCGGGCACGGTGAGCAGGCGGCGCATGGCGAGGACGCCGTCCTCGTGGGAGGCGCCGCCGCCCGCGACGAGGTTGGAGTCCCAGCGCAGGCCCGCGCGGCCGAGGCCGAGGCGGTAGCCCAGCGTGCGCTCCTCGCTGGCGCTCATCCACTCGACGCCGCTGATGAAGGCGATCCTGCGGTGCCCCGCGGTGGCCAGGTGCTGCACGAGGGTGGAGGTGGACTGGATGTTCTCCGGGCCGACCTGGTCCAGTTTGATCTTGTGCGACACCCGGTCCACCAGCACGGCAGGCACCCCGGTGCGGGCCAGTTGCTCCAAAGTGGACGTGTCGCCGGGTGCCGGGGTGAGCAGCATGCCGTCCACCCGGCGGGCCTGCAGCTTGCGCACGGCCGCGCGCTCGCCGTCCTCGGCGTCGAGGGTGTCGCCGAGCAGCACGGTGTACCCGGCCGCCGTGGCCTCGGCGTCGATGGCGTGCATGAGCTGCGGCAGGTGCGGGTTGGCCAGCAGCGACATCGCCACCCCGATGGACTTGGTGCCGCCGGTGACCAGGGAGCGGGCGATGGCGTTGCCGGTGTACCCGGTCGACTCGATGGCGGCGAGCACCCGCTCGCGGGTCGCCCCCGCCACCGGTCTGGTCTCGTTGACCACGTGTGAGACGGTGCTGATCGAGACCCCCGCCAGCTTGGCGACGTCCTCCATAGTGGCCACTGCGTGCACGCTCCAGCTCGGGGGGCAAACGCTTGCGGGCACACTACATACCGGGAGGTAGCGCCCATGCACTGGGATGCGCTAGTGGCCCGTGCCACCGCTCTCGCGGTGCCCGGCCACCGCAGGATCCTCGGCATCGCCGGTGGACCGGGCGCGGGCAAGTCGACCCTGGCGCGGCGGCTGGTCGACGCGCTCGGCTGGCGGGCCGCGCTGGTCGGCATGGACGGCTTCCACCTGGCCCAGGCCGAGCTGGAGCGCCTCGGCCGCGCCGACCGCAAGGGCGCCCCGGACACCTTCGACGCCGACGGCTACGTCCACCTGCTGCGCCGGTTGCTGGCCAACACCGACCCGGTCGTCTACGCCCCCGAGTTCCGCCGCGAGATCGAGGAGCCGATCGCCAACGCCGTCCCGATCGGGTGTGATGTTCCCCTCGTGGTGACCGAGGGGAACTACCTGCTGCTGTGGCCGGGGGTGCGGCTGCTGCTGGCCGACGCCTGGTTCGTCGACCCGGGCGATGACGTCCGCCGGGACCGGCTTCGAGCACGCCATATGGCCTACGGCCGGACCCCGGCGGAGGCGACGGCGCGCACGGGCGGTTCGGACGAGCGCAACGCGCGGCTCGTCGCCGGGACCACCTCGTTGGCAAACCTCGTTGTTCGAAAGGTCGACTAAGCAGTAGCCAAGGCGTCACCCGGCTGGGGCACTATGGCGGACGGCCCGCCCCCGAACGGGTCAAGGAAGGACGGATAGTCGATGTCCGCGTTGACCGGCGTCCACCACATCGCCCTGACCGTCACCGATGTGGACCGCAGCGTCCCCTGGTACGAGCGCGTGCTCGGGTTCGCCACCGAGAGCCGCACCGACCACGACGGCGGGCAGAGCACGGTCCGGCTGCGGGGTCTCGGCGTCACCCTCACCCTGGTCCAGCACCCGCACGGCGCGCACGCCCCGTTCGACGAGTGCCGCCCCGGCCTCGACCACCTGACCTTCTCCGTGCCGGACACCGGGACCTGGCCCGCGCGCCTGACCGAGTACGGGGTCCCCTACTCCGACACGCCGGACGGCGTCGCACTACGCGACCCGGACGGCATCCGCCTCGTCTTGGCCTGCCCTGCCGTGGTGGGGTAACCGGCTATTCCGTGACTGACACCGTGTCCACGGGCCTGCGCATCTCCTGCCGGTAGCGCCAGATCCCCCACACGGTCCCGCCGACGAAGAACGCGATACTGCCGACCACCGCCACCGTCTGGAGCCAGGGCAGGTCTTCCAGCAGGCCCGCCGCGTAGTAGCCGAGCAGCACGAGGGTCGGCACCCAGGCGATGCCGCCGACCGTGGTGGCGAGGGCGAAGCGGCGCGCGTCCATCTTCGCCGCGCCCGCGACCAGCGGGGCCAGCGTGCGGATCCACGGGATCCAGCGGGCGACCACGATGGCGAAGAAGCCGCGCCGGTCCAGGAAGTCGCGGGCGCGGTCGAGGTTGTGCTGGTTGAGCACCCGCCCACCGACCCTGGTGATGATCGCGTGGCCCGCCTTGGCGCCGATGTAGTAGCCGAGCTGGTTGCCCGCGACCGCGACGACGGTCGCCGTGCCGGACAGCCACCACGCCTGGTGCTCGTGGTCGTGCTGGGCGAGCACCACACCCGCGGCGAACAGCAGCGAGTCGCCGGGCAGGAAGAGGCCGACGATGAAGGCGCACTCGGCGAAGACGAATCCGAGCACGATGGCCCACACCAGCAGTGGGCCTGCCGATTCGAGCACGCCGAGTGCGGTGTTCACGGCCGTAGGGTACGGCGGCGAACGGCTACCGCGCAGACGATCCACGCCGTATTCACCGACCCTTGGCTGAGGCGAAACGCCAGCGGTACTCACTCGATGGTGCGGAACCCCGCGGTGCGCCCGGACGTTGCCCCGGTGTGTCGGATGTGATCGTTTCCGCCAGGGGGATCGGCGTGCTCGTCGGCGACGAGCGGTGGCTTTTCCGCGACCTCGACCTCGCCGTCACCCGGGGCAGCTGCCTGGCGTTGACCGGGGAGAACGGCTCGGGCAAGTCGACCCTGCTGCGGTGCCTCTACGGCCTCCAAGACCCGACCGAGGGCACGGTCGAGGTCGCGGGCCACACCCCGGACGAGACCGACGTGGCGTTCCGCCGGGATGTCTCGGTCCTGCTCGACGACTCGGCGCTGTTCGACGAGTTCACCCCCGCCCAGCACTTCGACCTGCTCGGCGGCGGTCAACCCGCCCACGACCTGCCCGAGGTGCCCGCCCGGGGGCTGTCGGCGGGACAGCGCAGGCGGTTGCTGCTGCTCGGCGCGCTCACCAAGCCGCACAAGGTGTTGCTGCTCGACGAGCCGGAGCGCGCGGTGGACGCCGCCGGGCGGGACTGGCTCAAGCAGATGGTCAACGCCGCCAAGGGCGCCGGGTCGGCGGTGGTGCTGGCGAGCCACTTCCCACCACTGGTCAACGCGGTCGCCGACGAGGTCATCACCCTGTGAGGCGGCGGCTCTCCCGCCTGTCCGACTCCGCGCTGGTCCTGCTTGTACTACTCGGCCTGACCTGTCTGGACCAACCCCGCCCAACTCGCGTGGGACGACCACCACGATCGTGATCGGCTGCCCCGTCGCCGGTTGCTGGGTAGAGCTATGGGGACCGTTCCTACTGGCCCTAGCAGAGTTCTGTTCGCCGGACCGGTAGCGCTGAAGGCTGTCTTGGCGGTTCTTGTTGTCGCCGCAGTCCCTAACACCCGGGCGCTCAAGTTCGCCGTGCTGACCGTGGCCGCCGCGTTGTGGGCGACCACGGTCGTGCTGTTCGGTCTCCCGTTCGTCTCGCTCGCCGTTCCCAGTGCTGCGCGGTCCCGACCTGCTGCTGTTCGGCCTGCTCGTGCTCGGCTACTTCCACTCGTCGTAGCCGAGGACCACGTCGCGGGTGCCCGCGTCGCCGCGGCGCAGGCTCACCTCGTGCGCTGATGGTGAGTACCCGCTGGCGATCACCGTGTAATCGCCCTCGGCCAGTGCGTCGATCGAGTACCAGCCGGACTCGTCGGTGTTGGTCACCGCGACCACCTCGCCGGAGGAGTCGAGCACGGTGATCCGGGCGTTCGGCACCACGGTGCCGTCGCCGGTGCGCGCCATGCCCTCCAGTGCCGCGGCGCCGACGAGTTCGACGTCCTGGCGCAGCGGTCCGGAGTCCGGGACGGCCAGCGGGATCGCGGCGGGCTGGAACTCGTCCGCCACCACGACCAGGGTCGCCTCGCCCTGGCGCACGCCGACGAACCGGAAGCTGCCGTCCGATGCCGTCGACTGGGTCTCCACGACCTCGCCGAGCGGGTCGGTCAGCGTCACCTGGGCCAGGCCGACCGCGGTGTGCCCGTCCGCGGTCATCACGAACCCGTGCACCACCGTGGCCCCGGCCAGCACGACGTCCAGTGTGGACTGTCCGGATCGGACCTTGACGGTGGTCGCCTTCGGCTGGTGCTCCGGCGCCGAGGCGATCAGCACGTACGACCCCGGGTTCGGCGCGTCCAGCAGGTACTCCCCCGTGCCGTCGGACCCGACCCGGCTGACCTGCCTGCCGCCCGGGTCGAGCAGCGTCAGCGCCGCACCCGCCACCACCGACCCGTCCGGGTGGCGGACCTGCCCGCGCAACCCGACCAGCTCGCCGCGCAGCGCGGTCGGCTCCGACGCGTGGTACCCGTTGTGCCCGTTGGACTCCGCGCTCCCGTTGGTCTCCGGCTTGGCGTCGACCTCGGGCTCGTCCTCCTCGACCGAGGCCAGGCTCTCCTTGGCCTCGTCCGGCAGCAGCGCCTCGCCGCCCTCCATGATCGCCGCGGGGGAGGCGCCGGTGCGCAGCGGGATCTCCTTGATGAACACCGAAACCAGGAACGCCAGCACCATCACGCCCGCGCCGACCAGGAACACCAACTGGATCGACTCGACGAAACCCTCCTGGAACGGCCGCGCCAACCGGGGGTCGATCTGCTGCAGGAACGACGAGTCCTGCAGGACGCCGCCGCCACCCCCGCCGCGCAGCGCCGCGAACACCGGGTCGTTGACCGGGTTCGCGCGCACCGCCGGGTCGGCCAGCGCCGCCTGGAACTGCGGGTTCGCCGCCGCCGAGCGGAACGCGTTGGCGATGTTGTCGGCGACCGTGCTGAACAGCAGCGACAGGAACACCGCGACACCGAGCGTGCCACCGAGCTGGCGGAAGAACGTGATCGCCGCCGTCGCGACACCCATGTCGCGCATCTCCACCGAGTTCTGCGCGGCCACCGTCAGCGTCTGCATGCAGAAACCGAGGCCGAGGCCGAACACCACCATGTAGACGATCGGCTGCCAGATCCGGGTGTCCACGTCGACGAGGTGGAACAGCAGCAGCCCGGCGATCAGCAGCAGCGACCCGATGATCGGGAAGACCTTGTAGCGACCGGTCTTCGAGGTGATCTGCCCGGACACCACCGAGGCGAACATGATGCCCAGCATCAGCGGCACCATCATCAGCCCGGCCTCGGTCGGGGTGAACCCGCGCACGATCTGCAGGTACTGCGGGATCATGGTGATCCCGCCGAACATCCCGATGCCCAGGATGGTGCCCGCGATGATCGTCATGGCGAAGGTGGAGGTGCGGAACAACCGCAGCGGGATCAGCGCCTCGTCCTTCATCGCCCGTTCCACGAGCAGGAACCCCACCAGGCCGACGAAGCCGATGCCGTAGCAGAGCAGCGAGCGCTGCGACTCCCAGCCCCACTCCCTGCCCTGCTCGGCGACGATCAGCAGCGGCACCACCGCGACCGACAGGAACACCGCGCCGAAGTAGTCGATGCGGTGGTCGTGGCGCTCGTGCGGGACGTTGAGCACCTTCATCACCACGAACAGCGCGATGATGCCGATCGGGACGTTCACCAGGAACACCCAGCGCCAGCCGGTGATGCCCAGGATCTCGCCCTGGCCTGCGAAGAAGCCGCCGATGACCGGGCCGAGCACGCTGGAGGTGCCGAACACCGCCAGGAAGAAGCCCTGGTACTTGGCCCGCTCCCGCGGCGGCACGATGTCGGCGATGATCGTCAGCGCCAGCGACATCAGACCACCGGCGCCCAGGCCCTGGAACGCCCGGTACGCGGCGAGTTCGTACATCGAGGTGGCCAGCGTGCAGGCCAGCGACCCGATGATGAACAGCGAGATCGCGGTCAGGAAGAACGGCTTGCGGCCGTAGATGTCGGACAGCTTGCCGTAGAGCGGGGTGGAGACGGTCGAGGTGATCAGGTACGCCGTGGTCGCCCACGCCTGCAGGCTCAGCCCGTTGAGGTCGTCGGCGATGGTCCTGATCGAGGTGCCGACGATGGTCTGGTCCAGCGCGGCGAGGAACATGCCGAGCATCAGCCCCGACATGATCACCAGAATCTGCCGGTGGGTCAGACCTGCCCCGGTCGGCGCGGCGTGCTTGGCCGGGGTGTTCTCGGCCGTCGCTGCGGTCATGCTGGTTCCCCTAGCTGGTGTGCTGCTGGTGGGCCCGCCTGGCGGCGGGCAGCCCTGATCGACACAACTGGTTGCGGTGGCCAAGCATGTTCCTGCTCGGCCCGAGGTGCAACTCTCAGGCGGCGAGGGTCCTGACCAGGGCCCCGCGCAGGAACTCGCCCGCCTGCCGCAGCGCCACCCGGCCCTCCGGGACGATCGGGTAGAACGCCGGGAACACGTGCACCTGGCCCGGCCACACCCGCAGGTCGCAGTGGGCGCCCGCCGACGCCATCGCGTCGGCGAGGCGGCGCGCGTCGGCTAAGAGGCACTCCGCGTCCCCCACGTGCACCAGCGTCGGCGGCCAGCGCCGCATCGACCCCCGCAGCACGTCCAACCGCGGGTGGTCGACACCCAGGTCGCCCGCGTAGATCGCGGCGACCTCGCGCGCGCGGTCCGGCGGGATGTACGGGTCGCGGCACAGCGCGTCCTGCTCGTCGAGCCGCGCGCAGGTCAGGTCCAGGAACGGGGAGAGCAGCACGACCGCGCCGGGCATCGCCGCGCGTTCCCTGGTCAGCGCCGCGAGCAGGCCCGCGGTCAGGTGCCCACCCGCGGAGTCGCCAGCCAGCACGATCCGGTCCGCCGAGTAGCCCTGGTCGAGCAGCCAGTGGAACGCGGCGAGCGCGTCGTCGGCCGCGGCGGGGTACGGGTGCTCCGGGGCGCGCCGGTAGTCCAGCAGCAGCACCGGCAGGCCGCTGGTCTGCGACAACGCCGCCGCGATGTGCCGGTGGCTGCGCAGCGACCCGAGCACGAACCCGCCGCCGTGCAGGTACAGCACCACCCCGGCCCGCTCATCGGCGTCCCGCGCGGTCAGCATCAGCCCGGTCACGTCGCCGTAGCCGTGCGGCTCGGACACCGCGCGGACCCGGGTGCCCCTGGGCAGCGGGGTCAGGCCGATGGTGTCGAATGCCTCCCGCACCACCCGCAGTTGGCCGCCCCGCAGGCGCAGCCGCTCGGCGACCGGGCGCGCGCAGGTGCGCAGGTACCGCGCCAGCGCCCTGGCCTGCACACTCGGCCCCGGTAGCTCGGCCATCCCACACCCCCGACCCGGCATCGACAGTGACACCCAACACATCAACTGTAGGTCAGCGGTAGGACGATCGCCTACGGTTGCCGATGTGCACGCCTCGGTGACATCCACGGAGTTGCTTGCCCGGCTCCGGTCGGTCCTCGACCACGACGGGGTGATCACCGACGCCGACGTGCTGCCCGGCTACGAGCGGGACATGATGCCGCTCGCCCCCTTCGGCACACCGCTGGCGGTGGTGCTGCCCAGGACGACCGAGCAGGTCCAGGCCGTGGTCCGGGCGTGCGCCGAGCACGGTGTGCCGATCGTCCCGCGTGGCGCTGGCAGCGGGCTCTCCGGCGCGGCCAACGCCATCGAGGGCTGCGTCGTGCTGGTGATGACCCGGATGAACGCGATCCTGGAGATCGACCCGGACAACCGGCTCGCGGTCGTCGAGCCCGGCGTGGTCAACCTCGACCTGCGCGCCGCGGTCGAGCAGCACGGCCTGTTCTACCCACCAGACCCGTCGAGCTACGACTGGTGCACCATCGGCGGCAACGTGTCCACAAACGCGGGCGGCCTGTGCTGCGTGAAGTACGGGGTCACCACCGACTCCGTGCTCGGCCTGCGGGTGGTCCTCGCCGACGGCGAGGTCCTCGACACCGGCCGCCGCACGGTCAAGGGCGTCGCGGGCTACGACCTGACCAAGCTGTTCGTCGGCAGCGAGGGCACCCTCGGCGTGATCACCCGGGCCACCCTCGCGCTGCGCCCGCTGCCGCAAGCCCCCGGCACCCTGGTCGCGGCCTTCGACACCACCTCGGCCGCGGGCACCGCGGTCACCCGGGTCGTGCGGGCGGGGATCGTCCCGTCGCTGATGGAGATCATGGACGCCACCTCCATCGCCGCCGTCGAAGCGCACCTCAAGACCGAGCTCGGCTCGGGCCGGGGCAGCGCGGCCCTGCTGATCTGCCAGTCCGACGCCGGTGGCGACGCGGCGGCGCAGGAGCTGTCGGCCATCGAGCGGATCTGCCTCGACGCGGGCGCCACCCTCGCGCACACCACCGTCGACCTGGCCGAGGGCGCGCTGCTGCTGACCGCGCGGCGGGCCGTGCTCACCGCGCTGGAGACCTACGGCGCCTGGCTCACCGACGACGTCTGCGTGCCGCGCACCAGGATCACCGACCTGATCGCGGGCTGCGAGCGGATCAGCGCCGAGGTCGACCTGCGCATCGCCGTCGTCGGCCACGCAGGCGACGGCAACATGCACCCCACGATCGTCTACGACCCCGCCTCGGCCGACGAGTTCGCCCGCGCCGAGCGCGCCTTCGCCGACATCCTCGACCTCGGCCTGCGCCTGGGCGGCACCATCACCGGCGAGCACGGCGTCGGCAAGATCAAGCGCGAGTGGCTCGCCCGCGAGATCGGCCCGGTGGCCTTGCGCGCGCACCGCGCCATCAAGGCCGCGCTCGACCCGGGGAACCTGTTCAACCCCGGCTCGATGTTCGACTTGGGCTGAAGGGCTGACGACGGCCCGATGACGCCCTGCGCGGCGGCCGCTCTCACTACAGTTGTCCGGACCTCGGCGTCTCACCTCGGGGGGCGGGTGACCGAGTTCGACCACGGCCCGGACAACGAGAAGTGACGGTTCGACACGATGGACCAACCCCAGCACGCCACTGCCACCGAGGTGTGCCGACGCCTCTCCGGCAGGCTCACCGACGACGTCGTCAGCGTCGTCCAGTCCCAGTTCTTCGCAGGCGAGGAGGAGATGGCGCGCTCCTCGCTGCTGCTGAACCTGCAGTACGAGGGGGTCGGCATCACCGAGGAGGAGGCCGACCTGATCCGCCGCCTGCTCGACGACCCCCACGACCCGGAGCTGGCCGAGGTGGCCGTGGTGGCGACCGCGCCGCCACCCGCCTACCAGTTCAGCCCCACCGGACCAGCCGACGCACCGGACCCCACCGGCGCCGACCGGGTCATCGCGGGTGAGGCCGCGGGCACCGGAGGGCGCGGGGTGCGCCGGGTGTGGCGCGAGCCGCTGCCCGACGCCGCGAACCCGGCGACCTGGGTGTACCTGGTGCAGGTGCCACCCGGCGCGGACGAGCTGCGGGCGCACAACGCGATCAGCTCGCGGCTGTGGGTGTCCCGGCAGGAGAAGTGGCCGATCGAGGTGGTCCAGGAGGGCAGGCCGCTGCCGCCTTACCAGGCCGCTGCGGTGACCGCCGCCCAGCACGTGTGGGCGGCGGTGTAAGCCGCTAGTTGCTCGGGCCCGCTGCGTGCTTCCGTTCGCGGCGGGCCTTGAGCACCTCGAAGATGATCGGCAGCACCGAGATCAGCACGATGAGGACCAGCATCGCCTCGAGGTTGTCGTGGATGAACTGGATCTGGCCGAGGAAGTAGCCGAGCACGGTCAGGCCCGTCGCCCAGATCACGCCGCCGATGGCCGAGTAGGTGAAGAACTTGCGCTGGTCCATCCGGCCGACACCGGCGACGGCGGTGATGAAGGTGCGCACGACCGGCACGAACCTGGCGAGCACGATGGCCCGCGGGCCGTACTTCTCGAAGAACACGTGCGTCTTGGCCACGTGCTCCTGCTTGAACAGCTTGGAGTCCGGCTTGTTGAACAGCGCGGGACCCACCTTGTAGCCGATGTAGTAGCCGACCACGTTGCCGAGGAACGCGCAGGCGGTGAGCAGCACGCAGATCAGCCACAGCGGGGTCGGGATCTTGTCGATCGCCACGAACAGGCCCGCGGTGAACAGCAGCGAGTCGCCGGGCAGGAAGAAGCCGAGCAGCAGCCCGCACTCGGCGAAGATGATCAGGCAGAGCACCGGCAGCAGGTACGGACCGAGGCTCGTGAGGATGACCTCCGGGCTCAGCCAGTCCGGTAGCAGTGCCTGGTTCACGGGGAGGTCTGCGCGCACTCGGACAAGGTACAGGGCAGGTCTTTGAGCAGGCTGTGCCGGGTTTGTCCTGGCAGGGCCGCCGATCACGCACAGTGTCGTTCGCGGGATCGGCGGTACCGGTGGGTCAGCGCAGCAGGGTGAGGAAACCGACCAGCGACCCCGCGGCGAGCCCGAGCAGCAGCGCGAGCCCCAGCACCCACCACGCCCGGGGCGGCAGGTCCTGCTCGGCCCGGGCGGCGGCGAAGATCTCGGTGTCGTCGTCCACCACGTCGGCCATCGGCGTCCTGGCCGCCTGCGCGCGCAGCGCGTCGGTGAGCAGGCGTTCCGGGTCGGCCGCGGTCATGCCGCGACGTTAACCCACCCAGGAGCCCCTGCGCATGACCGAGTCGACGTGCAGTCCCGCGTTGAGCACGACCAGGTCGGCGGACATGCCCTTGGCGAGCTTGCCGGTGGTGTCGGCCAGGCCGAGCAGCGCCGCCGGGCGGGTCGACGTCGCGGCGACGGCCTCGGGGACCGACAGGCCGCAGCCCTGCACGAGGTTGCGGAAAGCGACGTCCATGGTGAGCGTGCTGCCCGCCAGCGAGGTCCCCCCGGCCAGCGTGGGCACGCCGTCCTTGACCACGACCTCCAGGCCGCCGATGTCGTAGGACCCGTCGCCGACGCCCGCCGCGGCGATGGCGTCGGTGACCAGCACGGTCCGGCCGAGGCCGGCGTGCTTGGCGGCCAGCCGCACGATGGTGGGGCTCAGGTGCACCAGGTCGCAGATCAGCTCGACGGTCACCCGCTCGTCGTCGAGCAGCGCCCCGATCGGGCCGGGTTCGCGGTGGTGCAGCGGGCGCATGCCGTTGAACAGGTGGGTGGCGACGGTGGCCCCGGCGTCGACCGCGGGCATGACCTGGGCCTCGGTGGCGTCGGTGTGCCCGATCGCCGCGATCGAGCCCGCGTCGAGGAGTTGGCGGACCGCGTTGACGGAGTTCTCCAACTCGGGGGCGAGGGTGACCATCCGGACCGCGCCCCGGCCCGCGCGCAGCAGGGTCGCCACCGAGTCGGTGTCCGGTGCGCGCAGGATGTTCGGGTCGTGCGCGCCGCAGCGGGCCGCGGACAGGAACGGGCCCTCCAGGTGCACGCCTGCCAGCAGCCCGTCCTCGACCAGCTCGCGCAGCGCGCAGATCTGCTCGACCAGCTCGTCCACCGGGCGGGAGACCAGGCTGGCCAGCAGCGTGGTGGTGCCCCTGCGGGCGTGCGTGTCGACCGCGACCCTGGCCCTGGCCGGGTCGGTGCTCATGAACGGCTCGCCGCCGCCGCCGTGGCAGTGGATGTCGACGAAACCGGGGACCACCCAGGCGCCGTCCGCCTCGACCGTCTCGTCGGCGCGCGGACGCTCACCGCTGCCGAGGGCGGAGATGTAGCCGTCTTCGACCAGCAGCCAGCCGTCGTCCACCACGCCTTCCGCGGTGACGAGTCTGCCTCCTGCGATGAGCCGTCCTGCCATTTGATGGTCCTCCGAGCGTCCGTGCACGCGACAGTGCACAGTGGCAGTGTATTGGTCTATACCGCAATGGTCTAAACCAACTTCGCCCAGTAGGAGTACGCCTACGGCGTGTTCATGATCTTCTGCAGCGCCTCCAACGCCCGGCTGGCGGTCGACTTCACGGTGCCCTTGGAGATACCGGCCGCCTCGGCGATCTCCGCCTCGGTGAGGTTCCCGTAGTAGCGCAGCACCAGGACCTCGCGCTGCCGCGGCGGCAACTGGGACAGCGCCCGCACGACGCTCTGGTGCTCCGCGGTCAGCATCGCAAGGCTCTCCGCCGACCGCGCGTTGACCGCGTGCGGCGGGGTGTACTCGCGCGCCGTCTTGCGCCTGCGCAGCACGCTGCGCGAACCGTTGACCACCGCCGTGCGCAGGTACCCCACCGCGGCGGCCGAGTCGCGCAGGCCGCCCCAGTTGCGGTGCAGCCCGGTGAACGCCTCCTGCACCACGTCCTCGGCCGTCGCGGGCTCGTCGACCAGCAGCAACGCCAGCCGGATCAACCGCATCCGGTGCGTGCGGTACAGGTCCTCCAGCGTCAGCGGGGCGTCCGGCCGCGGTGGCGGCGTGCCCTTGGTGTCGATCGCCCGCAGCCGCGTCAGGGTCTGTTCGACCGTCTGCTCCGCGCCGCCTTGCCCCGTCGACTGCGGGGCACCTGCCTGGTTGTCTTCCCCTGCCACGGGCTGACCTTACCGGGCCGAGACCCGCGGGCACACCGTCCGACCTGCGCTTGCGATGATGGCGCCATGACCTGGTTCACCGTGGACACCCGCTACGCCGACGACGCCGCCCGGCTCAACGCCGCCCGCCCGGCCCACCGCGACTACCTGCGGTCGATGGTCGAGTCCGGGCAGGTGCTGGCGGCGGGACCGTGGGCCGACGGCACCGGCGGGTTCGTGGTGCTGCGCGCCGCCGACCGCGCTGAGCTGGACGAACTGCTCGCCGTCGACCCGTACACGCTCCAGGGGGTGGCCGAGTCGCGGGTCATCCGGGAGTGGAACATCGTGCTCGGGACGCCCGCCGCGCTCGACTAGCTAGCTCGACTAGCTAGTAGGTGCCGCCGAGCTTGCGGTGGTCCCAGGACGTCACGTGGGTCGGGGTGAACCGCAGCCCCACCCGCTTGGTGGCCTGGGTCCGGATGAACTGGCCCGCCGCGACCGCGACCTCCGGGTTCCCGGCGTACCGCTCGGTGATGGCGCCGCCGATCCGCACGACCCCGTCGGCCTCGGTGATCACCTCGACGTCGCACTCCATGAGCACGCCGCGCAGCTCCTCATAGGACTCGCCCGCCTCCACGAGCACGCTCGCCTGGGCGAGCCTGCGCAGGTTGGCGACCTTCTGCGAACTCTCGTAGGTCCACGCCACCAGCGCGCCGCCCTCGGGCACGAACCACAGCGGCACGACGTGCGGCCGGTTGTTGCGCCCGATCGTCGCCACGTTCGCGGTCCGCTGCCCGTCGAGGAACTCGGCGATCTCGGCCGGGGTCATCTTGATCTGCTCGCGCCTGGACACGGCGGCCACTCTGCCGGCTGACTACCTGGCCCGGACCGCCGCCGCGCCGCCAGCGCCGACCGGCCGCGAAGAGACCTCCGCCCCGCGCGCGGCGATGTCGGCCAGCGCCGCCTTGTCCGCCTTGGCGACCATGTTGCCGGTGAGCCGCCCGCCGATCTCGATGATCGGCGGCAGGAACGCGCGGAACAGCTTCAGCAGACCGACCCAGCCGGGCACGTGCACGGTCCTGTCCCGGCGCAGCACCCCGGCCTCCAGCGCGTCCAGCGCCACCGACACCGGGTAGGTCTTGCCGATCGGACCGGGCATGCCCGCGCGCAGCGGGCCGAAGACCGGGTGCTCGTCGGCGCCGCTGACCAGGTCGGTCGCGATCCAGCTCGGGTGCGCGACGCCGACCTTGACGCCCAGGTGGCGCACCTCGGCGCGCAGGCTGTTGGTGAACGCCTCCACCCCGGCCTTGGCGGCGGCGTAGGCGGCCATCGCCGGTGCGTGCGCGATCGCGGCCATCGACGACACCACCAGCACGTAGCCCTTGCGCTCGATGACGTGCGGCAGGGTCACCCGGACGGTGCGCCAGACCCCCAGCAGGTCGACCTCGATCGTGCGCTCGAAGGCGACCGGGTCGATCGACCGGACGAACCCGGCCGCGGCGATGCCCGCGTTGGCGATGACGATGTCGATCCCGCCGAAGCGCTCCACGGTGCCCTTGGCCGCCGCCTCCAGCGCGACCCAGTCGGTCACGTCGGCCTCGAACACCGCGGCGTTGGGCCCGCAGTCGGCCGCGACCTTGGCTAGCTCCTCCGGTTCCAGCCCGACCAGGGCGACCTTGGCCCCCGCAGCGGCGAACCGGCGGGCAAGACCGGCGCCGAAGCCCCGGGCGGCGCCGGTGATCAGGATGACCTTCCCCGCGACGCTCTGCGCGCGGGCAAACAGGTTCGTCACGCCCATGGGTGCCTCCAAGACCGAGTTCCGGCAGCGACCGTACCGCAACCTACCCAGAGTAAGCTACCGCGAGTAACAGGTATTTCGCCATGCCGGTAACCCCCGACCGGGGTCCGTCGATGTGATGGTCGATGCGCTGAGAGTGAGCGGCCGACTCACCTGCCAAGCCGGGGACGATGCCGGGCGGGGACGAGGGGGCGGGTGGCGGGAGGAGTGTTACCAGTGTCGGTGGAGTTGGTCGTCACTGCGCTATTGGCCGGTGCAGCGGCTAGTACGTCGACCACTACGACTGCGGCTGTGGACGCCTACGCCGCGCTGACCGCCGAGATCAGACGGGTGCTGCGCCGCCGCGAGGAGGACTTCGTGGTCGACGCGGAGGTCGCTGAGGATGTGCATGTGCCCGAACAGCGCGCAGACCTGACCGCCACCCTGACGGCAACGGGCGCGGGCGACGACCCGGAGGTCCTCACCCGCGCCCGCCACTTGCTCGTAGTACTCGGATACCGCTCGATGCTCGAAGTCTCCGACTGAGCTGGTCAGGCCCGGGCGGGTCAGCTCGATGCGGCGAACTTGTTTTGCGCGGGGCCCCTGCACCCTCCTGGGAAGAGCACAAAGGCGGGGCCTGAAGAGACGGCCCTCCCCCGCGCGGCGAGCTTACGGAGGGTGCCACCCCGCGCAAAACAAGTCCGCCCCATCGAGCAGGCGTCTCGACCTGTCAGGCGTCGGCTGCTGCGGTCAGCTTGTCGACCTCGTCAGAACCGAGCCTCAGGTCCACCGAGGCGATCAGGTCGGTCAGTTGCTCCGGTGTGCGGGCGCTCGCGATCGGCGCCACCACGTTCGGCTGGGCCGTCAGCCACGCCAGCGCGACCGCCGCCACCGAGGTCTCGTGCGCTGCGGCGACCTCGTCCAGCGCAGCGAGGACCCGGCGGCCGCGGTCGTCGAGGTAGGCCGAGGCCGCACCCGCGCGCGGGCTGTCGACCGCGGAGCCGCCGTCGCGGTACTTGCCGGTGAGGAAGCCGCGTGCCAGCGACCAGTACGGCAGGACGGCCAGGTCCTCCTTGGCGGCCAGGGCGGCGTACTCGGTCTCGTAGCCCGCGCGCTCGATCAGGCTGTAGTGCGGCTGCACCGCCACGTACCGCGCCAGGCCCTCGCGGTCGGAGATCGCCAGCGACTCCTCGATCCGCGCCGCGGAGAGGTTCGACGCGGCGATGTGGCGGACCTTGCCCTCGCGCACGAGCGCGTCGAACGCGGTCAGGGTCTCCTCGATCGGAGTGCTCTCGTCGTCGTAGTGCGAGTAGTACAGGTCGATGTGGTCGGTGCCAAGCCGCTTGAGGGAGCCTTCCGCGGCGGCCTTGATGTTCGCCGCGGAAAGCCCTTTAAAGCCCTCAAGTGCCGACAGCTTCGTCGCCACCACGAACTCGTCGCGCCTACCCCGGGAGGTGAGCCACTCGCCGATGATGGTCTCCGACTCGCCGCCGGAGTTGCCTGACGCCCACTGCGAGTACATGTCGGCGGTGTCGACGAAGTTGCCGCCCGCCGCCGCGTAAGCGTCCAGGACGGCGAACGACGCCGCCTTGTCCGCGGTCCACCCGAACACGTTCGTGCCCAGGTTGAGCGGGTAGACCTCGAGTTCCGTGGTGCCGATTCGCGTCATGCGGCGAACCTACCCCGATTCGGTTCGCCGGTCAGCGAACTATCTCAGCCGGTGATCTCGACGCCCTTCCAGAACGCCACCCGGCCCTTGATCTGCGCCGCCTCCGGCTTCGGCTCGGCGTAGTACCAGACCGCGTCCGGGTTGTCCGCACCGTTGACGTGCAACGTGTAGTAGTTGGCGGTTCCCTTCCAACCGCACTCGGTTGTGGTCTCCGAAGGGCGCAGGAAGTGCTGGTGCACCGACTCGACGGGGAAGTAGTGGTTGTCTTCGACGACGACGGTGTCATCGCTCTCGGCGATGACCTCGCCGTTCCAGGTAGCCGTGGCCATGGCACCAGTCTGCCCAACACGGGAGGGCCCCGCTGCTCGTAGGATGCGCCAGAACGGCGCAGGCCACCCCGAGGAGGAGCACGATGCCCATCGCCACACCCGAGGTCTACGCGGAGATGCTGGACCGGGCCAAGGCGAACGAGTTCGCTTACCCCGCCATCAACGTGACCTCGTCGGAGACGCTGAACGCCGCGCTGCGCGGGTTCGCCGAGGCCGAGAGTGACGGGATCATCCAGGTCTCGACCGGCGGCGCCGAGTTCGCCTCCGGCACCAAGGTCAAGGACATGGTCACCGGCGCGGTGGCGCTCGCCGAGTTCGCGCACGTGGTCGCGGCCAAGTACCCGGTCAACGTCGCGCTGCACACCGACCACTGCCCCAAGGACAAGCTCGACGGGTTCGTCCGCCCGCTGATCGCCATCAGCCAGGAGCGGGTCGACAAGGGCGAGAACCCGCTGTTCCAGTCGCACATGTGGGACGGCTCCGCGGTGCCGCTCGAGGAGAACCTGCAGATCGCCGCCGAGCTGCTGGAGAAGGCGGCTGCGGCGCGGATCGTGCTGGAGATCGAGGTCGGCGTGGTCGGCGGCGAGGAGGACGGCGTCGCCAACGAGATCAACGACAAGCTCTACACCTCGGCCGAGGACTACCTCAAGACCGTCGACGCGCTCGGTGTCGGCGAGAAGGGGCGCTACCTGCTCGCGGCGACCTTCGGCAACGTGCACGGCGTGTACAAGCCGGGCAACGTGAAGCTGCGCCCGGAGATCCTCAAGCAGGGCCAGGACGTCGTCGCGCAGAAGCTCGGCCTCGGCGCCGACGCCAAGCCGTTCGACCTGGTCTTCCACGGCGGCTCCGGCTCGCTGCTCGAGGAGATCCACGAGGCGCTGACCTACGGCGTCATCAAGATGAACATCGACACCGACACCCAGTACGCCTTCACCCGGCCGATCGCGGCGCACATGTTCGCCAACTACGACGGTGTGCTCAAGATCGACGGCGAGGTGGGCAACAAGAAGGTCTACGACCCGCGCAGCTACCTCAAGGCAGCGGAGCAGGCGATGGCCGCGCGCATCACGCAGGCGTGCGAGCACCTCAAGTCGGCGGGCCGCATGATCGCGGGCTGACCCTCGGCGAAAGGCCCTCTCCTCGTTCCAGGAGAGGGCCTTCTTGCGTTCTAAGCCTGTTGGCGCAGCCTCTGTGCGATAGGGCGGCCTGCCGCCCACAGCACGGCGACGCCTACGAGCGCGATCGGCGCCGACCACCAGGCCGTCGGAGGGGCGGCCAGGAGTTGCTCTTGCGCGTACAGGGCGCCGTAGCCGAGTGCGGTAACCGCGACAGCACCGGCGGCAGCTTCACCTAGGTGCGGTAGGCCAAAGCGGCGGACGAGGTCGATGCCGAGGCCCACGAACACCAAGTAGAACGGCACCGCGGAAGGCGGGAAGTCTGCCGCGACCAACATCGGCCAGATCACCGCGCGGTAGGCGACATAAGCGCCCGCGACAGCGGTAGCCGCCCACGTCTTACCGATCGTCTTCGCCGCGACCGCCAGCACCAACGCCGCGACACCGATGCCCCACAACGGGTAGACCCACGAGGGGATCGGCAACGCGAAATGCTCGATGGCCGTGTAGTCCACCGGTCGACCGAGCTGCTGCGCGGCGAACTCGAGCAACTCCCGCTCGGCGTAACACCTGCTCGGGTCCAACACCCCGTTGGGCGTGCAGGAGGCCATCTCCAGCGAGCCGTACTCCTGCTGCCCGTTCGGGAACAGCGTGTTCTCCAGGAAGAACACCCACAGCGTGCCCAGCACCAGCGTCCACCCCGCGCCGCGCGGACCGCCTGCGAACCAGCCGTCGATGAGACCGGCGATCATCAGCGCGGTGCCCAGGTAGAGCAACGCGTGCGACGGGCTCCACGCGGTCAGGTCCAGGCCGTTGATCCGGTGGTTGATCACGTCGAGCGGCGCGGCGATCAGGAACACCGCCAGCCCGGCCTGCACCACCCGCTGCGCCCGCCTGGTGGTGGCCATCCCGGTGAAGGTGTGGATGGCCACCAGCACCACCGCGATCCCGGTGCCGACGCTGTTGATCAGGTGCGGCGGGGCCAGGTCGTCGCGCAGGAACTTGAAGTGCCACGACTCGTCCCAAGAGGACCCGAGCAGCTTGAACAGCAGCGCCAGCAGCCAGGTGCGGTACGCGAAGTGCCACACCCACTCCGGCGTCTCGCGCCCGGCGGCGCCCCTGGTCCAGTGCAACCGGAAGAACGCCTTGAACTGCGCGACCGGTCCGCCGATCTCCACACCCTGTCTCACCGGGCCATGATGACCCCGGTTGGCCACCCGAGGTAGTCCGGGTGTCCGATCCGGCCGCGGGTAGTCACCCGATCACGCACCGTCCGGTACGGCAGGATGGCGGCATGCACGGAAACCTCCTCGGCCCAGAGCCGACGCTGCTGCCCGACCGCGCCGAGCCCCAGGCCGCGCTCGACGGCGGCACCTCCCCGGTCGAGGTCGCCACCCGCTGGCCGGACTTCAGCGAGGCGTGGGCCACCCTCGCCGAGGGCGCGCTCGCCGCCGGTGAGCCGATCGCCGCCTACGCCTACGCCCGCACCGGCTACCACCGCGGTCTGGACCAACTGCGCCGCTCCGGCTGGAAGGGCTTCGGCCCGGTGCCGTGGTCGCACCGCCCCAACCAGGGCTTCCTGCGCGCCCTCGCCGCCCTCGCCCTCGCCGCCAGGGAGATCGACGACACCGAGGAGTACGAGCGCTGCTCCACCTTCCTCGCCGACTCCGACGCGGCGGCCCCCGCAGCGCTCGGCCTGGTCTAGCCGCACTCGGTCGGGGCGTCGTCCAGGCTCCCCGACCGGCACTCCGGGTCGGTGATCAGCGGAACCAGCACCCCGCGCTTGGCGGGCTCGCACGCCATCGAGAAGCTGTAGTCGGCGGCGAACGCGTCCCCCCAAGGGATCAACGGTGCCGAACCGGCAACTTTAGTGATCACCCAGGCCGGGAGACGGGTGGGGCAGGGGCGCCCCACCCGTCGTGGCTCAGCAGCGGTCGAGCATGCCCAGCAGCGCCGACTTCTCCGCGGAGTTCACGCTCAGGCTGTAGCTGTACTTCACGCGGGTCCACATCTTCGCGTAGGTGCACCAGTAGCCGGTCGTCGGCGGCTTCCAGCTCTCCGGGCTCTTGTCGCCCTTGGCCTGGTTGACGTTGTCGGTCACCGCGATCAGCTGCGGGCGGCTCAGGTCGTTGGCGAACTGCTGGCGCTGGCTGGTCGACCAGCCCGAGGCGCCGGAACGCCAGGCGGCGGCCAGCGGCACGACGTGGTCGATGTCCACATCGGACGCCGCGGACCAGGTGGCGCCGTCGTACGGGCTGAACCAGCTGCCCGAGGTCGCCTGGCACGAGGAGTTGGTGACCACGCCGCTGCCGTCGCGCTTGAGGACGGTCTCGCGGGTGTCGCAGGCGCCCGAGATGGTCACCCAGTGCGGGAACTTGTCGCGCGAGTAGCCGGTCATCGAGCCGTCCGCGCGGACGGTCAGCGCGGCCAGTTCGGCGCGGGCGGTCGCCTCGCTCGGGATACCCGGTGGGGTGGCGCCCGCCGGGGTGGCGAGGGCGAACACGGCGATCAGCGCGGCGAGCAAGGCGGCAACGCGGGTCTTCGTCGACATCGTTTCCTCCGGTCGGCAGGGGGAGGGCCGTCCCTCACCGTGGTGCGACGAGATGGCCCGCGTCACACCCGTGGGTGACAGCACGAGGACGGACAGTGAAAGAGCTGGGTCGGGCCCGGTGCTGGGGGCAGGGGGCACTGCCCCCAGTAGCCCTCGTGATCGCTACGGGGTGGCACCGGGACTGCACGCTGAGTCAACAGCAGTGCACGCTGGGTCACACGACGCCGCGCGCCACCCGCAGGTCCTCGGTGTGCCGGTACCAGGTCCACTTGGCGACGTCCTTGGTCACGCCGTCGCGGGTCAGCAGGGTGCGCACGCAGCCGATCTGGAACGCCCGGCCGGTCAGCGCGGTCACCTTCTTGCCGAACCAGCCGGTCACGACCCGCGCCACCAGGCCGGTGCCGCCGTCCGGGTCCGGGGTCACCTCGATCCGCTTCGCCCGGCCGCGCAGGGCCACCGCGTCGTCGCAATAGGCCACACCCTGCGGCTGGTCGATCACCCCGAGGCCGACCAGCACCCCACCCGCGTCGTCGCGGATCAGCGGGAACGGGTCGATCTCCCCGCCGAGCGCGACCTCGACCAGCGCGGCCGGGTCCCGGGGCAACCCCCACAGGTCCGGGATCGCGGACGCGCCGGGGTCGACCGGCACGTACCCGATCGGGGTGTCGGCCAGCCGGTCGAGGCGCATCACCCGCTGCACCACCGCGGCCAGGTCGGCGTCGGTGCCCACGACCACGACCCGACCCCCGCCGGTGGCCTTGAGCAGCGGGTCCACCTCCGCCCGGCCGGGTGTCGCCGCCACCGGCCGCCAGCTGATCCCGTCACGCTCGGTGAGCGCGGGCGGGCGGGCGGTGTCGGCCGCGTTTCCGCAGGCCAGCACGAGTGCGCTCACTGCTGTCTCCTGGTCTAGTCTCAGTCACCGGCATTCGCCCGAGGCAGCACGGGTACGGGTGTCCAAGGGTTTCTCCACACTGCCAACACCTGGAGTTTCACATGCCGGCAATCGTGCTGATCGGCGCCCAATGGGGCGACGAGGGCAAGGGCAAGGCGACCGACCTGCTCGGCGACCGCGTTCAGTGGATCGTGCGGTACCAGGGCGGGAACAACGCGGGACACACCGTGGTGCTGCCCGACGGTCAGAAGTTCGCGCTGCACCTGATCCCCTCGGGCATCCTGAGCCCCGGCGTCACCAACGTCATCGGCAACGGCGTCGTCGTCGACCCCGGCGTCCTGCTCACCGAGCTGTCCGGCCTCGACGAGCGCGGCGTGGACACCTCGCGCCTGCTGATCTCCGCCGACGCGCACCTGATCATGCCCTACCACGTGGCCATCGATAAGGTCACCGAGCGCTACCTGGGCAAGGCCAAGATCGGCACCACCGGCCGCGGCATCGGCCCCGCCTACCAGGACAAGGTCGCCAGGGTCGGCGTCCGGGTGCAGGACGTGCTCGACGAGAAGATCCTGCGGCAGAAGGTCGAGGCCGCGCTGGACGTCAAGAACCAGATGCTTGTCAAGATCTACAACCGCAAGGCGCTCGACGCCAACCAGGTCGTCGACGAGGTGCTCGCCTCGGCGGAGAAGTTCGGCCACCGCATCGCCGACACCCGCCTGCTGCTCAACCAGGCCCTCGAACGCGGCGAGACGGTGCTGCTGGAGGGCTCCCAGGGCACCCTGCTCGACGTCGACCACGGCACCTACCCGTTCGTGACCTCGTCCAACCCGACCTCCGGCGGCGCGTGCGCTGGCTCGGGCATCGGCCCCACCCGGATCACCGGCGTCATCGGCATCCTCAAGGCGTACACCACGCGCGTGGGCTCCGGCCCGTTCCCGACCGAGCTGACCGACGACATGGGCGAGCGCCTGCGCAAGGTCGGCGGCGAGATCGGCGTCACCACCAAGCGCCTGCGCCGCACCGGCTGGTTCGACGCCGTGATCGCCCGCTACGCCGCCCGCGTCAACGGCATCACCGACTACTTCCTCACCAAGCTCGACGTCCTCTCCGGCCTGGACACGGTCCCGATCTGCGTCGGCTACGAGGTCGACGGCCGCCGCGTCGACGACATGCCGATGACCCAGACCGACGTCCACCACGCCATCCCGGTCTACGAGGAACTCCCCGGCTGGTGGGAGGACATCACCCACTGCCGCACCTACGAGGAACTGCCCGCCAACGCCCGCGCCTACGTGGAACGCCTCGAATCCCTCTCCGGCGCCCGGATCTCCGCCATCGGCGTAGGCCCTGGCCGGGACCAGACCATCGTGCGCCACGACATGGCCTGATCGACCCCAGGCCCCCGGATCAACGACGCTCCGGGGGCCGACCCGGGCCTCCTGTTCTCCGCGCGCAGTTCTCTGCTTTCCGCCCACCGGCCGCCGCGCAAGCCGCCGCCGGGATGAATCGGCCCTTCATTTCGCGCTGAAACCACATCGGCGCCCTCGGCACTCGTCCGACCTCGCAGAATTCGGCGGTTTCCGCACCATTCGCGATGCTGGTTTCCAGGATTCGGGACGCCCCGTCCGAGCGTTGACTTCGCCCGCGCGCGCTCCAAGACTCAGGACCATGAACGGCGGCGAACCCCTGGTGTACCGCCTGCACGTCGACCTGCGGCGGCAGGCCAGCGCCATCTGTCCGGCCTGACGTCCCGCCTCGGCCGTCAGCGGCCGGCCTCCTGCGCGCGCGGCGCGCGGTCCCCACCCCACCGGGAGACACCCGTGTCCGTCTCGACCCTGGGCGCCCCCGCGCGTGCGGAATCGGCCCCGGAATCATTATCCGTCAAGAAGTCCCGCCGAAGAGTGCCGGATCTGCGCCGGTGGATCAGCCCGTTGGCGATCGTCGCGCTGTGGCAGATCGCGTGTGAGACCGGTGTTCTGCCGCCGGACAAGTTGAGTTCGCCGTGGACGGTGTTGCAGGCCGGGATCGAGTTGGCGGGCACCGGTGAGCTCGGTGACGCGTTCGTCGTGTCGACGACCAGGGTCGGCATCGGGTTCGGCATCGGTGCGCTGATCGGGATCGTGCTCGGCATCGTTGCCGGGCTGTCCCGCTGGGGCAACTACCTGGTCGACCCGCCGGTGCAGATGCTGCGGACGTTGCCGTTCCTCGGGCTGATCCCGCTGTTCATCCTCTGGTTCGGCATCGGCGAGGAGCCGAAGATCGCGCTGGTCGCCCTCGGCGTCGCGTTCCCGTTGTACCTCAACGTGCACTCGGGCATCCGCAACGTCGACGACCACCTGGTCGAGGCGACGACCGCGCTCGGTTTCACCCGCACCGAGCGGCTCGTGCACGTCGTGCTGCCCGCCGCGCTGCCCAACACCCTGGTCGGCCTGCGCCAGTCCCTCGGCGTCGCCTGGTTGTCGCTGATCGTCGGCGAGCAGGTCAACGCCAGCAGCGGCCTCGGCTACCTGATCAACAACGCCCGTGAGTTCCTGCGCACCGACGTCATCGTCGTCGGCTTGGTCGTCTACGCCGCCCTCGGGCTGGTGACGGACGCGATCGTGCGCCTGGTCGAGAGGAGGGCACTGCGGTGGCGAGCAGCCTGACCGTCGAGGTTCGCGGTCTGACCAAGGAGTTCGGCGACCGCGCGGTCCTCCGCGAGCTCGACCTCGACATCGCGCCGGGCGAGTTCGTCGCACTGTTGGGCCTCAAGGCGCTGGACGAGGTGCGGCTGGCCGATCACGCCGAAGCGTGGCCGCGCACCCTCTCCGGCGGTGAGGCGCAACGGGTGTCGCTCGCCCGCGCCCTTGTCCGCGAACCCGAGTTGTTGCTGCTCGACGAGCCCTTCGGCGCACTGGACGCGTTGACCAGGATGGCGATGCACCGCCTGGTGGAGACGTTGTGGCAGCAGCACAAACCGGCCGTCCTGCTCGTCACGCACGACGTCGACGAGGCACTCCTGCTGGCCGACCGCGTCCTCGTCCTCGACGAGGGCCGTATCGCCAGTGAATACATCTTGGGCCACCCGAGGCCGAGAGAGCTATCCGACCACATTGACGTCCGCGCACAGGTGTTGCGCGATCTGGGAGTGAACGAACGTGCGACTGCGTAACCTGATCCCCTTCGCTGTAGCGGCGTTGGCTTTAACGGCGTGCGGTAGCTCCGACACCCCCAGCGCGGCGGTACCTGAGTCCGTCAGCGCTGCCGACCTCGCCAAGGTCACCCTCAAGGTCGGCGACCAGAAGGGCGGCCAGAAGTCGTACCTAGAGGCGGCAGGTCTGCTCAAGGACCTCCCCTACAAGATCGAGTGGTCGACCTTTACCAGTGGCCCACCGCTGCTAGAGGCCGCTTCCGCGGGCGCGATCGACATCGGCTCCGTCGGCAACACCCCGCCCCTGTTCGCCGCTGCCGCCAACGCCAAGATCGCGGTCGTGTCCGCGCAGAAGGGCGACGTCTCCAGCGACGCCCTCCTCGTGCCCGAGGACTCGCCGCTGCGCAGCATCGAGGACCTGCGCGGCAAGACCATCGGCGTCGCCAAGGGCAGCTCCGCGCACGGCCTGATCCTCACCGTGCTGAACGCGGCCAAGCTGACCCCCGCCGACGTCACGCTCAGCTTCCTGCAGCCCTCGGACGCGTTCGCCGCGTTCACCCAGAAGAAGCTCGACGCGTGGTCGATCTGGGACCCGTACACCACCCAGGCGCTCCGCGACACCAAGGCGCGCGTGCTCATCGACGGCACCGGCACATCCGGCGGCGGTAAGCCTAACACCGAAGCAGGCCCGGATTCCCTCGCCAGCGGCTACGGCTTCCTCGTCGCTGGTAAGGCTGCCTTGGCCGATGCGGGTAAGAACGCCGCCCTGCGCGACTACGTGGTCCGCTACGCCAAGGCCCTCAACTACGCCAAGACTCACGTCGAGGAGCGCGCCACCGCCTGGTCCAAGGAGACCGGCCTCAAGCCCGAGGTAGCGCTAGAGGCCGCGCAGCGAGGTCTCGACCGGCCGATCAAGCTCGACGACACTGTGATCGCGGACGAGCAGAAGCTGGCGGACGCGTTCGTGGCCGCCAAGGTCCTGCCGACCAAGTTCACCTTCGCCGATTTCGTCGACAACCGCTACGCAGCCGACGTGGCCGCGGTCGCTGAGTCTGGAGCCCAGAAATGAGCGTCACCCTGCACTGGTTCCTCCCCACCTCGGGCGACGGCCGCAACGTGGTGGAGCGGTTCCACGCCGAGCGCGCCGAGAGCTCCGCCCGCCGCGCACCCGACATCGACTACCTGGCCCAGGTCGCGCGGGCCGCCGAACAGCTCGGCTTCACCGGCGTGCTGACCCCCACCGGCACCTTCTGCGAGGACGCCTGGCTGATCACCGCCGCGCTCATCCGGGAGACCAGGACGCTGAAGTTCCTGGTCGCGTTCCGGCCCGGGGTCATCTCGCCGACCCTGGCCGCCCAGATGGCCTCGACCTACCAGCGGGTCTCCGGCGGCAGGCTGCTGCTCAACGTGGTCACCGGCGGCGACTCCGTCGAGCAGGAGCGCTTCGGCGACTTCCACGACCACGACAGCCGCTACGCCCGCACCGACGAGTTCCTCACCGTCGTGCGCGGCGCCTGGTCCGGCGAGCCGTTCTCCTTCGACGGCGACCACATCACGGTCGTCGGCGCGACCACCGTCGCCGCGCCGGACCCGATCCCGTCCGTCTACTTCGGCGGGTCGTCGGACGCGGCCATCCCGGTGGCCGCCAAGCACGCCGACGTCTACCTGACCTGGGGCGAGCCGCCCGCGCAGGTCGCCGAGAAGATCGCCGAGGTCCGCGCGCAGGCCGAGGCGCTCGGCCGCACACCCCGCTTCGGCATCCGCCTGCACACCATCTCCCGAGACACCTCCGAGGCCGCCTGGGCCGAGGCGCAGCGGCTGCTCGACGCGCTCGACCCGACCCAGGTCGCCGAGGCGCAGGCGCAGCTGGCCAAGAGCCAGTCGGTCGGCCAGCAGCGGATGCTGGAGCTGCACAAGGGCGCGCTGGACAAGGGGGTGCGCGGCCTGGAGGTGTACCCGAACCTGTGGGCGGGCATCGGCCTGGTCCGCGGCGGCGCGGGCACGGCGCTGGTGGGCAGCCACACCGAGGTCGCCGACCTGATCGAGGAGTACCACGGCATCGGGATCACCGAGTTCGTCCTCTCCGGGTACCCCCACCTGGAGGAGGCGTACTGGTTCGGCGAGGGCGTGCGACCCGAGTTGGCCAGGCGCGGCCTGCTGGCAGGGCAGGAGATCGCGCCCGCGTCAACGCTCCGGGTCGCCGCGTCCTAGTCGCCTAGGGCCGACCGGGACCGCGGTCGGCCCTAGGCGCGGTCCCCGAATTGGTGCCGTCTGGGACCTTCCGGCCGGACACGTTGGACCTACCGCGCCGTCGAACCCCACGCTCCAGACACACCAGGTAGCGCTTACTCGCGGTCCAGTGCCGCTTCCTCCAAATCCAGCTCGCGCTGCACGCGCCGCAGGATCTCGTCGTCGATCTCGCCCTGGTCGCGCGCGGTCACGAACACCTCGCGCTCGGCGGCCAGCATCCCGCGCCGGAGCCTGCGGAACGCCGCGGCCGGGCTCTCCTGCTCCTGCCGCCCCAGTCGCTCCCACGCCGCGTTGCCCCGGTGCTCGGCGATCGCCCGCAGCTTGTGCGCCAGGTGCTCGGGCACGTCGTCGTCCACCAGCTCGTCCAGCCGGTCGACCGCCGCCCGCGCCGCCGAGTTCTGCACCTGCGCCTCGGCCAGCACCCGGTCCTGGCCGTCCTCCGCCCGCACGCCCAGCTTCCTGATCAGCACCGGCAGCGTCGTGCCCTGCACCAGCAGCGTCCCCACGGTCACCACGAACGTCAGCAGCAGCACGACCTCGCGCCCCGGCATGTCCAGCGGGATCGCGGCCGCGGCCGCCAGCGACACCACACCGCGCATCCCGGCCCAGGAGATCACCGTCAGGTGGCGCCACCTCGGCGCGGGCTCGCGGCGGCGGATGTGCGGGAACAGCCACCGCGGGATGTGCGCGGCGGGGAAGACCCAGACGAACCGCACCGCGATCACCGCGACCAGCACCAGCACCGCGGCGGTGACCAACCCGGTGTCCAGGTCGGCGGCGGACACGATCGTGCGCATCTGCAGCCCGATCAGGGCGAACACCAGCGACTCCAGCAGGACGTCCACCGACTTCCAGACCGCGGTCTCCTGCAGCCGGGTCGAGTAGCCCGCCGCGGGGGCGTTGTGGCCGAGGTAGAGGCCCGCGACGACCACCGCGAGCACGCCGGAGGTGTGCAGCTCCTCCGCCAGCAGGTACGCGCCGAACGGGACGAGCATGCCGAGCGCGCTCTCCAGCACGCCGTCGCCGAGGCGGAGCCGGATCTTGTGGATGACCACGCCGAGCACCAGGCCGACCAGCACACCGCCGACCGAGGTGACCAGCAGCGTGACGATGCCGTCGGACCAGGAGAACGCCGCCACGCCCGTCGCTGTCGCTACCGCGACCTTGAACGCGGTTAGCGCTGTCGCGTCGTTGCCGAGGCTCTCGCCGGTCAGCAGGGTCATAGCGCGACGCGGCAGTCCTAGCTTCCGTCCGATGGACACCGCCGCCACCGCGTCAGGTGGCGCTACCACCGCGCCTAGGACCAGCGCCGACGCCAAAGGAAGGTCCGGTAGGGCCATGTGAGCGACAACACCAACGACCGCTGTCGACACTAGAACCAGGCCGACCGCGAGTAGTCCGATCGGCCGGATGTTGGCCTTGATGTCCAGGTAAGAGCTGTCCAACGCGGCCGAGTAGAGCAACGGCGCCAGCACCAGGACCAGCACCAACTCCGGGTCCAACCGGAACTCGGGCACCCCCGGGATGAACGACACCGCCAGCCCGACCGCCACCAGCACCAACGGCGCGGGCCAGTCGACCCGTCGTGACAGCGCGGCGACCGCCAGTGACCCGGCGAACAGCAGCAGAAGTTCCACACCCGCCTCCTCGTCCTCGTGCGCAAGGATTGCCCATGCGAGTTGCCGCATGAAAGGAGCGGGTCATGACCTGCGAACACATCCAGGCCCTGCCCACCGGCGTCACCGCCGACGCCGACGTCTGCCAGGACTGCGTCGCGGCGGGCAACCGGCACTGGGTCCACCTGCGCCGCTGCCTGACCTGCGGGCACGTCGGCTGCTGCGACTCAAGCCCGCTCAAGCACGCCACCGCCCACCACAAGGCGACCGACCACCCGGTCATCCAGTCCCACGAGCCGGGCGAGGACTGGCGCTGGTGCTACGTGGACAACCGGATCGTGTGAGAAAGGGCGGTCCGCCACCCCCTGCCGGTGGCGGACCGCCTTGGTCAACGGGTCAGCGGCGCGGGAAGGTCTCCGCCCGCGACGCCACCGCGATGTCCGGGTTGTCGCTGAACACACCGTCCACGCCTGCCGCCCAGAACGCCGACAGCTCACCGAACAGGTCGCCGTACTCGGCGGGCACGGCCGAGGAGCGCAGGTTCGCGGGCAGGAAGACGTTCTCCGCGCGGAACGTGTACGGGTGCACCTTCAAACCGGCCGCGTGCGCGTTACCCACGAGCGCCGTCGGCTGCGCCAGGTTGCCCGCCGCGTCCCGCGGGATGACCTGGTCCTTGGCCGGACCGATGCCGTAGGCGTACTTCGCGACCCCGCGCAGGCCCGCCGGGGTCAGCAGGTCGGCGTAGGTCCGCTTGTCACCACTGGCGACGAAGTCGTACGGCGCGCCGGAGGCCGAGGTCAGCTGGATCAGCGGCACCCGCAGCTTGCGGCTGAGCTCCTGCAGGTTCGTGACCTCGAAGGACTGCACGAACACCTTCGCCCCGGGCCGGTTGAGCCCGTTGCGGTTGAGGGCGTCGACGACCTTCGGGTTCAGGTCCAGACCCAGCTTCTGGAAGTACGTCGGGTGCTTGGTCTCGGGGTAGATGCCGACGTCGCGGCCCAACTCCCGGGACAGGCGCTTGCTCAGGTCGATGACCTCCTGGAAGGTCGGCACCTGGAACCGGCCGTTGTAGATCGTGTTCCGCTGCCGCACGTCCGGGATCCGCTCCACGGCCCGCAGCGTCTTCAGCTCGGCCAGGGTGAAGTCCTCGGTCCACCACCCGGTCACACTCACCCCGTCGAGCACCTTCGTCGCCTTGCGCGCGGCGAACTCCTGGTGCTTGGCGACATCGGTGGTCCCACCGATCTCCGGCTCGTGCCGGGCGACCAGCACCCCGTCCTTGGTGGAGACCAGGTCCGGCTCGATGTAGTCGGCACCCATCCGCGCCGCGAGCTCGTAGCTGGCCAGGGTGTGCTCGGGCCGGTACCCCGAGGCACCCCGGTGCCCCAGCACGAGCGGGCTGGCCCGGTGCCCGTGCCGGTCGTCACCCTGGTCGGGGGTGGCGCTAGCCGTGCTCATGGTCGCGACCCCCAGCAGAGCGAGCGCGGACACGGCAACGCCGATGGTCCGAGTAGCAGGCATTCTTCCTCCTCATAGCCCGCGAACTGACCCGCGCAACCCTCGCCCCACCCCACGAAATCGGAACCACCCCCCGGCGAAACCTGCCCCAAGCACGGATGAACGCCCAACACCACCCTCCCCTCCGCCATCCACATCCCGCCCACCCATCCACAGCCCCCAGGTTCACCCTGGCCTCCCACCCCGCACCCCGGAAGGCTTGAAACGGGGGCTGCTCAGCACCGCTCCGCTCCACCGCCCACGCCTCCCACCGCGTGGAACGACTCAAGTCCCCACCCCGCCGCAGCCACCCCGCAGGTCACCAGCCCCTCGACCAGCCACCCGCCAGCCCACGCGACCACTCACGCCCAGCTGTCCCCATGCACCCCACCCATCCACAGCCCGCATGTTCACCCTGGCCCCGCGCCTCGTCCCCCGGAAGGCTTGAAACGGGGGCTGCTCAGCACGGCCTGCCACACGGATGAGCCCGCCCAGCACAGCCCCGGCCACACGCCTCCCATCACGCGGACCGCGCAGCACAGCCCCGGCCGCCAGCAACACCCTCGCCAGCCCAACGTCAGCCGAGCAGCCCCCCACTCCCACCTGTCCACATGCACCCCACCCATCCACAGCCCGCAAGTTCCCCTGGCTCCCCCGCATCCCACCCTGGAAGGCTGGAAAACGGGGGCTGCTCAGCACGACCCACCCACTCCCGCCCCAGCCGGTGATCAACTCCCCACCCCGCTCCCCGTGTTCCCAGTTCACAGGGGTGGCGGCGGGAGGGGCCGAGCGGGCATCTACCCTGGCTGACCGTGCGAGTCCTGGTGGTCGGGTCTGGTGCCCGCGAACATGCCCTGGTCCTGGCCCTCTCGAAGGACCCGGAGGTGGTCGCGCTCGCGTGCGCCCCGGGTAACGCGGGTACGGCGTCGCTCGCCGAGACCTACGGGGTCGACGCGGTGGACGCGGAGTCCGTGGTCGGGTTGGCGGGGCGGTGGAAGGCCGACCTGGTGGTGATCGGGCCGGAGGGTCCGCTGGTCGCTGGCGTGGCCGACGCGGTGCGGGCGGCTGGGTTCGCCTGCTTCGGGCCGGGGGCCGACGCCGCGCGGATCGAGGGGTCGAAGGCGTTCGCGAAGGACGTCATGACGACCGCCGGGGTGCCGACGGCGCACAGCGAGATCGTCGACAACCCCGCGCGCCTCGACGCCGCCCTCGCCCGGTTCGGCCCGACCTGGGTGGTCAAGGACGACGGCCTCGCGGCGGGCAAGGGCGTCGTGGTCACCACTGACGTGCACGCCGCCCGCGCGCACGCCATGACCCTGCTCGACGACGGTCACCCCGTGCTGCTGGAGTCGTTCCTCGACGGCCCCGAGGTGTCGCTGTTCTGCGTGGTCGACGCCGAGGGTGCCGTGGTGCCGCTGCTGCCCGCGCAGGACTTCAAGCGCGTCGGAAACGGCGACTCCGGCCCGAACACCGGCGGCATGGGTGCGTACGCGCCGCTGCCGTGGGTGCCGGACGGCCTGGTCAGCGACGTCGTGGCCCGCATCATCGAGCCGGTCGTCGCCGAGATGGCCCGCCGCGGCACCCCGTTCTCCGGCCTGCTCTACGCGGGTCTGGCGCTGACGTCGAACGGCCCCGAGGTCATCGAGTTCAACTGCCGCTTCGGCGACCCGGAGACCCAGTCCGTCCTGGCGCTGCTGCGCAGCCCGCTGTCCCGCCTGCTCCTCGCCGCCGCCCAGGGCCGCCTCGCCGAGCACCCCCCGCTCGAGTGGGCCGACGGTTCCGCCGTCACGGTCGTCATCGCCGCCGACGGCTACCCCGGCCGCCCCCGCACCGGCGACACCATCACCGGCGCCGAGGCCGACGGCGTCCTGCACGCGGGCACTCGTCGCCGCGACGACGGCGCCCTCATCTCCGCAGGCGGCCGCGTCCTCGCCGTGGTCGGCACCGGCGACACCCTCCCCGCCGCCCGCGACGACGCATACCGCAAGGTCACCGCCGTCCACCTCCCCGGTTCCCACCACCGCACCGACATCGCCCTGCGCGCCATCAACGGCGAGATCGGCGTCCCGGTCACCAACTAGTCCTTTCTCGCGAACTCACGGTGACCACCGCACCCGCATTGGTAACCTCGAACGGGAGACAACGACCCAGGGGGTACCCGGCCATGACCGACGCCACCCACTCCGGCGCGCTAGCAGCGGTAACCGCCAACGCCCGCATGGCCGCCAACTCCCTGCACCACCCCACCGCCACCTCAGCAGGCCAGTTCCTCATCAACCACGACAACGTCCTGGCCGCCGCCAAGGTCATCCAGACCCAGATCGACTCGTTGCAGGGACGTCTACGCGGCGCCTTGTCCGAACTCACCATCGCCGCGCCGGGTGAGGACGACGTCAGCCACCAGGTGGCGAAGGAGTGGAACGATCGGCTCGTCCAGCAGCCCGGCTCCTATCGGGAAAGGGTTCTCGAGTACGTGGACTCCCTGCAAGACTTGGTGGATCAGCTGCAGGAAAGCGCGAAAACATATGGTTACACCGAAGGTGAGATATCAAGCGCGATCGGAACGCGCGGGTGACTAAACGTCTCGCGGTTGTGTTTGCCGTCGTTGCGGCACTTTCTGCCTGCACGAAATCGGAACCAGGTGTACCTGCTTCGTCGCCCGAGGTGGGTGAGACCACGACTGGATCAACGGGTTCCACCGAGCCATCGGCCAAACTCCCCACCAGACCTCGTGACTTGAAACTCGACGTCGTCGAGCCGTGCAAACTGCTCACCACCCCTCAGTTGGACCAGCTCAAGGTCGAGCGGGTGCACCCCTGGACCTATGACCAGGAGACTTATCGTGGCGCCAAGGGATGTGTTTTCGATGTCTCCGAGGCGAGTCGTCGGTATGAATACAGCGTCCTCTTGGTGACCACAGAGGGCGTTGAGGCTTGGCTGACCGGTAAGCGCAACGTCGAATTGAAGGCCATCGAAGTGGATGGCTATGGAGCTGCTCGATATCGGCTCTCGGGCGATGGCCCTAATAGTGCTCCCTGCACGACCACGATCGACGTCGCCCAGGGGCAGCAGCTCCAGGTCACGACGTCGACCATGGGCAAGGATTTCACCCAGGACGAGGTCTGCCGGATGAGTGAGAAGGCGGCCGGTCTGGCGTTGACCACGTTGAAGACGCTGGTGTGAGGGGCTGACGATGGCGGAGAACGGGCTGGCTGACCTGCGGTTCGAGGGTTATGGCTATGACGCGTTGGCTGATCAGGTTGATCGGTTGCGGCAGGGGCCTGGGTCGGAGAGCTTGTTCAAGGCCGTGCGGGCGTTGATGCAGATCGCGGACGGGTTGGCCGATACCGATCGGGCGTTGCGGGAGGAGCTCGCGAAGATCGGCGTCGAGTGGCAGGGTGCCGCCGCCGACGGGGGTGTCGAGGCGACTAAGCAGTCGAGTGTGTACGCGGCGGACGCGGTGCCGACGGTGGCGCATTCGGCTGGTGGGGTCAGTGAGCAGGGGGACACGTTCTCCACGACCCGCAACAGTGCGCCCGACGGGAGCCAGTTGCGCGGCGCCACCCAGATGAACATGTGGGACAAGGGGATGGGCCTGGTCGGTCACACCACCCCGCATGCGGCCGAGGTGCAGCGCACGCAAGCAGCGCGCCAGCAGGCCATCGGGTCGATGAACGACTACGCCCGCGGTAGCCAGAACGCGCTCGGCAACTTCCAGAACCTCCCTGTCCCGCCCGCGGTAGGAGTCGGAACGCAGCAGCCCGGCACAAAGGGCACTACTGGCGTCCAGAGCTTCCACAGCGGCCAGGACCCGTTCACCCCCACCGGCGGCGGTAGCGCCAACCGCCCGCAGGTAGGGACACCGCTACCCGGCAACTTCTCCGGCGCTGGCCCGATCCACTCCGGCCCCGCGCCCACGGTCGGGCTCAACCCCGTCCCGGGCACCTCCCAGCTCCCCGCCCTCGGCCGCGTCTCCGGCATCGGCCCGGTCCTGCCGCCCATGGGCGGTCTCCCGGTCGCCACCAACGCGCTGAACGTCTTCCGCACGGGCTTCTCCGGCCAGCTGATGGGCGAGATCGCGACCGCGGCGGGCATCGCCGGGGCCGGTGGCGCGGGTGCGGCGGCAGGCTCGGCGTTGGAGAAGGACAGGGTCGTCCGCGGCGGCAATGCCCAGGGCGGCCAAGGGCAGCAAAGCGGTCAAGGCAAGCAGCGGCCCGTTAGCCCTATCGCAGGCGCACCGGAGGAAGAGGCGCGTGCGGCTCGAAGTGCGGAGAAGATCGGCGGCAGTAAGAGCGGCAAGCCCGCTTCGTCGCTGATGCAGCCCGCAGCGGGTGCGGCGGCCAACGGTGAGGACGACGAGGAGCACGTGCGCAAGTACGGCATCGACTCCGAGGACCTCTTCGGCGACGACCGCCTGGTGATCGCCCCCGTTCTCGGCGAAGACGACTGAGTTGTCCGCCAGCATCGTCCTGTCCGCCCTCGAGTTCGACGTCCTCTGGGAGTCCGAGCGGCTCCCGCTGCGGCACGTGGCCATCGACGTCCCCAGCCCCGGTAAGACCCACACCGAGCGCGCCGATCTCGTCGCCGCAGCATTCCGCGACCTGGAACGTCGTGGTCTAGCCGCACGCGGCCGCGCGGAGCCGGAGTTGGCAGACAGGCTTAGCCTCCTCGCGCACGCCCAGGTCAGTGTTGATGTCTGGGTGTGGACCGACCGCGAGATCAAGGCACTCGCGGTGGCATCCGGCGATCAGGCAGGTCTAGCCGTAGTCGACAACGATCAGGTCTGGCTCATCCCGGCGCGTACGACCGCACTGGCCGAGGCAGCGGTATCTGTGGCAGGTGAGGCTCCCGCTGGCCCTGGCCGTTCGGTGAGCCTCTTGCGGGATGTCCTCATCGACGCCGATAGGCGTGCCGGGGGCGAACCGCACAATCTGGTCACCCCGCTCCAACGCGCTGGCCTGCCGCTCTATGAAGCGCAAGCCATGGCGCTGATGTTCTCGGGCATCGGCGTACGCGGTCAGTTCGGCCTAGAGCGTGTCGGCCGCGACCAACGCAAGCAGCGGGCAGACAGGGTTGTCGCCTTCCATGACACTCATCAAGGCCGGTACGTGCACGTCGCTAAGAACAGCAACGACGGCCAGGTATGGAGCACGGTCGCCCCCGCCGACAACGCTCGACTCGCCGCTGCGGTCTGGGACCTCCTCAACGACGCGTGATCGACTGGAACCGGCGCACCGCCCCCGCCGTCTGAGTCGAGCACCGATTTGCCAAGGGGGAGCTGTGGCTGGCGCTGACTACAACCTGCAAGCCATCGAGCAGTGCCGGGCCGCCGTCGCGGGCCAGGCCGGGCCGGTCGCCGCCGCGGGCGATGCCCTGCCGCGCGAGGCCGATGGCGGCGTTTTCGGCACTTTGCCCAGCTCTGTGGCTCTCGCGACCGCCGTCCGCGCCCTCGCCAGCAGCGGGAGCGATGAGCTGGACCGGGCCGGTGCCGTGCTCGGATCCGTCGACCGGGCGCTGGACGCCATCGGTACGACGGTGGCCAACAACGAGCAGGCCGCCGCGCGGTCGCTGACGGTCTGAGGGGCGACGTGACCGCGAGGGATTCCGCCGCGGGCCTCGGTGGCATCGCCGCGGAACTGGCCGAGAGCGCGAACAAGGTCTACTCGGCGCAGGCTGGTGCCATCAACGACTTGGCCGCCAAGTTCACCCAAGCCGCCACCGGTAGCGCTGACTCCGTCGGCAAGGTCGACAGCTCGGTCAAGCAGCTAGATGGCGCGTGGCAAGGCACCTCTGCCGACGGATTCGTCGCCTACATGGCCAACTTCACCAAAGCGGGCCAATCGCTCAACGAGGCTCTTACCGCCGCCGCATCAGAGTTACGTACCGCCGCCACGGGACTCCAGGCAGCCCGAGACACGCTAGAAGGCATCTTCGGCGAGCTATACGACAACGCCACCTCTTGGTTCAACGCCAACCCGGATGCGACAGAGCAAGAGAAGCGCAGCTATGTCGATGGACTGGCCAGCGGTTACCGAGGCCGTGTCATCGCGCAGATCGACCACGCCGAACAGGCAGTCTCAACGGCGGCATCCGCGCTGAACGCCCACAAGCCGAGCCCGAAGTTCTCCGAACTCCCCGACCCCAACACCCAGGCATTCACCCCCGCGCCAGGCAAGCGTGTCGAGTGGACGCCAACCGTCGCCGCGACCTCGGCGCAGTCCACTCCGGACAGCCCCACGAAGGCCCCGCAGGCACCAGGTAGCACTACCGGCGGCCCCAGCGACAGCGGCGGACAAGGCCACAGCGGAGGTGGCCACAGCGGCGGCGGTGGCGGAGGTGGCCTGGGTTCCAGCGGCGGCCCGCCTAGCAGCCCTCCCCCCGGCAACGTCCAGGAGTGGATCCGCCAGGCCATCGAGCTGCTGCGCGCCAGGGGCATCAACGTCACCGAGGCCGACGCCCAGCTCATCTGGGAGATCATCCAGCACGAGTCGGGCGGCAACCCGAACGCGATCAACAACTGGGACTCCAACGCCGCCAAGGGCACGCCGTCCAAGGGCCTCATGCAGACGATTGACCCGACCTTCAACTCTTACGCCTTACCCGGCCACAACAACGTCTGGAACCCCGTCGACAACATCTGCGCGGGCGTGAACTACGCGGTCTCGCGCTACGGCTCGCTGTCCAACGTCCCCGGCATCAAGGCCACGCACGGTGGTGGCGGTTACGTCGGCTACTGAGCGTCGCTGGTTCGTCGCGACTGGCGCTCGTCACTAGGCTGGCCCCATGCACGCGCTGCTCAAGGTGGCCGACCGCGCCGCCGTCCCGCCGTTCCACGTGATGGATGTCGTGTCGGCAGCCAACGTCCGCCAGCGCACCCACGGCGACATGATCTCGCTCGCCGCGGGTCAGCCGTCCAGCGGCGCCCCGCAGGCCGTGAAGATCGCCGCCGCGGAGGCCCTCGGATCGCAGCCACTCGGTTACACCGAGCAACTGGGCATCCCCGAGCTGCGTGAGGCGATCGCAGGCCACTACGCGAACCGGTACAACCTGGACGTCTCGTCGCAGGACGTCGTTGTCACTACCGGCTCCTCCGGCGGCTTCCTGCTGGCCTTCCTGTCAGCGTTCGACGCGGGAGACAGGGTCGCCCTCGCCCGTCCGGGCTACCCGGCGTACCGCAACATCCTCACCGCCCTGGGCTGCGACGTCATCGAGCTCCCTTGCGACGAGCAGACCCGGTTCCAGCCCACGGTCGACATGCTCGACGAGATCGGCTCCATCGACGGCCTGGTCATCGCCAGCCCGGCCAACCCGACCGGCACCGTCCTCGCGCCCGCCGAGCTCGCCGCCATCGCGGGCTGGTGCGCCGAACGCGGCGTCCAGCTGGTCAGCGACGAGATCTACCACGGCATCTCCTACGGCGCCGAGACCGCGTCGGCCTGGCAGTTCTCCCGCGAGGCCGTGGTCGTCAACTCGTTCTCCAAGTACTTCGCGATGACCGGGTGGCGCCTCGGCTGGCTGCTCGTCCCCCAGCGCCTGCACCGCGCGGTCGACTGCCTCACCGGGAACTTCACCATCTGCGCCCCGGCCATCGCCCAACACGCGGGCGTCGCGGCGTTCGACCCAGAGGTCTACACGGAACTAGACGCCCACGTCGCGCACTACGCCGCCAACCGCACGCTCCTGCTGGACGGCCTAACTGCCGCAGGCATAACCCGAGTGGCCCCCGCCGATGGCGCCTTCTATGCCTATGCGGACGTCTCGCACCTGACCCATGACTCGATGAGTTTCTGCCAACGCCTACTCGCCGAGACTGGCGTCGCCATCGTCCCCGGCATCGATTTCGACCCGGAAACCGGCGGCAACTACGTCCGCTTCTCCTTCGCGGGCGCCACCCACGACATCAAGGAAGCCTTGGCCCGCCTGACCGCCTGGCTCTAGCGGACCGGGGTCCAAGAGAACCCAGGTCCGTTGGGAACGACCACCCCCACCCCCGCGTTGACCTGGTAAGAACCCCCGAAAGGCGGCGGACATGCTCCTCAAGATCATCGGCGCGATCATCGTCATCTGGATCGCGTTCAGCGTCATCGGCTTCCTCTTCAAGGCCGTCGGCACGCTGCTCATCATCGCCGCGGTGGCCACGGTGGGCATCGCCGCGTACGGGGCGATCAAGGGCAAGTCCCGCGGCCAGATTCGCTAGCCACGGCTAGCCCGTTCGGGTGAGGATGTCGGGGTGTCCAAGAACCCCGACGAGGCGCGGCTGTCCGCTTGGGAAGCCCGCACCGAGTGGCCGTTGACCGGTCTCGCGGTGGCCTTCCTGGTGGCCTACGCCTGGCAAGTGCTGGGTACCGCCAACTCGCCGCGGGTGCAGTGGTGGCTAGAGGTCTGGTTATGGGTGGTCTGGGGCGTGTTCGCTGTGGACTACCTGGTCCGGTTAGGACTGGCCAAGCGGAAGTGGCGGTTCGTCGGCAGGCACCTCTTCGACCTGGTCGTGGTAGCGCTACCGATGGTGCGGCAGTTGCGCGCGCTGCGGCTGGTCACCGTCTTCAAGGTGATCAACCGCAGGCTCGGCAGCGGGCTGCGCGGGCAGGTCGGCGTCTACGTCGGCGGCGCGACGCTGATGGTCGCCTTCGGTGCCGCGCTCGCCGTCCTGGACGCGGAGCGCAACGACCCGAACGCGACCATCACCAGCTTCGGCGACGCCCTGTGGTGGACGCTCACCACGATCTCCACCGTCGGCTACGGCGACCGCTACCCCGTGACCACCGAGGGCCGCCTGGTCGCGGGCGCGCTGATGGTCGGCGGGATCGCCCTGCTCGGTGTGGTGACCGGTGTGATCGCCTCCTGGTTCGTGGAGAAGATCGCGGGCGCCGAGGCGTCCATCGAGGCTTCCACCCGGTCCGAGGTGCAGGCGCTGCGCGAGGAGATCGCCCTGCTGCGGGTCGAGCTCACGCGGCCGGAGCCGGACTCCGCGCCGCGCTGATCCGCCGCAGCGCCTCGGCCACGTCGAGTTCCGGTGCGTCCCGGTGCGTCACGAACCGCACACCCCCCGGCACCGCCGTGGCCAGCACGTCGACCCGGTCCAGCCCGGCCAGCGCCGCCGCCGTGTCCGGCACCGCGGCGATGACGATGTTGGTCTCCGGCTTGCCGACCTCCCAGCCCAGCTCGGCCAGCCCCTCGGCGAGCATGGCCGCGTTCGCGTGGTCGGCCGCCAGGTCGTCGATCCGCTCCAGCGCCACCAACCCGGCTGCCGCGAGCACACCGCCCTGCCGGATCCCGCCGCCGAGCATCTTGCGCACCCGACGCGCCTCTTGCACGAACGACCGCGACCCGGCGACGACAGACCCCACGGGGGCACCAAGCCCCTTGCTCAAACAGACCTGCACGGTGTCCACGCCCACTGTCAACGCCGCCGGAGGGACCCCAAGCGCCACGGACGCGTTCCACAACCGCGCCCCGTCAAGGTGCACGAGCAGACCGGCCTCACGCGCTGCGGACACCAGCAAGGCGTGCTCGTCGGGCGGCGTAACCGTTCCGCCCGCGAAGTTGTGCGTGTTCTCCAGGCAGAGCAACCGAGTCGTGAGCGCGTAGTAAGGGGACGACTGCGACGCGTGCGCCCGCACGTCCTCCGCGCTGATGCGACCGGGCCCGACCTTCCACTCCAGCGGGTGCGGCATCCCCCCGGCCAACCACGCCGAACTACCCAGCTCCGCCTCCAGCACGTGCGCCGCCCGCGGCGCCAGGAACCGGTCGCCGCGGCGCAGGTGGATGACCATCGCGATGACGTTGCCCATGGTCCCGCTCGGCACCCACAGCGCCGCCTCCATGCCCAGCCGCGCGGCGGTCTCCTCCTCGAGCCTGCGCATCGTGGGGTCGTGGTCCAGCACGTCGTCGCCGACCTGGGCGGAGGACATCGCCACCCGCATGGTCTCGTCCGGCTGGGTAACCGTGTCCGAGCGGAGATCGATCCGGCGCGCGTAAGTCACGATCCGATCACACCACAGCGTCGTCCATTCGGCTGGTGGTGGGGGTGGCGTATGTCTCTGCGGTGTCGCGTGCAACCGTTAGCGGGGGCACGTCCGTCCCCTACCCGTAGACAAGACGAGCGGAGAGCGTCCGCGTGGACCAGCGCGAGGAGCAGGAGTTCGCGGAGTACTTCACGGCAAGGCGTGACGCCGTGCGAAGAACCGCGTACTTGCTCTGCGGTGACTGGCACCGGGCGGACGACCTCACCCAGACGGCGTTCGTCGCGTTGCACCGCAGGTGGCGCAAGATCCGGGACCGCGGGGCCCTGGACGCTTACGTCCGCAGGTCGGTGCTCCGCGCGATGATCGACGAGACCAGGCGGCCGTGGCGGCGGGAGCGCCACGTCGACGCGGTCCCCGAGCAGGCCACCACCGCCACCGACGTCGGTGAGTCGGTGGCGACCCGCTCGGCGCTGGTGGACGGTTTGGCCAAGGTGCCGCCACGGCAGCGGGCCGTGCTCGTCCTGAGGTTCCTCGAAGGGCTCGACGTCGCCTCCACCGCGGAGGCGCTGAAGTGTTCGGAGGGGACCGTGAAGAGCCAGACCGCCCGGGGGCTCGCGACGCTGCGCGAGGTGCTGGGCGACTCGGTTGACGACCTTCGGTCGACTTCGTGACGGGGAGGTGGATGTAGGTGGACGAGCGCAAGATCTCCGAGGTGTTCACCGCCGCGGTCGGTGACGTGCCGCCGCCGTCGTTCGAGCACGGTGACGTCCTCGCCCGGTCGGCCAGGTTGACCCGAAAGAGGAACAGCCTGGTCGCCGGTTCGGCGCTAGGCTTCGCTCTGCTGGTCGGCGGGATCACCGCCGGGGTCGGGCTCTGGTCCGGACCATCCGGTGGATCGAATAACGATTCGGCCGCAGCCCCACCCGCCCCGGCGCTGGAACGTAACACGAATCCGGTTCCGAACGAGGTATCCACTGACAACAACCCGCGCATCGCCGAGGCGGATCCAGGCTCTCCGTCGTCGACGCCCAAGCAGGGGGGCTCGACGAGTGGAGATGTCGGCCCTAGTGCCGACGGCACCCCTGGCGGGTGCGGAACGGTGGACGGGGAGCTCGCTGCTGCCCTCGCGGGCGAGCTCCCGTCCGCCGTTTCCCGCGGCAAGGACCGCTCCGCGCCGCTGAGCTGCCCCACCGGGTCCAGGTCGGCCGCCTTCGAGGTGACCGAGGGCCCGCTGCGCGGCCTCGTGTCGATCATGCTGACCCCCGCCGGTACCGGCCAGATGCTGCAACCGCCGTGGGGCGACCGCAGCGGGGCGACCGGCTCTGTCAGCGCCACCAAGTCCGGTGCGACGCTCGTGCTCAGCGTCGAGGGCGTGTCGGGTTCCGCGGCGCCGCCGATCACCGAGGACGACCTCAGGTCCATCGCCGGGAAGCTGGCTACCCGGTACTGACCGGGCGGTCGGCGGCACAATCCCCCCATGACCACCGCCAGCACCCCCAAGGGCGAGCGCCGCAGGCACGCACTCGTCGCGGCCGCCGTCGAGCTGCTCATCGAGGGCGGCTTCGACGCGGTCCGCCACCGCGCGGTCGCCGAGCGCGCGGGGTTGCCGCTGGCGTCGACCACCTACTACTTCGAGTCCCTCGACGAACTCATCGGCGCCGCCATCGAGCAGCACGGTCGCGCCGAACTGGCCAGGGGCCGAGCGGTGCTAGCGGCGATGACAGAGCCACCGCGCGGCGTTGACCACCTCGTCGAGCTGGTGATCGACCAGCTCCTCGGCCCGGTTAACGCCAACGACGCCGAGGCTGTGCTGCTGCGGTACGAGCGACTTGTGGCCACCGGCCGTCGGCCCTACCTGCGCCCGTTGATGCTTGAGCTGGGCGCGGATCTGCGCACGCTTCTTATGGACACCTGCGTGCGCGCAGGCGCGGAACTCGACCACGTCCGCCTAGAGCAGCTGATCGCGTTGGTGGACGGCGCGGTGGTCAACGCGCTCATCGAGGTCAACCCGGATCCGCGCGCGGCGGCGAAGCGAATGCTGCGCGACGCCCTCGCGTAAGCTGGGCAGACGTGACCGCAGCTCAGCAGAAGCCCAGCATCCCCAACGTCCTCGCCGGCCGCTACGCCTCGACCGAGCTGGCCGCGCTGTGGTCACCGGAGGCGAAGGTCACCCTCGAACGCGAGCTGTGGCTGGCGGTGCTGGCCGCCCAGGCCGAGCTGGGCATCGAGGTCCCCGCCGGTGTCGTCGAGGACTACCGGCGCGTGCTCGACCAGGTCGACCTGGTGAGCATCGCCGCCCGTGAGCGGATCACCCGGCACGACGTGAAGGCGCGCATCGAGGAGTTCAACGCGCTGGCCGGGCACGAGCACGTGCACAAGGGCATGACCTCCCGCGACCTCACCGAGAACGTCGAGCAGCTGCAGGTCCGCCGGTCGCTGGAGCTGATCCGGGTCCGGGTCGCCGCGGTGCTGGTCCGGCTGGTCCGGCTCGCCACCGAGCACGCGGACCTGGTGATCGCGGGCCGTTCGCACAACGTCGCCGCGCAGGCCACCACGCTCGGGAAGCGGTTCGCGACCGCAGCCGACGAACTACTGGTCGCGTTCGTTCGCCTTGACGAGCTGATCGCGCGCTACCCGCTGCGCGGCATCAAGGGCCCGGTCGGCACCGCGCAGGACATGTTGGACCTACTCGGCGGTGACCAGGACAAGCTGGCGCGGTTGGAGCAGACCGTCGCCGGTCACCTGGGCTTCGAGGAGCACTTCGTCAGCGTCGGGCAGGTCTACCCGCGCTCGCTGGACTTCGACGTCGTCACGGCTCTAGTCCAGGTCGCCGCCGCGCCGTCGAGCGTGGCCAAGACCATCCGGCTGATGGCGGGGCACGAACTGGTCACCGAGGGCTTCAAGCCGGGCCAGGTCGGGTCGTCTGCCATGCCGCACAAGATGAACACGCGCTCCTGCGAGCGGGTCAACGGCCTCGCGGTCATCCTGCGCGGGTACGCGTCGATGACCGGCGAGCTGGCGGGCGACCAGTGGAACGAGGGCGACGTGTCCTGCTCGGTGGTGCGCCGGGTCGCCCTGCCGGACGCCTTCTTCGCCATCGACGGTCTACTTGAGACGTTCCTCACCGTGCTCGACGAGTTCGGCGCCTACCCCGCGGTGATCGCCCGCGAGCTGGACCGCTACCTGCCGTTCCTGGCCACCACCAAGGTGCTGATGGCCTCGGTGCAGGCGGGCGTCGGCCGGGAGACCGCGCACGAGGCGATCAAGGAGCACGCCGTGGCGGTCGCGCTGGCCATGCGCGAGCGCGGCGCGGCCGACAACGACCTGCTCGACCGGCTCGCCGCCGACGACCGCATCCCGCTCGACCGCGCCGCGCTCGACGCCCTGCTCGCCGACCGGCTCCCGTTCACCGGGGTCGCCGGTGCGCAGGTGGCCGAGGTCGCCAAGCGGGTCGAGGCCGTGCTGGCCCGGTTCCCAGAGGCTGCGGCCTACGCGCCCGGCGCCATCCTGTAGCCGGCATCACCCGATAGCGGTCCCGGTATGTGAGAGATTCGCCCGATTTTGGCGCACGCCCGGACACGTGCATACCGTCGGTGACGAACGGGGGCGGGGATCAGACCTCCCCGCCCCCGTGAACCTGTTGTGCGACAAGCACATGAACGACGGAAGACGGATGCGAACCTCATTGCTGCGCGTAGTCGCGCTCGCCGTTGCCGGTATCACCGCCACGACCGCGCTGACCGGGTGCGGCTCGTCCTCGGACGCGGCCCAGGGTGGCGCCCAGACGCTGCGGGTCGGCACCCTCGGCGACGCCCCGCCGAACGTCTACCAGGAGAACGGCGTCTACACCGGGTTCGACAACGAGCTGTTCAAGGCCGTCGCCGACAAGGCCGGGTACAAGGTCGAGTTCGTCGGCACCGACTTCTCCGCCCTGCTCGGCCAGGTCGCCAACAAGACCTACGACGCGGGCTCGTCGGCCATCGCGCAGACCGAGGAGCGGCGCAAGACCGTCGACTTCACCGACCCGTACAACTACGAGTACATCTCGATCCTGAGCAAGGACAAGGGCATCACCGACGCCAAGCTGCTCGACGGCAAGCGCGTCGCGGTGATCCAGGCCACCGTCGGCGACAAGTACTTGGGCGCCAACGTTCCGGGCGCGCAGATCGTCCGCTTCCCCAGCTACGACACCGCGATCGCGGGCCTGCGCAACGGCAACGCCGACGCCTGGGTGGTCGACCTGACCATCGCCGAGAAGTACGCCAAGGACGACCCGACCCTCGCCGTCACCGCGACCATCGAGGCCAACGACCTGCCGCACGGGTTCGCCGTCCGCAAGGGCAACGACGACCTGCGCGGCAAGCTCAACGACGGCCTGCGCGCGGTGATCGCCGACGGCACCTGGCAGAAGCTGCACGACAAGTTCATTCCGAGCGTGCCGGTGCCGGACAAGTTCAAGCCCAAGTCCTGATGTCCGACCTGCTCGACACGTTCCTCAACTGGGACTACATCGCCGAGGTCCTGCCGGACCTGCTCAAGACCGGCCTGGTCAACACGCTGGTCCTGGCGGGGTTTTCGGCGGTGCTCGGCACGGTCCTGGGGCTGGGGCTCGCACTGCTCGGCCTGTCGCACCGGCGGTGGCTGCGCTGGCCGGCGCGGGTGTACACCGACATCTTCCGCGGCCTGCCCGCGATCGTGACGATCCTGTTGGTAGGACAGGGTCTCGCGGTCGTGGCCAGGCCGCTGTTCGGGACCAACCCGTACCCGCTCGGCATCCTGGCGCTGAGCCTGATCGCCTCGGCCTACATCGGCGAGATCTTCCGCGCGGGCATCCAGAGTGTCGACAAGGGACAGTCGGAGGCGGCGCGGGCGCTGGGCATGACGCACACCGCCACGATGGCCCGTGTCGTTGTGCCGCAGGGGATCCGGCGGGTGCTGCCCGCGCTGGTGAACCAGTTCATCTCGCTGGTCAAGGACTCCAGCCTGGTGTACTTCCTCGGGTTGCTCGCCTCGCAGCGGGAACTGTTCCGCATCGGGCAGGACCTGGCGGCCAACACCGGCAACCAGTCGCCGCTGGTCGCCGCCGGGCTGGTGTACCTGGCGATCACGGTTCCGCTGACGCACCTGGTGAACTCCGTCGACCGCCGCCTGCGCGAGGGTCGACCGGTGCGGGGAGGTGACACCCTTGACGAACTCGAGCCTGCGCGTGGCTGACCTGCACGTGTCGTTCGGCACCCTGGAGGTGCTGCGCGGAGTGGACCTGGCGGTGCCGAGCGGGTCCACGACGTGCGTCATCGGGCCGTCCGGCTCGGGCAAGTCGACCCTGCTGCGGGCGATCAACCAACTGGAACGGCCCTCGCGCGGGGACGTGCTGCTCGACGAGGTCAGCGTGGTGCGCGGCGACCCGGACGCGCTGCGGCGGCGGATCGGGATGGTGTTCCAGCACTTCAACCTCTTCGCGCACCGCACTGTGCTGGACAACCTGGTGCTGCCGCTTCGGTCCGTGCTCCGGCTGTCCAAAGAGGAGGCACGTGAACGGGCGCTGGGGCACCTTGGCGACGTCGGGCTGGCGGACAAGGCGCCGTACCGGCCGTCGGCGCTGTCGGGGGGCCAACGGCAACGGGTCGCGATCGCGCGGGCGCTGGCCATGCGCCCGGAGGTGATGCTGTTCGACGAGGCCACCAGCGCGCTGGACCCGGAGCTGGTCAAGGGCGTGCTGGGGCTGATGGCCGAGCTGTCGGCCAGCGGCATGACCATGGTGGTGGTGACGCACGAGATGGGCTTCGCGCGGTCGGTCGCCGACCAGGTCGCGTTCATGGACCACGGCCGGGTCGTCGAGGCCGGGGCGCCGGGGCAGGTGTTCGGGTCGCCGTCGAGTCCCAGACTGCGGAGGTTCCTGGACCAGGTGCTCTGATTCGGTAAAGTCGGGGCTGTGGCGAGAGTGTCCGGTTTGGCGTACTACCCGGTGAAGGGCTTCCGAGCGGTCCCGGTGACCAGCGCGGACGTCGTGGAGACCGGCCTGGTCGGCGACCGCCAGTACATGGTCGTCGACGCGGCGGACGGCAGCTTCATCAGCCAGCGCAAGGTCCCGGCCATGGCCGCGGCCCGCGCGGCCCTCGTCGACGGCGGCCTGCTGCTGTCGCTCGACGGCCTGGACGACCACCTGGTCGAGGTGGTGCCAGACGGTCCGGTGCGCGAGGTCAGCATGTTCAACAAGTGGTACGGCCACGGCATCGACCAGGGCGACCTGGCCGCCAAGTGGTGCAGCCAGGCCCTCGACCGCGAAGTCCGCCTCGTCCGCTTCCCCCCAACCCAAACCCGCGACGGCTGGGGCCTGCACCCGGGCAAGGTCGCCTTCGGCGACGCCCACGCCATCCTGCTGATCACCGAGGCGTCCCTGGCGGACCTCAACACCCGCATCACCGCCACCGGCGAACCCCCGGTCCCCATGGACCGCTTCCGCCCCAACATCACCCTCACCGACTGGCCAGCCCACGCCGAGGACAGAGCCATCCGCCTCCGCATCGGCCAGGTAGAACTCGGCTTCTCCACCCGAGCCATCCGCTGCGCCGTCCCCACCGTCGACCAGCGCACCGGCGAGAAAAAAGGCCCCGAACCCACCCGCACCCTAGCCACCTACCGCCGAGACCCAGACCGCCCCGGCCTCTCCTTCGGCGCCAAGTACGCCGTCCTCACCCCCGGCCCCCTCCACCTCAACGACGAAGCCACCGTGGTCGAGGGGTAGACTGTCCGCACACCTGGTCCGGGTGGCGGAATGGCAGACGCGCTAGCTTGAGGTGCTAGTGCCCTTAACGGGCGTGGGGGTTCAAGTCCCCCCTCGGACACGCTTACTACCCCTACCTGCGGACCGGATGCTGACGTCAAGCATCCGGTCTTCTGCGTTGTAGAGCAGCTCCAGGTCAAGAGCGGTGTACAGCTCTTGCAACCTGACAGGGCTCGCGTCGTTGACCTGGCGGCCGATGGAGTCGAGGTAGTCGATCATGGCGTCCACCTCGGCGGCGCTGGTAGCCCGCCCGGCGGGCAGGGCGTCGAGTTCGATGCGGGCCGCGTCCCGTTCGGCCTCTGCGCGGTTGAGTGCGTCGACCAGGGCGGTCGGGTTGGCGCCTGCTTCGATGGCGGCTTGGAGCCTGCGTAGCCGGGTCTCGGCGTCCTTGATGCGTTGCCGCAGAGGTTCGGTGCGGGTGTGGGCTGTGGCGCCGGGTTGGGCGCCGATCAGGGCCGCCACGGTGGTGTCGCGGTTCTTGGGGGCGAGTAGACCGCTGATCCAGTCGTTGAGGTGCGGGAGTACTGCGCTTTCAGGGAGATAGATGTTCTTCGGATGGGTGGCCAGGATCGGTGAGCCTGGCACGATCGAACGCGCGGCGCAGCGGTAGTAGATGCGCGCCTCTCGCGGGGTTCCTTCCATGCGGCGCTCGCAGTGACCACACCGCACACGGCCACGCAGCGCATAGACCCGCTTGGTCGCCTTCGGGCCGCGTTCGAGCTTGGCGCGTGATTCAAGGCCGCCAGCACCCTTGGAACGGCGCAATAGCTGAACCTCGGTGAACGTCTCAACCGACACGATGGCCGGGTGCGCCTGGGTTCGGGACCGAACGATGCGGTCGGGCGATGCGCGGCGGAACTTGGTGACGTGTCCGGCTGCGACGTCATCCGGGTCGGCTAGGACTTCCTGTTTCACCCAGCGGCCGAACACGGCATATCCGGTGTAGCGGGGGTTCTCCAGGATCGCCCGGATGGCGCTGGCCTGCCAGCCATCGGCAAGCCGGTGTCGGTTCTGCTCCGGGCGTGCAGCGGATGGGCAGGAGATGCCATCGCGGTTGAGGCTGTTCGCGATGGCGCGGTCACCGTTTCCGTCGAGGTAGGCGGCGAAGATCCGACGGACGACCTCGGCGGCTGGTTCGTCGATCACCAGGACCCGCAGGTGGAAGCCCTCGGCTGCCTTGCGTGGGTTCGGGTGGACACCGCCATTGACGGTCACGTAGCCGTAGGGAGCCCGGCCGCCTTGGTGGCGGCCCTCGTTGACCACTTGGGCGTCCATCGCCGCGCGGACCCGGGCCTGGACGTGCTGGCGCTCGGACTCGCTCATGCCACCGAGCACGCTCATCAGCATCTTGTGCGACGGGTTGCGCGGGTCGTACTTGCCGCCCAACTCTGGCACCCACAGGTCCACCCCGTACGCCTCGAACCGAGGTGCGATCAGGGAGAACTGGTTGCCGAACCAGCACCGGGTGCCCTCGCCCACCACCACACCTGTCCAGGTGCGGGCAGGGTCCTTGAGCGCGGCCAGCAGGCGCGAGCCCTCGTCACGGCGCTCCCACGGCACCGATCGGGACTGGCCGATGTCGAAGAAGTCGGCCACCAGCCGCCCGCCGAGTGGGCCGACGAATTTGTTCGCGTTGCCGCGTTGCCAACCGTGGGAGGTCTCCGGGTCTTGGTTGTCCTCGGTAGAGCAGCGGCCATAGAACGCCAGGTCGCCGATCCCGTCGTCGACCAGGTCGGCGACCTCGATACCCATCAGATCGTCCAGGGTCGACCACAGGTCTCGGCTGATTTCAAGAGTCATCGTCGACCTCGTTCGGTGGTTCCACGGTGGTCAGCTCGACCAGTATGGCAAGAAGTGCTCGACAAGAGCGCTGGTTCAGCGCAGTTAGGTCAGCCGGGAAGCGCACGACCAGGCCATCGGCGCCGTTCACGACTCATCACCTGATGAGCTGAAATCACCAGACAGGGCGGCGGCGCGGATGCCTGCGGTGAGGTAGCCGCGGACGCGCCTGACTTCGCCGTCCTCCATCGGAGTGCGGTTGCGCACCGGCCGACAACCCAGAGTCGCCATCTGCCGAGCGAACGCCGTCGGCTCGACGTCAAGCGCGTCCACCAACTCCGACGTGGGGACGAACTCGCGCGAGTCCAGGTCGTCCCCGAGGTAGCCCACGACCGCGTCCAACGGTTCCGGCAGCCCGTCCGGCCGCCACACTGGCCCCGCACCCGAGCCGATCGCTTTGGCCGCTGCCGCGTGGTCCAGGACCAGCGTGGTGTCTTGCCCTGCGGCGTGACCGGTCAGGGTGCCTTCGGCCTCCCGTAGCTCCCGGCCACGCGCGCAGATGGTTCGCCAGTCCTCGTTGGGCAGGTAGTAGGTCCGCACCGTGACCGCGAGCCCGTCCGTCTGCGTCTCGCCGTCCGGGCGGAGGATGCCCACGCCCTTGTGCGCGGCGAGCAGGCGGCTGCTGTCGTACCCACGGGTGTTCATCTGTTCCCCGAGCACGATGTTCGAGTCTCGCCAGTCCATCACCCGCAGTGCGAACCGCGACCCCAGCACCGCCCGCAGCCCGGACGGGATGGTCTTGGAGTCCGGTCGCTGCGTAGCCAACACCAGTACGAGCCCCGCAGCTGGCCCCTTCTTCGCCAACCAGGTCAGCAGTTCGCCGATGTACTCGCCAGCCGTGACCCGCCGGTCCTGCACCTTGATCTGCGTTCGGTCCTCCAGCGGCACTTGGACCTCATCGACGAACAGCGCGGTGATCGCGAACCCCGGGTCGCGCGACATCGCTGGAGTCACCTTCGACTCGGGGCACATCACGTCGTCCAGCGCCCGCATCCGCCGATACCGGGCCTGCACCTCGCCGACCAACTCGATCAACCAGCCGACCAATGCCACGACGTGCTCAGCTTCATCGCCAGACATGAATCGGTGCGCGACCTGCCCAGCGGCGTCCCAGTCCTTACCGGCCTTAAAGTCCGCCACGTACAGCCGGGTGTGCGGGTCCAGGATCAACCCGGCCGCAGCGAGTCGAGCCGCGAACGTCTTACCCTGGCGCGGAATCGCGCCCACCAGAAGCGATGTCCACACCAACGGCAAGTCCACCCGCCGGTCCCGCGCGTCCCGTCCGAACGGGACCGGCCGCCACGCGTCCCACCGCTCCGCCTCCAAAAGCGGAGTCCGCGCCGGCGGAGTCGCGTACGGGTCCGCATCGGCAACCCACATCGCCACCCGACCCGCGTGCCCGCCGTTGCCGCGCACCCGTTCCACGCTCAACTGGACCTCATCCACCGCCAGCGCCGACGCCAACGCGTCCCGATTCCGGACCACGTCCGCCGCCTTGCGCGTCGCGGGCAGATCGACCGTCACCGCCCACCCGGCCCCATCGCGCCGCGCCCGCTCGACCAGCCGCAACGACTCGTCCTTGCCGATGAGCTTGGCGTCCCGGAACGCATCGATCAGCACCTGCGGGTCCATCGTCCACGTCAACGCCCGCGGCCCCGACAACACCGCCCGCCGCCCCGGACTCCCCTCACGACGCCGCCCCAGCACCGCCAACCCCACGGCAACCGCGGCAACGATCTCCCACAACACCCCATAGACCAGGTCCAACACCGCCACCGGAACCGCGCCTGCGACGACCACAGCCGCGGTGACCTTCCAGCGAAACAGCGTCAACGCCCGGATCGGCTCGAACTTGTCCGCCAGCTTCTCCGACGATTCGGCAGCCTCCCGGTAGTCCCGCACCGTCACCCACCGGCGCCACCACCGGCCTACCGCGATCAGCCCCCGCACCACGGCGCCCACGAACCGCCACGGCGCGACCAACACCACCGCAAGGAAGTCCCGCCAGCTCTTGAGCCACACCGGCACCCAGGTCGACCGCCGCCACCACGACACCCGCCGGACCGGCAGCAACTCTCCGTCCAGCACTACCCGCTCTAGTTCCCGGCTCATCGGCGCCGCCTCGACGTGTCCACCGTTGTCACCGTCAGCGCCCTGGTCAGCGCATACGCAGCGAACAACGCAGGCAACCCAAGCACCGCCAGCAGCAGCCACGGACTCCCCGGGTGCGTGATGACCACCCACTGAACGGCCACGATCAGCCCGGCGTTGAACAACACTCGCCCGACCAGCGACACCAACCGCGCCCCGCTCCGGTTCGCCTCAGCCGCCGCCCGAGCCCGCCGAGCACCAGCCCGCCACACCCCGAACAACACGAGCAAGCCGCCAGCAGCAGCGACCACGTGCAGAGTCGTGAACTCGATCATGTCAGCGGCTCCCGCTCGACCCGCTCCCCGCGCCGCAACCAGTGCGGATACAGCGCCCGCCGGTCCTCATCCCCGAGCCCGCCGAACACCCCCGCCGTCGCCTCACCGGCCGTGCGCAACTCCAACTCCAGGCACTCATCCCGCACCGGGCACTCCGCGCACAGCCGCGCCGCGACCTCCCGATCCGTCCCCGACCAGTCCGGTTCCTTCATGTCGCCATCCCGGCGCACCACCGCGTCCAACACCGACGTCGGAACCCACCGCAACCGGTCCAACCGCCACGCGATCCCGTCAACCACCGCTCATCGCTCACGGCGCACCCCCACCGCGTCGAACCAGCGCACAACCTCATGCGACGGCACCATCAGCCGCCCGCGCCGGTGCACCGCTGGCAATGTCCCCAGCCGGACCGCGCGCCGCACCCGCCACAGCGGCGCACCGAGAATCCAGGCCGTCTCACGAATCGAGTAGAACAACATCAGAAGCTCCAGGAATGATTTAAGTCCACCCAGAAGTGAGAAATCATCTGCCCGATAGGCATGATCGTCCGCCGCGTCCGATGAGCGGCGCGTTAAGAGGTCAAGGCACTAATGTCGGGCAGGAGGCGGAGCACGGAGGAATGCGTGGCGGAAGACTGGGCGGCAGTCGCGAGGGTCATCAACGAGCGCGCGGACGCCCTCGGCCTGCGTCAACGCGAACTCGCCGAACGCTCGCAGGTCTCCCAGGCCATCGTCCGCGAACTGCAACTCCACATCGTCGAGCGCCGCCGCAGCGCGAGGACCCTCGAAGCGCTGTCGGTGGCACTCGGCCTGCACCCGCAGCACCTGGATGCTGTCCTCAACGGACAGACACCACCGGCACCCGATCCCGTCGTCACCCGGCTCGACAACCTCGAACGACGCGTCACCGAGATCGCCGGCGTTCTCGACAGCATTCAGAACGACTTGCGCACGGTGCTGCGCAATACCGGCGGGCAGTGAGTTCGAGGTGATTTCCACACCACCGATTCAAGGCCGAAACGGCGCTCGGTCCCATGCACAAGCACCGCACAACCACTGCAACAACACCGCAGAAACCAGAGAACCCGATGCGTAGCGCGTGGACTGGCCGCACCGCCGTCACGCTCCAGGCTGCCCTACGGCTGAGCCAAGAGGCATTCGCCGCTTACCTCGGCATCTCCGCGCGCACAGTCGCGGCCTGGCACCAGAAACCCACGGTCAAGCCGCAGTCGGAGATGCAACAACTCCTCGACACCGCCCTAGCCCAGGCCGCCCCAGACGCTCAGGCTCGCTTTGCGGAACTCACCCGACCCGTGGCCGATGACCGGCTCCAACTCGACCCGCACATCGTCGCCGCCCTCGACTGGGTTGACAGCCAAGCGGGATGGAGTCCCGGCACCGCGCGAACCCACGTCGCTGCCCGCGCCGCGCAGCTCGACAGCCACCAGCTCCAGGACCGCAGCCACCACCGTGCCCGCGTCAGCCAACGCGACATCGCCGACGCGCTCACCGCCTACTACGGCCCCACGCCCCTGTACCGCGCCCGTTTCGGCAACCAGCTCCTCGCCACCAGCATCGTGACGCGCCCCGAGTGGCTCGACCTCGCGTGCCCGCTGGACGTCAGCCATGACCGCCTCCGCGCCACGACCACCCCCAGCGCCGCCGTCACCCTCGACCACGACGCCGCCGTCAACCGGCTCGCCGAAACGCTCACCCTCGGGACCCGCCTGGTGAACGCGCCCCTCTACAGCCTCACCAGCCTTGATGTGGGGTCGGGACGCATCGCGGGCACGGTCGGTATCGCCTCGTTCGTCGAGTACGCCCTGACGCTCGACCTCCTCGAAGCCGAGTTGATCGACGCGATCACCGCAGGCCGCGTCACGCTGCCACTGCGAGACCGGTTTCTCCCCGACCTGGGCACGGTCCTCGATGTCGCCGACCGCCTGTGCGCAGGTGGAGCCCTGGCCCTCACCGCGATCGCCCGCCCCGCCGACCCGTACCGCGGCCCGGCCGACTTCCTCCTGTTGATCCAGGAACGATCCGGCCACGTCGTCAACGCCGCCCGCCGCCTGGCCGTCATCCCCAAGGGCTTCCACCAGCCGGTGACCGACATCCGCGCGGATGCCCAGGTCGGTGCCACGCTGCGCCGTGAGCTGGAAGAGGAACTGTTCGGGCGCGCCGACATCGACAGCACCTTGGGAGACCAGCGCAGCGCCGACCCCATGCACCCGAGTCGCCTGTCCGAGCCGTTTCGCTGGCTCCTCGCCGAGCCCGGCCGCCTCCGCATGGAGAGCACGGGGTTCGGGTTGAACCTGGTCAGTGGGAACCACGAGTTCGCCAGCCTGATAGTCATCCACGACGAAGATTTCTGGCCACGATTCGGCGGAATGGTCGAAGCCAACTGGGAATCGTCCAGGCTGCACCGCTATTCCACACAAGACCCGGACATCATTGGCGAGCCACTGGCTGATGTAGCGTGGAGCAACGAAGGACTGTTCGCCATGCTCCAAGGCTTGCGGCGCCTCGCCGAAGTCGACCCGGACCGGGTCAACCTTCCACCCCTCGACTGGGAGATCACCGAGTGACCACCGGCTGGTCGAGCGGCAACGCCGCCGACGACACCACCAACACCCGCGGCTGGCTGGTCGGCCACTTCATCGACCCCGCTCAGGGCATCCGCGCTTCCAAGGACGTTGAGGTCAAGTGGGGCACCCACCCCGAGGGCGACAAGCGCCCCGAGTGGACCTCGGATGATCAGCGCACCACCCTGGTCGTACTGGTCAGCGGCCACTTCCGCGTTGACCTCACCGAGGGCGGCCACACCATGACCCGCCCCGGCGACTACGTCATGTGGGGACCCGGCATCGATCACTCCTGGGAGGCTCTGGCCGCCTCCGTGGTCATGACTGTGCGCTGGCCTTCCGCCGCCTGACCCACCCGCCACTCGATCGGCGGCAGGCTCACCCGCTCGCCGCCGATCTCCCGCAACCGGCGCAGCCCCTGCACCATCGCGAACACGCCTTCGTTGCTCCACGAGTCATCCGCGATCAGCTTTTCGAGCGATTCCCCATCGCGGGACGAATACTGCCGCAGGCCGTCAGATTCCCAGTTCGCCTCGATCTGGCCGCCGAACCGCTGCCAGAACTCCTCATCTTCGATAACGACCAGGCACGCGAACTCGTAGTTCCCGCTGACAAGGTTCAACCCGAACCCCGTGCACTCCATCCGCCACCGCGCCGGGTCCTCACTCAGCCATCGCATCGGCTCTGACAGCCGCGCACGGTGCATCGGGTCCGCCGCCCGCATCGGCCCACCCGTGACGTCGACGTCCCCGCGCCCGAACAGCTCCTCTTCGAGCTCCCGCCGCAACGTTGCCCCGATCCGGCTGTCCGCTCGCACGTCGTTGAGCGGCCCGTGGAACCCCTTTGGGATCACCGCCAGTCGCCCCGCCGCGTTCACCACCTGGCTGGACCGCTCCTGCACCAGCAGCACATAGTCAGCCTCACCGCGGAACGGGTCCGCCGGTCGCGCCGCCGCGAACAACGCCAGCGCCCCACCCGCACACAACCGCCCCCGCAGGTCGAACACCGATTCCAGGTCCGGCATCCACGCGTCCCTTAGCGGTAGCTCATCCGGCGACTCCGCTAGCTCCCGCTCCAGCAGATCCGCCGTCAACGCGTAGTCGAAGAAGGAGGCCACCTCTACCTGACCGCGCACCACTCCCACCTCTGGCATGACCTCCACCAGCCGGTACACCGGCGCATCCGTCAGCCGCGCGCCCTTGACCACCGCGTCCGCGAGCCGCCTTGTCGCTGTCAGCGCTGCCCGCTCGCTCATCGCCCACCGGGCTTCCGCACCAACGCTGAGTTCCAGCCGATCCCCGGTCGGCGACAGCTCACACCGCAGGTCCAGCCACTCCGGCCGCGTCACCACGCTGGTCAACACCTCTGTCGACCCAACCCGTGCGCTGAACACGCTGCTCCCGCCGTAGTACCGGGCAAGCCGGTTAGCGACCTCCGCGCGCCCCACCGCCACCCGTGGCAGCACGTCCGCCAGCCCCTCGCCAACCTTCCGGCGACTCGTCCCCCGATCCCACCCCGCCACCCGGTCCAACCACGAGAACACCGCGTCAAGGTCCGGCCGCCCGAACTCGACCACCTTCGGCTGGCCACTGAGTAGCTCGTCCAACTCTCCCGGCGACCGCTCCAGCAACTGAGCCAACCGCGGCCGGACGTGCGGCATCGGCGCGTGGCTCCCGGCTTCCCACGTGATCACCGTGGTCCGGTCGACCCCCAGCGCCTCCGCCAACGACTCCTGCGTGAACCCCGCCCCACGCCGCACAGCCGCCAACTCAACCCGACGACGCCCAGTCCCCATGCGGACCACCTCCGGTATCAGCACCGCAACCGTACAGCCGAAAACAATCCCGCCGCCGGTTCTCGCAGACCTCCCACACGCCTCCCACCCGGGTTCTCTGTCCCCGGCCGCGTGCATGCCCTTGACTAGGTACTACACCCGCTCGACCCCAGGCCAATGCCCTCACCGCACCGGTCGAGCACCCACCAGCACCCGAGGAGGCGCCGCCGATGAGAGCCCTCGCCCGCGCCATCGTCGCCAAGCTGATATCAGCCCTTCCCGCGCGATGTCAGCCCCGCCCCGCCAGCGTCCCCTACCTCTCCAAGGACCTCGACGAACTCACCCGCTGCGTCCAAGCCGTCGCCACCGCGGTCGAACAACACCGCCTAGGCCACAGCCCCAGAGTCGCCACCTCGCTCCGCTGGCTGACCCGCCACCCCCGCCGATGACCACCGACCCGACCTGGCGCTTCGACGAATCCATGGTCACCGACCTCAACGCCACAGCCGCAGCCCTCAGCCAGTACGTCCTCGACTCCATCCGCGCCCAAGACGGCAGCGCACCTGCACCCACCCTCGACGCCCAGAAAGAACTAGTCAGGGCGACCTGCACCGCCGTCTACCGACTCATCGAACACACCTACGAACGCCACGTACTCCACTCCGCCCTACCCGACGAAAGCTGAACCATGACCGCACCGCTCAAAGTCATCACCTGGGTAGCCATCCGCGACACCTGCGAGATGACCGCCACCCTGCACCCCACCGAAGACCAGATCGACTTCCTCATCGGCCCCACCACCGACGCCTTCGAATTCGGCTTCGACCGCCCCAGCCTCCGCCGCTTCATCGACCTCGCCCAGACCTCCCTAGCGAGGCTCGACGCGGGCCAGGCCAGCTCATCGGCTCAGTCCAGCGCCGCACAGGGCTGACCCAAGCCACCTCGGGACGGCTTGCCGCCCCCTGTCCCAGCCGAGAAACCGCAGGTCACGTATCTAGTCAGGCCGTCCCGCCGCGACAGTCAACCTGTCCCGCCCAGGACAACCCGCGGCCACCCCAAACCCGGTGTTCCTCACCATCAAGGGCCGACCCATGCCACCACGCGGACGCTCCCCAGCCGACTCCCTCATCGTCCGCCACGGCCCGATCTACGACCACTTCGCCCACCGCTGGTGCCTCAAAGCCCAACTCCCCAACGGCGCCCCCGCGACCACGATCTTCGACCTAGCCCCCGACCTCCGAACCGCCCTCATCCACCCGGCGGCTATCCCCACCTACAGCGTCGCCCTCGTCGCCCGCGACACCCATCACCTCGCCGACGTCTGCCGAAGGTCCGGCCAGAGCGCCACCTTCACCAACCCCGGCGCAACCCTCACCGCCTCCCACACCCCAGACGGCATCACCATGACCAGCACCGCCCACCACCAACAACTCACCCTCGCGTACCGCCACCACACCGCCGCGGCCCTAGCCATCGTCACCGCCGAACTCCGCGACATGCTCCCCGCACACCACAAGGCGGCCTCCTGATGCCCGACAACTGGCAGGCAGTCGGCCAAGCCATGTCCCAACGCCGGGAGCAACTACGCCTCAAACAACACCACATAGCCAAACGCTCCGGCGTCTCCCAAGCCATCATCCGAGAACTCGAATACAACACCGTCGAGCGACGCCGCAGCTACCGAACCCTAGAAGCCCTCTCCACCGCCCTCGAATGGCCTGCCGGTCACCTCACCGCTATCCGCGCAACCTCCCCCACCACCACATCACGCACCCCGGCAACACCCATCCCGCCACTCCAGCCCGACACCGACCCGACCGCCGGATACCCCTTGCCTGGAACCCCAGCAAGCACAAGCCGAACCCTCATCGGCGAGGCCATCACCACCCTCGCCAACGCCCTCGACACCCACCTGACCACCTACTCACTCCCCGCCCCCAGCCGCGTCGAACTCTTCGTCCAAGCCAAGCCCAGCGACCACATCACCCTCACCATCGAATCCGACAGCTTCAGCATCACCGCCGCCACCATGCTCCACTGGGCCAACACCCTCCTCATCCCCCAAGCCCGCCTCACCGGCGAAACCACCAACGACGTCGCCGAAGTCCAGATCTACGGCAAACTAGAAGATCGCGTAACATCACCATCAACGCGCATCCTGAAGAGCGAGCCAGCAACTTAGCCGAGAAGACCCTCAACCACGAGCAGACGATCCTCTGGCTACACAGGCAAGCTGTGGGCGTCTTGCAATGATTCAGGGCTTCAAGTCACCCACACCCTGACTGTTGCCACCGCAACTCGTTCCAACTTCCCCCGGCCAGTACAGGTCTGCGTTGTCGATCAACTCCCCTTGCCGATTTCACGCCGTGAACCGAAACGGTCAGCCAGCCCGAATCGATGACAGCGGAAGGCTCACCTTGCCATGGCGCTCAACCCCCGCCCGGTTGAGACATCCAGGAGTTCAGTAGGTTGACGCAGCCTCGATGGTGGCGCGAAACTGGCGGAGCAGCGTCACAGCCTTAAGGCTTCTGGGAAAGATCGAAAGTGTCTGCCGAACCCTCAATCTTTGCCGCACTCATCGATTGATCCGAAAATGAGACCGAAAATCCCGCACCGCTGGATCGTATAATTCGGCGATCAAATCGCTCATTTGAAGGTATTGGCCGTCCGCCGAAATGGCTGATACCTTCTTCGTCCCGCCAAACAAAAATCTCGGATTCCCCCCTCTGGTATATACATGAAATCTGAGGAACGCCGCCCACGGTGCGTACTTCCGGATCTGAAATAAGTTCGAGCATAACTTCTAGCGGTTCCCAGTTTAAGAACGAACCCTTCGCCTCTTTCGCGGCGTCGAAACAGTCGCGAGCAGGGGGGTACATCCCGCGTTCTCGAAGCACCTCGTCTAGACGGCGCTTCGCCACCTTCCCGGCATCTCCAAGAAAATGGACGCCGTAGCGAGCGTCTTCGTCCAGTCGATCCAGTCGTCGCATATTAAGAGTGCCAAACGAATCATATTGATATGCGTATCCTTCGAATCGAAGTCGACGCCAGGACCATCCGCACAGCATGACGTCAATCTCTGGAACATCTGGATTCTCCTGACCAACAGGAAGATCGGTAATATGTCTACGTAGGTCGCTATATACGGCGTGGATCTTTTTGGCGACATAGCCAATATCGGCACGACCCGAAAGGTTCCCGTCGTGCAGAATGCACGTATTGATGGCTTGCATCACGAAGGGCGTAGCTTCTGCGGCTAGTCCGGACCAAGCTATGACGGCACCCGGTCGAGGTAGAACAAGAACTTTCGGGTAAACATTCCAACTTTCACCGCCGCTGACGCGCGAATCGGAGCACACAACTAGCTGCTGAAGGGTTTCATGTCGCTGCACCCAGGCCGCGAGCAACGTCATTTCGTCTACCTCACCTTCTATTTCTGGATGCAACAATATCTGGGTCTCTCTACAGGAGGGAGAGTCGTAGGAATACTATCTCCTGGCCAACGTTGCAACAGCGTGTGGCGGAAGCGCTATGCGGCGAACCGCTCTCGGACACCTGGGTGCAAGTCCCAAAGGTGTCACGGTAGGGGTAGCACGGGGATGGCTCCTCGGACACGCACACTATTCACCCGTGGAGCGGCCGTCATCTCGACGGCCGCTTTGTTGTTGAGTTACTTGATCTCCACACTCACTGTGCACAGCGGACGCCAGGGCCAAGTCCGGTTGGCACCTCCGTGTGCGAGGTCACCCGGCTGGCCACGGCCATCGATACCGTCCGGTGGTGGCTAGGCAACACGACTCGAGTCGCCAGGGTGATCTCGTGTCTGGGCTGCACGGCCGCCGCTGACGCGGTGTCATCCGGCGGTAACGCGACGCCCGCTTGGCCGATGCAACGGGGGCGTATGTCGTACAGCCGCTGGGAGTGCACAATGATCGTCCCCCGGAGAATCAAGGTGGCGGCCCGCCACATGGGACTACTTGCCGGAGCTTTCCTTCTTACCCTGACCGCTTGTGGTTCCCCCACCGCAAGCCAGCCGACGGTCTCGCCTACCTCGACGACCACCACAACCAAGACGACTACCACGACCACAACGCCGGTCACGACCACCACCACGACGACCACTGTGGTCCCCCCGCCACCGCCGCCGCCCGCCCCAGTGCCCGCGCCCGTAGTGACCACCGCGGTGAAGAAGCCCGCAGTGACAACAACAACCGCGCGCCCCGCGCCCAAACCGGCGCCCCCCAAGCCCACGACGACGGTGGCCAAGTCCGCGTCGAACTGCAACCCGAACTACTCGCCGTGCGTTCCCAACGCGAGCGACGTCGACTGCGCGGGCGGCTCCGGCAACGGTCCCGCGTACGTCAAGGGCCCCATCCACGTCATCGGCTCCGATCTCTACCGCCTCGACAACGACGGCGACGGCATCGCCTGCGAGAAGTAGACCGGCTCTCCTGAGCACCAGAACGTAACCACTCCTGGAAAGGGAGCGATTACCGACGGTGAGCCGATCAGGAAGGGCGGGGACGTGATCGCGGTAGCCGCTGTTGACGACACCCGATGCTGCTGCGGGGGTTGAGCAGCTACCTGGCCGAACACGCCACGGACATCGAGCTGCGCGAGGTCTACCCCCGCGTCAGGGCCTACGTCGACGCGGATCTGCCTGCGCCGTCGGTGATCTTGCTCGACATCCACATCCCCGGCGAGAACGACGTCGGTGCGAACGTGCGGAAGATCAGGAGCACCGGCGCGCAGGTCGTCCTCTACACCGCGGAGTCGCGGGCAGGTGTAGTGCGTGAGGCCATCGACGCAGGCGCCCTCGGGCTTGTGCTCAAGGGCGATCCCGAGGACCGGTTGGTGGAGGCGATCCGCGCGGCCGATGCCGGTGAGCACTTCACGTCGAGCAGGTTGGCGCACACGATCGTCACCGATCCGCGGGCGATGGTCCGGCTCACCAAGCAGGAACGGGAGGTGCTGACCCTCGCGGCCAAGGGGCAGCCCTACCGGCTCATCGCGCGCAAGATGCGGATCAGCGAGAAGACCGTGCCGACCTACCTCGCGCGGGCGAGCAAGCGCTACGCCGAGGCGGGGGCGCCCGACGGCCGGGTACCGGGGGTGTCGGTGTGACGTTGTGGGACAACGCCTAACGCCTTAGAGGCAAGCTCTAGAGGCCGAACGCCCTCTCCACCAGGCCATCGACGGCGGTTGGGTCGCCGCGGCCCTCGATCAGCTCGCTTACCGTGTTCACAAGCTCTTGTGCTGCCGCGGTTCTCGGATCAGGTAGAGGGAACCGCTCCACGTACTGGGTGATCCACCGCCGTCGGCCTGAGTAGAGGCGGTTACCGCAGACCTCGTCGTAGAACCTGAGGCCCAGGGCCGAGTTGGCCACTCCCAGCATGAGGTAGGCCAACCGCTCGTCTCCTATGTCCGCCAACGAGATCCAGTAACAGTCCCCGTTCACGACCACACCGGACCGGTCGTACGCGAACCGCGCGCGCTCACTGATGTCCGGGAACACCACCTTCGGCACCGCCCACAGCCCGGGCCGCTGCGGCACCCAGATCTCCCACCACAGCCTGCCCGCGTCGGTGACGTACTTGCGCCCCTTCAGGCGTTCCGCATGGGACTCCAGGTAGGCGGTGGTCTTCGGGAACTTGGTCAGGTCTACCGGCGTCCGTCGGACCTGACTGAGGTCGTACGGGTAAAGGACCTTCGTCCGCGGTTGCCCTACCTGCCAAGGCGTGACGTCTTCGTGGGTCACCAGCGGTAGCACCAACTCCGGCTCCACGTCAGGCCAGCCTTCGCGGATGAACACGGCGTCGGCGGTGGTCTTGACTCCGACCCGGATCTTGCCGACCGCGCCGAAGGTCTTCCAGGTCGCCGCCTCCACGCGCGCCAGCCAGTCGTGATCGTGCTGGCTGAACCGCCACGGCTGCGCGGGGTCGTCCCGTTCGGCGAGCTCCCCGACCCGCACCGCCACCGGCTTCCCACCGTGCTCGACCACGCTGTCGACATCGGCCCGCAGCGCCTCGAACAGCGTGTCGCCGCTGGTGCGCGCCGCGCCCTCCGCCCGGTACGCCGACACGAACCGGCAGGTCACCGGCCCGCACTCCGCCGTGGCGATGACGATGGCAGGCAGCACGGCTGCGGCGAACAACCTGGTGTCACCCAGGTCGTACACCTCGACCGGCGTCAACGACCCGCCCAGCATGCCGCGCACGTTCGCCCCGGCCCTCGTGCTGAGGAACCGGTTCGAGCACAGCAGCCCCATCACCCCACCGGCCCGCAGCAACCTGGGGAACGTGCTGATGAACGGGTGCGTGAGGTCGATCCGCCCGACCAGGTTGAAGTCCCGAGCCAGAACCCGAGCCACCGCAGCCCCCAACTGCTGCGTGCGCACATACGGCGGATTCGTGATGACCACGTCGAACGACCCACCGGGGATCTCCCCCGCCACCGCCACGAAGTCCCCCTCGCGCCAGTCCCCCACCACCCCCCGCTCCGCCGCCCGCTTCCCCGCGACCCCCAACGCCTCCCCATCGACGTCGAACCCCGTCACCTCGACCACCACCCCCGGCCGAACCCGCCCCAACACCTCCACAATCCCCAACAACAACTCCCCATCCCCACACGCCGGGTCCAACACCCGCACAACACCCCCCACCGGCAGGTGCCGCACCACGCCCGCCGCCAAGAACCCCGCCAACCCCACCGGCGTGTAGTGCCTGCCCTGGCGCTTGACCACGGCCGCGCCCGCCCGGTCACGCTCACCAGACATCCCGAATGCTCCCGCCAGTCACCACCCGATGCCGTCATCCGTGATTGTGCCCCAGCCGCGCCCGCACAGACGGCCCGGCGAACGAGCGGCCTGGACGACAGAGAGCTGACAATTGCCCGACAGTTCCTGCGTCGACTTGGTTTGATGGGCGATTGACAACCGGGCATCGCTATCGTCCCGGCCATGAACCGCCCTCCGGTTGCGGATGATGAAGCCTTGTCGATCTCGATGGCGGATTTGACGCCGCAGTTCTCCTGCACCTTCTTGCGCTTCGTCGGCAAGAATCCGGAGAGTTCGTTCAGCGACTTGGTCAAATTCGTCCGCAGGACGGCGGAAACGGTTGGGCGAGCGAACGAGGTGGACGTGCGGTTCGAGGTCAGCCTCACCGCGGACGACACGGTCGACGACATCGGCAGCCTTGCTGACTCGGGTGTCGACAACCTCTATTGCCTGGTGCGCGAGGCTGTCCGTACTGCGACGTGGATCCCCAAGGATGCCGGGGTGGTGGACGTCGTGAACGAACTGGTTCTTGTCGTCCGCCGCGGCGACCTCGTCGTGGTCCACGGGCCGACGCCGACGACCAACCAACTCCGCAAGTGGGTCGAACGGCAACTGGCTCCTTATCGGTTCCTCCCACCCGACGTCATCACCGCGACGTTCAAGGGTGACGGAAAGGCCGTGTGGATGCGCGGCATCCATCGGCGCCGGTCGACCAAGGCCGACACCAAAGCACTCAGCGGAATCAGGCTGCAGGACACCATCAACCCGATCGAGGACAGCACCTACCTGATGAACGCCGCAAAGATCGACTTCCAGCCCGACGACGACACCAACGTCGTCCGTGACCAGGTCACTCTCTCGCCGTTGAGATCACGAATCTCCTGGAAGCGAACCCTCGACCTCGAGATGTTCTTGATCGCGGCCGCCGAGATCTGCGACCTTCTGGAGAAGTCCCTGGTCGACGCGAGCGTCGCCGAACCGCTGTTCCCCAATCTGGCGGAAAGGGAGGCAGACCTGACCCGGGTGCGTGGCGCGTATGAGATCGCCGTACTCGACCCCGACATGCTGCGCGGCGACCCCGATGTCGACGAAGAGGAAGTCGCACGGGCAGAGGTGCTGGTGGACGTTGTGCTTGAAGTCCGCCCGGGGCAAGGGGTTGCCGCGGAGGTGGACGTCGGCTACAACGGTGCAAAGGCCGGGACGCTGGTACTGAAACCGCTCCAGGCTCGGTCCGATGTCACCCTGGATGTGCGGTTCACCGGCGATGCTTCCCATAGCCAGGTGCTGACACAGATAGCCGAGGACATGAGGGAAAGCGCCGCGCTCGCCGTGTACTACGAGTCCGGGCACGTGTACCGGAATCGTCTGGTACTAAAGGAGAGGGTGACCAGCACGCCCTTCCACCAGGTGGAGTTCGCCGACTTCAGCGGATTCGTCATCAGCCGGGAGAAACCGCGGCAGAAGGACGGCCAGACACTCCACGACGCCATCGGCGCGCCCGGAGACGACTCGTTGTTCGCCTGGGTGGTCCAGCGGTACGCGACGGGCTGGCTGCTCTGCGATGACGGTGCGGGCGAGGTCGCGGACTTCCTGCACCTGTCCGACGCGGGGGTGCTGACGGCCATCCACGTGAAGGCGGCCGGAAACTCCACCGGTGACCGTGGGATCGCGGTCGCCCGGTTCGAACAGGTCGTCAGCCAGGCGGAGAAGAACATCGGCTACCTCAACAACGATGTCTTGGTCGACCACCTGATTTCGCGCCCCACGCAACGAGCGAGCTGGTACGACGGTGAACGCGCCAACGCCGACGAGTTCGTCGACCAACTCCGCCTGCGGGTCGCGTCGGACCGCACCTATGTCGTGATCGTCCAGCCCCACCTGCTGGAATCGGCCTACAAGGCCGCTCGATCAGCCGCTGACACCGGTGCTCCCACGATCGACTCCCGCCGACTCGCCCTGCTCGACAACCTCCTGCACAGCACCCGCCGGAGCATCACCGGACGCTGCGACGACCTCAAGGTCATCGGCGCCACCTAGACGACCGCCTGCTCCAGCGATGTACCGACGCATGCGCTGGACGAACGCCGCCACGGAAGCCGCGTCCAGCACGTCCGTGCGTCGGACCTCGATCGACCTGCGGTCGCGGGCATACCGGAGCTGCTCGGACGCGTTCGCCCAGCACAAGAGGTCGGTGCCCGGGTCGTAGACCACGCACACCACCGGCGCGTTGGCCCTCCGCCATGATTCGCCGTGCTGCTTGACCCGCACCCGGTACCCGCGTGCACTCCGGTATGACGAACCACCCTTGACCTGCACCGCAATGGTGCTGCCGGTGGGACGGCGGGCTTCGTTGAAGCTGACGTAGATGTCTTCCCCGAAGTCGTTGTGCCCGTCGATCTTCTGGACCACGTGACCGCTCTCCTGGAACAGCGAGGTGACCCGGGCGACTGCCCGGTCCGCCAGGATTCGCCGGGGATCGGCGTGGTTCATGCCCGCCCCCGGTAGTGGGCACCCCGATTGGGAGCGGTCGAGACGAGCTGATAACGGCGCCATCTAGCTGATGTTTTGAGCAGGTTCATGGCTGGCATCCAGTTCATACCGGTAACGACGACGGCAAGTGCTGGTGCCAGCTAAGCGCGGCGGGCCGATATTTAGCCAGGCGGTTGCCCTCGATCGATCGGGGGTTGACTGGAGTCGCCCCCTGCGCTAATTGCCATGCGTGCGAGGTTGAACAGGTGGGTCTGGATGTCGTCCAAGCGCTTGAGAATCTCGTTGAGCCGCGTGTCCAACCCGTCGAGCCGCGACTGGAGCTGATCTTCTTCCGATGCGGTTTCATCCGGGAGCGACAACGGAACCCGTCCGTGCAGCACGGCACTCAAGTGGTCGGGGTGCAGCTCAAGTGCGACCGACAGCGCCTCGAGCGTGCGCGCACTCCTGCGGCGCACCACGGTGTGGTACTGCAGTTCACGGATGATCGCCTGCGAGACCTGCGCCCGCTTGGCCAGCTCCCGCTGCCGCCACCCGCGCGCCCTCAGCCGCTCGGTAATGGCCTTCCCAACCGAAGCCCAGTCTTCCGACACCCACCCCTCCGCACATCGTCGTCACACCGAGATTAGTCCCAAAATCGGCGCGATTTAGCTCAAATCAGCGCGTGTCGATCAAGTGGGGAGAAAAAGCCAATATTGGCCCAGTAAAAGCTGAAATCGCAATTCTCGGCCATAACCGCCATTGGTGATGTTAGAAAAGCCGTTGGAGTAATCCGCTCTAGATAGCACCTACTCTGCAAGGTAGTGCTACCGGCGAGACTGAGCCCTAACGTCTAGCAAATAACATCTGTGCCTATTGCGCGTCGGCAAGACTGGTTCGACCCGCCGCCAAGGACGCGCTGGCGTACTTCGTGAACACCACAAGTGCTAAGCGCCGCACTCTCCGGGGCCAGTGCCTGCATGCAGCGCTGCCTGCTCGGCGACCACAGCATGGGCGCGCCGCTGCGCCTCGTGCACTGGATCGGCTGTTCCCGCGACCCCTGACAGGGGACGGGTGGATTCAGCGGCGGCCGTGCAGGAGGGTGATCAGTTTGGCCACTCGGGTGTCGGTCTTCGCCGGGCGGGTGAAGGTGGTGAGGGTCAGGGGGGCGCGGAAGCGTTGGTGGGTGATGGCTTGGGGGCGGGCGAACTCGCGGAGGCCCTCTGGGCCGTGGATTCGGCCGAAGCCGGAGTCGCCGGTGCCGCCGAAGGGGAGGGAGGGGATGCCGGCGAAGCTGATCACCGAGTTGACGGAGACCATGCCGGAGCGGAGGCGGCGGGCTAGGGCTGCGCCGTTGGTGCGGGAGAAGACAGCGCCGCCTAGGCCGTAGCGGGTGTTGTTGGCCTTAGCGATTGCTTCGTCCATGGACGAGACCTTGGTGACGGTAAGAGTCGGGCCGAAGGTCTCTTCCTGTACCGCCGCAGCGTCTTCCGGTACGTCTACCAGGATCGTCGGCTCGACGAACCTGCCTGAGCCGTTGCCGCCAACGAGTGCGCGGGCGCCACGAGAGAGAGCGTCGGCGATGTGGCCGCGGATGATGTCGACCTGGCCGGGCATGGTGATCGGTCCGATCTGCTTGCCCACTTCGACAGCCTGAGCCTTGGCCACCACAAGGGATACAAACTGGTCATAGACGTCCGCGTGCACATAGACCCGTTCGATGCCAACACAGGTCTGCCCGGCGTTAGAGATGCCGCCCCACACGGCTGCGTCGGCGGCGGCTTCGACATCCGCGTCGGAGTCGACGAGCAGCGCGTCCTTGCCGCCTGCCTCGATCAGCACCGGGGTCAGCGTTTCCGCGCACGCGGCCATGATCTTCTTGCCCGTCCCGGGCGACCCGGTGAACGCGATCTTGTCCACCCCGGACCGGCACAGCGCCGCCCCCGTCTCGCCGAACCCCGTGACCACCTGGAACACCGGCTGCTCCGGCACCACCGACGCGAACGTCTCCGCCAGCCACTGCCCGACGCCGGGTGTGTACTCGCTCGGCTTGAACACGACAGCGTTACCCGCGGCGAGTGCGTAAGCGATCGACCCCATCGGCGTGAACACCGGGTAGTTCCACGGCCCGATCACCCCGACCACGCCCAGCGGCAGGTACTCCACCGTCGCCGACTGGTTGGCCATCAGCAGGCCGGCCGGGCGGCGCTTGCGGCCGAGGACCTTCGGCGCGTTGCGCGCGGCCCACGCCGTGTGGTCGATCGCCAGGATGATCTCCAGCATGGCGTCCGCGTGCGGCTTGCCGGTCTCCGCGCTGACGACCGCGGCGAGATCCGTCGCGCGCCTGGTCAGCACGCCCTTCCACCTGGTCAGCCGCTCGGCCCGACCGGCGAACCCGAGGTCGGCCCACCAGCCGGCCGCGGTCCGCGCGCGGGCCACCGCCGCCTCGACCTCGGCCGGGGAGTGCACCGGGTGCGTGCCGACGACCTCGTCGGTGGCCGGGTTCAGCGACTCGAACGTCATACCGGGAAGCTACCGGTCAGTACGTCACCCTGGCGATACCCTGGCCGACGTGAAGGTGACTCATCTCGGCCACGCGTGTGTGCTGCTGGAGACCGGGTCCGCCCGGTTGCTGATCGACCCGGGCGTCTGGTCGCACGGCTTCGAGGACCTGCGCGACCTCGACGGCGTGCTCATCACCCACCAGCACCTCGACCACTTCGACCCCGAGCGGCTCCCCGCGCTGCTGGCCGCCAACCAGCACGCGGAGTTGGTCATCGACCCCGGCACCGCCCCCGAGGTCGCCAAGCTCGGCCTCCAGGCCCGCACCGCGAACCCCGGCGACGTCATCACCCTCGGTGGTACCGCCGTGACCGCGGTGGGCGGCGTGCACGCGCTCATCCACGCCGACATCGTGGTCCCGCCCAACATCGGCTACGTGGTCGACGACGGCGCTTTCTACCACCCCGGCGATTCGCTTTTCGTGCCCGACCAGGAGATCTCCATCCTGGGATTGCCGGTCGACGCGCCATGGCTGCGGCTCGGTGAGGCGATCGACTTCTACCGCGCCGTCGCGCCGAGGATCGCGGTGCCGATCCACGACCAGACCGCCAGCCAGAAGGGCGTCGACATCGCCCATTATCGGTTCAGCACGCTGGGGCCTGCGAACTCCCGGTTCGAGGTCCACCCGGTGGGTACAACGATCGAGTTGAACTAAGCCCCGTTCGGGTAATTTCTTCCGGTCAGGCGTCCCATTGGCATGACAATCTCCTCCTGTGTGGGTGAAGGGTTCACCCTGCACCCGGTCATCGGCGACCGGGTCCCTTCACCTGTGGAGGAAAGCCGTGTTCCTGCGTTCACACTCCCGGCTCCGCCGCGCGGCCGTCGCCGCCGCGGTCGGGGCCTGCGCCGTGGTCGGCCTGGCCGTCCCGGCGACAGCAGTCCCCGCTGCCCCTGCCGCACCCGCCGCGGCCCAGGCCGGTCTGCGCTCTTACCTCGTCATCACCGCACCGAACAACACCGCAGGCGCCAAGTCGGCGGTAGCGACCAACGGTGGCACTGTCTTCGCCTCTTATGACGTCATCGGCGTCATCGTGGCGCACTCGACCGCCACCGACTTCGCGACCAAGATGCGCGCGGTCAGCGGTGTCCAGCAGGTCGGCGCGACCCGGACCAGCGACCTGCCCGCGCAGGTCAGCAACCCGCCGATCCCGGCGTCCCCTACCCAGACCACCCCCACCGCGGCCGAGACGAACCGGGTCGACATGACCCAGATCAAGGCCGACCAGGCGTGGGCCGTCACCACCGGGTCCCCCTCGGTCACCGTCGGTGTCCTCGACACCGGTGTCGACGACCAGCACTACGACCTCAAGGCGAACTTCGACGCCTCTAAGTCGGCATCGTGCGCTTACGGCAAGCTCGACACCCGCGTCGGCTCGTGGCGGCCCGAGGGCACCCACGGCACGCACGTCGCGGGCACCATCGCCGCGGCCAAGAACGGCAAGGGCATGGTCGGTGTCGCGCCGAGCGTGAAGATCGCGTCGGTCCGGATCGCCGAGGCGCCGAGCGGCCTGTTCTTCGCCGAGAACACCATCTGCGCGTTCGTGTTCTCCGGCGACCAGGGCTTCAAGATCACCAACAACAGCTACTACACCGACCCGTGGCTGTTCAACTGCCCGAGCAACGTCGACCAGGCCGCGATCCTGGAGGGCGTCAAGCGCGCCGCCGCCTACGCCGAGGGCAAGGGCGTGCTCAACGTCGCCGCCGCGGGCAACGAGAACTACGACCTGGCGAACAAGACGACCGACTCCACCAGCCCCAACGACTCGACGCCCGCGAACCGCCCGGTGACCAACGCCTGCCTCGCGGTGCCGAACGAACTGCCGAGCGTGCTGGCCGTGTCCTCGATCAACTCCTCGAACGTGAAGTCGTCGTTCTCCAACTTCGGCACCGACAAGATCGTCGTCGCCGCCCCGGGTGACAACGTGTACTCGACGCTGCCCGGTGGCACCTACGGCAACTCCTCCGGCACCTCGATGGCGTCCCCGCACGTCGCCGGGGTGGCCGCGCTGATCCTCAGCGTGAACCCGTCGCTGACCCCGGCCCAGGTCCGGGCCCGGCTGGCGGGCGACGCCGACGACCTGGCCTGCTCCGACAGCCGCTGCGCGGGCACCACCGCGAAGAACAACTTCTACGGCGACGGCCGCGTCGACGCCAAGGACGCGGTCGGCGGCGGCACCACCCCCGGCGGTTCCTTCGAGAACCCGACCGACGTGCAGATCCCGGACGGCGGCGCCGCGGTGACCAGCCCGATCACCGTCACCGGCATCCCCGGCAACGCCCCGGCGACCCTCAAGGTCGACGTCAACGTGGTGCACCCGTACCGCGGCGACGTCGTGATCGACCTGGTCGCGCCGGACGGTTCGGTGTACCGGCTCAAGAGCTCGTCGACGAATGACGCCGCGGACAACGTCATCGCGACATACACCGTAAACGCTTCCACCGAGGTCGCGAACGGCACCTGGAACCTGCGCGTCCAGGATATCTACCGCTCCGATGTCGGCTACCTGAACTCGTGGAAGTTGACCTTCTAAGCACCCGCGCTACCTGGTAATACCCTGAAGGCCGTCCTGTTTGTCCCAGGACGGCCTTCTGTTTTTTCCACCTTCTCTGGGCCGTTCGAACCCATTTTTCGCCAAGGATTCTTCCGGCGGGTGTTTGTGGTCATCATGGCGCGCACAGGGTCTCCCTGCCCCTGATCGAAACGCCCCGGAGGACATCGTGTTCCTGCGTTCCCGCGCCGGACTGAGGCGGACGGCGATCATCGCCGCGCTCAGCGTCGGCCTGATCACGCCCATGGCGGGTGTCGCCGCCGCGGGTCCCGGTAAGCCGGGCACCGGCAAGTCGGTCGCCGCGGCGGCGGGCCTGCGCGCCTACCTGGTGATCACCGCCCCCAACAACACCAGCGGCGCCAAGTCGGCCGTGAGCACCAACGGCGGCACGGTGTACGCCTCCTACGACGCCATCGGCGTCATCGTGGCGCACTCGACGGCCACCGACTTCGCCTCGAAGATGCGCTCGGTCTCCGGTGTGCAGCAGGTCGGTGCCTCCCGCACCTCCGACGTGCCCGCCGCGTCCTCGAACCCGGCGATCCCCGCCTCGCCGTCGCAGACCACGCCGACCGCGGCCGAGACCAGCCGGGTCGACATGACCCAGATCGGCGCCGACAAGGCATGGGACGTCACCACCGGTAGCTCTAACGTCCTCGTGGGCGTCGTCGATACCGGCGTTGACGACCAGCACTACGACCTCAAGCCGAACTTCGACGCCTCTAAGTCGGTCTCCTGCGCTTACGGCAAGGTCGACGCGCGCACCGGCGCGTGGCGCCCGGTCGGTGACCACGGCACGCACGTCGCGGGCACCATCGCCGCGGCCAAGAACGGCAAGGGCATGGTCGGCGTCGCGCCCGGCGTCCGCATCGCCTCTATCCGCGTCGCCGAGCCGACCAGCCAGCTGTTCTTCCCGGAGAACGTGGTCTGCGGCCTCATGTACGCGGGCGACAACGGCTTCGCGGTGACCAACAACAGCTACTGGACCGACCCGTGGTGGGCCAACTGCCCCAACGACGTCGACCAGGCCGCGATCCTGGAGGCGGTTAAGCGGGCCGCCGATTACGCCACCGGCAAGGGCGTGCTCAACGTCGTCGCCGCGGGCAACGAGAACACCGACCTGGACAACAAGTCCACCGACACGCTGAGCCCGGACGACTCCACGCCGTCCAGCCGCCCGGTGACCGCGTCCTGCAAGATCGTCCCGGGTGAGCTCGAGTCGTCGCTGACCGTCGGCTCGATCACCAGCAACAACACCAAGTCGTCGTTCTCCAACTTCGCCAACAAGGTCAACGTGGCCGCCCCCGGCGACAACGTGTACTCGACCATGCCCGGCGGCAACTACGGCCAGATGTCGGGCACCTCGATGGCCACCCCGCACGTGGTCGGCGTCGCCGCGCTGATCAAGAGCGTCAACCCGAGCGCCACGGTCGACCAGATCAAGGCCAAGATCGCCGAGCAGGCCGACGACCTGGCCTGCGGCAGCGACAGCCGCTGCAAGGGCACCACCGCCAAGAACACCTTCTACGGCGAGGGCCGCGTCGACGCGCTGGCCGCGGTCCAGGGCGGCACCCCGCCGCAGCCCGGTGGCCCGTGGGAGAACACCGACGACGTGCAGATCGCCGACAACGGTGCCGCCGCCACCTCGACCGTCACCATCGACGGCCGCACCGGCAACGCCCCCGCGGCCACCAAGGTCGACGTCAACATCGTGCACACCTACGTCGGTGACCTCGAGCTCAACCTGATCGCGCCGGACGGCACCAGCTACTCGCTGCGCCGCGCGAACCCCGGTGACGGGTCCGCGAACCTGACCACCCAGTTCACCGTGGACCTCTCCAGCGAGGTCGCCAACGGTGGCTGGAAGCTGTCGGTCCGCGACACCGCCACCTACGACACCGGTTACATCAACTCCTGGAAGGTCACCTTCTAGGACCTAGCGGGCGGTGCTGGGGCGGCTGCCAGCAACAGCACCGCCCGGTCACCGGGTCGCGGCAAGAGGATCTCGGCGGCGGAACCCCCGTTGACCGCGATCGCGACCCGGCCCGCCGAGTCGAGCAGCACCACGGCGTCGCCCGCGCGGGCGTCGGCGAACGTGCGGCCGACCACGGCTTCCAACGACCGGTCGCCGACCTGGGCATGGACCACCGTGCCCGGGTCGGCGACCAGGTCTTTGACGGCCAGTTGCACGTTCCCGAAGCTGTCTGCCCCTAGAACCTCGGTAGTGACCCGCCCTGGCTCGATGTGTGTGACCGGCTCAGGTAGGCGTATCAGCGCATCGAGGTCGACAGCAGGGCCGAGAGCGTTGGGGTTGACGCCGTTGGCTACCTGCGCGGCGGCGGGGGCGAACACATCGCGGCCGTGGAAGGTCGCGGAGATGGGTTCCAAGTGGAACTCGGTGATCTCATACGCCGCGATGGCCCCACCGAGCACTTCCGCCGCCGCCGGGAGCAGCCCGTTGTCCGGCCCGATGAGTACCCCTTCGGGTGACACGATCGCGACCGGTCTGCGCGCCGTCCCGACCCCCGGGTCCACCACGGCGAGGTGCACCGCGCGCGGCAGGAAGGGCACCGACCGCACCAGCAGGTCGGCCCCGCCGCGCACGTCCTGGCGCGGCACCTCGTGGCTGACGTGCAGCACCCGCGCGTGTGGCGCGGTGCGGGCGATGACGCCTTCGCAGACGGCGGGGAAGCCGTCGGCTCGGCCGTAGTCCGTGGTGAAGCAAATCCAGTCGTACCCCACGTCCGGAGTGTGCGGCACGAATCCGTAGGCTGCACAAACGTGGCCACGCTCGAGGATTACCCGAAGATCGCCGCGGGCAAGGTCCGCGAACTGCACGCCATCGACGACGACCACCTGCTGCTGGTCGCCTCGGACCGGATCTCGGCGTACGACTTCGTGCTCGACTCCCCGATCCCGGACAAGGGCCGCATCCTCACCGCGATGAGCGTGTTCTGGTTCGAGCTGCTCGGCGACCTCGTGCCCAACCACCTGGTGGCCTGGGACGACCCGCGCATCCCGGCCGAGGTCCGCGGCCGCGCGCTGGTCGTGCGCAGGCTGGACATGCTCGCCGTTGAGGCCGTCGCCCGCGGCTACCTGGCCGGGTCCGGCACCCTCGACTACAACCGCACCGGCGCGGTCTGCGGGATCACCCTGCCGCCCGGCCTGGTCGAGGGCTCCAAGCTGCCAGAGTCGATCTACACCCCGGCCACCAAGGCCCCGCTGGGCGAGCACGACGAGAACGTCACCTTCGACGAGATCGCCGAGGTCATCGGCACCGAGCACGCCACCACCGTGCGGGAGCTGACCCTGGCCGTCTACCGCCGCGCGGCCGAGCACGCCGCCGAGCGGGGCATCATCCTCGCCGACACCAAGTTCGAGTTCGGCCTGCTCGACGGCCGGATCGTGCTCGGCGACGAGGTGCTCACGCCGGACTCCTCCCGCTACTGGCCGCTGGAGAGCTACGAGCCGGGTCGGGCGCAGCACTCGTTCGACAAGCAGTTCGTCCGCGACTGGCTGACCTCGCCCGCCTCCGGCTGGGACCGGGCGTCCAACACCGCGCCGCCGCCGCTGCCCGACGAGGTCGCCCAGGCCACCCGCGGCCGCTACGTCCAGGCGTACGAGCAGGTCACCGGCCGGAAGTTCGCCGACTGGATCGGCTGAGAGACCACCGGCGACACCTGGTAGTCACCCGGTGGCGCTGTGCTGGTGCGATGACGGCTCGACTGCTGGTCTCGCTGTCCGGGATCGACGTCCGGACCCTGCACCACTGCGCCGATCTCGCCGAGCACCTGGGCAGGCGCGGGGTGCCGCTGTCCCTGTTGGTAGCCCCCCGACTGGCCGGTGCGGCCGTGGACTGGGTCCGCGCCCGCCGCCTCGCAGGCGACGACGTCCTGCTGCACGGCTTCGACCACACCCGGGAACCCCGTGGTCGCACCGTGTCGATGCGCCGCCCCGAGTTCGCCTCGTTGCCCGCCCACGAGGCAGGCTTGCGCCTCACCGCGGCTATGTCCGCGATGGAGCGCGCGGGCCTGCACACCACCGGCTTCGCCCCACCCCGGTGGCTGGCTTCTCGCGGCACGTTGATCGCTCTGCAACGCAAGGACTTCACCCTGTGCGCGGATCTTGCCTCGATCCACGACTTGCGCACCGGCGGGTCGCTGCGCGCCCGGGTGCAGAGCCTTAGCAGCCACGAGCGGGCCGAGACATGGCGCTGTTTCGCCCTGGTCTTGGCCGCTACCCGTGTCGCCCGCCGCGCGGGCACCCTCCGGCTCGCCGTCGACGCGGTAGACCTAGCTCGACCGGCCCACCGCGCCGCCTACTTCGACGCCATCGACTCTGCCTTGGACAACGGCGCCACCCCGACGACCTACCGTGCTGCGACGGCGCTATCCGCGGCCTGACCTCTCAGGCTGCCTGCGCGTGGCCAAGAGCAGGGTCGCTCCGGTCACCACGAGCAGGAAGCCCAGCCAGACCACCCTGGGTGACTTCGGCCCGGTGTCGGCCAGCGCTGGACCTATTGCCAGCTCGACGGCCACGGGGGTCGTGGACCGCACGATGACCCGGGTGGCTGCGGAGGCGTCACCGGATGCCGGGTCGACGGCGGTGCAGGAGTAGACGCCGTAGGGCAGCTGGGGCAGGTCGAACGCGCCCGCTGTGGTCGCTGTGGCGGCCATCAGGACGTCGTCGGGGGTGTTGAGGGCCTCGTCCAGCCCGACCCAGCGGCAGCTCACCTGGGCGCCTGAGATGGGCGCCTGGGTGTTGCCGGTGAGGACGGTCCCCCTGATGGTGCCCTGTCCAACGCCCGCGAAGTCGATACCGGTGACGCCGGAGCCGGTGACGATGATCGCGGCGGACCAGTCCAGGTCGGATGTGTAGGCGAACCCGTCCTTCGGGTAGACGGCCGCGATCGTGTACGCGCCAGGGGAGACGTCGGCGAAGGCGTAGTGGCCATCTGTTCCGGAGGTGGCGTGAGCGGCGGATTCGGCGATGGCCATCCGCTGGCTGGTGGTGCTGGTCAGGGATACGCGGATGCCGGGGAGTGGCCATTCCCCGGCTTGGAATCGGCCGTCGAGGTTTCGGTCGAACCACACGGCGCCGGTGACTCGGGCGGACGTGGGTGGCTCGGTCGTCGTGGGCGGCTCAGTGGTCGTAGGCGGTTCGGTGGTCGTCGTGCTCGTGGTCGGTTCGGTCGTAGTTGTGGTTGTGGTCGGTTCGGTTGTGGTCGTCGTCGTAGGTGGTTCCGTGGTCGTGGTCGTGGTCGTGGTCGTGGTCGTGGTCGTGGTCGTGGTCGTGGTGGTGGTGGTTGTCGTTGTGGTTGGCGGGGCTGACAGGGGGGTGGTGGTCGAGTCGGTCGCGGTCAAGGGGAGCGCGGTGCCGGGCGCAGTGGCGCTAGCTGTGCCATTGCTGGACCAGAAACTTGCCTGGATGTCGGTAGGGGTGACAGCGTGCGTCCCGGTGCATGGCACCTGTGCGTTCGGTAGCACCGACGTGGCCGTGCAGCTCAAGACGGTGCTGTCAGTGAGAGTTACGCCTACCGACGTCAGTGTGGTGTTGCCGGTGTTGTCCACCGTGTAGGTCACGGTGATGTAATCGTTCGCCAGTGAGGCCGTGGCATTGACGTCCAGCCCGGGCACGCGTGCGAGCGGGATGGTGGTTTCGTCGAAGCCGGATGCCGGGCCGCCCGTGCTGTTCGCTGTGACGTCGATGCGCTTGGTCAGCTGTCCCGCATTGACCTCTGATTGGCTCACCGTGTGGTTGACGGTGCACACCAGGCTGTCTCCGACGGCGAGCGTGGTGGCCGCGCAGGTGGCACCCGTGGGCGTGATACCGGTAAGACCGACGTTGCCTATGTTGGCCACGGTCCATGACCAGGCAAGCACATCACCTGCATGCGGTTGGCTTCCCGCGCTGGGTGGCGTTGCCGTCACACTCAAGGCGGGTACTGCTACCGGCAGAGCGACTGTGATGTCCACACTGGCCTCTACCCACAGCTGCGACACGGGGTCCGTGAGGCGGTAATTGAAACTGTCCGACCCGATATAACCCGGTGCCGGTGTGTACCGGAAGCCGCTTCCGTCGTAGTCCACGTCGCCTTGGTTCGCGGACGAGCGGATGAGCAGCGTGCAGCCGGGGCACGAAACGGTGGCAGGGGGCTGGACCGCGACGTCCTGGTCGATGGTGGTGTTGACCGGGAACGGCGGCGGGGTCACCAGGAGCCGCACGGTCGAGGAAACGACCTGGGACCCGTCCCCCGCCGTGTAACCGAAGGTCGCCAGACCGGCGAAATCAGCGGGCGGTGTCCAGCCGACAGCGTTGCCCTCGTTGATCGAGGTCCCGTACGTGGCCGGGGTGACCGAGGTGATCGTGCAGCCAGCGCACAGGTCGTTCGCGAGCACGTCCAGGCCCGTGACGTTCGCGCCTGCTGCGACGGTGATCGCGTCCGGCTGGGCGTTGTTGACCTCTATGGTCAGCGTCGCCGTGGTCGTAAGAGCCGTGGCTGGGTCGGTCGCGGTGTACTCCACGGTCGCGATACCGGTCCACTGGGTGTTCGGAGTTACCTCTACCTTCCCGGCGACGATGTTCGCGACTACATCCCCCGTTGTCGTGTCCACTGCCAGCGTGCACGTCTTGCACGCGTCGTTGGCCAGCACGTCAACGGTGATCGGTACCTCTACCGGCGTGATCGCGCTGTCATCGTGCGCGACTGGGGAAACTGTCACCGTGACCGTCTCCCTCGCGTGGGCACCCGTGCTTGGGGCTGTTGCGGTGTAGGTGAAGGAGTCGGTCCCGCTGAACCCGGGCGCGGAGGTGTACCCGACCTGGCCCTGCGCGTCGAACGTGATCGAGCCGTTCAGCGGGTCGCTGGCCACGGTCACCACGCAGCCGGGGCAGGTGTCGTTGGACAGCACCGAGATCAGCGCGAGCTGGCCGGAGGCGACGGTGCTCGTGTCGGCGGCCAGCACCGGCGGGTCCACAACGGTCACCGTGACGGTGCCGGTCGCAGTGTTGCCGGATCCGTCTTCCGCGTCGTAGGTGAAGGTCGCTGTCCCGCTGCCGGACGGGCTGAAGGTGACGACGTTGCCGTTCTGCTGCAGCGAACCGGATGTCGGTGTGCCCAGGGAGGTGATGGCGCAGTTGGCGCAGAGGTCGTTCGCCAGTGGTACGACGTCGACGGTCTTACCTGTAACCGCGATGGCCGTGTCGGCGAGGGCGAGCGGGGTGACGGTGACGGTCACGACGGCGGTGCTGGTGACCGCGCCCTGGATGAGGGTGTAGGTGAAGGTCGCCCTACCGGAGAAGTCGGGCCCCGGTGTGTATCGGACCATCTGGCCGTTGACCACTGCGGTTCCCGAGTTGGGGCTGCCTACAGCGGACAGTGTGCACGACGCACAGGGGTCGTTAGTGCGTATGGCGATGTCGACGGGGGTGTTCGGGGCGGTGCTATCGACGTCGTTGACCGCTCCTCGGACGGTTACGGTCACTGTGGCGTCGTCGCTGACCGATCCTGATACCGAACTGTTGACGCGGTAGGTGAAGGTGAACGTGCCGATTGCTGACCCAGGCGTGTACGTGTAAGTGCCGTCGTTGTTGAAGACGACTGTGCCGGAGGTGGGGTCGGTCAGCTTGGTGCGTGTGCATGTTGCCGGGCAGGCGTCGTTGGTGGACACGTCTCCGTTCAGCGTTGCACCCAGCAGCACTGCATCCGAGTCGTCTTGGGCCGACGGGCCAACGGTGACGTCTACGAGCCCGAGGACTCGCAGACCGCTAGCGGGGTCTTCCATCGCGTAGGTGTAAGCGTCTATTCCTAGGTAGCCGACCTCCGGCGTGAAGGTAGACGTACCTGTCGTGACGTCGATGGTGACCGCGCCATGTGTGGCAGGGGAATCCAGCGAGTACACGCACCCGGTGCAAGATCCGCCCGCCGGAAGCTGCGCTACAGCAGCAAGACCGTAGGTGGTCTCGAGAACCGCTGCCGGCGGTTCGGTCATGATCGTGACCGGGGTGGATGTAGTGCCTGTTGTGGTCCCGTAGGTGAAGCTATCGAGTCCCCATAGCCCTGTGGCCGGGGTGTACGTGACAGTTACCGGGCTGCTGCCGGAGTACGTGACTGTCCCCCGGCTGCCGTCTGTGTCAGCTTGTGGCTCGCAGCCGCTCAAGCACCCGGCGTCGTTGTTCTTGACCGGTACTACGACGGGATCGTCGTAGTAGGTCGTCCTGAAGTCCGGTGCTAGATCACCGACATAGATCGTGACGATGCCGTCGCCGCTGTTGCCCGCGTTGTCCGTTGCGCTGTAGGTAAAGGTGACTGGACCTGTCGTGTTGCTCGCCGGGACGTAGGTGAAGGTACCGTCGGTAGCCATCGTGGCGATGCCGGTCGCTGGTGGGCTCACTAGGGACGTGTTCGCCGTGCAGCCGCCGCAAGCGTCATTGGGCAGTACTGAGGCCGCGAAGAGTGTGGTGTTCTCGCCTGTGCTGTAGACGTCCTGGGCCAGGACAGGCGTCACAGTTAGCACTACCGTCGCACTGGCTGATGAGTAGCCGTCGGTCGCGGTGTAGGTGAAGCTGTCCGTGCCCGAGGTACCAGGCGCTGATGTGTAGGTGACCGAGTTGTTTGCGGCGAGTATCGCGTTGCCCCGGTTCGGTGGGCTGAGCGAGGTGATCGTCAGCGGTAGACCTGACGGCGAGGAGTCGTTGCCCAACGCCAGCACGCTGACTGAGGTACCTGACGGAGTGGTGGCCGCGTCGTCGACCAAGGTGACGGGCGATGACCCGACCACGGTGACCGTCGTTGTGGCAGGCGCGGAGTCGGTCACGTCAGCCGTGGTGTCGAGCGTCGCCTGCCCGAACCTTGCCGTCGCCGAGTTCGTGTGCGGTCCGGGGGTCGCGCTGAGCTGTGCTGAGTAGGTGAGCTCGGTCGCTCCAGTTGCCGGTACCGCTATCGGGCCTGGGACGGTCAATACGCCGTTGTTGATTAGAGGGTCGAGTATTGGCCGCCCGTCGAGGGTGAGGCTGCCGGACGAGTACAGGGCATCGGTCGGCAGCACGTCGGACACCCAGTCGACCGTGCGCCTGGTTGCGCTGGAATTGACCAGGCGCACGGAGTAGGTCGCGGTACCTCCCGCGCCGGGCAACACGCCGTCCGCCGGTGACGTAACCGCCTTGGTCACGGTCACCGCCGCGATGTCTGACACCGTGGGAAGCGATCCGGCCGTTGAAGCCCCCGTGTTCGTGTGCTTCACCTGGGTGCCGTTCGCGATGTACTGGATCGGCCGCACCGACGCCGATACCGCTGTCGGACCGATCGCGCGGAAGGTGTACCGCGCGGTGTAAGAGCGAGTTGGCCCCGTCGCGCCTGTGAGCGTCAGACCGTCCATGTAGGTCACTGGAGAGGCAACGCCGTCGGGTGAGATCACCAGTTCCGTGTGCTCTAGCCGCCACGCGGTGACCGGGAAAGTCGACAGCGCGTTGGGTGCGTAGGACAGCACGCCTGGGTCGCTCGCTGGGCCTGCGCCGACGGTGCCTGTGTGGCCGTTGACAGTAAGAGTGACCGTGTCGCCAAGCGTGGCTTGTCCGGTCGCTGTAGAGGTGACGCTGTCGACCTTGTTGGCCACCAGCTTGATCGTGTCAACGACATCGGCGTAGGTGAAAGTCCTCTTGCACACGATCACCCCCACGCCCGGCGGGCCGGTGTAGACGGTGACCGTGTGGGACTGCGGGACCGTGGTCGTGGTCGACGCGGTCAACAGCAGGTACCGCGCCACCCCGGCCTCGGTGAGGTCAGGAACCGGGACCGTGGTGGGCTGGGCCGTGGCGGGCGCGACCACCCCGCCGGTGAAGCCGCTGACCCCTAGCCACAAACCACTGCGCGCGGTCGAAGAGGCGACCCGGTAACCCGCGTACCCCGACAGCAGTTGCGCGTTGCTGTCCACATAGAAGTGACTGCTGTGCAACGCGACAACCGAGGGTGTCCCAGGCCCACCGCACCGAGGTGGCGCTGCCTCAGCCGGTCCGCCGAGCCCGGGAACCGCCACCAGCGCCACGAGCAGCACGACCAAGAGGCGGGCGACGGCGCGCCCGGGCTTCCCGTGGCGCATTCGTTCTCCCTCGGACCGACAACCGGACACCATCCCGCGCTCGCCATCGGCTGACCGGACCGGTCAGCTTGAGCACAAGCACCTGTTCGGTGCCGGTGATCCCGCCGTCGGGTGACGCGACCGCTACCCAGCGAGGATCTCGGCCTCGTCCTCGGGAGTCAGCCCGGCCTTGCGCTGACGGTCGACGCCGAGGGTGCGTTCGTGGTCCAGCGCCCCCGCGAGCGCGTCGGCCAGCGAACGCGGCGTCAGCCCCGCGGCCAGGGCGGGACCGGCATCGCGGGAGCCCATGTACATGTGCGACGCGGGCAGCCACAACGGCAGCGAACGGGGGCCGGACCAGGGCGCGACGCCGCGCTCCAGCAGCTCCTCCTCGCTCACCCGCACGAACTCGACGTTCGCCCCCAGGGTGTCGGCCATCGCGGTGAGCAGCGCGGGCAACGGCGTCGACGGGCCGATCCCGTCGAACACCCCGGTGATCCCCTGCTCGGCGCCGTCGATGAGCCACGCGGCCAGGTCGCGCACGTCGATGTACTGGATCTCGTGGCCGACATCGGGCACCACCACCCGACCACCCCGGACCAGGCGCTGCGGCCAGTAGCCGAACCGGTCGTGCTCGTCACCCGGCCCGGTGATCAGACCCGCGCGCACGATCAACGCCTTGTCACCGACCGCCGCCGTCACCGCCTGCTCGCTGGCCACCTTCACCGAGCCGTACAGGTCGGGGTCGTCCTTCATCGCCTCCCGGGTCCCGTGCACGGCCTTCGGCGGCAACAACCGGTCACCCACCCCGCTCGGCGGCGACCCCGGCTCGGCGTACGCGCTGATCGACGACACGAACGCCCAGTGCCCCACCCCGTCCCCGAACGCCGCCAACGCCCGCCGCACCCACTCGTACGAGATCGTCGCCACGTCCACCACCGCGTCGAACCGCTCCCCCACCAGCGGCGCCAACCCGTCCTCCAGGTCCCGGTCGACCCTCACCAACCGCGCCCCCACCGGAACCCGCCCAGCCTCCCCCCGCGCCGCGCACACCACCTCGTGCCCGCGCCGCACCCCCTCAGCCGCCACCGAATACCCGACAAACCGCGTCCCGCCCAACACCAGAATCCGCATACCCCACCCTCACCCGCCCCCAGCCCCAACGCCACCCTTCTCGCCACCGGCGAACATCGAACACCCGTTCAGGTAGTCCAGCCGGACGCGATCACCGCCGATCTGTCCAAGGTGACCTTGCACGCCTTCGTCGACGAGTCCCGTCGCAACGACCAGTACCTGCTAGCGGCGGCCGTGATTGATCCGCGCAACCTCCGACCCCTGCGGAAGTTGCTCACGGGGATGCTCATGCCCGGGCAGCGCGAACTGCACTTCAAGAAGGAGACCCCGACGCGCCGCAAGGCGATCATCTCCCAGCTCGCCGGGGCAGACGCGGCCGTTTTCGTCTACATCTCCTCGTGCAGGCGAGGTGAGGAGCGTGCCCGGCGGCAGTCCCTGGCACAGTTGGTGGACAACCTGGTCGATCTCCAGGTGAGCAGGCTCGTGTTGGACAGCCGTGAGGTGCGCGATGCCGATGACAAGCTGGTCATCCGGCGGGTTCTCGGCGAGCGGTCCGCAGACACCGCACTGGTCTACGAGCATCTGGACAGCACCCAGGACGCGCTGATGTGGATCGCGGACGCGGCGGCTTGGTGCTACGGGGCAGGTGGCGACTGGCAGCGCCGGATCGGTCCGCTGCTCACCAAGGTGGTCGACCTGCGCGACGTGCGCTAGACAGCGCGAAGCCCGGCTGCCGACCGTCCGGACGGGAACCGGGCTCACTTCCCTGGCTTACGGGCCAGAGCTACACCGAGAAGACTAGCCGCGCCCACCCGACTCGCCAAGTGGCAATCAGCCGGTTCACACGATCGTGGGAGCCGGGCGGGGTGTCGCAGGTCAGCGGGGGCGGTGGGGTGAACTCCCAGGTCAGGTAGGCTTCCGGGGTATTGGCCTCTCGAACTCGAGGAGTAGCCCGCCGTGGCCCGAGTTGTCGTTGACGTCATGCCCAAGCCGGAGATCTTGGACCCCCAGGGTCAGGCGGTGGCCCGTGCGCTGCCCCGGCTCGGGTTCGACGGGGTGTCCGATGTCCGGCAGGGGAAGCACTTCGAACTCGAGGTCGACGACTCCGTCGACGACGAGACGTTGGCCAGGATCGCCGAGGGCTTCCTGTCGAACCCGGTGGTCGAGGACTTCGTGGTGAGGCGGGTGCAGGCGTGAGGATCGGCGCGGTCACCTTCCCCGGGACACTCGACGACAGCGACACCATCCGGGCGATCACCGCGTCCGGTGCCGAGGCGGTCGCGCTCTGGCACGGTGACGCCGACCTCAAGGGGGTCGACGCGGTCGTCCTGCCCGGTGGGTTCTCCTACGGCGACTACCTGCGCGCCGGTGCCATCGCCCGGTTCGCGCCGGTGATGGGCAAGGTCATCGACGCCGCGCGCGGCGGGTTGCCGGTGCTGGGCATCTGCAACGGCTTCCAGGTGCTGTGCGAGGCCGGCCTGCTGCCCGGCGCGCTGCTGCGCAACGCGGGCCTGCACTTCGTCTGCCGCGACCAGTGGCTCAAGGTCGAGAACGCGGGCACCGCGTGGACCAGCCGCTACGACGCCGGTGCCGAGATCATCATCCCGATCAAGAACATGGACGGCCGGTTCGCCGCCCCGAAGTCCGTCGTGGACGAACTGGAGGGCGAGGGCAGGGTGGTGTTCCGCTACACCGGGCTCAACCCCAACGGCTCCACCGACGACATCGCGGGCATCAGCGACCCGACCGGCCGCATCGTCGGCCTGATGCCGCACCCCGAGCACGCCATCGACGCGCTCACCGGACCGTCCGACGACGGCCTCGGCATGTTCCTGTCCGTCCTCGACTCGGTGGTGGCCGCGTGATCGACACCGTTGACAACGCCAAGGCGACTCCCGAGCAGGAGCAGCCGTTCCGCGAGCTGGGGCTCAAGGAAGACGAGTACAGCCGGATCCGCGAGATCCTCGGCCGCCGCCCCACCGACGCCGAACTGGCGATGTACTCGGTGATGTGGAGCGAGCACTGCTCGTACAAGTCGTCCAAGGTGCACTGGAAGCACTGGTCGGCCAACACCACGCCCGAGATGAAGGCCAAGATGTTGGCCGGGATCGGCGAGAACGCCGGTGTGGTCGACATCGGCGACGGCTGGGCGGTCACCTTCAAGCTCGAGTCGCACAACCACCCGTCCTATGTGGAGCCCTACCAGGGCGCGGCGACCGGGGTCGGCGGCATCGTGCGCGACATCATGGCGATGGGCGCCCGCCCGCTCGCGGTGATGGACCCGCTGCGCTTCGGTGCCCCCGACCACCCCGACACCAAGCGCGTGCTGCCCGGTGTCGTCGCGGGTGTCGGCGGCTACGGCAACTGCCTCGGCCTGCCCAACATCGGCGGCGAGGTCGTGTTCGACGCGTCCTACCAGGGCAACCCGCTGGTCAACGCCCTGTGCGTCGGCGCGATGCGCACCGAGGACCTGCACCTGGCGCACGCGTCGGGCACCGGCAACAAGGTCATCCTGTTCGGCGCGCGCACCGGCCTCGACGGCATCGGTGGCGTGTCCGTGCTGGCCAGCGAGACCTTTGCTGGTGATGAGGGCGGCACTGCATCAACGCTCGACCCTGCGAGCAGGTCTTCGGCGCGCAAGAAGCTGCCCGCGGTGCAGGTCGGCGACCCGTTCACCGAGAAGGTGCTCATCGAGTGCTGCCTGGAGCTGTTCGCCGAGGGCATCGTCGTCGGTATCCAGGACCTCGGCGGCGCGGGCCTGTCCTGCGCGACCAGTGAGCTGGCCAGCGCGGGCGACGGCGGCATGCTGGTCCAGCTGGACCGGGTTCCGCTGCGCGCCACCGGGATGACGCCTGCCGAGGTGCTCTCCAGCGAGTCGCAGGAGCGGATGTGCGCGGTCGTCGAACCGTCCGATGTGGACGCGTTCATGCGGGTGTGCGCCAAGTGGGACGTGATCGCCACCGAGATCGGCGAGGTCACCGACGGCGACCGGCTGGTCATCACCTGGCACGGTGAGACCGTGGTGGACGTCCCGCCGCGCACCGTCGCGCACGAGGGCCCGATGTACGAGCGGCCCATCGCGCGCCCCGACTACCAGGACGCCTTGCAGGGCAACGGACCCGAGCAGCTCGCCCGTCCGTCCACTCCGGACGAGTTGCTGGCCGAGATCGTGCGGATGGCGGCCAGCCCGAACCTGGCGTCGCGCCGCTGGGTCACCGAGCAGTACGACCGCTACGTGCGCGGCGGCACGGTTCTCGCGCAGCCGTCGGACTCGGGCATGATCCGCGTCGACGAGCAGACCGGCCGCGGCGTGGCGCTGGCCACCGACTGCAACGGCCGCTTCGTCAAGCTCGACCCGTACACCGGCACCCAGTTGGCCCTGGCCGAGGCGTACCGCAACGTCGCGGTCACCGGCGCCACCCCGCTGGCGGTCACCAACTGCCTCAACTTCGGCTCGCCGGAGGACCCGGCGGTCATGTGGCAGTTCGAGCAGGCCGTGCGCGGTCTCGCCGAGGGCTGCAAGGAGCTCGGCATCCCGGTCACCGGCGGCAACGTCAGCTTCTACAACCAGACCGGCACCACCGCCATCCACCCGACCCCGGTGGTCGGCGTCCTCGGCGTCATCGACGACGTCCGCCGCCGCATCCCCACCGGCATCGGCGCGGAGGCGGGCGAGTCCCTGATCCTGCTCGGCGACACCCGAGACGAGTTCGGCGGCTCGGAATGGGCGCACGTCGCCCACGGCCACCTCGGCGGCCTCCCGCCGAAGGTCGACCTGGCCCGCGAACGCCTCCTCGGCGAGATCATCCTGGCGGGCTCCCGCGACGGCATGGTCTCCGCCGCCCACGACCTGTCCGACGGCGGCCTCGCCCAGACCCTGGTCGAGACCTGCCTCATCGGCGAGGTCGGTGCCCGGATCTTCCTCGACCAGGACCAGGACCCGTTCGTCCAGCTGTTCAGCGAATCCGCGGGCCGAGTCCTGGTCGCGGTCCCCCGCTCCGAAGAACTCCGCTTCACCGAGATGTGCACCGCCCGCGGCCTCCCCTGGCGCCGCACCGGCGTCGTCGACCCCGACTCCCACTCCCTGGAAATCCAAGGCGTCGGCGACCTCCCCCTCGCCGAACTCCGCGAGGCATGGGAAGGCACCCTGCCCGCCCTGTTCGGCTGACATGGAAGTGCGGTCCCGGCTCACGTCGCCGGGACCGCACTTCGTCGAGCCTCTGGGGTATCGGGCAGGCGCTACTTCTCCAGCCAGCGTTCGATTTCCTCGGGGCGGCCGGGTTTGGCGAAGAGCCAGCCCTGGGCGCTGTCGCAGCCGAATTCGCGGAGGCGGTCGGCTTGTTCGGGGTCTTCGACGCCTTCGGCGATGACTACGTGGCCGAGGGCGTGGGAGAGGGCGACGAGGGTGGTGACGATCTGGGCGTCGGCGGGGTCGGCGGTCGGGGAGTCGCGGAGGCCCTCCATGAACGAGCCCGCGAGCTTGATGGCGTGGACCGGCAGGTGCCGCAGGTAGGCCAGGTTCGAGTAGCCGGTGCCGAAGTCGTCGATGGCGATGCGGATGCCGAGGTCGGCCAGGTCGCGCAGGGTGCGCAGCGGGCCGCCGGTGGTGCTCATGATGGCGCTCTCGGTGAGCTCCAGTTGGATCGTCGACGGTGGGACGTTGGCGGCCTTGATGATGGTGGCGACGTCGGCGACGAGGGTGGGTTCCTCGGTTTGGCGGGCGGCGAGGTTGACGCTGACCATCGGGGCGCGGTCGCCGTAGGCGTCGTGCCAGCGGCGGGCCTGGCGGGTGGCCTCGCGCAGCACCCACCGTCCCAAGGGGACGATCAGGCCGGTTTCCTCTGCCAGGCCGATGAACTGGTCCGGGCCGAGCCTGCCGAACTCCGGGTGCGCCCAGCGGACCAGGGCCTCGACGCCGATCAGGTGGCCGTCGCTGAGGCGCACGATCGGTTGGTAGTCCACATAGAACTCTTCGCTCTCCACCGCGGCGGGCATCCGCGCCGACAGCGTGAAGCGGGCGACCTCGCGGGCGTTGCGGTCCGGGTCGTAAGCGGCCCAGCGGTTCTTGCCGTCGGCCTTCGCCCAGTACAGGGTCACGTCGGCGTCGCGCATGGTCTCCGCCGGGGTCGCGTCGACAACGGACCGCTCGACCAGGCCGATGCTGGCCGACACCGCGAGCCGGTGCCCGCCGATCGGGAACGGTTCGGCGAGCGCGGCCAGGATCCGGTCGGCGAGGTCGACCAGTTCGGCGCGGCCGGAGCTGCGCTCGACCAGCACCACGAACTCGTCGCCGCCCATCCTGGCCACGATCCGGCCGGGCGCGGTGACCAGCCGGTCCAGCCTGGCCGCCACCGCGACCAGCAGTTCGTCGCCGATGTCGTGGCCGAGGCTGTCGTTGATGACCTTGAAGCCGTCCAGGTCCAGGTAGCAGACGCCGACCCTGGTGTCGTCGTCGCAGCCGAACGCGGTGGTGAGCCGCTCGGTGAACCTGGCCCGGTTGCCCAGGCCGGTCAACGGGTCGTGGTTGGCCTGGTGGCGCAGCCGCTCCTCGAGCAGGTGCCGGTCGGTGATGTCCTCGATCATGCCGACCAGGTACTGCGGTTCGCCGGTCTCGGTGCGCACCAGCGACACGGTGACGTCGGTCCACAGCGGCTTGCCGTCGGCGCGGCGCAGCAGCCGCTCCATCCGGTAGTGGTCGCGCGCGCCGGAGCTGACCTCGTCGAACGGCCTGCGCATGGCGGCTGGCTCGTCCGGGAAGCGCAGGTCGTCGACGTTCATCCCGCGCAGCTCGTCGACCTGGTAGCCGAGCATGTCGGCCAGCGCGGTGTTGACCTCCAGCAGGGTGCCGTCCGCGTCGCCGATGGCGATGCCCACCGCGGCCTGGTTGAACATGGCCCGGAACCGGTTCTCGCTGGCCAGCAGCGCCACCTCGGCACCGCGGCGCGCCTCGAGCGCTGCCCTGCGGATGGTCTCCTGGTCCCGGAAGATCTTCTCCTGCATCGCGGTGGCGAACCCGGCGGCGAACGCCCCCTGCACAGCGGGCAACAGCTCGGCCCGCAGTTCACCCGCCCCAGTGACCCGCAACAGGTCGGCGCCGATCAGCAGCAGTGACGCTCGGAGGGTCTCCGGTCCGGCCAGCCGCATGCCGACCAGCCCGGCGCCGACCCGCTCGACCGGCTCCGGCGCGAACCGGTCCGACCGCAGGCCCGCCAGCAGCACCTCGGTGTACTCGCGCATCTGCTCGACGAGGCCGCGGCGGTCCATGGCGACATAGCCCGTCTCGGTGAGCACGGCCGCCCACATGCGCGCGAACGCGTCGGGTCCGCCCACCACTCTCCCTTCCCCGCCCACCGTCAACGCAAAGTCTCACCTGTTCAACGCCAGGTAGCCAGCCCGGATGCGGCCCCAATCGCCCCGGGAGTCCTGAGTTGACATAGCGCACTCGGGCGACTACGGAAAGCGTCCGTTCGGTGTGGACCGTGCGGTTCTTTCCCACCACCGCTGACCGGGATCACCCCAGTTCACCCCTGCTCTGGTGAATCCTTCACGCTTAAGCGTGACAAGTGGATGGTTATCCGATCACAATCGACGCACGGGCGGCTACCCCGAGTATCCGCGCCGACTTCCTTGATCATTGTGGGGGCACTCGGAAAGGACGATCAACCATGTCCATTGTCCTCGGGGTCAGATCCGCCGCGGCGGCCGTCCTGTGCGTCGTCGCGGCGCTGGTGGCGGCCCTGCCCGCCGCGGCGGCGCCGGTGCCGACCGACCACCCGCTCGGCTCGCAGATCCGCAAGCACGAACCGGTGCGGCGGATGGTCTCCGCGCCGCCGGTCGCCCTGGCCACGGTGTCCGGCATGGACGTCGCCAGCTACCAGGGCAACGTCGACTGGAACTACTGGTGGGGCCAGGGCAAGCGGTTCGTGTACGTCAAGGCCACCGAGGGCACCGGGTACAAGAACCCCTTCTTCACCCAGCAGTACACCGGCTCCTACACCGTCGGCATGATCCGCGGCGCCTACCACTTCGCGCTGCCGGACCGGTCCACCGGCGCCGCGCAGGCCGCCTACTTCGCCACCAACGGCGGCGGCTGGTCCCGCGACGGCAAGACCCTGCCGGGCGTCGTCGACCTGGAGTACAACCCGTACGGCGCCACTTGCTACGGCAAGACCCAGGCCGCCATGGCCGCCTGGATCCGCGACTTCACCACCACCTACCGCACCCGCACCGGCCGCGACGCGGTGATCTACACGAGCACCAGCTGGTGGTCCCAGTGCGTCGGCAACACCTCTTTCGCCACCGCGAACCCGCTGTGGGTCGCCAGGTATGCCTCGGCCGTCGGCACCCTGCCGTACAACTGGCCGTACTGGACGTTCTGGCAGCACACCTCGTCGCCGCTGGACCAGAACTACTTCAACGGCACCACCGACCGGCTCAGGGTGCTCGCGAACGGGTGACGGTCGGGTAGGTTCACCCGCCGTGGGCCTGGGCTTCCTGATCACCGGACTGGTCGTGTTCGCGGCGGGCGTCGCCGTCGGGATCGGCTCGGTGCTCGGTCGGGGCGCGCCGAGGGAGCGCTGGTGGCTGCTGGCCGTCGTGCTCGTGTCGATCGGCCTGCTCGGCGCGGTGTCCGGCTGGCTGCTCACCGAGCCGAACGCCAACCGGGGCGAGGCGCTCAAGACCGGCGGTCTCGCGGGCGGCGCGGTCGTCGCCCTCTACGCGCTGTGGCTCAACGACCGGCGCCGACGGGTCGAGGAACGCCGCCAGGACATCGAGCGCCAGCGGCACGACCTGGAGAGCGACCGCACCGAGTTCGACCGCGAGCGCGTCGCCGACGAGCGGTTCGCCAAGGCCGTCGAACTGCTGGGCAACAGCGCCGACCAGGTCCGCATCGGCGCGCTGCACGTGCTGCACGGCCTGGCCCGCTCCCGCCCGTACTACACCCAGACCGTCCTCGACGTCTTCTGCTCCTACCTGCGCATCCCCTACGAGCGCACGGCCGACGGCGACAGCGAGGCCCAGGTCCGCAAGACCGCGCAGAGCCTGATCTCGGCCCTGCTGCCGCCCGCCGAGCACCCCGGCCCGCACTTCGACCTCGACCTCACCGGCGCCGACCTGGAGTACTTCGACCTGTCCGGCCGCGCCATCGGGGTGCTGAACCTGCGGTGGGCGCACCTGCACCGGTCGAACGCGCTGTGGGGCTCGCAGGTCCACGGCGACGCCTGGTTCACCAAGGCCGTCAGCCACGGCATGCTGCACGCCAATGACGTGGTCTTCCACCAGCGCGCCTGGTTCAGCGGGACCAGGTTCGAGGGGCCGCTGCGGGTCGAGCGCACCGAGTTCCGCGGCCGCACCACGTTCAAGGGCGCGCGGTTCCTGGAGTGGGTCCGGTGAACAGTTGACCAAGTCGCCCCCGCGCGGGAACCGCCCCGTCACCGGGGACGTCTGACGCGGGCGAAGGGTTGGCCCACAGCTGGGGGTGGACATGTCGTTCTACGGCGATCCCGACGAGCTCGACCGGCTCGCCGGGCGGATCGAGCGGCACGCGGACGAGGTGCGCGCGCACGGTTCGACCATGGTGCGCCAGGCCCAGGCCATGCGCTGGAAGTCCATCGCCGCCGACCGGTGCCGCGAGACCGTCGACGGCGACCGCAAGGCGCTCGACGCGGTCGCCACCAAGCTCGACGAGGCCGCCGCCGCGCTGCGCGGGCACGCCCAGCAGGTCCGCGAGCTGATCGCGGCGATCAAGCGGATCGGCGAGGCCGTGGTCACCTGGTTCAACGGCGCCATCGACCGGTTCAACCGGGCCGTCGACCGCTTCAACCAGGTCATGCGCGACATCGCCAACGCGGTCGCCTCGGGCCTGGGCATCAGCGGGTCGCCGCCGCAGCCGCCCCGGCCGCCGTGGGAGGGCTGGCAGTACCAGCCGCACTCCCTGCCCCCGGCAGGCGACAAGCAGTGGCTCGACGTCGGCAAGTTCATGCAGGCGCGGGGTGTCGCGTAGATGAGCGCCCCAGCACCGCGCCGGCTCACCCTCACCGCGGCCGAGTACGCCTACGTGGTGACCGAGCTCGACGCGAACATGCCGCCGGACTGGAAGCCCGCCCCCGACATCGCGGCCGTGGGTGACCTCGCCGCCAAGGGGGTCCTGCGCGACGGCGAGATCCACCCGTCGGTCGCCGCGAACATCGGGGTCATCGCCGCGCCCCGGGTGTTCCTGGAGACCACGGCGACGGCGGGTGCGCGCGGGTCACGCAGCCTGCACGCGGTCGCCGGTGAGCTGGGTGCCTCCCTGTTCCTGCTGCCGGACGCGGGCGTGGAGCTCTCACTGTTCGCCGCGGTCGAACTCGGCCGCGAGCTGGTCCGCGCGGTGCCGAGCGAAGAGGCCGCCGGGATCGGTGCCGCGCTCGACGCCGACGACGAGGTCGAGCCGCTGCACGGTGTCGTCCCGTTGGCCGCACTGCACGAACTCGGCGTCGCCGACCTGCTGCGCGAGGCCGACCCGGACGCGCCGGGGTACGTGCTGGCCGAGTTGAAGCTGCCCAAGGACGAGGCCGAGTTCGCCCTCCAGGTCGTGCGCCGCACCGACGGCGTGCTGACCTGCCTGGTCACCGGCGTCGTCGACGGATCCGTGCGCAGCGCGCGGGTCTACTGGCTGCACAGCGACACCGGCTGGGTCGGCGTCCAGCCCGCCGCGCACGGTGGCGGCCGCCAACTGGTCGAGCTGACCCCGGTCGGACGCGATGAGCTCGGGGTCTGGGTGACCCCCTACCTGGCGGAGGCCCTGGCATGAGCAACCCCGTGACCAACCTGACCGTCGGCGGCGGCGCGGGCGGCACCGAGGCGTTCTACGAGGACCTCGCGGCCATGGGGGACCTCACCGACGACATCGCGGGCGAGACCCTCGGCATCGCCGTCACCAGCCACCGCTACCTGGCCGACCCCGACCTGCTCGCCTCGGCCGTGCTCAACCCGGTCGGCGCGGCGCGGTTCGAGTTCGCGATGCTCGGCGCGCTCGACGGCCCGTCCGGGCTGACCGCGACCTCGGCGGGCATCGGCTTGCGCGGCATCACCTTCCAGGCCACCAACCAGGCGTACCACCTGGTCGACGACCTCAACGCCAAGGCGCTGGAGGCGGGCCGCTGGCTGGCCGGTGCCGCCGCGGTCGCCGCGCCGGGTGCCGCGATCGGGGTGGGGGCGTTCATCGGCGCCGACATCCTGGTCAACTACGACGGCGACTGGCAGCGGTGGCTGGTCGAGCACCCCGGCATGGTCGACGACCTGCTGGGGATGACGCCAGGTGCGTTGTCCGCCTTGGGTTTCCCGTCGAACCTGGCCACGCTGACCGACCTGGTCGCCGCCACCTACCCCGACGGCGACCCGGACGTGACCTACGCGGGCCGGGACACCAGCGACATCGCCGCCGACCCGCCGGACAACCTCGCCGAGCTGTTCAACGGCCTCGACCACCGCAACGGCACCGACGCCAACATCGACATCCGCGCGGTCACGCAGGCCGACGGCACGGTCGCCTACATCGTCGACATCCCCGGCACGAAGGTGTGGAACCTGCCCTTCACCAACGACCAGGGCAGCGCGAACGACATGGGCACCAACGTCGACGCGATCGCGGGCAACCCGACCGTGCTGCAGGAGGGCATCCAGCAGGCGCTGATCGATGCCAAGGTGCCCAAGGACGCGCCGCTGATGCTGGTCGGCCACAGCCAGGGCGGCATCGTCGCGGCCCGCTCGGTCGACCCGTTGCTGGCCAGCGGATACAACATCACCCACGTGGTGACCGCCGGGTCGCCGGTGGGCGGCATCCCGATCGACGAGCGCGTGCAGATGCTGTCGCTGGAGAACAACGGCGACATCGTCCCGCACCTCGACGCCGCCGAGAACCCCAACAGCGACAACCGGACGACGGTGAAGTTCGACCACCAGACCGGCACCGCGGGCGGAAACCACGCCATCAACGGCAACTACACCGAGGCCGCCAGGCAACTGGACTCCAGCACCGACCCGTCCGTGGTCCGCTTCCGCGACAGCGCGGGGGTTTTCTTCGGCGGCGAGTCCGTGACCACCGAACAGTACAAAGTGGTGCGACAGCGTTGAGGTTGGTGGCACTGGCTTTTGCCGTCCTGCTGGTGGCGGGGTGCGCGGAAGCCAAGCCGACGTCGGTCAGCCCGCAGTTCCAGGACGCGGTCACCGCACTGGTGCGGGCGGCCGGGGGGACGGCGGATCCCTCGTTCACGGCGATGACCTGCGGCAGCATCTTCGACGGCGACCCGGACGCCAGCGTGGCCATGTGGGGCGACGTGGACTTGGCCGCCTCCCCGGATGACCTGCTGACCGCGGCTGTTTCCCTTGGCTGGCAACCACAGGTCCCGGTCGACGACTGGTCGGTGCTCCTCGTCGGCCCGGCGGACGCCCGGGTCGGCCTGCGTCGGGGTCACCTGCGCGCGGAGAAGGCCAAGTGCTCCATCTCGGGCCGCCACCAGGACCTCACCATGCCCCTGCGCCCCGACCTGACCGACGCCCAGCGGGCCATCCTCGGCCCCAGCTTCGCCCGCGCCACCACCGCCGCCCGCAAGATCTCCACCGCCGCGAACGTCCCCGCCGACGAGGACGCCTTCCCCACCGCGGGCACCCTCAGCACCGCCGTCCTCCACACCTGCGCCACCCCCACCACCAACGGCGCCCAATGGCGAGCCACCAGCAAAACCCCCCTCACCCCCGACGCCGACCTCCCCACCATCAAGCGCGCCGCCATCGACGCCCTGACCGGCTGGAAGATCGACCCCCGCCCCACCCAACCCGAGTACTTCACCGCCACCCGCGACGACACCACCCTCTCCGCCATGATGACCAAGTCAGGCGACGGCGTCCTGGAACTCACCCTCACCGCCACCACCACGACCTGCGCCCCGGTGAAGTGATCCCCGCTCGGGCCCACCGGAGCGGGTGCGGTCGAGGCTGCGGATAGTCGTTTGCCTCCGGTCAATCCGTCGCATGCCGAGCGCGCTGTATCCGGCGGATATCCGCTGTGATGTCCGCGATCCGCGGCCCCCTGCGCTCACCGCCTTCGAGGCGCCACCAGTCCTCTTCGGTGTCGCTGGTGACGAAGAGGACGTCCAGACCGCGGGTTGTGGCCTCCAGCAACGTCTGCTCCCAGACCAGGTAGTCCCCGACCGCGTTGACGTCGTCCTTCTTCCTGTCCTTGTACCCGGGTGGTTCCGAAGCCCGGATGCGGCGCAAGCCCTCGGCTACCGCGGCCCTGCGTCCTGGGTCGTGTCGCGGTGGAACCGGTGACTCGAGGAGAAGTACTGTTCGGTTGTCACGGACTCGCCGCCGAAGAAAACCCCTGCGCTGTCCCGGAAGCGGACCACTGACGGGTCCGTGGTTTCCCGGTTGCGCCAGAACTCGGTGAGCACCTGGTGCGGCACCCAGAGCGTCTCCAGCTTCTCCAGCGCCCTGAGCAGGGTGTCGCGCGCGGTGGCGGTGTAGCGGTAGAGGTTGAGCAGCAGGTTGGTGTCCGGCACGACGATGCCCGAGGTCAGCACTCGTCTGAGTTCTTCCGGTGTGGGGCTGCGGTAGCCCTCGAAGCCCGCGTACAGCCCGCCGCTTCCGTTGTGGTCCGCCATGTTCGCGGGCATCGCGGTGGGTGAGGATCTTGTCACGGGCGGCTAGGGCGTCGAGTCCAGCGCGCCTGCGACGCGGGTCATGATGGATTGCCAGTGGTCGCGTTGGCGGGATCGTTCGGCGGGGTTGGCGAGCCATTCCTGGTGGAAGCGGAGCAGGGTCTGGTTGCCCTTGGCGGAAACCGTGACCTGGATGGTGGTGAGGTGGTCCCAGCCGGGTGGGCGGCAGGTCACGCGGATGCGGTCGCGTTCCCGGTAGCCGCGGACATCGCCCACCGCGCCGTCGCGGGTCGTGTACTTGGTGCCCCGGGTCGGCGACAGGGTGGCGCCGGGGCCGAGCCAGATGGACAGGCCGGTTGGGCCGCTGATCAGGTCCCAGACCTTGGGCAGTGGGTGCGGCACGGTGCGGGAGACGCCGATCTGCCAGCCCGCGTCCTGGGTGAGGCCCGGGTCGTTCGACGCGATGGGGTCGTTGCGGGTCCAGGCGTCGGCGCGGCGGAGCGGGTCGGTCACGGTCCGACTATAGGTCGGGTGACCAGCGGGAACGGCAACTATCCACCAATCGAGCACGTTGCGGCGGCGTCAACCGGGTCTCCTTGCCGACGGGCAACATGAGACCCATACGGACATGGATAAACGCGAGCCCACGATCCGGGCCAGGGAGTTGGGCGAGAGCATGCGGCTGGCCATGGTGCGGGCCAACCTCAACGGGGTGCGCGCGTGCGCGCTGCTCGGGTGGTCCAAGAGCAAGCTGTCCCGGATGTTCCTCGGCACCCGCGGCGTCTCCCACGCCGACCTCGTCGACTTCCTGCGGGTCTGCGCCGTCTCCGGGGGCGAGCGGGACCGGCTGCTGGCGATCTGCGCCGAACTGCGCGCCCCCGCCTGGTCGCGCGAGCAGGCGGGCCGGTTGCCCAGGCACCTGCACGCGCTCATCGACCACGAGGAGCAGGCCGTGGCCATCCGCGGGCTGGACCTGCTGGTGGTGCCCGCCCCGCTGCAGACCGACGACTACGCCAGGGCGCTGGTCGCCGCCGATGTGACCGTGCCGCCCAACGAACGGGACGCGCGGGTGGTGGCGAAGCTGACCAGGCGCCAGTTCGTCAAGCGGGACCTGCCGCCAACGTGCGTGTTCCACATCCACGAGGCGGCGCTGCGGCTGCCCATCGGCGGTCCCGAGCTGCGCGCCGACCAGGCCCGTGACCTGGTCCGGATGTCCGACCGGCGCAACATCACCATCCGGGTCGTGCCGACCGAGCGCGGGGTCACGGCGTCGGCGGCCGGGCCGTTCCGGCTGCTGGAGTTCGCCGACTTCAAGCCGGTGGTGTGCGTGGAGAGCGAGACGTCCTGCCAGTTCATCGAGGGCAACGAGGAGGTCGCCGGGTACCGGGCGGTGCTGGCCGCGCTCGCCGAGTCCGCGCTCACGCCCGATGAGTCGCGGGCTTTTCTCGTCGCGCTCGCCGAGGGGACGGCCGGGTAGCCGCCAGGTGCGCTGCGGGCACGACGGCGGTGATCGGGCTCTCCGGGTTGACCACCAGGGGGTGGCCGCCGAGCAGGGCGGCCACCTCGTGCCCGCGCACCTCCCGCCACGCGGGCCAGGCGGGTGGCACGTGCGTCGCCGAGGTGCAGGCGGGCACCATCACCGTGCCGTCCCTGGCCGGGAATCCGGTGATCCCCGCGTCGTTCGACGACCGAGCAAAGATCAACAATGTCGCGTCGTGCAGCTCCGGCAACAAATCCGCCTGCGGGCGGTATCTGGTGTGGATCAGCTGCAACACCTTCTCCAACCGGTTCGCGGGCACCGGCATCCGCAACGCCGTGGGTGACGGCCGGTAGTCGCGGTTGGCCCGGAACCGCTCGCCGATCTGGCCGCGCTCGTCGACCGGGTAGGCGCCGACGACCCCCCACGGCGGCACGTCCTCGTGCCTGCTGAACTCGGGGTCGATCACGTACAGCCAGCTGTCGGGGTTGGAGCGGGCGCTGGCCCGCATCTCGAGGGTGATCTCCGGCTGGTCCATCGTCGCCTCCTTGGCGCGGAGGCGGTACCTCCTTGGCGCGGGGTGGGTGCGCGTCATCCTAGAGCGAGTGCTCACTTCGCGTGATCGGACGGGCGCCCACCGCCACCGCGCGAGGAATTCCCCACGAAGTCGACCAATAACGCGGGAACCGTTCCACGACGTCGGTCATCAGAGATAGAGTCGTCGCAAATGCACAGGACCAGGGGGTCAGGACGGTGTTTCTAGCCGATGGCGGTGGGGGTTCCCTCCCGGTGGAGCCCGCGTACGCCGGAACCCAGACACTGCGCGTCGAGCCCTCCGCCATCCCCGGTGCGCTCGCCGCGTTCCGCGAGGCGCACGCCAGGGTGTCGGAGAAGGTCACCGTGCTCGACGCGCTGCGGGTGCCGGAGTGGGCGAACGACCCGGTGAGCGGCACGACGGCCACCGAGTTCACCCAGCGCACCAACGGCGGCGGCGACGACTCGGCGAGCAAGTGCCTGCGCGGCTACCAGGAACAGCTGCAGCGGGCGATCACCGCGCTCGAGCAGGCCGAACGGGGCTACCTGGCCACCGAGGGCACCAACTCCGCGATGTGGGGCAAGACCCACCAGGCGTGACCAGCTCCCCCCTGATCCCAGCAGCTGTCTACCGAGGGTGATCCGAACATGGCAATGCACCGGTGGCGCGGGTACGACCACCCCACCCTGCACACGATGATCAACGGCGGCCCCGGTCCGGCCGCGTCGACCCCGCAGACCGAGTACTGGGACTCGCTGCAGACCGAGCTGGCCGAGATCGACGCCGACCTCAACGCCAAGCTCGGCACCCTCGCCGCGAGCTGGGAGGGTGGCGCGGCCGACCAGGCGCAGACCGGTCTGACCCCGTTGCAGGCGTGGGCCTGCGACGCGCAGACCGGTGCGTCGGGCATGCGCGCCTCCACCGAGTACCAGGCCGACATCGTCGGCCGGGCCCGCGCCGAGGTGCCGGAGCCGGTCGAGGTCACCACGCCCGCGCCGTCCGGGTGGTCGAAGCTCGCGGCGGGTGCCGCGTTGCTCACCGGCAACCCCGGCCCGGCCGCGGTGGTCGTGAACCAGGCGCAGGACCACGAGGCCCAGGAGGCCGCGCAGGACGCCGCCTCCCAGAAGGCCGTGGACGCCATGGACAGCTACCAGTCGAGCAGCCGGTTCAACACCAACACCCTCGGCGAGTTCGTGCCCCCGCCGGACGTCGTGGTCTCCACCCCGGAGCCCTCCGGCGGCACCGGTTACGCCGCCGGGCACTTCGTGTCGAACTTCTCCGGCGCCAACGGCGACACCGGCACCAACACCGCGAGCTACAGCCCGGGCACCGTCGGCCACTTCGGCGGCGGCAGCTACACCGCGCCCGGCCACGGCGGCGGCAACGCGCAGTTCACCCACCCCGGCGCCCTCCCCGGCTCGAACACCCCGTCCGGCTTCACCAGGCCGAACGGCTGGACCGCGCCGTCCGGCTACGTCCCGGTCACCGGTGGCGAGGGCCCGAACCTGAACCACAACCAGTTCTCCAACAACCTGAACACGGGTGGCGGCGACGCCAGGTTCAACCAGAACAACAACTTCACCGGGAACTTCAACGGCTCCCTCAACCCGACCGGTGGCGTCAACGGCGCTGAAGGCCCCAAGTCCGGCGGTGGCGTCAACGGCAAGGGTGGCGCGGGTTCGTCCATCGGCACCCCTGGCGCGACCGGTGAGAGCGCGCGGCAGAGCGGTCAGCTCGGTCGTGGCGGTATGTCCGGCAGCGGTGGCTTCGGCGGCGCGGGCGACAACGTCATGGGCTCGCGCTCCAACGGTGCGGTCGCGGGCAAGGGCGGACTCGGTGGCCCTGGCGGCCAGAACCGGGCCAACGGCGAGGACGACGAGGAGGAGTTCGAGACCGCGAGCTACCTCGTCGAGACCGATGACGTGTTCGGCGACGAGCGAGCGGTGTCGCAGGCCGTCCTCGGCGCCGACGAGTGACCACGTTCGGCATAGTGGCTGAGGTGACGAGCACCCCTGTGTCGCTCTCCGCGCTGGAGTTCGACGTGCTGTGGGAGCACCTGTCCCCGGGGACCATGCCCCTGGTGGTCAAGGTGCCCTCACCGGGCAAGACCTACGAGGAGCGGGCCCGGATCGAGGACGAGGTCTGGGCCGGACTCGAGCAGCGCGGGCTCGGCCGCAAGGTCGACCTGCACCCGGAGGTCGAGCACCTGCTGCGGCTGCTGGCCCGGCCCGACCGCGAGGTCGACGGCCGCACCTGGGTCGGCCGCGGCGTGCGGTTGCTGGCGTGCTCGGCCGGGCGCGACCAGGCCGCGCTCGCGGTGCTCGGCGACGACCGGATCACCCTCAGCCGCACCTCGCCCGCAGGACTGGCGAGCGCGGCGGTCGGCGTGCTCCCAGCGCTCCAGGCCGGTCAGGGGCGGTCGATCACCCTGCGCACGGACGACTTCGAGGCCGCGGCCAAGAGCACCGACGGGACGCAGAAGAGCTTCGAGCTCGCCCTGCACGCCCGGGGTGTGCGCGGCGAGGACGCGACCGCGCTGACCGAGATGATCGGCGACGTGCACGGCACCGGGAACTTCGGCGCCGCGGCGCGGGACCGGCTCGGCCGCCGGGTCCGCGGCGACCGGGTCGTGTCGTTCTTCGACACCGACGGCGGCCGCTACGTCCAGGTCCGCCGGGCTTCTCCGGACAAGACGCTGTGGACGACGATCTCGCCCGCGGACAACCGCAAGCTGGTGCACCTCGTCGAGGAAGTCCTCGACGACGTGGTCAGGGACATCGAGGGCTAGCCGGACCCGTGCCGCGCAAGGCCATCGACCCCGCCGAGCTCCGCGCCGCCGTGGCAGCCACCCTCCCGTGGCTCGACGGCGGTGACCAGCCCGCCCGACCGGTGCTCGCCGCCGCCGTCCGGCTGAGCCTGCGCACCCTGGAGCAGGACGCGCCGGGGCACAGCGTCGAGGTGCGGGTGCCGCCGTTCGCGGCCGTGCAGTGCGTCGAAGGCCCCCGGCACACGCGGGGGACGCCGCCCAACGTCGTCGAGATGGATCCGCGCACCTGGCTGGACCTGGCGGTCGGGCGGGTGCGCTGGGACGACGCGGTGACCGATGGGCGGGTGGCCGCCTCGGGGGCGCGCGCGGATCTGTCCGCTTTGTTGCCCCTGCTGAGGTTCTAGGCGTCGACCAGTTCGCGTTCCGGCTTGGTGCGGCGCATGACCAAGGCGAATCCGATGGCGCCTACGACCGCCAAGACCGCGTAGACGGCCAGCAGCGCGGGCGGCGTCGTGCCGGTGAGGGCGTCACCGAGGAAGACAGCCGCCGCCGTGCCGGGGAGGCTGCCCAGGAACGTGCCGACCAGGAACGGCCGCACCGGGATCGTCGACAGGCCGCAGCAGTAGTTCATCGGCGCGAACGGGATCATCGGCACCAGCCGCAGCGAGGTGATCGCGCCCAGCCCGCCGCCCGCGAGCCGCGAGTTCACCACGCGCACCACACCGAGCTCCATGTGCGGCTCGACCCACCGCCGCCCCAGGCCCCTGGCCAGCGAGAACGCCACCGCCGACGCGATCGTCGTCGCCACCATCGCGACCACGAACCCCACCACCCCGCCGAGCAGCAGACCCGCGGACAGGTTGAACACGGTGCGCGGGATGGGTGCCACCGTGAGCAACGAGTACGCGACCAGGAAGATCACCGGGGTGGCCCAACCGAGCCCTTCCGCCCACACCCGGACCTGCGCGGGGCTAGGGATCGGGGTGAGAGATCCGGCCACGACAAGGATCACGAGTACGGCTAGCAGGAGGAGTAGGGCTCGACGACCGGGCACTCCACCAAGGTAACGGCAAGGACTGCCGGGTGACGTGCGCCACCGTGCGGTGGGCTTGGGTGCGCCGAGCAGCGCTTACACTGGGGTGCAGCCCTCACTCCACCCCCCAGGGAGCGCTTGGTGGCCGACCAGTTCACGACTGGCCCTATCCCCACTTTCGACCAGCCCGAGCCAGAGCCCCGCGAGGAATGCGGTGTCTTCGGCGTCTGGGCCCCAGGCGAGGAAGTGGCGAAACTCACCTACTACGGTCTGTACGCACTCCAGCACCGTGGGCAGGAGGCGGCGGGCATCTCGGTCGCCGACGGCAACCAGATCGTCGTCTTCAAGGACCTCGGCCTGGTCAGCCAGGTGTTCGACGAGCAGGTCCTGTCCTCGCTGCGCGGCCACGTCGCCGTCGGGCACTGCCGGTACTCGACCACCGGGTCGACCACCTGGGAGAACGCCCAGCCGACCTTCCGCACCACCGCCACCGGCAGCGGGCTCTCCCTCGGCCACAACGGCAACCTGGTCAACACCGCGGAACTGCGCGACCGCGCCACCAAGCTCGGCGTGACCTCCCGCAACGGCGCGACGACCGACTCCGACATCATGACCGCCCTGCTCGCGGCGAGCGCCGCCGACAAGGGCCTGGAGCAGGCCGCGCTGGAGGTCCTGCCGACCATCCGCGGCGCGTACTGCCTGGTCTTCTCCGACGAGTCGACCCTCTACGCCGCCCGTGACCCGCACGGGGTCCGGCCGCTGGTGCTCGGCCGCCTCGAACGCGGCTGGGTGGTGGCCAGCGAGACCGCCGCGCTCGACATCGTCGGCGCCTCCTTCGTCCGCGAGGTCGAGCCGGGCGAGCTGATCGCGATCGACACCGACGGCCTGCGCTCGTCGCGGTTCGCCAGCCCGGAACCCAAGGGCTGCCTGTTCGAGTACGTGTACCTGGCCAGGCCGGACACCACGATCTCCGGCCGCTCGGTGCACGCGACCAGGGTCGAGATCGGCCGCCGCCTCGCCATCGAGCACCCGGTCGAAGCCGACCTCGTCGTCCCGGTGCCGGAATCGGGCACGCCAGCGGCCATCGGGTACGCGCAGGGCAGCGGCATCCCGTTCGGCACCGCGCTGGTGAAGAACGCCTACGTCGGGCGCACCTTCATCCAGCCGTCGCAGACCATCCGCCAACTCGGCATCCGGCTCAAGCTCAACCCGCTGCGCGAGGTCATCCGGGGCAAGCGGCTCATCGTGGTCGACGACTCGGTCGTGCGCGGCAACACCCAGCGCGCCCTGGTCCGGATGCTGCGCGAGGCCGGTGCCCTCGAGGTGCACGTGCGGATCGCGTCGCCGCCGGTGCAGTGGCCCTGCTTCTACGGCATCGACTTCGCCTCGCGCGCCGAACTGGTCGCCAACGGCCTCGACCTCGACGGCATCCGCCGCTCCATCGGCGCGGACTCGCTCGGCTACGTCTCGCTCGACGCGCTGATCGCCGCGAGCGACCAGCCCAAGACGCGGCTGTGCGCGGCGTGCTTCACCGGCGAGTACCCGATCGAACTGCCCGACGACGCCCTGATCGGCAAGCACCTGCTCGAGGGCATCGAGAAGGGCGTGGCGGGCTCCGCCGCGCCGCTGCAGCCAGCCGGGTACGGTGCCGAGGACGCCCTCCGGCGCCCGTGACCCGTGTCCCGACCCTCCGACCTGATTCGAGCCATGACTGAGACCAGCTCACCCGAGTCCAACGCCACCTACGCCGCAGCAGGCGTGAGCATCGAAGCAGGTGACGAGGCGGTCGAGAAGCTCAAGCCATGGGCGGCCAAGGCCAACCGGCCGGAGGTGCTCGGCGGCATCGGCGGGTTCGCCGGCCTGTTCAAGCTCAAGCTGGACCGGTGGAAGGAACCGGTGCTCGCCTCCTCGACCGACGGCGTCGGCACCAAGATCGCCATTGCCCAGGCGCTGGACATCCACGACACCGTCGGCGTCGACCTGGTCGCCATGGTGGTCGACGACCTGGTGGTCTGCGGCGCGGAACCGCTGTTCCTGCAGGACTACATCGCCGTCGGCAAGGTCCTGCCGGACCGGATCGCGGCGCTGGTCAAGGGCATCTCCGAGGGCTGCGTCCAGGCGGGCTGCGCCCTGCTCGGCGGCGAGACCGCGGAACACCCCGGCCTGATGTCGGACGGGGCGTACGACCTGTCCGCCACCGGCGTCGGCGTGGTCGAGGCCGACCAGATCCTCGGCCCGGACCGCGTCCGCCCCGGTGACGTGCTGATCGGCATGGGCTCTTCCGGCCTGCACTCCAACGGCTACTCGCTGGCCAGGCACGTGCTGCTGCAGATCGGCCGCATCCCGCTCTCGGGCCACGTCGAGGAGTTCGGCCGCACCCTGGGCGAGGAACTGCTGGAACCGACCCGCATCTACGCCAAGGACTGCCTGGCGCTGGCCGCCGAGACCGAGGTCCGCACCTTCGCCCACATCACCGGCGGCGGCCTCGCGGCCAACCTGGCCAGGGTCATCCCCAACGGCCTGCACGCCACGCTCGACCGCGGCACCTGGACCCCGCAGCCGGTCTTCTCCCTCATCGCCCAGCGCGGCCGGGTGGCCCGCGAGGAGATGGAACGCACCTTCAACATGGGCGTCGGCATGGTCGCCGTCGTCGCCCCCGAGGACGTCGACCGAGCCCTCGCCGTCCTCACCGCCCGCCACGTCCCCTCCTGGATCCTCGGCGAGGTCCGCCCCGCCGAAGACCCCACCACCCCCCGCGCCACCCTCACCGGCGACCACCCCCGCTTCTAAGCCCTACCCCGTTTCTCAAGCCCACCTCGAAGGCCCGGCCGCGCCCCAGCGCCGCCGGGCCTTCGCCGTACCCGCAGCCATCCCCCGGAAGCTCTTACCCCGCCCCAGCCGCTTCGCGCGCACGCGGTCCCGACCCGGCCCAGCCCCCACCCTCACCGGGGGGCGTCCCAGGTCCCAGTCTACCGGCACCCCCCGACAGTGGATCTTGAAAGCACCTCTCCCAAGATCCAGATGTGGATAACTTCTGTCGCTGAACCGGGTGAACCTGGGCCAGCAAGGTCAGCGACGCGGCGACGCGGCGACGCGGCGACGCGGCGACGCGGCGACGCGGCGAGGCTGGCGGGGGCCAGCAAGGCCGGAGAGGGCCGGCGCGAGGGCCAGCAAGGACAGCAAGGCGGCGAGCTGGCGAGGGCTAGCAAGTGGCGGGGGAGCAGGGGCGGCACGGGACTGTGGGGTTGCTGTGGGTTCGCCGCCAGGGGTGGAGATGACCATGGGGGGCGGGGCAACCTGCTGGGGTGTCGGCTCGTACTACTGGGCGACCTTGGGAGGTACTCGTGCCGGACCGGGACGCGGAGTTCGGGGAGTACCTGGACAGCCGGGCCACTGTCATGCGCCGGACGGCCTTCCTGCTCAGTGGGGGTGACTGGCACCGCGCGGAGGACCTGGTGCAGACGACGCTGGCGAAGATCTACGTGGCGTGGCCGCGGCTCAACCGCGAGGGCGGGGTGGACGCCTACTCGCGCAAGGTGATGGTGCGGTCGGCGATCGACGAGTCGCGGCGGGCGTTCCGGCGGCGGGAGAACGTGGTCGAGCGGTTGCCCGAGGTCGGGGTGGAACCGGCGGGTGTGGCCGACGCGGTGGATGTGCGGCGGGCGTTGGCGCTGCTCCCGGCCGGGCAGCGGGCGGTGGTGGTGCTCCGGTACTGGGAGGACCTGAGCGTCGCCGAGACCGCGCAGGCACTGGGCAAGAGCGAGGGGACGATCAAGAGCCAGGCGGCGAAGGGGTTGGCTGCGCTGCGCAAGCTCTTGGCGGACGGCCGGGTCCTGGTCGAGGGGCAGCGGTGAGCGGGACGGGATCGGGAGGCGTGCGACGGAGGGTGGCCGTGATCGGGTGGAGGGGCTGTTGTGACCGACGAGGTGCGTGACCTGCTGGGTCGGGCGTTCGGTGACGAGCCGCCGCTCGGCTTCGACCGGGACGGGGTCGTGGCGAGCGGGCGGCGGCGGTTGCGGCGGCGCAGGGCGGCGGCGACCGGCGGGGTGGCGGCCGCGGTGGCGGTGGCCGTGTTCGGCGCGGCCGTGCTGTCCAGTGGCGCGCTCGGGCTCAGCGGGCCTTCCGTCCTGCCCGCGGCGCCCTCGGGTCCGGCGCCCACGGCGTCGCCCGAGCCCCTGCCGACGTCCCCGGTGTTGCTGCCCGGTGCGCCGACCGAGACACCGAAGACGGCGGTCACGACCCGGTCCCCGGAGCGGTCGTACTCCGCGCTGCGCGACTCGGCCCTGCCCTGGCCCGCGGGGGTGCGCCCGGTCGCCACCACCGCCGGGCGCGAGTGGTACGAGTTCGACGGCGGTGAACTCAAGGTCGTCCTGGAGACCCCCAAGGGCGATCGCCTGCTCCAGATCAGCGTCTACTTCACCGCGGCGCTGACGCACATGATGGACTGCGTCAACGCTGCGTCCGGCAAGCCGCTGCCGCACTGCGCGACCTCCGTCGTCGGGACCGCGAAGGTGCGCACCAGCAGGGACTTCCCGGACAACGGTCCCGCCGTGGTGCAGGTCGTCGCCGACCGGGCTGACTCGGTGACGGTCGAGGTCACCGAGACCGCGGGCACGTACGGGCGCCCCGACCAGGTGCTGCCCGACTCGATGCTGGTCAAGATCGCGACGCTGCCCGGCATCGCCCCCTGAGCCCGCGGGTCCGCGCGCGTTGACAGGTGACCATATGGTCGTTCCGTCCGAGCTTGAGTCCGATGTGGATATGACCCGACTGACCTACGAGATCGCCGAGGGGGAGAACGGCGTGTGCTCGCTCACCCTCACCCACGACGTCGAGGGCGGGCACCGGTTTGTACTCCTGAGCGGAAACCCGTTTGCCCGCTAAGGCATCCTGGTACGCGTGCCTGATGAGTTGGTGGTGTCCGCGACGCTGGTCGTACCGGCGGGTGAGCTGCGTGAGCGGTTCTCCCGCTCGTCCGGTCCCGGCGGTCAGGGCGTGAACACCGCCGACAGCCGGGTGGAGCTGTCGTTCGACGTCGCCAGGTCACCGTCCATTCCGGACGCCCTGCGCGGCAGGATGCTGGCCAGGCTCGGCAACCGGCTGGTGGACGGGGTGCTGACCATCGCGGCCAGCGAGTACCGGGCGCAGTTGGCCAACCGCACCGCGGCCCGCGAGCGCCTGGCCGCCCTGCTGCGCCAGGCCGCCGCTCCGCCGCCCCCGTCCCGCCGCGACACCAAGCCCTCCCGCGGTTCCCGCGAGCGCCGACTGACGGCCAAGAAGCAACGCTCCCAGACCAAGCAGACGCGCAAGCGCCCGCCGGACGAGTAGTCAGCGCGGGCGGTACCGGCGTTCGGGTCGGCCGGTGCCGCCGTAGCGCAGGCGGACCTCGGCGCGGTTGGCGTCGACGAAGTGCTCCAGGTAGCGGCGGGCGCTGACCCGGGAGATGTTCGACCGCGCGGCGCACTCGGCCGCGGAGACGTCCGGGTCGGCGGCGCGCAGGACCTGCTCGACCAGGGCAGCCGTCTGCTCGGTGAGCCCCTTCGGCAGTGCGGAGCGCGGCCGGGCGCCGAAGACCTCGTCGATGGCGGCCTGGTCGGCGCTGATCAGCTCGCCGAGTCTGGTGTGGACGGTGGCGAAGTGGCGCAGCTGGTCGTGCAGCGCGGTGTAGGAGAACGGCTTGACGAGGTAGTGCAGCACGCCGCCGCGCAGGGCGCCCCGGACGGTGTCCACGTCGGTGGCGGCGCTGATGACGATGACGTCCGGCTGGGCCTGGCCGTTGCGCAGCTCCCGCAGGACTTCCAGGCCGCCCATGTCCGGCAGGTAGATGTCGAGCAGGACGAGGTCCGGGCGCAGCCGGGTGGTCAACGCCAGCGCCTGGGCGCCGGTGTGGGCTACACCGGCCACGGTGAAGCCCGGCGTGCGCTCGATATATCCACAGTGGACTCGTGCCACCATGAAGTCGTCGTCCACCACGAGAACGCTGATCACGCGGGCACCTCCGGCAGCCGGGCGGTGAACACGGCGCCGTCGACCTCGATCGTGCCGCCGCGGCTCAGGCAGGTCTGGCGGGTCAGCGCGAGCCCCAGGCCGCGTTGGCCGCCTTCTTCCGCCGCCTTGGTGGTGAACCCGTGCCGGAACACCTCCGAGGCGAGATCCGGTGCCACGCCGGGTCCCGAGTCGCACACGACCACCAGCACCACCCCGCCCTCGTGGGTCAACGCGACCTCGATCCAGCCGCCCCCGCCGCGCACCGAGTCCAGCGCGTTGTCGACGAGATTCCCCAGCACTGTCACCAGATCCGCCGACAGGTGCTCGTCGACGGCGCCCAAGCGGCTCGACGGCGCCAGCCGCAGACCCACGGCCTGCTCCGCGGCCAGGCTCGACTTCGCCACCAGCAGCGCGGCCACCGCCGGGTCGGCCACGTGCGAGCTGACCTCGGACTGCCAGGCCGACCTGGTGTGGCTGACCCGGTCGACGAAGCGCCGGACCTCGTCGTACTCGCCGAGCTCGATCAGGCCGGCGATGGTGTGCAGCCGGTTGGAGAACTCGTGCGCCTGCGCGCGCAGCGTGTCCGTGGTAGCGCGGTTGGCGTCCAGTTCGTGCCGCAGGGCGACGATCTCGGTGCGGTCGCGCAAGGTCACCACCGACCCGACGCCGCCGTCGCCACCGCCGATCGGCATCCGGTTCATGATCAGCACCCGGCCGCGGCGCAGCACGATCTGGTCAGCGCCCTCGGCCCGGCCGCTGAGCACGTCGAGCGCGCGGTCGTTGAACTCGAAGTCGGTGACCGGCCGCCCGACCGCGTCGTCCGGCAGCGACAGCAGCACCCTGGCGTGGTCGTTGACCAGCGTCACCCTGCCCTGCTGGTCGAGGCCGACGACGCCCTCCTTGATCCCGTGCAGCATCGCCTCCCGGTGCTCGACCAGCCCGGCGATCTCAGTCGGCTCCAGCCCCAGCGTCTGCCGCTTCACCCGCCTGGCCACCAGCAGCGACCCGCCGACGCCGAGCACCGTCGCCACCCCGAGGATCAGCAGCGCCTCGCCCGGCGAGTGCACCACACCCGCCACGAACGAGGGCCGGTCCGCCTCGGCCGCGACGATCCCGATCACCGTGCCGTTGTCGCCGATCACCGGCACGTGCGCGACCAGGTACGGCCCCACCTCGCCGACCCACGACCGTCCTGACTGGACAGTGCTGTCGCCGATCGGGAGCTGGCCACCGACCTGTGTCGGGTCTGGTGAGGTCAGCACCCGCAACGCGGGCAGTGCGATCAGCACCCCGTCCGCGCCGGAAAGGCTCCGCGCGCTCTCCGCGAACGGCGGGAGTTGGTGGTAGCGCAGCGGGTCGGCCAGCGCGGCCCGCACCCCCGGGGTCGCGGCGACGTCTTCGGCCACCGACAGCATCCTGCGGCCCTCGGTGGTCTGGAACGCCGACCGCGCCTGGACCGCCGAGAACACCGCGACGGCCGCGAGCAGGGTCACCACGATCACCACCTGCCAACCGAGCAGTTGGCGCGCCAGCGAGCCCCGTCCAGCCATCGCACCAGTGTGCCCTGGCGAGCCCGACTCAGCCTGTGAACACAAGGACCACAACGACCGCTGTGGCCGCAACGCGACAGGTGCCGTAACTCGGGGGCAACATGCTTGCATCAACGAAATGAGGGGCGGGTCACCGTATGAAAGGCACAGTGCGCGTATCCCCGCTGGTGGCCGCGCTGTCAGCCCTGGCCGCGGTGCTGCTGGTCCCCCCGCTGCTCAGCTCGGGTGACTCCGACAGCACCGGTGTGCGCGGCCTGCGCGTGCTGGTGCCGAACTCGCCAGGCGGTGGCTACGACATCACGGCGAGAACCGCGGTCAAGTCGATCGAGGACAGCGGTCTGTCCAGCGGCATCGAGGTGTTCAACCTGCCTGGCGCCGGTGGCACTGTCGGCCTCGGGCGGCTGGTGAACGAACGTGGCAACGACAAGCTCATCATGTCGATGGGCCTGGGCGTCGTCGGCAGTGTTTACACGAACAAGTCGCCCTCGTCGCTGGCCGACACCACCCCGATCGCCAGGCTCATCGAGGAGCCGGACATCGTGGTGGTGGCCAAGGACTCCCCCTACACCGACCTTGCCGGCCTGATCGCGGCCTGGAAGGCGACCCCCGGCGCGGTCCCGGTCGGCGGCGGCTCGTCCCCCGGCGGACCCGACCACCTCGCGCCGATGCTGATGGCCAAGGCCGTCGGGCTGGCGCCGAGGGACGTCAACTACGTGCCCTTCGACGGCGGCGGAGAGCTGCTCGCCTCGGTGCTGGGCGGCAAGGTCGCCTTCGGTGTGTCCGGCATCGGCGAGTACCGCGACCAGATCCAGGCGGGTGAGCTGCGCGTCCTGGCCGTCACCAGCGGCAAGCGGATCCCCGGCGTGGACGCCCCGACGTTGCGGGAGTCCGGTGTGGACGTCGACTTCACCAACTGGCGCGGCGTCGTCGCCCCGCCCGGCATCACCGACACCGCGCGCGACCGGCTGGTCAAGCTGCTCACCGACCTGCACGGCTCCGGCGCGTGGCAGGAGTCGTTGCGGCGCAACGGGTGGACCGACGCGTTCCAGACCGGCCCGGAGTTCGGCCGGTTCCTCGCCGCCGAGAACGCCAGGGTCGCCGACGTGCTCAGGGAGTTGGGGCTGGCATGAGCACCCGAACCGAGAACCGACCGCGGTTCGACCGGCAGTGGCTGCGCGAGCACTCCGAACTGGGCGTGTGCGTGGTGCTCGCCGCGCTCGGCGTCCTGGTGCTCACCGACGCGCTGAGCATCCCCACCGACTTCGCCCAGCGCGGCCCGGTCGGCCCGAAGGCGGTACCCGTGCTGGTCGGCGGCCTGTTGCTGCTGGTCGCCGCCCTGCTGGCCAGGGATGTGCTGCGCGGCGGCAAGGGCGAGGCGGAGGCGGGCGAGGACGTCGACCTGTCCGAGCCGGGCGACTGGAAGACGGTGCTGCTGCTGTCCGGGGCGTTCCTGGCCAACGCCGCGCTGATCGGGCTGCTCGGGTTCCCGATCTCCGGCACGGTCCTGTTCTGGGGCGCCGCCTACGCGCTCGGCAGCCGCGAACTGGTGCGCGACCCGCTCATCGCGGCGGGCATGTCGCTGGTCACCTACGTCGTGTTCGACAACCTGCTCGGGGTGCCCCTGCCCGGCGGACCGCTGATGGGGGTGTTGTGAGTGGAATCCCTCGACCTGCTCATGTCCGGGTTCGGCACCGCGCTGACCCCGACGCACCTCATGCTCGCCGCGATCGGCGTGCTGCTGGGCACCTTCATCGGTGTCCTGCCCGGCATCGGCCCGGCCATGGCGGTCGCGCTGCTGCTCCCGGTCACCTACGGCCTCGAACCGACCGGCGCGTTCATCATGTTCGCCGGGATCTACTACGGCGGCATGTTCGGCGGCTCGACCACGTCCATCCTGCTCAACACCCCCGGTGAGAGCGCGGCGGTGGTCGCGGCCATCGAGGGCAACCCGATGGCCCGCAAGGGCCGCGGCTCCCAGGCGCTCGCGGCGGCCGCCATCGGGCACTTCGCCGGTGGGCTCATCGGCACCACCCTGCTGGTCCTGCTCGCCCCGACCGTCGCCTCGCTCGCGGTCGGCATCGGCGCACCCGACTACTTCGCGATCATGGTCCTGGCCTTCATCGCGGTGACCTCGGTGCTGGGCACCTCCCGGGTGCGCGGGTTCGCCGCCCTGCTGATCGGCCTGGTCATCGGCCTCGTCGGGCTCGACGAGATGACCGGGCAGCAGCGGCTCACCTTCGGCTCCCTGCAACTGGCCGACGGCATCGACGTCGTCATCGTCGCGGTCGGCCTGTTCGCCGTCGGTGAGTCGCTGTGGGTCGCGCTGCACCTGCGCCGCCGCCCCGCCGAGCCGATCCCGGTCGGCCGGGCCTGGCTCGGCCGCGACGACCTGCGCCGTTCGTGGAAGCCCTGGCTGCGCGGTCCGCTGATCGGGTTCCCGTTCGGGGCACTGCCCGCGGGCGGCGCCGAGATCCCGACCTTCCTGTCCTACGCGGTGGAGAAGCGGCTCGCGAAGGACAAGGGCGAGTTCGGCCACGGCGCCATCGAGGGCGTCGCGGGACCGGAGGCCACGGCCAGCGCGTCCGCCGCCGGGACCCTGGTGTCGATGCTGACCCTCGGCCTGCCGACCACGGCTGTCGCGGCGGTCATGCTGGCCGCGTTCCAGCAGTACGGGATCCAGCCGGGGCCGCTGCTGTTCCAGCGGGAGCCGACCCTGGTCTGGGGGCTGATCGCCAGCCTGTTCGTCGGGACCGTGCTGCTGCTGGTGCTGAACCTGCCGCTGGCCCCGGTGTGGGCGAAGCTGCTCAAGATCCCCCGGCCGTACCTGTACGCGGGCATCCTGTTCTTCGCCGCGGTCGGGGCCTACGCGGTCAGCGGGCAGGTGGCCGACCTGCTGGTGCTGTTCGTGATCGGCGTGATCGGGCTGGCCATGCGCCGCTACGGGCTGCCGGTGCTGCCCGCGGTGCTCGGGGTGATCCTCGGGCCTGCCGCCGAGCAGCAGATGCGCCGGGCGTTGCAGCTCTCCGACGGCTCGCTCACCGGGCTGGTCAACACGCCGTTCTCGATCGTGGTCTACGCGGTCGTCGCCGTCGTGTTGCTCTGGCCCGCGGCGAACGCGCTGCGCAAGCGCCGGGCCGCGCGGGTGTGACCAGGAACCCGGGTGGGAACAGACCGGGGGTGGGGCGGGCTTACTAGGGTCGACGTGGAAGTTCGTCACCGAGCGAACTGATTCCTGGAGGACCCGTGAGCCTGCTCTTCTCCCCGCTGACCATCCGGTCGGTCACCCTGCCCAACCGGATCGTGGTCAGCCCGATGTGCCAGTACAGCGCCGAGGACGGCCTGCCGGACAACTGGCACCTGGTCCACCTCGGGTCGCGGGCGGTCGGCGGCGCCGGCCTGGTGTTCGCCGAGGCCACCGCGGTCGACCCGGCCGGGCGGATCAGCCCGCAGGACACCGGCATCTGGTCGGCCGCGCACGTCGAGGCGTGGCGGCCGATCACCGCGTTCATCAAGGCGCAGGGCTCGGTGCCCGGGGTGCAACTCGGGCACGCCGGGCGCAAGGCGTCGGTCTACCGGCCGTGGGACGACGGCGACGGCTCGGTCGCCGAGGGCGGCTGGCAGACCGTCGGACCCACCGACCAGCCGTTCAGCGCGAGCTACCCCGTCCCGCAAGCGCTTGCCCCGACGGAGGTCGAAGCGCTCGTCGAGACCTTCGCCCAGGCCGCGCGCAACGCCGTCGCGGCGGGCTTCGAGGTCGTCGAGGTGCACGCCGCCCACGGGTACCTGCTGCACCAGTTCCTGTCGCCGCTGAGCAACACCAGGACCGACGAGTACGGCGGCGACCAGGCCGGACGGCTGCGCTTCCCACTCGCCGTCGTCCGCGCCGTGCGGGCCGCGGTCGGACCCGACCTCCCGGTGTTCGTCCGGGTGTCGGCCACCGACTGGACCGAGGGCGGGCTGACCGTCGACGACACCGTGGAGATCGCGCGCGCACTCGCGCACGCGGGCGCCGATGTGATCGACGTGTCGACCGGCGGCAACGTGGCCACCGCGCGGGTCCCGGTCGGGCCGGGCTACCAGGTCCCCTTCGCCGACGCCGTGCGCCGCAAGGCCGAGGTGGCCACCGCGGCGGTCGGCATGATCACCGACCCGCACCAGGCCGAGCAGGTCCTCGCGGACGAGGCTGCCGATCTGGTGCTGCTGGCCCGTGAGCTGCTGCGCGACCCGTACTGGCCGAGGCGCGCGGCAGCCGCACTGGGTGCGGAGGACACCCCGCCTGCCCAGTACGCGCGGGCGTTCTGAGCGTGCCACGCGGCTGTCCCACCATCCGGGAGTACCGGGGCGTGGGGCAGCCGCACGGGGCAGGTGAGGGGGTAAGCGGGGTCAGGGGTCCAGCACCGGGGCACTGGACCCCGGATTCACCGCCGGTAGTCGTCGTACTCGTCGTCGGACGAGTCGTCGAACCGGTCACTGCTCTCGTGACCGTCCTCTTGGCCGCCCGACAGCTCGCGCTGCAGGGCGTCGAAGTCCGTGTGGTGTGAGCTGTACTTGAGCTCCCGGGCCACCTTCGTCTGCTTGGCCTTAGCTCGGCCGCGCCCCATGGCTCGACCCCCTCGCACAGTGACGGGGCGGCCGGGGGAACGGCGGCCCCGTAGATGTCGACAGTTGATTCCTGCTAACTACCGTACCGTGCCGAAGGGGTTCGATGCGACGCGGCACGGTGTGCAGAACCTGACATCGCCGCGAACGCCGCCCGGATCACCACCCGTTCACCTTCCTGGACGCCGCCGCGGTAGCGGTCCGTGAAACGATGGGCTGGTGCCTCGTCCGTTCGTCGCCTACCTGCGGGTGTACGAACCGTTGTCCTCGTTCGACGAACCCCTCGCTGACCTGCTGAGAGCCGCGATCGAGGCGGGCCCGGTCGACCGGCTGGACGCCCCGGTCCGGGAGCGCGAGGTATGGCTCAAGTCACACCAGATCGGAGCAGCCCTCCCGGGTGAGTCGCGCGACGGCCGACCCTCCCCGAGCGCCCTGCGAGACCTCCTGGTGATCGACCCGGCCGAGGTCCCCACCGGCGAGGCGACCTGCGGCCCCGGCCCGCTCGTCTGCCCACTGGACCTCCGCGCCCGCTCCGCCGCCGCCATGGTCGGCTTCCTCGCCACCGCGGGCCCCGCCCTCCGCGACGCGGTACTGACCGCGTCACCCGACCGGGTAAGGCAGCAGGCCACCCGAGTCCTCGCCAACCTCCCCAGCGGCGCCGTCCACGTCGTCTCCACCACCTGGACCGTCCCCCTGCCGTGGTTCGCCCTCTTCGACCCGACCCAACGCCACATCGTCCTCGCCCCCCGCGAAGACCCCCGCCGCCAGCTCTACTGGCGCTCCAGCCACGGCGACGCCCTCCGCCGGGTCGAGCGCGCGCATGATCTCGCGGTGCAGACCTTCGGTGAGACTGGTCCTACGAAGGTTCTGGCCGATACGGCTCGGTGGCTGGAGAACTTCGATGACGGGTCGGCGGTGGAGCTCGACTACGGGGGGCTGGTGCAGCTGCTGTCGGATGAGGAGCTGATGGAGGACACGTCGGCTGAGGATGTGCACGCGATCTTGGACGCGATCGAGGCGTCGGATCCGGGGCCGGTGGGGGAGCGGTTTGATCGGTTGCGGGCGTTTTGGTCGGGGTTGGCGCAGCGGGAGCAGCGGAACTGAGGGGGTCCGTGGTGGGTGGGGTGTCCACTGTGGGTTGTCCACAGGGGGCTGAGCCGCTCTGGGCGTTTTGTCGGCCCCTGCCCGTAAGCTGTATATCAGGGCTGCTGTGGCGGGTTTGATCTTGAGCTGAGGGGTTGCGGCTCTCGTACTCGGCTGCGCCATCGACGGTGAACGCCTCGCCTTCGGCATTGGCCGGGGCGCGAGTTTCGAGCAAGCTCGATGCGGCGAACTTGTTTTGCGCGGGGCCCCTACAACAACCGTGGCAGAACCACAAAGCAGGGGCCCAAAAGCAGGCCCTGCCGCGTGAACGACGCTACGGCTGCTGTCCCCCCACACAAAACAAGTCCACCCCATCGAGCCGGCCTGGCACCAGCGGATCCGAGGAGCGGTTTCGGGCCAACGTCCGTGAGGGGCGCGTTGCGCCAACGCCTGCGAGGGGCACGTTAGGGCCAACGTCTGTGAGGGGCGCGCGAGGACCAACGCCTGTGGCGGGCGCGTTGGGGCCAACGCCTGAGAGGGGCGCGTGGTTGGCCAACGATCGTGAAGGCCGGGTGGAGACCATCGTTGTAGAGGGGCGCGTGGGGGCCGACGCCTGCGAGGGGCACGTTAGGGCCAACGTCTGTGAGGGGCGGGTTGGGGCCAACGCGTGAGAGGGGCGCGTGAGGACCAACGCCTGTGGCAGGCGCGTTGGGGCCAACGATCGTGAGGGCCGGGTGGAGACCACCGTCGTAGAGGGGCGCGTGGGGGCCAACGATCGTGAAGGCCGGGTGGGGGTTAACGTCGCTGAGTTTTGGACCGGCCTGGATCGGTGGCTTCGCGCCGATGAATGGGGCAGAACAAGTACTTGTCCACAACCCCGCCAACCATCCACAGCCGTCGGCCGAGCCCTATTGACAGAACGGCGGGGGCGGTAGGTTCAGAGATGGGGCCCCGGGCCCCGGGAGGGTGGGCCCCCGGAGCGGAGTTGATCTTGAGCGGCGGGAGGCTTGCGCTGAGAGGGGGGCCGCTGAGGGTGGGGGCGCGGGGCTTGGAGGCGGGGGCTAGACGAGGGTGTCTAGTAGGCCGTCGGTTAGGCGGGCGGCGCCTACGGGGACTCCGCCGCCTAGGACGTCTCGTTCGGCTTTTTCTTCTAGTTCGGGGGCGTCGTAGCCGAGGGCTCGGAGGACGCCGACGAGGATCGGGGTTCTGGGGCGGGGGGCGCCGTCGTCGATTTTCATGGACATGGCGGTTCCGTCGGCCAGGACCATGGCGTGGACGCCTTCCGCGCCGCCCTTGACCAGCAGGCCGGGGATGGCCTGCATCAGCTCGGTGTCGTCGCGGTCGGTGCCGCCGACCAGGTGGGGGTGGGCGCGCATGGCGTCGGCGACGCGGCGGCGGCGGGTGCCGGGGGCGGCGGTGACCAGGCGGGTGTAGCCGGTGGCCAGGCCGCGCAGGGTCAGCGCGAACAGGGGGGCGCCGCAGCCGTCGACGCCGATGGAGGTGATCCGCTCGCCGGTCATGTCCTCGACGGCGTCGGCGATGGCGGACTGGGCGGGGTGGTCCGGGTCCAGGTAGTCGAGCACCGACCAGCCCTGCTGCGCGGCGGTCGCGACCATCGCGGCGTGCTTGCCGGAGCAGTTCATCGCCGCCGCCCGCTTGCCGCCGCCGCCCGCGATCACCCGGTTGCGGGCCGCCTGGTTGAGCGGCCAGTCCGGCGGGCAGCCCAGGTCGGACTCGGCGAGCCCGTTCTTGGCCAGGATCCCCAGCACCTGCTCGACGTGCTCGGCCTCACCGCTGTGCGACGCGCAGCCGACCGCGAGATCGGCGTCGTCGGGCAGGTCCAGACCGGCCCGCAGCAACCCGAGGGCCTGCAACGGCTTGTTGCACGAACGGGTGAAAACGGGCTCGTCGACCTCACCGAGGGCGAGCCGGACCCGGCCGTCGGGGTCGAGCACCACCACCGAGCCCCGGTGGATCGACTCGACGAAACCGGACCGCAACACCTCGACCAGGACGGGGTTCAGCGCTGCTCTCCCTTGCCGCGCTCAGCGGCGAGCAGGTCGTCGACCGACGCGCTGCCCGCGCGGTACCGGCCACCGATCTCGTCGTTGAGCAGGTCCATCACCTTCTGCACCTCGCGCCTGCGCTGGGAGACCGACGCCTCCTCCTGCTGGTAGGTCAGCAGCGCCAGCGCCAGCCGGTCGTCGGCGAGCGCGCCGACGTCGGACAGGTCCGCGTCGGACACCAGCGCCTCCACGTGCCTGCGGTGCGCCTCCGCCCGCGACGGCTCCATGGTCTGGTAGCGGCCGGAGCCCGTCGCCGGGCCGACCGCGTTGTCGGCGAGGATCACCGCGAGCTGGTCGACCACCGAGGTGGACTCGCCGTTGGCCCGGCGCCGCTGCTCGGCGCGCACGATGTCGATCCGGCCGTGCAGCAGCCTGCGCAGGTAGGACAGGTCGGTCTCCTCCTGCGCGGCGTCGTCGCGGCGCGCGCGGACCTCGACCAGGCCAAGCCCGGCCAGCCCCTCGACGTACTCAGGCGACAACACCCTGTCGATGCGCCTGCGCCCTCCAGGGCGGACTTCGATCACGGGCACATCCTCCGCCACTCGGTGCTCGATCGCCATATCTTGACGACTACCGCGTTCAGCTCGCCACCCCCAGAAGTACCCTCGACTCTTCCGGACCAACCGGCGGCCGCTGCGCGATCTTGGCCAGCCCGGCCGCCCTGGCGACGAGCTGGGCGTTGTCCCGTACCCGCTCGCCCCTGGCGTAGGACAGCGTGTCCTCCATCCCCACCCGCACGTGGCCACCGGCGGACAGGCTCGCCAGCAGCACCGGCAGGCTCGCCCGGCCGACCCCGGTCGCGGAGAACGTCGCGCCCTCGGGGATCAGCCGCAGCGCGGCGGCCAGCGTCTCGGTGTCGCCCGGCATGCCGCCGGGGACGCCCATCACCAGGTCGAGGTGGACGTGCCCGCCCGCGGGGAGGCCGTGCTCGTCGATGAGCCTGCGCAGCGAGGTCAGCTGGCCGAGGTCGAAGATCTCGTACTCCGGCACGATGCCGCGCTCCTGCATGCCCTTGTGCAGCGCGACGATGAACTCCCAGCGGTTGAGGAACACGTCGTCGCCGAAGTTCACCGTCCCCATGGTGCACGACGCCGAGTCCGGCATGGCGTCGAGCACGGCCAACCTGGCCGACTCCGGGTCGGTCACCGCACCGCCGGTGGACAGCTGCACGATCAGCCGGGTGTTCTCGCGGACCGCGGCCACGGTCTCCTTGAGCCGCCCGAGGTCCAGCGTCGGCTCGGCGTCGTCGCCCCGGACGTGGATGTGGATCATGGCGGCGCCGACCCGCTCGCAGTCGCGCGCGGTGCGCACCAACTCCTCCAGGGTGACCGGCAGGTTCGGCACATCCGCCTTGCTGTGCTCGGCCCCGGTGGGGGCGACCGTGATCAACGTGCCGGAGCTGCCAGGACGGGGCGTCGACGGTGACATGGCGCGATACTGGCACAGCCGCCCGGCCCACCCACAACCCTCGTGGCGTCCGGACCGGGCACTCTCACCCGGCTGCCGCGAAGCCCCGATACCCGGTGCTCGATGGGTCGGACTCGCTTTGTGCGGGGGCGGCGTCCGCAAGCTCTCCGCGCCGAGTCAGCCGCGTAGACCCTGTGCGGCTTTGCGACCCAGGGCGGGCGTGTCGTCGGGCACGGAGTCGGGGTCGATCGATGCCTGGGTGGTCTCCTCGCCGGTGCCGACCACCAGGTCCGTGCCCGGCTCGACCGACCGCTTGATCAACGCCAGCGCGATCGGGCCGAGCTCGTGGTGGTTCACCACCGACCCGATCCGGCCGACCGCGCGCTCACCGGCGTGGACGACGGCGCCGGTGTCCGGCAGGACGTCGGTGGCGCCGTCGAGGTGCAGCAGCAGCATCCGGCGGGGCGGGCGGCCGACGTTGTGCACCTTCGCGACCGTCTCCTGGCCCCGGTAGCAGCCCTTGGCGACGTGCGCGGCGACGTGGATCCAGTTCACCTCGTGCGGGATCGTCTTCTCGTCGGTGTCCACCCCGAGCTGCGGCCGCAGCGACTCGACCCGCAGTGCGTCGAAGGCCAGGCTGCCCATCGGCCGGGCGCCCGCCTCGGTCAGCCGGGTCCACCACGCCACCAGTTCCGCCCTGGGGACCAGGAGGTCGACCGCGTCGTGGCCGGGCCACGGCATCCGGCGGACGATCACGTCGTGGGCGATGGCCACCCCGTACGGCGCCGCGGGCACCGGGAGGTCCACTGTGGCCAGCAGGTCCGGCGTCTCCGGGCCGACCAGGGTCAGCACCGCCCGCTCCGCGGTGGCGTCCCGGGGCTCCACTTTGGACCAGAACACCATCTGCAGCAGGTACTCCAGCAACCGCATCGGCTCACCGCGCACCCCACTGGCCTTCGCGCCGGGCTCGGTGTCGAGCCAGACCGTGCCGTCCACGTGCGCCAGCAGCATGTGCGCGTCCACCCGGCCCTGCCCGTCGAGCACCAGCGCCTCGGTGCCCGCGCCGTCGGCGAGGTCGGTCACGTGCTGGGAGATCACCAGGTGCAGCCAGGTCAGCCGCTCCTGGCCGGGCACCGCGATCACCTCGCGGTCGGAGCGGTCCACCACGGCGACCTTGCGCGCCGCGCTGCGCTGCTCGGCGAACGGGTCGCCGAAGTGCCACGGCACCGCCGACGCCGCGCTCTCGGGGGCCGGGACGGCGCCCTGCTGGTCGAGGATCGGGGAGCGGTCGGTCACGGGGTCTCCTGGGAGCAGGTCTGGCACGTTCCGGACAGCGCGAGGTGGCTGGCATCCAGCTCGAACCCGTGGGTGGCCCGCAGTGTTCCGCACAGCTGGTCCATGACCGCTTTCGGCGACTCGACGACGTGGCCGCAGCGGTGGCAGACGAGGTGGACGTGCTGGTGCTCGTGCACCGAGTAGGTCGGCGCGCCGTGCCCGAGGTGGGTGTGCCGGACCAGGGCGAGACCCTCCAGCAGCTCCAGCGTGCGGTAGATCGTGGTGATGTTCACCGTGGGGGTCGCGCGCTGGACGTGCGCGCAGACCTGCTCGGGGGTCGCGTGCTCCAGCACCAGCAGGGCGTCGAGCACGAGTTGGCGCTGCGGTGTCATCCGCATGCCGCGCTCGTGCAGGGTGGCCCGCAGGTGCGCGCGTCGGTCCTCCAGCGAGTGGGCGGTGTCCACCTGTTCGATGTTAGGGCCTGCGCCCGCGTAGGGTTCGCCGCATGCGCGTGCTGGCGATGCTCGACGGAACCCTCGCCGACCCGGGTGCCCCGCACATCAGGGTCGACGACCTGGGCCTGACCAGGGGCGACGGGGTGTTCGAGACCGTGCTGGTGGTCGACGGGCAGCCCAGGGAACTGGGCCCGCACCTGGCCAGGTTGGGCCGGTCCGCGGCGATGCTGGAGCTGCCCGCACCGGACCTCGCGGCCTGGGAGCGCCTGGTCGGGGTCGTGATCGGCGCGTGGACCGAGCCGGGCGAGATGGCGGTGAAGCTCGTCTACACCCGCGGCCCCGAGTACAGCGGCGGCGGTCCGACCGGGTACGCGATCGGCCTGCCCATCGGTGGTCGGGCGGTGCGCAACCGGACCTCGGGCGTCACCGCCGTGACCCTGGAGCGCGGGTTCGACCCGGCCGTCGTCGAGCGCGCCCCGTGGCTGCTGCTCGGCGCCAAGACGCTGTCCTACGCGGTCAACATGGCTGCCATGCGGCACGCCGAGAAGCTGGGCGTGGACGAGGTGATCTTCGTCGGCGACGACGGGACCGTCCTGGAAGGACCGACTTCCACGGTGGTCGTGGCGAGCGGCGGCACGCTGCGCACCCCGCCGCCGTCGAGCGGCGTCTTACCCGGCACCACCCAGGGCGCGCTGTTCCGCGCCGCCGAGCGGGCGGGGTGGTCGACCAAGGTCGAGCCGCTGCGCGCCGACGAGTTGGCCACCGCCGACGGCCTGTTCGTCGTCTCCAGTGTCCGCAAGGTCACCCGCGTGCACACCCTCGACGGCGCCGCGCTGCCCGACGCGACCGACCTCGGCACCACGCTGAACGCGCTGTACGAGGCCGAGTACTGACGTCCGGCCCAAATTGGTTCAACCAATCAGGCGATGTGCGGCCGAGGTCCGCCTGCTGTGCTGGAACAGCCCCGGAACGGGGTCCCCGGCGAGAGGCGGAGATTCGTGAAACCCAGCAAGATCCTCGGACTCGTGTGCGCTGCCGTGTTCGCGGCCACCACGCTGTCCACGCCCGCGAGCGCGGCCGAGTACAGATGGTCGTGCCGCACCGTGCCCGCCGGCTACACCTACGTCATGGTGCGGGCCGACGTGGGCTGTGAACCGCTGTACTACGTGACCCTGCCCGAGCCCGGGCTCTGGGCCTGTCGCGTGCCAGCGGGCTGGACCTACACCGCGACGAGGCCCTCGTCCAACTGCTGGTGGAACGACCAGTACCTGCTCGCCAGGGCCTGATCGGCCAACGCGCCACCCGTCAGCCGCGGAGCCTGATCCGCGTACCTGGCCTGGCCTGGGCCAACGCGGCCAGGTATCGCTCGGGGACCACCCCCACCACCGGGTACCCGCCGGTGGTGGGGTGGTCGGCGAGGAAGACCACCGGACGGCCGTTCGCCGGGACCTGGATCGCGCCGGTCACCACACCCTCGCTGGTCAGCTCCCTGCCGTCGAACCCGGGCGCGCGCCGCAGCGGGTCGCCGAGCAGCCGCAGCCCCACCCGGTTGCTCTCCGGCGACACCGACCACACGGCCGCCGCCAGGTGGGCGCCCGCGTCGGCGAACCAGTCGTCGCGCGGACCGAGCACCACCGGCACCGCCAGGAAGTCGGCCGGGCTCGGCGGCGGCACCGCGTCCTCGCCGATCGGCGGCCCGACCGGGTCGCCCACCGGCAGCACGTCCCCCACTGCCAGCGGCGCGGGGCCGATCCCGGACAGCAGGTCGGTCGAGCGGGACCCCAGTTGCGGCGGCACGGTGATCCCACCGGAGACGGCCAGGTAGTTGCGGACCCCGGACAACGGCGTGCCCAGCGCCACGACGTCATCGCCGCGCAGGTGAACCGGCGCGTGCGAGTCGACCAGCCGCCCGTTGACCCGCACCGGCACGCTCGGCCCGGTCACCGCCACCGTGCAGGACGACCCCGCGCGCAGCGAGAGTCCACCGAGGACGCACTCGATGCCCGCCGCGTCCTCCGGGTTGCCCGCCAACCGGTTCGCCAGGCGCAGCGACGGCACGTCCAAGGCGCCGGACGGGGGTACGCCGAGGTGGGCGTGGCCGGGTCTGCCGAGGTCCTCGATGAGGGCTAGTGGGCCGGTGGCGAGCACGGTCAACACGCGGCTCACGACACCACCTCGAAGCGGACGCGATCGCCCGGGGACAGCAGCGCGGCCGGTTCACGGGTCGGGTCGAACAGCGCGGCAGCGTCATCGGCGAGTCTTGCCACCAACCGCCATCCGCCCGGCGACGAGCGCGGGTAGATGCCGGTGAACTCCCCGGCCACGCCAACGGATCCGGTCGGAACGCGCGTGCGGGGGCTATCGAGCCGAGGCTGTTGCAACAGCTCGGGTAGGCCCGTCAGGTACGCGAAGCCGGGAGCGAAACCGCAGAAGGCCACGGTGTAGTCCGCGCCCGAGTGCAGGGCGATCGTCTCATCGACGCTCAGCCCCGCCGTCTCCGCGACCAACTCCAGATCAGCACCGTCGTAGACCACCGGCAGGGTCACGTCACGGGCGTCACCGACCGGCGCGGCCGAGAGATCAGCCTGCTCCAACACCGCCTGGACCTGCCGCAACCCGGGCGAACCCGGCTCGAACGACACCAGCACCGTCCGCGCCGCGGGGACCAGCTCGACCAGACCAGGCAGCCCGGCGAGAGCGGCCCGGGCAGCGGCCACCTCGCCCAGCGAGTCGACCTCGACCAGCACCGCGTCCGGCCCACACCGCCGCAGCCGCATCCGGGTGCTCGGGTCAGCCGACCACGCGGCGCAGGTACGCCGAGGTGTGCGGCTGCAACTCCTGGCCGACCATGGCCCGCTCCTCGACGTAGGCCAGGTCACCGCCGTTGACCAGCCCGTAGAGCCGCTTCGCCGCGTTGACCTCCTTCGCCGAGGAGGTCCGCAGCACCACGTCGGTGTCCAGCTCCCACGAGGTCTGCGTGCGCGGCGAGCCGTAGTAGATCTCCGAGACGCCGGTGGCGTGCACCAGCAGCACCTCGATCGTGTCGTCGGCCTGCGGGCGCCAGAACCCGGTCTCCCGCGCGGCGGGCCGGATCACCTTGCCCTCGTCGTCGAGCAGCCACGCGCGCGCCTCGTAGTGCAGGAACGGGCGGCCGTCGTGGGCGAAGGTGATCTGCTGGCCGTACTTGAACGGCCCGCCGATGGTCGGGTAGACGACCTCGCCCTCCCCGCGCCACACCCCGACCAGCGGCAACAGCGCCAGGCAGGCGTCGTTGAACTCGGGGCCCTCGCGCAGGTTCGCGGTGTCCGCCGGGATCGGCAGGTCGTCGAACTGGGGGATGTTGCGGTGCCCGGTGACCCCCGCGCGCTCCGCGGCCGCCTGGATCGCCGCGTCACCGCTGCCGGGCACCGGCCCGGTCGCGTCAGCGGGCATCAACGCTGGTCGGCGTAGAGGCGGTAGACGACGTACCCGGCGAACCAGGTGGTCAACAGGCCCACCAGGACCAACAGCGAGGTGAAGAAGATTTCCACGGGCAGAGGATACCGCCCGGCGGCCCGGTCCACGCGTGGCGCTGGTCCCACGGGAAAGGCCCCGGGCACTGCCCGGGGCCTTTCCCGCACCACTACTAGCCAACGGCTTGTCTAGCCAACAGACACGGCGACCTTGTGCAGCCCGGGGCCGTCCGCGCTCACCTTGACCTCGCCGTTGCCGCTGCGGTGCAGCGCGCGCACGGTCCACTCACCGGGCGCGGCGAAGAACCGGAAGTCGCCCCCGGCGGAGGACACGACCTCGGCGGTGAACTCCCCGCTGGCGTCGAGCAGGCGCACGAAGGCGCCTTCGACCGGCGTGTCACCACTGGTCACCTTGCCGTCGAGCACGACCTCCTTGCCCGCGTCCACGTTCGCGGGAAGAGCGGTGCCCTGCTCCGGTGCTCCACAAGAGCTCATGACTGTCCTTTCCGTCCCGACCGGTCTGGTCGGGAAGTGCTTAGGCGCCGACCTCGACCGGCACGCCGACCAGGGAGCCGTACTCGGTCCACGACCCGTCGTAGTTCTTCACGTCCGAGTAGTCGAGCAGCTCGTGCAGCGCGAACCAGGTGTGCGACGAGCGCTCGCCGATGCGGCAGTAGGCGATGGTCGCCTTGCCCTCGTCGAGGCCCGCGTCCTTGTAGAGCTCGCGCAGCTCGTCGTTGGACTTGAAGGTGCCGTCCTCGTTGGCCGCCTTGCTCCACGGCACGTTGATCGCGGTCGGGATGTGGCCCTTGACCTGCGCCTGCTCCTGCGGCAGGTGCGCCGGGGCGGCCAGCTTGCCGGAGAACTCGTCGGGCGAGCGCACGTCGACCAGGTTCTTGGTGTTGATCGCGTCGACCGCCTCCTGGCGGAACGCGCGCAGCGAGAGGTCCTGCTCCTGGGCGGTGTAGGTGGTCGCCTCGCGGGTCACCGCGTCGGCGTCGAGCGGGCGGCCGTCGAGCTCCCACTTCTTGCGGCCACCGTCGAGCAGCTTCACGGACTGGTGGCCGTAGAGCTTGAAGTACCAGTACGCGTACGCGGCGAACCAGTTGTTGTTGCCGCCGTAGAGGATCACGGTGTCGTCGTTGCCGATGCCGCGCGCGGAGAGCAGCTTCTCGAAGCCGGCGCGGTCGACGAAGTCGCGGCGGACCGGGTCCTGCAGGTCGTTGCGCCAGTCGATCTTCACCGCGCCCGGGATGTGCCCGGTGTCGTAGGCGCTGGCGTCCTCGTCGATCTCGACGAACACCACCCCCCCTGCGGTGAGGTTCTCCTCGGCCCACGCGGCCGAAACCAGCACGTCTTCGCGGCTCATCGGGCGGTTCCCACTTTCCGTTGCTTGATGGACAGGCGGTTGATCAGCAGATATGCCTCGCAGCCGAGGCAGAACCCGAACGCGGCGTTGAGGAACGCGGCCACCAGGGCGAACGCGGTCGCCACGATGCCGAGGGGGGCGACCCCGAGCGCGTACCCGAGCACGCCGACGACGGCGAAGCCGAACCCGACGCTCTGCGCGAACCGCACCGGGGCGGCGTCCTCGCGCTCGTCGGTCGGCTTCAGCCTGGGCGCGACGAACGCCCGGTACAGCGCCGCGTACGGGGAGTGGCGGAGCCCGGCGAAGCCGCCGAGCGCGAACACCACGGCCTGGGCCGCCAGCAGCGGCCACCAGCCGGTGGTCAGCACGACGACGAGCACGGCGCTGGTCAGCCAGGCGGCGAAGCGCGGACCTCGGGGGTCGACGCTGGGCCGGGGATCTCGGGGTGTGGGCATGTGGCCTCCTGACCTGCACACGGGTGGGGTCCGGTGAGGGCGGCCACGGGCGCGTCGGCGCCGCGGGTGGATCGCCCGGTCAGTCGCTCCGACACAGGCTGCTGTGCACGCGGCAGAAGTCCACCGCGCGGCGCCTGGTCAGGATGCTGCACACGGCGGCGAGAGTACCCGCCGCCGACCCGGGCATGAGAAGGCCCGTCCAGTGGGTGGGACGGGCGAAGTCGGCATTGCGCTCGGCGTAATCGCAGGTGGCGGCTGATCTAGGCGGGCAGGTGCGGCCGCAGCGAGGTGAGCAGCACTTCACGTTTCGGGATCCCACCGACGCGCAACAGCTCGGCCCCCGAGGCGCCCACCGCGATGGTGGTCGGCGTCCGCAGCACCGCCAGCCGCTTGGCCAGCTCCGGCTGCTCGGTCAGGTCGACCTCGGCGTGCGCCAGGCCCGCGGTGCCGTCGGCGATCTCGGCCAGCAGCACCCGCGTCTGCTTGCACGTGCCGCAGAACTCGGTGGACAGCTGCACCAGGGTCACCGCGGCACCCGGGTCGAGCACCGCGCGCAGCTCGTCGGGCACCGCGCCCGCGGTCGACGGCCTGGCCCGACCGCCCAGCGTCCGGACCAGGAACCCGAAGACCATGGCGACGGCCACGGTGCCCAGCGCGACATACAGACCCGTCATCAGCGGCCCAGCACCAGGTTCTCGGCCTTGCCCTTGACCGACAGCACGCCCCGCTCGACGGTGACCGAGGTCGGCGTCACCTTGAACGGCAGGCTGCCCGGGTCGAGGCGCCGGGTGAACAGCTGCAGCACCTTGCCCTGGATGGCCGTCGGCAGCTTCACGTCCGACCCGCCGTTGCGCAGCTCCAGCCGCTTCGGGGCGATGGTCACCGCGCCGCCGTCGAGCGAGACGATCGAGAACACGCACAGCTCGGTCTCCTGGCCCGCGATCGCCACGGTGCCGCACAGCTTCACCCCGGCGGTGGTGCCCTCCTGGTCGGCGACCTCCGCGCCGTCCTCCTCGGTCTCCTCGCCCTCGGCTGGCGCGGTGTTGACCGCCTTCTCGCTGACCGGGTCGATGGTCAGGTTCGTGATGGCGGACACGACCTCGTTGGAGTTCTCCTGGATGGCCCGGTTCACGTCGGCGGCCTTGATCCGCACCTGGCCCTCGACCTCGCGGATCGGCACCTGGGTCAGCGACCCGCTCACCAGGTCCGACAGCGGCGCCTGCACCCCGCGCAGGTCCGCGTGCACGTCGACATCGCGCAGGGTGTCCTTCACCGGGACCCCCTTCGCGTCGATGGTCACCAGGTCGTACTCGCCTGCGGCGGCCTGCAGCAGGAACGAGAACCCGCCGACCTTCACCGACGGGTGGTCGCGCAGGTCGAACTGCTGCTGGGCGCGCTTGGACACCTCGTGCTCGAACACCGCCGCGGCGCCGAAGTCGGCGGCGACCAGCAGCGCCACCAGCACCAGCAGCGCGATGACGAGCCTGCGCACCGCCTTCGAACGGCGTCGGGGGGCCGCGGACGGCCCACCCGTGTTCGCGCCGGAGTTCGTCATCGTCGTCATCCCGTCACCCGTCTTGTCACGTCTCGTCCACTGCTACCTACCCGCTGGGCGCCGGTACGGCACGTCCCCCATGATTCCGCAGCCCGCTCCGGCTGCTCCGGACGCGTCGCCAAGTGGACGTGCCGGGCCCGCGCCGCGTTGCCCGCCGCGGTGATCGGCGCGGTAACGCCGCATTCACAAATCGAATTCCGACCCGCTCGCTAATCCGGCGATCGCGGGTGACGCACTGGTGGACGCAGGATTTACGACGCCGTAACACGACCGCCCTGAGCTGCGCGTCCACCCCGGTGACCGCTGGTCGGCGTGTGACGCGGGCGTCACGGGCACGACATTCGCCTCGACCCCGGGTTATTGTCCTGACCAGCCGAAAACGCCACCCCGACCCTGGGGCCGCACCCCAACGCCGCGGCGCGGAATCACGCAAGAGAGGCGGACTCGTGATGAGCCTCGACCTGCTGCTGCTGACCGCCGACCCCGAGCCCGCGACCGTGGTGCCGTCGCTGATGCTCCTCCCGCACACCGTGCGCACCCAGGCCCCCGAGGTCACCGCCCTGCTCGAAGCGGGCTCGCGCGACGCCGTGATCGTCGACGCGCGCACCGACCTCGCCGCGGCCAAGAGCCTGTGCAGGCTGCTGACCAGCGGCGGCGACAGCTGCCCGGTGCTGGCCGTTGTCACCGAGGGCGGCCTCGTCGCGATCAACAGCGACTGGCGCGTCGACGAGATCCTGCTGCCCACCGCCGGACCGGCCGAGGTCGACGCCCGGCTGCGGCTGCTCACCACCCGCGGCGCCGCCGGTGCCCCGGTGGACGGCGCGCTGCGCCTCGGTGAGCTCGTCATCGACGAGGCCACCTACATGGCCCGGCTGCGCGGCCGCCCGCTCGACCTCACCTACAAGGAGTTCGAGCTGCTCAAGTACCTCGCGCAACACGCGGGCCGGGTGTTCACCCGAGCGCAGCTGCTGCAGGAGGTCTGGGGCTACGACTTCTTCGGCGGCACCCGCACCGTCGACGTGCACGTCCGGCGGCTGCGCGCCAAGCTCGGCGTCGAGCACGAGCAGCTCATCGGCACCGTGCGCAACGTCGGCTACAAGTTCGTCCAGCCGCCGAAGGCCGGCGCCCGGCGCGAGCTGTCCCACGACGCGGACCGCGGCAGGCGCGTGGACGCCTAGGCGCCCTCGATCTGGGTAGGTTCGGTGGTGTGACCGACCTGACCTGGCGCCCAGACAGCCCCGACGCCGCGGCTGAGATCCGCCCGCTGCTGCGCGCGGTCGCCGCGGTGGATGGCAGACCCGAGGTCGCGGAGGGCGGTCCGCTGCCGCGCGAGTTCCGGGGCGGCGAGCACCTGCTGGCCACCGACGGGATCGAGCTCGTCGGCTACGCCCACCTCGACACCGACGGCGACTCGTTCGGCCGCCAGGTCGCGGAGGTCTTGGTGCGGCCGGACGCCCGCCGTCGCGGGGTCGGTTCCGCCTTGGTGGACGCGGTCATCGCCCGTGCCGCCGAGGGGACCCGGTTCTGGGCGCACGGCGACCACCCCGGGGCGGCCCGGATCGCCGGGTCGCGGGGGTTGTCACGGGTTCGCGAGCTGCTGACGATGCGCATCGACCTGACCGCCGCCGAGCTGCCCGAGCCCACGTGGCGCGAAGGCGTGCGGGTGCGGACTTTCGAGCCCGGGCGCGACGAGGCCGCCGTGGTCGAGGTGAACAAGCGGGCCTTCGACTGGCACCCCGAGCAGGGCGCGTTGACCGTCGCCGACGTCGAGGCGGCCGAGGCCGAGCCGTGGTTCGACCCGGCCGGGTTCTTCCTGGCAGTGGCCCCGGACGACGCGCTGCTCGGCTTCCACTGGACCAAGGTGCACCCCGGTGGCGTCGGCGCAAAGGGGCGGGAGGGCGGGAGAATCGGGGAGGTGTATGTCGTCGGCGTCGACCCCGGGGCGCAGGGCGGGGGGCTCGGCAAGGCGCTCACCCTCGCCGGTCTGGCGCACCTGCGGTCGCTCGGGCTGGGCGAGGTCATCCTCTACGTCGAGTCCGACAACGCCCCGGCGGTTGCTGTTTATAGCCGATTGGGGTTCACCCGTTCGGCCGCCGACGTTCAATATGCACGTGCAGAAGCACCGAGCGTCTAGCCGGTTACTCAGCGCATACGTACAGGTCACGACAAGGCCACGACCAGGCGACGCACGTATCGCAACGGTCACGAAAACGGGCTTGTTCACCCTGCGTTTACCCCGTCAAGGGCATTCGTCCACTAGTGCTGCCTAGCGTCGCGGCGAGGCGGCGGACGTAGGGTCACGTCGCGACCTGATAACACTCCTGCCTGGAGGAAATAACCGTGATCAGCAAGCGGCCAGTGTCCGTGCTCGGCCTCGTGGCGGCGGGCGCCCTCGCCCTCACCGCCTGTGGCAGCGACAGCAACACCACGCCGGGTGGGAACAACTCCGCTGCTCCCGCCCCGACTGCCAAGGCCCCCGTGGAGTGCGGCGGCAAGAAGGACCTCGTCGCCGAGGGCTCCAGCGCGCAGAAGGGCGCCATCGAGGCGTTCGTCTCCGCCTACGGCGCGAAGTGCTCCGGCCAGCAGCTGGCCTACACCCCGTCGGGCTCCGGCGCCGGTGTCAAGCAGTTCAACGCGGGCATCGTCGACATCGGCGGCTCCGACTCGCCGCTGAACAAGGACAAGGGCGAGGTCGACAAGGCGGCCGAGCGCTGCAAGGGCAACCCGGCGTGGAACCTGCCGCTGGTCTTCGGCCCGGTCGGCATCGCCTACAAGCTCGACGGCGTCACCAGCCTGACCCTCACCCCGGAGCTCGCCGCCAAGATCTTCAGCGGCGCGGTCACCAAGTGGAACGACCCGGCGGTCGCCGCGGCCAACACCGGCGCCACCCTGCCGGACAAGGCCATCACCGTCATCTACCGCGGTGACGAGTCGGGCACCACCGACAACTTCCAGAAGTACCTCAAGGCCGCGGGCAAGGGCGCGTGGACCAAGGACGCTGGCAAGAAGTTCAACGGTGGCGTCGGCCAGGGCGCGCAGGGCTCCGCAGGTGTCGCGGACGCCATCGCCGCCGGTGACGGCACCGTCGGCTACATCGAGTGGTCCTACGTCCAGGACAAGAAGCTCACCGCCGCCAAGATCGACAGCGGCTCCGGCGCGGTCGAGCTCGGCGCCGAGGGTGCCGCGGCGGCCATCAAGTCCGCCAAGGTCAAGGGTTCCGGCAACGACCTGGTCCTCGACCTCGACTCCCTCTACGCCAGCAACACCGCGGGTTCCTACCCGCTGGTGCTCGCGACCTACGAGATCGTCTGCTCGAAGGGTTACGACGCCGACACCGCGAAGGCCGTCAAGGCGTTCCTGACCGTGGCCGCCACCGACGGCCAGAGCGCGCTGGCCGCCGCGGGCTACGTCCCGCTGCCCGACGAGTTCCAGGTCAAGCTGCTCGACGCCATCAAGGCCATCGCGTAAGTCCACCTGGCACACTGCGAGCCGAGAACGACGACCGAACATGAGCGATTCCGACACGGTCGGACGCCCCGGGGCCCCTGGTTTAGCCAGGGGCCCCCGGGGCGGCGCGGCGCCCGACACCGCACCGGAGGCACCGATTTCCACTCCGAAGGGTTCTGGTGGGACACCCGCCCAACCCCCCAAGGTGATCACCCGTCCGGGTGACAAGATTTTCAAGGCGTTGACCGTCGGTTCCGGCGTGTTCGTCGTCGCCATGATCGCGCTCATCGGGATCTTCCTGCTCATCCAGGCGATCCCCTCGCTCGCGGACAACCAGGCCAACTTCCTCTTCGGCCGGGACTGGGACGCCGACCCCGAGGGCGGCCTCGCCTTCGGCGTGCTCGACCTGCTCCTGGTCACCGTGTTCAGCGCGGTCTTCGCGCTGGTCATCGCGATGCCGGTCTCGCTGGGCATCGCGCTGTTCCTCACCCAGTACGCCCCGCGCAGGCTGGCCAGGCCGTTCGCCTACCTGGTCGACCTGCTCGCCGCGGTCCCCTCGATCATCTACGGCCTGTGGGGCGCCTACGTGCTGGCGCCCGCGTTGTCGCCGATCAGCACCTGGCTCAACGAGAACCTCGGGTTCATCCCGCTGTTCGCCACCGGCACCTCGAACCTGGCGATCGGGCAGACCATCTTCACCGCGGGCATCGTCCTGGCGGTCATGCTGCTGCCGATCATCACCGCGATCAGCCGCGAGGTGTTCGACCGCACCCCGCCGATGCAGGTCGAGGGCGCGCTCGCGCTCGGCGCCACCAAGTGGGAGGTCGTGCGGACCACCGTGCTGCCCTTCGGCCGCGCGGGTTACATCAGCGCTTCGATGCTCGGCCTGGGCCGCGCGCTCGGCGAGACCATCGCGGTGCTGATCATCCTGAGCTCCACCACCTCGCACTTCGGCTTCAGCCTCTTCGACGGCGGCGACACCATCGCCTCCAAGATCGCCCGCGCCGCGCAGGAGTTCAACGACCCGCGGGGCGCCGGTGCCTACATCGCGGCCGGTCTGGTGCTGTTCGTGCTGACCTTCGTGGTCAACGCGTTCGCCCGGTCCATCATCTCCGGTCACAAGGAGTACGAATGAGCACCGCGACCGACCTGAACCGGCCTGCGGCGCCCCCCGCGTTCCAGGAGATCAACGCGTCCCGCCGGTTCAAGAACCGGCTCGCCACGATCCTGGTCGGCGGCACCTTCGTGCTCGCCCTCGCGCCGCTGGTGTGGCTGCTGATCACCGTCATCGCCAAGGGCTTCCAGTACGTGCTCAACGCCGACTGGTGGCAGAAGTCGCTGGCCGGGCTCACCTCCCGCCAGTTCGGCGGCGGCGTCTACCACGCGATCATCGGCACCCTGCTGCAGGGCCTGATCTGCGCGGTGATCGCGGTCCCGATCGCCATCCTGGTCGCGGTGTACCTCGTCGAGTACGGCAAGCGCTCCCGGCTGGCCAAGGCGGTGACCTTCACCGTCGACATCCTCTCCGGTGTCCCCTCGATCGTCGCCGCGCTGTTCATCTACGCGCTGTGCATCACCACCCTCGGCATGCCGCGCAGCGCGTTCGCGGTGTCGCTCGCCCTGGTGCTGCTGATGATCCCGGTCGTGGTGCGCACAACCGAGGAACTGCTCAAGATCGTCCCCGACGAGCTGCGCGAGGCCGCCTACGCACTCGGCGTGCCCAAGTGGAAGACCATCGTCAAGATCGTCATCCCGACCGCGCTCTCGGGCATCATCACCGGTGTCTCGCTGGCCATCGCCCGCGTCATGGGTGAGACCGCGCCGGTGCTGGTGCTGGTCGGCTACACCACGTTCATCAACTACGACCCGTTCGGCGGCTCGATGGCGTCGCTGCCGCTGCTGATGACCTCGGAGCGGTTGACCACCAACGAGGTCGGCGAGGCAAGGGTCTGGGGCGCGGCGGTCACGCTGATCCTCATCATCACCGTGTTCAACCTGCTGGGATCGCTGATCTCGCGGCTGACCTCTCTGAAGACGAAGTAGGCGGGACAATGGCCAAGCGCATCGATGTCAAGGACCTGAACCTCTTCTACGGCAAGTTCCACGCCGTCGACGGGGTGTCGCTGGCGGTGCCGCCGCGCAACGTGACCGCCTTCATCGGCCCGTCCGGCTGCGGCAAGTCCACCGTGCTCCGCTCGCTCAACCGCATGCACGAGGTCATCCCCGGCGCCCGCGCCGAGGGCAAGGTCCTGCTCGACGGCGAGGACATCTACGCCTCCACCGTCGACCCGGTCTCCGTGCGCCGCACCATCGGCATGGTCTTCCAGCGCCCCAACCCCTTCCCCACCATGTCCATCCGCGACAACGTCGTGGCCGGGCTGAAGCTGGCAGGCGAGGGCGACCGCAAGAAGCTCGACGAGGTCGCCGAGCAGGCCCTGCGCGGCGCCAACCTCTGGGCCGAGGTCAAGGACCGCCTCAACCGCCCCGGCGGCGGCCTCTCCGGCGGCCAGCAGCAGCGCCTCTGCATCGCCCGCGCCATCGCGGTGCAACCCGACGTCCTGCTGATGGACGAGCCCTGCTCCGCCCTGGACCCGATCTCCACCCTGGCGATCGAGGACCTCATCCAGGAGCTGAAGAAGGACTTCACCATCGTCATCGTCACCCACAACATGCAGCAGGCCGCCCGCGTGAGTGACCAGACCGCCTTCTTCAACCTCGCAGGCGTAGGCCAACCCGGCCGCCTCGTCGAACTCGACGACACCGAGCGCATCTTCTCCAACCCCAGCCAAAAAGCCACCGAAGACTACATCTCCGGCCGCTTCGGCTGATCACTTTTGATGGCGAGGGGCCGGGCGCACACAGCGCCCGGCCCCTCGCCATTTCTTGTCTGTGCTTCTACCTAGGGTCAACAACGTTTGGCCCCAACTCGCCCCATCGAGCAAAGCTCAAAACTCGCGCTCCTCTGCAATGCCGAAGGCGAGCCGACCCCCCGCGATGGCGCAGCCGAGCAGTCCCCCCGTACTGGCCCAGACGGGCGACTTCCCAGCTCCCCCCACCACCACCCCACCCACATTGATACCGTCCCCAACGGGGTCCGCTCACCGTCAACACCGTTGGGGAGATCAGTGAGCCGTCCTTGGCATGTCCCGGCCGCCCTGCTGGTGGTGCTCTGCGCCGCCTGCACGACGCAAACCGGGGGTATCGCCCTCCCCGCCCCGGGCGCGCCGACCGGCAGCACCCCGACCAACGGCCGCCCGCTGCCCGACCCCGGCGCCCTGCGGGCCGCCCAACCCTGCGACCTGCTCCCCGCCGCCGCCCTCCGGCCCCTCGGCGTGACCGGCGCGGGGAAGCCCGCGAGCACCTCCAAGGCCCGCCAGTGCGAGTGGCGGGTCGACAAGGGCACCGTCGCGGAGAGCTACACCATCGCCGTGGTCATCCACGAGTCCACCGGCGTCGCCGACATCAAGACCGACAAGGAGATCGAGTACCTCAACGTCGGCGCCCACTCCGCCGCCCGCTTCTTCACCCGCGGCACCGCGGGCTGCGCCCTCGGCCTGGAGATCACCCCCACCTCCCGGGTGGACGTCCAGGTCACCGGCGAGGACCCCGAGGCGCTCTGCGGCCCGGCCCTCGAGGCCGCCAAGCAGGTCGAACCCGCCCTGCCCTGACGGAACCGCCACCCACCCCGGATGCGTCACAACCAGGACGCGCCCGCGGGGCTGTTGGTACGGTGCCCTCGGAGTCCGAACGGCATTCGGGGGCAACGATGTACATCGACGAAGGGCCCAGCGCCCCGCTCAGCGCCATTGGCCGCGCCATGGACGACTTCGCGGGCAACGCCGCCTCCGGCCGCTTCTCCCTCAACGAACGCGGCGGCGAGTCCCTCCTGGCCGCCATCCGCAACATGGCCGAATGGGTCGACAGCCAGCAGTTCGGGTTCGACCTGCTCCTGCAGTCGCCCAAGCTCGGTAGTTCGAACAACGCCGAGGTCATGAAGCCTTTCCTGCAGCTGGTCGCCGGCGACGAGCAGGGTTTCGTCACCCAGTTGAAGCAGTTCAGGGAGTCGCTGGTGAAGGCCGAGGAGGGCATCAAGCAGGCGATGGCCAACTACCGTGCCACGGACGACTCGAACGCGACCAAGTACTGAATGTGCGCGAACTCGAAGGGTGTAGGGGCCTAGTGAGAAAGACGTTGTTGCTCGTTCCGACGGCTGCACTGGTGTTAGCCGTAAGTGCTTGCACGAGCGCTGAGGGTGGCAGTCCGGTGCCGAGCGGAGACGCTGGTCGGACGGGGGCGCCGACCACCTCCAGGACGACTACTTCATCGTCACCTGTCGATTCGCTCAAGCCGTGCGAACTGCTCACCTCGTCGGCGGCGTCGACACTCGGCATCACCGGGGCGGGAAAGGCGAAGAGCGGGTCGACCCCGACCTGTGAGTGGCGAGTCGACAAGGGGAGCATTGCCGACAGCTACCTGGTTGGCATCGCTGTCCACGACGATGTCGGCTTGGATGACGCTGTGTCCTCTGGGGCCGTTGAACGGATCGAGGTCGGTTCCCGAAAAGCCGCCCGGTTCCTCGGCCCGAGCAAGGTGAGTTGCTTCATCGCACTCGAGTTGGGTGCCAAGTCGAGGGTCGACGTGGTCGCCACCGGTGGTGATGGGCAGAAGTTGTGCGCGCCCGCGTTGGACGCGGCGAAGCTTGTTGAACCTGAATTGCCCTGAGGTAGCTGGGAGGTAGGTCATGCCTGGTCAGGCGCGGACGGCGTACACGCCGCACCGGGGGGATCCGGGGACGGTGGGCGTCTCCGATCCGAGTAGTCCGGACTACGACCCCGGGGCGTCCGGGTACGACCGGACCTACGACAGCAGCAGTGAGTTCTACATCGACCGCAAGGGCACGTCCGATTCCAGTGCGGACGTGCACGACCGGGCCGAGCAGCAGGTCGACCAGGACATCGATGACGCGGCGTTCTGGCCGGGGTTGTGGAAGCGGTTCAACCGCAACAGCGATGTGGAGCAGCAATACAACCAGGACATGTCGGCGCAGGCGCGGGAGTTGGCCGCCGGGGTGGACACGCGGCAGCCGCCGGGGATGCAGTGCACGAACTACGCCAACTTCGCGCACGGGGACCTCAAGCCGATGGTGACCCAGGACGTCGACCCGGACCAGGTCGGTGAGATGGGTGAGCTGTACCTGAACGCGGGCAACGCGATGACCCGGTTCCAGTCCGAGGTGGCGTCGGCGGTCAACGACAGCCAGGCGGACTGGAAGGGCGAGGCGGGGGACTCGGCGCGGTTGTTCATGGTCGGGATCGGCAACTGGGTGGGCACGGCTGGTCAGAGCGCGCAGTTGGCCGGGACCCAGGCCGGGTTGCAGTCGACGGCGTTGGCGGACGCGAAGAACTCGATGCCCGACGAGGTGCCGTTCGACGCGGCGGCGGCGAGCCGGGACCTGATGACGACCACGAACCCGCTTGACCTGGTCCGCAAGTCGGCGATGTACGCGAACGACTACCGGGAGAGCCACAACGCGCGCGAGGAGGCGGCCAGGGTCGTCACCTCCTACGACAGTTCGCTCGGCACGTCCTCGACGATGCCCGCTTTCGCCGCCCCGCCGCAGATGGGCGACTCGACCGGCGACGACGCGAAGACCCTCGACGACGGCAAGGGCGTCAAGGACCCCGGCAGCGAGGACGTCAACGTCCGGAACAACGGCAAGGACAGCCCGACCGGTGGCTACCGCCCCACCGGCGGCGGCAATGGCAACGGCAACGGTGTCTCCCCGGTGCCAGGTGGCGGCTTCCAGCCCGGCACCGGCCCCGGCGGCGGCACGACCCCGGGTGGCTCGACCCCGGGTGGGACGAACCCCGGCGGCACGAACCCCGGCAACTGGACCCCAGGCGACCCGGGCACCAACCCCGGCAGGCCGTTCCCCAACCCGAATCCGAACCCCAATCCCAACCCGAACCCGACCCTGCCCGGCGGCTTGGCGCCCATGCCGGGTGGCTCCTTCGGCGGCGGTGACGACATCACCCGCCGTGGCGGTGGTTTCGGCGGCGGTCGCGGACCCGGTGGCGGTGGCGGCTTCGGCGGCGGAGCCGGTGGTGGTGCGGGCGGAAGCGGTGGCGGCGCGGGCGGTGGTGGCGGTGGCCTCGGCGCCCGGTCCGGTGCTCTCGGCCCCGGCATGGGTGCCGGCGCGGGCGCGCTCGCCGCGGAGCAGGCGGCGATGGGCCGTGGCGGTGCCGCGGGCGCGGCCGGTCGCGGTGGCGGCGCGGGCATGGGTGGCGGGATGGGTGGTGGCGGCCGTGGTCAGGGCGGCGAGGACGAGGAGCACACCCGTCCGTCGTACCTGGTCGAGGCCGACCCGGACGAGGTCTTCGGCACCGACGAGATGACCGCGCCACCGGTGATCGGCGGATAGCGCTCGATGCCGCGTTCGTTCACGTTGTCGCTGGCCGCGGTGGACACCCTCGGCCAGGTGCTCGGGGTCAACCCGAGGCTGTTCCCGTTCGAGGTGCCCAGCTTCGGCAGGCTGTTCGACGACCGCGCCCGCATCGCCAAGGCGGTGTTCACCGACCTCTACGGGCGTGGACTCATCGGCCGGGACGAGGTGGACACCGATGTCGAGGCGGCGCTGCGGATCACCAGCGAGCACGACGTCGGCATCGGGGTGATGGGCACTGTCGAGAAAGACCGTCCGATCAGGGCGCGGGCCGCGATCCTCGGCACCACAGCGGTTCTCGCTGTCCAAGAGGGACAGACGATCCGGTTCGACCTGATGGCGCCGAGCTCGGTGGCCAAGGCGCTGGTCGACCTGTTGCCCAAGGCGCAGGCCGGTCCCGGCCAGTCGGTGATGGTGACCGAGGTCTTGCAGGCGCAGGAAAGCGGGTACGTGCGGCCGGTCCGCGCCGCGAGGTCCACTTCGGACACCCAGCTGCGGCTGGCGGCGACCATGCTGGAGCGCCCGCGCACCGGTTTCGGGTTCTACGCGGTGAGCGGGAAGGGCCGCCACGGCCGCGAGGTCGAGGCGGGCACGGTCGGCTGGATCGACACCGAGTCCGGCCGCTACCTGTCGGTGACCAGGCCCCAGCCCGACGGCGCCATCCGCGCGACGTACTCCCCCGCCGACGCGACCAGGCTGACCCGCCAGCTCGACGAGCTGATCACCACCGCGACACCGAGGCGGTGACGCGAGACCGCCCCGCTCGGGCGAACCCGGGCGGGGCGGTGGGGACTTGGGGGTCTTACAGGTCGTCGCCGGTGAGCGAGCCGGGCATCCGGCCGGTCACCACGAACACCACGCGCTTGGCCACCGAGACCGCGTGGTCGGCGTAGCGCTCGTAGAAGCGGCCGAGCAGGGTGACGTCCACAGCGGAGGCGACGCCGTGCTCCCACTCCTTGTTCATGATCACTGTGAACAGGTGCCGGTGCAGGTCGTCCATCTCGTCGTCGGCGTCCTCGATGGCGCGCGCCGCGGCGACGTCCCTGCTGTGGATGACCTCCTCGGCCTTGCGCGCGAGGGCGACCGCGATCCGGCCCATCTCGGCGAAGTAGCCCTGCACCTGCTCGGGGAGCACGGGGGCCGGGTGGCGCCTGCGGGCGACCTTGGCGACGTGCAGGGCGAGGTCGCCCATCCGCTCCAGGCTCTCCGCGGCGTGGATGACGGCGAGCACGGTCCGCAGGTCGGTGGCGACCGGCGCCTGCAGTGCGAGCAGCGCGTACGCCTGCTCCTCGCACTCCGAGCGGGCGTCGTCGATCGCCTCGTCGCCGCTGATGACCTGCTCGGCGATGCTCAGGTTCGCCTCGAGCAGCGCGCGCGTGGCGAGCTCCATCGCTTCAGCGACCTTGGAGCACATGCCCGCGAGTTTGGTGGCCAGCTGACCGAGTTCGAGATGGTAGGCCTCACGCATGCGCACAGCCTAGAGGCACGTTCGCGGAGATGCGCCATCCCCAGGTGAAGCGAAGGTGAACGAGGCGGGTCTAAGCGCACTTCACATCGGAGCCGTTGACCGTGGACAGGTCGGGGAGCGGCTTCGGGGTCGGCGTGGGCGTCGGCCCGCCGGGCGTACCGGGGGCGACGACCTGGCCGGTGAACTCCGGGCCGATCACCAGCACCAACGCGGCGGACATCGACGGGTCCTCCTGCATCGTGGCGCTCGGGATGGTGGAGGCGAGGGTCTGCGCGGCGGCCTCGTGGCCCTTGCCGTAGCGCACCACGGTCCGCGTCACGGCGGCCGTCGGGTTGACCTGGACCACGGTGAAGCCGAAGCCCTCGAGCTTCTCGGCGGTGCGCTTGGCGATGCCGCCGGTCTCGTTGCCGCCGTTGAGCACCTGGACCTTGAGCGTCTTCGGGTCGACCGGCTCGCGCAGCGGCGCCGCCTGCTGCTGGGTGCCGCCGTTGTCGGTCGCGGGCGGCGGCGGGGCCTCGCCGCTCAGCGGCTCCTTGTTGATGATCGCCCGGAACAGCCGGTCGGCGTCGTCCTTGCGCAGCACCTCGTTGCCGCGCGAGTTCGACGTGCCGACGGTGGGCACGGTGATGAAGGTGACCCGGCCCGCCTCCAGGTTCTGCAGCGACTGGCCCAGCTGCATCAGCGAGTCGACGCCGATGTTGTCGCCGAAGGTGGACTTGGCGACCTCGCCGGTGAACGAGGTGAGCTTCGACGGGTCGAGCAGCACCTGGCCGGACATCGCCTTGCGCAGCAACGAGGACAGGAACCGCTGCTGGCGCTTGATGCGGCCGTAGTCGGAGGTCGGGTCGCCGCGCACGTGCCTTGCCCGGACGAAGTCGAGGGCCTGCTCGCCGCGCAGCACCACCTCGGTGCCCGCGTCCTTGACGATCCACTTGTTGAGCTTGGTGTCGAACATCGGCTTCTCGACGCAGACGTTGACCCCGTCCACCGCGTCGACCATGCCGCGGAAGCCGGTGAAGTCGATGCCGACGAACCGGGTGATCTGCAGCCCGGACAGCTCCTGCACGACCTTGGTCACGCACAGCGGCCCGCCGACCTGGTAGGCGGTGTTCATCTTCGCGTTCTTCTTCGGCTCGACCTGGTGGCCGGTGTACTTGGCCGCCTTCGAGTCGAACTGCTCGCAGCCGGGCCGGTTGATCTCCAGGTCGCGCGGGAACGACACGATCACCACGCGGCTGCGGTCGGCCGGGATGTGCGCGATCATCACGGTGTCCGAGCGGGCCCCCGGCACGTCGCTGGAGTTGCCGACGCCCTCCTCGGCGTCGGCGCCCTCGCGGGAGTCGGACCCGACCAGCAGGAAGTTCTCGTCGCCGCGCTGCCCGGCCGCGTTCTGGATGGACTCCGACCCCGGGTCGAGCGCGCGCACCTGCTCGATGGAGTTGTCGGCCCACTGCTTGATGCCCCAGCCGACCCCGGCCGCGGCGAACACGACCACGGCGGCCGACCCGGAGAACACCTTCGCCAGCAGCGACCACCGGCCGCGCTTGGGCTTGTCGTCCTCGTCGCCACCGGTGTCGGCGTCGGGCCCGCGGTCGACCGGTTCGACCACCACGGTCGGCTCGGCGGGCATGGCCGCCAGCTCGTCGAGCTTGTCGTCGAGCTCGGCGGCGTCGGAGCCCCACGGGGTCTTGATCCGCTTGGACTTCTTGGCCTTCTCCTCGGCCCGCATCTCGTCGTGCACCTTGGAGAACCGCGCCAGCGTCTGGTCGACCCGCCGCCGCTTCTGCACGGCCTCGCCGATCGGCTCCATCTCGGTGGTGAGCCCGACCAGTTCCTGCGGCGACACCCCGGACGGCGGCGTCAGCTTCCCGTCCGGGGCGGGCGGCATCGACGACTGCCCCGGCGGCTGCTGGTTGGGGATCCGCGGCTTCGGCTGCCCGTCGACGACCGGGTGCCCGCCACTGGACTCACCGCGGCCGGGAAGCGGGTGGCTCCCAGTGCCCTGCGGGCCGGGGATGGGGTGGCTGCCGGTGCCGTGCGGGCCGGGGATCGGGTGGCTGCCGGTGCCGTGCGGCGAGTCGAGCCTGCGCCCCTGCTCCAGCGGCTCACCGCGACCGGGGACCGGGTGGGAGCCGGTGCCGTGCGGGCCGTCGACCGGCCCACCGCGGAAACCGGGCCGCTGCGCCTGGTCGCCCTGGATCGGGGCGCGGTTCTGCCGGACGTCCGGACCGGGCACGGGATGCGCACCGGTACGACCGGGGCCATCGTGCTCGGGGTGACGCGCGTCAGGACCGGGGATCGGGTGAGCGCCAGTGCGGCCGGGCAGGTCTTGATCAGGACCGGGTCGGCGGGCGTCCGGGTGGCCGTTGCGGGCGACGCCGTCGTGGTCGGGTCGGCGTGCGTCGGGACCGGGGATCGGGTGCGCGCCGGTGCGGCCGGGCAGGTCCTGACCCGGGCCGGGCTGACGGGCGTCCGGGTGGCCGTTGCGGATGACGCCGTCGTGGTCGGGTCGGCGTGCGTCGACGCCGGGGATCGGGTGGGCGCCGGTGCGAGGCACACCGGTGCGGGCCTCGTGCTCCGGACCGGTACGGCGGGCGTCCGGGCTCGGCAGGGGGTGCGACCCGGTCCGACCGGGCAGGGGATGCGCACCGGTGCGCACGTCGGGTTCCTGGCGGCGCGCGTCCGGGTGGACCCCGTTGCGACCCGGCAGGTCGCGTTCGGGCTGGCGCGGGTCCGGGTGGGCCCCGTTGCGCGGATCGACGCCAGGGCCGCCGTTGCGCCCGGTTGCGTCCTGCTCCGGGCGGGACCGACGCGGATCTGGCCGACTGCCGCTGCCAGGGATGTCCGGCCCGGTAATCGGGTGCACACCGTTGCGGCCAGCAGCGTCAAACCCCGCTCGGCGCGGATCCGGATGCCCGTTGCCCGGGACGTCATTCTCCGAGCGGCGTGCGTCGACCCCGGCAGCCGGATGCCGACCAGCGGCGTCGGGCTCCTGGCCACCTCGGCGCGGGTCCGGTCGACCGTTGCGGCCTGCCGCCTCGTGCTCGGTGAACCGACCATCAGCGTCGTTGCGCCCGGCGGGGTCGTACTCCTGGCCGGTCCGGCGCGGGCCTGGATGGCCGTTGCGGCCGGGAAGGTCCTGTTCGGCGAACCGGGCATCCGCGCGACCGGCCGCGTCGTGGTCCTGACCTGGCCTGCGTGGGTCCGGGTGGCCGTTGCGCTCGGCGGCGTCGTGCTCCAAGCCGGGGCGGCGCAGGTCTGGACGGCTGGTGCGGCCGGGCACCTCGCGCTCGGCGTACCGGGCGTCCGCGGCGTGTTCCTGGCCGGTTCGGCGCTGGTCTGCGCGGCCGTTGCGTCCGGGCACGTCGTGTTCGGCGAAGCGGGCATCCGCGCCGTTGCGCCCGGCTGGGTCGGGCTCGTGGCCCGGTCGGCGCGGGTCGGGGTGGCCGTTGCGGCCAGGGAGGTCCTGTTCGGCGAATCGGGTATCCGCACGACCGTTGCGGCCGGGCATGTCGTACTCGGCGTCGTGTTCCTGGCCGGGGCGGCGGGTGGCCGGGTGACCGGACATGTCCTGGTCCGGGAGCGGGTGGGCTCCCGTGCGGCCGGGGACCTGGTGCTGCGGGGGCAGCCGACCGGGGACGTCGTGTCCGGGGACCGGGTGCTGGCCGGTCGGCGCGGGCCCGGGGCGGCGCCCGGGGGACGGGTGGGAGCCGGTGCCGCGCGGTGACTCGAGCGGGTGGTCGAGGTCGCGGGGCCTGCCCGGTGCCGGGTGCGAGCCGGTGCCCTGCGGTGCGTCCAGCGGACCTTCGGCAACGCGGCCGCCCGGCTGACGGCGGCCCAGCGGCTCCTGCGGTCCGCGGCGCCCGGGGGACGGCGGCCGGTTCTCCGAGAACGGCCGACCCACCTGCCGGTCGTCGAGCGGGAAGTCAGGCGTGCCGACCGGGTGCGCCGGGCCGCGCCGCTGCGGTTCCGACCGGGACGGCTCGCCGAGCGCCGAGCGCACGGGCTCGGACCGGTTGGGCTCGTTCAGAGCCGACTCCGGTAACCGGCGGTCGGGTCGCGACGAGTCGGGCAGTGCGCGGCTGTACCGCTCGGAGAGGGTCGGCTCGCTGGGAACCGAGCTGGGTCGACGCAGTGGTTCACCGGCTGGCTGGCGGTGCCGGTCGGACCGCGTCTGCTCGTCCAGCGCCGATTCCGGCCTGCCCCGGCGCGGGTGTCCGCTCTGCTCGGGGGACTCGGCGAAACCGGAGTCGGGCCTCGTGCGGCGGAAGGCGTCGGGGATCCCGCGGCGCGGCTCGGGGCTGGGGCGCGACTCGGAGGGCGTGGCCTCGTCGAGCGCCGCGTCCGGCCGCGCGCGGGGCGACGGCTCGTCGACAACCGGGTCCTGCCTGGCGCGGCGGCCGGTGGCGGGCTCGTCGGCGTGCCGGGCGACCGGGGGCGGCGGGTTGCCCGGCAGCGAGCGCCTGGCGTCGGCGCGGCCGCGGCTCGCGGACTCGGCGAACGTCTCCTTCTTGGCCCGCTTCCCGGTGCTCGCCGCCGGGCCGAGCAGGTCGGCGACCGAGGTGGGGCGCTCGTCGTCGTCCCGCTTGGGCCGGGGCGCGCGCTCGACGGGCTGGCCGGTGGACTGCGCGAGGATGTCGGCGGGGACCGCGTGCGTGGCGGTCCGGCTGCGGCGCGACTCCGGCCGCGGCGGCTCGGCGCGCGGCGGTTCCTGGCGCGGCGGCGGCGGGGGTTCCGGCGCGGGGAGTTCGGGGGCGCTGCGGCGGCCGCCGGAGCTGATGACGTTGCGGTGCACGTCCGGCTCGGCACCGTCCGCGGCGTGCCCGCGGGCGGCGAGGTCCTGCGCGCCGCGCTCGTGGGCGGCCAGTTCCTGGGCGGCGAGTTCTTGGGCGGCGGAGTGCCGGGAGGCGGGCTCCTGGGCGGCGCGGCGGCCGCCCTGGTGTCTCGGTACCTCGTCCGGCTCGTCCGCCTCGGGTATCGGCATCAGGTTCGACCGGGAGCCGCTGTGCCGCTCGACCAGGTCGGAGACGCTGACCCCGCCAGCACCCTCCATCGACCGGCGCCTGCGTCGCGGCTGCTCGGCTGGTTCCGGGGCGCGGCGCTTGCCGCCGGAGGAGGAGCCAGGGGCGCGGTCGTGGTCGTCGGACACCCGTGCTCCATTCCCTCGAGAGGCTCCGCTGTGTGCGAACCGTTGTCGGTTGGTTATCAACACGTTGCCGTGCCGCGTTCGGTTGCCTACCCGATCGTGTCACGCTGCCGGAGCGATAGTACGGATGGCTGTCCCTCGTGACGATGGCAGACCGGGTTTCGTTCACTATCAGTACGGAGTTCCGCGCATGGCTCTAGCCCGATCAGGGTAGCCCCGGTCGGGCGAGGTACTTATCGCGCTGAGGCTCGTGGTGTGACGATCGCGCGCCTGCCCGCCGCCGCTCCGGCCAGGTGAGCGGTGCCCTCCAGCAGATATGCGACGGCGTTGCGCCCGGACTGCTTCGCCGTGTAGAGCAGGGCGTCGGCCTCGCGGAGCTGACGCTCCGGAGCCGCCGGTGTGTTGTCCGCCACTCGGATGGCCGGTTCGTGCGCCAGTCCGATGCTCACCGTGACCCGCAGCCCCAGCACCAGGCTCGACCACGGGTACCGCTCGACCCGACCGCGCGCGGCCTCGGCGATCTCGACCGCGGCGTTCTGGTCGATCCCGGGCAGCACGAGCACGAACTCCTCGCCGCCGTAGCGCGCGCAGAACCCGCCGTCGGGCAGCCCGTCCTGCAGCAGTTCCACCACGCGCTGCAGCACGCGGTCGCCGACCAGGTGGCCGAAGGTGTCGTTGACCTGCTTGAACCAGTCCAGGTCGACCAGCGCGACGGCGAGCCCGTTCGCGGTGCCCTGCTCGGCGACCAGGTCGACCAGCCGCTGGTCGAGGTAGCGGCGGTTGTAGCTGGCGGTGAGGCTGTCGCGGATGCTCTGCTCGTGCGCCTCGGCGTGCTCGCGGCGCAGCCGGTCGACCTCGCGGCGGAACTGCTCGGGGATCTGCGGCGGCGCGCTCATCTCCGACATCAGGTCGAGCGCGGAGCGCAGGTGCTGGTACGCCTGCCGGTACTGGCCGCGGGAGGCGAGCAGCGCCGCGATCGACTCGTGCAGGCTGACCAGGTTGGCCGTGTCCGCGGGCGGGTCGTCCGGGTTCTCGGTGCGCTCGGTGATCGCCGGGTGGCGCAGCGGCACCGTCGGCTCGCTGACCCGGTGGTCCCGCCACGGGCTGTCCCGCTGGTCGGGCTCGGGCTTGGCGACGCCTCGTCCCAGAACGGCCACCGCGGTCACCTCCCTACGTACGTGTGTGTCGTCCGGAATGACGCCGCGCTTGAGCGACCGGGACGCATGGACGCAGGAATTCCCCCTACTGGTGGACCCCACACTGCTCCAAACAAGTGACTGACCAGCACGGCGGTCGCGATCCGCACACGCTCGGTATCACCCGTTCGGAGTCACCGGGTCGGGCAGGGAGTGAAGCCGTACGCCTTGCCGTCGAGCACCACGACCCGTTGCGACCCGATCTGCTCGGCCAGGGTCGCGCTGTCGCGCCGGATCCGCACCGACACGCCCACGACGTAGACGGTGCCGCGCGGGGTCTTGGTGGACTTCTCCGGCTTCCACTTCGGGTCGGTGCGCAGGGTCGAGAGCGCGGGCTCGATCCGCAGTGTCAGGTTCCCCAGCTCGCACTGGGAGTCGAAGTCGGGGTGCTGGGTGCGCCGCAGGAAGTCCCGCTGCGCGCTCGCCCCGTCGGCACCGGCCTCGTTGAGCTCGGTGAAGTACTCGCTGACCACGTCCCGCCCGGAGGTGACCCCCGTCGCGGGCACCGGCGTCCCCTCGACCGTGGTGGCGCACCCGGCCGCGGCGAGCAGGACCAGGAGGACGCCAGGCAGCGCGCGCATCAGCCCCCCGAGTGCATCAGCTCGGCACCCTCGGGCACGGCGGCGTCCTCGGGGTCGTCCAACCAGCCCTCCGGCAGCACCACCCGCCCCGGCGACCCCTGCCGCCCGCGCGGCCCCTCGGCCTCGGCCGGGTAAGGCGCGTCGTGGTCGAGCTTGCCCAGCAGGTCCGCCAGCTCGGCCAACCCGGACACCATGGCGAACGCCCGGCGCAGGTCGGCCCCGATCGGGAAGCCCCGCAGGTACCAGGCCATGTGCTTGCGCAGGTCGCGCAGGCCCTTCTCCTCGCCGATGTGGTCGGCGAGCAGCACGCCGTGCCGGTGCAGGATCGCCGCCACCTCCCCCAACGACGGCCCCACCGGGACCGGCTCCCCGGTCAACGCGGCGTGCAACTCCCGGAACAGCCACGGCCTGCCCAGGCACCCCCGCCCGACCACCACCCCGTCGCACCCGGTCTCCCGCATCATCCGCAGCGCGTCGTCGGCACTGAAGATGTCGCCGTTGCCCAACACGGGGACGCCCGTCACGGCCTCCTTGAGCCGCGCGATCCGCGACCAGTCAGCCTCCCCCGAGTACCGCTGCGCCGCCGTCCGCGCGTGCAACGCGACCGCCACCGCCCCCTCGGCCTCCGCGATCCGCCCCGCGTCCAGATAAGTGAGGTGCTCGTCGTCGATCCCCACCCGGAACTTGACCGTCACCGGGATGTCCCCCGCCGCCCGCACCGCCGCCCGCACGATCTCCGCGAACAACCGCCGCTTGTAGGGCAGCGCCGCGCCACCGCCCTTGCGGGTCACCTTGGGCACCGGGCAGCCGAAGTTCATGTCCAGGTGATCAGCGAGCCCCTCCGCCGCCACGATCGTCACCGCGTCGGTGACGTTCTTGGGGTCGACGCTGTAGAGCTGCAACGACCTGGGGTACTCGTCCGCCCCGAAAGTCATCATCTCCATCGTCTTGGAGTCCCGCTCGACGATCGCCCGCGCGGTCACCATCTCGCACACGTAGACCGAGGTCGGACTCCCGAACTCCCGGCACAACTGCCGGAACGCCACATTCGTGATCCCCGCCATCGGCGCGAGCACCACCGCCGGACTCACCACGTACGGCCCGATCCGGAACGAGGAGACAACAGCAGACACAGGCCCAGGCTAGCTGGCCGCAGAGGGGGTCGACGCGAAGCTCCAGCCGCGCCGTGGGAAAGTGGGTATTGCCCACATTGACTCGCCGGGGTACCGTGGTTCTCGAAGGAGGTGCGCCATGACGATGCTCGATGACTTCAGGCCGGTTGCCGAGGTGACAGCCGACGAGCGCGGCAGGGTCGCCGTGGGTAAGGCGGGAGTGGAGAAAGATGCTCGCTACGCCGTCTCGATGAACGCTGACGGGGCCATCTTGTTGACGCCTCTGGTGAGCATCCCCAAGCGTGAACTGCTCGTCTGGGAGAACGACGAGTTGCGGGCTTCGTTGTTCCGCGGTCTCGCGGACGCGGCGGAAAGCAAGGCGCGGTCGCTGGACTGGGTGACCGCTGCGGATGACGAGGATGACGACGACGCGTGAGCGCTCCACCCTTTGCGCTGCTCTACACCCGTGAGGTCGAGCAGGTCCTGGAAGACCTGCGTGCCAAGCAGCAGTACGCGGCCAAGTTGAAGAAAGTCCGCAAGGCGCTTCGGTTGCTTGAGCAAGTCGGGCCAGGACATCCCGGACTGCACTCGCATCGCTATCAGTCGGTTCCCGGCCCCGGTGGCGCTGCGCTGTGGGAGTCTTACGTCGAGAACAAGACACCGTCAGCCTGGCGGGTGTGGTGGATCCACGGACCGCGTGACGATCAACTGACGATCGTCACGATCGGACCTCATCCCTGACTGGCCCCGTCCCCGGGTGGGACAGGGCCCGCTGGTCAGGACAGTTCGGAGTACCAGTCCGAGACGGTGGCCTCCGAGGAGTCGTCCGGCGAGCACGAGTCGTAGCCGTCGTCCAGGCCGGAGTCGTCGAGGCCGGTGCCGTTCGGGTCCTCGTAACCGCCGTCCGAGGTCGAGTCGTCTGAGGTCGGGTCATCGGCGGTCGAGTCGTCGACGGTGTTGTCGTCGGGGCCGCTGCCGTCTTCCACGGCGGTGTCGTCGGCGGGCTGGTTCTCGAAGCCGCCGTCCTCGATGTCGGTCGAGTGGTCGTCGGTCGTCGGGTGCGCGGGCGGCAGGTCGGCGCCGTCGTCCGGGACGTCGCTGGGCACGTCCTGCGTCTGGTCGTTCGCTGGCGCGTCCGGGGTGGTCGGGTGCGTGTCCGCCTCGTCGCCGCCGATGCCCTTCTCGTTCCAGGTGCCCAGCCCGGTCGGGTCGTTGTAGGCGGACTCGGCGACGCCGTCGTCGTTGTAGTCGAGCAGCGCGGTGTCGGCGACGCCGTCGCCGTCGGAGTCCCACATGCGGTCGTCGTAGCGGCCGTCGCCGTCGAAGTCGACCGCGATGGCGTCGTTGGTGCCGTCGCCGTCCACGTCCGAGTCCGCCTGGCCGTGGTGCACGTTCGGGGCGCTCTCCCCGGTACCGAAGCGGTATTCGATGTCCGCCATGTCTGCCCCCTCTGGGTCGAAGTCATCGGGATAGACGGCCATCCCCCCGACCCGGTTCCGCGCCGTCGCCGGGATCGTAGTGGCGAATCAGTCGAAAAAGGACGGTTTCGCCAAGGCAACCAGGTGGGCCCGTGGCGCGTCGGCCCACGGCCCGCCGTGCCCGGCGAGGGCCCGGTGCCAGGTCAGCGCCCTGGCGATCTTGCCGACCCGGCAGGCCAGCGCCAGGTCCGCCAGCAGGTCGGCCCGTGGCGCGAGGTCGGTGAACGCCTCCAGGTACGCGTCGCGGCCCCGGTCGCCGTCCGCGCCGAGCAGCGACAACGGCACCAGCATCGAGGCGAACGAGTGCGCGACCACGCTGTCGCCCCAGTCGTAGAACCGCCCGTCCCGCAAGAAGTTCCCCGCGTGCAGGTCATTGTGGTCAATGCTCACCGGCACCGGTGACTCGGCCAGACGGGCGCACCACTGGGCGATCTGCGGCCCCATCGCGGCGATGTCGGGGGGCACGTCGTCGATCACCGCGAGCGCCTCGGCGAACCGCTCCGGCATCCGCGACGGCCGCATGTCGGGCACCCCGGCGGCGAGCACGGCGTCGGTGTGCGGGGCGAGGTCGCGCTGCATCTGCCCGTACGCGGGCAGGTAGTCGACCATCTCGCTCATCTCCGCCAGCGTCGGCCCGCCGTCGGGCAGCACGAGCCACCCGCGCGCCGGGTCGGTCGCGATCGGCGCCAGCACCCGCTCCGGCACGGCCGCGTGCAGCACCTCGTAGAGCTGGACCTCCGCCGCCATGTGCGGGTTGGCTGCCTTGAGCCACACCGGACCCGCCGTGGTGGGGGCCGTGAACACCCCGGCCCACGACCGCACCTTGCGCTCGGTCAGCGGGCCGACCCGGGTGATCCCCGCGTCGGCCAGCCGCTCGTCGAGCCAGTCGACGGCGCTCGCCTGCCAGGCCGCCGACTGCCATGTCTCGATGTCCACCCGGGAACCTAGCGGGCGCCGATCCCCTGCCGCGCCAGGATTTCGAGCCACCGCCTGGCCGTGTCGACGCTCTCCGCCGCCCGGTGCAGCCCCGGTTCCAGTGCCCCGGCGAGGATGTCGGTGATCCCGGCGGCCAGCGGCGTCGACACCAGCCGCGCCATCGCGCTGTCGTTGTCGTCGCCCACGACGTCGAGCACGTGCTCGCCGGACCACTCCGTGCCGTCGTCGCCGCGCACCGTCAGTGCCACGGCCAGCACGACCCGGTCCCGGTCGGTCTCGGTCGTCGGGTAGCGGGCGGCCAGGTCCGTTGCCAGCGCGGTGATCCGGTCGGGATCGGGGTCGCGCAATTCGGCGAATACCGGTTCCCACGCCTGGAGCCAGCCGTCGAGCCGCAGCGTCCCGCGCACGAACCGCTCCAGCCGCCACTGGCTCGGCAGGTGGTACTGCTGGACGAACGGCAGGCTGTCGCGGTTCGGGTACGCCTCGAACCGCTCGCCGCGCAGCACGTGCCCGGCGGTCGCCTCCCACGGTCGCTCGGCCACGGTCTCGACGCCGCCCTCGATGTAGCGGGCAGGCGAGAGCAGCGCGGTCAGCACGCCCCGGGGCGCCCAGCTGAACCGGTACCGGAACTCGTTGGGCACGGCCGGGATACCGCCGCAGTACGAGGTGAACGTGGCTGTCGCCGGTCCTTCGACCTCGGCGCGCGCCACCAGGTCGTGCGCCAGCAGGTGGTCGATGCCCGGGTCCAGCCCGGCCTCGGTGAGCAGCACGACCCCGGCGTCCCTGGCGGCGTCGGCGTACCCGGCGATCTCGTCCGAGACGTAGCTGGTGTTGGCGTAGTGGGAACCGTTGGCCAGGCTCAGCTTCAGCAGCCGCACGTGTTCCGTCGCGGGCAGCATCGACACGACGACGTCGCCGCGGCCCGGCTCCAGTTCGTCGAGCGCGCGCGGCGTGACGCGGCCGGTGAGCCCGAGCCGGTCGACGCACGCGGCCGCTTTGTCCCTCGTCCGTCCATAGAGGACGACATCGGTGGTGTCGGCGAGCACGCGGACGCCGCCGCCGGTGGACAGGCCGGTGCCGACCCAGTGCACGGTGTCAGCCATTGATGGCCTCCTTCGCCACGCCGGTGCGGAAGTGCTCCAGCGCCCGCGCCCACTCGTCGCCGTGGTCGAGGTCGCGCAGCAGGGGCGCCAGGTCAGCGGAGAACGCCACGCTCGCCTCCCTGGGCAGCAGCGACGGCAGGTTGTCGATGGCGATGATGTCGACCGGGTTGTCGGTGCGCAGCCGCCGCGCCGGTTCGTCCCAGTCGGTGATCCGGTCGTACACCGGGAGCACGTTGCAGTCGGAGGTGACGTCGCAGGTCACGTCCGAGATCACGGCGAGCCTGCGACCGGGGGTGTCGAGGTCGGCGTCGGTGACGAACGGCGGCACCGGCGTGGTGGTGAGCACGGTGTTGACCAGCAGGTCGTGCGCCAGCAGCGCGGGCTTGTCCAGGTCGCGGGTCTCGGCGAGGTCCCACGCGGTCGCGTCGAGCCCGGCGACGGCCAACGCGTCGCGCGCGCCGCGACCGCTGCGGCCGAGCGCGCCGACCACGATGGCGCGGATGTCGTCGGCGCCCCGCAGCGCGGCGTCCAGTTCGTCGCGGGTCTGCGGGCGCAGCGGGGTGTCGAGGGTTCCGCGCAGGTGCAGGACGGCGAGCGCGGCGCCGATGTACCCGGCCCAGTAACCGAAGGCGGCCAGTCTGCGGCCGTTCGCGTCGGTCAGGTACTCGAGGTCGAGCAGCGCGCCGCCGCCGGAGGTGAACCGGTCGAGCAACGCGGCCGCGCCGTCCTGGCCCTTGTAGGCGTGTCCGAAGTAGACGTGGCGGTGCCGCAATTCGCTTGGTGCGTCGGGCAATTCCTTGAGTCCGACCACGAACACGTCGTCCGGGGCGTCGACCCAGGACCCCGCCTCCGCGGTGGCGCACCCGGCGGCGGCGTAGTCGTCGGTGGCGAACACGCGCTGCGGGGAGTCCTCGACGGTCACGGTGATCCCGGCGTCGACCAGGGTTCGCGCGTCGTCGGGCACGACCGGGGCGCGGCGTTCGGTGGGTCGCACCTCGTGCCGCATCCACAGGTGGGTCATCTGGTGTCCTCCGTGGCTGGTCAGTCGATCAGTTCGTCGGCCTGGGCGTAGCTCATGGCACCGGTGGTGAGGGTGAAGGTGCCCGACTCGGCGATCTCCTGCGCGGCCAGCACGGCTGCGGTCAGCGCGGCCCTGGGCAACGCCGAGCCGAGGCTGATCCGGCGGGCGCCGAGTTCGCCGAGCTTGGTGACCGAGCAGCGCGCGGCCGGTCCGGCGGCCAGCACGTTGACCGGCTTGTCGACCGACGCGCACACGGCCCTGATCGCGTCGAGGTCGGGCAGGCCGGGGGCGTAGAGCACATCGGCGCCCGCGTCGGCGAACGCCTGGAGCCTGCGGATGGTGTCGTCGAGGTCCGGCCGCCCGTTGAGGAAGTTCTCCGCGCGGGCGGTGAGGGTGAACGGGAACGGCAGTGCCCTGGCGGCCTCGGCTGCGGCGGCGATCCGCTCGACGGCCAGCCCGAAGTCGTAGACCCGGTCGTCCTCGCGCCCGGTCGCGTCCTCGATCGACCCGCCGACCAGACCTGCCGCCGCGGCCAGCCGGATGGTCTCAGCGGTGTCCTCCGGCCGGTCGCCGAAGCCGTTCTCCAGGTCGGCGGACACCGGAAGGGAGGTGGCCGCGATGATCGCCGCGGCGTTGGCCAGCGTCTCGTCCCTGCTCACCTGGTTCGCCGCGTCCGCCCTGCCCAGCGCGAACGCCAGTCCGGCGCTGGTCGTGGCCAGCGCGCGGAAGCCGAGCCCGGCCAGCAGCCGCGCGGTCCCCGCGTCCCACGCGTTGGCCAGCACGAAGGCGCCAGGCCCCCGGTGCAGCTGGGCGAACGCCTCGGCCCGATCGAGCTGGGTGGACATCGGTGCCCCTCTCCGGTGGCTGGGTGGGTGCTCAAGCTAGATCACATCGCCATCCGGGCGCGTTCGCGTGAGCCGAACGGGTGAGCGGTCCGCCCGGGGCTTGCTCCTGGCGACCGCGACACCGGCCAGGCAGAGCGCGCCACCGGCGAGGGTCAGCGCGGTGGGGACCTCGCCGAGGAACAGCCACGACATGAGCAGGACCATGGCGGGCACGACGTAGGTGGTGGCGCCCATCCGCCCGGCCGTGGTCCTCGAGAGCGCGTACGCCCAGGTGTAGAACGCCAGCGCGGTGGGGAACAGGCCCAGGTAGACCATGCCGACGATGGAGCTGGTGGGGGCGGTCTGGAGCCCGTCGACGAGCTGCCCGGAGAACGGGAGCGTCGCCACGGCGCCGATCACGCAGCCGAAGGTCGTCACCTGGAGGGCGGACCCGTGCCGCAGCGCGGGCTTCTGCAGCACCACCCCACCCGCGTAACTGATCGCCGCCGCCACGCACAACACGATCCCCAACACCGACGCGGTCCCGGATTGCGAAGTGGAAACCCCCACCACGATCGCGCCCGCGAATGAAATCGCCATCCCCACGACCAACCGCGGCGGGAATCCCTCGTGCAACAGCCACCCGCCGAGTACCGCGATCAGAATGGGCCCGATGTTGACCACCATAGCCGCGGTCCCCGCGTCGACCAGTTTCTCCCCCCAGTTCAAAATGACCATGTACCCGCCGAACCACAACAGCCCCGACCCGATGATCCCCGGCCACGCCCCCCGCCCCGGCAGCCCCTCACGCTGCACTACCAGGAACAACACCAGCGCCAACGCCCCGCTGACCAACCGCCCCTGCGCCAACGCCCCCGCCGAGAAATGCGGAGCAGCGTCCCTGATCACCACAAAAGCAGAAGCCCACAAAACCGCGGAAACCCCTGCCGCCCACCCAGCCCGCCGATCCACAACGCCTCCCATTTACCCCAGTTTCGGCGAGCCTCCCACCCCCTCCCAAACCCGTCAACCAGCTTATTCACACCCCTGTCCGAATTGGCAGAATCCACACCCCCGCCTGCTGCTTCTCCCACCCCCGATCACTCTCCAGCAACACCCGACTCCCGCCCGTACCCACCTGTGACCCACACCACCCCGCACACCCCGGTCGTCCACCCACCCACCACGCCCACCCCAGCCGCTACACTCGGCCCCCTGGGCCGTTAGCTCAATTGGTAGAGCTGCGGACTTTTAATCCGTAGGTTCTGGGTTCGAGCCCCAGGCGGCCCACTTCTCGCAGGTCACTGGCGGTTCGGCGGCGAACTGCACGCTTTTATGCCGAGCAGCGCAGCAAGGTTGCGGTGGGTTCGTCCGCCGGGAGAAAGGCTTCCAGGCGTAGTTCCGCGACAGTCACGTCCACCGCTGTGGCGAAGTGCGTGAGTGTCGTCAGCAGGTGCAGGTCACCACCGGCCGTTCGCAAGTGGAGTGGCGTGGCGAACCCGAGGCTGGATGTGGTCGGCCGCGCGGGTGCGTACGACATCAGTTCGGCTATCAGTGCGTCCAGTTCCGCGTCCGGTGTGCGGGCGGCCTGGGTCCTGAGTGCGTCGATGACGTGCCAGGACCATTCGGGGAGGTTGGTGATGGTGGGGGCCAGGCCGGTGGGGTGGAGGAGGAGGCGGGGGATGTTGGTGGGGGGCTGGAGAAGGCCGGGGGCGGCGGCGCTGGTCAGGGAGTGGAAGGCGTTGTTGGCGGAGATCAGGTTTCCGTGGCGGTTGACGACGATGGCCGGGTACGGGTTGTGGGCGTGCAGGATCTGGTCGACGGCGGCGCGGATGGGGGTCAGCCGGTGGTCGTCCCACGGGGTTTCCGGGTAGGCCGGGGCATAGCCCGCGGAAAGCAGCAGGACGTTCCGTTCGCGCAGGGGGATGTCCAGCGATTCGGCGAGGCGGATGACCATGCCGCGTCCGGGGGTCGAGCGGCCGCTCTCGATGAAGCTGAGGTGGCGTTGGGTGGTGCCCGCGCGCAGGGCCAGGTCGATCTGGCTGATCTTGCGGCGGAGGCGCCATGAGCGCAGGTCGTCGGCGAAGCGCACAGTGTCCTGTGTAGTCCTCCGGGGACCGCTCGGCTATTCCTCGCCGGGAATTGCCCGGCCGCGGGCATCGCGGGCACGGTGACCGCGAACCGAGGAGGAGCCTTGTCCGATCTCATCGAGCTGGCCGACCGCTACGTGGCGGTGTGGAACGAACCCGACCCGGACGCGCGGAGCGCTGCCGTCGCCGGGCTGTGGGCGGTAGGCGGTCGTCACATCCTGCAGCCGCCGCAGGAGGTGGTGCGGGTGGCGGCGGACCTGGGCCTCAGCACCACTTTCGAGGCGCAGGGGCACGGCGAGCTCACCGAGCGGGTGCGGCTCGCCTACGAGGAGTTCGTGGCGCCCGGGCTGTACGCGTTCCGCCGCAGGGACGACGTCCGGCGCCTGCGTGACCTCGTCAAGTTCACCTGGGAGATGGTGGCCGCCGATGGCGCGGTGGCGGGTGTCGGCACCGAGGTGCTCGTGCTCGACGCCGAGGGCCGGATCGTCGCGGACTACCAGTTCATCGAATCGTGAGCGCGAGCTTCGGCTACCTGCTGCCCACCTTCGCGCAGGCGAGCATCGACGACCTGGTCGAGCTGGGCGGGCAGGCCGAGCGACTGGGCCTCGACGCCGTCTGGGTGCCCGACAGTCCGCTGGTCTACGGCCTGCCGGACCCGCTGGTGCTGCTCTCCGCCCTGGCCGCGACCACCGAGCGGATCACCGTCGCCACCGGGATGCTGCTCGGCGCCCTGCGCCACCCCGTGCTCCTCGCGCACAGCCTCGCGACCCTGGACCGCCTGGCCCGCGGGCGCTTGGTCGTCGGACTCGGTTCCGGCTTCACCGATCCGGCGACCGAGCGCCAGTTCGCCGCCCTCGGCGTCGCGTTCCGCGACCGCGGTGAGCGGTTGGCGGAGTCGATCGCCGTGCTCCGTTCCCTGTGGACCGGGGAGGCCATCACCAAGGCGGGCAAGCACTTCACCTTCGACGACGTCACGCTCTCCCCGGTCCCGCACGCCGCACCGGGCCCGCCGATCTGGCTCGCCGGGTCCGGCGCGCGGGCCGAGGCGCGGGTCGGCCGCCTGGCCGACGGGTGGTTGCCGTATCCGCCCACAGTGGACAGTTTCGTCGACGGGTGGCGACGCGTCCGGGCCGCGGCCGAGTCCGCAGGGCGTGCCGACCCGCCCGTGCCGGGGTTGTACGCCACGATCGCGGTCGACCCGTCTGCCGACAACGCCCAGCAGCGCCTCCGGACCGTGGTCGAGCAGTGGTACGGCTACCCGTTCGACGCCGTGTCGGCGCTTCAGGCCATGTTCGCGGGCACGCAGGCCGGGGTGCGCGAGTGGTTGGAGCCGTACCTGGAGGCAGGCGTGCGCACGGTCGTCCTCCGGGTCGCCGACACCCAACTGCGGCGTGGGCTGGAGACTGCGGCCGCCGTGCGCGCGCTGTTCGTCTGACGCTTCACCGGTTGCGGGGGTGGGAACGTGGTGGGAGCGGGTCCGCGCCGGGTGGTTCTGTTGTGCGAGCCCGCTCCTCGGGGAAGCGGGTGTGCCACAGGAGCGGGTCGCCTGCCCGCTCCTGTGGCCGGGGGGTCACGCTGCGGCGAAGACGGCGCTCTCGACGGGAGCGGGCGCGGGGGCGGCCACGCGGCCGGTCCAGAACCGCTGGACGGCGGCCAGTTCCGCGGTGCTCGGCTGGGCGTTGGAGCAGCGCCCGCCCGCCATGACCTTGGCGCAGTTGCCGATGTCGGAGGGGTGGTTGAGGCTGAGGATGTGGCCGAACTCGTGGACCACCACGCGCAGGGAGCTGGCGCCGGAGCTGGTGATCTGGTTGCGGTAGAAGTAGATCTGGCCCCGGGTGCAGCCGACGCAGCTGGCGGTGCCTGGCGCCGAGCCGTTCTGCGCGGTGGTGATCGTGATGCCGCCGGTGCCGCGGACGAGCTTGACGCTGGTGACGCCCGCGTTCCAGATCTGCACGGCCTGCTCGACGGTCGAGGCGAGCTCGGCGGCGCGGCTGGAGTCGTAGTAGATGGTGCGGACGAGGGTCTGCTGGGGCGCCGCGGTCGCGGCGGGCGGGGCGGCCAGCGCGACGACGGCGAAGACGCCGAGGACCGCGGCCAGGAACCTGCTTCGGGACATGGGGAAAAGCTCCTTCGACGTTCCCGTGGGACGTGGAACACTGTGCGGGGTGTGTTCCCGGGTCTTCCCAACCTAAAGGCGGACCAGCGGAGCGGGGACCCAACAGGGCGGCATAACTCTTCCCATTGTTCGCGCCCAGGCGTGCGCACACGTGCTTGGCCCGACCGACTCGTGCCTGCTCAGGGCATCACCGGTTGCGCTTCATCTGCTTTTCCGTGGGCAGATACGCGCGGAGGCATCACCACTCCCGCGCCATCCATAGCATTTTTCCATAGGAAACCCCACTGGCCGGTCACATTTCCCTCGCCTGAATCACCACGAACTGCGCCATCTGTCCACAACCCCGTGGGCTGTCCACAGCCCTGGCCAACCCCCTATTGACAAGGTGCCCGGCTCGATAGGTTCAGAGATGGGCCCCCCGGCCCCGGGAGGGAGGGCCCCGGCCGCGGAGTGGATCTTGGTCGCCAGTGGATCTCGGTCGGCCAGTGGGTCTTGGTCGGCGAGCCAGGCGGTGCTGTGGGGGAAGGGCCGAGGCGGGGGTGGTCGGCGGGATGGCGAGGGGTTGAGGTGTACACAGCGTCACGGCCCGTTGCCCCATCCGGGCGGCCCGCAGGCGAAACCTTCAGCTCGCGCCCGCCGGTGCCAATACCTCCGGCACGTGTACCGAGAGGGAGTGTCATGAGCCTGAGCATCCGGTTTCGCCTGCTGATGATGGCGGGCGTCGGCGTTGCCGCTCTCGGGGCGATGGCCGGTGTCGCGGCCAACGCCACCCACGACCAGTCGGACGCGACCAACCAGTTGGCGGGTGTCAGCGCGGCGATGAGCGCGCAGTGGAACGCGGACATGATGCACGACGCGATCCGCGGTGACGTCATGGCCGCGATCGCCGCGCAGAGCGCCGCCGACGTCGCGGACTTCGGTGCCGGGGAGGTCGCGGAGCACGCTGAGACGATGGTGGCGAAGTTCGACGCCGCCACGGCCGGGGCGCCGGACGACCTGAAGACCGGGTTCACCCAGACGCGGGCCGCGGTGCTGGACTACACCGCCAAGGCCGGGGACATCGTCGCCGCGGCGACGACCGACCCGCAGGCGGCCAGGGCGCTCGTGCCCGCCTTCTTGGACGCGTTCAGCCAGCTCGAGGACAAGCTCGGCTCGCTCGACGACCAGCTCTCCGCCGCCGTCGAGCAGCAGCGCGCCGACGCTGGCTCGGTCGCCACCACCAACCTGCTGCTGATCCTGCTCTGCGGGCTCGCCGCCGCCGTGGCGTTCGTCGCCATCTCGGCGTGGACGATCCGGGCGATCCGGGGTCCGCTGATGACCATGGTGCGCGCGCTCAAGTCGATGGCGGCCCGCGACCTGACCACCCGCGTCGACCTGGTCCGCGGCGATGAGCTCGGCGAGATGGCCGAGGCGTTCAACGCGACGGCGGCGTCCATGAGCGAGGTGCTGACGTCGATGGGCGAGGGCACCGCGACCCTGCTCGCCGCTGGCGCCGACCTGGACCAGGTGTCCGGCAGGCTGGGGACCGCCGCCGCCGAGACGCTGGCCCGCACGAACGAGGTCGCCGAGTCCGCTGGTCGGGTGACCGCCACCATCACCGAGATCGCGGCGGCGTCGGCGCAGATCGGGTCGTCGGTGGACAGCGTGTCCAAGGCCAGTTCCGACGCCCAGTCGGTGTCCGCGCAGGCCGTGCGGGCCGCCGAGGACACCGCGAACGGGGTGCAGCGGCTGCGCGCGGCGAGCAGGGAGATCGACGAGATCGTCCGGGCGATCACCTCGATCGCCGAGCAGACCAACCTGCTCGCCCTCAACGCCACCATCGAGGCCGCCCGGGCCGGTGCCGCGGGCAAGGGCTTCGCCGTGGTCGCCAGCGAGGTCAAGGACCTGGCGCAGGAGACGGCGCAGGCCACCGAGAACGTCAAGACCAAGATCGGCGTGATCCAGGTGATGACCGGTGAGGCGGTCGAGGCGATCGACTCCATCCGCTCGGTGATCACCAGGATCAACGACGGTCAGCAGGAGATCGGCACCGCCGTCGACGAGCAGACCCGCACCACGCAGGGCATCACGACCAGCGTCGGCGAGGTCAGCCGCACCACCGGGCAGATCAGGGAGTCGCTGGACGGGATCTCCAGCAGCGCCACGTCCACCGCGGACGGCGCGGCGGCGACCCAGCGGTCGGCCGCGACGCTGACCGCGACCGCCCGTCAGGTCAACGACCTCATCGGCACCTTCTCGTACTAGTGCTTACCCCACTGCCCGCGGTGGATGACCTCACCGGCGCCACGCCTGCGTTCAGCGATACGAGCGGGCTGGTCCGGTAGGTCTGCCGCGCGGTAGCCGACGGTGATGGCGCCGATGGGGTGGTACTCGGCGGGGATGCCGAACTCCGTGCGGACGTGGTCGAGGTTCTCGGGCATGATCCCGAAGAAGCACGCCCCGAGGCCCTCGTCCACGGCTGTCAGCAGCATCAGTAGCGCTGCCATGCCGGTGTCGATGTGCCAGTAGGGGGCGGGCCAGCGGCTCTCCGCGCGGTCTTCCCAACCCTTGTCCGGTTCGGCGTACCGCTCCAGGTAGGTCTGCTTGTGTGCGAGTGGGACAACGACCAGCGGCGCGTCTTGCATCGTGGGCGTCTGTTCCACGCGCGTGGGCACGTACGGCCAGAACCGCGCCCTGTCCGCAGGGTTGGTAAGAGCCAGGAACGCCCACCCTTGGGAGAACCCGGCCGATGGTGCGCGCAGCGCGTTGGACAGAACGCGGTCGATGACCTCAGGGGCGAGCGGTTGGTCTGAGTAGTGGCGCACCATCCGACGTCGTCGGACCACCTCGGAGAACTCCATACGCGTCAACGTACTCGCGCAGCGCGGCCTGGCTAGGGCTAACGTGGGCCGGGTGCGCGTGGCGACTTGGAACGTGAACTCGGTGAAGCAGCGGCTGCCCAGGTTGCTGCCGTGGCTGGACGAACGGTCACCCGACGTGGTGTGCCTGCAGGAGACGAAACTCGCCGATGAGGCGTTCACGAAGTTGCTGAGTGAGCCTCTCGCGGAGCGCGGGTACGAGATCGCGCTCAACGGTGAAGTGCAGTGGAATGGCGTGGCCATCCTGTCACGAGTAGGCATAGAAGATGTAGTGCGCGGAATCCCTGGTGGGCCAGGATTCCCCGATCCGGAGGCGCGCGCTGTTTCCGCTACCTGTGGCGGTGTGCGCGTCCACTCCGTCTATGTGCCCAATGGACGCGAGCCCGACTCCGACCATTACCACTACAAACTCGCCTGGCTCTCCGCGCTTCGGGACGAGATTGTCGCCGGACCGGATGAGGTCATGGTGTGCGGTGACATCAACATCGCGCCAACCGACGCGGATGTCTTCGATCCGGCGGCGTATGTCGGCCACACCCACGTAACTCCGCCAGAGCGCGCTGCCCTCGCCGAATTGCTCAACGCCGGGCTACACGATGTTGTCCGCGACAGGTGGCCTGACAGCAGGTTCTTCAGCTACTGGGATTACCGCGGAGGCATGTTCCACCGGGACCTCGGCATGCGCATCGACCTCGTGCTGGCAGGCTCACCGGTGGCCGGTAGGGTTGCCGCCGCTTGGGTTGATCGTAAGGCGCGTAAGGGAACTGGTCCCAGCGACCACGCACCGGTGATCGTCGACCTCGACGTGGCCCCTGACGGTGACATCGGTCCGGTAGTGCCACCGCCGTCTGCACCGGGTAAGACAGCCAAACTCCCTCAGTCTCAATAGGGACACGCGGAGTGCGCGTTTCCCCGGTCATCGTGGGCTGATCCGGGATACCCGCGCGGCATCGGGGTGACAGCTCAGCGCTGCTTCGACGTGCCCGGTGCGTTCGTTCTTACCGTCTTGCGTACGACAGACGGGAGACGACGTGGGTGCTGATTCCGACTGGCCGTCGACAACCCTGCTCGGGTCGCTCTCGGAGCGCACGCGGGCCGCGCTGCTCGCGGCGGGCTCCGAGATCCGTTACCCGCGCAACCACTACCTGGTGCGCCAGGACGAAGAGGGGGACATCGCCTTCCTGATCATGGAGGGTGCCGTGAAGGTGTTCGTCGAGACCGCGAGCGGCACGAAGAGCTTGCTGGGCATCCGCGTCGCCGGTGACATGGTCGGCGAGATGGGCGCGATCGACCCGGAGGCCCGCCGCTCGGCCACGGTGCAGGCGGCGACCGCGCTGGTGGTCCGCTCGGTGCACCGCAACCGCTTGCGCGCCCTGCTCTCGGAGTTCCCCGACCTGGGGATCGAGGTCAGCCGGATGATCAGCTCCCGGCTCAGGTGGGCCAACCGCCGCCGGGTGGACGCCACGATCAAGGACGGCCGGGTGAAGCTGGCCAGGCTGCTGGTCGAGTTGGCCACCTACTACGGCGAACGGGTGGGTGACCACTGGGAACTGCGCATCCAGCTCACCCAGCACGAGCTCGGCTACATGGCCGGACTGGCCAACCGCACGGTGGAGAAGGCCCTGGCCGACCTGGAACAAGAGCAGGTGATCAGCAAGGCGTACCGCCGGATCAGGATCACCGACCTGCCGCGGCTGAGCCGGATCGCGGGCTGGGGCGAGAATCCGCCCCCGTGCGTAGTGCCCTAGCCTCAAGTGCCGGAGAGTGTCGATCGCATCCGTTGGCGACACGAAAGGCTCAATCCATGGCACCGATCGGCGGAGAGGTTCCACGACTCTGCGTGGCTGCCGTCGGGTCGTGTGCGCCGGACGCCGAGAAGGTCGTGACCACGGCCGTCGACACCGCCGGGCTGACCGTCCGCTGGCAACCCGGCCCGCCGCTCAGCGGCACCCTCGCCGCCTCGGGCCCGGTCCCCGGCGGCGTGGACCGCTTCCTCCGCGCCGTCGACGTCGAACTGGCCGAGCACAACGCCCACCGCTCCCGCCTCCGCCTCCGCATCGCCCTGCACTTCGGCGACCCCGCGACCACCCGGGCCCTCCTCGCCCTCCCCGCCCTGGCCGACGCCCTGGACGAGGCCCCGGACGCCACCCTCGCCGTCCTCGTCTCCGACCAGGTCCCCAGAACCGCCCGCCCCACCCCGGCCTTCCACAGACTCCACCGCCACACAACCTCGCGCTGGCTCTGGGTCCCAGGCTGGCGCCCAGCGCACCGACAGTCTCCCACGCCTGTCTGGCGGTGAACGTCGCGTTCACGGCGTGCCTGCGGTCCCACCATTCGCTTGCATTCTGCACAAGTGCAAGTTCAAGTTAATCTTGCCGGTACCTGCGGATTCATCCCCCTCAACGGGTGACCGCCTGGCTGTTGGGGGCCTGCTTGGTCACTGGCCGAAGCCAGACCCTCGATTAGTGGACACCTGTCCTGCTTACCCGGCTGCGTCCCTGTGATTGGCATATGCATAGGATGTCGCCGGGCGGCGGAATGATTTGCCGCCCTGACGCGCAATTTCCAGCTGAGCAGGGGCATCCAGTGGTGCAACACGCAATGCTTAACGTCCTGCAGGGAGACCTGCTGGTGACCGTGAAGGTGGTCGGGGGAGCCGTCCAGTGGCTCCTTTCCCGGTGGATCGATATGTCCTAGGACACTGGAGATCAGCGGGGCAGCGGGCGCGTCGGCTCGGCGGTGTCGTCGAGATGAGTGGACGCCCGTGGGTCCGGGACAACTCCGGCACTACGTGCCTGAGCTGCGCGGACCCACCCACTCACCCTGCGCGCCCGCGCCTCGTCCACCGACGCCACCAGTTCAGCGCACTCCTGCCACACTGCGGCGGCCCGTTCGTGGGCACCCGCCGAGCTGTGACAGCGACCGAGAACCTCCAGCGCGTCCGCTCGCCCGTGCTGGTCGTGCAAGTCCTGGTAGACGCTCGCAGCGGCCTCTGCCTCGACCGTGCCGCCGCCTTCGAGACCGAGTCGGGCCTCCGCGAGCACGAGCAGCGTCGCTGCGGTGCCCGCGCGGTTGCGCACCTGTTCGTGCATCGGCAGTGCCGAGGTGCCGTAGTCCACGGCAGTCGCGAACTGCCCGGTGCCCAGGTGCAGCCGGGCCAACGCGGTCACGGTGGTCGCCGCGCCGCCGGTGTCGCCGATGTGCTTGGCCAGCCCGAGAGCCAGGTGGTACTGCACCCCGGCCTCGTCCGGGTTGCCCAGGTGGATCGACATGTCCCCCAGCCGGTGGTGCACCTTCGCGATGGCCCATGGCTTGCCCTCGTCCCGTTCGAACAGCGCGAGGCTCCGCCTGAAGTGCGCGTCCGCCTCGCCGTACCTGCCGCCCTTCATCGCCAGGGTCGCGATGTTGTGCCTGCACGCGGCTTGTCCGTAGACGTGTCCGATGGAGACGAATAGGTCGTGCGCGCGCTCGTACTGCCGGGTTGCCTCGGTGTCGTCGCGCAGGATCTCGAAGATCCGGCCGAGGTTGTTGATGCTGCCCGCTTGCCCTTCGACGTCGCCGGCCGCCTCGGCCGCGCTGATGCCGAGCCTGCTGGCGGCCATCGCGTCCGGCAGGAACCCGAGCCTGCGGATCGGCTCGTAGATCGCCCCCGACAGGCGCCACACGTGCGCGCTCATGCCGGTTCGCGCGGCGAGCCGGATGACCTCCATCAGGTTCAGCCGCTCTTCAAGGAACCAGCTGAGCGCGGTCTCACCGTCGGGGAAGTGCGCGGGTACCACCGAGGTCGGCACCTCGAGTTCGGGGACGTCGTTGTCGTCGGGGGTCGTCTGGTGGCGGGCGGCGTTGGCGGACAGGACGTACCAGTCGACCATCCGCCGCTGCGCCTGGTCGTGTTCGGCGTGCGCGGCCGCGCGCTCGGTGGCGAGCATGTGCAAGAGGTCGTGCATCCGGTAGCGGTCAGGGTCCTCCTGGCTGAGCAGCCGCGCGCCGATCAGCCGGTCGATCGCGTGCGTGGTGCTCACCAGGTCGGTTCCGTTGATCGCCGCCGCCGCCGAGCGGCTGAACCGGGCCAACGGGTGCACGCCGAGCAGGTCGAACAGCCGCCGCTCGGCGGGGGCGAGGCAGGTGACCGAGCAGAGCAGCGCCGAGCGCAGCGAACTGTCCTCGGCGCCACCCGCGTCGAGGATGCGGTTAGCCTCGCGCAGTTGGGTCACCAGGTCGGGTAACCGCACCGATGGTCGGGCCGCGACGTACTCCCCCACGATCAGCAGTGCCAGCGGCAGGCCGCCGGTGAGCGCGGCGAGCTTGGCCGCCGCCTCCGGGTCCTCGGCAATCCGCGCGCCGAGCCGGGTGCCGAGCAGCGCGCGTCCCTGCTCGTCGTCGAGCGGGTGCAGGCTGATCGGGTACGCGTTCTCCGACCGCACGAGGCTGGTGAGGGGCAACCTGCTGGAGATGATCACCGGGCACAGCCTCGTCGCGGCCAGCAGAACTCTGGCGTGCTCGGCGTCGCTCACGTTGTCCAGCACCACGATCAGCCGCTTGCGGCTGATCAATTGCTGCACCATCTCACCCCGCTCCGCGGCGAGCGGCACCTCGGCGCGGGGCGTCCCCAGGCGCACCAGGAAGTCGGCTAGCACATCGTCGGACGCGAGGGGCGCGGCCGAGTACCCCTGCAAGTCCTTGTAGAGCACACCGTCGGGGAAGCGGTCGTACCTGGCGCGCGCCCAGTGCACGATCAACGTCGACTTCCCGATGCCGGACGGCCCGTCGATGGCGACGAGCGCGTCGGGGCGGGCGGTGGCCTCGTCGAGCCTGCGCAACGCGTCCTCGCGGCCGATGAAGTACGGGGTGTCCCTCGGTAGGTCCGCGAGTGCGAGACCAGTCGGTGCGTCGACAACCTGGGGACCGTTCGCGACCAGGTCGTCGTGGAGCTTGCGCAGCGTCGACTCGGGTTCGCGGTGGTGTTCAGCCGTGTAGCGCTGGACGAAGGCGCGGTGAAAGTCCGGGATGTCCCTGGTGCGCCCGGCGGCGTGCAGCGCCCGCATGTACTGGCCCGCCAGGTGTTCGTCGTGCGGGCGCTCCTCGCGGACGCCGGGTGACTCGCGCAGGACGTACTCATGATCGCCGATGGCCAGCTTCGCGTCGAACAGTGCTCGGTAGGCGGGGATGAGCTCGCCACCGATCAGGGTGTCGCGCACGACCTTGGCGTAAGAGGTCTTGCTTTCGCCTAGCGGGTGGCCGCCCTCCCACAGCGCCACCGCGTTTTCCAGCAGCTGTGCGACCTCCGCTTGGTCGTCGGTTGTCTCGCTCTCTGCCACGAGCGCGCGGAACCGGTGGTAGTCAACGCGATCAGCGTCGATCTCCAAGGAGTACCCGGTGCGGGTGGACAGGATCCGAGCACCCGCGATGGCGCGTTCGAACGCCCGCTTGGCCCGCGATATGTAGATGGCCAGTGTCTGGCGGGCCTCTGCCGGGCAGTCGTCGTCCCACAGGTATTCGATCATCCGGTCCCTGCTGACCTGCCTGTTCGCGTTGATCAACAGCAGGGCCACCAGGCTGCGCGGTTTGAGGTGCGTCGCCGTCCAGACCCGTCCGTGCAGCCGGATGGGACCAAGGATGCGGATGTCCACCGGCGTCCTCCTCCGGCGCGGCCGGGGCTGGTGAAAGCCGAGTGTCGCGCGACTGTGACCGGGGTCGCACCGCACGGCGGCGGCGTTATTCAATCGTTACTGGGGTGTCCGCTGGTCCGCAGTCCGACTGAAAGGGAACTGTCCGGTCCTGGCCCCACTGTTGACCAGGTGAGTCCTTTGACCACAGGGGGTGGGGAAGGGTGGAAGAGATCGAATGGGCCTCGGTGCCCGTGGGGATCGACGCGGGGCGGTGGCGGACTGTGCGGACGCGGTGCACTGTCTTGGTGGTAGTGCACACCGTGGTGTCCGGTCAGCGGTTGCTCGACGTCGTGGGGTTGGTCGAGTCGGACCCGAGGGTGCAGGTGGTCTACACGCGGGCGCCGGACGTGTTCGGTGGGGGTGTTGACCGGCTTCTGGCCGAGGCGGGGGCTTTTCGGATCCCGTGGGCGCAGGCGGTGCGGGAGCGGTTCGACCTCGTGCTCGCCGCGGCGGGTGGTGGGGTCGAGCGGGTGCACGGGCCGCTGGTGTTGTTGCCGCACGGTGCGGCGTATGGCAAGAGGACCGGTGCGGGTGGGCCGGTCTACGGGCTCGACGCGGCGCGGTTGGTGCGGGACGGGCGGGTTCTGCCGTCGGTCCTGGTGCTGTCGCACGAGCGGCAGCGCGAGGTGTTGCTGGACCAGTGCCCGCAGGCGGTCGACGCGGCGCTGGTGGCCGGGGACCCGTGCTACGACCGGATGATCGCCAGTTCCGGTCTGCGCGCGCGGTACCGGGCGGCGTTGGGGGTGCGGCGCGGGCGGGAACTCGTCGTCGTGGCGTCCACCTGGGGGGCGTCTTCCTTGGTCCAGGAGCAGTTGCCGCTGTACGCGCGGTTGACCCAGGAGTTGGACCCGCGGCGGTACCAGGTCGCCGCGACGGTGCACCCCGCGGTGTGGTTCGGCCACGGGCAGCGGCAGTTGCGGTCCTGGCTGTCGCGGCCGTTGGCGCGCGGGATGCTCCTGGTCGAGCCGGAACAGGACTGGCGGCCCGCGGTGGTCGCGGCGGACCACGTCATCACTGACCACGGCTCGACGGGGGTGTACGCGGCGGCGATCGGCAGGTCCGTGCTGATCACCGGCAGCCCGGCGGACGGGCTGGACCCGGACTCGCCGCAGGCGTTGCTCGCGGACGCGGCACCGAGGTGGGAGCCGTGTCGCCCAGTGGGACAACAGTTCCAGCAAGCGGACCCGGACCTGGCGGCCGCCGTGGCCGCCCGGCTCACGTCCCGACCGCGCGCCACGCACCGCGTGCTCCGCGACCGGCTCTACGAGCTGCTCGGCCTCCCGGTCGAGGGCAAGCACCGGGGGCCAGAGCCGATCCCGGTCCCGGACCAGGTCTTCGAGGGGAGGAACTTTGCCTAACCGCACCGGAGTCGTGCTCGTCCACTGGGCGAACGCCAGCCGCGCCGCGCGGCAGAGCGCGGACGTGCTGTTGTCCGAGCGGCAGGACCGGGAACAGGCGCGCCAGTGGGTCGAACGGGCCCTCGCCGAGTTCCCCGGTTGCCTGGTCGCCGCCGCCCGCCACGACGGCGGGCTCGTCGCCATCGCGAGACTCCATAGTGGACGTCCGTTGTGGATGGAGCTGACCGGGCCCGTCGACACCGACCTGGCGTCGGCGGCCGCCACCGCGTTGGGCGAGGTGGTCGCGTGACCGCCAAGATCGCGGTCGCAGGCGTGGTCACCGCGGGCGCCGCCTGCCTCGTCCCGTCGTTCCCGGTGCCGCTGGTCTCCAGCAGGCGGCTCGCGGGAGGGGTGCACTTCCGGCTCTCCGGCACCGGGTACACGGTGGCGAAGACGGCGGCGCTGCTCGGTTCACAGGTCGCGTTCGCCACCTACGTCGGGTCCGACCTGCTCGGTGCCATGGCCGCGCAGGACCTGCGGGAACGGGGGCTCTACGGTCCCGGGGTGCAGGTGTGCGCGGAGCAGCCGAGGTCGGTGACGCTCTTCGACTCGACCGGCGTCAGGTCCGGCACCACCGACCTGCGCGGCACCCCCGGCCTGGGCTACCCGGTCCCGGTGTTCGACGACATGCTCGACGGCTGCGCGCTCGCCGTGCTGTCGAACATCGCCTTCACCAGGCCGCTCATCCGGGCCGCCGCCGCCCGCGGTGTCCCGTTCATCACCGACACGCACGTGGTGGACACAGTGGACAGTCGACACAACCGCGAGTGGATGGCGTCGGCGCACGTCGTCGCCAGCTCGCACGAGGGACTGCCGCACGGCCCGGTCGCCTGGGTAGAGGACATGTGGCGCACGCACCGCACCCCGGTCGTCGTGGTCGGCTGCGGCGCCGACGGCTCGGTGATCGGCCTGCGCGACCGCCGCCGCATCTGGCAGGTCGCCGCGGTCACACCCCGCGGCATCCGCTACCAGAGCGGCGCGGGCGACACCCTGGTCGGCTCCTTCGCCCACCACTACGCCACCACCGGCGACGCGGTGACCGCCCTGCGCCACGCGGTTCTCGGCGCGGGCTGGGCGATCGGGGGTGATCCGGACAGCGAACGGTCGCCCACGGCAGCGGTGCTGGAGGAGTTGGTGGCCGCTCTCGGGCTCCCCGCCGTCCGCAGGCTCCGGTAACACCTACCCGTCCCGGGCGGGGCTGATCGTCAGGCCCCGCCCGGGACGGGTGGGGCCTGACTGTGGCCGAGGAGCACCCAGGCCCGCTCGGTGTGCCGTCGTTCGTCGTCCACCGCGCCGCGCTCGCGGGAGAGCATGGCCAGGGCCTGGTGCGTCACCGCGGCGTCGTGGCGGGCTTCGTAGGTCTCGAACACGTGGAGTGCCGCAGTCAGCAGCTCGGTGGCGGCATCGTGGTCACCGAGGGCGAGCCGGGCCCGGCCGAGTTCCCTGCGGGCGCGGGCGGTGTTGTACGGGTCTGGCTCGACGAGGGCTTCCAGCGCGGCCACCGCCTCCGTCAGGTGGGAGATCGCGCCCTCCGTCAAGCCCGCTGCGATCTCGCTGGTGCCGAAGTCGGTCAGCAGCAAGCCGAGCGAGCGCCGTGACGCCGACTCCCGCATCAACGCCAGCGTCGTGGCGAACTCCGCGATCGCGTCCTGGTGCGAACCTCGGGCGTGGTGCAACAGGCCCAAGCTCTTGTGCGTGCTGATCAGAGCCCGCCGATCGCCCCGCTCCTCGGCGTCGCGCAGGGACACCGCGATCTCGCGTTCCGCGCTGTCGTGGCGACCGGTGTTGGTGTACAGCCGGGCCAGCCTGCGGCGCATCCTCGCCACCGAACGATCGTCCCCCTTGACCTCCGCCGCGGTCTTGGCCAGTGCGCAGACCTCGATGGCCGCCATCAACTGCTTGTTCAGCGTGAACAACGGCTGCAGCGCGTGGCCGAGCAGGTAGGTGGCGTCCGGCCACCCGCGGTCCAGGCAGGTGCGCATCACCACGGTGACGTCGCCGTGCACGCGTTCCAGCCAGGCCACGGCTCTGGCCTGGTCGTGCACGGCGTCCGGGAGGGTGATCCCCACCGCGCCCGGCCAGTTCGGCAGCGGGCGGTTGGGCATGAGCGTGGCACTCACCGCCCTGGTCGCGGCCAGGTACCAGTCGACGACCCTGCGCAATACCGCCGCCGCGTCGTCGCGGTCGGTCGCCATCGCCTTGGCGTGCACGTGGACGAGGTCGTGCGGCCGGTACCAGCCCTCGTCCAGCGCGTCGACGAGACCGGCGTCGACGAGGTCCTCGATGGCGGCGCCCGCGTCGTCGACCGTCGTCTCCATCGTCCAGGCAAGCAGTTCCGCGGCGACCGAGCCGCCTGGGCTGAGGCCGAACGCCCGGTAGGCGGCGGCGGCGCGGGGTGGGAGGTCCTGGTAGGCGAGGTCGAAGGCGGCACGCACGGAGTAGTCCTCCTCGGTGGAGAGCACGTCGAGTCGGCGGTGTTCGTCGCGGAGGCGGTCGACCATCCAGGCCAGGGAGCGGCGGGGGCGGGCGGCGATGAGCGCGGCGGTGACGCACAGCGCGATCGGCAGGCCGCCGCACATGCGGGTGAGCAGCTTCGCGTTGGGGCGTTCGGCGTCGACCCGGTCGCGGCCGACGAAGGCGGCGAGCAGCCCGAGGGAGCGGTCCTGGTCCAGCGGGTCGACCCGGACCGCGACGGCGCCGGTGGCGGCGAGGGCGATCAGCTGGCGCCTGCTGGTCACCACGACCAGGCTCCCCGGCGCGGCGGGGATCAGCACCCTGGCCTGCGCCGCAGAAGTGGCGTCGTCGAGCAGCACGGCCAGCCGCTTGCCCGCCGTCAGCGACCGGTACAGCGCGGCCCGCTCGGCCAACGACGGCGGGATCGACCCGGCGGGGACGCCCAGCGCGCGCAGGAACCGGCCGAGGACGTCCTCGACCGGGATCGGTTCCCCGGTCGGCTGGGTGAGTTCGGCGAACAGCTGCCCGTCCGGGTACCGGTCGGCGATCGTCGCCAGCCACCACAGGGCGAGCGCCGTCTTGCCCACCCCGCCGACCCCGCGCAGCACGACGACCCTGGGCGCGTTCGAGTCCTCGCCGCTGATCGAGTCGCCGAGTTCGGTCAATTCCCTCGGCCGGGGGACGAAGTGCGCAGGCGGCGGGTGCAATTGCCTCGGCACGATCGGCGCGGGCGCAACCGGGCCGAAGTAGACGTCGCCGTGGATGTGTCCGGCTTGGACAGTGGGACCACCAGCAGAACCGGAGATGGTGTTCCCGGTCTCAGGTCTATCGTCGTCCCGTCGTCCCATCCAGCCCCCCGGCTGTCAGCGGAAAACCGAGCGTAACGCAGCAGGATCGCGTGGTGGTGGTGGAATGGTGTGAACTGGGCCGCGTTCTTCCGGTGCTGCGACGGCGATTCCGCTCACTCGGGGGAGCGGCGTTGGTGCCGTCGGCCCAGTGGAACCGCTGAGCGGGTGATTCGTGGGCCGCTAGGCCAATTCGACCGACACGGGTACGGCGCTACCCAGGGTGTGCCCGACGGGTGAGGACGCGATCACCTTCTGGTGCAGCGCCGCGATGTCCTCGGCGGGCGCGGGCGAGGAGATGCGGACCTTCGCGGTGATCGAGTCGAATCCGGCGTGGCCCGGCTTGAGGCCGAGGAACACGTGCAGGTCGATGTCGCCGCGCAGGTCGATGGCGACCGAGTCCAGCGGGATCCCCGCGACGGTGGCGTTCGCCGCGTAGCCGACGGCGAGGCAGTTGCCCAGTGCGCTGAGCAGTTGCTCGACCGGGTTGGGTGCGGTGTCCTGGCCGCCGAGGGTGGGCGGTTCGTCGGACGGGGTCTCGGCGAACCCGCGCACCCGGGCGGTCGACTGGAAACCGCCCTGCCACCGCACGTGCGACGCCCAGGTCGTCCTGGCCTTGGCGCTGTCTTCGGTGATGGCGGCGACGAGGGCGCCGACCGCTTCGATGTTGACGTCGTTGAGCCGGGTTTCCACCGTCATCGTCACTCCCCGAGGTAGGTGACGACAGCGTCCGGCGGTGGGGAACCCGGCGCAACCGCGGACCGCGTTATGGGACGGCGGGTTCTCCGGTTGACACGGCGTCGAGCTGGGAAAGCAGCTGTGCCAACCGTTCGCGATAAATCTCCACGTTGGCCAGTTTGATCTCCTCGTACCCGCGCACCACGTCCGGCAGCCCGGCGATCTGCACCGCGAGGTCGTAGCGGTCCACAGCGGACACCAGCCTCGGCACGAGCGCCACGTACTCGGTCACCAGTTCCCGCTCCACCTTGCGCAGGTGCGCGTGCCCGAACGGGTCGACGGCCGTGCCGCGCAGCCGCCGCATCGCCCGCAGCACCCCGAACGCGGGACGGGCCGTGCGCTTGAGGGTGATCTTGCGGCGCATCCCCATCGCCCGCAACATCGGCGGGTGCAGCGCGAAGCCGACCTGGGTGCCCGCGCCGAACTTCGCCTCGACCTCGGCCTGGGCGGCCAAGTGCAGCCGCGCGACCTCGTACTCGTCCTTGTAGGCCATCAGCTTGAACAGGTTCCGCGCGACCGCCTCCGACAGCGCGGTCGGAAGCCCCGCCGACTCCTCGGCCTCGGCCACCCGCCGCACGACGCCGAGGTAGCGCTGGGCGTACGCCTCGTCCTGGTAGGCCACGAGTTCCGGCAGCCGCACGTCCAGCAGCCTGCGCAGCTCACCGGAGAAGCCCTCGGCGAGCGGGTGCGCCGGGACGAAGTCCGGGGTCGATCCGTCCAACCAGGACGGATCGAGCACCGCCTTGCGGCCCGCGCGGAACGCCTGCGTCGTGGTCGCCACGCCGACGCCGTTGATCTCGATGGCCTTCTCGATGGCCTCGGCGCTCAGCGGCAGCACCCCGAGCTGGTAGGCAGCGCCGATCACCAGGAAGTTCGCCGCCGCCGTGCCGCCGAAGAGCCGCTCGGCCAGGTCGAGCGCGTCGAAGGCGCGCAGGTCGCTGGTCTTCGCGGCGATCTTGGGCACCAGGTCGCCGGGGAAGGCGACGGTGTGGTCGACGACCATCCGACCGGTCGGGACCTGCGCGGTCGACACCACCGCGACCGTGCGGTCCGGCGCGCACCGCGACAGGTTGGCCTCCGTCGTCGCGGCCAGCGCGTCGAACACCAGGTACCCGTCCGCCGCGCCCGCCGGGACCAGGCCGGGCAGCTCGTCGCGCACCGGCGAGATCCGCAGGTGCGACACGACCGCGCCCGCCTTCTGGCTCAGCCCGGTCTGGTCGAGCGCCCGCGCGTCCATCCCGCTGATCAGCGCGGCAGTGGCGAGCACCTGGTTCGCGGTGACCACGCCCGTGCCGCCGATACCGACCATGACCAGTGCCGCCGACGTCGGCCGGGACGCGGGTTCCGGCAGGTCAGCGGGCAGTTCAGTGCGGTTGGCCGTCTTCTTCTGGCCGTCGCCGGGGACCACGGTCATGAACGACGGGCAGTCGCCGAGCAGGCAGGAGTAGTCCTTGTTGCACGAGGTCTGGTCGATCTGGGTCTTGCGGCCGAACTCGGTCTCCACCGGCTCGACGCTCAGGCAGTTGGACTTGCGCCCGCAGTCGCCGCAGCCCTCGCAGACCGACTCGTTGATGTGCACCCGGGTGACCGGGTCCGGCGCCAGGCCCCGCTTGCGCTTGCGCCGCTTCTCCGCGGCGCACTCCTGGTCGTAGAGGATCACCGTGACGCCCGCGGTGTCGCGCAGCTCCTGCTGGACCTCGTCCAGGTCGTCGCGGTGGCGGACCCGCACCCCGGGCGCCCACGACGTGCCGCGCGGGTACTTGCGGGGGTTGTCGGTGACCACGACGGTCTTGGCGACGCCCTCCGCGTGCAGCATCCGGGTGACCGCGACCGGGTCGACCGAGCCGTCCGCGTGCTGGCCGCCGGTCATCGCCACGGCCGCGTTGTAGAGCAGCTTGAAGGTGATGTTCGTGCCCGCCGCGATGGCCTGGCGCACGGCGAGGCTGCCGGAGTGGAAGAAGGTGCCGTCGCCGAGGTTCTGGAAGAAGTGCGGGGTGTCGGTGAACCGCGCCGCGCCGACCCAGCTGACCCCTTCGCCGCCCATCTGGGTGAAGCCGACGCTGCGGTCCATGAAGGTGGTCAGCGCGTGGCAGCCGATGCCCGCGCCGGCCAGCGACCCGTCGGGGATCTCGGTGGACCGGTTGTGCGGGCAGCCGGAGCAGAAGAACGGGGTGCGGTTGACCACCGTCAGCGCGATCTGGGACCGGCTCTTGCGCTGCGGCAGCCGCACGTGGTCGCTGCCGAGCCGGTCGGCGAGCAGGGGGCCGAGCACGGTGATCAGCCGGTCTGCCTCCAGGGCGCCGGTGACCGGGATGAGCGCCTTGCCGTCCGGCCCGCGCTTGCCGTAGACCCTCGGCCGCACGGCCCGGTCGAACAGGGCCTCCTTGACCAGGGTCTCGATGAACGCGCGCTTGTCCTCGACCACCACGACCTCGTCCAGGCCGTCGGCGAACTGGCCGACCAGGGCCTCGTCGAGGGGGTGCACCATGCCCAGCCGTAGCAACCGCACACCGCGCCGCTCCAGCTCACCCTCGGTCAGGCCCATCCGCCCCAGGGCGTCGCGCAGGCTGGCGTAGGTGTGGCCGGAGGCGATGAGGCCGATCCGGGCGTCCCTGACCGCGCCCTCGATCCGGTTCAGGCCGTTCGCGGTGCCGAACGCGACCGCTGCGGCGAGCCTGCCCTCGAGCACCTCCCGCTCCAGGGCCAGCGCCTCGGGGATGCCGACCCCGGCCTTGAACGTCGGCTTCCACGGGCGGCCGTTCCACTCGAACTCCGGCACCACGATCTCCGGCACCGCGCCGAGGTCGACCACCTCGTAGGCGTCGCCGATCGCGGTGACCACGGTGAACGCCGTCCACGCGCCGCTGAACCGGGACATCTCGAAGCCGAACCGGCCCAGCCGCAGCACGTCGGCCACGTCGACCGGCGCCAGCACCGGCATGTACGACTCGGCCAGCGCCATGGTCGAGTTCGACGGCAGCGACGACGACTTGCTCGCCGGGTCGTCACCGGCCACGACCAGCACGCCGCCCTTGGGGGTGGTGCCCATCCAGGTGCCGTGCTTGAACGCGTCGACCGAGCGGTCCACGCCGGGGGCCTTGCCGTACCAGAGGCCGAAGACGCCCTCGAAGCGCGAGCCGGGCAGCTGCGGGGCCAGCTGGGAGCCGTAGACGACGGTCGCGCCCAGCTCCTCGTTGACGCCGGGGATGAACTCGATGTCGTGCGCGGCGAGCAGCTCGGCGTTGCGGTCCAGGACCAGGTCGAGCCCGGCCAGCGGTGACCCGCGGTAGCCCGATACCAGCCCGGCGGTCTTCCAGCCGCGCCCCTGGTCGGCCCGGTGCTGGTCGACCAGCAGCTTGCCGAGCGCCTGGACCCCGGTCATCGCGCCGCGCCCGCTGTCCCGGCTGACCACGTCACCCGGTCGGTAGTCGCTGGCCAGCTCGGGGAGCAACCCGGTCATCGCGTCCACACCTCTTCCGTGCGCCCTGCGCGCATCTGGCAAGGAGACGGCTCTCTATGAGCGCTGTGCAAGAGTCTGCCCCGATACTTGAGCGGATCGCTCAAAAGCAAGTCGCTCGACAGGGGAAGGTTGCGCATCGTGGGCATGGTGAACCGACTCGACCTGCGGGTCATCCGGGAGCTCGTCGCGAACCCGCGGATCGGCATCACCGAGCTGGCCGAACGCCTCGGCATCGCGCGCAACACCGCGCACGCCAGGGTCGGCAGGCTGGAGCGCCAGGGCGTGGTCGGGACCAGGGGCCGCGCGGTCGACTACACCCAGATCGGGGTCGAGGTGACCGCGTTCGTCACCGTGCAGGTCGCCCAGGGGCGGCTGGTGACGGCGATCGAGGACCTGGTCGCGGTCCCGTTCGTGCTGGAGGCGCACGGCATCGCGGGCGACGGCGACCTGCTGGTCCGGGTCGCCGCCCGCAACACCAGGCACCTGCACGAGGTGATCAACGCGGTGCTCGCCTGCCGGGGCGTCATCCGCAGCACGACCGCGGTCGCGATGACCGAGCAGATCCCGTTCCGGGTGGCGCCCCTGCTCGACGCGGTCGAACGCGCCACCGACGAGTGAGCGCGGGTGTCCCCTGTGGTCACATCCGGATATCGTTCGGCAATTCCCCCGGCGGGTTCCGTTCGGCTCCAGTAGGTTTTCGAGCCACATCCGGCGAAGGGATCCGCCTGTGGACCGTCTCCTGGTCGCGGCTTTCAGCTTTCCTGCAGTCGTTTTCACGTTCCTCCTCGTGGTGGTCGCCGGGTACTGGCTGTTGGTCGCACTAGGAGTGTCCAGTGTGGACGCCGTTGGCGCCGCGGACCCGGAGGCGTTCGGCCTGGGGCGGGTTCCGCTGAGCGTGGCGCTGTCGATGGTGACCGCGCTCGCCTGGGTGGCCAGCATGCTGGGAGATGTGGTGCTCGGTTCCGCGGAACCGTCGCCGCTGTTTCCCGGGGTGGTCGTTCTCGTTGTCGCATTGGCGGCCGCGGTAATCGGAACCCGATTCGCGATTCCGGTGCTGAACGCGCTGCTGCCGGTGCGGCTCGACCTCGTGGGAACGGATTGTGTCGTGCGCACCGGGCGGGTCGACGGCAGCTTCGGCGCGGCCGAGGTGACCACGGCGGACGGTCGGACGGTGCTGGTCCAGGTGCGGCAGGCGGGCGACCGGCCGCTGCGCACCGGGGCGCGGGCGCGCATCGCGGAGTACGACCGGCGCGGCGGGTTCTTCTGGATCACGGCGTAGCGCGGGTGTCGGTGCGGCGTGGTTGAGTCGCGTCATGGATCACGCCACGTACCTCGCCCACCTGCGGAAGGACACCGCCAAGCTGCGCGCGGCCGCGTCGTCGGCGCTCGCGGAGCCCGTCCCCAGTTGTCCCGGCTGGACCGGCGCCGACCTGCTCGACCACGTCGCCGAGGTCTTCCTGGAGAAGGCGCAGATCCTGCGCCTGGGTGCCTACCCGCAGCCGTGGCCGCCGGACCTGACCGGCAAGGACCCGCTGGCCACCTTCGACGCCGCCGCCACCGAGATCATCGCCGAACTCGGCGGCCGCGACCCCGCCGACCAGAGCCTGACCTGGTACGACCCGGACCAGACGGTCGGCTTCTGGGGCAGGCGGATGGCCCAGGAAGCGGTCATCCACCGCATCGACGCCGAACTCGCCGCGGGCGTCGAGTCCGCCCCCGTCCCGGTCGACCTGGCCACCGACGGCGTCGACGAGGTCCTGATCACCTTCCTCGCCTTCGCCTCCTCCGCCTACCCGGCAGGCTTCGACGGCGCCCTCGACACCCTCGACGGCCGCACGGTCCGCGTGGAGGCGGGCGCCTCCTCCTGGTACGTCACCCTCGCCCCCACGATCACCGTCACCCCCAACGGCACCCCCTCCGCCACCGTCCGCGGCGAACCCGAGGCCATCCTCCGCTGGCTCTGGCGCCGCGCGGACGACGAGAACATCACGATCGAAGGCGACAAGACCCTCGTGACGACCCTGCACGACCTGCTCAAGTCGGCCACCCAGTAGCTGGCCCCCGGCGCCGCCGGCTGTCGAGTTCACCCGGTTCAGCGACAGAAGTTATCCACATGTGGATCTTCGAGGCCCTGTTTCAAGATCGACTGTCGGTGGGTGCCGATAGACTGGCACTGGGACGCCCCCCGGTGTGGGTGGGGGCTGGGCAGGGTCGGGACCGCGTGCGCGCGAAGCGGCTGGGGCGGGGCTAGAGGGTGGGTTCGGCTCTAGAGGGCTTCTGGGGTCTAAGAGCGTTTGGGCGAGCCTGTCGCGGTGGGTGGTGTTGCGTGCTCGGGTGGAGGAGTGCGTGCGCGAGACGGTCTGGGTCGGATGGGCGGCGAGGTCGTTGCCGTGCCTGGCGAGCGGCCGGGTGGGTCTCGGCTACTGGGTGGCCAGTCGCACGGTGAAGGCGGCGCCGCCTTCGGGGGAGGGGGAGGCGGTGATGGTGGCGTTCATGCGGGTCACCAGGCCGTGGACGAGGGCCAGGCCGATGCCGGTGCCGACGGGGCGGGTGCTGGCGTAGCGGGCGTTGAGCAGGCCGCGTTCGAAGGCGATCGGGTACTCGTCCGGTGCCAGCCCCGGGCCGCCGTCGCGTACCTGCAGGACTGCCTCGGCGGCGGTGCTCGTGAGGGACAGGACGATGGGGCGCCCGGGTGGGGTGGCGCGGAGGGCGTTCTCGGCGAGGCCGTCGACCACCTGCCGCAGCCGCCTGGGGTCGGTGGTGACCCAGACCGGGGTGGGCGGGGAGTCGACGGCGAAGCGGACCCCGGCCGTGGTGCAGCGGGTCGACCACACCTGGGCGGACTCGGCGACCAGCGCGGTCAGGTCCACCGGGACCAGGTCGAGGCGGAAGTCGTCCGCGCCGAGGCGGGCGAGGTCGAGCAGGTCGCTGACCAGGCGGTCCAGGCGGTCGGCTTCCTGTTCGATGGTGCGCCCGGCCGCGGTCGCCGCCTGGCCGGTGACGACCCCGTCGGCCAGCGACTCGGCGAAGCCCTTGACGGCGGTCAGCGGGGTGCGCAGTTCGTGCGACACGGACAGCAGGAACTCCCGCTGCCGGGACTCGCTGCGGTGCAACGCGTCGGACAGGTCGTTCACCGCGGCGGCGACCTCGGCCACCTCGCGCGGACCGTCGACCGGCGCGCGCAGGTCGCGGCGGCCGTGGGTCATCGAGTACGCGACAGCGGCGGTCCGGCTCAGCGGCCGCGCCAGGCGCCTGGCCAGCACCAGGCCCGCGACCGCGGCGACGAGCAGGCCGATGCCCAGCGCGACGACGATGTTGCGGATCAGCTTGCGGCCCGACCCCTTGACCGTCTCCGCCTCCCGCACCAGCGCGATCGCCCCCCGCGCGTCGGCGGGACGCAGCTCCACCAGCAGCGTCCGGTTGCCCACCTCGACCACCCGGTGCGCGGGCCCGGTCAGGTCCAGCAACCCGGCCTGCCGCGCCGCCTTCTCCGCGGTCGCGTCACCGGTGACGACCACCCCGTTCGGCCTGGCCTGCACCACGGCCACGCCCTGCCCGTTGAGCACCTCGACCATCCGGCGCAGGCCGATGCGGTTGTCGGCGAACTGGCTGACGAACACGTCGGCCTGGTCGGACAGGGTCTGCTGGGTCACCTCGCGCGCGGTGGTGACGACCAGCCGCGCCGAGATGAGCCCGCCGACCACCGCCACCACGCCCGCCACCGCCAGGCAGAGCGCGGTGACGCGGACCGCGAGCGTGCCCCTCACCCGCGGTCCGCCGCGTAGCCGACCCCGCGCACCGTCCGAATGGGACTACCCGCCCCCAGTTTCGCCCGCAGCTGCGCGATGTGGACGTCCACCGTCCGCGTCCCGGCCGCCGCCGCGTACCCCCAGACGGCGCTGAGCAACTGCGCGCGCTCGAACACCTGCCCCGGTCGGCGCATCAGGTGCGCGAGCAGGTCGAACTCGGTCGTGGTCAGCGCGACCTCCGCGTCCCCGCTCCACACCCGCCGCTGCCCGAGGTCGAGCCGGGTGCCGCCCGCGCGCAGGACCTCACCGCCGACCGGCCCGCTCGCCCTGCGCAGCACCGTCCGGACCCTGGCGACCAGCTCGCGCGGGCTGAACGGCTTGGTGATGTAGTCGTCGGCGCCCAGTTCGAGCCCGAGCACCCGATCGACCTCGTCATCGCGCGCCGTCACGAACAACACCGGCGTCCAGTCATCGGCGGCCCGCATCCTGCGGCACACCTCCACCCCGTCCACCCCGGGCAGCCCGATGTCCAACACCACCGCGACCGGCCTCAGCCGCCGCGCGGCCGCGATCGCCCCCAGCCCATCCACCTCGACGTGCACCCCGAACCCGTCGCGCCGCAGGTAGAGCGTCACCAACTCGGCAATCGCCCGATCGTCCTCGACGACGAGCACCAGCCCACGTCCCGGATCGGCGGTCATGCGCGCACCGTACTAGTCCCCCGCCAACTCGGACTCGACGCTGTCCAGTGTGGACTCGATCCCACCCAACTCCTGCTCGACCGACCCGCTGCTCCCGGGTCCGGTACCCGCAGGCCCGGCGTCCTGGCAGGCCACACACCCGAGCAGCAACACGGCGGCCACGACCGCTCGCCGCATCACTTGGACCCGCAGTACTTGCCCTTGAACTCCTCAGCCCGCTGCTTGACCTTGGTCAGCTGATCCACCCGACCCGCCCGCCGCTCAGCCCGCTCCCGCAACAACTCAGCCGAAGTCTCCCGCCCGGCAGCCTGCTCCTTGTCGGCCCTCGCACGCAGCCATGCCGGTGAGCCCTTGACCTCGGCGCCGCCATTGATCCGGTCGAGGAGCTTGGCGGTCCGCTGCTCGATCTTGGGGATCCGCTTCTGGCAGATGTTCGCGACCTGCTCTGGGCTCAGCGTGATGGTCACGGGGGTGCTGGGTTGGGCTGCTGCCGTCCCGGCTCCGGTGAGCCCGACCCCGACCGTGATGGCGACGACGATGGCGGCTGACTTGGCTCGCATGTGGGTCCTCCCGTTGTGGTGATGGGGATGACCTTGGTGGGTGGCGGTTAAGGGTGGTGGGGGTGCGAGGTTCGGGTTGTGTAAGGGGGCGGCGGGAGAGTTGTCCACAGGGTGGGTGCTCGGTTGGGGCGTTTTGTCGGTGGTGCTCGGTAGGCTGTGAGGGTTATTCAGGCTTGGCGGTAGAATTGCAGGCCGAGGACGGCGGTGATGGTTGTGGCGAAGGTGGCGAGAGGGCGCCGGTAGTCGGTGTGGAGTATGCGCCAGGTCTTGAGGTTGGCGATGGCGTGTTCGACGCGGACGCGGATCGCGTTGTGTTCGTGGTTGAAGTTCCTCTCCCATTTCACCAACTCGCGGCGGGCGGGTGTGCGGATCGGGGTGAGGATCCCCATGCCGACATAGGCTTTGTCTCCCATCCAGTGGGAGACATCCCTGTCGAGGACACCCGAGTCGGTCAGGCAACGAGTGTCATGCCAGTTGCCGGGTAAGGGATCCGACACCCACGCCAACCGGCCATCAAGCGTGCGGGCGACCTGGACGTTGAGCCCGGTCGTGCGATGTTTGCCCGAGTACAGGGTCTTCTCGCGCGACACCCATGACCAGCACGGCAACAATGTACCGTCCACGATGTAGGTCGATCGGGAGTCCAACTCGTCGACGGTGGGCACGCACTCGGCGAGCAACTTCGCCGGCAACGGTGTCATCGCGGTGATCGCCCGACTGATCGTCGACTGCGACACCCCGAAGGTCTCGGCCAACTCCACCTGAACCCTGTTCCGGCGCAGATACGTCAATGCCACCACCACCGAGGTGAACAACCCCAGACACGGCGGCCAACGCCGATCCACATCCACTGTTTCCCGGTGAATGGTCGCACAGAGATCGGTCACCTGATCCCGGCGCAGGCCGGTGGTATGATACATGTCGGCGGTCCGTTTGTGTGAGAGTTTTGGCGTGGTAACCGAATTCTCTCAAACGGGCCGCCGCCCACATGATCAGGGGTCGCACAAGACTCGGACAGACAATCTCCTGAATAACCCTCTGCATATCGGGGGCTGCTGTGGCGGGTTTGATCTTGAGCTGAGGGTGTCTGGCTCTCGTGCTCGCCTGCGGCGTCGACGATCAACGCCTCGCCTGCGGCATTGGCCGGAGCGCGAGTTTCGAGCTTTGCTCGATGGGGCGAACTTGTTTTGCGCGGGGCCCCTGAACAACCCGTGGCAGAACCGCAAAGCAGGGGCCAAAAAGCAGGCCCTGCCGCGAACGACGCTACGGGCCATTCTCCCCCACACAAAACAAGTCCGCCCCATCGAGCCGGCCTGGCACCAGCGGATCAGAGGAGCGCGTGGTCGGCCAACGTCTGAGAGGGGCGGTTGTGGGCCGACGCCTTAGAGGGGCACGGTTGGGCCAACGATCGTGAAGGCCGGTTGGGGGCCACCGTCGTGGAGGGGAGCGTTGGGACCGAAGATCGTGAGGGCCGGGTGGGGACTGAGACTGTGAGGGGCGTGCTCGGGCGATGACTGTGGTGGGCGTGCTCGGGGGCCGACGTCGCCGAGTCTTTGTCGGGCGTTGACGGGGGCGAGAGGGGTATTTGATACTCGCCCATGTCTTCTCGGTGGCCGGTTGTGGTTGCGTTTGCCGCGCTCGGTGTGGCTACGCAGGTGAGTTGGTTGGCTTATGCGGCCACCACGACTGTTGCCGCGCGGCATTTCGGGGTGTCCGAGGAGGCTGTCGGGTGGTTGGCGAATCTGTTCCCGTTGCTCTTCGTGGTGCTCGCGGTGCCGACCGGGATGGCGCTTGATCGGGCGCTCAGACCAACGCTCGCGGCAGGGGCGGTGCTCATTGCTGCGGGCGCGGCACTGAGGGTCACCCAAGACGCCTATTGGGCCGCACTAGTAGGGCAGACATTGGCCGCGATTGCGCAGCCGATCCTGGCGAACGCGATCACCAGGGTCGCTGCCGCGTACCTCAAGCCGGAGCACCGGCCGCTGGGGATTGCGATCGGGGCCGGGGCCACCTACCTCGGCATGATCATCGCCATCGGGGTCGGCACGGCCATCCCGTCCGATGTGCCCGCTGTCGTGGCGGTTGGTGGGGTGATCTCGGTGGTGGCGGCTGTCGCGGGTCTGTTCGCTCTGCGGGTTGTGCCCCCGTGGCGTCCCGAGTCCGAGGTCTCGCCGCTCAGGGTGGTTCGTGAGCCTGGGGTGCCCGTGTTGGCCGCGATCGTGTTCCTCGGGATGGGGATCTTCGTCGCGCTTGCGACCTGGTTGGAGCCGTTGCTCGCTCCCGCGCACATCAGTGCCGACACCTCGGGGCTCCTGCTGCTGGCCATGCTGGTCGCGGGAGTGGCGGGGTGTGTCCTCGTGCCACCATTCGCCGCGCGCAGGGCCGTCGAGCCGCGTGCGCTGCAACTGGCCGGTTTCGTCACCGCGCTCGCATGCGTGGTGCTCGGCTTCGCCCCGACGGCCGGGATCGCCGCCGGCCTCCCGCTCGGGTTCTTTCTCCTGTCCGCGCTCCCGGTCGCCCTGGCCATGGTCGAACGCGCTGACCCGGCCACAGCGGGGCCGGTCACGTCCCTCATCTGGATGACGGGCAACGCGGGCGGCGTGGTGGTGTCCCTAGCCGTCGGTGCCCTGCTCGACCGTCCCGTCCTGGCGTTCGCCCTGCTCGCGGCGCTCGGAGTCGGTGCAGCGTGGTTGGCCAGGGGGCTACAGCAGCACGAAGATGACGTACCCCGTCCCGAGGGCCATCACGAACTGGCAGGCGGCGGCGACGCGGCCGTCTGTGAGCAGACCGGCACCTCGGTCACCGCGCAGGACCGCGGGTCCCAACCGGACGGCCTGGATGGCGAAGAACGCCACGAAAGCCCAACCGAGTGCGGGTAGCGCCGCCGAGCCCGTGTGCGGACCCGTCCACGAGACGGACATCGAGTGCGCTGTGTGGGGGACCGCCAGCAGCATGTAGAGCATGCCGAGACCGGCGACGGCGTGCTGCCAGTCAGGGCCGTGCCAGCCGATCGGGGCGCGGTGGCCACGCAGCAGGGTCGCACCGAGGAACCAGGCGGTCACCAGCGTGAACACAGCCTGCCACCCGGCGGCGGGCAGCGGGCCGCCGACCGGGGAGCACATCACCGCCATGCCGAGGGCCATGGTGGTGTGGGCGGTGTCGACCGCCCGGTGGCAGCCCCGGTAACCGGCGGCGGGCAGCCGCGCCGCGACGACCAGCCGGGCAACGCCGTACCCGGCGATCGCGAGGAACGCCGCGGTGAGCAGCCAGCCGAGCCATACCGGGTCCGCCACGTCGTCCGGCCGGTTACCTGCCCGCCACCAGCACCTGGTCGACCACGCCGTTCTTGACGTCGTCGACGAGGTCGCTGAGCTGGCCCAGGCTCATCTGGATGCGCTGGCCGAAGTCGTCGGTGATCACCACGCGGCGTTCCTCCGGTGCGTCGGGGTCGATCCACAGTTCGGGACAGCCGCAGTTGCACTGCCCGCAGAACGTCGCGATGTGCTTCATGCTGTGCTCAGTGTTCCCGTTCATGCCAGTCACGGTCCCACCAGGGCGGACGGCGATCCAGACAGCAACCGAGCGACTACCGCGCGCACAAGTGGGACCCCCCGGTGACCGCCTGTGTCCACCCCCGCCGGATCACGACCTGGTCGCCGACATCGCCGACTTGGTGGCTCGGGGCATACCGCTGCACTAAGTTCGACTCGACCGGGCAGCGGAGGGAAGGCGGCGGGGACGTGCGGTTGGGTGTGACCCCGTGGTGACGGCGGCGCCGCAGCGGTCGGCGGGTCCCTCGGCGCTCGGGCGGGTGACCCGCTCGGCGAACACCACCCCCGGGCGGCTGTCGCTGGTGGCCGTCGCGCTGCTCGTGCTGACCGCGATCACCGGGATCGTGGCCGCGCTGACCGCGCAGGCCAAGCGCGACACCCTCGACGACCTGGTCGCCCACCGCGAGCCGTTGGCGACAGCGGCCCAGCAGATCTTCCGCTCGCTGTCCGACGCGGACGCGACGGCGGCGAGCGCGTTCCTCTCCGGCGGCGTCGAGCCCGCCCCGCTGCGCACCCGCTACGAGTTCGACATCTCGCAGGCGGGCACCGCGCTCGGCAAGGCGTCCGCCGACGTCGGCGGTGACCTCAAGGCCGCCGCGCAGGTCGAGATCCTGTCGCAGCAGTTGCCCGTCTACGCCGGACTGGTCGAGACCGCGCGGGCCAACAACCGGCAGGGCTTCCCGGCCGGTGCGGCCTACCTGCGCGAGGCGTCCGGGCTGATGCGGTCCAAGCTGCTGCCGGCGGCCGAGCAGCTCTACGAGATCAACTACGACCGGTTGCAGGCCGAGCAGGAGTCGGCCAGGTCGATCCCGCTCGCGCCGATCCTGCTGATGGCCGCGCTGCTGGTGGCCCTGGTGCTCACCCAGCGGTACCTGACCCGCCGGACCAACCGGCTGCTCAACATCGGCCTGGTCGCGGCGACCGCGGCGGTGGCGCTCACCATGATCTGGGGCACCATCGCGATGATCGTCCTGTCCAGCCACGTCGGTGACGCGGAACGCGGTGGCGCCCAACAGGTCGACGTGCTGGTGCAGGCCAGGATCAACTCGCTCAAGTGCCGCGCGGACGAGACGCTGACCCTGGTGGCCCGCGGCGACGGCCCCGGCTACGAGCAGGAGTGGCAGCAGTTGGCCGCGTCCATCACCGGCGACGGGCCGGGGAACCTGTTGCGCCAGGCCAAGGACCTCGCCTCCAGCGACGCCATGGCAGGCGAGGTGCAGCTCGCCGTGCAGAACGCGCAGGCGTGGGCCGACGCGCACCGCAAGATCCGCGAGCTCGACGACGGCGGCCAGTACGAGGAGGCGGTCAAGGTCGCCATCGGCGACGCGCCCGACAGCGCCGCCGCCGCGTTCGGCAAGCTCGACAAGAACCTGATCACCGCGCTCAACGCCGGGCGCGAGGAGTTCTTCACCCAGACCACGAGGGCGGGCAACGCGCTCACCGGCCTGGTGCCGGGTATCGCGGTGCTCGCCGTGGTCGCGGCCGCCGGGATCACCTTCGGCATCCGCGAGCGGCTGCGGGAGTACCGATGAGGGGCACTGCGATGAGGGGTGTCCTGCTCACCCTGGTGTTGGCGTTCGGCGCGACGGCCTGCGCCTCGTCCGGCAGGCCGGTCGACCTGGCCATCGTGTCCTCAGTGGACAAGCCGCAGCCGGTCGGGGTCGAGGTGAACCCGCCGACCACCACCGGCGCGGCCACCCAGGTCCCGCCGTGCGACCCGACCGCCAGCCTGCGTCCCGGCACGACGACGCCGCAGCCGGGCAACATGCCGACCGGCTCGACCATGCGCGCCATCCAGGACCGGGGGCGGCTCATCGCGGGCGTCGACCAGAACACCTTCCTGTTCGGCTTCCGCAACCCCACCAGCAACGCGCTGGAGGGCTTCGACATCGACCGGGTGCGCGACGTCGCCGCCGCCATCTTCGGCGACCCGAACAAGGTGCAGTACAAGGTGATCACCTCGGCCGAGCGCATCGACGCGCTCAAGAAGGGCGAGGTCGACATCGTGGTCCGGACCATGACCGCCACCTGCTCGCGCTGGGTCGACATCAACTTCTCCACCACCTACTACGTGGCGGGCCAGCGCGTGCTGGTCGACCGCGCGTCGCCGATCACCGGCATCGACCAGTTGGGCGGCAAGCGGGTCTGCGCCAGCAAGGGGTCCACCTCGATCGCCCGGCTGCGCGAGTCGCCAGCCCCGCCGGAGATCGTGGCGGTGGACAACTGGTCGGACTGCCTGGTGATGCTCCAGCAGGGCCAGGTCGTCGCGGTGTCCACAGACGACACCATCCTGGCCGGGATGGTCGCCCAGGACCCGAACGTGAAGATGGTCGGCCCCCGGTTCACCGAGGAGCCCTACGGCATCGGCATCCCCAAGCAGTACGAGGACATGACGCGGTTCGTCAACGGGGTGCTGGAGCGCTCGGTCACCAACGGCTCCTGGGTGTCGAGCTACACCAAGTGGCTGGCCCAGGCAGGCGACCGCGCCGCGCCGCCGCCCGCCAGGTACCGGGACTGAGCGGAGGTGCCCCCGATGACGCACAGGACCGCGCCGGGCGAGCCGGAACCCACCCCCAAACCGGCCCGCTGGAACTTCGACACGCCTGCCCGCGAGGAGTCCCCCATCGACGACCCCGCCCCACCAACCCAGGTCGTCCGCCCCTCCCCGGTCTGGCAGGCCCCCGCCGACCAGATCGCGATCGGGCGGCCGGTTCCGCTGACCGAGCTGGACTCACCCCCGGACGCGAAGGTGCAGGCAGACGAGCAGGCGGGGGAGCAGCTCCAGCCAGCAGGGCACGACCAACCCGAACAAGCCGACGAGCAGGTCGCGCTGGAGCAGCCGCACGCCGTTGGCGACGCCCAGCAGGTGGACGGGCAGCCCCGGCCACTCGCATCGGCTGAGCAATCACCGTCGCGGCCCCAGCCAGAACCCACCGGTCACCAACCCGCCCCGGGGGATGCCTCCCAGCTCCAGCAAGTGCTGCCCGAGGCGCAGGGCGTTCAAGCCTGGCAACCCGCGTCTGCTGAGCAGCCTCAGTCGGATTTGACTGGTCAACAGTCTCAGCAGGCTGCCCCTGGGGAGCAGTCTCAGCCGGTCGCTCAAGTCCAGCAGGGACAGGGCCATCAGGCGTGGCAGCCCGTGGCTGGTGAGCGGTCCGAGTCGGATCGGGCTGGTCGGCGGTCTCGGTCGTCTGCACCGGGTGAGCAGCCCGAGTCGGTGTCCCAGTTCCAGCAGGTGGGGCCAGAGGCTCAGGGCCATCAAGCGTGGCAGCCCGTGGTCGGCGAGCAGTCACAGCCGGATCGGGCCGGGCAGCAGTCTCGACCGCCCGCACCGGGTGAGCACGGTCAGGCGGTGTCCCAGTTCCAGCAGGTGCGGGTGCAGCCCGAGGCGTTCAGCGATCACTTGCGGCAGGTCGCGCCGGTCGAGCAGTCGGCGCGGGGAGGGCGGCAGTTCCGGCCGTCCGCGCCCGGTGAGCAGTCGCAGCCGATGCCGCAGGTTCAGCCGGGACAGCAGTTCCGGCCGCCCGCACCGGGTGAGCCGTCGCAGCCGACCCCGCCTGGGCAGACGGGTCCCCGGTCCCGGCCGTCGCCGAGCCCCCGGCAGCCCGCCCCGTACCCGCCGGGTGGTCAGTCCCAGCCGCCGCCTGCGCGGCGGCCGGGTCGTCACGCCGCACCCGGTGGGCAGTCGACCGGGCCGCACGCGTTCCCGCAGCCGGGCCAGTTCTCCAGTGGTCCGCACCCGTTCCCGCCCAGGCCCGGTTCGCGGACCGGTCCGCACCCCATCCCCCCGCCGCCCGGTGTCCACTCAGGACAGTTCGCCCGTCCGCAGGCCGGTCCACCGCCCGCCCGTCCGCGCCCCAGGCCGGACACCAGCGCGGCCGACGTCACCGATCGGCACTCCATCCCGGACGACGCGAGCCCGTTCGCCCCGCCGGACGACTCACCGTTGACCAGTGTGCTGGCCGAGACCACGCTGACCCAGAGCATCGTGCCGCCGAAGCCGGAGGACGAGCAGGAGCCGCCCAAGACCGAGCTGCTCACCCGCTCCGACACCGGGTCCGGTTCGTTCCCCGGCACCGGCCGCCGGACCGGTTCGCGCGCGTCCGGCCGGGGCCGGTTGGGCGCCGGTCTGGTCGAGGTGCCGGTCGTCCCGGTGAAGGACCCGGCCAGCGCGGTGCTGGAGAACCCGGTCGTCGCGGAGAACAAGCGGTTCTGCACCAACTGCGGCGCCCAGGTCGGCCGCGGTGTCGACGGCGAGCCCGGCGTGGCCGAGGGCACCTGCGCGACCTGCGGGCAGGACTTCAACTTCCGGCCCCGCCTGTTCCGCGGCGACCTCGTCGGCGGCCAGTACGAGGTGCTCGGCAGCATCGCCTACGGCGGTCTCGGGTGGATCTACCTGGCCAAGGACCACAACGTCAGCGACCGCTGGGTCGTGCTCAAGGGCATGATCGACACCGGTGACGCGACCTCGATGGCCTCGGTGGTCGCCGAGCGCCGGTTCCTGGCCGAGGTCGAGCACCCGAACGTCGTCAAGATCTACAACTTCGTCGAGCACCCGGACCCCAACACCGGCTCGATGGTCGGCTACATCGTGATGGAGTACGTCGGCGGCCAGTCGCTGCGCCAGCTCGCCCTCGAGCACCACCGGCAGACCGGGCGGGCCGAGCCGCTGCCGATCGGCCAGGTGATCGCCTACGGCCTGGAGATCCTGCCCGCCATCGGGTACCTGCACAGCATCGACATGCTCTACTGCGACCTCAAGCCGGACAACGTGATCCAGGCGGGCGAGCAGCTCAAGCTCATCGACCTCGGCGCGGTGCGCAAGACCGACGACTACGAGAGCCCGCTGTTCTTCACCGCCGGGTACGCTGCTCCCGAGCTGGCCGCCGAGGGCGCCACGATCGCCTCCGACATCTACACCGTCGGCAGGACCCTGGCCGTGCTGTCCATCGAGTTCGCCGGCTACACCACCCGCTACAAGCACACCCTGCCCGGCCCCGACGCCGAGCCGCTGTTCGCGTTGTTCGGCAGCTACTACCGGGTGCTGCACCGCGCCACCCACGCCGACCCGGCCCGCCGCTTCACCTCCGCCGAGGAGATGGCCGACCAGCTGACCGGCGTGCTGCGTGAGGTGATGGCGCTCGGCAGCGGGAAACCGCGCCCCGGACTGTCCACTGTGTTCGGTCTGGAGACCAGGACCTTCGGCGCCTCCGACGCGCTGCCGGTGCCCAGCCCGGCGGAGGTGGCCACCGTGCTGCCGCTGCCGCTGGTGGACGCCGACGACCCGGCCGCGGTGGCGCTGGCGAGCATCACCGCCACCGAGCCCGCCGAGCTGGTCGCCGCGCTGGCAGGCGCGCCGCAGGACTCGATCGAGGTCCGCCTGCGCATGGTGAAGGCCCGGCTCGACCAGGGCGACCTGCGCGCGGCCGGTGCCGAGCTGGACGCGGTGCGCCGGATGCCGAGGTCCCCGGCCGACTGGCGGCCCGACTGGTTCCACGGCCTGCTCGCGCTGGCCAACAACGCCCCGAAGGCGGCGCGGGAGGCGTTCGCGCGGGTCTACGACGCGGTGCCGGGTGAGATCGCGCCGAAGCTGGCCCTCGCGGTCAGCGCCGAACTGGCTGGCGACCACTTCGCCGCGGCGCGGTTCTACGAGCTGGTCTGGCGCACCGACCACTCCTTCGTCAGCGCCGCGTTCGGGCTGGCCAGGGTGTACCTCGCGCAGGGCGGCCGGGCCGGGGCGATCGAGGTGCTGGAGGCGGTGCCCGACACCTCCAGCCACCACGTCGCCGCGCAGGTCGCCGCGATCAAGGTCAAGGCGCGCGGCCACGAGGTGGAGCGGGTCGTCGAGCACGAGCTGCACGACGCCGCCAAGCGGCTGGAGCGGTTGGCGCTGGACGCCGAGCGCAGGACCCGGCTGGCGGCGGAGGTGCTGGAGGCCGCGTACGGCTGGGTGAAGGCGGGCAAGCCGGGCGCCAACCCGTCCAACGCGCAGCGCACCGTGCTGGGCTGCGAACTGTCCGAACGGGAGCTCCGGTTCGGCCTCGAACGCTGCTACCGGGCACTGGCGCGGCTCGCGAGTTCACCGGAGCAGCGGCATGCGTTGGTGGACAAGGCGAACGCCATCCGCCCGCGAACGCTGACCTGATGTTCCCCGCAAGGTGGGCGCTGTAGCTAGAAGAGGTGGTTCAGCGACCCTTCCCGGGGATTGCTGCCCCGCCTTGAGGAGCCCACGATCGGAAGTCCGGATAGGACAACCGAAAGCGGGTCGGCCATGCGCAGACTGGCGATGCTCGTGCTGCTCGTCCTGGTGGCGGCGGTCATCACCCCCACGGCGGCATCGGCGACCCCGGTCGGGTGCGCGTCGCCGGGGTCGCTCAACTGCTTGCAGTTCACCAGCGCCGCGTTCGGCGGTGGGCTCGACATCGAGGACCCCGGCGACGCGCACTCCTACCTCCAGTTCGGCGGCGCGCTCGGTGACCGGTCGTTCTGGAAGGTCGAGCAGAACGCCGACTTCACCTTCCGGATCCGCAACCTGGCCAGCGGCAACTGCGTCGACGTCTGGCGGACCAACGACTACCTCGACCAGTGGGAGTGCGTCGGCCAGAGCAGCCAGCGCTGGGTGCTGGTGCCGTTCGCGAACGACTTCTCCAGCTTCTTCGTCAAGCAGGTCGACACCGGCTCCTGCTGGACCCTCGACGACGAGGGCTACGTCTACGTCGACGGCTGCGCGGCGGGCAACGCGCTGCAGTCCTTCAAGATCGGCGTGACCAGCACCCTGCCCGGCACCAAGACCCTGGCCGTCGAGTACGCCATGGCCCGCTGCGACAAGGACCCGCGGACCTGCGGCTGGAAGGAGGACAAGACCAAGTACCCGGCCTACCTGGAACCCGCCGCCTGCGTCAGCCAACTGGTCAAGAACGGCACCCCGAACAACGCCACCTACTCGCGCGCCTGGAACCAGACCGTCGGCTGGCAGAACACGGTGGGCGGCACCGTGACCGTGGGCGTCCAGGTCGGCGTCGACCTCGGCATCAAGGCAACGGTGACCACCCAGATCCAGGCGAACTACGCCCACAGCTGGATCGGCTCGGAAGCCACCACCGACACCGTCACCATCACCCTCAAACCAGGCGAGTACGGCTGGGTCACCCGCGCCGCCCTCGTCAAGAAGGTCACCGGCACCTGGACCCTCGACACCGGCGGCCAAACCTGGACGCAGAAGGCCACCATCGTCATCCCCGCCAAGGACGGCACCGACTCGAAGCTCAGCTCGATCGTGCTGAAAGCAGCCAAGACACCCCCGACCGACTGCAAATAGCCCACCCGGCTCCACGACCAACCCCGCCGACCGGGCTCCAGAGAGCCTCTCGTCGAGGGTGCGCCTCTCATCGACGGGCGCCGATCGCCGCCAACCAAGATCCACTCTGCCGACCGGGGCCCACCCTCCCGGGGGCCGGGGGCCCATTCCTGAGATTATCGGGGTCGGCGATGTGTCAATAGGTTCGCGCGGTGGGCTGTGGATGGTTCGGGGGGTTGGGGATAAGTGGGCGCCAGACCGACTCTGCTCGGCCGCATGCTGGGCACTGTTCGGTCTCAGCTGCCGCTGAGTTGCCCGCCGAGAGGGTCACTCGCGAGCACGCAGCCGGGGTGCTCAGGAACCGGGAGTCAGCTCGACCACGGAGATGTCCGGCTCGGCGCCGACGCGGACGGGTGGGCCCCAGGAGCCTGCGCCGTTGGTGACGTACAGCCAGGTGTTGTCCACTTTGGAGAGACCGGACACCGCGGGTTGGGCCGCGCGCACGACGTAGTGGAACGGCCAGAGTTGGCCGCCGTGGGTGTGGCCGGACAGTTGGAGGTCGACGCCGAGTTGGGCGGCCTGCGAAACCTGGACGGGTTGGTGGGCTAAGAGGACGGTCGCGCCTGCCTTGCCTGCCACGGCTTTCTTCATGTCCGGGCCGTCGTCGAAGGTCTTGCCCGTCACGTCGGTCACGCCCGCGAGGGTGAAGGCGGTGGCGTTGTGGACGATCTGGGTGTTCTCGTTGTGCAGGTAGTTCAGGCCGAGCCGTTCCAGTTCGGTGATCCAGGGCTGGTAGCCGGAGTAGTACTCGTGGTTGCCGGTGACGAAGTAGGTCGGCGCGGCCAGGTCGCCGAGCGGGGCCGCGGCACCGCCCAGTTCGGCGACCGTGCCGTCGGCGAGGTCGCCGACCATCGCGACCAGGTCCGGCTGCGTCTCGTTGATCATCCGCACGATCCGCTCGGTGTGCGCGCGGCCCATCAGCGGGCCGAGGTGGATGTCGCTGACCACCGCGATCCGGAACCCGCGCAGCCCGGGCGCCAGCCCGCCGATCGGCACCGCCACCCGCTTCACCGTCGGCGGGCCCAGCGCCGACACGGTGCCCGCGCCCACGATGCTCGCCGACGCCGCACCCGCCACCACGCCCGCCGCGCGCGCCAGGAACAGCCGCCTGCTCTCGTCGGTCTCGCCGTTGGGCTTGGTCCACTTCCGCAGCGCCAGGCGGGGCAGTTCCAGCACGGCCAGCAGCAGGAGGAGGTAGAAGAACACCGCCAGCCACAGGTAGCCCGGCCACGCGAACCACTCCGCGACCGCGACCCCCACGAACCGGGGCAGCACCAGCGCGGCGACCGCCAGCAGCGCGAACACCCCGAGCACGACCGTGCCGACCCGCCTGGCCCGCGCCGTCCTGGTGGTGTCGCGCACCAACCGCTTCCACAGGTAGAGGTGCAGCGCCAGCACACCGAGCCCGACCACGGCCATGAACATGCTGCCCAGCCTACGGATTGAGCTCCACCGGCCGTGACCCGAGCAGGCTGGGGTCGGCGGCGACCGCCCGCAGGTCCTCGGCGCGCCCGTTGTCGATGAAGTGCTTCAACTCCACCAGCACGAACAACGCCCGCGCCCGCACCGCCACCGGACCGTCCTCGGCGTCGATCCGGCCCTCCGCGCTCACGTAGACCTTGCGCCCCGCGACCCCGTCGAGCCGCGCGTCGATCACCAGCGTCGTACCCACCGGGACCGGCCGCAGGAAGTCCGTCTCCAACCGTCCGGTCACCGCGGGCCTGCGCAGCAGATTCCCCACGGTTGTGCCGAGCGCCTCGTCGAACGCGCAGGCCAGCAGCCCGCCGTGGGCCAGCCCCGGTGCGCCCTGGTGGGCCTCGGTCACGGTGAACCGGGACCGGATGCGCTGCCCCTCGCCGACCGATGCCCGCAGGTGCAGCCCGTCCTCCTGCCGATCACCACACCCGAAGCAGTACGCGTAGTGCGGCGGCAGGTCCGTCCCCGGCGCCGGGGTGTCCTCATGGCGTTCCGGCAACTCCACCGCCACGGGCGGCCACACATCAGCGGTTCGACTCATTACCGAAGAGTAGGCAACGCCCCTGCTGTGGCCGCGCACACGCCCCGGCCGGGAGGCAAAGCTGCCGCGCCACCGCTTCGGCGTGCTCACGACGGGTGTTCATCGCATCTGTCCCGAGCAGACCCCATCGGATCCGCGGCGGTCGAGTCCGACCGGGATCGGCGCAGATGCACGCGTGGAGAGGTGGAGCTTCCGCGTGTCGCTCATCGAGGTCGTGCGGTGCCCGGCGTCGGAGGATGCCCGATGTTGAGATCGACGCCTGTGACCACGCGTGTGCCGAACACGAGCCGATCGCCTATTCGTGCCTGGCTGCGCGCTTACCGCTCTCCGACCGCGATGTTGCCGCGTAAGCGCCCCTGCCCCGCTGTGGCCGCGCACACGGTCAGCGGGTCCGCACCGGGGCCGGGTCTTCGTCGAGGGCGCGCAAGGGTTTGCCTGCGGTCTCGGGCAGCAGGTAGATGGGCACGGCGGCGATCAGGGCGGCGCCCATCAGGTAGTACGCGGGGACGAGTTGGTCGCCGGTGGCGTCCACCAGCTTGGTCACGATGTACGGCGCTGTCCCGGCGAACAGGGCGGTCGACAGGTTGTAGCCGATGGCGAACGCGCCGTAGCGGACGCGGGTGGGGAACATCGCGGGGAGGACGGAGGGGATGGTCGCGAGGAGGAACGTCAGTGGCAGCGCGATCAGTGCCAGGCCCGCGACGAGGGCGGTCGTGCTGCCCGCGTCCATCAGCGTGAAGGCCGGGATCGGCAGGACCAGGAAGCCGGCGCACGCGGCGTAGAGGAACGGTTTGCGGCCGAGGCGGTCGGTGAGGGCGCCGACCGGGCCGACCAGGGCCATCATCCCCACGATCACGGCCATGATGACCAGCAGCGGTGTCCGACCGGACAGTCCCAACGTGGTGGTCAGGTAGGACTCCATGTAGGTCAGGACCACGTAATCGGCGATGTTGAGCAGCACGATGTAGCCGATGAGGTGCAGGATCGGCCGCCACTGGGTGCGCAGCACGGCCTTGAGCGGCGACGCCTCCACCTGGTGCTTGGCGGTGATCTCGGCGAACAGCGGGGTGTCCTCCAGCCGGGTCCGCAGGTACAGCCCGACCAGCCCGAGCGGACCGGCCACCAGGAACGGGATCCGCCAGCCCCAGTCCGCCATGGCCGCGTCGCCGAGCGCGATGGTGCACGTGGTGACCACGCCCGCGCCTAGCAGGTACCCGCCAAGCGAGCCGAACTCCAGCCAGCTGCCGAGGAACCCGCGCCGCCGGTCCGGGGCGTACTCGGCGATGAACGTGGCCGCGCCGCCGTACTCACCACCCGCCGAGAAGCCCTGGACGAGCCGGGCGAGCACCACCAGGATGGGGGTCAGCACACCGGCCGTCTGGTACGAGGGGAACAGTCCGATCGCGAACGTCGACCCGGACATCAGCACGATCGTCGCCGCCAGCACCCTGCGCCTGCCGATCCGGTCGCCGAGCGGGCCGAACACGAACCCGCCGAACGGCCGGGCGACGAAGGCCACCGCCAGCACCGCGAAGGTGCCCAGCACGTTCTCCGTCGGGGTGGCGGCGTCGAAGAACACCGCGCCGAGGACGGCGGGCATGAACCCGAAGACGCCGAAGTCGTACCACTCGATGCAGTTGCCCATCGCCGACGCCGCCACCGCTCGGCGCACCGCAGGGGGTCCCGGCTTCTCCTTCGTGCCTGATTCACTCACTCGTGGAGGGTAACGTCACCGTTTAACCGGCGCTGATGACCGTGTGAGCGCCGGACGTGCCCAGTTGTGCACAAGGGCCCGGGTTGGGTAGAACGCGGGATCACGGTCGGTCACGCTGGTGGTGGAGAGGCGGGTGGAGGAAAGACATGACGTGGGTCCACAACGCGCGTGAGGCCGAGGCGCTTCGCGCCCAGCTGAAGCCGGTGACGCGGGCGGAGCTCGTGGTCGACGTGGTGGCCGGTCCCCAGGGGGACTTCACCATCACGGGATCGGGCACGGACGGGCTGGAGGTCGACTACGCGGCGCTGCAGCGGGCCGAGACCGACCTGGCCGCACTGCAGAAGGACCTCGTCGCCCAGTTGCGGGCCGCCGAGGACCTCGGGGAGCCGCTCGCGGCGGGTGCCGGTCCGGTCGCCGCGGCGATGTCGCGGACGTTCCTCGGGCGCGCCGACACCACCGACGGCCTGCGCAAGGTCCTGACCAACTACCTGGAGGAGCTCGCCGAGGTGCGCGCCACCATCAGCGCGACGCTGGCCGCCTACCGCGGCGTCGACGAGCACGCCGAGAACGCGATCCGGCACGCGGGAGGTGCGCTCTGATGGCGGATCACCACGCGTACGCCGACGACCACGGACACACGGCTGCCCAGCTGCGGGACAAGGCGGGCCGCGCGCGCAACCGGGAACTCGACGACCTCAACCAGGTCAACTGGGACCACTACGACCACGCGGGCCTCTACAACATGGTCATGAAGGCGCGGCCGGGTCTGCTGGGTGAGCGCGCCGAGCAGTGGGCCGCGCTGTCCAAGCAGATCGCGGGCACCACCGGCGAGGTGCAGGACATCCTGCAGAACCTGCTCGGCACCTGGCGCGGTCCCGCCGCTCGCAACGCGGCCGAGTCCAACACCCGGCTCACGCAGTGGGCTGGCGAGGCCGCGCACACCACCGACCGCATCGGCGAGGGCCTGTCGAACTTCACCGACGCCGTGGTCCACGCGCAGAAGACCATGCCGGAGCCGGTGTTCTACTACGCGAGGCAGCACTTCGACGCGGGCTACGACATCAAGGTCGACCGCGACCCGAGCGACGCGATCCTGCTCAAGGCGCTCACCGACGACCAGCAGCCCAAGCAGGCGGCGCACGACAACGCCAAGGCCGAGGCCGTGCGCGTGATGAACACCTTCGCCGCGCACAGCCAGCAGGTGCGGACCGCGCTGCCGGACTACACCGCCGCCGCCCCCGCCCCGCGCCCCGGCGACAACCAGGTCCCGAAGATCAACTACACCCCGATCCACCAGCCCACCCCGTGGCCGCCGCCGACCACCGGGCCCAAGAAGCCGCCGGTCCCGCCGGTCCCCCCAGTCCCATCACCGAACCCGCCCGAGCCGAACGGTCCGGACAGCGGGACCGATGTGTCCAACTACGCGCCGCCCTCGACCACGGGCTACGGGCCCAACACGTCGTCCGGCTACGGCCCCGGCGCGACTGGTTACGGCCCTGGTCAGGCTGGCGGTGCGTACGGCGGCGGCTTCGGGCCCGGCTTCGGCGGGGCGCGGACCGGCAGTGACGCAGTGCCGCGTGGCGGCGCTTTCTCCGGCACGGGCGGACTCGGCGGTGGCCGTGCCGGCGGCGGTCTAGTTGAGGGCACGCCTGGGCGTGCGGGGGCCGCGGGTGGGATGTACCCGCCGATGGGCGGCGCAGGCGCCAACGGCGAGGACGACCTCGAACACAAGAACCGCTACATGGAGGGCATGGACTTCTTCGACGACCTGCCCCCCGCCTACCCCGAGGTGTTCGGCGCATGACCGGCTACACCGTCGACCCCGGCGAACTCACCACCGCGACCACGATCCTGCGAGACGCCACCACCTCGCTCACCGACATCCGCCTCGACCACGTCCACGCAGGCCCCGGCAGACTGAACACGGTCGTCGCCGCCCTCACCGCCGACACCCAGGACGCCCTGACCGCACTCGCGTCAACACTCGGAGACACCGCCGACGCCGTCACGGCAACGAGAGATGGCTACCTGCGAGACGACACCAACACCACAAACCGCCTGCGATGAGCACCTACCCGGGTTTGGGGTTCGATCCGGCTGCTGGTGATCCGGAGGCTGTCGCTGATCTTGCCCGGGGGTACCTCGCGGCGGCGGAAGCTTTGGAACAGGCGGATTCGGCTGTTGAGCGGGGGCGCGAAGCGGCCTCCGGGTGGACCGGTGCGGCGGCTTCGGGGTTCGCCGATCGGCTGCGGGGTGGTGATATCGCGGCGCGGGTGGGTGTGTTGCGCGAAGCGGCGACCGTCCTCATGGGATGGGTGCAGACCCTGGTGGCCGCCAAGGTGGCGGCCGAGCGACTCGACCGCGAGGCCACGGCGCTGCGCCGTCGGATCGCGAGCGTGGAGGACGATGTGGACCGTTGGCGTGACGAGGTCGATCTCACCCGGTCTGCGGACGCCGCCGCTCGGCACGCTGCGGCCGAGTCCACGCTTGGTGACCTCAAGGATCGCCTCGACGCCGTGCTCCGTGCGGCGCGGACCCTGGCCGCTGACCACGAACTGGCGGCCGACCGGGTCGCGGATCAGCTGGATTCCTTGCGCGGCAACGTGATCGAGTCCGCTCCCGCTGTACGGTCCATCGCGGACCTGTTGCACCGGATGTCCACCACCTCGGCGGCGATGGCGGGTCTGATCGCGGCTCCCGCGAGCGCGGCACGACCGACCGGGGCCGTGGGTGCGTTCGCCGCCGGGCTGCGGTCGGCGCCGCAGGCGGGCGGGACGATCACCGTCGTCGAGCGACCGCGGTGAGACTGGCCGCGGTCGAGGGGATCACGCCGGTCACGCTCGCTTCGGCGGAGCGCACCGCCGCCGAACTCACCGCGCTCATGCTCGCCACCCGCGGCCGGGAAGCCTGCCACGACCCGGGTGTCGCCCAGTCCGCCCGGGAAGCCGCCGACCTCGCGCACAGCAGCGGCGCCGGACTGGTCGCCACCGTCACCCACCCGGCGGCCGACCCGGCCGTCCTCACCGCGCTGCTCACCACCACCGATGCGCCAACGGCTTCCAGCACCGCCGCCGACCTGTGCGCCCACCTCGGCCAAGACGACATCCCCGACGTCACCGAGTCCTGCACCGAACGCGGCTATCCGGTGGTGGTGGTCGAGCGGATCACCGCTTCTCCCGGCTGCCAACTCCAGGCCGTCGTGCTCGACCCGGGAACCCGCCGGGTCGCGGTGTTCACCCTGCACTCGGCGACGGGGCGGGGTTGGTGGGAACTGGCTGGGCTCCTCGGCCAACTGGTGACCTCGTTGGAGTTCACCTGAGCAGTTTGTCCCGGTAGTCGCTGGGGGACTCACCGACGGTTTTGCGGAACGTCCGCGAGAAGTGGGCCGCGTTCGCGAAACCGCACTGCCGTGAGATCTCGCCGATCCCGCGAATACCCTGCGCCGGGTCGGCCAGCAGTTCCCTGGCCCGTTCGATCCGCATCGCGCGAATACGACCGGAGACGCCGTCGCCGTCGTCGAACAGTTGGTAGAGCCTGCGCCGCGAGATGAACAGGGCATCGGCGATGCGGTCGGCGGCGAGCGCCGGATCGGACAGGTGCTCGCGGATGTAGTCCACCGCGGCCCGGCGCCGGGTCGCCAGCGCGTCGGCCCGGTCGAGCTCGGTCCGCAAGGCACTGCGCAACACCAGCTCCGCCAAGCCGACCACGTACGCCCGGGCCCCGTGCGGATCCAGCGACCCCGACGCCGCCACCAGGTGCCCCACCGAGGCCGCCACCAACGCCTGCAACCCCCGCGCCAACGGCACGGGCTGGAACAACAGCGGCCGCAACTCCCCGAACCCGATCGACAACTTCCCCGCCGCCACCGAGATGAGCACCACCCCACCCCGCACCCGGACCGAACACTCCCCGAACCCCAACGCCACCCCCGCCGCAGGCACCCGCCCCACCCCAGCCCGCAACAGAACCTGCACCTGCTGCGGCTCTCCCCGCCCCCGCCCCTCGATGGCCATCACCGCCGCGACCGCCCCAGAAGCCCGCACCACCAACTCCCCGGCAGCAACCTCAGCCTCCATGCCGAACAACCTAGCCGCCCGACCAGCACCGGCCCCGCACACGCGACGGGGGTGGCTTCCGCAGTGGAAGCCACCCCCGGGTCCTGCTGGGTCAGTTCGCGGCGCCCGACATCGAGGTCCACTTGTCCCAGGAGAGGGCCCAGTCGTAGTAGTCGCCGTCGGCCTTGCCCAGCTGCTGGGTGCTGCCGGTGATCTCGACCGGGTCGCCGACGAGGGCGGAGTCGTAGTAGATCTTGGCGTTGGCCGGGGCGAGGTTGACGCAGCCGTGGGAGACGTTGCGCTTGCCCTGGTCGGGGATGGAGCCCGCGTAGCCGTGGACGAACTCGCCGTTGTTGGAGACGCGGACGGCCCAGGGGACAACGACGTTCTCGTAGCCGTACTTGGGGTTGGTCATGCCGTAGGTGGCGTGCTTGCTCATCACCACGTGGGTGCCGGACTTGGTGACCCGGCCGGGGTCGGACTCCAGGCCCATCGAGGCCGGGAAGTCCTGGGTCTTCACGCCGTCGCGGTAGACGAGCATCCGGTGGGTCTTGGTGTCGGCCTTGACGACCTGGGCGCGGCCGATGGTGAACGCCGAGGTCACGTCGTCGCGGCCGTAGGTGCCGCCGCCGAGGTCGACGCCGTAGATGTCGACGGCCACCTCGACCTTGGTGCCCGGCTTCCAGTACTCCTTGGGGCGCCAGTGCGCGGTGCTGTCGTCCAGCCAGGCCCACGCGCCCTCGTTGACCGGGGTCGTGGTGACCGTCATCGCCTTCTCCACGGCGGCCTTGTCCTTCACCGGCGCGTCGAACACGACCGCGACCGGCATCGCGATGCCGTAGGTCTGGCCGTCACCGGTGTTGAGGCTCGCCTTGGCGGTCCGCTTGGGCTTGACCGTGGTGAACGAGCCCGCGAGGGTGGCGCTCTTGCCGTCGGTGCCCAGCGCGGTGCCCGCCCAGGTGTAGGTCTTGCCGTAGCCGAGGTGCTCGGTGACCGCCCAGGTCTTCTTGTCGGCGGCCAGTTCTCCCTTGACCTGCTTGCCATCCGGGTTGGTCAGGGTGACCGCCTCCAGCGCGCCGTCGGCGACCGCCACGGTGATCGGGCCGCCCGGGCTGACGTCCTTGGCGTCGGCGGCGGGTGTCGCGGTGAACTTCGCGGACGGCTTCGCCGGTGCCTGGGTGGTCTGCTCGGCCGCGCCGGGTCCCCCCGTCGCGGCGATCGATTCCCCCGACGTGCACCCGCTCAGGCCGAGCACGGCCACCAGCGCCGCGCCGACCAACCCGACCACTGGCCCCCGCCGTCGTCCGCTCCACGCACCCATCGCGACTTCCCTTCCCCCACAAGCCATTCGAACACTGATAACGACGCCGCGGCGGGGAGGATCGTTGACCGGAACAAGTGTGACTCGTGTCACTTTCCATTGCCGGACGGTCGAATCCGGAGAGCGATGCGACCACTTCGGAGCGTGCTGGAGCAGATCACCCGCTTGGGCTAGCCGAGCGCCCGTCAGGCAGTAGTGCGGCCCCTGCCGAGCCGATACGCTTTCGTTTGCAGGCCGTGGTTTCTGTGTTCGTGCGATTCACGCTCGCGGAACGACTACGCGGGCGCGCTGCTTTTCCGCTGAGGTAGGCGGGAGTATCGCCCGAGGGCGGCCCGGGGTTGCACGGTGCAGCCCCATGCTCCTGCGATGGAGGCAGGTTTATGGCACAGGGCACTGTCAAGTGGTTCAACTCCGAGAAGGGCTTCGGCTTCATCGCGCAGGACAACGGCGGCGCCGATGTCTTCGTGCACTACTCGGAGATCCAGAGCAAGGGTTTCCGCACCCTTGAGGAGAACCAGCGGGTCGAGTTCGAGGTCGGGCAGGGCACCAAGGGCCCGCAGGCGACGAACGTCGTCCCGCTGTAGTTCACCGCGCTGGACAACGGACAGGCCCCGAACCCGTGCGGGTTCGGGGCCTGTCACCGTCGGGGTTCCGTGGTGGGTGGTCCGGGGGCTAGCGGCGCTGCAGCTGCTGCGCCTCCCACTCGAGGCGCTGCATGACCCACTCCTGGGCCAGCGCCATCGGGGAGGTCTGGCGGTAGGCGGCCAGCTCGCGCAGCTGCTCGGTCGCCATCAGCGACAGCCGCAGCTGGAAGACCTCGGCGGAGCCGAAGCGGCGACCGGAACCGGTGGTCTCGGCGTCGGAGTCCGGGGACAGCGCCGCGAGGTAGGACTCCAGTTCGTGGTCGGGCAGGGTGTCCTCGACCTGCTGCTGCCCCACCGTGCGGTGGCGCCCGGTGCTGGTGCCGACCGCTTTGAGATCGGTCCGGCTGCGTCCGAAAGAGGGAAAAGGCACCGGGACACGATAACGTTTCGGTCGCGAGGCCGCAGCGGGTGTGACTGGCGACACAGCAACCTTCGCGGGGCCAGCGCGTTGACCTGCGGGTATGGAGAGGCCCCCGCGCCAGGGGGAGGAACGCGGGGGCCGGAGGGGATCTCCACAGGTGCTGACCGGGGGTGTGTCAGCGCCACGATTGTTGCACGCGCACCGGTCTCCACGGGAGGGCTCGGTGCGAAAATTTGCCGGCAATGTTCACCTGATGTTCGCCTTGCCTGGTGGCCTTCCCACCGGTAGTGACCTGCGGAAATGATCTTCCGGCGGCACCGGCCGACCCCTGCTGTCACTCCGCCACCGGGCGGAATCCGCGCAACCGCAGGCTGTTGGCGACCACGAAGACACTTGACAACGCCATCGCCGCCCCCGCGATCATCGGGTTGAGCAGCCCGAGGGCCGCCAGCGGGATGCCCGCGACGTTGTAGGCGAACGCCCAGAACAGGTTGCCCTTGATCGTCGCGAGGGTCCGCCGCGACAGCGCGATCGCGTCGGCGACCAGCCGCGGGTCGCCGCGCACGATGGTCAGGTCCCCCGCCTCGATCGCCGCGTCCGCGCCGGTGCCCATGGCCAACCCGAGGTCGGCGGCGGCCAGCGCGGGCGCGTCGTTCACCCCGTCGCCGACCATCGCGACCACGGCACCCCCGGCCCGCAACCGCTCGACCTCGGCCACCTTCTGCGCGGGCAGCACCCCGGCGACCACGTCGGTGATGCCGACCTCCGCCGCGATCGCCCGCGCGACCCGCTCGTTGTCACCGGTCAGCAGCACCGGCCGCAACCCGAGCGCGCGCAGCCGGGCGACCGCCTCCGCGCTGGTCGGCTTGACCGTGTCGGCCACCGAGACCAGCCCGAGCGCCACGCCGTCCGCACCCGCGGCCACGACCGTGCGGCCACTCGCCTCCGCCTCGGCCATCGCCGACACCAGCACCTCGGGCAGCTCGATCCCGTGCCGCGCCAACAACCCCGGCCGCCCCACGACGACCCGACCGCCGTCGACCACGCCGGTCACCCCGAGGCCCTCGGCGTTGCGGAACTCCTCGACCCGGGCCGTGCTCGCCGCCCTGGCCGCGATCGCCTGGGCGATCGGGTGCTCCGAGGCCGACTCGACGGCCCCGGCCAGCCGCAGCAGCCGCTCGACGTCGACCCCGGGCGCGGGCACCACGTCGACCACCGACATCCGCCCGGTGGTGATCGTGCCGGTCTTGTCCAGCACCACGGTCGTCACGCGCCGGGTCGACTCCAGCACCTCGGGACCCTTCACCAGGATCCCCAGCTGCGCGCCCCGCCCGGTGCCGACCAGCAGCGCCGTCGGCGTCGCCAGCCCGAGCGCGCACGGGCAGGCGATCACCAGCACCGCGACCGCGGCGGTGACCGCGTTGTCCGCCGACGCGCCCGCGACCAGCCGGCCCGCCAGGGTCAGCACCGCGATCCCGAGCACCACGGGCACGAACACCGCGGAGATCCGGTCCGCCAGCCGCTGCACCTGGGCCTTGCCGGTCTGCGCCCGCTCGACCAGCCGCGCCATCCTGGCCAACTGGGTGTCCCCGCCGACCCTGCTCGCGCGCACCACCAGCCGACCACTCGTGTTGACCGTCCCGCCGACCACGGCCGCGCCCGGCCCGACCTCGTCCGGCACCGACTCCCCGGTGACCAGCGACCGGTCCACCGCGGACGAGCCCTCCTCGACCACCCCGTCCGTCGCGACCTTCTCCCCGGGGCGGACCACGAACAGCTCGCCGACCCGCAGGTCGCCGACCGGCACCCGCACCTCGACCCCGTCGCGCAGCACCGCAACGTCCTTCGCGCCGAGCGCCAGCAACGCGTGCAGCGCCGCACCGGCCCGCCGCTTCGAGCGGGCCTCCAGCCAGCGACCCAGCAGCAGGAAGGTGGTGACGCCGACGGCCACCTCGAAGTAGATGTCCGCCCGGCCGTGGTCCGCGGGCAGGAAGCTGAACTCGTGCGTCATCCCCGGCACGCCCGCGCCACCCCAGAGCAGCGCGTACACCGACCACAGGAACGCGACGCCCACGCCCATCGACACCAGCGTGTCCATCGTCGCCGCGCCGTGCCGCAGGTTGACCGCCGCCGCCCGGTGGAACGGCCACGCGCACACCAGCACCACGACGTACGACAGGGCGAGGGCCGCCCACTGCCAGGTCGGGAACTGCCAGGCCGGGACCATCGACACCGCGATCACCGGCGCGCTCAAGCCCGCGGACAGCAGGAACCGCAGCCTGGCGTCGTCGACGCCGGTGCCCTCCGCCGCGGGCTCGTCCGGCACGGGGCTGGCCTGGTACCCGGCGTTGCTGACCGTGTCGACCAGCGTGGTGGTGGGGTACCCGGGCGGGACCTCGACGGTCGCGCGCTCGGTGGCGTAGTTGACCGAGGCGCGCACCCCGTCGAGCTTGTTCAGCTTGCGTTCGATCCGACCGGCGCACGCGGCGCAGGTCATCCCCCCGATGGCGAGCTCGACCCGCTGGGGCGGCCGCTCCACGGTGGTCATGTCAGCTGGTACCCCGCCTCGGTCACCGCGGCGGCGATGGCGCCCCGGTCGAGCGCGGCGGCGCTGGTCACGGTGACCGCGCCGGTGGCCAGGTCCACCTCGACGCCGGAGACGCCGCCGATCGCGGTCAGCTCCTCGGTGACCGACGCGGCGCAGTGGCCGCAGGTCATCCCGGCAACGGTGTAGGTGGTCTGCTCGGACACTTCGGTGTTCCTCCCCGTAGGACTCTTCTGTCTGGAGCGCTGCTGCCCGCGGCGCTAGGACTTGACCAGGCGGGCGATCGCGTCGGCCGCCTCCCTGACCTTCGCCGCGGCGGCCTCGTCGCCCTGGCGCGCGGCGTCGACCACGCAGCCGGCCATGTGCTCCTCGAGCAGTTCGAGGGCGAACGCCTGCAGCGCCTTGGTCGCGGCGGAGACCTGGGTGAGCACGTCGATGCAGTAGGCGTCCTCGTCGACCATCCGCTGCAGGCCGCGGACCTGCCCCTCCACCCGGCGCAACCTGCGCAGGTGGGCGTCCTTCTTGGCGCTGGGGCGGTGCGTGTGCTCGTGCTCCATGCCGTCGAGGATACCCATAGGGGGTAGGGGTGGGTGGCGGCTGTGTCGATCATCTCCCGGCAACCCCCGGTCGGGTGGTCCGCCGTGGTCAACTCCTGGCGGTCGATCGACCGCTGTCGGAAAAGATGTCACGGACGGCTACCGAGGGTGCACTGCGGTTCACTCCTCGGGGGGCTGTGTGCGCGGCGACTTGTCTCATAGCCTCACGCCAAACAAAAGCGGGGAGGCACCATGAGCGGGTCACTCGAAGTGCGCAGTTTCCTTCTCCAGCAAGACAGCCTTGGAGGGTCGAACCAGTTCTCGACCGGCGTCCCGGCCCCCCGTTCGGGGGAAGGCGCACGCGTCTCCGAGGAGCAGGTCCACCGCGCCCGTCTGGCCGTGGCGATGGGCGCCCAGTCCGTTGAGGACTGCCGTGAGCTGCTGGAAATGCTCGGCCTCGTCGACGGCGACGACGGCACCCCCGCCGTCTGCCGCTGACCGTTATCCGTACGGTTTCCAAGATCGGATCCGACCGTCGGTAAATGACCCCCGGGTGCCGCCGAAGATCATTTACCATCAGCACCGCGAACCGGGTCCACCCGTCCGCTCGGTGCGATTCCCCGGAATCGCGCAATTCGATCAAGCAGGTAACCCAGCGTGACCCTCGTCCGGTGCCGCGGACGGGGGTCGACCACCCCCGCTGGAGACGATCTCCGCCGGTGCTCGCGGCGAGATCGACTGCGGCGGTGTTCGTGCAGGTAGAGCCCTGTTGAGGGGGGCCGTTTTGGAGGACCGGGGTACGTGCCCTAAGCTATCGGTGCTCCCAGAGGAACCGGGTCGGTAGCACCGGGGAACCTGGAAGCGCGGTCGATCGGTTCGCCCGGAATTGGTCGGGCTCCCATCGTCTAGCGGCCTAGGACTCCGCCCTTTCAAGGCGGCAGCGCGGGTTCGAATCCCGTTGGGAGCACGTAGTACGGTAGTGAAGTAGTGACGCAAGGCCCTGTGGCGCAGTTGGTTAGCGCGTCGCCCTGTCACGGCGAAGGTCGCGGGTTCGAGTCCCGTCAGGGTCGCGAGCTTCGGCGTGCCCTTGTCCACGGAAAGCGTGGACTTGGGCGCTCGCCATTGCTTCTGGGGGGCGACCCCCCAGACCCCCACGGTGCGGTACGTGGCGGATCCAGCGTGGTCGGTTCTTTGTGGCTGCTGCCGGTGTGCCTCTTGCCGGTGCTGGTGGGGGTGTTGTGTTACTTGGCCAGGTAGCTCAGTTGGTACGAGCGACCGCCTGAAAAGCGGTAGGTCGGCGGTTCGACCCCGCCCCTGGCCACGGACGACGGCCGGTGGTGTTCGCGGAGATCCGCAAGCATCACCGGCCTTCTTCGTGTTGGGGGTGCGACACTGTGGGTATGAGTGAGCTGCGGACGTTGACGGCTGCGGTGCACCAGGAAGAGGACTGGTTCATCGCACAGTGTCTTGAGGTGGATGTGGCCAGTCAGGGGGCGAGCATCGCCGAGGCGTTGGGCAACCTCCGGGAAGCGGTGGAGCTGTACCTGGCCGAGGTGCCCGAGGCCGAGGTGACCGCCACGCCGCTCGTGACCTCTTTCCAGGTTCCCGGGACTGCTGCGTGAGCCCTGCCCTGTCGGACCTCTCCGTCCGCAAGGTCACCCGTGTCCTCGAGTCGCTCGGGTTCGAGCACGTTCGCACCAAAGGCAGCCACGCCGTCTACCGCCGTGCCGACGGTCGCACCGTGATCGTGCCGATGCACGGCACCGTCAAGCGCGGAACCCTCGCTTCCATCGTCCGGCAGGCCGGGCTGACGCCTGCCGAGTTCCTCGAGGCGCTCTAGGGCCTGGACGTTCCCCTGTGTTTCGGGTTGGGGCTTCGTTGGGAGTGGTATGGGGCTGGGTGTGGTAGCGGGGGTTGGGCGGGTTGGGGGAAGTTGATGTGTGAGGCGGGACACAGATAGGTGTTGCCTATAAGGGGAGTGGTATGGAACACCCCCTGGGGCGACGCGTTGCCGGTACGTTGCGTGATCGTTGAGCTGGGTGTCGGCTTTTTGCGATTGGGCAGGTCACGGCGGTAATTGACCCGGTGAGGGTTATCCGCGTTCGCGATTGGTGCAAAGGCGGTGCGGCTGGACGGCGGCAGGCGGGGGACGTTGCCTGTGTCACGCTGGACGGCTGGGAACTCACTCGCTGGTGCGAATTCACCAGTCAACTGGGGCGTGGGTTATACGCTCTGTCACCTGCCTGGCTGTCCAGCGTGGACTGTCCCATGTGCTCACGGGACGTAACCCCACCTGCGACGGAGACCAGTTGCAGGTCACGGCTGTGCATCAGCGATTGCTACGCGCTGTGTAATCGGTTGCCTACACACCAGAGACCACGCCGAACGGGTTACATAAGAACTAACCCTCCGTGTAACGGCCCCGGGTAACCAAACGAATGAGCTATCGCAGCCACGCCCCAGATCGCCGCAGCTCGGGGGCCAGCTCACCCCTCTTCAAGACCACCGCAACGAGACACGGGATGCCCCGTGCCCGTGCATGCCCGATCCACCCACAACGGGGGATACACGATGCGTGACCAAGTCGGCCTCCCGCGCCGCAGAACGTCCCTCTGGCCAGCGCCAGGCGGCCAGCGCCGTGGCACCAAGCCGCGTCGCAGCCTGCCTGCGGGCGAGCCCTCGTACCCGCCCGTGGCGGGATGGGAGCCTCGCTACCGCACCGGCGTCCTGCTGTCGGACCTGTTCTCCGTGCTGTTCGGGGTTCTGGTCGTCGGTGGATTCGTCACCTACCGGGTCGACCCCACCAGCCCGCTCCTCACACCGACTGCTGTCGTCACCTTCGGCGTCCTGGTCGTGTCCCTGATGGTTAACCGGGTGTGGAATCTCGCAATCCTGGGTCAGGGTGCCGAGGAGTTCCGCCGCCTCGGCCGCGCCTTCGTGGCCGCGTCCGTGGTGCTGGCCCTCGGCGGGCTGCTCTTCGACATCACCCGCATCCGCCCGTGGGTGTTCATCGTGGTCCCGGCGACCGCGCTGCTCGTCTTCCCGATGCGCTACGTGCTGCGCCAGTTCCTGCACCGCGCCCGCCGCGAGGGCCGCTGCCTGCTGCCGGTGATGGCCGCGGGCAACGTCGAGACCATCCGCGACCTCATCACCCGCACCCGCGGCGCCACCCACCTGGGCTGGCGGGTCGCCGCGGTCTGCACCACCGACGGCATGGGCGAGGACGTCACCGAGATCGACGGTGTGCCCGTGGTCGGTCAGCTGCGCGACCTGGCCACCCACGCCCGCCGTGGCGGCTACCGCATCGTCGCGGTGACCCCGGACGCCTACTGGACCCCCAAGCGCCTGCAGCAGCTCGCCTGGAAGCTCGAGGGTTCCGGCGCCGAGATGGTCGTCGCCCCCGTGCTCATGGAGGTCGCCGGTCCCCGCCTGCACGTCGACGCCGTGCTCGGCATGCCGCTGCTGCGGGTGTCGGCCCCCTCGTTCACCGGCGTGCGCCGCGTGGTCAAGGACGTCTTCGACAAGGTCGGCGCCGCGCTCCTGCTGACGCTGCTCTCCCCGGTGATGATCGCGGTGATGCTCGCGATCGCCATCGACACCCGCGGGCCGGTGTTCTACAAGCAGCGCCGGGTCGGCAAGGACGGCCGCGAGTTCACCATCATCAAGTTCCGCACCATGGTCGTCAACGCGCACAAGCTGGTCACCCAGCTCGCCGAGCAGAACGAGGGCCACGGCCTGCTGTTCAAGATGCGCAAGGACCCGCGCGTCACCCGGGTGGGTGCGATCCTGCGCCGCTACTCCATCGATGAGCTGCCGCAGCTGTTCAACGTGCTCGCAGGCCCGATGTCGCTGGTCGGGCCGCGCCCGCCGCTGCCGGAGGAGAGCGCCCGCTACGCCCCCGACGTGCGCCGCAGGCTGCTGGTCAAGCCCGGCCTGACCGGGTTGTGGCAGGTCAGCGGCCGCAGCGACCTCCCGTGGGAGGAAGCGGTCCGACTGGACCTGCGCTACGTCGAGGATTGGTCCTTGGCGCTGGACGCGGTCATCCTGTGGAAGACGTTCCGGGCCGTGTTCACCGGCCAGGGCGCCTACTAACACCCCCCGCGACCCGGGGATCCAACTCGACACGCCCGCACCGGCGCAGGGGCCGGTGCGGGTGGGAATCAGCACTGACTAAGGGGATTCAGCGTGGGAACCATCGGGCTAGCCGTCATCGGCGCGGGGTACTGGGGGCCGAACCTGGTGCGCAACGCGCAGGCCACTCCCGGCCTGCGGTTGCAGTACCTGTGCGACCTCGACGCGGGCCGGGCGCGCAAGGTGCTCGGCGAGTACTCCACCGTCGCGGTGTCCGACTCCCTCGACGAGGTCCTCGCCGACCCGGCGGTGGACGCGGTGGCCATCGCGACCCCGGCCGCCACGCACCTGCCGGTCGCCATGAAGGCGCTCGAGGCCGGTAAGCACGTGCTGGTCGAGAAGCCCCTCGCGGCGACCTACGACGAGGGCAGGCTGCTGGTCGAGGCCGCCGACAAGCGCGGCCTGACCCTCATGCTCGACCACACCTACTGCTACACCCCGGTCGTGGAGCACCTGCGCACCCTGGTCCGCGGCGGCGGCATCGGGTCGGTGCAGTACCTGGACTCGGTGCGCATCAACCTGGGCCTGGTCCAGCCGGACGTGGACGTGCTGTGGGACCTCGCCCCGCACGACCTGTCGATCTTCCTGTCGATCCTGCCCGATGGCGTGCGGCCGATCGCGGTCGCCGCGCACGGGTCGGACCCGATCGGCGCCGGTCGGGCCTGCGTCGCGCACCTGACCATCGAGCTCACCGGCGGGGCCATGGCCCACGTGCACGTGAACTGGCTGTCGCCGACCAAGGTCCGCACGATGATCATCGGCGGCTCCTCGCGCACCGTGGTGTGGGACGACCTGAACCCGGCCCAGCGCCTGGCCATCTACGACCGCGGCGTCGACCGCAAGGACGCCACCGAGATCGGTGAGCAGACCCGCGCGCAGACGATGGTGTCCTACCGGACCGGCGACATGGTCGCCCCCGCGCTGCCGGAGAAGGAGGCGCTGCGCGCGGTGATGGCCGAGTTCCGCGACTCGATCACCCAGAGCCGCCCGCCGCTGACCGACGGCCGCTCCGGCCTGCGCGTGCTGTCCATCCTGGAGGCCGCGTCCGCGAGCCTCGCCAAGGGCGGGGTCTTCCTGCCCATCCGCTCTGTCGAAACCAGCACCGAGGGAGTCAACGCATGAGCGCGCAGCCGATCGAGGGCCAGCGCATCCTGGTCACCGGCGGGGCGGGGACCATCGGCTCGTCCGTGGTCGACCAGCTGGTCGCCGCCGGTGCCGCCGAGGTGACGGTGCTGGACAACTTCGTGCGCGGCCGCCGGGAGAACCTGGCCGACGCCGCTGCCGCCGCAGGTGAGCGGCTCAAGGTGGTCGACGGCGACATCAACGACCGCAAGCTCGTCGGTGACCTCACCAAGGGCGTCGACCTGGTGTTCCACCTGGCCGCCATCCGCATCACCCAGTGCGCCGAGGAACCCCGGCTGGCGCTGGAGAGCCTGGTCGACGGCACCTTCACCATCATCGAGGCCGCCGCGGCCGAGGGCGTCAAGAAGGTCATCGCGTCCAGCTCGGCGTCGATCTACGGCCTCGCCGAGACGTTCCCGACCGACGAGCGGCACCACCCGTACAACAACGACACCTTCTACGGCGCCGCGAAGGCGTTCAACGAGGGCATGCTGCGCAGCTTCAAGGCCATGCAGGACCTGGACTATGTCGCGTTGCGTTACTTCAACGTATACGGTCCGCGTATGGACGTGCACGGCCTCTACACGGAGGTGCTCATCCGCTGGATGGAGCGCATCGTCGACGGCAAGGCGCCGCTGATCTTCGGTGACGGCGCGCAGACGATGGACTTCGTGCACGTCCACGACATCGCCAGGGCCAACCTGCTCGCGGCCCGCGCGGACGTCACCGACACCGTCTACAACATCGCCAGCGCGTCCGAGACCAGCCTGCTCGGGCTGGCCGAGGCGCTGCTCGCCTCGATGGGCTCCGACCTGGGTGTCGAGCACGGCCCGGAGCGCAAGGTCAACGGCGTGACCCGCCGCCTCGCCGACATCAGCGCAGCCGAGCGCGAGCTGGGCTGGCGCCCGGAGATCAAGCTCGACGACGGCCTGCGCGGCCTGGTCGAGTGGTGGCGCGCCGAGAAGGTCGCCGCTGAGCAGGCTGTCGCCGTGGGGGGAACCGCCTGATGGCCATCCCCGTGATGAAGCCGCTGCTCGGCGAGGAGGAGGCCCTCGCCGTCGCGGAGACCGTCCGGTCCGGCTGGGTGGCGCAGGGGCCGCGGGTCGCCGCGTTCGAGAAGGCGTTCGCCGAGCGGGTCGGCGCGGCGCACGGCGTCGCCGTGTCCAACTGCACCACCGGCTTGCACCTGTGCCTGCACCTGCTCGGTGTCGGCCCCGGCGACGAGGTCGTCGTGCCGTCGCTGTCGTTCATCGCGACCGCCAACGCCGTCCGCTACTGCGGCGCGACCCCGGTGTTCGCCGACATCGACCCGCTGACCGGCAACCTGACCGCCGAGACCGTCGCGGCCGCGATCACCCCCGCGACCAAGGCGATCATGATCGTGCACCAGGGCGGGGTCCCGGCCGACGTCAAGGCGATCCGCGCGATCGCCGGTGACGTGCCGGTCGTCGAGGACGCCGCCTGCGCCGCCGGGTCCACTCTGGACGGGAACCCGGTGGGCACCGGAGCGCTGCTCGCGGCGTGGTCGTTCCACCCACGCAAGCTGCTCACCACCGGTGAGGGCGGCATGATCACCACCGATGACGCCGAGTGGGCCACCCGGCTGCGCAGGCTGCGCGAGCACGGCATGAGCATGTCGGCCGCCGACCGGCACGCCGCAGGCGGCGCGGTCGTCGAGTCCTATGTGGAGACCGCGTTCAACTACCGGATGACCGACATCCAGGCCGCCATGGGCCTGGTGCAGCTCGGGCGCCTGAACGGGATCATCGAGCAGCGGCGCGCGCTGGCCGCCCGCTACCACGAGCTGCTCGCCCCGCTCGGCCTGCGCGCGGTCACCGACCCGGCGCACGGCACGACGAACTACCAGTCGTTCTGGGTCGCGCTGCCCGACGGCGCCCCCGACCTGCTGGTGGTCCTCGGCAAGCTCGCCGAGGCCGGGGTCTCCGCCCGCCGCGGCATCATGGCCGCGCACATGGAGCCCGCGTACGAGGGTCACCCGCACGCGGCGCTGCCCGGCACCGAGGAACTGGCGACCCGCTCGCTGATCCTGCCGCTGCACCACGAGATCACCGACGCCGACCAGAAGCACATCGTCGGCGCCCTCGCCGACGCCCTGGGCCTGGTGGCGTCATGACTTCCGCTCGGGGCGGTGCTGGACTCGACCCGCCCTCCCGCCCTGTCGCTGTCTCCACCCAGCCCTCCCGCCCAATCGCGATCGTCATCGTCACCTACAACAGTGCCGAAGTGATCGCGGACTGCCTACGCGCCCTGCCCGCCGCCCTTGAGGGCGCGGGCGAGTCGCGGATCATCGTGGTCGACAACGCGTCCCAGGACGGCACCGCCGACGTGGTCGCGTTGACCGACAACGAGGTCAAGGTCGTGCACCGGACGGGCAACGACGGCTTCGCCGCCGGCGTCAACACCGGGTTCGCCCACGCCGACGGCTGCGACGTGCTGGTCCTCAACGCCGACATCCGGCTCGCGCCCGGCGCGGTCAAGGCGCTGCGCGCGGCGGTCAAACCGGGTGTCGGGGTCGTCGCGCCGAAACTCACTGAGCCGGACGGCAGCATCCAGCACTCGCTGCGCCGCACCCCCACGGTCTTGCGGACCCTGGGCGAGGCCGTCCTCGGCGGCCGCAGGGCCGGTCGGTTCGGCCCGCTCGGCGAGACCGTCACCAAGCCCGCCGCTTACGAGCGCGCGGGCTTCGTCGACTGGGCGACCGGTGCGGCGTGGCTGGTCACCCGCGAGTGCATCGAGGCCATCGGCCCCGTCGAGGAGCGCTACCTGCTCTACTCCGAGGAGACCGAGTTCATGCTCCGCGCGGGGGCCAAGGGCTTCAAGACCTACTACGAGCCCGCCGCGCGCGCCGTCCACCTCGGTGGCGAGTCCGGCACGTCGCCGCGCCTGTGGTCGCTGCTGGTCACCAACAAGGTCCGGCTGCACCGCGAGCGGCACGGCAAGGTCGCCGCCGCCGGTATGTGGGCCGCGTCCCTGCTCAACAGCCTGCCCAGGGCACTGCGCGGTTCGGCGACGCACAAGGCCGCGGTCAAGGCGCTGCTGACCCAGCGCGCCTGGCCCGCGCCGTTGTCGGCACCCGCGAAGCCGGTGAAGGACGCCCCGCCCTACGTCTGCTTCTCCGCCCAGGACTGGTGGTACCACAACCAGGCCCACTCGGACTTCCAGCTGATGCGCCGGGTCGCCGAGCACCGCAAGGTCCTGCTGGTCAACAGCATCGGCCTGCGGATGCCGACGCCGGGCAAGAGCACCCAGTTCGTCCGCCGCATCCTGCGCAAGGCGGGCAGCGTCGCCAAGCTGGTGCGCCGCCCGCTGCCCGACGTCCCCGGCTACTACGTGATGACCCCGCTGCCGCTGCCCTTCTACGGCAGCGAGCGGGTCCGCGCGCTCGGCGCCAAGCTGGTCCGCGCGCAGGTGCGGGCCGTGTGCGCGGTGCTGCGGATGCCCAACCCGATCGTGGTGGCGACCATCCCGACCGCGTGGGACGTGGTGCAGGGCTTCGAACACCGGCGGCTGGTGTTCAACCGCTCCGACCGGCACTCGGCGTTCCCCGAGGCCGACCAGACCACGATCGCCGCGCTGGAGGACAAGCTGCTCGCGGGCAGCGACCACGTCCTCTACGTCAGCCGTCAGCTCCAGGGCGAGGAGTCCGGGCTCACCCAGGACCGGGCGCACTTCCTCGACCACGGCGTCGACCTGCAGCACTTCCGCCGCCGCGCGGAGCTGCCCGCCGACATCGCGAGCATCCCCGGCCCGCGCATCGGGTTCTTCGGCAGCCTCGACGACTACCTGGTCGACTTCGACCTGCTCGAGCGCCTCGCCCAGGAGTTCCCCGATGCCTCGCTCGTGCTCATCGGCGACGCGACGCTGTCGATGGAGCGCTTCGCCAAGTACTCGAACGTGCACTGGCTGGACTTCCGGCCGTACGCCCAGATCCCGGCCTACGGCACCGGCTTCGACGTGGCGATCATGCCGTGGCTGGACAACGACTGGATCAAGCACGCGAACCCGATCAAGATGAAGGAGTACCTGGCCCTCGGCCTCGCCGTGGTCAGCACCGACTTCCCCGAGGTGCACCAGTACCCCGAGCTGATCAGGATCGCCCAGGGCCACGACGCGTTCGTCGAGGCCGTCCGGCAGACTCTCACCGACGGCGGCTTGTCCACTGTGGAGGGCAGGCGGGAAGCCGTGCTGCCTGCCTCGTGGGACTCGCGGGCGCGGCAGCTGATGGACCTGGCCGAAGGGCAGCGGTAGCGATGTGCGGAATCGCCGGAGTGCGCAGGCTGGACGGGACGCCGGTGGACCCGGCCGTGCTGGTCGAGATGGCCAGGCGGTTGCACCACCGCGGCCCGGACGACGCGGGGACCTGGATCGAGGGGTCCACCGGCTTCGCGCACACCCGGCTCTCCATCATCGACCTGGGCGCCTCGGTGCAGCCGATGGCGACCCCGGACCGGCACAAGGTGATCGCCTTCAACGGCGAGATCCTCAACTACCGGCAGCTGCGCGACCAGCTGGACTACCCGTTCCGCACCAGCGGTGACACCGAGACCCTGCTGGCGCTCTACGACAAGCACGGCGTCGAGAGCGTCACCAAGCTGCGCGGTCAGTTCGCCTACGCCATCAGCGACGCCGACACCGGCGAGCTGCACCTGGTGCGCGACCGGCTCGGCATCCTGCCGCTGTACTACTACATCGACAACGAGGTCTTCGCCTTCGCCTCGGAGATCAAGGCCCTGCTCCCGGCGATCGGGCAGCGCGGTGTCGACGTGGCCAGCCTGCACGACTACCTGGCGCACCGGTCGGTGCCCGCCCCGTACACGCTGGTCGACGGCGTCCGCAAGGTCCCGCAGGGCCACCGGCTGACCCTCGGTCGCGACGGGCAGGTCCGGCTGCGCGCCTACTGGCAGATCCCGGCCGACGCCGCGCACCGCGACGTCACCCCGGAGGCCGCCGTCCGGCTGGTCGCCGACGCGCTCGACGCGTCCATCGCCGACGCGCTGGTCGCCGACGTGCCGGTGGGCGCCTACCTGTCCGGCGGCATCGACTCCAGCCTGATCTCGGCGCTGACCGCCAAGGCCAAGCAGGGCGAGGGCCTGCACACCTTCTCCGCCGGGTTCGGCGACCCGAGGGTCGACGAGCTCAACTGGGCGCGCAAGGTCGCGGACCTGGTCGGCAGCGAGCACCACGAGGTGATCGTCACCGCCGAGGACTTCAAGGACAACTGGCACAAGCTCAGCTGGCACCGCGACGCGCCGCTGTCCGAACCGGCCGACGTCGCGGTGTTCAAGCTGGCCGAGTTGGCCCGCACGCAGGTCAAGGTCGTGCTGTCCGGCGAGGGCAGCGACGAGCTGTTCGGCGGGTACCCGAAGTACCGCTTCGCCCAGGCCACCCGCTGGGCCGGGTTGATCCCGGCGCCGCTGCGCGGTCGGATCCTGCCCCGGTTGGAGCGGGCGCTGCCCGCGTCCCAGTCGCGGCTGGGTGTCGCGGTGCGGGCGATGGGTGAGGGCAGTTCCGCCGAGCGCATGCGCGGCTGGTTCGCCCCGTTCACCGAGCGCGAGCGCGACGGACTGCTGGGCGGGCCCGCCGTCCGCAGCGCCATCGCCCCGTACCAGCGCGGTCGCGGCGACGCGCTGAGCCGGATGCTCTACGCCGACTCGCACGCCTGGCTGGCCGACAACCTGCTCGAGCGCGGCGACCGGATGTCCATGGCCGCCTCGCTGGAGCTGCGGCCGCCGTTCCTGGACCACCGGCTGGTGGAGTTGGCGTTCTCGTTGCCCAGCTCGGTCAAGGTCCGCAACGGGGTGACCAAGTGGGTGGTCAAGGAGGTCGCCAGGGCGCACCTGCCCGGTGACGTCGTCGACCGCGCCAAGTCCGGCTTCAAGGTGCCGCTGGACGCCTGGTTCCGCGATGGCCTGCGCGAGATGGCCAACGACCTGCTCACCGGCCCGTCGTCGTTCGTCGCGGGCCAGCTCGACCCGGCCGCGGTGCGCAAGCTGCTCGACGAGCACCACGCGGGCACCCGCAACGAGCAGCCCCGGCTGTGGACGCTGCTCTCGCTGGAGGTCTGGCACCGCGAGTTCGCCAAGGCGTCCCAGGTCGGGGCATGAGCCAGTCGCTCCTGCTCGTCGGCGCCGGTGGTCTGGCCAGGGAGGTGCTGGCCGCCGCGCGCGCGTTGCCCGGCGAGTTCACCGTCCGCGGCCTGCTCGACGACGACCCGGCCCGGCACGGCTCCGAAGTGGACGGTGTGCCGGTGCTCGGCCCGTCCGACCTGGTGCACGAGCACACCGACGACCAGGTCCTGGTGTGCGTCGCCTCGCCGGGTCGACCGGAGGGCCGGGCGAACGTGGTCCGCAGGCTCGACCTGCCAGCCGAGCGCTACGCCACCCTGGTCCACCCGGCGGCCTCGGTCGCGTACGGCGTGGAGTTCGGTGAGGGCACCGTGCTGCTCGCCGGGACCGTCATCACCGCGCCCCAGCGGGTCGGCGCGCACGTGCTCGCCATGCCGCACGTGCTGTTCACCCACGACGACTTAGTCGGCGACTTCGCCACCTGCGCCGGGCGGGCCACGCTCGCGGGCGGTGTGGTGGTCGCCGAGTCGGCCTACCTGGGGGCGGGGTCCCTCGTCCGCCAGGGCGTCCGCATCGGCTCCCGCGCCGTGATCGGCATGGGTGCCGTCGTGCTGGCCGACGTGCCCGACGGCGAGACCTGGGTCGGGGTTCCGGCCAAGCCGCTCGTCCAGTCCTGACCACCCCGTTCGGCTTCCCGACCGCGGTTCGATCGACCAAACACCCTTTCGCACCTGAGGAGAGCTCACCATGACCGGCCCAATCCCCCTGGTCGACCTGGCCGCCCAGCACGCCGCCGTGGCGGACGAGGTGGCCGCGGGCTGGGCGGCCGTGCTCGCCAAGACCGCGTTCGTCGGCGGCCCGCAGGTCACCGCGTTCGAGGGCGAGTACGCCGCGTTCGCCGGGGTCGAGCACTGCATCGGCCTCGGCAACGGCACCGACGCGCTGGAGCTGGCGCTGCGCGCGCTGTCGATCGGCACCGGCGACGAGTGCATCGTCCCGGCCAACACCTTCATCGCCACCGCCGAGGCCGTCGCCCGGACCGGGGCGACCCCGGTGCTGGTGGACTGCGACCTCGACACCGCGCTGATCGACGTCGACGCCGCCGCGGCCGCCGTCACCACCCGCACCCGCGCGGTGCTGCCGGTCGACCTCTACGGCCAGGTCGCGCCGATCGAGAAGCTGCGCGCGGTGCTGCCGACCAACGTCGCCATCGTCGAGGACGCGGCCCAGTCGCAGGGCGCCACCCGCAACGGACAGACCGCCGGGTCGTTCGGCGACATCGCCGCCACCAGCTTCTACCCAGGCAAGAACCTCGGCGCTTACGGCGACGCGGGCGCGGTCACCACGTCGCGCGCCGACCTGGCCGAGCGGGTCCGGCTGCTGGGCGCGCACGGCTCGCCCCGCAAGTACGAGCACCCGGTCCTGGGCTTCAACTCCCGGCTCGACACCCTCCAGGCCGTGGTCCTGTCGGCCAAGCTGCGCAGGCTCGCGGGCTGGAACGCCGCCCGCCGGGTCGCCGCCGACCGCTACACCGCGTTGCTGTCCGATGTGGATGGTGTGACCACCCCGGTCGTCGCCGCGGGCAACGTGCCGGTGTGGCACCTCTACGTGATCCGGGTCGCCGACCGCGACGCCGTGCTGGGCAAGCTGCACGCCGAGGGCATCGGCGCGGGCATCCACTACCCGACGCCCGTGCACCTGACCGGGGCGTTCGCCGACCTCGGGCTCGGCGCGGGCGCGTTCCCGGCCAGCGAGCGGCTTGGCACCGAGATCCTGTCCCTGCCGCTGTTCCCGGAGATCACCGAGGCGCAGCAGGAGCGGGTCGTGTCAGTGCTCTCCGAGGCCGTGCGGTGACCGCGGTGTCATCGAGCGTGTTCGTCCACGAGCGTGGACTGTGCGAGAGCGACGAGGTCGGCGCGGGCACCCGGGTCTGGGCCTTCGCGCACGTCCTGCCCGGCGCGCGCGTCGGCGAGGACTGCAACATCTGCGACGGGGCGTTCGTCGAAACGGGCGCCGTCCTTGGCGACCGCGTGACGGTCAAGAACGGCACGCTGGTCTTCGGCGGGGTCACCTGTGAGGACGAGGTCTTCCTCGGCCCCAATGTGCTGTTCACCAATGACTTCCGGCCCCGCGCGCACATCCGCAAGGGCCCTGACCAGCTGATCGGCACCACCGTCAGGCACAACGCGACCCTTGGCGCGGGCACCGTGGTGGTCTGCGGGATCGAGATCGGCGCCTTCGCTTTCGCCGGTGCGGGCGCGGTCGTGACCAAGGACGTCGAGCCGCACGCCTTTGTCGTGGGCAACCCCGCGACCCGCAAGGGCTGGGTTTGCGAATGCGCAGCCCGGCTCGACGAAGATCTGCATTGCGCCGAGTGCGGGCTGGACTTCCGCAGCGCGGGCGCGGGCAAAGGTCTGACCCGAGCCTGACTTTTCACGTTTCGCCCAATGGCCGCCGATCACCATCGGCGGCCATTCGGGTTTTCCGGGGGTGTTGCCGAGCGCCATCCTGTGCGCCGATCAGGTGATTACCGGTCGAGGACCGTCGGTTGGTGACCGGCCTCACCGGACAGTCGACCGGGTAACGGATTCCCCAAAGGACACTGGGTGTTCGCTGGGAGCGGGCCTGCGTCACCCGTGGCGACAGATCCACTCGGGACGGTGAACAACCCGGTTGCTGGCTGGACTTTGGCTGGCTCTACCCCAGATGGGGGTAACGGTGTCATCGTATGTGACGATGTGCAGGTAAATAGGAACCGCGAACCCTGTCGCGCGTCCCCTATTCGGTGCCAACTTCAGATTTTACCTAACAGCGGTTACTCACCGTGGAGGCTCGGATGGACCGTGCGAGGCTAGCCGCACGCGCTCGGGGTCGGGCAGGGCGCACTGTGCGCGCTGCCCTCGCAGGTTTACTTGTCGTTGTCGGACTCCCCGTGCTCGTTGCGTCACCGGCTGCCGCCGGTCCGTGCGACGCACCGGTCAACCCCATTGTTTGTGAGAACTCCAAGCCGGGCACGCCCCGCGCCGACTGGTTCATCGAGAGCCACTACGGCGACATCGAGGGCTACGCGACCGCGCCGAGCATCCAGCCGGGCGAGCGCCTCGACTTCAAGGTCAAGACCCCCAGCACGGACTACCAGATCGACATCGTGCGCCTGGGCTACTACGGCGGTACCGGTGGTCGCCTCCAGCAGACGCTGGCCCCGACCGCGCACCTGCCGCAGACCCAGCCCGCGTGCCTCTACCAGTCGACGACCGGCATGGTGGACTGCGGCAACTGGGGCGTCTCGTCGTCCTGGTACGTGCCCACCACCGCGGTCCCCGGCTTCTACGTCGCGAACTTCATCCGCAACGACGGCAACGGCGCGGGCCAGTACCCGTTCGTCGTGCGCAACGACTCCTCGACCTCCGACATCGTCGTGCAGACCTCCGACCAGACGTGGCAGGCGTACAACAAGTACGGCGACAAGGAAGGCGTCAACGAGTACAACCTGTACGAGGGCGGATTCTCCGGTTCGCCGGACGGTCGTGCGTTCAAGGTCAGCTACAACCGGCCTTACCGCAACGCGGGCACCTCGAACTTCCTCAACGCCGAGTACCCGATGATCCGGTTCCTGGAGCGCAACGGCTACGACGTCAGCTACCTCACCGGCGTCGACATCACGCGCAACCCGAACCTGCTCAAGAACCACAAGGTGTACCTCTCCTCGGGCCACGACGAGTACGTCAACGCGACCCAGCGCGCGGGCATCGAGGCGGCCAAGGCCGCTGGCGTGAACCTGTTCTTCTCCACCGGTAACACCATGTTCTGGAAGACCCGGTTCGAGAACTCGATCGACTCGTCGAACACCGCGCTGCGCACGATGGTCTGCTACAAGGAGACCAAGGCGACCGGTGGCGCGAAGATCGACCCGAGCCCGCTGTGGACCGGCACCTGGCGCGACCCGCGCCAGTCGCCGCCCTCCGACGCCGGTCGCCCGGAGAACGAGCTCGTCGGCACGCTGTTCAACGTCAACGGCTACCGGGCCGACTCCATCGAGGTCCCGTCCTCGTTCGGTCGCAACCGGTTCTGGCGCGGCACCTCGATCGCCTCGGCGACCAACACCACCGTGCTGCCGCAGGGCACCCTCGGCTACGAGTGGGACGGCGACCCGGACAATGGCTACCGGCCCGCGGGCTCGGTCCCGCTGTCGGACACCACCGTGACCGTGGACAACGGGCAGTTGCTGCTCGACTACGGCCACATCTACGGCGGTGGACCCGCCAACCACAAGCTCATCATCTACCGGGACCAGGTCAGCAAGGCGCTGGTGTTCTCCGCGGCGACCGTGCAGTGGTCGTGGGGCCTCGACGCCGACCACACCTTCCCGGCCGGTGCCCCGGCGACCGCGCCGACCAGCACCGCGATGCAGCAGGCCACAGTCAACCTCCTGGCCGACATGGGCGCGCAGCCCAAGACGCTGATGGCGGGCCTGAGCCTGGCCACCAAGTCGACCGACACCACCGGCCCGGCCGTCACGATCAGCTCGCCCGCGGCGGGTTCGACCGTCCCGGCGGGTACCCCGCGCACCATCACCGGTACCGCGGTCGACTCCGGCGGCGGCAAGGTCGGTTCGGTCGAGGTCTCCGTCGACGGCGGCGCCACCTACCACCGCGCCACCGGCCTGGACACCTGGTCGTACGCCTGGACCCCGAGCACGCTCGGCCCGGTCTCGATCAAGGTCCGCGCCTCCGACGACGGCGCCACCCTCGGCGCCACCGTCACCCGCGACGTGACCGTGGGTTCGCAGCAGTGCCCGTGCACCATCTTCGGCACGCAGACCCCGAGCACCGTCGACGGCGGCGACGCCGCGGCCATCGAGGTCGGCACCAAGTTCACCACCTCGGTCAACGCCACGGTCACCGGTGTCCGCTTCTACAAGGCGGCCACCAACACCGGCTCCCACACCGGCAGCCTGTGGACCTCGGCGGGCCAGCAGCTGGCGACCGGCACCTTCTCGGGTGAGTCGGCCTCCGGTTGGCAGACGCTGACCTTCGGCACCCCGCAGCAGATCCGCGCCGGGCAGACGTACGTGGTGTCCTACACCGCGCCCAACGGCCACTACTCGGTCGACCCCGGGTTCTTCAACACCAAGGGTGCGGGCATCGTCCCGCTGACGGCACCGGCGACCGGGAACACCCCGGGCGGCAACGGCCTGTTCCGCTACGGCTCGGGCTTCCCGAACAGCTCCTACAACGGCGGCAACTACTGGGTCGACGTGGTCATCACGACCGACGGCGCGGACAACACCCCGCCGGTGGTCAGCTCGACCTCGCCGACCTCGGGCGGCACCGGCGCCTACCGCGACGGCAGCGTCTCGGCGACCTTCAACGAGGCCGTCGACCCGGGCAGCGTGCAGTTCACCGTCCAGGCCAACGGCACCCCGATCCCGGGCACCGTCAGCGTGGACGACAAGAAGGTCACCTTCAGCCCGACCGACCTGCTGCCCGCCAGCACGGTGCACAACGTGACGCTCAACGCGACCGACGGTTACGGCAACGCACTCGCCGCGACCAAGACGTGGAGCTTCACCACCGGCACCACGCTGCAGCCGTGCCCGTGCAACCTGTTCGGTTCACGGACCCCGGCCACCGCCGACGCTGGCGACGCCAGCGACGTCGAGCTGGGTGTGAAGTTCACCGTGGGTGCCAGCGCCAAGGTCACCGGCGTCCGGTTCTACAAGAACTTCAACAACACCGGCACGCACACCGGCTCGATCTGGACCACGAGCGGCCAGCGCATCGCCAACGGCACCTTCACCAACGAGACGGCGACCGGCTGGCAGACGCTGACCTTCGCCGACCCGGTGCAGATCCAGGCGGGCCAGACCTACATCGCCTCGTACCGGGCGCCAAGCGGGCACTACTCGGTCGACACCGGCTACTTCGCCAACCAGGGCGCCGGCCGCGGTGTGCTCACCGCCCCCAGCTCCCCGGCGGCGAACGGCAACGGCGTGTACGTCTACGGCGGTGGCTTCCCGAACAGCAGCTACAACGCCAACAACTACTGGGTCGACCCGGTCGTGGACACCTTCGGCGCCGACACCACCGCGCCGACGGTGAGCTCCTCCACCCCGGCGGCCAACGCCACCGGCGTCTCCACCGGCACCGGCGTCACGGCGAACTTCTCCGAGCCGATCAACCCGGCCACGCTGCAGTTCAGCGTGACCCGCAACGGCACCACGGTCCCGGGCACCACCCAGATCGCCGCGGACAACCGGAGCGTCACCTTCGCCTCGACCGACGTGCTGGCTGGCACCACGCAGTACGTGGTGAGCGTGCGGGCCTCCGACGCCTGGGGCAACCAGATGGCGGCCCCGTACACGTGGAACTTCACCACCGGTGCCGCGGGTCAGTGCCCGTGCAGCCTGTTCCGCCCGACCGACGCCCCGGCGAACTCCGCCTCGGACGCCACGGTCGAGCTGGGCATGCGGATCACGCCGAGCCAGAACGGCTACATCCGCGGGGTCCGGTTCTACAAGCCCGCGGGTGACCCGGGCACGCACACCGGAACCCTGTGGACGAACGCGGGCGCCCAGTTGGCCACCGGCACCTTCGTCGGTGAGACCAGCAGCGGGTGGCAGACCCTGACCTTCGACACCCCGGTCCAGGTGACGGCGGGTACCACGTACGTGGTCTCCTACTGGGGTTCGGCGGGCCACTACGGCTACACCGCGCAGTACTTCACCACCGACCGGACGAACGGGCCGCTCACGGCGCCCGCGACCACGGAGGCAGCGCCCAACGGCGTCTACCGTTACGGCAGTGGGGGCCTGTTCCCGAACGGCTCAGGTAACGGAACCAACTACTGGGTCGACGCAGTGTTCGCTACTACTCCGTCCTAGTACTAGGGAGCTAGCCAAGTGGCCAGCGTTGACGTGGTGATCCCGTGCTACAAGTACGGGTCGGTCCTACCGACCGCCGTGCGCAGTGTTCTCGACCAGCCGGGCGTGGACGTCCGGGTGCTCGTGATCGACGACTGCTCCGGTGACGGCAGTGCCGATGTGGCCCGCGAACTGTCCGCACAGGACAGTCGGGTGAGCGTTCTGGAGCACGAGCGGAACAAGGGCCACATCGCCACGTACAACGAGGGCTTGATGGACTGGGCGAGCGCGGACTACTGCGCTCTCCTGTCCGCCGACGACGCACTGACCCCGGGTGCGCTCCTGCGGGCCGCACGCCTGCTCGACGCGCACCCGGAGGTCGGCTTCGTCTACGGCCGCCCCCTGCACTGGGACGGCAGCACCCCGCTGCCGCAGGCCCGCACCGAGGACCAGGGCTGGACCGTCTACAACGGACCTTCCTGGTTGCGCCGCCGCTTCGCCCTCGGGGAGGGCTGCATCACCTCCCCGGAGGTGGTCGTCCGCACCACCCTGCAGAAGAAGCTGGGTGGCTACGACCCCGAACTCCGCCACACCGGCGACATCGAGATGTGGATGCGCTTCGCCCTCCACGCCGATGTGGGGTACTTGAAGGGCGTGGACCAGGCGTACTACCGCGTCCACGGCAACAACATGTCGGCCGCGTACTACGCGTCCGTGGTCGCCGACCTCCGCCAGCGCTTGGCCGCGTACACGGCCATCACCACCCGCCCGGACAACAACCTCGCCGACCGCCTCGACATGGACCGCTCCGTGCGCAGGGTCCTGGCCCGCGACGCCCTCCGGCGTGCGGGCCGAGCCTTCGACAAGGGCCGCAGCGAGTCGGACCCGGTCGAAGAACTGATCGACTTCGCCCGTGAGTCTTATGGCGAGATCGAGGGACTGCCCGAGTGGCACACCCTCCGCCTCCGCCAACGCCTCGGCGCCAGGAGGTCTCGTGCGTTGTCGCCGCTGGTGCTGACAGCACCTGCCCGACGCATCCGCCAACACGCACGAGTCCTGAAGTGGCAGCGCGAGGGCATCTAGTTTGACGACAGGGCGGCCCACGGGCCGCCCTGTCCGCGTCAGCGGTAGAGGGCTGCGTGGCCCGGTCGGCATGATCGTGGTGTGGCCAAGTCGCGCTGCACCTGGCCCAGCGGCGGCTCTTCACCACCGATGTGGATGAGCTCGACCAGCCCAGCGCACTCCCCTGAGGCTGCTCAGTCGTCGGCGAGCCTGGAGAACAGCACGGAGTCGCGCCAGGCACCGTTCGTGTGCACGTGATCGCGGAGCACGCCCTCCCGGCTGAACCCGCATCGGCGCGCGACGGCCAGGCTGGCGGCATTCTCCGGTCCGATGGCGGCGGTGACGCGGTGGAGCCCTAGTGGTCCGAAGGCGAAGTCCACCATCGTACGCACCGTGTCGGTCGCATAACCCTTGCCTTGGTGCGCGTGGGCGACTGCGTAGCCCAGTTTCGCCGCTCGCACACCGCTGAGCGCCAAGCGCCCGAACCCCACAAGTTCGTCAGCTTCGAGCGGGGTCGAGGCCAGGTAGAACTCCGTGCGTGGAACCTGTGTTGCGCGCTCGACGATCCCGGACAGCATGGCCGCCGCCTGCTTGCGGGTGCGGGAGCCGAACGAGAGGTACCTGGTCACGCGGTCATCGCCGACGATGTCGTGCACGCCGTCGAGGTCTGCGGGGGTGAACTCGCGAAGCCGGACGCGATCGCCGGTCAGGTTCAGGTCGGTCACGAGGGGATCGCCATTCTGCGGGTGGTGAAGTCGCGCAGTCGATCGGTCAGTTCACTGCCCGCGCTCCCGCCCGCCACGATGGCGAGCGCGCGTTGGACGTGGCCGACCGAGGTGACGATCCCGTAGGTCCGCTGGGCGGGCGGCATGTCCAGCACGGTTGCCACGGCGTGCGCGGCCCCTTCGACGTCGCCGCGGCTGATCCGGGTGATCGCCAGCGCACAGCGCGTTCCGGCGTGGTCCCCGAAGGCCCGAGCGGCCTCCGGAACGACCGCGTAGGCGTCCACGGCAGCAACGGCCCGTGCTTCTGCCTGGTCGGCTTCGGCTGCCGACCAGGCCAGCGCGTCGGCGGCGTAGTAGAGCTGCCGAGCGCGAGTGAACGTGCACAGCCCGCCCAAGTCGTCCAACTCGTCCCCGGTGGCGTGGTCGCGTGACTTGTTGGCCCGGTCTACGGCGGAGTGAACCTCGGACCAGTGGCCGAGCGCGGCGAGCGAACGCGCTTCAAGGGAAGCCAGCCACACGGCCGCGGTGCTCGGAGTGCGGGACGCGGCCGGGGTACCGCGTTGGGAGTAGCTCACCGACTCCGCCGGGTTCCCCGCCCAGTAGGCGATCAGGGCCTGGAGACCGCGCGCCCACGTTCGCAGGCCGTCGTGCCCGGCGTTGTCGGCGCAGGCGTAGGTCGCCCGCGCCTGGGTCATCGCTTCCCGCGATGCACCCAGGTCATGCGATGCCCTGGCCATGAGACCGGAGGCCACCCCGGCGAGCAGGTACAGCTCCCGCGTTCGCGCCGCGGGATGACGACCGTTCAACAACGAGAACGCCTGCGCCTGGGCGAACCTGCGCCGCAAGTCGTCGACGGTCCAGTGTCGTCGCTGGAGGAGTTCCTCCAGGCGTGTCCTTGGCTGCTCGGATGCGGGCATCAGCCACCCCTTGGTGATCGTCGGGACTCACCTTAGGTGGCCTGGTGAGCCAACGAGGTGGTGGAACGGGAGAAGTCAGGAGAAGGCAGTGGCCGCGACATGGTGACGTCAGCGGAGGTAAGGGGAACGTCGGGTGCTGTCAACGACACGAAGGAGTTCAGGTGACCGTTGTGATGAGCGAGCACGCGACGGGGCGTTCGTTGGTGTCCGAGGGATTGTTCGACCGGCTGGCCCGTCGAGTTGTCGCCGAGGAAGGCGTGGACCGAGCCATGGCTGAGCGGATTGTGGACCAGGCGTTGGCATTTGTGGCGGTGTGCGGGTCGAACAGCGCTATGCCCCTGTCGCCGAGTGCGGCGGTCGACATCGGTTGGCACGCGTTCATCCTCCACACGAAGGAATACGCCGACTTCTGCGACCGGGTCGCGGGTCGGTTCGTCCATCATGTGCCCACCGCGGAGGAGGACCGGGGTACTCGCGGCGAAGCGGCCCGTGCCACGCTGGTGCGCACTGTCGAGGCGGTAGGACGCAGGTATGTCATCGACGCGCAGTTGTGGCCGTTGACCGACATCGGGTGTCAGAAGTGCACCGGTTGCCACAACGGGTGCCACGATGATCCGCCGCCCCCGCCAGGGGCCTGACGTACGGGAGAACTGTGGCCCGCCGCTCTTGGGACGATCTACCGACCGCCGTCCGTGCGGCTGTTGAGCGCGAAGCGGGTCCGGTTGTGCGCGCGGACATCCCGGTGGCGGGGCGCAACTCCGACTTCTCGGCTGTTCTGCACCTCGCGGACGGGCGGCTGTTCTGCAAGGGGATCGCTGAGGCAGGTGGCAGGCGAGGGCGGATGCACCGGCATGAGGCCGAGGTCAACGGCTGGCTGCCCACCGCGATCGCACCGCGCCTGCGGTGGTGCGTCGAAGTGGACGACTGGGTGCTGCTCGGGTTCGACCACGTCGACGGCCACCACGCGGATCTCTCGCCCGGCTCGGCCGACCTGAACCTCGTCGCCGACCTGGTGACCGTGGTGACCCGTGACCTGGCCCGCTGCCCCGCACCGGCTCCACGCCTTGCCGAGCAGTGGGCCAGGCTCGCAGCCTGGCGACGGTTGGCCGAGGACATCCCCGACGACCTGGACCCGTGGGCGCGGGTGCACCTGAAGGCGCTCAGCGGCTGGGAGCAGCGAGCGGTCGAGTTGGTCGACGGGGACGACCTCGCCCACACCGACCTGCACCCGTTGAACATCCTCGTCTCGGACACGACCGCGCGAGCTGTCGACTGGGCCTGGTCGCGCCGGGCCAACGCCGCCGTTGACGTGGCGTTCCTCATCACGCGGCTGGTTGACGCTGGGCACACTCCCGCGGCGGCGGAGCGGTGGGCCGAGAACGTGCCGGTGTGGCGGGAGGTACCGCAGGACACGGGCACGGCATTCGCGGTGGCGATCTGGGGGATGTGGGAGTACCTGCAGCGCGATCAACCACTCCCGCACCGGGCAGCGCTGACCGCGGCCGCGCGGAGTTGGGCGCGTACCCGGCTGGGGCTATCCGACTAGCCCAGGGACGCGACCAGCGCGGTCAGGCTCCGGGCGGGCAGGATCACGATGGGGCCATTGGGGTTCTTGGAATCCCGCACCGCCACCCGCTCGGCGGCGAACGCCACCTCCACACACTGGCCGTTTGCGCTGCTGGCACTGCTCTTGCGCCACACGTAGGCGACTTCGACGCATTCGCCGTTGCCGCTGCTGAAGCTGCTCTTGCGCCACTCCGCGCGCGAGATGTCAGGCGTGGTCATGTCTTCTCCTACCTCATTGAATCGGCAAGATCGGCGAGCAGTTGCGCGGAGGCGCTTGGGCTCAACGCGACTGCGCGAAGGTTGTCGAACATCGTTGTGTAGCGCTGGATGTCCTGCTCCGATTCCAGGAACAGGTCGCCTGCCATGCTGTCCAGGTAGATCAGGTCTGTGTCCATCGGATCGGCGAAGTCGAGGATGACAAACGAGCCAGGCATGCCTGGGTGTGCGCCGACAGCGAATGGGACTATCTGCAAGGTCACCCGGGGTTGGCTAACTGCCTCGATCAGATGCTTGTACTGCTCGGCCATCACTGCTGTGCCGCCAACCATCCGGCGCAGTGCTGCCTCGTCCACGATCGCCCAGAAGCTCAGCGGCGGTTCCCTCGTGAGCAGGCCCTGTCGAGCGAGTCTCGCCTGCACCCTGGCTTCGGCATCCGCCTTCGGGATGTTCGGCTCGACGCCTTGAACAACAGCTCGGGTGTAGTCCTCGGTCTGCAGCAAGCCGGGCACGAACAGCGATTCGTAGTTGCGCATGGAACGCGCCTCGGCCTCGAAGCTGATGTAGGCCGTGTACTCGTCCGGCAGCTCCGAGTAGAACGGCTGGTGCCAGCCCTGTTTGGTCGCGTCCTTCGACAGGGCCACCAACTGCGCCCGGGTCTCCGCGTCCACCTCGTACAGGCTCAACATCGCCGCCAGTGTCCTGCCCTGGGGTCGGGCCTTGGCCGACTCGATCCGGTACAGGGTGACGCTGTTGATCCCGGTCTGCTCCGACACCTCTTCCCGGGTCATCCCGACCTCGCCGCGCAGCCGCCGGAGTTCGGCGGCCAGGCGGCGGAGCCGGACCGTGGGTGTCGTCTTGCGTTGTGCCACGGGGTCCAATCTTTCCGCACTCCTCCCACACCCAGCAAACGCATCACTTGATTATGCAGGGTTGCGTACCCAGTCAAGCTCCTGCATGCTTGTGTTTACACCCCGCTCCGTCACCCTTTGTAGTCGGGGCACCGAAGCCAAGGAGTCGCCCGTGGACATCACCAAGACCGCCAAGTACGCCTTCAACGGCGCCTACGACATGGACTACGTGGTGCGGAACCCGCACGACATCGAGCTGACCTTCGGCAAGCCGGGCGAGACCCCGGTCTTGTCCGTCCGCGTCGACGACATCTCCCGTGTTGCGATGTTGGCCGTCAACGCGACCAGCGACGTGCACATCCTGCTGAACCTCCCGCCGGACCAGGACTGAGTGCAACCCTGTCGGTGGGTCCGGGCGTGAGTACTGGGTAGCTACAGGTTGGCCAGGGGGTTCGATGAGCGATCGAGATCGCGACTTCGCTGAGTACTTCGCGGCGCGGTCGACCAGCATGCGCGGCACGGCGTACCTGCTGTGCGGCGACTGGCACCGGGCAGAGGACTTGGTGCAGACCGCGTTCGTCAAGCTCTATCGGGTCTGGGACAGGATCGCCGAGCGCGGGAAGCTCGACGGTTACACCAGGCAGATCCTGGTCAGGTCGTTTCTCGATGAGACCCGTCGTGGGTTCTTCAAACGGGAAATGGTGACGGAGGACCCCGGTGACCACGCCTCGCCCAGCGGCGGGAGCGTGGAAGACCGGGTGGTCCTGTTGCGGGCACTGGCCAGGGTGCCCGCCCGGCAACGTGCCGCACTGGTCCTGCGGTACTGGGAAGACCTCTCGCTGGAGGAGACCGCGCGGGTCATGGGCTGTTCCGAGGGCACGGTGAAGAGCCAGGCCGCTCGGGGGCTCGTGAACCTGCGCGGCCTGCTCCCCGCCCCCACCGCGACTTTCTGACGAAGGACCACAATGGACGAGCACTCCCTGCGCACCGCGCTGCACGAGGTCATGAACGGCACCCCGACGCCGCCCGCGATGGACGGCGACGAGGTACTCCACGACGCGCGCCAGGCCAAGCGGGCGCACCGGGCGAGGCTCGCGGGCCTCGCCTCGGCCGCCGCCGTTGTCGTGGTCGCCGTGGGTGCCTTCGCCCTGCCCGGGCTGGGTGGCCGCGGCGACTCCATCACCGTGGGCAGCGGCAACAGCAGCACCCCGACCGTAACGACCACCGGCCCGACGGCCTCCGACACCGGGCCGAAGCTTCCTGAGGGCCAGACCGACCGCACCCAGACGAGCGGACCGCAGGCCGACCTCGGCAAGAACCTGCTCGCCCGGGTCCTCGCCGTCGTGCCCGGCGGCTACTCCGCCCCCACCGAGGTCGCGGGCAGCGACATCCCGGCGCGGGCGCACCAGGCTCAGGTCGTCGACGACAACGCCGAGCAGTGGGAGTACACCGCTTACGCGGCCATCGGCAAGGACGACCGCTGGGGCAGGCTCGTGGTCGAGGTGATCCCCTCGTTCCGGGGCGCGGTCGGGTGCGACGTCCCGCGCGAGGGCATGGAAGCGTCGTGCGTGACCACCAAGGTCGGCGACCACTACCTCCCGGTCTACACCGCGACCGGCGGGGCCTACCAGTGGGCGTCCTTCCTGCACCCGGACGGCGTGCGGGTGATCGTCACCCAGGCCCAGGAGTTCACCCCGGCGGTCAAGGCGCTCACCGCCTACCCGCTCACCCCGGAGCAGTTGGCCGCCCTGGCGATGGACCCCAGGCTCACCCTGCGCTGACCGAGGACCCCCGCCTGGCTCAGGCGGGGGTTTCCGGCGTCCAGGCCGTGTAGTAGCTGTCCTCGTTGACCAGGTACCGCACCGTCGGCTCCGGCACGTGCTGCACGACCCGGGTGCGCGCCATCCGGTGCACGAACTCCCAGTCCTCCTTGGGCAGCGTCTTCTTCACCCGCGGGATCCGGCTGAACAGCACGTCGTCGCCGCGCCGCAGGACGATCGAGTTCGAGTCCACGTACGGCGAGTCGTCGACCATGGTGCGCCGGTCGAACTCCTCGGACAGCACGTCGAGCACCGACCCGTCGGCCCTGCGCCGCTCGACCGCGGAGTACACCAGGTCCGCGCCGCGGTTCAGGGTGGCGAGGGTCTGCTCCAGGTGGTCCTCGCGCCAGGTGTTGTCGTCGTCGAGGAACGCCAGGTACTTCGAGCGGGTCAGCCGGATGCCGACGTTGCGCACCAGGCCGAGCACCGCCGAGTTCCGCGACAGGCTCACCGCCACCAACCGCGGGTCGGACGGCAGCGCGGGCAGGCCCGCGCCGTCGTCGACCACGATGACGACCTGGTCGTCGACCGTCTGCGCCAACGCCGACTCGACGGCAAGCGGCAGCAGCTTGGGCCGCTTGTAGGTCGGCATCACGGTCGCCACCAGCGCTTCGGGGCGCGAACCGACGGCCGACCGCAGCCGCGCCACCTCGCCGTCCTCGAACTTGCGCAGCGCGGGCACCTTGCGTCCCAAGTGGACTTTCGTCTTGGCCTCGTGCATCGGCCACAGCCCGAAGGTGTCGCGGAGGGCGCGGCGGACCGTGGCGGACACGCCGTTGCGGTCCTTGAGGGGGGCGGTCACGCGGCCACCCCCGAGCGGCCGGGGAGCATCTTGCGCATCGGGTACACCACCGGGAGGTAGACGATTGCGGCCACGAGGCCGCCGATCAACATCTGCGCGTACACGTTGTCGAACACCCCGCGCACCAGCACCGCGGAGCCCACCAGCAGCACGCCGCCGAGCAGCGGCCGCACGCAGGCCCGCAGCGAGGGCGCGAGCCGGATCCCGCGCCGCGCCACCATGGACGCGAAGGCGGGCAGCACGATCAGCACCGCGACCGCCGCCTGGGCGATCGCCGCGCCGCGGATCCCGTCGAGGTAGGTCCCGACGAACAGGGCGGGCACGACCGCGCCGAGCCACAGGCCCTGCAACCCGATCAGCACCCGGTTGCCGTCCAGCGCCACCATCAGGTCGTAGCCGATGAACAGCAGGATCCTGGCCAGGCCGAGGATCGCCAGGAACTGCAGCGCCACCGAGCCGGGCACCCACTTGGCGCCGTAGATGATCTCCAGCATCGGCGCCGCGTAGCAGGCCAGCAGCGCGCACACCGGCAGCGCCGCCGCCATCATCAGCCCGACACCGCGGGCGAGGGCCTGTTCCAGCTGCCGCTTGTCGTCGGCCATCCGGGAGAACCCGGCCAGCGACACCCGGCGCGCGGCCTCGGAGAAGATCTGCAGCGGCAGGCTCGACTGGTTGAACACCATCAGGTACAGGCCGAGCGCCGCCGCGTCCATGATGCCGCCGACCACCAGCTTGTCGACCTGGGTGACCGACAGCGTCAGCAGGCTGGCCGCGGCGAGCGGCAACCCGAAGTTGATCAGCTCCTTGGCCACCACCGGGTCCCAGCCCGGCCGGACCCGCACCGGGCACAACCACAGGTAGCAGCTCATCGACACCAGCGCCCCGGCCACCTGCCCGATCGAGAAGCTCATCGGGCCCGCGCCGGACGCGCCGAGGGTGATGGTCAGCGAGGTGACCACGACGAACGACGCCGCGTCGCAGAAGAACCTGGTGCGCTGCAAGAACTCGCGGTTGAGGATGGTCGCGGGCACGATCGCGATGCCGTCGATCACCACCGCCAGGCAGAGGATGTTGACCACGGGCACCGCTTCGGGGTTGCCCATCAACTCGCAGTACCAGGGCGCCAGCACGAACAGCAGGCCGTAGATCAGCAGCGAGTTCAGCACGGCGATGGTCATCGCGGTCGGCGCGAACTCGCGCACGTCGCGCTCCCAGCGCACCACGGCCAGGCTCACGCCCAGCTCGTTGAACGCCTGCAGCACGGTCAGCGCGGTCACCGCGATCGCGAACACGCCGTAGTCGGCGGTGGTGAGCAGCCGGGCCATGACGATGCCCGCCATGAAGATGCCCAGCCGCAGCACCACGGTGTTGAGCAGGCTCCACATGATGCCGCGGCCGACCTTGCTGCCGACCGTCGGTTCGGACAGGGCGGGCTCGCTCGACAGCGCAGGCGCGGCCGGTCCCAACTCGGTCGCCACCGCTCTGGCCGCGGGCGGGTCCGACTGGTTGCCGGACGGCGGGTGCGGCGCCTTGGGGGCGTCACCGGTCACGCGGACACCTCAGGTCTCTTGTCAGGTCGTGTGCGGGGACGATCAGGTCCCGACCGGGTGGTCGGCCCGCCCCGGTCTTGTCGTCGTCGCAACCGCCCCGGGCGTTGCGCCGGAGCCGTCAACAGTGGCGGAATCCCACCCGGCTGCTCCTGCACCGTCCGCCACAGCGCCCCGGCGATGCCGATCAGCAGGAACGTGTAGCCGGTGGCGACGGCGAACCCGATCAGGTCGAAGGTCGCCGAGGAGATGCCCGGCACCGCGATGCACGCCGCGAGCGTGACGCCCAGGTCCTTGATCCGCGGGTCCTTGCTGGCCAGCCGCGCCCGGAACGCGCAGTACATGCCAGCCAGGTACAGGAAGATCAGCAGGGCCAGCCCGATGGCGCCGTTCTGCACCAGCGTGCCCAGGTACTGGTTGTCCAGCCAGCCGTACTTCTCCGGCAGGTACGTGCCGAGACCGCGGCCGAGGAACAGGTGCTCGGGGATCTCCTTGCCCGCCCGCTCGACCGCGCGGCGGCGGCTCTCGGCGCTCGGGTCGACGCTGATGCTGGTGAACAGGCTCAGCAGGGTGCCGACCAGACCGGGCACCATCAGCCGCATCGCGATGAGGAAGCCGAGCATCCCCCACAGGGCCTTGACCCGGCGCTTGGGCGCCATCGCCGGGATGATGAAGATCGCCGCGATGGCCAGGCCGAGGATCGCCGACCGCGACAGCGACTGCATCGAGGCGACGGCCAGGATCGCCAGGCACAGCCACCACCGCTTCGTCTGACCGCCGTGGTCCACCCCGCGCAGCGCGTAGTGCAGGGCCAGCGGCACGGTCATCGCGCAGACCACGCCGAACTCGATCGGGTGACCGGATGTGCCTGCGGGGCGGCGGAAGTTCGACCGCTCCAGCACGTAGGACATCGAGCCGTTGGCGCGCAGGCCGGGCAGCACCAGGTACTGGGTGATGTCCAGGGCGGCCATGAACTGCAGGATGCCGACGAACGCCATGAAGGTGGCGCCGACGATCATCGCCTTGAGCACCCGGTCGATCCTGGCCAGCCCGCGCACGCCGTCGGTGACCGCGATGCCGACCGCGACCACCGCCATCACCGTGATCAGCGTCCGGTCGGCCGCCGCCAGCTCGTCGCCGGGCAGGTAGCCGTAGGTCGCGTAGCCGTAGGTCGCCAGCTGCGAGCAGACGAACAGGAACAGCGCCGTGCGCGCCGCGTTGCGGCCCTTGGCCACGCCCAGCGTGCTGACCATCTGGGCGAGGAACCACAGCACGCCCATCAGCAGGCCGATCGCCACCCCGGGGGTCAGCGACATCGGCAGGCCCTTGATCACCAGGGCGGCGGGGATGACGGTCATCGCCAGCGCGTAGACGCAGGCGATGGTGGCGCCGTCGAACCGAGCCTTGCCCCCGGTTTGGTCAGGCAGCTGGTCGGCCGACACGGTCAGCCACGCGGTTCTTGCGGTGCCTGCGCGGGCTTGACGCGGACGGTCGGGGGTTCGCGGTACTCCTCGGGCGAGCGGTTGCCCTGCCCGGGGCGGCGGTTGGAAGCGCTACCGGGCGCGGGCAACTGCCCGCTCTTGGTACCGGTCGTCGGCGCACCGTTGGCCGGGCGGCCGTTGGGCGTGCTCGTGGTGCCGGGCTCCACTTGGGCCGGACGCAGCATCTGGGTCCGCTCGGACGCCGACGACCCCAGCGGCTGCGGGGTGCGGGTCACGGGCGGCAGGTTCTGGCGCGGCGGCTCGGGCTCCCGGCGAGCCGGTCGGGCAGGCTCGCCGCGGTCGTCCTCGGGGTCGAGGTCGTCGTCGAACTCGTCCTCGTCGGGGTTGTCCTTCAAGCGCTTGCGCTCCCGGCGCGTCTCCAGGAAGTAGACGACGGTGAGGCTCGCGGCGAGGCCGAGCACCAGGGCCACCGCGGCACCGCGCAGCTTGCCGCCGCGCAGGGGCTCCGGCTTGGTCGGCGGGACGACGTCGTCGACGCCGATGAACGTGCTCGGCGGCGCGTTGAGCGCCTGCTGCCGCTTGGCCAGCTCCGCCTTCACCCGGTCGAGGACCTTCACCGCGAGCTCGCGGGCACCCGGCTCGGACGCGCTCTCGGTCTTGACCGTGATGAACGGGCCGCCGTCGCCGCCACCGGTCAGCACGAACTTGTGGTCCGGGGAGTCACCGCCGAGGGACTTGACCACCTCGGGGGTGTTGATGCTCTGGATCACGATGGCGGCCGAGATGGTCAGACTGGTCTCGAACGCCAGCAGCGGGTTCGTCTGCCCGGGCACCTTGTCGGTGACGCTCGTCGCCCCGCCCGCGGGCGAGGTGAGGACCATCGTGCCGACCGACTCGTAATGCAGCGGGATCGCCACGTAAGCGCCCCCGGCGGCGCCGACGGTCACGGCGAACACCGGGAGCGCGATGTACCACCGCTTCAACATCAGCAGCAGTGTCTTGAAGAAATCCATCATCTGCGCCCCAACACACGACGTGACACGAGCTACCGGTCCGGTCGCCTACTTGTAGGTTCATCGCTATGCGAAGAAAGTCGTTACTCCAGGTGATGCTACGCGTGCACCTGCTCCGCTGAACGGTCTAAGCGACCGATCTACCGGTTCAGGTTCACCTCGTACCTCCACACCCGGTAGGACGTACCGTCTGCCACCGGGGTTGTAAGCAACAGGTCTTTATCGCAGACGACTATGTCTACCTTCGTCCCACCACCCTGTTGCGGCTCGGTGAACCGAACGCAACCCGGGTTGTTCTCGTCCGGTGTGCCCGGATCGTTGTCCCCACGCGCGTAGAGGGCGACCCCCCGCGTGGCGAGGAAGTGGTGCACGGTGCCGTTCTTGAGGGCGTCGAGGTACTCGGCCGAGTTGACCAGCCCTTCCAAGTGGACCACCGGTCGGTGCAGGTGGTAGCCCACGCTGCCCGCGCGGTCGCCCATCGCGATGGGCTCCCCGGCAGGCGCGAGCGCGTCGATCTGCGCGGCGACGGCGGGTCCGGCCTCGATGAACGCGGAGCGGGCCACGCCGCCCTTGCCGGAGCGGACCGCGTTGGCACCGACCGCGGCGACGACCACGAGCACCAGGGCGAGCGCGCCGACCTTGCGCGCGGGCACCCACTTCGCCCATTTGTCCACAACGGCCGGTCCGGCGAGCGCGACGGCGAGTGGCGCGGAGGAGAAGTACCAGGGCCACAGCTGCCAAGAGGAGGTAAACGCGTAGTAACCGACCGTGAGTACACCGCCCGCGAGGACGACGGCGCCGAACCGGGCCGCGAGCCCGATCCCGCCGGTCGCCCTGGCCACCAGCGCGCCGATGACGACGGCCAGCCCGATGGCGCCGAGGTAGGTCGACTGGCCGAAGAGGACCGGCGAGGTGAGGAACTGCCCGATCGTGTCGGTGTTGAACCCGCTGCTGCCGATCGCCTTGGCCTGTCCGGACACCGGCAGGGGTGTGTGGAACAGCGCCTGGTTGACCACCAGGTAGGCCACCAGGGCGGCGGCGGGCACGGCGGCCATCGACAGGCCCAGCCGCAGCCAGGGCTTGCCCGCGCGGTTCCAGGAGACGACGGCCACGACGGCCAGCACGGCCATCGGGAAGACGGTGTCGAGCCGGGCGAGGATCGCGATGGCCACCAGCACGCCCACCTTGCGGGCGGCGGCCGGGCCGAAGTCGGCCGCGGTGAAGCCGTCGGTGCGCAGGTAGGTCGCGGCCAGCCAGAGCAGGGCGAAGAGAAGTAGGCCCGTCTCCATGCCCGAGTACCAGAACGAGGGACCCGCCGCGCCGACCACCAGGAGCGGGGTCGCGCAGAGCGTGACCACGACCGGACGGCCGGTGATCACCCCGATTCGGTCAATCTGCCGTCCGGAGGCAATCGCCAGCACCGATGAGACCAGCGTCACAGCAACCAGCGCGGCCTTACCGTTCGTGATCGAAAACACCGGTACGAGGACCAACAGCCACAGAGGGTGATATCCGTTGGTCGGGTCGAGTCCGTTGAAGGTCGAACCGTCGCCAGCGGCGATATGTCCGGCTACGCCGAAGTAGTAAAAGGCGTCGTCGTCGAACAGGCCCACCGCGGTCGAGTACGGGGTGACCGCGACCACCACGATCCGGATGACGGCGAGTACGCAGGCCACCGCCGTGGCGGTGAGCCACACGGGCGATCGCGTGCTGGCCCCTGGCCCGGCCGCGAGCCGGTTCGGGGCGGGTGTCGGTCGGGCGCTCGTGCGCATCCCAGCTCCCGGCTGCCTGGTGGGGGGTGAGCAGATGTGCTCGGTGCAGGCATCGCGTGCCGGGCGGAATCGTTACGCAGCGTCGCCTCGCTCGGACGAGTGATGGATCCCACGCTTGGTAATCAAGACCCGCCCGGCTTCGTGACTCCATTGTGATCTGGCGGTGGATGTGCCTAGAGTTCCAGCGGCTCCGGGGCACCTGGTCCCGAGCTGAAACCCTTGTCCTGTAACGGGGGCGACTTGTTGCCAACCGGAAGGATCTCATGTCCGCTCGACATCACACGTCTGCGGAGTTAGGCAAGCGGCACGGTCTCAGACGGGCGCGTGACATCGCCCTGACGACCGGACTGGCCCTGGGGGCGCTGGTCCTGGCATCCGGGTGCAAGCCCGTGGCCGGGAAGCCCGCTCCGCCCGTACCGACCATCCCGACGAGTTCGACCATCCCGGCGCCGACCTCCGCGCCGACGTCGACCGAGACGCCGACGACCACGAGTGCTCCACCGTCCAGCACGACGGTGTCGAGCGCCCCACCGACCGCCTCGTCGACCCTCAAGCCATCCACCCCGAAGCCCACGGCCCCGCAGCCGGGCACGCCACCGCCCAACGGCTCGGCGCCCCAAGCGGGCCAGGTCGGCTTCCGGGGCGACCGGGCGAAGCTCAAGGTCGTCGACGGCCCAGGCTCAGCCCCGCCCGGCACCACGTGGAACTCCGGCGCGCTGCGCTTCAGCGGCAACGTCACCCTGGAGAACGTCTACGTCAAGGGCGGCATCGAGTACAACGGCAAGGGCACCCTGACCATCAAGAACTCGGTCATCGAGGGCAACCACAACAGCTGGGCGCCCCTGCTGGGCAACAGCGGCCACATCAACGTGAGCGACACGACGATCACGTACAAGGACGACCAGTGGCCCGGCCCGCAGTGGGGCAACGGCGCCATCCACGGCGACGCCACCGTCACCGTCCAGCGGTGCGACATCTCGGGCACGCCCGACGGCATCCAGAACGGCCCCGGCAACAGCACCATCGAGCAGAACTACATCCACGACCTGCTCCGCTCCGGGACCTACCCGAACAACACCCACAACGACGGCATCCAGTCCTACGGCGGCCCGAACACGGTGATCCGGTTCAACCGGATCGACATCAGCGCGGACGGCAAGGCGTACGACGGAACCCACCAGAACGCCGCCGTGTTCATCATGGAAGGCGACGCGGGCCAGACCACCGGCCTCCAGATCGTCGGCAACTACCTCGCAGGCGGCGGCTACATCATGCGAGTAGGCGCCTCAGCCCGCGCGGCCATCATCACGGACAACAAGTTCGGCACCACAGCAGGCGGCTGGGGTGAGGCGTTCGTCGACAAGGGCGCCACCATCGCCGCCTGGTCGAACAACGTGAGCTCGTCGAACAAGCAGATCAACAAGCCCAGCTAGTCCGGGCTCGCAAAAGGCCGCCGTCACTTTCCCCCGGGTGACGGCGGCCTTTCTGCTGCTAAGGGACTTAGGCGACCGGCCCCGGTGAAGAAGCGGCTGCGACCAGTTCCCGTGGTTGACCCGACCCATCCGCAGCGGATTCGTAAATCGTGGGAGCGCCGCCCTGCTGCACCTTCGCGTAAGCCAAGGTGGTCGGGTTCAGCCAGGCAGCCTGGTCGTCCACCCCGTCGGACCCGGGAAGCTGTGTCTCCTTGCCCGACGCCAAGTCGAGTACGAACAGCTGCCAAGTCCCCAGCCGCCCGCCGCGCTTCTTGTACGCGACCCGCGTCTGGTCCGGCGACAGCGACGGGCACTCGGCGGACTGCCGGACGGTCTCCATCGACCGCGCCTTGAGGTCGCCCTTGATCAGCCAGGTGGTGTTGCTCGACCCCAGGGTCGCGTAGAACGTGTTGTCGTCCGAGGCCACGGTCACGCCCCAGTAGTTCTCGTTGAGCCGCTTGTCCGGCACGCCCTCGATCGTCATCGCGAAGGTCTCCAGCGACTCCACCAGCTCGCCGGTACGCAGGTCCAGCACCCCGGTGCGCGTCGAGAACCCGCCCGGCGCCAGGTAAGAGTCACCGGTCACGAACACGGTCCACGACACGATCTTGCCGGACGCCGACACCCGCGCGCGCGAAGGCGTACCGGGCAGTGGCACCGTCCGGACCTCCTTGCCGTCGACGTACACCGCGGCCTCGTACGCGCCAGGTAGGCCCATTCGCAGGCAGACGGTCGTACCGGCAGCCGTGTACACGCGTAGACACTTCAGCGACCCCGGCGTCCTCTTGCCGGAAGCGTCCAATGTCGACACGAGGTTCTGGCCCCCGCCGTTGTCGACGAAGGTCAGGCCGCTGTCCACTGCGGCCCCGGGCTGCGTCGCCGCTGCCTGTTGGTCGCGCACCGTCGCCACCACGTAGACCACCCCGAGGGCGATCACCACGACCATCGCGATCACCCCGACCACGATCCGGTTCCGTACGAACCAGTCCTTCACCGCGAGACCTCCGGGCGGATGAGCAGGAACACTCCGACCAGTGCGATCGTCATCGTGCTGATCGAGATGAGCACCGCCGTGCTGAAGGCGAAGCTCGTCAGGAACAAACCGAAGCACACCGACGAGGCGAACCGCGCGAGGGCCTGGCCGGTCTGCACGATCGACAGGCCGCTGGCGCGCAGGTGCTCGGGCACCAGGGTCGCCCCGTGCGCCATCAGCACGCCGTCGGTCGCAGCGTAGAACAGCCCGTGCAGCGCGACGGTGACCAGCACCAGCGGGACCCCGGAGATCGGCCCGAGCAGCAGCAGGTACACCCCGAGCAGCAGCACGTGCCCGGCGAAGAACATCCGCCAGCGCCCGGCCCGGTCGGCCAGCTTGCCCAGCGGGGTCGCGGCCAGCAGGAAGGTCAGCGCGGTGCCGACCGGCATCAGCGCCAGCCAGGTCGGCGACACCCCGGACACCTGCTGGAGCACCACGAACACGAACGCGTCGGAGATCGTCGCCAGGCCGAGCAGCCCGGCGGCGATGGTGGTCCGGCGCATGCCCTTGTTGCGCAGCAGTTCCGCGGTGGCACGCAGGGTGACCACCTTGCCGGGGACCCGCTCCAGCTTGGGCTGGCGGACGAAGAAGATGAGCACGATCACACCGAGCGCGGCGAAGCAGAAGCTGATCATGAAGATCGGGTCCGGCCTGGTGGTCACCCAGCTCAGCAGCGCGAAGGTCGCGAGTGGACCGAGCAGCGCGCCGATGGTGTCCATCGTGCGGTGCACGCCGAACGCCTCGCCGAGCCGTTCCCTGGGTGTGACCAGGGAGATGAGTGCGTCGCGGGGGGCGGTGCGCAGCCCCTTGCCCGCCCGGTCGACCGCCAGCACGCCGCCGAGGCCGACCGAGGACGCGCCGATCGCCGGGAAGGCCAGCTTGGTGACCGCCGACATGCCGTACCCGACGACCGCGACCGCCTTGTGCCGGTGCACCCGGTCGGAGATGTGCCCGCCGACCAGCCGCAGCACCGCGGTCGCGCCGGTGTAGATGCCGTCGAGCAGGCCGAGCTGCAGGTAGCTCATCTGCAGGTTGAAGATCACGTAGATCGGCAGGAACGCCGTCACCATCTCCGAGGAGATGTCTGTGAGCAGGCTCACCGTGCCCAAGAGCACAACGGTGGTCGGCACCCGGCTCGGCCGCACTCCACCGTCCGACGGCGACCCCTTGGTCTGCCTGGTCGACGCAACGTACACCCGAACACCTCCGCAGCTAGACCGCTTCGCCGCGGCGCCTCGACCCGCGTATCGGAAAACGACCACGGTGTGTAACAAGGTGCCGAACTGGACCGAATCTTTGGTGGGTAGTCGCGCGGTCAACTCGCACCGCCGGTAACCGATATCCCCGATCGAGCGAACTCAGCTGTAGTACGTCCATCCCAGGAAGAGGTCCCCGTGAGCCGTCAGAGGGCCCCGCACGTCCTGATCATCGTGCAGAACCTGCCCGTCCCGCTAGACCGGCGGGTGTGGTTGGAGTGCAAGGCGCTCAGAGCCGCGGGCTACGAGGTGTCGGTCATCTGCCCGAAGGGGCCGGGTGACCCGGCGTACGCCGTGCTCGATGGCGTCCACCTCTACAAGTACGCCCCGCCCAAGCAGGCCGACGGCGTCGCCGGGTACGCGTGGGAGTTCGTCTACTGCTGGCTGCGCACCGCGGCGCTGAGCCTCAAGGTCCGCCGCCGCGCCCGCTTCCACGTGATGCAGGCGTGCAACCCGCCGGACACGTACTGGGCGCTCGCGCTGCCGTGGAAGCTCGATGGGGTGAAGTTCGTCTTCGACCACCACGACCTCAACCCCGAGGTGTTCCGGTCGCGCTTCGGCGAGCCGACCAAGCTCGCTGGCAAGGTCCAGCTCGCCATCCTCAAGTGGCTGGAGCGCCGGACTTTCCGCACGGCCGACCGGGTTATCTCCACCAACACGTCCTACCAGGACATCGCGGTCAACCGCGGCGGCGTCAAGCGCGAGCACACCACCGTCGTGCGCTCCGGCCCCGACACCTCCGTCATGCGGCCCGTGCACGCCGACGAGGACCTCCGCCGCGGCGGCAAGCACCTGGTCGCCTACCTGGGCATCATGGGCCCGCAGGACGGCGTCGACGGCGTGCTGCTGGCCGCCGACCGGATCGTGCACCACCACGGCCGCCGCGACTTCCGCTTCGTGCTGCTCGGCTTCGGCGACTGCCTCGACGAGCTCAAGCAGCAGAGCACCGACCTCGGCCTCGACGACTACGTTGAGTTCACGGGCCGGGTCGGCCCGGAGAAGATCGCCAGCTACCTGTCCGCGGCGTCGGTCGGCCTCTCGCCGGACCCGCGCAGCCCGCTCAACGACGTGTCCACGATGAACAAGACCATGGAGTACATGGCGTACGCCCTACCGGTCGTCGCCTACCGCCTGACCGAGACGGTCGTCTCCGGCGGCGAGTGCGCGGTCTACGTGGAGCCGGGCGACAGCGACGGCCTCGCCGACGCGGTCCTCGAACTGGCCGATGACCCCGAGCGCCGCGCCGAGCTGGGCAGCGCGGGCCGCCGCCGGGCCGAGCAGGTGCTGGACTGGCGCCCGCAGGCGCAGGCGTACGTCGGGGTGTATGACGAACTTCTCGGCTTCCCGTCGGCGGGGCCCTTCCCGGACGGCTGGCCGAGCGTGGACCGCAGGTCCGGGAGCACGACAGACGAGCTGCGCGACCAGTGGGGCAACCAGCTCGTCGACCTGCGGGACGACGCGGCGTTGCGCGAGTTCGCCGCGACTCGCATCATCGCGACCGAGCCGGTCCGCGGCCAGAGCTGACTGCGCACCAGCGCAGGGGAGAGGTACTGATGTTCGTACGACGGATCGCCGTGATCGGCACCGGGTATGTGGGGCTGACCACGGGGGCCTGCCTGGCCTCCCTCGGCCACGACGTGGTGTGCGCCGACGTCGACGCCGACAAGGTCGCCCGGCTGACCCGCGGTGAGGTCGACATCCTGGAGCCCGGCCTCGCCGACCTGGTCGCCGAGGGCATCGCCGCCGGTCGGCTCACCTTCGTGCTCGGCGCGGCCTCGGCCGTGCGGCACGAGCCGGAGGTCATGTTCCTGTGCGTGCCCACCCCGATGGGCGTGGGCGGCGTGGCGGACCTGAGCATCGTCGAGTCGGTGATCGAGGAGGTCCGCGCGCTGCTGCCCGCGGACTGCGTGGTGGTCAACAAGTCCACCGTGCCGGTCGGGACCGCGGACCGCACCGAGGAGCTGCTCGACCGCACCGACGTGGCCGTGGTGTCGAACCCGGAGTTCCTGCGCGAGGGCAGCGCGGTCTTCGACTTCCTCAACCCGGACCGCATCGTCGTCGGCGGCAGCAAGCAGGACGCCGCCGAGCGCGTGGCCGCCCTGTACGCCAAGCTCGGCGCGCCGACGGTGCTGACCGACGCCCCCAGCGCCGAGCTGGTGAAGTACGCGGCCAACTGCTTCCTGGCGATGAAGCTGTCCTACGTCAACGCGGTGGCCGAGCTGTGCGACCGGCTCGGCGCGAACATCACCGACGTCACCGAGGGCATGGGCTACGACAAGCGCATCGGCCAGGCGTTCCTGCAGCCCGGCCCGGGCTGGGGCGGGTCGTGCCTGCCCAAGGACACCTCGGCGATGCTGCAGCTCGCGGACGCCGCCGACTTCGAGTTCCGGCTGATCAGGGCCACCATCGACACCAACACCCGCCAGCGCCAGCGGATGGTGGAGAAGGTCAGGATCGCGGTCACCGGCAAGCGCAACGGCTCGCTGTCGCGCCGTAGGTTGGCACTGTTCGGCCTGACGTTCAAGGCGGGCACCGACGACCTGCGCGACTCCCCGGCCCTGGCCGTGGCCGCGCTGCTCCGCCAGGCGGGCGCCGACCTGGTCGGCTACGACCCGTCCCTGCGGCCGGACACCCAGAACCCGGACCTGTCCTCGGTCACCGTGTCGGACGACCCGTACCAGGCGGCGAAGGACGCGGAGGCCGTCATCGTGCTGACCGAGTGGCCCGAGTTCCGCTCACTGGACTGGCAGCGGCTGGCCGAGTCGGTCCGCAACCCGATCGTCGTGGACACCAGGAACCTGCTGGACCCGGCCGTGGCGCGCCGCGCGGGCTTCGAGTGGATCGGCCTGGGCAAGCCGTAGGTCTGCTGAACTGCACTGTCCTGCTGAACAGCTCTCTCGCTCCGGACCGCCGAGACCTCCCCCCTCGGCGGTTCGGCCTTTTCCCGGGTGCTCCTAGAAGGAGATGACCACCAGGGCCTGGTCGTCGTGCGGCTTCGGCCTGGGCCACTTCAGGCCCTCCGGGTCCTCCCGCTCCGCGTCCCGCACGGCGTCCAGGACCGACTGCGGGCCCGCGCTGGTGGCCAGGTCGAGCACCTGCTCCCACCCGAACAACCGGTAGTCGTCAACTCCGCACGACACCCCGTCACTGGCCATGAGCACCGACCGCACGTCCTGCCGCGGCCATGACCGCCGCACCGCCCGGTGCGCCGCCGCGGGCACGGCCTCTGCCACCCAGTACCCACCCTCTTGGTTCCGCAACACCGACGTCTTGCGCGCCGACGCCCGCACCGCGGCCACGTGGTCGGCCGAGTACCCGCCACCCCCGCGTAATCGATCGCGGTAGCTCCCACGCGGCACGTGCCGTAATCGGGTATCGGCCAAGACGTCCAGCTCAGGCGCGAACGCCACAACCGGACTATCAGCCAACACAAGCGCCTCGACCACGTCGTCGTCCCACCGGACAATCGCCACAGTGCTACACGGACTCTCCCCCGGCGTGAACCCATTCCCGCGCGCGACTGACCGAATGGCCCCCGCCAACAGATCCCCCAGATCCAACTCCGGCGCGGCCGCCATCCGCGCCACGACCTGAGCCCCGAGTTCCCCCGCGAACACACCCCCACTGGGCAGGTCATCCCGCATCGAAGTGGCCCCGTCCAACAGGACCACCGCATCCGGCATCACCAACACGACGTCCTCACTGGGCCGCCACTCGCCACCCAGCCCCACACCCGCCGCCTCCGCCACCGCGATCTCCGGCATACCCCCGATGCTCCCACCATCTCGATCACCCCGCCCAACACCCACCCCGAGATCAACACCTCCCACCCACGCCAACCCTCCATTCGGTCCATCCCCACCCCGCCGCGCAACCTCCAACGCGGCTCCCGAGGCCGCGGGTACCCGCGCCCACTCCACAACCCCCTGGCTCCTCGCAGCGACCGCTGCCCGCTCCCGGCGCACCACCTCCACCCCGGCTCCGAGCCCACGACATCCGCGCCCCGTCGTCGCACCACCTCCACTCCCACTCCGGACGAGCGGCATCCTCCCCGCCGCGCCGCCTCTACTCCGGCCCCGAGCTCGCGGTATCCGTGCCCCCCGGCGCACCACCTCCACTCCTGCCCCCGGTACCCGTCGCACGACAACCTCCAATCCAGCCTCAAGCCCGCGCATCCGCGCTCGCCGCGCAACCTTCAACGCGGCTCCGAGCCCCGCGGTACTCACGCCCCGCCGTCGAACCACCGCCATTCCAACTCCGGACGCGCGGCATCCCCCCGGCCGCATCGCCTCCACTCCAACTCCGGACACGAGGCATCCACCCCGGCCGATAGCCAGCTGACTCCGGGCATGCGGCGACCCCCGACGTCCCTCGGCCGCGTTCCCTGACCAAGACGCGCCCCAACCGTGGTCCAGACGTGTGCACCACCCGCCCGCGCGCCCCCGACTCCAGCCGCTCCCCACCCCGCAGCCCAACCCGGCTCCAGCCGCGCGGGCATCACCTGACCCCGCTCCAGACGCGCCCTCACTCCAGGCGTGCCCTCCCACCACCACCGCCGCCCAGGGGCGCGGCTCGACCCCAGACGTCAACCGTGGTTGACAAGCGGGCTGCCGTCAACCTATGTTGACGGCATGGCTGAAGCGACACAGTTGGCCAGCGCTGCTGGTGATCGGGATCCCCGGGTGGGGCTCCGTGCGGTTGCCGCACTGCGGAAGCTGCTTGAGCAGTTGGAGGCGGTGCAGGTGCGTAGCGCGCGGCTCAATGGGTGGTCATGGCAGGAGATCGCGGCCGAGCTCGGTGTGAGCAAGCAGGCCGTGCACAAGAAGTACGGGAGGAATTAGATGTTCGAGCGGTTCACCTCAGCAGCCAGGGTTGTTGTGCGGGACGGGGTCTACCTCGCCGAGCAGGACGAGGCGGCGCGGATCGAGCCAGAGCACCTACTGCTCGCGCTCCTCAAGCAGGACGGCAGTCGCGGCACCGACGTCCTCACCCACCACGCCGTGACCACGGCCTCGGCCAAGGCGGCGATCGACACCATCCGCAGGCGCGGCGGGTTGTCCGAGGCAGACGCGGCCGCCCTCGGCGAGTTCGGCATCGACGTCGAGGCGGTCGTCGCCGCGGTCGAGGAGACCCACGGCGCTGGTGCGCTCAGCGGCACGCCCAAGCGCCCCCGGTCGATCGGCCCCCGGTGGCGGGTCCCGTTCTCGCGCGACGCCAAGCGCGTCCTGGAGTTCAGCCTCCGCGAGGCATTGGCCCGCGGCGACAAGTCCATCGGCGACGAGCACGTCCTTCTCGCCCTGCTCAAGGCAGGCGGGGTCGCCGCGGAAGCACTGACGTCCCTGGGGGTCACCCATGACAAGGTCAGCGCCTACCTCAGCACCACCTGACCCGGTCGCAGCCATCCCCAGCGGCAGGGGGAAGCGAGAACCGGCGCGCCACAGCTCCAGTTGCGCTAGACCTCCAGTACCGACAGGACGTTGCCCGCCGGATCTGTGAACCACGCGATCGGTGGCCCATACCCCCGCATGATCCCCCGCTCATCAGTGCTCTCGTACCGCTCGAACCGCACCCCCTTCCCCACCAGTTCGTCCACAGCGGACTCGACGTCGGCGACCGGGAAGTTCAGCACGGTGAACGTGGCGGGCACGTGGTTCGGCTTCGGGTACACCAGCACCGTGCCGCCACCGCCCAGGTGCAGGGTCAGCATCCCGTTCTCCTCCGTGACGCGCAGGCCGAGCGTGCTGCCGTAGAACAGCTCCGCGGTCGGGATGTCGTCGACGGAGAAGCCGCTGAATGCCTTGGTCTCGGTGAACATCGTGATCTCCTCGCCAGTCGTGGTGTGTCGAGTCCGAGTCTCCACGAGTTTTGTCAAGCCCGTGTTTTTCTGTCCACAGGCATGATCACGGGGTGATGGCGAGGAACAGGAACGCGCTGAACACCGTCAGGTGCACGGTGCCCTGCAGCAGCGTCGCCCGGCCGGTGACCAGGGTCAACATGCTCACCAGCAGGGTCAGCACGAGCAACACCAATTCCTTGGGCCCCAGGCCGAGCGTCAGCGGCCCGCTGAGCCAGAGCGACGCGACGGCGATCGCCGGGATGGTCAACCCGATGCTCGCCAACGCCGAGCCCAACGCCAGATTCAGGCTGACCTGGAGGCGGTTGCGCAATGCGGCCCGGACAGCGGCAACGGTCTCCGGCAGCAGTACCAGCAATGCGATGACGACTCCGACAAACGACACCGGGGCGCCAGCAGATTCCACTGCGGCTTCTAGCGTCGGCGATACCGTCTTAGCCAATCCAACGACCGCAACAAGGCAGGCCAAGAGCAAAACCAGACTCGAAATTGCCGTGCGCGAGGTAGGCGCTTCCGCGTGGTCTTCCTCGGTCACGCTCGTCTTAGGCAGGAAGTAGTCCCTGTGCCGCACGGTCTGAATGAACACGAAGACCCCGTACAGCACCAGCGACGCCACACCCGCGAACGCCAACTGCGACCCCGAGTACGTGGGCCCTGCCGTGCTCAGGGTGAAGGTCGGCAGCACGAGGCTCAGCGTCACCATCGCCGTGATCACCGCCAACGCGCCACCGGAGGCGTGCGCGCGGAACTCCTGCACGCGGTGCCGCAGCGAGCCGACCAGCAGCGCGAGGCCCACGATCCCGTTGGTGGTGATCATGATCGCCGCGAACACCGTGTCCCGCGCCAGCGACGCCGCCTTCTCGCCGCCGGAGACCATCAGGGTCAGGATCAGCGCGACCTCGATCACCGTCACGGCGATGGCCAGGATGAGCGTGCCGAACGGCTCGCCCACCCGGTGCGCCACCACCTCGGCGTGGTGCACCGCCGCCGTGACGGCCACTCCCAAGCCGAGGCACACCAGGGTTATCAGTACCGGCCCGAGGTCGCGGCCGTAAGAGAACAGGAGGATCAGTAGCGCGATCGGTGGAACGGCCAGACTCCAGCGCGGCAATGTGGGAGCGGTGGTCATACCGCTGACCCTAGTGTCCGATTTTGGCCTCGGCCTGCGGACGCCACGTCACCAGCGGGAGGAACGCCTGCGCGAGCGGTCCGATCGCGAGGCCGTAGAGCAGGGTTCCGACGCCGACAGTGCCACCGAGCAGCCAACCCGACGCGAGCACGATCACCTCGATACCGGTGCGCACCCATCGGATCGAGTAACCGGTCTTACTCGCGATCCCGGTCATGAGCCCATCACGCGGCCCGGGTCCTAGTCGCACGCCGATATAGGCCGCGGTAGCGAGCCCGTTGAGCACAACGGCGACGACCATCAGCACGATTCGGGTGGCCATATTGCTCGGTGTTGGCGCCAGCCACAGCGTGAGGTCAACCGAGCTCGACACGAGTAAGACGTTGGCGACTGTCCCCAGGCCGGGGCGTTGTCGGATGGGGATCCAGCACAGCAGGACCAAGAGGCTCGCGAGCGCGGTGACCGTGCCGAAGCTCAACCCGGTGATCTTGTGCAGTGCCTCGTGCAGCACATCCCACGGCGATAGGCCGAGGGCCGCCTCGATCTGCAGGCCGGTGCTGATGCCATAGACGACGAGACCCACGAACAGTTGCGGTAGGCGTCTGCCCGGGCTGATGCGCACGGGGATGGGGGACAGGTTGGTGGGGGCCATGCGCCCATCGTTGCCGAAGATTGGCCCCCTATCGAGAGCCAATCTGCGATAATTGGCCCATGCTTCCTCCTGGAGGACGGGTCTCAGCTGCGAGATTGGTCCGCATGCTCGGCGAGTGGCGTGACCAAGGCAACAGGGCCGGCTCTGCCGGTCTTGCCGCCGGGATCCGTTTACTGCTCTTCGACGGTCAGCTCGCGCCCGGCACGACACTGCCCGCCGAGCGCGAACTCGCCGCCGCGCTCGGCGTCAGCCGGACCCTTGTCGCCTCTGCGTGGGACCAACTCCGGGAGGAAGACCTCATCGTCAGCAGGCGGGGCTCTGGGTCGCGCACAACGCTGCCTGCCGCCCCCGCCAACGCGCCCTTCCCCGAGCGTCTACAGCCTCTGGATCTAGCCACGGCCGCGCCCGGTGCGCTGCCCGGTGTGGGGCTCGCTGTTGACGCTGTGCGTGGGGCGTTCGCGTTGGAGCTATCTCGCCACGGCTACATGGGCTACGGCGTCGAGATCCTGCGTGAACGACTAGCTGAGCGCTTCACCGCTCGTGGCCTCCCTACGACGCCGGATCAGATCCTGGTCACCAACGGCGCCCACCACGCCCTCGCGTTGGTCCTGCGGGCGATGACGGTGCCGGGAGACCGCGTCCTGGTGGAGCAGCCGACCTACAACAACTCGCTTGAGGCGATCCGTTCCGCTCATGTCATGCCGGTCCCCGTACCCATGCCGGAGCAGGGATGGGACCTAGAGGGCGTCGAGGTCGTCCTTCGGCAGGCCACGCCCCGGTTGGCCTACCTCATCGTCGACTTCCAGAACCCCACCGGACGCAGGTTGGACGCCGAGGGCCGGGAGCGGTTGGCCGCGATCCTGCGCCGGGCGCGCACACCTGCGGTAGTGGACGAGACCCTCGTCGAACTCGACCTCGACGGGGACCCCATGGACGGCCCCCCACCCATGGGGTGCTTCGAGGCGGACCTGGTCATCACCGTCGGCTCGGCGAGCAAGTCGCACTGGGGTGGCTTGCGACTGGGCTGGGTGCGGGCGTCCGAGGAGGTCATCGGGCGGCTGGCGGCGTCGCGGCGGGCGTTCGACCTCGGGTCGCCGGTCTTCGAGCAGCTCGTGCTCGCCCATCTCTACGCCGACCCCGAGCCGATGCTGCGGGAGCGCCGCGCGGAGATGGCGGCCACCAGGTCGGTGCTGGTCAACGCCCTGCGCGAGTACTGCCCGGACTGGTCCTTCGAGGTGCCGCGCGGCGGTCTCAGCCTCTGGTGCGAGCTGCCCGCGGCGATCGGGACCAGGATCGCCGTGGCGGCGCAGTCGGTGGGGGTCCGGGTGGCGCCCGCGTCCCGGTTCAGCGTCCACGGTGGCCTCGAACGCAGGCTCCGGCTGCCGTACACGCTACCGGCGCCGTCCCTGGTCGAGGCCGTGCGCAGACTGGCAGCAGTGGCCGCCCGTGTCACCGGATCGCCTGGAACGCTCGGTTCCGACGGTCTAATCCCGGTCGCCTAGCTGGCCTCGGTGGTGCCGAGGCGGTACAAAGCCAATGCGCTGGATGGTGTAGTTGTTTGGACCTTTCGCCACCACCCGCGGCTCGACCTCGGTAGCACCCCAGTGGTCGGCACAGCCCCGCGTTGTGCCGACCACCAGGGGTGGCCGAGGGGGGAGCCCCGGCGCCGCGGGGGCATCGCGGCGCCGGGGCCAGGTCCCGATCTGACCGGGCGCGGTCGGCAGATCGGGTTTGGGAATGGCTCTTGCGGCGGGTGGACCGCCTGGGGGATGACCGGTCGTGGACAGACCAGTCCTGTGGGACCGACTGGGTCAGTCGGGTGAGGAGCTGAGCAGGCCGGTGACATCACCGGGGGCCTGCGTCACGCTCGCCGTCGCCACGCCGGTCGCGTAGGGCGGCTGTACTCGCGCACGATCGCCCAGAACGCCTAGCAGCGCCCTGCCGTGACCGCTGTTGTCGAATGTCGGTGACGCTGCCGACCCCGGAGCTGCCGGACACGCTGGCGCTGGTGGGGTGGGTGGCTTGGGCGTCTTCCCTGACTCTGCCTGCGGCCCATCAGCGGGTACCGGAGGCTTGACAGGCGGTGCCGCCTGAGGTGGTGGCACCGCGCTGGGTCTACGCGCGACAACGGCGCGTGGCGCCTTGGTGGCGTGCTTGTGCGTCTTCGCGCTCTTACGTGCGGGCGCGACCTGTGGCTTGACAGGTTCGGTAGCCGCAACAGCGGGAGGCGTGGAGGGAGGCAGGACGACGGCCTCTACCGCTAGTGGCGTGAGCGCGGCCGGGTTGGAGACCGTGCCTGCCAGGTCGGTCGGCTTGGACGACACACTCGCGGTGGACCCCGCGCTACCGGACATGCTTATCGGGCGTGGCCTGGTAGAGGAACTCGTGACGGCACCGGAGTGGGTGGACCCGATGTCGACCGAGAGCGGGTAGATCTCCACACCCGTGTCGGCCGCCGCGGTACCCGCCAAGAGCACGGTCATCACCCACGCGGCCACCATCAGCCCACCGGTGATGGCGAGCCGGAGCAGCAGCCGAGGCCAGCGGAGTGACCGCGCCACGTGCATCACCGCCATCCCGGTTCCCATCGTCGAGCCGCCACCGACCGGTGTGACCAGGCCACTATCCAGTACCGGGTCGTCCTTCTGCACCCTAACCGCGTGTGTTCCACCCGGAAAGACGGTGCGCGGCGCCAGCTGTGCCGAACCCACCATCGCGTTGATCACCCACGGTGGATTCCACCGGACCGGGTGAACGTGGCGCCTCTTCCGTGCGGGTGCGCCGGTACGACGTCACGGTGTCCGTTGTGCACACCGACCGCGGCGCGCGGGCACTGTCCCGTCTGGCCGAACGCGAACACGATTTGGTCTTGCACGATCCGGATGGCCCGGGCGAATGCTTGCTCCGTCGGGGTCAACTCATTGTCCCCCGCGCGTCCCTGTCGGCCGCCGTTCGGGCGCTCGACCGCTGGATCGAGTCCGTCGACCCCAGCGAGCACGCCGTTGTGCGACTACGCGCGGGTGTCGACTGCGTCCAAGTGGCCGCTGACATGGCCGATCGCGTTCCGGTGTCGGTCAACCACGTCCACACGGTCCTGACAGGAGCACCTGTCCTGCACGGCACGGGAGCAAATGCGATTCCGGTAGACCTACCGGCGGAACCCCCACGACAGACGTGGGCGAAACAGGCGACTGTGCTCATCCTCGATAGCGGTATCGATCCCCATCCGTGGTTCGTCGGGCGCTCCTGGTTCGGCCAATGGGGTCTAGAGGTGCTTGATGGCGATGGTGACGGGATCGCCGATCGGCAGGCTGGTCACGGCACGTTCGTCGCGGGCGTCCTCCTGGGACACGCCCCTGGCGTGACGATTCGCCAGTACCCAGTCCTGTCGGCACATGGTCTAACCGATGACCGGACCGTGGCGGCCACCTTGCGTAGAGCGCGCTACCTGGCAGCGGCCCGGGGAGAGCGCATCGACGTACTGCTGATCAGCGCGGGTTGCCATACGGCTGACGATCGTTGTCCACCTGTCCTGGCCGAAGAACTCGCCTTTTGGCCCACTGTCGTGGCCGCAGCGGGCAACTCCAGCACAACGAGGCCGTTCTGGCCCGCCGCGTTGCCGTCAGTGACAGCGGTAGCCGCAACAGGTCCAGATGGCAGCATCGCACCGTTCTCCAACTGCGGTGAGTGGGTTGATCGCACAGCGCCCGGCGTCGACATCGTCAGCGCCCATGTGCGGCTCGTCGACGGCGAGCGCGTCTACGGAGCCGCCAAGTGGAGCGGGACGTCCTTCGCCGCGCCCAGGGTCGCCGCCGAGTTGGCCATGTCAGCGGCCGATCACGACGAACCCCAGCCCGGGGTGAGCGGCCTGGGCGCCCGCCAGCGCGCTCCCGGTGTCGGCTCCTAGGACGAGTCGCCCGTGCAGGTCGGTGACCAGTTCGGCGACCCGCTCGTCGGCGACCGGCAGTGTGCTGGCTACGACGGAGCGCGTGCCGTTGTCGAGGAACACCCTGGGCAGGTCGAGCGCGGACTCACAAGCTGACAGCACAACCCGCGCAGGTAGACGACCCAACCTGGCGATGTGATGGCCGTACAACGGCCCGTCTGCAAGCTCTAGCGCCGAGAACAGCGGCGCCCCCGGCTTATGTACGCAATGTGCGGCGATGTGCGCTGTGCCTGCCTCGGCGATAGCGGCCAGTACTGCGTCAACCGTGGCGTCGTTGCCAGTGAGGAGAACTCCGCCGTACTCGTCGTGCAGTGCTCTGGCCTCGGTCTCCGCATGCTTGAGCCGCGGCCCTGCCACCCACAGGCGCCCCTCCGGGACTGGTCCTTCAACGTCTAGCCAGTGGGCAGCTGATGGGGCAGTCGTCACGGGGACACCCTGCAACGACGGTAGGGCTGACCAGGGCGTTTGATGAAGATCCCGCGTCAGGATCACCACTGGACGACGAGGAAGGTCGATCTTCGAGAAGAGCTGCTCGTCCAGGGCGCGGAGCGCGTGACCAGCCGCGACCTGCCCCTGGTTCGTAGTCGCGACGAGCGTCAATGCAGCTCGGACCGCCGCTAGGTCTACCTGACCAAGCTCGTACGTTGTGAATCGGCCGCCGACGATGGCAACAGCAGATGTAAGTCCATCGTGGATGTAGAAGCTCACCAGGGAGTTGTCGCCAAGAGCCCCGGCTACCTCTGTTGAGGTTGGCACGCGATCGGTGTTGTCCGACGCTGCGCGTTCCCGCTCGACCCACGTGAATACCGCCCGCGGGCTAGTGGCGGCAGAGCGACCTGTCCGCGCTAGCTCTACCGACCTCGGATTGGATCTGAGGCCCGCTCGACATGCGGCTAGTACGGCGCCTCTCGTCTCAGCCAATTGCGCTTGTGCCAGCCAGCCCAGTGCGCGGAGTTGTGCGTGCCGTGAGAATCGCTTGGGCGCGACGAGTTCCGGTTTGGCCGCTGCCAAGCGCAGACCCGCCGCGACCACTGGTTCGCACCTCTTGGCGATTGCGTCGATGTCGACTGCTTCCCCCGCCGCGATGCGTGCATGCGCGTCGAGTGCGCTTGCCTCCGGCAGGTCGATCATGCTTGCCGCAGTCCGAGCGGCTGCCGGATTCCCTGCTCGCAGGCAGTACCAGCCATAGGTGAGCATTGCGTCGGCATACGCGGGACCGCGCCCTGCGGCGCCCAGAAGTCTGCCTGCTTGCGTTAGGGCTACCCCTGCTTCTCGCAGTAAGCCGCTGTCCAGCAAAGCCTTCGCGCGGTCGACAAGTACCTCGGGCCGTCGGGTTTCGTCTATGGCCGCTGCGTCATAGAGCTCCAGCGCCCGTGGCAGATCGCCAGCCTCTGCCGCGGCGAAGCCTTGGTTGTGCTTACAGGTCGCGGCACGCTCAAGCTCGCCGAGTCCTCTATAGATCTCGTAGGCACGCTCCAGTGCTTCATCAGCCATCGCGAAGTTGCGGAGGAAGATGGCTGAGACGCCCAACCCGACGAGCGCGTTCGCCTGCCATCGGAGGTCCAACTCGGGGTCGGCGATCGCAGCCTCTAGCACCGGTATCGCCGCCGCGTGATTGCCGTCGTGGCACAGGAGCAGCCCCCGAAGGCAGTCCGTACGTCGGTCGCGAACATCGAGGACTAGCCGCGCGCTCGTGGCTCGATCGCCGAGCTGATGACATACCCACGCCAAGGTCAGCCGTGACTCGTTGCGTTCATCGTCACTGCTAGCGGCGGAGATGGCTGCTTCGGCTACGCGTCTTGCCTCTCGTGTCTTACCGGTCTCGTGCAGCGCTACCGCCGAGGTCTGGAGGGCCCTCCAGGTCACCTCAGCCATGGCGACACAAGGGCCGTGGCGTTCGAGCGGTGCAAGACGAGACGAACCCGGCCATCGGGCAGGTCCGCCGAGAAGGTGCCGATCGGGTCGGGGCGCAGCAGTGTCGAACCGTCGCGGGAGTGCAGTTCGATGTGGGAGACACCCAGGTCGTGGTCGACGAGGCCCGTGATCCGGGTGCCCAGTTCGACCACCACGCCGTCGCCCCGCCACACCTCGCCGCTGCCGCGCACCAGCACGCGCTCGGCGGCGAACAGCTCCAACTCGGCCCAGTCGATTCCCAGCAGCGCGCCTGCGGCGATGGCCGCTTCGCGTACCCGCGCGGGCATCGGGTCCAAGCGGTCCAGCAGCGCGCGCAGCTCTGCCAGCAGGTCGTCGTCGCTCACCCGGCCACCTCGTCGGGCAGCCCGATGATCGCCAGCTTGCGGCGCAGGACGTCCAGGCAGCGGGCACGGGTCGTGCTCACACTCGTCCCGGCAACCCCAACAGCTTTCGCCAGCTGTGCGTAGCTGAGTTCAGGGGCGAACGCCATTAGCCCTAGCAGGCTGCGGCAGCGTTGACTGAGTTGTTCGAATGCTCGCCACAAGAAGTCGTCGCGATCAGAGCGCAGAACAGCGGCCTCGGGCCCGTAGTCGTCTTGTCGAGCTATCCATTCGACTTGATCCGTGCTGATTTCCCGCGTACGAGCCCCGAGCACCCGCAGGCATTCGCGTCGTGCTGTGGTCGCCAGCCATGCTCCCAATCGCTCCGGGGTGCGGATGGTTCCTGCCTTCTCGGCGAGGGTGATCCACGTGTTCTGGCTGACGTCCGCCGCATCGGCCGGGCTCAACCGGTGCGCCCTGGCGACTTGCCACACCAGCGGTGCGTAGCGGCCGACGAGTTCCCGCCACGCGGTCTGCTCCCCGGCCAGCGCGTCACGCAGCAGGTCTGTAGTGGACAGTGCATCCATGCTGCTCTCCCTCCTGAAGTGAGCCGTTCGCCGCTTCAGACGGGGTGTCGCTCGTGGTCGCTCCCGCAGACCCTCGAAGGTGTGAAACGCGCAGGTAGCGCTAACCGTGATGGTTAGCGCTACCTGTGATTAATCGTGCGCCCGAAGATTCTCTCCGGCCTCAGGAAAAAGCGATCCCCACCCCATCGAGTGATGACGTACTGGCCGTTCCATGGCTTCCTGGTATCAGCGGCAGAAAGGAAAGGTGATGCCCTGTCAACGAAGAAGGTGCAATCGGGAGATCGCCTCGTCGAGCACCTCGTCGCGCTTGCAGAAGGCGAACCGGACGATGTGGCGCCAACGGTCCGGGTTGTCGGTGAACACCTGCACCGGCACGGCGGCGACGCCGATCTTGTCGGGCAAGGCGCGGCAGAACTCCAGACCATCGGTGAACCCGAGCGGGCGGACGTCTGCGCACACGAAGTAGGTGCCTTCGGCGGCGCGCACGCCGAAGCCCGCTTCGGCGAGACCGGCCGAGAGCCGGGTGCGCTTGTCCGCCAGCGACGCCCGCAGGTCGGCGACCCAGGCCGACTCCGACCGCAGGGCGTGGGCCACCGCGGGCTGGAACGGCGCACCTCCGACGAAGGTGAGGAACTGCTTGGCCGCGCGCACCGCCGCCACCAACTCGGCGGGGCCGCACACCCACCCGATCTTCCAGCCGGTGCAGTTGAAGCTCTTGCCCGCACTGGAGATCGTCAGGGTCCGCTCGGCCATCCCGGGCAGCGACCCCAGTGGGACGTGCTCGCGGTCGTCGAACAGCAGGTCCTCGTACACCTCGTCGGTGATCGCGAGCAGGTCGTGCTCCTGGCACACCTGCGCGACCGCGGTCAGCTCGGCGCGGGTCAGCACCGTGCCGGTCGGGTTGTGCGGGGTGTTGACCAGGATCGCCTTGGTCCTGGGGGTGACGGCGGCGCGCAGGGCGTCCACGTCGAGGCCGAACCGGCCGGACGGCTCCTCGACGAGCGGGACGACCCGGCGCTGCCCACCCGCGAGGGCGACCGAGGCCGCGTACGAGTCGTAGTAGGGCTCGAACAGGATCACCTCGTCGCCGCTGTCGATCAGGGCGAGCAGGGTCGCCGCGATGGCCTCGGTGGCGCCGACCGTGACCAGGATCTCGGTGTCCGGGTCGAAGTGGGTGCCGTACCGGGCGCGCTGCTCGGCGATGGCCGCGCGCAGCTCCGGGCGGCCGGGGCCGGGCGGGTACTGGTTGATCCCGGTGGCGATGGCCTCCTGGGCCGCGGCCAGCATGCCCGCGGGGCCGTCGGTGTCCGGGAAGCCCTGCCCGAGGTTGACCGCGCCCGCGCGCACGGCCAACGCGGTCATCTCCGCGAAGATCGTCGAGGTGAACGGCTGCAGGCGGGGCACGAGGCTGGTTCGGGGCACGGTAGGCAATCCTCACGGAGAATGGGGGTGTGGAGCAACTGGCACCGGTCCCCGGTGAGGCGGAGAAGCGGCTCGCGCTGCGTCGGATGAAGCTCGTCGCCCTCGCCTTCCTCGGCGCGGCGACGGCCATCTTCTTGGTCGCGACCTTCTGGCAGGCGGCGGGCGCGCCCGGCTGGGTGGGCTACCTGAAGGCGGCGGGGGAGGCGGGGATGGTCGGCGCGTTGGCGGACTGGTTCGCCGTCACCGCGCTGTTCCGCAGGCCGCTCGGCCTGCCGATCCCGCACACCGCGATCATCCCGACCCGCAAGGACGCGCTCGGCGACAGCCTGGGTGAGTTCGTCGGCACCAACTTCCTGTCCGAACAGGTCGTGCGCGAGCGGTTGCGCAGGATCGGGGTCGCGGCCCGGTTCGGGGAGTGGCTGGCCAGACCGGACAACGCCGACCGGATCACCTCGGAACTGGCGACCGTGATGCGCGGGGCCGTCACCGTGCTGCGGGACGAGGACGTGCAGGCCGTGGTCGAGCAGGCCGTCGTGTCCCGCATCGTGGGCGTGCCGTGGGGGCCGCCGCTGGGCAAGCTGCTGGAGGGGGCCTTCGCCGACGGGTCGCACCACAAGTTGGTCGACCTGATGTGCGACCGCGCCTACGACTGGGTCAAGGACAACCACGACCAGGTCATGAACGTGGTGTCCGACCGGGCGCCGTCGTGGTCGCCGAAGTTCTTCGACTCGATGGTCGCCGACAAGGTCTACGGGGAGGTGCTGAACTTCGCCTGGGCGGTGAAGACCGACGTCAACCACCCGATGCGGCTCTCCCTGGACACCTTCCTGCGCGAGTTCGCAGGCGACCTGCAGCACGACCCCAAGGCCATGGCCCGCGCCGAGGCGGTCAAGCACCAGGTCCTCGACCACCCCCAGGTGCAGAACCTCATCGGCTCCACCTGGTCCACCGCCAAGAAGATGCTCCTCGACGCCGCCGAGGACCCGTCGAGCGAACTGCGGACCCGGGTCCGCTCCGGCCTGGTCTCCCTGGGCACCAAGCTGGCCACCGACGACGCCCTGCGCACCAAGGCCGACAGCTGGCTGGAAGGCGCCGCCGCCTACATCGTCCTCAACTACCGCGACGAGATCACCACCCTGATCACCGACACCGTCCAGCGCTGGGACGCCGACGAGACCGCGCACAAGGTCGAGCTCCAGGTCGGCCGCGACCTGCAGTTCATCCGCATCAACGGCACCGTCGTCGGCGCACTGGCCGGTGTGCTGATCTACGCCGTGGCCCAGCTCATCGGCGGTTAGCCCGCGCCACCCAGGCCGACCGAATCGGACGGTGGACGCGGACCTACCGGTCGCCGTCCCACCGCCCCCGACCTGGGCGATCCCGGTCAGCCACACCCGCACGAGCCGCGCGGCGGGCTGCTGGGCGGCGACGGGGGCGCCGCGCCCGATTGGGCGGATCGTCGGCGTGTGGCCGACGGGACCTTGACCGTCTCCTCCAGGTCGAGCGCGGCGATGTCCTCGACCGCCGCGTGCGTCGGCCCGGTCGGGGCGGGCGGCGGGGCCGAGAGCGCGCCGGACACCCGCACGGTCTCGTCGACGTTCGCGACCCGCGGGATCGGCACCCGCATGGGTTGATTCCGCGCGGGGCGGGTGGTGACGACGCCAGTCGCCCCGAGCGGGATCGGTCCTGGGTGTGTTCAGGCGAGTTTCGCGCGCTCGCGCCAGGTGCGGGCCTTCTCCCGGTTGCCGCAGACGCGCATCGAGCACCAGGTGCGCGAGCGGTTGCGGGACCGGTCGAAGAAGGCCCAGCGGCAGTCGTCTGCTGGGCAGATCTTCACCCGGTCCCACTCGCCCAGCACGGCCAGCCGGGTGGCGGCTGCCAGCACCGCGCCGGTGGCCGTGCAGGCGACCAGGGTGGGGATCCCGGCGACCAGTTGGATGTGGACGGTCGCCGGTGGTGCGGGTGGTGCGGCGCGGCAACCGATCGCGGCGCGGATGCCGTCCCGGGTGGCGCGGGCGTGCTGGTCGTCGGCGAGGGCGCGGGTGGCGAGCCACCCCTGCCAGCCAGCGGGGTCGTCCAGCACGTCGGTGTGCAGGTCGAAGTCGACGGTGTTCAGGAAGTCGAGGACCAGCGCCGCATCGGCCGCGCTGCTGTCCTCAGCACTACTCACGACACCACTGTAAGTCGAATACCGGTTGCTCCGGCCGGGGTCGACTCACATACTCGCCTCGCTGGTTGCGCCGTCCCTGGAGGATCCATGTCGACCGCCATTCCCCGGTTCTTCGCCGTCGTGCTCGACTGCGCGGACCCGATCGCGCTGTCCGGCTTCTACGCCGACCTGCTCGACTGGCCGAGGGACGCCAAACCCGCCGAGGACAACTCCTGGTCCACCATCGAGGGCACGGGCGGCAGGCTCGACTTCCAGCGGATCGACGACTACCAACCGCCCACCTGGCCGCACCCGGAGCGCCAGCAGATGCTGCACCTGGACCTGCAGGTCGACGACCTCCAGGCGGGACACGACCGCACCGTCGCGCTCGGGGCCGCGGTGCTGGACCAGTCGAGCACATCGTTCTGGGTCTACGCGGACCCCGCAGGCCACCCGTTCTGCCTGCTCAGGAGCTAGCAGTCCGGCTATTCTTTGAGTGTATACACGTGCGGTACAGTCGCTCCCATGTCAATCGGACACGCGTTGCTCGGCCTGCTGGAGACCGGCCCTCGGCACGGGTACGACCTCAAGCGCGTCTACGACGAGCGCTTCGGGCACGACCGGCCGTTGGCCTACGGCCAGGTCTACTCGACGCTGTCGCGGTTGCTGCGCAACGGACTCGTCGAGGAGAGCGGGGTTGAGGCAGGTGGGGGACCTGAACGCAAGCGGTATGCGATCACCGACGCCGGGGTCACCGACGTCTCGGAGTGGCTCGTGACCCCGGAGAGCCCGCAGATCTACCTGCAGAGCGCGCTCTACACCAAGGTGGTGCTCGCGCTGATGTCCGACCGCGACGCCGAGGAGGTCCTCGACACGCAGCGGTCGGCGCACCTCACCGCCATGCGCGAGCTGACCGCCCGCAAGCGCGACGGTGACCTCACCGACCAGCTGATCTGCGACCACGCGCTGTTCCACCTCGAGGCGGACCTGCGCTGGCTGGAGCTGACCGCGGCCCGGCTGTCCGACCTGGCGAAGCAGGTGGCCGGGTGAGCGAGGTCCTGCTCAGCGGAACAGACCTGATCAAGTCGTTCGGCCCCACCGGCGCGCTCGAGGGCGCCTCGATGCTGGTGCACGAGAACGAGATCGTCGCGATCCTCGGCCCGTCCGGCTCCGGCAAGTCCACGCTGCTGCACTGCCTCGCGGGCATCGTGGCACCGGACAAGGGCACCGTCTCCTTCCGTGGGCGCGACCTCGCCGGGATGACCGACAAGGAGCGGAGCGCGTTGCGGCGCACCGACTTCGGCTTCGTCTTCCAGTTCGGCCAGTTGGTCCCCGAGTTGTCCTGCCTGGAGAACGTCGCCCTCCCGCTCCGGCTCGGTGGCGCGCGGCGCAAGGACGCGGAGGCCACGGCGCGGGAGTGGATGGACCGGATCGAGGTGGGTCACCTGACCGGCAAGCGGCCGGGCGAGATCTCGGGTGGTCAGGGTCAGCGGGTCGCGGTCGCCAGGGCGCTGGTGACCGGCCCGAAGGTGATCTTCGCCGACGAACCGACCGGCGCACTGGACTCGTTCAACGGCGAGCAGGTGATCCGGCTGCTGGTGGACACCGCGCGCGACACGGGCGCCTCGATCGTGCTGGTGACGCACGAGGCCAGGGTGGCCGCCTACTCCGACCGCGAGGTCGTCGTCCGCGACGGCAAGACGCGCCAGGTCGCGTTAGCCCACTAGGTCGGGACGGGGAGCACCGGCGGCAGAACCCGGTGCCTGGCGAGGGAGTGACGTGGTACGCGCCTGGGTGAACGACTTCCGCATCGGTGTCCGGCTGGCCATCTCGGGTGGCCGGACCTCGCTGGCGCGGTTCGTGCTCAGCACCATCGGGATCGGGTTGGCGGTGGCGGTGCTGCTGCTCGCCTCCTCGGTCGGGCCGATCCTGGAGGCCAGGGCCGCCAGGGAACTGGTCAACACACCCAACACGGACGCCGTCGTCGGGGTGAAGCCGACCTTGCGGCTGGGCACGACGTCCGCCTTCCAGGGCCAGGCCCTCGACGTGATCTACCTGCGCGGCACCGGCGACACCTCCCCGGTGCCCGCTGGGATCCCCCGCCTGCCGGAACCCGGCGAGATGTACGTGTCGAAGGCATTCGCCGCGCTCCTGGCCGACCCGCTGCTGCGGGAGCGCTTCAGCGAACGGGTCATCGGCGTCATCGACCCGGCCACGATCCGGGACCCGAGGGAATCGGTCGCCTACGTCGGGAGCTCCGACCTGCGGATCGACACCGCGACCAGGACCGAGCCTGCCTACTCGTTCGGTACGCCGCTCTACGAGACCAGGAGCCTCGACCCCGACGCCCTGCTGCTGTTGCTGCTCGGCGCCCTCGCCGTGCTCATCCCGGTGTTCATCTTCCTGGTCTCCAGCACCCGGATCGCCGGTGTCGACCGCGACCGCAGGCTCTCGGCGCTGCGGTTGGTCGGCTGCGACAACCGGCAGATCCGCCGGATCGCCGCCGCCGAGTCGCTGGTCAGTTCGCTGTCCGGCCTGGTGCTCGGCACCAGCCTGTTCCTCGTCGGGCGGCAGCTGGCCGACAGCGTCACCCTGTACCGCGCCAGCGTCTACCCGCGCGACATCGTGCCGGTGCCGTGGATGGCAGCGCTGGTGGTGCTCATCGCGCCGCTGATGGCCGTCTTCGCCGCCCAGTTCGCCTTGCGGCGGACGATCATCGAGCCGCTGGGCGTCGTCCGCTACAGCAAGCCGACCAAGCGGCGGTTGGCCTGGCGCTTCGCCGTGGTCGCCCTCGGCGTGGCGATCCTGAACTTCCACGGCAACAACAGGACGGTCTACGGCGTCGGCAGGGGCGACGACATGTGGGCGATCAGCATCGCCATCGGCGTCGCGCTGGTCCTGCTCGGTGTTCCCGCGCTGCTGCCGTGGGTCGTCGAGCACGTGGTGGGCCGCATCCGGGGCGGTCCGACGTCCTGGCAGTTGGCGGTGCGCAGGCTCCAGCTCGACAGCGGCACGTCGTCGCGGGTCGTCAGCGGGGTCGCGGTCGTGCTCGCGGGCGCCATCGCGTTGCAGGCGACCTTCGCCTCGATGGCCGAGGGGCTCGCGATCAGCATCCAGTACAACGACTCCAGCTACGCCTCCGCCACCGTGTACGCCACGCGGTCCACCATGGCCGAGACCGAACGCACGCTGGACACCGTCCCCGGCGTGAACGCGTGGAGCCTGACCCGGTCGGTGGAGATGCGCGCGGGCCAGGACGTGATGCTCGCCGAGGTGATGAACTGCGAGCTGGCCACGCTCAACCGCCTCATCACCGACTGCGTCGACGGGAAGGTCTACGTCGAGCACGACATCAACCTGATCGCCTTCCCCGCGGGCAGGCAAACCACCATCTACCTCCCCAGCGGAGACCGCGAGTTCGGTGACCTCCAGCCCGCGGGCGGGTGGGTGGTCCCGCAGGGCGTTCAACGGCTCGCCGAACGCGGCCAGTGGGAGAACCGGATCCCGGGCATGGTCCTGGTGACGCCGGGGGCGATCCCCCAGCTGCCCGCGATCAAGGTCGCCGCCACCTACGTCCTGAACCTGGACCGGTCGAAGCCCGACACCGGGGACCGGCTGCGCATGGCGCTGGCCCCGTTGGGTTGGCACACGCGGATCACGACCACGGACCGCGCGTCCCTCACCCGTGAGCAGGACACGTTCCTGAGCATCCGCCGGGGCCTGCTGATCGGGGCGGTGTTCACCCTGCTGCTCGCCGGGTTGAGCCTGCTCGTGCTGGCCGTCGAGCACATCCGGGAACGCAAGCGCCCCTTGGCCGTGCTCGCCGCGAGCGGGGTGCCGACCGGGGTGCTGGCCAGGTCCCTGCTCTGGCAGATCGCCATCCCGATCGCGCTCGGCGTGCTGATCGCGGTCCTGCTCGGCATCGTGCTGTCGGTGGAGACGATGCTGATCATGCAGGGTCCGCTGGTCGTCGACTGGGCCAGCGCCGTGATGATGGCGGGTGCCGGTGCCGGTCTCGTGCTCCTCGTCTCGCTGCTCACCCTCCCGTTCCTGCGCAACGCCACCAGGTTGGACTCGCTGCGGACCGAGTGAGCCGGTCCGCGTGGCAGGGACTGCCACTGGGGGTCGGCCCCTGCCACGCGGACCTCTCGGCGCACGTGCCGCCGCGATGGCACGGCGGACGGTGGTGACCAGTCGCCTGAGCAGCCCGGGCATGGTGTTCCTCCTGCGTCTTCCGTTGGGATGCATACCGTCGCAGAGAACGCAAGACCGGGTGAGAAACTGTCCACAGGGGGGCTACATCAGCAGGTAGGCGGCACTTCCGAGGCGTTCGATGGCGGAGTCGGCCGGCCTCGGGTCGAACCCGGAGGTCCCGCAGCGGCGGCCGAATCCGGTGAAGACCGCGTGGCGCGCCGAGGAAGAGCGGTTCACCGTGCTCGAGTGCCAGAGGTGCGAGTTGACCAGCCACGCCGTGCCCGCCTGGCCGACCAGCAGGGTCTGGTCGGGGTGGTCCTCGTGCGCAGGCGGCGGGACGAAGCCGTAGTCGAGGTGTGATCCGGGGACCACGCGCGTCGCGCCGTTCTCCCTGGTGAAGTCGACCAGGGCGACGATGGCCGTGCAGACCCGCCAGCGGACCGGTCCCACGCGGTCGGCCGCGTCGCCCGGCCGGACCTGGCCGTGGTCCGGGCGACCGGCCCGGTAGGTCATGGCGCTGATCCGGAACTCCGGTCCGAGCAGGTGGCGGACCGCGGCGAGCAGGTTCGGCCGCAGCCACAACGGGTCGAACACCGGCCCCGTCTCGAGCAGGTCGGTGAGCCGGAGCGTGCCGGTGCCGGGTGCCAGCGGCTCGATCGTGCCCAGCGCGGCGCTGATCTGCGCCGGGACGAGGAAGTTGTCGAACCGGCAGTAGCCCAGCTCGTCGAGTTCGCTCAGTTGTTGCGGCGCGAGCAAGTCCGCGCGGACGCCCAGTTCGTCGAGGACCTCGTACACGTCTCCAGATGTAACCCAGCCGTGGCGTGCCCGCCACCGAAATCGCTTGGCTACGCGGAAGTAAGTCGGAACAACCGGAGTGCGAGCTGGATCTCCAGTGCTCGTTGCGGGGTCTGCCAGTCCGCGCCGAGCAGGGAGCCGATCCGCTCAAGCCGTTGCACGACCGTATTCACGTGCACGTGCAGCAGCTCTTTGGCCCGTGTCAGGTTGGCTCCCGCCGTGAAGTACGCCTCCAGGGTGCGCAACAGTTCGGTACCGCGCCGGTCGTCGTACTCCAGCACTGGGCCGAGTGTGCTGTGAACGTAAGCCTCTAGATCTGCCTCGCCGAGCAGAAGGCCGACGAAGCCTAGATCGGACATCGTGCCACCCGAGCCGGTACGCCCAAGTGCTAGCAGTGACCGCACGCAGCGCACGGCCTCTGCGTGAGCTGCGACCAAGCCTTCCACGCCAGAGACCGGTCCGGCAGCGCCGACAGTCACAGGTGAGTCCATAGTGGAACTAAGTGACTCGGCGATCCTTGCCGCTAGACCGCTTGGATCCTCTGAGCGCGCAAGTAGGACTACCTGGTCTGCGTGCACACCCACCAGCACGGCGAAACGTCCAGCGGCAGTGAGAAGTCGGCGTCGCGATACCTGTTCCGCAGTGACGACAAGAACCGCGTATTCCTCGGCTAGGTCCACGCCCAGACGTTGTCCACGCGCCAGGAGCGCGGCCGGATTGCGATCGGGCGAGGTGAGCAGATCCGTCAGAAGCTCGCCACGCACCTCGTCCTCGGCCTGCGCGACAGACCGGCGCAGCATCAACAGGAGAGCCGTGACGACGCCCGCGCGCTCGAAAAGTCTCCGATCCGCGTCTGCCAGGTCAGGCCGATCAGTCAATATGAGGCTGCCGAGAAGCTCTTGCCCTGCCTGCACCGCACAGACCCAACCATCTTTTGTGGACACAGCGCGCCCAGAACCTCTAGCGCGGGTGACGGCATCTTCAGTTGCCGATGCGTGGCTATTCCCCACGCGAGCCAACTCGGTTCCGGTCGCGTCGAAGACAGCGATACCGCCGTGGAGCACGTCGGCCACCGCCGCGGCGACTTCCGGCAGGTCACCACCACGGAGGATGAGGTCGGTCAGCCGGTCGTGGGCTTCCTCGGCGCGCCGCATGGCTTCGTTGTGGCTGCTGATCGTGGCGTTGGCGACGTTCAGGTCGGCCAGCGCCAGTCGGGTCTCGTCGAGCAGCCCGGCGTTCTCGATCGCGATGGCCGCGTGGTTCGCGAGGGAGGACAAGAGCGCGACCTCGTCGGGGGAGAAGTCCCTAGCCGAGCGGTCTGCGGCGAACAGGACGCCGATGACCTTGCCGCCCACGGCGAGGGGTACACCGAGGATGGCGGCAAGACCCTCGTCGTGCACCGACGAGTCGATGGGAGTCGTATGGCGAAAGCGGGCGTCGGCGAAGTAGTCGCGAGTGGCGTAGGGCCTGGCCGTCTGCGCTACCAGGCCGCCCAGACCTTCACCCATACCGAGGGTGACCTGCTGGAACAGTGCGGACGCCGACCCATCCGTGACCCGCATGTAGGTCCGGCCCGCGTGCTCGTCGTTGAGCGTGAGGTATGAGACGTTCACCCGTAGCAGCGTCCGGGCGCGTCGCACTATCGACCGCAGTACCGCGTCCGTGTCACGTAGTCGCGCAAGATCGCTGGCGGTGTCGAAGAGCGCCGTCAGCTCTGCCTCGCGCCTCCGGTGCGCGGCAAGGGTCTGCCTGACCTTCAGCGCGTGCTCTGCCGCGCGGTCGACCGCGGTGAGCTCGTCGGCGGGCATACCGGAGGCCCGCGCGGCCACCGCGACCTGCGCCAACTGCTCCCCGCTCGCCCCGGCGGCGAGCAGGCCGAGTAGGTCGCGCACGGCGTCGTGTGCCCTCACGGGGGTCATGGTCGCACCGATTCCCGCCGAACGCGTGGACGGTTCGGGACCGACCGGGTCGCGGCCGGTCCCGAACCGGGCTCACCTGCCCGCGGGTACCGGGCTGTCGACGGTCTCGGGCTCGGCGAGCGAGCGGCCCCGGGTCTCCCGTGCGGCCAGGATCGCGATGATCGTGATCGCGCACATCCCGACCAGGTAGAGCGACACCGGCAGCGTGCTGCCGTAGTGCTGGAACAGCGCCGTGGCGATGAGCGGTGCTACCGCGCCCGCAGCGATCGAAGACAGTTGGCCACCTACAGACAGGCCCGTGTACCGCACTCGCGTGGGGAACTGCTCGGAGAAGAACGCCGCCTGCGGTCCGTACATCGCTCCGTGCAGCGTTAGACCTACCGCGGCCGCCACGATGATGAGGCCCGGAGAGCGGGTGTTCAGGAGTGCGAAGAACACGAACGCCCACACGGCCATCGCCACGGCGCCGAACAGGTAAACCGGTCGGCGCCCCAGTCGGTCGGACAATGCTCCCCAGAGCGGAATGCTGATGAAGTGGATCGCGGACCCGATCATCACCGCGTTGAGACCGACAGTCTTGGCCATGCCCAGTCCGGTCGTCACATAGACCAGGATGAACGCCGTGATGATGTAGTAAGACACGTTTTCCGCCATGCGCGCGCCGATAGTCACCAGCACCCGCTGCCAACTGTTGCGGAAGACCTCCACCACCGGCACGTGCGGCTCTGCACGTTCGGCGGCCTTGGCCTGCGCGGCCAGGAAGACCGGCGACTCGGTGACGGACAACCTGATCCACAGCCCGATGAGGACAAGAACGCCGGACAGCAGGAACGGGACCCGCCACCCCCATGCAAGGAAGGTGGCGTCTGACTGCACGGCTGCCAACAGGGCGAGTACACCGGTGGCCAGCAGGTTCCCGCCCGGGGCCCCGCACTGAGGCCACGACGCCCAGAACCCCCGCCGCTCGGGTGAGCCGTGCTCGGACACGATCAGCACGGCGCCGCCCCACTCGCCGCCGAGCGCGAACCCTTGGACCAGTCGTAGAGCCGTGAGCAACAACGGCGCACCCACGCCTATAGCCGCATAGGTGGGTAGGAGGCCCATCGCGAAGGTCGAGCCGCCCATGAGTAAGAGGCTCAACACGAGCAAACGCTTGCGGCCCACTCTGTCGCCGTAGTGGCCGAAGACGAGCCCGCCGATCGGCCGTGCGATGAACCCGATGGCATAGGTCAAGAACGCCAGCAGGGTCCCGGTGAGCGGGTCTGCCGTCGGGAAGAACAGCTTGTTGAACACAAGAGCGGCGGCAGAGGTGTAGAGGAAGAAGTCGTACCACTCGATCGTGGTCCCGATCAGGCTCGCTCCGACGATCCGCACGAACGGTTTGGACATGGCGACTCGCTCCGATCCGACTAGTTGGCTGTCCATCCGCCGTCGACCGGGATAGAGCTGCCGGTGACGTTGGCTGTGTGGGGACCGCATAGCCACAACACGGTGGCGGCTACGTCCTCGGGCTCGACCAGTCGCTTGATCGGCGACCGGTCCAAGAGCACTTGTTCGACCACTTCGTCCGCTCCGACCCCATGCGCACGGGACTGCGCCTCGATCTGGTCGGTTACCAGGGGCGTACGCACGTAGCCCGGACTGACGCAGTTGCTCGTGACCCCATGTGGCGCCCCCTCGATTGCTGCGACCTTCGACAGGCCCTCTAACGCGTGCTTGGCGGTGACGTACGCGGCCTTGTAGGCGCTTGCGCGTAGTCCGTGGACGCTGGAGATGTTCACGATCCGGCCCCACTCGCCCGCGTACATGTGCGGAACCAGGCGCCGGACGAGCAGGAACGGCGCCGTGACCATCACCCGCTGGATCGTGTCGAACCGTTCCGGCGGGAACTCGTGCAGCGGCGCCACGTGCTGCAGTCCGGCGTTGTTGACCAGGACATCGATGTCGGTGGGCAGCGCGTCGACGAAGGTCGGGTCCGCGAGGTCGACGACGTGCGCCATCCCACCCACCTCGGCGGCGAGTTCCTCGGCGGCGGGTCCCGCGCGGTCGACGACGTGCACCTTGGCGCCTGCCGAGGCCAGAACGCGCACACACGCGCGGCCGATCCCGCTCGCGCCGCCGGTCACGAGCGCGGTGCGACCCCGCAGGTCGCCGTTGTGATCCGGACCACTCTTCATGGCAGATGACGCTAGGTAGTGCGAGCTCGGCGGGCCATGTGCACGGGGCCTACAACCTGGCACGAGTGGGTGTTGATCACGGCTATGCCGACATGCGCACCAGTAACTGCGTAGTCTGACCTAGTGATTTGTCCGAAGTGCCAAAACGTGATGCGCACCGTCGACCGCCTCGGCGTGCACATCGACCAGTGCGATGGGTGTCGGGGGATCTTCCTCGACCGTGGTGAGCTCGAGCAGATTGCCGCAGCTGAGCAGCGCCACTACACAGCGGCGGCACCACCTCCGCCGTACCAGGGCGCGCCGCCGCCTGCCGCATATCCGCCCGCGCCCGCCGGGTACCCACCTGTGGCCGCGCCGTACCCGCCCCAGGGCTACGCGCACGGTCACCGCGACTCGCCCCCCGGGTACCGCGACTCGCCCCCCGGATACGGCCACCACGGCAGCCACGGTGGTCATTACGGCCACAAGAAGCGCCGTAAGAGCTTCCTCGAAGACCTCTTCGACTGATCCCGTTGAACCCGATGATCTGCGCGGCCTGCGGAGAGTGGGCCGACGCACCTCGGGTCGACGGCGATGTGCTGGTCTGCGGGTTCTGCGGACATCGGGAGCCGTTCGCGCGGCTCCCGATGTTCGCCCTGACCGGACCGAGCGGCACGGGTAAGTCCACCGTCTGCCGTGGTCTTGGCGCGCTCTTGGGCGACCACGCCGTCGTGGTGGAGCAGGACGTGCTGTGGATCGGCGCCTTGCGCGACCCGGAGGACGACTACGGCGCGTTCCGGCAGACCTGGCTGCGGATGGCGGCCATGATCAACCAGAACGGCCGTCCGACCGTCCTGTGCGGCACCGTCGCCCCGCCTCAGTTCGAGCACCGTCCTGAACGTGTCCTCTTCGCCGATATCCACTACCTCGCGCTGGTAGCCGAAGACGACGTGTTGGCCAAGAGGCTGCGAGCCCGCCCTGCCTGGCGTGGGTGGGCCGATGAGCAGCGGATCTCAGACATGCTCGCGTTCAACTCCTGGATCAAGACGACGGTCACCGAACCGCCGATGCGGCTGCTGGACACCACCTCTGCCGCGGTACAAGAGACCACCAAGGCTGTGGCCGACTGGATCCTGGACCTCCTCAAGGCCCGGTAGTGCCGTCGATCGCCTCTCGCAAGAAGTCGGCGTGCCCGTTGTGCCGCGCGTACTCGTGGATGAGGTGCAGCATCACCAACCTCAGCGACACGTCTGACTCCCACCGTGGGAAGTAGCCGGTCACATCCAGCGATAGCGCTGCCTGCTCGATGTCGCGCGAGTGCGCCACCTCCTGCTCCCAGACGGCCACCGCCTCACTGACCGTGGCACCCTCTAGAGCGAACGCCTGCTGGTAGTCACCGCTGTCCGACCACACAAGCGGCAGGTCTTCGCCGTTGATGACTCTTCTGAACCAGGTCCGCTCGACCTCGGCCATGTGGCGCACCAGCCCCAGCAAGGTCAGTTCCGACGGTGGCGAAGCGCGGCGGCGCATGTCCTCCGCCGAGACGCCGTCGCACTTCATCGCCAGCGTCGCGCGGTGGAAGTCGAGGAACGCGCGCAGGGTCTCCCGCTCGCCGCCGGTCAACGGCGGACTGATCCGTTCGGTCATGCCACCAGCCTCCCCTTCCGCCGGGACCGCGCTTCAGCCGCTGTGATCGACCGCACTGACCTGCGCAATCAGTGCGCTTGCAGTTGCTAGCACTCGGGCGTACCGTCGGTCGTGGCACGAGGAGGCGGTACCCGGTGGACGACAACGAGGCCAGTGCGATCGACAAGGTCGCCGACCTCGGCCGCGGGATCGGCGAGTACATCAAGCAGCAACGCAACAACGCCGAGATCTCGCTGCGCCAACTGGCGCGGTTGGCCGGGGTCTCCAACCCCTACCTCAGCCAGATCGAACGGGGCCTGCGCAAGCCGAGCGCCGAGATCCTGCAGCAGATCGCCAAGGGGCTGCGGATCTCCGCCGAGGCGCTGTACGTGCAGGCCGGGATCCTCGACCTCCCGGCCGGGGGTCCGGTCACCGACGCTGTCCGCGCCGACCGTGACCTGACCGAGCGGCAGAAGCAGGTGCTGTTGGACGTCTACGAGTCCTTCCGCCGCGAGAACGCTGCCGCCAAGTCCACTGTGGAAGGCCACCAGAGGAGTGACGATGACGCTGCCCAAGACCGATGACGTCCGCAAGGCCGGTACGCACGCGGTGAACACCGCGATCGAGCAGGCCCGTACCCCGCTTCTAGCCGCGCTCGGCGCAGGTGACCTTGCCGCCAGGGCGGTCGTGGAAGCCGTGAACAAGGCCAAGGCGCGTGCCGAGGCCACCCCGAACGAGTTGCGCGGCAAGTTCGACCCGGCTGAGCTGCGCAAGCTCGTCGAGGAGTACACCGCCGCCGCGTTCCGGCTCTACCAGGGCCTGGCCGAGCACGGTGAGGGTGCGCTGGACAAGCTGCGCGCGCAGCCGCAGGTCAAGAAGCTGGAGGAGGCCATCGAGGCCGCGCAGGTCCGGGTCGGTGTTGCCGCGGGCGACGCCAGGACCCTGGCCGAGGACGTGCTGGCCAAGGTGACCGGCAAGACCCGTGAGGCGGGCGAGAAGGCCGCCGAGACGGCCGAGACCGTCGCCGCCGAGGTCGCCGAGGCCGTGCTCGACGCGGGCGACGAGGTGGCCGAGGAGGCCCGCAGCGCCACCCGCCGGGTCGCCAACCGCACCGCCCCCGCTGGCAAGCCCGCCGTGCGCAAGCCCGCCACCAAGCCGACCACGAAGTGACCCGCCTGGACCCCGCGCGCCTCCCCCGGGTGAGCGCGTGGGGTCTTGTGGTGGATTCGGGCGGATCGCACGTAGGCTGACAGGGTGCCGGAGACCGCGTACTGGATCCTGAAGGTCATCGACTGGGCCGCCGTGCCCGTCGCGGCCTTCGCGTTCATCCACGCGCTGATGCAGCGGCCGGATGCCTACTCCGCCGCCGAGCGCCTCACCAAGCCCGCGTGGGTCGGCATCACCGCGGGGGCCACCGCCGCTCTGCTGCTGTTCAGCTTCGCGAGCACCGGCTGGATCCTGTGGACCGCCGGTCTTGTGGCCGCGCTCGTGTACATCGTCGACGTGCGCCCGAAGCTGATCGAGGTGCAGCGCGGCCAACGGTGGTGATTGCCCGGGCCTACGGCTCGGGAGATCCGCGCACGGTCGTAGTCCCAGGGCTGGGTGCCACCGCTGGTGAGGCCCGCATCCCGGCGTCAGGCATACCGGGCACCCGGATCGTGTTGACCCTTCCGTCGCACGCTGACGCCGCCGACGCGCCCGGCGATTACTGGCGCTACCCGACGATCGCCGATGACGTCGCCGGGGCGCTAGATGGGGCCAGGCAGGCCGTAGGCGTCTCGTTGGGGGCGGGCGCACTCAGCAACCTCGTCTCTCGCTCACCTGACGCGCTTGACCGTCTTGTGTTGATCCTGCCCGCCGCTCTTACCAAGCCGCGACCGTCAGCATCCGCAGAGCACGTGTTGGAGATGTCCACGGCGGCCCTCAACGCAGACAGGGCTAGCTTGCGAGCTCTTGTCGCGGCCGACGCACCAGACGGCTTGGATGACTACGTCGATGACCGCACAGACGCGCTTCTCCGATTGGGCCCTGCTCTAGATGCCGTCGCAACACAAATCCCGGTACCTGATCCGTCGGCTCTAATGCACGTCACCGCCGAGATACTTGTTGTTGCCGCAACTGGTGACCTATTGCATCCCGCTGAGACAGCGCGGGAGGCCGTGGCCGCGTTCCCGAAGGCGACCCTCGTCCAGTTCGATTCGGCCGCGCCAATGGTCACCCATCGGCGGGAGTTGCGCGCATTGTTGGTCGACTTCCTCGGCGTACGCTCTGCCGGGTGAACTGGACCATCGCCGGAACCCTCACCGTTCTCCCTGCCGCGGATCACCCCGAGTTGCTCGCAGACCCCGTGGTCAAGGCTCTAGCCGCGCTCGACGTCGACCGCGTCGGGGTGGCCGAGATCGATCCGGAACTCGCCGACACCGCGGCGTTCTGCGAGCACTACGGCTCACCGCTGAGTGCCTCGGCCAACTGCGTGATCGTGCTCGGCAAGCGTGGTGCCGAGGAGCGGCTCGCCGCGTGCCTGGTGCTCGCGACCACGCGGGCTGATGTCAACGGTGTGCTGCGCAGGCGCCTGAACGTCCGCAAAGCCTCATTCGCGCCGATGGACCTCGCGGTCGAGCAGAGCGGAATGGCCTACGGCGGCATCACCCCGGTCGGTCTGCCACAAGAGTGGCCGCTGTACGTAGACGCTGCCGTTGCCGCCGCTCCTGAAGTCGTGATCGGTAGCGGTATCCGGGGCAGCAAGTTGCTCGTGCCAGGGGATTTGCTGGCCGCGCTACCCGGCGCCGAGGTGGTCGAAGACCTCGCCCGGTAGACCGAACGAGGGGCGTTGGCCCCGACGATCGTCGGGATGACGCCACATTCCCTGTTCCACCACGCTTTCAGTGTGCTTGCATACGCCCCGTGAGCAGGAGAGGGGCTATCACGTGACTACGCAGACCGAGATCGACGGGACAGTCATCGAGCGAGCGGTGATCCGGGTGGGGATCGTCGACGACGAGCCGATGGCACGCGCCTTCGTGTCCAAGATCCTGGGCGCTGCCGCGGACGTCGCGGTCGTCGCCGAGGGGGCTGACGGCGCCGACGCGCTGGAACTGGTGCGGACCACCGAGCTGGACGTGCTGCTGCTCGACCTGCGCATGCCCAGGATGGACGGGCTGGACGCGCTGCGCGAGCTCAGGAGACAGCCGAGAGTGCCCGCGGTCGTGGTCCTCACGACCTTCCACGCGGACCAGGCGGTCGCCACCGCGCTGCGGCTTGGCGCAAAAGGTTTTCTGCTCAAGCACATCGAGCCTGCCGAGCTGATCCGCGCCGTTCGCGTGGCGGCCAACGGTGGCGCTGTCCTCGACCCGACGTTGACCAACGACCTCATGGGGCACCTGGCCAGCCACCACCTCGACCGCATCGGTGCCGCGGCCGAGGTCACCCGGCTCTCCGCCCGGCTGCGCGACGTGCTCCGCCTGGTGGGGATGGGGCGCAGCAACGGCGAGATCGCCGAGGAACTGCGCCTGTCCGACTCCACCGTGAGGGGCTACGTCTCGGAGATCCTCGCGGCCACCGGTTGCGCTAACCGGGTCACCGCGGCCGTACTCGCACAGCGAGCGGGGCTACTCGACTGAGCCGTAGGAGTTGAGGAACGCAACAGCCTCGGCGGCGTCATCGGTGACCAGGATCCACTGCTCCGCGGGACGCCCCTTGGCCAGTTTGCGCACTAACGGCGCGGCCGGGACCTCCTCGGTCCAGAACCGCTCGCCCAGGAACACCATGGGCGCAGCGGGCCCCACCGAGCCGTAGTGGTTCTGGGTGTAGTCCTGGAACACCTCCTGGACGGTGCCCGCGCTGCCCGGCGTGTAGATGATGCCGCCGGTGGCCACGGTCAACAGGCCCTCTTCGCGTACCGAGTTCTCGAAGTACTTCGCGTGCAACTCGCAGAAGGGGTTCGGCGGCTCGTGCCCGTAGAACCAGGTCGGGATCCCAATGGTTCTCGGGCGGTCTCCGGTCGGCAGGTCCACGGCCAGGCCCGCGGCCAGCCACCTGCCGATCTCCGCAGGGTCGACCGACCGGCCGCTGGCGAACCTCGGCGCCGACGCCAACACCGCCAGGGCGTCATCCACACCGGACTTGTCGGCGAGCCGAACGCCGAGCGGTACGGCCTCCATCGCACCAGGGCCGCCGCCGGTCAACACCGTGAACCCGGCTTGGCCCAACTGCACGCCTAGCTCTACCGCCCCTCGGTAGCCCTCAGAGTCACGGGTCAGCGCGTGGCCACCCATGACGGCGACCGGCATCCCGGTGAGTACCTCGTCGAGTGCCTCGCTGATGCCGTGGTCGTGCAGCCGTTCGGCCAACGCGTGCAGCGGGTCCGGCGGGTGCCCCTGCTCCTGGGTGTGCTGGTAGATCCGGGCGTCAGGGGTGATCGCGTAGGACTCCGGTCGGCTTGCGTCGAACCCCTCGAACAGCTCATCGGGGGTGTAGAGACGCGAGCGGTACACCTCGTACGGCAACCCGGGTACAGCCGGGAAGAGGAGAGCGCCGGCGGCGTGGGCACGCCGTTGGGTCTCTGGGCGGAGAGTGCAGCCTAGGAACAGGGCGCCGTCGAGGGACGTCCTCAGCAGTGAGTCGTCGTCCGGATCTGTCAGGTCTAGCCCGACCAGGACGGTCCTACGTAGGTCCAAGCCGTTCTCGCGATGCTTACGCAGGCTTGGCAATTCGGCGATCTCGATGCGCACGCCGGTAGCCTAAGCATGCCCGGTTGCCGACGTATGGAGAATGATGAACCAGGTCCAGGCGCTTGCCGAACGGACGATCGCCGCGCCTGTGGACCGCGTGCGCGCCGCTGTGGCCGACTACCGGGAGACCCGGCCGCGGATCCTCACGCAGCACTACAGCGAGTACGAGGTCCGCTCTGGCGGGGTCGGCGCGGGCACTGTTGTGCACTGGCGGTTCCAGGCCACGAGCAAGAGGGTCCGTGACTGCCTGCTGGAGGTCAGTGAGTTGACCTCGGGCGCCCTGGTGGAAGCGGACCGGAACTCCACTCTGGTGACGACGTGGACCGTCGACGGCAACGCCACCACTTCGACGGTGCGCATCGCCACTACCTGGGAAGGTGCCAACGGCGTCGGAGGGTTCTTCGAGCGCCTCTTCGCGCCTGCCGGACTCAAGCGCGTGCACGACGAACTGCTGGCGAACCTCGCCGCCGCGCTCTAGCCCAACGCCTGCATGAACGGCGCGTGAACGCCTTGGCGGTCGCCCGGGAGCGGGCGACCGCCAAGGGTCATCAGGTCGCCGTGGAAGGCCGGTGCGAGACCTCGCTCGGACAGCCAACTCCCCAGTTCTGGGTGCTTGTCGTCGATGTCGACCCTCACCTGACCGTCCGCGCCTACCGCTAGGTCCGTGATGAGCGTGCGGGCGTCGACAGGATTAACGGCGATGACAGGTCCAACGATGGTGGTTCCCATCTCGCTGCCTGGGCGCCAACGTGCCGCGTAGCCGACTAGTTGGCCGCCGCGCTCTATCACGCGTACCTCGTCGGCGAACGTGAACAGTCCGGACAGGACATTGGACCGGTCCGCGCCGAAGACCACCGTGTCGAGAGCCAGGATGGCCGCCAGGTCCCCCTGGTCGGCCACCCTCGTGCAGTCACTCAGGTCCGCTTCGAACGTGCCCGTGTACGCGTCTACCTCGGCCAGTGAACGGAAACCGAGGCGCTCATAGAGCGGGCGCCCCAGTGGCGTCGCGTGTAGGTGCACGGTCGACTCGCCCGCCTCGGCCAGCGCGTGGCTGACCAGGCGGGTACCCAGGCCCTGTCGGGCGTGTTGGGCGGCCACCAGCACCATGCTGATGGCCGCCAGATCGCCGGAAGTGGTCAGGATCGTGGACGCGACCAGGCCCCCGCGCTGGTCGACGATCCCGTAGCCCTGCCCGACATCGAGCAGGTACTCCCACTTGCGGTCCTCGTAGGGCCACTCCCGGTCCGCTGCCAGCGCGAGGCAGGGTCCGAGGTCGGTAGTGGACAGCGTTCGTACTCTCATGGTGCCAACCTCCCCAGTGGTCACACGAGAATCGTGCCGCGTGTTTGCCTTGTGCGGCAACCGAATTAGCGTGCATACCCGGAAAGTCCCAGTTCGTCAAACGGCTACCCCGAGTTGTCCCCACGCCATCGTGTCAATGACGCCGCCCCGCCGCCGGGCTTACCTTGGAGATCGGAAGCCAATCCGACTCACCGAGGAAGACGTTGTGCGACACCACGTTCGCGGCACCGACCGGAGCCGATCCCGCTCAGAACACCACGGTCTTGTTGCCGTGCAGCAGGATCCTGCCCTCCAGGTGCGCCCGCAGGCCGCGTGCCAGCACGACCTTCTCGATGTCGCGCCCCTTGCGGACCATGTCCGCCACCGAGTCCGCGTGGCCGACCCGGATCACGTTCTGCTCGATGATCGGACCCTGGTCCAGATCGGCGGTCACGTAGTGGCAGGTGGCGCCGATCAGCTTGACCCCGCGCTTGTGCGCCTGGTGGTAGGGCCGCGCGCCGATGAACGAGGGCAGGAAGCTGTGGTGGATGTTGAGCGCGCGCCCGGCCCAGTCCGCGCACAGCTGCGCGGGCACCACCTGCATGAACCGGGCCAGCACGATCGCGTCCGGGGTGTGCGCGTCCACCAGTTCGCGCAGCTCGGCGAAGGCGGCCGCCTTGCCGTCGGGGTCGGCGGGGAAGGGCACGTGGTGGAACGGGATGCCGTGCGCGCGGGTGATCGGGGCCAGGTCGGGGTGGTTGCCGACGACCGCGCGCACGTCGACGTCCAACTCCCCGCTGTGCACCCGGCCGAGCAGGTCGTAGAGGCAGTGCCCCTCCTTCGACACCAGGATCACCACCCGGCGGCGCACCCCGGTGTCGATCACGCTCCAGTCCGCGGCCGGGCTCAGCTCGCCCGCCACCGCGGCGAACCGCTCGCGCAGCTCGTCGATCCCGAAGTCGATCGACTCGGCCCGCACCTCCTGCCTGGTGAAGAACCAGTTCGTCGCCGGGTCGGTGTGGTAGGCCGCCTCGACGATCCACCCCCCGGCATCGGCCAGGAACCCGGAGATCCGCGCGACGATGCCGGTCCGGTCCGGACATCCCAACCTGATCACATAACGACGCTCGTTCGACGGCACGGGCCAATCCTCGCAGCTGCTGTCCACTTGGCAGTCCACCCCGTTCGATCCCGCCTGCGGGCGTGGGCGGCTGCCGCGTGGTCATGCGGGTACCGGCTGTGGTGTCTCGTCGTTCGAGTGGTTCTGGGGGTCGTCCGGTGGTGCCGGTCGAGGGTTCTCGCGGTCGGTCCGGACAGGAGGGTCCGCTTTGGTCAACGGTTGTGGCCGATCGCGATGTGGCGCGCTCTCGTTGCCGGAGCGGGTGGCCGGTCGCGTGGTGCGACCGGCCACCCGGGGGGACTACGACAGCCTGGTCTCCGCGTACTCCGTCATCGCCGCGCGCAGGAACTCGGCGAGCCGGGGGTCGCTCTTGTCGAAGTTCGCGCGGAACCGGGGGTCGTCGGCATAGACATCCGCCAGGCCCCGGTACGACTCGCGGTTGGGCTGCCAGAACGCCTGGATCCAGCGGTAGTGGCCGTCGATCGTGGTCTGCACCTGCGCGTCCTGCGGGGTGCGACCCGCGTCGATGTGCGCGACCAGTGCCGTCACCATGGCCGCCCACTCCTCGCCGTGGCCCTGCTGCCAGGTGCCGCCGCCGTCCACCGCCGCGGAGCCCCAGCGCTCCCTGGCTTCCTGCTGCAACTGCTCCTGGGTGGCGGCGTCGAACCCCTCGAACCAGTGGTCGGTCTTCGTCATCGTCGTTCCCTCCTCGACATCGGTGATGGTCCTGGAGACGGTCCTGGCCAGCCGGTCGAACCGGTCGCGCTCGGCGAGCAGCCAGCGGTGGTGCATGCGCAGCACCGCCACCCTGTCCTGGCCGTCGCGCACGATCTCCGCGATCGCGTCCAGCCCGAGCCCCAGCTCCCGCAGCACGAGGATCTGCTGCAACCGCAGCAGTTGGTCCTGTTCGTAGTAGCGGTAGCCATTGGCCCCCACCCACGCGGGCGGCAGCAGGCCGATCGCGTCGTAGTGCCGCAGTGTCCGCGACGTCACCTTCGACATGCGGGCCACCTGTGCCGTCGACCAAGCCATCCGAACCTCTCCTACCTGGGCTTTTCCTGCCCGACACCTACGGTAGAAGTTGACGCGACGTCACTGTCAAGCCGAGTTCGGCGCCACGGCCGACCACGAAAGGGTGACTTCGCCCAGCCGCCACCGGCGACGGGTGTCCAGCACCGGCCACCCCTCGGCCGCCAGCAGCCGCACGGCCTCCACCCAGCGGGCGCGCGGGCCGAAGGGGGCGAACGGTGCCGCCGTCGCCCAGCACGCGTCCAAGGCGCGCAGCAGGTCGAACACCGGCTCGCCGGGCACGTTGCGGTGGATCAACGCCTTCGGCAGCCGTTCGGCCAGGTCGGACGGGCGGTCCAGGTCCGAGGGCAGGCACGCCAGCGTGAAGGTGCGCGGGCCGTCGGCGTCGAGCAACACCCACGCGCAGCGCCTGCCGATCTCGTCGCAGGTGCCCTCCACCAGCAGGCCGCCCGGCGCGAGCCGCGACAGCATCGTCTCCCACGAGCGCGCCGACTCCTCCTCGGCGTACTGGCGCAGCACGTTGAACGCGCGCAGCAGCACCGGTCGCGCACCCGCCAGTTCGAACCCGCCGCGGCGGAAGTCCAGCCCGGGCGGCTCCGCCACGGCCTTGCCCGCCGCGACTCGCTCGGGGTCGATCTCCAGACCGAGCACCCGGACGCCCGGGTGCACCGCGCGCAGCCGCGCTGCCATCTCGATCGTGGTCACCGGCGTGGCCCCGTACCCCAGGTCGACCACCAACGGATCCGGACTGTCCAAGGCGGACCGAACGGCTGCCGTGCCGGTCAACCAGCGATCCACTCGACGCAGCCGATTCGGGTTGGTCGTCCCCCGAGTCGGCACCCCCAGCGCGCGAGCACGCCCCGCCGCCAACCGCGGTGCTTTAGCCATCACCACCACACCTCGACTCCACGGCGGGCACCTGCCCTCGACCGGGCGCTGGCCTGCTGCGGCCAATTGTGTTGCTCGTCCAACCGCGGCGTCTCGCCCATCGCGACCGAGTGGCTCACCGCCACGCTTGTGCTCCTCCAGGCCCGGTGGCTCAGCGCCATGCCGCTGTTCTTCTCGGGTCGGCAGTTCACCGGGAGACCTCTGCTCTTCATGGGCCGGTGCTTCGTCACCGACGGCCAATGCTGCGCCGCCGCTCGACCCTCCGCGGCCTCCCGGCGTCTATTGGCCTGTGGACGCCGCACTGGCTGCCGCCTCCGCACGAGCCCCCGGCTCGCTGAGCCTGGATGGTGTGCCGCCGTCTCCAGATGCACCAAGACCGGCGTGCGCACCGCGGGCCAGCCATTCGCCGCAGACTCTAGACGGACCGCGGTCTCCGGGCATTCGCCAACCTGTTCGCGCCTCGCACACTGCCGACTCGGCGGGAACCCTCCGCTGCCTGCAACCTCGTCTGCTGACTGCGGGTGCGCCACGGCCGGTCGGTGTGCTGCGGGTTGGTCACTTGCCGCGAACTCTCGACGTGCTGCGGGTTTCCGCCACTCGGCGGTCCGTTGGTGCGCACCTGGCTGTGGGTTCAGCGTGGACGCTTGGCGCGCTGGAGTTCGGTGGTGTGCTTTCGGGTGCGCCGTTGCCCGTCGGTGTGCTGCGGACTGGCTGCGTGCCGCTGGGTCCCGGCACTTGACCCGGGGGTGCGGTGCCAGTGGGTTCCGTACCGAGGTTGGGCTCCCGGCGATGTGGTGGTCGGCTGTGGTCTCTTGGGTCGCCGCCCTCTGTCGGTGTGCCAGCGGTCTGGTTGCCGTTGGTTCTCGGCGCGGTGCGGCTTGGCGGTCTTCTGCCGCCATCCGGTGTACCTCGGCCCGCCGGTGTGTTGCTGGGTGGTGGTCCGTCGCTTGCGGTTGGTGGGACGCCAGCTGTTGGTGGTCCGCCGTCCGCGGGAACAGTCGGGCGCCGCCGGGGAGTAGGTCCTTGGCGGCCGCCGCTGGGAGGTTCTGGCCTGCGGGGTGGGGTCGCTTCATGGTGTGGGGGCGGGTCGTGGGACGCGTCCGTGGTTGCGAGTGGGGCATCGGTGAATGGGTGTGGAAAGGAGAGGAGGTGGTGTGCGGGTCACTGCGACTCGGCGAAGGCGGCCTCTGCTGCGAGGAGGTCGCGGACGTGGGTGGCGATGACTGACTCGATCTTGCCGCCGATCAGGGGGATGCGGACCTTCACCTCGGCCGCGGTGCGCAGTTCGCTGCCGGACGGTGTGTTGGTGAGGGTGTAGGTGCCGGTGATCTCGGCGGGGACACCCGCGACGGTGGCCTTGGTCGTGCCGGTGAAGCCCGGGGAGTCGGGGTGCCAGGTCTCGGTGCGCTCGACCACCAGGTCGCCCTTGAAGACAGTGCGGACGGCTGAGGGGAGTTTGGCTGAATCGATGCCCTGGCGCAGGCGGTAGCGCACTGTCTCGCCGGTGATCTCGTGGTCCACGAGGGTCGCGTCCTTGCCGCCGATGGCGCGCAGGCGGGACTCCAGGAACGCGCGGTCGACCAGTCGTGCGTGCACGGTTGCGGCTGGGATGGTGAACGCGGCGCGGTGCTCGATACGGCTGGTCATGAGCGGGAGGTTACCGTTGGTGCCCGTGACCAGCCTTCCCCTCGGCGCCGACGTTCGTTCCGGTGTCCCGCTCTCCGGTTACACCACGCTGCGGCTGGGTGGACCTGCGGCCAGATTCGTCACCGCGGCCTCGGCCGCGGAGGTGGTGGACGCCGTCAAGGCCGTCGATCGGAGCGGGGAACCGCTGCTCGTGCTCGGCGGCGGGTCCAACCTGGTCATCGGGGATCTCGGGTTCGACGGGACCGTCGTGCTGGTGGCCAACCGCGGGAGCAAGATCGACTGCGTTCAGCCTGGGCGGGTCCAGTTGACCGTCGAGGCCGGTGAGGACTGGGACACCGTCGTCGCGGGCACGGTGGAGGCCGGGTTGGGTGGGCTGGAATGCCTGTCCGGGATCCCCGGGCTCGTCGGTGCCACCCCGGTGCAGAACGTCGGGGCGTACGGGGTCGAGGTGTCGCAGGTGCTCGTGTCGGTCGACCTGCTCGACCGGGCCACCGGGGACGTTCGGACGTTGCGCACCGACGAGTTGGGGTTGGACTACCGGACCAGCATCCTCAAGGGCACCGACCGGGCTGTCGTCCTGCGGGCGCGGTTCGAACTGTCCGACGACGGGCTGTCCGCGCCGATTCGGTACACCGAGTTGGCCAGGGCGCTCGGGGTGCGGCAGGACGACCGGGTGCCGGTGGCCGACGCGCGGGCGGCGGTGCTGGACCTGCGGCGGGGCAAGGGCATGGTGCTCGACGCGGCTGATCACGACACGTGGAGTGCCGGGTCGTTCTTCACCAACCCGATCGTCGCGCTCCCGGCGGTGGACGACGTCCTGGCCAGGATCGTCGCCGTGGTCGGGGCGGACACCGCCGTCCCCCGCTATCCGGCTGGGCCGGGGGCCGCCAAGCTGTCCGCGGCCTGGCTGATCGAGCGCGCCGGGTTCGGCAAGGGCTTCACCCGGGGCAACGCGGGCCTGTCCTCCAAACACACCCTCGCCCTCACCAACCGCGGCTCCGCCACCACCGCGGACCTCCTGGGCCTGGCCCAACAGGTCCGCGACGGCGTCCACGACGCGTTCGGGGTGGTCCTGCACGCCGAACCGGTCCTGGTCAACTGCGCCCTGGCGTGACCGAACCACCCGAGCCCGGGTGAAACCCCTTGCCGGACTGGAAGAGGCCGGGCGGGGAGGGCACGGTGGTCAGGTGGTGCCGTGGTCAGGTTGTGCGGTGGTCAGGTTGTGCGGTGGGCGCGGGTCGCTGAAGCCTGGGCTCGGGGCTTGAGGACGATCTGGTCCAGGTTGACGTGCGGTGGGCGGGTGGTGGCGAAGGCGATCACCTCGGCCACGTCGTCGGGTGTCAGGGGGGTGATGCCCTCGTAGACCTTGGCGGCGCGGGTGGTGTCGCCGTTGAAGCGGACCAGGGAGAACTCGGTCTCGACCATGCCGGGGAGGATCTCGGTGAAGCGGACGGGGTCGCCGAGGTGTTCGCCGCGGAGGGTGCGGTGGAGGGCGGACTGGGCGTGCTTGGCCGCGGTGTAACCGGAGCCGCCGTCGTAGAGCTCGATGGCGGCGATGGACGTGACGGTCACCACGTGGCCGTTGCCGGAGGCGATCAGCTTGGGCAGCAGGGCCTTGGTGACCCGCAGCGTGCCGAGCACGTTGGCCTCGTACATCCACCGCCAGTCGTCCTCGACCGCGGCGTCGACGCGCTCGAGACCCTTGGCGCCACCGGCGTTGTTCACCAGCACGTGGCACTCTGGAACCCGGTCGGCGAACGCCTCGACCGAGACCGGGTCGGTGACGTCCAGTTCGATCGCGTCGCCGCCGACCGAGTCGGCGACCTCGGCAAGCCGGTCCAGCCGCCGGGCGCCGAGCACCACGTGGAAACCGGCCGCGGCGAGGTGGCGGGCGGTGGCCGCCCCGATGCCCGCGCTCGCCCCGGTGACTACTGCGATTGGCTTGTTCACGGTTGTCGATCCTGCCCCGCGGCCGGGGCCAGGACCGGGCACGGGACTATGAGCACTGTCACACCCGACGTGGCGCACCCCATCGCCACCCGGGCGTCCTACATCGGTGGGGGAAGACTCGACACTGGAGGTTCCACGGTGAGACGACCGGCTTCGACGACCAGGACCAGCGGCATCATCGGTGCGCTCGTCGTGGTTCTCGCGCTGCTCGCCGGCTGCACCTCGGAGGAACCGGGGACACCTGGCGGCGGCAGCGGCGGCGGTGGGGACAGCGGCCAGCAGCAGCAAGCGGACGCGCCCAAGGCCAAGCTGACCGCCAGTCTCGCCACGGACGCGGCCGACGTGCCGCCCGGCGACCCGCTCAAGATCAGCGTGACCGAGGGCGCCATCGACTCGGTCGAGGTGCTCAGCCCGGAGGGCAAGCCGGTCAAGGGCGCCGTGGCGCAGGACAAGCTGACCTGGGCGTCGGCCGAGGTGTTCGGGTACGGCAAGAAGTACACCTACACCGCCGCGGCCACCGGCTCCGATGGCAAGAAGGTCGAGCTCAAGGGCGCGTTCACCACGCTCAGGCCCGCCAAGACCCCGCGCGCGACGATCAACCCGGCGGACAACGCCACCGTGGGCGTCGGCATGCCGATCAGCGTGAAGTTCCCCGAGGGCAAGGTCACCGACAAGGCCGCCGTGGAGAAGGCGCTCGTCGTCGACACCTCGAAGAAGGTCGAGGGCTCCTGGGCGTGGCTCAACGACCAGCAGGTCGACTGGCGGCCCAAGGAGTACTGGCCGTCGGGCACCAAGGTCACCGTCACCGCGAAGCTCTACGGGCTGGCCTACGGCGGCGGCGCCTACGGCAAGGCGGACCTGAGCACCACGTTCACCGTCGGCCGCAACCAGGTGGTCAAGGTCAACACCCCGGACCACAAGATGAACGTCTACCGCGACGGCGTGCTGGCGGCCAGCTACCCCTCCAGCAACGGCAAGGACGCCGACCCGAACCTGAACACGCCCAACGGCACGCTGATCGTCATGCAGAAGGACCCGATCGGCGACTTCTCCAACCCGCGCTACGGCTACACCAACGTCAAGAAGAAGTGGGCCGTGCGGATCTCCAACCACGGCGAGTTCATCCACGAGAACGAGGAGAACCGCGGCAACATCGGCAAGGCCAACACCTCGCACGGCTGCGTGAACCTGCTCGAGTCCGACGCCAAGACCTACTTCGACTCCGCGCTCATCGGCGACCCGGTGGAGATCACCGGCTCGAAGGCGAACATGCCCACCAGCTCCGACGTCTTCGACTGGCTGATCCCGTGGAGCCAGTGGCAGAAGATGTCGGCGCTGCGTTGACCCATACCGTGCTCGGTGCGGGCGGCGCCACGCTGGCCGTCCGCACCGCCGGGGATCGCACCGCGCCGCCGATTGTCTTCGTGCACGGGTGGGCGCAGTCCAGCCGCTGCTGGGCCGCCCAGTTCGCTGATCCGGTGCTCGCCGCCGCGCACCACCTGATCGCCGTGGACCTGCGTGGGCACGGCGAATCGGACATCCCCGACACCGGCTACGACGACCCGGCCGTGTGGGCCGAGGACCTGGCCGCCGTGCTGGCGTTCGCCGGTGCCCCCGCGGTCGTCGTCGGCTGGTCCTACGGCGGCCTGGTGATCACCGACTACGTGCGCGACCGCGGCTGCGCCGACCTGGCCGCCATCGTCCTGGTCGGCGCCATCACCGAGATCGGCAAGGGCCACCCCGGTGGGCGGCCGGGCCCCGCGATGGTCGCCGCGCTGCCCGCCGCGTTCGCCGAGGACCTCGCTGTGGCCGTCCCCGCTGTCGCGTCCCTCACAGTGGCCATGACCGCCGAGCCCGCCCCCGGCGCCCTCGCGCAGGCATGGCTCGGGGACACGCTGCGGGTGCCGCCCGCGGTCCGGAAGGCTTTGTTCAGGCGGGATGTGGGCAGCGGCGACGTGCTCGCGGGGATCACCGCGCCCACCACCGTCGTGCACGGGACCGCCGACGTGGTGGTCGAACCTGCCGGTGCCGAGTACGCGGCCGGGAAGATTCCCGGTGCCACACTGCGTTGGTTCTCAGGGGTCGGGCACGCGCCCTTCGCCGAACGGGTCGACGAGTTCAACGGTGTGCTCCGCCAGGCCGCCCTGGCCGCGGAGGGCCGGAAGGGGTGAATCCGGGGTGACTCCCACGCAGCTGCGCAGCCCTCGCCGCATCGCGGTCCTGTCGGTGCACACGTCCCCGTTGGAGCAGCCCGGCACGGGGGACGCGGGCGGGATGAACGTCTACATCACCGAGACGACCACGCGGATGGCCCAGCGCGGCATCGCGGTCGAGGTGTTCACCCGGGCCACCGCCTCCGACCTGCCACCGGTCGTCGAACTGGCCCCCGGCGTGCTGGTCAGGCACGTCTCCGCAGGCCCGTTCGAGGGGTTGCAGCGCGCCGAGCTGCCCAGCCAGCTGTGCCCGTTCACCGCGGGCGTGCTGCGCGCCGAGGCCAGGCACGAGCCGGGCCACTACGAACTGGTGCACTCGCACTACTGGCTCTCCGGCCAGGTCGGCTGGCTGGCCCGCGAGCGCTGGGGGGTGCCGCTGGTGCACACCGCGCACACCCTGGCCAAGGTCAAGAACGCCGCGCTCGCCGACGGCGACACCCCGGAGCCGCTCGACCGCGTGCTCGGCGAGCAGCAGGTGGTCGACGAGGCCGACCAGCTGATCGCCAACACCGCCGTCGAGGCCGCGCAGCTGGTCGACCTGTACGACGCGGCGCCGGAGAAGGTCAGGACCATCGCCCCCGGGGTCGACCTGGACCGCTTCCGCCCCGGCGACCGGGCCGCGGCCAGGGCCAGGCTGCGGCTGCCGCAGGACGCCGTGGTGGTGGCCTTCGTCGGCCGCATCCAGCCGCTGAAGGCGCCGGACGTGCTGCTGCGCGCCGCCGCCGAGCTGATCGCCAGGGGCACCGTGGCCAGGGACAAGCTCGTCGTCCTGGTCGCCGGTGGACCCTCCGGCACCGGCCTCGACCAGCCTGCCGCCTTGCAGGACCTGGCCGTCGCCCTGGGCATCGCCGACGTGGTGCGGTTCCTGCCGCCGCAGTCCGGTGCCGCGCTGGCCACCGTCTACCGCGCCGCCGACGTGGTCGCCGTGCCCAGCCACAACGAGAGCTTCGGCCTGGTCGCCCTGGAGGCGCAGGCATGCGGCACCCCGGTGGTCGCCGCCGCCGTCGGCGGGTTACCGGTCGCGGTCGCCGACCGGGTGTCCGGCCTGCTCGTCGACGGCCACGCCACCACCGACTGGGCCGACTCGCTCGGCCGCCTGGTCACCGCGCCCGGCCTGCGGGCCGAGCTGGGCGCGGGCGCGGTCCGGCACGCCAGGGCGTTCTCCTGGGACCGCACCACCGACGCCCTCATCGCCGCCTACGTCGAGGCCGACCACGTCCTGCGGTACGCCTCCGCGCGTGCTGAGGTGGCCGTGTGACCGATGCGCATTCACTCGACCAGGTAATCGCGGACGCGCTCACCGAGCGGGAGTTGGACTACGAGCGGCCCCAGCAGGGCCGGTTCCACGTCACCCTCCCCGGGATCAAGAAGCAGCGCACCAACTGCTGGCTCATCCTGGGCAACCACGCGCTCAGCGTCGAGGCGTTCGTGTGCCGCAAGCCGGACGAGGCGCACGAGGAGGTCTACCGCTTCCTGCTGCGCCGCAACGCCCGGCTCTACGGCGTGCACTACACCGTCGACCGGTTGGGTGACATCTACCTGGTGGGCAAGGTCAGCCACGCCGCGGTGACCGCCGACGAGCTCGACCGCCTGCTCGGCCAGGTCCTCGAGGCGGCCGACGGCGACTTCAACACCCTGCTGGAGATCGGCTTCGCCTCGGCCATCCGCCGCGAGTGGGACTGGCGGACCTCGCGCGGCGAGTCGCTCGCCAACCTCCAGGCGTTCGCCCACCTGCTCGAACCCGCCGGGCAACGGGGCCGTGTCGCAGACGAGGCCGACTCGTGATCACCCCGCCCGCAACGCCCTGACCCGCGCACCCCGTCTGCATGTCAGACGAACAGCGCGAGAGGGGAGCTCGACATGGTGATCCGGAGAGCCGGGTTAGCCGGGGTGCTGCTGGTGGCGGGGGCCTTGGCGGCGGGGTGCACGTCGACGGACAGCATGTCGTCGGGTGGGGCGCCTGCCGCGCCCGTCCCCGCGTTGCAGCAAGAGGTGGGCGGGCCGGGCGACAGCACCGACGTCGCCACCGGGACGGGCGCCCGCTCCGGGTCGTCGCCCACCGAGGCGAACAAGGAGCCAGCGGAGCAGCCACGGGTCAACCAGCCGGGCGTGGACCGCAAGCTCGTCCGCACCGCGAGCGTGGAGCTGACCGCGGGCAAGGTGTCCGACGCCGCCGACCAGGTCCGCGACGCGGTGACCTCCGAGGGCGGGTTCTCCGGGCAGGAGCAGGTCAACGACCGGTACGCGACGCTGACCCTGCACGTGCCGTCCGACCGGCTGGACAAGGCGCTGGAGAAGATCACCGCGGCCGGGCAGGTGCGCAACCGCTCGCAGACCGCGCAGGACGTCACCGAGCAGGTCGTGGACGTGGAGAGCCGGATCGAGACCCAGCGGGCCAGCCTGGGCAGGGTGCGCGCACTGCTCGACCGCGCGGGCACCATCTCGGAGATCGTGCAGCTCGAGGGCGAGGTCACCCGGCGCGAGGCCGAGCTGGAATCGCTGCTCAAGCGGCGCGAGGTGCTGGCGGGCAGCGTGGCGCTGTCGACGGTGACCGTGCGGATCAGCCTCGACGGGGCCGCCCCGCCGGTGGCCGAGGAGGACGACTCGTTCCTCGGGGCGCTCGCGACCGGGTGGCGGGCGTTCCTGGACGCGGGGTCGTTCGTGCTGCGCGTCGTGGGCACCGTGCTGCCGTTCGCGGTGGTGCTGGGGATCCCGGCCTACCTGCTGTGGCGCGCTCGTCGGCGCAACCGCACCGCGGTGACCCCACCGCCCGCGGTAGCAGCACCTGTCACTGAGAGCTGACGCTGTCGCGTTCCCGAACCGGGCTTGTGAGTGGCGGGGTGGTTCGAGCGCGTGGGTGCCGTCGCGTTCCCGAACCGGGCTTTGAGTCGCGGGGCGGTTCGAGCGAGGGGGAGTCGCGTTCCCGAACCGCCCCGCGCCAGCCCGCTGCATCCCGTGGCGGGGGGCACCCGGGAGCCTCGCGGGTCGGCGGCTCGGCAGGGGAGTCGAGCCGCGCGGGACGCCACCCGGACCAGGGAGTGCGTGGGAGCTGACCCGGGGCGCCTATAGGTCAACTTGTCAGATGCTGGACGCCCGCACAAGGCCGACAACTACGCCATTCGTGTCTGTCGCAGACTGTTAGTAACTATTCGATCACGGAAGTCGGTGATCCGACAACTATCTGTGCCTTTGGCGGCGTTTGGGGGTACAAGCTGGGCCAAATCGGGTGTCACCCGGTGGTGGCTGCTGCTGAGCGGCGCAACCGGCTCACCCCTTCGGGCCACGGCGACCATCGGGGCCACCGGTGAGCAGTGGCACACCCCGGGTGAGCTCACCGTTCTGGCAGGCTTTCGCCATGGCCATCGGAACCCTGGTGTTGCTCCGCCACGGCGAGAGCGTCTGGAACGCGCAGAACCTGTTCACGGGCTGGGTGGACGTCGCCCTGTCCGAGAAGGGGGTCGCCGAGGCGTCCCGGGGTGGGTTGCTGCTGCGCGAGGCGGGCATCCTCCCGGACGTCGTGCACACCTCGCTGCAGCGCCGCGCGATCACCACCGCCCACCTCGCCCTCGACGCGGCCGACCGGGTGTGGATCCCGGTGAAGCGCGACTGGCGGCTCAACGAGCGGCACTACGGCGCGCTCCAGGGCAAGAACAAGAAGCAGACGCTGGCCGAGTTCGGCGAGGAGCAGTTCATGCTCTGGCGCCGCTCCTACGACACCCCGCCGCCGCCCATCGACCCCGGCGACGAGTTCAGCCAGGACGGCGACCCCCGCTACGCGCACCTCGGTGCCGCCGCCCCGCGCACCGAGTGCCTCAAGGACGTCGTGGTCAGGCTCGTCCCGTACTGGGAGCAGGAGATCGTGCCCGACCTGCGCGCGGGCAAGACGGTGTTGGTCGGCGCGCACGGCAACTCGCTGCGGGCGCTGGTCAAGCACCTCGACGGCATCTCCGACGGCGACATCGCGGGCCTGAACATCCCCACCGGCATCCCGCTGCGCTACGACCTCGACGAGGCGCTGAAGCCGACCAACCCCGGCGGCACCTACCTCGACCCGGACGCCGCGAACGCCGCGATCAGCGCGGTGGCCAACCAGGGCCGCTAGTCCCTAGTGGACTGACGGATCGGACGAAGTGGACGCCCAACCGGTCGTTGGGGTGTCCACTTCGGCCGGTCCGGTGCCGCCGACACGGCCGGGAGTCGTCGACCCGGGTGTGATCCCCCCAACGGCTGGTTTCGCTCCGACGGCGGTGTTGCCCGAACGCATGGAGTGCGATGGTTACCGGCCAGTAGGACACGATCGAGTGAACGGGGCTTGGCCGAGTGGGGAACAAGCACGCGCGGGGGTGTCGGCACGGTCACCAATGCCGTTCCCGGGCTGGTCAAACCACTGGGGCGCCTGCCTACGATCCTCGGTGTGGCCGCCCCGGTCTGTCTCGCGCTGTCGTTCGGCACCCTGCTGATCGGCCTGTTCGTCGGCTTCCTCCTCGGTCGGTCCCGCACCGGCGGCACGGGGCGGGCCCCGGACGGCCCCACGGTTGCCGACCTGGTCCAACGGATCATCCAGTCCACCCACACCGGTGTCGTCGTGCTCAACCGGTTCGGTGACGTGGTGATCCACAACCCCAGGGCGGAGGAACTCGGCCTGGTCCGCAACAACCGCGTCGACGACCGGGCCCGCAAGGCCGCCGAGGTGGTCGTCGAGACCGGCGACCCCATCGAGGTCGACCTCTCGCCGCTGGAGTCGCGCGTCGGGCGCACCCCCGAGGCCGTGCTCGGCGAGGTCCGGCCGCTCGGCGACGGGTTCACCGCCGTCGACGCCGACGACCAGTCCGAGGCGGTCCGGCTGGAGGCCACCCGGCGCGACTTCGTCGCCAACGTCAGCCACGAGCTCAAGACCCCGGTCGGCGCGATGGCGCTGCTGGCCGAGGCCGTGCTCGACGCCGCGGACGACCCGGTCGAGGTGCGCCGGTTCACCACCAAGATCCTCAACGAGGGCAACCGGCTCGGCACGCTGGTCACCGAGTTGATAGCGCTGTCGCGGTTGCAGGGCGCCGAGCGGCTGCCCGAGATGCACACCGTCGAGGTCGACGCCGTGCTGCGCGAGGCCATGGGCCGCGCCCGGCTGGTGATGGAGTCCACCGGCATCGACGTCACCACCGACGACGACAGCGGCCTGCTCGTGCAGGGCGACCGGACGCTGCTGGTCACCGCGCTGTCCAACCTGCTGCAGAACGCGCTCGCCTACTCCTCGGCCGGTAGCCCGGTCTCGGTGAGCCGCAGCGTGGCCGACGGCTTCGTGGAGATCGCCGTCACCGACCGCGGCATCGGCATCCCGGAGGACGAGCAGCAGCGGGTCTTCGAGCGGTTCTACCGCGTCGACCGGGCCCGCTCCCGCGCCACCGGCGGCACCGGCCTCGGGCTGGCCATCGTCAAGCACGTCGCGGCCAACCACGGCGGCGAGGTCCGGCTGTGGAGCAAGCCCGGCCTCGGCTCGACCTTCACCCTGCGCGTCCCGGCCCAGGCCGAACCCCGGGACCAGACCACGAACGGTGCGGAGCCCACCCTGGTGGGCGGCCGCGCGACCGCTCCGTCGAAATCCGACGGCGCCGCGACCGATGGAGGAATGGCATGACGAGAGTGCTGATCGTGGAGGACGAGGAGTCCTTCGCCGACCCGCTTGCCTTCCTGCTGCGCAAGGAGGGCTTCACCGCCGCCGTGGCCGTCACCGGCCAGCAGGCGCTGGAGGAGTTCGACCGCAACGGCGCCGACATCGTCCTGCTCGACCTGATGCTGCCCGGCATGAGCGGCACCGACGTGTGCAAGGCGCTGCGCCAGCGCTCCGCGGTGCCGGTGATCATGGTGACCGCCCGCGACAGCGAGATCGACAAGGTCGTCGGCCTCGAGCTCGGCGCGGACGACTACGTCACCAAGCCGTACTCGGCGCGCGAGCTGATCGCCAGGGTGCGCGCGGTGCTGCGCCGCGGCGGCGAGGCCGGTGGCGACGGCGAGCTGCTGCCCCAGGTGCTCGCGGCCGGACCGGTGCGAATGGACGTCGAGCGGCACGTGGTCACTGTGGACGGCACCGACGTCCCGTTGCCGCTCAAGGAGTTCGACCTGCTCGAGTACCTGCTGCGCAACGTCGGCAGGGTGCTCACCCGCGGCCAGCTCATCGACCGGGTGTGGGGCGCGGACTACGTCGGCGACACCAAGACCCTCGACGTGCACGTCAAGCGGCTGCGCTCGAAGATCGAACCCGACCCGGCATCGCCGCGCCACCTGGTGACGGTGCGCGGTCTGGGTTACAAGTTCGAGTCCTGATCGTCGCCCCGGTACGGTGCCCCAGTGCGCCTAGGTGTGCTCGACGTCGGGTCCAACACCGTCCACCTGCTCGTGGTGGACGCTCGTCGGGGTGCCCACCCCACGCCCGCGCGGTCTGAGAAGACCGTGCTGCGGCTGGCGGAGCGGATCACCCCGACCGGTCAACTGTCCAAGGTGGGCGCCGACGAGCTGGTGCGCACCGTCGCCGCGGCCAAGGAGTCCTCGGTGCGGCTCGGCTGCGCCGACCTGATGGCCTTCGCCACCTCCGCGGTGCGCGAGGCAGGCAACTCGGCCGCGGTGCTGCGCCGGGTGCACAAGGAGACCGGGGTCGAGCTCAAGGTCCTGTCCGGTGAGGACGAGGCCAGGCTGACCTTCCTCGCCGCCCGCCGCTGGTACGGCTGGTCGGCTGGCAACCTGCTGGTGCTCGACATCGGCGGCGGCTCGCTGGAGATCGCCGCCGGGATCGACGAGGACCCGGACTTCGCCTGGTCGCTTCCGCTGGGCGCCGGTCGGCTGACCCGCACCCGGTTCACCAGCGACCCGCCCGGCCGCGACCAGGTCGAGCGCACGGTCGGCTGGCTGGCCGAGCAGCTCGCGCCGGTGGCCCGCCGGGTCGCCAAGTACGGCACCCCGGACCGGGCGGTCGCGACCTCCAAGACCTTCCGCACCCTGGCGCGGCTCACCGGTGCCGCGCCGTCCTCGGACGGACCACGGGTCCGCAGGGTGCTGACCGACACCGCGCTCAGCCAACTGATCGCGTTCATCACCCGCATGTCGGCCGCTGACCTGGCCCAGTTGGACGGGGTCAGCCCCAGCCGGGCGCACCAACTGGTAGCCGGTGCGCTGGTGGCGCAGGCCACTATGCGAGCGTTGTCACTGCCCGAGGTGGAAATCGGGCCGTGGGCGCTGCGCGAAGGGGTCATCCTGCGGCGGCTGGACCAGACGAATGGTGAGGACCACACTGTTCACTCGGATTGACGAGATCCGGGTGGCCCCCGACCCCGAGGGGCCGGTGTCGCCCGCTGCGCGGGTGGGCACTGGACGGATCGGCCTGCACGGGGCACGGTGGAGTGGATGAGTCAAGAAGGTGGTTCGGAGCGCACGCAGCGCACCGTGGCCGAGTTGCTGGCCAAGTACGGCGGCTCCCCTGGCGACGGCGCGCCGCGCAGGCGCCGCCGCAAACCGGACGACGCCTCGGAGACCGCGCCGCAGGCGATCATCGACCGGGTGATGTCCGACAGCGGCAAGCTGCTGCCGATCCGCGAGGACCAGCCGCCGCACGAGCGCGCCTCGCACCGGCAGGACCGCGGCCCGGCCGCGCCGCCGCCGCAGGCCCCGCCCCCGGCGCAGCAGGCTCCGCAGCTGCCCAGGCGCACCCGACCGGACCAGCCGCAGGCCAGGGTCGACCAGCAGCCGCCGACCCAGCAGCACCCGCCGGTTGCCCCGCCGCGCCGCGAGCCCCAGGTGGACCCCCGCCAGGCCGCGCGCCCGGTGGTCGAGCCCCGGCTGCCCGAGCCCCCGCGCCAGCCGCAGCGGCCGGACGACCCGAGGCCGCCCCAGGGCAGGCCAGACCAAGGCAGGCCGGACCAGGGCAGGCCGGAGCAGCCCGAGCAGCGCCACCCGCAGGCGCCCCCGCCGCCGCACCCGCGCCCGGTCGACCCCCGCGAGCAGCACGGACCGCAGGCAGCGGCCAGGCCGAGGCCGGACGCGGCCGAGCCGCTCACCGAGCAGTTGCCCAGGGTCCCCGCCGACGACCAGCTGCCTGACCCGGGCGAGCCGCCCGCGGGTCTGGGCAAGGCGCCGAACCGGGCGCCGCTGCCCAGGCGCGCGCCGTCGGGTGCTCGGCGCCCGCCGCAGGTCTCGCAGCCGTTGCCGGTCCCGCCGCAGGCGTCCCAGCCGCTGCCCGTCCCGCAGGTGTCGCAGCCCCTGCCGGTACCGCCGCGCCAGCCCGGGTACCGCGAGTTCGCCGGTGACTCGGCCGAGACCGCGGTCGACCCGACCGGGCCGCCGCCGGAGTTCCGCGAGGAGTTCACCGGCTTCGACGACAAGGCCGCGACCCGGTTCACCGGCTACTCCGCGCACGACGAGTTCGCCGACCGGCTCGACGACGACCTCGACGACCGCTTTGACAAGGACCGCTTCGACCAGGACCTCGACGACCGGTTCGACGAGGACGACGAGCCGGATCGCGCCCGCGACGACCTCGACGACGACGAGGACGAGCCGGACGCCGAGGCGGAACCGCGCTCGGCAGGCCGCGAGTGGCTGATCATGGTCGGCCAGCTCGGTCTCGGCGTGGTCGGCGGCGCCGTGGTGTGGCTGATCTTCAACTGGCTGTGGCGGGTGCTGCCAGCCGCGGCGCTGGTCGGCGCGCTGGCGGTGATCGTCGGGCTGGTGCTGATCGTGCGCAAGGTGCGCCGGGCGGAGGACCTGCAGACCACGGTGCTCGCGGTGCTGGTCGGGTTGTTGGCGACGGTCTCCCCGGCGGCATTGTTGCTGCTCGGCCGGTGATCCCGGTCGGTCTCTCGACCGCGTCGGTGTGGCCGAGGACCGCGTCGACGGCCTTCACCCTGGCCGCCTCGCTGGGCTACGACGGGGTCGAGGTGATGGTCTGGGCCGACCCGCTGAGCCAGGACGTGCCCGCGCTGGCCCGCCAGTCCCGCCGCAGCGGGGTCCCGGTGCTCGCCGTGCACGCGCCCTGCCTGCTGGTGACGCAGCGGATCTGGTCGCCGGACCCGGAGGTCCGGTTGCGCCGCGCGGTGGAGGCCGCGCAGGACCTGGGGGCGCCGACGGTGGTGGTCCACCCGCCGTTCCGCTGGCAGCGCGGGTACGCCGAGCGCTTCGCGGACCTGGTCGCCGGTCTGGAGGACGGCAGCGGCGTCGCGGTCGCGGTGGAGAACATGTTCCCGGTGCGCCGCGGCTCGGTGGAGATCAGCGCGTTCCGCCCCTCGATCGACCCGACCGAGGTCGGGCACCGCAACTACACCCTGGACCTGTCGCACACCTCCGCCGCGCATGTGGACGCCATGGCGCTGGCCGAGCGGATGGGTGCCGGGCTGCGGCACGTCCACCTGGCGGACGGCACCGGACTGGCCAAGGACGAGCACCTGGTGCCGGGCCGAGGTGGTCAGCCGTGCGCGCGGGTGTGCAGGTGGTTGGTCGAGACCGGGTTCGCCGGGCAGGTCGTGGTGGAGATCAGCACCAGGCGGGCGCGCACCTCCGGGCAGCGCGAGGCGGACATCGCGGCGGCGTTGCGGTTCGCACGGTCCCACTTGGTCGGAGAGTAGACAGTTCGGCGCAAACATAGGACGACCGGATGGCTGTCTTGGCTCGATAGGACACGAGCCGTACAGTTCCCCCCGTGAACCCGTTGCGTTCCTTGATCCTGGCCGCCGCGCGAAACGGCACCATCCGCCGCCTGGTGGCCACCGCTCCCGTCAGCAGGGACGTCGTGCGCCGCTTCGTCGCGGGCGAGACCACGGCGGAGGCCGTCGCCGTCACCCGGCAGCTGGTCGACTCCGGTCTCACCGTCACCCTCGACTACCTCGGTGAGGACACCACCGACGCCAAGCAGGCCGAGCACACCGTCCTGGCGTACCTGGAGCTCCTCGACCAGCTGCACGCCGACGGCCTGTCCGACCGGGCCGAGGTGAGCGTCAAGCTCTCCGCCGTCGGGCAGATGTTCGACGAGGACCTCGCGCTGGCCAACGCCAAGCGGATCTGCGCCGCGGCCGAGGCGGCGGGCACGACGGTCACCCTCGACATGGAGGACCACACCACCACGGACTCGACGCTGCGCATCCTGCGCGAGCTGCGCCAGACCTGGCCGTGGGTCGGTGCCGTGCTCCAGTCCTACCTGCACCGCACCCTCGACGACGTCAACGCCCTGTCCGGGTCCGGCTCGCGCGTGCGGCTCTGCAAGGGCGCCTACAAGGAGCCCGAGACGGTCGCCTTCCAGGAGGCGGTCGAGGTCGACAAGAGCTATGTCCGCTGTGCGAACGCGTTGCTGGCGGGCGACGGCTACCCGAAGTTCGCCACCCACGACCCGCGCCTGGTGCGGATCATCGGGGAGCGCGCCGAGGCCCACGGCCGCAAGCCGGGCAGCTTCGAGCACCAGATGCTCTTCGGCATCCGACCCGACGAGCAACTGCGGTTGGCGCAGCTCGGCCACACCGTGCGGGTGTACGTGCCCTACGGCGGGGAGTGGTACGGCTACCTGATGCGCAGGATGGCCGAGCGCCCCGCGAACACCGCCTTCTTCCTGCGCGCCCTGGCGACCCGGGGCTGAGAAGAACGCCGATCCGTGGCACAGCGCAAAATCGCGGACGCGGGCGTGGCAGGCTATCGCCCATGAGTAGTGCTGCAGGGCACGGCGACGTCCGGGCGGCTGGTGGGGCGTTCGCCGCGGCGGTCAGGGTGCGGCCGCTGGGGGACGGCACCTTCACCGCCGACCTCCCCGCCCCGTGGACCGTCGGCGGGCGCCCGCACGGGGGATTCCTGATGGCCTTGTTGGCCAAGGCCGCGGTGGCAACGCACAGCGGCGCCGGTGCGCCGCTGGTCGACCCGCTGACGGTGAGCGCGCAGTTCCTGCGCCCACCCGGGGTCGGGCCGGTGCTGCTGCGCACCGACGTCCGCAAGTCGGGGCGGCGCACCACGGTCGTGGCGGTGCACCTCGAGCAGAGCGGGCACAGCTGCGTCGAGGGCGTGGTCACCACCGGTCGGCTGCCGCGCGAACGCGCCGCCTGGACGGATTTACCCAACCAGTCGGCGGAACCGCCCGGCAACGCGATCGACCTGTCCACGGTGCCGTCGGCCTCGGTGTTCAAGCTGAGCGAGGTCTGCGACGTGCGGCTCGACCCCAACGGGGCCGGGTTCCTGCACGGGCACATCGGCGACCCGTTGCGGTTGCGGTTGTGGGCGCGGCCCAGGGGTGAGCACCCGGACCCGCTGTTCGCCTTGGTGGCCGGGGACATCTCGATGCCGGTGACCTTCAACCTCGGCAGGCTCGGCTGGTCGCCGACGGTCCAGTTGACCGCGCACCTGCGGTCGCGGCCCGCTCCGGGGTGGCTGCGGATCCAGGTGGAGTCGAAGGCGGTGCACGGGGTCTGGTTCGACTCCGACGCGACCGTGGTCGATTCCACCGGCAGGCTTGTCTGCCAGGCGCGGCAGTTGGCGCTATCGGCTGCCGGTTAGAACTTCACCGTTTTCGCCCTCTTTTTCACTGTTTTCCACAAAGTGCGGGCGGATGGTCTGGACCACCTATTCCGGCGCGCCCGCATTCGTCCCCGCCGCACCCGATCGGGGACCGCTACCGGGAAAACCGGGAACGAGTGGCTAGCCTGTCGGCCATGACTGAGGCGAACGCGCGGCCGGTGATCGCCGTGCTCGGCGCAGGCAAGATCGGCGAGGCACTGCTGTCCGGGCTGCTGCACGGCGGCAGGCAGGCCGACGAGCTGCTGTTCACCGAGCGCTCCGCAGGCCGCTCCGCGCAGCTGACCGACACCTACGGCATCGACGCCGTCGACGTGCCCACCGCGGCCAAGACGGCCGACGTGCTGGTCATCGCCGTCAAGCCGCAGGACATCGACCCGCTGCTCGACGACCTGGCCGGTTCGGTCAGCGCCGACACCCTGATCGTGTCGCTGTGCGCGGGCCTGCCGACCGCCCTGTTCGAGCGCAGGCTGCCCGCGGGCATCCCGGTGGTCCGGGTCATGCCGAACACCCCGATGCTGGTCGGCGAGGCGATGAGCGCCATCTCGCCCGGCAAGCACGCCACCTCGGCGCACCTGGCCACCGTCGAGGAGCTGCTCGGCGTCGTCGGCAAGGTCGTGCGGGTGCCCGAGTCGCAGCAGGACGCGGTGACCGCGCTGTCGGGCTCCGGCCCGGCCTACTTCTTCTTCCTGGTCGAGGCCATGATCGACGCCGGGATCCTGCTCGGCCTGCCGCGCGCGGTGGCTGAGAAGCTGATCATCCAGTCCGCGGTCGGCGCGGCGGCGATGCTGGCCGAGACCGGCGAGCACCCGGTGACCCTGCGCGAGGCGGTCACCTCGCCCGCTGGGACGACGATCATGGCGATCCGGGAGTTGGAGCGGCACGGGGTGCGCGCGGCGCTGCTGGCGGCCATCGAGGCGGCCAGGGACCGGTCCCGCGAACTCGGCCGCGCGCACGACGCAGATTGAACCCGAAGTGACGTCGCACTTGTCACACGTGTCCCGCTACTCTCGATCGGTACACGTGCGTGTCGAATCCGTCGGTGGGGAAGCCGACGGCGCGACGCGTGGTTAAGGACGCGGTGGATCATGCCTGCGAGCAAGCGCGACTCCGATCCGCCCGGCCTCCCGCAGGTGCAATTCCTGACGGTGGCCGAGGTGGCGGCCCTCATGCGGGTCTCGAAGATGACGGTGTACCGGCTGGTGCACGGCGGTGAGCTGCCCGCGGTGCGGGTCGGCAAGTCGTTCCGGGTTCCGGAGAAGGCGGTGCACGACTACCTGCAGAACGCCTACTTCGACGCTGGGTGAGCGGGCTTGTCCCCGCCCGCCCGCGAGCTCGCCGAGGCGGCCAGGTAGGCTGGCCAGCCGTTGTGCCTGGTGTCTTGGCGCGCGTCGTTGACGTGTCCGCCGCACCGGAGCGCCGGACACCTGGAACGACCTAGAAACACGTAAGGACACACATGGGCTCGGTCATCAAGAAGCGTCGCAAGCGCATGTCGAAGAAGAAGCACCGCAAGCTGCTCCGCAAGACTCGCGTCCAGCGTCGCAAGCTCAAGAAGTAGTGTCTGCCCGCGGCGTCCGCTCGCGCGGACGCCGCTGGTAACACCCTGTGTGACCTGCGTTAACAGTGCGTTGCCCAGCCGGGGGACGCCGGTGGGCGCGAGTAGGCTCGGACCTCCAAGCGCCCACTCCCCCCGGGGGTCTCATGACACCACGGACCGTCCTGGTCACCGGTGTCGGCGGCTACCTGGGTGGCCACCTGGCCGCCCGGCTGGCGGCGAACCCGGCCATCGATCGCGTGCTCGGCGTCGACACCGTCGGCCCGCACCGCGCGGTCGCCGGTCTGCCGGGTCGCGTCGAGTTCGTCCGCGCCGACATCCGCAACCCGCTCATCGCCAAGGTGATCACCTCGGCCGAGGTCGACACCGTCGTGCACGCCTCGCTGACCGCCAACCCGCCCGGCCCGTCCCGGCGCAGCGCGGTCAAGGAGATGAACGTCATCGGGGCGATGCAGCTGCTCGCCGCCTGCCAGCGCGCCCCGTCGGTGCGCAAGCTCGTGATCAAGTCCACCGCCGCCGTCTACGGCGCCGGGGCCCGGCTGCCCGCGGTGCTGACCGAGGACGACCCGCCGCGCGAGCTGTCCTCCAGCGGGTACGCCAAGGACGCCGTCGAGGTCGAGGGCTACGCCCGGGCGTTCGCCCGCCGCCGCCAGGACGTCGAGGTCACCGTGGTCCGGCTGAGCAACCTCATCGGCCCCAGCGTCGACACCGTGCTCACCCGCTACTTCGCGCTCCCGGTCGTGCCCACCGTGCTCGGCTACGACCCGCGCATCCAACTCCTGCACTCCGAGGACGCGCTCGCCGTGCTGGAGCGGGCCGCGACCAGCCCGGTCTCCGGGGTGTTCAACGCGGGCGGCGACGGGGTGCTGCTGCTCTCGCAGGCCGTCCGCCGCGCCGGTCGGGTCCCGTTCCCGGTGCCGCGCGCGGCGATGCCCACCGCGGGCAGGCTGCTGCGCGGTGCCAGGGTGGTCGACTTCTCCGCCGACCACGTCCGCTACCTCAACCACGGCCGGGTGCTCGACACGACCCGGCTCCGCACGGTCCTCGGGTTCACCCCGCGGTGGACCACCCGCCAGGCGTTCGACGACTACGTCCACGGCAGCGGGTTGCGACCGGTCCTCGATCCCACGGTCATCGAGCGTCTTGAACGCCGCTTGGTGGGTACCCGATGAAGGTGACGCGCGTGCAGCAGGCCCAGGTCATCCCGTTGGACCGCGCGGAGCGGCAGCGCAAGCCTGCGCAGGAAGGCCCACCGGTCGAGCCGACCCCCTTACGCCCGCCTCCCGCAGAGGAGCCTGTCACCGGTCTCCGTGGGGCCGTGGCGGATGCCCTCGGCTTCGCCCGTAGGCGGCTCTCGGGTGACTACACGGTCGACCAGTTCGGGTTCGACCCTGAACTCACCGACGCCGTGCTGCTGCCCCCGCTGCGTGCGGTCTACCGCAAGTGGTTCCGCGTTGAGGTGACGGGCGCGGAGAACCTACCGGCCTCCGGTGGGGCACTCGTGGTGTCCAACCACTCCGGCACGCTCCCGTGGGACGCCCTGATGACGGCGGTGGCGGTCAAGGACAACCGGGACCGCTACCTGCGGATGCTCGGCGCGGACCTCGTCTTCCAGACCCCGCTGCTGGGCGCCTTGGCCCGCAAGTCCGGGCAGACACTGGCCTGCAACCCCGACGCCGAACACCTGCTGCGCTCCGGTGAGCTGGTCGGCGTCTGGCCGGAGGGCTTCAAGGGCGTCGGCAAACCCTTCGCCGACCGCTACAAGCTCCAGCGCTTCGGCCGCGGCGGCTTCGTCTCCGCCGCCCTGCGCACCGGCGTCCCGATCGTGCCGTGCTCGATCGTCGGCGCCGAGGAGATCTACCCCAAGATCGCCGACCTCAAGCCGCTGGCCCGCCTGCTCGGCCTGCCCTACTTCCCCATCACCCCGTTCTTCCCGCTGCTCGGTCCACTCGGGCTGATCCCGCTGCCGTCCAAGTGGCACATCCACTTCGGACCCCCGGTGTCCACCGAGGAGCACACGGCCGCCGAGGACGACCCGGCTGTGGTGTTCGCCTTGACCGACCAGATCAGGGAAACCATCCAGCAGACGCTCTACCGCATGCTCAACCAGCGCGGGAACCCGTTCCTGGGCTAGGACCGCGACCTGGTTCCTCCGCTACCGCATACTCAGCGCGGCGGGGCTAGGGCCGTAACCACAACGCCCGCGGCCCCCGGATCACCGACGTCGACCGCCACTTCGGCGCCGCGGCGACGGTGATCCTGGGTAAGGCGTCGGCCAGTGCCCGCAGCGCGACCTCGCCCTCCAGCCGGGCCAGTGGGGCGCCGACGCAGTAGTGGGCGCCGCTGGAGAAGGCCAGGTGGTCGTTGTCCCGCGCGCGGCCGATGTCGAACTCGTCGGGCTGCTCGAACGCCGCCGGGTCCCGGCCCGCCGAACCGATCAGGGCGATGACCATGCTGTTCTCGGCCACCGGGACGCCGGAGATCTCGGTGTCGTGGTGCGAGATCCGCGCGGTCATCTGCACCGGCGCCTCGTAGCGCAGCACTTCCTCGACGGCCGGGCCGAGCAGGGTGTCGTCGCCGCGCAGCCGGTCCCACTGGTCCGGGTTGGTCGCGAAGGACCACACGGCGTTGCCGATCAGGTTCGTCGTCGTCTCGAAGCCCGCGAGCAGCAGCAGTTCGCAGGTCGTCGCCAGTTCCACCTCGGTGAGCTCGTCCGAGGCGGCCAGCGCGCTGATCACGTCCTCGCCCGGGTCCACCCGGCGTTCGGCGATGAGCCGGGTGAACAGCCCGCGCAGCTCCCGGTTCGCGGTCCGGACCTGCAGCGCGTGCCGCACCGACTTCACCCCGTCCAGCGACGCGCCGAGCACCCGGCCGTAGCGGGCGAACACGTCGGCGTCGACGTCCGGGATGCCGAGCAGGTCGCTGATCACCGCGATCGGCAGCGGCGCGGCGAAGTCGGCCACCAGGTCGAACCGGTCCTTGGCCACGGCCCGCGCCAGCAGCCGGGCGGTCGCGTTCTCGACCCCCGCCCGGTACCCGGCGATCTTGGCCGGGCTGAACGCGGGCCTGGCCAGCGCCCGCAGCCGGGTGTGGTCGGGCGGGTCCAGCTCCAGGAACGACGGGATGACCTCGACATCGCCCGGCAGCCCGGACGCGGTGAACGGCGGCGGCTCGGCCCCGTCGGTGGTCCGGACCCCGAAGGTGCGGTCGCGCAACAGCTTCGAGCACAACGCGTGCGAGGCCACCACCGTCAACCCGGTGGCGCTGCGCCGGACCCCGGCGCCTTCCCGCAGCCGCGCGTAGATCCCGTACGGCTCACCCCGCCACGGCGCGGACACCAACCGCGCCAACCCGTCGCCCCGCGCCGCCATGGCCCACAGCGCCGCGCGTTGCACGCCCAACCGCGCGCCCAGCCCCAGTTCTGCCTTCACGGTCCCCCCGACCTCGTCGTACCTGTCCGTTCGTCGCTGTGCCGGATCTCCACGGGGGCCGAGGTCAGATGATGCGCTTGCGGTACGCCAGGCCCGCGGCGACGGCGCCTGCCAGGGCGCCCGCGCCCAGCACCGACGGCACACCGATCTTGGCCGCCTTGCGCCCGGTGCGGAAGTCGCGGATCTCCCAGCCGCGCTTGCGGGCCACCTCGCGCAGGCCCGAGTCCGGGTTGACGGCCACCGCGGTGCCCGCAACCGAGAGCATCGGGATGTCGTTGGACGAGTCCGAGTAGGCGGTGCAGCGGCGCAGGTCCAGGCCCTCGCGGGCGGCCAGCGAGCGGACCGCGTGCGCCTTGGCCGGGCCGTGCAGCATCTCGCCGACGAGCTTGCCGGTGAACACGCCGTCGGTGCTCTCGGCGACCGTGCCGAGCGCGCCGGTCAGGCCGAGCCTGCGGGCGATGATCTCGGCCAGTTCGACCGGGGTCGCGGTGACCAGCCAGACCCGCTGGCCCGCGTCCAGGTGCATCTGGGCCAGCGCCCTGGTACCCGGCCAGATCTTGTCCGACATCAGCTCGTCGAAGATCTCCTCGCCGAGCGCGCTCAGCTCGGCAACCGTGTGACCGGCCACAAAGGACAGCGCCTGCTCCCGGCTGCTGCGGATGCCGTCGGCGCTCTCCTTGCCGCCGATGCGGAACATCACCTGCTGCATCGCGAACTTGGCCAGGTCGGAGTTGGAGAAGAACTTGCGCGCGGCCAGTCCCCTGGCGAAGTGGAAGATCGACGCGCCCATCATGATCGTGTTGTCCACGTCGAAGAACGCCGCCGCGGTCAGATCGATCGGCACCGGGGTGTCGGACTGTTCGATCGCGACGGAAGCCGCCTCGGCGCTCGCCTCGCCCGCGAGCGCGGCGAGCCGCTCGAGTTCGGGGTTGTTCCTGTCCCCACGCCGCACGAACACCGCACGCCTCCCCGCTGGATCCCACCTGTCCCCACCAGGGTAGCGAGCCGCCGCCGGGTTCGGTGCCCGCCTCAGCCGATCCGGATCGGCCCGATACCCAGCAGCGGCGGCAGCTCGATGGTCGGCAGCGGCAACGGCAGCGGCACCGACACGCCGGGGGCCGGTGTGCTGGTGCCGGAGGTCGGGCTGGGGGAGCCGATGATGGGTGGCAGCTCCACCAGTGGTGGTGGCGTCGTTGTCCGCGGCGCCCCCGGTGTCGTCGTCACCGACTGCCCCGGTGGCTGCCCGGTCGGCTGCGGCCCGGTGGTCGGCGTGCGCGGGTCCGCGGTGGGCTCGTTGCCCGCCTGGCTGCCCGGTGTCGACGTCAGGACCCTCGGCGCGTCCGGGCGCACCTGGCACGCCGCGGTCGCGGGCAGCGCGCCGATCTCGTCGAGGTCGCCCGAGGTGACCTGGTAGCACCGCATCCTGGCCAGCAGCGCGGCCGCGCGGTCCTCGACCTGGTCGAGCAGCGCCAGCGACGCCGAGAGCCTGCTGTCGGTCGCCGAGGGCAGCCTCGGGCGCAGCGCGGCGAGCCGGGCGCCCTGCTGGTCGGCCCAGGTGCGCAGGGTGGTGAGCTGGCTGCCGTCGCCGGAGGTGGCCACCGAGGTGAGGCCGCGGCTGCCCGCGGTGGCGTCGTTGTCGAAGTCGCCGAGCGCGTCGAGGTACCCGCCGGTCGGCGCGCCGTCCGGGTCCGCGTTGCGCAGGGTGAGGGTCTCGATCTCGCCGATCCGGGCGGTGGCGAACTCCAGGTGCTTGAACGCCTTCTCCTCCTGCCCGAAGGTCAACCCCAGGGCGGCGGCCTCCCCGGTCCGCTTCACCCCGTAGAGGGCGTCGCCAGGCAGTGCGTCGCGGGCCAGCAGCAGGCTCATCCCGGCCAGCGAGAACACCAGGGCGAGCGCGGCGACGGCGGCGATGGTGAAGCGGGCGCGGGCCGATCCGCGCGGGGTGGGCGACGGGCGGGGAGCTGGCGCTGAGTCCGGGTCGCGCCTGCTGCGCGGTGCCCGGCCGGAGCGCTGCGGTCTGCCCGGTCGCGACTCGCCCGCGCGGCGCGGGGTCGGCGACGGGTGCGGCTGCTCCACGCGGGGCTGCTCGGCGCGGTCGGGGTGGATCGGGTCGGCGACCAGGCTCGCGGTGACCTTCGCCCGCATCCTGGCCCTGGCGTCGTCCTCGGGTGCGGTGTCGCGGGCGAGCGCGGCCAGCAGTTCGACGATGGCGTGGTCGTCGTCGGTGAACTCGGGTCCCAGCTCATCGACCAGACCGGGGTGCGCGCGGCCCGCGCGCGGTCTGCCCGCCCGCTCGCCCTGGGGTCCGGTCGACCCGGTTCCGCTGTCCACCATCCCGCTCCGACTCCTGTGGGTCTCGCTGTGGATGAAACGACTGGCCTTCCTCCGGGTTACGGCCCGGCCACGTGGCACATATCGATTGACCCCAACGGGTCAACGCACACTCTCCCACCGCCACGCACCGGATCCGGCCGAACCCGCCGGATCACCGCAGCTCGGTGGGCAACAACTGGGCCAGCCTGCGCACCGCGCGGTGCTGCAGCGCCTTGACCGCGCCCTCGTTCCGGTTCATGATCTCCGCCGTCTCGGCGACGGACAAGCCCTGCAGGAACCGCAGGACGATGCACTCGCGCTGGTCGTCGCCGAGCTGGTCGACGCAGCCGAGCAGCGCCTCCCTGGTGACCTTGGACATCACCTGCTGCTCGGGACCGGCCTCGACCCGCTCGGAGTCGCGGATCTCCGGGGTGCTGACCTCGAGCCGGAACCGGCTGGACTTCACGTGGTCGAGCACCAGGTTGCGGGCGATGGTGACGAACCAGGCACCGACGTCGCGGCCCTGGTAGGTGACGGAGGTGATGCGGCGTAAGGCCCGTAAGAACGTCTCGCTGGTGACGTCCTCGGCCAGTTCCCGGTCGCCGACGCGGAACAGGACGTACCGGTAGACCACGTCGACGTACCGGTCGTAGAGCTGCCCGAAGGCCACCGTGTCACCCTGCTGCGCGGCGTGCACGAGCGCCCACGACTCGCTGTGCGCCTGGTCCGGCACCGCCCCGTCCTGCCCGGCGCCGTCGGTGCCCGCCCGTGCCGACGGCACGTTCCTGCTGGTCGGGTCGGATCGCGTCTGGCGGGTCATCGGACGGCCGCACACTCCCTCGGGACCCGGCGGTCGCGCCACCGCCGGGGCATCGCAGCTTCACTTGGTGTTACTTGTCGGTAGTGCCGGTGGGTGGGCCAGGATGGGGTCGGAAAGGTAGTTAACCGTGACGTGGGTGATGCGTGCCACACTGCGGCTTGCTTGCTGGATATGACAGGGGCTTGCTTGCAGAGGTGACTGCGGCTTGCTTGCTGGTGTGGCTGCGGTGCTGCTGCTTGGTGGTCGAACGGGATGGGATCGAACGAGGGGGGTCCGCCGATGGCCGACGCGCTGACCGGCAACGTCGCCGACCTGGTGACCGCGGCGAGCGAAAACGTACCCGCCCACCTCGGGCTGGTCGACGTCCCCGACGGGCGTTCACTCAGCTGGCAGCGGGTCGAGCCGGCGGTCGGCCGCTACGCGAACACGCTGGCCGGACTGGGGGTCGCCCCCGGTGACCGGGTCGCGCTGGTGATGTCCAACAGCCTCCAGGCGTGTGTCGTGCTGTTCGCGGTGCTCCGGGCCGGTGCGGTGGCGGTACCCCTCGGTACTGACGCGGTGCCCCGGGAGGTCGAGCGGGTTCTCGACCACGGCGGTGTGTGTTTCGCTTTCGGCGTACCCAGGGTTACCGATCGCACCGGCGGAGTCGTCACCGCCCTCCCCGATCCGGTGTTGGACGACGCCCCCGAGGTCGAATCGCGGTTTTCGGCCATCGGCGGCGGCGAGGACCTGGCGCTGCTCTGCTACACCTCCGGCACCGCGGGCACCCCGCGCGGCGTGATGCTGTCGCACCGGGCGCTGCTGGCCAACGCCGCGCAGTGCGCCGCACTGCGACCCGCTCCGGTCACCCCGACCGACCGGGTGCTGCTCGCCGTCCCGCTCGCGCACGCCTACGGGCTCTCCGGCCTCTGGCAGGTCGCGTCAGCAGGCGCCACGGGCGTGCTGACCGGCAGATTCGGCATCGAGACCGCCCTCGACGCGTGCCGCGACCACCGCGTCACCACCCTCGTCGGGGTGCCCGCGATCTACCAGGCGCTGGCCACCGCGGGCCGCGACCGGCTCGGCGAGGCGCTCGCCACCGCCAGGATGCTGACCTCCGGCGCCGCCCCGCTCGACCCGCGCACGCTCGCCCTGTTCCGCCAGGAGACCGGCCTGTCGATCTTCGAGGGCTACGGCCTCACCGAGACCGGCCCGGTGCTCACCTCCACCCTGGTCGGCGGCTTCGCCAAGCCGGGGTCGGTCGGCCGGGCCATCCCGGGCGTCGAACTGCGCCTGGTCGACGCGGACGGCACCCCTGTCGCGCCCGACGCCCCAGACGACGAACCCGACTTCGGCGACGACTCCGACACCGGTCTCGTCGCCGCCCGCGGCCAGAACCTGTTCAGCGGCTACTGGCCCGACGGCGACGGCGGCCCGGACGCGCGGGGCTGGTTCCGCACCGGCGACGTCGGCTACCTCGACGCCGACGGCGACCTGCGGCTGGTGGACCGCGCCAACGACCTGATCATCGTCAACGGGTTCAACGTGTACCCGCACGAGGTCGAGCAGGTCGTCGGCGAACTGCCGGAGGTCGCCGAGGTGGCCGCGGTCGGGGTGCCGGACGAGCGCGCGGGGGAGCGGGTGAAGCTGGTCGTCGTCCCGAGGGCAGGCGTCGAGCTGACCCGCGAGCGGCTGCTGGAGCACTGCCGGGTCAACCTGGCCCGGTTCAAGGTGCCGACCGTCGTCGAGTTCGCCGAGGAGCTGCCGCACTCGGTCACCGGCAAGATCCGGCGGGCCGGGCTGCGCGATAACGTCCAGCCATGAGCAGGGTGACGGTGATGACCAGGCAGGGCTGCCACGCGTGCGAGGTGGCCGAGTCCGATGTGGCGCGCATCTGCGCCGACCTGGGCGTCACCTGGTCCGCCGTGGACGTCGACGGTGACCCGGAGCTGCGCGGGGAGTACGGCGATCGAGTGCCGGTGATACTCGTGGACGACGCCGAACACGGGTACTGGCGGGTCGAGGAAGACCGCCTGCGCGCGGCACTCACCTGATCAGGTCCCGATCCGCGCGGCGATCGGCTCCGAAGCCCTGGTGTGGACACTTCCGCCAGGCTCGGTAAGCGGGTCGCCGCGCTCGTCGGTGTTCTCGCCGTCGCCGCCGCCCTCGCCGCCGGTCACCTCGTCGCCGGGCTCGTCGGCCCCAACGCGTCCCCCTTCCTCGCCGTCGGCAACACCGCGATCGACCTGACGCCCTCGTGGCTGAAGAACTTCGCGGTCCGCACCTTCGGCACCTACGACAAGGTCGTCCTGCTCGGCGGGATGGGTCTGACGATCCTGCTGTTCGCCGTCGTCGCCGGTCTGCTCTCGCGGCGGTCGCCGGTGCCGGGGCTCGTGCTGGCGGGCGTGCTCGGCCTGCTGGGCGTCGCCGCCGTGCTGAACCGGCCCGACCTGGGCATGATCGCCGTCCTCGCGCCGCTCGCGTCCCTCGTCGCAGGCGTCGTGGTGTTCCGGTTCCTGCACAACGCCGCCCGCGACCGGGCGACCAGCGACGAGTCCCGCCGCTCGTTCCTGCGGCTCTCCGGCGGGATCGCCGTCGGTGCAGGCGTGCTGGGCGGCTTCGGCCAGTTCCTGTCCGGCCGCGTCGACGTCGAGGGCTCCCGCGCCGCGGTCGGCAAGCTGACCCCGGCCACCCCCGCGCCCGCCATCCCCCGCGGCGCCGAGTTCCCCGGCAACCCCACCTTCATCACCCAGAACCGCGACTTCTACCGCGTCGACACCGCCCTGACCGTCCCCCGCCTGCGCGCCGAGGACTGGCACCTGCGCATCCACGGCATGGTCGACACCGAACTCAACCTCGACTTCGGCGACATCCGCGGCAGGCGGCTCGTCGAACGCACCATCACCATGACCTGCGTCTCCAACGAGGTCGGCGGCCCCTACATCTCGACCTCCAACTTCATCGGCGTCCCCCTGCGCGACCTGCTGCTGGAAGCCGGGGTCAACCCCTCGGCCGACCAGGTCTACTCGTCCAGTGTGGACGGTTGGACCACCGGAACCCCCCTCGACGACGTCATGGACGAGAAACGCGGCGCCCTTCTCGCGATCGGCATGAACGGCGAACCGCTGCCCCTCGAACACGGCTTCCCGGCGCGGATGGTGGTGCCCGGGCTGTACGGGTACGTGTCGGCCACGAAGTGGGTGGTGGACATGGAACTGACCCGGTTCGGGGAGAAGCAGTTCTACTGGGAGGAGCGCGGGTGGGCCGCTCGGGGGCCGATCAAGACGCAGTCGCGGATCGACGTACCGCGCGGCTTCGCGACCGTGCCCGCGGGCACGGTGACCATCGCCGGGATCGCTTGGGCGCAGACGGTGGGCATCGCTCGTGTCGAGGTCCGCATCGACGGCGGGGCCTGGCAGGAAGCCGAGTTGGCGGTTGAGGTCAACGACCAGACTTGGCGGCACTGGCAGACGACTTTCCCGTTGGCCTCGGGCAGTCACCGGGCTGAGGTACGGGCGACTGACCGCGGGGGGATGACGCAGACGGACGTCCGGGTGCCGCCGATCCCTGATGGGGCAACGGGGTGGCACTCGTCTCTGTTCACTGTGGAGTGATCGGGATCTTGGCTTGGGGGTTCACCCGGTTCAGGGACAGAAGTTGTCCACATGTGGATCTTGGGTGGCTTGTGTGAAGATCGTTTGTCGGTGGGTGCCGGTAGACTGGCACTGGGACGCCCCCCGGAGAGGGTGGGGGCTGGGGCCGGACTGGCGTGCGCGCGCGAAGCGGTCGCTGTGGGGTGTGGGGGCCGCTGCGGGGTAAGAGTTCTCGGTGGGGCCGGGGGGACTTGCTCGGGATGGACGGCTCCCGGTTGACACCCCCGCAGGACTGCGCGCCACAGGCGACTCGGGATGAATGGCTCGCATTCCTTGACGCCCCTCAGGGTTGCGCGTCACAAGCGACCCGAGACGGGCGACTCCCGCCCTTGGCGCCCCTCAGGACTGCGCGTCACGAGCGATGGGTCCACGGAGTGCCGACGCGCCCAACCGTGCCACTCCGACCGTCGGGGCGCGACACCTCACAGTCCACTGTGGACGCTCGCCGGCATCTCCCGGCCCGAGTCGATCTCCACCAGGACGACTTCCCTCCACGCCGCCGCCCCGATCACGCCCACACACCCCCGACCAGGCGTTTCCCTGCCGACCCCGCCGCCACATTCACCCGTCCCAGCGACAGAAGTTATCCACATCTGGATCTTCAGCCCCCCGTTTCAAGATCCACTGTCGGTGCCCCCCGATAGACTGGCACTGGGACGCCCCCCGGTGTGGGTGGGGGCTGGGCGGGGGTCCTCGCGGGCGCGTGCGCGAAGCGGGATTGGGGCGGGGCTGCGGGCTGGGGTGGGGTGGGGTTAGAGGGTTCGCGGCGGTTAGAGGGCTTGTGGGTGTGGGGGTGGCTGGGTGCGGGGGGCTCGGCTGTTGGGGGGCTGGGCTGTAGGGCGCTAAAGGGTGATTGGTCGGCGGGGGATGTCACTCGAACGTGGAGTGGAAATCCTTGTGTGGAGCCAAACCGGGAGCAGGCGCGGCTACGAACCACTCGGACTGTCCACTCTCTCAAGGAGATTCTGGTGAGCAATCTCAAGCCGGTCCTCGGTGTCGCTGTCGTCGTGGCGAGTTTGGTGCTGTCGGCGTGTAGCAGCAAGGACTCCGCGGGCGGCGCGTCGACTGCTGCGGCGGCGACGACCACTGCCGCTGCTCCGTCGTCCCAGGCCGGGGCCATGGCGGCTTCGGATGGGGTGACCACGGCGGCTGACACGTTCGGGCCGAACTGCAAGGACCTGCCGCAGGGGGACGCGGCGGGTGGGTTGACGTCGATGGGGCCGCAGCCGGTGGCCACCGCTGCCAGCACGAACCCGTTGTTGACCAAGTTGGTGGCCGCGGTGAAGGCGATCCCCGGGTTGGTCGACACCCTCAACACCACCGACAACCTGACCGTGTTCGCGCCCGCTGACCCGGCGTTCGCCGCGCTCGGGGACGCCAAGTTCGCGGAGTTGGCCGCCAACCCGGCCGCGCTCGCGCCGATCCTGCAGTTCCACGTCATCCCGAAGCGCTACGACCGCGACGGCCTGGTTGCCGCGGGCACCGTCAAGTCGCTCAACGCGGCGGGCGGCGACATCAAGATCGAGGGCACCGGCGACAACATCACCATCAACGGGGCCAAGGTCCTGTGCGGGAACATCCCGACCAAGAACGCGACCGTGTTCGTCATCGACACCGTGCTCACCCCGAAGGGCTGAGCCGGGCTGATCGACGCAGGTGGGCGGGTGCGAACCCGCCCACCTTTCGTCTGTCCGGAGCAGTCGCGGCGGTCACGGTGTGGGCTTGGTCAAGCCGCTGGCCACTGACTTTGTGCACACGTTCACAAGCGGTACCGTAATGGCGACCCGGAGACGAAAACCCTCGAGGAGCTACAGCGTGGCGGCACAGCGAGGCCAGCGGAACGGCGTCGGCGTCACCCCGCCCGCCCCCACCGCCGCGGAGATCACCACCCCCATCCCGAGGATCACCGAGGTGCCCGCCGCCCGGGAGCGGGCGCGGGCGATCCCCGAGGCCGCGGTCGCCAGGCTGGCCGTCTACCTGCGGGTGCTCTCCGGCATGCAGGAGCACGGCGCGGGGACCGTCTCCAGTGAGGAACTCGCCGCCGCCGCTGGCGTGAACTCGGCCAAGCTGCGCAAGGACCTCTCCTACATCGGCTCGTACGGCACCCGCGGCGTCGGCTACGAGGTGACCGTGCTGATCGAGGAGATCGAGCGGATCCTCGGCCTGACCCGCAAGCACAGCGTCGCGGTCGTCGGAATCGGTAACCTGGGACACGCCCTGGCCAACTACGGGGGCTTCCCAGGACGGGGGTTTCCCGTGACCGCGCTGTTCGACGTCGACCCGGACCTCGTCGGCGTGCCCGTCGGCGGCCTGCCGGTCGAGCACATCGACGACATCACCCGCGTGTGCTCCGAGCGCGAGGTCTCCATCGGCGTGATCGCCACCCCGCCGCCAGCCGCGCAGGCCGTGTGCGACCGGTTGGTCTCCGCCGGTGTGCAGTGCATCCTCAACTTCGCCCCGGTCGTGCTGCAGGTGCCCGACCACGTCGAGGTCCGCAAGGTCGACCTGGCCGTCGAGCTGCAGGTCCTCTCCTTCCACGTCGCGCGCCGGGCCGATAACGCCGCGGTGCTCGCCGAGGCCAACGCCAGGTCGGCGAACGGTCGGGCGGTGGACGGGTTGGTGGTCTCGTGAGCGTGATCGCCGTCGGCATGTCGCACCGCTCGGCGGAGGTGCGGCTGCTCGAGCGCGTCACCGTCGCCGCGCCGGACGTGCCGAAGCTGCTCGACGAGCTGCTGCGGTGCGAGAACGTGTCCGAGGCCGTGCTGGTCTCCACGTGCAACCGGGTCGAGGTCTACGCCGTCGTCGACGCGTTCCACGCCGGGCTGGCCGACATCGCCGGGGTGCTGTCGCGGCACTCGGGCACCGACGTCGCCGCCCTCTACGACCACCTCTACGTGCATTACGCGGCCGCTGCCGCCCAGCACCTGTTCACCGTCGCCGCGGGCCTGGACTCGATGGTCGTCGGCGAGTCGCAGATCCTGGGCCAGGTCCGGCTCGCCTACGGCGCCGCCAAGGACGCGGGCACCGTCGGGCGCACCCTGCACGAGCTGGTCCAGCAAGCGCTGCGGATCGGCAAGCGGGTGCACACCGACACCGGTCTCGACCAGGTCGGCGGCTCGGTGGTGTCCGAGGCGCTCGCCGACGCCGACACCGCACTCGGCGGCCTGGCCGGGCGCCGGGCGCTGATCGTCGGCGCAGGGTCGATGGGCGGGCTCACCGCGGCTGCGCTGCGCCGCGCCGGGATCGGCGAGGTCGTCGTCGCCAACCGCTCGCAGGCCAACGGGGCGCGGCTGGCCGCGTCGCTGGTCGAGCAGGGCGTGCCCGCCACCGCGACCGGCCTCGACCGGCTCGCCGAGCTCGTCGCCGCTGCCGACCTGGTGGTTTCCTGCACCGGTGCCGTCGGCGCGGTCATCACCGAGGACACCGTGCCCCCGCGCGCCGGGCGAGCGCTGGTCATCTGCGACCTCGGCCTGCCGCGCGACGTCGCCGAGGGCGTCGGCGAGCTGGCCGACGTGCGCGTGGTCGACCTGGACAGCCTGCAGCGCAGGCTGGCCGAGGCCCCCAGCGGCACCGACACCCGGCTGGCCACCGAGATCATCGCCGATGAGGTGCGCGGCTACCTCGCCGCGCAGCGCTCGGCCGAGGTCACCCCCACCGTGACCGCGCTGCGCCGCCGCGCCGCCGAGGTCGTCGACGCCGAGCTGCTGCGCCTGGACGCGCGGCTGCCCGAGCTGGACGCCCCGGTGCGCGAGGAGCTGGCCCGCACGGTCCGCCGGGTGGTCGACAAGCTGCTGCACACCCCCACCGTCCGGGTCAAGGAACTGGCCTCGGGACCGAGGGGAACCGGGTACGCCGAGGTGCTGCGCGAGCTGTTCGCGCTCGACCCGCAGCACCCGGCGGCCGTCACGACCCCGCACGAGTCTCCTGTGGACGGTGGTAAGCCATGGACCGAGTGATCAGGATCGGCACGCGCGGCAGCGCGCTCGCCCTGACCCAGACCCAGACCGTGGCCGACGTGCTCGAACGCGCGGGCGCCAAGGTCGAGATCGTCACCGTGTCGACCCCGGGGGACCGCTCGTCGGCCCCGATCGCCGAGATCGGCGTCGGGGTGTTCACCTCCGCGCTGCGCGACGCGCTCGCCGAGGGCGCCATCGACGTCGCCGTGCACTCCTACAAGGACCTGCCCACCGCGCCGGACCGGCGGCTCTCGCTGGCCGCGGTGCCGCAGCGCGAGGACCCGCGCGACGCGCTGATCGCCCGCGACGGCCTCACCCTCGGTGAGCTGCCGCCCGGGTCGCGCATCGGCACCGGGTCGCCGCGCCGCGCCGCGCAGTTGCGCGCGCTGGGCTTCGGGCACGAGATCGTGCCGATCCGGGGCAACGTGGACACCCGCATCGCGATGGTCACCGCTGGCGCGCTGGACGGTGTCGTCCTCGCCCGCGCGGGCCTGTCCCGGCTCGGCAGGCTCGCCGAGATCACCGAGACCCTCGACCCGATCCAGATGCTGCCCGCGCCCGCGCAGGGCGCGCTGGCGGTGGAGTGCCGCGTCGACGACGTCGACGTCGAACACCTCCTCCAGTCCACAGTGGACGACGAAGCAACCCGGGTGGCCGTCGCGGCGGAGCGGGCGATGCTCGCGGCGCTCGAAGCAGGCTGCAGCGCGCCGGTCGGCGCGCTGGCCGAGGTAGTGGAAGACCTCGACGCCGACGACAGGGTGGTCTTCCGCCTGTCGTTGCGCGGGGTCGCCGCCGCGTACGACGCCAACGACCCGGCCGTGGTCGTCGACATCATGCGCGCATCGGCAACCGGTGACCTGACCGCAGGAGAGCAGCTCGGTCGCGCGCTGGCCGCCGAGCTGCTGGAACTCGGGGCCGGGGTGCTCTCCGGTCCCGAGGCGTAGTTGATGGGAAGTGGCCTGACAATGACCACCCGTGCACGAAAGTCCCCCGGACGCGTCGCTTTCGTCGGCTCCGGCCCCGGCGACGCGGGACTGCTCACCGTTCGCGCGAAAGAGCTGCTCCAACGCGCGGAGCTCGTGGTGACCGACCCCGACGTCCCCTCCGGCGTGCTCGCGCTCGCCAGGGCGGGCGCCGAGGTGCGGCCCGCCGTCGGCGAACCGGCCGACGTCGCCAAGGACCTCGCAGGCGAGGCCAAGGCGGGCCGGGTCGTGGTCCGCCTCGTCGCTGGCGACCCGCTGACCCACTCCGCTGTGGTGGCCGAGGCCCAGGCCGTGGCCCGCACCAGCGTGGTGTTCGACGTGATCCCCGGCGTCTCCGCCGCCACCGCCGTCCCCGCCTACGCGGGCATCGCGCTCGGCTCGACCCACACCGAGGTCGACGTGCGCGGCGACATCGACTGGGCCGGTCTTGCCGGGGTGCCGGGGCCGCTGGTGCTGCACGCCAGCGCCAGCCACCTCGCCGAGGCCGCGTCCTCGCTGGTGGAGCACGGCCTGGCACCGCAGACCCCGGTCGCGGTCACCGCGGACGGCACCAACACCAGCCAGCGCACCATCGACACCACGCTGGCCTCGTTGGCCGCCGACGCCGGGGAGATCTCCGGGCACCTGGTGGTCACCGTGGGCGCCGCGGTGGCGCAGCGCTCGAAGCTGTCCTGGTGGGAGTCGCGGGCGCTCTACGGCTGGCGGGTCCTGGTGCCGCGCACCAAGGACCAGGCCGGTGAGATGAGCGACCGGCTGCACCTGCACGGCGCGATCCCCAGCGAGGTGCCGACCATCTCGGTCGAGCCGCCGCGCAGCCCGGCGCAGATGGAGCGCTCGGTCAAGGGGCTCGTCGACGGCAGGTACCAGTGGGTGATCTTCACCTCCACCAACGCGGTGCGCGCGGTGTGGGAGAAGTTCGCCGAGTTCGGCCTGGACGCCCGCGCGTTCTCCGGTGTGAAGATCGCCTGCGTCGGTGAGGCGACCGCGGAGAAGGTGCGCTCGTTCGGCATCAACCCGGAACTGGTGCCCTCGGGTGAGCAGTCCAGCGAGGGCCTGCTCGCCGACTTCCCGCCCTACGACGACATCCTGGACCCGGTCGAGCGGGTCCTGCTGCCGCGCGCGGACATCGCCACCGAGACCCTCGCCGCCGGTCTGCGCGACCGCGGCTGGGAGATCGACGACGTGACCGCGTACCGGACCGTGCGCGCGGCGCCGCCGCCCGCCGACACCCGCGAGATGATCAAGACCGGCGGGTTCGACGCGGTGTGCTTCACCTCGTCGTCCACCGTGCGCAACCTGGTCGGCATCGCGGGCAAGCCGCACGCGCGGACCCTGGTGGCCTGCATCGGCCCCAAGACCGCGGAGACGGCACGGGAGTTCGGGCTGCGGGTCGACGTGCAGCCCGAGCAGGCCACCGTGCCCGCCCTGGTGGACGCGCTCGCCGAGCACGCCGCCAGGCTGCGGGCCGAGGGCGCGCTACCCCCGCCGCGCAAGACCAAGCGCGCGCGACGATAGACAGGACAGCGGGCGGTGTGCACAGCACGCCGCCCGCCTGCTTTTCCGGCTATGCCTTGAGAGGTCTGTGATGTTCCCGAACCACCGCCCGCGCAGGCTCCGCCGCACGCCCGCCCTGCGCCGCCTGGTCAGTGAGACCGAGGTCCGGCCGAGGCAGTTGGTGCTCCCGATGTTCGTCAAGGAAGGCGCCACCGAGCCGACCGCGATCGCGAGCATGCCCGGCGTCGTCCAGCACACCAGGGACACGCTGCGCAAGGCGGCGGTGGAGGCGGTGCAGGCCGGGGTCGGCGGGATCATGCTCTTCGGCATCCCGCGGACCCGCGACGCCGTCGGTTCCGGCGGTGTGGACCCCGACGGCGTGCTGAACGTGGCGCTGCGGGACCTGCGCGCGGAACTCGGCGACGACACGGTGCTCATGTCGGACCTGTGCCTCGACGAGTTCACCGACCACGGCCACTGCGGTGTGCTGGACGACAACGGCAACGTCGACAACGACGCCACCCTCGCCGTCTACGCCGACATGGCCTTGGCGCAGGCCGAGGCGGGCGCCCACTACCTCGGCCCGAGCGGCATGATGGACGGCCAGGTCGGCGTGATCCGCGAGGCGCTGGACTCCGCCGGGCACGGCGACACCGGTGTCCTCGCCTACTCGGTGAAGTACGCCTCCGCGTTCTTCGGCCCGTTCCGCGACGCGGTCGAGTCGCAGCTCACCGGCGACCGGATGACCTACCAGCAGGACCCGGCCAACGTCCGCGAGGCGCTGCGGGAGACCGCGCTCGACCTCAACGAGGGCGCCGACCTGGTCATGGTCAAGCCCGCCCTGGCGTACCTGGACGTGATCCGCGCGGTGCGGGACATGTCCGACGTGCCGGTCGCCGCGTACCAGGTCTCCGGCGAGTACGCGATGGTCGAGGCGGCCGCCGCCAACGGCTGGCTGGACCGGCGGCGCACCGTGCTGGAGTCGCTGCTGGCGATCCGCCGCGCGGGCGCCGACGTCATCCTCAGCTACTGGGCCACCGAGGCCGCGGGCTGGCTCGACCGGGGCTGACCGGTATGTTCGCGCCGTGACGGTGCCCGAGGAACCCCCGGTCATGCCCACCGCGGACGAGGCGGTGGTCCGGACCGACCCGCCGATCGCGGTGCGGACGTCGTTCTGGCTGTGGGCGCTCGCCGGTCTGCTCGGCGTGGTCGGTGCCGCGCTGTTCTTCGCGCTGCGCGATGACTGGGCGCTGCGCCAGTACGAGCGGCTGCGCGCGGCGGGCGACGCGGTGGTCACCGCGGGGCAGGTGGCCGAGACCGCGGCCGGGCTGTCCTGGTGGCTGCTGGTCGGCTCGGTGATGTTCCTCGGCTTCTTCCTGCTGCTGGCCTACCAAGCCCGGCGCGGGGTGCGCAAGGCGCGGACGTTGCTGTTGGTGCTGGCGGTGTTCGGCGCGCTGTTCCAGTACTCCGTCGGCCGGGTCACCATCTACGGCCTCGGCAGCGCGTTGGTGATCATCGTCGCCATCGGCCTGCTGTTCACCAGGAGCGCCCGCCGGTTCTTCCCCGTCCACGACCGGTGACGGACCCGGACGAGGGTCCTGTCCTCTACGCCGAACCGGGTTCGACGTGGTGGCCGGTGTTGTGGGGGCCGCTGTTCAGCGCCGTGGGCGCCGGTGTCGAGGCCATCAGCGGGCCGGTGCACTGGTTCGCGTGGGCGATGGTCGGGCTGGTGTTGTTCGCGATGGCCGCGGGCTGGGTCAGTGCCCGCCGCAAGATCTGCCGGGTCGTGCTGACCCCCGCCGCGCTGCACCAGGGCCGGGAGTCGTTGCCGGTGGCCAGGATCACCTCCTGCACCGGTGTCGGCACCCCCGTCGGCGCCCGCCCACTCGGCGGTGGCTGGACCGTGCCGAAGAAGACCACCGAACTGCCACTGGAACTCGACGACGGCTCCGTCGTGCTCGCCTGGGCCGCCGACCCGGCCGCCCTCGTCGCCGCGCTGGCACCGCTGGTCAAGCGTCCACCCGGGTGAACGGAACGGCGACATCTCGGCTAACAATCGTGCGTTCGCACCCGGGGTCCAATAACTTCCCACACATGACAAGTGGACCCGATCCCCAGAACAACCCTTACCAGCCGCTGCCTTCCGCGCCGCCGGTCGACGCGGGGTACGGCCAGCCGGTCGCCAGGCCCGCCTCGGTCGAGAACTCCTTCAAGCTGTGGGTGCTCAACGCGCTGCTCGGCGTCGTCGGCTTCATCCTGACCCTGCTGCTCGGCGTGGACGCGCTGCGGGAGAACGCCGCGCGGGAGATCGCCAAGCAGAACACCACCGGTGTCGACGTCGACACCGTCGTCACCGCGGGCCTGGTCTTCGCCGGTGTGCTCGCGGTCGGCTTCTTCGCCCTCTACCTGCTGTTCGCGTTCAAGATGCGGGCCGGGCGCAACTGGGCCCGGATGACGCTGGCGATCCTGGGCACCATCGGCATCCTGCTCTCCGTGCTCGGTCTGCTGACCGAGACCGCGGCCCCGGTCGACATGGTGATCAACGTGATCCAGGTCCTCATCGTCGGCACCGCGATCTACTTCATGTTCACCGCCGAGGCCAAGGCGTACTTCGAACCGCGGCGCGCGAGCTGAGATCGGCCATCGCGGCGTCCTGACCTGGGTACACCTGTCCGAGAGGGCGGGAACCCGGATTCGGGACGCCGCTGCCGACGTGGCGAGCGCCTCGTAACACCGGGATGGGCTGGGGCTACATAACTCCCGTGACCGAGCCGAGCACCACCCCGGACCCGGACAACACCCCCGACAAGACCGCCCGCAGGCCGCAGGCGGTGACGCTCGCGGTCTGGGGTGCCGTCGTCAGCGCGGTGCTCACCGGGGGGCTGCTGGTCTCCGGTGACCGGCCACCCGGCTACCTGGGCTTCGGCGCCGGGCTGTCCGCCGTGGCCGCGCTCGTGCTGGCCTGGCCGGTGCGCGCGGGCAGGCCGTGGGCCCGGTTCGGCCTGATGGTCACCGCCCTGGTCGGCGCGCTCGGCGCCCCGGCCGCGGCCAACGCGCACGCCACCTCGTCGCTGGCCTTCCTGCTGTTCGTGCTCATCGTCATCATCTGGGTGACCGTGGTGACCCTGCTGCTGCGGGTCGACACCAGGACCTACTTCACGCCGCTGCCCGTCGGCGAGGCGTAGACCACCGGGCATGAGAGGCTGAGCGGGTGAGCACACCGCAGACCTCGGAGCCGGAGGCCGTCGGGCTCGGCTGGCCGCAGCAGGCGGGCGCGCTGAACCAGCCGCGCCGCGCCGCGGTCGCCGCCGTCGAGCTGGTCCTGGTAGCCGCGCTGGTGTGGTTCGCGCTGTGGGCCTACGACAGGGGCACCGTGCAGCTGGCCCCGGTCGCCGAGCGCCCCGACCTCGACTTCCAGCACTACGCGGGCAACTGGATCGGCACCGCCGTCGCCGCGGGCACCCTCGCCGCGCTGCTGCTGCTCGACGCGGGTCGCCAGCTCGCCCTCGCGGTGCGCACCAGGTCGCGCCGGGCGTGAGCGCGGCCACCCGACCGGGTTTGCGAGACTGGTCGGGTGACAGCGCAGGAGCAGGCACACGTGCGCGGCTCTGCCGCCCTCTTCGAACGCGCCAAGGCGGTCATCCCCGGTGGGGTCAACTCGCCGGTGCGGGCCTTCAACGCCGTCGGCGGCACACCGCGGTTCATGGTCAGCGGACTCGGCGCGTACCTGTGGGACGCCGACGACAACCGCTACGTCGACCTGGTGTCCTCGTGGGGTCCGATGATCCTGGGGCACGCCCACCCGGCGGTCGTGGACGCGGTGCGCACGGCCGCCACCAGCGGGCTGTCGTTCGGCACCCCGACCGCGGGGGAGATCGACCTGGCCGAGGAGATCATCCGGCGGGTCGAGCCGGTGCGGCAGGTGCGGTTGGTCAACTCCGGCACCGAGGCCACCATGAGCGCGATCCGGCTGGCGCGCGGGTTCACCGGCCGCAAGCGGATCATCAAGTTCGCCGGCTGCTACCACGGCCACGTCGACGCGCTGCTCGCCGAGGCGGGCTCCGGTGTCGCCACGCTCGGCCTGCCGACCACGCCGGGGGTCACCGGCGCGCAGGCCGAGGACACGCTGGTGCTGCCCTACAACGACCTCGACGCGGTGCGCGCGGCCTTCGCCGAGCACGGCCCGTCGATCGCCGCGGTGATCACCGAGGCCGCCGCGGGCAACATGGGCGCGATCGCCCCGGTCGAGGGGTTCAACGCGGGGCTGCGCGAGATCACCCGCGAGCACGGCGCCCTGCTGGTGATGGACGAGGTGATGACCGGCTTCCGCGTGTCGGCGAGCGGGTGGCACGGCATCGATGGCGTCGAGGGCGACCTCTACACCTTCGGCAAGGTCATGTCCGGCGGGCTGCCCGCCGCGGCCTTCGGCGGTCGCGCCGACATCATGGGCCACCTCGCCCCGGCCGGACCGGTCTACCAGGCGGGCACCCTCTCCGGTAACCCGGTCGCGGTCGCCGCCGGCCTGGCGACGCTGCGGGCCGCCGACGCGGACGTCTACCGAGCACTCGACGAGAACGCGGCCAGGCTCGGCACCCTGCTGGGCACCGCGCTGTCCGAGGCGGGCGTGGCGCACCGGGTGCAGTTCGCGGGCAACCTGGTCAGCGTGTTCTTCACCGAGGACCCGGTCACCGACTACGCGGGCGCCAAGGCCGCGCAGACCTGGCGGTTCCCGCCGTTCTTCCACGCCATGCTCGACCACGGCGTCTACCCGCCGCCGAGCGCGTTCGAGGCGTGGTTCGTCAGCGCCGCCCTCGACGACGCGGCGTTCGAGCAGATCGCCGCCGCACTGCCCAAGGCGGCCGCGGCGGCCGCCGCCGCGAAGGAGCCAGCGTGACCAAGACGATCGTCCACCTGCTGCGCCACGGCGAGGTGCACAACCCCACCGGCGTGCTCTACGGCAGGCTCCCCGGCTTCCGGCTGTCCGACACCGGCAAGCGCCAGGCGCTCACCGTCGCCGAACACCTCGCCGACCACGACATCGTGCACGTCGTGGCGTCCCCGTTGCAGCGGGCGCAGGAGACGGCCAACCCGATCGCCGGCTCGCACCGGCTGGAACTGGCGACCGACGAGCGGCTGATCGAGTCGTCGAACGTGTTCGAGGGCAAGAAGGTCTCCGTCGGCGACGGCGCGCTGCGCTCGCCTGCCAACTGGCCGTACCTGCGCGACCCGTTCACCCCCTCCTGGGGCGAGCCGTACCTGCGGATCGCGCACCGGATGCTCGGCGCCGTGCACCGCGCGCGGGCGGCGGCGGTCGGGCACGAGGCGGTGTGCGTGTCGCACCAGCTTCCCGTGTGGACGGTGCGGCGCTACCTGGAGGGCAAGCGGCTCTGGCACAACCCGAGCAAGCGGCAGTGCTCGCTGGCGTCGTTGACCAGCCTCGTGTTCGAGGACGAGGAACTGGTCGGGCTGCGCTACACCGAGCCCGCGGGCACCAGCGACCCGAAGAACACGGGCGCCTGATGCGGGTCGTCGCCGGGGTGCTCGGCGCGCTGCTGCTGCTGTCCGGGTGTTCGGCGTCGAAGGACGCCGTCGCAGGCGGCACCGAGTTCGTGTTCGTGTCCCCCGGCGGGAAGACCGACATCACCTACGAGGGCGCCGACCGCAAGCTGCTGCCGGACATGTCCGGCCCCTCCCTGATGGACGACTCGCGGATCTCCCTGTCGTCCTACCGGGGCAAGGTCGTCGTGCTCAACATCTGGGGCCAGTGGTGCGGTCCGTGCCGGGTCGAGGCGCCGCAGCTGCAGCTGGTGCAGGACCGCTACCGCGACCAGGTCCAGGTCGTCGGCGTCGACGTCCGCGACAACCAGCGCGACGCCGCCCAGGACTTCCTGCGCGACCGCGGCCTGACCTACCCCTCGATCTACGACCCGCCCGGGAAATCCCTCATCGTGCTCAAGGGCTATCCCCGGGCGGTCGTGCCCGCGACTTTCGTACTCGACAAACAGGGCAGGGTCGCCGCCGCATTCATGCGCGACCTGCTGGCCGAGGACCTGACCCCGGTGCTCGACCGGCTCATCGCCGAGTCCTGACTACTCTATGTTGATTGCCTGGAATGTCCTGACCTCGTATTTCTCCCGCGCCCGGCGGCGCACCGAGCGCAATGCCCGGTCCACCTCGGGGATGGACCTCCCGGACACATCGGCGATTTCCTGCCTGCGGTACCCGGCGCTGACCATGTCGAGCATCCAGACGTCCGGCTCGCGCAGCACCCCGCTGTGCCGCAGCAGCCACTGGGCGTGCACCCGCTCGACCACCAGCTCCGCGTGGTCCCCGGTCGGCGCCGGGCGCAGCGCGGCGTGCCCGAGCAGCCGCTGCCGTGCCGCCTCGCTCGCCGCGATGACCAGGCAACGCCGCCACACCACGGTCTCCAGCAGCGCGTCGAACCCGTCCGGGTAGAGCCTCGGCATGGTCATGACCGCGACGAACGCGTCGTGGACGACGTCGTCCACCTGGTCGTCGAGGCCGAACCGGACCACCATCCCGCTCAACCGGTCGCGGCGGCCGACGCAGCGGTCCCACGCTTGGCGCGCGGTCAACACCGACCCCTCAGCCATTCCCGTCGCACCGGCCACTGGGTGGTCGCGGCCGCCGGTGCGGGCAGTGCGGGGCATTTCCCGGTGAATACCCACTGCGCTGATCAGACGCCGAGGACGAGATTGCCGCGCTCAAGGCACCCGATGTGATCGCGGTCATAGTGGTCTCCTGGCGTGGTGGTGAACCGACGCCGGGGTCCGGAGCGCACCCCGAACTATTCCCCGGACCGGAACAACCCGCCACGCGCGCCACTCGAAGGGACCAGTGCCGCGAGGACGATGGGGTCCACTTGCCGGGACTAGGGTGTTGGGGTCGTGCTCACCGGGTGCGGAGATGACTCGCTCGACAGGAAGACCCCGACACCGGAGATGAGTCCCCGTGAAGCAGCAACGGCTCGTCGAGACCCTCGTCGAACTCGCGGACACCCTCATCGACGACTTCGACGTCCTGGACTTCCTGCAACTGCTCGTGGACCGCTGCGTGGAGCTGCTCGCCATCGACGCGGCGGGGATCCTGCTCGCCACCGTCGACGGCGAGTTGCACATGGTCACCAGCTCGAGCGAGGCGGTGCGCAGGCTGGAGCTGTTCCAGCTGCGCCACGACGAGGGGCCGTGCCTCGCCGCCTACCGAAGCGGCTTGCCGGTCTCTCGGCCGGACCTCACCCGGGTCGACGCCACCGACGCGCGGTTCGCCTCGGCTGCCATCGCCGACGGCTACCAGGCGGTCTTCGCCCTGCCGATGCGCCTGCGGTCGGAGACGATCGGCGCGCTCAACCTGTTCCGGGCGACCCCGGGGGATCTCGACGACCTGTCCTGGCACACCGCGAAGGCGCTGGTGGACGTCGCCACGATCAGCCTGCTGCAGGCCAGGGCGGTCCGCGACCACGCGCTGCTCAGCGAACAGCTGCAGGAGGCGCTCACCAGCCGGGTGATCATCGAGCAGGCCAAGGGCGTGCTCGCCGAGCGGCTCGGGCTGGACATGGCCGCGGCGTTCGACGTGCTGCGCGGGCACGCCCGCGACACCAACACCAAGCTCAGCGAGCTGGCCAGGGTCGTGGTCACCGAGACCGGCTGGACGCCGTCCGAGTCCCGCCGACCCCCGGTGTGACCCACGCCCCGCGGGTGCACCACCCGAGATCGGCCCTCAGGACCGCTTCCCTACGCTGACCGGGTGGACCCGACGCAGCTAGCCATTTCCGGGCCGCTGCTGGTGGCGGCCGGTCTCTCGCTGCTGGCCGGGTTCCTCTCCTTCGCCTCCCCGTGCGTGGTCCCGCTGGTGCCCGGCTACCTCGCGTACCTCGCCGCGCTCGTCGGCGCCGAGGCGCCCGCCGTGAGCGACCAGGAGGAGCGCAAGAAGGGCCGCTACCGGGTGCTCGGCGCGGTCGGGCTGTTCGTCCTCGGGTTCACCGTGGTGTTCGCCGCGACCGTGGGCAGCGTCGTGTGGCTCGCGGACGCGCTGCTGCTCAACGAAGAAGTGCTGCAACGCGTCGGCGGGGTCATCACCATCGCGATGGCCCTGGTGTTCATCGGCCTGGTTCCCGGGCTGCAGAAGGACATCCGCATCCACAAGACGCCGCGGTTCGGCCTGGCGGGCGCGCCGGTGCTCGGCGGCATCTTCGCCCTCGGCTGGACGCCGTGCCTGAGCCCCACCCTCACCGGCGTGATGACCATCGCCGCGTCCACCGGTGGCAACGCGGCCCGCGGGTTCCTGCTGGTGGTCGTCTACTGCCTCGGCCTCGGCATCCCGTTCCTGGTGATCGCGCTCGGCGCGCGGTGGGCGGTGCGAGCGACGGCGTGGCTGCGCACGCACTCGCGCGGCATCCAGCTCTTCGGCGGCGCGCTGCTGCTGGTGGTCGGCGTCCTGCTCGTCACCGGGCTGTGGGGCGACCTGGTGTCGTGGCTGCGCAACATGGTCGTCACCGACTTCGAGTTGCCGCTGTGAGCGGGGCGCTGGCGTTCGTGCGCAACACCTGGCGCGGCCTGACGTCCATGCGCACGGCGCTGACCCTGCTGTTCCTGCTCGCCCTCGCCGCCATGCCCGGCGCCCTGCTGCCGCAGCGGTCGCTGAACCTGCCGATGGCGCTGGACTACATCGAGGCGCACGGCTGGTGGGGCACCCTGCTCGACCGGCTGCAGTTCTTCGACGTCTACGCCAGCGTCTGGTTCTCCGCGATCTACCTGCTGCTGTTCATCTCCCTCGTCGGCTGCCTGGCGCCGCGCACCGTCGAGTACGCCAAGGCGCTGCGCACCAAGCCGGTGCTGACCCCGCGCAACCTGACCCGCATGCCGCACCACCAGACCGCCGAACTCGACGCCACCCCCGAGCAGGTCATGGCCGACACGAGGGCGCGGCTCAAGGGGTGGCGGCTGGTCGAGCGCGAGGAGGCCGACGGCGCCCGCAGCCTCAGCGCCGAACGCGGCTACCTGCGCGAGGCGGGCAACCTGGTCTTCCACTTCGCCATGCTCGCGCTGATCGTGGCGCTGGCGATCGGCAAGATGACCAACTACGAGGGCCAGGTCATCGTGCTGGCCGACGGCTCCCAGTTCTGCAACTCCGGCACCCTCGGCTACGACTCGTTCCGGCCGGGACTGCGCGTCGACGGCACCGACCTGAACCCGTTCTGCGTGCGGGTCAACACCTTCGACGCCACCTACCTGCCCAACGGCCAGGCCGAGCAGTTCGCCGCCAAGATCGACTACCAGGCGGGCGACGACCTCGACACCGACACCTGGCGGCCCTACGACCTGCGCGTCAACGACCCGCTGCGGGTCGTCGGCGACCGCGTCTACCTGCTCGGCCACGGCTACGCGCCCACCTTCACCGTCACCTTCCCCGACGGAAAGAAGCGCACCCAGACCATCCAGTGGCGGCCGGTCGACACGCTGACCCTGCTCTCGGAAGGCGCCACCAAGTTCGACCCGCCCGGCGTCACCGACCCGGCCGAGCGGCGCAAGCGGCAGATCGCGGTCACCGGCCTGTTCGCCCCGACCGCGCTCGTCGAGGACAAGGTCATGACCTCCAGCCACCCGCGGCTCTCGGACCCCGGGGTCGCGGTGGACGTCATGCGCGGCGACCTGGGCATCGATTCCGGCCGCGGCCAGTCCATCTTCCAGATCGACCAGTCCCTGGTCGACAGCGGCAGGCTCACCAGGGTCGCGCGGCAGAACCTCACGCCGGGCGAGTCGCTGACCCTCGACGACGGCACGAAGATCAGCTTCGACGGGGCGGTGCCGTGGGTGTCGCTCCAGGTCTCGCACGACCCGACCCAGGTGTGGGTCCTGGTCGCCGCCACCGCCATGTTCCTCGGCCTCGGCGTCTCGCTGACCGTGCGCCGCCGCAGGCTGTGGGTCCGCGCGACCCCCGGCGACGGGGGACGTACCGTGGTGCGCGTCGGCGGCCTCGCCCGGACCGACCAGGCGGTATACGGCGAGGAGTTCCACCGGCTCGCAGCGCAGCTGCTCAGGTCCAAAGGGAGTGTCTGATGCCCGTGAACGACACGCTGGCCACCTACAGCGACTGGCTCTACCGCGCGGCCGCGCTGGTCTACGTGTTCGCGATGGTGTTCTACACCGTCGAACAGGCTTTCACCCGCAGGGCGAAGAAGTCCGAACTGGCCAGGGAACTGGTCGGCTCGGGTGCACCGACCACACCGGAAACCCCCATCATCGGCCGCATCGATGAGCCGTCGGGCGTCGGCAGGCCGGAGCGGTTCGGACGGATGGCCGTCGCGCTGACCGTCCTCGGCGCCCTGCTGCACCTCACCTCGATCGTGCTGCGCGGGGTCGCCACCGGTCGCGCGCCGTGGGGCAACATGTACGAGTACGGGGCCGCCGCGATGCTGGTCGCGGTGGTGACCTGGCTGGTGCTGGCCCGCAAGTTCGACGTGCGCAGGCTCGGCGCGTTCGTGCTCACCCCGGTCGTCATCCTGATGTTCCTCGGCGGCACCGCGCTCTACACCCCGGCCGGTCCGGTGATGCCCGCGCTCCAGTCGTACTGGCTGGTCATCCACGTCTCCGCGGCGATCATCTCCAGCGGCCTGTTCCTGGTCCCCGGCGTGGTCAGCCTGCTGTACCTGGTGAAGGTCCGCAACGACGCCGACCCGGCGCGCTTCGCCAGGCTCGGGCCGAGGCTGCCCGCCGCCGACTCGCTCGACCGGCTCGCCTACCGCACCACCATCTTCGCCTTCCCGATCTACACCTTCGGCATCATCTGCGGCGCCATCTGGGCCGAGGCGGCCTGGGGCCGGTTCTGGGGCTGGGACCCGAAGGAGACCGTCGCGTTCGTCGCCTGGGTCGTCTACGCCGGGTACCTGCACTCCCGGGCGACCGCGGGCTGGCGCGGCACCAGGGCCGCGGTGATCAACTCGGTCGCCTTCGGCATGGTGGTGTTCAACCTGTTCTTCATCAACCTGGTCATCGCCGGACTTCACTCGTACGCCTGATCTTCTGCGGACCGCTGCTCCCCGCGGGCCACGCCAAGCCTCCGACCTGCGCTTGCTTGTGCACACCGCGTTACCCCCTTCGGTGGGTGGCGCGGTGAGCGACTACCGTCGCCACCACAGGGTCGGACGTTCGTGGGAGGGCGCAGGGGTGACTGGACGCCATGACGAGTCCGAGGCGGCTTGGCGGCCGCCCGTGACCGGGGGAACCGACACCGGCACACCCGACTTCGGTCCTGACCCCGAGCTGGCCGAGGCGCACCTCGCCGCCGCCGTGGTGGCGCAAGAGCAGCCCGCGACCATCCAGGCCGAGCTGTACGCGCCGCCGAACCCGGCCGCCGACGCCGCGCTCGGCACCCAGCCGGTGACCGCCCAGTCGGGCGCGCAGCACGTGGCCCAGCAGCAGGCCGACCACCAGTCCGGTCCGCAGCACGCGCGGGCCCAGCAGGACCCGGCCCAGTCCGGTGCGCCGCAGCCGATCCCGCAGCAGGCCGTCTCCCAGCAGGCTGGTCCCCAGCAGGCCGCGCCCCACCACGCGGTGCCTCAGCAATCGGTGCCCCAGCAAGCGGTGCCCCAGCAGGCCGTGTCACCGCAGGCGGCGCCCCAGCAGGCCGTCGCCCAGGCGGTGCCACAGGAGCCGAACCCGAACGAGACCCAGATCGTGCGCAACCCGGGGCACCCGAACCCGGCGCACCAGGGCCAGCAGGCACCCGCCCGCCAGGTCCCGGTGCAGCAGCAGGTCCACCCGGGCCAGCACCAGCAGCACCCCCAGCAGGCGCAGCACCAGCCGCAGCAGCGCCAGCAGGTCCCCGCGCAGCCGATCCAGCCCCAGCCCATTCAGCCCCAGCCCGGTCAGCCCCAGGGCAACCCGTTCGCGCCGCAGCAGCAGTTCGGCGCACCGCAGCACCCGTTCGCGCCGAACCCGGCGGTCACCGGGCCGCACCCGGTCGGCCAGGCCGGGTACTACACCGACCCGCAGCAGGGCTACGGCCAGCAGCAGGGGCACGGCGGTGAGGAGCTGTCCTCGGCGCGGCTGCTCAAGCAGTCCAAGCGCGCGCCGCAGTCCGGCTGGCGCAAGGCCGTCTACGTCGCCACCGGCAGGCTGCTCAACGTCGGCGAGAGCCCGGCCGAGATCCGCAGGCGGGAGCTGATCGCGCGGGTCAACCAGCCGCTGCGCGGGTGCTACAAGATCGCGATGCTCAGCCTCAAGGGCGGCGTCGGCAAGACCACCACGACCACCACCCTCGGCTCGACGTTCTCGTCGCTGCGCGGGGACCGGGTCATCGCCGTTGACGCCAACCCCGACCGCGGCACGCTGAGCCAGAAGATCCCGCTGGAGACCACGGCCACCGTGCGGCACCTGCTGCGCGACGCGGGCCGCATCCGCCGCTACAGCGACATCCGCGCGTACACCTCGCAGGGGCCGTCGCGGCTGGAGGTCTTGGCCAGCGAGCAGGACCCGGCGGTGTCGGAGGCGTTCAGCGAGGACGACTACCGGCGCACCGTGTCGCTGCTGGAGCACTTCTACAACATCGTGCTCACCGACTGCGGGACCGGGCTGATGCACTCGGCGATGAAGGGCGTGCTCGACGTCGCCGACTCGCTGGTGATCGTCTCGTCCGGCTCGGTCGACGGCGCCCGCAGCGCCTCGGCGACGCTGGACTGGCTGGACGCGCACGGCTACCGGACGCTGGTCGCCCGCTCGGTCGCGGTGATCAACTCGGTGCGGCCCAAGTCCGGCTCGGTCGACCTGGACAAGCTGGCCCAGCACTTCGGCGCCCGGTGCAGGGCGGTCTGCCGGATCCCGTTCGACCCGCACCTGGAAGAGGGCGCGGAGATCGAGTTGGAGCGGCTCTCGCCGGAGACCAGGCTGGCCCTGCTGGAGATGGCGGCCACGGTGGCCGACGACTTCGCCAGCGGCCCGCGCCCCAGGATGGCCTGACCGCGGGCCCTACGCGGGCGGCTTGTCCTCGCCGTCGGGCTTCTCGCGGAACTTGTCGAGCCCCCGCAGGAACTCGGGGTCGTCGTCCGGGGCGATCACGTGCCTCGGACGCTGGGCGACCTCGGCAGGCTGGACGCCGAACGCCCGCCACAGCAGCACGCCGACGGTGATAGCGCCGACCGCGGCGAGCAGGTACAGCATGCGGGCCACCTTTCGAACGTTGGGTGTTCGAGGTTAGCCGGTTTGTCGGGTTGGTGGTGAGCCACTGGCCCGGGGGGCCGACCAGGTGGGGCGTGGTCGGCCCTGGCCGGGTCAGCTGGCGTGCTCGATGGCCTCGGTGGTGAGCTCGGCGAGCAGGGTCTTGACCTCGGACTCGCGGAAGCGGCGGTGCCCACCCGGCGTGCGGATGGAGCCGATCCGGCCTGCCGTCGCCCACCTGGTCACCGTCTTGGGGTCGACCCGGAACAACGCGGCGACCTCTCCCGGGGTCAGCAGCCGCTCTCCGACGTGCGCCACAGTCATGGCAGCCTCCTTGGACTCGGTCGATCGGGGGTACCCGTCGATCGGGGGTAAACCAGGAGCATCGTGGCACTTCGACCATCGGGTACTCGAACGGTTGGGTGATGGTAAAGAGGTAGTAAGGGACAAATCGGCCGGTTCGGACACCGGGTGCGCACGCCGTACGCTTCCGTCCCGTGGACAACGTCGATCGCCGCATCATCGCCGCGCTGCGCACCAACGGTCGGGTCACCTACGCCGACCTGGGCCGACAGGTGGGGCTCTCCGCCTCCGCCGTGCACGAGCGGGTGGGCAAGCTGGAGTCGTCCGGGGTGATCACCGGCTACCACGCCCAGGTGGACCCGCGCGCGGTCGGTCTCGGGGTGACCGCGCTGGTGGGGATCCACCCGACGGACACCGCCGACGACGAGGAGGTCGCCGACGCGCTGGGCGAGTTGGTCGAGGTCGAGTCCTGCTACCGGGTGGCCGGTGACGAGGCGTTCGTGGTCAAGGTCAGGGTCGCCACGGTGGACGACCTGGAGCGCGCGCTCGGCCGCCTGCGCCGGATCAAGGGGGTCGCGCGGACCCGGTCGACGGTGGTGCTGTCCACCCGGTTCGAGGGCAGGCCGAACACCGTGGACGAGGACGACGAGTAGCCTCGGGGCCGTGGACAAGCCCGACAGCACCCTGGGTCGTGACCTGGCTCTCTACACCGCGTTGCGCCTGGTCCTGGTGGCCGTGGTCGCGGTGGCGCTGGTGCTGTTCGACGTCCCGCTGCTGGTCTCGATCGCGGTCGGCCTCGTCGTCGGGTTCCCGCTCGGGCTGCTGCTGTTCCGCGGTCTGAACACCCGGGTCACCGCCGGTCTCGCCGAGCGGCACAAGGGCCGCAACGCCGAGCGCGCGCGGTTGCGCTCGCAGTTGCGCGGCGACGCCTGAGGTATCCGCCACCCGTTGGGGTCCTGGTAAAAGCGCTGCTAGGCGATAATGTTGGTACATGACCGCCGTGGACAGGTGCAGCGACAAGACCCGGGCCTGGGTGTGCGAGGCCGTGCGGATCATCGAGGCCGACGCCAACCGCAGCGCCGACACCCACCTGCTGCCGTTCCCGCTGCCGGACGAGTGGGGTGTGCGGCTCTACCTCAAGGACGAGTCAACCCATCCCACCGGTTCGCTCAAGCACCGGTTGGCGCGGTCGCTGTTCCTCTACGCCCTGTGCAACGGCTGGATCGTGGAAGGCACCCCGGTGATCGAGGCGTCGTCGGGGTCGACGGCGGTGTCCGAGGCGTACTTCGCGCGGATGCTCGGGCTGCCGTTCATCGCGGTCATGCCGCGCACCACCAGCCAGGAGAAGGTCGAGCTGATCGAGCGGCAGGGCGGCCGGTGCCATTTCGTGGACGAGCCGAGTCAGCTCTACGCGGAGTCGTACCGGCTGGCCGCCGAGCTCGGTGGGCACTTCATCGACCAGTTCACCCACGCCGAGCGGGCGACGGACTGGCGGGGCAACAACAACATCGCCGAGTCGGTGTTCGACCAGATGGCGCTGGAGCCGCACCCCGAGCCCGCCTGGGTGGTCGTGGGCGCCGGGACCGGCGGCACCAGCGCGACCATCGGCCGCTACATCCGCTACCGCAGGCTGGGCACCCGGCTGGCCGTGGTCGACCCGGAGAACTCGGTCTTCTTCGACGCCTGGCGCGACACCGAGCCGGGGCTGACCGGCTGCCGGGGGTCGCGGATCGAGGGCATCGGCAGGCCGAGGGTGGAGCCGTCGTTCCTCGGCCAGGTGATCGACCGGATGATCAAGGTGCCGGACGCGGCGTCGGTGGCGGTCGTGCGGCGGGTCGAGCGGGTGCTCGGGCGCCGGGTGGGCGGGTCGACGGGGACGAACCTGTGGGGCGCGTTCGAGATCGTCGCCGAACTGGTGGCCGCCGGGGTCGCCGGTAGCGTCGTCACGCTGCTCTGCGACGGCGGCGAGCGCTACTCGCACACGTACTACGACGACACCTGGCTTGCCGCGCAGGGGATCGACCCGGAGCCGCACAACGAGGTGCTGGACGTCTTCCTCGCCACGGGCGTCTGGAACGGCTAGGACAGCCCGACGGCGACAGCGGTGACCACGGCCCAGGTCAGCATCGCCAGGCCGGTCTGCTTCAGGACCGGGATCAGCTTCAAGCCCGTCTCGCCGCTCGCCACGCGGCGTGCCGCAGGGACGATGAAGACAGCGGAAACCAGGCCGACAAGGGCAACGGGCGTCGCGAACGCTGCCGCCACAGTCACGACGAACGGGATGACGACCAGAATCTGGTAGAGCACACGGGTACGCGCCTCGCCCAGCCGTACCGCCAGGGTGTTCTTACCCGCGACCCGGTCGGTGGGGACGTCGCGCAGGTTGTTCGCGACGAGCACCCCGGCCGAGAACGACCCCATCGCGACCGCTCCCGCGGCACCGAACCAGCTGACGCGGTCTGTCTGCACGTACTCGGTCCCCAGCACGGCGATGACACCGAAGAAGAGGAAGACGGCCACCTCGCCCCAGCCCGAGTAGCCGTAGGGCTTCTCGCCACCGGTGTAGAACCACGCCCCCGCGATGCAGGCAGCGCCGACGGCCAACATCCACCACTGACCGGACAACGACACCAACGCCAAACCTGCGAGCGCGCCGAGCCCGAAACACGCGAAAGCCGCTGCCTTCACGGCGCCGGGCGAAGCCACTCCCGAGCCCACTAGGCGCAACGGGCCGACCCTGTCGCTGTCGGTGCCTCTTACGCCGTCGGAGTAGTCGTTGGCGTAGTTCACCCCGACCTGTAGTGCCAGGGCCACCAACAACGCCAACGCCGCTCGGGCCAAGGAGAACGCGCCTATCGCGGCCGCGGCCCCCGAGCCGACGAGGACCGGCGCGACCGAGTTCGGCAACGTGCGAACCCGCGCGCCCTCGATCCACTCCGCGACTGTCGCCATCGGTCCATCTTCACCGATCACGTGCCCGCGGGTGCTGAGGGAGAGCTGAGTGAATGGTCACGTCTTGTGTCGGACCCACACATTCGGCTCCACGTACACCGCGTAGCCGTGCTCCACATCGCAGAGGACCGGCACTAGAGCGCCAGGTACGAGCACCTGTCCCGAGCGGTCGAACGGCAGGCCAGTCCACTCCCGCCACTCGACCAACGTCCCCGCGATCGTCATCGACCGCACCGCGACCGCCTCGATCACCCCACCCGCCCGCACGTGCACCCGCAACCACGGGTCCACCGGCAGGCCGTCCGCCCTGGTCCACCCCGCGTACTCGCCGGTGGGCACCTCGGGGTGCGCGGGCTTCCCATTGGGCCGCACCGGCGCGACCAGCGTCTCGTAGCCGAGGGCGCGCACCGAGTCCCGCATCGCCCCCAGCATCACCGACGACAGACCGGAACCGCGCAGATCGGTCTGGACGTTGATCTCGATCGCCGAGACCAGGTTCGGCTCCTCACCGTTCGCCCGCCCGATCGACGCCCGCTGGATCACCCGATCCCACCCACCCGGCGGCAACACGTCCTCGGTCCACCGGAACGGCACGCTGTAGCCCTTGGCCACCAACCGCTCGGGGTGGTCGCGGTCGAACGCCATCAGCACGTGCTCGGGGTAGTGCAACCCGGCCACCCCGTAGTACATCCCCGACGCGGGGTCGTGGTGCATGAACTCGGGCCAACTGTCCGGAAACTCCTCAAGCAACGGCGCCAGATCAGGCCGCTCCGCAAGCGAGACGATGACGAGGTCCACGATCCGGACGCTACCCGCCCCCCATCCCCGCCTCCACCGGTTTACCCACGCCTCGGCGCCTCGTTCAAGAGCCGTGCGACAGCTGCGCGGTCTACCTTGCCCGGGCCGCGTAGAGGCAGCTCCGCGATCACCTGAACCTGCTTGGGCACGGCGTGTGCGCCAAGAGCGTCTCTGACGGCCTCGCGGAGAGCGGCTAGGTCTACCTCACCGTCAGCCATAAGTGCGGCCGCGACTCGTTGGCCCCATTCCGGGTCCGGTAGGCCCACCACGCACGCCTCGCCTACCCCGGCTTGAGCAGTCAGCACGCGCTCCACCGCTGTCGGTGCGACCTTCTTGCCGCCGGTGTTGATCACGTCGTCGGTGCGGCCCAGGACTTCCAGTCGACCGTTGACCAGTCGTCCGAGGTCGGAGGTGTGGAACCAGCCAGCTGCGAAGGCGGGGTTGTCTGGGTCCAGGCGGTAGCCGTGCGCGAGGGTCGGCCCGCTCAGGTGGATCACGTCGTCCTCTAGGCGCACTCGCACGCCGTCTAGCGGGACGCCGTCGTACACACACCCGCCTGCTGTTTCCGTCATCCCGTAAGTGGTGACTACCTTGATCCCCGCGTCGCTAGCCCTAGACAGCGTGAGAGGGCTTGTCGCCGCGCCTCCGACTAGGACTGCGTCGAACGAACGCGCGGCTGCCAAGGCGTCGCCACCTTCAGCCAACAGTCGTGTCAGCTGTGTTGGCACCAGCGCGGTGTATCGCGGACCGTCAGCGGCCAGCACGTCCGATGCCGCCTCCACGAACTGCCGACCGCGAAATCCCCCGGTCGGGAGCACCGCCAGCGGCGTTCCGGCGAGCAGGGACCGCACCACGACCTGCACCCCGGCGATGTGGTGCGCGGGCATCGCCAACAGCCAAGTCCCAGCCCCACCGAGCCGCGCGTGCGTCGCCGTCGCCGAGGCCCGGAGCGCGGCCGCCGACAGCAGGACCCCCTTGGCCGCGCCGGTCGACCCCGAGGTGTGCACGATCAGTGCCGTCCCCGCCTCCACCGGCAGGTCCGGCCGGATCGGTGTCTCGCCCGGGGCCAGCGGCAGCACCGCGGGGCCGTCAGCCCCATCCAGCAGCGGCCGCAGGGCGCGGGTGAGGGCCCGGACCGCTGCCTCGGTGCCGTCGAGCGTGACGGGGTGCATGGCGCCATCCTGGCAGCCTGTCGGTGGCGGTGCTTACGCTCGCCGCAAGCGATGGAGAGGAGCGGTGACTGTGTCCACAGCGCGACAGAAGGTGACAGGGCCGCTCCCGTTGGACGACCCGAGGCGCGCGGACAGGCTCTGGCGCCGCCCTGTCGACATCGAACTCCGTGACGCCTACCTGCTCCGGTTGGGCTGGTCGGCGCCGCCCAAGCCGACTGTGGACACACTCATCGCCCTGCACCAGGCACAAACCGCGCTGGTGCCTTACGAGGTCGTGTGGATCGCCCTGGGCGAAGAGCGCACGGTAGAGCCGCTCGACTCGGTCCGGTACGTGGTCGCTGGGCGCGGCGGTTACTGCTACCACCTCAATGGTGCGATGGCGTGCCTCTTGGACTGGCTCGGGTTCGACGTCCACTGGCGCGTGGGCGGTGTCCAGGGTCCACAGAAGGCCGGTCCCGTTGGCGCCAACAGCAATCACTTGACCATCGAGGTTCACGGCCTGCCGAGTCCCGCTTCCCCGGACGGGGTGTGGTTGGTCGACACCGGGATCGGTGACGCACTGCACGGGCCGCTGCCTCTTGTGGCGGGCAAGTACCGGCAGCATCCGATGGAGTTCGGACTACGCCCCTCCGACGTCGTCCCCGGCGGTTGGCGCTTCGACCACGACAAGTGGGCGCGCTGCCCGGGTATGGACTACGCGCCCTATGAGGCCACAGTCGAGGACTTCCTCGTCGAGCACGAGAACCAGTCCACGAGCGCTGAGTCAGGGTTCGTGCGCGTAGTCGCCCTGTGTCGACGCGACGGAGACAGCGCCACCGTGTTGCGTGGTCTCCGGTTGCTCCACCACAGCGCGGAAGGCGACGAGCAGCGCGACATCGGCAGCGCGGCGGACTACTTCACCACGCTCGCCGACGTCTTCCACCTACCGCTGTCCGATGTGGACGACGACCGCAAGGCGGCTCTCTACCGCGAAGTGGTCGCGAAGCACGAGGAGTTCCTGCGGCAGTCCACCCAGTAGTAGTACGGCTCAGGAGTGGTGCGGCTCAGTAGTAGTACGGGAAGCGGGACCAGTCCGGGTCCCGCTTCTCCAGGAACGAGTCCCTGCCCTCGACGGCCTCGTCGGTCATGTACGCCAGCCGGGTCGTCTCACCGGCGAACACCTGCTGCCCGATCAGGCCGTCGTCGATGGCGTTGAACGCGAACTTGAGCATCCGCTGCGCCGTCGGCGACTTGCCGTTGATCTCCCGCGCCCACTGCAGCGCGGTCTCCTCCAGCTCCGCGTGCGGCACGGCCTCGTTGACCGCGCCCATCCGGACCATGTCCTCGGCGCTGTAGGTCCGGCCGAGGAAGAAGATCTCCCGCGCGAACTTCTGGCCGACCTGCCTGGCCAGGTACGCCGAGCCGAACCCGCCGTCGAAGCTGCCGACGTCGGCGTCGGTCTGCTTGAACCGGGCGTGCTCCAGGCTCGCCAGCGTCAGGTCGCAGGTCACGTGCAGGCTGTGCCCGCCACCGGCGGCCCAACCCGGCACGACGGCGATGACGACCTTCGGCATGAACCGGATCAGCCGCTGCACCTCAAGGATGTGCAACCGGCCCGCGCGCGCGGGGTCCACCGTCTCCGATGTCTCCCCTGACGCGTACTGGTAGCCCGTACGACCACGGATGCGCTGGTCCCCACCAGAGCAGAACGCCCACCCGCCGTCGCGGGGCGATGGCCCGTTGCCGGTCAGCAGCACACAACCGATGTCGGAACTCATCCGCGCGTGGTCGAGCGCGCGGTACAGCTCGTCGACGGTGTGCGGTCGGAACGCGTTGCGCACCTCGGGCCGGTCGAAGGCGATGCGCACCGCGCCGGTGTCGACCGCCCGGTGGTAGGTGATGTCGGTGAAGTCGAACCCGTCGACAGCACGCCACCGGGCCGGGTCGAACAGTTCGGAAACCTCGGGCTCAGCCACGCCGTCGAGGATGCCGGCGGGCCTGTGGACAGTCGTTCGCGGGGTTGGCCGTCGCCGTGTCAAGCTGGACTCGTGCACGACCTGGACTCGGCCCTGGAGGTCATCCGCGCGCGTGATGACACCGCCGCGAAGCACGCGCACGCCCTCTGGCACGTCATGCGGGCCACCGCGGCCCACCCCACCAAGGTCACCCGCTACGACGTGCAGCAGATGGTCTGGGGCACGCTCCCGCAGGCGCACCGCAGCCCGGGCGGCCAGGGCGCCTTCGACGACCTGCACCAGACCTGCGAGTCCTTCGCCGAGTTGCTCGCCCTGCTCGGCCACGACGGGTACGCCGAGGTCTGCCGGGCGCGGGAGACGCACACGATCCTGGACGCGGCCGAGGACGAGGAGCGCTACCGGCGGCTGGTGGCCGCGGCGTGGCGCGCGTCCGGGGTGTGGCCGCCGGACACGCCGCTGATGACCTGGTCCGAGCACGGCGGCCCGATCGAGACGGCGCTGCACGCCGCCGCGGGCAGGCTGCTCGAAGAGGCGGTCGACGCGGGCACGCTGCCGGTCGGCGGTGGCGACGCGATGCGGGTCGGCCTGGTGATGCGGCTGCTGACCAGCCCGGAGAACGAGGGCGACGAGACCTGGTTCGTCCGGCTGCTCGACGAGCGGCTCGACGAGTGGACCCGCGGCCACGGCAGCCAGACCCGCCGCGAGCTGATGGTCCGGCTGCGCCCCGAGGTGCGCCGCGCCCCCGACAGCGACGGCGCGCAACTGCCCGCGTTGAGCTACCTGCTGGCCCAGTGCCGCGAGCAGGGCGCCAGGCTGACCAGCAGCGGGTACCTGCCGACCACGCTGGTCAGCGAGCTGGTCGACCTGATGCCGACCTGCGCCGAGGTGGCCGCGACCGGGCGCAGCGAGTCGCAGTGGCCGCCGGTGAAGCTGCTGCGCGAGCTGTCCGCCGACTTCGGGCTCACCGCCCGCCTCGGTGCCCGCCTGCGGCTCACCGAGCAGGGCGCCGCGCTCGTCGACGACTCCGACTCGCTGCTGATGACGGTCGGCGAGCGGCTGGTCTCGCTGGAGCGCTCCGCGCTGGGCGCGGTGCAAGAGGTGGTCTTCGCGGCGTTGCTGCTGGAGGACCGGATGTCGCCGAGCCGGGTCTTCGAGAAGGTGGCGTACGTGCTGGCCGAGGAGGGGTGGTCCGAGGGCGGTGGAGCCGACTTCGGGCCGACCAGGGCGGCCGAGGTGGGGTCGTGGTTCTTGCGCAGGCTGCGGGTGCTCGACGCCGTCGACGCGGACTGGAACGCCCGCCGGGTAGGGCTGACTGACGCAGGCCGCGCTATCGCCCGCTGGAGCCTGCGCGCGCGGGTCTTGTTCCGGCACCGTCCCGATGATCTGACCCTCGTATGAGCGAGGGGTCGAGTCCGACGCCCAGGCCACCTGGGCGCGGGACCGGTGGTGGGGTGGTCGCGCTCCCAGTTTCCTTGCGCGCGCAAGGAAATCCGGCCGATCTTCGCCTACTTGGCGGGCGCCGGTTGCCCGTCGGGGCGGCAGCGGTGAAGGGTCGGGAGGCGGGTGGGTCGCCCGGCGTGCCGGTCGGGGGACCTCGGGCGGGTGACCGCCCACGGCGCGGTCCAGACGGGACGTGGCCGGGTGTGACGGTGTGGGGAGAGGTGTGCCGGTGGGGGATGTAGCCGAACGGGAGTCGGTCGTGGGCGGGTGCGCGGTGGACGGTGCCGCCGCCGGGATCGGGGTCCGGTGAACCCGTCCACCGCGATGGCCACCGTCGTGGTCGACGAGTTGGTGCGCAACGACGTGCGGCAGGTCGTGCTGTGCCCCGGGTCGCGCAACGCGCCGGTCGCGTTCGCGTTGTTCGAGGCGGCGAACCGCGGTGAGCTGACCCTGCACGTGCGGGTCGACGAGCGGTCCGCCGGGTACTTCGCGCTCGGGCTCGGGCGCGCCTCCGGTAGACCGGCCGCGGTGGTCTGCACCTCTGGGACCGCGGTGGCGAACCTGCACCCGGCGGTCCTGGAGGCGCACCACTCGGGGGTGGGTCTGCTGCTGATCACCGCCGACCGGCCGCCGGAGCTGCACGGCACCGGCGCCAACCAGACCATCGATCAGCGCGGCATCTTCGGCAGCGCGGCGGTCACCGTGGACTTCCCGGTCGCCGAGCGGCGGGCCGGGCTGAACCCGGTCTGGCGCGGCCTGGTGTGCCGCGGTGTGGCCCGCGCCGAGACCGGGCGCCCGGTGCAGCTGAACATCCCGTTCCGCGAGCCGCTGGTGCCGACCTTCGGCGACGAGTGGCCGGACCAGCTGGTCGGCAGGCCGGGGGGCCTGCGCTGGACCACGTCGTCGGCGGCCCGCACGGTGCCGGGCAACCGGGTCGACTTCCCGCTGCCCGCGCGGACACTCGTGGTGGTCGGCAGCGGCGACGCGGCCAGGGCGACCTCCGCCGCGAGCGTGGCCGCGAAGGCCGGGTGGCCGGTCGTCGCCGAGCCGGTCGGTGCCGCCGCGGCGATCGCGGGCGGCGCCCACGTGCTGCGTGGCGGTCCGCTGCTGCTCGGCACCGGGGCCCTGCCCGAGTCGCTGCAGCCGGACGCGGTGGTGGTCGTCGGCAGGCCGACACTGTCGCGCGGGGTGCGCGGGCTGATGGACCGGGTCCCGGTGTACGGCATCGGCGACCATCCACAGTGGACCGACCCGCAGTTCGTCGCCACCCACGTGCGCGGCTGGCTCGACCAGGACGACCTGGTCCACGTCACCGGGCACGACCAGGGCTGGCTGGCCGGGTGGCAGGACGCCGAGGACGCCGCGGCCCAGGCGGTCGCCGCGCTGCTGGCCGCCGAGCCGTGGCCGACCGGCCTGCACGTGGCCCGCGACGTGGTCGCCGGGCTGCCGCCGGGCGCGACGCTGTTCCTCGGCTCGTCCAACACCGTCCGCGACGTCGACCTGATCGCCCGGCACCGGGTCGACCTCGCCGTGCACGCCAACCGCGGCGTCGCGGGCATCGACGGGAACCTGTCCACCGCGGCCGGGGTGTCCCTCGGCGGCGGCGCCCCCACGTACGCGCTCGTCGGCGACCTGACGTTCCTGCACGACGCGAACGGCCTGCTCATCGGGCCCGGTGAGCAACGCCCCGACCTGACAATCGTGGTGCTCAACGACGACGGCGGCGGCATCTTCTCGCTGCTCGAACAGGGCGCGGCCGAGCACAGGGCGAGCTTCGAGCGGGTGTTCGGCACTCCGCACGGCGTCGACCTCGCCGCGCTCTGCCGGGCGCACGGCGTCAAGCACACCGAGGCCGCCACCGCCGCCGACCTGCGCCAGGCGCTGGCCCCGGAGCCCGGCCTGCGCGTGGTGGAGATCAAGGCGACCAGGGAAGGGCTGCGCGACCTGCACGCCCGGTTGCGCGCCGCGGTCAGCACCGCGATCGCCTGACGCCCGTGACCGGCCCGGATACCCTCCACCCCGTGGACGACCAACTCACCCGCCCGCAGCGCCGCCGGGCGGTGGCCGCGCTGGTGGCCATCGTCGTGGCGGGGTTGACCGCCGCGCTCGGGGTGCTCCTGGTGGTGGCCGCGGTCACCGAGGACGCGGCGATCGAGCGCTACACCGGCAACGCGAACGCCGACGTGGTGAGCGTGTCGTTCAGCCGGACCCTGGTCCGGTTCCAGACCCCGGACGGCGCCGAGCACCTGCCCAGCGTGGGTGTCCTCTACCCGGAGGCGCTGGCGGAGGGTCAGGTCGTGCGGGTCGAGTACGACCAGCGCAACCCGGACCTGGTGCGGGTCGCCGGGCGCGGCGCCGCGCTGACGATCCTGCCGGTCGGCACGGCCGTGTTGGGCGTGTGGGTGGTGGCGGGCGGGTTCCTCTACTGGCTGCGACGGCAGGGTCCCCTGAACGTGCGGCGGCTGCGCCCCCGGCGGCGGATCCGGCTATGACACTTCTCCGCGATTTCGGCGTTCAGGTGTAACATCGGCGGTGTGCAGAGCCGAGAGCTGGACCAGTTCGAGCAGACCGTGGCCGCCGACCACCGGGTCGAGCCGCGGGACTGGATGCCGGACGGCTACCGGGCCACCCTGGTCCGCCAGATCGCCCAGCACGCGCACTCCGAGATCATCGGCATGCAGCCGGAGGGCAACTGGATCAGCCGGGCGCCCTCGCTGCGCCGCAAGGCCATCCTGCTGGCCAAGGTGCAGGACGAGGCCGGGCACGGCCTCTACCTCTACGCCGCCGCCGAGACGCTGGGCGCCGACCGCGAGGAGCTGACCGAGAAGCTCATCGCCGGGCGGCAGAAGTACTCCTCGATCTTCAACTACCCCACACTGACCTACGCCGACGTCGGCGTCATCGGCTGGCTGGTCGACGGCGCCGCCATCTGCAACCAGGTACCGCTGTGCCGCACCTCTTACGGCCCGTACGCGCGCGCGATGATCCGGGTCTGCAAGGAGGAGTCCTTCCACCAGCGGCAGGGCTACGAGCTGCTGATGACCATGATGAGCGGCACCGAGCAGCAGCGGGCGCTGGTGCAGGAGTCGGTCGACCGCTGGTGGTGGCCGTCGCTGATGATGTTCGGCCCGCCGGACGCGGAGAGCTCCAACACCGAGCAGTCGATGCTGTGGCGGATCAAGCGGCACACCAACGACGAGCTGCGCCAGCGGTTCGTGGACATGTCGGTGCCGCAGGCGGCGAAGCTGGGCGTCACGCTGCCCGACCCGCACCTGGTGTGGAACGCCGAGCGCGGCCACCACGACTTCGGCGAGATCGACTGGACCGAGTTCTGGCAGGTCGTGAAGGGCGACGGACCGTGCAACGCGCAGCGGGTCGAGCACCGGCGCAGGGCGCACGAGGACGGCGCGTGGGTTCGCGAGGCCGCGACGGCGTACGCGCGTAAGAAGGAGCAGGCGGCATGACCAGGTCTTCCTGGCCCCTCTACGAGGTCTTCGTGCGGGGTAAGCGCGGGCTGAACCACGTGCACGTCGGTTCGCTGCACGCCCCCGACGACGAGATGGCACTACGCAACGCACGCGACCTCTACACCCGGCGCAACGAGGGCGTGAGCATCTGGGTGGTGAAGGCGGAGTCCATCACCGCCTCTAGCCCGGACGAGAAGGACCCGTTCTTCGCCCCCAGCGGCGACAAGGTCTACCGCCACCCCACGTTCTACGCGATCCCCGAGGACGTCCCGCACCTCTAAGAACGGAACCGCATGGACAACGCCTACGACGGCCTCACCGATGCGGGCGAGGAGAAGCACTGGGCGTTCGGCACGGGCTTCACCGACGCCCTCACCGGCGTCGGCCGCGACATCCCCGCCGTCGACCGGGAAGCCCTCACCGCGTACTGCCTGATGCTCGGCGACGACGCGCTCATCTACTCGCAGCGCCTCGCCGAGTGGTGCTCGCGCGCGCCCGAGCTGGAGGAGGACGTCGCGCTGGCCAACATCGCCCTCGACCTGCTGGGCCAGGCCAGGCTGCTGCTCTCCCGGGCCGCCGAGGTCGAGGGCGCAGGCCGCGACGAGGACGCGCTGGCCTACCTGCGCGACGAACGCGCCTTCCGCAACGTCCGCCTCGCCGAGATCGACTGCGGCCCGGGGCCCGGAGGCGACTTCGGCACCACGATCGCCCGGCTGCTGGTGTTCTCGACCTGGCGGCTCGCGCTGTTGCAGCGGCTGGTGGGGTCGGCGGACCCGGTGCTGGCCGCCGTCGCCGCCAAGGGCGTGAAGGAACTGGCGTACCACCGCGACCACGCCGCCCAGTGGGTCCTGCGGCTGGCGGGGGGCACGGAGTACTCGCGCGAGCGGATCGTCGAGGGCCTGGCCACGGTGTGGGCGTTCACCGACGAGCTCTTCGCCACGCATCCCGTCGAGGCCGCCTTGCCCGGTGTCGCGGTCGACCCCGCCGCGCTCCGCGCGGAGTTCGACCAGGTCATCGGCACCGTGCTGACCGCGTCCGGCCTTGAGCGCCCCGAGACCAGGCAGGTCGCCCCCCTCGCCGGGCAGTCCGGCCGCGACGGCATCCACACCGAGGCGATGGGCTTCCTGCTCGCTGAGATGCAGCACATCGCCCGCTCGATGCCGGGAGCGGTCTGGTGAGCGCGCGCCAGGTGGCCGAGCAGGTGCTCGACCCCGAGCTGCCGGTGCTGACGCTGGCCGACCTCGGGGTGCTGCGCGACGTGCGGGAGGACGGTGACCGGGTGACGGTGACGATCACCCCGACCTACTCCGGCTGTCCCGCCATGGACGAGATGCGCGCTGACCTGGTGTCCCGGCTGGCCGCGGCCGGGTACGCCGACGTCGAGGTCCGCACGGTGCTGCACCCGGCGTGGACGACGGACTGGATCAGCGAGGACGGGCTGCGCAAGCTGGCCGACCACGGGATCGCGCCGCCGCAGCGGATCGGACCGCACGCGGTGGGGCCGGTGCCGCTGAACCTGGAGCCGCCGTCGCGGCGCGTGCCGTGCCCGCTGTGCGGATCGATGCGCACCACTGAGCTGTCGCGGTTCGGGTCGACCGCCTGCAAGGCCCTGCGCCGGTGCGAGGACTGCCGGGAACCGTTCGAGCAGATCAAGGAACTGTGACCGTGCGCGCCTTCCACTCCCTCCCGGTCGCCCACGTCGACCGGCTCTGCGACGACGCGGTCGCGATCACCTTCGCCGTGCCCGCAGAGCTCGGCGACCGGTTCGCCTTCCGCGCGGGCCAGTACCTGACGCTGCGCCAGGACGTCGACGGCCGCGAGGAGCGCCGGTCGTACTCGATCTGCGCACCGGTCGGCGCCGCCCCCAGGATCGGCGTGCGCCGGGTCGAGGGCGGCCTGTTCTCCGCGCACCTGGTCGACTCACTCACGGCGGGCGACACGCTGGAGGTCCTGCCGCCGCAGGGCACCTTCACCCCGGTCGTCGAACCGGGCAGCCACCACGGTTTCGTCGCCGCCGGATCGGGCATCACGCCGGTGCTGTCGATCGCGGCCACCGTGCTCGCCGACCCGACCACCCGGGTCACCCTGCTCTACGGCAACCGCCGCAGCGACACCGTGATGTTCGCCGAGGACCTCGCCGACCTCAAGGACCGCTACCCGGACCGGCTCCAGTTGGTGCACGTGCTGTCCCGCGAACCCGGCGACGTCGAGCTGTTCTCCGGCAGGCTCGACGCGGCCCGGCTCGGCGAGCTGTTCGACCGGGTGGTGCCCGCGCGCGACATCGACCACTGGTGGCTGTGCGGCCCGTTCGGCCTGGTCCAGGACGCCTCCGCCCTGCTGACCGCCCGGGGCGTGCCCACCGACCGCGTGCACCGCGAGCTCTTCTACGTCGACGAGCCCCCGCCGGAGCCCAAGCGGGTCGAACAGGGCGTCGATGGCCCTACCGCCTCGGTCACCGTGATCCTCGACGGCCGCGAGACAACCCTGTCGCTGCCGTATGACGAACCCATCCTCGACGCCGCACAACGCATCCGCGCCGATCTTCCGTTCGCTTGTCGCGGTGGGGTGTGTGGCACCTGCCGGGCGAAGGTAGTCACCGGCGAGGTGCGGATGCGCCGCAACTACGCCCTAGAGCAACACGAACTGGACGCCGGCTTTGTCCTGACCTGCCAGGGCCTACCGGAAAGCGACACCGTCACGGTGGACTTCGACGCGTAGGTTGGCTGGGTGAGCACTCGTCGGGGGATTGGTGCCAGCCCGGGTGTGGCGACGGGGCCGGTGGCGCGGTTCGGGGCGCGGCCGGTGCTGCCGACGACCGCGCCCGGTCTCGGGCCGGACGAGCCAGGTCGCGCTGCCGCCGCGCTTGAGCACGTCGCCGCCGAGCTGGACCGGCGGGCCGAGCGGACCGGGTCCGACATCCTGGCCGCGACCGCGATGATCGCCCGCGACCCGGGCCTCGCCGACCGGATCGCCGACCTGGCCCGCACGCAACCCGCCGCCTGGGCCGTCGACAGCGCGATCGGCGAGTACCGCGCGCTGCTCGCCTGCGGCTACCTGGCCGAGCGCACCACCGACCTCGACGACATCCGCGACCGCGCGGTGGCCTGGCTCCTCGACCGGCCCGTGCCCGGCCCGCCGTCGCCGGGGCACCCGTACGTCCTCGTCGCCCCCGATCTCGCGCCCGCCGACACCGCGCTGCTCGACCCGGCCCAGGTGCTGGCCATCGTCACCGAACGCGGCGGCCCGACCAGCCACACCGCGATCCTGGCCAAGGCGCTGGGCATCCCGGCCGTCGTGGGCTGCGCCGGGTCCTTCGTGGACGGACAGGTGGTGCAGGTCGACGGGGACGCCGGGGTGGTCCGCACCGACCCGGTCCCGGTCACCGCGCGCACCCTGCTCGACATCGGCCCCGGCCGCACCGCCGACGGGCACCGGGTCGAGCTCCTGGCCAACATCGGCGGCCCCGACCCGGTGCCCGGTGTCGAAGGGGTCGGGCTGGTCCGCACGGAGTTCCTGTTCCTCGGCCGGTCCCGCCCACCGACCGTGCGCGAGCAGCAGGCCGCCTACCGGGAGGTGCTGGCCCCGCTGGTCGGCCGCAAGGTCGTCGTCCGCACCCTGGACGCCGGGTCGGACAAGCCGATCCCGTACGCCGCGACCGGGTCCGCGCTGGGCATCCGCGGCTTCCGCATCGCCCGCGCCCGCCCCGACCTGCTGCGCGACCAGCTGGAGGCGCTGGCCCGCGCCGCGGCCGACACCGGCGCCACCCCGTGGGTGATGGCCCCGATGATCACCACCGCCACCGAGGCCGCCGCGTTCGCCACCGCGGCCCGCGAACACGGCCTGAGCACCGCGGGCGCCATGATCGAGGTTCCTGCCGCCGCCCTCCGCGCAGGTGACATCGCCGCCGAGGTCGACTTCCTCAGCATCGGCAGCAACGACCTGGCCCAGTACACCTTCGCCGCCGACCGGCAGCTGACCGACCTGGCCGACCTCCTCGACCCGTGGCAACCGGCCCTGCTCGACCTCATCGCCCACGTGGCGACCATCCCCAAGCCCGTCTCCGTGTGCGGCGAGGCGGCCGCGGACCCGTTGCTGGCGCTGGTGTTCGCGGGCATGGGGATCGGCGCGCTGTCGATGGCTCCGGTCAGCCTGCCCGCCGTCCGCACCGCGTTGGCCGCCCACACGCTGCCCCAGTGCCGCGAACTGGCCGCCGCCGTCCGCCGGGCCACCACACCCGCCGAGGCTCGTGCGACGGCCCGGCGGCTAGCCGAAGAAGCGGGCCAACTCCGGGGCTAGGACCTGGATGTCGACATTGTGGGTTTGGTCTGGGAGGGAGACCGCGGTCGCGTTGGGGAGGGCCGCGGAAAGGGTCTTAGCGGCGTTGCGGAGGAAGGGCGGGCTGGCGTCGCCGTCTACGACGAGGGTGGGGGTAGCGAGTGTGGTGAGGGCGGCGGTCGAACCACGGGCGACGATGTGGGCGTCGTAGGAGAGCGTGTGGGCTAGACCGACGAGGTAAGGCCATGCCGGGCCTTGGCGCATGTTGTCGATCGCCTGAGGTGGCATGCCGGTGGTGGTGAGGAAGACTTCGACGGCCTCGTCGCGGTTGCCGGACGCGGCCCGGGCGGCTTGGGCGTTGGCGAAGTCCTCGGAGGGGTCGTCGTTGAACGGCGGTTCGTAGACGGCGGCGCGGGTGATGGAGAGCCCGTGGTGGGCGGCCAAGAGGGCCAAGATGCCACCGGATGACATGCCGTAGACAGCACTACCGCCCACGGCAGCGAGTACGGCCGCCAAGTCCTCGATCTCCCGCTCGACCGCGTACGGCTGCGTGTCGGTGCTGCCGCCCCGACCCCGCCGGTCATAAGAGACAGCCGTCAAGCCTGCCTCCGCCAGCAACGCCCCCAATCCCGCAGTCGAGTTGCGGTCGTTGAAGGCGCCACCGACCAGCACCACCGGGGTACCGCTACCTACGGCCTCGTACGCGATAGCCGTGCCGTCCGACGAGTGAACTGTCTGCATGTGTCTCTCCCATTGAGTCCGCGTCTCGTCAGGACGACGAACGAGTCGAGCGGGAACGGACACCCAGCATCCTCTTAGTCAGAAACCGCCGCTCAACATCCGTCGACGCCACCTCGACCGCCTCGTCCAGGTCGGCGCACTCCAGGAGCGCGTACCCGCCGATCTGGTCCTTGGTCTCGGCGAAGGGGCCGTCGGTCCGCAGGACGGCGTCCCCGCGGGCCCGTACCGTGGTGGCTTCCGCGGCCGCCACCAGCCCTTCGCAGGCCAGCAGCACGCCGCGGCGGAGCATGTCGTCGCGCCAGGTCGGGCAGTCGGACATGTCGGCGGTGGCGTAGTCCGCTGCTTGGCCCGCGATGAGCATCAGGTAGCGCATGCCCCATCCCACCACCAGGTCAGACGGCGGTCTCCTGCCACCACGACAGGACGGTCTCCGCCACGCCCGGGGCGGCCACCAGCAGCCCGTCCACCGGCAGCGGGGCGTCCTCGCCGCGTCGGTCGAGCACCGCCGCACCGGACTCGAGCGCCAGTGCGACCGCGCCTGCCACGTCCCACTCGTGGTAGCTGTGCAGGACCGCCGCCGCCGCGTGGCCGAGGGCCACCTGGGTGACCGCGAGCGCGGCCGAACCCAGGACCCGGACTCCGGCGTGTGCGGCCGCGGCCCGCTCGATGAAACCGCCCATACCCGGCCACGGGCCGGTCTTGGCCAGTTCGGTGCACACGATCGTGCCCGCCGTGGACGTCCGGTCGGTCAGTTGGACGCGCACCCCGTTGGCCCGTGCACCCCGTCCGCGCGCCGCCGCGTAGATCTGGCCTCTATACGGGTCGGCCACTACACCGACGACCGGACCTTCGGCGTCGACGAGCGCGAGGCTGTAAGCGCACCACGGGACCCCGGCGATGTAGTTGGCGGTGCCGTCGACCGGGTCCACCACCCAGCGGTACTCGGACTCGTCCGAGCCGAGGTCGGCGCCGAACTCCTGGCCCACCACCGGGATGCCGGGGAACTCGGCGGTCAGCACCCGGCGGGTGTGCCGCTCCAGGATGCGGTCGGTGTCGGTCACCCAGTCGAACGGCGAGTCGAGCACCACCGGTCTGGCACCGCGGCCCGCGGTCGCGGTGATCACATCGGTCGCGTCGTTGGCCAGGCGGCCCGCGATCTCCAAGGCTCGTGAGAGCAGCCCCGGCTCCACCGGCTTGCGCGAGCGGGAGGACAAGAGCGTCATGCCAACCTAGAGTGACCACACCGTGTGGCCGGGGCGCGTCCGGAACATGAAAAGCCGGGTAGCGCCAGGCCAAGGTTGGTCATTCCGGCGGTACCCACCCGCTGTTCCGGTGTCGTTCGCCGCGCCGTCACGCGGTCGCCCACCCCGATGACGGCGCGGGGTGCGACGGTCGCTCCCGTGCGCGTCGCCATCGTGACCGAGAGCTTCCTGCCCCAGGTGAACGGCGTCACCAACTCCGTCCTGCGGGTGCTCGAACACCTCGACCAGCGCGGACACCGGGCGATGGTGATCGCTCCCGGTGCCGGACCGGACCGCCACCTCGGCGCGGACGTCGTCCGGGTCCGCGCGGTCGACCTGCCAGGGATCACCTCCCTGCCGATAGGTCTACCCACGCCCAAGGTGCTGACTGACCTGGCCGAGTTCGACCCGGATGTCGTCCACTTGGCGTCACCGTTCGTGCTCGGCGCAGGGGGGCTGTGGGCGGCTAAGAGGCTCGGGGTGCCTACCGTCGCCGTCTATCAGACCGATGTCGCCGGGTTTGCCGCGTCCTACGGCTTGAGTCGCGGGTCGCGGGCGGCGTGGCGGTGGATTCGTAGGCTGCACTCGGGTGCGGACCGGACCCTGGCGCCGTCGTCCGCCGCTGTGGCTGACCTGACCAGACACGGTGTGCCCCGCGTGCACCGTTGGGCGCGTGGCGTCGACATCCGCCGGTTCGCCCCGGAGCACGTCGACCGCTCGCTGCGCTCCCAGCTAGCCCCTAACGGCGAACTCCTGGTCGGCTACGTGGGACGGCTCGCGCCAGAGAAGCGGGTCGAGCATCTAGCCGCGATCGACGCGCTGCCTGGGGTGCGGGTCGTGGTCGTAGGTGACGGGCCCGAGTCGAAGGCGCTGCGAGAGCGGATGCCCAACGCAGCGTTCCTCGGCTTCCGCGACGGCTCTGACCTGGCTGCCGCGTACGCGAGCCTGGACGTGTTCGTGCACACCGGCCCACACGAGACGTTCTGCCAGGCAGTGCAAGAGGCGATGGCGTCCGGACTGCCGGTGGTCGCGCCTGACGCTGGTGGCCCGCGTGACCTGGTCGACCACGGCCGTACCGGCTTCCTGCTCGACCCGGACCACTTCGCCGAGCAGCTCGTCCCCGTCGTCGGCAGGCTCACCGACGCGTTGTTGCGCCGCCGGATGGGGGCGGCAGGCAGGGCGGCGGTGCTCAGCAGAACCTGGAGCGCGGTGTGCGAGGAACTCCTCGGGCACTACGACGCGGTGGCGCTGGGAAGAAGGTCGAAGGCCGCGTAAGCCATGCGGATCGTGCAGCTCGCCAACTTCTACGGCCCACGCTCAGGCGGCCTGCGCACTGCTTTGCACCACCTCGGCGCGGGTTACGTGGCCAGCGGGCACGAGGTCGTACTGGTCGTGCCCGGTAGGCGTACCGGCGACGAGTGGCTGTCGACCGGGGTCCGCCGGATAACCCTGCCTGCTCCGCACATCCCCGGCACCGGTGGTTACCGCGCTGTGGACCCACTCCGTGTATCGGCCCTCCTGGCCAGGCTGAAACCGGATCGGCTGGAGGTGTCAGACAGGCTCACCTTGCGCGGTATGGGCCGGTGGGCCGCTGAGCGTGGGATCCCGAGCGTGGTCATCTCCCACGAACGGCTTGATCGGCTACTGCAGCAGTTCCTGCTCCCTGGCGTGGTAGCTCGGTCCGTCGCGGATGCCGCTAACCGACGCATGGCCGCCAACTACGACACCGTCGTATGCACCACGGGGTTCGCCCGAGCCGAGTTCGACCGTATCGGCGTGACCAACGTCGCCCGCGTCCCGCTCGGCGTCGACCTGACGACGTTCACCCCCACCCGCCGCGACAGCGCCCTTCGCTCAGAACTCGCAAGAGGCGCTGACGCCCTGCTGGTCCACTGCGGCCGCCTCTCCCCGGAGAAGCACGTCGACCGCAGCATCGACGCCCTGGCCGAGCTGCACGCCACAGGTACGAAGGCGAGGCTCGTAGTGGCTGGTGACGGCCCGAAGATGGCGTCGCTGCGCAGGCGCGCGGCAGGTCTACCGGTGACCTTCCTGGGCTTCGTCGCCGACCGCGCTGACGTCGCCCGTCTACTCGCTACCGCCGACGTCTCCCTGGCCCCTGGTCCGCACGAGACGTTTGGGCTGGCCGCTCTAGAGGCCCTTGCATCCGGCACGCCTGTCGTGGTGTCCGAGTCGTCAGCGCTACCGGAGATCGTCAGGCCCGACTGTGGTCAGGCCGTTTCCGACGACGCGCCCGCGTTCGCTGGCGCCGTCGAGGGCCTCTTATCCCTGCCGGAACAGGACCGGCGCGCGGCAGCCAGGGCACGCGCGGAGCAGTTCGGCTGGCCCAGCTCCGTGCGGGGGATGCTCACCGCATTGAGCCTGGCATGACGCGATTGCACAGAGCCTCGTAGTCTGCGCACATGATGGCTCGCGCCGGTTTGGACAAGGACCCCCGCGACATCGCCGTGATGTTCGACGGGGTCGCCAAGGGGTACGACCGCACCAACACGGTGATGACGATGGGCTTCGACCGCCGCTGGCGCGAGATCACCCGCCAGGTGCTCGACGCAGCGCCGGGGGAGAAGGTGCTCGACCTCGCTGCCGGGACCGCCGTGTCCACGGTGGAGTACGCCCGCTCCGGCGCCTGGTGCGTCGCGGCCGACTTCTCCCTGGAGATGCTGCGCGGCGGCGCCGACCGGGGCGTGCCCAGGGTCGCCGCGGACGCCTTCCACCTGCCGTTCGCCACCGGCGCCTTCGACGCGGTCACCGTGTCCTTCGGCCTGCGCAACATGAACGACACCGTCGCCGCCCTCACCGAGATGCGCCGCGTGGTCCGCCCTGGCGGCCGCCTCGTCATCTGCGAGGTCTCACAGCCCCCACTACGCCCCCTGCGCTGGCTCTACCGCAACACAGTCCTGCGCGGACTCCCTCTGATCACCAAGCCGTTCTCGTCCAACAGCGAGGCTTACTCCTACCTCGCCGAGTCAATGCGCGACTGGCACGACCAACGCTCCGTAGCCCAACTCATCGCCACCGCAGGCTGGCACGACGTCGAATGGCTGAACCTGACCTTCGGCGTCGTGGCACTGCACCGCGCGACCAACCCGGCCTAGCGGATCATCTCGCGGTCGTGCTGCCAGCGGTCCACGCGGCGCATGACGATCAGGATGGACAGGGCGGTCAGGACGGCGAGGGCGCCGCTGATCGAGTTGGCGAAGAAGACGGACTCGAAGGTGGTCACGGAGCTGTCGCGGGTGAGGAGGTTCACCGCGAACAGGTCGACGGCGTGCATCAGGACGAACAGCGCCCACCAGATCGCGATCAGCTTGCTCGGGGGAACTTTCCGCAGGTCACCGCCTCGCGCGGGGGTGTCCGGCCTGCTCGCGCGCCAGACGTCGCCCACGACCATCTGCGGGAGCCACAGGTTGCCGATCGGGACTACCCAGGCCAGGACGGACCACCGGATGCGCAGCCGCTGCGGTGCGTCGCAGATGCGGGCCGAGTTGATCCGTGCTCGCCACAGCCACGCCAGGAAGGCGATGCCGGACAGCGCCACCCCGGCCAGCCAGGCGTAAGACAAGATGTTGGTGCGTTCGGTGGCCACCCGAAGTTGCTCCTCGGTGACCGTTGGCACTACCGAGTACACGTCCCTGACCAGCCAATACGACCGCCATGACTGCCACGCCGTTAAGAGGGCCACGGCAGTGCTGAGCAGGATAAGAGCGGACGCGACGAACCGGGCGGCGCGCGCGGGTTTCGCTCGGGGAAGATCTGGTGGGAGCTGCACCACGGGGATGCCGAACGCCGGGGTGGCCTGGTCTGGATCCGTCATCGGTGGCCTCTCCTGGTCCCTGCGCGTCCCCGGTGGATCGCTGATCACAGTCCGGGCGTTTCAGTTCCCTCTAGACTCGACCGGGTACGTGAAGGCTTTCACAAGGAGCGCGATGAGCACGACTGTCGGCCGCCGCAAGGCTGGCGAGGACGCTGAGGTCATCGTGGTCGGCGCCGGTCCCGCCGGGTCCACCGCGGCGACCTACCTGGCCAGGGCCGGGCTCGACGTGCTGCTGCTGGAGAAGAGCACCTTCCCCAGGGAGAAGGTCTGCGGCGACGGGCTGACCCCGCGCGGGGTCAAGCAGCTCATCGACCTGGGCATCGACACCCGCGAGGAGGCGGGCTGGCTGCACAACCGCGGCCTGCGCGTCGTCGGCGGTGGCGTCACCCTGGAGCTGGACTGGCCCGACCTGGCCACCTTCCCGCCGTACGGCGTGGTCCGGCCCCGCCAGGACTTCGACGAGATGCTCGCCCGCACCGCCCAGCGCGCCGGTGCCCGGTTGCTGGAGCAGACCACCGTGACCGGCGCGATCGTCGAGAACGGCCGGATCGTCGGGGTCAGCGCCAAGGCGGGCCCGGACAAGGCGCCGGTGACCTACCGCGCGCCTCTAGTGCTGGCCTGCGACGGTGTGTCTGCCCGGTTGGCGCTGTCGGTGGGCATGGAGAAGACGGACAGCCGCCCCATGGGGGTCGCGGTCCGCCGCTACTACGCCTCGCCGCGCAGCAAGGACGACTACCTGGAGTCCCACCTGGAGCTGTGGGACCGCTCCGACCCGGAGAACCCGGTGCTGCTGCCCGGGTACGGCTGGATCTTCGGCATGGGCGACGGCACGGTCAACGTCGGCCTCGGCATCCTGTCCACCTCTAAGGCGTTCGGCAGCACCGACTACCGCCAGCTGATGCGCTCCTGGCTCGACGGCACCCCCGAGGAGTGGGGCTTCCGCGAACCCAACGCCATCGGCAAGGTCGGCGGCGCCGCACTGCCCATGGGCTTCAACCGCACCCCCCACTACCGCGACGGCCTGCTCCTGGTCGGCGACGCGGGCGGCATGGTCAACCCGTTCAACGGCGAGGGCATCGGCTACGCCATGGAATCGGCCCGCATCGCCGCCGAGATCGTCGTCCAGGCCCTGGCCCGCGCGGAGGGCCCGGCCCGCGAACGCGCCCTGGAGGGCTACCCGGTCGCGATGAAGCAGGCCCTCGGCAGCTACTACCGCCTCGGCAACACCTTCTCCCGCCTCATCGGCAACCCCACCGTCATGAGCATCGCCACCAAGTACGGCCTGCCCCGCAAAACCCTGATGAAGCTCGTCCTGAAGCTCCTCGCCGGCCTCTACGACCCCAAAGACGGCGACGCCTACGACCGCATCATCACCGCCGCCACCCGCCTCACCCCCAGCGCCTGACCCGTATGCCTCGATCGGGTGAGGAGTTGTCGAGTCCCTAGCCTTACTCGGTGCTCCCCACCCCCCAAGCCTTCGCCGACGAGTCCTTCCTTGAGACTGATGAGGGTGGCTTCTACGTTCTCGCGGCTGCCCTGTTCGAAGCAGGCCGTCTTGACGAAGCGAGACACGGGCTGGTGCGACTTCGGGGCCCCAGGCACGCAAAGAAGCTGCACTGGCACCAGATGGATGGTCGCCAACGACTCCGGGCCGCAGCCGCAGTTCATGACCTGGGCGGACTCAACCTCGTTGTCGTCGGCGCGCCGGTCCCCCGCAAGAGGCACGAGCGGGCTCGTGCCAAGTGCCTGGAGCGACTTGTCACAGAACTGCACGGACAGGGTGTTTCCGAGTTGTTCGTGGAGAGCCGAACGCCTGTGCTGAACCAGCGTGACGTGCAGACCGTCGTAGGGGCGCGCTTCAATCTTCCCAAGAGGGCCGCTTTCCGGGTCGCGCATGTGCCCGGCGCCGAAGAGCCGCTGTTCTGGGCGGCTGATGTGGTCGCTGGCGCGGTTCGCGCTCATCTCTTGGGTGACCACGCGTGTCGAGACCTGCTGGCGTCGCGCATCAAGGAGTTCGAGGTACTCACAGGCTGCTGAACCAACGCAGGACATGCGTAAGGCCAGGGTCCCGGTTTGCCCCAGGTGCACCTGGCCTTGCGACTCGCCCACCGCCCACGACGCTGGACTCTCGTGACCAGCGTACCAAACGCCAGTCCTCTCCGGAGTTACCCGGAAGAGTGGTTGCGCAGGGCCAGGGTCCCGGTATACCCCGGTTGCACCTGGCCTTACGACTCGCCACCCGCCCACGACGGGAGACTCCTCTGGTGCGCGTGGTCAGGGTCCCGGTCTGCCCCGGGGAGCACCTGACCGCACGGCTCGTCCGCCGCCCACGGCGCCGGACTCTCGGCGGTCAAGCTACTGGGTCGGGTGGGTATTCCGCGTGTCGAGTTCGGCTCTATCACTCGGTTGTGTGGCTGGACTGCGCGATTCCGTACTGCGCACCAGAATTCATTCGCAGAGTTCTCGAATTGGTCTGTTAGCTGGTGCAAGCGGTGTGTTAGCGCTGGTCAGGGCAGCGGGAAGGATCATCGAGTGTTCACGGAGAGTTGCCGAGGGGGTCCGGTTTCCGGCTGTGAGCAAGGTCCTACACTGGCCCCGATGCCTGTGAGGCCGTTCACAACTCCGAGCCGAGCTTGTGAATGTTTTCACAAGCTCGGCACACCGTGGGTTAGGCAAGCCTAACAAACGGTGGTCGGAACCGGGGACCATAGGGTTCCGGCCGAGGACGCGGGAAAGGACGACGAGGGTGCCCACGCTTAGGCCATTGCTGACGGAGCTAGCCCAGACGCCGGTGGCGCAGCCGCCGGATGTGGTGTCCAACCTGGGCGTTTACCTGCCCTTGGTGGTCATGTTCGTGCTGGCCGCAGGCTTCGCCGTGTTCTCCGCGCTGCTCGGGCCGCTGCTCGGGCCCAGCCGCTACAACCGGGCCAAGGTGGCCGCGTACGAGTGCGGCATCGAGCCGTCGCCGCAGCCGGTGATCGGTGGTGGCCGCGTCCCGGTCGCGTACTACCTGACCGCCATGCTCTTCATCCTCTTCGACATCGAGATGGTGTTCCTCTACCCGTTCGCGGTGTCGGCGGACTTCCTCGGCCTCTTCGGCCTGGTCGAGATCTTCTTGTTCATCGCGACAGTCGGCTTCGCCTACGCCTACGTGTGGCGGCGCGGCGGGCTCGACTGGAACTGAAAGGGGGCGGACGGACATGGGTATCGAGGAGAAACTGCCCAACGGCATCATGTTGGCCAGCCTGGAGAAGCTGGTGAACTGGGGCCGCAAGAACTCGCTGTGGCCCGCGACGTTCGGCCTGGCCTGCTGCGCCATCGAGATGATGACCACCGGCGGCCCGCGCTACGACATCGCCCGGTTCGGCATGGAGGCGTTCCGGGCCTCGCCGCGCCAGGCGGACCTGATGATCGTGGCCGGTCGGGTGACCAACAAGATGGCCCCGGTGCTGCGCCAGATCTACGACCAGATGGCCGAGCCGCGCTGGGTGCTGGCGATGGGCGTGTGCGCGTCCTCCGGCGGCATGTTCAACAACTACGCCGTGGTGCAGGGCGTCGACCACGTGGTCCCGGTGGACATGTACCTGCCCGGCTGCCCGCCGCGGCCGGAGATGCTGCTCGACGCGATCCTCAAGCTGCACGCCAAGATCGGCGACGAGCCGATCAACGCGACCCGCGCCGCGATCCGCGCGGCCAGCGGTGCCCGCACGGAACTGATTGCCTCATCCGTGAAGTTCGCCAAGAAGAAGTGACCTGATGGCTGACAACCCCACCACACCGGAAGCCGACGCGGGCAAGGAGACGGGCGCAGCGCACTCCAGCGCCCAGCAGCCCGCCGAGGGGCTCAACGACCCCACCGCCGTCGCCGGGCACACCAACGCGCCCGCCGAGCCGGTCCAGGCCGGTCGCACCCGCAAGGGCATGTTCAACGTCGCGGGCACCGGCGACACCTCCGGCTTCGGCGGTCTCGTGCTGCCCGCCTACAGCCCGGCCCCGGCCGAGCGCCCCTACGGCGGCTGGTTCGACGAGTTCACCGACGACCTCACCGCCGCCATGGCGACCCGCGAGGTCCCGGCCGAGGCCATCCAGCAGGTCACCGTCGACCGCGGCGAGATCACCTACTACGTCCACCGCGACCACCTGCTCGCGCTGTGCCGCCTGCTGCGCGACGAGCCGGCGCTGCGCTTCGAGCTGTGCAGCTCGGTGTCCGGTGTGGACTACGGGGTGGACGTGCCACAACGTCTCCACTCGGTCTACCACCTCACGTCGATGACCTACCGCCGCCGCATCCGGCTGGAGGTCGCCGTCGACGTGGACGACGCGCACATCCCCTCGGTGGTCGAGGTCTACCCGACCGCCGACTGGCAGGAGCGCGAAGCCTGGGACATGTTCGGCATCGTCTACGACGGCCACCCGGCGCTGACCCGGATCCTCATGCCGGACGACTGGGACGGCCACCCCCAGCGCAAGGACTACCCGCTCGGCGGGATCCCGGTGGAGTACAAGGGCGCGGAGATCCCTCCGCCGGACCAGCGGAGGTCGTACTCGTGACCACCAGCGAGAACATCCAGGATGCGAGCTCGAGGGACACCACCGAGGGCCGCGTCTACACGGTCACCGGCGGCGACTGGGACACCGTCCTCGAGGACGCCATCCACGACGAGCGCATCGTCATCAACCTCGGCCCGCAGCACCCGTCCACGCACGGCGTGCTGCGGCTGGTGCTCGAGCTCGAGGGCGAGTCGGTCACCCAGGCCCGCAGCGTGATCGGGTACCTGCACACCGGCATCGAGAAGAACTGCGAGTACCGGACCTGGACCCAGGGCGTCACCTTCGTGACGCGGATGGACTACCTGGCGCCGCTGTCCAACGAGGCCGCCTACTGCCTCGCGGTGGAGAAGCTGCTCGGCATCGAGGCGCCGCGCCGGGCGCAGGTCATCCGGGTGCTGCTGCTGGAGATCAACCGCATCTCCTCGCACCTGGTCGCGCTGGCCACCGGCGGTATGGAGCTGGGCTCGCTGACCGCGATGACCTCCGGCTTCCGCGAGCGCGAGGAAGCGCTGCACGTGCTGGAGTTCATCACCGGCCTGCGGATGAACCACGCGTTCATCCGCCCCGGTGGCGTGGCCCAGGACCTGCCGGACGGCTACGAGGTCAAGGTCAAAGAGTTCCTGCAGACGATGAACAAGCGCCTGCCGGACTACGACAAGCTGCTGACCGGTCAGCCGATCTGGCGCAACCGGCTCAAGGACGTCGGCTACCTCCCGGTGGACGCCTGCCTGGCGCTCGGGGTCACCGGCCCGATCCTGCGCTCCGCGGGCCTGCCGTGGGACCTGCGCAAGACCGAGCCGTACCTGGGTTACGAGGAGTACGACTTCGAGGTCCCCACCTCCAACGACGCCGACTCCTTCGCCCGCTACCTGCTGCGCGTCGAGGAGATCCACCAGTCGCTGCGGATCATCAGCCAGGCGCTCAAGAAGCTCGAGCCGGGCCCGGTGATGGTCGAGGACCAGAAGGTCGCCTGGCCTGCCAAGCTGACCATCGGCCCGGACGGCATGGGCAACTCCCTCGAGCACGTCCGCAAGATCATGGGTCAGTCGATGGAGTCGCTGATCCACCACTTCAAGCTGGTCACCGAGGGCTTCCACGTCCCGGCAGGCCAGGTGTACGTGCCGGTCGAGTCCCCGCGCGGCGAGTTGGGCTACCACCTGGTCTCCGACGGCGGCACCCGGCCGCTGCGCGTGCACGTGCGCGAACCCAGCTTCGTGAACCTGCAGTCGATGCCCGCGATGTCCGAGGGCGGCCAGGTCGCCGACGTGATCGCGGCCGTCGCCTCGATCGACCCCGTGATGGGAGGGTGTGACCGTTGAGCAGCACCGGTTCCACATACGGTGGCTCCAGCGTCGGCGCAGGCCGGACGCACCAGGCGTCGGTGGGTGACACCGACGTGCTGGCCGTCTCCCCGGTCGAGGCCGAGCACCTGGTCACCGACACCGCCGAGGACCTCGGCGTCTTCGACGCGCTGACCGTCGAGCGGGCGCAGGCGATCATCGCCCGCTACCCGCAGGCGCGCTCGGCGCTGCTGCCGATGCTGCACCTGGTGCAGTCGGTCGAGGGCAGGGTCAGCCAGGCGGGCATCCAGTTCTGCGCCCTGCAGCTGGACCTCAGCGCCGCCGAGGTCAGCGCGGTGGCGACCTTCTACACCATGTACAAGCGCAAGACCTGCGGCGAGCACCTGGTCAGCGTCTGCACCAACACCCTGTGCGCGGTGCTGGGCGGCGACGAGATCTACCAGAAGCTCGGCGAGCACCTCGGCGAGGGCGGCAAGCGCGTCGGCCACAACGAGACCGCGGGGGAGCCCGGCGCGCCCGGCTCCATCACCCTGGAGCACGCCGAGTGCCTGGCCGCCTGCGACCTCGGTCCGGTCATCCAGGTCAACTACGAGTTCTACGACAACCAGACCCCGGAGAAGGCCGTCGCCCTCGTCGACGCGCTGCGCAACGGCGAGAAGCCCGCGCCGACCCGGGGTGCCCCGCTGCGCGACTTCCGCACCGCGGAGTTGGAGCTGGCCGGGTTCTGGCCTGCGGACGAGTCGGGCTACCGGGCCTCTGTGGACGGTCCGTCGGCCGCGGTGGAGACCCTGCGCGGCGCCAAGCTGGCCGAGGACCGCGGCTGGACCGCGCCCGCCATGCCGAACCCGCCCCTTCCTGCCGAAGAACCGCGTGCGGGTTCGAGTATTGCTGGAGGGGAGAAGAAGTGACGACTCCGGTGAACAAGCCCGCCCCGGTGACGCCGGTGCTGACCAAGCGCTGGCTGTCCCCGACCTCGTGGTCGATCAAGACCTACGAGCAGCTCGAGGGCTACACCGCGCTGCGCAAGGCGCTCGCGGGCACCCCAGAGCAGCTCGTCGAACTCGTGAAGGCGTCCGGGCTGCGCGGCCGTGGCGGCGCGGGCTTCCCGGCGGGCATCAAGTGGTCGTTCATGCCCCCCAACGAGGACAAGCCGCACTACCTGGTGATCAACGCCGACGAGGGCGAGCCGGGCACGTGCAAGGACATCCCGCTGATGATGGCCGACCCGCACTCGCTCATCGAGGGCTGCGTCATCGCCTCCTACGCGATGCGGTCGCACCACTGCTTCATCTACGTGCGCGGCGAGGCGCTGCACTGCATCCGCCGCCTCAACGCGGCGGTGCGCGAGGCGCACGAGGCGGGCTACCTCGGCAAGGACATCCTGGGCTCCGGGTTCGACCTGGAGATCACCGTCCACGCCGGGGCTGGCGCCTACATCTGCGGTGAGGAGACGGCGCTGCTCGACTCGCTGGAGGGCCGTCGTGGCCAGCCGCGGCTCAAGCCGCCGTTCCCCGCCGCCGCCGGTCTCTACGCCGCGCCGACCACGGTGAACAACGTCGAGACCATCGCCAGCGTGCCGTTCATCGTCAACGGCGGCTCGGACTGGTTCCGCACCATGGGCACCGAGAAGTCGCCCGGCCCGAAGATCTACTCGATCTCCGGGCACGTCACCAACCCCGGCCAGTTCGAGGCGCCGCTGGGCACCACGCTGCGCGAGCTGCTGGAGCTGGCCGGTGGCATGAAGGACGGCGTCCCGCTCAAGTTCTGGACCCCGGGCGGCTCGTCCACCCCGATGTTCACCGCCGAGCACCTCGACGTCCCCCTGGACTTCGAGGGCGCGGCCGCCGCGGGCTCCATGCTGGGCACCACCGCGGTCATGGTCTTCAACGAGACCGTGTCCGTGCCGTGGGCGGTGATGAAGTGGACCCAGTTCTACGAGCACGAGTCCTGCGGCAAGTGCACCCCGTGCCGCGAGGGCACCTACTGGCTCACCGGGATCCTGGAGCGGATGGTGGACGGCAAGGGCACCGAGTCCGACATCGACACCCTGCTCGACATCTGCGACAACATCCTCGGTCGGTCGTTCTGCGCGCTCGGTGACGGCGCGGTCAGCCCGATCACCAGCGGCATCAAGTACTTCCGCGACGAGTTCCTGGCGCTCTGCGACCAGAACCGCGCCGCGCAGGACTCCCCGGCTTACGCAGGAGCGCAGTCATGACCATCGCGCCCGAGAACCCCACCACGACCAGGCCGGTGCCCGAGGGGCACGTGCGCCTGGTCGTCGACGGCCACGAGGTGGACGCCCCCAAGGGCGAGCTGGTCATCCGCACCGCGGAGCGCCTCGGCATCCAGATCCCGCGGTTCTGCGACCACCCCCTGCTCGAACCGGCTGGCGCTTGTCGCCAGTGCCTGGTCGAGGTGGAGATGGGTGGGCGGCCGATGCCCAAGCCGCAGGCGTCCTGCACCATCACCGTCGCCGACGGCATGGTGGTCAAGACCCAGCTGACCTCGCCGGTGGCGGACAAGGCGCAGCAGGGCGTGATGGAGCTGCTGCTCATCAACCACCCGCTGGACTGCCCGATCTGCGACAAGGGCGGCGAGTGCCCGCTGCAGAACCAGGCGATGGCGCACGGCCGCACCGAGTCCCGGTTCGTCGAGACCAAGCGCACCTTCGCCAAGCCGATCCCGGTGTCCACCCAGGTGCTGCTCGACCGGGAGCGCTGCGTGCTCTGCCAGCGCTGCACCCGGTTCTCCGCGCAGATCGCCGGTGACCCGTTCATCGAGCTGCTCGAGCGCGGCGCCCAGCAGCAGATCGGCATCGCCGAGGAGAAGCCGTTCCAGAGCTACTTCTCCGGCAACACCATCCAGATCTGCCCGGTCGGCGCGCTCACCAGCGCGGCGTACCGGTTCCGGTCCCGCCCGTTCGACCTGGTGTCCACCCCGAGCGTCTGCGAGCACTGCTCGTCGGGCTGCGCGGAGCGCACCGACTGGCGGCGCGGCAAGGTCATGCGCAAGCTGGCAGGCGACGACCCCGAGGTCAACGAGGAGTGGCTCTGCGACCGCGGCCGGTTCGGGTTCCGCTACAGCACCCAGCCGGACCGGATCACCCGGCCGCTGGTGCGCGACGCGGGCACCGGTCAGCTCGTCGAGTCCAGCTGGACCGAGGCGCTGCAGCTGGCCGCCGCCGGCCTCATCCGGGCCCGTGACGGCAAGGGCGTCGGTGTGCTCGCGGGCGGTCGGCTGACCGTCGAGGACGCCTACTCCTACGCCAAGTTCGCCCGGATCGCGCTGGGCACCAACGACATCGACTTCCGGGCCCGGCCGCACTCGGCCGAGGAGCTGGAGTTCCTGGCGTCCACAGTGGTCGGCACCACCCCGGAGACCGGGGTGACCTTCACCGGCATCGAGCACGCACCGGCCGCGCTGCTGGTCGCGCTCGACCCGGAGGAGGAAGCGCCGATCGTCTTCCTGCGGCTGCGCAAGGCGGCCCGCAAGAACCGGACGAAGGTCTTCCACCTCGGGCAGTGGACGACGCCGAGCGTCACCAAGACCAACGGCACGCTGCTCGCCTGTGTTCCCGGCAGCGAGCCCGCCGCGCTCGACAGCCTGGCCGCGCACGCCCCGGACGTCACCGAGGCACTCGGTGCCGCCGGGTCGGTGATCCTGGTCGGCGAGCGCGCCGCCGGGGTGCCCGGCCTGCTCAGCGCGGTGCTGCGGCTGGCTGGCGAGACCGGCGCCAATGTGGCCTGGATCCCGCGGCGGGCCGGTGAGCGCGGCGCGCTCGACGCCGGTGCCGCGCCGAACCTGCTGCCCGGTGGCCGCCTGGTCACCGACGACGCCGCCCGCGCCGCGGTCGAGCAGACCTGGGGCCTGGCCGCCGGTTCGCTGCCCGCGACGCCGGGCCGCGACACCGACGCGATCCTCGCCGCCGCCGACAACCACAAGCTCGACGGCCTGGTGGTCGGCGGGGTCGACCCGTACGACCTGGCCGACCCGGAGCTGGCGCTGCGCGCGATCGCCGAGGCCGGGTTCGTGGTGAGCCTGGAACTGCGGCACAGCGCGGTCACCGCGCTGGCCGACGTGGTGCTGCCGATCGCCCCCGCGGTGGAGAAGTCCGGCAGCTACCTCAACTGGGAGGGTCGCCGCCGCGAGTTCGGCAACACCCTGGAGGGCACCGGCGCGCTGCCCGACGGCCGGGTCCTGGACTCGCTCGCCGTCGAGATGGACGTCGACCTGTTCACCCAGACCCCGGCCGCGAGCGCGGCCGACCTGGCCAGGCTCGGTTCGGTCGCCCGCTCGGCTGGCGCCCCGCGGGTCGCGGCCGCCGCGGCCCCGAGCGCCGGTGCCGGGCAGGCCGTGCTGGCCAGCTGGCGGCAGCTGCTCGACCTCGGGTCCGGGCAGGACGGCGAGCCGAACCTGGCCGGTACCGCCCGCCAGGTCTACGCCCGGCTCTCGCTCAAGACCGCGACCGATCTCGGTGTCGCGGGCACCGCCACGGTGGCGTCCGACCGCGGCGCGGTCACCGTGCCGGTGCAGATCGCGGACCTGCCCGACGGCGTCGTCTGGCTGCCCGGCAACTCCGCGGGCTCGACCGTGCGCAGGACCCTCGGGGTCGGCCACGGTGCCGTGGTGACGGTGACTGGAGGCAATTCATGACCAGGGCCCAACTCCTGGCCGACGACCCGATCTGGCTCATCCTGATCAAGGCGGTCGCGCTGCTGCTGCTCGGCGCGGTGGCGACGATGGCCATGATCATCCTGGAGCGCAAGATCGTGGCCAGGATGCAGCACCGACCCGGTCCCAACCGGGTCGGTCCCAACGGCTGGTTCCAGTCCATCGCCGACGCGATCAAGCTCCCGTTCAAGGAGCAGATCATCCCGGACACCGCGGACCGGAAGGTCTACTTCCTGGCCCCGATCATGTCCACCATCCCGGCGTTCCTGGCGCTGTCGGTGATCCCGTTCGGCCCGGAGGTCTCGATCTTCGGCGAGCGCACCGTGCTGCAGCTGGTCGACCTGCCGGTCGGCGTGCTGGTGGTGCTGGCCTGCTCGTCGATGGGCGTCTACGGCATCGTGCTCGCGGGCTGGGCCTCCGGCTCCCCGTACCCGCTGCTGGGCGGTCTGCGGTCGGCGGCGCAGGTGATCTCCTACGAGATCGCGATGGGACTGTCCATCGTGGCCGTCATCCTCTACTCGGGATCGCTGTCCACCGGCGACATCGTCGACCGGCAAGCCAGCGGGTGGTACTTCTACCTGCTGATCCCCAGCTTCCTCATCTACTTCATCTCGATGATCGGTGAGACCAACCGGGCGCCGTTCGACCTCCCCGAGGCCGAGTCGGAGCTGGTCGGCGGCTTCCACACCGAGTACAGCTCGATGAAGTTCGCGCTGTTCTTCCTCGCCGAGTACGTCAACATGGTCATCGTCTCCGCGTTCTGCACCACGCTGTTCTTCGGCGGGTACATGGCGCCGTGGCCGATCTCGCTGATCGACGACAACTACTTCAACACCGGCTGGTGGCCGCTGTTGTGGTTCTTCGGCAAGACCTGGATCTTCCTGTTCGTGTTCATCTGGCTGCGCGGCACGCTGCCCCGGATGCGCTACGACCAGTTCATGCGGCTGGGCTGGAAGGTCCTCGTCCCGGCCAACCTGGTCTGGATCGTGCTCGTGGTCGGCATGCGCGCGCTGCGCAACGAGAACGACATCTCCTCCAGCACCGTCCTGGTCACCATCGGCATCGCGCTCGCTGTCCTCGTCGGCGTGGTGTTCCTGCTGCCGGAACGCGCGCCGAAGTCGGACGGCCCGGTCGTCCCGGTCACCGGTGGCGGGTACCCGGTCCCGCCGCTGGACTTGAAGGTCCCGGACAAGGCCGACCTCAAGCCGAGGGTCCGCCGCAGGCGGGAGAAGGCCGCCGTCGGTGCCGCAGCGGGTGCCCAGAAGGAGACTGAGCAGTGAGCATCTTCGACCCCTTGAAGGGCTTCGGAGTCACCTTCTCGACCATGTTCAAGAAGGTCGTCACCGAGGAGTACCCGGAGAACTTCCCGGGCACCGCGCCCCGCTACCACGGTCGCCACCAGCTCAACCGGCACCCGGATGGGCTGGAGAAGTGCGTCGGCTGCGAGCTGTGCGCGTGGGCCTGCCCGGCCGACGCGATCTTCGTCGAGGGCGGCGACAACACCGACGACGACCGCTACTCCCCGGGTGAGCGCTACGGCGCCGACTACCAGATCAACTACCTGCGCTGCATCGGCTGCGGCCTGTGCATCGAAGCCTGCCCGACCAGGTCGCTGACCATGCTCAACGACTTCGAGCTGGCCGACGACGACCGGCAGCGGCTGATCTACACCAAGGAGCAGCTGCTCGCGCCGCTGCTGCCCGGCATGGAGCAGCCGCCGCACCCGATGCGGCTCGGCGACAACGAGCAGGACTACTACGTCAACGGCCCGCAGCTGGCCCGCAACGCGGAGGCGGCCAAGTGAGCGCGCTGCTGCTGGCCCAGACGGCGGCCACCCACGTCACCACCGGTGAGGCGATCGCGTTCTGGGTGCTCGGCCCGCTCGCCCTCGCAGGCGGGCTCGGCATGATCTTCGCCCGCAACGCGGTGCACTCCGCGCTGTTCCTGGTGCTGACCATGCTCAGCCTCGGTGTCATCTACATGGTCCAGCAGGGCCCGTTCCTCGGCTTCGTGCAGATCATCGTCTACACCGGCGCGATCATGATGCTGTTCCTGTTCGTGCTGATGCTGGTGGGCAGGGACTCCTCGGACTCGGTGGTCGAGGTGCTGCGCGGCCAGCGGCTGTGGGCGACGGTGTTCGGCGTCGGCCTCGCGGTGCTGATCGTGGCCGCCGTCGCCCGCGCGCTCACCGACGTCCGGCCGGTCGGGCTGGCAGGCGAGACCGCCAACGGCGGCCAGGGCAACGTCTACAACATCGGCAAGGCCCTGTTCACCGACTACGTCTTCCCGTTCGAGCTGACCTCGGCGCTGCTCATCACCGCGGCCGTCGGCGCGATGGTGCTCGGCTACGTCGACCGGCACGTGCGCGGCCGCAAGACCCAGAAGGAACTGGTCGAGGCCCGCTTCCGCGGTGAGCACGACCGGCCGTCGCCGCTGCCGGGTCCCGGCGTGTTCGCCACGTCCAACTCGGTCGCCACCCCGGCGCTGCTGCCGGACGGCTCCGTCGCCGAGGAGTCGCTCTCGCGGCTCATCGACGCGACCGCCTCGGCCAAGCTCGACGAGGAGCGCAAGGCCGTCGCGGGCACCCTGCCCGGCCCGGACGCCCGCGCGCTCGCCCCAGGCAAGGAGGAGTCGTGACCCCGACGTACTACCTGCTGCTGTCCGCGCTGCTGTTCACCATCGGCGCCGTCGGCGTCCTGGTGCGCCGCAACGCCATCGTGGTGTTCATGTGCGTCGAGCTGATGCTCAACGCGGTGAACCTCTCGCTGGTGACCTTCGCGCGGATCAACGGCAGCCTCGACGGCCAGATCATGGCGTTCTTCGTGATGGTCGTCGCCGCGGCCGAGGTCGTGGTGGGTCTGGCGATCATCATGTCGATCTTCCGGACTCGCCGGACCGCGTCGGTCGACGATTCCAACCTGCTGAAGTACTAAGGGGAACCTCCGGTGACGGGAACCATCAACCTGGCGGCTGAGGTGCAGCAGGCCACCGGGATCGCCAACCTCGCGTGGCTGCTGCTCGCGCTGCCCGCACTCGGCGCGGCCGTGCTGCTCATCGCGGGCCGCCGCGCCGACAAGTGGGGCCACCTGCTCGGCAGCGCCACGGTCATCGCCGCGTTCGTCTACGGCCTGCTGCTGTTCTTCGACACCACGTCGTTGGCGGCCGACGACCGCACGCGCGAAGCGCACCTGTTCGACTGGATCTCGATCCACAGCCTGAACGTCGAGTTCGGACTGCGCATCGACCCGCTGTCGCTGACCTTCGTGCTGCTGATCACCGGGGTCGGGTCGCTGATCCACATCTACTCGATCGGCTACATGTCCGACGACCGGGACCGGCGGCGGTTCTTCGCCTACCTGAACCTGTTCATCTCGGCCATGCTGCTGCTGGTGCTCGGCAACGGCTTCGTGACCCTCTACTTCGGCTGGGAGGGCGTCGGCCTCGCCTCCTACCTGCTGATCGGCTGGTACCAGGGCAAGGACTTCGCGGCCACGGCGGCGAAGAAGGCGTTCCTGATGAACCGGGTCGGCGACGTCGGCCTGGCGCTGGCGATCTTCCTGATGTTCAAGAACATCGGCAGCACCCAGTACTCGGTGGTGTTCGACAAGATCGGCGAGCAGTCGACCGGCGTGATCGTGGCCATCGGCATCCTGCTGCTGCTCGGCGCCTGCGGTAAGTCGGGCCAGTTCCCGTTGCAGGCGTGGCTCCCGGACGCGATGGCGGGCCCGACACCGGTCTCCGCGCTGATCCACGCCGCGACGATGGTGACCGCGGGCGTCTACCTGATCGCCCGCTCCAACCCGCTGTACTCGTTGCCGCAGGCGGAGGACGCCCGACTGGTCGTGATGATCGTCGGCGCGGTGACGCTGCTGATCGGGTGCGTCATCGGCTGCGCCTACGACGACTTCAAGAAGGTGTTGGCCTACTCGACGGTCAGCCAGATCGGCTACATGGTCCTGGCCGTCGGCCTCGGCCCGGCCGGGTACGCCTTCGGCATCCTGCACCTGCTCACGCACGGCTTCTTCAAGGCCGGGCTGTTCCTCGGTGCAGGCTCGGTCATGCACGGCATGAACGACGAGGGCGACATCCGCCGCCTCGGCGGGCTCGCCAGGAAGATGCCGATCACCTTCATCACCTGGACGCTGGGCTACCTGGCGCTGATCGGGTTCCCGTTCCTGTCCGGCTACTTCTCCAAGGACGCCATCATCGCCGCGGCGTTCAGCGAGGGCGGCAGCCGCGGCTGGATCTTCGGCGGCATCGCGCTGCTGGGCGCGGGCCTGACCGCGTTCTACATGACCCGCCTGCTGATCCTGGTGTTCCTGGGCAAGCCGCGCTGGGAGAACCTCAAGAGCGAGGACGGTCGGGCCTACCACCCGCACGAGTCCGGCTGGACCATGACGCTGCCGATGATCGTCCTGGCGGTCGGCTCGGTCGGCGCGGGCGCCGTCCTGTCCGGCATGCTGCCCGAGTGGCTGTCCCCCACGCTCGGCGAGCTGGTCGAGGAGCACGGTCCGCTCTCGCACACCGTGATCGCGATCCTGACCGTGGCCATCTCGGCCATCGGCGCGGGAATCGCCTTCGCCCTGTTCGGTCGCCGCGAGCAGCCGGTCACCCGGCCGCAGCGGGTGTCCTTCCCGGTCCGCGCCGCGCGCGCCGACCTCTACGGCAACCACCTCAACGAGGCGCTGTTCGCCCGCCCCGGTGTCTGGCTCACCAGGTTCCTGGTGTTCGTCGACAACCGCGGCGTCGACGGACTGGTCAACGGCATCGCGGCAGGTCTGGGCGGTAGCTCGGGTCGACTGCGCAGGCTGCAGACCGGCTTCGTCCGCTCGTACGCGCTGTCCATGCTCGGAGGGTCGATCCTGGTGATCGCCGCACTGCTGATGGTGAGGTTCGCATGAGCACCTCCTCGACCGGGTCCTGGCTGCTGGCGGCGTTGCTGCTGCTGCCGGTGGTCGGCGCCGCCGTCGTGGTCGCGTTGCGCGGCAACGACAAGACCGCCAAGTCGGCCGCGCTGGCCTTCTCCCTCGCGGAGTTCGTCCTCGCCGTCGTGGCCTGGGTCCAGTTCGAACCGGGCGGCGCTCGGCTCCAGCAGGCGTTCTCGTTCGACTGGATCCCCGCCTTCGGCGTGCACGTCTCGTTCGCCGTGGACGGCATCGCCCTGGTGATGATCGCGGTCATCGGCCTGCTGGTGCCGCTGGTGATCGGCGCGGGCTGGGTGGACAAGCTGCCGGAGGGCCGCACCAAGGGCGGCTTCTTCGCGCTGATCCTGCTGGAGCAGGCGCTGACCGTCGGCGTGTTCGCCGCGACCGACGTGTTCCTGTTCTACGTGCTGTTCGAGATCATGCTGATCCCGATGTACTTCCTGATCGGCTCCTACGGCGGGGCGCGCAGGCAGTACGCGGCGGTGAAGTTCTTCCTGTACTCGTTCCTCGGCGGCCTGATCATGCTGGCCTCGGTGATCGGCTGCTACGTGCTCGCCGTCGAGCAGAACGGCACCGGCACCTTCGAGTGGGCCGAACTGGTCAAGGTGGTCAGCACCGCGCCGCTGGAGACCCAGGTCTGGCTGTTCCTCGGCTTCTTCGCGGCGTTCGCGATCAAGGCGCCGCTGGTCCCGCTGCACACCTGGCTGCCGGACGCGACCGCCGAGGCGCCGATCGGGGTGGCCGTCCTGCTGGTCGGCATCCTGGACAAGGTCGGCACCTTCGGCTTCCTGCGCTACCTGCTGCCGATGTTCCCCTTGGCCAGCAAGGAACTCGCGCCACTGGTGCTCGTACTCGCCGTCGTCGGCGTGATCTACGGGTCGATGCTGGCGACCGGGCAGCGCGACATCAAGCGGTTCCTCGCCTACGTCTCCATCGCGCACTTCGGCTTCATCGCGCTCGGCATCTTCGCCTTCAGCTCGCAGGCGATGGTCGGCTCGGTCACCTACATGGTCAACCACAGCATCGCCACCGGGATGCTGATCCTGGTGGTCGGCATGGTGATCGCCCGAGGCGGCTCGACCAGGGTCGCCGACTACGGCGGCATGGCCAAGCTGACCCCGGTGCTGGCGGCCATGCTGCTGATCGCGGGCCTGAGCTCGATGTCGCTGCCGGGCACCAACTCGTTCGTCAGCGAGTTCCTGGTGCTCATCGGCTCCTTCCCCAACGCACCGGTCTACACGATCATCGCCACGGTCGGCATGGTCCTCGCCGCGCTCTACGTGCTGTGGCTCTACCAGCGGATCATGCAGGGCCCGGTGCGCGGTGACGCCCTGGTCGGCGCCGCGGGCGGGCCGGGCACCATGGTCGACCCCGCGGTCGGCGCGAAGAAGGCGATCGCCGACCTGAGCGGTCGGGAGAAGCTGGTCCTCGCCCCGCTGGTCGTGCTGATCGTCGGGCTCGGGTTCTTCCCGAAGCCCGTGCTCGACGTCGTGACCCCGGCCGTGGACGCCACGATGTGCCAGGCGGCCCTGGCCGACCCGGTCCAGTCTGGAGAGAGGCAGTTGCAGTGTCGGTGATGTCCTCCGTGCTCCTGCTCGCCCAGGAGCAGGCGCCCGCCCCCACCAGGGCCGAGGCGCCCCCGCTGACGGCGATCTGGCCGATCCTCATCGTGCTCGGCGCGGCGTGCCTGAGCGTGCTGTTCGAGGCCCTGCTGCCCAAGCACCTGCGCTGGCCGGGCCAGGTCGTGCTGACCCTGCTGACCATCGTGGCCGCGGGCGTCAAGCTCGTCACCTACGTCTCCGGCGCCCCGGCGGCCGGGGAGACCGCGATGTTCGGCACGCTGGCGGTCGACCGGCCCGCGCTGTTCCTGTGGGGGACGCTGCTCGCGCTCTCCCTCGGCGCGGTGCTGCTGATCGCCGACCGCTCGGTCGAGCCGGGCGGCGCGTTCGTGGCCACCGCGGCGATCCGCCCCGGCACCGTGCAGGACCGCGCGCAGGTCGCCTCGACCGGCATGCAGACCGAGGTCTTCCCGCTGACGCTGTTCGCGCTCGGCGGCATGATGGTCTTCTGCGCGGCCAACGACCTGCTGACGATGTTCGTCGCGCTGGAAGTGCTGTCGCTGCCGCTGTACCTGATGTGCGGCCTGGCCCGCCGTCGCCGCCTGCTCTCGCAGGAGGCCGCGGTCAAGTACTTCCTGCTCGGCGCGTTCGCCTCGGCGTTCTTCCTCTACGGCGTCGCGCTGCTCTACGGCTACGCCGGTTCGGTCCGCCTGGCCGACATCTCCGAGGCCGCAGCGGGCAGTGACCGCTCCGACACGCTGCTGTTCGCGGGCATGGGCCTGCTGGTGGTCGGCCTGCTGTTCAAGGCGGCCGTCGGTCCGTTCCACACCTGGACCCCGGACGTCTACCAGGGCGCGCCGACCCCGGTCACCGCGTTCATGGCCGCCTGCACCAAGGTCGCCGCGTTCGGCGGGATCCTGCGCGTGCTGCAGGTCGCGCTGGAGTCGACCCAGTGGGAGTGGCGCGGGGTGCTCTGGGGCGTGGCGATCGTGTCGATGGTCATCGGCGCCGTGCTCGGCCTGACCCAGACCGACGTCAAGCGGATGATCGCCTACTCCTCGGTGGCGCACGCGGGCTTCCTGCTCATCGGCTCCATCGCGGTCACCGAGAAGGGCCTGTCCAGCACGCTGTTCTACCTGCTCACCTACGGCTTCACCACGATCGCCACCTTCGGCGTGATCAGCCTGGTGCGCGACTCCTCCGGCGAGGCGACGCACCTGTCGCAGTGGGCCGGGTTGGCGAAGCGGTCGCCGCTGCTGGCCGCGGTGTTCACCTTCCTGCTGCTCGCGCTCGCGGGCATCCCGCTCACCAGCGGGTTCGTCGGCAAGTTCGTGGTGTTCGAGGCCGCGCTCGCCGACGGCATGGGCCCGCTGGTCGTGGTGGCGCTGGTCGCCTCCGCGGTGGCCGCGTTCTTCTACCTGCGGGTGATCGTGCTGATGTACTTCAGCGAGCCCGCCGCGGACGGTCCCACGGTCACCGTGCCGGGGGCGTTCACCACCGCCGCGATCACCCTCGGCGTCATCGTCACGCTGCTGCTGGGCATCGCCCCGGCCTTCGCCCTGGACTGGGCGTCGAGCGGTGTGTTCGCCATCCGGTAACCCGAGATCGGTTGTCCTGTCACGAAGGCCACCTCCCACCCGGGGGGTGGCCTTCGAGACATCCGGGCCTGGTCACGACGGGATGCCAAGTAGGCTCGGCACTCCACAGCCACAGCTGATCAGGAGTGCCGCCGCCGTGACCACCACCGAGAACTCCGGCATCCCCGCGTTCCTGGGGCTCGACGACGCCGACCCGGCACTCGTCGGCACCGTCACCGCCGGGCTGGCCAAGGTCGAGTCGCTGCTGCGCCAGGTCGTGCACAGCGACTTCGAGTTCGTCGACGAGGCCGCGCTGCACCTGGTGAAGGCCGGGGGCAAGCGCTTCCGCCCGCTGTTCACGCTGCTGTCGGCCCAGTTCAACCAGGGGAGCACCGAGCACGTCATCACCGCGGCCGCCGCGGTCGAGCTGGTGCACCTGGCGACGCTCTACCACGACGACGTGATGGACGAGGCCACCATGCGCCGCGGCGACGCGAGCGCGAACGCCAGGTGGAACAACTCGGTGGCCATCCTCACCGGCGACTTCCTGTTCGCGCACGCCTCGATGCTGGTCGCCGACCTCGGCGCCGACGCCACCAGGGTGATCGCCGAGACGATGCGCGAGCTGGTCACCGGGCAGATGCGCGAGACCGTCGGCCCCGGCGACAGCGACCCGATCGAGCACTACCTGTCGGTGATCGCGCAGAAGACCGGCTCGCTGATCGCCACCTCCGGCCGCTACGGCGCCATGTTCTCCGGCGCCTCCCCGGCCGAGGTGCACGCGCTGTGCCGCTTCGGCGAGATCATCGGCGCCGCGTTCCAGATCTCCGACGACGTCATCGACATCGCCTCCCCGGCCGACGAGTCCGGCAAGACGCCGGGCACCGACCTGCGCGAGGGCGTGCGGACGCTGCCGATGCTCTACGCGCTCGCCGACGGCGGCGACGCCCGGCTGCACCAGCTGCTGGCCGCGCCGATCACCGACGACGCGGAGGTCGACGAGGCGCTGGAGCTGCTGCGCCGATCGGGTGGTCTAGACCGCGCCCGCCGGACGCTGGACTCGTACGCGGACCGCGCGTACGCGGAGTTGGCTGCTCTGCCGGGGTGCGCCGCGCGCGACGCACTCGAGCTACTGACACGTTATGTAGTCGCCCGAACCCGATGAGGCACCCTGGCGCGTACCGAACTGTGACGTAGCGGCTAATTGCGCGGCATGCCGCCGATGGTCCGACGCGTCGCAGTAACCTCCCCTAGGCTTGAGCAACCGTATGCCGCGTCGACCGGGACGCGACCGGGAGGGAGACATCGGCGATGCCGTTCTTCGGGCAGGTGTGGGTCTGGAGCCTCGCCGGTTTCCTGGTCGGAGCGGTGCTCTGCTGGCTGCTGATCGCCCTCCCCGCCCGCAAGCGCGTCACCGAGCTCGAGGGCAGGCTCACCGCGGTCCGCAAGCGCGAGGCGCGGCTGGCCGCCGAGGACAGCGGCTACACCTCGGCGATCGTGCCCGGTCTCACCGACACCCGCGACGACCTCGGCTTCGTCCAGCCGCGGCGCACCGGTGAGGACTCCATCCGCCGCGGGCTGCTGACGCTGTCGGACGAGGACGAGAACGGCCTGCGCTCGATGCCCGCCCCCGCGGTCGACGGGCACACCGACTACGACCACCAGCACGACGCGGGTCGCGACGACGAGCACGACCGGGTCGAGAGCGCGGACCGGCACGAGGGCGTCGACGACCGCGAGGACGCCGAACGGGACCGGGACCCCGCCGAGCGGGACTGGGACCGCGAGCCGGAGCACACCGCCGCCGAGTTGACGCAGTACATCCCGCCCGCCACGGAGTCCGGCACCGACTACCGCGAGGAAGCCGCCGAGTACCGCGACGACTCGGGTGCCGATCCGCGCGAGGACGCCACCGCCGAGTACCGCGAGGGCACCGCGGGCGAGTACCGCGAGGGCGCTGCCGAGTACCGCGAGGGCACCGCTGAGTACCGCGAAGGTGCGGGCGAGTATCGCGAAGGTGCCGCGGGGGAGTACCGCGCGGACGGCGCAGGCGAGTACCGCGAGGGTGTCGAGGCCGACTACCGCGAGGGCTTCCGGGCGGCCGCCGAGCAGGACGACGACCGCGACTGGTTCGACCGCGACCGGCCCGACCGGCTCGTGGACGACCTCGACGAGACCGCGGACACCGAGGCCGAGGCCGAGTACTACGCCGACGACGACCGGGCTGACCGGGCCGACCGGGTTGTTGGCGAGACCGCCGACGAGCACGCGCTGCCCGCCGCCGAAGACGACCGCGACGACGACACCGGCACGATCTTCACCCAGCACACCACGCCGATCCCGGCCGAGCTGATCCGCCGGATCGACGCCGAGGGCAAGGCGGATGCCGACCACGCCCCGGTCAACGGGACCTCGCTGACCGACGACGCGCTGGTCGACGACCTCGACGACGAGCCGGACCTCGACCGCACCGGCTACCTCGACCCCGGGGCGGTCGCCCGCTACGGCGACCACGCGGCCCGCGGCGACCTCGCCGACGCCGACGCGCACCACGACAGCGACGCGCACCACGACAACGACGGTCCCACCGAGTACGACCACGACGAGGAGACCCGCGCCGCCGAACGCCGCGCTGACGACCCCGCGATCAACACCGTCGACGCGACGCAGTTCGTCGTGCCGGTCGCGCGGGTGGAACCGGAGCACGTCGAGCCGGAGCCGGTGGTCGAGGTCGAGCGGCAGCCCGCGCACGCCGCGGTGGAGCCGGTCGGGTTCGTCGAGCAGGAACCCGCACCGGCGGTGACCGACCAGCCCGGGTTCCAGCAGCCGATTCAGCCGACGCCCGCCTACGCGGAAGCGCTGCCGGAGAGGAACTCGAGTTTGTTGCCCAAGCGGATCCCGTCGAAGCCGCAGAACCGGTTCCCCTTCGGTGTGCAGACCTCCACCACGCCGACCGTGTCTGTCCCGGCGCCGGTGGTCGCCGAGCCGGTCGCCGCGAAGCAGACCACGCCCGACCGCGAGCGGTCCCTGTTCGAGCCGGTCCTGCCCGCTGGCGACGCCGAGGCGGCCAAGCCCGCGCCCCCGCCGCCGAACCGCCTGCGCGGCGCCAGGACCCTGCAGCAGACCCCGTCCGGCGTCGACCCGTTCGTCCCGCCCGGCCCGTTCGGCCCCGGCTCGGCGATGCCGCTGCCCGGCGGCCGGTCCCCGTCGAGCGAGTACACGATCAAGGCCAGCGTGACGGCCCTGCGCTACTGCGCCCCCGACTCGGCCAAGTTCGACCGCACGGTGGCCGAGGTGTGGTTCCGCTCGGTCGCCGACGCCGAGCGGGTCGGCTTCCGCCCCCTCGGCTGACGTCACCCGAAGGTGTCCGGTCCGGGCACCGTCCGGCCGCGCCTAGGTGGCAGCTGTCCACCCAGAGTGATACAAGGGGTGTCTGGCTGTAGCACAACGGCGAACCCCGGTTGGGCACGACGGCGCGCGAGGAGGCATCCGGTGAGGCGACCGGTTCTGTGGTGCGTGCTGTCCTTCCTGCTGGGCGTGGCCCTCACCTGGCGCTACCTCACCCGCACACCCCCACCGCGTCCCCCGTGGGTCATCCCGACCCCCAAGGTCCGCATCCCCCTGCAATCCCCCACCACCCCCGACGACGAGTTCACCCACGTCTCCGGCACCCTCGACGACGCCTTCACCGCCCCAGCCGCCCCTGCGGGCCCCGACGGCATGGCCCCCTCCACGGACTACACCGTCAAAGGCACCCACGGCGTCTTCCACACCACAGAATCCCCCGCCTACCCCACCACCACAGCCACCGTCTGGTTCCGCACCGTAGCCGACGCCGAACGCGCAGGCTTCGTCCCCTGGACCACCACCAGCGACCGGTAGCCCTAGCTCGCCTGGTGCTGGTCGGCATCGCCAGGGGTTGGGTCAGCCGAGGACCAATCGTCGACGCCGTAGTGGTCGCGGGCCCTGGCGGCCAGGTCCGGGTGGTCGTGCCGGACCAGGAGGTCGACCAGATCGCGGCCGAACAGCGCATGGCGCTCGTCCGCCGGATCCGGCAGCAGGTCCAGCACCCCGCCGGGGCCGGTCACCACCGCGGAACTGTCCACGACGGACAGACCGGGCCCCGAGAATCCTTTGTCCCCAGGTGTTTCGTGGTCCGCATGGGCCGCGGGGCGGAGGTGTTCTGGCACCAGGGCGCGGAACGCCTCGTCCACCTCGGTGTCCCTGGCCGCCGCCGAGAGCCTGGCGAGCGAGCCGATCAGGTCGACGGTCTCCTTGACCTTGGACTTGTCCCTGGCCAGCCACCACACCACCGTGCTCCCGGCGCTGGTGAGCACCTCGTCGTTCAGGTACTCGCGCACGAACCGCTCGTTGGCGATCTCCAGCTTGGCCAGGTGCTGCTGCCTGCGCAGCGCGGCCATGTCGCGCAGGTAGGCGCGGTGTTCGTCGTTGACGTAGACCCGGACCTCCGCGGCCCAGGCGCGCACGGTGTTCGTGCTGTCCGTCGCGGGGTGGCTGAGGGTGGCGGCGATGGCGTGGACCGCGCCGGTGTCCTCCGGGTGGTGGGACCGGGCGGCCTGGTGAGCGCGGTGCAGTACGGCCTGCACGGCGAGCACTCCCGGATCCGGGTGCCCGTGTGCCTGTTGGTACCACTGCACGGTGCAGCTGAGGGTGAACGGGATGTCCCCCTCCGAGCTCGGCAAGCGCACCGAGGTCACCTCGCGGCTCGCGGGCGGCGGGGGTTGCGGCGCGGGCACCGGCTCCGGCTCGGGCTGCTGCCGCGGTGGTGGGACCGGCCTGCTCTCCCGGCGAGCCGGACCTCGCGTCGCCAGCACCCCGGTGCCGACGATCAGGACCACCGCGAGCACGACGTTGACCCAGTCCGCCCACTCGAGCAGAGTGCCCGCGGTGAGTGCCAGCGCCAGCGCTGCCCCGCCGGTGAGGACCACCCTCGTGTCCCTGGTCATGCCCGTCCGCTCCGTTCGCTGGTGTCCAGGGCCGCGTCGATGAGCGGCAGCAACTTCTCGGCACGGGCGATGGCCGCCTGCCGTGCCTGGGCTTCCTGTGCTTGCCGGACCTGCGCCCTGGCGAGCACGAAGAGTTCGTTGAGCAGTACGGACCTGCCCGCACACGCCCGCACCACCAGCGCCGGATCGGTCCCGATCCACCGCCACAGGTCATCCGGTGGGACGACGCGGGTGGTGTCGCGCAGCAGCGCCTCCCACAGCTGGACCTGGTTGTCGCGCGTGCGGGTCTCGGTGGCCATGTGCCGGGGCAGGTCGAGTGCGAGCAGGATGGCGCGGTTGGCTGAGTCCATCCGCTGGTCGAGCAGCCGGTCGAGCAGCCACCGGTGCAGGCCGTGCTTGCGCACCAGCCCGACGAGGGCGTCGAGTGCCGCGCTCACCACCTTGGTGTCCCGGTGCCGGGTGAAGTGGTGCAGCCGCACGAGGGCCTGGAACGGCCTGGTCGGTGCGATGTCCTCCACGCACGCGTCGACGAGCACCCTGGCGAACGAGGTCGGCAGGGAGTGGTCCGTCGCTCGGTGGTAGACGTATCGCCTGGCCGCCGTGGAGGACCGGTTGTCGCGCAGTCCGATCGCGACGGCCTGGGCTGCCAGCGCGACCCCGCGCCGGTGGTCCGACCAGGTGCGGGCCAGTGCCAGCAGCGGTTCCGGCGCGCCGGTGGTGAGTTGGAGTTCCGCGTACCGGTCCACCAGGTCGGCGGCGGCCTCGTAGGGCATGTCCTCGGACACGGCGACCGTGCCGACCCACTCGGCAACCTCCGCGCGCAGACCGGGGAAGTAGGTCCAGAAGTGCGTGCGCAGGGCCGAGTCCAGCGCGAAGTCGGTGAACTCCACGGTGCGGCAGCCGTCGGCGCGCAGGTGCGCGGTCGCCATCCGCTCGGCCAGGTGGGTGCCGTCGAGGACGTGCTCGTCGGCCGCGGGGATCTCGATCTCGCGGTGCAGCGCCTGCTCCGCGGTGGCCAGCGCCTCGACCGGGGCGCCGGGCAGGAACGCGGCGGCGACGAGCAGGGCCCGGCGAGCGGCCTGCTGATCGCCGGAGAACAGCTTCTGCGCCTGGACAGCCCGCTCGAACCGCGCCGCCATCGCCGCCGCGAGCCAGGTGTCGATGGTCTTGCCCTGGCCGGTGTCCCTGGCCTTGACCACCACCCTCGCCAGATCGGCGATGCGCCCCACCGGGTCGGACCGCAGGCAGTCCGCCAGCCTGGCCACCGGCGGCGGCGGGTCCGGAAGGCGGATGCCCTCCGGGACCAGGTGCGCGCGCAGGACCTCCGCGCCGTCCGGGCGGTCGACGTCGACCCGGAGCGCGGCGAGTGCGTCGGCGAGCAGGGAGACCTGGTCCGGCCGCACGAGCAGGACCAGCCGCGCCTGTTTGCGCGTGACCTCCGCCTGGTACGCCTCCAGGTCCGGCTGCATGGCCCGCACCCGGTCGTCGTCGGTCGCGCACAGGTCGAGCAGCAGCCGTTCACCCGCTTTCAGCTGGGTGGTGTCGAGTGCCGGGTCTTCGTCGTCGCTGCGGTCGTCCAGCACGCGGAGTTCGTCGAGATGGCTGTTACCGCGCGCTGTCAACAACATCAGCGCCGTAGTGCGCGCGCCAGACTCGCTGGTGCCGGATAGCACTACCGTCGACGACCGGGTGAACGCCGCGAACGGGAAACCCGCGGGGGCGACGAACCGCTCGGCTCGCCTGCGGATCTCCTCGGCCGCGATGAACCGCAGGCTGCGCCTGACCCGCTGCCGCGCGTGGTAGTGGTTGTTGGTGACGTTGGTCTGGTTGCCAGAACCAGTGTTGACGTTGGCCGTGTCGTCGAACTTGAAGCCGGTGGAGGTCATCGGGTACCGCGGTTGTCGTGGTACTGGGCGTTGTCGCCGTTGAACTGGTTGCCGGAACCGGTGTTGACGTTCGCCGGTTCCCGGAAGCTGAAGTTGTTGGTCGCCTGGTTGACGTCACGGCCTGCCTGGACCACGTCGCCGCGCACGTGGTGGGCGGTGTTCCCGGTAGAGCCCGCGGCGTGGTCGACGACCTCGGGTGGTTGCTCTGCCTGGGTCACTGGCGGTAGGAACCCGTGGCGCAGCAGGTCGCCCGTCGGCACTGGAACCCGCAGGTAGGCGAGGTCGCCGTAGGACTTGACCGCGACCGGGGCCTGGACGTAGAGCTCCGGCGGTTCGCCGCTGTAGCCGGTCAGGACGGCGTCGGTGAAGGCGCGCCCGGACACGATCGCCGCGACCCGGGTGCTCGGTCCGGAGCGGGTGAGCAGGTCCCTGACCGGTGCGGAGTCGAGCAGCCGGTGCGCCTCGACCCGCGCCACGCCACTGCCCTCGCTGAGCAGCTCACGGCCGGAGTCGGTGACCGGGCCGACGTGCACGCTGACCCGCATCCGCAGGGGCGCCGCGTCGGCGGCGACCCGGTCCCAGAACTCCAACTCCTCGTGCAGCGCCCGCAGGAACGGGGTGAGCAGCAGTGGGAGCACCTCGGCGGGGAACCCGGCTGCGTAGCCGTCACCGGTGCTGAACCCGAACCGCCTGCCCTCCCACACGTCGGTGAGCCCGCACCGCTCGAACGCTGCCTTGAGCACCGAGGGCACCCGGTCGGTCACCTCGGCGTGGTGGCGGCCGAGCAGGCCGCTGAAGTCCCGGATGTCGACCACCAGCAGCGCCCGGTACGGCGGCAGCCGGGTAGCCCTGCGCTCGGGGTGGTCGGAGTTGTCGTCGGTCACCCGACGAGCTTGGCCAGACGCGGGGCGCCGAACTGTCCGCCATCGGACAAGTCGACTGCGAGCTGGGTCACAGCCCGGCGAACGTCCGCAGCAGGCCGGGATCGGCGACGACGAGGTGCCCGTGGTCCTGCCGCAGCGCGCCGCTGTCCTTGAGCCGCGACAGGTGCTGGGAGATGGTGCTGCGGACCACCCCGAGCGAGTTGGCCAGTTCCTGCTGGGAGAACGGGACCCGGTACCGGTCGGTGACGGCCTCGTCGGCGAGCGCCACCACCTCGAGCAGGAGTCGGGCGATCTTGCGCTCGGGGCTGAAGTGCACCAGTTCGACCTGGTAGGGGACGGTCTGCGACAGCTTCGACAGCGAGTAGTCCGCCAGTGCCGCCTGCCCGTTGTGCTCCTCGAGGAAGGTGTTGAACCGCTCGGCTGGCACCACGCTGACGGTGCACCGGTCGATCGTCTCCACGGTCGCCGTGCGCCGGGAGGCCGACCGCGCCGCGATCTCCCCCAGCAGGTCACCAGCCCCGCGCAGCGCCAGCAGCAGTCGACCGCCGTCCGGCTCTGTGCCGAACACCTTCACCCGACCGGACAGCAGCACCAGCACCGTCGTCCCCGGATCGCCCTGCCGCAGCAGCGGGACCCGGGGGCCGTGCACGCGCGGGACGCCGAGCTCCAGCAGTCGTGCCCACTTCGATTCCCCCACCATGCCGCGGAATCCCCGCGCACCCTTGTTCACGCTGGATGAATAGCGCATTGCTGAACGTGACTGTGGTTCGCCGGTCGACGATCACCCGTTTGCCCACCGGGAAATGAAGCGAGCCCCCACCGGTTCGGTGGGGGCTCGGTTCGGCAGAGCGGGGACCTAGGCGATGACGGTCCAGGTGTCCTTGCCGCGGAGCAGGGTGTCGAGGTCTGCCGGGCGGGTGGCCTTGGCGTCGTCGACCTGGGCGCGGGCCTGGTCGTCGTAGGTGGGGCGGGTGACCGAGCGGAAGACGCCGGTGACGGTGTGGCTGAGGTCCTGGGTGGACAGGCGGGAGAGTGCGAAGGCGTAGGACGGGTCCTCGGTGTGCGAGTCGTGCACGACCAGGGCGTCCTCGCCGACCTCGCTGACCTTGGCGACGGCCAGCGACCCGAAGCCGGAGCGGATGACCCCGTACTCGCCTTCCGCGCCGAAGCGGATCGGCTTGCCGTGCTCAAGCGGGATGAGCCTGCGCTCGGCCTCGCCCGCTTCCTTCAGGACGTCGAACGCGCCGTCGTTGAAGATCGGGCAGTTCTGGTAGATCTCGACCAGTGCCGAGCCGCGGTGTTCGGCGGCCTGGCGCAGGACCTCGGTGAGCCCGGCGCGGTCGGAGTCCAGTGCGCGGCCGACGAACGTGGCCTCGGCGCCGAGCGCCAGCGACACCGGGTTGAACGGGTAGTCCAGCGAGCCCATCGGGGTGGACTTGGTGACCTTGCCCGGTTCCGAGGTCGGCGAGTACTGGCCCTTGGTGAGCCCGTAGATCCGGTTGTTGAACAGCAGGATCTTGAGGTTCACGTTGCGGCGCAGGGTGTGGATCAGGTGGTTGCCGCCGATGGACAGCGCGTCGCCGTCGCCGGTGACGACCCAGACCGACAGGTCGGGGCGGGCGGTGGCCAGGCCGGTGGCGATGGCCGGGGCGCGGCCGTGGATGGAGTGCATCCCGTAGGTGTTCATGTAGTACGGGAAGCGCGACGAGCAGCCGATGCCGGAGATGAAGACGATGTTCTCGCGGCGCAGCCCCAGCGACGGCAGGAACGACTGCACGGCGTTGAGCACCACGTAGTCCCCGCACCCGGGGCACCAGCGGACTTCCTGGTCGGACTTGTAGTCCTTGGCCTTCTGCGGTTCGTCGGTGGTCGGCACCCCGGCGAGTCCGGGGAGCCCCAAGTCGATCGTGGTCATCCCGCATCGACCCCCTTCACGATGTCGGTGAGCACGTTCTGCAGTTCCTCGGCCTTGAACGGCAGGCCGGCGACCTTGGTGTAGCTGACGACGTCGACGAGGTACTTGCCCCTCAGCAGCAACGCCAGCTGCCCCAGGTTCATTTCCGGCACGACGACCTTGTCGTAGGACCGCAGCACGTCGCCGAGGTTGGCCGGGAACGGGTTGAGGTTGCGCAGGTGGGCTTGGGCGACCGAGTGCCCGAGCTTGCGCACCCGCCTGCACGCGGCGCCGATCGGCCCGTACGACGAGCCCCAGCCGAGCACCAGCACCCGCGCCTTGCCGGTCGGGTCGTCGACGGCGAGGTCGGGCACCGGGATGTTGTCGATCTTGGCTTGCCGCAGCCGGACCATCCGGTCGTGGTTGTCGGGCTCGTAGGAGATGTTGCCGGTCCCGTCGGCCTTCTCCAGCCCGCCGATGCGGTGCTGCAGGCCGGGGGTGCCGGGGACGGCCCACGCGCGGGCCAGCGTCTCCGGGTCGCGCAGGTAGGGCCAGAACGTCGACCCGTCGGGGGAGTTGGGCTCGGTCGCGAACTCCACCGTCAGGTCGGGCAGGTCGGCGGCGTCGGGGATCAGCCACGGCTCGGAGCCGTTGGCCACCGCGCCGTCGGAGAGCAGCAGCACCGGGGTGCGGTACTTCAGCGCGATGTGCGTCGCCTCGATCGCGGCGGCGAAGCAGTCGGCAGGCGACTGCGGGGCGATGATCGGCACCGGCGACTCGCCGTTGCGGCCGTACATCGCCTGCAGCAGGTCGGCCTGCTCGGTCTTGGTCGGCAGGCCGGTCGACGGGCCACCGCGCTGCACGTCGATCACCAGCAGCGGCAGTTCGGTCATCACGCCGAGCCCGATGGTCTCGGACTTGAGCGCGACGCCGGGGCCCGAGGTCGAGGTGACCCCGAGCGCGCCGCCGTAGCTGGCGCCCAGTGCCGCGCAGATGCCCGCGATCTCGTCCTCGGCCTGGAAGGTCGTGATGCCGAACTGCTTGTACTTCGACAGCTCGTGCAGGATGTCCGACGCAGGCGTGATCGGGTACGTGCCCAGCAGCACGGGCAGCTTCGACTGCTGCGCCGCCGCGACGATCCCGTACGCGAGCGCGGTGTTGCCGGTGATCTGCCGGTAGGTGCCGGGGGCGAGCTTGGCCGGAGCGACCTCGTAGGTGACCGCGAACGCCTCGGTGGTCTCGCCGTAGTAGAAGCCCGCGCGGAACGCGAGGACGTTGGCCTCCGCGATGTCCGGCTTCTTGGCGAACTTCTCGCGCAGGAACCGTTCGGTGCCCTCGGTCGGCCGGTGGTACATCCACGAGAGCAGCCCGAGCGCGAACATGTTCTTACACCGCTCGGCGTCCTTCTTACCGAGGCCGGTGTCGGCAAGAGCGCCCTGGGTGATCGTGGCCATCGCGACCTGGTGCACCTGGTAGGCGGCGAGTGAGTCGTCTTCGAGCGGGTTGACCGCGTAACCGACCTTGGTCAGGTTCCGCTTGACGAACTCGTCGGTGTTGACGATCAGCGTGCCGCCCGCGGGCAGGTCGGCGATGTTGGCCTTGAGCGCGGCCGGGTTCATGGCGACCAGCACGTCGGGGCGGTCGCCGGGGGTCAGGATGTCGTAGTCGGCGAAGTGGACCTGGAAGCTGGAGACGCCGGGGATGGTGCCCTGGGGGGCGCGGATCTCCGCCGGGAAGTTGGGCATGGTGGAGAGGTCGTTGCCGAAGGCAGCGGCCTCCGAGGTGAAGCGGTCGCCGGTGAGCTGCATGCCGTCACCGGAGTCACCGGCGAACCGGATCACCACTCGGTCGAGTTTGGTGACCGCGGCCGCCCGCGGGGTCCCGGTGGCGGCAGTACCACCGTCCACACCTGTGCTCATGAGCTGCCGATCCCTCTCTCCTGACACCCGACTGGCTGGTCGTGTCGCGTTCAACGGTAGGCATCGCCGGACCACGGACCCGAGCAACGCGTTGCAGATCACAGTCCCGCGCGAGCCCCCGATCAACGGTATCGGGTAAGGGCCTGGTGCGGTCCCGGTTTGAGTGTAACCGGCGGTTACACTTATCCCGGATGATGGGCACCGGATTCCGGACCCGTGGGATGCCGCGAACAGCTTACGGGGTCGGCGCGGACGAGATCCGGGCCTTCATCTCCGCCAGGAGCTGGGCGAACGCGGAGGAGTCCATCGACGTCAACTGCGCCGCGAGTTCGGTCTCGATCGCGTCGTCGTGGCAGCTTTGCGCCGCGGTCGCGCGCATCGACCTTTTGATCGACAGCACCAGGTCTTTAGGCGCTTTGGCGGTAGCCGCGGCGAGGTCGACGGCCGCTTGGACCAGCGCGTCGTGGTCACCGTCGACCGTCGTGAGGGTCAGACCGACGCGCTGCGCCTCCGCCGCGTCCGGGACGTGCCGGAACAGGGTCATCGCGGTCGCGGTCTGCGGGCCAACGAGCCGCTGCAGCATCCACGTCATGCCGCCGCCGGGGTGGATGCCCAACTGGAGGAACCGCGCGTCGAACCGGGCCCGCGGTCCCGCGATCCGGACGTCCGCGGCCAGCGCCAGGTTCAACCCTGCCCCTACCGCCGCCCCACCGACGGCCGCGATCGTCGGCAGTGAACACCGCGCAACGGCCAGGAACCCCGCGTAGATGCCGCGCAGCCCCTCCTCGCGCGACTCCCCGAGCACCGTTAGGTCTGCCCCGGCGCAGAACGCGGGGGGCGTACCGGTCACTACGACCGCGGCCGTGTCCGGGTCGGCCTCGCACTCAGCGACGAGCTCCGCGAGTCGGGCCGATAGGGGCAGGGTCAGGGCGTTGCGTCGCTCGGGGTCGTCGAGGGTGATCACGGCGACGCCGTCGCGCCGCTCAAGCAGGACGGTCATGTCCGCGCACCCTAGCCGGGCTCGGGCGCGGGCGGACGCTCCAAAAGGGTGGACAGGACGACGGTGGAGACGGTCCTGGAGACCATGTCGACCGCGCGCAGCCGCTCCAGGGCGTCCTCCAGGTGGTGGATGTTGGCCGCCCGCAGGTGCACGATCGCGTCGGCCGACCCGGAGACGGTGTAGGCGGCCACCACCTCGGGCAGCGGTTCGAGCCGCTGGCGGATCCGGTCGGGGGACACGTTGCCCTGGCAGTGCACCTCGACGAACGCCTCGGTGCCCCAGCCGAGCGCCTCCGGGTTGACCACGGCGGTGAACCCGCGCAGCACACCGGTCTCCAGCAGCCGGTCCACCCGCCGCTTGACCGCGGGCGCGGAGAGCGAGACGGCCTTGCCGATCTCGGCGTAACTCGACCGCGCGTCGGCCACGAGCTGTGAAATGATTCGCTGATCAATGACGTCCACACGCAACATTCTGCATGTTCGAGGGCGTCTTAGCGACATTGATGACTGCTTTCCGGGGCTCTACATTTCGATCCATGACCTCGGCACCCGTGCGGCAGCCCGCGACCACCCGCCTCGCCACGACGCGGCGGTACCTCATGTGCTCGCCCACGTACTTCGCGGTCGAGTACTCCATCAACCCGTGGATGGACCCCACCCGCCCGGTCAGCACCGAGGGCGCGGTCGCCGAGTGGACGGCGCTGAAGGAGACCTACGAGCGCCTCGGCCACACCGTCGAGACCATCGCCCCCCAGCCCGGCCTGCCGGACATGGTCTTCTCCGCCAACTCGGGCACCGTCATCGACGGCGTGGTGCTGGGGTCCCGCTTCCGCGCCCCCCAGCGCGCCGCCGAGGCCGACTTCTTCCGCACCTGGTTCCTCGACCGCGGCTACCGCGACATCGTCATGCCCGAGAAGATCAACGAAGCCGAGGGCGACCTCACCTGGACCGGCGATCTGTTGCTCGCGGGCACCGGCTTCCGCACCGACCCCGGCGCCCACGCCGAAGCCCAAGAAGTCCTAGGCGTCCCAGTGGTGTCCCTGCACCTGGTGGACCCCCGCTACTACCACCTGGACGTCGCGCTGTTCGTGCTCACCGAGGCCACCCCCACCTCCCGAGCCCACATCGCCTACTACCCCGCCGCCTTCTCCCCCGGCACCCAACGCCTACTCCGCCGCCTCTACCCCGACGCCATCCTCGCCACCGAAGAAGATGCCGCCTGCCTCGGCCTCAACGCCGTATCCGACGGCCGCAACGTCATCCTCCCCAAGGAAGCCACCACCCTCACCACCCAACTCCACACCCACGGCTACACCCCCCACCCCGTAGACATCACCGAACTCCGCAAATCCGGCGGCGGCCCCAAGTGCTGCACCATGGAACTTCGCGATCGGACGCTCTAAAGAGGGGTGCTGGCCCGCTTCAGCTCGGTAGGTTCGACTCTGGAAGGTAGGGCTACCGGGCTGGGGTGGAGTCGTGGGTGATGATGAGTATGAGGACTTACTGAGGCCGTTGCTCCTGCCTCAGCGGACGTACTCAAGGGACGACGTTCTTCTTGGGAAGCCGTGTCCGGTGCCTGCTGTGGCGGGGTTGTATGGGTGGTTCTTTGATGAGGTTCCGCCGGTGGTGCCGTTGCCGGAGGGGTTGGCTGGGGCGCCGTGGAAGTTGCTTTATGTGGGGATTGCGCCGAAGCCTGCGCCCCTGAATGGGGCGCGGCCGAGTAAGCGGACGATTCGGCATCGGGTGAGGGAGCACCTCAAGCGGAATGCGGAGGCGTCCACGCTCCGGCTGACGCTGGGGTGCCTGCTCGCCGACCAGCTGGGGTTGGAGCTGCGTCGCGTCGGGAGTGGGAACCGGTTGACCTTCGTGCACGGTGAGCAGGTGTTGAACAAGTGGTTGGACGCCCACGCCCGGGTGTCCTACCTCGCGGTGGAGTCGCCGCGGGAGGTGGAGAAGGCGGTGATCGAGCGGGAGTACCTGCCGCTGAACCTGAGCGACAACCGGCACAACCCGTTCTTCGAGGAGCTCACCCGCATCCGGAAGGACGCCAAGGCCGCGGCCCGCGCTCTCCCGGTGCTCCCAAACCCGTCAGGCCGCGGCACCGCCAAGCGCTGAACTGTCGTACCCCGGTGGTCCACTTTGGGGGAGGCCGTTACAGCTCGGCGGTTGCTGGGCACTTCTGGGCCGACAGTGGATTGTGGGAGGACTGATGAGTGTGAACGTGCGTCCGGTGAAGCCGCAGGTGCCGGTGTTTCGTAGTGGGGTCGCTGTTGAGCAGCCGCGGGTTGTGGTGCCGGTGCAGCGGGTGTCGGTGGGGAATCCGGTGTTCAGTGCGGCGAAGGGCTGACGAGCAATAAGAGGGCGTTGGCGATCTCGGGGGGTGTGCCGGTGGCTAGGTGGCGGAGTTGCATGCCTGCTACTAGAGCCACGACGGGGCCGGTTAGGTGTTCGGGTGAGGGGATGCCGAGGGCTGTGAGGACTGTTAGCGCCAGCGCGTCGTAGGCGGCGAAGCAGCGGGAGGTGGCGTCGCGTAGGGAGGGGTTGCGGGCGGCGTGGAGGTAGAGCTCGAACGGGGCTAGTTCGGACGGTAGGTTCTCCACGACCTGTTGGACCAACGCGGCCGCTTGTTCCAGAGTCGCCGGTAGTTCGAAGGTCGCTAGTCGGGTTGTTTCCTCGTGTACGAACAGCAGCAGGCTCTCGCGCAGCAGGTCGGTCTGGGTCGCGAAGTGGTACGTGATCGACCCGAGTGAGACCTCCGCCTCCCGTGCGATCCGCCGGTTCGTCACCCCGGCGACGCCTTCGTCGGCGATCACCCGCAGGGTCGCGCGCAGGATCCGGTCCCGGGTCACGACGGCCACCTCTGGTCCCAGCGCTCGACGGACTCCAGTTGCGCGGCAAGGGAAATCAGCTGTCGCTCGCTGTCAGCGCGTCCCAGCAGCTGCGCGCCCACCGGCAGCGGCACAAGCCCCGCGGGCACGTTCACGGCAGGCCAACCGAGCACGTTCCACGGCCACGCGTACGGGCACGCGCGGATGATCGCCTGATCCGTCTGCCACCCGCGTAGTCCGTCGATAGCGCCAACAGGCAGAGGTAGGGAAGCCGTCGTCGGTGTCAGGAGTACGTCAACGCGGTCGAACACCCGACCCACTCGACGTTGGAACAGCCGCAAGGTGGCGTTAGCGGTGCGCAATCCACGCCCGCGCAAGAGGGCCCCGAGACGCCCGTTGCTAAGAGTGCGCGTATCGAGCAAGAGCGGATCCGGGACGCGGCCATGCCAGTCGTGGACGCCGCCTAGGGAGCGGGGGAGGAAGTTGAGTCCAATCAGGCCGTAGTCGGGGTTCGCGACGACGATCTCGTGCCCCAGTGACCGCAACACCCGTGCGAGCCGCACAACAGCCGTACGCACCAACGGGTCCAGCGCAACCCGCACGCCAGTGAACGCGGGCCGCAACGACAGTCCTATCCGCAACCTGCCCGGGTCCGCATCAGCCGCGTCCCGGAACGGCGCGCCAGCAAGCACCTCTAGCAACAACGCCGCATCCCCGACGGTACGGGCCAACACGCCGTCAGTCGTGATGCCGTGAAACAGGTCCGGATTGGACACCCGCCCCCGCTGCGGCTTGACCCCCACCAGATGCGTCCACGCCGCCGGAATCCGCACCGAGCCGGCACCGTCAGACCCAACGGCCGCAGGTACCAACCCAGCCGCGACAGCAGCAGCCGAGCCTCCAGAGGACCCGCCAGGCGTTCGCCCTAGATCCCAAGGGTTCCGGGTTACCCCAAACGCAGATCCCTCGGTTACCGGCCACTGGCCAAACTCAGGCGTGTTGGTCTTACCGACGATGACAGCGCCAGCCGCCTTGAGCCGCCCAACGAGCGCGCAGTCCGCTGTAGCCGCAGGAAAGTCACCCGGACAACCGAACGCGGTGGGCTCACCAGCGATGTCGACGTCGTCCTTGATGGCGACCGGTACGCCCAACAGTGGCAACCGCTTGCCCGCACCAAGAGCCCGGTCTGCGGCCGCAGCATCAGTGAGCGCTACCTCCCGGACACTGCGAAAGGCGTTCAGCGTCGGTTGGCTCTGCCTGATCGAGTCCAGGACCTCGGTCGTCAGCGCTATCGAGGTCGTCGACCCGGCAGCGAGGGCCCGAGCGTTGGCCTCCAGTCCGAGCACGGCGACCTCCCTGTTCGTTCGAACGAACGGTAGCCGGTTCACGCCGCCAGGACCACGGGCGCGAGGATGGGGGAGATGAGCACGCAACCCGAGGCCCGCAGGCGCTCCCGCAGGCAAGAGACCCGGCTGTGGCGCGTCCCGGTCACCCGGGTCGAGCGCGTCACCCCGCACATGGCGCGGGTCACCGTCCAGCACGAGTCGCTGGCGAGCCTGGCCGGGGCGAGCACCGACCAGAACGTGATGCTCTACCTCTACCCCGAGGACACCGTGCTCCCCGAGCCGTTGACCCTGGAGTCGGCACGCGGATTGTGGGCCCAGGTCCGGCCGCTCACCCGCACGTACACCATCCGCAGGCACGACCCCGCCACCAACGAGGTCGACTTCGACTTCGTGCTGCACGGCGACGCGGGCCCGGCCTCGGCCTGGGCGTCCAGGGTCCAGCCGGGCGACGACGTGATCTTCGTCGGCCCATCGCCCGCTTACCAGCCCGACCCGACCGCGGACTGGTACCTGCTCGCGGGTGACGAGACCGCGATCCCCGCCATCTCCGCGATCCTCGCCGCGTTGCCGCAAGACAAGCGGGTCTTGGCCTTCATCGAGGTGGCTAACGCCGCGGAAGAGCAGCCACTCGAAGGCGTCACCTGGCTCTACCGCGACGGCGCCCCGGCAGGCCAGAACACGGTCCTGGTCGACGCCATCAGGGCTGCGACGCTGCCGGAGGGGCTCCCAGAGGTCTGGATGGCGGGCGAGCGGTCGGCGATGCTCGCTGTGCGGTCACACCTGCTCGACGACCGCGGCTATCCCCGCCAGCGCGTGCGCCCCACGACCTACTGGCGCCTCGGCGAGAGCGGCAACTGATCGACTGTCCGGTTGGAACTTCTCACCCCGGGCGCTCGTTGGACTCCCGGGCCTGCGAGAACCGAGGAGGCGAGGGTGCACGGACATGTCAACGGCGTGCGGACCGCGCTCCTGCTGGGCGGTCTCAGCGCGCTGATCGTGCTGGTCGCCTCGTTCTTCGGCCGCACGGCGCTGATCATCGGGGTGCTGGTCGCCGCCGGGGTCAACGGTTACGCGTACTTCAACTCCGACAAGCTCGCCCTGCGGGCCATGCGCGCGCGGCCGGTCTCGCAGGCCGAACAGCCCGCGCTGTACCGGATTGTGCGCGAGCTCGCCACCGCGGCCCGGCAGCCGATGCCCCGCTTGTACGTCAGCCCCACGGCCGCCCCGAACGCGTTCGCCACCGGCCGCAACCCGCGCAACGCCGCCGTCTGCTGCACCACGGGCCTGCTGGACCTGCTCGACGAGCGCGAGCTGCGCGGCGTCCTGGCCCACGAACTCGCGCACGTCTACAACCGCGACATCCTCATCTCCTGCGTCGCAGGAGCGCTGGCGACCGTGGTCAGCCTCTTGGCCAACCTCGCGCTGTTCGCGGGCATCTTCGGTGACGACGACGATGACCGCGCCAACCCGTTCGCCATGCTGCTGATCGCGATGCTCGGCCCCATCGCCGCGGTCATCGTGCAGATGGCGGTCAGCCGCTCCCGCGAGTACCAGGCCGACGAGTCCGGCGCCCGGCTCACCGGCGACCCGCTCGCCCTGGCCTCCGCGCTGCGCAAACTCGACGAGGGCACCCGCGCCGCGCCGCTGGCCCCCGAGCCCGCGGTCGCCGCGCAGTCGCACCTGATGATCGCCAACCCGTTCCGCCCCGGCGACGGCATCTCCCGGCACTTCTCGACCCACCCGCCCATCGCGGACCGCATCGCGCGGCTCGAACGGATGGCGATGGAGCAGTCCTAACCGGTGGCGCCCGCGGCCTTCGCGACGCTCATGACGTACTCGCCGTAACCGGACTTCGCCAGCTTGGTCCCGAGCGCGTAGCACTCGTCCGGGGTGATGAAGCCGCGGTCGAGGGCGATCTCCTCGAGGCAGGCGATCCGGACGCCGGTGCGGTGCTCCAGCACCTGGACGAACTGGCCCGCCTCCAGCAGCGAGTCGTGCGTGCCGGTGTCCAGCCAGGCGAAGCCCCGCCCGAGGTCGAGCAGCCTGGCCCGCCCCTGCCGCAGGTACTCCAGGTTGACGTCGGTGATCTCCAGCTCGCCCCGCGCCGACGGCGACAGGCTCTTGGCGATCTTGACGACGTCGTTGTCGTAGAAGTACAGCCCGGTGATCGCCCGGTTCGACTTCGGCTCGGCAGGCTTCTCCTCGATGGACAGCAGTCGACCGTCCGCGTCTACCTCACCGACGCCGTAGCGCTGGGGGTCCTTGACGGGGTAACCGAACAAGACAGCGCCATCGAGGTCCGCGATGTTGGCCTGCATCATCTGCGAGAACCCGAGACCCCAGAAGATGTTGTCGCCGAGCACCAGCGCCACGGAGTCGTCGCCGACGAAGTCCTCACCGATGATGAACGCCTCGGCCAGGCCGTTGGGCTCCGCCTGCTCGGCGTAGGAGAACGCGACCCCGAACTGGCTGCCGTCGCCGAGCAGCCGCTGGAAGTTCGGCAGGTCGGTGGGGGTGGAGATGATCAGGATGTCCCGGATCCCGGCCAGCATCAGCACCGAGAGCGGGTAGTAGATCATCGGCTTGTCGTACACGGGCAGCAGCTGCTTCGACACCGCCTGCGTGATCGGGTGCAACCGGGTCCCACTACCCCCAGCGAGGACGATGCCCTTCATCACGGCTCCTGTCGTGTTCACCAATCCGAGGCTACCCACGTAAGAGCCGCCCGCATCCCCTATCGAGCGGCGACTCCCCGACAATGCATCGCCACTAGTGCACGCTGGGTTACCAGTGATGCCGGACACCACGCCCTGATGGGCTGGTCACCCGGTCGGCTCGACACCGAGCGTGTCGTAATCGGCAGCTTCCCTGGTCTGGCTGATGATCCACGCCAGGTACGCGGGATTGCCTGCCTGGATGGGCAGCGCGAACACGCACGGGACGTCGTACGGGTGGTCCCGGTCGGCGCGGGCGACGATCTCCGGGACCAGCGACAGCCGGGTGTGCAGGGCCACCCGCGCCTCCAGGTCGTCCTGGATCGCGCCGTCCCACCGGTAGACGGACCTGACCGGACTGATGTGCTGCCCGCACGCGACCAGCCGCTCGGCCACGAGCGCGCGCGTGAAGCCGACCAGCCACTCGGCGTCGGCCGCGGTGATGACGACCTCGCAAGCCTGCACAGGTCCACCTCCCGGGAGGTGGTGGGCCGGGCACAGGGCCAACCCACCACCGGGCGTCAGCGGTAGTTCGTGAACTGCAGGGCGATGCCGAAGTCGCCGGTCTTGAGCAGGGTGATGACGTCCTGCAGGTGGTCCTTCTTCTTGCCGGAGACGCGCAACTGGTCGCCCTGGATCTGCGCCTGGACGCCCTTGGGGCCCTCGTCGCGGATCTTCTTGGCGATCTCCTTGGCCTTCTCCGCCGAGATGCCCTGGACCAGCGTGCCGGTCACCTTGTGCACCTTGCCCGACGGCGCGGGCTCACCGATGTCGAACGCCTTCTGGGAGATGTTCCGCTTGACCAGCTTCTCCTTGAAGACCTCGATCGCGGCGGCGCAACGCTCCTCGGTCTCAGCCTCGAAGGTGATCGCCTCCTCGCCGGACCAGGCCACCTTCGCCCCGGTGCCGCGGAAGTCGAACCGGGTGGCCAACTCCTTACCCGCCTGGTTCAGCGCGTTGTCCACCTCCTGCCGGTCCACCTTGCTCACCACGTCGAATGACGGGTCCGCCACGTGCCTCGCACCTCCGCTGTACAGGGGTAGTTCAGGTCGGCACGGATGGTACCGCCGCCACCACCCACCAGGGGGTCGCCGCGCAGAGGGGGTACCCGTTGGAACTCCCCCCACCCCATTCGGTATGGTTCCCGACGTCCAGCAGCACCGGACACCCCGGCGGGTTGCCCGAGCGGCCAATGGGAGCGGACTGTAAATCCGTCGCGAAAGCTACAGAGGTTCGAATCCTCTACCCGCCACAGACTCAGGCGACCTGTGCCCACGGAATGCGTGGGCCTGGTCGTCTGTCGTCGTTTCTGGGGGGCGACCCCCCAGGCCCCCACGGGGCCGGGGGCCGTAGCGCGAGGGACGAGTGCGTAGGGGCCCGTTGGGTGGGGCGCGAGGGACGAGTGCGTGGGGCCTGTTGGGTGGGGCGCGAGGGACGAGTGCGTGGGGCCTGTTGGGTGGGGGCGCGAGGGGCGAGTGCGTAGGGGCTAGTGGGGGTGGGGCGGGGCCGTCGAGATCCTCGCTTCGTGGAGGTCCGAGCGACGTCCGAAGTCATGGTCGACACGTAGTCCGCAACTGGGGTTACGTCGGTAGTGTGTTCGTCGGTGAGCGACGAGCGCGGTGCCTGGACGGTCTTCGGTGAGCGAACCGTCTATGACAACCGGTGGGTTCGGGTAGGGCTTGCTGACGTCGAGGCGCCCAATGGCGAGCGGTGGGACTACCACGTCGTGCACTTGGCGCGGATCGCCATCGCGCTGATCGTGAACGAGCGCGACGAGGCGTTGATGCTCTGGCGCTACCGCTTCCCGACCGACCAGTGGGGTTACGAACTGCTGGGTGGGCTGGTCGATGAAGGCGAGGATGCCGCTGCGGCTGCCGCGCGTGAGGCAGCGGAAGAGAGTGGTTGGCGGCCAGTCGGGGAGCCGGAACATCTGGTCACCTTTGAGCCGTTGCCGGGGCAGGTGACGGCTCCGGTGGATGTCTACCTCTGGCGTGAGGCCGAACGGCTCGGTGATCCGACCGACACCGAGGAGGTGGGTCGGGTCGAGTGGGTTCCGCTCGATCGAGTCAACGAGTTGATGCAGCGCCAAGAGTTGTTGGGCTCTGGGACCCTCGTGTCCTTGCTGTACTACCTGAACTCACGTCGGCAGGACTAGGTGGCTGAGGCGGTCGGTGGTGTGGGTGTCCGGTTCGTGGGTGGGTGACTTGGTCGCCTTTGTGGGCGATGTCTAATCGGGTGTCCTGTGGCTTTTCGGTTCGGTGGCTTTGGTGGTGGCCGATTGAACCGGGGCGTCTGCGGCGGGGGAAATAAGTGGGACCGGCCACACCCCTGCACAGTGTGGCCGGTCCCTGGCGTCCGCATCGCGCGCGAGGGCGGCGCGATGGGGACGCTATTTCCGCGGGGGAGCCAACCCGGCGGAAAATCTTTGTTCACATATACCCAGAATAGGAGTGGGGCGGGGTGCACCTGGGCTGGACCAGGCGGGGGTGGCTGCCGGTAATTAACAGAATAGCGGGGCTGCGCCGAACGGGGGGCTTGGCTGGTCCGGGCGGCGAGCGGTGGTGCTGCCATCTGCTTCATTAGGCATGGGCAACGGCCTATTTACGAGGGGTGTCACCCGAACGCCGGACGTGCGGTGGTTGGTGCACTGGCTAGCTTTCCTTTCCTGTCTTCTGGGTACTAGTAACGGGGGTTAGCCCATGTCTTCGATAAAGCGTTTCGGTGTGGTCGCGCTGGTGATAGTGGCGATGGCGACGGCGGCTGGTCAGGTCGTTGCCGAGCCGGGGGACAAGAACGGCGACCGGGTCGAAGTCGCCAAGCAGACCGATGCGCGACCAAGCAAGGACGCGCCGCTCGTACCGCTGGTGCCCGATGACGGGGCCGACCGGCCGACCGGGCAGGGGGTGGGCGCCCAGGCGGTGCCGTTGCCGTTCACCTTCAACTTCGACTTCACCTCGTCGCTGGCCTCGCGCACGTTCTGGCCGACCAGCGCGGGCCGGACCTGCGTGAGCCTGCGCGGCACGGGTGGGAGCGATCCCATCTACTTCGGCAAGGAAATCAAGATCGAGATGTGGAACGCCTACGGCACCGACACCAAGGTCGGGCCGACGGTGCGCTACTCGCTCAACGGCAACTCGTACGGGTACTGCTGGACCGGCCTCTACCCCTACCACGAGCACTACTTCCGCCTCATCAAGGACTGGAGCCCGACCGTCCGCGTCTGGGGCACCGGCTGGGCGTCGGCCAGCTGACCCGAGCGGGCGGGCCGCCGGGCGGGACGACCCACGTCGTCCCGCCCGCGTCCTGCCGACCGGCCCGTTCACTTGCCCCCGATCCGCAACGCCGAGGTCGCGCCGACGACGCCGGGGACCCTGGTGACGAGCCAGCCCTGGTCGTTGGTGTGCAGCGTGCCCAGGTCGAACGCCAGTTCCGGCCGGTTCCAGGCCAGCAGCTGCAGCCGGTTCCCGTCGGAGATCAGCCCGTCCGCGGTGGGTTCGAACACCACCCCGCCGGTGCCGTCGACGAGCCTGCCCGGGATCGTTGAGGTGGAGGTCTGGACCTTGCCGATGGTCCCGAGCGTGGTCAGCCGGGTGTCGACGGTGCCGTCCGGCGCGCTGACCACCCCGATGACGCCGTCCGGGGTGGCGATGAGGTCGCCCTGCCGCACGCCTGCGCCGCTGGCCCGGACCACGCCGTTGCCCGAGCGCAGGGACACGTGCTCCACCACCGGGTCGCCGATGCCCGCGGCGATCGGGAACCGCTGCCGGTGGTCGCCGGGGGTCCGCAGCACCAGTTCCGCGTTCCACGCCCCGGTGCCCTGTTCCGGCGCGGGCCACACGACCCCGGCCGGGATGTTGGTCTGCCGCGCCTGGTCGAGCACCAGCGGGGTGCGGACCTCGATCTCGGCCAGTCCCGGCGCGGTCAGCGCGACGCCGATCGCCCCGTTGCTGCTGACCGGTTCGTCGGCGGGGACCCTGGTCGTCGACAGGAACCCGACCGCCCGCTGCCCGTCCGGCACGGTCGTGACCGCGCGCAGCACCAGCTGGGTCTGGTCCGGCTTGCCGGAGATCGAGATCGGCGTCGTCACGAACGCGACCTGTTCCGCGGACCCCGCGGTGTCGGCGACCAGCACGACCAGGTCGAAGCAGGCCGAGATGTTGGGCGAGCGCCCGGCGAACACGGCACGCACCGGTGCGGTGGGCGGGTACGGCGAGGTCTTCCACAGGTGTTCCGCGCGGCGCACCAGGTCGGCGTTGCCCGCGAGGTCGCCGCGCAGCTGCCACTGGGTGACGGCGGCGACGGTGTAGGTGTCCGGCTCGTGGCCGGGGTTCGCGGTGACCACGAACGCCCCGGCCACCGCGAACACCACCACGGCGACCGCCGTGAGCATCTGCACCCGCTGCTGGCGCTGCGCGCGCCTACGTCCGTGGACGTGCTTGAGAACCCGGTCGACGTGGTCCGGTGTGCTCGACAGCCGCATCCCGTCGAGCTCGTCGCGCAGCCGGGCGGCGGCACGGTCCTCCTCTTCGGCGATCACGCCCGCCTCCTTCCCTGCGACGCGGGCGCCTGTGCCGCCCACAACTGCCTGACCCGAGCCATCCCCCTGCTGGTCAGCGACTTGACCGTGCCGACGGAGCAGGCGAGTTCCACCGCCGTCTGCGCCTCGGACAGGTCGAGCACCACCCTGGCCACTACCGCCGCGCGCTGCCTCGGGGGCAGCTGTTGCAGTAAGACCAGCACGTGTTCGCGTTCGACTACCGCGCCGGTGAAGTCGTCCAGGTCGAGTTGCTCGGCCAGGTCGTCCAGCGACACCTGCGGCTTCCGCTTCGCTACGCGTAAGAACTCGTGATAGACGGCCTTACGTGCGTACGCGAGGGCGTTGTCCGCGGGCACACGACGCCAACGGCGCAGGCAGCGCAAGAGCGCTTCCTGCACGATCTCTTCGGCGTCCCATTTGCGGCCGGTGAGCATGACGGCGTAGCGCAGCAGTTGGTCGTACCGGTCTCGGACAAACTGGTCGAAACCGGGTTCACTGCCGGGCAAGCCGTCACCTCCTCTCGCTGTCACTCACCCCCTAGACCGCGCCGGGTCCCGGAAAGGTTGCCAACCCGCCGAGAAATTTCTGGCGGTACCGTCGACGCCATGACCAGGCCCGCGTTCCACCTCGCCATCCCGGTCGACGACTTGGCCGCCGCCCGCCGCTTCTACGGCGAGGTGCTGGGCTGCCCGCAGGGCCGCGACGCCGACACCTGGGTCGACTGGGACCTGGCCGGGCACCAGGTCGTCACCCACCTCGCCCCCGGCACCCGGGGCGACGCCGCGACCAACCCGGTCGACGGCCACGGTGTCCCGGTGCCGCACTTCGGGCTGGTGCTCGACGTCCCCGACTTCCACGCGCTGGCCGACCGGTTGCGCGCGGCGGGCACCGAGTTCGTGATCGAGCCGTACGTCCGGTTCGCGGGCCTGCCCGGCGAGCAGTGGACCATGTTCCTGCGCGACCCGGCTGGCAACGCGCTGGAGTTCAAGGCGCTGGCCGACCCGAGCAGGTTGTTCGCCAGGTGAGCCTGGTCGCGCGCACGGTCGCCAACGGCCTGGCCGGTCCCCGGGCGGTCACCGTCGTGGACGCGGTGCGCCGGGTGGTCGGGATCCAGTCCCAGGACGTGCGCCCGGCCCGGCTCGCGGTCCGGGTCAGGACCGAGGGCCTCGTCCGGTCCGATGTGGACAGAGCGGTCGCCGACGGCGACGTGGTCAGGACCTGGGCGATGCGCGGGACGCTGCACATGGTCGCCGCCGAGGACGCGGGCTGGTTGGTGCACCTGCTCGGCCCCCGCTTCGCGCACGCGGCCAGGGGCAGGCGGCTCGGCCTCGGCATCGACGACGCGCTGGCCGAGGCCGGTGCGGAGATCATCGCGACCGACGAGCCGCACAACCGCGCCGAACTGGTGGCCCTGCTGGCCGACAACGGCATCGCGCTCGACGCCAAGACCCAGGCACCCGCGCACATGATCGCCTACGCCGCGATGACCGGCCGCGTCCGCCGCGGCCCCGACCGGTCCGACACCGAGCCCACCTACGTCCGCTTCGACCCCGGCGACCCCGTCGACGAACCCGCCGCCGTCGCCCGCCTCGCCGAGCGCTACCTGACCGGCTACGGCCCCGCCACCGCCGAGGACTTCGCCGCGTGGTCCGGTCTCCCGCTCGGCAAGGCCCGCGCGGGCCTCGGTGATCGGCAAGCCGCACCAGTGGCCGACCCCGGTCCCACGACCCGCCTGCTCGGCCACTTCGACACCTACCTGTTGGGCTACAAGTCCCGCGACGGCGTCGTCCCGCCCGAGTTCGCCAAACGCGTCCAGGCGGGCGGCGGCTTCATCATGCCGACCGTCCTGCGCGACGGCGTCGTCATCGGCACCTGGCGCCTGGAGAAGAACGAGGTCATCGCCGACCCCGGCCTGGACGTCGAGGCCGAGGCCCAGGACATCGCCCGCTGGAACCGCGGCTAGCGCAGGACCGGTCGTCGGAGCCAGGTTGTCCAGAGGGGGCGGTAACCGTTGCGGTACCAGAAGGGGGTGGAGCGGGGGTTCGGCAGCGCGTGGTGCAGTAGTACTGCCGGGACCCCGGCTCCGTCGGACCGGCGGTGGGCGTGGGCGACCAGCACCGAGCCCACCCCGGAGCCGCGGTGGTCGGCGCGCACGCTGAGGCTCGCCAGGTAGCCGACGCCCTGCGCGGCCGAGTAGCGGTCGCACCAGGAAGAGGCCGGGGGGAGTTGCAGTTGGAGAAGGCCGAGCACCTCGTCGCCGCGGCAGCCGAGCCAGATCTGGTCCAGCGACGCGGCCAGCTGTGACCGCAGGGCGGGGATGACCTCCGGGCGGGGCGTGACCTTCCCGAACGGCGCGTCGTACTCGACCACCGCCATCGTCAGGTCCAGCACGACGTCCAGGTCCTCAGGTCCCGCAGGACGCACCGTCACATCGGATGGTCCGACCACTGGTCCACGCCCGGGCAGCCGCACCGCGATCACACTGGACGCGGTGAAACCCCGGTGCACCAACGCGAGCACCCCCTCGGTGTCGCGACTGGGCACCTCCACCACGGCCGCGCAGTCCAGGTCACCCGGCACGACCGAGCTGTGGATCAGGTCGAACCACGAGTCGAGCAGGCCACCGAGAGCGGCTGGGTCCGCCAGCCGGACCTCGAGCAGGTGCTTGCGCAGCGGGCTCCACGGATCGCTCGCGGGCGTCTGCTGCGACCAGGCGATCCCCGCGCCCCCGGGCACGGTCAGCAAGCGCCCGGTCCCGGGAGCCAGCGGCGGCGGCACCGGCAGGAGCGGGTCGAGCGCGGCGACTCGCGCGGCGTGCCCGGTCTCGATCTCTGACACGTCCATCCGGCCATCCAACCGCAGTACGGTCGACAGCCATGGACGTTTATGTCGTCGACTCCTTCACCGACCGCCCCTTCCGCGGCAACCCCGCGGGCGTCGTGCTGCTGACCGAGGACCGCTCCGCCGAGTGGATGCAGTCGGTCGCCGCCGAGTTGAACCACTCCGAGAGCGCGTTCGTCGACGTGCGTGGAGACGACCCGGTCCCGCTGCGCTGGTTCACCCCCGTCGCCGAGGTAGACCTATGCGGCCACGCGACCCTCGCCGCCGCACATGTGCTCGGCGGGGACCGCCGGTTCACCACCCGCAGCGGCGTCCTGACCGCCACCGCGACCGCCACCGGCATCGAGTTGGACTTCCCCGCCGACCCGCTCGAACCGGTCGAGCCGCCCGCCCCGCTCGTCGCCGCGCTGCCCGGCGTGACCGTGCTCGAGGTGCACCGCGGCCGGGAGGATTTCCTGGTTCGGGTCGCCTCTGCTGCCGAAGTGCGCGCGGTGCGGCCTGATCTCTCTGCGTTCGTCCTCGACTCGTCCAGAGGGGTGATAGTCACCGCACCCGGTGATCAGGGCGCCGACTTCGTCAGCCGCTGCTTCTACCCCGCCGTCGGCATCGACGAGGACCCGGTGACCGGCTCGGCGCACTGCACGCTCGCCGCCTACTGGAGTCCCGTGCTCGGCAAGACGTTGTTGCTGGGCAACCAACTCTCGGCCCGCGGCGGGACCGTCGAGGTCCGGGTGGACGGCGACCGGATCCGGTTGATCGGGCAGGCGGTGACCGTGCTGGCCGGTGTTCTCACCTGCTGAACGGTCGCTGAACTTGGTGGCCGCGGGTAACTAGCACACGTGCCTCTTTCGCCTGATCGGGGTACAGTCAGCGGGCCGTCGGGGTCCCGCCATGCGCCGGGAAGGTCACCAGGGCCACCGCCCGCGGCCGTTGGAGGAGGTTGCATGCCGGACCATCCTGGAGCGGCCGAACCGGGCACCGAGCCTGCACACGGCAGCGTTCTGCCGCACGCCGGACCGGCTCACCCCGACCTGGCCGACCCCGAGCTGAGCAGGGACCAGGCGTGGCAGGCCGAGGAGCAGGCGCCCGACCGCCGCTTCCTCTTCTTCTCCATCCTGGTGCTGGTCTCCGGTCTCGTCGCCGCCGGCCTGGTCTCCTGGTGGCTACCCGCCCGCGACACCCCGAACGTTGTCGTGGTCGGCCTGCTGCTGGCGCTCGGGTTCCTGGTCGCCGAGCAGTTGGCGATCAACATCGACGTGCGCACCGGGGTCTCCTGGTCGATCTCCTTCTGCGAGATCCCGCTGGTCATCGGGTTGTTCGTCGCCCCGTTCGAGGTCGTGCTCGCCGCGCACCTGCTGGCGGGGGTCGGCACCCTGCTGGTGCGCAAGGTCCAGGACCGGATCCTCTACAACGCGGGCGCGATGATCTTCGAGATCACCAGCGCGTTCGCCGTGGCCACCTGGGTCAAGGACGTGCTCGGCGCCTTCGGGCCCGCCTGGGCCGGTGTGCTGGCAGGCGCGTTGGTCGCGCCGCTGTCGAGCACCCTGCTCGCCCTGGTCTGCGTGCGCGTGCTCGGCCGCACCATGCGCCTCAACGCCGCCGTCAGGCTTGTGTTGCGCACCTTGGTTCTTGGCCTGGTCAATGCGTCTATGGGTGTAGTCGGCTACCAGGTCGTCGCGCACGCGGAGGCCGGGTGGCCGCTGCTCGTGCTTGCCCTCGCCGGTTTGTCCGCGCTCTACATCGCTTACTCCGGCCTGCTCCGCGAACAGCGCGACCTGGAAGCGCTCGCCGAAGTCAGCCTCATCGTCGCCCGCTCCGGTCACCAGGCCGCGGCTAAACCCTCGCTGGGTCGCACCGAACCGTCGGACCTCACCGAGATAGCCGACAGCGACGAGTGGCAGACCATCGCCGACCGCATCAAGGACCAGCTCGGCGCGGGCAGGGTCGTGCTGCGGCTGCGCTTCGAACCGCAACTCCCGCTGCACACCGTCGTCTCCGGCGACGAGCTGCCGCCCGAGTCGCACGACGTCGAGGCCACCGGCTCCCGCGCCGACGCACTGCTGCGCCTGCCCGGCTCGCACGTGCGGCACTTCCGCCGCGGCGACGCGACCCCCGAGATCCGGCACGCCTTGCTCCGCCGGGCCGCCGACGAGGCGCTCGTGGTGCCGCTGCGCAGCGCCAGCCACCTGCTCGGCGTGGTCGAGGCGCACGACAAGCTCTCCCGCTGGCGCGGCTTCGGCCAGGCCGATGTCCGGCTCATCGGCACCATGGCCAGCCACCTGGCCACCGCCATGGACAACCGGCGGCTGCTGGCCACCCTGCGCCACGACGCCTACCACGACCCGCTGACCAACCTGCTCAACCGCCCCGGCTTCCGCCGCGCCGCGGGTGACCCGCTGCGCCGCCACCACGACTCGGTCGTGCTGCGCGTCGACCTCGACGTCCTGTCCACCGTCAGCGACGCCCTCGGCTACGCCTGGAGCGACCGGATGGTCGTGGCCGCCGGGCGCCGACTGCGCGACGCGCTCGGCCCGGAGGTCGCGCTGGCCAGGCTGGAAGGCGGCCAGTTCGCCGCGCTGCTGCTGGACACCACACCCGAGCAGGCGCACGGGATCGCCGAGCGGTTGCGCGCCGAACTCGCCGCCCCGTACCCGGTCGACCGGCTCACCGTCGAGGCCAACTCCGTCGTCGGCTACTCCGGCCCGCGCTGCGGCGAGCACGAGGGCGCCCCGCTGGAGACCGACGTCGACGCCCTGCTGCAACGGGCCGACGTCGCACTGCGCGCCGCCCGCTCCAGCGGCGACACGGTCAAGGCGTACCTGCCCACCATGGGCCAGATCTTCCTGCGCCGCTTCCAGCTGGTCACCCAGTTCCGCCAGGCGCTGGAGACCGGCCAGGTCAAGGTGCACTACCAGCCCAAGGTCGCGCTGCCGAGCCGCCAGGTGCTCGGCGTCGAGGCCCTGGTCCGCTGGCGCCACCCCGAGTTCGGCAGGCTCGACCCGGACGAGTTCGTCCCCGCCGTCGAGGCCGCTGGCCTGGTCGACGCGCTCACCACGTTCGTCATGGACCAGGCCCTGATCCGGGTCCGCAAGTGGATGGACCGGGGCCTGCGCATCGCCGCCGCGGTCAACCTGTCGGTCCGCAGCCTCGACGACCCCTCGTTCCCCGACCGGGTCGCCGAGGCGCTCGACCGGCACGGGGTGCCGCCGGAGCTGCTGACCCTGGAGCTGACCGAGTCCGGCGTGATGGCCGACCCGCAGCGCGCCCTGCCGGTGCTGCGCCGCCTGCACACCCTCGGCGTCGTGCTCGCCGTCGACGACTTCGGCACCGGCTACTCCTCGCTGGCCTACCTGCGCCAGCTCCCGGTGGACGAGGTGAAGATCGACAAGAGCTTCGTGCTCGGCATGGGCACCGACCTCGGCGACCTCGCCGTGGTCCGCTCCATCGTCGAACTCGGCCACTCGCTCGGGCTCACCGTGGTCGCCGAGGGCGTCGAGGACGACGCCGCGCGCGACCAGCTGGCGGGCATGGGCTGCGACGTCGCGCAGGGCTACTTGATCTCCCGGCCGCTCTCGGAGAGCAGGCTGGAAGCGTGGCTGCAGGCCAGGACGATGCAGGCCAGGGGCATGCGCGACGAGACCGTGCTGACCCTGCTGTCCTAGATCGACCCCCCGTTTTGGAGCTTCCAGCAGGGCTGTGTAAAGTACTCCACGTCGCCAGGGGCAGCCCGGGGGACAAGCCCCTTTAGCTCAGTCGGCAGAGCGTCTCCATGGTAAGGAGAAGGTCTACGGTTCGATTCCGTAAAGGGGCTCGACGGTTCGGCCGCGGTACACCGAGAAGATCGGCGGTGTGGCGCGGCTTGATCCATGTCAGAGCGGTGTAGCTCAGTCGGTAGAGCAAGCGACTCATAATCGCTGTGTCGCCGGTTCAAGTCCGGCCATCGCTACGCGATGGGTGACGTGTGCCAAGTGAATGCCTTGGCCTTGTCGCTTCGCCATTGTCTCTGGGGGCCTGGCCCCCAGGCCCCAGCCGGGGGTGAACCCCCGGACCCCCGCGGGCGGGCTGGTCCTGCTGCGGGGTTTGTTGATCTTGTGAAGGGCTGGTTGTTGTGGCTTCAACTGACGTGCGGCCGAAGATCACGCTCGCGTGTGAGAGCTGCAAGCACCGCAACTACATCACCAAGAAGAACCGGCGCAACGACCCCGACCGGGTGGAGCTGAAGAAGTTCTGCCCGAACTGCAAGACCCACAAGCTGCACAAGGAAACCCGCTGACGACGACCGGTTCGCTGGCGCTCACGGTCGTGGGCACGCCGGTGTTCGGTTGGGTCCAGTAGGAACGATGAGGCCATCCCACCTGTGTGGGGTGGCCTTTGTCGTGGGTGGGTAGGGTTGTGGGCGTGGCGCTGGAGCAGTCGTTCGTGGGGCGTGAGTATCCGCCGGAGTCTGTCTACGAGGTCGGGCGGGAGAAGATCCGGGAGTTCGCGGAGGCGATCGGGGACCCGCGGCCGGAGTACCTGGACGTCGAGGCCGCCAAGGCCCTCGGGTTCGCCGACGTGGTGGCGCCGCCGACCTTCACCACCATCGTGAACCTGGCGTCGATCAACCGGATCGTGAACGACCCCGAGCTGGGACTCGACTACAGCCGGATGGTCCACGGCGACCAGAGCTTCACCCACCACAGCCCCGTCGTCGCGGGCGACCGGCTCGCGGTGACCACGGTCGTGGAGAGCATCTCCCGGCGCGCGGGCAACGACTTCATCACCCTCAAGGCGGAGATCCGCACCGACGCGGGCGAGCCGAGGGTCACCACCCGGGCCCTGCTCGTGGTGCGCGACGCCGAGGAGGAGCAGGCGTGAGCGAGATCGCCGTCGGCGACGCCCTGCCCGAGCTCGAGGTCCGCGTCACCAGGGCCGACCTGGTGCGCTACGCGGGCGCGGCGCTGGACTTCAACCCGATCCACTGGAACGAGGCGTTCGCCAAGGGCGTCGGCCTGCCCGACGTGATCGCGCACGGCATGTTGACCATGGCGCTGGCCGGTCGTGTCGTGACCGCGTGGGGCCTGGGCACGCTCGTCGACTACCAGGCCCGCTTCACCCGGCCCGTGGTCGTCCCCAACGACGACACCGGCGCGCTGGTAGAGCTAAGCGGCAAGGTGGGCGCGATCCTGGAAGACGGCACTATCCGCGTCGACCTGTCGGCCAAGTTCGAGGGCCGCGCTGTGCTCGGTAAGGCCATCGCGATCATCCGCCCGTAGGACCTACCGGGCGTGGTCGACCCCATCGGCCAGGCCACGCCCGGTTCATCTAGATTCCACGCGTGACGGCTTCAGAACTCATCTCCTTCGCCCGCGGCGCCCCCTCCCTCGACATCATCGACGTGGACGGCCTCAAGGCCGCCGCGGACGCCGCACTCACCAAGGACCCCGGCGCCGCGCTCGGCTACGGCACCGCGGTCGGTTACCTCCCGCTGCGCAAGCACCTCGCGGACCTGCACGGCGTCGCGGAGAACCAGGTGCTGGTCACCAACGGCTCGATGCAGGCCGACGCGTTCCTGTTCGACCAGTTGGTCACCGCGGGGCAGCCCGTGGTCGTGGAGCGCCCGACCTACGACCGCACCCTGCTCGGCCTGCGTCAGCGCGATGCCGACGTGCGCCCGGTCTCGCTCGAGGTCGACGGCATCGACACCGAGGAACTGGCCGCGCTGCTCGCCGGTGGCCTGCGCCCGACCTTCGCCCACATCATCCCCAACTTCCAGAACCCGGCGGGCTACACGCTGAGCCTGGCCAAGCGCAAGCGCTTGCTGGAGCTGGCCGAGCAGTACGACTTCCTCATCTTCGAGGACGACCCGTACGTCAAGATCCGCTTCGCCGGTGAGCCGCTGCCGACGATGCTGGAGCTCGACGAGGGCCGCGGCCGCGTGGTCTACGCCAGTTCTTTCTCCAAGACGGTCGCCCCCGGCACCCGGGTCGGCTACCTGGTCGGCACGCCCGAGCTGATCGACAAGGTGCGCGTCGCCGCCACCAACACCTACATCTCGCCGAACATGCTGGCCCAGGCGATCGTCCACCAGTTCGCCATCAGCGGCCGGTTCGACGACGCGGTGGCCACGGTCAACGCCGCGCTGGCCGAGCGGGTGCGGGTGCTGTGCGACGCGCTGGCCGAGCAGTTGCCCGAGGCGAAGTTCACCGCCCCCGAGGGCGGGTACTTCATGTGGGTCGAGCTGCCGGACGGCGTGGACGTCGCCAAGCTCCTGCCCGCCGCCGAGGAGCGCGGGGTGACCTTCGTGAAGGGCACCGACTTCCTGCTCGAGGGTGGTCGGTCGACCATGCGCCTGGCCTACTCGGGCGTGCGGGTCGACCAGATCCCCGAGGGTGTCGCCCGGCTCGCTGACGCGGTCCGCTCGCTGGGTGCGTGAGCCCGGCCCCGCCGGTTCGCCGTGTTCTTGATCACCATGGCGAACCGGCAGGTCAGGGCCTTGATCGGGGCTCGGTTTAGGAGCGTGGGAGCGGGTACCGTATGCTCTCGTGCTTGGAACGACTTGACCGTCCCCCTCGGGTTTCCGGTGGGGATAGTGGAGTGCGTCCGAACGCGGTCCGCCGGTAGAGTGGCCGGTAGGAGTGCGAAGGGGTGTAGCTCAATTGGCAGAGCAGCGGTCTCCAAAACCGCAGGTTGCAGGTTCGATTCCTGTCGCCCCTGCGTTGAACGTCCGGCCCGGCTGACCCCGCGCAGGACTGGGTAACCATCGAGCGGAGGAAGCGTGGCCGAGGACCAGGAGCGGGAAGAGGGGCAGGAGCGCCCTTCTCGTCCGTCCACCGCCGCTGCCCGGCGCGAGCGCCGCGGTGCGGCTCGACCGGCCGCGCGCAAGGACGCTGACGGCAAGGCGGAACCGAGGAGCAAGGCGCGGCCGGACAGCGCGGCCAAGGCCGACTCCGCCGACCGCAAGGGCCGCCCGACGCCCACCCGCGACCGCAAGGACGACAAGGGCTCGATCTTCGCCAGGACCTCGCGGTTCCTGCGCGAGGTCGTCTCCGAGCTGCGCAAGGTCATCTGGCCCACCCGCAAGCAGCTGATCGGCTACACGGCCGTCGTGCTGGTCTTCGTCACCTTCATGGTGGCGCTCGTGGCGGGCCTCGACGTCGGCCTTGGCAAGGGCGTGTTCTGGCTGTTCGGCTGAGTCCACGCCGCAACCGCCGCGAACACGTGCTGCACGAAAGGAAGCGAGACCTACTGTGACCTCCGAGAACGGCGCGGCCCAGGGCAGCGACCTGACCGGCCTCGTCGCCGATGACGGCGTCGACCACGTCGGGCCCGCCGACGAGGTCAACGCCGACGAGGTCGTCGAGGCCGCACCCGACACCGACGAAGCCGACGCCGAGGACACCTCCGACGACGACGCGTCCGATGAGGACTCGTCCGACGAGGATTCGGACGACGACGCGGACTCGGATGACGACGAGGACGCCGATTCGGCCGAGGCCGAGACCCCGGCCGAGGTCGACGCCACGCCGATCGACGCCCCCCCGGCCGACCCGGTCGCCGAGATGCGCGACGCGCTGCGCTCGGCCCCCGGCGACTGGTACGTCGTGCACTCCTACGCCGGCTACGAGAACAAGGTCAAGACCAACCTCGAGACGCGCATCCAGACCCTGGACATGGAGGAGTACATCTTCCAGGTCGAGGTGCCGACCGAGGAAGTCACCGAGATCAAGAACGGCCAGCGCAAGCAGGTGCAGCGCAAGGTGCTGCCCGGCTACATCCTGGTCCGGATGGAGCTCAACGACGGGTCCTGGTCCGCGGTCCGCAACACCCCCGGCGTGACCGGGTTCGTCGGCGCGACCTCGAAGCCCTCCCCGCTGACCATCGACGAGGTGCTCAAGTTCCTCCTCCCGCAGGTCGAGGAGGCCAAGCCCGCGGCGGCCAAGGGCTCGTCGGCAGGCGGCGGTCGCGGCGGCACGGTCGAGGTGGACTTCGAGATCGGCGAGTCGGTCACCGTCATGGACGGCCCGTTCGCCACGCTGCCCGCCACCATCAGCGAGGTCAACGCCGACGGGCAGAAGCTGAAGGTCCTGGTGTCGATCTTCGGTCGGGAGACCCCGGTCGAGCTGTCGTTCACCCAGGTCTCCAAGATCTGACGGTCCGGCCACCGGACCGGCAGGCACGGCCGCGCGCAGCCATTCGCGCGGTCCGTGTCCTCGGCGGTGCTCCGCGCGCCGCATACTGGAAGCACTGAAGGAAGCCCGACATGCCACCCAAGAAGAAGAAGCTCGCAGCGATCATCAAGCTGCAGATCAAGGCGGGCCTGGCCAACCCGGCCCCGCCGGTCGGCCCCGCGCTGGGCCAGCACGGCGTCAACATCATGGAGTTCTGCAAGGCGTACAACGCCGCGACCGAGTCGCAGCGGGGGACCGTGGTCCCGGTCGAGATCTCCGTGTTCGAGGACCGCTCGTTCGACTTCAAGCTCAAGACCCCGCCCGCGGCCAAGCTGCTGCTCAAGGCCGCCGGGATCGAGAAGGGCTCGGCAGAGCCGCACAAGACCAAGGTCGCCAAGGTCACCTGGGACCAGGTCCGCGAGATCGCCGAGACCAAGAAGACCGACCTCAACGCGATCGACATCGACCAGGCCGCCAAGATCATCGCGGGCACCGCCCGGTCGATGGGCATCACGGTCGAATAAGCACCACCCGCGAGGCACGTGTGGGAGGGCCAGGCGCTGGCTCGCACCACAACTGATCCACGCGGCCACCGGTTGCTTCCCGACCGGCCGCGCACACATCCGTTAGAAGGAACAGCAATGGCAAAGCGCAGCAAGGCATACCGCCAGGCCGCCGAGCTGATCGACCGCGAGCGGCTCTACACCCCGCTCGAGGCCGCGCAGCTGGCGAAGGAGACCTCCAAGGTCAAGCTCGACGCGACCGTCGAGGTCGCCATCCGCCTCGGCGTCGACCCCCGCAAGGCCGACCAGATGGTCCGCGGCACCGTCAACCTGCCGCACGGCACCGGTAAGACCGCCCGCGTCATCGTCTTCGCGACCGGCGACAAGGCCGCCGAGGCCGAGGCCGCCGGTGCGGACGCGGTCGGCTCCGAGGACCTGATCGAGCGCATCCAGGGTGGCTGGCTCGACTTCGACGCCGCCATCGCCACCCCGGACCAGATGGCCAAGGTCGGCCGCATCGCCCGCATCCTCGGCCCGCGCGGCCTGATGCCGAACCCGAAGACCGGCACGGTGACCCCCGATGTCACCAAGGCGGTCAACGAGATCAAGGGCGGCAAGATCAACTTCCGGGTGGACAAGCAGTCCAACCTGCACCTGGTGATCGGCAAGGTCTCGTTCGAGCAGACCAAGCTGGTGGAGAACTACGCCGCGGCCCTCGACGAGGTCCTGCGCGCGAAGCCGTCGGCGGCCAAGGGCCGGTTCCTGCGGAAGATCACCTTCTCCACCACCATGGGCCCCGGCATCCCGGTCGACCCGGCGAAGCTGCGCAACCTCCTCGAAGAGGACGTGCAGGCGTAGTCAGCTCCTGTGGAAGAGGCCCCGCTCCGGCGGGGCCTTTTTCGTTGAGCCGACCCGCTTCTTGGCCCGGTCGAGCAGTTCCAGCAGCGCCACGCACACGACCAGGGCCGCGCCTGCGACGATCCACCACAGCGGGTCGGGCAGTCGCAGCGGGAACGCCAGGAACGGGTCCCAGTCGAAGATCTTGGACACGAACGGCAGCAGCCCCTCGTAGATCCCGGCCAGGAACACGACCGCCTGCAGGCCGTCGTAACCGCGCTCGTCCATACCCGCGACGGTAGGGCCGACGGGGGTGCAGGCGAGTCATGCCACGGGGTGGGGCTCGCGTCGTTCTCCGGGGGTAGTTCACCCGACCTGGTGAGTCAGCGGACTTGGCCGGGCGCGGGGTGGCCCGGGTCCGAAACGATCTGCCGCATGAAGACTTCTCGGGTGTTCGCCGCCCTCGTGCTCGCGTTCGGCACCCTCCTCGCCCCCGTTCCCGCGTCCGCCACCGCCGCCGCGCCGCTGACCGTCGCCGAGCCGCACTGCGGTGACTGGGTCGACTACAACGGCAACGAGAACCGCCGGATGAAGAGCTGGCTGTGCTTCTACGACTCCGGCGACGGGGGCGTCTACCCGATGCTGTGGACCGAGTGCGGCTGGCTGGCCCTGTTCGGCATCGGCTGGGAGAAGCTCCCGAACGGGTGCCGCGTCTGGGAACCCAGCTACTACGAGATCACCTTCCCGGACGGCACCAAGACCACCGACAAGACCTTCCCCGGCGCCTCCGGCTCGAACACCGCAAACTCCGCCGCCGAGGCGTACCCCTGCCAGACGGGCCCCTGGCGCCTCTACTCCTACTACGGCGTCCAGATGAAGGACGTCCTCGGCAACTGGGGCAGCAGCATCGCCGCCACCCACGAGGTCACCGTCGAGGTCACCTGTCCCTGACTGGGCGACCCTCGGACTAGGCGACCGCGATCCCCAGCTCGGCCGCGACCCGCAGCTGCTGCCGGTCGCGGCTGACCAGGACGATGTCGTCGCCGCTGGCCAGGCTGGTCGCCGTGGTGAGCAGGACCGCCAGGTGCAGGGCGTCGAGGGTGCGGATCGCGTGCTCGGTGACCAGCCGCCTCGCGGTCGGCAGGACCGACTCCGGGACCAGCCGCAGCACGCTGACCGGGCCACCCTCGGCGCAGTCGGCGGTGAACCGGGCGATCAAGCGGTGCGGCTCGTCGACCCGGCCCGTCCTGGCCGCGGCGGAGACCGCGCTCGCGAACTCCACCGTGGTCAACTCGCTGGTGACCACCGGGTCCGGCCCCTCGAACAGCAGGGCGCGCAGGGTCTCGTGGTCGGTCTCGCCCACGGCGTAGGCGCGCACGACGGCGCTGGTGTCGGCGTAGAGGAGGGTCACCGCGCGGAGCGTTCCTCGTCCAGCGCGGAGCTGATGGCGTCGCCGCTGTCCCGGGTCGCGGCGATGACCTCGTCGCGGGTGTCGACCGGGCCGGTGACCTCGGGGACCACCAGCAGACCGGCCGCCCTGGCCCGCTCGCGGACGGCCCTGCGGTTCTCGCCGCCGTCCAACACCGCCACCAGGGCCTCGACGACCAGGTCGTTCACGCTGCGGTTGGTGCCTGCCGCGCGCGCCTTCAGCCTGGCGTGCAGACCGTCGTCGACCCGGGTGATCAGCTGCTTCACCCCACGATGATAGCACTCGCGGCGAGATGATAGCAGGGTCAGCCGGTGGGCTGGACAGCCTTGGCCGGGCACGGGGTCGGCTCGTCGTCGTGGCGGGCGATGGTCCACTGGTCGCCCCGGGAGCCGGGGATGACCTTGACGATGAAGCGGCCGAGGCGGGGGCCGTCGTAGACCTCCATCTCGCACGAGCTGATGACCACGGTGCCGTCGGTGCGGGGGGTCAGGTCCATCGACAGCGGGAAGCGCGGCTCGGCGTAGTCGTTGGCGCGACCGACCTCGGCGTGCAGGCGCTTGACCGCGGTCTCGCAGTCGGGGGCGTTGAAGTGGCGCGCGAACTGGTCCTCGACCTCCTTGGTCTCGAACCGGGTGCACGCGTCAGGCAGGACCTCTTGCGCGACGTTGTCGTAGAAGGCGCGGACGGCTTCCTTGGCAGAGGTCGCGAACAAGACCGTCCTGGTTGTCTTACCGCCGCCGGTCTGCGACGCCGGGAGGTCTTCGTCGGGGTTGCCCAGGTAGTGCTGATAGGCCCAAGAGAGCGCCAACAGCACGACCAGCAGGTAGATCAACCTGCGGAACCACTTCGCCAGCAGCACCCGCAGCCACAACGGGCGGCGCCTGGGGCCGCTCGGCGGCGGGGGGAGCGTGCCGTCGGCCTGGCCGCGCTGGAACTCCTGGAACCGTTGGAACTCCTGGAACTGGCGCCACTGCTCGTCGTCCGGCATCGGCACCGCGGGGGGCTGCCCTGGCGGGCGGATCGCGGGTGGCCCCGCCGGTGGGTTGTCGCGGTCCGGCTGCTCCTGGTCGGCCATGGTGACCATCATGCCGTGCCGGTCGACCCCGGTTTGGTTCGCCGAGGGACTGGGGTTAGTCTTGTCCCTGGTTCACCGAAGACCGCTGGTCCCTGTCGTGCGAACGGCAGGCGAAGGCCCCACCGACCGTGGGCGGCCCGCGCAGGGGGACATGGATAGTGCTTCCGGGTGCGTCACGCACCCTGCCGCGCCCCGTGCCGCCTTTGCGCCGGGGCGTTTCCTCGTTCTCGGGGGTCGACCAGCGACACCGAACACGAGAGGAGGCGACCCATGGCGAAGCCAGAGAAGGTGGGCGCAGTCGCCGAGATCGCGGACAAGTTCCGCACCAGCTCGGCCACTGTCGTCACCGAGTACACCGGCCTCTCCGTGGCCCAGCTGACCACGCTGCGTCGCGCTCTCGGCACTGGCACGACCTACCGTGTCGCGAAGAACACCCTGGTCAAGCGGGCTGCCGCTGACGCGGGTGTGGAGGGCCTGGACAGCCTGTTCATCGGCCCGACCGCCATCGCCTTCGTGCAGGGCGAGCCGGTCGACGCCGCGAAGGCCATCCGCGACTTCGCGAAGGACAACAAGGGTCTGGTCATCAAGGGCGGCTACATGGAGGGCCGCCCGCTCACCGTCGAAGAGGTCGCGCAGATCGCCGACCTCGACAGCCGTGAGGTGCTGCTCGCCAAGCTGGCGGGCGCGATGAAGGGCAACCTCGCCAAGGCCGCCGGGCTGTTCAACGCCCCGGCCTCGCAGATCGCCCGCCTTGCCGCGGCGCTGCAGGAGAAGAAGGCGGCCGCCGAAGGCGGTGCCTCCGCTCCCGCGGACGACGCAGCCGAGAGCTGAAACACCCCACCCGGAAGAACCGCGCCCGCTAGCCCGGGTGTGTTAGTGAAAGGACCGCCACCATGGCGAAGCTCAGCACCGACGAGCTGCTCGACGCGTTCAAGGAGATGACTCTCCTCGAGCTCTCGGGCTTCGTGAAGCAGTTCGAGGAGACCTTCGAGGTCACCGCCGCCGCCCCGGTCGCCGTCGCCGCCGCCCCCGGCGCCGCCCCGGTCGAGGCCGCCGAGGAGCAGGACGAGTTCGACGTCATCCTCGAGTCCGCCGGTGACAAGAAGATCCAGGTCATCAAGGTCGTCCGCGAGGTCGTCTCCGGCCTGGGCCTCAAGGAGGCCAAGGAGCTCGTCGAGGCCGCCCCCAAGGCCGTCCTCGAGAAGGTCGCCAAGGAGGCCGCCGAGGCCGCCAAGGAGAAGCTCGAGGCCGCAGGCGCCAAGATCTCCGTCAAGTAGTTCCCGCTCTCCCGAAGAGCCCGGCACCCCCACGGTGCCGGGCTCTTCGGCGTCTTGGCGCCCGAGTCGGGTGGAGACTCGGCGACGGTGGTCTCCACCCGGCTTTCACGATCGTTGGCCAGCCACGCGCCCCTCTACATCGTTGGCCAGCCACGCGCTCCTCGGATCCGCTGGTGCCAGGCCGGCTCGATGGGGCGGACTTGTTTTGTGTGGGGGAGCGGCACCCGTAGCGTCGCTCACGCGGCAGGCTCCCTGTGGACAACCCCACCACCACGAAGAGTCACTCCCGGTAACCCATAGTTCCCCTGTGGCCAATCTCATAACCCGGTTGAGCGAACAGGGAGGGATCCGAGTACTTTTCCAACTCGGCAGTAACTTCGCTAGTAACCCGGCTGGGTCGCCCTCGTTGCACTGGGGTGAACGGGCCGTGCGGGTCGGGAGGGTTGATGGGCGCCGAGGTGGTGGTCGAGGGGCTGACGAAGTCCTTCGGGAGTCAGGCCATCTGGCGGGACGTCACGCTCACGCTGCCGCCGGGGGAGGTGTCGGTGATGCTCGGGCCTTCGGGGACGGGGAAGTCGGTGTTCCTCAAGTCCATGATCGGTCTGCTGAAGCCGGACCGGGGGCGGTGCGTGGTCAACGGGGTGGACATCGTCACCTGTTCCGAGGCGAAGCTCTACGAGGTGCGCAAGCTGTTCGGGGTGCTGTTCCAGGACGGCGCGCTGTTCGGGTCGATGAACCTCTACGACAACGTGGCCTTCCCGCTGCGGGAGCACACGCGCAAGTCCGAGGCCGAGATCAAGCGGGTCGTGCTCGACAAGTTGGAGTTGACCGGGCTGCAGGGCGCTGAGCGCAAGCTCCCCGGGGAGATCTCCGGCGGGATGCGCAAGCGCGCCGGACTCGCCCGCGCCCTGGTGCTGGACCCCGAGATCATCCTGTGCGACGAGCCGGACTCCGGGCTCGACCCGGTGCGGACCGCCTACCTGAGCCAGTTGCTGATCGACCTCAACGCGCAGATCGACGCGACCATCCTGATCGTCACGCACAACATCAACCTCGCCAGGACCGTGCCGGACAACCTGGGCATGCTCTTCCGCAAGGAACTGGTCATGTTCGGCCCGCGCGAGGTGCTGCTGACCAGCGACGAGCCGGTGGTCGAGCAGTTCCTCAACGGCCGCAGGATCGGGCCGATCGGCATGTCGGAGGAGAAGGACGCCGCGCAGATGGCGCAGGAGGCGGCGCACGCGGCGGCCGGGCACTCCGACGGGTCGTCCGAAGAGGACCTGCGGGGCATCGTGGCGCAGCTCGAACCGACCCCCGGACTGCCGGAGCGCAAGGCGGTGCGCAGGCGCAAGGACCGGGTGATGCAGGTGCTGCACTCCCTGCCCACCGCCGCCCAGGAAGGCATCATCGCCTCCCTGACCCACGAGGACCGCCTGCGCTACGGCCTCACCGCCCCGAGCCCGCGCCCCGCCCACGACGACACCCAGGAGATCCCGGTCTGGCCGGGCGGTCGACCATGACGGCCGCGACCAGGTCCTTCCCCGGCGCCGGTGCGCTGCGCGAGACCGGCAGGCTGTGCGCGCTCGGCATCGACGTCGTGGTGAACACCTTCCGGCGGCCGTTCCAGACCCGCGAGTTCATCCAGCAGTGCTGGTTCATCGCCAGCGTCACGATCCTGCCGACGGCGCTGGTCGCCATCCCGTTCGGCGCGATCGTGGCCCTGCAGCTGGGCACGTTGATCGTCCAATTGGGAGCGCAGTCGTTCACCGGCGCCGCCAGCGTTCTCGCGATCATCCAGCAGGCCGCCCCTCTCGTCACCGCGCTTCTAGTCGCGGGCGCGGGCGGTAGCGCGATCTGTGCCGACATCGGTTCTCGCACCATCCGCGAGGAGATCGATGCCATGGAGGTGCTGGGGGTCTCCCCGGTGCAGCGGTTGATCGTCCCCAGGGTCCTGGCCGCGATGCTCGTCGCCGTCCTGCTCAACGGCCTGGTCAGCGTCGTCGGGGTGATGGGCGGCTACTTCTTCAACGTCGTCCTGCAGGGCGGCACCCCGGGCGCGTACCTGGCCAGCTTCTCCGCGCTCGCGCAGCTGCCGGACCTGTGGATCAGCGAGCTCAAGGCGCTGATCTTCGGCTTCATCGCCGGTGTCGTCGCGGCCTACCGGGGGCTCAACCCCAAGGGCGGCCCGAAGGGCGTGGGGGACGCGGTGAACCAGTCCGTCGTCATCACGTTCCTGCTGCTGTTCTTCGTCAACTTCGTGCTGACGGCGGTGTACCTGCAGGTCGTCCCGGCGAAGGGCAGCTGACATGGGGCCACTGAAGACCCTCGACCAGCTCGGGGACCAGCTCTCCTTCTACGTGCGCGCCATCGCGTGGATCCCGCGCGCGCTGCGCCGCTACACCCGGGAGACGCTGCGCCTGCTCGCCGAGGTCAGTTTCGGCAGCGGCGCGCTCGCGGTCATCGGCGGCACCGTCGGGGTCATGGTCGGCCTCACCGTCTTCACCGGCGTGGTCGTCGGCCTCCAGGGTTACGCCGCGCTCGACCAGATCGGGACCGCCGCGTTCTCCGGGTTCGCCTCCGCCTACATCAACACCCGCGAGATCGCGCCGCTCGTGGCCGGTCTCGCCCTCTCCGCGACCGTCGGTTCCGGCTTCACCGCGCAGCTCGGTGCGATGCGGATCTCGGAGGAGATCGACGCGCTGGAAGTCATGGCCGTGCCGAGCCTGCCGTTCCTGGTGACGACCCGGATCATCGCCGGGTTCATCGCGGTCATCCCGCTCTACATCATCGGCCTGCTGACCTCGTACCTCGCGTCGCGCACCATCACGGTCCACTTCTACGGCCAGTCCGCGGGCACGTACGACCACTACTTCAACCTGTTCTTACCCCCCGAGGACGTCTTCTGGTCCTTCGGCAAGGTCCTGATCTTCGCGATCATCATCATCCTGTCGCACTGCTACTACGGCTACACCGCCAGCGGTGGCCCGGCCGGGGTCGGCATCGCGGTCGGCCGGGCGGTGCGGACCACGATCGTCACCGTGGCGCTGGTCAACTTCTTCATCGGCTTCGCGATCTGGGGTACCACGACGACGGTGAGGATCGCGGGATGAGCGCGACGATCCGGCGCAGGCTCAACGGGGTGCTGTTCCTCGTGGTGGTGGCGGCCCTCGTCGGGCTCAGCATCGCCATGTACAACAAGGCGTTCACCCCCGTCGCGGCCGTCACGCTCACCACGGACAAGGTCGGCAACCAGCTCGCGGTGCACTCCGATGTGAAGGTGCGCGGCCTGATCGTGGGCGAGGTCCGCCGGATCACCCCGACCGCGACGGGCGCCGAACTCGACCTGGCGCTGGACCCCGAGAAGATCGACGTGATCCCGGCCAACGTCTCCGCCCGGTTCCTGCCCAAGACCCTGTTCGGCGAGCGCTACGTCTCGCTGCAGATCCCCGACGACGCCGCGACCACCTCGCTGGCCGCGGGCGACCGGATCACGCAGGACACCTCGGTGCGCGCCGTCGAGCTGGAGCAGGCGTTCGAGAGCCTGCTGCCGGTCTTGCAGGCCGTGCAGCCGCAGAAGCTGTCGAGCACCCTCACCGCCATCGCGACCGCGCTCGAAGGCCGCGGTGAGGACCTCGGTAAGACCCTCGCCGACCTGGGTGAACTCGTCGGCGAGCTGAACCCGCACCTGCCGCAGTTGCAGAAGGACCTGCGCACCCTGGCCACGGTCGCCGACACCTACAGCGACGCCACGCCCGACCTGGTGGCGACGCTGACCGACCTGACCGCCACCTCGAAGACCATCGCCGACCAGCGCGCGAACCTCGACGCCCTCTACGCGACGACGACCACGGCCGCCCGCGACCTCGACGCCTTCCTGCGGGTCAACAAGAACAACCTGATCCAGCTCGCCGACACCTCCCGCCCCACGCTGGAGACGCTGGCCCGCTACTCCCCCGAGTACCCGTGCCTGTTGCAGCTGATGGCCGAGGCGGTGCCGGAGCTGGACAAGGCGTTCGGCAAGGGCACCAACAAGCCCGGCCTGCACGCGACCATCGAGATCACGGTGAACCGCGGCCCCTACCGGCCGGGCAAGGACGAGCCGCGCTACGAGGAGAACCGCGGCCCGCGCTGCTACGACTTCACCCAGTTCCCCTCGCCGTTCCCGCAGTCCCCGCCGGATGGCCCGCTGCGCGACGGCGCCACCAACCCGCCGCCCGCCCGGTCCGTCCAGGATGGACTGCTGCCGCCCGGCAACACCACGCCCAACGCCGCCGGTGGTGGCGCGGATATCGGCATCGCGAACTCCCCGCAGGAAGCCGCGTTCCTGGCGCAGATCATCGCCCCCGAACTGGGCACCACCCCCGGGGGAGTCCCCGGCTGGTCGACGATGCTGCTCGGCCCGGCGTTCCGCGGCGCGGAGGTGAGGTTCCAGTGAGGAGTCTCGTCGCACCCCTGGTCAAGCTGGCCGTGTTCATGGTCGTCACCGTCGCGGCCACCGCCGTGCTGGCGATCAGCATCGCCAACGTCGACCTCAGCTCGACCAACTCCTACCAGGCCAGGTTCACCGACGCGACGCTCCTGCTGCCCGGTGACGACGTGCGGATCGCGGGCGTGCGGGTCGGTCAGGTCGAGGGGGTGGCGGTCGCCGACCGGACCCAGGCGCTGGTGACGTTCTCCGTCGCCGCCGACCGCAAGCTGCCCGCCTCGGTGACCGCGCAGATCAAGTTCCGGAATCTGGTCGGCCAGCGGTACGTGTCCCTGGGCCAGGGCGCGGCCGAGGACCCGAACGCGGTGCTCAACCCCGGCGACACCATCCCGGTGCAGCGGACCAAGCCCGCGCTGGACCTGACACAGCTGTTCAACGGGTTCAAGCCGCTGTTCCAGGCGCTGTCGCCGGACGAGGTGAACAAGCTGTCCTACGAGATCATCCAGGTGCTCCAGGGCGAGGGCGGCACGGTCGAGACGCTGCTGTCGCACACGGCGTCGCTGACCAGCACCCTCGCGCAGAAGGACCAGGTCATCGGCGAGGTGATCACCAACCTCAACACGGTGCTGACCACCGTCAACGCCCACGGCGACCAGCTGTCCACGGTGATCACCCAGGTGCAGCAGCTGGTCAGCGGGCTGGCCGAGGACCGGGTGCCGATCGGGCAGGCGGTCGACGCCCTGGGCGGCCTGACCACCACGACCGCGGGCCTGCTCGACGAGGCCCGCGCGCCGCTCAAGCAGGACATCGCCAACCTCGGTGGCCTGGTGCGCACGCTCAACGAGAGCGAGCAGACCGTGGAGCACTTCATCCAGTTCCTGCCGACCAAGACCGCCGCGCTCACCCGCACGGTCAGCTACGGCTCGTGGTTCAACTTCTACCTCTGCGAGGCATCCGGCGAGGTCAGCGTGCCCGGCCTGATCAGCACCCCGCTCGACATCCCGGTGCTGCCTGCCAGTCAGCCGAGGTGCCTGCGATGAGCCGGTCGTTCCGCTCCCGCAACCCGGTCCCGATCGGGTTGGTCAGCCTGCTCACCATCGCGCTGGTGCTGCTCGCCGCGATCTACTCCGACGACCTGCCGATCATCGGCGGCGGCACGACCTACAGCGCCGAGTTCAGCGAGGCGGCGGGCATCCAGGCCGACGACGAGGTGCGGATCGCGGGCATCAAGGTCGGCTCGGTGTCCGATGTGGACCTCGACCGGGACCGGGTGGTGGTGCGGTTCAAGGTCAAGGACGCCTGGGTCGGCGACCGGACCAGGGCGGAGATCAAGATCAAGACCCTGCTGGGGCAGAAGTTCCTGTCGCTGGCGCCCGAGGGCACCGAGGTGCTCGACCCCGGCACCCGCATCCCGCGCGAGCGCACCACCGCCCCCTACGACGTGCTGGAGGCGTTCCGCGGCCTGGCCGACACGGTCAACGAGATCGACACGACCCAGCTGGCCCGCAGCATGGAGGTCATCGCCGAGACCTTCGCCGACACCCCGGACGACGTCCGCGGCGCGCTCACCGGGCTCCAGTCGCTCTCGCGCACCATCTCCTCCCGCGACGAGCAACTGGCCTCGCTGCTGGACAACACCAGGCAGATCTCCACCACGCTCGCCGACCGCGACGCGCAGGTCGCCAAGATCCTCTCCGACGGCAGCCTGCTGCTCACCGAGCTCAACAACCGCAAGAACGCCATCTCCGCGCTGCTCACCGGTACCAAGGACCTGGCGACCGAGCTGCAGGGGCTGGTCGACGACAACAACGCCCAACTCGGCCCGGTGCTGCAGAGCCTCGACCAGCTCTCCTCGATGTTGCAGCGCAACCAGGACTCGCTGGCCGAGGGCATCCGCAAGTTCGCCCCGTTCGTGCGCCAGTTCAACAACGCGATCGGCAGCGGCCGCTGGTTCGACAACTACATCTGCGGCCTGCTGCCCCCGTCCATCGGCCCGGTCAACCAGCCCGGCTGCCTGGGGGAGGCCCGATGAGCACCTTCGCCACGAAGAACCGCCGCGACGCCGCCAGGGTGCTCGCCCTGATCTGCGTGCTCGGCCTCGTGGTCGCCGCCGCGCTGTGGTGGCTGCTGCGCGAGCCGAACACCAAGCGGTACACAGCCGTGTTCGCCGGGGTCGTCGGGCTCTACGAGGACAACGACGTGCGGGTGCTCGGCGTGCGGGTCGGCACCGTCGACAAGATCACGCCCAAGGGGGACCGGGTCGAGGTCGAGATGCTGGTCGACCGGACCGTCGAGGTGCCAGCCGAGGCGAAGGCGGTCATCGTGGCGCCGTCGCTGGTGTCCGACCGGTACGTCCAGCTCACCCCGGCCTTCACCGGCGGCGAGGTCATGGCGACCGGTGCGGTCATCCCGCGCGATCGGACCGCGACCCCGCTGGAGGTCGACGACCTCTACGCCAGCCTGGCCAGGGTCAGCGAGACCCTCGGCCCGAACGGGGTCAACAAGGACGGCGCCCTGTCGGACCTGCTGATCGCGCTCTCGCGCAACCTCGACGGCAACGGCCAGGCGGTCAACGACACCGTCACCCAGCTCGGCAAGCTCAGCAGCACCCTGTCCGGCAACTCCGACGACCTGTTCGCCACCATCACCCAGCTGCAGAAGTTCACCAGCACGCTGGCGGCCAACGACGAGCACGTGCGCACCTTCACCACGGAGCTGGCCGAGGCGTCGAAGTTCCTCTCCGCCGAGCGCGGCAACTTGGCGGCCGCGGTGGACCAGCTCGGCATCGCGCTGGGCACCGTGCAGAAGTTCATCAACGACAACCGGGGCCACCTCAAGTCCAATGTGGACAAGCTGGCCTCGGTCACCCAGGTGCTGGTCGACCAGCGGGCCGCGCTGGCCGAGACGCTCGACATCGCGCCGCTCGCGCTGAGCAACGTGATCAACACCTACAACGCGTCGTCGGGCACCCTCGACGCGCGGGCCAACATCAACGAGCTGACCCAGCCGCCGATCGTGACCGTGTGCAAGCTGGTCCGCCAGGGCACCGCGCAGCCGTTGCCGCAGACCCTCGCCGACCTGTGCGACCAGCTCGCGCCGGTGGTGCAGGGCGCGGTGCCGTTGCCCTCTCCCGCGCAGGTCATCGAGGGCATGCGTAGCGGCAAGCTGCCCACGTTGCCGCTACCAATCGCCGGTGACGCTTACTCGTTGGGGGGCCGCTGATGGCCCGCGTGAAGATCGCCGCCATGCTCGCCGCTGCCGCGATGGCCCTGTCTGCCTGCGGTTTTACCGGCATCTACGACCTTCCCCTGCCAGGTGGCGCTGACTTGGGCGACCACCCTTACCGGGTCAAGGTGCAGTTCAAGGACGTCCTGGACCTCGTGCCGCAGTCCGGGGTGAAGGTCAACGAGGTCACGGTCGGCCGGGTCGACGAGATCACCCTCGCCCAGGACGGCTGGACCGCCGAGGTCACCGTCCTGGTCAACGGCGGGGTCGACCTCCCGGCCAACGCGCTGGCCAAGCTGCGCCAGTCCAGCCTGCTGGGGGAGAAGTACGTCGAGCTGAGCAGGCCACCGGCCGACCAGGGCAGCGGCAAGCTCACCGACGGCGCCCTGATCCCGGTGGAGCGGACCAACCGCAACACCGAGGTCGAGGAGGTCCTCGGCGCGCTGTCGCTGCTGCTCAACGGCGGTGGTGTCGAGCAGTTGCAGACGATCACCAAGGAGCTCAACAACGCCACCGCGGGCAACGAGACCGCCCTGCGCGCCCTGCTCGACAACGTCAACACGATGGTCACCACCCTCGACGCGGGCAAGTCCGACATCACCCGCGCCCTCGACGGCGTCAACCGGCTCGCCAGCACCCTCAACGCCCAGAAGGACCAGCTCGTCGGGGCCATCGACGACATCGGCCCCGGCTTGCAGGTGCTCTCCGACCAGCGCCGCCAGTTGGTGACGATGCTGCAGAGCCTCGACACCCTGTCCGACGTCGCGGTGGACACGGTCAACAAGAGCCAGGCCGACCTGGTCGCCGACCTCAAGGCGTTGACCCCGACGCTGCGCAAGCTCGGTGAGGCGGGCGCGAACCTGCCCAGGTCGCTGGAGCTGATGCTGACCTTCCCGTTCACCGACCAGGCGGTGAAGGGCGTGCAGGGCGACTACTTCAACCTCTACGCCAAGATCGACCTGAACCTGCAGAGCGTGCTCGACAACCTCAGCCGCAGCCGCCAGAACCCGCTCCAGGACATCCCGATCATCGGCGCCGCCACCAACGGCACCCCGGGCGTCCCCACCAACGCCCCGGCCCCGTTGCCGCTGCCGGTCCTCGGCTCGCCCAACCAGCAGCAGCCCAGGCTGCCCAGCCTCTTCGACATCCTGCTGGGAGGCGGTTCCTGATGCTGACCAGGAAGGTCCGCCTCCAGCTCGTCGCGTTCTTCCTGATCGCGGTCGTCTCCGTGGTCTACGCCGCGTTCCGGTTCACCGACGTCGGCCGGGTCTTCGGCGCCAACGGCTACCGGGTGACGCTCCAGCTCACCGACTCCGGCGGCATCTTCACCAACGCCGAGGTCACCTACCGCGGTGTGAACGTGGGCCGGGTCGGCGACATCCGGCTGACCCGCGCGGGCATGGACGTCGACCTCGACATCGACCCGTCCGCCCCGGAGATCCCCGCCGACCTCGACGCCGTGGTCGCCAACCGGTCCGCGGTCGGCGAGCAGTTCGTCGACCTGCGCCCGCGCGCCGACGGCGGCACCCGGCTCGCCGAGGGCACCGTCATCCCCGCCGACCGCACCACGACCCCGGTCAGCACCGACACCGTCATCCGCGACCTGGACACCCTGGCCAACTCGGTGCCCACCGACGCGCTGCGCACCGTGGTCGACGAGCTGGACAAGGCGTTCGCGGGCACCGGCGACGACCTGCGGGTGCTGATCGACACCACCGGCGAGTTCACCCGGGCGGCCAAGGAGAACCTGCCGCAGACGATCAAGCTGATCGACGACGGCGCGATCGTGCTCGGGACCCAGGCCGCGCAGTCGGGCAACATCAAGTCCTTCGCCGCGGACCTGCGCGACCTCTCCGCCCAGCTGCGCACCTCGGACCCGGCCATCCGGCAGCTCATCGCCGCCACCCCCGGCGCGGCCGATGCGGTCACCGGGTTGCTGCGCGAGTCCGGCCAGGGCATCGGCTACCTCACCGCGAACCTGCTGACCACCTCGAACATCCTGGTCACCCGGGTCGACGGCCTCGAACTCGCGCTGGTCGCCTACCCCGTCGTCGCGGTCGGCCCCAAGACGGTCGTGCCCGGCGACGGCACCGCGCACCTCGGCCTGGCGCTGAACCTGTTCGACCCGCCCGCCTGCACCCGCGGCTACGAGGGCACCCAGCGCCGCGCGGGCAACGACCTCACGCCGGTCCCGGAGAACGCGCGGGCCTACTGCGCCGAACCGGTCGGCAGCCCCATCGCCGTGCGCGGGTCGCAGAACGCGCCCTTCGGCGGCAAGCCCGTGCAGCCGACCGCGCAGGACCTGGCCGCCAACCGCGACCGCCCCGCCCAGCAGCTCGCCGACATGGCCCAGAACAGCATCCCCGGCACCCTCACCCAGCCCGGTCTCGGCGGCCTCGCCAGCCTCGCCGGGTTGCTCGGCCTCGGGGGCTAACCTACCTCCGGGTAGAGAAGGAGCGCGATGACTGCCGACACCAAGCCGCGGCCCGCGGGCGGGCGACAGCGGGGCAAGGCCGCCTGGACGCTGGTGGTCGCACTGGGCGTCGTCGTCCTGGTCGCGGTCGGGTTCGCCGTGTGGTTCGGCATCGCCTGGGCGCGCGCGGGCACCAACGACGACCTGGACCTGGCGACCACCCGCGACGAGGTCTCCCGGGTCGCGGGCGCCGCGCTGGTCACGGTGAGCACCCTGGACTTCCGGCACGTCGACCAGGACCTCGACCGCTGGGTCAACGCCTCGACCGGCCCGCTGCGCGACGAGTTCGAGACCAGGCGCGCCGCCAGCAAGGGCGCGCTGGAGCAGGCCAAGACCGTCACCACCGCGACCGTCCTCAAGATCGCGGTGACCGACCTGCGCGAGCGCGAGGGCAAGGCCGAGGTCATCGCCGCGGTGCGGGTCGACGTCACCCCCGACGGCAAGCAGGCCACCCCCAAGTACCTGCGCCTGCAAGCCGCGCTCGACCGCACCGACCAGGGCTGGAAGCTCAGCGGTGTCACCCCCGTGCCCTTCACCCCGGCAGGCTGAGAGGACACCCCGTGCCGACCCCACCCCGCCGCCGGACCCCCGCCGCAGGCCCCGCCCGCCGCCCCCGCGTCGCGGGCCTGCGCAAGCCGACCGCCCCCGCGCCCGCCGGGGACGACCAGCAGCCGCTGCCCGGGGCCACCCCGGACCCCGGTGATCACGGCACCACCGTCGCCCCGGAACCCGCCGCACTGACCGGACCCGAGTCCGCTGACCTCCCGCCCGCCGAGCCGGGGCACCAGGGCGTGCCTGCCGAGGCCGAGCCGGACGACGCGGACGGGGCCGACCAGGAGCCGCCGGAGAACGTGCTCGGCCAGCCCCTCGACATCGCCGCCCCCGCCCGCGCGGTGCCTGCCCCGATCGACCCCGACCCCGCTGACCACCGCGAACAACTCGTCGCCGACGGTGTCATCGGTGCCGACGAGCCGGTCCGCCCGACCGGCAAGCCCAGGCTGAGCGGCACCCCCGTCCCCGCCGCGGTCCCCGTCGTCGAGGATCCCCCGGCCGCCCGCTCGCGGCTGGGCGGGACCGCCCTGCTGCTGCTCCTGCTCGCCGTGCTGTTCGCGGGCGCGGGCCTGTTCTTCAAGGGCAAGTACGACTCGCTGACCTCCAGCGTCGACAGCGGCAACACGGCCCTGGTCGACGCGGCGGCCACCAGCGAGGTCACCGGCAGGCTCACCGTCGCCGTCGAGCGGACCCTCTCGTACAGCTACACCGACCTCGACGCCAACGCCACGGCCGTGCGGGAGACCCTGGCCGGGACCGCCACGTGCGAGTACGACAAGCTGTTCGGGCAGGTCCGCAAGCTGGCCCCGGAGCAGAAGCTGGTGTTGACGACGAAGGTCCGCAAGATCGGCGTCACCCGGCTCGACGGGGACCGGGCGGACCTGCTGGTCTTCGTCGACCAGTCCACCACGCGCGCCGACCAGGCCCAGACGACCGCCAGCGGGGCGGTGTTCGGGGTCCGCGCGGAGCGGCTCGGCGGTGCGTGGAAGATCACGGATTTCGACATGCTCGACCAGGCCCTGCCGGGCGGCCAGAGCACCGCCGGGTGCTGAGCGCGAACGGGGTAGCAGCTGCGTTTGCGCAGGTCAAGCGTTGATCGGTGAGCGGATGTGCACTGCTGCAAAAGTGGTCTGGTTCGCGTGGCATCTTGACTACGGGACCGGCCGGGGTCAGTCTGTTACCCAGCACGTACTGAGCGGGAGGACCGATTGAGCGGCGGGCCTCGACAGTCGCCTCTATAGTGGCTAGACTGCCCCTTTGCGCTGCCCACTTTCCGCACGCCCTTTGCCAAGAGCTAGGATGTTGGGCACGACGGCACCCTTGACAGACGCGTTGTCTCTTGCTAGCGCGGCTGTCAACCGCTCATAGTCCTGGAAGGACGCATCTTGGCAGTCTCCCGCGCGACCAAGGCCACTGCTGCGACCAACTCCACCCCCTCGAACTCGGGCATCCCGAACGCCCCCCGCCGGGTCTCGTTCGCCAAGATCCGCGAGCCCCTGGGTACCCCCAACCTGCTGGACCTGCAGATCCAGTCGTTCGAGTGGTTCACCGGCGCCGAGGCGTGGTTCCAGCGCCGCGTCGACGCCGGTGACGAGAACCCGGTCGGCGGCCTTGAGGAAGTCCTCAACGAGATCTCCCCGATCGAGGACTTCTCCGGGTCCATGTCCCTGTCCTTCTCCGACCCGCGCTTCGACGAGGTCAAAGCCTCGGTGGAGGAGTGCAAGGACAAGGACATGACGTACGCGGCCCCGCTGTTCGTCACCGCGGAGTTCACCAACAACACCACCGGCGAGATCAAGAGCCAGACGGTGTTCATGGGCGACTTCCCGGTGATGACCAACAAGGGCACGTTCATCATCAACGGCACCGAGCGTGTCGTGGTCTCGCAGCTGGTCAGGTCGCCCGGTGTCTACTTCGACACCAACATCGACAAGACGACCGACAAGGACGTCTTCAGCGTCAAGGTCATCCCGAGCCGGGGTGCGTGGCTGGAGTTCGACGTCGACAAGCGCGACACCGTCGGCGTCCGCATCGACCGCAAGCGCCGCCAGCCGGTCACCGTGCTGCTCAAGGCGCTCGGCTGGACGACCGAGGCGATCCGCGAGCGGTTCTCCTTCTCCGAGACGCTGCTGGCGACCCTGGAGAAGGACCACACCGCCGGTACCGACGAGGCGCTGCTCGACATCTACCGCAAGCTGCGCCCGGGTGAGCCGCCGACCAAGGAGTCCGCGCAGACCCTGCTGGAGAACCTGTTCTTCAAGGACAAGCGCTACGACCTCGCCAAGGTGGGCCGCTACAAGGTCAACAAGAAGCTGGGTGTCGCGCTGCCGGTGCAGACCGGGGTGCTCACCGAGGACGACATCGTCACCACGATCGAGTACCTGGTGCGCCTGCACGCCGGTGACACCAACATGACCGTCGGCAAGGGCGAGAGCGCCAACGAGGTGCCGGTCGAGGTCGACGACATCGACCACTTCGGCAACCGCCGCCTGCGCACCGTGGGTGAGCTGATCCAGAACCAGATCCGGGTCGGCCTGTCCCGCATGGAGCGCGTCGTCCGCGAGCGGATGACCACCCAGGACGTCGAGGCGATCACCCCGCAGACCCTGATCAACATCCGGCCGGTCGTCGCCGCGATCAAGGAGTTCTTCGGCACCTCGCAGCTCTCGCAGTTCATGGACCAGACCAACCCGGTCGCCGGTCTCACGCACAAGCGGCGCCTGTCCGCGCTCGGCCCGGGTGGTCTGTCCCGGGAGCGCGCGGGCATGGAGGTCCGCGACGTGCACCACAGCCACTACGGCCGCATGTGCCCGATCGAGACCCCGGAAGGCCCGAACATCGGCCTGATCGGCTCGCTGTCGAGCTACGCGCGGGTCAACCCGTTCGGCTTCATCGAGACCCCGTACCGCAAGGTCGTCGAGGGCCAGGTCACCGACCAGATCGACTACCTGACCGCGGACGAGGAAGACCGGCACGTCATCGCCCAGGCGAACGCGCCGCTCGACGACCAGAACCACTTCGAGGAAGAGCGCGTGCTCGTCCGCAAGAAGGGCGGCGAGGTCGAGTTCATCGAGCCGTTCGACGTGGACTACATGGACGTCTCGCCGCGGCAGATGGTGTCGGTCGCGACCGCGATGATCCCGTTCCTCGAGCACGACGCGGCCAACCGCGCGCTGATGGGCGCCAACATGCAGCGCCAGGCGGTGCCGCTGCTGCGCAGCGAGTCGCCGCTGGTCGGCACCGGCATGGAGCTGCGCGCCGCGGTCGACGGCGGCGACCTGGTGGTCGCGGCCAAGAGCGGTGTGGTGGAGGAGCTCTCCGCCGACTTCGTCACGATCATGGCCGATGACGGCACCCGGCAGACCTACGGGATGCACAAGTTCCGCCGGTCCAACCAGGGCACCTGCATCAACCAGAAGCCGATCATCGCCGAGGGCGACCGGATCGAGGCAGGCCAGGTCATCGCCGACGGTCCGTGCACCGAGGACGGCGAGATGGCCCTCGGCAAGAACCTGCTCGTGGCGATCATGCCGTGGGAGGGCCACAACTACGAGGACGCGATCATCCTGTCGCAGCGCCTCGTGCAGGACGACGTGCTCACCTCGATCCACATCGACGAGCACGAGATCGACGCCCGCGACACCAAGCTCGGTGCCGAGGAGATCACCCGGGACATCCCGAACGTCTCCGAGGAGGTGCTCGCCGACCTCGACGAGCGCGGCATCATCCGCATCGGTGCCGAGGTCGGCGCCGGGGACATCCTGGTCGGCAAGGTCACGCCCAAGGGCGAGACCGAGCTGACCCCGGAGGAGCGGCTGCTGCGCGCGATCTTCGGCGAGAAGGCGCGCGAGGTGCGCGACACCTCGCTGAAGGTGCCGCACGGCGAGACCGGCAAGGTCATCGGCATCCGGGTGTTCTCCCGCGAGGACGAGGACGAGCTGCCCCCCGGCGTCAACGAGCTGGTCCGGGTCTACGTCGCGCAGAAGCGCAAGATCCAGGACGGCGACAAGCTCGCGGGCCGCCACGGCAACAAGGGCGTCATCGGCAAGATCCTCCCCGTCGAGGACATGCCCTTCCTGCCCGACGGCACCCCGGTCGACGTCGTGCTGAACACCCACGGTGTGCCCCGTCGTATGAACATCGGGCAGATCCTGGAGTCGCACCTCGGCTGGATCGCCAAGCAGGGCTGGCAGATCGAGGGCAGCCCCGACTGGGCCTCGAAGCTGCCGGAGGACCTCTACGACGTCGAGCCCGACACCAACACCGCGACCCCGGTGTTCGACGGCGTCAAGGAGAACGAGCTCTCTGGTCTGCTCGCCTCCACCCGGCCCAACCGCGACGGTGAGCGGATGGTCAAGGAGGACGGCAAGGCGCAGCTGTTCGACGGCCGCAGCGGCGAGCCGTACCCGTACCCGGTCTCGGTCGGCTACATGTACATCCTCAAGCTGCTGCACCTGGTCGACGACAAGATCCACGCCCGCTCGACCGGCCCGTACTCGATGATCACCCAGCAGCCGCTCGGTGGTAAGGCGCAGTTCGGTGGCCAGCGCTTCGGTGAGATGGAGTGCTGGGCCATGCAGGCGTACGGCGCCGCCTACACGCTGCAGGAACTGCTGACCATCAAGTCCGACGACGTCCTGGGCCGCGTGAAGGTCTACGAGGCGATCGTCAAGGGCGAGAACATCCCCGAGCCGGGCATCCCGGAGTCGTTCAAGGTGCTCCTCAAGGAGCTCCAGTCGCTGTGCCTGAACGTGGAGGTCCTCTCCAGCGACGGTGCCGCGATCGAGATGCGCGACGGGGACGACGAGGACCTGGAGCGCGCCGCGGCCAACCTCGGCATCAACCTGTCCCGCAATGAGTCCCCGTCCGTCGACGACGTGGTGAATTAACCTCGCTGCCGCCGCCGGGACGGCTCGGAAAACCGTCCCGGCGGGCAGGCGCTGATCCCCCATTTTCGTGCTGTAACCAAGAAGGGGAGAAGAACAGACGTGCTGGACGTCAACTTCTTCGATGAGCTCCGCATCGGTTTGGCCACTGCTGACGACATCCGCCAGTGGTCCTTTGGTGAGGTTAAGAAGCCCGAGACCATCAACTACCGGACGCTGAAGCCGGAAAAGGATGGGCTGTTCTGCGAGAAGATCTTCGGTCCCACCAGGGACTGGGAGTGCTACTGCGGCAAGTACAAGCGCGTGCGCTTCAAGGGCATCATCTGCGAGCGCTGCGGCGTCGAGGTCACCCGCGCCAAGGTGCGCCGCGAGCGGATGGGCCACATCGAGCTGGCCGCCCCGGTCACCCACATCTGGTACTTCAAGGGCGTCCCGTCCCGGTTGGGCTACCTGCTCGACCTGGCCCCCAAGGACCTCGAGAAGATCATCTACTTCGCCGCCTACGTGATCACCTCGGTGAACGCCGAGCTGCGGCACAACGACCTGCCGACCCTCGAGTCCGAGATGGGCGTCGAGCGCAAGCAGGTCGAGAACAAGCGCGACGCCGACATCGAGGGCCGCGCGCAGAAGCTCGAGGCCGACCTCGCGCAGCTCGAGGCCGAGGGCGCCAAGTCCGACGTGCGCCGCAAGGTCAAGGAGGGCGGCGAGCGGGAGATGCGCCAGCTCCGCGACCGCGCCCAGCGCGAGCTCGACCGGCTCGACGAGATCTGGACGACCTTCACCAAGCTCGACATCAAGCAGCTCATCGCCGACGAGATGCTCTACCGCGAGCTGATCGACCGCTACGGCGACTACTTCACCGGCTCGATGGGCGCCGAGGCCATCCAGACCCTGGCCCGCGACTTCGACGTCGACGCCGAGGCCGACATCCTGCGCGAGACCATCCGCAGCGGCAAGGGCCAGAAGAAGCTGCGCGCGCTCAAGCGGCTCAAGGTCGTCGCCGCGTTCCAGGCGACCCGCAACTCGCCGATGGGCATGGTCCTGGACTGCGTCCCGGTCATCCCGCCGGACCTGCGGCCGATGGTGCAGCTCGACGGTGGCCGCTTCGCCACCTCCGACCTCAACGACCTGTACCGCCGCGTGATCAACCGCAACAACCGGTTGAAGCGGCTGATCGACCTCGGCGCGCCCGAGATCATCGTCAACAACGAGAAGCGGATGCTGCAGGAGGCCGTCGACGCGCTGTTCGACAACGGCCGCCGCGGTCGTCCGGTCACCGGCCCGGGCAACCGGCCGCTGAAGTCGCTGTCCGACCTGCTCAAGGGCAAGCAGGGCCGGTTCCGCCAGAACCTGCTCGGCAAGCGCGTCGACTACTCCGGCCGTTCGGTCATCGTCGTGGGCCCGCAGCTCAAGCTGCACCAGTGCGGCCTGCCCAAGGCGATGGCGCTCGAGCTGTTCAAGCCGTTCGTGATGAAGCGCCTGGTCGACCTCAACCACGCGCAGAACATCAAGTCCGCCAAGCGGATGGTCGAGCGCGCGCGCCCGGCCGTGTGGGACGTGCTCGAAGAGGTCATCACCGAACACCCGGTGATGCTCAACCGCGCACCCACCCTGCACCGCCTCGGCATCCAGGCGTTCGAGCCGCAGCTCGTCGAGGGCAAGGCCATCCAGCTGCACCCGCTGGTCTGCGAGGCGTTCAACGCGGACTTCGACGGCGACCAGATGGCGGTCCACCTGCCGCTCTCGGCCGAGGCCCAGGCCGAGGCCCGGATCCTGATGCTGTCGTCGAACAACATCCTGTCCCCGGCCTCGGGTCGCCCGCTGGCGATGCCGCGACTGGACATGGTCACCGGCATCTACCACCTGACCCGCCCCAAGGAGGGCGGCCTCGGTGAGGGCCTGGCGTTCTCCTCCCCGGCCGAGGCGATCATGGCCTTCGACCGCAAGGTCATCGGCCTGCAGTCGGCGGTCAAGATCCGCATCCACGACCGCTACCCCGGCCCCGGCATGCAGCCGGAGGGCTGGACCCCCGGCCAGCCGTGGCTGGCCGAGACCACCCTCGGTCGCGTGCTGTTCAACGAGCTGCTCCCGGCGGACTACCCGTTCATGAACGAGCCGATGCCCAAGAAGCGTCAGGCCGCGATCGTGAACGACCTCGCCGAGCGCTACCCGATGGTCACCGTGGCGCGGACGCTGGACAAGCTCAAGGACGCCGGCTTCTACTGGGCCACGCGCTCCGGTGTCACCATCGCCATCTCCGACGTCGTCGTGCCGCCCGCCAAGCAGGGCATCCTCGACGAGTACGAGAAGAAGGCCGACACGGTCGAGAAGCGCTACCAGCGCGGCCAGCTCTCCGCCTCCGAGCGCAACAACGAGCTCGTCAAGGTGTGGTCGAACGCGACGGAGGACGTCGCGCGCGCCATGGAGGAGAACTTCCCCGACGACAACCCGATCCCCACGATCGTGAAGTCCGGCGCCGCGGGCAACATGACCCAGATCCGCCAGCTCGCAGGCATGAACGGTCTGGTCACCAACCCGCGTGGTGAGTTCATCCCGCGTCCGATCAAGGCCAATTTCCGCGAGGGCCTGTCGGTGCTGGAGTACTTCATCGCGACGCACGGTGCCCGAAAGGGTCTCGCCGACACCGCGCTGCGCACCGCCGACTCGGGTTACCTGACCCGGCGCCTGGTGGACGTGTCGCAGGACGTCATCGTCCGCGAGGTCGACTGCGGCACCTCGCGCGGCATCCTGATGAAGCTGGGCGAGCAGGCTGGCGACAAGGTCGTGCGCGCCCAGTACGTGGAGACCGGCGTGTACGCGCGCTGCGTCGCCGGTGAGGTCAAGGACTCCGACGGCAACGTCATCCTCAACCGCGCCGACGACCTGGGCGACCCGGCCATCGAGCGGCTGCTGTCGTCGAACGTCACCGAGGTCAAGGTGCGCTCCGTGCTCACCTGCGAGGCCCAGGTCGGCGTCTGCGCGACCTGCTACGGGCGCTCGATGGCGACCGGCCAGCTGGTCGACATCGGTGAGGCCGTCGGTATCGTCGCGGCGCAGTCCATCGGTGAGCCCGGCACCCAGCTGACCATGCGTACGTTCCAGCAGGGTGGCGTCGTCAACGACGACATCACCACTGGTCTGCCGCGTGTGCAGGAGCTCTTCGAGGCCCGCGTGCCCAAGGGCAAGGCGCCCATCGCCGACGTCGACGGCCGCGTCCGCATCGAGGACGGCGACCGGTTCTGGAAGATCACCCTCACGCCGGACGACGGCAGCGAGGAGATCATCTTCGAGAAGCTGTCCAAGCGCCAGCGGCTCGCGGCCACCCCGGACGGCCCGCTGTCCGACGGCGACCACGTGGCGGTCGGCCAGCAGCTGCTCGAAGGTACCCGGGACCCGCACGAGGTTCTGCGCGTGATGGGCCCCCGCGAGGCGCAGCTGCACCTCGTCGACGAGGTCCAGAAGGTGTACCGCGCGCAGGGCGTGTCGATCCACGACAAGCACATCGAGGTCATCGTCCGGCAGATGCTGCGCCGGGTGACCATCCTCGACAGCGGTGCCGCGGAGTTCCTGCCCGGAGCACTCATCGAGCGCGCCGAGTTCGAGTCCGAGAACCGCCGCGTCGTGGCCGCCGGTGGCGAACCCGCCTCCGGCCGCCCGGTCCTGATGGGCATCACCAAGGCGTCGCTGGCCACCGACTCGTGGCTGTCGGCGGCCTCCTTCCAGGAGACCACCCGAGTCCTCACCGACGCGGCCATCAACGGCCGCTCGGACCGACTCGTGGGCCTCAAGGAGAACGTCATCATCGGTAAGTTGATCCCGGCGGGCACCGGCATCAACAAGTACCGCAACATCCAGGTCCAGCCCACCGAAGAAGCCCGGGTAGCCGCCTACGCGATCCCGTCCTACGACGACGGCTACTACACCCCGGACGTCTTCGGCACCGGCACCGGCGCCGCAGTCCCGCTCGACGACTACGACTTCGGTCGCGACTACCGCTAGACACTTCACCACCAGAACGCCCCCGGCCTCCTCGGCCGGGGGCGTTCTGCTATTCCCCGCACAGAGCCTCTCTTGCGCGGCGGAGGTTCTGGATAGCCAAGTCCGGGCCGAGGGGGGGGTTGGGGCGCGGCGTTCTGTAGTGGTGATGGGCGCTGGCAAAGGTGGTGTGGAAGACCCTCGGGGTAGGGCAACCGCGGTGGGGGTGGGGTCGTATTGATCTTCGGCGGTCGCCCGGGGGTGCTTGGTGGGTGACCGGCTGTCGATCGGTTCCCTCACCAGAGGACGCATGTGGTTCACCTCTTAGGCCGGGTCGTGCCCGGTGTGTTCGCTGTGTTGGTCTTGGTGCTCGCGGTGCGCGCGGAGGCCGTCGATCTCGCGGTGTACCGGGCGGGTGCGGAAGTCGTGCTGTCCGGCGGGAGGCTTTACGCGGCACCGGTTTGGCGTGATCTGGCGTTCACCTATCCACCGTTCGCCGCGCTCGTCTTCACGCCACTTGCGTTGGTGCCGCCGCTGACGGCGAAGGTGTTCGCGGTGGTGGGCAACAGTGCGTTGCTGGTGTTCATCGTGCGGCGTTCGTGGCGTGCAGCAGGCGGCCGACCGGTTGTCGCGGCGGTTGTCGGGTTTGTGCTGCTCACGGAATCGGTGCACGCGAGCATCTACGTGGGTCAGGTCAACCTGTTGCTCGTCGCACTGGTGCTGGGGGATCTCACTGGTCGCGGCCGCGGGATCGGAGTGGGCATCGCCGCCGGCCTCAAGCTGACGCCGCTGCTGTTCGTGGTCTACCTCGTCGCCGTCCGTCGATTCCGGGATGCCGCCGTGACCGTGGCCGTCGCGGCGGCCACCGTGGCCCTGGGCTTCGCTGTCCTGCCCGCCGACTCCGCGGCCTACTGGCTGGACGGCATGTTCGCCGACCCCGCCCGCATCTACGCCGACCTCACCTCCAGCCACAACCAGTCCCTGCGCGGCCTCCTGCTCCGCGCGGACCTCCCCGCGCTCTGGCCGTGGACCGCCGCCTTGGTCTGCCTGCTCACCCTCGTCGCCGCCTGCCGCTGCGACCGCCTTCTCGCGACGACCCTGGTCGGACTCTGCGCGGCCGCGATCTCGCCCTGGTCGTGGGGCCACCACTGGGTGTGGATAGTCCCGCTGACCGTCGTCGTCGCCGACCGGGTCTTCCGCCGTCGCCACTGGGTCTGGCTCGCCCCAGGCGTGCTCCTGGTGGCGACCTCGCCGTGGGTGCTCGCCCTGGCCGACCCGCCCGACGCGGCCGGTCCCGCGGTGCTGACCTCCGGCCCGCTGTGGTTCCTCGTGGGCAACCTGTACCTGGTGCTGTTCGCGACCGTGCTGGGCTTGGCGCTGTGGACGGGCCGTTCCGTGCGCGGCGAGCGCTGATCCAGGATGGGAACCTATCGCGGAAATCGGACTGTGGGAGGATTTCCGGGACTGGGGATCGGTGCCTGACTGGTGGGTATTCTTTGCTGCGAAGGTGGCTTCTTTGTGTCCTCGCGGGCCTGGTGACCTGCGGGATCTTGTTCCAAGCGACCAGAGCCGTGCCTGTTGACCTGGCTGTTTATCGCGCAGGTGCGGAATTCGCCAGGGCCGGGATCGATTTGTACGCGGGCCCGGTCGCCACTGGGCTGCTGTTCACTTATCCGCCGTTTTCCGCCATTCTTTTCCTGCCGTTGACGGTGCTGGGCCTGGATGTGGCGCAAGTGGCCGTGGTGGCGCTCAACGGTGGGTTGCTCTGCTTCATCGCTCGGCGGTCCGCGGCGCGGTGGTGGCCGGTGGTGGTTGTGGCCGCGTTGTGCACGGAGGCGGTGCACACGAGCGTCAACCTGGGGCAGGTCAACCTGGCGTTGGTGGCGCTCGTGCTGGCGGCGCCGAGGGTTGGGGTGGGGGTCGCGGCGGGGGTGAAGTTGACGCCGTTGATCTTTGTGGTGGGGATGGTGGTGCGGCGGGAGTTCACGGCGGCCGCGGTGGCGGTGGGGGTGGCGGCGGGGACCGTGGGGGTCGGGTTCCTCCTGCTGCCACAGGACTCGGTCGACTACTGGCTGGGCGGCCTCTTCGCCGACTCGGGCCGCGTCTACGCCGAGCCCGGGTCGTCGCACAACCAGTCGCTGCGCGGCCTGTTGCTGCGGCTGGGCGTGGAGTCGCCGGTGGTGTGGCTCGCCATCGCCGCCGCGGTGGCCGCCGGGGCGTTCGTGCTGGCAGCCAAGGCTGATCGCGTCCTCGCCGTCGCCATCGTGGGCATGACCGGGGCCGCGGTGTCACCCTGGTCCTGGGGCCACCACTGGGTCTGGGTGGTCCCGCTCATCGCCGTCGTCGGCCGCGAACTCGCGGCCAAGCGGTGGATGTGGCTGTTACCCGTGCCGTTCCTGCTCGGCACCCTCCCACCGGTCCTGGCAACAGCGAACCCACTGGGAGCCGGGGCCGTTCCCGTACTCACCAGCGGGCCGCTGTGGCTCCTCGTGAGCAACACCTACCTGCTGCTCTTCCTCGCCACCCTGCTGTCCATCGCTCTTAGCCGAAGACAGGCGTCACGAGGTAAGAGCTGCTTGCGAAGCTCTCGGTCGGAACTTCCTTAGACCCGTCGTCCGCGTATCGGTAGACGCCTGCGTTAGGGGCGGTCACGAAGGGGGCTTGGACGACGGCGGCGGTGAAGTAGTTCTCGATCACCGGGTAGCGGCCCCACGGCGTGTAGTGGGTGGCCACGTAGGTGATGCCCGGTTGGACCGGGATCGGGGTCGTGAAGGTGAACTCCCACAGCGAGGTCTGGGTCGACTGCACCTCTCCGAGGAGCTGCCCGTCCGCGGTCCACAGCCGGACCGCGCGGGTGCCCTCGGCGGGGTAGTGCCGGTTGTCGGCGCGGATGCCCGTGATGACGCCGGGCCGGTCGACCTGGAAGCGGGTGCCGACCTCGACTGGGCGTGGGTCGGCGGCGGTGTCGGTGAAGGTGGTGTCGGCGCGGCCGGGCAGTGTCAACGCGCAGCTGGTGCAGGGCAAGAGGGCTTGCGGGCCCTGCCCGATCCAGAAGTGCTGTTGCGGGAACGGCGCGGGCTGGACGTCGGACGCCGAGGATGCCCGGGTGAGCACGGATGCCAGGCCGGGGCTGGTGAAGGTGTGGGTGGTGCTCCACGTGGCCTGGGAGAACGACCCGCGGACGGCGGCGCTCTCCCAGGTCTGGCCCGCGTCGAAGGACACGTCGACGCCGGTGATCTGCTTCTCGGGGGCGCTCGACCACGTGCGATAGCTCGCGGAGCCGGCGACCAGCACGGGTGAGCCGAGCGGGAGCACGTTGTTCGGCCCTGGCGAGCTGATCGACGACTGCACCCTGTCCTGCGCCGGGACCCCGGCCGGGGAGGCGAAGACGGGCGTGACGGAGTAGTGGCTGTTGGCGTACGACTCGGTGGGGACGCCCTCGCTGCCGTCATCCGCGTACCGGTACACCCCCGCGCCCTGCCCGACGACGAACGGCGCCTGGACGACGGCGGCCGCGAAGTAGTTCTCGGTCACCGGGTAGTGGCCCCACGGGACGTAGTGGCCCGCCACGTAGGTGACGCCGGGCTGGACCGGGATCGGCGTCGGGAAGGTGAACGTCGAGCTCCAGGGGTAGGCCAGTGTGGCCTCGCCCAGGAGTTCGCCGTCCGCGGTCCACAGGCGGCCGAGGCGGACGCCCTCGCCCTGGTCGTAGGCGTTGTAGCTGTCGACGCCGGTGATGAAGCCGGGGCGGTCGACCTGGAACCGGGTGCCGAGCTCGACCGGGCGCGGGTCCGGGTCGACGGCGGTGAAGGTCGTGTCGACGCGGTTGGGCAGTCGCAGCGAGCAGGTGGTGCAGTTCAGCGGTGCTCGCGGGCCCCGGCCGACCCAGAAGTGCCGCTGCGGGAACGGCGCAGGCTGGACCCCGGTGGCGGTCGACGCGCGGGACAGGACGGCCACCGGGCCCGGGGTGGTGAAGGTGTGGTCGACGGCCCACCAGGTGTCGCTGGTGGTCGCGCTCTCCCAGGTCTGGCCACCGTCGAAGGAGAGGTCGACGGCGGTGATCGGGGCACTGGAGCGGGCGGTGCCGGTGATCAGCACGGGCGTGCCGAGCGGGAGCACGCTGTCCTGGTCGGGGCTGCTGATCGCGGATTCCGGCTGGCCCGGCAGCGGCGCGGCGGTGGCGGGGGACGCGGTGGCGGGGATGAGCAGGGCGGCCGAGAGCAGGGCGACGAACCTGCGGAGCACGAGACCCTCCAGGGCTCAGGCGAAGACGGGGGACACCCAGTAGTTGCCGCCGTTGTAGGTCGAGCGCGGGTACGCGCCCGCCTGCCCGAACAGGCCGGGGGCGGAGTGGGGGAACGGCTCGTAGTTGTCGTAGTGCGCGGTGATCGGCGGGATGCTGATCCGCTGCGTGAAGTAGCCCGGCGTGGCGTAGTAGACGCCGTTGGGGGAGGTGTAGCTGACGACGTATCCGGCGAAGGGGTCGACCGGTACGGGGGACGCGAAGTTGAGCCGCGGGTAGTTGGCGTGCTCGGTAGTGCTGGCGAGGAGCGTCCCGTTCAGCGTCCAGAGGTGGGCGGTAATGCCCTCAGCCCACGGCAGGCCCGCCGCGAGTTGGACGCCGGTGACACTGCCGGGGCGGTCGACGAAGAAGCGGAGGCCGAGCTCTAGCGGTGCTCGCTCGTTGTAGAGCCTGCCGGTGCCTGGTGGCTCGAACACACACGGGCATACGGCGGAAGGGCGTTGCAGGTCCGCGATCCGCAGGTGCAGCACCTCGGTGGTGGTGGACTGCCGACTGTCGAGGACAACGCGGGCGAACACGGTCAGCGGCCCGATCTGCGGCTCGCTGGGGGTGAACGTGTACTCCCAGTCGGTCTGGCCCGCGCCCGCGATGACGATGAAGTGGTTCTGGTCGTGCAGAGCCAGCTCGGTGAACTTGACGCCGTCGCCCGGGAGCCCGGCCGAGTGACCGCGGAGGGTGACGGGCTGGCCGACCGGCACCTGCGCGTTGTCCGCGGGCAGGTCGACCCAGACCCGGGGGCTGTCCGCCCACGCGGTACCGGCGGTGAGCAACAGCAAGCCGAGAACGAGCGCGACCAGACGGCGCACAACGCCCTCCCCTCGGTCGGAGCGATTGCGCGCCAACGTATCCGAGCAGGTCACGGCGGGGACGCGGCCAAGCGGGTGACTCGCGCCGCTCGGGTCATGACCACTGCGCCAGGTGGTGGCCGACACCCCGAGTGGGCGTGTTGGGCTAGTCGCGGGGCTGGTGCCGGGATGGTGCCGGGATGGGTGGTCGGTACCCCGGGTGGGCGAGGTGGCCCCGGTCGGGGGACGATGCGGGGGGTGGGCCGGTCGCCCGGTCCGTCCACAGAGGACGCGGTCCCCGGGTGCTGAGACCATCCGGGGACCGCGTCGTCCTGGCCTACCTGGCGGCCAGGGCCTCGGTGGCGACCGTGATCAACCGCCGCAGGCTCTCCGGTCGGTAGACCATCTCGACGCCGTCCCGGTCGCCGAGGACGATGGCGATGCCGTCCTCGCCCGCGTTGAAGCTGCGCATCGGGCAGTCGTCGGCCACCTCCAGCCCAGCGCTGACCCGCACCTCGGTGGAGCTCGTGTACATCCGGACCCTCCTCGTGGAGTGCTGTTTCCGGTGCTCAGCGTATAGCTAGCAACCAAGCTGCATCTATAACACTATCGAGTGATATCGCGGAGGGTGATCGGTGCGGCACACTGGGCGGCCTCAACGAGTACGGGGAGCGAGATCGTGGAACGTGTTGACCCCTCGGCGCTGCGCTGGCTGATCGGTGTCGAGCTGACCAACTACCGCAAGCAGGCGGGCGCGTCGCAGGCGGAGGTCGGCAAGGCCCTGAAGATATCGGGTGGCATGGTCGCCCACTTCGAGGTCGGACGGCATTTGCCCTCACCGCAACAGATAGATGTCATGCTCAGCCACTACGGCGCCCCCCGCTACGACATCGACCGGCTGAGCTACCTCGCGGGCCGGGCCGACAAGAGCAGCTGGCTCGCCCGCTGGAACGACGTCATCCCCGACTGGCTGCGCACCTACATCGGCCTGGAGGGCCTGGCCTCCCACGTCGTCACCTACGCACCCCTGGTCCTCAACGCGCTGACGCAAACCCGCGACTACTCGGCAGGCGTGACCGCTCCTAGTTCGCGAGTACGACCAGATCAGGAAGAGCGCTTGGTGAGTTTGCGCATGGAGCGCCAGTTGCGGGCCCTTGCCGACGAGAACCCGTTGCACCTCACGATGCTCCTCGAAGAGTCCGTGCTCGACCGGCCCATCGGCGGGACGCCGGAGGTCATGCGAGGGCAGTTGGAGCATCTGCTGGCGCTGGCGGAGCGTGACAACATCGAAGTCCTGGTGCTGCCGACGGCCATCGGTCGTCACGATGGCTTGGAAGGTCAGTTCAGCCTGCTCCACTTCCGTGACGCGGAGGACAACCTCCAAGCGCAATCCGTTGTCTACGTAGAGATCCCGGATGACGCGATCTACATCCAGGAGCAGCGCCAGGTGGCCCAGTACACTCGTAACGCGGACCAGCTACGCGAGGTGGCTCTCTCACCGGCAGAGTCCGCCACCGCGATCCGAACCCGGCTGGCCGCGTTCGAGTGATCCCGGAGGCCCTGATGCAGAACCACACCTGGCGCAAGTCCACCCGCAGCAGCAACGGCAGCAACTGCGTCGAAGTCCGCAACGACCTCACGGCCGTCCGCGACTCCAAGAACCCGACCGGGCCTACCCTGTCCGTCGACTTCCAGGCCCTGGTCCGTCACCTGAGGGCGGAGTCATGACCTGGCGCAAGTCCACCCGCAGCAACAACGGCACCGACTGCGTCGAAGTCCGCAACGACCTCACGGCCGTCCGCGACTCCAAGAACCCGACCGGCCCAGCCCTGCCGGTCGACCTCCGGTCGCTGGTCCGCCACCTCAAGGGCTGAGCCCGACACCCGTGGGGCCCCGGTCGACTCGACCGGGGTCCCACGGCGTCGCCCGCTGCGGTCGGTGACGCTTCTTGGCCTCGTGGTCGTGACCGTCGTTCTGGTGGAGCTGACAAGCAAGACGCTGCTACTCGGCGTCGCCGTCGGCAGTGGTGTGGCGGTGGCGGGGCTGCTCGGGCAACGGTGGCGTGCCGAAGACCTCAAGAACTCGGAGGACGGCTCCGACTGAGGGTGGCGCTCGTCCCGGCTCGCACCAGCGGCCTGCCGCCTTCGGTCCCGTGGAACGAGTGGACCTGACGTTGTCCACCGGGCCTCGACGCCCTCCAGGTGAACTTCCGGTATGTCCGATCAGGCAGTTTCGGCAGTTATGCCCCTCATACCCGAATGGCGTATCGCCGAGTCAGCGGGTTTTGGACACGCTGAACGGGTCTCGCTGGTGCGGTTGTCGGGGACCGCCTGAGCACTGGGGTAATACGTGAAACGTCGCTATAGCGGCGCGCGCGAACGCGTGCGCCTGATGAAGGCTGCCCGGGTACTGGGGGCTGCCCTGTCCTTGGCCGTGGTGGTGTCCGGGGTGACCGCAGTCACGCCTGCCGCCGCCGCGGCACCCAAACCTGGTCCCTCTACTGCCGTTGATGTACGGACGCTGCCGCTGGCCGATGCGCCTGCCGCGGCGGAGAAGCGTGCGCCCGCGCCGCGGGTGGACGCGGATTTCGCTCCGCTCACCAGGGCGGCTGACCCGGGTTCGCGGTTCGACCCGGCGCGGTCGCGGGTGGTGTCGCGGTCGCAGTTCGTCGAGGAGTACGTGAACCCGGATGGGTCGCGCACCACCAAGCAGTCCGCGGAGCCGTTGAACGTCAAGGATTCCGCGGGCACCTGGCAGCCGATCGACGCTTCGTTGGAGGTCGACGGAACCGGTCGGGCGAAGGCCAAGCGCCACCCGCTCAACGCCTCGCTGGCCGCTGCCGCTGATGATCCGTCGTTGGTCGCGATCGAGGTCGACGGCGCGAGGGTGTCGCTCGGCATGGACGGTGTCGCGAAGGGTCGCAAGGCGAAGGTGGCGGGCAAGAACGCCGACTACGCCGATGTCGCGCCGGACACGGACCTGAAGTACGAGGTCACGGCGAGTTCGGTGAAGGAGACGATCGTCGTCCGCAAGCCGGGCCGTTCGTCCTGGAAGTTCACCCTGGACACCGGTTCGCTGACCCCGCGCCTGGCGGGCGGTGGCATCGAGCTGGTGGACGCCAAGGGGGTTGTGAAGGCGTTCATGCCGCCGGTGGAGACCTGGGACTCCGCTGGTGACGGCAAGGACAAGGCGCCTGCGCAGACCGGTGGCTGGTACGGGCTGGAGCAGGTCAAGGGCAAGTGGGTGCTCACGGTCTCGGTCGACGAGACGTGGCTGAAGGACCCGAAGCGCGTGTACCCGGTGAACGTGGACCCGACGTTCAGCTTCGCGGCGGACAACTCGTGGGCGTACAAGTCCGATGGTTACAGCTGCCAGCACTGCGGTGCGCGGGTCGGCAACTCGCAGTCGGGCCCCAGTGGTGGTGACACTTACTGGCGTTCGGCGTTCCACTACAACTTCTCGTCGCTCTCGGGCCAGAACGTGGTCGGCGTGCGGATGGATGTGTCGCGCGCGAACGGCGGTGGCTACAACAAGGCGTGGAGCACGAACCTCTACGACCTGAACAACTTCAGCTTCAACGGCCCCGGCCCGCACCTGGCGGCGTCCATCGTCGGTGACGTCGGCAGCTTCCAGAGCACCACGTTGACCAACTTCGTGAAGAACGCGGTCAACACCAACAACTGGAACTACTGGTTCATGCTCGTGGGCACCGAGACCCCGGGTGTCTACAGCTACAAGAACCTCACCGCCACCATCTACGTCGACACCGGCAACGCCCCGCCCGCACCGGTTCTCTCGGCACCGGCGGACAACAGCGTGCTGACTTCGTTGACGCCGACGTTGGCGGTCAACTCGGTCACCGACGCCGATGGCGACGCGGTCAAGTACTGCTTCACCGTCGCCACCGGCACGGATGGCAAGTCGGGTCAGGTCGTGGACTCGGGTTGCGTGACGACTCCGACGTGGACGATCCCCGAGGGTGTGCTGACCGACGGTGCGGCGTACACGTGGAAGGCCACCACCGCGTCGGGTTACAGCTTGACGCCGTCCGCTTGGGTCGGGCACTTCAAGGTCGACCAGCGCATCGGTGACCACGGTCCGTCCCCTGTGGACACTGTGGGTCCGGTCACGGTGAACCTGGCCAACGGCAACGTGTCCACCTCGGCGTCGTCGCCGACGTTCACCACGGTCGGTGGAACCGCCGGGCTCAGCTTCACCTACAACTCCCAGCAGCCCGTCGCGACCGGCGTGAAGGCGTCCTACTTCGACGATGTCTCCCACGCTGGTCTGATCAACGACGGCCAGGTCCCGGTCCTGACCCGGAACGAGCCGCAGATCAACGCGGACTGGGGTACCAGCTCCCCGCACTCACCCGCCTTGGGCGCCGACTGGTGGCTGGTCCGGTGGGAGGGCTGGTTCATCCCGCCGGTGACCGGCACCTACCAGTTCGCCGGTCTGCACGACGACGGCCCGGTCGTCTGGATCAACAACGCCAAGGTCTACGACGTGGCCACGCCGCGCGCCACGCTCGACTGGGCCGCGGCCACCGGTGTCGCGCTGACCCAGGGTGTGGCTGTGCCGATCAAGGTCGAGTTGCAGGAGATGACCGGCAACGCCTCGATGAAGCTCTACACCCGCACCACCTCCGGTGGTTCGGTGCCGGAGCAGATCGTTCCCTCGGCCTGGCTCGCGTCCACCGACAGCCCCGCCCTGCCCAAGGGCTGGACCCTGTCGGCTGACCTTGACGGCTCCGGGAGCACCTACACCGAGGCGAAGGTGGTCGACCAGACCATCGTCGTCACCGACGCCACCGGCGCCAAGCACACGTGGACCAAGAAGTCCGCTGGTGGGTACGCGCCGCCGGAGGACGAGGACGGCACACTCGGCCTCGACAACACCGGCCGCATCACCCTCACCCAGGGCGCCGACGTGTTCGTCTTCCGCACGGACGGCAAACTCGACACACAGTCCAATGTGGCCGATTCGCGCAAGCCCGCCGCATTGCAGAACCTCTACAACGGCACGCCGTCGCGATTGGTCCAGATCAAGGACCCGGTCTCGAACAGGTTGCACCAGCTGTACTACAACCGCCCGGGCGAGGACTGCTACGGCGGCGCCTCGGTTCCCTCCGGCGCGGACGCGCTGCCCCCGGCCCAGATGCTGTGCCGCATCGTCTACTGGGACGGCACCACGTCTCGCCTCTGGTACAAGGCGGGGCAGCTGTTCCGGATCGAGGACCCGGGCAGTGAGATCACCGACTACACCTACACCAACGGCATCCTCACCGGCGTACGCGATCCCCTCGCCGCCGACTGGGTGGCGGTGAACCCTGGTGTCCGCGACACCGCGGCGACCTACACCGCGATCGGCTACGACAACACCGCCGCGGTCAAGCCGGTGGCCACCTCGGTCACCAGCCCGGCACCGTCCATCGGCGCGTCGCGACCCGCGCACTCGTACCGCTACGACCGCCCCAACCGCATCGCCTACACCGATATCGCCGGGATCAGCCCGGCGATCGGGTTCTCCAGCAAGGTTACCTACGACGACGCCGACCGTGTTCTGTCCACAACAGATGCCAATGGCAAGGTCTCGTCCCAGACGTGGAACGTCAAGGACCTCAAGCTGACCTCCACCGACTCCGCGGGCCGGGTCTCGACCACGGTCTACGACGCGCAAGACCGACCGATCGACAACTACGGTCCCGCACCGGCGTCGTGCTTCACCGGCCAACTCCCGACCGTGGCCTGTGCGAGCACCGTACCCCGCACCAGCACCGGCTACGACGAGAACATCAACGGCCTGTCGGTGTCCTGGTACGACAACAACACCTTGTCCGGTGCGCCGAAGGTCTACACGACCGGTTTCGGTGACCCCACCGGCAAGCTCCAGCAGACCTGGCCTGGGATCCCCACCACCGGTATCCCCGCCGACTTCTACTCGCTCCGCGCCACCGGCGACATCGTGTTCCCGGCCGCGGGTACCTACAACCTGCGCCTGTTCGCCGACGACGGCATCCGCGTGTGGATCGACGATGAGTTGATCATCGACAGCTGGATCGGCACCTTCCCCCTCTGGCGCAACGCCAACGTCGTCAGCACTGCGGCGGGGCAGAGCAAGAAGATCCGCATCGACTACTTCGAAGTAGACCTCGGCGCCCAACTCGAACTCCACTGGACCACCCCGGCAGCCGTCCAGGAAGTTGTGCCGGGATCAGCACTGCGCCCCAAGCACGGCCTGACCACCTCGACCACCACGTTCGAGTCGGCCGGCGTTCCGGACAAGTCCAGCACCACCCGCTACGACCAGGGCGGCATGGACCCCACCTACGGTCAGGCCAGCTCGACCACGGTGGGCGGGCTCACCAGCTCCTCGACCTACGAGGCGCCGGGCACGGCATACCTGCGCAAGACGGCCAAGACCATGCCCACGAGTGCGCAGACCACCTACGAGTACTACGGGGACACCGAAACCCGCGACGACCCGTGCGTCGCCGGTGACAACCAGGTCAACCAGGGCGGTCTGGCCAAGAAGACCACCCTGCCCACCCCCGCCTCCGGTACGGCACGGGTGGACGAGCAGATCTACGACGCCTCCGGCCGGGTAGTGGCCAAGTCCACTGCTGGTGACTGGACCTGCACGAGCTACGACGTGCGTGACCGCGCGGTCTCCGTGACGATTCCCGCCAACGCCTCGGCGGGCGCGCGCACCACCACCCAGAACTTCGCGGTCGGGGGCGACCCGCTCACGACCTCGGCGACCGACTACAACGGCACGATCACCACCCAGGTCGACCTGCTCGGCAGGCTGGTGGCCTACACCGACGCCAACGGCGTCCGGACCGAGACCAGCTACAACCAGGCGGGCCGGGTGACGCTGGAAAGGGTCGTCCCGGCGAACGTGACCGACGCCGTCCAAGACACCACCAACACCTACGACGACACCGGTCGGGTGCTCACCACGTCGCTCGACGGCACGGTGCTGGCGACCGCCACCTACGACGCCGCGGGTGAACTGGCGTCGGTGACCTACGCCAATGGCAGTTCGCTCAACGCCACGGGCAAGGACACCGCGGGCAGGCTCACGTCGTTGACGTGGAAGACCAGCAACAACGCCACAGTCGCGTCAACGGTGACCCGTACTCGTGCGGGCACGATCATTGACGAATCGCTCGGCGGCGTGGACGCGAGGCCGGGCCTGCCGAACTTCGACTACGACGCCGCGGGTCGGCTCACCGATGCCTGGGTGACCGACCACCACTACGGCTACGACTTCACCTCCACCGCACCTGCGGCGTGCCCGAGCGGGAAGCAGGCCAACGCCGGTCTGAACACCAACCGGGTGTACCTGTGGGACGAGACCACCAGCGGCACGGATGACACCGGGTACTGCTACGACGCGGCGGACAGGCTCATCGCGACCGTGGGCACCAACCCGGTGACCGGGATCCAGTACAACTCCCACGGTTCCACCACCCAGTACACCCAGAGTGGGGCGACCACGGTGTTCGGTTGGGACAACGCCGACCGCAACATCCTGATCACCACCACCGGCTCGGACCCGGCGGCGGTGTCCTACACCCGGGACGCCAACGACCGGATCACCCGGCGCCAGACCACGCAGGGCGACACCGCCACCGACATCCGCTACGGCTACACCTCCGACGGCGACACCGCTGACTACGCCCTCAACGGCGCGGACAAGAAAATCATCACGCGCAGCATCCTCTTGCCCGGTGGCGTGTTGCACACCTGGAAACCGGTCGCGGCGGACCGCACCTGGGACCACCCCACCGTGCGCGGTGACCTGTCGTTGACCACCACCAACGCCGGTCTGCAGTCCGGTTCGCTGCGTGCCTTCAGCCCGTACGGCGAGCCTATCGGCACCGTGAACGACGGTGTCCCCGACAACCAGCCCGGGCACTTCGACAACGGCTGGCTCGGTCAGCACCAGCGCCCGTACGAGCACGCGGGGTCGTTGTCCATCATCCAGATGGGCGCCCGGCCCTACAGCCCGGCCCTGGGGCGGTTCCTCTCCGTCGACCCGGTCGAGGGCGGCGGGTCGAACGACTACGAGTACGTCGGCGGCAATCCGATCAACACCACCGACCTCGACGGTAGGTGCTGGATCTGCCGCAAGGCCAAGGCCGTGGGCAACTGGGCCTGGAAGAATCGGGGTACGGTTGCCACGTGGGTCGCGGTCGGGGTGTGCATCGGGTCGATCGGAACCGGTTGCGCCGTGATGTCGGGCCTGGCACTCGCCGCCCGCCAGCACCAGAAGTACACCGAAGGCAAGTTCACCTGGCGGGGCGCTGCCGCGGACACGGTGAACACGGTCCTCGGCTTCGGGTTGAACCGGGCAGCGGGTCGGGCGTTCCCCGGAACCGTTCGGCTCGGACTGCGCGGCGTGTTCCGCGCACTGGGTTCGAAGATCTTCCGGCCGACATTCGTGAAGGCAACGCTGGGTTCGCTCACGTACAGCCTGCCCGGCGCGGCCATGAACCTGGGTTGCTCGCTATCCAAGAAGCGGTACCAGTCCTTCTGCTAACAACGTCGAGAAACTGACACTGGGGGGCGCGAGTAGCGCCCCCCAGTGCACGTCGCGGGAGATGTCTTGGTTGTCGTGTCGAGGTCCTGGGCGCTGACCGCGTATTGGTGCCTCCTAGGTGCGGTTCTTCTCCTCCTCGCTGCCGCGGGGTTCGGTTCGTCGGGGTTCCGCGGCGATTTCGGGAGTGTCTCGGGCCTCCTGCTCGCGGTCCTCTTCCTGGGTATGGCGCTCTGGTGCGGTTCAGCGGTGGTGGACCTGGGCCCGGTGCGCATCGTTGGTGGGCGGCTTGTGTTCAGGGAGCGGGGCAGGCGCTGGTCGCTGGCTCCTGGGGACGTGCGGGTGTGGATCTGGTTGTCGGACGGGAGTCCGATGGGGCAGGTCCTGCGGCTCCAGTACTTGAAGCTCAGGCTGACCGACGGGCGGGTGATCCGGCTGCGCAAGCGCTTGGTCAGCCGCAGGCGGTTGAAGGCGCGGAAGACCAAGCAGGCGCTGGCCGACTTCTTCGGCTCCGCCTGACCCGCGGGTCTCGGTAGCTGAGAGCTGCACCACACCACCGGGTGCTTTCGGGTACCCCTTCGGGTGGACCAACCGCGCGGCTGCTTGGGTACCCCCGTTTTGACCTCCCCGTCACGACCAAGGTATCTTTGCTACTCGTGCCCGACCCATGTCGGGTCGGTCCGTGTGCCTGTGCCGCGCGGTCCACGACGAGGGCGTCCACCTGGATGTCGTCGGCTGGACTCCTGCCAGTCACGCCGGAGTTCCTCCCGAACCCCGCTGGGATGGTTTTCTTCCCGTGCGGGTGCCGCGAGAGCGGGCGACACGCCCGACCTCGGGGGGCGGGCGGAAGAGCAGGAACCGCAAGTACACAGTGCCTTCGGCGCCCTCGCGGGGGTGTCGAGAGTGAAAGAGAAAGCCGGTCTATGCCCACGATCCAGCAGCTGGTCCGCAAGGGCCGCCAGGACAAGGTCGCCAAGCAGAAGACTGCGGCTCTCAAGGGGAGCCCGCAGCGGCGTGGCGTGTGCACGCGCGTGTACACCACCACCCCGAAGAAGCCCAACTCCGCGCTCCGCAAGGTCGCTCGCGTCAAGCTGACCAGCGGCATCGAGGTCACGGCGTACATCCCTGGTGAGGGCCACAACCTGCAGGAGCACTCCATGGTGCTCGTGCGCGGCGGTCGTGTGAAGGACCTCCCGGGTGTTCGCTACAAGATCATCCGCGGCTCGCTGGACACGCAGGGCGTGAAGAACCGCAAGCAGGCGCGCAGCCTCTACGGCGCGAAGAAGGAGAAGAGCTGACATGCCCCGTAAGGGACCGGCCCCGAAGCGGCCGCTGATCTCCGACCCGGTGTACAGCTCGCCGCTGGTCACCCAGCTCATCAACAAGGTGCTCAAGGACGGCAAGCGCTCGGTCGCCGAGCGCATCGTCTACGGCGCCCTCGAGGGTGCCCGCGACAAGACCGGCACCGACCCGGTTGTCACGCTCAAGCGCGCCCTCGACAACGTGAAGCCGACGCTGGAGGTCAAGAGCCGCCGCGTCGGTGGTGCGACCTACCAGGTGCCGATCGAGGTCAAGCCGGGTCGCTCGACGACCCTGGCGCTGCGCTGGCTGGTGTCGTTCTCCCAGGCCCGCCGCGAGAAGACCATGATCGAGCGGCTGATGAACGAGCTTCTCGACGCCTCCAACGGTCTTGGCGCCAGCGTCAAGCGCCGCGAGGACACGCACAAGATGGCTGAGTCCAACAAGGCCTTCGCCCACTACCGCTGGTGATCACGGGCGTCCGCCATCCGGCGGACGCCTCAGCGGCGCCGTAGCTCAAGGACAGGGGAAGAACCCGTGGCACTCGACGTGCTGACCGACCTGGCCAAGGTCCGCAACATCGGGATCATGGCCCACATCGACGCGGGCAAGACCACGACGACCGAGCGGATCCTCTTCTACACGGGGATCAGCTACAAGATCGGCGAGGTGCACGACGGCGCCGCGGTCATGGACTGGATGGAGCAGGAGCAGGAGCGGGGCATCACGATCACCTCGGCTGCCACCACCTGCTACTGGAAAGACCACCAGATCAACATCATCGACACCCCCGGGCACGTCGACTTCACCGTCGAGGTGGAGCGGTCCCTGCGGGTGCTCGACGGTGCCGTCGCGGTGTTCGACGGCAAGGAAGGTGTCGAGCCCCAGTCCGAGCAGGTCTGGCGCCAGGCATCGAAGTACGACGTCCCGCGCATCTGCTTCGTCAACAAGATGGACAAGCTCGGCGCGGACTTCTACTTCACCGTGCGCACCATCTCCGAGCGCCTCGGCGCCAAGCCGCTGCCCATCCAGATCCCGATCGGCTCGGAGGGCGACTTCATCGGTGTCGTCGACCTGGTCGAGATGCGGGCGCTGACCTGGCGCGGTGAGGTCAAGAAGGGCGAGGACTACACGATCGAGGCGATCCCGGAAGACCTGCTGGAGACCGCGCAGGAGTACCGGGACGCCCTGATCGAGGCGGTCGCCGAGACCGACGACGAGCTCATGGAGCTCTACCTCGGTGGCGAGGAGCTGACCGTCGCGCAGATCAAGTCGGGCATCCGCAAGATCGTCACCGACGCGACCGCGTACCCGGTGCTCTGCGGTTCGGCGTTCAAGAACAAGGGCGTGCAGCCCATGCTCGACGCCGTGATCGACTACCTGCCGTCGCCGCTGGACGTCCCCGCCGTCGAGGGCACGCTGCAGGACGGCGAGACCAAGGTGACCCGCAGGCCCAGCGTGGAGGAGCCGTTCTCCGGGCTGGCCTTCAAGATCGCCTCGCACCCGTTCTTCGGCAAGCTGACCTACGTCCGCGTCTACTCGGGACGGGTCGCCTCCGGTGCCCAGGTCATCAACTCGACCAAGGACCGCAAGGAGCGCATCGGGAAGCTCTTCCAGATGCACGCCAACAAGGAGCAGCCGGTCGAGGAAGCCATCGCCGGGCACATCTACGCCGTCATCGGGCTCAAGGACACCACCACCGGTGAGACCTTGTCCGACTCGGCGAACCCGATCGTGCTCGAGTCGATGACCTTCCCGGACCCGGTCATCCAGGTCGCCATCGAGCCCAAGACCAAGGCCGACCAGGAGAAGCTGGGCACCGCGATCCAGAAGCTGGCCGAGGAGGACCCCACCTTCAAGGTCAACCTGGACGAGGAGACCGGCCAGACGATCATCGCGGGCATGGGCGAGCTCCACCTGGACATCCTGGTGGACCGCATGCGCCGCGAGTTCAAGGTCGAGGCGAACATCGGCAAGCCGCAGGTGGCCTACCGCGAGACCATCCGCAAGACGGTCGAGAAGCTGGACTACACCCACAAGAAGCAGACCGGTGGGTCGGGCCAGTTCGCGAAGGTCGTCATCAAGCTCGAGCCGCTCGACACCTCGACGAGCGACGGCGTGCTCTACGAGTTCGCCAACGGCGTCACCGGTGGCCGCGTGCCGCGCGAGTACATCCCGTCGGTCGACGCCGGTGCGCAGGACGCCATGCAGTACGGTGTTCTGGCCGGTTACCCGCTCGTCGGGCTGAAGTTGACGCTGCTGGACGGTGCCTACCACGAGGTGGACTCGTCCGAGATGGCGTTCAAGGTCGCCGGTTCCATGGCGCTCAAGGAGGCCGCCCGCAAGGCCGGTCCCGTGATCCTGGAGCCGCTGATGGCGGTCGAGGTGACCACGCCCGAGGACTACATGGGCGATGTCATCGGCGACCTGAACTCCCGCCGCGGCCAGATCCAGGCCATGGAGGAGCGCAGCGGGGCCCGCATCGTCAAGGCGCTGGTGCCGCTGTCTGAGATGTTCGGGTACGTGGGCGACCTGCGGTCCAAGACCCAGGGCCGCGCCAACTACTCGATGGTGTTCGACTCCTACGCCGAGGTTCCCGCGAACGTGGCGAAGGAAATCATCGCCAAGGCGACGGGGGAGTAATCCCCTACCCGCGTAAGCGGGGCCACCTCGGCCCCGCGGCCCGCAACAGACCCAGATAGCCGCCTCCGTGCCGGGCAGATAATGTCCGGCACGGAAGTGGAACAGAGCAGCAGATCCAGTCCAGGAGGACAGTCCAGTGGCGAAGGCCAAGTTCGAGCGGACCAAGCCGCACGTCAACATCGGCACCATTGGTCACATCGACCATGGCAAGACCACGCTGACCGCGGCCATCTCGAAGGTCCTGCACGACAAGTACCCCGACCTGAACCCCTTCACGCCGTTCGACGAGATCGACAAGGCGCCGGAGGAGAAGCAGCGCGGTATCACCATTTCCATCGCGCACATCGAGTACCAGACGGAGAAGCGCCACTACGCGCACGTCGACTGCCCGGGTCACGCCGACTACGTGAAGAACATGATCACCGGTGCCGCGCAGATGGACGGCGCCATCCTGGTGGTCGCCGCGACCGACGGCCCGATGCCGCAGACCCGTGAGCACGTGCTGCTCGCCCGCCAGGTCGGCGTCCCCTACATCGTCGTCGCGCTGAACAAGGCCGACATGGTCGACGACGAGGAGATCCTGGAGCTCGTCGAGCTCGAGGTCCGCGAGCTGCTGTCCGCTCAGGACTTCCCGGGTGACGACCTCCCGGTCGTGCGCGTCTCCGCGCTCAAGGCCCTCGAGGGCGACGCCGAGTGGGGCGCCCGCCTCATCGAGCTCATGGACGCCGTGGACGAGAGCATCCCGGAGCCCGAGCGCGACGTCGTCAAGCCCTTCCTCATGCCCGTCGAGGACGTCTTCACGATCACCGGCCGCGGCACCGTCGCGACCGGTCGCATCGAGCGGGGCATCGTCAACGTCAACGAGGAGGTGGAGATCGTCGGCATCAAGGAGAAGGCGCAGAAGAGCACCGTCACCGGTGTCGAGATGTTCCGCAAGCTCCTCGACCAGGGTCGCGCTGGCGACAACGTCGGTCTCCTGCTGCGCGGCATCAAGCGCGAGGACATCGAGCGCGGCCAGGTCATCGTGAAGCCGGGCACCACGACCCCGCACACCGAGTTCGAGGCCCAGGTCGTCATCCTGAGCAAGGACGAGGGCGGTCGTCACACCCCGTTCTTCAACAACTACCGCCCGCAGTTCTACTTCCGCACCACCGACGTGACCGGCGTGGTGACCCTCCCCGAGGGCACCGAGATGGTCATGCCGGGCGACAGCACGGGCATGACGGTCAACCTGATCCAGCCCATCGCGATGGACGAGGGTCTGCGCTTCGCCATCCGCGAGGGTGGCCGCACCGTCGGCGCAGGCCGGGTCGTCAAGATCCTCAAGTAGTGCCACCGGGGGGTCGGACCACGCGGTCCGACCCCCCGATTTGGATCGTCACACCTGCGTGTGGCATCCTTCATGGGTTGCTCGTCGCGGGGCGGCCGGGGTTGTACACACCGGCCGCCTCCGCGTGGGGGCCGGGGTGTCAGCACCCCTCTAGACAACAGATGCTCGGCTTGCCCAAGGATTTCGTCCAAGGGACCGCCATGCGACTCGGGCGCGACACGCCCGACCGCGTGGACCGGGAGCCGCGGGATCGCAGCATGTGAACAGGGAAGCGGCGCGGTTCGGCCTGACAGGTCTGCCGACATCGCAACGACAAGAGGAACGGCAAGCCACCATGGCGGGACAGAAGATCCGCATCCGGCTCAAGGCCTACGACCACGAGGCGATCGACGCGTCCGCGCGAAAGATCGTGGAGACCGTGACGCGCACCGGCGCACGGGTCGTGGGGCCAGTGCCGCTGCCCACGGAGAAGAACGTCTACTGCGTCATCCGCTCGCCGCACAAGTACAAGGACTCGCGCGAGCACTTCGAGATGCGCACGCACAAGCGTCTCATCGACATCCTCGACCCGACCCCGAAGACGGTCGACGCGCTCATGCGCATCGATCTGCCTGCGAGTGTCGACGTCAACATCCAGTAAGCGTGCGGCGCTGAGCGGCGGAGAGAAACACAGTCATGTCTGACAGGCAGATGAAGGGAATCCTGGGCACCAAGCTCGGGATGACCCAGGTCTTCGACGAGAACAACCGGATCGTCCCGGTCACCGTCGTCAAGGCGGGGCCCAACGTGGTCACGCAGGTGCGCACCCAGGACAGCGACGGCTACGTCGCCGTCCAGCTCGCGTACGGCGCCATCGACCCGCGCAAGGTGAACAAGCCCGAGACCGGGCACTTCACCAAGGCCGGTGTCACCCCGCGCCGCGTGCTCGCTGAGCTGCGCACCACCGACGCCGCGTCCTACGAGCTCGGTCAGGAGATCACCGCTGAGGTGTTCGAGGCCGGTCAGGTGGTCGACGCGACCGGTACGACCAAGGGCAAGGGCACCGCTGGTGTCATGAAGCGCCACGGCTTCAAGGGCCTCGGCGCCTCGCACGGCACCCAGCGCAAGCACCGCTCGCCCGGCTCCATCGGCGGCTGCGCCACCCCGGGCCGCGTCTTCAAGGGTCTGCGCATGGCGGGCCGCATGGGCCACGTGCGCGTGACCACCCAGAACCTCACGGTGCACCAGGTGGACGCCGAGTCCGGCCTGATCCTGCTCAAGGGTGCCGTTCCCGGCCCCAAGGGCGGTCTGGTGTTCCTCAAGACTGCCGCGAAGGGCGGTGCCTGATGAGCAGCGTTGACATCAAGGCCCCGGGCGGCAAGACCGACGGCAGCGTCGAGCTGCCCGCCGAGATCTTCGACGTCCAGGCCAACGTGCCGCTGATGCACCAGGTCGTGGTGGCCCAGCTGGCCGCGGCCCGCCAGGGCACGCACTCCACCAAGACCCGCGGTGAGGTCTCCGGCGGTGGCCGCAAGCCGTACCGCCAGAAGGGCACCGGCCGCGCCCGCCAGGGCTCGACCCGCGCACCGCAGTTCGTCGGCGGTGGCGTGGTCCACGGCCCGCAGCCGCGCGACTACTCGCAGCGCACCCCCAAGAAGATGAAGGCGGCCGCCCTGCGCGGTGCCCTCTCCGACCGGGCGCGCGCGGGCCAGGTGCACGTGGTGACCGGCCTGGTGGACGGGGACACCCCGTCGACCAAGACCGCCCGCCTGCTGCTGGAGTCGATCACCAGCGCCCGGCGCGTGCTGGTCGTGCTGACCCGCGACGAGGACGTCGCCTGGGTGTCGGTGCGCAACCTGCCGCACGTGCACGTGATCGCGCCCGACCAGCTCAACACCTATGACGTGCTGGTCAACGACGACGTGGTGTTCACCAAGGCCGCCTACGACGACTTCCTGTCCCGGCCGGTCAAGGTCGGCAAGGCCAGGGCCACCTCGGCCGAGGCCGCGAAGTCCGAGGAGGACAAGTGATCCCCGACCCCCGAGACATCCTTCTCGCGCCGGTGATCTCCGAGAAGTCCTACGGGCTCCTCGAGGAGAACAAGTACACCTTCGTGGTGCACCCGGACGCCAACAAGACCGCCATCAAGATCGCGGTGGAGAAGGTATTCGGCGTCAAGGTCGTCAGCGTCAACACGTTGAACCGCAACGGCAAGCGCAAGCGGACCCGCACCGGGTACGGCAAGCGCAAGGACACCAAGCGGGCAATCGTGACGCTGTCCGCCGAGAGCAAGCCGATCGAGATCTTCGGCGGCCCGGCCGCGTAAGGGACTGAGCAGACATGGGTATCCGCAAGTACAAGCCGACGACCCCGGGTCGTCGCGGCGCCAGTGTCTCGGACTTCGCCGAGATCACGCGGTCGACGCCGGAGAAGTCACTGATCCGTCCGCTGCACGGACGGGGCGGTCGCAACGCGCACGGCAAGATCACCACCCGGCACAAGGGTGGCGGTCACAAGCGCGCGTACCGACTGATCGACTTCCGGCGCAACGACAAGGACGGTGTGCCTGCCAAGGTCGCGCACATCGAGTACGACCCCAACCGCACCGCGCGCATCGCGCTGCTGCACTACGCCGACGGCGAGAAGCGCTACATCATCGCGCCGAACAAGCTGTCGCAGGGCGACCCGATTGAGAACGGCCCCCGCGCCGACATCAAGCCGGGCAACAACCTGCCGCTGCGCAACATCCCGGTCGGCACCGTGATCCACGCGATCGAGCTCCGCCCCGGTGGCGGCGCGAAGATCGCGCGGTCCGCGGGCACCAGCGTGCAGCTGGTCGCCAAGGACGGTCCCTACGCGCAGCTGCGCATGCCGTCCGGCGAGATCCGCAACGTCGACGTGCGCTGCCGCGCCACCGTCGGCGAGGTCGGCAACGCCGAGCACTCCAACATCAACTGGGGCAAGGCGGGCCGGATGCGCTGGAAGGGCCGCCGCCCGACCGTCCGCGGTGTCGCGATGAACCCGGTCGACCACCCGCACGGTGGTGGTGAGGGCAAGACCTCCGGTGGTCGCCACCCGGTGAACCCGGCAGGTAAGCCCGAGGGCCGCACCCGCAGCCGCAAGAAGGCCAGCGACAAGATGATCGTCCGCCGCCGCCGTACCGGCAAGAAGCGCTGAGCAGGAGGTTAAGACAATGCCACGCAGCCTGAAGAAGGGCCCGTTCGTGGACGACCACCTGCTCAAGAAGGTGGACGTGCTCAACGAGTCCGGCAAGAAGACCGTCATCAAGACCTGGTCCCGTCGCTCCACGATCATCCCCGACATGCTGGGGCACACGATCGCGGTGCACGACGGCCGCAAGCACGTCCCGGTGTTCGTCTCCGAGGCCATGGTGGGGCACAAGCTGGGCGAGTTCGCCCCGACCCGCACCTTCAAGGGCCACATCAAGGACGACCGCAAGGCCCGTCGCCGCTAGTCGGCGGCTCGATCACCAGAGCAAGCTAGAAGAGAGCAAGGGAAGCAGCGATGAACGCCCGTAACGATGCCGAGGCGCAGGAAGAGTTTCCGCGCGCCGTGGCACGGGCTCGCTACGTTCGCGCCACGCCGATGAAGGTGCGCCGCGTCGTCGAGCTCATCAGGGGACGTAGCGCCAGCGAGGCCCTGGCCGTGCTCCGGTTCGCGCCGCAGGCAGCCAGCGACCCGGTGGCCAAGGTGCTCGCGAGCGCCGTCGCCAACGCAGAGAACAACCTCAACCTCGACCCCGACACCCTGTGGGTGGCCGTGGCGTACGTGGACGAGGGCCCGACGCTGAAGCGGTTCCGGCCGCGCGCCCAGGGGCGGGCGTACCGGATCCGCAAGCGCACGAGCCACATCACGGTCGAGGTGGAGTCGCGTCCGGTGGTGGCCAAGCAGGCGCCCAAGCGCCGGACGAGCACGAAGGGTGGTGCCCGCTAGATGGGGCAGAAGATCAACCCGCACGGCTTCCGACTCGGCATCACCACCGATTGGCGGTCGCGCTGGTACGCGGACAAGCAGTACGCGGAGTACGTCGCTGAGGACGTGAAGATCCGCAAGCTGCTGTCCAAGGGCATGGAGCGCGCGGGCATCTCCCGCGTGGAGATCGAGCGCACCCGGGACCGGGTCCGCGTCGACATCCACACCGCCCGCCCGGGCATCGTCATCGGTCGCCGCGGCGCCGAGGCCGACCGGATCCGCGGCGAGCTGGAGAAGCTCACCAAGAAGCAGGTGCAGCTCAACATCCTCGAGGTCAAGAACCCCGAGGCCGACGCGCAGCTGGTCGCCCAGGTGACCGCTGAGCAGCTGTCCAACCGGGTGTCCTTCCGCCGCGCGATGCGCAAGGCCATCCAGTCGGCCATGCGCTCCCCGCAGGTCAAGGGCATCCGGGTGCAGTGCGGTGGCCGCCTCGGTGGCGCCGAGATGTCGCGCTCCGAGCACTACCGCGAGGGTCGCGTCCCGCTGCACACGCTGCGCGCCGACATCGACTACGGCTTCTTCGAGGCCCGCACCACCTTCGGCCGCATCGGCGTCAAGGTGTGGATCTACAAGGGCGAGGTCGTCGGCGGTCGTCGCGAGTCCGACACCCGCTCGGCCGCGCCGGACTCCCGGCGCGAGCCGCGCCGCGAGCGCCCGAACCGCGCTCGGCGCTCCGGTGCCACCGGCACCACTGCCACCAGCACCGAGGCGGGGCGTGCCGCCGCCGAGGCGCAGACGAAGTCGGAGTCCGACGCTGCGTCGAGCTCCGCGGGTAACGGGGAGGGCTGACCCATGCTGATCCCGCGCAGGGTCAAGCACCGCAAGCAGCACCACCCCAAGCGGGCCGGTGCGGCCAAGGGCGGAACCAAGGTCACCTTCGGCGAGTTCGGCATCCAGGCGCTGGAGCCCGCTTACGTGACCAACCGGCAGATCGAGTCCGCTCGTATCGCCATCAACCGGCACATCCGCCGTGGTGGCAAGGTGTGGATCAACATCTTCCCGGACCGCCCGCTGACCAAGAAGCCCGCCGAGACCCGCATGGGTTCCGGCAAGGGCTCCCCGGAGTACTGGGTGGCCAACGTCAAGCCGGGTCGCGTCGTCTTCGAGATGAGCTTCCCGAACGAGCAGGTCGCGCGCGAGGCGCTGCGTCGCGCCATCCACAAGCTCCCGATGAAGTGCCGGATCGTCACGCGTGAGGGTGGTGACTTCTGATGGCGGCGGGAACCACGTCCTCGGACCTGCGCGAGCTGACCGACGAGGAGCTGGTGCTGCGGCTGCGGGAGGCCAAGGAGGAGCTGTTCAACCTCCGCTTCCAGATGGCCACCGGGCAGCTGGACAACAACCGCAGGCTGCGGGTCGTCCGGCAGGACATCGCCCGGGTCTACACCGTGATGCGCGAGCGCGAGCTCGGCCTCTCGGCGTCCCCGGCCGCGACCAGCAATGAAGGTGCTGCATGAGCGAGAACGAGACCGTGACCGAGACCGCGACCGACGTGCGCAACAACCGCAAGGTCCGCGAGGGCCTGGTCGTGTCCGACAAGATGGACAAGACCATCGTCGTCGCGCTCGAGGACCGCAAGAAGCACCCGCGCTACGCCAAGGTCCTGCGCTCCACCACCAAGGTGAAGGCGCACGACGAGGCGAACACCGCGGGTGTCGGTGACCGGGTCCTGCTGATGGAGACCCGCCCGCTGTCGGCGACCAAGCGCTGGCGGCTGGTGCAGATCCTCGAGAAGGCCAAGTAAGGGAAGACAGCTAGGCCGAGCCTGTCAGGTCGGAAATCTGGCAGGCCACGAATGGTCAGGGAGTTGAGCACGTGATCCAGCAGGAGTCGCGGCTGCGCGTCGCCGACAACACCGGTGCGAAGGAAATCCTTTGCATCCGTGTTCTCGGTGGCTCCGGCCGCCGCTACGCGGGTATCGGCGACATCATCGTCGCCACCGTCAAGGACGCGATCCCCGGTGCCGGTGTGAAGAAGGGTGACGTCGTCAAGGCGGTCATCGTCCGCACCGTCAAGGAGCGTCGCCGTCCGGACGGTTCCTACATCCGCTTCGACGAGAACGCGGCCGTCCTCATCAAGAACGAGGGCGAGCCCCGCGGGACCCGCATCTTCGGCCCGGTGGGCCGCGAGCTGCGCGACAAGAAGTTCATGAAGATCATCTCGCTCGCACCGGAGGTGCTCTGACATGAAGATCAAAAAGGGTGACACCGTCGTGGTGATCTCCGGCAAGGACAAGGGCGCGAAGGGCAAGGTCATCCAGGCCTACCCGACCACGAGCAAGGTCCTCGTCGAAGGCGTCAACCGGATCAAGAAGCACACCCGGATCTCGCAGACCCAGCGGGGCGCGCAGTCCGGCGGCATCGTGACCCAGGAAGCCCCGATCCACGTCAGCAACGTCATGCTGGTGGCCGACGGCAAGGCCGTCCGGGTCGGGTACGCGTTCAACGACGACGGCCGCAAGGTCCGCGTGGCCCGCGGCAAGGGCAACGGGAAGGAGATCTGATCATGACTACCACTGAGAAGGTCATCCCGCGGCTCAAGACCCGCTACCGCGAGGAGATCGTCACCACCCTGCGGGGCGAGTTCGACTACTCGAACATCATGCAGATCCCCGGCGTGGTGAAGGTCGTCGTCAACATGGGTGTCGGCGACGCCGCCCGCGACGGCAAGCTCATCGAGGGCGCGGTCCGCGACCTGGCCACCATCACCGGCCAGAAGCCCGAGGTCCGCAAGGCCCGCAAGTCCATCGCGCAGTTCAAGCTGCGCGAGGGCATGCCGATCGGCGCGCGCGTGACGCTGCGCGGCGACCGCATGTGGGAGTTCCTCGACCGCCTGCTGACGATCGCACTGCCCCGTATCCGCGACTTCCGCGGCCTCTCGGGCAAGCAGTTCGACGGCAACGGCAACTACACCTTCGGTCTCAACGAGCAGTCCATGTTCCACGAGATCGACCCCGACTCCATCGACCGGCAGCGCGGCATGGACATCACCATCGTGACCACCGCGACCAACGACGAGGAGGGCCGGGCGCTGCTCAAGCACCTGGGCTTCCCCTTCAAGGAGCAGTGATCCATGGCTAAGAAGGCTCTGGTCGCCAAGGCAGCCCGCAAGCCCAAGTTCGCGGTCCGCGCCTACACCAGGTGCAACCGGTGCGGTCGCCCGCACTCGGTGTTCCGCAAGTTCGGGCTGTGCCGGATCTGCCTGCGGCAGATGGCGCACCGCGGTGAACTCCCCGGCGTGAGCAAGTCCAGCTGGTAAGAGAACCACTCGGGCCACTCCTGATCGGGAGTGGCCCAGTGGTGCCTCACCGGCTTGTATCCCCCAGTTCGCCGTAGGCCCTCCCCTGGGAACCCCGGCGAGAAAGGTTGACAGGTCACCATGACGATGACCGACCCGATCGCAGACTTCTTGACTCGTCTGCGCAATGCCAACTCGGCGTACCACGACGCCGTCGTGCTGCCGCACAGCAAGCTCAAGGCGAACATCGCCGAGATCCTCAAGCGCGAGGGCTACATCGCGGGCTACCGCGACGAAGACGGCGAGAAGGGCAAGAACCTCGTCGTCGAGCTGAAGTACGGCCCGAACCGCGAGCGGAGCATCGCCGGTCTGCGACGGGTGTCCAAGCCCGGCCTGCGGGTGTACGCGAAGTCGACCAACCTGCCCAAGGTCCTCGGCGGCCTCGGCGTGGCCATCATCTCCACGTCCGGCGGCCTGCTGACCGAGCGCCAAGCCGGTAAGCAGGGCGTGGGCGGCGAAGTCCTCGCGTACGTCTGGTAAGGGGGAAACAGAATGTCTCGCATCGGAAGGCTTCCGATCCCCGTCCCAGCCGGGGTTGACGTCACCATCGAGGGACAGAGCCTCAGCGTGAAGGGCCCCAAGGGCACCCTGGCGCTGAACGTGTCCGAGCCGATCACCGTGGAGCGCGCCGAGGACGGCACCCTCCAGGTCACCCGGCCCAACGACGAGCGGCAGAACCGGGCCCTGCACGGCCTGACCCGCTCGCTGGTCAACAACGTCGTGATCGGCGTCACCGCCGGTTACGAGAAGAAGATGGAGATCCACGGCGTCGGTTACCGCGTCGTGGCCAAGGGCTCCGACTTGGAGTTCGCGCTCGGCTACAGCCACCCGGTCAAGGTCACCGCCCCAGACGGCATCACCTTCGTGGTGGAGAGCCCGACCAAGTTCTCCGTCTCCGGCATCGACAAGCAGCGCGTCGGCGAGGTCGCGGCCAACATCCGCAAGCTGCGCAAGCCCGACCCGTACAAGGGCAAGGGCGTGCGGTACGCGGGCGAGAAGATCCGCCGCAAGGTCGGAAAGACGGGTAAGTGATCATGAGCGACTCCACAGTCACCAAGCGCAAGCCGGTGGGCAAGGACATCTCCACCCGGCGCCGCGTCTCCAAGACCCGCAGGCACTTCCGGCTCCGCAAGAAGGTCGCGGGCACCGTCGAGCGCCCGCGCCTGGTCGTGCACCGGTCGGCGAGGCACATCACCGCGCAGGTCATCGACGACCTCGCTGGGCACACTCTGGTCAGTGCGTCCAGTCTGGAAGCCGATGTCCGCTCGGTCGATGGCGACAAGAAGGCCCGCGCGGCCAAGGTGGGCGCTCTGCTCGCCGACCGCGCCAAGGCCGCTGGCATCGCCAAGGTCGTCTTCGACCGGGGCGGCAACAAGTACACCGGCCGGATCGCGTCGCTGGCCGACTCGGCCCGCGAAGCGGGGCTGGAGTTCTGATGATGGTTCTGCACAAGGGAAGGAACGCCTGATGCCGGGACGTACGCGGCAGTTCGGCGGCCAGGGCCAGGGCGGCCCCGGCGGCGGCCAGGGCGGCAACGACCGCGGTGAGCGCCGCGACCGGCGCGACCGGCGCGACGGTGGCGGCCGCGGTGCCGCCGCGGAGAAGACCCCGCACCTCGAGCGCGTGGTCGCCATCAACCGGGTCGCCAAGGTCGTGAAGGGCGGTCGTCGCTTCAGCTTCACCGCCCTGGTCGTGGTCGGCGACGGCGACGGCATGGTCGGTGTCGGCTACGGCAAGGCCAAGGAGGTGCCCGCCGCGATCGCGAAGGGTGTCGAGGAGGCGAAGAAGAACTTCTTCCGCGTCCCCCGCATCGGCGGCACCATCCCGCACCCGATCCAGGGTGAGAAGGCGGCTGGCGTGGTGCTCCTGCGCCCGGCCAGTGCCGGTACCGGCGTCATCGCCGGTGGCCCGGTCCGCGCCGTCCTGGAGTGCGCGGGCGTGCACGACGTGCTGTCGAAGTCGCTGGGTAGCGACAACGCCATCAACATCGTCCACGCGACCATGGCCGCACTGCGCGGCCTGCAGCGCCCGGAGGAGGTCGCGGCCCGCCGCGGCCTGCCGCTGGAGGACGTGGCACCCGCTGGCATGCTCCGTGCCCGCGCCGCCGCGGCCACCGCCGGGACGGGGGCGTGACGACGATGGCACAGCTGAAGGTCACGCAGGTGCGCAGCTCCATCGGCACCAAGCGCAACCACCGTGAGTCCCTCCGCACGCTCGGACTGCGCAAGATCCGGCAGTTCACCGTGCGCGAGGACACGCCAGAGGTGCGCGGCCTCATCCACACCGTCCGCCACCTCGTCACCGTCGAGGAGGTCGACTGATGGCCATCAAGATCCACCACCTGCGGCCAGCCGCTGGCGCCAACAAGGCCAAGACCCGTGTCGGTCGTGGTGAGGGCTCCAAGGGCAAGACCGCTGGTCGAGGCACCAAGGGCACCAAGGCGCGCAAGAACGTCCCCGCGCGCTTCGAGGGCGGCCAGATGCCGATCCAGATGCGGCTGCCGAAGCTCAAGGGCTTCAAGAACCGCTTCCGGGTCGAGTACCAGGTCGTCAACGTCGGTGACGTCGCCACGTCGTTCCCCGACGGCGGCGACGTCAGCATCGCCGACCTGGTCCACGCCGGTCTGGTCCGCAAGGGCTCGCTGGTCAAGGTCCTGGGCAACGGTGACGTCAACGGCGTCAAGCTCAACGTCACGGCGGACAAGTTCTCCGGCTCCGCGTCGGAGAAGCTGACCGCCGCCGGTGGCACCGCCACCCTGGCGAGCGCGTAAGCACTGCTCTTCCCGAAGGGCCCCGGACCACGCGTCCGGGGCCCTTCGGCGTCTCCGGTGCCGAACAGCCCCGAGTCGAGCAGCCCCCGAATCGATTCTTCCAGCGGGCGGCGCCGGGGCGGGAGTACTCGGTCGCCGCCTGTGGACAACCCGCTCCGGACTGTGGACACCTCGGCTCGATCTGTGGACAGCTCCGGTCCGGTGTGGACGACCGGCGACCGGGCAACTCTGGTGATTTCCCGGTTTAAGCCCTTGGCCGGGGCAACCATCGGATGATAGGACTCCGCCATGTGGGTCCTCGTGTTCCTCGGTGCGGCGTTCCTGGTGGCCATGACGCCAGGGGCGAACAACCTCCTCGGCATGCACCACGGCATGCGCTACGGCCCGGCCCGCGGGGTCACCGCGCTGTTCGGGCGGCTGACCGGGTTCGCGCTGCTGATCACGGCGGTGGCGGCCGGGCTGGGCAGCCTGCTCGCCGCCTCCGAGATCGCGCTCACCGCCGTCAAGTGGGCGGGTGTGGCCTACCTGGTCTACCTGGGCGCGAGGATCCTGCTGACCAGGCAGGTAGCGGAAGAGGCGCCGGAGGAACCGGTCGCGCCGAACCTGATCAGCCTGGCGCGCAAGGAGTTCCTGGTCGCGGTGACCAACCCCAAGGCGGTGCTGATCTTCACCGCGTTCGTGCCGCAGTTCGTCGAGCCCGACCGCGGGCCGGTGACCGTCCAGGTCCTGCTGCTCGGCGCGCTCTACCTGCTGGCCGAACTGGTCGCCGGGAGCATCTACGTCGGGGTGGGCGCGGTGGTGCGGGCGGTGCGGATGAGCAGGCGCGCGCACCGGCGGTTGGACCAGGGAACCGGCGTCATCCTGCTCGGAATGGCCGCGCTGTTAGCCACGTCACCCCGCTGAAGCCCGTTGTCCGGCAGGATCTCGGTACCTCGGGGTGCTGGAGGCCACGGGCGTGCTGTTAGAGTCGAGAGCACGCTTCGAGGTCAGTTGCCCCGGAGCGCCCCTGGCCTGCCAATACCTGGCAGGCCGACCCTGTACCCGCCGGCGCAAAGCCGGTTCAGCCGTTCACCGGTAATGAGCTGCCGGTGACGCCGAGGAGGTTCTTGCGTGTTCAGCGCCTTCCGCTCGGCTCTCGCGACGCCGGACTTGCGCCGTAAGATCCTTTTCACGCTCGGGATCATCGTGGTCTACCGGATCGGTGCCTTGCTGCCGTCGCCGGGCGTGTCCTACCCGAACGTGCAGAAGTGCCTCGACCTCGTCGACAACAGCGGCATCTACGGCCTGCTGAACCTGTTCAGCGGCGGAGCCCTGCTCCAGTTGTCGGTGTTCGCGCTGGGCATCATGCCCTACATCACCGCGAGCATCATCATCCAGCTGTTGACGGTGGTGATCCCCCGCTTCGAGCAGCTGAAGAAGGAAGGCCAGGCGGGCCAGGGCAAGCTCACGCAGTACACCCGCTACCTCACCATCGCGCTGGCCGTGCTGCAGGCGACCGGCATCGTCGCGATGGCCGACCGCAAGCAGCTGTTCGGCAACTGCCCGGACGACATCATCCCGAACAGCAACATCTTCACGCTGTCCGTCGTGGTGATCACCATGACCGCGGGCACCGCGCTGATCATGTGGTTCGGTGAGCTGATCACCGAGCGCGGCATCGGCAACGGCATGTCGCTGCTGATGTTCGTCAACATCGCCGCGCGCATCCCGTCCGAGGGCATGAACATCCTCAAGCAGAACGGCGGCGTGGTCTTCGCCATCGTCTGCGTGTTCGGCCTGCTGATCATCGCCAGCGTCGTGTTCATCGAGCAGGGCCAGCGCCGCATCCCGGTGCAGTACGCCAAGCGCATGATCGGTCGCCGGATGTACGGCGGCACCTCGACCTACCTGCCGCTGAAGGTCAACCAGGCCGGTGTCATCCCGGTGATCTTCGCGTCCTCGCTGCTCTACCTGCCGGACCTGATCTCCCGGCTGGTCGGCCAGGACAGCTCGGCGTGGCAGCGCTTCATCGCCGACCACATCGTGAACCAGGCCAGCTGGGTGCACATCGGCATCTACTTCGCGCTGATCATCTTCTTCACCTACTTCTACATCACCATCACGTTCAACGTGAACGAGCGTGCTGACGAGATGAAGAAGTTCGGCGGGTTCATCCCCGGCATCCGCCCGGGCCGCCCGACCTCCGAGTACTTGAGCTTCGTGTTGAGCCGCATCACGCTCCCCGGCTCGATCTACCTCGGCATCATCGCGGTGCTGCCGAACTTCTTCCTCGAAGTCACCGGTCAAGGCCAGAACCAGAACTTCCCGTTCGGCGGTACCGCCGTGCTCATCATGGTGGGCGTCGGCCTTGACACGGTGAAGCAGATCGAGAGCCAGTTGATGCAGCGCAACTACGAAGGGTTCCTCAAGTGACGCGTGTTGTTCTCGTTGGACCGCCCGGAGCGGGCAAGGGCACCCAGGCGACAGCGCTGAGCGAGCAGCTCGGTGTACCGCACATCTCCACCGGGGACCTGTTCCGGGCGCACATCGCGAACAACACCGAGCTCGGCCAGGACGTCCGGCGGTACCTGGACTCCGGTCAGCTCGTGCCGGACGAGGTCACCAACGAGATGGTCCGCGAGCGGCTCGACGAGCCGGACGCGCGGGCGGGCTTCCTGCTCGACGGGTTCCCGCGCAACGTCGGCCAGGCCGAGGTGCTCGGCAAGATCCTGAGCAGCACCGGCCAGGCGATCGACGCGGTGGTGGAGTTCAAGGTCGACGAGGACGTCGTGGTCAAGCGGCTGCTGGCCAGGGGCCGCACCGACGACAACGAGGACGTCATCCGCCGCCGCCAGGAGATCTACCGCTCCGAGACCGCGCCGCTGCTGAGCTACTACGGCGACTCGGTGATCACCGTCGACGCCGTCGGCGAGGTCGGCGACATCACCGAGCGCGTGCTCTCGGCGCTGCGCGACCGGACGTGACCGGTGGTCTGCTCGGCGGTCTCCGGCTCACCATCGCGTCCTGGAAGTCGCGGATGATCGAGATCAAGACACCGGCCCAGCTCGACGCCATGCGCGCCGCGGGCCTGGTGGTGGCCAGCGCCCTGGCCGCGGTCGCCGAGGCGGCCAAGGCCGGGGTCAGCACCGCCGAACTCGACGAGCTCGCCGAGCAGACCATCCGCGACGCCGGGGCGGTGCCCTCGTTCAAGGGCTACCACGGCTTCCCGGCCAGCATCTGCGCCTCGGTCAACGAGCAGATCGTGCACGGCATCCCCTCGCGCGGGCAGGTGCTGGCCGACGGCGACCTCATCTCCGTCGACTGCGGCGCCATCCTCGACGACTGGCACGGCGACTCGGCGGTGACGCTGTTCGTCGGGTCGGTCACCGACGCCGAGCAGGCGCTCTCGGACGCCACCCGCGACGCCATGCGCGCGGGTATCGCCGCGGTCACCCCGGGTGCCCGGCTCACCGACATCTCCCACGCCATCGAGACCTCGGTTCACGCGAGCGAGCGAGCGCACGGTCGCCAGTACGGCATCGTGCGCGAGTACGGCGGCCACGGCATCGGCAGCGCCATGCACATGGACCCGTTCCTGCCCAACTACGGCAAGCCCGGCAAGGGCCCCCGGCTGCGCGTCGGGATGGCGATCGCCATCGAACCGATGCTCACCCTGGGCGTCGAGGAGACCGTCGAGCTCGAGGACGGCTGGACCGTGGTCACCGCGGACGGCTCGCGCGCCGCGCACTGGGAGCACACCGTCGCGGTCACCGACGACGGCCCCTGGGTGCTGACCGCTCCCGAGTAGGTCGTCCCCCGGCCGATACCCCCCGATTTGGGGCCGGTCTCCCCACGCGCGTACACTTGACCGCTGGCGCTGTATTGCGCCGATTCCGTCGTGCGTGTCACCCGGGTGGGGGTCGTTCTGGCCACCCCGTGCGTCCGGCGGTAAGCCGAAGCTACACCCACCGTCACGAAACGCGGAGGACATGGGCAAGAAGGACGGGGCCATCGAGGTCGAAGGCCGCGTGGTCGAGCCACTCCCCAACGCGATGTTCCGCGTCGAGTTGGAGAACGGCCACAAGGTGCTGGCACACATCAGCGGCAAGATGCGGCAGCACTACATCCGCATCCTGCCCGAGGACCGGGTTGTCGTAGAGCTGTCGCCCTACGACCTGTCCCGCGGCCGCATCGTCTACCGCTACAAGTGACGTTCCCGGCCGACCAGCCGGGAAGCCACTATCGGTGCCCCCGCACGGGGGCACGCGGCCGAAGCAGGAGAAGACAGACGTGAAGGTCAACCCGAGCGTCAAGAAGATCTGCGACAAGTGCAAGGTGATCCGCCGCCACGGCCGGGTCATGGTGATCTGCGAGAACCTGCGCCACAAGCAGCGCCAGGGCTGAGCACGCTCACCGCCTAGCCGGTCGCCGAGCTACGCGACAGCAAGGAAGAGGACCTCCCGCCACCTGTCGGGTCACTCGGACCTGACTCACCCCCGGACTCCAGGCCGGGGCCTGGGTAAGCCACCCAGGGCGGTGCGGGAGAAGACCTGGGGATCACTGACGAGGAGATACCGCCAGAATGGCACGTGTCGCAGGCGTAGACCTCCCCCGCGAGAAGCGGATGGAGATCGCGCTGACCTACATCTTCGGTATCGGTCGGACCCGCTCCAAGGAGCTGCTGACCGCCACCGGGATCAGCCCGGACCTGCGGGCCAAGGACCTGTCCGATGAGGACGTCGTCCGGCTCCGGGAATACATCGAGACCAACTTCAAGGTCGAGGGTGACCTCCGCCGCGAGGTGCAGGCCGACATCCGACGCAAGATCGAGATCGGCTGCTACGAGGGTCTGCGGTGGCGCCGCGGTCTTCCCGTCCGCGGCCAGCGGACGAAGACCAACGCCCGTACCCGCAAGGGGCCGAAGAAGACCGTCGCCGGCAAGAAGAAGGCCGGAAAGAAGTGACCAAGAGCTGCGAGACCGTGGCCGCCGTCGTTCCCCAACGGCGGCGGGGTCGGGCCTTCATGGCCCTCACCGTCGCGCCCAGGTGCGCCCGCCCGGCAGCACTGCGCGAGCTCTACACGGACGCCGGATCAATCATCCGCAACGCAGCTCCTGAGATCACCACCTCGCGCACCAGCTAGGAGAAACCCGCAGACATGCCACCGAAGTCGCGTACCGGCGCCGGAGTCAAGAAGGTCCGGCGCAAGGAAAAGAAGAACGTCTCGCATGGGCACGCCCACATCAAGAGCACGTTCAACAACACGATCGTCTCCATCACCGACCCGACCGGCGCCGTGATCGCCTGGGCGTCCTCCGGTCACGTCGGCTTCAAGGGCTCGCGCAAGTCCACGCCCTTCGCCGCGCAGATGGCAGCCGAGAGCGCCGCCCGCAAGGCGGCCGAGCACGGCATGAAGAAGGTCGACGTGTTCGTGAAGGGCCCCGGCTCCGGCCGGGAGACCGCGATCCGCTCGCTGCAGGCGGCGGGCCTCGAGGTCGGCACCATCCAGGACGTGACGCCTCAGCCGCACAACGGCTGCCGCCCGCCCAAGCGGCGCCGGGTCTGAGGAACGGGGAGGACTAGAAAGAAATGGCACGTTACACCGGCCCAGCCACCCGTATCTCGCGGCGCCTCAAGGTCGACCTCGTCGGCGGCGACCAGGCGTTCGAGCGCCGTCCCTACCCGCCCGGCCAGCACGGCCGCGGTCGGAGCAAGGACACCGAGTACCTGCAGCAGCTGCAGGAGAAGCAGAAGGCGCGCTACACCTACGGGATCCTGGAGCGGCAGTTCCGCCGCTACTACGAGACCGCCGCGCGCCGCCAGGGCAAGACCGGTGAGGTCCTGCTCCAGCTGCTCGAGTCCCGGCTCGACAACGTGGTCTACCGCGCAGGTCTGGCCCGCACCCGCCGCCAGGCCCGCCAGCTGGTCAGCCACGGGCACTTCATCGTGAACGGCAAGAAGGTCAACATCCCCAGCTTCAAGGTGTCGAAGTTCGACATCATCGACGTGAAGCCGAAGTCGTTGCCCACCCTGCCGTTCGTCGCGGCCAAGGAGGCCCACGGCGACCGCCCGATCCCGGGCTGGTTGCAGGTCGTCCCGTCGACCCTGCGCATCCTCGTGCACCAGCTGCCCGAGCGCGCGCAGATCGACGTCCCGGTCCAGGAACAGCTCATCGTCGAGTACTACTCGAAGTAGGCCGTTCGGGGGCGGTGGCGCCGAGTGCCGCCGCCCCGGCCGCGGTACCCACCCGGGTACCGCGGCCGTCCCAGTCACCACCGGCGTCAAATAGCGGGCGCCCCGGGAAGGAAGAACTCAGAAGTGCTCATCTCACAGCGTCCTGGCCTCGCCGAGGAGCCGGTCAACGAGACCCGCTCCCGCTTCGTCATCGAGCCGCTCGAGCCAGGTTTCGGTTACACCCTGGGCAACTCGCTGCGGCGGACCCTGTTGTCCTCGATCCCCGGTGCCTCGGTCACCAGCATCCGCATCGACGGGGTGCTGCACGAGTTCACCACCGTGCCGGGGGTCAAGGAGGACGTCACCGACATCATCCTCAACCTCAAGGAGCTCGTCGTCTCCTCGGAGGAGGACGAGCCGGTGACGATGTACCTGCGCAAGCAGGGCCCCGGTGAGGTCACCGCCGGTGACATCGTGCCGCCCGCCGGCGTCACGGTGCACAACCCCGACCTGCACATCGCGACCCTGAACAGCAAGGGCAAGCTGGAGATCGAGCTCGTCGTCGAGCGCGGTCGCGGCTACGTCCCCGCTGTGCAGAACAAGCAGGCGGGCGCGGAGATCGGCCGGATCCCGGTCGACTCGATCTACTCCCCGGTCCTCAAGGTCACCTACAAGGTCGAGGCCACCCGCGTCGAGCAGCGCACCGACTTCGACAAGCTGATCCTCGACGTCGAGACCAAGCCGTCGATCACCCCGCGCGACGCCGTCGCCTCCGCGGGCAAGACGCTGGTCGAGCTGTTCGGGCTCGCCCGCGAGCTCAACATCGACGCGGAGGGCATCGAGATCGGCCCGTCGCCGCAGGAGGCGGACACCATCGCCGCCTACGCGATGCCGATCGAGGACCTCGACCTCACCGTGCGCTCGTACAACTGCCTCAAGCGCGAGGGCATCCACACCGTTGGCGAGCTCGTCTCGCGCAGCGAGGCGGACCTGCTGGACATCCGCAACTTCGGTGCCAAGTCCATCGACGAGGTCAAGATGAAGCTCGTCGGTCTGGGCCTGGCGCTCAAGGACAGCCCGCCCGGGTTCGACCCGACCGCGGCCGCGACCGACTTCGCCGCGGACACGTGGACCGACAGCCCGGACACCGGCACCGATGACGGCCAGGACTACGCAGAGACCGAGCAGCTCTAGTCCTGACTGGACTTCGTGAGCAGCGGATTTCCCCAAGGAGCAAGCAATGCCCACCCCAACCAAGGGCGCCCGCCTCGGCGGCGGTCCGGCTCACGAGCGGCTGCTGCTGGCCAACCTGGCCACCGCGCTGTTCGAGCACGGCCGGATCACCACCACCGAGGCCAAGGCGAAGCGGTTGCGCCCCTACGCCGAGAAGCTCATCACCAAGGCGAAGGTCGGTGACCTGCACAACCGCCGCGAGATCATGAAGGTGATCCGCGACAAGGACGTCGTGCAGCGCCTGTGCACCGAGATCGGCCCGTTCTTCAGCGACCGCAACGGTGGCTACACCCGGATCACCAAGACCATGCCGCGCAAGGGCGACAACGCCCCGATGGCCGTGATCGAACTGATCCAGGAGAAGACGGTCACCGCCGAGGCCGAGGCCGCGCGCAAGACCAAGTTCGCCAAGGACGCCAAGAAGGACGAGGCGCCCAAGGCCGAGGAGACCACGGTCGAGGACAAGGTCGAGGACGCCCCCGAGGCGACCGACACCGAGGCCAGCACCGAGGCCCCCGAGACCACCTCGGACAAGTCCGAGGACAAGGCCGAGGACAAGTCCTGACAGCTCAGCACCACGACGAGCCCGCCGAACCCACTGGGACCGGCGGGCTCGTCCGCGTTCGGCTCGACATCGCCTACGACGGGGCCGACTTCTCCGGGTGGGCGGTCCAGCCGGAGCGCCGCACGGTGTGCGGGGTCCTGGAGGAGTCGCTCTTCCACGTGCTGCGGCGCAAGGTCCGGCTGACGGTCGCCGGTCGCACCGACGCCGGTGTGCACGCCACGGGGCAGGTCGCGCACGTCGACGTCCCCGCGGACGTCCAGCCGCAGGAGTTGGTCTTCCGGCTGGCGCGCGCGTTGCCCGCCGACGTCCGGGTGACCGGCGCCCGGGTCGTCCCACCGGAGTTCGACGCCCGCTTCGGCGCGCTGCGCAGGCACTACGCCTACCGCGTGTGCGACGCCCAGTGGCGCGCGGATCCCTTGCGCCGCAACCACGTCGTCACCTGGCCCCGGCCGCTGGACCTGGACCTGCTCAACGCGGCGTCCGCCATGCTGGCGGGCGAACACGACTTCGTCGCCTTCTGCAAGCGCCGCGCGGGCGCCACCACCATCCGCGAACTCCAGCGCCTGGAGTGGACCCGCGAGGACGACGGCACCCTGGTCGCCTGGGTCTCGGCGGACGCCTTCTGCCACTCGATGGTCCGCAGCCTCGTCGGCGCCCTCCTGGCCGTCGGTGAAGGCCGCAAACCCGTCGACTGGCCCGCGTCCATGCTCACCGCCACCGAACGCCCCAGCGCCATCACCGTCGCCCCCGCCCACGGCCTCGCCCTGATCGCCGTCGACTACCCCCCGGACGACGAACTCGCCGCCCGCGCCGAGCAGACCCGGCGGGTTCGGACACTGTAGACAGTCCCTTGTGGACGAATATGGCACGGCGAGAACCCCCGGGGCGACTTCCCTGTCGCCCCGGGGGTTCTCGGTCGTTCAGCAGTGCCTAGCGATCAGCTCAGACGTCGAGGGTCCAGCTGTTCAGGTAGCCGACGTCGGCCTTGTAGCCGTCCTTGACCGAGAGCTTCCAGATGCCCGCGGCGTTCTTCGCGGACAGGTTGACCGTGTAGGTCTCCTTGATGTTGTCCGCGGAGTCGCTGGTCGAGGTGTTCTTCAGGCGGTAGGTGGTGCCGTCCGGCGCGATGAGGTCGATGCTGATGTCACCGCGGTAGGTGTGGATGACGTCGACGGTGACCTTGCTGGCCACGTCGGCCTTCCCGGTGCAGTTGACGGTGACCTGGCTGGTCACGGCAGCGCCCATGTCCGGGATGTTGACCTTGCCTGCCGCGGTGACCGCCGCGCAGCCGACCGGGGTCGGCGTCGGGGTGGGGGTGGGCGTCGGGGTCGGGGTGGGCGTCGGGGTCGGGGTGGGGGTCGGCGTGGTGGTGGGGGCCGCCACGACCTGCAGGAGCTTGTTCGGCGAACCGGCGCCCTCGTTGGTGACCTTGCCGGTGGCGGCCGCGCCGAGCAGGGCGGTGGCGACCTGGGCCGGGGTGGCGTTCGGGTTGGTCGCCAGGTACAGCGCGGCCACACCCGCGACGTGCGGGGAGGCCATCGAGGTGCCGCTGATGGTGTTCTTGGCGGTGGTGCCGCCGATCCACGCCGAGGTGATGCCCTCACCCGGGGCGAAGATGTCGGTGCAGGTGCCGTAGTTGGAGAAGCTGGCACGCGCGTCGGTCTTGGTGGTGGCGCCGACGGTGATCGCCTCCGGCACGCGGGCCGGGGAGTAGCTGCACGCGTTGGCGTTGGAGTTGCCACCGGCCACCGCGAAGGTGACGCCAGCGGCGATCGAGCGCTGCACGGCCTGGTCGAGCGCGGTGGAGGCGGCGCCGCCGAGGCTCATGTTCGCCACAGCGGGCTTGACCCGGTTCGCGGTCACCCAGTCGACACCGGCGATGACGCCGGAGGTGCTGCCGGAGCCGTTGCAGTCCAGCACGCGGACGCCGATCAGCTTGGCGGCCTTGGCGACGCCGTAGGTGGAGCCGCCGATGGTGCCCGCCACGTGCGTGCCGTGGCCGTTGCAGTCGGTGGCGTTGTTGTCGTTGTCGACCTTGTCGATGCCGCTGACCGCGCGGCCGCCGAAGTCGGCGTGGGTCAGGTTGATGCCGGTGTCGATGACGTAGACGTTCACGTTCGACGCGGTGGTGGCGTAGGTGTACTTGTTGTTCAGCGGCAGCGCGGCCTGGTCGACGCGGTCGAGGCCCCACGACGGCGGGGTCAGCTGGTCGACGGTCGCGGCGACCTTCTGGTCGGCCTCGACGTAGGCGACCGACGGGTCGGCCGCGGTGCGCTTGGCCTGCTGCTCGGTCATCTTCGCCGAGTAGCCCTTCACCGTCTGGGAGAAGCGCTGCTTGATGGTGCCGCCGAACTTCTGGGTGATGCCGTCCGAGGTCGAGGTGGCCGCCTGGGCGGACACCCCGTCCTTGAGGACGACGATGTAGCTGCCCGCGATGGCGGTCGGCTTGTCGGCGCCCAGGATCGGGCCCTCCGCCGCGGTCGCCGAGTGCGAGAGGCTGAAACCAATGGCCGCGGTAGCGACGGTCGCGGTGACCGCGAGGCCGACTCCGCCGATTCGCCGCATCCGTGCGGCGCGAGACATACCCATTCCTTGGACTCCTTTACAGGAGGAACACCGTGCGGCCCGGCCCCTTTCGCCACAACGGCCACCGAGGAGAGAACCGGCGCGCGGAAACGACGCCTTTCCCACCCCAGTGGTCTCGCTGCACGAAGGTGGGAACCGACCCGTTCGTGTGCCTGAGACCGACAGTCACGGAGCTCTCGGTTACCCGTGAACTCCGCTCGGGTCTGTCAGTTCGGCCGATCGGGGCCACTTCTGAGGAGTCGCGATTGCGGAGAGTGTGATGGACGCCGTGGGTCGCTGCTCAAGGACACCGGGTGTTCGTATTCGGAACCGGTGCGCGACGGTAGCGGGACAGTAGCGCCGGGAAAAGGGCCGGAAAAGGCACGGGACGCACCCGGGCGATTACCGTCCGCTTACCGGAACGCTCCCGGTGTGACCTCAGTCGCCGCGGCGGACCGGGCCGAGGATCTGCTGTTCCTGGGGGGTGGTGACCAGGCGCAGCGGCCGCCACAGGTTGCGGCCGAGCGCCACCACCTGGTCGTCGGCGAGCGTGGTCAGCTGCTGGACCATCGGCGGCGGCAACCGCCACACCCTGGCCGCGAGTTGCGCCTGCCCGACCGGGAGGCGCTGCAGCAGCACCAGGTCGGCCGCGTTGGCGGTCGCCCCGGCCTGCGGGTGCATGTAGGGCAGCACGTACACCGTGGTCTGCCACGGCGACCGCGGCGGGAACAGCTCCTGCGGCGTCGGACCACCGTCGTGCACCACCAGCAGCGGGCTGTCCTCCGACGGTCGGGGCAGCTCGACCGGGCTGAGCCTGCGGATCTGCACCAGCGGCGCCTGCCGCCCGTCCGGCCCGGCCCCCGCCGCCTTCTGCAACACCTGCCACGCCGCGGGCCGCCCGGTGGCGACCACCACCCACGCCCCCACCGCCATCGCCCGCAACGCGACCTGCCTGGCCAGGTACAACCCACCCACCAGCACGATCCTGGTAGGCGCGGGCCGCAACGCCGAGATCGTCAGCGGCTCACCCTGCAACCCCGACCCCAGCACCATCCCGCCCCGGTCCCCGGACGGACTGACCGCGTCCAACATCTCCGGCGAAACCAAGAACTCCGGCGCGATCCCCCCGGCCCCACCCTTGGTGTCGAGCAACCGACTCGAGCTCATGCCTGCCCTCCCAGCGGCAAGGTGGCGGCCAGGCCCGCGACCTGGAGGCCGCGCAGCGGGGTGAGCGTGCCCCGAGGTCCGGCGTTGTTCCTGGTGTCGAGCAGCCGACTCGAACTCATGCCTGCCCTCCCAGTGGGAGTGTGGCGGCGAGGCTGGCGACCTGGAGGCCGCGCAGTGGCGTAAAGGCAATGCCGAGGCGATCGGAGATGGGGTCGAGTGGCGTGGCGCCGTCGTGCGTATCCGCGCTGACCAGGTGAGGGCCGCGACGTCCGGCATCGTTCCTGGTGTCGAGTAGGTGGCTCGGCCTCGTGCCTGCTCTCTCCAGCGGGAGTGTGGCGGTGAGGCCCGCGACCTGGAGGCCGCGCGGCGGGGTGAGCGTGCCGCGAGGTTCGGCGTTGTTCTTGGTGTCGAGCAACCGACTCGAGCTCATGCCTGCCCTCCCAGCGGCAAGGTGGCGGCCAGGCCCGCGACCTGGAGGCCGCGCAGTGGGGTCAGAGTGATGCCGAGGCGGTCGGAGATGGCGTTGAGGCGTTCGTCGGCGTGGCTGAGTTCGTCCGGGGTTCTGGCGCTGACCCGGACCAGGCCGCGCAGGCCGACCTGGCCCTCGTCGGCGCCGGGGGCGATGGACATGGCGACGGTGGCGGAGAGGGCGCGGACGCCGGTGAGGGCGTTGAGGCTGGTGGCCGCCTTGCCCTGGGGCCAGCCGGTGATCGCGTAGCTCGCGTGGCCGATGCCCGCCGCGGTGACGCCGGTCCAGCGCTCCCGCAGTCCGACCGGGGTGTTCGAGCCCGCGACGGCCGTCAGCTCCGCGGAGGCGATGCCCGCCTTGAGCAGCTCGTCCGGGTCGAGCGGGCGGGTCGGTACGCCGCGTGACTCCAGGGCGTTGCGGACCCGCGACAGCGCGCCGATCAACGCCCGGTGCGCGCCGACGACACCGCCGCCGCGTTCACGAACCGCCGCCGGGCAGCGCCTCGGGTCCAGCCGCACCGCGACCCACGTGGTGCGGCGCGCGGCGGCCGACAGCGGGCCGAGCACCTCCAGGTACGACGCCAGGGCGGGGGAGTTGGGGGGGAGCGACGCGCTCCCGGGGTAGCAGTGCCAGATGACCTGGATCGCGTCGAGCACCACACCGCGGTCCTCCAGGCAGGGCGCCAGCGCGCCGAGCGGCAGGCTCGGCGTCGACCCGACCTGGCTGACCAGCGCGGGCGCCGGGTCCACCAGCAGCACCGCGGTCCAGGTGCCCTCGTGCCAGGCCATGCCCAGCGGCCTGCGCTCGTGGTCGACCCCGTGCGCGACGACCAGGTCCGGCACCGCCAACCGCAGCAGGCTGACCCTCGGGTCGTCCGGCCCGGTCACCGCGGAACCGTCGGCGGCGGCCAACTCCTCGATGCTGACCGGCGCGGCCGGCTTGCTGACCCGCGTGTGCGAACGGACCGAGTAGCGGACGGTCACCCCGACCCACTGGGTGAACCACCGGCCGCGCCACCGCAGGAATGCCACCACGAGCGCCACCGCGGCGACCCCGATCGCGACGTAGACCAGCGTGGTCGAGATCGCCAGCAGCACCAACCCGATCGCCACGCCCACCTCGAGCACCACCAGGTTCGCCACCGGCAGCGCGCCGAGGCTCGCCCCCCGGTTGCGCCGCCGCGCGGCGACCCGGGTCGCTGGCTTGGCCGGTTGCGCGGGCTGCCCACCGGGGACCTGCCCACCAGGAACCTGCCCAGGCGGCGGACCACCAGGCGGACCGGCCGGTGGCTGACCACCCGGCTGCCCCCCGGGCGGACCCGGCGGCTTGGCCCCGGGCGGGGGGCCTGCGGCAGGCGGCGGTCCCGGCGGCTGGGCGCCCGGCGGGGGACCGGGCGGGGGGCCAGGCGGGCGGCCGGGACCACCCGGTCCCGGCGGCATGCCACCGGGGCGGGGGGGCTGACCAGGGGGTGGCGTGCGGCCGTGCCGTCCAGACGTGCTCACCGACATCCGCTCGTTCTCTTCCCCTCGTTCCGGCCACCGCGCGAGTTGTCCACAGGTTTGCCGGAGACCCGCGTCCGGCCGACACCGTACGGCTATCCTGCGGAACCGTACCGCGACGGGGAGAGCAGCAGGCCGAGAATGCCATCAACACCGACTACCAAGTCCCAGGTCCAGGCGTACCGCTTCGTGCTGCGGCGGATGCAGTCCGCCCTGGTGCGCAAGGACGCGGTCATGCTGCACGACCCGATGCGCACGCACAGCAGGGCCACCATCGTCGGCGTCTGCATCGCCGCGGTCGGCATGGTCGGCTTCCTGGTCTACGGGCTGCTCAGCCCGGCGCCGAAGCTGCCCAGCGAGTCCGGGATCATCATCGCCAAGCCCTCGGGCTCGGTGTACGTGCTGCTCACCAACACCGAGAAGGGGAAGGTGCTCATCCCCACCTTCAACCTCGCCTCGGCCAGGCTCCTGCTGCTGGCCCGCACCAACCCGGGTGCGCAGGGCCAACCCGGCAGCCAGACCGACGCCGGTGGCACCACCGAGGCCGTGCAGGCCGAGGTCATCCCGGACGACAAGCTGGTCGACATCCCGCGCGACCGGCTCACCGGCATCCAGGACGGCCCGCAGTTGCTGCCCGAGGCCGCGCAGCGGGTCAGCGGCGACTGGGCGGTGTGCGACGAGTACAAGCTCGAGCAGAGCCTGAACAACCCGGCCGCCGACAACAAGATCGAGACGACGGTGGCAGGCGGGGTGCGCGACCTGGGTCCCGAGCTCGCCCTCACCGAGGCGCTGCTGGTCAAGTCGGCGACCAAGGACACCTACCTGGTCTACCGGACGCCGCCGACGGCCAACATCAAGAACGCGGGCACCGTGCGCGCCAAGGTGGACATGAGCAAGGGCAACATCCTCGCCGCGCTCTCGCTGTCGGAGGGGTCGGTGCGCCAGATCACCACCGGCCTGCTCAACGCGATCCCCGAGGCGCCCGAGCTGACCCCGCCGACCATCCCCAACCGGGGCGAGCGCGGTCAGGTCGACATGAACGGGCTGCCGGTCGGCTCGGTCGTGCAGGTCGAGCGCGCCGGGCGGACCGACTACTACGTGGTGCTCGTCGACGGCGTGCAGCAGATCAAGAAGACCACCGCCGACCTGATCCGGTTCACCACCACCGAGGGCGGCGCGGCGATCACCAAGGTGCGCCCGGACCAGATCCCGACCGTGTCCGCCAAGCAGGGCATCGAGGACAAGACCTTCCCCGAGGTGGTGCCCGAGGTGCTCAGCCCGGTGAACTACCCGGTCGCCTGCCTCGGCTGGACCATCGTCGGTGACGGGCCGTCGGCCGACCAGCACACCAAGGTGCACATCGGCAAGGACCTGCCGCTGCCGCGCAGCCAGACCGGCAAGGCCGCGTCCGTGCGGATCAGCACGCCCAGCGCCGACGGCCAGCGGCTCGACTACTTCTACATGCCGCCCGGTCGCGCCGCCGTCGTGCGCGGCGCCACCTCCCGGCAGGACTTCGCCACCGGCCCGATCTACCTGATCTCCGACCGCGGCGTGAAGTTCGGCATCCCGGACCAGCGCACCGCCGCCGCGCTCGGCCTCGCCACCCAACTGCCCGCGCCGGACGCCATCGTGCGGCTGCTGCCCAACGGTGCCTCGCTCAACACCCGCGACGTGCTCCAGACCTACGACACGGTGCCGGTCGGGGCGGGCCAGTTCCCGTCGACGACCCCGGCGCCGCTGCCCCCAGCGACCCAGCAACCGCCCGCGACGCCCTAGATCCCCCTTCCCAGCCGGGAACCGAGCGGGGAGCATCGACGTCGAACCGGCACCGGACTCGACGACCGGGAGGTCAGCCATGGCTGCAATCGAGGTAGATCCCGCCTGGATCAGCGGGTACGCCACCACCGTCGGCGCCGCCGCCGACGAACTCGCCAAGGGCGCGGACGTCCTGCGCACCGCGCCGCTGACCCCGGAGTCCTTCGGCTCCCTCGGCAAGCAGACCAGGGTCACCGACTCCTACACCCGCGCGGCCGACCTGCTGCGCTCCCAGTTGACCAGGGGGGTCGAGGCGCTGGAGGCGGCGTCGGCCGCGCTCGGGCAGATCGCGGACAAGCACAAGGGCTCCGACGACGACGGCGCCCAGTCGATCAAGCGCAGCGGTCAGGGCTGAGGGGGTCGTGGTGCGGCGAGCGGACGAGGACGAGAGCTGGGACTGGGCCCCGGTGGTCAGCACCACCGAGGACTGGACGCCCGCGCCACCGCGCGAGGCGGCGTTGGCCACGGCCGAGCCGGACACCGCGGCGGCCGCCGAGCCGCGGTGGGGGCAGCCGGAACTGGCCTCCGCCGCGCCCGCTGTCCCGGCGCAGGGCGGCCTCGACGGGCTCGACCTCCAGTCGAACTTCAGCACCTACCTGGACTTCCTCAGCCGCCTGTGCCGCGAGCTCGGCATCCCCGACCCGGTCGAGGAGTACTTCGCGCCGGTCGTCGGCCGGTGGAGCGAGCTGCACGCCGAGGCGGGCCGCTGGCGCGCGGTCGGGGCGTACTCCGAGGTCGTGGTCGGTGAGCTGACCAAGCCGCTCGGCGGGCTCGACGCGGCGTGGCAGGGCGCGGACGCGGACTCGTTCATCGAGTACATGAACCGGGTCGGCCTCGCGGGCAACGACATGTCCGACGCGATGATCGCCATGGGCGAGGTGCTCGACCTGACCGCGGACGGGTTGCGCGAGATCGTCACCGAGATGGCGGGCCTGCTCGCCGAGGTCGCGCACAACACCTCGCAGGCGATGGCCCAGCCGGGCCGGGGCGAGGACCGCAGCCGCCAGTACGTCGACGCGATGAACCGGCCGACCCGCCAGCTGTTCGAGGCGGTCCGGCAGATCATGGAGGCGCTGGTCCGGCTGTGCGACGGGATCGACGGGTCGAAGGTGTTCGAGCCGATCACCATGGCGCACACCTTCCCGGCCGAGAACTGGTCGGTGCCCGAGGTGCCGTCGGTGACGGTCCCCGGCGGTCCCGGCACGTCCGTCCCGTCGTCGTCGGGGTTGGCGGCCGGGCTGGGCTCGTCCGGCCTCGGTGGCGGTGGACTCGGCGGTGGTGCGGGCGGGTTCGGCGGCGGGGCCAGTGGTCCCAGCGCCACCCCGGCGACGCCGCCGGGACCGGGTGGGTACGTCTCGGTCGGTGAGGCGCTGCCGAGCCAGCCCGCGGGCGGCATGTCCGGGGCGGGTGCGGCGGGCGGTGGCGGCAAGGCCGGTGGTGCGGGCGGGATGATGGGCGGCGGCATGCCGATGGGCATGGGTGGCATGGGCGGTGGCGGTTCCGACTCGGAGCACAAGCGCCGCACCCGGGTCACCGGCGACCCGGAGGAGATCTTCGGCAAGCCCACCAAGTCGTCGCCGCCGGTCATCGGCGACGACTGACCACCCGGGTCAGATCCGGCGCAGGCACAGCACTACGCCCAACTCGGTGCGCGTGGGATGGGTGTGGACACTAGGAGTGTCCTTGCCGCACTTGTCGCCGTCGACGGTGCCGTAGTGCTTGGCGGAGACGGTAAAGCTGCCTGGCTCGCAGTCGCTGGGGATCGCGCCGTTCTTGGACGTCAACACGACGCACGCGCCGACCGCGAGATTGCCCGTGCCGTGCGGGTAGCGGTACCGCAGGCACAGCGTCGAATCCGGTGACCGCACCAGCCAGTTCGCGCGCTCGTCCACCCAGCACGCCTCGCTTTCCGCCGCGGCCGGGAGTCGCCGTAGGAGCTCGTAGGTGCCGTCCGCGCAATCGGCCAACGCGAAGTCGTGCGACTCGCCGGTGCTCATGTCCTGGAGGCAACTACCCACTCGGGCGTCTTGTAGATCGTCCGGTTTGGCCGCGGTCGTCGCAGGGATGGGTTCGACTACGTGCCGCGGCGGTTCGGCTGACTGTGTTGTGGTTTCAGGTAAGGCCGTGGGTTTGTCCTCGGGCGCGCGCATCAAGACAGCGGCCACGAGTAAGACTCCCGCGACAGGCCATATAGCGACCGAAGTCGACCGCGCCGGTGGCTTGGTGCGGGGGAGAGGGCGGATTCGCGGTCGGCGAGCCACAGCACCTCCTGCCTTGGGACAGAAGGGCAGGGTAGGTCCAGTTGGCCCGAAGTGATTCCGCACCACTGCGGAATCGACCACGAACTGGTGACGCGAACAACCCTTATGCCGAGCCGCGAGCCTCTCGCTGTGTGCCTGTACGGGTGCGGCGGACCGTGTGCACCACGAACAGCGTCAGCAACAAGAGCAGCACGCCACCGGCAGCGCCGATCAACGCTACCTGTGTGGGGGCCCAGTTCTTGATCTGCGGAGCGGGTAGCGCTGCCTTGACGTCGAGCGCCTTGTCGTCCGCGACGCCCTGCTCGCTCGGGATCAGCGTGGTGAGCGCGCCGATCGGGTTGATCATGCCGTGGCCGACCAGGTTGTCCCTGCCCTCCGGGGCCGCGGGGTGCGAGGCGGTCACCTTGATCCGGTTGGCCACCTCGGCGGCCTTGAGGTTGGGGAACCGCTGGCGGATCAGCGCGGCGAGACCGGCGACGTACGGCGCGGCGAAGCTGGTGCCCTGGATGGAGGTCTGGTCCCCGTTCGCGAGCACCTGCAGGTTGGCCAGGCCGTTGGTGGCCGGGTCGAGGGAGATGATGTCGGTGCCCGGCGCGGCCACGGTGACCCACGGGCCCTGCACCGAGAACGTCGCCGGGTCGCCGTTGCGGGACATGGCGGCCACGGAGATCACGTAGTCGGCGAACCACGGCGGGGTGACGATGTGCGTCGGCTTGTACGGGTCGACGCCGTTGCGCTGGTCGGGGCAGCCCTTCTCGCCGGTGTTGCCCGCCGAGGCGACCAGGACGACGTCCTTCTGCTCGTAGGCGTAGCGCAACGCGGCCTGCAACTGCCGCTCGGCGTTGGTGATCGGACCCTCGGCGACCCCGCGGCAGTTGTCCACCGACATGTTGATCACCCGAGCGCCCTGGTCCGCGGCCAGCACCACGGCCTTGGCCAGCGTCTCCAGGGTGCCCGCTGGCAGGTCCTCGCCCTCGGGGCGGGCCGCGGTGACCCGCTTGCCCTTGTAGTTGCCGCTGGACTGGCGGATGGACAGGATCCTGGCCTCCGGCGCGATACCGCGGAAGCCGATGTCGCTGTTCGCGGGCGGGTTGGCCGCGATGATGCCCGCCACCTCGGTGCCGTGCCCGTCGCAGTCCTCCATGCCCTGCTTGTCCTTGATCACGAAGTCGCCGCCCGGCTGCACCCGACCGCCGAAGAACGGGTGCGCGCGCACCCCGGTGTCGATCACCGCGACCAGGACGTCCTTGCCGGTGGCGAACTGGTGCAACTCGTCGAAGCGCAACTGCGTCTGGCCCCACGGCTTGTTCTTCAGGTCCGTGGTGCCCTGGTTGAGCGAGCCGATGCAGTTGCTGACCAACGAGTACGGGGTGTCCGGGTCGGCACCGCTCGGCACCGGGAAGTCCGCGGGCAACGGCGGCGGCTCGGCCATGTACTTGATCCGCTCGGCCTTCTCGGCGGCCGACGGCGCCTGCTGGGCGGACGCGGGGATCGGCAGCGCTATCGCCAACGCGGCCGCGCCGACCGCCGCGGCGACCCGGGTTGCCGTCCTCATCCGAAGCTCACGCCGCGCAGCGTCGAGTACAGGTCCATCACCGCCAGCGCGATCGGCAACACCACCGCGATGCAGATCGCCTCGATGATCTCCACGGTCCGCCGCAGCGGCGGGGAGAAGCGCTGCTCGGGGAACACCACACCGAGCACCAGCGCGCCTGCCGAGAGCAGCACCAGCGTGCCGAACACCCACAGCAGCCTGCCGAAGGTGTCGGCGGAGAACAGCCAACCGAGCAGGATGCCCGCCGCGGCCAGCATCCCGGTCGCCAGCAGCGCGATCGCCTGGCTGCCGTTGGCATAAGTCCGCGCGCGCAGCAGCAGCACCAGCGTCGCGACGACACCGAGCAGCACACCCCACAGACCGGGCGCCCCCGCCGAGACGACCGCGCCGATCGCCGCGGCCGACCCGCAGCCGATGATCATGCCGGTCATGTACTCGTGGGCGAGACCCGCGCGGCGCTCGATCGAGCGGTAGTCCGGGAAACCGGTGTCCTCCTTGAGGTCCTCGGCGTTGCCGGGGACGTTCGGCAGCGGCAGGCGTGCCAACTGGATGGTCAACCTGGGCAGCACGGACAGCGCGCCGAGCGCCACCGCGACCGTCCCGGCCGCGATCCCCGCCGCGGGGTGCGCGATCAACGTCGCCACCGCGAACGCGATGACCCCGAGCGCCGCGGCCGTGCCTGCGGCGACGAACGTGGTGATCCCGGCACCGATCACCATGATCGACGCGGACGACACGATCAGCACCAGCGCCGACGCCAGCAGCAGGCTCGGCCTGCCCGGCTCACCCGGCACGATCGACAACCCGCTGACGAACGCCAGCGGCAACCCACCGGCCGCCGCGATCAGCACCCCGGTCGTGCGCGCCTGGTACACCCGCGCGAACACCGCCCCGAGCACCACCGCGACCACCGCGCCGGTCCCACCCGCGACCGCGGGCCCGATGTTGCCGCCACCCCACAGCGGACCGGCCATCAGCACCGCGAACGCCGCCGTGAGCAACGCCAGCGCGCCCGCGATGTGCCCGATCCGGTTCGCCGTCTCCTTGGTCCACGGCCGGTAGCTGTCCGGCGTGGACTCCGCGATGGCGTCCACCACGTCGTCGTACAGCGGCGGCGGCGGGTTCTCCGCCCGCTTGCGCAACTGCAGCATGTCCCCGTCGACCACCCCGAGCGACCCCAGCGTCCGACTCGGGTCCAGCGGGTTGTCCCCCAGCTTCGCCAGGCACCACCCCCCGTGCCGCGCCCCACCGTCCGGCGTGGTCTCCCCCGCCATCTCCAGCAGCATCGGCAGCAGGTCGGCCACCGACACGTCCGCCGGGAGCGCCACATCGATACGCGTCCTCGGCGCGACCACGGTCACCCTGCTGAACACGGTCGTACCGGCTGCCACTGCCCGCCCCCTCGTGAGTTGTCCACAGGTCTGCTCGGACCGACCCCGGCGCGACCGGAATCGGTCCTAGTATGGCCGCACCGATATCCCGCGACGCGCCGGTTGGCGGAAGTAGCGGAAAGGGGGGTGCTGTGGCTGGTGGAGAGCTGTCCGGCGGGGCGGTCGCGCCGTGGCGCGTCCTGCTCCTGCGGTTCCTGCCCGTGTGCCCCGCGGCGCTGGTCGTCCTCGCGTTGGCCGCCGACAGCGGCAACGCCACGCGGCTGGTCCTCGTCGGCTTGGTGGTGGTGGTCGCCGTTGTCCACGCGCTCACCCGGAACCTGCGCGGGCCCGCCGAGTTCGCGGTGGGTGCCGTGCTGGTGGCCGCGTCGGTCGTAGCGACCTACCTGCAGTGGTTCGCGGGCGCGGGCGTGCTGCTGATCGCGGCGCAGGCGCTCTTCGTGGCCGTCCTGGTGTTCGCGTTGATCGCGTGGTCCCGGCTGGTGGAGTCCGCCGCCGCGGCCGATCGGGACGGTTAGCCCGCTCGGTTGCCCACAATGCCGTGAGTTGTCCACAGGTCTGCGCGGACCGACCCCGGCGTGGCCGGAACCGGTCTTAGGATGGCCGCACCGATGTCGCGTGGTGCGCCGGTTCGGCGGCGATCGGGTTCCGGCCGGGTGCGAGGGGGTACGGGGTGGCTGACGTCAGGACGCTGTCGTGGGAGCGCGCCGTGCCCGCGCGCGCCGGTGCGGTGCCGACGTTCGCCGTGCCGTCCCGCGGTGGTTCGGTAGTTTCTCCCAGTCCCGCCCGTCGAGACGAAGAGGTGTCCTCCCGGTGAGCACGCTGCAGTTCAAGCGTTCGCCCCGCCTAGCCGCGCCGAGGCAGCCGGGTGGTGAGGTCCACCTCGAGCCGCCGCCCGAGGTGCCGAGGGTGATCCCGGGCAACATCATGATGAAGATCCTGCCCGGGGTCATGATCGTGGCCTCGATCGGCATGATGGCGTTCATGTTCGTCGTCGGCGGGCGGAACCCGACGTCGTTGCTGTTCGGCGGGATGTTCCTGATGTCGACCGTGGGCATGATGGCGGGCGGCATGGGTGGGCGCGGGGGCGGCCAGAAGAAGGCCGAGATGAACGAGGACCGCAAGGACTACCTGCGCTACCTCGGCCAGATGCGCGACCGGGCCCGCGAGGCCGCGCTCGACCAGCGCTCGTCGCTGGAGTGGACCCACCCGGACCCGCAGGCGCTGTGGTCGATCGCCACCAGCAGGCGCATGTGGGAGCGCCGCCAGGCCGATTCGGACTTCTGCCACCTGCGCGTCGGCCGCGGTTCGCAGCGGCTGGCGACCCGCCTCGTCCCGCCGCAGACCGGGCCGGTCGACGAGTTGGAGCCGATCGCCACGCTGGCGCTGCGCCGGTTCGTGCGCGCCCACTCGATCGTCCCCGACCTGCCCATCCAGGTCGCCGTGCGCGGGTTCGCCGCGGTCGGCCTCACCGGCGACAAGGCGCTCACCCGCGGCCTGACCCGCGCGTTGCTCGCCCAGTTGGTCACCTTCCACACCCCCGACGACGTGCTCATCGCCGTGGTCACCTCGGGCAAGGCCAAGGCGGAGTGGGAGTGGGCCAAGTGGCTCCCGCACGCCCAGCACCCGAGCCTGCTCGACGGCATCGGGCAGCTGCGGATGATGGCGGGCTCGCTGGCGCAGATCGAGGCGTGGCTGGACGAGGAACTGCGCGACCGGCAGCGGTTCACCCGCAACGCCCCGCCGCAGCCGGACCAGCCGCACGTGGTGATCGTCATCGACGACGGCGAGGTCACCCGCGAGGAGCAGATCATCCTGGAGGAGGGGCTGGTCGGCGTCACGCTGATCGACCTGTCCGAGTGCCTGGGCAACCTCACCGCCCGCCGCGGCCTGCGCCTGGTCGTCGAGGAGGACCGGCTCGGCGCCCGCAGCGCGTCTGGCGTCGAGTGGTTCGCCAGCCCGGACACGCTCAGCGTCGCCGAGGCGGAGGCGTTGGCGCGCAAGCTGTCCCCGTACCGGCTCTCGGCGACCGCGGCCGACTCCGGTGACGAGGAGCCGCTGCTGTCGAACCCGACGCTGCTGGAGCTGCTCGGCATCCCCGGCGACCCGATGACCTTCGACGTGCAGCAGGCGTGGCGGCCCCGGCCGGTCCGCGACCGCTACCGGGTGCCCTTCGGCGTCGGCGAGTTCGGCCAGGCCGTCGAGCTCGACATCAAGGAAGCGGCCATGGAGGGCATGGGCCCGCACGGCCTGTGCATCGGCGCGACCGGCTCCGGCAAGTCCGAGTTCCTGCGCACGCTGGTGCTCGGCATGCTCGCCACGCACTCGTCGACCACGCTCAACTTCATCCTGGTCGACTTCAAGGGCGGCGCGACCTTCCTCGGCCTCGACTCCGCCCCGCACGTCGCCGCGACGATCACCAACCTGCAGGGCGACCTCACGCTGGTCGACCGGATGAAGGACGCGCTGGCCGGGGAGATGAACCGGCGCCAGGAGGCGCTGAAGAACGGCGGCAACTTCAAGAACGTCTGGGAGTACGAGAAAGCGCGCGAGAACGGCGCCGACCTCGACCCGCTGCCCGCGCTGTTCATCGTGGTCGACGAGTTCTCCGAGCTGCTCTCGGCCAAGCCGGACTTCATCGACCTGTTCGTCGCGATCGGACGACTGGGCCGGTCGCTGCAGATGCACATGTTGCTCGCGTCGCAGCGGTTGGAGGAGGGCAAGCTGCGCGGCCTCGACTCGCACCTGTCCTACCGGATCGGCCTGAAGACGTTCTCCGCGGCGGAGTCCCGCGCCGCGATCGGCGTGCCGGACGCCTTCGAGCTGCCGTCGATCCCCGGTTCCGGGTACCTGAAGTTCGACACCAGCACCATGGTGCGGTTCAAGGCCGCGTACGTGTCCGGCCCGTACCGCCCCGCCGGGATGCAGGCCGCAGGCCCGGTCGCCGCGGTCTCCGGTGACCGGCGCGCGAAGCTGTTCGTGCCGGACTACGTGGAGATCCCCAAGGAGCCGGAGAAGCCGCTCGAGCCGGTCGTCGAGGAGAAGAAGCCCGAGGGCGGCCAAGAGGCCAGCGAGCTGGACGTGATCGTCAACCGGCTGGTGGGGCAGGGGCCGAACGCGCACGAGGTGTGGCTGCCGCCGCTCAACGAGCCGAACTCGCTCGACACCCTGTTCCCGCCGCTGCAACCCACCGAGGACCGGGGGCTCTCGCCGGTCGGGTTCTACGGCAACGGCAGGCTCCAGGTCCCGCTCGGCATCATCGACAAGCCGTTCGAGCAGCGCCGCGACCTGCTGTGGGCCGACTTCTCCGGCGCCGCCGGGCACGCCGCGATCGCCGGTGGTCCGCAGTCGGGCAAGTCGATGATGCTGCGCACGCTGGTCATGTCGATGGCGTTGACGCACACCGCCGAGGAGGTCCAGTTCTACTGCCTCGACCTCGGCGGCGGCACGCTCGGCTCGATCGAGGGCCTGCCGCACGTCGGTGGCGTCGCGGGCCGCATCGACCCGGACAAGGCGCGCCGGATGGTCGCCGAGGTCACCGGGCTGGTGGCCGAGCGCGAGCAGCGCTTCCGCGACCTGGGCATCGACTCGATGACCGACTTCCGCAACCGCAAGCGCCGCGGTGAGATCAAGGAAGACCCGTTCGGCGACGTGTTCCTGATCGTGGACGGCTGGCTGAACTTCCGCCAGGAGTTCGAGGCGCTGGAGATGCAGGTCGTCAACCTCGCCGCGCAGGGCCTGTCCTTCGGCATCCACGTGATCGTCGCGGCCAACCGGTGGGCGGAGATCCGGCCGGCGCTCAAGGACCTGCTCGGCACCCGGTTCGAACTGCGCCTCGGCGACCCGTCCGAGTCCGATGTGGACCGACGGGTGGCGGTGAACATCCCGGCCGGTCGCCCCGGCCGCGGCCTGTCCCGCGACAAGCTGCACTTCCTCACCGGCCTGCCGCGCATCGACGGGTCGAGCAACCCCGAGGACGTCGCCGGTGGCGTGCAGGACGCGGTCGCCAGGATCAAGTCCGCCTGGCGCGGCCGCGGCGCCCCCAAGGTCCGGCTGCTGCCGGAGGTGCTGCCCTACGACGAGCTCATCGCCCAGGACCCGCGCCGCGACAGCAAACTCGTGCCCATCGGCGTCGACGAGAACGACCTGGCCCCGGTGTACCTCGACCTGGAGTCCGAGCCGCACTTCATCGCCTTCGCCGACGGCGAGTCCGGCAAGACCAACCTGCTGCGCACCATCGTGCGCGGCATCATGGACCGCTACACGCCCAAGGAAGCGGTCATCATCCTGGTCGACTACCGGCGCACCATGCTCGGTTACGTCAACACCGAGCACCTGCTCGGCTACGCCGTCTCCTCCAACCAACTCGGCGACATGATCAAGGACGTCCGCGGCTCGATGCTCAAGCGCCTCCCCGGCCCGGACGTCACCCAGGAGCAGTTGAAGAACCGCTCCTGGTGGAAGGGCCCCGACCTCTTCGTCATCGTCGACGACTACGACCTCGTCGCCACCCAGGGCAACAACCCCCTCCAACCCATCGCCGAGTTCCTCCCCCAAGCCAAGGACGTCGGCCTCCACGTCATCACCGCCCGCCGCACCGGCGGCGCCTCCCGCGCCATGTTCGACCCCGTCCTCGGCAAACTCCGCGAAATCGCCAGCCCCGGCGTCGTCATGAGCGGCAGCAAAGACGAAGGCGCCCTCCTGGGCACCGTCAAACCCTCCGCCCTCCCCCCCGGCCGAGGCACCCTGGTCAGCCGCAAAGTAGGCCAATCCCTCATGCACATCGCCTGGATCCAACCCGAATAACCCCCTCGGGTGGCGGCCCCCAACGCCGCCACCCCACCCACCCAGGCACCCAACAACACTGACCCCCACCCGGCCCCCACCAACGCTGGCCCACGCGCGCCCCGCCACAACGTTGGCCTCACGCGCCCCGCACAGGCGCTTGCCCTAACGCACCCCTCACAGGCGTTGGCCTCCACCCGGCCTTCACGATCGTTGGCCCCCACGCGCCCCCGAACAACGTTGGCCAACCACGCGCCCCTCAACAACGTCGGTCTCCACCCGGCCCTCACGATCGTTGGCCCCAACGCGCCCGTCGCAGTCGTTGGCCCCTACGTGCCCCTCTCAGGCGTTGGCCGAACCGCGCTCCTCGGATCCGCTGGTGCCAAGCCGGCTCGATGGGGCGGACTTGTTTTGTGTGGGGGAGCAGTGCCCGTAGCGTCGTCCACGCGGCAGGGCCTGCTTTTCGGCCCCTGCTTTGTGGTTCTGCCACGGGTGCTGTCGGGGCCCCGCGCAAAACGAGTTCGCCGCATCGAGCAAAGCTCGAAACTCGCGCCAGGCCAATGCCGAAGGCGAGGCGTTCACCGTCGATGGCGCAGCCGAGTTCGAGAGCCGGATCCCCTCAGCTCAAGATCAAACCGCCCACAGCAGCCCCCGATACACAGCTTACCGAGCAGCACTGACAAACCAGGCCGAGCAAGCAGCCACCCTGTGGACAACCCCCACCCACAAGATCAAACCCACCACAGCACCCCCCGATACACAGCCTACCGAGCAGCACCGACAATCCGCGCCGAACGAGCCGCCCCCCTGTGGACAACCCCACCCACCCCACCCCCCACCAACCACGTAGGGTGACCTCCGACATACCGCCAGGTTTCGGTGGCAGCTGCTGCCAGGGAAGGTGGCACCGGTGCTGCGAGTCGCGGTGGACTTCGGGACTTCCAGTACCTGTGTGGCGATTTCCCTGCGTGGCCGTGAGCCCCAGGTAGTGGTAGTCGACGGTCAACCGCTCCTCTCGTCCGCTGTCTACGCGGGCACAGACGGCACTCTCTTCGTCGGTCAAGAAGCCGAGCGCCAAGCCGCGCTGGACCCGTCCAGGTTCGAGCCGCACCCCAAGCGGCGGGTTGACGAGACCGAGCTTCTCCTCGGTGATCGAGTCATTCCGGTCGTGCAGGTTTTCCGGGCTGTTCTAGGTCGGGCGGTGGCTGAGGCGCGGCGGGTGGCGGGTGGGGTTCCGGTTGATCAATTGGTGCTCACCCACCCGGCGGATTGGGGTGGGGTGCGGACGCAGGTCCTGCGCCGGGCCGCCGCTGGATTGGGGAACAGGATTCTTCTGGTGCCCGAACCGGTGGCCGCTGCGGTATTCCACTCGGCGAGCTTTCCCGGGCCGGGGCGGATTCTCGCCGTGCTCGACCTCGGTGGTGGGACGGTCGATGTCAGCGTTGTTCGGACGGAGCCGAACACGACTCTCTTCACCGTCTTGGCCACCAAGGGGAATCCGTCCTTCGGCGGCGCGGACATCGACCAGTCGTTGCTGGAGCACCTGGGTCGGGTGTCGGGCCATCCCGACGAGTGGGACTCGCTCATGCGGGGCCGCGACCTGCTCGACCGGCGGCGCAGGCGGGTGTTGCAGCAGGATGTGCGCGGTGCCAAGGAAACCCTGTCCCGGCACCCCTACGCCGACGTCCCGCTCCCGTCGCCCTTCCCGGACGCGCACATCACCCGAGACGACCTGGAGCGGTTGGTCGCCGAGCCGATCGGGGCCGCCGTCGACCTCGCGCTCGCGGCGGTGCGGGACGCGGGCACCACGCCCGCGCAGCTCGCCGGGATCTTCCTCGTCGGCGGGTCGAGCCGGATCCCGTTGGTGGCGCGGTTGGTCGCCGAGCGGACCGGGGTGGTGCCGGTGACCCTCGACCAGCCGGAGACGGTCGTCGCGCGCGGGGCGTTGCGGGCGGTCGCACCCGATGTCACGCACACCGGCCTGCTCACCGGTCCACAACCGATCTCCGGCCAGCACAGCACCGGCCAGCACAGTACGAGCCAGCACAGCACGAGCCACCAGAACACCGGCCCCCAGCCGATCCACCCGGCCGCCAACTTCCCCGCCACGCCAACGGAACCGCGTCGCAAGACCGGGCTCTACACCGGCATCGTGCTGCTCCTGCTCGCCCTCGTCGGCGGCGGGATCGGGCTCCTGGTCGCGCGGGACCAGAACAGCCCGGCCGCCACCACGATCGACCGCTACGACTACACCTTCGCCCTGCCCGACGGGTGGACGCAGACCGGCGGCAGCCCCGGCATCATGCGCACCGAGATCAAGCCGACCGGTGCCGAGCAGGGCAACGACCTCGTGCTGGTGCAGGAACGCGAACTCGCCTTCGACAGCGGCACCGACCAGCAGCGGGCGCTCGAGCGGCTGCGCGAGGACTACGACAAGCGCGCGCCGGACGTGTCCGAGTACGAGGAGGGCGCCAGCTTCGGCGGGCGGACCGTCGTGCACTACCGGGAGCAGTTGACCAAGCAGGGCGCTACCGTCGACTGGTACGTGATCCTGGAGGGCAAGTACCAGGTCAGCATCGGCTGCCAGTACACCGAGGCCGGTCGGGTCCCGGTGCGGCAGGCTTGCGAGACAGTGGTCCGCTCCACCGTCGTTCGGCGGGGGCAGTGAGCCGGGAGCAGGGAGGCGCGCGGTGAACGACGGGTTCGGCGAGCAGGTGGCCAGGTTCCGCGCCGAGGTGGCCTCCGCGATCACCCAGGCGCGGCGGGCCTCGGCCGAGGCGCGGGAGACCAGCGCCGCGTTCCGGCGCGACACCCAGCGGCTGGCGGCGAAAGCGGCCACCGCGCCGCCGCCGGAGCAGCAGCGGCCCACCCCGCCGCCCCCGGACGACGACGACTTCTCCCAGGACCAGATCCTGCTGCACGGCGGCTGACCTGCGGCGATCGTTCACACCTGTGAACCGCCCCGACCGGTCACCCGCCTGCCGCACCGGTCGTGACCTGCGGGTTCCCGGAAACACCGTTAACGGGAGCAACGACCTGCGGGGAACCTGCACCGAGGGGGAACCAAACCTGGCAGGGTCTTCGTCGTAAGCGGCGTACGAACGAAGAAGGCGTACGACCCAACCACAAGCCAGGGGGTTTCTCCCAATGTCCGGTTACGGAATCACGCCAGAAGAGATGGCCAAGGCCGCCGTCGACGTCGACAACGTCAACGAGGAGAGCCAGAACTCCCTCAAGAGCCTTGGCTCCGCGCTCCAGCCGCTGCACGACAACTGGTCTGGTAACGCCGCTCGCGCCTTCGCCACGCTGATGCAGCGCTACAACGACGACGCCAACAAGCTGCACACCGCCCTCGAGGCGATCTCGCAGCAGCTCAAGGAGAGCAACGCGGCCTACGTCCGCCAGGAAGAGGAGTCGTCCTCCTCGCTCTCGAACATCACCAGCGTCCTCGGCGGCTGAGTTCTCTCTTCCGCGGTAGTGCTTTCCGGCCCACCCCGTACTTGTTAGACGACTCCAGGGAGAAACCCAATGTCCGGCGACATCATCAAGGTCAATTTCGCGGAGGTCGCGAACGCGTCGCAGTCGCTCGCGTCGACCTCCAGCCAGCTGGAGACCCTGCTCGGCGACCTCAAGCAGCGCCTCGCCCCCCTGGCCGCCGGGTACACCGGTGCCGCCTCCGAGGCGTGGAACGCCAAGCAGGCCGAGTGGGACAAGGCGTACGACGAGCTCAAGCAGGTCCTGTCCTCGATCGCGGTCGCGGTGCAGCAGTCCGGTGAGAACTACGAGGCGACCGAGCGCGCGAACGCCAACCGCTGGGGCTGAGCCGTCCCGTTCTCCGCTCGTACCCACAAGGCCCGGGGCTAGTACCCCCGGGCCTTGTCGTGTGTCCGGTGCCCGAACCTCATCGCACCGGCACCGCCGCCCCGTCCGCTGCCAAGCCGGGAACGATGCCGGGCGGGGACGTGGGGGGCGGGTGGCGGGAGGGTGTGTCACCGTGTCGCAGCCCACACTCTGACGGGTGGGGGGAGGGCGGTTTTGACCCTCCAACGGGCACCCGGTAATCTCTTACGTTGTTGTGCGGCGCGGGGCGTAAAGCTCGGCTTGTTCAGTGCGAGTCGAGCCGCGTTGCGCGCTTCTGGGCGACCCGTTCGCCCAGGGGTGATGCCCGCACAGGCACCCATGACGCATGTTGACGATGAGGTAGACCCGTGCCCACGTACAGCCCTAAGCCCGGCGAGGTCGACCGAGCCTGGCACGTGATCGACGCCGAGGACGTGGTGCTCGGTCGTCTCGCCACGCACGTCGCGACGCTCCTTCGCGGCAAGCACAAGCCCACTTACGCCCCCCACGTGGACACCGGCGACTTCGTCGTCATCGTCAACGCGGAGAAGGTTGTCCTCACCGGCAACAAGCGGGACCAGGCGTTCGCCTACCGGCACAGCGGCTACCCCGGCGGTCTGCGCAAGCGGTCCTTCGGCGAGCTGCTCGACACCCGCCCCGACCGCCTGCTCGAGAAGGTCGTCAAGGGCATGCTCCCCAAGAACAAGCTCGGCCGCGCCCAGGGCAAGAAGCTCAAGGTCTACGCAGGCCCCGAGCACCCGCACGTTGCCCAGCAGCCCACGCCGTTCGAGATTGCGAAGGTCGCCAAGTGAGTGACGCCGTGACCCCCGAGGCCGTCGACGCCGACGCCGCCGTCGAGGACACCGCCGCCCCCGTCGAGACCGACGAGGCCGCGGCCGTCGACGAGGCTCCGGCCGCCGACGACGCGCCAGCCGCCGAGGAGGCCCCGGCTGACGAGGCCCCGGCCGACGACGCCGACGAGGCCCCGGTCGCCGACGAGGCCGCCGCTGTCGCCGAGTTCGACGCGCTCGACGAGGACGACGAGGACCAGGCCCCGGCGCTGCCGCACCTGACCTCGGAGACCGCGCAGACGGTCGGCCGCCGCAAGGAGGCTGTCGTCCGCGTCCGGATCACCCCGGGCAGCGGCAAGTTCCAGCTCAACGGCAAGTCGCTGGAGGAGTACTTCCCGAACAAGGTCCACCAGCAGCTCATCCGCGAGCCGCTCGTGGTCGTCGAGAAGCCCGAGTCCTTCGACATCCGCGCGAACCTGCACGGCGGCGGCATCACCGGCCAGGCCGGTGCGCTGCGGCTGGCGATCGCCCGCGCGCTCATCGAGCTCGACTCCGAGGACCGCCCGGTCCTGAAGAAGGCCGGCTTCCTCACCCGTGACCCGCGGGCCAAGGAGCGCAAGAAGTACGGCCTGAAGAAGGCCCGCAAGGCGCCGCAGTACAGCAAGCGCTGACCTTTCGGCGGCAGCACCGGCACCACCCAGCGGGAGCAGCACGTTCGCGACACGAACAGGCTGCTCCCGCTGTGCTTTTCCCCGGGTCCGCGCGACCCGGGGTTGTGCTTTCCCCAGACCCGCTCGCCCCGCGGATCTGGGCTCTCCCCTGAGCTGTGCTGTCCCCGGACCCGGCCCAGGACCTACCCTGCCTCCCAGCCCGTCCCCACACGCGGAGGATCCCGTCCATGGCTCGACTCTTCGGCACCGATGGCGTGCGCGGTCTCGCCAACTCCGAGCTCACCCCGGAACTGGCGCTGTCCGTCGCCGCGGCGGCGGCCAGGGTGCTGACCACCCACGACGGCACGCACCGCCCGGTGGCCGTGGTCGGCCGCGACCCGAGGGCCAGCGGCGAGATGCTGCAGGCGGCGGTGGCCGCCGGGCTCGCCTCGGCCGGGGTCGACGTGATGCAGGTGGGCGTGCTGCCCACCCCCGCGGTGGCGTTCCTGGTCGGTGACCTGGGCGCCGACCTGGGCGTGATGATCTCCGCATCGCACAACCCGATGCCCGACAACGGCATCAAGTTCTTCGCCGCCGGTGGTCAGAAGCTGCCCGACACGGTCGAGGACGAGATCGAGGCCGCGCTCGCCGCGCCGGTCGAGCGCCCCACCGGCGCGGGCGTCGGCCGGGTCTACGACATCGCCGACGCGCACGACCGCTACGTCGCGCACCTGCTCGCCGCCACCCCGAACCGGCTCGACGGGCTCAAGGTCGTCGTCGACTGCGCCAACGGGGCCGCGTGGGCCGCCGCGCCGCAGGCGTACCGGGAGGCGGGCGCCGAGGTCATCGCGATCCACGCCCTGCCAGACGGCGAGAACATCAACGACGGCTGCGGCTCCACCCACCTCGACGACCTGCGCGCCGCCGTGATCGCCGAGGGCGCAGACCTGGGCATCGCGCACGACGGTGACGCCGACCGCTGCCTGGCCGTGGACGCCACCGGCGCCGACATCGACGGCGACCAGATCATGGTCGTGCTGGCGCTGGCCATGCGCGAGGCCGGTGAGCTGGTCGACGACAGCTTCGTGGTCACCGTGATGAGCAACCTCGGCCTGCACGTGGCCATGCGCGACGCGGGCGTGAAGCTGCGCACCACCGCCGTCGGCGACCGGTACGTGCTGGAGGAGCTGCGGGCCAGTGGGCTTGCCCTCGGCGGCGAGCAGTCCGGCCACGTGCTCATCCCGTCGCACGCCACCACCGGTGACGGCCTGCTCACCGCGATGCGGCTGATGGCCAGGGTCACCGCCACCGGCCGCCCGCTGGCCGAGCTGGCCGGGGTGATGACCAGGATGCCGCAGGTGCTGATCAACGTCCGGGTCACCGACAAGGCGACCGTCGCGGCGTCCCCGCTGGTCAGCACGGCTGTCGCGGCCGTGGAGGCCGAGCTCGGCGACACCGGCCGGGTGCTGCTGCGGCCCTCGGGCACCGAGCAGCTGGTCCGGGTGATGGTCGAGGCGCCGAGCGAGGAGGCCGCGCGGACCGCCGCCGACCGCCTCGCCGCCGTCGTCGCCGACGTGCGCTGAGCCCCTACGCCGGTGTGCTTTACCCCACGTCCCCGGTCTTACACGTGGGCTGAGTCCTAACCCCTCGGCGCGGGCCGTCGTTACGATGCCCGCGCCGAGAGGGGGCCGCAGTGAGCATGGGGTTGTCCGAGTTCCTGATCGTGGTCCTGGTCGGCCTCGTCCTGCTCACCGTGGTGGTGGTCGCCAGGACCGCCGAGAAGCAGCGCCGCGCGCGCGAGCTGCGGGCCAGGGAAGAGCTGGACCGGCTGTCGCCGCCGGACGACCTCCGCTGAGTGACTCTCGCCGAGTGAATGCAGTGATTCCTGGGTCGATGCACAGCTGGGCTCGGTAGGTTCTTCTTTGCGTAAGTGACGGCACCGCAGGTCAGCGGCTCGCGTCCAACGCAGGACCACATCGAGGGGCAGGAAGTCAGGGGGGCGCTGTGGCGCTGGACGAGACCATGAAGATGGACCACGAGGTGGTGCGGTCCGCCGGTCTTGACATGGCCGACCTGGCCGTCTCGCTGCAGGAGGTGCAGCGCTACGCCTCGGGGGACGGGCTCAAGGCCGAGCACTTCGGCGGGACCGCGGACGGCGCGGCCGCGTTCACCGCCTTCAACGGCATCGTGCAGCAGCTCGCGGGCTCGGTCGGCAAGGCCCAGCAGTACTGCGTCGAGGCGGCCAAGCGGCTGACCGACTCCGCCAAGGCCACCGACAACACCGACGTCGACAACGCGTGGGGCATCACCGCGGCCGGGGGTGCGTGAGGGTGGCCGAGCAGTTCAGCCACGAGGTGCAGGCCGCCCTGCAAACCCCGTCCGACGTGCACACCGAGGACCACTCCGAGGCCATGCTGGCCAAGTTGGACGAGTTCCTCAAGGTCATGGGCCGCGACTTCCTCGGGTTCCTCTACGAGAAGTGGCGCAACCACCCCGCCTGCCTGCCCGGCAACCGCGGCAAGTGGTCGTCGCAGCCCGCCTGCGGGGACGGCTGGCAGGAGAAGACCGACTCCTCCGGTGGCCTCTACAAGCTGAAGATCATCAACTGGGGTTACCTCTGGGGCGCCCGGGGCAGGCTCGACAACCTGGCCAAGGCCGCAGGCGCGCTCGACGGGGCCGCGGGGGCGGTCACCACCAAGCTGCAGGGCGCGTGGAGCAGCAAGGCCGGTGAGGCCGCCGCCGGGAGGATCAACGACCTGCGCGCCGCGTCGATGGACTACCAGTCGCTGCTGACCCAGCTGCGCGACCACGTGGACGGCGCCCGCTCGGCGACCCGCACCGTGGTGGCGAAGCTCGCCGGGTTCGCCGACTCCTCCGACATCGGCGGCAAGCCCATGGTCGACCGGTACGGCAAGTACGCCATCGGCGGGCCGTTCGACCTGTTCCCGCGCGACCAGTACGAGACCTACATCGACGAGATGGGCCGCATCCTCGACAGCGGCGTGTGGGAGTCCGGGTTCTCCGCGAAGGAGGAGGCGACCTTCCTCAGCGGCTTCGGCCAGGGCCTGCTCAACCTGTCGGTCGTGCCGGTGTCCGCCGAGTCGCTGCACCAGCCGGGCCAGGTGCGGCTGACCGACGGCGACAACCGGTGGTCCGACCAGATCTGCCGCGAGCTCAACGACTTCTGCGAGTGCTACTTCCTGACCGTCGGCAACCTGCGCCGCCGGATCGAGGAGACCATCAAGGCCGTCGAGTCCGCGTGGGACGAGCTGAACTCGGCCACCATCACCATGACCGCGGACCCGTTCGGCAAGCTCAGCCTCGCCGGGGCGTCCCAGCCGCCGCCGGAGGAGAAGAAGCCGGACGCCAAGCCGGTCGAGCAGCAGCCGACGCAGACCGGCGGTGGACCCGGTCCCGGCCAGACCGGCGGTGGCCCGCCCCCGCCCGGTGCGTACGAACCGCCCGCGGTGCCGCAGCCGACCGATCCCGCCGCGGCCATCCCGGCTGTTCCCCAGGTCCCGCAGGTCCCGGCGACGGGTGCGCCGGAGACGGTGACGATCACCGACGGGGACCGGTCGATCAGCGTGCAGAGCCCGGACGGGCAGGGCAAGGTCAGCGTCACGGTCGACGACGGGTCGGGCAAGCCCAAGACCTACGAGCTCGACTTCGGGCAGTCCACACCGGGCGCGCTCGACCCGCTGACCGGGAAGCCGGTGCTCGACCCGGTGACGGGGCAGCCGGTGGGGTCGACGGCCGGGCAGCCCGGGGTCGACCCGGTGACCGGGCGGCCGGTGGTGGACCCGGTGACCGGGCAGCCCGTGCCCGGGCAAGGTGCGGGGCAGGTGCCCGGGCCGGACGGCGTGCAGCACGTGCAGGCGGGACCGGACGGGAAGGCCGTGATCCACGACGGCGACCTGACCATCACCGCCGAGCGGTCCGCCACCGACCCGGACACGGTCAAGATCACCGTGGACGACGGCGACGGCGAGCCGGTCACGTACACGGTGGACTACCAGGACCCGGCGGCGCCTGCGGTGGGCCAACCCGAGGTCAAGCCGACCGCAAGCGCTTTCGTCGGCGATCTCGGCGAGCTGACCCAGCCGGGGGCACGGGAGCCTCAGGCCGCCGCGCCGGGCCAGCCGGGTTACTCGGCCGATCCGTCGGTCCAGCCGAGTCACGCCGCCGATCCGTCGGTTCAGCCAGGCTATGCGGCGGAGCCTTCGGTCCAGCCGGGTTACGCCGTCGAGCCGTCGGTCCAGCAGGGGTATGCGGCTGAGCCGCTGGCCGCCGCGTACGACGGTGGTGGGGCACAGTCGACGTTCGCGGCCGGTGACCAGTCGGGGGCGTGGGGCGCGGCGGGCAGCGTGTTCGACGACCGCGCCGACACCGGCCAGGGCGAGATGTCCAGCGCCAGCGGCGACACCCAGGCGTCGGGCTCCGGTGAGGCCGGGTTGGCGACCGCGCAGCCCGGTTCCGGTGACCACGCGGGCGGCCAGGCCGGGTCCGGTCTCGGCGGCATGCCGATGGGCGCCATGGGCGGCGGTGGCGGTGGCAGCGGGTCCGGTGACTCCGAGCGCGCCGGGTCGCAGTGGCGCACCAGCGGCCAACTGTTCGACGACGACCACGCCACGGCCGAGTCCAGGATCAGCAGCGCCATCGACGGGGGCAGGTGAGGCATGACGCCGGAGACCAGGCAGGTGCTGGCCCGCTACGAGGACATCACCGCGCAGTACACCGCGAGGGTCAACGAGATCGGCGAGGAGTTCGCCGCCGAACTCGCGAGCCACGACGCCGAGGTGGCCGAGCAGAAGCGGCTCGCCGCCCAGCAGCAGCCCTCGATCGACGCCGCGCACGAGGCGGCCAAGGAGGAGTTCGCCCGCGCCCAGGCGGCCGCAGCCGAGGAGAAGCCGACCACCTGGACCCGCGAGTCCCGCCCGACCGTCCTCAGCTTCAACACCGACGAGGACCACCCGGCCCCGCCGCCCCCGGCCGCCCCCGCGCCGCCGTCACTGCCCGCGGTGGTCGTCCCCGAGGACCGCCCGGCCGCGTGGCCCCGCGACCAACGCCCCTCCGTCCACACCTTCGAAGCCGACACCTTCGACGACCCCACACCCCCCACCCCACCACGCCGCCCACCCCCCGCGGACGACCAGGACGACGACTGGTCCGGCCGCAGCTGGGTGCGCTGAGGTGACGCTGCGCCTCGACCAACAAGCCGTCACCGCCCTGGTCACCGAGGCCACCACCCTCCACGCCGCGCTAACGGACATCGCCACCTACGCCGAGGCCGAAACCCTCACCCCCCGCGCTTTCGGCCCCCTCGGCACCCGCGCAGGCGAAGCCTTCGCCGCCGCACACGCGGAAATCCTCACCGCACTGCACAAAGCCGCCCCCGAACTCGACAACACAGTCAGCGGCTTGGTGAAAGCCGCCCAACACCTCACCGAAACCGACCACGACGCCGCTGCCCGGATCACCAGGGCAGGCGAGCGGTGATGGACGTGCGGGAGTTGTTGGTCGAGCCCGTGGTGGAGGCCGAGGTTTCCGACTCGGTGATCGATACGGCGTTGGCCGGGGTGCGGTGGGCGTTGTCGGATCGGGCGGGTGGGGTGGTTTTTGGGCGGTGGCGGGGGCATGCGGCTGCTCGGGGTGGGTGGCGGCAGGAGGTGTGGGGGCCGCGGGATGAGCGGGTGCTCGATGATCTGCGGGGGACTGATTTCGGGGCTCTGCAAGGGGCCGTCGAGCGGTTGACGGCGGTAGCGGCTGCGGTGGGGGTTGTGCGGGAGGGGGCTGGGGGGCTGCGGGGGCGGTTGGCTGATACCTGGGGTGGGCGTGGGGCGGATTCGGCGGCGGGGAGGTTTGACGAGTTCGCGCGGCAGGCTCGGGGGTGGCAGGAGAAGGCGGTTCGGCTCGCGGCGGCGGTTGATGGGGCTCGGGGGGCGGTCCGGTCGGCGGCGCGGGAGTGGGGTGTGCAGGCCGAGTCGGTGCGGGGGATTGAGGTTGATCATCTGCCGACGCGGTTGACGCAGATCGATCGGCTTGACGGGGCGGTGCGGGCGAACCCGGTGGGATTGCTGCGCACGCACGGGGCTCACGCGTTGACCGTGCCCGGTGCGGATCCGTGGTCGTCCGCCGAGGTGATCGAGTACCTCGACGGGTACTGCTCCCGCTACGAGGCCGCCATTGCCCGCTTCCGGCGCGACCTGGCCGCCGTGCACAAAGCGACCACCGACACCTGGGACCTGTTCGTCCGGTTGCTGCCCGGTGAACCGCCACCCACACCCGCGCCCGCCCAACAACCAGCCCACCAGGAGCCCGCCACCGCCTGCCCAGTCTCAAGTGGACACACCACCGAACCAGGCCCCGGCGCCGTGGCCTGCGCCGAAACCCCACCCCCCACCGCAGACCCCCAACGCCAAGCCCCCACCCCCCAAACCAGCACCCCGACAGGCGGTGCACCAGGCGGGATGATGGGTGGAATGGGCGGCGGCGGTGGTGGTGGCGGCGACACCGAGCGCAAGTCGAGCCAGTGGCGCCTGGTCGGCAGCCTGTTCGACGACACCGACCCCGCCACCCGCTTCGACGGGATCATCGGCGAGGACCCGGCCAACCGCGCGAGGGGCTGATCGTGCTCGACGACACCGACCCGGCCGTCCGGGCAATCCGCGCGCCGTTCCAGCAGCTCAGCGCCACCCTCGCCGACGAGCTGGCTCGCTCCGGCGCTACCTACGAGCAAGACATGGAGCAGCGCCCCCGCAAGCGCCGCTCGCACCTGGAAGACCCCACCGACACCGGCGTCTTCACCGTCAGCTGGATGACCAACCGCGGCTAGTCCTTCGACAGCGTCGGCACCGTCTCGTAGCTCAACGGCGCGGCCTTCACCGACTCCGAGAGCAGCGGCAGGTACGTCTGGTCCCCCGCCAGGTGCACGAGGAAGAACGCCGTCAGCAGCGCCCGGCTGATCCGGTGCGTCGCGTGCTCGGCCTTCCCGTGCACGAGCAGCCCGCTCCAGTGCCGCCCCTCCGCGAACCCGAGGTGCGACGCCTTGGGCAGTTCCCGCAGCTGGGTCGGCCCGCCCCACGCCTGCGCGATCAGCTCACCGTGCGACCGGGGCGGCGCCACCAGGTCGTTGCCGCCCACCACGTGCAGTGACGGCATCGAACACCGCTGGGCCGCGTCGGTGGCGAATGGCTTCGTCTGCGCCGGGGCGAGCGTGGCGACGGCCTTGACCCGGTCGTCGTCCGCGGCAGCCAGCACCGCGGCACCCGCGCCCGTCGAGTGGCCGGCCAGCCCGAGCTTGTCCGGGTCGACGCTGATCGCCCCGTCACCCAGGCGGACCCCGGCGCACACGTCGAGTGCCGTGCGCAGGTCGGCGGCCAGCAGCCGGGCCGAGCCGAGCGGGCCGACGTGCGTGCCCGGCGCGGCGGTGACGATGCCCCAGGACGCCAGGTGCCGGAACAGGCCCCGGTAGCGGCTCGGCGGCTGCAACCAGCCGTGGCCGAACGCGACGGCGGGCAGGCCGAAGCCGGAAGCGGGGGTGAACACCACCCCGGGCATGCCGACCAACGCCAGGTCGCCCCGCAGAACCTGGTGCGGACCCCGGCGGGCGAGCTCGTCGAGCAGGTGCTTGGCCGTGCGTGCCATGGGGCAAGCCTATCGGCCGTCGAGGTTTCCGGTCGTTACCCTGGTGCGCGTGTGCGGAATCGTGGGATATGTGGGGCACCGTCCGGCTCTCGACGTGGTGCTCGCCGGGCTGCGACGGCTCGAGTACCGGGGGTACGACTCGGCGGGGGTGGCGGTCCTCGTCGGTGACGGCTTGGCCGTCGAGCGCAAGGCGGGCCGGTTGGCCAACCTCGAGGCCAGGCTGGACGAGGTGGGCCGGGACGAGTTCGCGGGCACCGCGGGCATGGGCCACACCCGGTGGGCCACCCACGGCGCCCCGGTCGACCGCAACTCCCACCCGCACCGCGACGCCACCGGGCGGGTCGCGGTCGTGCACAACGGGATCATCGAGAACTTCGCCGCGCTGCGCGCCGAATTGGAGGCGGCCGGGGTCGAGCTGTCCAGCGACACCGACTCCGAGACCGCGGCGCACCTGGTCGCCCGCGCGTACGCCGACGGCGACACCCGGGGCGACCTGCCCGCCAGCGTCCGGTCGGTCTGCCGCAGGCTGGAGGGCGCGTTCACCCTGGTCGTGACGCACGCCGACGTGCCGGACCTGATCGTCGCGGCCCGCCGCAGCTCGCCGCTGGTGGTCGGGATCGGCGAGGGGGAGACCTTCGTCGCCTCCGACGTCGCCGCGTTCATCGAGCACACCCGCCACGCCGTCGAGCTGGGCCAGGACCAGGTGGTGCTGATCACCCGCGACGGCTACGAGGTCGTCGACTTCCACGGCGAACCCGCCCCCGCGAAGCCGTTCACCGTCGACTGGGACCTCTCGGCCGCCGAGAAGGGCGGCCACGAGTACTTCATGCTCAAGGAAATCAGCGAACAACCGGCAGCCATCGAGAACACCCTGCGCGGGCACTTCGCGGGTGGGCGGATCGTGCTCGACGAGCAGCGGCTGTCCGACCAGGACCTGCGCGACGTCGACAAGGTGTTCGTGGTGGCCTGCGGCTCGGCGTACCACTCTGGCCTGGTCGCCAAGTACGCCATCGAGCACTGGACCCGGCTGCCGGTCGAGGTCGAGCTGGCCTCGGAGTTCCGCTACCGCGACCCGGTGCTCGACCGCGACACCCTGGTCGTGGCCGTGTCCCAGTCCGGTGAGACCGCCGACACGCTGGAGGCCGTCCGGCACGCCCGCGAGCAGAAGGCCAGGGTGCTGGCGGTCTGCAACACCAACGGCGCGCAGATCCCCCGCGAGTCCGACGCGGTGCTCTACACCCACGCCGGACCGGAGATCGGGGTCGCCTCCACCAAGGCGTTCCTGGCCCAGATCGCGGCGAACTACCTGGTCGGCCTGGCCCTGGCGCAGGCGCGCGGCACCAAGTACCCCGACGAGGTCGCCCGCGAGTTCCACGAGCTGGAGGCCATGCCCGAGGCCGTGGGGCGGGTGCTGGGCACCACCGCCCAGGTCCAGGCGCTCGGCCGGGAGCTCTCCGACGCCAAGGCCGTGCTGTTCCTCGGTCGGCACGTCGGCTACCCGGTGGCCCTGGAGGGCGCGCTCAAGCTGAAGGAACTGGCGTACATGCACGCCGAGGGCTTCGCCGCCGGTGAGCTCAAGCACGGCCCGATCGCGTTGATCGAGCCGGGGCTGCCGGTGGTCGTGGTGATGCCGTCGCCGAAGGGGCGGGCGGTGCTGCACTCGAAGCTGGTGTCCAACATCAGCGAGATCCAGGCCCGCGGCGCGCGCACCATCGTCATCGCCGAGGAGGGCGACGACACGGTGCGGCCCTACGCCGACGAGCTGATCGAGATCCCCGCCGTGCCCACGTTGTTGCAGCCGCTGGTCTCGACCGTGCCGCTGCAGGTACTCGCCGCGGAGATCGCCCGGTCGCGCGGCTACGACGTGGACAAGCCGCGCAACCTGGCCAAGTCGGTCACCGTCGAATAGGAGCCGCGCTTGCTGGGCGTCTGGACCACCACCGCTGTCCGCGAGGCCGAACGGCCCGTCCTGGCCGCGACCGCGCCGGGCGCCCTCATGCGCCGCGCCTCGTACGCCGTCGCGCTGCACGCGGCCCGGTTGCTGGATCGGCGCACCGGCGGGGTGTCCGGGCGTCGCGTCGTCCTGCTGGTCGGCGCTGGCGACAACGGTGGCGACGCGCTGTGGGCCGGGGCGTTCCTGCGCAGGCGTTCGGTCGGGGTGACGGCGGTGCTGCTCGCCCCGGACCGCGCGCACGCCGAGGGGTTGGCGGCGTTCAAGCGCGCGGGCGGCCGGATCGGCGCGCCGGAGGACGTCGACTTCGCCGACCTGGTGATCGACGGCATCGTCGGTCTGTCGGCTCACGGCCCGCTACGGCCGGACGCCGCCGCGGTCGTGGCCAGGGTGCGGGCGCCGGTCGTCGCGGTCGACCTCCCGAGCGGGGTCGACCCGGACACCGGCGCCGTGACCGGGCCCGCGGTGACGGCGGACGTGACGGTGACCTTCGGCGGGCACAAGCCGGTGCACTTCCTGGCCGGTGCCCGCTGCGGTGAGGTGCACCTGGTGGACCTCGGGCTCGACCTGCCTTCGCCTCGGTTCTCGGTGCTGTCGGCCGACGATGTCGCCGCTGCCTGGCCGTTGCCCGAGTCCGGGGACGACAAGTACACGCAGGGTGTCGTGGGCGTGGCCGCCGGATCGTCGACCTACCCGGGTGCGGCGGTGTTGTCCGTGGGCGCGGCCGTGCTGGCTACCTCCGGGCTGACCAGGTACGCGGGCTCGGCGGCGGACGAGGTGCGGCGCCGGTGGCCGGAGGTCATCGCGACCGGATCCTTGGGTGACGCCGGCCGGGTCCAGGCTTGGGTCGCCGGGCCCGGGATGGGGACGGGCAAGGCGGCGCGGGACGTGCTCGGGGATGTCCTCGGGGCGGGCGTTCCGGTGTGCGCCGATGCCGACGCGATCACGCTGCTGGCGTCCCACCCGGACCTGTGGGACGCGCGGGACCCGGACGTGCCGGTGCTGCTGACCCCGCACGACCGGGAGTTCGCCCGGATCGCGGAGCCGCACGGCATCGACCTGGGTGCCGACCGGGTCACGGCCGCGCTGGAGTTGGCTGCTGCGTTGAGCGTGACCGTGCTGCTCAAGGGGCATGTCACGGTGGTCGCGGATCCACGTGGTCGGGTGCTGGTGAACGCGGCCCGGTCGCACTGGCTGGCCACCGCGGGGTCCGGGGACGTCCTGTCCGGGGTGATCGGCGCGCTGCTCGCGGCGGGGCTGGATCCGTTGCTGGCGGCGGGATGTGCCGCGTTCGTGCACGTCCGGGCGGGGGAGTTGGCCGCCAGGGGTGCGCCTGCCCCGGCGTCGGCGATCGTGTCGGCGCTGTCGGACGCGATCCGGTCGGTGGTGTCATGAGCAGGGCCGAGGTCGTGATCGACCTGGACGCGTTGCGGCACAACGTGTCGCTGCTGGTTGGCCGGGCCGCCGGGGCCGAGAGCATGGCCGTGGTCAAGGCCGACGGGTACGGCCATGGCGCTGTTCCGGTCGCCAAGGCAGCGTTGCAGGCGGGTGTGACCTGGCTGGGTTCGTGCTCCCTGGACGAGGCGCTCGCCTTGCGGGAAGCCGGGATCACGGCGCCGATCCTGTCCTGGTTGGACGGTCCTGACTCCGATATGGCCGCCGCGGTCGAGGCAGGCGTGGACGTCGGTGTGTCCTCTGTGGAGCAGCTGCGGCGGCTGTCCGGGGCGAGGATCCACCTGAAGATCGACACCGGGCTGAGCCGCAACGGGTGCCCGCCGCAGCGGTGGGCGGAACTGGTGCGGGCCGCGGCGGCGTCGGACAACGAGGTCTACGCGGTCTGGTCGCACCTCGCCTGCGCCGACGACCCGGGCCACCCGTCGATCGACGAGCAGGCCAAGCGGTTCGCCGACGCCTACGAGGAAGCCGTGGCGGCCGGGCTGAACCCCAAGCGGCACCTGGCGAACTCGGCGGCGACGCTGAACCGGCCCGACCTGCACTTCGACCTTGTCCGGCTCGGCATCGCGATGTACGGGCTCAACCCGCTCAAGCAGCACGAGGACCTGCGGCCGGTGATGACCTTCCGCTCTCAAGTCGCCTTGGTCAAACGGATCCGCGCCGGTGAGTCCGTCTCGTATGGACAGACGTGGACGGCCACGGAAGACACGACGCTCGCGTTGGTCACCGCGGGTTACGCGGACGGTGTCCCCAGGCTGTTGTCCAACCGCATGGACGTGCTGCTCAACGGCGCGCGGCGGCCGATCCGGGGACGGGTGTGCATGGACCAGGTAGTGGTCGACTGCGGCGACGCGGCCGTATCCGAAGGGGACGAGGTCGTGCTGTTCGGCTCGGCGGCGCGCGGTGAGCCGACCGCGACGGAGTGGGCCGAGACCATCGGGACCATCGACTACGAGATCGTCACCGGCATGTGCCGACCGCGGGTGCGGCGCCGGTACCTGGGCGGATGAACCGCGCCGGGAAGGTCGCCGCGGGCGCGGGTGTGCTCGCGGCTGCCGCTGCCGCTGCCGCTGTCGTCGTCGGGGTGCGCAAGCGGTCGCCGAACGAGGACCCGTACCTCGAAGAGCCGTTGGGGGAGCTGAAGCCGACCCGCGGCGGTTCGGTCGTGGCCGCTGACGGGGTTGTGCTGTCGTACGAGGAAGTCGACCCGGCCGACGGCGGCGCGCCGGACGTGACCGCGGTGCTGGTGCACGGGTTCGCGATGAGCAGGCTCGCCTGGCACTTCCAGCGCCGCGACCTCGCCGAGATGGTCGACCCCAGGGTGCGGCTGGTGCTCTACGACCACCGCAGCCACGGCCGCTCCGGCCGCGCGGACGCCGCCTCCAGCACCATCGACCAGCTCGCCGACGACCTCGACGAGGTGCTGCGCGCGGTCGTGCCGGACGGGCCGATCGTCCTCATCGGACACTCGATGGGCGGCATGGTGGTGATGGCGCTCGCCGAACGCGACCCGGACCTGTTCGCCGAACGGGTCAGCGGGGTCGCGCTCATCGGCACCTCGGCCGGTGAGGTCGGCCGCAGCGGACTGCCCCGGCCGCTGCTGTCCAAGTACAACCCGCTGACCAGGGTCCTCGGCCGGGTCGCGGAGTGGCAGCCCGCCGCGGTCGAACTCATCCGCACCGCGGGCGGCGGCATCACCCGGCAGGCGGCCCGCGCGATCGGCTTCGGCCCCGGCAACACCAGCCCCCGGCTGGTCGACTTCGCGGTGCGGCTGCTCGACGTCACCCCGGTCCGGGTGCTCGCCGACTTCGTCGACACCCTGGGCAGCCACAACCGCTACGCCGCGCTCGCCGGGCTCAAGCACTGCCCGGTCCTGGTGCTCAGCGGCGACCACGACTGGATGACCCCGTTCGCGCACGCCGAGCGGATCGCCGCCGAACTGCCCGACGCCACCCTGGTGCGGGTCCCCGGCGCCGGGCACCTGGTGATGCTGGAGCAGGCGGACCTGGTCGACGAGCACCTGGCTACGCTGCTGCGCGAGAGCCACCAGGGAGGGACCCGTGACCAACACTGAGACGGTGGCGCTGCCCACTCCGCAGGACACCCACGCCTTCGGGCGAGCACTCGGCGGCGTGCTGCGCCCCGGTGACCTCGTGCTGCTCGCCGGGCCGCTGGGGGCGGGCAAGACCGCGCTCGCGCAGGGCATCGGCGCCGGGTTGGGTGTCGGCGGGCGGGTCAGCAGCCCGACGTTCATCATCGCCCGCGAGCACAAGGCGGGCAGCCGCGGCATCCCGATGGTCCACGTCGACGCCTACCGGCTCGGCGGGTCGCTCGACGAACTCGACGACCTCGACCTCGACACCGAACTGGTCTCCTCCGCCGTGGTGGTCGAGTGGGGCGAGGGCAGCGCCGAGCGGCTCTCCGGCGACCACCTGCTGATCCGGCTGGACCGGCAGGTCGACGACTCCCGCGTGGCCACCGTCGAACGGTACGGTGCCTGGGTCGACCGACCGATCAGCTGAGCCCCGGCGGGGCTCGGGATGGGGGCCTCGTGCGTGCGGTGATCTTCGACTGGGGCGGCACGCTCACCCCGTGGGTGACCATGGACCACCTCGCCGCCTGGCGCGCGTACGCCGACGTGGTGCACCCGGACGACCAGGCCAGGGCCACCGAACTGGCGGCGGCCGTGCTGACCGCGGAGAACGCCGCGTGGACCCTGGTGCGGGAGCAGCACGTCGCGTTCACGCTGGCACAGGTGCTCGACACCGCCGCCGCGCCCGCCGACGAGCAGGCCCTGCGGGCGTTCCGCGACTACTGGGACCGCGCGACCCACACCGACCCCGAGGTGGCGCCGATGCTGACCGGGCTGCGGGAACGCGGGCTGCGCACCGGCGTGCTGTCGTCGACCGCGTGGCCAGCGGCGTGGCACGAGGAAGTCCTGCACCGCGACGGCGTGCTCGACCTGTTCCACGCGCGGGTCTGGAGCAGCGACCTGCAGTACACCAAGCCGCACCGCGCCGCGTTCGAGGCCGCGATGGCCGCCGTCGGCGTCGACGACCCGGCCGACTGCGTGTACGTCGGCGACCGCCCGTACGACGACATCAGCGGCGCCAAGGCGATCGGGATGCGCGCGGTGCTGATTCCGCACAGTGACATCCCGGTCACGCAACAGGTGCCGGTCGACGTCACCCCGGACGCCGTGGTGCAGCGGCTCTCGGAACTGCCCGCAGTCGTCGACCGCTGGTTGACCTGATCGGGGAGCCGAACAAGCCGACCGGGGGATCGGCCTGGCGGTGTTGTCGGGCCAGGGTTGGTGTCCGGACGGGACAGTCCTGTCCGGACTGGAGGTTGTGGGCAATGACCGCACGAACCCTTGTCGCCGTGATCACCGGAGCTGTGGCGATCCTCCTCGCGAGCGCACTACCCGCCGCGGCGGACATCGACGGCGCCTGGCACGAACTACGCCCGAAGAGCAGCGACAAGTGCCTCGACGTGGAAGGTGCCAGCCTCGACAGCGGGGCCGACATCATCCAGTGGACCTGCCACTACGGGGACAACCAAGCCTGGCAACTGGTCCTGGTGGAGTCCTACGACATCTACCAGATCGTCGCCAAGAGCAGCGGCAAGTGCCTCGACGTCACCGGCGCCGCCACCGACAGCGGCGCCCAGGTGATCCAGTGGGACTGCTCCGGCGACACCAACCAGCAGTGGCAACTCATCCCCCGCACCGACAACAGCTACGAACTCCAAGCCGTCCACAGCTCCAAGTGCCTGGACGTCACCGGCTCCTCCACCGACGACGGCGCCCGCGTGATCCAGTGGGACTGCTCCGGCAACGACAACCAGGCTTGGTCCATCACCAACATCTAACCCGCGCACCACGTCTACAGTGGCCACAACCGGCGCCTTGGGGCCGGCAGCGCGCGACCCCGCCGCTGACCCCAAGGCCCCGGGCACCCGGGCCGTCCTCTGCGGACACTGCTATCGAACAACCTTGCCGAGTTCGTTGCGTGACAAGGTGATCAGCTATCGTACTCGCTGTCGCCGTTGCGGAGACAGAGGCCACGTCAAGCGGCAGCTAGGCGTCACCGCTGCGGCATTGTCGGCCTGCTGGTCGTTGCTGCCCGTCGGTGGTGCTGTTCCCCCAGCGCATGCCTGGTCGCCTTGCCGACCTCGTTGCGCGACAAGGCGACCAGCTAGCACACCACCCTTTGCCGTTTGCGCGGAGACAGCAGCTGCGTCGTTACCTGCCCTGCCGGGCGAGCAGGTATCGCCTTGGCTACTCCGTTCACCGACTCCGCCGACCGGAGCCGCGCCCGCATGTTCGCCATCGCTGCTGGTCGCCGCGGCGTTCGACGGTGCCTGCGTGCGTCTCGGTGGAGTCGTGCGGCATCCGCTGCGGTCCACCGGTCGTGCCGCTCACCCCAGTGCGCGCTTGGTGACCTTCCCGAGTTCGTTGCGCGGCAACGCGTCCAGGTAGCGCACCACCCGTGGTCGTTTGTGCGGGGACAGCAGTCGGGCGACGTGGTCGGACAGGGTTTGTTCCGAGGGGCGCCGCGGGCCGGTCACCACCCAGGCGACGATCCGCTCGCCGAGGTCGTCGTCTGGTTCGCCGGTCACCGCGGCCTCGATGACGTCCGGGTGTTCGAGCAGGGCGTTCTCGATCTCGCCCGCGCCGATCTTGTAGCCGCCGCTCTTGATCAGGTCGGTTGCCCGTCTGCCGAGGATGCGCACGTGGCCGTCCGGTTCGCGGGTGGCGACGTCGCCGGTGCGGAACCAGTCGTCGCGGAAGGCGTCGGCGGTGGCTCCGGGGCGGTTCAGGTAGCCGAGGAACAGGTTCGGGCCGCGGACCTCGATCTCGCCGATCTCCCCGTCGGCGACGGGCGCGCCCGCCTCGTCCACCAGCCGGACCTCGACCCCGTCGACCGCCGGGCCCACGCTGCCCGGTCGCGGGTCGGCCGACCGGATCGCGCAGTTCATCAGCGTCTCGGTCATCCCGTACCGCTCGACCACCCGCTGCCCGGTCGCCGCGGTGATCCGGGCGTGGTCGACCGCGGGGAGCCCCGCCGAGCCCGACACCAGCAGCCGCGCCCGCGCCACGCCCCGCGCCACGGCGGGGTCGGTCTCGCAGTCGGCGGCCAGCCGGTGGTACATCGTCGGCACGCCGAACATCACCGTCGCCCCGCCGGACAGCGCGGCCGCGAGCGCCGACGGGTCGAACCGGCCGAGGTGCCAGACCGTCCCGCCCCGGCGCAGCGGCCCCAGCACCCCCAGGACCAGGCCGTGCACGTGGAACAGCGGCAGCGCGTGCACCACCGTGTCCGCCGCGGTCCAGTCCCACGCCACCGCCAGCGCGTCCAGGTTCGTCGCGATCGCCCGCCGCGGCAGCAGCACGCCCTTGGGCGGACCGGTCGTGCCCGAGGTGTAGACGATCACCGCGGCCGACTCCGGGTCCGGTTCCGGCGGCACCGAGCCACCCCCGGGACCGGCCACGACCCGCGGCAGAGCGGCCAACGCGGGCGGCAATTCGACGCCGGCCTCGGCCAGCACCAGGTCAGGGGAGCTGTCGGCGACGATGTGCGCCAGTTCGCGCTCCCCGGTCTTCGGGTTGATCGGCACAACCGGCACCCCAGCGGCCAGCGCACCCACTACGGCAACGCACGTGTGCGCTGTCGGCGTCGCCCACACAGCGACCCTCTTAGCGCCAGCGATCGCGGTAGCCGTACCAACGGCGGCCGCGGCTAGATCCGCGTAAGTCAGCTCACCGGATTCGAAGCGCAACGCGACACGGTCCGGACGATCAGCCAGAGTGGGCAGCAGCACCGGACCAACCCTAGTGTCGGGATCCGGTCGCCGCGGCGGTGAAGTTCGTCGCACACGGTTACACCGGGGTCGGTCAGCGCGATACCCGACCAGGTGGCCTCGGGTGTCGGGAGCGTCGGGTGTACTTCGGGAAGTTCTTCGCGCTGCTGGTGCGGCGGTGGCTGGTGATCGTGCCGCTGCTGCTGGTCACGCTGGTCGGCGCGGGTTACGCCTACGTCTCCACCCCGCTGGGCTACCAGTGGACCGGCACGGTCGTCATGCTCGCCCCCAAGGACGGCCGGATCGTGCGCCCGCCGAGCCAGCTGGAGCAGACCAACTCGCTGCTCGCCTTCGCGCCGACGCTGTCGACCATCACGATCATGCTCATCGAGGAGACCGCGGTCTCGGCTGGCAAGCTGGTCACCCAGCCCAAGGACGCCGTCGAGATCACCCGCGAGGGCCCGTTCATGACCGCCAAGGTCGAGGGCGCCACCATCGCCAGGGCCAAGGAGCTCGGCCAGCAGGCGTTCACCCTGATCCGCAAGTCGCTCGACGACAAGCAGCGCTCCCTCGGCGCCCCGCCGAGCACCTGGGTGACCGTCAGCGTCGTCAGCGCGCCGCAGGACCCGGAGAAGCTGCCCAAGGCGAAAATCACCAAGGTCGGCGGCATCCTGGCCGCGGGCGGGCTGCTGGCGCTGTTCTGCGCGGTGGCCGTCGAGAGCTTCGCGGAGAACCGGCGCAGGCGGCAGCAGCCGGTCACCTGACCGGGCGGCCGGGCCGCCTCGTACCCTTGTCGACCGTGCTGGTCCTCGCGGTCGACACCGCCACCCCCGCGGTCACCGCCGGAGTCGTCGAACTCACCGGCGGGACCCCCAGGCTGCTCGCGCGCCGGGTCACCGTCGACGCGCGCGCGCACGGCGAACTGCTCACCCCGCACCTGCGCGACGCCGTCGCCGAGGCTGGCCACACCCTGGCCGACCTCGACGCCGTGGTCTGCGGGGTCGGGCCGGGCCCGTTCACCGGCCTGCGCGCGGGCATGGTCACCGCCGCCGCCCTCGGGCACGCGCTGGACAGGCCGGTGTTCCCGGTGTGCTCGCTCGACGCCATCGCCGCCGAGGTACGCGGCGAGCCGTTGCTCGTGGTCACCGACGCGAGGCGCAAGGAGCTCTACTGGGCGACCTACGCGGCCGACGGCACCCGGACGACCGAACCGAGCGTCAACAAGCCGGTCGACATCCCCCTCAAGGGGGTCACCCGGATCGCGGGCACCCGGATCGTCGACCTCGGCGTGCCGATCACCGGACCCGAGTACCCGAGCCCGGTCGGCCTCGTCCTCGCCGCCGACCTCGACGGCGAACCCGGCCCGCTCACCCCGCTCTACCTGCGCAGGCCGGACGCGGTCGAGCCGGGCGCCCGCAAACGGGTGAGCCCGGGATGACCGACACGATCCGGATCGAGCCGCTGCGCCGCGTCGACCTGCGCCGCTGCGCCGAACTGGAACGCGCCCTGTTCCCGAACGACGACCCGTGGAGTGAGTCCGCGTTCGCATCCGAGCTCGACTGGGGCCACTTCTACCTCGGCGCGCACACCGGCGAGCTGCTCGTCGGCTACGGCGGCCTGTCCCTGGCCGGTGCGCCGGGCGACATGGAGGCCAGCGTGCACAACATCGGCGTCGACCCGGTCTGGCAGGGCAGGGGCATCGGCAAGGCGCTGCTGCGCGGCCTGCTCGGCCGGGCCGACGACGAACGCGCGCAGGTGTTCCTCGAGGTCCGCACGGACAACGCCGCCGCCATCGCGCTCTACGAGGCCCACGGCTTCGCCACCATCGGCCTGCGCCGCCGCTACTACCAACCCTCCGGGGCCGACGCCTTCACCATGGTCCGGCCCGCACGGGTGGAGGACACCACGTGACGATCATCCTGGGCATCGAGAGCTCCTGCGACGAGACCGGCGTCGGCATCGCCCGGCTCGGCGCGGACGGCTCGGTCGAACTGCTGGCCGACGAGGTCGCCTCCAGCGTCGAGCAGCACGCGCGCTTCGGCGGGGTGGTGCCGGAGGTGGCCAGCCGGGCGCACCTGGAGGCCATGGTCCCCACCATGCGCCGGGCGTTCGAGGTCGCCGGGCTGCGGCTGTCCGACGTGGACGCCATCGCGGTGACCTGCGGGCCGGGTCTGGCCGGGGCGCTGCTGGTGGGGGTGTCGGCGGCCAAGGCGTACGCGCTGTCGCTGGGGGTGCCGCTGTACGGGGTCAACCACCTGGCCGGGCACGTCGCCGCGGACACCCTGGAACACGGCGCCCTGCCGTCACCGTCGCTGGCCCTGCTGGTCTCCGGCGGCCACAGCCAACTGCTGCGCGTGGACGACATCGCGACCCGGATCACCGAGATCGGCTCCACCATCGACGACGCCGCGGGCGAGGCATACGACAAGGTCGCCCGCATCCTCGACCTCCCGTACCCCGGCGGCCCCCCGATCGACAAGGCCGCCCAACGCGGCAACCCCCGCGCCATCGCCTTCCCCCGGGGCCTCACCGGCCCCCGCGACGCCCGCCACGACTTCTCCTTCTCGGGCCTCAAGACCTCCGTGGCCCGCTGGGTCGAAGCCCAGGAACGCGCGGGCACGCAAATCCCGGTCGACGACGTGGCCGCCTCCTTCCAGGAAGCCGTAGCCGACGTCCTCACCGCCAAAGCCGTCCGCGCCGCCACCGACCTGAACATCACCACCCTCATCATCTCCGGCGGCGTCGCCGCCAACTCCCGCCTCAAGCAACTGGCCGCCGAACGCTGCGCCACCGCCGGAATCACCCTCCGCGTCCCCCGCCCCCGCCTCTGCACCGACAACGGCGCCATGATCGCCGCCCTCGGCGCCCACCTGGTCGCCGCCGGTGTCACACCGTCCTCTTTGGACCTCACCACCGACCCGGCCCTGCCGGTATCGGTGATCTCGGTCTAACCCCCCACTTCCGCCCAGCCCCTGCCTGACCAAGGCATGCCCAACCCCCACTCTCTTACCCCGTGCGGGCTCCCCTACCCCCGCACGCCTCCGCCAGCCCCACCCCAGCCGCCTCGCGCGCACGCGGTCCCGACCCTGCCCAGCCCCCACCCACACCGGGGGGCGTCCCAGTGCCAGTCTATCGGGGGGCACCGACAGTGGATCTTGAAACGGGGGGCTGAAGATCCAGATGTGGATAACTTCTGTCGCTGGGACGGGTGAATGTGGCGGCGGGGTCGGCAGGGAAACGCCTGGTCGGGGGTGTGTGGGCGTGATCGGGGCGGCGGCGTGGAGGGAAGTCGTCCTGGTGGAGATCAACTCGGGCCGGGAGATGCCGACGAGTATCCACAGTGGACTGTGAGGTGTCGCGCCCCGACGGTCGGGGCGGCACGGTTGGGCGCGTCGGCACTCCGTGGCCCCCATCGCTCGTGACGCGCGGTCCTGAGGGGCGCCAAGGGGCGGGAGTCGCCCGTCTCGGGTCGCTTGTGACGCGCAACCCTGAGGGGCGTCAAGGAGTGCGAGCCATTCATCCCAAGTCGCCTGTGGCGCGCAGTCCTGCGGGGGTGTCAAAGACCGGGAGCCGTCCATCCCGAGCAAGTCCCCCCGGCCCACCGAGAACTCTTACCCCGCAGCGGACCCACGCCCTGTACCGGCCCCCACGCCCCGCAGCGGCCCCCACACCCCACAGCGACCGCTTCGCGCGCGCACGCCAGTCCGACCCCAGCCCCCACCCTCTCCGGGGGGCGTCCCAGTGCCAGTCTACCGGCACCCACCGACAAACGATCTTCACACAAGCCGCCCAAGATCCACATGTGGACAACTTCTGTCCCTGAACCGGGTGAACCTCCACACCTCCCAACAGAAACATCGCCAGCTCAAGACCACCACCCCCGCGCGACACCACCGTCAAGCGCCCAAGTCATTCGGCCACCGACCAACAACAGCGGCGAACCCGAACAAAGTGTCCACAATGGACGGGGTGGCCCCAGTGAGGAGCCACCCCGAGGAAACTCAAGCCTGGTGCAACGTACGACCCCGGTCCTCAACCACAAAGCTCGCCGCCGTGGTCGCAGCACCGCCAGCAGTCCGCACATAAGGCAGCACCCGGAAGTCCGCCCGAAGCTCCCGCGCCGTGAACCGGGTCCGCACGTACCCCCGCCGGTTCTTGTAGAACTTCAGATGCGGGTTCTCCGCCAACACGACCGCGTTCGTGTCATCGCCCCCATCCCCGGTCGAGGTGATGGACGTCGTGACCAGTTCCACCGCAACGTTGCGGGAGTCAGCCCGGTCGAAGCTCTCCTTGACGTCCCCAGCCCAGTGCCGGTGCACATCGCCCGTCAGCACGACACCGTTGCGCGAAGTGCCCAGGCCGGCGGCAACCTTGTCGCGGCTGGCCTTGTAGCCGTCCCAGGCGTCCATGCTGAAGCCCTGCTTCTCGCCCGCGGTCAGGTCGCGCTGGGCGAAGAAGACCTGCTGGCCCAGGACGTCCCAGCGGGCCCGCGAGTCGCGCAGGCCGTCGAGGAGCCACTTCTCCTGCTCGGCGCCGGTGATGGTGCGGGCGGTGTCGAGGCGGTCGGCGCAATCGACCTTGGTGCCGTCGCCGCACGCCTGGTCGGAGCGGTACTGGCGGGTGTCGAGCATGTGGAAGTTGGCCAGCGCGCCCCAACGGACCCGGCGGAACAGTCGCATGTCCTGGCCGCGGGGGCGGGCGGTGCGGCGCAGGGGCATGTTCTCGTAGTACGCCTGGAAAGCGGCCGCGCGGCGGGCCGGGAAGTCCGGGTCCGGGGCCTCGGGGACCTCGTCGGCCCAGTTGTTCTCGACCTCGTGGTCGTCGAACACGACCAGCCACGGTGCGACCTGGTGGGCCAGTTGCAGGTCGGGGTCGGACTTGTACTGCGCGTGCCGCAGCCGGTAGTCGGCCAGGGTGCGCGTCTCCGGGCCCGCGACCGCGCGGACGTCGGCCGCCTTGGCCGCGTACTCGTACTGGTAGTCGCCCAGGTGCAGCACGAGGTCGGGCTGGTCCTCGGCGAGGCGGCGGTACGCGGTGAAGAAGCCCTCGCCGTAGTGCGAGCAGGACGCGAAGCACATGGTCAGCGCGCCGGACAGCGAGTGCGGGGCGGGCGCGGTCCGGGTGCGGCCGACCTCGGACACGTGGTCCTGCACGCGGAAGCGGTAGAAGTACTCGGCTCCGGGGCGCAGGCCCGCCAGTTCGACGTGGACGCTGTGCGCGGTCTCGGGCCTGGCCCACTCGACGCCGGTGCGCACGACGTGCCGGAAGCGCTCGTCGGTCGCGACCTGCCACAGCACGGGGAACGTCCGACCCGGCATGGCGCCGAGGCCGTCGAGCGCGAGCGGGTCCTGGGCGAGGCGGGTCCACAGGACGACGCCGTCCGCGGACGGGTCACCGGAGGCGACGCCGAGGGTGAACGGGTCGGTGAGGCCGCGGTTCGGGGTGGCCAGCGCGGGTGCGCCGGTGCCGACGGCGGCGATGCCGACCGCCGCGGCGCCGCCGAGCAGCACGGACCTGCGGGTGGTGTTCATGGTGGTGGGGACCTCCCGGTTCGGGGTATGCCGGTGAGCCACCCTGCTCCGCGTCGGTTTCCCGCGACCCACTTCCGGATGAGACCTGGGTGATGACCCGGCGTACCCCCGCTGACATGCCGCCGACTGGACTAACGTCGTCCGGGTGCACCCCGTGATCTCGCTGCTGCGCTCCCGCATGGCCTCCGGCAGCCGCGCCGACGGCCGCAAACTCGCCCTCGCCGTCGAGGGCGGTGGCAGCAGGGGCGCCTACTCCGGCGGGATGGTCGCAGGGCTCGACGACCTGGGGTTCGCGCACTGCTTCGACGCGGTCTACGGCGCGTCGGCCGGTGCGCTCAACGGCGCGTGGCTGCTCGGCGGGCAGGCGCAGATCGGCACCATCGGCTGGTCCGACCCGGCCATCATGCGCCGCGTCACCAACCCGTGGCGGCTGCGCCGGGTCGTCGACACCGAGCACCTGGTGCAGGTCGTCTACGAGGCCGTCCCGATGGACTTCGCGGCGATCCTGGCCAACCCCACCACGTTCCACCCGCTGGCCACCGACACCGCGACCGGCGAGGCCGTCGACCTGCACCCGCACCTGACCGACCAGCGCTCGCTCCAGTTGGCGTTACGCGCGTCGACGGGCCTGCCGGTGCTGTCCGGTCGCCCGGTCACCCTGGCCGGTCGCCGTTGGATCGACGCGGGCCTCGCCGAGGCGATCCCGTTCCGCACCGCGATCGCCGACGGCGCGACCGACGTCCTGGTCCTGCGCACCCGCCCCGACGGCTGGTCCGCGACCCCGCCGTCGCGCGTCGAGACCGCCGTCGTCTCCCGCTACCTCCGCCGCGTGGCCCCCGGCGCCGTCTCCGGTTGGCACACCCGCCACAGCCGCCAACTCACCGACGACACCGAGCTGTCGACCCACCCGTCGATCCTGCAGATCCGGCCACCCGCCACCGCCCCCGAAGTCCCCCGCCTCACCCGCGACACCCTCCTCCTCCGCCGCGCGGTCCGTCTCGGCCGCGAAGCAGCACTGACGGCACTGAGCGCTTAGAGAAGTCGGCGCCTAGAGGTCGCGACGCATGCAGACGCGGGTGGTTGGGTCTAGGCCGAGGGTGGCCTCGTGGTCGACGACGGCTTGAAGGGCTGGAGTTGGCTTTACCGTGCGGAAACCGATTCGCTCGTAGTAGGGCGCGTTCCAGGGGACGTCGCGGAAAGTGGTTAGCGTCAACGCTTCGAGGTTGTGTTGACGCGCCCAGGATTCAAGGTGGTCCACCAACGCCCGTCCCAGCCCGCGCCCCCGCACCACCGGATCCACGCTGACCTGGGCGACGTGCGCGCACCCACCCACCACCTCGGCCAGCAGGTATCCGACAACCTGCTCCCGGTACTCCCCGACCCAAGCCCGCCCACCCGCCACGAACCCCGCCAACTCCACCACCGTCGGCGGCCCGTCCTCGGCGATCTCCGGCATCCCGACCTCGCGGAACGCCGCACCGGCCAGCACCTCGATCTCCTGGAGCCGCCCGAAGTCCGCCGAAGTCGCCAGTCTGATCACCCCTGAGCCTTATCACGATCGGGGCTGGTCAGGCCACGTTCCCATGTCACACGTGGGGGTCGTTGCAGGCTTAGCAGTCGCGTGGGTAGAGTGCTAGATGCACGGCGCCAGTACCGCCCCGGCACCCGCGACGGCGGGGTGGCAGGAGCCGTGGGCGCGGCACCCAGGGGGAGTCGCGCTCTTGTACCTGCCAACGCTTTCGACGACCCGTGGAGGTCACAGCGGTGAGCGTGAACATCAAGCCGCTCGAGGACAAGATCGTCGTCCAGGCGAGCGAGGCCGAGGCGACTACCGCCTCCGGTCTGGTCATCCCGGACACCGCCAAGGAGAAGCCCCAGGAGGGCAAGGTCCTGGCTGTCGGCCCGGGCCGCATCGACGACAAGGGCAACCGCGTCCCGGTGGACGTGGCTGTCGGCGACGTCGTCATCTACTCCAAGTACGGCGGCACCGAGGTCAAGTACAACGGCGAGGAGTACTTGATCCTCTCCGCCCGCGACGTGCTGGCTGTCATCAACTGACACCCCGGCTGACCAGCGCCCCGGCGGCCCCGTTCGGGGTTACCGGGGCGTTCGGCGTCTCCAGCGCCGCCATCAACGAGAGGTAGGCAATGCCCAAGCAGATCGCCTTCGACGAGGACGCTCGTCGGGCACTCGAGCGTGGCGTGAACAAGCTCGCCGACGCGGTCAAGGTCACCCTTGGCCCGCGCGGGCGTCACGTCGTGCTCGCCAAGAAGTTCGGCGGACCGACGGTCACCAACGACGGTGTGACCATCGCCCGTGAGATCGACCTCGAGGACCCCTTCGAGAACCTCGGCGCGCAGCTCGCCAAGAACGTCGCCACCAAGACCAACGACGTCGCCGGTGACGGCACCACCACCGCGACCGTGCTGGCCCAGGCCCTGGTCCGGGTCGGCCTGCGCAACGTCGCCGCAGGCGCCAACCCGACCGCGATCGGCAAGGGCATCCAGGCCGCGGCCGACGCCGTGGTCGAGTCGCTCAAGGCCAAGGCCACCCCAGTCAAGGGCCGCGACAACATCGCCCAGGTCGGCACCGTCGCCTCCCGCGACGCCTCGATCGGCGCGCTGCTCGGCGAGGCCATCGAGAAGGTCGGCGAGGACGGTGTGATCACCGTGGAGGAGTCCTCCACGCTGGCCACCGAGCTCGTCATCACCGAGGGCGTCCAGTTCGACAAGGGCTACGTCTCGGCCCACTTCGCCACCGACCTGGAGGCGCAGGAGGCCGTGCTGGAGGACACCTACGTCCTGCTGCACCGCGAGAAGATCTCCGCGCTCGCCGACCTGCTGCCGCTGCTGGAGAAGGTCGCGCAGAGCGGCCGCTCCATCCTGATCGTGGCCGAGGACGTCGACGGCGAGGCGCTGTCCACCCTGGTGGTCAACGCCCTGCGCAAGACGATCAAGGCCGTCGCGGTCAAGGCGCCGTTCTTCGGCGACCGCCGCAAGGCGTTCCTCGACGACCTCGCGGTCGTCACCGGTGGCGAGGTCATCTCCGCGGAGATCGGCGTCAAGCTGTCCGAGGCGACCCTGGAGCAGCTGGGCAGTGCCCGCCGCGTCGTGATCACCAAGGACGACACCACGCTGATCGACGGCGGTGGCGAGAAGTCCGGTGTCGCCGCGCGCGCCGAGCAGCTGCGCAAGGAGATCGAGGCGTCCGACTCCGACTGGGACCGCGAGAAGCTGCAGGAGCGGCTGGCCAAGCTCTCCGGTGGCGTCGCGGTCATCAAGGTCGGCGCCGCGACCGAGACCGAGCTCTCCGAGCGCAAGCACCGCATCGAGGACGCGGTCGCCGCGACCAAGGCCGCGGTCGAGGAGGGCATCGTCCCCGGTGGCGGTTCCGCGCTGGTGCAGGTCGCCAAGGAGCTCGATGGCAACCTCGGCCTCACCGGCGACGAGGCGACCGGTGTCGCGATCGTCCGCGAGGCGCTCAGCGCGCCGCTGTTCTGGATCGCCGCCAACGGCGGCCAGGAGGGCGCGGTCGTGGTGAACAAGGTCCGCGAGCTGCCGTGGGGCCAGGGCTTCAACGCCGCCAAGCTGGTCTACGGCGACCTGCTCGCCGACGGCGTCGTCGACCCGGTGAAGGTCACCCGCTCCGCGGTCGCCAACGCCGCCTCCATCGCGCGCATGGTGCTCACCACCGAGAGCGCGGTCGTGGAGAAGAAGGAAGACGAGCCCGCGGGCAACCACGGGCACGGTCACGGCCACGGGCACTGATCCGAGGGTGTGAAACGCGAAGGACCCGGTCGGCTTGTCGACCGGGTCCTTCGGCTTTTCCGCGCTACTTGGCCACGGCCAGGGTGCGCTTCTCCGTCTTGATGATCGCCTCGCGCTCGGACTCCGAGAGCCCGCCCCAGATCCCGTACGGCTCGTGCACCGCGAGCGCGTGGCTGCGGCACAGCGACAGCACCGGGCACGCCTGGCAGATGGCCTTCGCCTTGGCCTCCCGCCGGGCCCGCGCCGGACCGCGCTCGCCGTCGGGGTGGAAGAAGAACGCGCTGTCCATACCCCGGCAGGAACCGTCGAGCTGCCAATCCCACACGTCGGCGTTCGGACCGGGGAGCCTGCGCGTGTCCGCCATGGTGGCCGCCTCCTGACGAGTGGACTTGCGGAGTCACTACTCCATTTGGTGCAGCGGCTTAGACGTTAGAAGCGCGTTGTCGGTTTGTTCAAGGGTGATCGACTCATCGGATACGCGATTCAGCCGATCGGATTCACCCAGTCGACGCAGCGTGGTCAACTCGTCCGGTTGCCGGACCTCCCGTGTCACCCGACGATGGGCCAGTGGTGGCCGACATCCACACTGACCACGACCGCTGTTGCACCGAGCGTGGCCGGCTCCCGCTCGCGAACCGCCCGCTTGGTGACAGCGGTGTAACGACGACGCCGGTCACGAGCGAGGGGGAACCCCGCTCGCGACCGGCCGCGCCCGACGACCGCCCGCGCCGTTCGCCCGCGGCCGCGCTGGTCCGGACGGCCGCGCCGCACCTCGTCGTCCAGCCGCGGGCCGGACGGGTGGGGCAGGATCAGCCGGGTGAGTGACCACGATCGTGAGCGGGCCTGGGCGGCCGCCTTCGGTTCGGAACCGGGCGAACACCCACCGAGAGTGGGTGTTTCCGGTCGCGCCGGGTGGTTGGCCGCGGTCACTCTCGGTGGCCAGGGTCGCTACGCCGCGGCCGCCGCGCTGCTCTGGCCGGTGATCTCCGGGGCCGACCCGGTGCTGGCCGCGCTGGCCGCGGCGACCCTCGCCGCGCACCGCAGGCAGCTCGGTGGCCACGCCGCCGCGAGGGAGCTGGACGCGGTCGGTCTGCGCCGCCTCGCCGAGGCGGGGCTGGTCGCCGGGAAACGATCACCACAAGATCAGCGGGAGCCCGCGGCGGCGGACGGGACCGACGCGGCGGCCGCCCGGTCCGACGTCCTGCTCGGCCTCGCCGCCGACGCGATCGGGCTCGGCAGGCTCCGCGAGGCGCGGACGCTGATCGGAATCGAGTCCGCCTCGGGCGATGGCGGGTGGCGGGCCGGGATCAAACGCGGCTGGGTGGCCGCGGAGGTCGAGTTGGCCGCGGGGCACCCGGCCGCGGCCGAGGCCCCCGCACGGGCCGCCAAGGCCGCCGCGCGGAGATCACCTTCGGTCCGCCTGCTGGCCAAGTCGGACCTCGTGCTCGGGGTCGTCCTGGCCGGGGTCGGTGATCGCCGGGAGGCGGTGCGGGCGATCACCGACTGCCTGGCGGTGTCGATCACCCACGGGTTGGTCCCGCTGCGTTGGCCCAGCCGCATCGTGCTCGCCGACCTGGAACCCGAACGGGCCTCGCGACACCGATCGGCGGCGGGCATCGACCTTGACTGTGTGTTACGACACGCCGACCCGGTCGGCCGCGCGCTGGCCGCGGCCTCGCCATGGGTCCCGACCTCGGGTTTTGACCTTGGTCCGAACAGGTGACATCGGCAGTCCGGTCTTCCGGTGGATTGGTTGACAGATTTACCACCGAATCGTGTCAAGGTTCGGGCGCCGGCGTCCGATAGGGGTTATGGAACGTCACTCGGCTGCAGGAAGGAGTCCCCGTGACGACGGTCTTGATCTGCGACGACCGCCGCAGCGTTCGGGAGGGCTTGACCCGTGTCATGTCTGCTGTGCCAGGGGTCAGTCGCATCGACTGCGTAGCGCACGGTGACGAGCTGCTCGCCCGCTTCTCCCGGCAGCCCGTGGACGTCGTCCTCGTCGGCACCCAGCGCGCGGTGCCCACCGGCGTGGAGGCCACACGGCGGTTGGTCTCGGCCAACCCCCAGGCGAACGTCATCGTGTTCGGCGCGCCGGACGACGCGGGCAGCATCGCCGCTGCCATCGCCGGTGGTGCGCGCGGTTACCTCCGTTGGGACGCCTCGCGCCCCGAACTGGTCGCCGCGCTCGCCCACACACTGGCGAGCACCTCGGTACCGGCACCACGGCAGCCGTCCGACCCGGGCGTGCAGCTCACCGACCGCGAGCTGCAGGTGCTGCGCGGCATGAGTCAGGGCAAGAGCAACGGACAGATCGGCCGCGAGCTGTACCTGTCCGAAGACACCGTGAAGACCCACGCGCGGCGGCTGTTCCGCAAGCTCGGCGTGCGTGACCGTGCTCAGGCGGTGGCCCATGGGTTCCGGCGCGGCCTGGTCTCCTAACCGCACCAGCGTCGGCGAACAGCCGTGCGTGCCCGAAGCGCACCGGGCCCGCACGGCTGTTCGTGTGTGCTCACTCAGCCGACCGGTGAGCACTTGCACAGTCGGCTGCACTTGCACCAGCGGCTACTGTGTCGCGTGCCACCGCACCTCCCCCCGACCCCACCGACCGCAGCCGCGGCCGTGGGCACACCGGTCCGGGCGGTACGGTGGACCCCGTGTCGGGCAACGGCTGCGATTCGGTGTCCTTCAGATGACCGCACTCGTAACACCAGGGCTGCATTCTGCGATGACCACATTGGGGGACGGACTGGACGCGTCGGTGAGCGCTGCCGTCGAGGGTGACCCTCGCGCGGTGGAGCGGGTGCTGGCGTCCGTTCGGCCCCTGGTGGTGCGGTATTGCCGCGCCCGTGTCGGCAGGCAGGAACGCTCGTTCGCCTCGGCGGACGACGTGGCGCAGGAGGTGTGTCTCGCGGTGTTGACGGCCCTGCCCGGCTACCGCGACCAAGGCCGCCCGTTCCTGGCCTTCGTCTACGGCATCGCCGCGCACAAGGTCGCCGACGCGCACCGCGCGGCAGCGCGTAACCGATCAGAGCCGGTCGCCGACGTACCTGACGAACCGGAGACCGAGGCAGGGCCGGAGCAGCGGCTGATGCAGGGGGAGCTGTCGCGCCGGATGAGCGAACTGCTGGCGGTCCTACCGGACAAGCAACGCGAGATCGTCGTACTGCGGGTCGTGGTGGGGCTCTCGGCGGAGGAGACAGCCGAGGCGGTGGGATCCACCCCCGGTGCGGTTCGGGTGGCCCAACACCGGGCACTTGCCAGGTTGCGCAAGACTTTGTCGGCGGAGGAGGTGGCCTGAAGTGCCCGACCAGAGCGATCGCGACGAACGCGGCGTTGACGACCAGTCGTCCGCCGCCCGGGGTGACCACTCGAACGTGACCCCGGTCTCGTTCGATTCCGACCTGCGGCTGGGTTCCTTCGTCGGCAGGCTCGACGACCTGGACCGGGCCGAGTACGCCGACCTGGCCGACGACGCCGTCGACATCTCCCGGGTGCACGCCGACGACGCGTTCCTCGACGCGCTCGGCGCCGCGGTCCGGGGTGAGCGGCTCGACGTCGACCCGCTCGACCCCTCGGTGTTCGACACCGACCTGCCTGCCGACTTCCGCGACGACGAACTGGCCGCGCTGCTCAGCTCCTGGCGCGACGAGGTCGACTCGGCCCCGATCGGCGAACTGGTCGACACCAAGCTCGCGGTGGCGACCGTGGCCGCCGCGAAGGCCCGCAGGCGGCGCAGACCCAGGCTCCTGGTGCCGTTCGCCGCCGCCGCCGCGGTGCTGGCCATCGCCTTCACCGGCGCCGGCCTCGCCGCCCGCGACGCCCAGCCGGGCGACACCCTGTGGAGCCTCACCAAGGTCCTCTACGCCGACCACGCCCGCTCCGTCGAGGCGGCCGCGTCGGTGCGCCAGGACCTCGACATCGCCCAGACCGCCCTCGCCGAGGGCAAGGTCGCCGAGGCGAAGTCCAAGCTCGAGGACGCCAAGAAGGGCCTGCCGTCGGTCGCCAGCGAGGACGGTGCCGCCGAACTGGCCGCCACCCACGCCGACCTGCTCTCCCAGCTGCCCGGCATCCCCGCCAACGGCGTCCAGCCGCCGCCGTCGGCCACCCCGACGATGCTGCCGCCGGTGACCACGACCGTGCCGAGCACCACGACCACGGTCGTCCCGGTGCCGCCGGTCACGACCGCGCCGAGCTCGCCCCCGGTGACCACCACCGAACCGTCGACGCCGTCGTCCACCTCGCAGCCGACGTCGGAGACCACCGCGCCGGAGACCGGTGCCCCCAGGCTGATCGACCCGCCCGCGGGACCGCCGCAGTCCGGCACCGGCACCCAGTCCGGTCCGCTCTCCGCCCCGGTCGCGGTCGACTCGGCGCCCTGACGCTCCAGCAACCCCGAAAGACACCCCAGTAGCCCCGAAAAGGCCCCGTAGGACGTTCCTACGGGGCCTTTCGGTGTCTCGGGGATCTAGAGGGCTGTCTCGGGGGTCTAACGGCTAGAGGGCGTTCTCGCTCGCGGTGACGCCATCGGCGTAGCCGCGGCAGTACTCCCAGCTGACGTAGCTGGCCGGGTCCGGGTCGAACGCGGGCTCGTGCGGGCGCATCTTGCCGTCGTTGAGCAGCTGCTCCAGGCTCGCCGCCAGCAGCGCCCAGTCGTGGTAGTGCGGCTCCTGGCACTCGCCGCAGTCCACCACGATGCCGCGCACCCCGCGCGGCTCCAGCAGCGCCTGGTACACGGCCAGGTCGGACAGGTCGGCGAGCAACTCCTCGCGCTCCTGCTCGCTCATCGGCGGGGCGGTCTCGTCGTCGCCGTCGTCGTCGAGCGCCTTGGCCGGGTCGTCCGGGTCACCGGCGAACGGGTCGGGCGGCAGCGCGCCGCGGTGGCCCCCGGTCGACCTGTCGTCCCACGGTCCACCGGCGGACGGGCTGGGCGGAATCGCGTCATGCGGCACGACCACGCACGGTACCGGGCGGGGCCAGTGGGGTGCCCGGATACCATGGGGGAACCGGGCCACCTGCGCACCACGTGGGCTCACGGCGCGGCAGCAGGCCACCCCCGAAACCCCCGGCTCGGCCACCGGGACCGCCAGCCGTGCAGGAAGGTCCGCCACCCACCATGACCAGCGAGCTCAACGCTGACGGGGTCCCGCCCAAGTTCGCCACCCTCGGCCTCACCTTCGACGACGTTCTGCTCCAGCCCGCCCAGTCGGATGTGATCCCGAGCACTGTCGACACCTCGACCCGGATCTCGCGCAACGTCACGCTGCGCATCCCGCTCGCCTCCGCGGCCATGGACACCGTCACCGAGGCCAGGATGGCCATCGCGATGGCCCGCCAGGGCGGCATCGGCATCCTGCAGCGCAACCTGTCCATCGAGGAGCAGGCGCGGCAGGCGGAGACGGTCAAGCGCTCCGAGGCGGGGATGGTCACCGACCCGGTCACCTGCTCGCCGGGCGACACCCTCGCCGAGGTCGACGCCATGTGCGCGCGCTACCGCATCTCGGGGCTGCCGGTCACCGACGCCGAGGGCACCCTGGTGGGGATCATCACCAACCGGGACATGCGCTTCGAGGTCGACCACACCCGGCTGGTCAGCGAGGTCATGACCAAGGGACCGCTGGTCACCGCCCAGGTCGGCGTGTCGGCCGACGCCGCGCTCGGGCTGCTGCGCCGCCACAAGGTGGAGAAGCTGCCGATCATCGACGGCGACGGCAAGCTGCGCGGCCTGATCACGGTCAAGGACTTCGTCAAGACCGAGCAGTACCCCAACGCCACCAAGGACCCGGACGGTCGGCTCATCTGCGGCGCGGCGGTCGGCGTCGGCGACGACGGCTACAAGCGCGCGATGACCCTGTTCGAGGCCGGGGTGGACGTGCTGATGGTCGACACCGCGCACGGCCACGGCCGGGCGGTCATCGACATCGTCACCCGGCTCAAGAAGGAACTCGGCGACGCGGTCGACGTCGTCGGCGGCAACGTGGCCACCCGCGCCGGGGCGCAGGCGATGGTCGACGCGGGCGCCGACGGCGTCAAGGTCGGCGTCGGCCCCGGCTCGATCTGCACCACCCGGGTGGTCGCGGGCGTCGGCGTGCCGCAGATCACCGCGATCTACGAGGCGTCCCTCGCCGCCGCCCCCGCGGGCGTGCCGGTGATCGGCGACGGCGGCATCCAGTACTCCGGCGACATCGCCAAGGCCATCGCGGCCGGGGCGAGCGCGGTCATGCTCGGCAGCCTGCTCGCGGGCACCGCCGAGGCCCCCGGTGAGCTGATCCTGGTCAACGGCAAGCAGTTCAAGAGCTACCGCGGCATGGGCTCGCTCGGCGCGATGCGTTCGCGCGGCGAGGCCAAGTCGTACTCGAAGGACCGCTACGCCCAGGACGACGTGCTCTCCGACGACAAGCTGGTGCCCGAGGGCATCGAGGGCCGGGTGCCCTACCGGGGCCCGCTGTCGCAGGTCGTCTTCCAGCTCGTCGGCGGCCTGCGCGCGGGCATGGGCTTCACCGGCTCGCGCACCATCGCCGAACTCCAGCAGGCGCAGCTCATCAGGATCACGGCGGCCGGGCTCAAGGAGAGCCACCCGCACGACATCACGATGACCGTCGAGGCGCCCAACTACACCACCCGCTGAACCCGGTTCAGCGCTCGGAAAGGACACCCCCGTGCGGGATCTTGTCGACATCGGCATGGGCCGGACCGCCCGGCGCGCCTTCGGGCTCGACGAGGTGGAGATCGTGCCGTCGCGGCGCACCCGCTCGTCCAAGGACGTCGCCACCACCTGGCAGATCGATGCCTACCGGTTCGACATCCCGCTGATCACCCACCCGACCGACGCGATCGTCTCGCCAGCCACCGCGGTGGCGGTCGGCGAGCTCGGCGGGCTCGGTGTGATCAACGCCGAGGGCCTGTGGGCGCGCCACGCCGACGTCGCGGACAAGCTGTTCGCGCTGGTCAGCGCGGCCGAGAAGGGCGACGACCCCGGTCTGCTGGTGGCCGAGCTGCAGCGGCTGCACGCGGCGCCGATCCAGGTCGAGCTGATCGCCGAGGCGATCCGGCCGGTCCGCGAGTCCGGGGTGACGGTCGCGGCGCGGGTCAGCCCGCAGCGCGCCGCCGAGCTGACCCCGCACCTGCTGGCCGCGGGCGTGGAGGTGCTGGTCGTGCAGGGCACGATCGTCTCCGCCGAGCACGTGGCCCGCGACTCCGACGACGACGGCGAGCCGCTGAACCTCAAGCGGTTCATCGCCGACCTGGACGTGCCGGTCATCGCGGGCGGTGTGCACGACTACCGCACCGCGATGCACCTCATGCGCACCGGCGCCGCGGGCGTGATCGTGGGCTACGGGCACTGCGAGGGCATCACCACCACCGACAGCGCGCTGGGGATCGGGACCCCAATGGCGACGGCGATCGTTGACGCTGCCGCCGCCCGGCGGGACTACCTGGACGAGACCGGCGGTCGGTACGTGCACGTCATCGCCGACGGTGACGTGCACGCGAGCGGTGACATCGCCAAGTCCATCGCCTGCGGCGCGGACGCGGTCATGCTCGGCGCGCCGCTCGCGCTGGCCGCCGAGGCGCCGGGGCAGGGGCTCTACTGGACCTCCGCCGCCGCGCACCCGTCGCTGCCGCGCAGCCGGGTGCTGCCGGTCGCCGAGGACGTCGAGGTGGACCTCAAGACCCTGCTGTTCGGCCCGTCCACCGACGCCGACGGCCTGGTCAACCTGTTCGGCGCGCTGCGCAGGGCGATGGCGAAGACCGGGTACTCCGACCTCAAGGAGTTCCAGAAGGTCGGCCTGACGGTCCGCGCATGAGGCGCGTGCTGGCCGCTGACGGCGGGTTCGGCCTGGCCGAACCCGCCGAGGGCGAGGTCGATCGGCTGCGCGCGGAGTCCGACGGCGCGTTCGACGTCGACCCGGACCCGCGCCGGTCGCCGCCGCCCAACGACATCGGCCGGGCGGTGGTCATCGACACGGCCACCGGCGAGCTGCTCGGGGACGTGAGCTGGCACCAGGTGTCCTACGGGCCGACGCGGGGCTGCACGGCGTGGAACATGGGCATCGGGCTGCTGCCGTCCGCGCGGGGCCGGGGCGCCGGTGTCGCCGCGCTGCGGTTGCTGGTCGGGCACCTGTTCGCCACGACCGACCTGGACCGGCTGGAGGCGTCGACCGACGTGTCGAACGTGCCTGCCCAGCGGGCGCTGGAAGCGGCCGGGCTGCTGCGTGAGGGCGTCGCGCGCGGGGCGCAGCTGCGGGGCGGCGAGCGCAGGGACATGGCGCTGTACGGAGTCCTGCGGTCTGACCTGGCCTGAGCTGAATCATTCTCCCCCGCCGCCCGCCCCCTCGTCCCCACCCGGCATCGTTCCCGACTCGGGTGCGACCGCCCCGGCTCGGCCGAAGGCTTGTGTTACCGGCGGTCATAGAAAACTTGAGCCTAGCTCTAGCCGGGCGCCGGGGGCTGGGCCTAGCCTGGCGCCATGGGCGCGCAACTCGCCGGTAACTTGCCGGACTACGACGTCGTGGTGGTGGGTTCCGGCTTCGGCGGCAGCGTCGCCGCGCTCCGGTTGACCGAGAAGGGCTACCGGGTCGCGGTGGTCGAGGCGGGCCGCCGCTTCGCCGACGACGAGTTCGCCAAGACCTCGTGGGACGTGCGCAACTACCTGTGGGCGCCGCAGTTGGGGTGCTACGGCATCCAACGCATCCACCTGCTCAAGGACGTCCTGGTGCTCGCGGGCGCGGGCGTCGGCGGTGGGTCCTTGGTCTACGCGAACACCCTCTACCGGCCGTTGAAGCCGTTCTACCAAGACCGGCAATGGGCGCACATCGCCGACTGGGAAGCGGAACTCGCGCCGCACTACGACCAGGCCACGCGCATGTTGGGTGTAGTCACGAACCCCACCGTGACGCCATCGGACGAGGTGATGCAGAAGGTCGCCGCCGACATGGGGGTCGCCGACAGCTACCACCCGACGCCGGTGGGGGTGTACTTCGGCTCTCCGGGTAAGACCGTCGAGGACCCGTTCTTCGGCGGCGAAGGCCCTGCGCGCGTGGGATGCACCGAGTGCGGCTCGTGCATGACCGGCTGCCGGGTCGGGGCTAAGAACACACTGGTGAAGAACTACCTGTACCTGGCGGAGAAGAACGGCGCACAGGTCATTCCCCTCACGACAGTTACCGCTGTCCGTCCCGGTGGGGATGGGGGATTCGAGTTGGAGCTGCGCAAGACAGGGCGGCGCTCTCGGAAGTTCCGCACGACGATCACAGCCGGACAGGTTGTGCTGGCCGCGGGCACTTGGGGCACGCAGAACCTCTTGCACGCGATGCGCGATTCCGGTGCCCTACCGCAACTCTCGCCGCGCCTGGGTGAGCTGACGCGGACGAACTCGGAGTCGATCGTCGGCGCCGGACGCACCACAGTGGACCCGCGGCACGACTACAGCCGGGGCGTCGCGATCACGTCGTCGTTCCACCCCGACGAGAACACCCACATCGAGCCGGTGCGGTACGGCAAGGGCAGCAACGCCATGAGCCTGCTGCAAACCCTGGCGACCGACGGCTCACTCCCGGTGCCGCGCTACCGCCAAGCCCTGCGCTTCGCCCTGCGCCACCCGGTCCAGACCGCGCGGCTGCTGCAGGGCTACCGGTGGAGCGAGCGGACGGTGATCCTGCTGGTGATGCAGAGCCTGGACAACTCCATCACCACCTACACCCGCCCCGGCCTGTTCGGCCGCCGCAAGTACACCTCCCGCCAGGGCCACGGCGAACCCAACCCGTCGTTCATCCCCGCGGGCTACGAGGCCAACCAGCTCACCGCCAAGCACATCGGCGGCATGCCCGGCGGCACCTGGGGCGACCTGGCCGACATCCCCCTCACCGCCCACTTCATCGGCGGCTGCCCCATCGGCGCCACCCCGGAGGACGGCGTCCTCGACCCCTACCACCGGGTCCACAACTACCCCGGCCTCTCCGTGGTCGACGGCTCCGCCATCACCGCCAACCTCGGCGTGAACCCCTCCCTCACCATCACCGCCCAAGCCGAACGAGCCTTCTCCCTCTGGCCCAACAACGGCACCGCAGACCCGCGCCCCACCCAGGGCGCCCCGTACCGCCCCATCCCCCCAACCGCCCCCGCCCACCCCGCGGTTCCCCCCACAGCCCCCGCCGCCCTACGCCCAACCCCCTAACCGCGATCAGTCGGCCGCGCGCCCTTTCGCCCTTGCGGCTCAAGCCGACGACGCTGGCCCCACGCGCCCACCAAGGTCGTTTGCCCAAGCCCGGCCCTCACGATCGTTGGCCCAACTTGCCCCTCTCAGGCGACGGTCCTCACCGCGCCCCTCTACAACGTTGGCTCCAACACGCCCCTCTCAGGCGTTGGTCCCAACCCGCCCCTCTGAGGCGTCGGCCCCCACACGCCCCTCTACGACGTTGGCCGAACCGCGCTCCTCGGGTTCGCTGGTGCCAGGCCGGCTCGATGGGGTGGACTTGTTTTGTGTGGGGTGGCGGCGTCCGTAAGCTCGCTGCGCGGGGGAGGGCCGTCTCTTCAGGCCCCGCCTTTGTGCTCTTCCCAGGAGGTCGTAGGGGCCCCGCGCAAAACAAGTTCGCCCCATCGAGCAAAGCTCAAAACTCGCGCCCCCCTGCAATGGCGAAGCCGAGCCGTCCCCCCTCGCAATGCCGAAGGCGAGCCGCCGCCCCCCCGCGATGGCGCAGCCGAGCAGTCCCCCTCACACCTTCTCCACCACCCACCCAGCAGCCCGCCGAATAGCGTCCTGCGGCGACTCGCCAGTCAACACCGCCGCAATAAACCCATCCGGCCGCACCACCACCGCGCCGCCCTCAGGGATCTCCAGTGCGGTCTGGCCGACGGGTAAGACGACAACCGTCAACCCGTAAGCCGGATCCGCAGGATCCAACACCTCCGCCAGTTCACGCCCCTCCGCCACCAACACCGTGAACCGCACCCCCAGGTGATCCCGCAGCCGACTCCCATCCGGAAACGGGAAGTCCGGGCACAGCACCCCGGGCAACGGCGGCCGCACATCCCCAGCCTCCCGCGGGAACCGAGCGATCTCCTCCGCCGGAGCCTGGGTGGTCAGCGGCGACTCCAGGTACCAGAACGGTTCCGACAACTTGCCGGAGTCGATCTGGGCGCGGGCGGCCGGGTCGGTGATGCTGCGTTCCAGGATGTCGCGGCGGCGGGTCCACTCGTCCTCGTCGGCGGGGCACAGGAAGCGCATGGTGGTGCTGGTGACCCGCAGGTTCTCCTCGGTGGCCGGGCCGCGCTCGAGGTCGTAGCTGTCGAGCAGCGCCGGGCCGCCCCAGCCGCGGCGGGTGGCGGCGATCTTCCAGGCGGCGTTCTCCACGTCGGCCAGGCCGGAGTTCATGCCGCGCGCGCCGAACGGGCTCATGATGTGCGCCGAGTCGCCTGCCAGCAGCACCCGGCCGAGCCGCATCCGCGGTACCCGGCGCTGGTGGAAGCGGTAGAGCGACGCCCAGACCAGTTCGTAGTCGATGTCGCCGATGACGGTGCGGATGCGCTTGTCGAGATCGCCGTTGCCCTGCTCGGCGGCCAAGTCGTACTCGTCGGGCACCTGCCAGTCGATGCGCCACACCGAGTCCGGCTGCGGGTGCAGCAGGGCCTGGCGGCCGGGGTTCCACTCCGGGTCGAAGTAGAACCGGCGCTCGGGCACCGGGAAGTCGAACTCGGCCCGGATGTCGGTGATCAGGAACTTGTCGCCGAACGAGTGCCCCTCGAACGGGATGCCGAGCAGCTTGCGGATCGTGGACCGGTTGCCGTCCGCGGCGATGCAGTGCGTCCCGCGCAGGTCGTACCCGCCGTCCGGCCCCTCGACCGCCAGGGTCACGCCGTCGTCGTCCTGGCTGATGGCGACGGCCCTGGTGCTGTACCGCAGGTCGATCAGCGGCTCGGCAAGCACGAGGCGCTCCAGCACGTGCTCGATGCTGTTCTGCGGCGTGTTCACGAACGGCGGGAAGTGCCCCGGGGCAGGCACGGGCAGCTCCATCGAGAACACCTCGTGCCCCCGGTAGAAGATCCGCCCCGAGTACCAGGTGACCCCCAGGCCGACGACGTCGTGCCCGGCGCCGACCCGCTCCAGCACGTCCAGCACGTCGCGCTGCACGCAGATCGCGCGGCTGCCCTCCAGCAGCCGCCCGGGCAGGGCGTCGACCACCACGCTCGGCACCCCGTGCCTGGCCAGCACCAGGGCGCCGGTCATGCCGACCGGGCCTGCCCCCACCACCAGGACCGGCTCGGTCACCGCCCGGCCTCCTGCTGCCCGTCCGCCGCGGCGTCGCCTTCCTGGAGCGCGGCCCAGACCTCGCGGTCGCGCTCCGCGGTCCAGACGACCGGCCAGTCGGTGCCGTCGAGCTCGTCCCAGTACCGCTGCACGTCGAAGGGCAGGCAGTGCTCGAAGATCGGCCACCGGCCGTACTCCGGCTCCAGCGCGGCGTGCGTGGCGCGGAACGCCTCGGCCACCGTGCCGCCCCTGCCGTGCACCTCGCCGACCAGGCGGCGCAGCTCGTCGAGGAAGTGGCGGCTCTGCGCGATGGCCGCGGCCACCTCGTCCTTGCCCCGCGCGACCGCGCCCCGGCCGCCGACGAGCACCTCGGCGTCGAAGCTCGCTACGGTGTCCAAAGTGGAGGTCGCCCAGTCGTCGTGGAAGGCGTCGCCGGTGTAGAGCGCGGCCTTGGCCTCGACCAGGTCACCGGCGAAGAGGATCTTGTGCTTGGGCAGCCAGGCGACGATGTCGCCCGCGGTGTGCCCGCGCCCGCAGTGGGCGAGCACCAGGTCGCCCCGGTCGCCGCCGAGCGGGATGACCAGCCGGTCGGTGAACGTCAGCGTCGGCCAGGTGAGGCCGGGCACGCTGTCTGGCTCCTCGAACAGCCGGGGCATCCGGCCGAACTCGCTGGCCCAGTCCGCCTCGCCGCGCTCGGCGATCAGCGTCCTGGTGGTCTCGTGGGTGACGATCTCCTGGGCGTCGAACGCGCTCGCGCCGAGCACCCGGACCGCGTGGTAGTGGCTGAGCACCAGGTAGCGCACGGGCTTGCCGGTCCGCTCCCGCAGCTGGTCGAGCCAGCGGCGCGCGGCGACCGGGGTGGCCCTCGCCTCGAAGCAGACCAGGAAGTCCTCGCCCTCGATGGCGCCGACGTTCGGGTCGCCCTCCGCGGTCAGCGCGTAGACGCCGTCCGCCAGTTCGGTGAAGGTCTCGACTTTGCGCTCGAGGTCGGCGCTGGATGCGAATGCCTTGGTCACAATCGCCACCCTGCCACCGGGCGGCGTCCGGGTACAGGGGCTGCGGTGACCTGTGGACAAGTCGGGTGGTTGTGCATGCCTGGTCTGGACCAGCGTGGATCACAATGCGGCTCCGGGGCTGGGTTTCACCGCCTGCCCAGTGTCTACTGGGAACAGGTCGTGCCTGGTAGAGCTATGCGGGATGGGCGCAGGAGTGGTGTGATCAGACGGGTGTGATCGGGAACACTTGGGAGGTCGGGGAGTGCTCAGCAGGAGGGCCTTTCTGCGGGCGGCGGGTGTCGGGGTAGCGGCAACGGCCGTGTCGTGTTCGGGGAGCGGACAGCAAGGGGGAGCGTCATCACCGACCACCACCAGCACACCGATCGCCCCGACTAGCGTGCGCCCGGCCGCGGTTCCCCCTGACTTCGACGGGTTGCGCAAACGGCTGGGTGGCGGTCTGCTGCAAGCCAGCGACAAGGGCTACGACCAAGCTCGCCGCTCGTTCAACCCCGCCTACGACCAGCGCACCCCGGCCGCGGTGGCGTTGTGCACCACTAGCGACCACGTGCAGGCATGCGTCGCTCTAGCCAGGAACTCCTACTTGCCGATCGCGGCTCGTAGTGGCGGGCACAGCTACGCCGGGTACTCCGCCCCCGATGGCGGTCTTATCGTCGACCTGCGTGGAATGTCCGCAGTGGATGTCCGACCTGACGGGACCGCGGTAATCGGCGCAGGCGCGCGCCTGATCGACGTTTACACCGCCCTGGCTGCTGCGGGCCGCTGCCTCCCCGCAGGCAGCTGTCCGACCGTGGGCATCGCCGGGCTGACCCTCGGCGGCGGTCTCGGTGTGCTCACCCGCAAGTACGGGCTGACCTGCGACCACCTGCTCTCGGCCCAGGTCATCACCGCCGACAGCGTCGTCCGCACCGCGACCCCCAACAACGAGCAGGACCTCTACTGGGCGCTGCGCGGCGGCGGTGGCGGCAACTTCGGCATCGCCACCTCGTTCACCTTCTCCACCGAGCCCGCCCCCTCGGTGACGGTCTTCCAGCTCGGCTTCACCGACGGCGCGGCGGCCGTGGTCGGCGCGTGGCAGGAGTGGACCGCTAAGGTGCCCGACGAGCTGTGGTCCACGGTCGTCGTCACCGGCGGCCGTACCCCGACCGCCAGGCTCACCGGCTGCTTCATCGGCCCCCAGTCCGGGCTCACCCCGCTGCTGGACCAGTTCACCGCCGCCGCGGGCAAGCCGGGCAGCCGGTTGGTGCAGCAGAAGTCGTACCTCGACGCCATGCGCTTCTTCGCCGGGTGCGCGCAACGCGCCGAGTGCGGCACGGAGACCTCGCCGCGGGCCACCTTCGCGGCCTCGTCGCGGATCCTGTCCGAGCCGGTCACCGACCCGGCCGCCCTGGTCGACCTCCTCGACGACCGCACCGACATGGACCTGCTGCTCGACTCCCTCGGCGGCGCTGTGTCCAGAGTGGACTCAGCGGCAACCGCGTTCCCGCACCGCAAGGCGCTAGGCACCATCCAGGTCTACCAGAAGACCACAGTGGACAAGCGCGAGGAAGCGGCAAGATCGGTCGCCCAAGTCCGCGACGCGCTCGGCCGGATTGGTGCTAGAGGCGGGTACGTCAACTACATCGAAGCCGCGATGCCCGACTGGGGCACCGCCTACTACGGGCCGAACCTGAGCAGGCTCGACAGCGTTGCCCGCCGCTATGACCCTGACGCCGTCTTCAGCTTCGCCCAGTCGATCCACCGCGCCTGAAAACCGGCCAAGTCAACGACAAGGCCCCTACGATCTACAGGTGTGAAGGACGGGCTCACGACCATCGTCGTCGGGGTCGACGGCAGCCAGGCGTCGCTCAACGCGTTCGCGTGGGCCGCCGGGTTGGCCCGCCGTGAACATGCCCGGCTGGTGCTCGTCTACGTGGAGCAGTTGGCCAATCCCGCCTACTGGACCGGCGTTGGCATTACCGGCGCACGCGAAGCCGCCGAGGCGTACGCCGATGAGCTTCGCCTGGACGCAACCCGTTACCTGGACCCGATAGGCGTGCCCTGGGAGGTCGTGCACATCAGTGGGGATCCCGCGCGCGGCATAGAGTCCGCAGCCGAACAGGCGGGCGCGGATTGCGTCGTAGTGGGGCGTTCCCGCCACGGTCGCGTCACGCGAACCCTCATCGCCGATGCCGCGCGGCCAGTTGTCGTAGTGCCGTGACACGCTGAGCCCGTGGAGACGATCGGCGAGGACTTCAGCGAGACCGACCTGCATGAGCAGCACTGGGAGCAGCGGACCTTCACCGCGTGCGACTTCACCGGCGCCGACATGCGCGGTGTCACCACGGTCGGCTGCGTGTTCGTGGACTGCAAGTTCACCCGGACCGACCTCGGCGAGTCCGTGCACCGCACGTCCGCGTTCCGCACCTGCGTGTTCGACCGCACCACCCTCACCGACAGCGAGTTCACCGGCTGCTCGCTGATCGGCTCCACCTTCGTCGACGTCCGGTTCCGCCCCATCACGCTGCGCGACACCGACCTCACCCTGGTCAGCCTGGCCCGCGCCGCACTGCCCAAGACCACCTTGCGCGGGCTGCGGTTCCGCGAGGCCAACCTGATGGAGGCGGACCTCAAGGAGGCCGACCTGCGCGACTGCGACCTCAGCGGCGCCCGCCTGACCGGCACCCGGCTGGAGAAGGCCGACCTGCGCGGCGCGAGGCTCGACGCCAACGGCCTCGTCGCGGCCTCGCTGCGCGGCGCCAAGGTCGACCTGGACACCGCCATCGCGTTCGCCGCCGCCCACGGCCTGGTCATCGACTGACCGGGTGGGCGGCGGCGCACCGCGGCTAGGGCAGCGTCGGCGCGTCCCTGTCGTCCACCTCGACCAGGTGCCCGTGGTCGAGCAGCTCGCCGATGGATCGCTTGAGCAGGTACGCGACCCCGCCGCCCGGCTGGTCGAACCACGGGATGGCGACCCCGGTCAGCGCCTCGGTCGGCTTGACCACCCGGTACGCGCGGTACGGGCGGTTCACCCACTCCGGCACCAGCGAACGCCGCTCGAACGGGGTCCCTGCCGCGTAGGTCAGGTTGCCCGCCGGCTCGCCGTAGCGGTCGATCTCGGTACCGGGGGGCAGCTCCATCAGCTGCTTGCCGCGGAACAGCGTCAGCGGCGGCTCGCCGGGCTTCGGCTGGATCGGCCACTCCTGCTGCTTGCGGCCGGTCGGCTCGGTCCGGTGCGCGACCGGCTCCTGGCGGGCTGGTTCCTGTCGGGCAGGTTCCTGGCGGCGCACGGCGGGCTCCGGCTTGCGCGGCAACTGCCGCTGCTGGGGCCTGCGCGGGGTGAAGTCGTCGTCATCGTCGTCGAACACCGGGGTCGGCGCGGCGACGGTGGCGTTCGGCTCCGGGCGCCGCGGCGGGGTGAACAGGTCGGCGGACCGCTCCGCCTCCAACTCGGCCAGCGACGCCTGCACGGTCGACGGCCCGGGGTCCTGCGGGATGACCGCGGGGGCGGGCGCGGGCGTGGCGCCGGAGTCGAGCAGGAGCTTGCCCAGCAGGAACGCCGACGCGTCCGCGACGTCCTCGAACACCGCGGGCGCCACGTACCGGTCGTCGAACCAGCCGACGCGCCAACCTTCCCCGGTCTGCTCCATCGTCCACGCGGCCTCGGACGGCGACCCCATCCGGTAGCGCGATGGGGAGACTCCTAGGTCGGTCAGCCGCGTTCGCAACCGAGCCACCACGTCAGCGGCGGGACCCTGCGACGGTAGTGCTGCCGCGGGCGGGGTCCGCATGTCCTTCGTGGCGGGTTCGCGTGGAGGTGCAGGCAGGTCTACCCCGGCCTGCTCGGCGATGGCCGCTTGGCCACGAGTCAGCCCTGTCTCCTGCGGCGCGGCACTGTGCGCGACGTCGGCCTCGGGGGTGTCCTGCCAGGTCGGCTGCCCGGCGGCGGGCTGCCACTGAGCAGCCGCGTCCTCGGTCGCCGGTTGTGCCTGCTCAGCCGACTGCCACGGTGCGTTTGGCTGTCGAGCGGGCAGGGCTTCAGGCGTTGCCTGCCAGGGAGCAGCCGTGTCTTCGGTCGCTGGCTGTGCCTGCTCCGTCGACTGCCATGACGCGTTCTGCTGCCGAACGGGCAGGGCCTCGGAGGCTGGCTGCCACTGAGCAGCCGCGTCCTCGGTCGCCGGTTGTGCCTGCTCAGCCGACTGCCACGGTGCGTTTGGCTGCCGGACGGGTAGGGCTTCAGGCGTTGCCTGCCAGGGAGCGGCCGCGTCGTCGGCCGCTGGCTGTGCCTGCTCGGTCGACTGCCACGATGCGTTCTGCTGTGGGACAGGCAGGGCCTCAGACGCCGGCTGCCAGGGAGTCGCCGCGTTGTCAGCCGCTGGTTGTGCCTGCTCGGCTGCTTGCCACGATGCGTTCTGCTGCCGAACGGGCAAGGCTTCAGGCGCGGGCTGCCACGGAGCAGCGGCGTTGTCGGTCGCTGGTTGTGCCTGCTCGGTCGACTGCCATGGCGCGTTCGGCTGCCGGACTGCGTCTTGGCCTTGCTCCCACGGTGCCGGAGGCTCTGCCTGCGCGGGCGCGCTCTGTTCGGGCTGCGGTTCGGCTTGCTCGGACGCGCCCGGCTGCCAGGTAGGGCTGTCTTGCTCAGCGGCAGCGCCCTGAGCGTTCTGCTGCCATGTCGGGCCAGACTCTTGCGCCACCGGTTGCCAGGGGGTGTCCCGTTCCTGGGCCGCCGCTTCTGGCTCGGCCTGCCACGGGGCTCTCACCTGTTCCGGCACCTCAGCCTGCTGCCAGGGCGCCTGCTCGGCCGTGTCCGCCGGTCCGGGCTGCCAGGGTGCCGTCGCCTGCTCAGCGTGCCCACCAGGCTGCCAAGACGGCTGGTCCGCGGCAGCGTCAGCGGACGGCTGCCACGGTGCGGCCTCGTCCTGCTGGCCAGCCTCCGCATCGGTAGCCCGCTCCTGCTGCCACGGCGCGGCGGCCTGACCGTTGTTGCCCTCAGCCGGCTGCTGCCAGGTCCCAGCACCGGTGTCACCCGCGCGGTCCTGCTGCCACGGCGCGCTCACCGCCGCGGCCGACTGCTGCCATGCCGGAGCGACCTGGTCCTGCTCACCTGCGTCCGCAGTCCCGTCGTGCTGCCACGGCGCGGTGGCTTGCCCACCATCCGACTGCTGCCCCGCCAGCTCTGCCTGGCCCTGGTCGCGCGCTCCCGCGTCGGTAGCCCGCCCCTGCTCCCACGGCGCGTTCGCGACCGGAGCTACCTCACCCTGACTGTGCGCTCCGGCATCGTGCTGGCGCGTCCCGGTGTCTGATGTCCGGTTCTGCTGCCAAGAGCCGCTGGCCTGACCGTTGTCACTGGCTGCTCCGGCCACCTGGGCCTGCCAAGCCGGACTTGCCTCGTCCTGCTGACGCGTCTCAGCATCAGCCGCCCGGCCCTGCTGCCACGGCGCCGCGACCTGTGCGTCACCGGTCGCGGCCGACTGCTCCTGCCAGGCATGGCCCGCGCCGTCCTGCTGGCGCCCCTCCGCGCCGACCTGGGCATCCTCGGCGGACCGCTGCTGCCAGGCAGGGCTTGCCTCGCCCTGCTGGTGTGCTCCAGCGTCCGGTGTCCGGTTCTCGGCTGACTGCTGCTGCCAGGCGGGGCCTGCCTCGTCTTGCTGCCGTGCCTCGGCGTCAGCCGTGCGGTCCTGCTGCCACGGGGCGCTGACCTGGGCATCCTCAGCGGATCGCTGCCAGGCCGGGGCTGCCCCATCTTGCTGGCGTGTCCCACCCTCAGGTGTCCGGTTCTGCTGCCACGAGGTGCTGGCCTGCCCGTTCTCGCCAGCCGCGTCAGCAGGCTGCTGCTGCCAGGCGGGACCTGCCTCGTCCTGCTGCCGTGCCCCTCCATCAGCCGCGCGGTCCTGCCACGGCGCGCTGGCCTGGGCATCCTCGGCGGGCTGTTGCTGCCAACTCGGGCCTGCGTCGTCCTGCTGGTGTGTTCCAGCCTCAGGCGTCCGGTTCTGCTGCCAGGCAGGGCCTGCTTCGTCCTGCTGCTGTGATCCGGCATCGGCTGCACGGTCTTGCTGCCACGGCGCGCTGGCCTGGGCACCCTCAGCGGGCTGCTGCTGCCACGGCGGGACTGCCTGGCCGTTCTGGATGCCTGCCTCGGCCGACTGGGGCTGCCAAGCTGGGCCTGCCTCAACCTGCTGGTGCGCTCCAGCATCGGCTGCCCGGTCCTGCCAGGAAGGGCCAGCCTGGCCGTTCGCGCTAGCTGCCTCGGCCGTCTGGGGTTGCCAGGTCGGGCTCGCCTCTCCCTGCCAACCCGTGCCGCCCTCTTCCGCAGCCCGGTCCTGCTGCCACTGCGCGCTCGGCTGGCCGCTGGCCGCTGCTGTCGGTTGCTGCTGCCAGGGCGCGTTGGCCTGGTCCTTGTCGGATTCGACCGGCTGCCAAGTGGGTGTCTGCTCGGGCTGCCAGGCGGGGCTTACCTCGTCCTGCTTGTGTGCTCCGGCTTCCTTTTGGCGCTGGTTGGCCTCACCCTTGGCCGTTGGCTGCCACGGCGCGACAGCGTGCTCCGGCTGCCATGCCTGCGTGGCCTCACTCTGCCGTGCGTCGGCAAGCCGGTCCTGCTGCCACGGCGTGTCAGCCTGGGCGGCGTCAGCCTCAACCGGTTCCTCTACCTCCGGCGTGCGCTGCCACGGGGCCGCAGCCTGGTCGGGGACTGCCGGTGCGTCAGCGGCCTGCGGCGCCCACGGCGTGTCGGTCTCCGCCTTGATCGGGGGTGTCGGGACGGTCTCGTCGACCTCGGGCTGCCACGGCGCGGTGTCCTCTACGGGGGACTTCTCCGCTACCGGCTGCATGCCCTTGGCGGTGTCCTCCGGCTCGGCCGCGTCCGGAGTGCGTTCCCACGGCGCCTGCTCGGGAGTGTGCGAGTGCCCGTTGCGCGGACCCTCGGCCGAGTCGTCGCCCTTGGGCGCCCACGGTGAGTCCGGCTTCTCCACCTCGGCCGGGGTGCGGGACCACGGCGGCGGGGTCTCCAGGTTCACCGGCGCGGGGCTGAACGCGTCGAAGGTGGTGCCGAAGGGGCCCATCTCCTCCTTGGGCGCGGCGACCGCACCCCGCTCGCCTGCGTTGACGAACGCGTTGGCGGCATCCGACTCAGGTAGCGCTACCGCTGCGACCTTGGGCTGCACCGCGCGCGGGTCGGGGAGCCGGGGTACCTCGGCCTCGACCGGCGCCGCGCCGTTGACCGGCACCGGGCGTGGCGGGCGACCACGGTTGAGGAAAGCGGCCGCGTTAGCCCTGACGTGCTCCTCGACCTCGGGGAGGGCGAACTCCGAGCGGCGGATGTGGTCCACCAGCTCCGGCTCGGGGGCCACGCCGTGCGCGCGCAGGTAGTAGTTGACCGCGGCGGGCCAGATCCAGTTGCCGTCGGTGTGGAAGGCGACCGGCACGCTCTGACGGCCCTCGTCGTCGAGGTGGTCGGTGTCGAGCCCGCGGTGCGGCAGCGCCAGCGGGGCCTCGTCCAGGAAGCGCTGCAGCGACTCGCGCTCGGCGTCCACGACCTGCGGCCGGTTGACCAGCGGGCGGCCGTTGGGGCCCTTCCCGTCGAAGATGCGGGCGACCCGGAACGGCGGCTTCAGCGCGGCGAGCCTGCGCGCCAGCCACTCCGGCACGTTCTCCTCTTCCCTGGGGAAGATCCGCAGGTCGTCGGCGAAGGCGGGCGGCGGGGGCGGCTGGATCCAGGTCGGCTCGTCGCGGTCGTACTCCAGGTTGTAGGCCGAGGGCTGGTCGAGCTGGTAGCGCGCGTTGAACCAGGTGCCCCTGCCCTCCCGGTACATGCCCGCGCGCAGCCTGCTGAACAGCATGGTGATGTCCTGGGACACCGGGAGGTCGGCCGCGCCCTCCTGGTCCTGCACCGTGACCTGGCCCACGGTCTCCATGTACCGGCCGATGGCGCGGTACTCGACCACGATCGACGCCCACCGCTGCGGGGCGCCCCGCAGCAACGCCAGCCCGATCTGCTTGACCAGGGCGTCCTGTTCGGTCGGGTTCAGCTGCGTCGGTAGTGCCACGGTCACATCTTCTCCTGGGTGCATGCCTTCGGCATACGGTGGATCGTGCGGTACCGGTCTGCCAGCGACAATGACATACCGTTATCCCCCAGTCGGGGGTGTGGGGCACAGTTGCCCACGTGCTGGGTCCATATCGTCAACTCCTGACAGTCCGCGGACTGCCGAGCGTGCTCGTCTGGTCACTCCTGGGCAGGCTGCACCTACCTGGCACTCCTCTGGCCACCACTTTCCTCGTCGCGGGGTGGACTGGTTCATACATCGCATCGGGTGTCGTCGGGGGTCTCTACACCGTGGGTGTAGCCGTTGGTGGCCCATTGCGTGGTAGATCTGCCGACCAGGGTGACCCGGCGCGCCTCTTGATCGCCATTTCACTCGCCTACGCGTTGGGACTCACGGCGCTCGCATTCGCCCCTTCGCTGGTGGGGGCGACGTGGTGGCCGATAGCCGCCGTGGTCGCTCTGGTGACCGGACTAGCCCAGCCGCCAGTGACGCAGATCGCTAGGGCAGCCTGGCCGAGGTTGACCGAGGACCCTGCCGCGCGCAGGTCTCTCTACACACTTGAGGCCACCCTCCAGGAGCTGCTGTGGGTAGTTGGCCCGGTACTCATCGCCGTCGTGGTGGCCTTCGGCGGCGGTAGGGCGGGCATGCTCACTTGTGCTGGTCTGGCGCTGGTGGGCTCATGCGGCTTCGCGTTCGTCCTGCACAAGGTGGGCCTGCGCGTGCCCTTGGAGCAAGAGCACCGCACGCCGGGGTCGGTGCTAAGAGCTCACGGCATGCGGGCAGCACTGACGATGAGCCTCTGCGTCGTCGCACCGCTGGTGATCCTGGACATGGCCGTGGTCGCGTGGGCGCGCGACTTCGCCACCCCCGCCGCGGCGGGCGTGCTGATCGCGGTCTGGGCGGTCGGGTCGCTGGTGGGTGGCTTCGCCGCCGGTGCGAGCTCCGCGCCGCCGCGGTTGGCGCTGCGGATCGTGCTCATGGCGTTGGGGTTCGTCGCGCTGGTCCCAGTGCTGCCGCCGGTCACGGGCGGGTCGACGTGGCTGATCGGGCTGGTCCTCGCGGTCGGCGGGATCGCGGTGGCGCCCGCGCTGGCGGCGTCGAACGTGCGCATCGGCGAACTGGCCCCCGCGGGTCGGACCGCGGAGGTGTTCGGCTGGGTGATGACGGCGGCGACGCTCGGCTCGGCGGTCACCCTGCCGATCGCCGGGTGGCTGCTCGACCACATCGGTCCGGCGGCCGCGGCGGGAGCGGCCGCGGTGCTGGCCATGGCGGCCGCGGGCTTCGCCCTGGCGGTGCCGGATCCCAGCAGGCAGGCGAGCGCGGCGTGACATTTGTGTCAACGTCACATCTGTGCCAACCTGCTGCGGCCCCACCGGGAGGAACCACCATGTCCGACGGCGACCTCGCGCCGCACCTGAGCAGGCTCGGCCTGCCGGACGACGAGATCCGCGCATACCTCTACCTGCTGCGCACCGGTCCGTCCACGATCGACCAGGTCTCCATCGGCCTGGCGGAACCCATCGACATCGTCACCCCCGCCGTGCGCACCCTGGTGGACGCGGGCCTGGTCGGGACCGGCGGTGTGGATGGCCGGATTGTGACTCCGGTCCCACCCGCGAGCGGGCTGCAGATCCTGAGCCGCCGCCGCGAGTCCGAATTGGAGCAGGCGCGGGTGGCCACGCTCAACGCCTACGACACGTTCCGACGCGCGGTGTCCCCGCAACGCACCGACGACCTCATCGAGGTGGTCACCGGTACCGCTATCGCCCAGCGCATCCAGCAGATGGAGCTCAGCGCGCGCAAGGAGATCCGCAGGCTCGACTCGCCGCCGTACTTCACCGAGGGGCACGTCAACAACGCCGAGCTCGAACAGCTCGCGCGCGGCGATGTGACCTACAAGGTCGTCTATGCGCGAGCGGCCATAGAGGACCCGGGCCGGTACGCGCAGAACGTCCAGCCCTGTGTTGCCGCGGGGGAGCAGGCCAGGGTGCTGCCAGAGGTGCCGGTGAAGCTGACGATCGTCGATCAGCAGTTCGCGACGGTGTCTCTACCGGTCGCAGAGGCCGATGTGAACCGCTCGCTCTTAGTCGTCCGGCCCAGCAGTCTCCTGTCAGCCCTAATCGGACTGTTCGAGGCGTCGTGGCGGTTGGCAGTACCGCTGCACGCTGGCGCAAGAGCTCCGTCGCCCGTCCAACCCATAGAGCAGCGCCTGCTGGGCCTACTCGCGGCAGGCGCCAACGACGACTCCATCGCGCGCCAGCTCGGGGTCAGTCGAAGGACCGTCTTCCGCCACCTCCAGCGCCTGATGGACCACGCGGGCGCGACCTCAAGGTTCCAGCTGGCCGTTCACGCAGTGCGCCACCGATGGATCTAGCCAACCGGCCCGTGGTGGCCCGCGTGGCGGCAGTCCTGGTCACCGTCCTCGGCGGGGTCGGGCTCGCCACGCAGAGCCGCGTCAACGGCCAACTCGGCGCCCACCTGCGGGACGGTCTGGTCGCCGCGCTGATCTCCTTCTCGATCGGCCTCGTCCTCTTGGCCGTAGGTGTCCTCGTCGCCCCGAAGGCGCGGGCGGCGGTTCCGAAGGTCGTGCAGGCTGTCCGCGAGCGTCGACTACGGCCGTGGCAGGTCTTGGGCGGCGCGGCCGGCGCCCTGTTCGTGACCGCGCAGGGCCTGACCGTCGCGGCCCTCGGCGTGGCGATGTTCACCGTGGCCGCGGTGTCCGGGCAAGTCCTCAGCGGACTGCTGATGGACCGCGCGGGCATCGGACCTGGCGGCCCACGGCCGATCACCCCGACCAGGGCGGTCGGCGCTGTGCTCGCGGTCGTCGCGGTCACCGCCGCCGTGTCCGACGAGTTCGACTCGCCGTCGCGGCTCTGGCTGTCCCTGATCCCGGCCGCGGCAGGACTAGGTCTCGGCTGGGCGCAGGCGGTGAACGGGCGGGTCCGGGCAGCCTGCGGGAGCGTCAGCGTCGCCACACTGGTCAACTTCGGGGTCGGGACCGCCGTGTTAGCCCTGGCCTGCGTGGTTGAGGTACTCGTGCGAGGACTTCCGGCAGGTCTACCTTCCAACCCGATCCTCTACGTCGGTGGCGCGCTAGGAGTCATCGGCGTCTCCGCGAGCGTCTTCGCTGTCCGGTACATCGGTGTGCTCATGGTCAGCCTGGGCATGATCTCCGGGCAGATCGCGGGCGCGGTGCTGTTCGACCTGACCGGGCCCGGTATCGAACCCGCGACCGTGGTCGGTGTCGTGGTCACGCTCCTGGCGGCGGGGGTGGCGTCGTTGCCCAGTGGGCGTCCCCGGAAAGAACCGGCGGCGCAGTGAGAGGATGACCGCCGTGACCGCGACGATCCTTGACGGCAAGGCCACCCGCAACGCGATCCTCGACGAGCTCCGCGTCCGGGTCGCCGCCCTCGCCGAGCGCGGCGTCGTCCCCGGGCTGGGCACTGTGCTCGTCGGCGACGATCCCGGCTCCCACGCTTACGTGCGCAGCAAGCACAACTTCTGCAAGAAGATCGGCCTCAACTCGATCCGCCGCGACCTGCCCGCGCACACCACGCAGGCCGAGCTCGAAGCCGTCATCGACGAGCTGAACGCCAACCGCGACTGCACCGGCTACCTCGTGCAGTTGCCGCTTCCGGGTCACCTCGACCAGGGCCGCGTTCTGGAGCGGATCGACCCGACCAAGGACTCTGACGGCCTGCACCCGGTCAGCCTGGGCAAGCTCGTCCTGGGCGACGCGGGCCCGCTGCCCTGCACCCCCGTTGGCATCGTCGAGCTGCTGCGCCGCTACGACGTACCGCTGGCGGGCGCGCGCGTCACCGTCGTTGGCCGTGGCGTCACCGTTGGTCGCCCCCTCGGCCTGCTGCTGACCCGCCGCAGCGAGAACGCCACCGTGACCCTCTGCCATACCGGCACCAAGGACCTCGCCGCCGAGGTCCGCCGCGCCGACATCGTCGTCGCTGCCGCGGGCAACGCGGGCCTCATCACCGCCGACATGGTCAAGCCCGGTGCCGCCGTGCTCGACGTCGGCGTCACCCGCACCGAGGCGGGCCTGGTCGGCGACGTGCACGAGGACGTGCGCGAGGTCGCGGGCTGGCTGGCGCCGATGCCGGGCGGGGTCGGCCCGATGACCATCGCGATGCTGCTGCGCAACACCGTCGAGGCGGCGGAGCGGGGCCTGCGCGCGTGAACGACGGCCCGCAGCGGGGCGGCAAGCACCCCGCGCTGGTGCACCTGCCGTTCGCCATGGTGATGGCGGTCGTCGTGCTCGGCCTGGTGCGGATCATCCAGTTCTCCTGGCGCGAGGGCACCGTGTGGATCGGCCTCGCCCTGCTGCTCGCCGCCGGGCTGCGGGTGCTGCTGCGCGACGAGCAGGCCGGGCTGGTCGCCATCCGCGGCCGGGCGGTCGACGTGCTGCTCTACGGCCTGTTCGGGGTCATGGTGATCGCGGTCGCGCTGACCATCGAGGGTGGTTGGCTCAGTCGTTGAGGCCGCCGAGCTCGGCGATCATCCTGGTCGACGCCGCCTCGTCCAGCGCGACACTGAGCAGCTCCACCACCACCTGGTCGTAGCGCTTGACCTCGGTCGGGTCCTCGACGAACAGGCTCGACGTCCGGTTCTCCACCAGCACCAGCGCGCCGCGGCCGTGGAACTGCAGCCGCCGGAACGACCCGCGCAACCCCGGGTGGCCGTGGCCGAGCCGCGGCACCACCCGGATCGTCACGTCGGGTTTCGTCCCGGCCTCGACCAGGTAGCGCAACTGCCCGCGCATGACCTCGCGGCCGCCTACGACCGTGCGCAGCGCTGTCTCGGTCAGGATCGCGTAGTAGCGGGGTGGCTGCGGCTTGCGCAGGATCGCTTGTCGTCGGATGCGCTCGGTAGCCCTGTCCTCGATCGCGGGCTCCTCGACCATGTCCACCTCACGCAGCACCGCTTGCGCGTACGGCACGGTTTGCAGCAACGCGGGTACGAGCATCGCCTGGTAGTCGACCAGCATCTCCGCCTTCGACTCCAGCACGCGCAGCGTCGCCGACGGTCGTTGCTCCGGCCACGCGGTCGGCTCGGTGGCGTCGCGGGCCAGCGCGACCAGGTCGTCGCGGCGGGCGTCGCGCACGCCGTAGAGGGACAGCAGCGCCTCGACGTCGTCGAGCTTGTGCGGTCGGCGGCCGTTCTCCAACCTGCTCAGCTTGGAGGTGCTGATCCCGGTCTTCGAGGTCACCTCGGCCAGGCTCATCCCCGCGGTCTCGCGGTGTCGGCGCAGTTCCTCCCCGAGCAGTTCTAGCCGGACAGTGGTGTCCGCGGTGTGCAGCGTCACCCGGCCATGATCCGGCCGCGCGCGGTCACATACCCACAGGTAGGGGGCCTTGTCGGACCAAGTCCACCCGAAGGGGTCGAGACCCTGGTCACCGACGCGGCCCCCGCGCACCCCGGCTTGGTAGCCTGCGCGGTGCCGGGCGACGTCGCCGACAGGGCACAAACTGACTGCCGCGTGACCTCCCCGCTGACTCAATCCGTCTTCCCGGGAGGATCCGCCAAGTGGCACCCGTCAACGTCACAGTCACCGGCGCGGCAGGCCAAATCGGCTACGCCCTGCTGTTCCGCATCGCCTCCGGTGCCCTGCTCGGCCCCGACACCAAGGTCAACCTGCGGCTGCTGGAGATCCCGCAGGCGGTCAAGGCCGCCGAGGGCACCGCGATGGAGCTGGACGACTGCGCGTTCCCGCTGCTGGCGGGCATCGAGGTGACCGACGACGCGAAGAAGGCGTTCGACGGCGCCAACGTCGCGCTGCTCGTCGGCGCCCGCCCCCGCACCAAGGGCATGGAGCGCGGTGACCTCCTGGCGGCCAACGGCGGCATCTTCAAGCCGCAGGGCGAGGCGATCAACGCCGGTGCCGCGTCCGACATCAAGGTGCTCGTCGTGGGCAACCCGGCCAACACCAACGCGCTCATCGCCCAGCAGCACGCCCCGGACGTCCCGGCGGCGCGCTTCACCGCGATGACCCGGCTCGACCACAACCGGGCCATCTCGCAGCTGTCCACCAAGCTCGGCGTGTCGGTCGCGGACATCAAGAAGCTGGCCATCTGGGGCAACCACTCGGCCACCCAGTACCCGGACGTCTTCCACGCCGAGGTCAACGGCAAGTCCGTCGCCGAGCTGCTCAACGACGAGGCGTGGCTGGCCGACACCTTCATCCCGACCGTGGCCAAGCGTGGCGCGGCGATCATCGAGGCGCGCGGCGCGTCCTCGGCGGCGTCGGCGGCCAACGCGGCCATCGACCACATCCACGACTGGGTGCTCGGTACCCCGGCAGGCGACTGGACCTCGATGGCAGTGCCGTCGGACGGCTCTTACGGCGTCCCCGAGGGCATCATCTCGTCGTTCCCGGTGACTACCGCCGACGGTGAGTACCAGATCGTGCAGGGCCTGGAGGTCAACGAGTTCTCCCGCGCCCGCATCGACGCCTCGGTCGCCGAGCTGGTCGAGGAGCGCGACGCGGTCAAGGCGCTCGACCTCATCTGATCCCGGCTTGGTAGATGCGCGGCGGCACCCACTGTTTCGGCGGTGGGGGCCGCCGCTGTGTTTTACGGTGCACTGGTGACCTTCATCCCGTGGCCGATCCCCGAGCCGGACTTACCGGCGAGCGTCAACTCTGTCCTGGCTGACGCGGCCAACGCCGCCGTGGCCGCCTACCGGACCGCGCGCCAGATGCTCACCCGGCCGGAGCTGTCCGAAGAGGTCGCGATGGGGGCGGACGGCACGCCGACCATGCGCGTCGACTCGCTGGTCGAGGACGCCATCGCCGAATCCGCGCAGGCCAACCGCGTCAACCTCTTGTCCGAAGAGGCGGGTTTCATCGACAACGGCTCGTCGACGACTCTTGTCATCGACCCGCTGGACGGTTCGGCCAACGCCGCGTCCGGGGTACCGCTGTCGTGCTTCTCCGGCGTGTTGACCCGTGACTCCATAGCGGTCGAGGCCGTGACCGTGTGGCTGGACACCGGGCGCGTCTGGTGGGCGCGCGTCGGCCAGTCCACCCCGTACCGCACGACCGGTCGCACCACCCTGGACGGCGCCGCCGTGTCGCTGCTGCGGCCCAAGCGCAACAACGGCGACGCCTGGCAGCGGGTGGCCGCCCGCGCCGGTCGGCTGCGGATCCTGGGCACGACCTGCCTGGAGACCGCCCTGGTCGCGGAGGGCTCGGTGGACGCGTTCGCCGACCCCGGGTCGGACACGCTGCGCATCGTCGACCTGGCCGCCGCGCTGGTGCTCGTGCCCGCCGCGGGTGGCGCGGTGATCGACGCGCACGGCAGGCCGCTGGACTTCGACCCGGATCTGACCCGCCGCTGGTCAGGCATCGCGGCGGCCACCTCGGCGCTGGCCGACCAGCTCGCGGAGGCGGTCCTGGGGTGAGGTGGAGCCCTATGAGACGCTGGGGCGGCAGGGACTGACCGATGGGGGTACCGATGGCCGCTCGGGCTAGATGCGCCGTGATTGGAGCAGGTCTCCTACTTGCTGCCTGCACCACCCCCGAGGCGACTCCCTTACCTGATACGCCTGACCCCCACTCGATCTCCAACGCCTCTAGCGCCCACGGCGCCCCAGTGCCGTTTGTCCAGATCGGCGAGTCTTTCCCCTACCGCCTGCTGACCCATTGCGGCATCAAGTACGCCACCTTCGCAGGCCAGAACTGGGTTGCCGAGCACACCTGGCCCGACCCGGAACGTCTCCCCGGCCCGGACGGCAAGGTCACCAACGACGGTTACATAACCGGCCGCGTTGTCCTCCTCGACGACCGAACCCTCCGCTTCAAGGTCGACCAGGCCACCATCGCCGGGAAACCCACCGAGGTCATCTTCCACCCCACCGACGTCGAGATCCCGCTCTGCCAGTAGGCAGATCTCCGCGCCGGAAGGCGTCATGACCGCGCGGCTGGACGGTCTCGTTCTCCGGTGCGGACGGTCCACTGAGGCCGGAGCAGCCGACCTGAGTTCACCTCCGGGTGATGGCGTCATCCGATTACACAGAGACGGGTGCCAAAAGCCGGTCAAATCGTGGCCCGAACGGGGCTGTATGCCCCGATAGCGTGAACGTCGGGCCAATGGCATCACGGGCTGCCGCCAAATGCGTTTCCCTGCTGAAGGTTCGCCACAGCCGACGCGCGAACACCAGGACAGGAGGCTACGAGATGACCAACGACGCCGAGCACTCTGAGCAGATCATCTCGCACTACGGCGGGACTACTCCTGTCCGCTCGCGTTGGACCTACCGGGCCAACGAGCCGTACACCGTCGTCGCCGCCTTCCAGGCCGACGCCGACCGCTGGGTCGAGTGGATCTTCGGCCGCGACCTGCTCGCCGAGGGCCTCGTCCGCGCCGCCGGTGACGGCGACGTGCGGCTGGCCCCGGTGACCACCGGCGGCACCGCCAAGCTGGCGCTGGAGATCGAGTCCCCGGACGGCCACGCCGTGCTCGAGCTCGACCACGCCGCGGTGCAGTCGTTCTTCGCCACCACCACGGCCATGGTGCCGCTGGGCGGCGAGGCCGACTTCTTCGACATCGACGCGCTGATCGAGGAGATCACCAACGTCTGAGCCCGCCAGCCAACCCTGACCCACGTGGACGGATCACTGAGGGGGTGGCCGGTGAACCCAGTACCGATAACGGAGCCGACGGCCGCCTGCGCACCAGGCGGCCGTCGGCTCTCCCGGCTCAGGCGCAGGCTTGGGCCAAGGTGTTGAAAGCGTTGAGCTTCTGCTGTGCCCAGCTGGTGACCGTGGTCGGGTCGAGGTTGGGCACGCTCAGCGACTGGACCTGCTCGGCCATGCCGTTGATGGCCTCGCGCAGCGTGGTGTCCGCCGCGCGCTCGGCGAGGCCGGTGAGGTCTTCCGAGGTCTTCTTCGCGTCCTCGGCGGTCTGCTCGAGGTTCTGCGTGCTCGGGCTGAAGTTCGCCAGCCGGAGCGCCTCGAGGCAGATGCTGGTCTTGTCGGCCGCGTTGCTGGCGTCCTGGACCGCTTGACACGCGGTGAGCGCGCCGAGAAGGGCCGCCGCGCTGAGCGCCGTGATCAGCCGGTGTCGCACTGTGCCCCCTGGAGAGAGTGTGGGTATCTTGCCTAGAATATCCGGTTTGTCGGATCAGCCGGTGGCGAAGGCGCTCCCATCCGGTGGTTCGCCCTCCCCGGGCCGGGCCAAACAGTACAGGTAGAGGCGGTCCGGGCTGCCCGTTTTGCTCGGCAGGATCGTGATCTGCCAGCCGCTGGTGTCCGCGCCCGGCCGGGTCCGCGCGGCCATCACCTCGGCCGTGCAGATGCCCTTGACCTCGGGCGAGGCGGCCAGGTCGGTGCCGGTCATGTCCTGCGCGCCGGTCGGCAGCCAGGTGCCGGTGAACGCCTGCCAGCTGTGCTCGCCACCGCAGTCGAGCGGCTTGGCCTTGATGTCGAGGTCGGCGATGTTCACCAACCCGCCGAAGCACTTGTCCGCGACGCAGAAGCCGTTCTTCTCGCTCTCCGCGCACGCCGTCATGCCCGGTGGCACCGCCGCGGCCTGCGGGGTGCTCTGCGTTTGCGGTGGCTGCTGTTGCTGGGCTTGCTGCTCGGGGCTGGTGAGAGTGCTACCGAAGAAGCCAGCGGCTACGAGCGCCGGTACGGCTACCGCTGCCGCAGCGATGCGCGCTCCGCGGGCGCGGTTGGTCGCAACGTGGGGGAGCGGCCTGATGGGGCGTAGGCCGTCGAGTTCGTCTCTTAGCTGTCTTGCATCCGTTGTCCGGCGCGACGAGTCAGAGGCAAGAGCGTTGAGGAGTGCGGCGTTGAATGCCGGGGGCGCGTCCGGGATCGGTGCTACCGGCGCACGAAGAGCCGCGATCAGGCCGTCGAGAGATTGCGCGGGCCACGGGATGTCGCGGGGACGGCTACCTGTCGCGAGTGTGTAGAGGGTCGCCGCTAGCGAGTAGATGTCTCCTGCGGCACTAGGTGCTGCGTGCGCGAAGACTTCCGGTGCGGCGTAGTAGGGACTGAGGGCGCCAACGGTGACGGTGCTCTCCGCGTGTGCGTCGAGGATCGCGGCCAGACCGAAGTCGGCGAGCTTAACGGCGCCGAACGCGTTCACCAGGATGTTCGCGGGCTTGATGTCGCGGTGCAGGATGCCCACCTGATGCGCCTGCGCGAGTGCGTCAGCGAGCCTGGCCCCCATCTCCGTGACCTCCGGGATGGGCAACCGCCCGCGCTGCGCCAGAACGTCCGCGAGCGAACCGCCCGTGCACAACTCCATGACGATGTAGGGCCTACCGTCCGCGGTTACACCGGCGTCGTAGACGTTCACGACATGCGGGTGCCCTGACAGCCGGGCAGCCGCACGGGCTTCGCGGAGGAACCGGTCCCGGTCGCGATCGGTTTGGAGCACCCGGTTGTCGACCTTCACCGCGACGTCGCGGTGCAGCCGGTCCTGACGGGCGAGGAAGACGGTCCCGAATCCGCCTTGGCCGAGCGGTCCCGCGAGGGTCAGCCCGGGGATCGTCGGCGGGCGGGGTGTCACGTGCACGGGGCGAATGTACTTCCTGCTGCCAGCACCCCGCGTCGAACCAGCCATCGACTCCACGGCCACCCTCTAGCCTTCGACCAACTCCCGTGGCGAGTGGTGCCCGTCTCCCGACTCCCAGCAGAGGTTGGTCAATGAGCTACTTCCACATCCGGCTGTCCGTTGTGGGTTCACCAGACGATGAGGTCAAACTGGACTTGACTCCCGAGCAGTTGGAATCCCAGTTCCTTGCGCCTTACCGAGCCGGCCGGACCATCACGGTCAACGGAACGTCGATCCCTGGACGTATGATAGGTCGCCTGAGGGTCTCAGTGAGCGAAACGCCTTCCAAGAGCCTGATCCAGGACCTTCGAGTGCGAGAAGCGAGTTCATTGATTGCATCCGTCGGGGGGCACTCTCTTAGGTGGCGTGCGGCGAGCCAAGCCCGCGACGTGACCGATGAGTACATCGTCGGCCCGCCTGGCGGCCTTCCCGAACTCGGGTCGGACGAGGGTTCGACTTCTCCGGCGGGGGACAAGAACAAGGTGTTCCTCGTTCACGGACGAGATACCCTGGTGGTCGCTGCGATGAAGCAGTTCCTGCGTTCGCTCGGGCTGAGCATCGTCGAACGAGAGCATGTGGTCAACCACCTCGGGACCCCGAACCCGTACGTCGGCGCTATAGTGCGTGAAGGTTTTGACATGGCCGACGCCGCAGTCATCCTCTTCACACCCGATGAAGTGGTCTCGCTTCGACCCGACCTGACCAACGACTCCGATGGCGAGCCGGAGCGTGCGCCCCAGGCACAATCCTGTCCCGATGTCTACTACGAGGCAGGCATCGCTGACACCATTGATCACCGCCGGACAGTTCTGGTGGAGGTGGGTCGGGTCAAGCCCTTCGGCGATGTCGCAGGTAGGCACGTAGTGCGCTTTGACGGCACGGCGTCGAAGCGCGGGGTGCTGGCCGGACGGTTGAAGACCGCAGGGCTCGCGATCAACAAGAGCGGCACCGATTGGCTCAGTGACGGCGATTTCGAATCGCCACTTCGAGTGATCAACGAAGCGTTGAAGTATCCGACGAACTAGATGGAGTTGAGACAGTGACCGGTTTCTTCCGAGACTTCCTGTACCTGGACGAGCGGACTATCAACAGCTACCTGTCCTCGGTCGAGGGTGGGGTGTACGACGAGGAGGACCGCCACATCACGGTTGACGGCCCCGGCAGCACACCCGAGGGGGAGAAGGCGCCAGCGGGCACGATGGCGACCTCGGATTCCCGCCGGAAGGTCCTGAGGCAGACCGCGGCGGCCAAGTTCGCGAGGCTTTACCACCACATCTCCGATAGCGAACAGGTTCACAAGGTCCGCTCAGGTGAACCCCTGACCGGGTTCGTACCCGCCGATGATGACTTCTGCGAGATCAAGGGGACGGTCGAGATCCCGCAAATAGTCTCGGCCGTCATGAACGCCGAGAAGTACCAGGCGATCGGGAACATGGTCAAGATCTTCGAGGGCCTCGGGTTCTCCACGAATGTCGCGCACACCGAGGCGATGGGCCAACTGGAGGCCCTCGCCCAGGCCCGAGAGGCGATCGGCGACAAGGTGTCGGTCCTGTTGAACGTCGCGACAGGTTTCCCCCGGGTCGTCCTCCCCGTGCGCACCGACGTGATAGGCGACAGGTTCGACGAACTCGAGGGCCGCGTCACCGTGTTCGGACGCGTCGCGGAAGTGCGTCCCCGGGGCAGCGCCTATTCGCTCATCCAGATCCCGGGACAGGCAGGCATGTCCAGGCAGCAGCGCAGGAAGATGGAAAGAGATCGCGGCGCGAACACCGAGGGAATCGTCAAAGGCCCACTGATCGTCCTACACATCCTCGCCGTCTACCGATAACGAAGCCGGCAGTCACGCAGTACCCTTGGCCGCCAACTTGGCCGCCTTCTTGAACTCCCGCACCTCACCAAGACTGGTCGCACTGGTCACGTCCGCGACCGACCGCCGGGAGTTCTTGAGCCCGTAATCCCCAGCAGCCTCCCGCCACCCCCTCGGCGTGACCCCCCGCTGCTTCGCCAACAACGCAAGGAAGATCTTCGCCTTCTGCTCCCCAAACCCCGGCAGCTCCTTGAGCCGCTTCAAGACCTCGGCCCCACCGGGCCCTCCCCGAGTCCAGATAGCTGCCGTGTCCCCGTCGTACTTCTCAACGATGAACTGACACAGCACCTGCACCCGCTTCCCCATAGAACCCCCATACCGATGAATAGCAGGCGGCGTAACCGCCAACTCAACAAACGCCTCCGTCTCGTAGTCGGCGATCTCGTGCACATCGAGCTTGTTCCCCAGCCGCGTGTAGAGCTTGTACGGCCCCCTGAACGCGATCTCCATTTGTATTTGTTGATCTAGCAGCATCCCGATCAACAAGGCCAGCGGGCTCTCGTCCAGCAGGGCGTCGGCTTCCGGGTCTTGGGCGATGCAGAGTTTGGGTGTCATGGGGCACATGGTGGCACGGGGTGCGGGCGGTGCGTCGGACGAGACGGGAGGTGTTGGGGTTATGCGGGGTGCTTGCCGTGGACGGCGTGGTGGGCGGCTTGGCGGAGGGCGGTCATCAGTTCGACCAGGGGTGGGTTGTCGAGGGCGGTTTCGCGGACGGCGGCGTGGATTTCTCGGATGGGTTCTGGGTTTCTGATTCGGCGGACGACTATGCCGGGGTGGGGGTTGGACAGGCCCATGACGGGGATGAGGCTGATGCCGAGGCCCGCGGCCACGAAACCCTGGGCGTTGGTGTAGTCCTCGCTCTCGACGGTGACGTTCGGGGTGAAACCGGCGGCGGCGCAGGCGTCGAGGATGATTCCCCAGCAGGGGCCGCCGATGGGCCACTCGCCCACCCAGGGCTCGTCGGCCAGGTCTGCCAGGTCGATGACGCGCTTGCCCGCGAGGCGGTGGCCGCGAGGTAGGACTACCCGGTACGGGTCGTCCAAGAGGTGGGTCATGTGGACGCCGCGGGGGGCTTCGCGGGGGTGGACGACGATGGCGAGGTCGGCTTGGCCCTGGGCGATCTCGGGGAGCGGGTCGCCGGGGTCGACCAGTTTCAGGTCGACCTGGACGCCGGGGTGCACGGCGCGCAGCCGGGCCAGGGCGGGTGGGACGAGCGCGGACCCGGCGGTGGCGAAGTAGCGCACCGCCAGCCTGCCGGTCCGGCCGGCGCGCAGGTCGGCCAGCGCGGTCTCGGCCTCGGCGACGTGCCGGGAGATGATCGCCGCGTGCTCGGTGAGCAGCCTGCCCGCCGCGGTCGGTTGGACGCCGCGGCCGACGCGTTCGAGCAGGGCGATGCCCGCCTGCTTCTCCAGGGCCGCGATCTGCTGGCTGATCGCTGACGGTGTGTAACCGAGGTTGGTGGCCGCCGCCGTCACCGAACCGCTCGTGACCACGGCGCGCAGTACCTGCAACCGACGCACATCAAGCATGAAGCCCAGCTTAACGGTCCATGCAGGACATTTCACTTGTCCTGGACGAAGCTCTCCGTCATGGTTGCCTGGGGAATGACCCGATGGGGAGGAAAACCAAGTGATCAGCGGCGGTAGGGGCACACTTGTCCGGATGGGCGTGCTTGCGCTGCTCTGGGGGTCCAGCTTCCTCTGGATCAAGCTGGCGCTGCACGGTCTGAACCCGGTCCAGATCACCATCGCCCGGTGCGCGCTCGGGGCGCTCGTGGTGGTCGTGCTCTGCTACTCAGCGCGACACAAGCTGCCCCGGGATCGCCGGGTCTGGGGTCACCTGGTCGTGGCCGCCTTCTTCGGCAACGCGCTGCCGTTCGCGCTGTTCGCCCTGGGTGAGCGGACCGTCGACTCCGGGGTCGCCGGGGTCCTCAACGCCACCACCCCGCTGTGGGCGCTGCTGATCGGCATCCTCATCGGCACCGAGCGCGCCCTCAAGCCCGTCCGGCTGACCGGCCTGCTGCTCGGCTTCGTCGGCACCCTGCTGATCTTCGCGCCCTGGCAGCAGGCGGGTGTCGCCAGCTGGGGTTCGCTGATGATCCTCGCCGCCGCCGCGAGCTACGCCGTCAGCTACACCTACATCGGCAAGACCCTGTCCGGTCGCGGTGTCGCCCCGATAGCCCTGTCGGCAGCCCAGCTCGTTACCGCTACCGGCCTGAGCATCTTCGCCCTCCCGATCGGCGGGTTCGCGACCGTCGACCTGAACCCGACGGTTCTTATCGCGATCGGCGTGCTCGGCGTCTTCGGCACCGGGTTCGCCTTCGCCATCAACTACCGCCTGATCGCCGACGAGGGTCCCACTAACGCCACCACTGTGGGCTACCTGCTGCCGGTCGTCTCCGTGCTCCTAGGAGCCGCGTTCCTCGGCGAGGGCATCAACCTGCGCGTCATCGCAGGCATGGCCGTAGTGCTCATCGGCGTCGGTATGACCCGGTGGCAGAAGAAGACGCCCTCGCCCGTAGTGGCCGAGGACCCGACCGCGGTCCTGGCCAAGGCCCCTTAGACGAGGCGGCGGTCTGAGGCCCAGCGGGAGAGTTCGTAGCGGTTCGACAGTTGGGTCTTACGCAGGACGCTGGATACGTGCGTTTCCACTGTCTTCACCGAGATGAACAGCTCCGACGCGATCTCCTTGTAGGCGTACCCGCGGGCCAGTAAACGCAGCACGTCGCGCTCGCGGGGCGTCAGCAGGTCCAGCTCGGGGTCGCTGATCGGGGCGGCGCCCGGTCGGTCGGCGAAGGCGTCCAGGACGAATCCGGCGAGCCGCGGCGAGAAGACCGCGTCGCCGTCGTTGACCCGGATCACCGCCGTCACCAACTCCTGGCTGGAGATCGTCTTCGTGACGTACCCGCGCGCGCCTGCCCGGATCACCGCGATGACGTCCTCGGCGGCGTCGGACACCGACAGGGCCAGGAACACCACCTCGGGGAACGCCTTGCGCGCCTGCCGCAGCACCTCGGCGCCGCCGCCGTCGGGCATGTGCACGTCGAGCAGGACCACGTCCGGCCGCAGGTGCCCGATCCCGGCGACGGCCTCGCCGACCGTCCCGGCCTCGCCGACCACCTCGATGTCGTCGGTGAGGGTGTCGAGTTCCGCGCGTACCCCGGCGCGGAACATGCTGTGGTCGTCGACCAGGAAGACCCGGACCAAGCGCTTCTCACTCATGTGGTCACCTTCGCACGCGGCATGTGCAGCTGTACCTCTGTCCCGTCGCCGGGGGCGGTGCGCAGGGTGATCTCACCGCCGTTGCGCTCCATCCTCCCCCGGATCGAGTCCGCGAGCCCGTGCCGGTCGTCGGGGACCGCCTCCGGGTCGAAGCCCTTGCCGCGGTCGCGCACGAACACGGTGACCTTCTCCGGCTCGACCTCCGCGTACACCGACACCTCGGCGACCCCGGCGTGCTTGGCCGCGTTGACCATCGACTCGCGGGCGGCCATGACCACCGCGACCAGTTTGTCGTCGAGCTCGCAGTCGCCGACGGCCACGTGCTGGACCTTGATCGCGAAGGTGTCCTCGACCTCGCCAGCCGCCCTGGCCAGCGCCTCGGCCAGCGACCCGCCCGCCAAGCCCTCCGCGCCTCGCCCATAGCCAGATGGCCCGTAGAGCCAGCTGCGCAGTTGACGCTCCTGGCCGCGGGCCAACCGCAGCACCTCGCGCGGCGCCTCGGCCTGCTTCTGGATGAGCGCAAGCGTTTGCAGCACCGAGTCGTGCAGGTGGGCGGCGATCTCGGCGCGTTCCTCGGTGCGGATGCGGGCCCGCCGCTCCTCGCCGAGGTCGCGCACCAGCCGCAGCCACCACGGGACGGTGATCACCGCGACGCCGACCAGCGCGGCCACCACCGCCAGCAGCGCGAACTGCACCTGGTCCAGGCCGATGCTGCTGATCAGGAAGATGATGATGCCCGCGGCGACCAGGGCGGCCCCGCTGAGCACCCGGATGACCGCGGAGCGCCCGCCGCCGCCGAACACCGCACCGCGGACCCGCCGCCGCTGCCCCTGGTCGGCCTCCCGCCAGACCAGCGCGGCACCCACCAGCGCGACGCTGGTCGACCCGGCCACCCAGCCGTTGACCGTGCCTGCCAGCGTGCCCGCGCCGATCGCCAGCCCGACCCCGAGCGCGACCAGGCCGAACGCCTGCTGCCGCTCCCGGCCGGTGATCTCCCGCGCCGGTTCGTCCGAGGACACCTGCGGCACGAAGATCCACAGCAGCCCGTAGGCCACCACCCCGGCCCCGCCGAGCGCCGCGAGCAGGGTGAACGCCACCCGCGCGTACAGCACGGGGATGCCCAAGTGGTCGGCGATGCCCCCGGCGACCCCGGCGACGGCACGGCCGGACCGGCGCCGGTAGACCCGGGTGTCCCCGGGTACCGCCACCTGCCGGTCGACGCTCGTCACCGCCCGCTCGATGTCCGCCTCCGCCTCGCGCTCACGCAGTACAGCCGTCACGTCAAGAATGCTCACACGAGGCCATCAGCGCCACATCGGGGTTTGACCCTGAACGCGAAGTCAGGGTCGTTCCCCGATGCAGAACGTGCAGGTAACGGGCCATTCTTGTCCTCGTGAGTGGCACAACGAACCAGACGCGCCCCGGCGCAGCAGGCGTCGAGGAGACGCTCAAGGACTTCTGGGCGTCCCGACCGCGGCGACCGAGGCAGGGTCGCAAGGTCGCGGGCGTCGCGGCGGCCATCGGCAACCGCTACGGCGTCGACCCGGTCATCATCCGGGTCGCCCTCGCCGTCGCCACCTTCTACGGGGGCGCCGGTGTCATCTTCTACCTCTTCGGCTGGCTGCTGTTCCCCGAGCAGGACGACGAGTCGGCGCCCGCCGAGGCGCTGATCGGCCGCGGCCGCAGCTCCAGCTCGACGCACTTCACGGTGGGCCTGATCGTCGCGGTGATCGTGTCGTTCAGCGTCGGCTTCGACTTCAACGGGTTCCTCGGTCTGCTCGTCATCTCGGCGCTGATGTTCCTGCTGCACCGCAGCCGGGGGCACCTGAACCGGCCGGTAGGGCCCACGTCCGACTACGACACGTCGGTCCCGCTGATGACCGTCCCGGTAGCCACGACGACTGAGGTGCCATCGCCGATGACAGCGCCACCTTCCGGGGCCGAGACAACGCCCCTGAACACCCCACCTGACTACGGTTACCCCAACCAGCCCCCCGCGTGGGACCCGCTAGGTGCGGCTCCGTTCGCGTGGGACCTGCCCGAGCCCGCGGCGGCCATGCCGGACCCGGAACCCCCGGCCGTCCGACGCCGCTCCAAGATCGGCGCGGTCACCCTCGCCGTCGCGTTCCTGTTCGTGGGCACCGCGGTCGTCATCGAGCCGCACACCGGTGACTGGTTCAGCGTCCGGCACATCGTCGGCGTCGTGCTCGGCGTCCTCGGCGCTGGCATGGTCATCGGCGCGTTCACCAGGGGCGGCCGCGGCCTGATCGGGCTGGCACTGCCGCTGGCGGCGCTCGGCATCGCGATGACCGTGGTCTGGCCGGACGGCTTCAAGGCCAACGGTGTCGGCGACATCCAGGCGACCCCGCGCACCTTCGCCGAGGTCCAGAACACCTACAGCCGCGACATCGGCTCCATCGACGTCGACCTGACCCAGCTGCCCACCAGCGGCTCGATCAGCACCGTCGCCGAGGTCGGCATCGGGGACGTCACCGTGATGGTGCCGGAGAACGCCGACGTCACCGTGTTCTGCGAGGCGGGCATCGGCGACGTCGACTGCCTCGGTGAGCAGCGCGGCGGCACCGACACCGCCGTCGACCGCACCGACCTCGGCGCCGACGGCGAGGGCGGGCTCAAGATCGAACTGCGTGCCGAGGTCAATGGACCGGGAACTGTGAAGGTGCTCCGTGGCTGACGAGACCAAGACCCCCCGCGGGTTCGACCCGCTGGCCATGATCGCGGGCCTTGCCACCCTGGCCGCCTCGGCCTACGTGCTCACCGACGGCCGGATCTGGCTGCCGTCGCTCGACCCGCGCTGGATGATCGCAGGCGTCGCCGTCCTGGTGGGGCTGCTGCTGCTCGGCGGCACCCTCCGCGGCCGGAACAGGTGCCGCAAGTAGCCACTACGACGCCACTCACGACGAAGGCCCGGCTGGGACAACCAGCCGGGCCTTCCCGTGTCACAGCCTGTCTAGGCCAACGCGGCCTCTAACGCCTACTCCCACACTGCGCCTATCCCGCCCGCCCTACTCCCACACTGCGCCTATCCCGCCCGCCCTACTCCCACTCGATGGTGCCCGGCGGCTTGCTGGTCACGTCCAACACCACCCGGTTGACCTCCGCGACCTCGTTCGTGATCCGGGTCGAGATCCGCTCCAGCACGTCGTAGGGCAACCGGGTCCAGTCCGCGGTCATCGCGTCCTCACTGGACACCGGGCGCAGCACGACCGGGTGGCCGTAGGTGCGGCCGTCGCCCTGCACGCCGACGCTGCGGACGTCGGCGAGCAGCACCACCGGGCACTGCCAGATGTCGCGGTCGAGCCCGGCCGCGGTCAGCTCCTCGCGGGCGATCGAGTCGGCGGCGCGCAGGATCTCCAGGTTCACGGCGTTGACCTCGCCGATGATCCGGATCCCCAGGCCGGGCCCGGGGAACGGCTGGCGCTGCACGATCGTCTCCGGCAGCCCCAGTTCGGTGCCGACCCGGCGCACCTCGTCCTTGAACAGCGCGCGCAGCGGCTCGACCAGTTCGAACTCCAGGTCGTCCGGCAGCCCGCCCACGTTGTGGTGGCTCTTGATGTTGGCCGCGCCCGCGCCGCCGCCGGACTCGACGACGTCCGGGTACAGCGTGCCCTGCACCAGGAACCGGTACTTCTCGCCGCCCGCCTCGGCCTGCAGGTCCAGCTCGGCCTGCTCGAAGACCCGGATGAACTCCCGGCCGATGATCTTGCGCTTCTCCTCCGGGTCGGTCACCCCGGCCAGCGCGTCGAGGAACCGCTCGCGGGCGTCCACGGTCACCAGCCGGACCCCGGTCGCGCTCACGTAGTCGCGCTCGACCTGGGCGCGCTCACCGGCGCGCAGCAGCCCGTGGTCGACGAACACGCAGGTCAGCCGGTCGCCGATGGCCCGCTGGACCAGGGCGGCGGCCACGGCGGAGTCGACCCCGCCGGAGAGCCCGCAGATGGCCTTGCCGTCGCCGACCTGGGTCCGGATCCGCTCGACCTGCTCGTCGACGATCGACGCCGTCGTCCACCGCGGGCGCACACCGGCGATGTCGTGCAGGAACCGGCGCAGCACCTCCTGGCCGTGCGGCGAGTGGTGCACCTCCGGGTGGTACTGCACGCCCGCGAAGCGCCGCTCGGTGTCCTCGAACGCCGCGACCGGCGCGCCCTCGCTGCCCGCGGTCACCGCGAAGCCCGCGGGGGCCTTGGTCACGCAGTCGCCGTGGCTCATCCACACCGGGTGCCGCTCGGGCAGCCCGTCGTGCAGGACGCCCTCGTTCGCGGCCAGGTCGGTGCGGCCGAACTCGCGGGTGCCGGTGTGCTCGACGGTGCCGCCCAGCGCCAGCGCCATCGCCTGGAAGCCGTAGCAGATGCCGAACACCGGGACACCGGCGTCGAACAGCGCCGGGTCGACCGAGGGGGCGCCGTCGGCGTACACGCTCGACGGGCCGCCGGAGAGGATGATCGCCGCGGGGTCCTTGGCCAGCAGGTCGGCCACCGGGGTGGTGTGCGGGACCACCTCGGAGTACACCTGCGCCTCCCGCACCCGGCGCGCGATCAGCTGCGCGTACTGGGCACCGAAGTCCACCACGAGGACCGGGCGCTGACTGTCTGTCATCGACGTGCACCTTCCGTTGGCGCGGAAGCCGGAGCACCGAAACGGGGGGTCCCCACATCGGCGCACGGCGTCCATGACCGTGCGCCGACCGGTCCCTCCCTGGGTTTCTCTCCCGGAGATGCCTGCCCGCGCACCTGTCCGCGCGGGCTTTCCGTGACGCTCGAACCAGACCCGGGCCTGATCAGGCCCGGCGGAACCCTAGTCACCACCGTCGGTCAGCCACCGACATCCTAACCCGGGGCGTTCTCGGCCAAGCCCCGCACCCGGACGCGGCCTACCGTTGCGTCATGACCGACGAACAAGACGCCGTGGTCGCCAAGCCGCGCCCGTTCTGGGTGGCGGGCAGACCGCACAGCAGCGACGACACCATCGAGGTGCGCCACCCCTACGACGGCACCGACGTGGCGACGGTGTCGGTGCCCGGCCCCGAGCACGTCGAGGCCGCCATCGCCGCCGCGGCCGCCGCGGCCAAGCCGCTGCGCTCGGTGCCCGCGCACGTGCGGGCGAGCGCGCTGGCGCACGTCGCGCGCACACTGGCCGCCCGCACCGAGGAGATCGCCGAGACGATCACCGCGGAGAACGGCAAGCCGCTCAAGTGGTCCACCATCGAGGTGGCCAGGGCGGTGTCGGTGTTCACCTTCGCCGCCGAGGAGGCCCGCAGGCACGTCGGCGAGCTGCAACGGCTCGACACCGACGTCGCCGGTGAGCGCCGCCTCGGCCTGATCCGGCGCCGCCCGCGCGGCCCGGTGCTGGCCGTCGCGCCGTTCAACTTCCCGCTCAACCTGGTCGCGCACAAGGTCGCCCCGGCGCTGGCGGTCGGCGCCCCGGTGATCGTCAAGCCCGCGTCGGCCACCCCGCTGTCCGCGCTGCTGCTCGGCGAGATCCTGGCCGAGACGGACCTGCCGGCAGGCTCGTTCTCGGTGCTGCCGGTGCGCGGCGCGGACATGGCGACGCTGATCGAGGACCCCCGGCTGCCGGTCATCTCGTTCACCGGCTCCACCGGCGTCGGCCACGGCATCAGCGCGGCCGCCCCGCGCAAGCACGTGGTGATGGAGCTGGGCAGCAACAGCGCGGCCATCCTGTGCCCCGACTGGACCGACCTGGACTTCGCCGCCAAGCGGATCGCCACCTTCGGCAACTACCAGGCCGGGCAGTCGTGCATCGCGGTCCAGCGGGTCGTGGTGCACCGGTCGCTGGCCGACGAGTTCATCCCCAAGCTGGTCGCCGAGGTCGAGGCCCTGCGCACCGGCGACCCGCACGACCCGAACGTCGACGTCGGTCCGCTGATCGACGAGCGCAACGCCGAGCGGGTCGAGACCTGGGTGACCGAGGCGGTGGCGGCCGGGGCGACGCTGCTGACCGGGGGCAAGCGCACGGGGGCGACGGTCGAGCCCACCGTCCTCAGCGGTGTTCCGGCGGCGGAGAAGGTGTCCTGCGAGGAGGTCTTCGGGCCGGTGCTCGTGGTGACCGTCGTGGACACGGTGACGGAGGCGTTCGAGGTCGCGAACGGGACCGACTACGGGCTCCAGGCGGGCGTGTTCACCCGCGACCTGCAGACCGCGTTCCAGGCATCCGCCGACCTGGAGGTGGGCGGCGTCGTCATCGGCGACGTCCCGTCCTACCGGGCCGACCAGATGCCTTACGGCGGCGTGAAGGGCTCCGGGACCGGCCGCGAGGGCCTCCGCTCGGCGATGGACGACTTCACCGAGGAACAGGTGATGGTCCTGTCCGGGATCGACCTGTAGTGGTTTTGCCGAGCTGGTCATCCCTCTGGTAGTCGTACCGGGATGACCAGCTCGATCACCTTCCCGGACGGCGTCACCGTCGAGGCCAGGGGCCTGCGCACCGGCCCCCGCACCGGCACACCCCCCGACTTCGGCCTCTACCTCGGCGGCTCCCGCCTGCGCCGCCACGAACCCACCCTCACCTGGCCCCACTCCTGGATCGACTGGCCCGACTTCCTCCTCCCCCGAGACCGCTCGGAAGCCATCCGACTGATCCGCGCCACCCACACCCGCGCGGCAGGCGGCGAAGTCGTGGAAATCGCTTGCGGCGGGGGAGTCGGCCGAACGGGGACAGTCCTGTCGTGCTTGGCCATCTTGAGCGGGGTAGCGCCCACTGACGCCGTTGCCTGGACACGACAGCACTACCTGCCGCGTGCGGTCGAAACCCCGTGGCAGAAGCGTTGGGTGGAGCGGTTCCCGACTACCTGAGCCCATGTCGATCCGGTGCCTCGTCGGTCTCCGCTGCTAGCGTTGACCAGTGAGTTCAGTTGCTGCGAGAAGCCTGGGCCGAGACGTCTTCGTCATCCACGGTCGCAACAAGAAGGCCCGGCGGGAGTTCTTCGACTTCTTGCGCGCCATCGGCCTCAGACCCATCGAGTGGGGCGAAGCCCAGGCGCGGGTGCCCGACGGCTCGCCGAACATCTGGGACACCGTGGACACCCTCATCGGTGGGCAGCACGCCATTGTCGTGTTGTTGACCCCGGACGACATCGTTCGACTCGACACCGCCCACGCCGACGACGAGGACGACCCGGAGTTGCTGGCCACGGGCCAGGCCAGGCCCAACGTGGTGTTCGAAGCGGGCGTCGCGTTCGGGCGCTGCCCCGAGTTGACCGTGCTGGTGGAGTTCGGGAAGGTGCGCCGCTTCACCGACCTGGACGGGCGCTTCAAGGTGCGGCTCGACAACAGCCCGCAGAAGCGGGTCGAGTTGGCCAACCGCCTCAAGGCCATCGGGTGCCCGGTCGACACCGTCGGCAAGGACTGGCTGGTGTCCGGCGATCTCACCCCGCCCGTCCTCTCGGAGCAGGGTGCCGCGACCTCGTGAGGCACGGCGGGTCGTGACCGGGTTCTCCATCGGCGCTGTGCAGGGGAACGCGCTCCAGGCCACCGCGATCCACGGTGGTGTGTCGATCGGGGCGGTGCCCACCCCCGTTCCCCGACAGTTGCCGTTGGCCGGGCACCCCTTGGTGGGGCGGGACGGCCTGCTCGCGCTGGTGGACGACTCGCTGGCCGAGGGTGGGATCGTCGTGTTGTCGGGCATGGCGGGTGTCGGGAAGACCGCGGTGGCGGTGTGGTGGGCGCGTCGGGCGGCGGCGCGGTTCCCGGGTGGGCAGTTGTTCGTCGACCTCCGGGCGTTCGCCTCGGCGGCGCCGCGCGGGGTGGCCGAGGTGTTGGCGGCTTTCCTGCGGGCACTGGGGATCGAGCGGCCGGACGAGTTGACCGCGGTGGAGCGGGAGGCGACGTTCCGGACGCTCATGGCCGGGCGCAGGGCGATCGTCGTGTTGGACAACGCGCGGTCGGTTGACCAGGTGCGCGCGCTCTTGCCCGGCGAGTCCCGGTGCGCGGTCGTGGTCACCAGTCGGGTAGCCCTGCCGGGATTGGCGGTGCACTTCCCGGTGACGGCCGTGGAGGTGCCCAGGCTCGACCACGTCGCGTCGGTGGCCTTGGTGGCGGAGGCCGTGGGCACCGCGGACGTTCGTGAGGTCGACGAGTTGGCACGCTTCTGCGCCGGGCTCCCGCTGGCGCTGCGACTGGCCGGGTGCAGGCTCGTCGCGGGGGATCGGGCGCCGCTGTCGTTGGACCTGTTCGACTTGGAGGACGGTTCGACCGTGGCGTTGCGCAAGGTCTTCTCGTGGTCCTACGACCACCTAGAGGCCGAGGCGCGGATCGTCTTCCAGCTGTTCGGCGCGCTCCCGGGCGGCAGCCTGGACGCGGCCGCCATCCGCGCGATCTCCGGCTTGCCGAGCGAGGCGGCCGAGGCTGCGGTGCGTTCACTGCGGCGGGCGAGTCTGCTGGTGGAGAGCGCGGCCGGGCGGTACGAACCGCACGACCTGTTGCGCAGCTATGCGCGTGAGCTCGTGAGCGACCCGGTCACCTTCTTGGACCGTGCCTTCGACTACTTCACCGCTGCCGCCGATCACGCTGATGACCTTGTCTCGCCGGGGCGGTATCGCCCGCCGTGGACCCTTCGAGGCGGTGTCGGCGACCGGGCTTCGGCGTTGGCCTGGGTGGACGTGGAGTTGGCGAACATCGTGGCGTTGTGCGCTGTGGGAGACGAGCGGCTCGACCACCGGAGGTGGCGGCTGGCCTACGCCGTGCGCGGGTACTTCTACTTCACCAAGCGCGTCGACGCCTGGATCCGGACGCACACCGCCGCGTTGGCCGCCGCGGTCAGGCTCGGGGATCTCGCTGCTGAGGCGCTCACCCGCAACAACCTCGGGATGGCACTGGTGGAGGCCGGTCGCCTGGATGAGGCGACGGAGCACTACGGCCGCGCGGGCGAGCTGTTCGGCCAGGTCGGCGACTCGCACGGCCGGTGCAACGCCTTGGTCAACCTCGCTGCCGTTCTCCGCAGGCAGGGCGACTTCGTGGCCGCGCTGGCCAACCACCAGGAAGCCCTCGCCTACTACCGCGATCACGGGCTCGGCCGCAACGTCGGCATCACGGTGCGGAGCATGGCCCGGGTGGAGTCGGAACTCGGGATGACAGCGGAAGCCGTCGGTCACGCGGAAGAGGCGATCTCCCTGGCGGTGTCGATGGACCTGTACCTCGACGCTGCCCAAGCCTGCAACACCCTCGGGCTTGTCCTCGTCAGTGCCGAGCACTACGCACGCGCGGAGGTCGCCCACCATCTTGCGGTCGACTACAGCAGGAAGGCGCGGAGCCTGCGCGAGGAGGGCATTGCCCTGTGGCGGCTCGGTGGTGTGGCCCGATCGACCGGTGATCCGCAGGGGGCGGCGAGGTGGTGGTCGGCGGCCCGCGACTGCTTCCAGGCGATCGGCGCCAAGGAGGTCAGGGCTGTCGACGACGATTTGGGCAGCCTGGAGGGGTTCCCGGCTACCTGAAGTCGCGGGATTTGGCTTCTATGCGCATGTGCAGGGTCTGGAGGTGGTCGGCGTAGAGGCTGATCACGCCCTCGTGCTTCTCCAGGGTGCCGCGGATCAGGAGGGCTGCGCTGGTGCGGGCTACGCGGCGGTAGCGGGTCCAGAGGCCGGGGGAGCAGACGACGTTGACCATGCCGGTTTCGTCTTCGATGTTCAGGAAGGTCACCCCGCCCGCGGTCTGCGGGCGTTGGCGGTGGGTCACCGCGCCGCCCAGGAGGACCCGGGTGCCGTTGTCTACTGTGGACAGCTTTGTCACGGAGAGGGCGCCTAGACGGTCCAGGTAGGGGCGGATGAACTGGGTGGGGAAGCTGTCGGGGGAGATGCCGGTGGCCCAGACGTCGGCTATGGCTTGGTCCAGGGTGTCCATGCCGGGCAGGGTGGGGGCGTTAGCGCCAACGACCGTGCCGGGGAGGTGGCCCTTCCCTTCGGAGACAACGGCACCTGCGGTCCATAGGGCTTCCCGCCTGTGTGGGGTGAAGCAACTGAAAGCGCCCGCAGTAGCCAACGCCTCTATCTGGGGACGGGTCAGTTCAACGCGGCGCGCTAGGTCTGTCATGTCGGTGAAGGGGGTCTCGCTGCGGGCCTCGACGATGCGGGTGGCTAGTTTCTCGCCGATGTTGCGGATGGTGCTTAGGCCAAGGCGGATGGCAGGTCGTTCACCCGCCGGTTCGAGGATGGGATAAGAGATGCTGGCGTTGATGTCCGGCCCGAGCACTGTTACCCCGTGGCGGCGTGCGTCGGCTACCAGGGACTGCGGCGAGTAGAACCCCATCGGCTGCGCGCGCAATAGGGCGGCACAGAACGCCTCTGGGTAGTAGAGCTTGAACCAGGCGCTGGCGAAGACAAGGTAAGCGAAGCTGAGGGCGTGGCTCTCCGGGAAGCCGAAGTTCGCGAACGCCAGTAGTTTCGCGTAGATGCGCCCGGCCAGCTCCTCGTCGATCCCGTGCGCGGCGGCACCGGCGTAGAACCGCTCCCGCAGCCGCTCCATCCGCCGGGTGGACCTCTTCGCGCCCATCGCGCGGCGCAGCTCGTCGGCCTCCGCCGGGGTGAAGTCGGCGATGTCGACGGCCATCTGCATCAGCTGCTCCTGGAACAGCGGCACGCCCTTGGTCTTGTGCAGGGCCTTCTCCAGCAGCGGGTGGTCGTAGGTGACCTTCTCGTTGCCGTTCTTGCGCCGGATGTACGGGTGCACCGACCCGCCCTGGATCGGACCGGGCCGGATCAGCGCCACCTCCACCACGAGGTCGTAGAACTCCTCCGGCCGCAACCGGGGCAGCGTCGCCATCTGCGCGCGGCTCTCCACCTGGAACACACCGACGGAGTCGGCCCGGCACAACATCTCGTACACGCCCGCGTCGGCCAGGTCGAGCGCGCCGAGGTCGACGTCCTCGCCGTGGTGGTCGCGCACCATCTCCACCATGTAGCGCAGCGCCGACAGCATGCCCAACCCCAGCAGGTCGAACTTCACCAGCCCGACAGCGGCGCAGTCGTCCTTGTCCCACTGCAGCACGGTCCGGTCGGCCATCCGCGCGGGCTCGACCGGGCACACCTCGCTCACCGGCCGGTCGCAGATCACCATGCCGCCGGAGTGGATGCCCAGGTGCCGGGGGAAGTCCTCCAGCTGCCCGGCCAGCTCGAGCACCGCGTCCGGCACGTCGAGGTGGTTGTCGCCGACGGTGCTGGTCAGCGGGCCCCACCGGTCGATCTGCTTGCTCCACGCGTCCTGCTGGCCCGGCGAGTACCCCAGCGCCCGCGCCATGTCCCGCACCGTCGACTTGGCCCGGTAGGTGACCACGTTCGCCACCTGCGCCGCGTGCCGCCTGCCGTGCTTGGCGTAGACGTACTGGATGGCCTCCTCCCTGCGGTCGGACTCGATGTCCAGGTCGATGTCCGGCGGCCCGTCCCGCGCCGGGGCCAGGAACCGCTCGAACAGCAACTCCCACCGCACGGCGTCGACGTTGGTGATCCCCAGCGCGTAGCAGACCGCCGAGTTCGCCGCCGACCCCCGGCCCTGGCAGAGGATCCCGTTCACCCGGCAGAACCGCACGATGTCCCACACCACCAGGAAGTAGCCAGGGAAGCCGAGTTCCTCGATCACCGTGAGCTCGTGCGCGATCTGCGCGTGCGCACTCGGCGCCTCCGCCGCCGACCCGTACTTCTTGGCCGCGCCCAGGTGCACCAGCTCACGCAGGTAAGTCACCTCGTCATGCCCGTCCGGCACGGTAAACGGCGGCAGCTTCGGCGCCACCACCTCTAGGTCGAACGACACTGCGACACCCAACACCGCCGCGCGCTGCACCGCCCCCGGATACCGTTCAAACCGCGCCGACATCTCCGCCCCAGTACGCAAATGAGCCGTAGGCGCGGGCGGCAACCACCCCTCCAACTCCTCCAGACTCCGCCGCGCCCGCACAGCCGCCATCGCCGCCGCCAGCCGCCCCCGCCCGGGATGCGCGTAGTGCACAGCATTGGTCGCGACGGTCGGTAGACCTAGATCAGTCGCCATGCCCGCGAGAAGGTCGTTGCGCTTGGAGTCCGTGGGGTAACCGTGGTCGACCAACTCGACGAAGACGCGGTCCTCGCCGTAAGCGACCTTGAGTAGCCGCAACTGCTCAAACGCTGCGGTAGGACCACCTTCGCTGAGCGCCTTACGAACAGCCCCCTTGCGGCAACCCGTGAGAGCGACACAGTGATCCCGCGTCTCTTCCACTACCGCCCGCAGATCGTAGAGCGGCTTGCCTTTCTCCTCACCGTCGAGATGGCCCGTAGTGAGCACCCGACACAGCCGGTGGTAACCCTCTTGCCCGGCCGCGAGGAGGAGGAGATGCTCCCCCTCAGGATCAGCAACCCCATTCTGCGGAGCCGTCAACCCCAAGCTGAGCTCGGTACCGAAGACTGTTCTGACCCCCACTTCCCTTGCCGCCTCGGCAAACCGAACGACCCCGTACATCCCGTCGTGGTCGGTGATCGCAATGGCATCAAGCCCCAGCAACGCTGCGGCTTCCACCAACTCCTCGGGATGTGAAGCGCCATCGAGGAAGCTGAAGTTGCTGTGACAGTGCAACTCCGCGTAAGGAACCCGCCCCTCCCCGCCGCCACTATCGGCAACCACCTCCCCCACCGCCGAGAAAAACCGCTCCCGCTGCCGAGTCCACGCCGGACTATCCCCCCCATCCCCCACCGCCGGCGGCCGCCCGGACAAAATCCTCTCCAACTCCGACCACCGAACCGGCGGATTACTCCACCCCACGCGACCCCCTCCACGTCCGTTGCCCCAGGAGCCCCGATAGAGACTCCGCGCCGTTGGCCCTACGCGTCCGCCACGGTCGTTTGCCCAACCGCGCCCTCGAAGTCCCACTCCCAACCCGTAGAGACTCTGCAACGTCGCCCCCGACGCGCCCCTCACGATCGTTGGCCCAACCGTGCCCCTCCCAGGCGCTGGTCCCCACCCGGCCCTCGCGATCGTTGGCCCCTGCGTGCCCCTCTACAACGTTGGCCCCAACGTGCCCCTCCCGGGCATTGGTCCCCACCCGGCCCTCACAGACGTTGGCCGACCACGCGCCCCTAAACAACGTTGGCCGAACACCGCTCCTCGGAGTCGCTGGTGCCAGGCAGGCTCGATGGGGTGGACTTGTTTTGTGTGGGGGGACAGCAGCCGTAGCGTCGTTCACGCGGCAGGGCCTGCTTTTGGGCCCCTGCTTTGTGGTTCTGCCACGGTTGTTGTAGGGGCCCCGCGCAAAACAAGTTCGCCGCATCGAGCTCTTCGCTTTCTCGCGCCCCGGCCAATGCCGCAGGCGAGGCGTTTACCGTCGACGGCGAAGCCGAGAACAAGAGCCGGACTGCCCCCAGCTCAAGATCAAACCCGCCAAAGCACCCCCCGATATACAGCTTACCGAGCGGCACCGACAAACCGGTCAGAGCAAGCAGCCACCCTGTGGACAACCCCACGGAGCGCCCCACCCCTCACTCCGTCCTCGTCTCCTCCGGCGACCTCCGCTGCACCGGAATCAGCTCAGCCAGGTCGAACAGATCAAGCCACTCATCCAGAATCGGGTCAGTCGGGGACATCAGTCGTAGATTCCTTCCACGGACCACTTCTCGTTCTCGCGTACCAGGAGCAGCGCGTCCTGGTTGTCTACTTCGGACTGCTCGGCCAGCAGCACCTGCAACCGCGCCCGTCGCCTCCCGTTGTCCTTCTCCCACCAGCGTTCGTCCGCAGGCCACGGCCCCGCCCACGCGATTACCCGCCGGGTGCTGCCCGCAACCGCTACCTCATCCGGTTGCGAGGTAAGCGTGAACCGCCCGGTTACCCCTACCTCCCCGCCATCGCGGTCCAGCACCGTCGCCGGGACGCGTTGTGTGGGGATCGTTGCCGGTGATGGGCTCGGTAATCGGCCGGGCCAGGGGAGGTCGGGGGAGGTGGTGGGGGTTTGTTCGTCGCCCCAAGGGGTCAGGGTTACCTGGTCGCTGGGGGAGCGGCCGCCGTTGATAGTGGGGGTGAGGACGCCTTCTTGGCCTAAGAGACCTTGGACGTGGATCATTGCTCGGGAGGCGCGGGAGGTTTGTTCGTCGTTGCCGCCTTGCCATAGGCCCAGTTGGAGGGCGTGGCCGTCGACGGTTTCCTCGGGTTCTAGGTGTAGCAGGGTGATTCCGGCTGACGGGCGGGCAGGGCTGCGGAGCCAGCCGTCCAGTTGCCAGCGGACACGGTCGGAGATGCCGGACGGGGTAAGAGGATCCGCGCAGCGCCAGAGGCGGGTCAGGTCCTCGCCGTTGGCGGTGCTGGCGTGGATGGCCAGGCGGGTGCAAGCCAGGCCGTGGGAAGAAAGCAGGTTGTGCAGCTTCTCGCCCAAGGTGCGGGCGATGAAGGCGGCAGCGTCGACTCGGTCGATCGGTGGGTCAGGGCTGAGTGTGACCGATAGGTCTACCGGTGGTCGTCTGCGCGAAGGGGGGCGTTGCTCCAAGCCGCTGGCGAGGCGGTGGGCGTAACCGGCGTCTGCGCCGAATCGGGACGTGACGTCGTTGTGGGACAACGCGGCGAAGGCGCCCAGGGTGTGGATCCCCAACCGCCGCAACAGGTCCACCAGGTCGGGGCGGTCGGCGAGTTCGCGGATGTCCAGCGGCGCGAGGAACCGCGCGCTCTCACCCGGCGGCACGACCAGACCCCGGTGCGCGGCCAGCGTCGCGGCGAACAACCCGTCCGCCACGCCGACCTGGGACTCGGCCCCGGTGCGGGTCGCCACCTGGTCGATCACCCGCTCGGCGGCCGACTCCTCCGACCCGAAGTACCCCGACGGCCCCCGCGCGGGCACCGCGACCACCCCGGGGGCGACCACCTCGACACCGACCGCCAACTCCTCCACCGCGGCCGCCACCGGCTCGAACAACCGCGCGTCCCGGTCGAGGTCGGTGGGCAGCACCGCGAGATCCGGGCACCGGCCCTGCGCCTCCCGGCGGCGCAGGCCCTGGCGCACGCCCTCGCGGCGCGCCTGGGCGTTCGCGGAGACCACCTGGTTCGCCGAGACCACCGCGGCGGGCGCGTCCGCCGCCAGCCCCGCCGCCATGCCCGCGGCCACGACCGGCCAGTCCGGGCACCAGAGGACGAGCAGGCGGGTCACGGTGTTCTCCTGATAGCGGTGTCGTTGTCGCTGATGGCAGCGCTGCCGTGGTCGAACATATGTTCGAACGGCGGTGTCGTCAAGGGCGTCTCACCCCGCAAGGTGAACGTGGTCCGCCGGGGTCGGGCGGCCGCGCCGCGACCACTGGCGCGCACCTCGACCGAGTGGCTGCCGAGATACCCGTGGCCGTCGTGCAGGCCCGACCAGCGCCCGTGCGCCACGGTCAGTTCCAGTTCGGCACCCGGCCACGGACCGACCGCGATCAGTGCCGCGCCCCGGCTGCGGGCGCGCGCGGACAGCTTGCGGGCGAGTTGGTCGCCGATCCGGTTCGCGGCCACCGCCACGATGTCGAACCCGTCGAGCAGTGCCGCGACGACCGCGGTGAGATCCGCGCCAGGTTGCGGTACCAGGGCGATGCGCTGGACAGCCATACCTGCCTCGGATGCGGCCAACATCCCCAGGTTGGGCATGCCTACTACGGCAGTCCAAGACCCCTGTGAGCTTGCCTCTGCGAGCAAAGCGAGTAAGAGCCCGGACGACCCCTGGACCGAGACCGTGCCACCGCGCCGCAAGCCGCCCCAGGGGAACAGGCTCGACAAGCCTTGGTGGACAGGGAGAACGCGCGGACCGGCAAGGGTGCCTGGTTCGACGCGAAAGGGCTGTGGGCTCGAGTGCGCCGACATGCTCAGCCGCCGCAGGGTGAGGCAAGCGCGCCGTGGGCGCGTTGGGGCTTGGAGGGTTCTAGGGCCGCTCCGCGCCGATGGCGCTGACGGACCGATCGGGTGTCGCAAGGCGACGCGTGCCGTGGTGGGCACGCCGGGAAATGGAAAGTGGTCGCTACCTGCGCCCGAGTACTTCCCCGCGCCGGGAACAGGTAGCGACCACACCGCGATACCTCCCACGGGTCCACCGCGCGCGCCGCTCATTTCGCGCGTGGTCTGCCGTGGGGAGACGGCGGTTCCCGGGCGACCGGCTTCGACTCCGACCGCCCGACTCGAACAGGTGTTCGACATCCGAAGAATACCCCACCCGGACCCGCTGTCAAACCGGTCCGGGGCGGGTCGCGCATGACGTAGATCTCGGCGCGCCGACCCCCACCCCGCACTATGGTCGGTTGCGTAAAACCACTGACCACGAGGTGTGCCGCCATGAGCGTCCTGGCCGATGTCGAACGCGTCGACGAGAGTTGGCGCTCCTGGACCGGTGCCCACGGTGGCCTCTTGGCGGGCATAGCGCTCGACCACGCGGGGAGGCTGGTCTCGGGACTACCGGCCCGAGCCGTGCACGTGTCGTTCCTGTCGGCAGTGCGGTCCGACGAGGTTCACGTATCGGCAGACCTGGTCAAGGCGGGCCGCAGCAGCTCGACCGTTATCGCGCGCCTGGAAGCAGGCGAGAAACTCGCCCTGCTCGCTACGGCTACCTTCGGTGGTGGGGACCACGGGCCAGGCAGCCCGGCTATCCCTCTGCCGGACGTCCCTGATGTCGACACCCTGGCGCCGTTCACGCTGCCGCCGGATCTTGTGCCGTTCGCGCAGCACATCGAGTTCCGGCCGGTAGGCGGTGTTCCGCTCAGTGGCGGCGACAGTCCTGTCCTGACCTCTTGGGTCCGCCTTGTTGCCCCGCCCGCTCGACCCGAGTCAGCGGCAACGGTGCTTCTGGACGTGCTCGCGCCAGCGCTCTATGCCACACGCACGACCCCGGTCCCGATCCCCACGGTCGAACTGGCCGTGCACTTCACCGAGGCGGCGCACACCTTCGACGCGGGCGAGTGGGCGTTCGCGCGCATCCACACCGAACACGCGAGCGCGGGTTGGTGCGTCGACGCCAGCGAGGTGTGGAACCGCGCGGGCGAACTCGTCGCCACCGGCCGCCAGACCCGCCGCATCCTCCAGGGCTGACCGTGGGGGCGGGCGAGTCCCCGCCCCCACGACAACGTCAGTGCGCGAAGTGCCTGGTCCCGGTCAGGTACACCGACACCCCGGCCGCCTCGGCGGCCGCGAGGACCTCCGCGTCGCGGACCGAGCCACCCGGCTGCACGATCGCCTTGACCCCGGCCTCGACCAGGACCTCCAGGCCGTCCGGGAACGGGAAGAACGCGTCGGACGCGGCGACCGCGCCCACCGTGCGGTCCCCGGCGCGGGCCACCGCCAGCTTGGCCGCGTCCACCCGGTTGACCTGGCCCATGCCCGCGCCCACGGTCGCGCCGCCCTTGGCGATCAGGATCGCGTTGGACTTCACCGCCCGCACGGCCCGCCAGGCGAAGGCGAGGTCGGCCAGGGTGGCGTCGTCCACCGCGGGCCCGGTCGCCAGCGCCCACTTGGCAGGCTCGTCGCCCTCGGCCTCGATGGTGTCGATGGTCTGCACGAGCAGCCCGCCCGACACCGGCCGCAGCTCGGCGCCCAGCCTGCGCGGCGGCTCGGCGAGCAGCACCCGGATGTTCTTCTTGCGGGTCAGCACCTCCACCGCGCCGTCGGCGTAGGCGGGGGCGACGACGACCTCGGTGAAGATCTCCGCGACCTGCTCGGCCATTGCCAGGCTGACCTCGCGGTTGCTGGCGATCACGCCGCCGAACGCGCTGGTCGGGTCGCAGGCGTGCGCGTTGCGGTGCGCCTCGGCGATGTCCACGTCGGACACCGCGATGCCGCACGGGTTGGCGTGCTTGATGATCGCCACGCACGCCGCGGCGTGGTCGTGCGCCGCGCGCCAGGCAGCATCAGCGTCGACGTAGTTGTTGTAGGACATCTCCTTGCCGTGCAGCTGCGTCGCCGTCGCCAACCCGGACGAACCGTCACCCTGCACGTACAGCGCGGCGCTCTGGTGCGGGTTCTCCCCGTACCGCAGCACGTTCTTGCGCTGCCAGGTAGCGCCAACCCACCCGGGGAAACCGGAACCCTCGTCGTCCGGCGCGAGCGTGCTGCCGATCCAAGAGGCCACAGCGACGTCGTAGGACGCCGTGTGCCGGTACGCCGCCGCGGCGAGGGACTGCCTGTCGGGCAAGGTGAAGCCACCCGCGCCGACCTGCTCCAACAGCCACGAGTAGCGCGAGGGGTCTACCACGACGGCGACGCTGGCGTGGTTCTTCGCCGCCGCGCGCACCATCGCGGGCCCGCCGATGTCGATCTGCTCGACGCACTCCTCCGGCGACGCGCCCGAGGCGACCGTCTTGACGAACGGGTACAGGTTGACCACCAGCAGGTCGAACGGCGCGATCTCCAGCTGGTCGAGCTGCGCGACGTGCGCGGGGTCGCGCATGTCGGCCAGCAGCCCGGCGTGCACCCTCGGGTGCAGCGTCTTGACCCGGCCGCCCAGCGACTCGGGGAACCCGGTGACCTCCTCCACCGGCGTCACCGGGACCCCGGCGTCGGCGATGGTCTTCGCGGTGCCCCCGGTGGAGACGATCTCCACCCCGGCCGCGTGCAGGCCGGTCGCCAACTCCAGCAGGCCGGTCTTGTCCGACACGCCGATCAGCGCGCGGCGGATCGGCCGCCGCTCGACCTCGGTAACGGTCACGGGATGCTCACCTTTCGTCCGTCCACGGTGTAGCCGTCCGCGGTCATCCTGGCGACCACGTCGACCAGCAACCGCCGCTCCACCGCCTTGATGCGTTCGTGCAGGGCCGCCTCGTCGTCGCCGACCTCGACCGGCACCGGCTCCTGGCTGATGATCGGCCCGGTGTCCACGCCGCCGTCGACCAGGTGCACGGTGGCCCCGGTGACCAGCACGCCGTGCTCGATGGCGTCGCGCACCGGGTGCGCGCCGGGGAACGAGGGCAGCAGCGCGGGGTGCGTGTTGATCATCCGGCCGCCGAAGCTGGCCAGGAACGCCGACCCCAGGATCTTCATGAAGCCCGCCGACACCACCAGGTCCGGCTCGTGCGCCGCGACCGCCTCGGTCAGCGCGGTGTCCCACGCGTCGCGGTCGGCGTGGTCGCGGGTGCGCGTGGTGAACGTCGCGATCCCCGCGCGCTCGGCCCTGGCCAGCCCCTCGATGCGGGTGCGGTCAGCGCCGACGGCGACGACGGCGGCCGGGTACCCGGGACGCGCGCACTCGTCGAGCAGGGCCTGCAACAGGGTGCCGGAACCGGAGACCAGGACGACGACCCTGGCAGGCGCGGTTGGCGGGTGGTGAACGCTCAAGCGTGGTCTCCTGCGACGGCCGGAACGGGGGTGTGCCCAGCGTAAGCCGTGCGCAGTCGATCTTGGTCAGCGCCCCGATGCCTGCTCGTCCCCGGTGTCCGCGCTCGCCGCGGGCTCCTCGGCGCCGCCCGGGTCCTCGCGGTCGTCAGCCGGGATGGTGGCGGGGTCGGTGTCGGGGTCAGCCACGTCCTCGACCTCCGCCGACTCGCCATCAGCGGTCTCGAGTTCGTCAGCGTCCTCGACTTCGTCGACATCGTCCGGCTCGTCCTCGGACTCCTCGAACTCCTCGGCGTCGTCGAGGTCCTGGTCGGAGTCCTCGTCCGGCACCGGTTCCGCGCGGGGCGGCTGCGGCCCCGCGGTCCAGGCGACCACCGCGCCGGGCAGCGCGACCCAGGCCACCAGCGCCACCGACAGCCACGCCGCCCGCAGGTCGAGCGGGTGGAACGGGCCACCGCCGAGCGCGCCACCGGCCGCGCCGCCGAGCACCGCGAACGCCATCGCCACCACGACCGAGGCGACCACCACCGCCCGCACCCGCACGGTGGGCGACTCGTCGACCTCCCGCAGCACCCAGCCGACCAGCGTCCCCACCGCGGCGGGGAACGCGAACAGCAGCAGCCACCACGCCTGCCCGTGCTCCGGCAGGGCGCCGAGCAGCGGCAGCGGCGGTACGACGCCACCGTGGAAGTCCACCGGCGACACGACGACCGAGCCGAGCGAGAACCCGGGCCCCGCCGAGAACGCCGTGGCCGCGACCACCGCGTTCGGCAGGTAGCCCAACGACAGCAACAACATGCCGATGCCGCCGCCGATGCCCTCGACCGCGAACAGGTGCTTCACGGTCGGGAAAGACAGCGCCAACGCCAGAGTCAGGACAGCCGCGCCAGACGCCAACAACGCCGCTACCGCGAGCAAACCGGCTCGAAGGCCCCTGAGCGCTATCGCGTCCATCCGGTCGGACAACATGTGCGACAACCCCGCGCGCGGCAACACACCTGCCACAGCAGCGATACCGGACAACAGCGCCGGGTAGTACAACCCTGCCAACGGATCGATCGTGACCGTGCCGTCGGAACACAACAACGCCAACGACAACCCCGCCACGGCGTGCGCGCCGACGATCGCCCCCACGACCTGACCGGCTTCCCGAGGTGTCTCGACCGCCAACCGGTCCGCCGCTGCCGCCGCCGTCCGCCACGCCAGCACCAACACCAACAGCGTGGGCAGCAGGGGCAACGCACCCAGTTCGTGGCCCTCGATCCGCACCGGCACCTGGTGCGCCCCGAGCCAGCCGGGCACCGCCGCCGCCAGCACCCCGGAGGTGGTGAACAGCGCCCGCGGCGCGATCGCGGTGACCAGCGCCAACACCGCGGCCACCGCGGCGTACCCGGTGAGCAGCGGCCCCACCGCGGCGACCGCGAGCACCCGGACCCGCAGGGACCGGGGGAGTTCGACCCGGTCCTCGGCCTCCAGCAGGTCGGTGTGCGGCATGCCGCCAACTCTGACATCCGGGTTGCTCCGATCGGGTCAGGCACGCCGCCGTGACCCCATCCGGTGAGCGCCGGTGCGCGCCGGGAACGCGGAACGGGCGGGGCGGCCGGTTTCCCGTGCCACCCCGCCCGTTCCGGCGAAGAGGTGTGTCAGCCCTGCTGCGGGTACCCGCCGGGCGGCGTGCCCGGCGCGTGCGGCGGCTGGCCGAACTGGCCCTGCTGCGGGGCGAAGGTGGTCTGCCCGCCCGGCTGCTGCTGCGGTGGCTGCTGCTGCACCGGCGGCTGGCCGTAGGGCTGCTGGAACTGCCCCGACGGCGGGTTGTAGCCACCGGGCTGGCCGAAGTGCCCGTGGTGCTGGCGCGGCGCGGGCGGCTTGAGCAGGCCCGCCTCGAACAGGAACGCGGCGACCGCGAGACCCGACTGCAGCAGGCCGAAGACCAGTACGAGGATGCCACCCGCCTTGATCTCGGCGGAGATGGCGAACACGGAGAACAGGAACGCCAGCGTCGTGCCGAGCACGACGGCCATGGAGGCGACACCGACCTTCTTGTCACCCGGGAGCACCGCGGGCAGCGCGAGCAGACCGCCCGCGAACAGCAGACCGGGGATCCAGCCGCCACCGACGCTCTCGTAGAAGCTCACGGCGTTGAACGCGGGCGCGAACCCGAGGAACAGGTTCAGCGCGCCGAGCCCGATGACCAGCAGGTTCAGCGTCTGCGCCAGGGTGAACCTGCTGCCGACCGGCGGCGGTCCGAAGCCCGGCTGCGGCTGGGGCTGCGGTTGTCCCGGCCCCGGGTATCCGCCCGGCGCACCTGGGTAGGTCATCGCGTGCTCTCCTCAGCGACGAAGAAACATCAGAGCCAGCGAAAACGCTAGCCCATCCCTTCCCGTTCGACGTCGGCCGGTCGGTGCCGGTTCCCGAACGGATGAAGCGAAGTGGGGCCGGACGCTACCAGCGCCCGGCCCCACGACCCACCGCGGCGGACTAACCGCGCGCGGTGAACAACTCCCTGGCGAGGGCGGCGGTCTCCGACGGCGTCTTGCCGACCTTGACCCCGGCGGCCTCGAGGGCCTCCTTCTTCGCCTGCGCGGTGCCAGCCGAGCCGGAGACGATGGCGCCCGCGTGGCCCATCGTCTTGCCCTCGGGGGCGGTGAAGCCCGCGACGTAGCCGACGACCGGCTTGGTCACGTGCTCCTTGATGTAGGCCGCGGCCCGCTCCTCGGCGTCGCCACCGATCTCGCCGATCATCACGATCAGCTCGGTCTCGGGGTCGGCCTCGAACGCGGCGAGCGCGTCGATGTGCGTGGTGCCGATGATCGGGTCGCCGCCGATGCCGACCGCGGACGAGAAGCCGATGTCGCGCAGCTCGTACATCATCTGGTAGGTCAGCGTGCCCGACTTGGACACCAGGCCGATCTTGCCGGGGCCGGTGATGTCCGCCGGGATGATGCCCGCGTTGGACTTCCCGGGGCTGATCAGGCCGGGGCAGTTCGGGCCGATGATCCGGGTCTTGTGCCCGGTGGCGACCGCGTGCGCCCAGAAGTAGGCGGAGTCGTGCACCGGGATGCCCTCGGTGATGACGACCGCGAGGCCGATCTCGGCGTCGATGGCCTCCAGGACGGCGTCCTTGGCGAACTTCGGCGGCACGAAGATGACCGACACGTCCGCGCCGGTCTCGGCGATCGCCTCGGCGACGGTGGCGAACACCGGCAGCGACTGGCCCTCGATCTCGACCTTGGTGCCCGCCTTGCGCGGGTTCACCCCGCCGACGACGTTGGTGCCGGACTTGAGCATCCGCGCGGTGTGCTTGGTGCCCTCGGAGCCGGTGATGCCCTGGACGATGACCTTGCTGTTCTCGGTCAGGAAGATAGCCATCTGGGTCAGACCCCCGCAGCCGCGAGCTGGGCGGCCTTGTCGGCCGCGTTGTCCATGGTGTCGACGACGGTCACCAGCGGGTGGTTGGCGTCGGCGAGGATGCGCCGACCCTCCTCCACGTTGTTGCCGTCGAGGCGCACGACCAGCGGCTTGGTGGCCTCGGCGCCGAGGATCTCCAGCGCCGCGACGATGCCGTTGGCGACCGCGTCGCAGGAGGTGATGCCGCCGAAGACGTTGACGAAGACGGACTTCACGTCCGGGTCGCCCAGGATGATGTGCAGCCCGTTGGCCATCACCTCGGCCGAGGCGCCGCCACCGATGTCGAGGAAGTTCGCGGGCTTGACGCCCTTGTGCTTCTCACCGGCGTACGCGACGACGTCCAGGGTGGACATGACCAGGCCCGCGCCGTTGCCGATGATGCCGACCTGGCCGTCGAGCTTGACGTAGTTGAGGTCCTTGGCCTTGGCCGCGGCCTCCAGCGGGTCCTCCGCCTCCTTGTCGACCAGTTCGGCGTGGCCGGGCTGGCGGAAGGACGCGTTCTCGTCCAGGGTCACCTTGCCGTCGAGGGCGATGACCTTGTCCTGCGGGTCGCGCACCAGCGGGTTGACCTCGACGAGGGTGGCGTCCTCGCTGACGAAGGTCTCCCACAGCTTGACGATGACCTCGGCGGCCTGCTCGAGCACCTCGGCCGGGATCTTCGCCTGGGTCGCGATGTCGCGCGCGGTGTCCAGGTCGACGCCCTTGATGGCGTCCACCGGCACCTTGGCCAGCGCGTCCGGGCGCTCGACGGCGAGCTGCTCGATCTCCATGCCGCCCTCGGCCGAGGCCATCGCCAGGAAGGTGCGGTTGGCGCGGTCGAGCAGGAACGAGAAGTAGTACTCCTCGGCGATGTCGGAGGCGACGGTCACCAGCACCTTGCGGGTGATGTGGCCCTTGATGTCGAGCCCGAGGATCGCCTCGGCCTTCTCCTTGGCGCCGTCGGCGTCGTCGGCGAGCTTGACCCCGCCCGCCTTGCCGCGGCCGCCGGTCTTCACCTGCGCCTTGATGACGACGGTCTGCCCGAGGCGCTGCGCGATCGCGTGTGCTTCCTCGGGGGTGCTTGCCACGTCGCCCGGCAGGACCGGGACCCCGTGGGCGGCGAAGAGATCCTTCGCCTGGTACTCGTACAGGTCCACTCGACAGTCTCCTGACTTACGGTGTCGACGTGCTGCTGTGGGACGTGCTGCTCTTGGCGACAGGCTTGGGTGAACGTCGCGCTGTCGGACGACACGGGAACCCTAGCGACGTGGGATGGGGCTTGACACTTCGCATCCGGTGAGGTCCGTCACGACCGGTGGTGATGTCACTCACCGGCCGTGTCGACCACCCAGGACACGATCGAGTCCACGCCGACCACGGCGATGTCGGCGGCACCATTCTCCGCCAACAGCGCGGTGATCGCCCCTAGAGGGGCCGGTGCCGCGATCGCGTCGGCGTCCTCTTGCACTGCCGTGCGCACCAGCCTGGTTGGGTCTGTGTCGACCAGGTAGATGACCTCGACGCCGTGGTCTCTTAGCTGCGTCGCTATAGAGGTGACTGTGGCGCTGCTGTCGCTGACCAGCACGATCCTCACCGGCGGCTCAGCACCATCAACCCGGCGACGACCAGCGCCCCCGCGCAGGCCAGCGAGAGCCACAGGCCGGGGCCGGGCACCGACCCGGCGGCGCGCGCGGCGGTCAGCGGGTACTCCAGGACGCGCACGCCGACCAGGCCCGCGCACCCGAGCAGCAGCGCGCCCGCCCGCTGCGGCCGCGACAGCGGGGTCAGCGCCACCGCGACCACGACGGTGAGCGCGGCGAGCAGCAGGCCGAGCGAGGCCAGCCGGAACTCGGTCCAGATGCCCGGCGGGACCAGGCCGGTCGCCTTGACCACGGGCAGCCCGAACGCGCCGACGGCGAGCAGCCCGGCGACCGCGAGCGGGGCGACCAGCACCAGGTCGAGCGGCCGTTCCTCGACCTCGCCGCGTTCGGCGCTGCCCGCGACCAGCGCGACGACCGCGGCGGCCGCCGCGAGCGCGCCAGCGGCCGCGGTGAACCAGACCGCCGCGCCGGTGCCGACCGTGGCGTCCACCGCGGTCGCGGTCACCACCGCGTCCAGTGTGGACATGCCCGCGAGTGGGACGGCGGCGAGCGCGGCGGCGAAGGCCGGTCGCAGTGGGGTCGCAGTTCTGCTGAAGAGAAGAGGTAGGGCCAACGCGGCTACGAGGATGCCCGCGGGCAGGAACAACCGGTTCGAGTAGGTCTCCTGGGCGACACCGTTGACGGCGATCACGGTGGTGGTGCCCGCCGCGATGGCCGCCAAGCCCGCGAGGAGACCGAGCACGCCCGCGATCCGGACCGGCTCCGACCTGCCGTGCGCCCGCGTGGTCACCCACACGGACACCGCCAGTCCCGCCGCGGACAGCAGGGCCACGTACGGCCCCGGCGCGGCGTCGAGCAGGGCCACCCACAGCCCGGCGGCGATCTGCGGAGCGGTGATCGCGAGCACGCCGAGCGCCGCCCCGATGCTCACCCCGCGCGCCACCGACGGCCGCGACCCGGCACCCACCAGGGCGGCCGCGACCACACCGGCCCCTGCGGCGAGCAGGGCGAACCGGAGCAGCCACGGGCTGTCGATCAGGCCCTCGGCCAGCAGGAAGGCGTTGCCCGAAGTGAACGGGGGCAGCTGGAGTCCGAACGCGGCGGCGACCCCGGCCACCAGACCCAGGGGCGCGGACCGGTGCCGCACCTCGTCGTCGAGCTCGGCGGCGTAAGGGGTCCCGTAGGGAGCACCCGCGCGGTTGGCCGCCATCAGCCCGGCCGCGATCACCAGCAGGTGGCCGACGAGCAGGACCCACAACCCGGCGCCAGCCCGCAGCGGGGCGAGGCTCGTCGGGACCATCACCTCGGGCCGGGACACGACCAGCGGGTCGAGGAGGAACTGCAGGTCGCAGAGGAACCGGCCCGGGGTCAGCAGTGCCGCGCCGACCAGCACACCGGCCGCCACGATCGGCCTGCCCGCGATCGCCAGCGCCGTCGCCACCACCGGCGGCAGCACCGCGAGCAGGACCAGGAGCGGGACCGCGGCGAACGCCGCGGCCGGGGACGCGTCGACCAGTCCGACGAGGGGGCCCACGACCTGGGCCACCGCACCCGCCGCGGCCACCGCGAAGGCGAGCCGCAGCCGGGCCGGGCTCTCCGCCCACCCGATCCGGGGGCCGGGGCTGGCGTCGGCGGCCGGATCGGCGGCGGGCGGGGTGGTGATCCGCAGAGTCATCGCGGGCAACGCTAGCAAGCAGATCGTTCCGGCGCGGCCCAGCGTGCTGCCGGACCCCCTGCGGCACCGTCTTGTTTGTCCGCTCTGTCGCCTGCCTCGACGTGTGCGGTGCGTACACAGAATTAGTGAGCGCCGCCGAGGGCCTCCGTGAGGCTGGAGGAGCGCATGTGGGTGAACGCGAGAGTGTCGCTGCGCGGTGTCACCGGCCGTGACCTGGGGCGACCGCCCGAGGGGGCGGCCGGAAAACGGGTTGCCACCCGGATGGCCGATTGAACGGAGACGCAGCTCACACTAAGGGTGTGACTTCGGGTTAACTTTGCGTAATTACCGCTGGGTGTCGCGGTCTGCCCGTAGGGCGTCCGATGAGATCCGGGTGACCGATGTTGCCTGCGGCGCTGCCGCCCCGTTACTGTCCCCGGGTCCGTTGTCACAGTCCGGTCACGAATAGGGCCGGGGAGGAATCCAGTCGGAAACCTCCTCAGCCGGGTCCCCCGCCCGGTACGCCCCGCACCAACGCCCGTCCCCCCGGCGAGCAGGTGTCGACGCGATCGAACTCCCCGAAGGCGGAAGGCTAGGTCTTGTCCCGACATCGCTCCACCGGTGGCGAACACGAGTTCGCCACGCTCGATGAAGCGCTCGACCGCGGCGCCCGCCGCGCGAAGGGTGCTCACCGGATCGCCCCACCGTCGTCCGCCCTGCGCGGCCGCGTGGTCGTCGCCGCTGTCGCGGTCGGCGCCTTCGCCGCCGCTGCCGCCGGGCAGACGATCCACGCCGTCTCCGGCGACGGCGCCACCACCGGCGCCGCTGCCGACGAGATCGTCCCGGTCGCGGGTGTCCGGCAGGCATCCGCCTCGATGGGCATGGGCGGTGACGCACCCGCCGCTCCCGAGCTGCTCGCGCTGGCCGGTCAGGCCGACGGCACGCTCGAGGCCCAGAAGATGGCCACCACCGAGCGGCTCACCCAGGCCAAGGCCGAGCGCGCCGCCGCGCTCAAGGCGCAGCAGGACGAGGCAGCCCGGCCCAAGTACGTCCGCCCGGCCGTCGGCACCTTCACCTCCGGCTTCGGCGCCCGCTGGGGCGTCACCCACTACGGCGTCGACATCGCCAACCGCATCGGCACCCCGATCCTGTCCGTCGCGGACGGCGTCGTGGTCGAGGCGGGCACCGCGAGCGGCTTCGGCCTCTGGGTCCGCGTGCAGCACGCTGACGGCACCATCTCGGTCTACGGCCACGTCAACGACTACGTCGTGCGCGAGGGCCAGAAGGTCAAGGCGGGCCAGCTGATCGCCCACATCGGCAACCGCGGCCAGTCCACCGGCCCGCACCTGCACTTCGAGATCTGGGACGCGGACGGGCGCAAGATGAACCCCACCCCGTGGCTGGCCTCGCGCGGGATCGCGCTGTAACTCCCCACGGGCGCTGTAACTCCCCACGGGCACTGCCCTCGGTCCGGTATCGACCGGCGGCGCTGGCCACCGCGGCTGGGTGTCTCGCTCGGCGCTGTTCAGTTGTGGCGCTCGGCCGTCACCCTGCCTGGGTCGACACCGTGCGCTGCTGCTCACCGTCCACTAGCAGAATGCCCCCTCCTGCGTCCGACGAAACCCTTTTTCACCCGACCGTGTTCCCATCCGACGTGTCAACCGCTGTGCTGGCCATGGGAGAAGTGAACCGCAGGGGTACGACAATTCCGGGGCCCCGGCTAGGTTGGCGGACATGGACCAGGTGAGGCTGACCCGGCACCGGGACGTCATGGCGCGCCACGTCGACAGCGGGGCCGTGCCGGGGGTCGTCTCCCTGCTCGACCACCGCGGCGAGGCCCACGTGAGCGTCCTCGGCGACCTCCCCGCCGGTGCCGACACGATCTTCCGCATCTCCTCGATGACCAAGCCCGTGACGGCCGTCGCCGCGCTGGTGCTGGTCGAGGAGTGCGTGCTGCGGCTCGACGACCCGATCGGCGACCTCGTCCCGGAGTTGGCGGCGCCGCGGGTGCTGCGCTCGCTCGACAGCCCGGTCGACGACACCGTCCCGGCCCGCCGCCCCATCACCCTGCGTCACCTGCTCAACTCCACCTTCGGCCACGGCGTGCTCATGGCGGCGCCCGGCACCCACCCCGTCCAGGCCGCCATCGCCGCGGCCGGGTTCGAGCCGGGACCGCCGAACCCGGCGTCCACACCGGACTCCGGCGAGTTCGTCCGGCTACTCGGGACACTCCCGCTGCTCAGCCACCCCGGCGAGAGGTGGTGGTACGACACGGCTTACGACGTGCTGGGTGTCCTCATCGAACGCGCGACCGGGCAGGGGCTGGGCGCGTTCCTCGCCGAACGGATCTTCACCCCGCTCGGCATGCCCGACACCGGCTTCCACGTCGCACCGGACAAGATCACCCGGCTGGCCACCGCGTACACGACCACGGACAGTGGCGACCGCGCCGTCTACGACCCGGCCGAGGGCGGCCAGTGGAGCACCCCGCCCGCCTTCCACTCCGGCGCGGGCGGCCTCGTCAGCACCGCCGCCGACTACCGCGCCTTCCTGACCATGCTCCGCCGCGGCGGCGCCCCGGTCCTCTCCCGCCCGTCCGTGCTGACCCTGTCCTCGGACCAACTGACCAGCGCCCAGAAAGCAGGCGGCGGCCTGGTCGACGGCTTCTTCGACACCGCAACCTGGGGCTTCGGCGTCAGCATCATCACCACCCGCGACGACCTCCACAAAACCCCCGGCCGCTACGGCTGGGAAGGCGGCCTCGGCACCTCCGGCCAGGTGGACCCGACCGAGGACCTCATCACCATCCTGCTCACCCAACAGGCATGGACCTCCCCAGCAGGCCCCAAGATCTACTCCGACTTCCTGACCTCCGCCTACCAAGCCCTCGACTGACCCAGTCCCAGGTCCGCCACTTCCACTAGGTCCCCGGCCCGGCGCCCACCCGCGCGCCCGACATCCCATCCGCCCAAGTCGTCCCAACCGACACCAGGTAAACCCAACCGGCCTCAGGTCCCTCTACCGACGACAGGTAGCCCAACCGACGGCGGGTCCCCAGCCGACAACAGGTAATCCAACCGGCCGCAGGTACCCCCACCAGCCGCAGACTCCCCCACCGGAACCGCTTCGCGCGCACGCGGTCCCGACCCTGCCCAGCCCCCACCCACTCCGGGGGGCGTCCCAGTGCCAGTCTATCGGCACCCACCGACAGTCGATCTTGAAACAGGGCCTCGAAGATCCACATGTGGATAACTTCTGTCCCTGAACCGGGTGAACTCGGCGCGGGAGCACGGTGCGAGACCAGTGCGGCGACCTCGCCCAACCAAGCCAGCGAGCTGCGGAAACGCCCGGAAGACCCCCAGCCCGAAAGACCCCAGCCCGCAGGCCGAGGTCCGCCGAGAGCAGTCCCGGCTAGAGCTTCACCATGGGAACGCCGCCGATGAGCATCAGGCGGATGGTGCCTGAGGTGCCGAAGTCGATGGTGGCGGTGGCGCGGGCGCCCTGGCCCTCGGAGGCGATGACCGTGCCCAGGCCGTACTTGTCGTGGTTGACGCGGTCGCCGACGGACAGCGAGAGGGAGGGGGCGTCCTGCCAGCCCCTGGTCGGGGAGGAGCGCTGCCTGCTGGCCTGGACCGACTCGCTGGAGCGGCTGCCCCAGGTGGTGGCCCTGGTGGGCATCGAGCGCTCCGGGCCGAGGCGGCGCCAGTCGAGGAGGTCGGGGGGGATCTCGTCGAAGAAGCGGGAGGCCGGGTTGGTCATCGGCTGGCCCCAGGCCGAGCGGACGATGGCCCTGGACAGGTACAGCCGCTCGCGGGCGCGGGTGATGCCGACGTAGGCGAGCCTGCGCTCCTCGGCCAGTTCGACCGGGTCGCTCAGTGCGCGCATGTGCGGGAAGATCCCGTCCTCCCAGCCGGTGGAGAACACGACCGGGTACTCCAGGCCCTTCGCGGTGTGCAGGGTCATCAGCGTGACCACCCCGCCGGTGTCCTCCGCGTCCGGGATGGAGTCCGCGTCGGCCACCAGCGACACCCGTTCGAGGAACGCCGCGAGCGACCCGGCCGCCGGTCCGGTCTGCTCGACCGGCTCGATGCCCTCTGGCGCGTTGTCGGGTGCCATCACCTCGGGGGCCTCGGTGAACTCCCTGGCGACGGTGATCAGCTCGTTGAGGTTCTCCAGCCGGGACGCGTCCTGCGGGTCGTCGCTGGCCTCGAGCTCGGCCCGGTACCCGGTCTGCTCCAGCACCGCGTCGAGCACCTCGGCCACGTCCTGGCCGTCGTCGACGAACCGGCGCAGGCCGTCCACCAGCTCGACGAACCCGGAGATCGCCCGCTGCGAACGCGGGTTGAGCAGCGGCACCTTGCCCTCGGTGGCCGCGCGCAGCGCCGCGGCGAAGGAGACCCGTTCGCGGTCGGCGTAGGCGGACACGCACGCCTCGGCCCGGTCGCCGATGCCGCGCTTGGGCACGTTGAGCACCCGGCGCAGGCTGACCGTGTCGTCCGGGTTGGCCAGCACCCGCAGGTACGCCAGCGCGTCGCGGATCTCCCTGCGCTCGTAGAACCGGACCCCGCCGACCACCCGGTACGGCAGCCCGAGCCGGATGAAGATCTCCTCGAACACCCGGGACTGGTTGTTGGTGCGGTAGAACACCGCGACGTCGCTGTTGTTCGCCGAGCCGGAGTCGACCAGCCGGTCGATCTCGTTGGCGACGAAGTTGGCCTCGTCGTGCTCGTTGTCGCCGACGTAGGCGACGATCTTCTCGCCGTCGCCCATGGCCGTCCACAGCCGCTTGTCCCGCCGGTTCGGGTTGCGCGAGATGACCGCGTTCGCCGCCGTGAGGATGTTCTGCGTGGAGCGGTAGTTCTGTTCCAGCATGACGGTCGTCGCGTTCGGGTAGTCCCGCTCGAACTCGACGATGTTGCGGATCGTGGCGCCGCGGAAGGCATAGATGGACTGGTCTGCGTCACCGACCACGCACAGCTCTGCCGGTGGCAGCCCGTCGTTGCCCTTGCCGACCAGTTCCCGCACCAAGGTGTACTGCGCGTGGTTGGTGTCCTGGTACTCGTCGACGAGCACGAACCGGAACCGGCGGTGGTAGTACTCGGCGACGTCAGGGAACGCCTGCAGCAGCTCGACCGTCCGCATGATCAGGTCGTCGAAGTCCATCGCGTTGGCCTGCGTGAGCCTGCGCTGGTACTCGGCGTAGACCTCGGCGACGCGGCGCTCCAGGTCGTTGCCCGCGTTCTGCGCGGCGGTCTCGGCGTCGACCAGTTCGTTCTTCAGGTTCGAGATGTGCACCGACAGCGTCCGCGCCGGGTACCGCTTCGGGTCCAGGTCGAGGTCGCGGGCCACCAGGGTCAGCAGCCGCCGCGAGTCGTCGGCGTCGTAGATGGAGAAGCTCGACCCCATCCCGAGCGACTTGGCCTCGCGGCGCAGCACCCGCACGCACATCGAGTGGAAGGTCGACACCCACATGGCGTTCGCCCGGCGGCCGACCAGGTCGGCCACCCGCTCCTTCATCTCGGCGGCCGCCTTGTTGGTGAAGGTGATCGCCATCACCTGGCCGGGGTGCACGTCCCGCTCGGCGAGCAGGTAGGCGATGCGCCTGGTGAGCACCCTGGTCTTGCCGGATCCCGCGCCCGCCACCACCAGCAGCGGGGTCCCGGCGTGCTCGACGGCGCGGCGCTGCTGGTCGTTGAGGTCGTCGATCAGCGCGGCCACCCTGGCCGGGCGCGCGGGGGCCGGGCCGGGATCGGGGGCGGGGAGGTCGAAGAGAGCTTCCATCGTGGCGACAACGGTACCGGGGGTCACCGACGATCCGGCGCCGCCACCGCCCGCGCGTGATCGTCTTCGGGAATTCACGCAACTGCTCGACCCCCGCGCCCGCCGTGTGCCATGCTCGTCTGGTGCTGACCTGCTACGAGTTTTTCTACGGGAACCGGACTCCGGCTCCCGTAGTGGTGTAGGCGCACACAGCAGACCACCGCGAAGCCCCGAGTCCACGGACCCGGGGCTTCCGTTGTCTCGGGAACGTGACCTGGTGCCAGAGATCACCGAGGGAAGATGATGAGCCCGATCACCGAGAACAAGCCCGAATCAGCCAAGCCCAGTGTCGAACTGCCCGCGCCGGAGGAAGTGGCCGAGCTGCGCAAGGAGATCGACTTCCTCGACCAGGAGATCCTGCGCCTGGTCAAGCGCAGGGCCGAGGTGTCCAAGGCGATCGGCGCGTCCCGGATGGCCGCTGGCGGCCCCCGGATCGTGGTCAACCGCGAGATGGACGTGCTCGCCCGCTACCGCGAGCTCGGCCCGGCCGGTCGCACGCTCGCGCTGGCCCTGCTGGACCTCAGCCGGGGCAAGCTCGGCCGCTGACCCGGCCGAACCAGGGGTGGACTAGGGGGAATCCCCCATTTCCGCACGGCAGGGGTGGGGCAGACTGGGCGCATGGTGGATCTCATCGCGGTCCTCGTCGCCGTCATCGCCCTGGTCGCCGCGCTCGGCCTGGTCGGGTACCTCGCGCTGCTGAACTCGGCGGCGCGCAAACGTGGGGCGAGCGGCAACGCCGTCGCCACGTACGTCCGCAGCAGGTGGCCCGTCGCCGGGATCACCACCGCGGGAGCCGCGCTCGCCTGGTTGCTGACCAGCGGCGGCGGGTTCCTCGACGTGGTGGCGATCCTGATCGCGGCGGGCTCCGGCGCGGTCGCGGGCAAGGAACTGTCCCGCACGATGGAGCGCTACCGCACCGATAGGTGAACCCAGCGCGCATTTCCGGCCCGCGCGTCACGCGAACGTGTGGCGCGGGTCGGGCGATGTCGGCGCAGGCGAGACAACAGCGCGTAACCGCATAGTCTTCTCCGCGTGATCGGAGCTACCCCACGCGACGACGTGCGCCGGGCCATGGTGGTCTGCGCGCACCCCGACGACGTCGACTTCGGCGCCGCGGGCACCGTCGCGAGCTGGACCTCGGCCGGGGTCGAGGTCACCTACTGCGTCGCCACCAGGGGCGAGGCCAGCGGCGACGGCAGCCGCCCGCGCGCCGAGGTCGGCGCGACCCGCCAGGCCGAGCAGCTGCACGCCGCCGACCTGCTCGGGGTCGCCGAGGTCGTCTTCCTCGACCACCCCGACGGCGCCGTCGAGCCCACCACCGCCCTGCGCCGCGACCTGACCAGGGTCATCCGGCGGGTCCGCCCGCAGCGCGTGCTCGGCTGGTCCCCCGAGATCAACTGGGACCACGTGCCCACCGCGCACCCGGACCACCGCGCGGTCGGCGCTGCCACCTTCGCGGCGATCTACCCCGACGCGCGCAACCCCAACGCCTACCCAGACCTCCTCGCCGAGGAGGGCCTGGAGCCGTGGGCGGTGTCGGAGCTGTGGATCGCCGACGCGCCGAAACACCTGCGCAACCACTGCGTCGACACCACGGAGTTCTTCGAGCGCCGGATGGCGGCGCTGCGCTGCCACGTCTCGCAGGTCGGTGCCAACACCGAGCTGGAGTCCCGGATGCACGCCCACTTCACCGACACCGCCGCCAGGTACGGCCTGCCCAGGGGGCGGCTGGCCGAGGAGTTCCAGGTCGTCAACACCGGCTGAGACGCCGAAGAGGAGTCGTACGCACGATGGCCCCCAGTGACGGCCAGCACGAAGAGATCCCCGACACCGACCCGCTCCACCTGGACACCGAGTACGCCGATAGCGCTGACGGTGTCGACGACAGCCAGGGCAAGCACCGCGCGTACGGGGTCCGTGCGCGGCGGGTGCGGGGGGCAGGGGCGCACGCGCTCAGCAGCGCCGCCCGTGCCGCCGACGAGACCGACGTGCTCCCGGTCATCGGCGCCACGGTCCGGGTCGACCGGCCCGCCACCGGGCTGGCCAAGTTCGACCTGGGCAGCATCCCGGCCTCGGTCACCCCGCCCCGCTCCTGGCGGCACGCGGCGTGGTTCGCGGTGACCTCGGCGATCCTGGTGGTGATCGGCCTGACCTACGCGGCGGCGACGCTGATGTCCGGGCCGCGCCGCCCGGACGTGATCGAGGCGCTGCCCGGGCTGCCCAGCCAGTTCCCCCGGCCGCTGACCGACGCGCCGTCCGGTCTCACCTCGACCCCGGAGCAGCAGCGGGAGTCCCCGGCGCCCACGACCACGACGGCGGACTCGCCAGCGCCGGGTCCGGTCGCCCCGCCGCCGACCGAGGCGCCGCCCACCGCGAGCGGGCCGGGGTCCTCCGCGCTCGTGCAGTCGACCAGCGCCCCCAGGCCGTTCTTCGAGACCGACGAGCCGCCGAGCGCGGCGCCGCGCAGCACCGTGGTCACCCCGATGCTGGTCGTCCCGCCGAACGACCCGAAGGCGATGGGCGACCGCACCGAGGACTACTACCGGCGCGTGGTCACCGACCCGGACGCGGCCTACGCGATGACCAGCGGCTACCTGCGCCGCCAGGGCCAGGAGCAGATCCAGCGGCGCTACGCCGGGGTGAGCAGGGTCGAGGTGGAGCGGATCGTGATCGACCCGACCAGGGCGCGCACCCGGTCGGTGCTCAAGGTCTTCCGCGAGGACGGCACGGTCGTCAGCGAGGAGCGGGAGCTGACCTTCTCCTACGGCGACGACCCGCTCATCACCGCGGACAAGGTGGCCGACTAGCCGTGGCCGCCGGGTGGTTCACCTCTTGCGCCTGGTCAGGCATGATGGGCGGGGTGGGGCCGAGGTGATGGACCGCGCGGCCCCCGGTGTTGGTCCGATCGCACCCGATCCAGCGGGTTCCGGTCGGAGCCGTGTGTCACCACTGCTCTTTTCGAGTGAATCTGGTCGCCGCCTATCGCCTCGATCGGGTGATGCGCCGAGAAAGAGTGGTGTGAGCACCCGGCAGCACGGTACGAGTTGCCCCGACGAGCGAGTCAGGCGGAGGAAAGCGGCAGTGGATCGTCCGACGACCGGTAAGCGCCGGGTGCGCTCCGGGTCGGTTCGCGTCGCAGACCTGATCCGGCGCCAGCCGGAGCCCGGCCCCGACCCCGTGGACGCCCCCGAGGCGTTCACCCCGACGGTGGACACCCAGTCGGTGCGGTTGGTGCCAGGGCACGAGGTCGGCGAACCGGGCCACCCGGCCTCGCGCACCGCGCGGTTGGCCAAGCTCACGGGTCTCGGCGTGGCCGTGGTCACGCTCTGCGGCGCGGTCGCCGCGGCGACGGTCGTGGCCCGTGATCGGGACTCCGGCCGTGGCGGGCAGCCAGATCACCGGCGAGCGCGCGTTGCTCCCGCACCAGCTCGGCCGGGTCGTCGCCGGTGACGGGCAGGTCGACGTCCAGGTAGTGTCGCAGTCCACCGGCGCGGCCTCGGCCAGCATCAGCCCACCGGCGAGCACCACCAGCCGCCCGCCGGTGGCGGGCTCCGGCCAGCGCAGGGGCACCGGGGACACCAACCCGGCGCGCTCCGAACGCGGCCAGCGGGCGCTCACCTCCAGCCGCGAACTGGTGCTGGAGTACTACCGGCTGATCGAGGTCAACCCGCGGTCGGCGTTCGAGCTCATCGCGGGCGACGTGCTGGGCACCACGCTCGGCGAGTTCCTCGGTTCCTGGACCGAGGTCAGCCGCATCGAGGTGCTCGACGTGGTGGAGCGGCGCGACGGAGTGCTCGCGGTAATCCGGATCCACCTGCGCGACGGTGTCCACCTGCGGGTGCAGCAGCTACTGACGGTCACCAGGACCGTGCCGCAGCGCATCGTCGACGCCGAGTTGGTCTCCGCGCAGCAGGACTGAGGTCCGGTGTGGTTGCCCCCATTCGGGGATGATTGTGACAGTATGTAGCGGTCACCGGTGGCGCCCCCGTGGTGGTGGGACTGCGTTCGTGCGCGCTGCGTGAACGCCTAGCCTGGACCGGTCGGCCAACCCCGGATCCGCACCGGTGACGCCGGTGCCGGGGTGCGCTCCGGTGGCGCGCACCCGCGCCGTTGACGAACAGCCCGCGAAGCGCTTCGCGGGTGAGGGAGGTTCCGGTCGGGATGAGCGACGAGGGCCGGCTGGTCGCCGGGCGCTACCGGCTGGAGCGACGCATCGGCAGCGGTGCCATGGGCGTCGTCTGGCAGGGCGTCGACGAGCGGCTGAACCGCACGGTGGCGATCAAGAAGCTGCTGCTGCCCCCCGGCCTGCCGGTCGACGAGGCCGAGGAGGCGGTGGCCCGCTGCAAGCGCGAGGGCCGCATCGCCGCCCGCCTGCACCACCCGAACGCGATCGCGGTGTTCGACGTGGCCGACGAGGACGGCGCGCCCTGCCTGATCATGGAGTACCTGCCGTCGGTGAGCCTGGCGATCGCGCTGACCGAGCGCGGCCCGCTGGCCCCGGCCGAGGTCGCCGCGATCGGCGCCCAGGTGGCCGCCGCGCTGGCCGCCGCGCACGCGGCCGGGATCGTGCACCGCGACATCAAGCCGGGCAACATCCTGCTCGGCGACGACGGCTCGGTGAAGATCACCGACTTCGGCATCTCCCGGGCCACCGACGACGTCACCGTCACCAAGACCGGCCTGATCGCGGGCACCCCCGCGTACCTGGCCCCCGAGGTCGCCATCGGCCGCGACCCCTCGGCCGCCTCCGACGTGTTCTCCCTCGGCTCGACGCTCTACGCGGCCACCGAGGGCGAGCCGCCGTTCGGCCTGTCGGAGAACACCCTCGGCCTGCTGCACGCGGTGGCCTCCGGCAAGATCAACCCGCCGTCGCAGTCCGGCCCGCTCACCGACGTGCTGGTGGCCCTGCTGGCCTCCGACGTCGAGGCGCGGCCGAGCGCGGCCAAGGCCCGCGACATGCTGATGGCGGTCGCCAGGGGCGACGAGCCGGACGTGCCCCCGGTGCCCACCGCGTCCGACTCGCGCACCAGGCTGATCGCCGCAGGCGCCCCCATCCAGGTCGGCGGGCGCACCCCGAGCAGGCAGGGGATGGCGAAGGTCGCCCCGCCGCCGCTGCCGCCGCGCTCGCGGATGCCGCTGGTGGTCGCCGGGGTCGGGCTGGCCGCGATCCTGGCGGTCGGCACGTTCTTCATCCTCAGCAAGGAGAACAGCGTCGGGCCGTCCGACCGGCCCGACACCGTCAACAACCCGTCCCCCTCGGTCGTGCTGCCCACCACCAGCGCCGACAAGCCCGAGGTCGGCCCGACGACCAAGGTCGTCGTGCCGACCACGAACCAGCCGAGGCAGACGACGGTGGTGACCACCACGACCACCCCGTCGGCGGCGACCACCACGACGACACCGTCGGTGCCGACCACCACCAGCACGCAGGTCACCACGACCACCCAGGACCCGAACAACTCGAGCGCGACCCCGACCACTACCCAGTGAGCCAGGAGCGGTAGCACATGACCAGCGAGCAGACCTTGGTGGCCGGGCGCTACCGGCTCGGCGCGCGCATCGGCAGCGGCGCCATGGGCGTGGTCTGGCAGGCCAAGGACGAGCGGCTGCACCGCACCGTCGCGGTCAAGCAACTGCTCTCCCAGCCGGGGCTCAGCGCCGACCAGGCCGAGGAGGCCCGCCAGCGCGCCATGCGCGAGGGCCGGATCGCCGCCAGGCTCGCGCACCCCAACGCGATCACCGTCTACGACGTGGCCGAGCACGACAACGAGCCGTGGCTGATCATGGAGTACCTGCCGTCGAAGAGCCTGGCGACGGCGCTGACGGAGCGCGAGGTGCTCCCCCCGGTCGAGGCGGCCAGGATCGGCACCCAGATCGCGGCGGCCCTGGTCGCCGCGCACGCGGCCGGGATCGTGCACCGCGACGTGAAGCCCGCGAACGTCCTGCTCGGCGACGACGGCACCGTCAAGATCACCGACTTCGGCATCTCCCGGGCCACCGGCGACATCACGGTTACCGCTACCGGCATGCTCGCGGGCACACCGGCCTACCTGGCGCCTGAGGTCGCCAAGGGCGAGGCTCCTACGCCTGCCGCGGACGTGTTCTCGCTGGGTTCGACGCTCTATACGGCGGTAGAGGGGCATTCGCCGTTCGGGCTATCGGAGAACACGCTTGCGCTGCTGTACGCGGTCGCCGCGGGCAAGGTGACGCCGCCGCGCCAGGCCGGGCCTCTTACGGCTCTCCTGATGCAGCTGCTGCGCGCCGACCCGAAGGAAAGACCGACGATGACGGCGGCGAAGGAAGCCCTCGCCGCGGTCGCCGCGGGCAAGCCGCTGCCCGCTGTCGCCATGCTCAACCAGCGGACCGTTCCCGCGCCCCGCCCGCAGACCCTGCCCCCGGTCAGCGGAACCCGCCTGGACGTCAACCCGTTCGCGGAGCCGAACCCGTCCGGCCCGATGCGCCAGCCCGCGGTCCCCCAACCACAGCAGCCGCCGCGCAACTACGGCCCCCGCACGCCCCCCGGCGGCGCCGTCCGCCAGCCCCCGGCCCCGGAACGCAAGAAGAAGCACGACGTCCGGTCGATCCTGCTGACGGTCCTGGCGATCGTCGCCGCCGCTCTTATCGGCATCCTGGTCGCGAGCCTGTTCACCACCAAGAACTCTCCCCAGGCAAGCGGCCTGTCTTCGACAACTACCGCAGCGCCGACCACTACGACCAGCAGCACGACTCCTCGCGCTTCGACGACCACTCCGCCGCGCCCCACCACGACGTCGCCACCCCCATCGCCGTCGTCAGGCCCAACGGCAGCGGAAGCCGAAGGCGCACTGCGGAACTACTACGCATTCCTCCCCGCGAACACCAAGGCCGCCTGGGAGCTGCTCACCGACAAAGCCCGCGACAAGTCCGGCGGCTACGACAAGTTCACCAAGTTCTACGACACCCTGACCGCCGTGGAACTCGTCGAGGCCAAAGCCGAGGGCAACCGGGTGGCCGCCCAGATCAAGTTCACCCACAAGAACGGCAAAGCCTCCCAGGAGCCCTACATCTTCGTCCTCGCCAAGCAGGACGGCACCCTCAAGATCGACAACTTCGCCCAGGCCCGCAACGGCTGAGGGACGCGCCCCCGCTCCACCCAGGACAGTGCCCGACCCGCGTCGACATCCACTCGATCGTGCGGGTTGGGGTGGTGAACGCCGGTCTTGGGTTGCCGTGGTGGGCGGTGGGGCGCAGGGTGCGGGTGAGGAGAGGAGCCCGGGATGGCGATCTGCGACACCTGTGGGAATGACTACTGGATGGCGTTCGAGGTGCGGACCGTCAGCGGGCAGGTCTACACCTTCGACTGCTTCGAGTGCGCGGCGACGAAGTTGGCGCCGGTGTGCGAGCACTGCTCGTGCCGGATCCTCGGGCACGGGGTGGAGGTCGAGGGGCGCTTCTACTGCTGCGCGCACTGCGCCCGGTCCGTGGACGACCGGTTGGGGGCGCGGATTCGGGACGCCGTGGGGGCGCATCCCGGGTGAGGCAGGCCCGGCCCCAACCGCGCGGGGTGGTGGGGCCGGGTCGCCGGGGGTCAGGTCCGGGGTTTGAGGGTGATCTCGAGGGTGTTGCCCGGTCCGGCGATGAGGCCGCTGAGCAGTGGGGTCAGCGGGCCGCAGCCCTGGAGGGCGGGCAACGTGTAGGTGCCTGCCAGTTTCCCGCCGCGGATCGGGTCGAAACCGGGCTTGGACGCCAGCGGGATCACCGCGGGGGACTTGGTCTGGCAGCCGGGGTTGGCGCTGATCGGGAAGCCGAGGACGCTGACCCGGGGCAGCTTCACGATCACGGTGGACGTGGTGGTCAGTGCCCCGCCGGACAGGGTGCCGGTGGTGCTGCCGACCTGCTCGAAGCGGACCTGGGCGGTGACCGGCAGCAGGCCCCACAACCGGAACCGGCCGGTGGTCGGGTTGAGGGTCAGCTTCGCGTCGACCGCGCCCGTGGTCAGCACGACCTGGGCGTCGATACCGCCGCGCAGGTCCAGGCGGCCGTCGAGGGCGCGGAGTGTGCCGGTGCCGGTCAGTTCGTAGCCGTACTTGATGACCGGCGGCCCCGTGGTCGGCTTGGTCAGCACGGTCACCGCCGCGCTGGCGGGTGACACATTGCCTGCGGCGTCACGGGCCTTGACCGTGAACGTGTACGAGGTGTCCGCGGTGAGCCCGGAGACGGTGGCCGTGGTCCCGGTGACGCTGGTGGCGAGGGTCGTGCCGCGGTACAGGTCGTACCCGACGACGCCGACGTTGTCGGTGGCCGCGTCCCACGCGAGGGTCGCGGAGGTGTCGGTGACGCCGGTCGACCGCAGGTTCCCCGGTGCGCTCGGCGCCGCGGTGTCCGACGACGACTGCGTCCGGACCGTCAGCGCCGCGCTGGCGGGTGACACGTTGCCTGCGGCGTCGCGGGCCTTGACCGTGAACGTGTACGACGTGTCCGCAGTGAGGCCGTTGATCGTCGCCGTGGTGCCGCTGGACGTGGCCACGGAGGCGGTGCCCTGGAAGACCTCGTACCCGGTGACGCCCACGTTGTCCGTGGCCGCGTTCCAGGCGAGGCTGATGCTGGTCTGCGTGACGCCGGTCGAGCGCAGGCTGCCCGGGGCGGTCGGTGCCGCGGTGTCCGGCGCCTGCTGGGTGCGCACCTTCAGCGCCGCGCTAGCCGGGGACACATTGCCCGCCGCGTCGCGTGCCTTGACGGTGTAGGTGTGCTCGGTGTCGGCGGTCAGCCCGGTGATGGTCGCGCTGGTGCCGGTCGAGGTGGCCACGGAGGTGGCGCCCTCGAAGACCTCGTACCCGGCCACGCCCACGTTGTCCGTGGCGGCGTTCCAGGCGAGGTTGACGCTGGTCTGTGTGACGCCGGTCGAGCGCAGGTTGGCTGGGGCGGTCGGTGCCGTGGTGTCGGGTGCGGGCTTGGTGCGTACTGCCAGCGCCGCGCTGGCGGGTGACACGTTGCCTGCGGCGTCGTGGGCTTTGACCGTGACCGTGTATGGGGTGTCTGCGACTAGGCCGTTGATTGTGGCTGTGGTGCCGCTGGTTGTGGCCACGGAGGTGGTGCCTTGGAAGACCTCGTAGCCGGTGACGCCCACGTTGTCCGCCGCCGCATCCCACGCGAGGGCGACACTGGTCTGGGTGACGGTGGTGGCGCGCAGGTTCCCCGGCGCGGTCGGTGCCGCGGTGTCCGGTGCTGCCTCCGTGCGGGCCGTCGCCGCCGCACTGGCGGGTGACACGTTGCCTGCGGCGTCGCGGGCCTTGACCGTGAACGAGTACTCGGTGTCGGGGGAGAGGCCGTCGACGGTGGCGGTGGTGCCGGTGACGGACTTGGCGAGGGTGGTGCCGCGGTAGACGTCGTACCCGGTCACACCCACGTTGTCGCCCGCCGCCGTCCACTCCAGACTGACGCTGGACTGGGTGGTGCCGGTGACGCTCAGGTTTGTCGGCGCGCTGGGAGCCTGGGTGTCCGGTGCCGCAGTGGTCCGAGCGGTCACCGCGGCGCCGGCAGCGGAGACGTTCCCCGCCGCGTCGCGCGCCTTGACGGTGAACGAGTACTCCGTGTCCGCCGTGAGCCCATCGATGGTCGCGGTCGTCTCGGTGACGGACTTCGCCAGCGTCGTGCCCCGGTACACGTCGTACCCGACCACGCCGACGTTGTCGGTGGCCGCCTCCCACGCCAACCCGACGCTGGACTGCGAAGACCCCGTGGACCGCAGTCCGGTGGGCGCGCTCGGTGCTGCCGTGTCCGGTGCCGCCGAGGTGCGCGCGGTCACCGCGTCACTCGCGGCCGAGGCGTTGCCCGCCGCGTCGCGCGCCTTGACGGTGAACGAGTACTCCGTGTTCGCGGCCAACCCGTCCACGGTCGCCGCAGTGCCGGTGACCGTCTTCGCCAGCGTCGTGCCCCGGTACACGTCGTACCCGGTCACGCCCTTGTTGTCCGCCGAGGCGTTCCACGACAGGGCGACACTGCTCTGGGTGACACCGGTGACAGCGAGGCCCGCGGGCGCGGTCGGCGCCTCGGTGTCCTCGGCGTCGACGACGGTGATGTCGGCGAACAGCGTGTTCTGCCCCGGCACCTGGGTGCACGCCGAGTCGAACGTGCCCAGCGGCGCCGTGCCGTCCGGCTTCTTCGGGGTCAGCCGCAGCACCAGGTCCCTGATGAAGATCTGCACGACCCCCACCCGCGGCGCGGTGATCGACGGCGCCTGCCCGGTCGCGTTGACGATGAAGTCCTGCCCGGTCGGTGGCACCGGTTGCAGCGGGACCGTGGCGGGCACCTGCAACGGCAGCGTCAGCCCCGGCATCACCAGTTCGGTGTTGGCCGTCGCCGAGCCCTCGATGGTGACCGCGCCGATCAGGTTCATGCCCTGGGTCGCGGTCGGCCCCGCGTTCGACACCGTGTCGATGACGAACTCCGGCGACGGCGTGCCGACCGGCATCTCGGTCGGGATGTCGCCCTTGATCGTCACCTTGACCTGCTGGGTGCCGATCAGGGGGAACGGGCAGGTGTAGTCGAGCGTGATCTCCCGTGGCGATGCGGTACCGGTGCCGGATCCGACCAGCACCCCCGTGACCACGAGACTGGCGACCGCCGCGGCGGTGGCCAGTCTGCTGCCTCTGCTTCCGAACTTCACGCGGGCTTCCTCTCCACAACGCCACGCACCCGCCGAAAATGCGCGCGGCGAAGCACCGCGTTCGTCTGTGCCGGGCGCGTTACGGGCAAGCTAAGGGGAAGACAAATGAAACAGCCGCCGCGCAGTTCGACGCAATACCGCCGCCGAATCCCGGAATAACTTGTCACCGCCGGACAAATTCGCGGGTGGCGATTGTCCGGCCGTATTCACCGCCGGGGTCGATCAGGTCGACCAGGGCGCCAGCGGTATCCCGTCGAGCATCGGCAGCACCCCGGTCCGGTGCAGCGCGATCGCCGACATCCACAGCGCGAGCACGGTCAGCGCCGGGCCGACCAGGGTCATCTCCACCCGGCCGCCGGTGCGCATCCGCATGATCTTCGGCGGCGCGATCGGGAACCAGGTCTTCCAGGCGATCGGCACCGGCCACAGGATCGGGCAGCCCTGCTCGGTGATCGCGTCGCCGAGGTAGTGCGCGATGCAGCCGATGCCGACCGCGACCCCGCAGGCCGCCGCGTCCGCGGTCGTCTGGTCGGTCCACTTCAGGCAGGCGTAGGTGAGCAGCAGGGCGGTGCCGGTGATCCACAGCGCGTCGTTGCGCGGGCACCACTTGTGCATGATCCCGCGCACCGCGAGCCCGCTGAAGAAGAACATCAGCACCGGCAGCGCCCACGACCGGCTGGTCTGGATGATCGCCGTGGTCACCACGGTCGCGACCAGCGCGAACACCAGGGTGTGGGTGAGGCCGCGGTGCCCGCCGTCGCGGTTGGAGTCGCGCTTGGTGCGGGTCAGCCGGTAGACGCCGTGGCTGATGCTGTTGAACACCTTGGACGCGGCCTGGGTGACCGGGCCGAAGGTGGAGGAGACGGTCGACTCGGGGTGGTCCAGGTCGGGTAAGAGCGCCGCGCCGGTGGCCAGGACCGCGCCGACCAGCCAGCCCTTGGCCGACAGGCTGCCGAGGTTGTGGCCCTCGGCCAGCGCGGTGACCGCGGCCCATGCGGCCAGCCCGCTCATCGCGTGCGTAGGACCGGTCGACACCGGTGTACCCCCAGGAAACTCGAAAGCCGACAAACCCCGCCCACTCTAGGATCCAGGGGGTGCCGCTCCCCGCGTTTCCGATCAAGACCCGCCGACTCGTTCTCCGCCGCTACGCCGCCGACGACCTCGACGCGCTGCACGCCGTGCAGTCGCGGGAGGACGTGACCAGGTACCTCTACTGGGGGCCGCGTACGCGCGAAGAGGTCGAGAAGGCCCTGGCTGAGCGGATTGGGCTAACCGCGCTGTCCGTCGACGGCGCCCGGATAGTGCTAGCGGTCGAGTTGGCCGAGACCGGGGCCCTAGTGGGTGATCTGACCCTGTTCCTGGTGAGCAAGGAGCACCGGACAGCGGAGATCGGGTACATCTTCCACCCGGATCACGCAGGCCACGGTTACGCCACCGAGGCCGCGGCGGAGCTTGTGCGCATCGCGTTCGACCACCTCGACATGCACCGGGTCGTAGCGCGGCTCGACGCCGCTAACACTGCCTCGTCGCGGTTGCTCGAACGGCTGGGTATGCGGAAAGAGGCCCACTTTGTGCGCAACGAGTACGTCCGCGGCCGGTGGGCTGATGAGGCTGTCTACGCGATGCTCGCCAGCGAGTGGGAGTCAGCCAAGACCGCGGAACCGTTCGTGCGCGGCCTGCCGGGTGACGCCTAGCGCCTGCCCCACCTCGGTCCAGGATGCGCCGCCGGTGCGGGCAGCGGCTACGGCGCGCTGGGTCAGCGGCCGGTGCCAGGACTCGATCTCGGTGAGCAGTTTGAGCGCGATGTCGGGCCGGGTCTTGATCAGCTCCGCCACCTGCTCGCGCAGCACGTCCGACTTGACCAGCAGCCAGCCGGGCGGCTCGGCCTCGACGGCGGGCAGGGCGTGGCCGCGCAGCCAGTGCGCCACGGCCTCGTCGCGGGTGGCGAAGTGGCGGTCGGCCACCCAGCCGCAGTCGCAGTGCGGCCGCAGGTCGGTGATAGTGCCCTGGTGACCAGGCAGGTCCATGTCGTCCATGGCTGTCAGGATACCTTGACGCAATCACCGTTCGGGTGACCGTGCCCACAGGCACCGCGTGCCCGGATAGCAGTACGCTTGTACCGTTTTATGGCGTAAAAGGCGAGAGGAGCACCGCGGCTCATGGCCAAGATCAAGGTCCAGGGGAAGGTCGTCGAACTCGACGGCGACGAGATGACCCGGATCATCTGGCAGTTCATCAAGGACAAGCTGGTCCACCCCTACCTGGACGTGGACCTGGAGTACTACGACCTGGGCATCGAGCACCGCGACGCCACCGACGACCAGGTGACCATCGACGCCGCCAACGCCATCAAGCAGCACGGGGTCGGCGTCAAGTGCGCCACCATCACCCCGGACGAGGCGCGGGTCGAGGAGTTCGGCCTGAAGAAGATGTGGGTCTCGCCCAACGGCACGATCCGCAACATCCTCGGCGGCGTGGTGTTCCGCGAGCCGATCATCATCTCCAACATCCCGCGGCTGGTGCCGGGTTGGACCAAGCCGATCATCATCGGCCGCCACGCCCACGGCGACCAGTACAAGGCCACCAACTTCAAGGTCCCCGGCGCCGGTGAGCTGACCGTCACCTTCACCCCGGCGGACGGCTCCGAGCCGATCAAGCACGTGGTGGCCAACTACGGCCCCGACGGCGGCGTCGCGATGGGCATGTACAACTACAACAAGTCGATCGAGGACTTCGCCCGCGCGTCGTTCTCCTACGGCCTGCAGCGCGAGTACCCGGTGTACCTCTCGACCAAGAACACCATCCTCAAGGCGTACGACGGTGCCTTCAAGGACATCTTCCAGGCCGTGTTCGAGGCGGAGTTCAAGGCCGACTTCGACGCCAAGGGCCTCACCTACGAGCACCGGCTCATCGACGACATGGTCGCCGCCGCGCTCAAGTGGGAAGGCGGCTACGTCTGGGCCTGCAAGAACTACGACGGCGACGTCCAGTCCGACACCGTCGCCCAGGGCTTCGGCTCCCTCGGCCTGATGACCTCCGTCCTGTCCACCCCGGACGGCCGCACCGTCGAGGCCGAGGCCGCCCACGGCACCGTCACCCGGCACTACCGCCAGCACCAGGCGGGCAAGCCCACCTCGACCAACCCGATCGCGTCCATCTACGCGTGGACCCGCGGCCTGGCACACCGGGGCACGCTGGACAACACCCCCGAGGTCACCGGCTTCGCGCAGACCCTGGAGCGCGTCGTCATCGAAACCGTCGAGAGCGGCAAGATGACCAAGGACCTGGCGCTGCTGGTCGGCAAGGACCAGGAGTGGCAGACCACTGAGGACTTCCTCGGTACGTTGGATGAGAACCTGCAGAAGGCTGCGGGCTGAGTGCTTTTTGTTGACGGCCCTCGCGCTTTGGCGCGGGGGCCGTTTGCTTTGGGTTTGTGGTGGGGTGCTTTTGTGGGTTGTCCACAGGGTGGTGGCTTGCTCGGCCTGGTTTGTCGGTGCTGCTCGGTAAGCTGTATATCGGGGGCTGCTGTGGCGGGTTTGATCTTGGGCTGAGGGGTTGCGGCTCTCGTTCTCGCCTGCGGCGTCGACGGTGAACGCCTCGCCTGCGGCATTGCGTGGGGGCGCGAGAAAGCGAAGAGCTCGATGCGGCGAACTTGTTTTGCGCGGGGCCCCTACGACACCCGGGCAGAACCACAAAGCAGGGGCCGAAAAGCAGGCCCTGCCACGGTGAGCGACGCTACGGGTGCCGTCCCCCCACACAAAACAAGTCCGCCCCATCGAGCCGGCTTGGCACCAGCGGATCCGAGGAGCGCGTGGCTGGCCAACGTTGTCTAGGGCGCGTGGTTGGCCAACGTTGTCTGGGGGTGTGGTGGGGCCAACGATCGTGAAGGCCGGGTGGAGACCACCGTCGTAGAGGGGCGGGTGGGGGCCAACGCCTGTGAGGGCCGGGTGTGGGCCATCGTTGTTTGGGGCCTGTTCGGACCAACGTTCAAGAGGGGCGGGCTGGGGCGGGGGCTGTGACTGTCGGTGCTGGGGGTTGGCTCCAGTGGGTGGTTCGGGGCTTTGGCACTGGCGCTGGTGTGGTCGGGTGCGGGACCGTGGGGTAGAGCCGTCCGCGCGCCGTGGAGTGTGAGTCGTGTTGTTGCCCAAGGGCACCCTGCTCGTCGGTGGTGGGATCGTCGCCGTGGCCATCATTTATTCGATGGGGGTCGATCCGCCCAGTGGTCAGTCGTCGCCTGCCAGTGGGGTTGGGGGGTGTCGGGTGGCGGTCACCGCTGACGTCCTCAACGTGCGGGCTGCTCCTGAGGCGGCTGCGGCTGTGGTCGGGAAGTTCAAGACCGGGGCGGAGACCGACGCCGAGAAGGTCGTGCAGAACGGGTTCCGGAAGTTGGGCGAGAACCGGTGGGCGGCGACGGAGTTCCTCAAGCCGCTCGACGGGCGCGACTGCGGGTAGGCGGTAGCCCGGTCACTAGGGTGTTCGCGTGCTGACTGTCTCCACTGTCAACGTGAATGGCCTGCGCGCCGCCGCCAAGAAGGGCTTCCTGGACTGGCTGGCGACCACCGAGGCCGACGTCGTGTGCCTGCAAGAGGTGCGCGCCCCCGTCGAGGAGCTCCCGGCCGAGCTCAGCGACGGCTGGCACGCCGTGCACGCCGAGTCCACCCTGCTGCGCGGCCGCAACGGCGTCGCCGTGTACTCCAGGGCCGAGTCGGAGGCCACCAGGGTCGGCTTCGGCGTCCCCGAGTTCGAGGCCAGCGGCCGGTACGTGGAGGCGTGGTTCCCCGGCCTGGTCGTGGCCAGCGTGTACCTGCCCAGCGGCGAGGTCGGCACGCTGCGGCAGGACCAGAAGGAGCGCTTCATGGCGACCTTCCTGCCCTACCTCGTCGAACTCCGGGCCAAGGCCGCCACCGACGGCCGCGAGGTCCTCGTCTGCGGCGACTGGAACATCGCCCACCAGGAGATCGACCTCAAGGCGTGGAAGGCCAACCGCAAGAACGCGGGCTTCACCCCCGGCGAACGCGCCTGGATGACCCGCGTCTTCGACGAGGCGGGCTACCGCGACGTCCTGCGCCAGCTGCACCCGGACGGCCCCGGCCCGTACACCTGGTGGTCCTACCGGGGCAAAGCCTTTGACAACGACTCCGGCTGGCGCATCGACCTGCACGTCTCGACCCCGCGCCTGGCCACCCGCACCCACTCCATCACCGTCGAACGCCCCGAGAGCTACGACGCCCGCTGGACCGACCACGCCCCCGTCACCGCCGTCTACGACTGGCCGCCCGCCGAGTGACCGGTGCGCGAGTTCGCCCCGCCCGCACCGCCTGAGGTCGCTGCCCGCCTGGTGAGTTCGAGCGGGCGGCGGGGTCACTCTTGTGGGTGGAGTGTGGGGCGCCTGTGGGTCACGGGGTGCGGTCGGGTGGGTACGGGGCGTTCCGCAGGTCGGGGTGGGCTTGGTGTGAGCGGGGACACGTGGCCGGGAGCCAGGTGGCGGTTTGGTGATCGACTACCCCGTGCCGCGAGGGGTTCGGGAGGGGGATAGTCTCGCTCGCGTCAGCCGAACGTGCGGTCTTGACCGCCACGATCGGTCGCGGGTTCCGGGGACCAGGCCGATGGTGCTAGTCCAATCGAGGGACGGTACAGCAGTGTCTAAGGGTGTCGATTCGTGAGCGTGTGGTCTCCGCGCGCACTGGGGTCGCGCGTGGCGGTCGCCGGGTCGGTGGCCGTGGTCTTCCTCGTCGAGTCCGCGCAGGGTGCCGCGGCGGCGACCGGGGGGACGGTCGAGAGCAGTGTCCCGTTCACCGTGGCCGGTCCGGTCGGGATCGCGGCGGTGGCGGTGGGGGCCGGTGGGCTCGCGGTGGGGCTGCTGCGCAGGCGCAAGGCGTCGAAGGCGCCCGTTGTGCCCGTGGTGGTCGCGCCGTTGAAGGTGCCCGCGCCGAGGCGTTCCCAGGCCGACAACCCGGCCTGAACCAGAGCACGCAAGAGGCCCCCCGCCACAAGCGGGGGGCCTCTTGTCGTTAGTACTAGCGGACTGCTGGCCAGGGCGGTGCTACCTGACCGCAGGCCAGGACAGTGCTAGCGGACCGCTGCCAGGGCTGTGCTATCGGACCGCCGCCAGGGCTGTGCTATCGGACCGCCGCCAGGGCGTCGATCAGGCCGGAGCCGTAGAACCCACGACCGGACTTGCCGCCCTCACAGGTGGCCGCCCAGACGCCGGTGCCGTCCGGGTCGTACACGCCGGGCGGGCACGGCAGCTTGTCGGCGCCGACGTGCAGCGCGCCGATGACGACCGGGGCGGGCCAGTGGCGGTGCGTCGAGCGGATCAGCGCGACGACACCGGCGGCGTGCGGGGACGCCATCGAGGTGCCCTGCTTGTAGCCCCACGCGCCACCGACCACGGTCGAGAGGATGCGGCCGTTGGCGTCGGGCGTGCTCGGGACCTGCATGCGGTCACCGCCGGGGGCGGCGACATCGGTCTCGGTGATGCCGTAGTTGGAGAAGTAGGACTTCTCGTTCTTCACGCCGGTCGAGGAGACCCCGACGACGCCGTCGATCTCGCTGGGCAGGTTGAAGCACTCCGGGCCGGTCTCGCGGGTCGTCGGGGTGCCGTTGTTCGGGCTGCCCGAGTCGGTGATGTCGTGCGAGAGGTCCCAGTTGCTGTTGCCGAGCGCGGCGACGTTGACCACGCCGCGGCGGGCCGAGTAGTCCACCGCGCGGGTCACGGCGGTGATCACGGCGCGCTGGTCGGCGTCGGTGCGGCACCACAGGAACCACGGGTCGATGAAGTACGAGTTGTTGGTGACGTGGATGCCCTTCTCGGCAGCCCACACGAACCCGCAGATCGCGTACTCGGGGTAGATGAAGCCCTCGTCGTCGACGACCTTCACCGAGGCCAGCTTGACGTTCGGGGCGACGCCGACGACGCCGACACCGTTCTTGGCCGCGGCGATGATGCCCGCGACGTGGGTGCCGTGGTCGCTGGTGGTCGGCGCCCACGCGGCCGGGGTGGTGTCCGGGACACCCTCGTTGGTGCAGCCGACCGAGCGGGACGCGTCGACGTTGGCCGCGAGGTCGGGGTGGGTGGCCTCGATGCCGGAGTCGAGCACGCCGACGACGACGTTCGAGCTGCCGCCGGAGCGCGCGTGCGCCTGGTCGGCCTTGATCGCGCCGAGGTTCCACTGGTTGACGCTCAGCGGGTCGCCCGGGTCGGTCGGCTTGCCCTTGCCGCCGTTGGTGACGACGGCCTCGGTCGCCTCGAGCGACTTGGCGTTGGCCCCGGCCGCGATGCGCGCCGCGGGCGGGGTGGTGGCCAGCTCGGCGAGGTTGCGGGTCGCGCCAGCGCCGCGCACACCGTTCTTGCGGCGCACGACGGTGGCGAAGTCGGCGTTGGCCGAGGTCGCGACGACGACGCCGATCTGCGGCCAGCTCTTGAGCACGGTGCCGCCTGAGTCGCGCACCGCGCGCTCGACCTGCGCCAGGCCGCGGTGCTCGTCACCGAGGACGACGAAGTGCGCCCCACCCGCCGCCGACGCGGCCGGGGTTGCGGGCTGCGCGGCCGTGGCCTGGCCCGCGGCGGTCGCCAGACCGGTCGCTGCGGTGGCGAGCACCACCGCGGCGCCGAGCAGGCGGATTCGGGAACGTCTCTGCACTGGGGGAACCTCCAGGTCGGGGATCGGGAGGCCCTGCCTACGCCGGTCGGGCGCACACGCACCTGGCATGGCCTGCGCAGAACCTGTCACCTTGGGACGGTGGGCACAATCCGCCGGTTGGGCCAGCGCGGGTGGCGGGGGTCGCGCCTGCGACACTGGGAGCCGTGTCCACCGACAGCAGCCAGGCACCGGAGCGCAAGCCGCGCGTGTTGTCCGGCATCCAGCCGACCGCCGACTCCTTCCACCTCGGCAACTACCTCGGTGCCGTCCGCCAGTGGGTGGCGCTGCAGGACACGCACGACGCCTTCTACTTCCTGGCCGACCTGCACGCGATCACCGTGGAGCACGACCCGAAGCTGCTGCGCAAGCGCACCAGGGTCTCCGCCGCGCAGTTGCTGGCGCTGGGCCTCGATCCGGCCAAGGCCACCCTGTTCGTGCAGAGCCAGGTGCCCGAGCACGCCGAGCTCGGCTGGGTCATGCAGTGCCTGACCGGGTTCGGCGAGGCCAGCCGGATGACCCAGTTCAAGGACAAGTCGGCCAAGCAGGGCGTGGTCAGCGTGGGGCTGTTCACCTACCCGGTGTTGCAGGCGGCCGACATCTTGCTCTACCGGCCGCAGTACGTACCGGTCGGTGAGGACCAGCGCCAGCACCTGGAGCTGACCCGCGACCTCGCGCTGCGGTTCAACTCCAGGTTCGGCAAGACGTTCACGCCGCCGGAGCCCTACATCCTCAAGGGCACCGCCAAGATCTACGACCTGCAGGACCCGACGGCGAAGATGAGCAAGTCGGCCTCTAGCGCTAACGGCATCATCGAGTTGCTCGACGACCCGAAGGTCTCGGCCAAGAAGATCCGCTCCGCCGTCACCGACACCGGCCGCGAGGTCGTGTTCGACCCCGAGACCAAGCCCGGGGTCAGCAACCTGCTCGGCATCTACTCCGCGCTGACCGACCGCACCGTCGACGACCTGCAGGCGGCCTACGACGGCAAGGGCTACGGCGACCTGAAGAAGGACCTCGGCGAGGTCGTCGCCGAGTTCGCCACGCCGGTGCGCGACCGGGTCAAGTCCTATTTGGACGATCCGGCCGAGCTGGACAAGGTGCTGCGCGCGGGCGCCGAGCGGGCCAGAGAGGTCGCCTCGGCCACGCTCGCGCGGGTGTACGACAAGGTCGGGTTCCTGGCCTAGCGGTAGTCCACGGTCCAGGTCGTGCCGGTGAAGGTGGCGTGCGCCCTGGTCTTGCCGCCGGGGAAGGTCAGCCGCACCGCCTGGGTCGCGGCCGGGTCGACGACGGCGCCCGCGGCGTAGCGGGCCAGGGTCAGCCAGTACTCGGGGTGCGGGTCGAAGGTCAGGTCGACCCCGGGCTCGGTGGCGGCGACGAAGGTGGCGGCGCCGTCCATGCCGATGCCCACGCAGCCGCGCCGGTACGCGTCGCGGCCGGGGACGGTGTCGTCCTGGAAGATCGCCAGCACGCCGTCGGGGTGGTCGCCTTGTTCGCGGCGGAACCCGAACGTTCCGGCGCGGTAGGACAAACCGGCCACGTTGTAGCGGGCGAGTCGGGCATCCAGTACGCCCGCGCCGCCGTAGTCGACGCCGTCGTGCAGGTTGCCCTGCCTGCCGTGGACGAAGCAGTAGTTCAAGCTCCATTCCAGCGTGACGGTCGTGCCGGGCCGGGACAGCCTGGCCAGCCACGCGAGCGGGACGGCGTTGTCCGGCAGCGACGGCGAGCCCTGGAACAGGACGGCGTTGTGACCGTCCACAGTGGAGTGGTTGGTCACGGCGACGGAGTGCTGGGCGCCCAGCGACGGAACCAGGTCGGCGACGTCGACGCCCTGGAGGGTGTGCGTCATGGTGGCCTTTCATGATCGGTGCAGAGACGGATTCCGCCGACGCTAGGGCTTCGGCCCGCCCGTGGTGAACGATCATCACCCGATCTCCGCCCAACTGTCCCCGTTCGGGCTATGGTCTGGTCCGAAACCCGCCCGACTGAAGATCTTTCGCGTTGCGGCCGTGGCCTGGGCGGCTAGAGTTCCCGTGGTGACCGAGAACGAGTCGGCGCTGACCCGGCTGCGCGCCAGGCGGCCAGCCATCGACCACCTGATCCGGGCCTTCGACGCGTTCACCGAGCGGTACGGCAACCACTTCGCCGCATCGATCACCTACTTCAGCGTCCTGTCGCTGTTCCCGCTGACGCTCATCGGCGTCGCCGTCCTCGGCTTCGTCCTCACCGGGCAGCCGGAGACGTTGGAGGAACTGCGCAAGAGCATCGTGAACGCGGCCCCCACCAGCATCCGCGACACGCTGAACGAACTCGTCGACACCGCCATCAACGAACGCGGCAAGGTCGGCGTCATAGGTCTGCTCACCGCCGCTTACACCGGCCTCGGTTGGATGAGCAACCTGCGCGACGCGCTCACCGCGCAGTGGGGACAGAAGTTCGTGCAGCCCCCGTTCTTCAAGGGGATGCTGATGGACCTGTTGGCGCTACTCGGTTTGGGCGCCGCTATGGCCGTGTCCTTCGGTCTTAGCGCTATCGGCAGCGGTCTGGCTGACACGTTGCTGGACGCGATAGGGCTAGGTGGCTACGGGTGGGCCAAGGTCGTGCTGTTCATCGTCACGACTGTCCTGTCGATCGGCGCCAACTGGCTCGTGTTCCTGTGGGTGATCGCGCGGCTGCCTCGCAAGCCGGTGAGCGTGAAGAGCGCGGTTCGCGGGGCTCTTGCCGCCGCCATCGGGTTCGAGATCCTGAAGCTGGTCGGCGCGCTGTACCTGAACGTCGTGCTGGGCGGACCGCTGGGCGCGATCATCGGCCCGATCGTCGGTCTGCTCGTGTTCGCGAACCTGGTCTCCCGCTTCCTCCTACTCGTCACGGCCTGGACCGCGACGGCCAAGGAGAACATCATCACCGAACCCCCGGCCGCACCCCCGCCCGCCGTGATCCGGCCGGTGGTCGAGGTCGCCCGCGCCCCGCGCGCCCGCGAAGCCCTCGGCCTGGTCGGCGTCGGCGCGCTGCTGGGCTTGGCCTGGCGCCGCCGCAAGTGATCTTGGGGGAGTCACTGCCCCCACGCCGTCCAGGACGTCTGGTGCCGCCGTGGGGCAGGCCCGTGGCGCTGCCGCTCGGCGGAACTGCCCCAGAGGCCCCGCCCCGCAGAGGCGGGCGGATATCGCGCAGGTAGGCGCGCATGGCCTCGGTCGCTATCACTCGGAGGCGCTCCCCAGTTCCGCCGCGCCGACCAAGATCACCCACCCCAGCCCCCACCCTCTCCGGGGGGCGGCCCCGACGCCAGTCTATCGGGTGCCACGGGGGAACGGGGTGGGGTGGCGGGGATCTGTGGACAACTGGGGCGTTGTGGATGGCGGTGACCTGGGGGGATGGCGGTCGGGGGTGGGGGGAGGGGAGAAGTTCGCCCGGTAGGGCGATAGAAGGCTTCTTGACTTGAGGGTGCCCGGTGGCTGGAGAGGCCACTGAAGGCCGAGACGGCACGGAAGAGTGCCCGGCGGACAGCCGGTGCCCGGCCAATGGCCCCGCCAGGTAAATGGGCCGCCCAACACAAAGCCCCGCCCGGCGAAGTAGGAGCAGCCAGGCGGGGCCGAAAGAAGATGAAGTAGGAGCAGCCAGGCGGGGCCGAAAGAAGATGGGGTCAGCCTGCGGCGACGCGGCGGGCTCGGGCGGCTCGGGCTCGTTTGCGGCGGAACCAGAGGGCGAACGAGATGAGGATGGCGACGCCTGCCAGGCCGACCAGGGGGGCGCCGAAGTTGCCGAAGGCGGAGCGCTGGGCGTCCGGGGGCAGGGCGGCGTCCGGGGCGGGGGTGCTCTGGGGCTGCTGGGGGTCGTTGGTGGAGGTCGTGCCGAGGCCGGTGTCCTGCTTGGGTTGGGCCTCGGGGGCGTGGTCGACGAGCTGGCCGACGGCCTTGGAGTTCTCGGCGGCCAGGGCGAAGCCGTAGTCGAGGAGCCGGGAGGCTTGCTCGGCCAGCGGGTTCGGGTTCAGCTCGCCGCGCAGCAGGACCACCGCGATGCGGGCGGTGCCGCGCTTGGCGCCGCCGACGTAGGTGTGCCTGGCGTCGTCGGTGAAGCCGGTCTTGCCGCCGGTGAAGCCCTGGTAGCGGCCGAGGAGCTTGTTGTCGTTGATGACCTTGTAGCCGGGCTTGGCGCCGTAGCCGGGGAAGTCGAGCGACTTGGTCGCGATCGCCTCGGCGAACTCCTTGTGCTTCATCGCGGCGCGGAAGACCAGGCTCAGGTCGTACGCCGAGGTGCTCATCCCCGGGCCGTCGAGGCCGGACGGGGTCGCCGCCCTGGTGTCGAACGCGCCGAGCTCCTTGGCCAGGGCGTTCATCTTCTCCAGCGCCCTGGGCACGCCGCCGAGCTTGGCCGCCAGCGCGTGCGCCGCGTCGTTGCCCGAGCGCATCAGCAGGGCGAACAGCAGCTGGCGGACCGTGTACTGGCCACCGGGGCCGACGCCGACCTTGGTGCCCTCCTGGTTCGCGTCCTCCTCGGTGCCGGTGACCACCTCGTCGAGCCGCAGCTCGCGGATGACCACCACCCCGAGCAGCGTCTTGATCAGCGAGGCCGGCCGTTCCCTGGCGTGCGGGTCCTTGGCGGCCAGCACCTCGCCGGTGTCGAGGTCGGAGATCACCCACGACGCCGAGGTGACGTCACCGGCGATGGCGGCCTTGGCGCCGTTGGGCACCACGAGGCCGCACTCGCCCATCCGGGTGCCGCCGACGGGCTCCTTGGGCACCGGGAGCGGCTCCGGGGTCGGCTGGCCCGGCTTGGGCTCCTCCGAGGTGTCCACCGGGGGCGGCGGCCGGTCGTGGTTCTGGCACTGGGCGCTGTTCTGCGGCTGCGCCTGTGTCCCCGTGGTCTGCTGCTGGCCCTTGCGGAGCACCGGCTGCGCGGCGACCGGGGTCGCGAGCAGCGCCCCGAACAGCAGGGCGCACAGCGGGACGACGAAGGCGGTCACGGTCCTGCGGGCTGCGAAGCGCACCCCTGCAGGGTAGGGCCTGTCACGATCCGGCCACGATCCGGCCTGTCACCCACACGTGGGTGTCGGTCGCGGGCGCTGGATACTGCCGGTATGAGTCGGCGGTCGGCGTTGTTCCTGGTGGGCTTCGGGGTGTGGTCGTGGGTGATCTGGCCCATGTTCCTGCGCAACATCTGGGTCGACCCGCGCTCGTTCGCGCCGGGGCCGACCGGTTTCTTCGTCGTGCACGCCCTGCTGACCGCCGCCTCGCTGCTGTTCGGCACCATGATCGGTGTCATCGGCTGGCGGGCCTGGAGAAGGAGTTAGGCGTGGAGTTCGTCCGGCACTTGCTCGTCTTCCTGCACCTGCTCGGCATGGGCGCGCTGATCGGGGCGCTGCTGCTGCAATTGCGCACTCCCGAAGAGGTGAACAAGGGCTGGTTGCACGGCGCGGGGTTGCAGTTGGTCACCGGGATTGCCCTGATGGTGTTGGCCCCGGTCACCGGAGCTGAGTACAACCACATGAAGCTGGGCATCAAGCTGCTGGTGGTCGTGGTCCTCCTCGGGTTGGCGTTCACGTTCGTCGCCAAGAAGACCAACCCGCGCTGGTTGCCGCCGACCCTGGGCGGTCTCGTGGTGCTCAACGTGGGACTCGCCGTCTTCTGGAGCTGAGCATTCGGGTTACCGGTCGGTAAGGTGTGGTCATGCCTACCGGTCGCAGGTTTGATGTCGTGCTGTTCGGTGCCACCGGGTTCACGGGCGGGCTGACCGCCGAGTACCTCGCCGAACACGCGCCGCCCGGCCTGCGGTGGGCACTGGCGGGCCGGAACCCGGCGAAGCTCGCTGCGGTTCGCGACCGCCTCGGTATCGACGACCTCGAATTGCTGACCGCTGACGTCAACGACCCGGCGTCGCTTACCGCCATCGCGGAGGCGACCCGGGTCGTCATCACCACCGTCGGCCCTTACATCACCTACGGCGATCCGCTGGTAGGTGCGTGCGCCGCCGCTGGCACTGACTACGTCGACCTCACCGGTGAGCCTGAGTTCGTCGACCGGACTTATCTGCGCCACCACGCGAAAGCGGTCGAAACGGGCGCGCGTCTGGTCCATTGCTGCGGGTTCGACTCGATCCCCTACGACCTTGGCGTGCTCTACACCGTCAACCAACTCCCAGCCGACGTACCGCTCACTGTCGACGGTTACATCACCGTGTCGGCTTCTGTTTCTGGCGGCACGTTCCAGTCGGCCGTGAACGCGTTCTCCCGTCTGCGGGACATGCAGAAGGCCGCCGCGGAACGCCGCAAGGTGGAACCTAGGTCGGTGCGGCGCGTGCGGGGTCGGGCGCGCGCCGGGAAAGTGGCGGACCTCGGGATCTGGGCGGTACCGCTACCGACCATCGACCCGCAGGTCGTGCTGCGGTCCGCGCGGGCGCTGGAGCAGTACGGACCCGAGTTCACCTACGGCCACCACCTGGCCGTCAAACGCTTGCCCACCGCCCTCGCGGTCGCGGGCGGTGCAGCGGGTTTGATCGCGGCATCCCAGGTCCGCCCCCTGCGCACCTGGCTCCTCAACCGCAAACCCCCCGGCGACGGCCCCACCCCCGCCGAACGCCAACGCTCCTGGTTCAAGGCCACCTTCATCGGCACCGGCGCCGACACCCGAGTCCACACCGAGATCACCGGCGGCGACCCCGGCTACGACGAAACCGCCAAGATGCTCGCCGAATCCGCCCTCTGCCTCGCCACCGACGACCTCCCCCCGACCGCGGGCCAGGTGACCACCGCCACCGCCATGGGCGAAGCCCTCACCACCCGCCTCACTGCCGCGGGCATCACCTTCCGCACCGTCTCCAAAGCAGTCCGAACCTGACTCACCGCGGCAACTCCACCGCGAGGTCGACAGTCTGCTTGAACGGGACAGGGTCAGGTACGGCTTGCAGGAGCTGTTCGATGTCACCGCGACAGGCGTGAGCGCAACGTGGCTCCCCTGTTGCAGGAGTCTGAGCTAGACCGACAGAGGGGTGCGGCGGAGACCGTCGGGGTGGATGCCGTGACGGGATATGGTGCCGTTGCAGAAGGACACGGCGGCTCGGTGCAGTCGATCCAGAGTGGCAGGCGAGGGACAGAACTAGTGGCGGGGACCTCGCGGTGAGGATGCCGCCTGCGAGCAGTCGTGGGCGATTGCCCGCTTGACTCAGCCCGCGCGGCCGGTGCGGAGACGGCAACCACGGCGTGCGGATCAGACTTTCGCCAGGTGTGGCAGTACCGGCTAGCGCGCTCGACTGTCGACATCAACTCCTGCCAGCTGTACGCATCGGTGCGGGTTCACCTGATCGTGAGTAGCGTCACCGGCATGCGGAAGGTGCTGCTGGCGGTGTTCCTCCTGGTGGCGGGGTGTTCCACGCCCGCGGCCGAGGAACCCGAGATGGTGCTGGGGGAGTACGACCTGCGGCCGGTGCGCCTGGTCGCCGGGGAGGCGTTGGGTGAGGTGTTCCCCGAGACGGCTGGGCAGGTGTTGTGCCACGCGTTGCCGTGGGGTGATGTGGTGGGGCCGGTGCAGGGGTCTGTGACGGTCGCTGGGGCGTGTTTGCTGCGGGGTGGGGATCGGGTGGTCACGGTGCGGCTCGGGGGGCCTGGGTTGGATCTGGGGGCCACCTCGGTGAACGTGACCGTGGAGCCGTCGGACAGTGCGATGGAGGACAAGGTGTTGGCGGCGTTGCGGCCGGTCCTCACGGCGCCTGTCGACCTCGCGGGGGTGGACATCGTCGACCTGCCCAAGCCGGAGCGGACGGCGCGGCTCTGCGAACTCGTCAAAGGCGTGCCAGGTGAGGACAAGTGCGTCGTGGGCCGCAACGAGGTAGCCCTAACGGCCACTCTCCAAGACGACTCCCACTACGCGGATCACGTGGGTGGTCGTCCGGCGCTCATCAGTGGTTCCACAGTCTCCGTCCGAATCCGACCCGACGTGCCGGTAGACCTAAGAGTGTCCGGAGAAGGCGCACGCGCGCTGGCCGAGTCAGCGGTGCCCAAGCTCCGGAAATGAAAGAGGCCGCGCCCCCAAGGGGAACGCGGCCTCTAGCGACAACCACTCAGCGGCGGAAGAGAAGTGCGCGCTTGACCTCTTGGATCGCCTTGGTCACCTGGATGCCGCGCGGGCAGGCGTCGGTGCAGTTGAAGGTGGTGCGGCAGCGCCACACGCCCTCGGCGTCGTTGAGGATGTCGAGGCGCTCCTGGGAGCCCTCGTCGCGGGAGTCGAAGATGAAGCGGTGGGCGTTGACGATGGCGGCGGGGCCGAAGTAGCTGCCCTCGTTCCAGAACACCGGGCACGACGTGGTGCAGCAGGCGCACAGGATGCACTTGGTGGTGTCGTCGAAGCGCTCGCGGTCGGCGGCGGACTGGATCCGCTCCCGGGTGGGCTCGTTGCCGTAGGTGATGAGGAACGGCTTGACCGCGCGGAACGCCTCCATGAAGGGCTCCATGTCGACCAGCAGGTCCTTGTGCACCGGCAGGCCCTTGATCGGCGCCACGGTGATCGTGGTGTGCTTGCCGCCGCCGGACATCAGGTCCTTGACCAGCACCTTGCACGCCAGCCGGTTCACGCCGTTGATCTGCATGGCGTCCGAGCCGCAGATGCCGTGCGCGCAGGAGCGGCGGAAGGTGAGCGTGCCGTCGAGGTACCACTTGACGTAGTGCAGCAGGTTCAGCACCCGGTCGGTGGGCAGCGCGGGCACCCCGAAGGACTCCCAGCGCGGCTCGGAGTCGACCTCGGGGTTGAACCGCATGATCTTCACGGTGATGGTCACCGCACCGTCGGGCACCGGCGGCTGGTCCCCACGGGATCCGGACTCCCGGTTCACAGTAGCCGCAGTCATCAGTACTTCCGCTCCATGGGCTTGTACCTGGTGAAGGTCACGGGCTTGTAGTCCAGCCGGATCTCGCTCTTGAGACCGTCGCCCTGCTTGTAGAACATGCTGTGCCGCATGAAGTTCGTGTCGTCGCGGTTGGGGTAGTCCTCGCGCGCGTGGCCGCCGCGGGACTCCTTGCGCTCCAACGCGCCCACGACCAGGACCTCGGCCAGTTCAAGGAGGAACCCGAGCTCGACAGCCTCAAGCAGGTCGGTGTTGAACCGCTTGCCCTTGTCCTGCACGGAGATGTGGGCGTAACGGTCCTTGAGCGCCTGGACGTCGTGCAGCGCCTGCTTGAGCGTCTCCTCGGTCCGGTACACCGAGGCGTTGGCGTCCATCGTGGCCTGTAGCTCCGTGCGGATGTCGGCGACGCGTTCGCGGCCGTGGTCCGACAGCAGCAACGACACCTGGTCCTCGACGACCGTGGTCGGGTTCTCCGGGAGGTCGACCAGGTCGTGGTTGGCGGCGTAAGCGGCGGCGGCCAGTCCCGCGCGGCGACCGAACACGTTGATGTCGAGCAGCGAGTTCGTACCGAGCCGGTTGGCGCCGTGCACGGACACGCACGCGCACTCACCGGCGGCATAGAGGCCCGGGATCACGTTGTCGTTGTCCCGCAGCACTTCGCCGTGGATGTTCGTGGGGATGCCGCCCATCGCGTAGTGCGCGGTCGGGTACACCGGCACCGGTTCGGTCACCGGGTCCACCGCGAGGTAGGTCCGGGCGAACTCGGTGATGTCGGGCAGCTTGGTCTCGAGGACCTCGGCGCCCAGGTGGGTGCAGTCGAGCAGCACGTAGTCCTTGTTCGGACCCGCGCCGCGGCCCTCCAGCACCTCCAGGGCCATCGAGCGGGCGACGATGTCGCGCGGCGCGAGGTCCTTGATGGTGGGGGCGTAGCGCTCCATGAACCGCTCGCCGGAGGCGTTGCGCAGGATCGCGCCCTCGCCGCGGGCGCCCTCGGTGAGCAGGATGCCCAGCCCGGCCAGGCCGGTCGGGTGGAACTGGTAGAACTCCATGTCCTCCAGCGGCAGGCCCTTGCGGAAGATGATGCCCATGCCGTCACCGGTGAGGGTGTGCGCGTTGGACGTCGTCTTGAAGACCTTGCCGAAGCCGCCGGTCGCGAACACGATCGCCTTGGCCTGGAACACGTGGATCTCGCCGGTGGCCAGTTCGTAGGCCACCGCGCCGGTGCACACCGGGCCGGTCTCGGTCTCGGTGATGCAGATGTCGAGCACGTAGAACTCGTTGAAGAACTCGATGCCGTGCTTGACGCAGTTCTGGTACAGGGTCTGCAGGATCATGTGCCCGGTGCGGTCCGCGGCGTAGCAGGCCCTGCGCACGGCGGCCTCGCCGTGGTTGCGGGTGTGGCCGCCGAAGCGCCGCTGGTCGATGCGGCCCTCTGGCGTCCGGTTGAACGGCAGGCCCATCTTCTCCAGGTCCAGGACGGCGTCGATGGCCTCCTTCGCCATGATCTCGGCGGCGTCCTGGTCGACCAGGTAGTCACCGCCCTTGATCGTGTCGAAGGTGTGCCACTCCCAGTTGTCCTCTTCGACGTTGGCCAGCGCGGCGCACATGCCGCCCTGCGCCGCGCCGGTGTGCGACCGGGTCGGGTACAGCTTCGTCAGCACCGCGGTGCGCGGCGCGTGCCCGGCCTCGGTGGCCGCCGCCAGGGCCGCGCGCATGCCAGCGCCACCTGCCCCGACGATCACCACGTCGTACTTGTGGAACTGCATGGGTCAACCGCTTCTTCCGACTCGGGTGTGGTGGGCGCGCACTCAGTGCGTGGTCGGGATCGTGGCGTCGAAGGTGAAGATCACGTAGGTCCCGAGGAACAGGATCAGCACCATCGACACGTAGAGCATGATCTTCAGCCAGAACCGGGTGCTGTCCTTGCGCGCGTAGTCGTTGATGACCGTGCGCAACCCGTTGCCGCCGTGGATCTCGGCCAGCCACAGCATCAGCAGGTCCCACACCTGCCAGAAGGGGCTCGACCAGCGCCCGGCGACGAAGGCGAAGTTGATGCGGTGCACGCCGCCGTCGAGGATGTTCATGATCAGCAGGTGGCCGAGCACCAGCACGACCAGCGCGAGGCCGGAGACCCGCATGAAGATCCAGCTGATCATCTCGAAGTTGCCTCGGCGGGCGGCCGGGCGGCGCGGTGCGCGCGGCTTGTCCAGGGCGAGCGCCATGTCAGTTGCCCCCGAACATCTCGCGCACGGTGCGCTCCATCATGAAGTAGGCGCCGGGGGCCATCACCACGACCCAGATGCCCAGGATCGTCCACAGCATCGGCTTCTGCAGCCGGGGGCCGTGCTTCCAGAAGTCCACCAGCAGCACCCGCAGGCCGTTGAGCGCGTGGTAGAGCACCGCGCCGACCAGGCCGACCTCGAGGAGGTTGACCACCGGGGTCTTGTAGGTCTCGATGATCTCGTCGTAGGCGTTCGGCGAGACCCGCACCAGCGCCGTGTCCAGCACGTGGGCGAAGAGGAAGAAGAAGGTGAGCACCCCGGTGATCCGGTGCGCAACCCAGGACCACATGCCCGGGTCGCCTCGGTAGAGCGTCCCGGTGCGCCGGGACCCGCGCGGCGACACCTGCTCGGTGGCGATGGCCGAGTCGGACATCGGTAGCAGGCCTCCAACATCGCTGATGGACTTGCTGGTGGTGTGCCGCGGCGGGTGGGGACTCCACCCGAAACGGGCCTTGACCCAACGGATGCTAGACCCGACGAGCGGAGCGCACCCAACCCGCCGATCCCCTCTGTGACGGACGAGACACGCACCCGAGCCCCGTCCCCCGCTGGTGGGGCCACTGCGCCCGGCGCGCTCGGCGGATCCGGTGACGCAGCGTGGCGAGCGCCGCCCGGTTGGGGACCGAGTGGTGCTGAATCGATTCCGGCCCACCCCTGTTCCGGCCGGGCCGCCCCCTACCGGCGGCCCCTATCCGTCCACTGAGGACCGACAACGGCGCCGGTCAGGCGGCGGGGGTGTGCTGACCAGCCGCCGCGCCACCCGGTCGGGTCGCCGAGTGGCCACCCCGGGTGGTGTCAACCAACAATTGGGTCACACCCTGCGTCGTGCCGGGGAAAGGTCCGTACCGGGGAGTACGGTCCTGCGGAACGACAGCGTCTGGTGAGGACGCGTGGAGATCCGGAAGGAGAAAGCCTTGCGCCGAATGCGGGGACTTCGTCTCGCGGCTGGCCTGGTGGCGCTGGGGCTCACCCTGGCGGCCTGCGGCTCCAAGAGCGACAGCGGCTCCGGTGGGACCACCACGGGCGGCGGCACCAGCCAGGCCGCCGCCAAGCTCAAGATCGGGCTGGCCTACGACATCGGCGGCCGCGGCGACCAGTCGTTCAACGACTCGGCCGCGCGCGGTCTTGACAAGGCCAAGTCCGAGTTCGGCATCGACATCAAGGAGTTGGAGGCGGCGGCTGGCGAGACCGACGCCCAGAAGGAAGACCGGCTCCGCCAGCTCGCCGAGGGCGGCTACAACACCGTCATCGCCGTCGGCTTCGCCTACGCGACCGCGCTGGAGAAGACCGCGAAGGACTTCCCCGAGGTCAAGTTCGCCATCATCGACAGCGCCGACCCGGCCGCCGACAACGTCGCGAACCTGACCTTCGCCGAGCAGGAGGGTTCCTTCCTGGTCGGGGTGGCCGCCGCGCTCAAGAGCAAGACCGGCAACGTCGGCTTCATCGGCGGCGTCAACGTCCCGCTGATCCAGAAGTTCGAGGTCGGCTTCGCCGCGGGCGTCAAGGCCGTCAAGGCCGACGCGACCGTGCAGGTCAAGTACCTGACCCAGCCGCCGGACTTCACCGGCTTCAACGACCCGGCCAAGGGCGAGACCGCGGCCAAGGGCATGTTCGACGCGGGCGCCGACATCGTCTACGCGGCCGCGGGTGGCTCGGGCAACGGCGTGTTCAAGACCGCCAAGGCAAATGGCAAGTTCGGCATCGGCGTCGACTCCGACCAGTACAACCTGCCCGCGCTCGCCGACGTCAAGGACGTCATCATCACCTCGATGATCAAGGAGGTGGACGTCGCGGTCTACGACTTCATCACCTCGGTCAAGGACGGCAAGTTCGCCAAGGGCGAGAAGGTCTACGACCTCAAGGCCGGTGGCATCGACTACGCCACCAGCGGCGGCAAGATCGACGACATCAAGTCCAAGATCGACGAGTACAAGGCCAAGATCACCTCGGGCGAGATCAAGGTCCCGTCGACCAAGTAAGCGGGTCCCACTCGCCGACGGACCCGGGTCCCGCACACCAGCGGCCCCGGGTCCGTCGCGCTATCGCGCCCCTTCCCCACAGCGACAAGGATTCGGCCGTGTCAACGGAGCCACCAGCGGGCGGTGCGCCCGCCCCAGCCGTCCAGCTGTCCGCGATCACCAAGCGCTTCCCCGGCGTCGTCGCCAACTCCGACGTCAACATCACCGTCCGGGCGGGCACCGTGCACGCCATCGTGGGGGAGAACGGCGCGGGCAAGTCCACCCTGATGAAGATCCTCTACGGCATGCAGCAGCCGGACGAGGGCACGATAGCCGTCAACGGCGCGCCGGTGAGCTTCTCCTCGCCTGCCGACGCCATCCGCGCCGGGATCGGCATGGTGCACCAGCACTTCATGCTCGCGGACAACCTCACCGTCCTGGAGAACGTGGTGCTGGGCAGCGAGCCGCGCAAGGGCGTCGCGCTCGACTTCGGCACCGCGCGGGCCCGCATCGCCGAGATCTCCGCCGCCTACGGCCTCGGCGTCGACCCCGACCGGCTGGTCGACGACCTCGGCGTCGGCGAGCGGCAGCGGGTGGAGATCCTCAAGGTGCTCTACCGGGGCGCCCGCACGCTGATCCTGGACGAGCCGACCGCGGTGCTGGTGCCGCAGGAGGTCGACGAGCTGTTCGGCAACCTGCGCGACCTCAAGGCGGAGGGCCTGACCATCCTGTTCATCTCGCACAAGCTGGACGAGGTGCTCTCGGTCGCCGACGACATCACGGTCATCCGGCGCGGGACGACGGTCGCGAGTGTCTCGCCGGAGGGGGTCACGGCGCGCAAGCTGGCCGAGTTGATGGTCGGTAGCGCGCTCCCGGTTCCGGAGCTGCGTGAGTCCACAGTGACTGATGAAGCTGTCTTGACCGTCAGCGGTCTTACCGTCGTCGGCGCCGATGGACGTACCGTGCTCGACAACGTGTCCTTCACGATCCACGCCGGTGAAGTCCTTGGCATCGCGGGCGTTGAGGGCAACGGGCAGGCTGAGCTGGTCGAGGCCCTTATGGGAATCAAGCCGTGCAACACAGGCAGCATCGTCTTGTCCGGTCGGGACATCACGCGCGCGACGACCCGTCACCGCCGTGAGGCCGGTATCGGCTACATCCCCGAGGACCGCCACCGCCAGGGTCTGCTGCTAGAGGCGCCCCTGTGGGAGAACCGGATCCTCGGGCACCAGACCAGCGCGCCCAACGTGCGCGGGCCGCTGCTCGACCGCAAGGGCGCCAAGCGCGACACCGAGCGCATCGTCGAGGAGTACGACGTCCGCACCCCCGGCATCGACGTCAACGCCTCCGCGCTCTCCGGCGGCAACCAGCAGAAGCTCATCGTGGGCCGGGAGATGAGCGGCTCCCCGGTGCTGCTGATCGCCTCGCACCCCACCCGCGGCGTCGACGTCGGCGCGCAGGCCGCCATCTGGGAGCACATCCGCCGCGCCCGCGCCGAGCAGCTCGCGGTCCTGCTCATCTCCGCCGACCTCGACGAGCTGATCGGCATGTCCGACACCCTGTCGGTGATCCTGCGCGGCAGGTTCGTCGCCGACCACGACCCGGCGACGGTGACCCCGGAGCAGCTCGGCTCCGCGATGACCGGCGCGGGGAGGGAAGACTGATGCGCAACCTCACCGCCCGCTCCGTCCTGCTCGGCCTGGCCGCCCCGCTCGGCGCGCTGGTGTTCGCCGCCCTGGTCTGCGGGATCATCCTGGCCGCGACCGGCAACTCGCCGATCGACACCGTCGACGCGATGGCCACCGCGGCGCAGCGGCCCCGGACCCTGGTCAACTCGCTCAACAGCGCCACCGTCTACTACCTGGCCGCGGTCGCCGTCGCGATCGGGTTCCGGATGAAGCTGTTCAACATCGGCGTCGACGGGCAGTACCGGCTCGCCGCGATGCTCTCCGCCGCGCTCGCCGGTGCCGCGTTCATGGACAACCTGCCCTCGTTCCTGCGGATCGCGCTGACCATCGGCGTGGCGATGCTGGTCGGCGCGGGCTGGGCCGGGCTCGCCGCGCTGCTCAAGGTCACCAGGGGCGTGTCCGAGGTGATCTCGACGATCATGCTCAACGCGATCGCCACCTACCTGGTGTCCTACCTGCTCAACCCGGCCCGGCTGGCCGAGACCACGCCGGGCAGCAACAACATCGGCACCGCGAAGATCACCGAGGGCGGCCAGGTGCCGGGCATCGAGGTGTCGGGGTCGTCGACCAAGGTGTTCGGGCTGGTCGTGCTGGCCGCGGTGGTCGGGTTTGTGTACTGGTTCGTGTTGTCGCGCACGAAGTTCGGGTTCGAACTGAAGGCGACAGGGCTGTCGGAGTCCGCGGCGGTGGCCAGCGGTGTCAGCGTGAAGAAGATGGTCGTCATCTCGATGCTGCTGTCGGGGGCGGTCGCCGGGCTCGTAGGCATGCCGCAGTTGCTGGGCTCCTCTTACACCTACTCGCTGGACTTCCCGCCTGGGCTGGGGTTCGTCGGTATCGCTGTCGCACTGCTGGGGCGCAACCACCCGGTGGGCATGATGGTCGCCGCGCTGCTGTGGGGCTTCCTGGACAACGCCGCCAACGCGCTGGACATCTCCGGGGTGCCGCGCGAGATCGTGCTGATCATGCAGGGCGTGATCGTGCTGTCGGTCGTGGTCGCGTATGAACTGGTTCGCCGCTACCGGGTGCGTGCGGAGCAACAGGCCGTGGGTAAGGCGCTCGGCCGCACCAAGACGCTTGAGGAGGTGTCCGCATGACCGTCGGCGGACTGTCCGTGGGGCTGGAGTCGACTCCCACGCGGCGCGGCAAGCGGTTGTCGCCCATGGTGTACCTGCTCGTCGCGGTGGGCGCTCTGGTTGTGCTGTCGGCCGTGCGGGCACTGAGCGGTGCGACGGACCTGACGTCCTCTGGGACCGTGCAAGCCGCGTTGACGGCAGCAGTACCTCTCGCCATGGCTGCTCTCGCGGGCCTCTGGGCCGAACGCGCGGGTGTGGTCAACATCGGCCTCGAAGGCATGATGGTTCTAGGCACGTTCGGCGCCGGTTACGCGGGCTACCAGTGGGGGCCGTGGGCGGGCGTCGTGTTCGGCCTGTTCCTGGGGATCGTCGGCGGTCTGCTGCACGCGGTCGCGACCGTCACCTTCGGCGTGGACCACATCATCTCCGGTGTCGCGATCAACCTCCTGGCACCAGGGGCCGCGTTGTTCCTGTCGAAGCTGTACTTCGCTGACGCGCCGGGTGGCGGTCAGAAGCAGTCGCCGCGCATCGAGGACGCGGCGAAGGTGACGCTGCCTGGTTTCTCGGATCTGATGGGCACTATCGAAGGCAAGCGGTGGTTCTTCGTGTCGGATCTCGCGGGTGTGCTGCGCGGTCTTACGACGGAGATCTCGCTGCTCACGCTGCTCGCCGTAGTGCTGATCGTCGGCACTGGCTGGGTGCTGTGGCGGACGCCGTTCGGGCTGCGGCTTCGGTCGTGTGGCGAGTCGCCTTCGGCTGCCGAGTCGCTGGGTGTGAACGTCTACAAGTACAAGTACCTCGCGGTGACCGCGTCGGGCGCGTTCGCCGGGCTCGGCGGGGCGTTCCTCGCGGTGAGCTCGGGGCAGTTCCGGGACGGGCAGACCGGTGGGCGTGGGTTCATCGGCCTCGCGGCCATGATCTTCGGCAACTGGCGGCCTGGCGGGCTGGCGACTGGCGCCGGGCTGTTCGGGTACACCGACGCGATGGCGTTGCGCGGCTCTAACGCCGTGCACGCGCTCTTGCTGCTGCTCGGGATCGCGCTGGTGGTCGTCGCGGTGCTGCAGTACCGGTCCGGCCACAACGTGCTGTCCGGGGTCGCGGCCGTGATCGGCGTGCTGTTCGGGTGGTGGTACTTCACCAGCGACGAGGTACCGCCCGAGTTGATCGGCGCTGCCCCGTACGTGGTGACGCTGCTGGTGCTCGGGCTGGCCTCGCAGCGCTTGCGGCCACCCAAGTTCGTCGGTGAGCCCTACCGGAAGGGCCACGCGATATGACGATCGACTGGGACTCACTGCGTGCGTCAGCGGTATCGGCGGCCGCGCTGGCCTACTGCCCCTATTCGGGACTTCAGGTTGGCGCGGCGGCCCTGGTCGACGACGGTCGGGTCATCACCGGGTGCAACGTCGAGAACGCCTCTTATGGCTTGGCGTTGTGCGCTGAGTGCACCCTGGCAGGCCAGTTGAGGCTGACTGGCGGCGGTCGGCTTGTCGCGCTCGCTTGTCGTAGCGGCACGGGTGAGCTGTTGATGCCCTGTGGCCGTTGTCGCCAGGTCATCTACGAGCTCGGTGGCCCTGACTGCCTCGTCGACACACCTGACGGTCCGCAGCCGATGACCGTGGTCCTGCCGCACGCGTTCGGCCCGCACGACCTGCCCGCGAAAGGGGCCTGATGTTCACCGCCATCGACGTCATCCGCGCGAAGCGGGACGGGCACCGGCTCACCGACGACCAGATCGACTGGGTCATCGACGCCTACACCCGGGGCGTGGTCGCCGACGAGCAGATGTCCGCGCTGGCGATGGCGGTGTACCTCAACGGGATGGACGCGGCGGAGACCGCGCGCTGGACCTCGGCCATGGTCAACTCCGGTGAGGTGCTGTCGCTGGCGGTCGACCGGCCGACGGTGGACAAGCACTCGACCGGCGGGGTCGGCGACAAGATCACGCTGCCGCTGGCACCGCTGGTCGCCGCCTGCGGGGCGGCCGTCCCGCAGCTGTCCGGGCGCGGGCTCGGGCACACCGGCGGCACGCTGGACAAACTGGAGGCCATCCCCGGGTGGCGCGCGCAGCTGTCCGTCGACGAGATCCAGCGGCAGTTGAGCGAGGTCGGCGCCGTGGTCTGCGCGGCGACGACCGGGCTGGCGCCCGCGGACCGCAAGCTCTACGCGCTGCGCGACGTGACGGCCACGGTCGAGTCGATCCCGCTGATCGCCAGCTCGATCATGAGCAAGAAGCTGGCCGAGGGCGCCTCGGCACTGGTGCTGGACGTGAAGTTCGGCTCCGGCGCGTTCATGAAGACCCTCGCCGACGCCCGCCGCCTCGCCGACGCGCTGGTGTCCATCGGTCACGCCCACGGTGTGCGCACCTCGGCACTGCTCACCGACATGTCGATCCCGCTCGGCCGCGCGGTGGGCAACGCCGTCGAGGTCGCCGAGTCCATCGAGGTCCTCCAGGGCGGCGGCCCCCCGGACGTCGTCGAGCTGACCCTGGCCCTGGCCCGCGAGATGCTCGCCATGGCCGGTCTGTCCCATGTGGACCCAGCCGCCGTCCTCGCCTCCGGCCAGGCGTACGAGGTCTGGTCCCGCATGATCACCGCCCAGGGCGGCGACCCCACGGCACCGCTGCCCCGCCCCACCCACGTCCACACCGTGGTAGCCGACACCGACGGCACTCTGTCCACACTGGACGCCTACGCCGTAGGCGTTGCCGCCTGGCGCCTAGGCGCGGGCCGAGCCCGCAAAGAAGACCCCGTCCAACCCGCAGCAGGCATCCTCTGCCACACAAAACCCGGCGACCCCGTCCGCGCGGGCGACCCGATCCTCGAACTCCACACCAACACCCCCGAAGCCATACCCGCCGCCCTGGCGTCTCTAGAGGGCTCCTTCACCATCGGCCCCACCGCCCCGGCCCCCCGCCCCTTGGTCGTCGACACCATCCGCCCCTGACCGCCCACGCCAGTACGCGATGGCGTCGCGGGTGGCCTTGGCATGCGGGTGATTGGGTCCCAGCGCGCGGACCCGGTCGTCGAACACCGCTTCGAGGGCAAGGAGTCCGCCACGGACGTCGCCCGCCCGCGCGGTCCAACTCGCGAGTTCGTGCCGGGTGCTGAGGGTATGCGGGTGATCGCCGCCGAGCGCGCGGACCTGGTCGTCGAGCAGTGCCGCGAACTCGGCGAGCGCGGTGCTGACATCACCGGCTTCCGCGCGCCAGTAGGCGATCTCGTGCCAGCTCGAACACCGCTAACGAGAGCCTGTTCAGGCAGCTCAACGCGTCCCCACGCGTCTTCGGCGATGACTGCGGTCCCCGGCGCCCTCCGAGAGGTAGTCCAGGACGGGCGGCGACGTGAGCACCGAGGCGGGGATGCCGTTGGGGTCGAGCACGGCCGCGATGTGCAGCAGCGGTCGTGCCAGCGGGACAGATTGGTCTCGCAGGTCAGGTTGCGGTGGACGATGTAGGCGGCGGCTTGGCCGACCGTCAGGGGAGGTGGCCATGGTCGGCTGCACTGGTGAGCTGGTGTGGTGCCAGATAGGTCGCAGTCTGCGCCGGAGCGAGTAGGTCCACGTGCACCAAGCGGCGGTCGTGGGCCACGAGGGCGGCGACCTGGCGGCGGGTGGTGACCAGGAAGCGGGGGTCAAAGGTTGTGCAGGCCGCCAGGGTTCCAGACGTCGTGAGGACGACAAGCCGCGGCTGCGTGGTCTCTGGCCCAGCCACCCAAGCGCCCACCGGAGCGCCTGGTCGGGCGGTTGGCGTCCACGGGCTACTCCGGCTTGGCTGTGATCAGTGCGGCGAGGCCGTCGAGGACTCGGGCGAGGGACCAGGCGAACTCGACGTCGGGGTGGTCGTCTTGGGTCATGACGTCGGTGGTGAGGATCGAGACCAGGTGGGGGAAGTCCTGCGGGGGCAGGAGTCGGCGCAGGGTTTGGGCGTAGGTGGGCATGAGGTCGCCTGGTTCGCCGAGGTCGTGGGCGAGGGTGGCGTCGTTGCGGGCTATGCCGCTGAGGAGGAGTAGGGCGCTCATCTTCTCGGCGGCTGTCAGGGGTGTGGGGGACAGGGCGGCCAGGCCGGTTTCCAGCCAGCGGAGTTGGTGGGGGGTCACCGGGGGGCCGCTGATGGGGATGCGGACGGCCCAGGGGTGGGCTCGGTAGGCGCGCAGGCAGCCCCAGGCGAGTTCGGTGAGGGCGGGGCGCCAGCCAGACGATGTCACCGTGGCGGCGTCGATGAAGATCGCGTCGGTCATCAGGGTCAGGAGTTCGTCCTTGGCCGAGACGTAGCGGTACAGCGACATCGCGCTGGTGCCGAGTTCGCCCGCGACCCGGCTCATCGACAGCGCGTCGAGGCCGTCGGCGTCGGCGACGGCCACCGCGGCGGTGACGATCCGGTCGAGGCTCAACGCGCGTTTGGGGCCGCGGGTCGGGCGCTGGGCGCCCCAGGCCGCCTCGATGCTGGCCGGGAGTCCGGTATCGGTCATGTCCTCGTTCCCTGGATCGGCTTGACGTCCCACCCTACCTCTGCGTATAACATAAACGAAAGTGCGTACGAGATAAACAGTGAGGGGTTGGTCATGGTCGAGGGACGTGCCGGGCGCGGCGAGTGGATCGGGTTGGCCGTGCTGGTCCTGCCCTGCCTGCTGGTGTCGATGGACGTGAGCGTGCTGTTCTTCGCACTGCCGTTCATCAGCGCCGACCTGCAGCCCAGCGGCACCGAGCAGTTATGGATCATGGATGTCTACGGGTTCGCGCTGGCCGGGCTGCTGATCACCATGGGCGCGCTCGGCGACCGGATCGGGCGGCGCAGGCTGCTGCTGGTCGGCGCCACCGCGTTCGGGGCCGCGTCGGTGCTCGCGGCGTACTCCTGGTCGCCGGAGGTGCTGATCCTCACCCGCGGCCTGCTCGGCGTCGCCGGGGCCACCCTGATGCCCTCCACGCTGTCGCTGATCCGCGCCATGTTCCACGACCCGGCGCAGCGCAAGACCGCCATCGCGCTGTGGACCGGCGGCCTCACCCTCGGCGCCACCGTCGGCCCGATCGTCGGCGGCTTCCTGCTCGACCACTTCTGGTGGGGCTCGGCGTTCCTGATCAACGTGCCCGCCATGGTGCTGCTGCTGGTGATCGGCCCGTTCCTGCTGCCCGAGTACCGCAACCCCGCCGCGGGCCGGTTCGACCTGCGGGGCGCGCTGCTGTCGCTGGCCGCCGTGCTCGCGGTGATCTACGGCATCAAGAAGCTCGCGGTGGACGGCCTCGCCCCGGTGCCGGTCGCCGCCGTCGTGGTCGGCCTGCTGCTCGGCGCGGTGTTCGTGCAGGGCCAGCGCACCGGGCGCTCACCGCTGGTGGACGTCGCGCTGTTCCGGGTGCGGGCGTTCAGCGGGGCCGTGGTGGTCAACGTGGTGGCGATGTTCTGCTTCATCGGGTCGACCTTCTTCACCACCCAGTACCTGCAGCTCGTGCTCGGCATGCGCCCCTTCACCGCCGCGCTCTGGTCACTGGCCGCGATGCCGCTGATCATCGTCGCGATGACCGTCACCGGGATCCTGGCCAACCGGGTCCGGGTCGCCACGCTGGTCGCCACCGGGCTGGTGGTCCTCGCGTCCGCCTTCGCCGTGCTGACCCAGCTCACCCCGTCATCCCCGCTGTGGCTCGTGCTGCTGGGCGCGGGCGGCGTCGGCGCGGGTGTGTTGATGACCACGTCGCTCACCTCCGACCTGATGCTCACCGCCGCCCCTGCGGAGCACGCGGGCGCCGCCTCTGCCGTGTCCGAGACCGCGAGCGAACTCGGTGGCGCACTGGGCATGGCGATCCTCGGCACCATCGGCGCGGCGATCTACCACGCGGATCTTCCGGCTGGTCCGTCGACGCTGGGCGAGGCCACTGCTACCGGTGATTCGGCTCTGATCGCGGCGGCGCGGGAGGCATTCACGCACGGGTTGACGGTGACCGCGACCGTCACCGCTGCCGTGGCAGGTCTGCTGGCCGTCTTCGCTTACCGCTCTCTGCGGCACATCCCAGTGACGGAGAAGGAGGCGGTGGAGGTCTGACCGGCGCGGGGATGCTCGATGGGGCTTGCCGGGGAGTGGTTGGGGGTGCGGGGGTGGACGCGTATGCGGGGGTGAAAGACAGCCGGGTCTGAAAAGCAGACAGGGGCTGGAAAGCAGGATGGGCCACCCTCAACCGAGGGCGGCCCATCCGTCGTGGAACCTACGCGCCTGCGGCGATGTCGTTGTCTTCAGAAGTGTCGTCGCGCTTGTCGGTGGGCTGGGGGCCCTTGGCGTTGGTGCGGCGGCGGGTGCCCTGGCGGGGGAGGGTGGTGGGCGGGGGAGGGGTGGGCTGGCCGCCGCCGAGCATGAGTTCGGCGAAGGTGGCCATGGCCTCGTCCAGGTGGCCGCCGATGCGGCGGACGGACTCGTCGTTGCCGCGCTTGACCAGGGTTTCCACCGAGTCCGCGTCGGGGCGGTGCGAGAGGGTGCCCTCGACCTTGCTCAGGCCGCGCTCGACCGCGGTGCCCAGCTCGCCGAGGCGGGCGGTGAAACCATCCTCGACGGTGTCGAGGCGGGTGGCCATCTCGTCGAGCCGCGCGGTGACCTTCTCCAGCCGCTGCGCCAGCGACTCCAGGCGGTCGCTCGCGTCGACGGTCTCCTTGGTCTCGCGCAGCGCCTCTTGCAGCGCGTCGGTGGCCTCGTCCAGGCGGCCGCGCACCGCGTCGCCGGACTCGCCGACCACGCCGCGCAGCTCCGCCAGGGCGGTCGCGGCGGCGTCGTGCTTGCCGTGCAAGGAGTCCGAGGTCTCGGTGACCTGGCCGTGCAGCGCGTTCGCGGAGTCGCCCACCGCGCCGCGCAGCTCGGTGACGGCGCCGTGCAGGGAGTCCGCGGACTCGCGCACCGCCGCCGTCGACTCGCCCACCGCGGTGCGCAGCGAGGTCGTGGACTCGGTCACCAGGCCGCGCACGGTGGCGGTCGACTCGGTCACCGCACCGCGCACCTGCGTGCCGGACTCGGTCACCGCGGCGCGCACCGCGTCGGACTGCTCGCCGACGACCCGCGCCAGCGCGTCCTTGGTGCCGTCGAGGTGCTCGTGCACGCCCTCGTCGACCTCGTCGATGCGGCCGCGCAGCGCGGTCTCCAGGATCTCGATGCGCTCCCGGACCGGGCCGTGCACCGAGCTGGGCACCTGCTCGAGCCGGTAGTCCTGCTTGTCGAGGTGGCTGTCGAGCTCGTCGATGCGCCGGTGGATGCTGGAGAGCTTGTCCTCCAGCCCGTCCATCCGGCCCGCGACCCCCTCGAACCGGCCTGCCACCCCGTCCAGGCGCCCGTCGAGCTGGGCGAACGGCGTCGCCAGCTTGTCCACGATGCTCTCCACCGCGCGCCCGATCGAGGCGATCGCCGCGTCCTGGGCGTCGAGCTTGCCCATCGCCTCGTCCAGCCGCTCGGCCAGCACGCTGACCTCGGTGCGGTCGGGCATCTCGGAGAGCCGCTTGCGCACCGACCCGATGGACTCCAGCGGCGCGAGCCTGGCGTGGATCTCGTCCAGGGCGTCGAAGATCTGCTGCTGTTCGCTCTCACGGATCTCGGCCGCGCGGGTGAGCATGTTGCGCATCCGGTCGAACGACACCGTGGGGTTGTTTTCGTTCACGGAGGTGACCTTCGTCCTGGGGAGGGGAGAGGGGACGGGACTGGGAGATGGGCCAGTGCTGGGAGTCGGGGCGGACGCAGGGGAGCCTAGCCAGTCCCAGAACGCGTCCATACACCACCCGTGGCTCGTAAGTCGGTCCCGACACGTCGGATTAGCCCGATCGGTCGACGTCCATCCAGCGGTACGCGGACGACCAGACCCACCTTACGTGACCACCCCGCTACCCGATCGGGTGGAGGCGGGGCATGGGTACCGTGATCGGCATGGCCACCCCCCAGCCGGTGCCGCTGACCGCCGACACCATCCGCGACGCCCCGAAAGTCCTGCTGCACGACCACCTCGACGGTGGTCTGCGCCCCGCGACAGTGGTCGAGTTGGCGGCAGCGGCGGGCTACGACGCACTGCCCACGACCGACCCGGACGCGCTCGGCCGGTGGTTCCGGGAGGCGGCCGACTCGGGCTCGCTGGTCCGGTACCTGGAGACCTTCGCGCACACCTGCGGTGTCATGCAGGACGAAGAAGCACTCGTTCGGGTGGCAGCCGAATGCGCCGAGGACCTTGCTGCGGATGGAGTCGTCTACGCCGAGGTGCGGTACGCGCCCGAGTTGTTCACCGAGCGCGGGCTCGACCTCGACACCATCGTCGGCGCCGTGCAGGCGGGCTTCCGGGAGGGCGAGCGGCGCGCAGCCGCGGCGGGCCGGGTGATCCGGATCGGCACGCTGCTGTGCGCGATGCGGCAGAACGCGCGCTCGCTGGAGATCGCCGACCTCGCCGTCCGGCACCGCGCCGACGGCGTCGTCGGGTTCGACATCGCCGGACCGGAGGCGGGCTTCCCGCCCACCCGCAACCTCGACGCCTTCGAGTTCCTCCGCCAGCAGAACGCGCACTTCACCATCCACGCGGGCGAGGCGTTCGGGCTGCCGTCGATCTGGGAGGCCATCCAGCACTGCGGCGCCGAGCGGCTCGGCCACGGCGTGCGCATCGTCGACGACATCGCGCTGACCCCGGACGGCCCGGTGCTCGGCCCGCTGGCCGCCTACGTGCGCGACCGGCGCATCCCGCTGGAGCTGTGCCCGACGTCGAACCTGCAGACCGGCGCGGCGACCTCGATCGCCGAGCACCCGATCGGGCTGCTGACCGCGCTGCGCTTCCGGGTGACGGTCAACACCGACAACCGGCTGATGAGCGGCTGCACGGTCAGCAGCGAGCTGGCGGCCCTGGTCGAGGCGTTCGGCTACGACTGGGTCGACCTGCGCTGGTTCACCATCAACGCGATGAAGTCCGCGTTCATCGACTTCGAGCAGCGCCTGGACATCATCGACCACGTCATCAAGCCGGGGTACGCCAAGCTGCTCGGCCACTGAGCGCGCGGACACGGCGAAGGGGGCCACCGAGGTGGCCCCCTTCGCGGCGTTCGTGATCAGCTCTCGGTGCTGATCCGGTCCTGCAGGTCCTGCACCAGCTTGTTCCACTTGGCCGCGTCCTCGGTGAACGGCGGGCTCGGCGGCAGCCGGGTCGGGTCGGGGGCGAGGATGAAGCTGACCAGCCAGCCCAGCGACTCGGACTGGTTGAGCGCCTCGGCGACCGACTCGTCGCCTGCCCAGTCCGCCGCGTCGGTGAGCAGTTCGACGGCCAGGTCCAGCTGCACCGGGTCGACCGCGTCGATGCCCTCGGCGAGGTCGTCGCCGAGGCCCTCCAGCACGTAGGTGTTGTCGGTCTCGACGGTGACGTCCAGGCTGCCGTCGGTCGCCTTGACGGCGACGTCGTTCCAGGTGGAGACCTCGGCCAGGTCGTTCTCGGCCAGGTCGGCGGTGGCCAGCAGCTTGGCGAGCCCGCGCGCCGACGTCGAGGTCAGGATCCGGCCCTCGCTGCCGAGGAACACCGGCTCGTCGTCGAGGTAGCAGCGCAGCGTGTAGTACTCGACGCCACCGGTGATGATCTTGATGGGGTCGATGCCGACCTCGCCCCAGAAGCCAAGCGGGGCCTCCTGCTCGGCGTCGCCGTCCTCGGCGTCGACCGGCTCGATGTCGTCCTCCTCGGCCGCGGCCGCCTCGGCGGCGTCGGCGTGGAAGGCCACCAGCTCCTCGGCGCTCTTCTCCAGCGCGGTCTCGTCCACGTCCGGGACGGTCACCACCGAGTCCAGCGCGTCGAGCACCTCGTCCCAGCGCTCGGAGATGGTCTCGGCCATGTCGGTCCACAGCCGCTCGCCGTCGCGCCCGGTGAACGGGAAGGTGCCCTGCTCGAGCACGGCGAACCCGTCGGCGGAGTTGAGCACCTCGTGCACCTCGTCGAGCTCGCACACGTCGGCCAGCGCGCGCACGATGGCGACGATGTCGGCGAGCTCGCCGACGGTCCAGGTGTCCGGCTCCTCCGCCACCAGCTCCGGGACGCCGACCAGGTCGTACTGGTGGTCCTCGGACGGCATCAGCTCGGCGACCGCCAGCGCGGGCACCAGGTGCCAGGCCGGGTGGTCGGACAGGTCGTGCTCGCTGGTGGTGCGCACGAACGCCGCGAGGTGCGCGGCGTCGGGGAAGGCGTAGAGGTCGTCCTCGTGGCCGAGGAACGCCTCCCACTCCTCACCGTCTTCCCGCCACCGCGGTGCCCACAGCGTGACGACGTCACCCTGTGGCAACCCCAGCTCGATCGGGACGATGTCCTGGGCCATTGGAGGTCCTCCTGGTCGCGCAGCCATCGGCGTACGGTGCGCGCGCACCCGCGCGGCGCGTCGGAAGCCTACGGGGTGCGGATCACCGGTCGGAACGTAGGGAGGACAGGTCGAAGGAGAGCGGGTCGTCCGGGTCGAACCCGTCGTCCGCCGCGTCCCCGCCGCGCCCATCACCCGCCAGGGCCGCCGCGCCTGCGGTCCCACCGGCCGGAGCTGTCCCGGCCGCCGGATGTGCTTGCCCGCCAATGGTTCCCGCGCCGGGCGCGTCCTGTCCAGCCGGGCCGTCGCCGTCCCCGGTGGACGGTCCACCGGCTGGGGAGCGTTCCCACCGCCCGTGCATCCGCTCATCGCGTCTGCGCTGGAACTCCTCGGCGGTGATCCCGGGGCCGTTGTCGGTGCGCGCGGGCGCGGCTCGGCCGGAGAGCATCTCGATGGCCTGGGTCATGGAGTCCCCCAGGATCGGGCCGAGCTTGTTGTAGCCCGCCTGGGTCGCCTGGGCGAGCGCCGCGTCCGCGACCGCGACGATGAGGCTGCCCAACTGCTCCGGCCCCCACCGCACCGCGTCTTGTCGCAACCAGAGCTCGACCAGCTTCCCGCGACCGTCCACGGTGACTCGGACGCTGCCGTGGTTGTCGTACGCCGTGCCCTGTACCGAAGCGAGGATGGTGTCGACGTTGGCCAGTGCCTCTTGTCGCGCTCGGCCGTCCTCGATGAGCTGACGCGTAGTGCGCTCGACGGGGATGCGGTCGGTCATCGGCGGGGCCTCCTGTGGGGAGGTCCGAGCGGGCTCTCGTAGACGGTGTCCTCGATGTCGGGGGAGTCGTTGTCGAGGGGTTCGTAGCCCAGCGAGGCGAGGTGGCGCTCGCCGTCCTGGCCCAGGACCGGGGCGAGGGCCTGGTGCATGGCGGCACCCGCGCGCCGGGTGGCCTGGGCGGCCAAGGCCGTGATCTGCGCGGCAAGGGCCTCGGCCCCACCCGACAGCGCGGCCGGGGTGAGGTGCACGGCGCTGAGCCTGCCGCCGGGGCGGACCTCGACGCTGACGGCGCCGTTGGACGCCTGGCCGGTGACCGGGCCGACCCGGTCCAGGTGCGCGGCGGCCTGCTGGTCGGTCTGCTCGACCCGGCGCGCGACGGCGTCGAGCTCGTAGTCGATATCGATGTCCATGGCCCGCGTCAGCCGGTCGGGCGGTAGAAGCCCACGAACGGCATCCCCGAGTTGGTCGTGCGCAGCGGACCCACCTGCACCGGGTCACCCGCCTCGACGATCTGGCCCTCGCCGATGTACATCGCGACGTGGCCCTCCCAGCACACCAGGTCGCCCGGCAGCAGCTGGTCCGCCGACGGCACCTCGGCGCCGATGTCCTGCTCGCGGGAGGTGCGCGGGATGTCGAGCCCGCCCTCGCCGTACGCGTACTGGGTGAGCCCGCTGCAATCGAGGCCGACGCCGGGCGCCGTGCCGCCCCATACATAAGGCACGCCGAGCTGCCCGAGGGCCGCGCGCACGGCACGGGCCGCCGTCTCGTTCGGGGCCATCACCGTGCTGCCGTCCGGCAGGTTGACCGCCACCCCGGAGCCCGGCTGCGGCGGGATCGCGACCGGCAGCCGCCGCTTGGTGACCCGGCCGCCGCCGCCCCCACCTCCACCGGCGAAGCCGCCACCTCCACCGCCTCCGCCACCACCGCCGCTGTGCTGCTGGTTGTACGCGGCGGGCGGGGGCGGAGCGGTGGCGGGCGCGCTCGCGGCCGAGGTCGTGCCCCCGCCGCCGGTCAGCGTCGTGACGACCCCGGCGAGCTGGGTCATCACGGTGTCGAGGTTCGTCGACGTGTCGCCGGTCAGCCTGGACGCATACCTGGCCAGCTCGGTCAGCTTCTGCTGCGCCCCGGCCGGGTCACCTGCCCGGCGCAGCGCGGCAGCCGCCTGCAGCAAGCCTGCCGCGACCCGGTTGAACTCGTCGATCTGGGCCTGGTTGACCCGCTGGCCGACCTTCAGGATCTCCGCGGCGTCCCGCACCGCGCGCTGCACGTCGGCGCCGTACTGGCTCAGGTCGGCGCCCGCGGCCTGCTGCGCGACCACGTCCTGCTGGTGGCGGGCCGAACCCTGGCCGGTCCACCCCTCGCGCAGCGAGCTCGCGTAGCGGGTGGCGTCGTGGTCGACGGTGGCGAAGGTGCTGCTCATGGCCCCGTGCGCCTGGCCGAGGCGGTCGATGGCGTCGTCGTCGGTGGCCAGGTGGCGCTGGGCGGTCGCGGCGGGCTGGACCATCGGGTCGAGCAGGTCGCGGACGTGGCTGGTCACGCGGGCTCACCCGCTGCCCGGCGCAGCGCCGTGCCGGAGTCGTGCTCGGTGGCCACCAGGTTCGTCCACGTCGCGCGGACGGCGTCAGCGGTGCCACCGAGGCTGTCGGCCAGCCCGCGCGCGCCGTCGAGCTGCCGCTGCGTGGCCACCCGCAGCGCGTCGGTCAGGCCGACCTCGCTGCCGATCTTGGAGAACGCGTGCTCGGCGAACCCGCCAGGACCGGCCAACCCGCGGTCCGCGGACTCCCGCAGCTGCTCGGCCAGCGGCCCGACCCCGGCCGTGTAGGCGGTGAACGCGTCTTCCTCGCCCCGGTACCCCGAGGTCACCACCCGCTCGCCCGCGTCCGACTCCCCGCCCATGCCTGTCCCCTCTCCGTCCGCCGACCACTCGGACGTGCGCCACCCGCGAACGGCTCCCCTCCGACTGCCGACCCAGGTTAGGACAAAGCCGCCGCCCGGGCGGGCGGTTGCCCACAGCAAGACCCATCCGCCGGGGAAAGGCCGTATCATTGGGGGGTAACCGCGAGGGGCGAGGGAGCGTGGGCGTGGCGTCCGTGCACGACGTGGTGGCGGCGATCCTGGACCGCACCGGTCCGGAGTCGCCGATGAAGCTGCAGAAGCTCCTGTACTACACCCAGGGCTGGCACCTGGGCCTCACCGGTGAGCCGCTGTTCCCCAACCGGATCGAGGCGTGGACCGCTGGCCCGGTGGTGCCCGACGTCTACCGCTGCCACGAGGGATCGCGCGAGGTCACCGCCTGGCCGGACGGCGACGGGCACCGGCTCACCGCCTCCGACGCCGACCTGGTCGACACCGTGGTCGACCGCTACGGCTGCTTCGACCGCCACCAACTCAGCGCCATGACGCACGAGGAAGAACCCTGGCGCACCGCGCGGGGCGACCTCCCGGACACCGCCCCCAGCAGCGCCCGGTTGTCCGAGACCGTGATGGCCCGCTTCTTCGGCCGGATGATCACCGACCCGGACACCGCCACCGCCGAGGCCAGGGCCAACGCGCACCTGGAGGGCCTGGAGGTCTCCGCGAGCGCGGTGGCGGCCTCCGAAGCGGTCGCCAGCGGCGCCATCAGCACCGACGAGGCTGTCCAGCGCCGATTGCGCGAACTGCTCAACACCGCCTGAAGCACAAGGAAGTTCCCCGGGTGTTATCCCCGCCGCGCCCGTGTGGGCCGCGCACGTGACCGACCCGTACGTCGACCCCACCACCGGGGTCCTGCGCAACATCCACGACATCACCGACGCCGCGGTGCTCGCCGAGGCCGAGCGCGACCTGGCGTTCTTGCGCGACGACGAACTCAAGCGGTTCCCGCTGCCGGGCGCCTGGGACGCCGACCACCTCCGCGCATTCCACCGCCACCTCTTCGGCGACGTCTACGCGTGGGCCGGTGAACCGAGGCGGGTCGACCTGACGCGCGGCGGTTCCCCTTTCGCGCACTGGCGGCACGTGGAACCGGCGTTGGACGACTTGTTCGCGAAGTTGCGCGCCGAGCGGATTCTCGGCGGACTCGCCAGGCCCGAGTTCCTCGGTCGGTTCACCTACTTCTTCGCCGAAGTCAACGTCGTGCACCCTTTCCGCGAAGGAAATGGGCGGACCCAAAGAGCCTTTTTCCGGCAGTTGGCGCTGTTCGCCGGATGGCGCGTCGACTTCGGCCTCGTCGACCGCGAGCGCTACCTCGCGGGCTGCGTCGCGGCCATGGTCGGCGAACTGGACACCCTCGCCGACCAGTTCGCCGTCGCCCTGGTCGGCAGGGCCTAGGCGGTTCCGCCCCAGGACAAAGCCGGTGCTGTGTTCCCGGGCCCGGACAAGCCGGTGCTGTGTTCCCGGGCCCGGACAAGCCGGTGCCCCGGCGGGTCGGGACCCACCGGGGCACTTGGTCCTCGGCACAGGGCTACCGAGGCGATGGCTCGCTGACCGGGATCAGCCCACGCGCCACAGGGCGGGCACGTTCGGCGGCTCCCAGCCCGGCTGGGCCTGGTGGCCCTGCAGGCAGGTGTAGCTGGAGCCGCCGTAGGTGACCTTGGCGCCCGTCGCGTAGTTGGTGCCCGCCGCCCACGTGCCGCCGGGGGAGCCGGTGGTCGTGGTGGTGGTCGGGTTGGTCGGCCGGGTGGTGGTGGTCGTGGTGGTGCTGCTGGTCGGCCGGGTGGTGGTGGTCGGCGGCACGCCGTTGACGTTGAGGACGAAGTCGAACGTCGCCTCCTTGCCGCTGCCCACCGTGCGCACGGCCATCAGCAGCCGCGGGTCGTAGATGGTGTCGGTGTTGTTGCGCGGCTCACCGGGGAAGTAGGTCTGCGTGGTGAGGATGCGGCCGCCCGCGTTCTGCACCTTCATGTGGATGTGCCGGGTGCGGCCGGGGTAGAGGCCGGGCACGATCGTGGTCAGGCTGTACCGGCCGTTGGCGTCGGTGTACTGGTGGCCGCGGAAGCGGTAGGTGGTGTTGTCATAGTTGCCACCGTTGTCCGCCTGCCAGAAGTCCAGCAGCACGTTGGCCAGCGGCTGGCACTGGCGGCCGAACACGTAGCCGCTGACGGTGAGCGCGGTGCCCGGGTAGCCCGGCTCGACCAGCGAGGTCCGCCGCGGCGAACCCGGCTTGAAGTACGGGCCCTCGGTCTGCTCGATGGTCGGCGCGTCGCCGTCGTTGCAGTCGGGGGTCAGTTCCAGGAGGGCGCCGTTGGCGGCCTCCTCGGCCCTGGTGCGGGCCAGCGCCGGGACGCCGACCAGTGCGATCGGGGCCGCGACACCGGCGGCCAGCGCCGCGCGCAGCACCGCCTTGCGGCTGATCTGCCTACCGTCAGCCGGTGGCTGCTCGTTCGTGCCTTCGCCGTGCAGGGGCGCGTCCATGCCTAGCTCCTTGTGGGGTGGGGAGGCCGGGAATGAACACGAACCTACGTTCGGGATTCGGTGGCGACGATGGACTCAGGCGGTCGGACGTGGTGAATCCACGGGTGGCTGTTGCCACAGTTGCCGACATTCACATGTTCATCATTCACAGGTTGGCCGTTCGGCCGACTCGCCACTTCGCCGGAAATCACCCGGACTGACCCCGGCCTCGCGCCGGAAAAAGCGACAAAAATACGCGGCGTCGGCGAATCCCACGCGATCGGCGACCTGGCGCACGGTCAGGTCGGTGCGCGCGAGGAGCCGTTTCGCCTCTGCCGCGCGCGACTGCCGGACCAGTTCCGACGGGGTGCGGCCGGTGGCCGCCTTCACCGCCTCGGTGAGGTAGCCGGGGCTGACGCCGATGTGCTCGGCGTACGCCTGCACCGACCACAGGTCCAGGTCGACCCGGCTGGTCAGCCTGGTGAACTCGTCGGCGACCGACCCGGCGCGGGCGGGCACGACCGGCGCCGCGGCCGGGGTCTGCGGCAACCGGCCCGCCCGCACGACCAGGACGTGCAGCAGGGCCCGCAGCACGGTGTGCCAGTCCTCGTCGCCGCGGCGGAACTCCTCGGACAGCTCCTCGACCAGCCGCCCGGTGCAGTCGTCCTCCTCGGGGGTCAGCGTGGTCCACGGCCGCTCGCTGAGCCTGCGCAGCCGGTCCCGGTCGGCCGGGTGGTCGAGCAGGAAGTCGTCGGTGAACAGGACCACCGAGCCGCGCAGGTCCCGCGCGTCCTCCCAGTGGTGCACCTGACCTGGGGTGATCACGCACAGGTGCGGCGGCCGCAGCGGCAGCCTGGCCAGGTCCAGCACGTGCGTGCCGCTGCCGCCGGTGACGTGCACGATCTCGTAGAAGGTGTGCCGGTGCGGGAACGACGCCCGCGACAGCGGTCCGACCTGCTCGAAGGTGCCGACCACGAACGGCAGCGCGGTCGGCGCGGGCACCTCGAGCCGGTGCATCGGCAGTTCCCCGCCGCGGGGCTGCCTGCAGGGCGTGCCTGGTAAGACCGTGCTGCCGCGCATGTCCCGATCCCCTCGTTCAAGCAGGACAAAGGTCCAGACCAATAATCGAGGTCCCACGATGGCACGCGGCGCCGCCGGTGGGAAACAGACGGGGACATCCCAACCGGTACTAGACGCCCATGGGATGCCACACGGTCTTGGTCTCCACCAGCGCCCGCAGCCGGGCGATGTCCGGGCGGTCGGTCCAGTCGGGCTCGGTGGTCGGCACCCGCAGGACCCGCTTCACGGTGCCCGCCGCGGACTTCTCCAGGTCGACGCGCAGCTCAGGCGGCGCCCCGGTCAGGTCGAGGGCGTTGACGTCGGCGTGCGAGGCCAGCCACGGCGCCAGCTCGGCGGTGTGCCCGGTCAGCAGGTTGACCACCCCGCCCGGCACGTCGGAGGTCGCCAGCACCTCCGAGAGCGTGATCGCGGGCAGCGGCCGGTCCTGGCTGGTCACCACGACCGCGGTCGCGCCGACGGCCAACACCGGGGCGAGCACGCTGACCAGGCCCAGCAGCGACGAGCGCTGCGGCGCCAGCACCCCGACCACCCCGGTCGGCTCCGGCACCGAGAACGAGAAGTACGGCCCGGCGACCGGGTTCGCCGCGCCCAGCACGGTGGCGATCTTGTCGGTCCAGCCCGCGTACCAGACCCAGCGGTCCACCGCGGCGTCCACCAGCGCCTGCGCGCGCTTGGCTGGCACGCCCTCACCGGCGGCGACCTCGTCGGCGAACTGCTCGCGCCTGCCCTCCAGCAGCTCCGCGACCCGGTACAGCACCTGGCCCCGGTTGTACGCGGTCGCGCCGGACCACTTGCCGAACGCGCCCCGCGCGGCCACCACCGCCTCGCGCAGGTCCTTGCGGGATGCCTGCGCGGCGTTGGCCAGGAACCGGCCCTTGCCGTCGGTGACCGGGTAGGTCCGGCCGGACTCCGAGCGGGGGAACGCCCCGCCGAGGTAGAGCTTGTAGGTCTTGGACACCGTGACGCGGTCAGACATCGAGGTACGCCTCCAGCCCGGCCCGGCCGCCCTCGCGACCGAAGCCCGACTCCTGGTAGCCGCCGAACGGGGCGGTCGGGTCGAAGCGGTTGAACGTGTTGGCCCACACCACGCCCGCGCGCAGCCGGTCGGCCATCCACAGGATGCGCGAGCCCTTCTCGGTCCACACGCCTGCGGACAGGCCGTAGGGGGTGTTGTTCGCCTTGGCCAGCGCCTCGTCCGGGGTGCGGAAGGTCAGCGCCGAGAGCACCGGGCCGAAGATCTCCTCGCGGGCGATGCGCATGGACTGGCTGACGTTGGCGAACACCGTCGGCGCGAAGTAGAAGCCCTTGTCCGGCAGCGGGCACGGGCTCGACCAGCGCTCGGCGCCCTCCTGCTCGCCCGAGGCGACCAAGCCCTGGATCCTGGTGAGCTGCTCGCGGGAGTTGATGGCGCCGACGTCGGTGTTCTTGTCCAGCGGGTCGCCGACGCGCAGGGTGCTGACCCTGGCGTGCAGCCTGGCCAGGAACTCCTCGGCGATCGACTCCTGCACCAGCAGCCGCGACCCGGCGCAGCAGACGTGGCCCTGGTTGAAGAAGATCCCGTTGACGATCCCCTCGACGGCCTGGTCGAGCGGCGCGTCGTCGAAGACGATGTTCGCCGCCTTGCCGCCCAGCTCCAGGGTCAGCTTCTTGCCGGTGCCCGCCAGCGCGGACTGGATGACCTTGCCGACCTCGGTCGACCCGGTGAACGCGACCTTGTTCACCCCCGGGTGGTTGACCAGCTCCGCGCCGACGTCCCCGGCGCCCGGGATGATGTTGACCACGCCGGGCGGCAGCTCGGCCTGCTGGATGATCTCGGCGAGCACCAGCGCGGTCAGCGGGGTCGTCTCGGCTGGCTTGAGCACCACGGTGTTCCCGCAGGCCAGCGCCGGGGCGATCTTCCACGACGCCATCAGCAGCGGGAAGTTCCACGGGATCACCTGACCGGCGACACCCAGCGGCCGCGGGTCGGGGCCCAGGCCCGCGTAGTCCAGCTTGTCAGCCCAGCCTGCGTGGTAGAAGAAGTGCGCCGCCGCGGTGGGGACGTCGGTGTCGCGCGCCTCCTTGATCGGCTTGCCGTTGTCCAGCGACTCCAGCACCGCCAGCTCGCGGGCGCGCTCGGCGACCATCCTGGCGATCCGGTAGATGTACTTGGCGCGCTCGGCGCCGGGCATCCGGCCCCAGGTCTTGTCGTGCGCCCGGCGCGCGGCCTTCACCGCCCGGTCGACATCCGCCGCGCTCGCGGTGCTGACCTCGGCCAACACCTCCTCGGTGGCCGGGTTGACCGACTTGAGCGGCTCACCGCCGCCCTCGACGAACTCGCCGTCGACGAACATCCGGTAGCTCGGCTTGAGGTTGGCGATCGCCCGCGACTCAGGAGCGGGCGCGTATTCCCAGGTCATCTAGTCCACCGTCACGTAGTCGGGACCGCTGTAGTGCCCGTCGAGCTGGGTGCGGCGCTGCATGAGCAGGTCGTTGAGCAGGCTGGAGGCGCCGAAGCGGAACAGGTCCGGGGTCAGCCAGTCCTCGCCTGCCACCTCGCGCACGGCCACCAGGTGCCGGATGGCGTCCTTGGTGGTGCGGATCCCGCCTGCCGGTTTGACGCCGCGGTGCTGGCCGGTGACCTCGTGCCAGTCGCGCACGGCTTGCAGCATCAGGTTCGTGACCGGCAGCGTCGCGGCGGGGGAGACCTTGCCGGTCGAGGTCTTGATGAAGTCGCCGCCTGCCAGCAGCCCCAGCCAGGACGCCCGGCGCACGTTGTCGTAGGTCGCCAGCTCGCCGGTCTCCAGGATCACCTTGAGGTGCACGTCCCCGCAGACCGCCTTGATGGTGCGGATCTCGTCGAACACCTGCCCGTACCGGCCGGCGAGGAACGCGCCGCGGTCGATCACCATGTCCACCTCGGTCGCGCCCGAGGCGATGGCGTACTCGGTGTCGGTGATCTTGACCTTGAGGCTGGACCGGCCGGACGGGAACGCGGTGGCGACGCTGGCGATGTTCACCGCGGCGCCGCCCAGCGCGTCCTTCGCGGTGGCGACCATGTCCGGGTAGACGCAGACCGCGGCGACCGGGGGGATGCCCGGCTCGGGTTGTCGCGCCTTGGCGCACAGCGTGCGCACCTTGCCCGGGGTGTCCGCGCCCTCCAGTGTGGTCAGGTCGACCATGGAGATCGCGGTGTCGATGGCCCACAGCTTGCCGGCCTTCTTGATGCTGCGAGTCGCGAGACCGGCGCTGCGCTGCTCGATCCCCACCGCGTCGACACCGGGCAAGCCGTGCAGGAACCGCCGCAGCGACGCCTCGTCCCGGGTGACGTCGGTCAACTCTGTCGTGCCGCCCATGCGCCCGAGTCTAGGGGGTTCTTGGCGGCGCTAGGGCGCACGCGGACGGCGAGTACGACGAGCCAGACGGTGTAGAGGATGTAACCGATGAAGTTCGCCATGTCGGTGCCGGGTACCCCTAGCGGGATCAAGACGCCGAGCGCGACAAGACCCGCCGCGGGGTAGGCGAGGAACTTGAGGCCGTAGTAGTGGGCGACGCGCACCGTCCAGATCGCGGTCAGCGCGTAGCCCAGCGTCTCGCCGATGACCGTACCGAGCACAGTGGACACTGCCGTGAACGTGTCCGGGTCGTCGATGAACGGGACGACCAGCGGCCAGCGCATCAGCCCGATCACCTGCACCAGCGCGGCGGCGGTGCCCAGCGCGGTCAGGCCCGGCCGGTCGAGCCGCTTCGAGATGGGGATCAGCAGTGCGGCGCTCGCGGCCAGCAGCACGAACAGCGCGGAGACGGCGAGTTGGTTGTCGTTGAACGCGATCAGCACCTCCGGCGCGGGTTTGGCGAGCACGTCCGGGTAGTCGAAGACCACGCCGAGGCCGACGAAGGCGAGGTTCGCGCCGAGGGCGCCTGCGACGAGCAACAGGGAGAGCATGGGGTCGTCCTATCTCTGTACGGTGTGCAATGTTATGCACTGTACAGTGATGCGCCGTGGAAGAGAAGACCCGGCCGGGACCCAAGCGCAGCCTCACCGCCGAGCAGATCGTCGACGTGGCGCTGGAACTGTTCGACGGGGAGGCGCCGTCGATCCGCGGTGTCGCCGCGAAGCTGGGTGTGCGGCCGAACACGCTGTACACGTACCTGCCCGACCGGGCCGCGATGGAACGCGCGCTGGTCGACCGGTTCCTGGCCATGGCCGACCCGGACCTGCTGATCGGCAGGCGGGTGTGGCGCCGCAGGGTCGAGGACTACGCGTGCGCGCTGCGGTCGGTGCTGCTGCGGCACCGGGGCGCGGCCGCGCTGCTGCACACCGCCCCGATCGACGGGCAGACGGCGGCGCTGGTGGGCGAACGGCTGCTGGCCGTGTTCACCGCGGCGGGCCTGAGCACGGCCGACGCGGCCAGGTCGAGCTACGCGGTGATCGTCCACGTGCTGGGCTCGGCCACGCTCACCGCCGCGGACCTGCGCGGCGGCACGGAAGCCGACATCGTCGCGGCGCGGCTGGAGGTGGTGATCGACCCCAGCTTCCTCCCGCTCACGGCGGCGGCGTGGCCGGTGGTCGCCACGTGGAACACCGAGGAGCAGTTCCGCTGGTCACTGCGGACCCTGCTCAACGGGTGTGTGGGCGGCGCTTAGCCTTCCTGGATTTCCTTGTTTTTCTTGGGCTTCTTGGGGGGCTTCACTTCGACGCCGCCCATGATGGCCATCCCGGTGATCCGCACGACCGGGCTCCCCGGCGGGGCCTGGGTGCGCACGGTGTTGCTGAAGCCGCCCATGAACCCGGAACCGGTGACGTAGACCGTGACGTCCGGCGGGACGGTGATCTCGATGCCGCCCATGATGGTGAAGGCGTGGATGACCGTCTCGGCCGCCTCGAAGGTGGCCTGCGTCAGGTCGATCTCGACGCCGCCCATCATCGCGAAGGCGTTGAAGGTCGGCGGGATCGTCCAGTGCCCCTTGCGCTCGGACCCGGACATGATCGCGACAGCGCTCGACGAGGTGCCCCGGCCGCCGACCCTGGCCGGGTCGGTCGCCGTGACCGGTTGCGGCAGGGAAGCCTGGTAGGCGACCAGTTGCTGGTTGGGCAGGTCGCGCACCAGCGGCTCCAGTTCGCCGAACGTGCGCGCCGCGTAGACCTGGTCGAGCCGCTCCTCGAGTTCGGTGACGGTGAGCCTGCCCTCGGCCATGGCGTCGTGCAGGACCTTCGCGAACCTCTCCCGGTCGCCGTTCGACGCGCGCATGTCGTGTGGACCGGGGAGGCTGGGCTGCTCACTCACGGGAACGAGGGTAGCGCTCCCCACCACCCGATAGGGCACGTCGACACCGCCGAATAAGCGGACCCGTCTACCGTGTCCGGCCATGGACGTGCTCACCGTTGACCACCCGCTGGCCAAGGCCAGGCTCACCGTCATGCGCGACGCGCGGACCGACAGCGCCACCTTCCGGGCCGCGCTGCACGAGCTCACCGTGATGCTCACCTACGAGGCCACCAGGAACGCGCCGCTGCGGACCGAGCGCATCCACACCCCGGTCGCCCGCACCGACGGCCACTGGCTGGCCACCCCGCCGCTGCTGGTCCCGGTGCTGCGGGCGGGCCTGGGCATGGCCGACCAGGCGCACAAGCTCATCCCCGACGCCCAGATGGGTTTCGTCGGCCTGGCCCGCGACGAGCACACCCTGCAACCGGTGCCCTACATGGAGTCCCTTCCGGACTCCCTGGCGGGCCGCCCGGTGTTCGTGCTCGACCCGATGCTCGCCACCGGCGGTTCGATGGTCCACACCATTCGGCTGCTGGTCGACCGGGGCGCCACCGACGTCACCGCGATCTGCGCGCTGGCCGCGCCCGAGGGCATCGAGCACCTCGCCGCGGCGGGCCTGCCCGTCCGACTGGTCACCGCCAGCATTGACGAGCGCCTCAACGACTCCGGCTTCATCGTCCCCGGCCTCGGCGACGCCGGGGACCGCCAGTACGGCGCGGTCTGAACCACCTGGTCCAGACCGCAGACCGCGCCGCTGGGTGTTCAGGCGGTGCCCTGTACCGCGTTGACGATGGGCGGCGCGAGGAAAACCCGCGCCCGACCCTCCCGCTCGACCTCGATGAGAGTCCCGGCGGCGACCAGCTTCACCAGGTTCTCCCGCGCGGCCTTGTGCGTGACCCCCAGGATCGCCCGCGTGCGGCCGATGGTGATCGCGGGCGTCTCGAACAGCGCGTCCACCACGCTGAGGATGTGCGTGGAGGCCCGCCTCGGCTCGGTCACCTGCGCGCGCAGGTCGTCGCGCAGCACGTGCAGCGCACGGACCCGGCGGCCCGCGTCGGTCGCCTGCTCGGTGATGGCCGCCAGGAAGAACGAGAGCCACCCGTGCCAGTCGCCCTGCGTGCTCACGGCGAGCAGCCGCGCGTAGTACTCGTCGCGCCGCGGCTCCAGGTAGGCCGACATGTCCAGCAGCGGCGCGGGCAGCAGGCCCCACTCGACCAGCAGCCGGGAGATCAGCAGCCGCCCGACCCTGCCGTTGCCGTCGAGGAACGGGTGGATCGCCTCGAACTGGTAGTGCAGCAGGGCGATCTTGATCAGCGGCGGCAGCTCGGGCTCGGCCAGCAGGTGCTGCTCGAACGCGGCCAGGGACTCCGGGAGCCGCTCCGGCGGCGGGGGGACGTAGGTGGCGGTGTCGAGCGCGCACCCCGGGGCGCCGATCCAGTTCTGCGTGCCGCGGTAGTCGCCGGGCGTCGCGCTGTCGCCGCGCACGCCCGCCAGCAGGAGCCGGTGTGCCTCGCGCAACGGCTCCAAGCCGAGCGGCTGGTCCGTCGACAGGACGTGCTCGGCGGCGGTGACGTGGTTGAAGACCTCTTGCGCGTCGGCCCTGTTGGGCTGGTTCACCGCGTCGACCTCGAAGAAGGCCAGCTCCGACACCGTGGTCTGGGTACCGTCGAGCCTGCTCGACAGCACGGCCTCGTGGCGGCCGATGGTCTTGGCCAGCAGGTGTGCGTCCGGCAGCGCCAGCCCGGTCCCGGCCAGCGCGCCCACCGCGCGGTCGGCCGCGGACAGCCGGTTCACCAGCACGTCGTCGAGTACGACCGCCGGGGGCAGGGGCGGCGGCACGAAGGCGTGGTAGCGGCCCTCGACGCGGGTGAGGTGTTGCCGCTGCGGGGGCGCGACATCGCTGGACCGCATGGATACCCAACTCTCAGTCGGACGCTCGAGTGATACCGAAACCTATCCTAGGTACCAGTTGGGCGCGTCCAACCCGCCGTGTTGGCGCGCAGGGCGCGTTCGTACGCCGCGGCGACGTCGAGCCCGGGGGGCAGGTTGCCGAGCAGCTCCAGCGACACCAGGCCGTGCACGATGCCCCAGCAGCCCACGGCCATCGTGCCGTCGGTGTCGGTGAACACGCCCTCGCGCACACCCGTCTCGATGACCTCCAGCAACGGCGCCAGGGCCGCGCGGGAGTGCAGGCCCGCCTCGTCGTCGGGTTCGAAGCCGGGGATGGCGCCGCCGAACATCACGGCGTAGAGGTGCGGGTCGGTGAGGGCGCTGGCCCGGTAGGCGACGCCGAGGCGGACCAGGTCCTCCGCCGGGTCGCCGGTGGCGGGGACGGCGCGCAGGCGGGTGCCGAGGCGGTGGAACGCCTCGACGTAGAGCTCGCGGACCAGGCCCGGTTTGCCGCCGAAGAGCGAGTAGACAGCGGTGGTGGAGGTGGCGGCGTCGGTGGCCAGCCTGCGCAGGCTCAGCGCCCCGGCGCCCTCCTGCGACAGCAGCTCACCCGCCCGGTCGAGCAGCCGCCCGCGCAGCGCCTCGTCGTGCGTCCTCGGTCTGGGCACCGGAGGATCCTAGCGGTTTCATAACAGCGTCACGACTGGTATCACGGTGGTACCATCGGGCGCATGGCGATGACCTTGCGGTTGACCGAGGAAGACAACGCCAGGCTCGACGAGCTGGCGACCGCCGAGGGGCGCTCCAAGCAGGAGGTGCTCCGGCTCGCGCTGGTCGACCGGTGGGCCAGGCTGCACAAGCAGGAGCAGCTCGACGAGGTGCTCGGCCGGGTGCTGCCCAGGTACCGGGGCCTGCTCGACGAACTCGGCCCCGTGTGATCATCTTCGGGTGACCGCCTACCTGGACGCCAGTGACCTGTTGGTGCTCGCCGCCGCCGTGACCGGGGGTGACCTGGTGGTCCGCGACCTCGGGCTGCTCGATTCCGCCGCGCACCGGCCGCGCGCCACCGTGCTCGGGGTCGAGGCGTACGAGACGCTGTGGACCAAGGCGGCCGCGCTGCTGGACTCGATCGTGCGCACCCGCCCGCTCGCCGAGGGCAACTGGCGGCTGGGCTGGGTCGCGGCGGTCACCATGTGCGACCTCAACGGCTGGTGGATCGACGCCGACACCGACGAGGCGCTCGAACTGGTCCGCGAGGTCGGCCGCGGCGCGGTCGAGGTGCCGAAAATGGCCGCCCACCTCGAAGCCTGGGCGCTGCCGAAGTCCTGAGCACGGGAAACCCGGCTGAACCGGCTTGACCTGGAGTGCACTCCAGCTCCTACGGTCGTCCCGTGACGTACGCGATCGCCGAGGCCGCCCACCGCACTGGGCTCTCGATCGACACCCTCCGCTACTACGAGCGCATCGAGCTCGTCGACCCGCCCGCGCGGGACTCCGGCGGCAGGCGGGCCTACTCCGACGAGGACCTGGCCTGGTTGGGCTTCCTCACCAGGCTGCGCACCACCGGCATGCCCATCAAGCTGATGCGGGAGTACGCCAGGCTCCGGCACCAGGGCATCGCCTCGGCGGGTCAGCGCAAGCGCATCCTCGAACGGCACCGCGAGGACGTCCGCGCGCGCATCGAGGAACTCCGCTCCTGCCTCGGCGCGCTGGACTACAAGATCGACAACTACGAGCGGGTCATCGGCAGCGACCACATCCAGGAGGCTTCGGCATGACCGTCCCCACCCGCGCGCTCGGCGCGCTCACCGTCAGCGCGCAGGGCCTGGGCTGCATGGGCATGAGCCAGGGCTACGGCGCGGGCGACGACACCGAGTCGATCGCGACCGTCCACCGGGCCATCGAGCTCGGCGTGACCTTCCTCGACACCGCGAACGTCTACGGCGACGGCGTCAACGAGGAGCTGGTCGGCCGCGCGATCCGGGACCGGCGCGACCAGGTCGTGCTCGCCACGAAGTTCGGCATCGCAGGCCGCGGCGCCGATGGGCCCGCGGTGCGCGGTGACGCCGCGTACGTGCGCGAGCAGGTCGAGCTGTCGCTGCGCAGGCTGGGTGTCGACCACATCGACCTGTACTACCAGCACCGGGTCGACCCGAACACGCCCATCGAGGAGACCGTCGGCGCCATGGCCGAGCTGGTCGCCGCGGGCAAGGTCCGGCACCTGGGGCTGTCCGAGGCGGGCGCGGAGACCATCCGGCGCGCGCACGCCGTGCACCCGATCGCGGCGCTGCAGAGCGAGTGGTCGCTGTGGACCCGCGGCATCGAGGCCGAGGTCCTGCCGACCTGCCGCGAACTGGGCATCGGCGTGGTGCCGTTCTCCCCGCTCGGGCGCGGCATGCTCACCGGCAAGCTCTCCGCCGACCAGATCGGCCCCGGCGACATGCGCGCCGGGCTGCCCCGCTTCGCCGCCGACAACTTCGACCGCAACCGGGCGGTGGTCGCCGCTGTGGCGGCGGTCGCGGCCGAGCGCGGTGTGACACCCGGTCAGCTGGCGCTGGCGTGGGTGCAGGCCCGGGGTGCGGACGTCGTCCCCATCCCCGGCACCAAGCGGCGCGCGTACCTGGAGGAGAACGCCGCCGCGGCCACCATCGAACTGTCCGAAGCCGACCTCGCGGCCATCGAGGCGATCGCCCCAGCCGACGCCTTCGCCGGTGAGCGCTACGCGCCCGCGATGCTGCGCGCCGTCGGCCGATAGGAGGACCACTGTGGACACCCGGAACCTCGGCGCCCTCACCGTCGGCGCCCAAGGGCTCGGCTGCATGGGCATGAGCGAGTTCTACGCGGGTCGCGACGACGACGAGTCGCTCGCCACCATCCACGAGGCCGTCGACCGGGGCGTCACCCTGTTCGACACCTCGGACATGTACGGCCCGCACACCAACGAGGAACTGCTCGGCCGCGCCATCCGCGACCGCCGCGACCAGGTCGTCGTCGCCACCAAGTTCGCCATCGTCCGCGACCCGGCCGACCCGACCAAACGCGGCATCCGCGGCGACGCGGCGTACGTGAAGCAGGCGTGCGAGGGCTCACTGCGCAGGCTCGGCGTGGACCACATCGACCTGTACTACCAGCACCGGGTCGACCCGAACACGCCCATCGAGGAGACCGTCGGGGCGATGGCGGAACTGGTCGCGGAGGGCAAGGTCCGGCACCTCGGGCTGTCCGAGGCAGGCGCCGGGACGCTCCGCCGGGCAGCCGCGGTGCACCCGATCGCGGCGCTGCAGAGCGAGTGGTCGCTGTGGTCCCGCGACATCGAGGCCGAGATCGTCCCCACCGCCCGCGAACTCGGCATCGGCATCGTCGCGTACTCGCCCCTGGGCCGCGGCTTCCTCACCGGCCGCTACACATCCGCATCGGACTTCGGCGAGGGCGACTTCCGGACCGCGTTGCAGCCCCGGTTCCAAGAGGACAACCTCCGCAAGAACCTCGCCATCGTCGACGCCCTCCGCGCCCTGGCCACCGAACGCGACCTGACCCCCGGCCAACTGGCCCTGGCCTGGGTCCACCACCAAGGCCCCGACGTCGCCCCCATCCCCGGCACCAAACGCCGCACCTACTTGCGCGAGAACCTCACCGCCGCGCAGATCGAACTGTCCGAAGAGGACCTAACCCGAATCGAAGCCGCAGTCCCCGCCGACGCCGTCGCCGGCCTGCGCTACCCAGAAGCAGGCATGCAATCCATCAACCGCTAACCCACCCCGCCGCGACGACCCACTTCGTTCGCGGAGAACGACTACCGCCACGAGGAACCAATCGGCGGAGTGGGATGCCGATCCGCCATTCAGGCGGGCGGCGGAGCGATCACAAGGCTGGCTTGCTGCGGAGCCGTGTGCCCCGCTGCCGCCGGTCGTGTTGGGCGAGAACCGACGTGCCGACCGCATGGCGCGCACTGCCGGTGCGGGACGCGGCGCCGGCGCGCACGACGACGGAACGGCTGCCGCGACGCGCCGGTGATCTGGACCTGGCTGGGGTGAAGGCCGCCCGCAGGCCGCATCGCCGGAGAGATCGAACTGTCTGAAGAGGACTTGACCCGAATCGAAGCCGCAGTCCCCGTCGACGCCGTCGCCGGCCTGCGCTACCCAGAAGCAGGCATGCAATCCATCAACCGCTGACCCACCCCCACCCCGCCGCGACACCTACCCCGTCGCGGCGGAGTGCTGTCCGGGGTTGAAAGGTGAGGTGTGGAGGTCTGATGCCGCTGCGCTGATCCGAACTGGAGGTTCGCGGTCGGGGCTGAAAGCAAAAAGAACGGGTTCCGCCGCGGTGGGGGCATCACCGCGGCGGAACGCCGTTCGTCTCCGTGGCCGCCGAAAGGAGGGGGACGGCGGCCACGGATGTACTGGGTCAGACGCCGCCCGGGGTGGGGCCGCAGATGGCGAGGATGAAGCCCAGGGTGGTGCAGCTGGCCGGTGCCGCGACGTCGTTGGTCGGGTTGGGGTCGGCCGGGACGCTGGCGGTGCGCTTGGCGGTGACCTTGAAGGTACCGATGGTGAACAGGGCCAGCGGGGCGGAGAACGTCTTCACCGTGGAGCCGCCGACCGCGAGGGCGCCGACCTCGCAGGTGACCGTGCGGCCGCTGACCGTGCAGCCGGGGCCCGCGACCGGGTTGAGCGGCGAGGGGAGCGTGGCGGTGACGGTGCCCGAGGTCAGCGCCTGCGGGCCGACGTTCTTCACCGTGATCGCGTACTGCAGCGCGGGCACCATGACGCCGAAGCGCGGGGACGCCTGCAGCGACACCGCGAGGTCGCTGGCCGGGGGGACCGGCTTGGTGGTGCGGTTGAGCAGCACCGAGATGCCGTCGGCGTAGCGGTTGGTGGTGATCAGGTCCGCGCGGTTGTCGGCGTCGAGGTCAGCGGCGTGCACCTCGGTGGGCGTGGTGCCGGTGCCGAGGCTGGCGGCCTGCTCGAAGGTGCCGTTGCCGTTGTTGAGGACGGTGACGCTGTCCGCACCGGACAGTGAGACGGCCAGGTCGGGGTCGCCGTCGAGGTCGAGGTCGGCCACCGCGACGCCGAACGGGTTTGGGCCGATCGCCTTGGGGGTCGGCAGGCCGAAGGTGCCGTTGCCGTTGCCCAGCAGCACGGACACGGTGCCCGCGCCGTAGTCGGCGGTCGCGAGGTCCAGCTTGCCGTCGCGGTTGAAGTCACCGGCGGCGATGTCGATCGGGTTGACGCTGGCCGGGAACGGCAGCGGGAGGCCGAAGGTGCCGTCGCCGTTGCCGATGAACACCGTCACGGTGCCGGTGAAGAAGCCGCCGATCGCGATGTCGGTCTTGGTGTCGGAGTTGAGGTCGGCGAGCACGACACCGCGCGAGTAGCCACCCGCCAGCAGGTCCGTGCCCGCGCCCAGGGTGCCGTCGCCGTTGCCCAAGAGGACGGTGATGCCCTCGGGGCGGCTGATGACGACGTCCGCCTTCTTGTCCCCGTTGAGGTCGCCCGCGGCGATGCCCTCCGCGCCACCGCTGACCGGGAACGCCACGCGCGGCTTGAACGTGCCGTCGCCGTTGCCCAGCAACAGGGAAACGGAACCCGCGGTGGTGACGGCGACGTCGGCCTTGCCGTCACCGTTGAAGTCGGCGCTGGCCAGGGCGGTCGGCTCGTCGCCGGGGTAGACGGTGGTGCGCGGACCCAACGCGCCCGCGCCGGTGCCGAGCAGCACGGTGAGCTGCCACTCGTAGCGGTCGGCGGTGATCACGTCGGTCTTGCCGTCACCGTTGAGGTCGGCGTCGATGACCGCCTCGGGGTGGTTGCCGGTCGAGTAGTCGACCCGCGGCGCGAACGTGATCGGGTTCGCCGCGGCGGCGGGCACCGCGGCGAGGGTCATGGTGGTCGCGGCGACGGCCACGACGGCGAGCGCCCGGGTACGAGCGGTCATGGGTGGGAACCTCCTCAACTGGCGGCTCCTACACGAGCGCCGTATGACCGCGGCATCGCTGCTGGTCGAGCGCGCGTTTCGCGTTTTCCCACTTACCTCGCTACGTATCCCGTCCGATTCGGACAGTGACCGGTCTGGACCGCCCTACCCCAACACCACCGCCGCGACGGTGGCGCCCAGCTCCCGACAGGACTCGATCTCCTTCTTGACCGGTTCACCTTGAACGACAACGGCTGCCGCGACCCGCCGCCACCGCATCGCCCCGGTGATGGACTCCACAGCCCGCACCGCGCCTTCGGTTCCCTGGTTCCCGTGCACGTAGTAACCGAACGGAAGCGCAGCGGTGGCGTCCAGGCAGGGGTAGTAGACGGTGTCGAAGAAGTGCTTGAGCGCACCGGACATGTACCCGATGTTCGCCGGCGTCCCGAGGACGATCCCATCCGCCCCCAACACATCCGCCGCCGTCGCCGACAACGCGGCCCTGCGGATGACTGTGACGCCAGCCAGTTCCGGATCACCGGCCCCCGCCATGACCGCCTCGAACATGACCTGCATCGAGGGGGACGGGGTGTGGTGGACGATCAGCAAGGTGGGCACGACACGAGCCTGCCGAGGACTACCGGTATGGGCAACCCGGTCAGTCCGTACGGCGTCCCATTAGCCTGATATCCTTGCCGAGCGAAGAGTGTCGGCCTTCGGGCCGGAATTGACGTGAAGCCCTCTCGGAGTTGCGGCTCCGAGGTGAGCGAGGATGAAACGTTGGTATTGCAGCCTCTTCGTGATCGACAACCGAATATGGCGTTCACGACGACCCGCTTGCTCACGGTGGGCTTCTTCGTTGTGGAGTCGTCCATGTCGGTGTGGTGGGTCGCGGTGGCTGTGCCTGCGCTGTCGGGGTTGGTGTGGCGGTGGGTTGAGCTGCGGTTTCTGCGCCGTGTCTATGAGCGTGGTGGGGCTAAGGACCTCAAGGTGGCCGCTGAGGCGTTGCGACGGACGCGCTCCTGGACAGTGGGCGAGAGGCTCGCACGTCGGCGGGCCGAGATCCCTCGGGACTCGGAGCGCCGGGATGAGTGAAACGGTGGCTTTCTCTGCGACGCCGCGATACGTGGTCGCGCGATGAGCCGTCTAGCGTGGTTGCGGGGAGATTCCGGATCGTCGCGGTGGGTGAGGGGGGTGACTCTTCCTATGGTGACCCGGCCCTCAGCCGATGTTGGGTGGCGTGCCCAGGATGATCCCCACTGCTGCTTGCGACCCCGTCGATGACGGGGTCGGGGTTGTCATGGGGCGAGCAAGGCGGCGACCTCGGCGGTCATCGCGGCCAGGAGTTGTTCGGACTTCGCGCGGGCCGCGGGTAGTTCGGCCTGGGGGGCGGGGGCTTGTGCGGTCTCCAGGTAAGCCTTGATCTTGGGTTCGGTGCCGGAGGGGCGGATCAGGACGCGGACGCCGGGGCCGGTGTAGCGGAGGACGTCGGCTTCGGGGAGTAGGTCTTCGGCGGTGACAGGGATGCCGCCGAATGTCAGTGGGGGATGGGCGCGCAGGTGCGACATCAGGGTGGGGATGGTGGCGAGGTCGGCCACGCGCAGGGAGATCTGCTTGGTCAAGAACACGCCGTGCTTGACGGCCAGGTCGTCCAGGGCGTCCAGCAGGGTGCGGCCCTGGGCGCGCAGGGTGGCCGCGAGGTCGCAGGCGAGCACGGCGGCGGAGATGCCGTCCTTGTCGCGCACGTGTGACGGGTCCACGCTGTGCCCCAACGCTTCCTCGTACGCGTAGACCAAGCCCTCGCCAGCCCGCATCAGCCACTTGAAGCCGGTAAGGGTCAGCGCATGCCGAGCGCCGTGCGCGGCCGCGATGGACCCCAGCAGCGAGGACGAGACGATCGTGGTCGCCACCAAAGGATCCGGAGCGTCCGTTGTGGACAGCACGTACTCACCAAGCAGTGCCCCGGTCTCGTCCCCCGAGAGCATCCGCCACGCCCCGTCCCGCCCCCGCACCCCAACGGCGCACCGGTCCGCATCGGGGTCGAGCGCGATCGCGATATCAGCGTCCACTTCGGACGCCCGGGCGAGCAGCAAGTCTGTGGCCCCAGGCTCCTCCGGGTTCGGAAAGCCCACGGTCGGGAAGTCGGGATCGGGCAACGACTGCTCGGCCACCAGTGCGACGTCGATGAACCCGGCCCCGTGCAGCGCCAACGCCAACGGTCCGGCCCCAACGCCGTGCAGCGCGGTCGCCGCCACCTGCAACTGCCGTGCCGTCCCCCGGGGCAGCGCGATCACACTGTCCAAATAGGACTGAAGCATGCCATCGTCCACAGTGACGGCCGTGCTGGCCAACGGAACCGACACCGCCGGACCCACCGCGGCGATCGCGGCCTCGATCTCCCGGTCGGCGGGCGGGATGATCTGCGCCCCGCCGTCGACGTAGAGCTTGTACCCGTTGTCCGCGGGCGGGTTGTGCGACGCCGTGATCTGCACCCCCGCGACCGCCCCCAGCGACCGCGTCAGGAACGCCAGCACCGGCGTCGGCAACGGGTGTGCCAGCACCCGCACGTCAAATCCGGCGGCGGCCAGCACCCCGGCCGCGTCGGCGGCGAACTCCTCGGACCCGTGCCGGGCGTCCCGCCCGACCACCACGACCCCGCCCGCGTGCCCCTGGCCCACCAGCCACGACGCCAGACCGGCCGTCGTCCGCACGACCACCGCGCGGTTCATCCCGTTGGGACCCGCCCGCACCGGCCCGCGCAGACCCGCCGTGCCGAAGGTCAGCGGCCCGGCCATCCGGTCCGCCAGTTCGTCCACAGCGGACTCGTCCCCGCCCATCGCCCTGGCCGCGATCTGCTGCAGCTCGGCGCGCGCTGCCGGATCCGGGTCGTCGGCGATCCAGCGCAACGCGCGGTCGCGCAGGTCCGGGGTCAGCCTGCTCACGAGCGCACGACCAGCTCGCGCAGCAGCCCGCCCATCCCCTCCGCTGCCTTGCGCCCGGCCTCCAGCACCTCGATGTGGTCCAGCGGCTCGCCGGTGATGCCCGCCGCCAGGTTCGTCACCAGCGACAGCCCGAACACCTCGACCCCGGCGGCGCGCAGCGCGATCGCCTCCAGCACCGTCGACATCCCGACCAGGCCCGCGCCGAGCACCCGCAGCATGTGGATCTCGGCGGGCGTCTCGAAGTGCGGGCCGGGCAGTCCGGCGTAGACGGCCTCGCGCAGCGTCGGGTCGATCTCCTTGGCGACCGCGCGCAGTCTGGGGGAGTACAGGTCGGTCAGGTCGACGAACTCGGCGCCGACCAGGGGCGAGCGCGCGGTCAGGTTGAGGTGGTCGCTGATCACCACCGGCTGCCCGACCTGGACGCCCTCCATCAGGCAGCCAGCCGCGTTGGTCAGCACGACCGCCTTGACGCCCGCCGCCGCGGCGGTCCGCACACCGTGCACGGCGCGCGCGACCCCGTGGCCCTCGTACAGGTGGGTGCGGCCGAGCAGGACCAGCACCCGCTTGTCACCGACCACGATGGACCGCGCCGTACCGCCGTGGCCCTGGACCGTGGGGGCCAGGAACCCGGGCAGCTCGGCCATCGGCACCTCGGCCTCGGGCGTGCCGAGCTGGTCGACGGCGGGGCGCCAGCCGGAGCCGAGCACCAGGGCGAGGTCGTGGCTGTCGGCCCCGGTGCGATCGGCGAGCGCCTTCGCCGCCTGGTCGGCGGCGTGGCGGGGATCGGTGTCAACGTCGAGAGCGGTCACCCACCGGAGCCTACGCGGACCTGCGCGGCGCGTGCTGGGAATCCCAGGCGCACCAGCAGGTACAGCGGCAGCCCGATCGGGGACAGCAGGATGGTCAGCACCATGATCGGCGCCATGAGCAGCGGGTGGACCCCCCGACCGCGGCTGTCGAGGTACATCCAGCGGCCGATGAACAGGTCCCACGCGAGGACCTGCGCCCAGACGGCCACCACGGCGCCGTCCTGGCGCAGGAAGTCCAGCCAGAACTCCAGCGTCGGCTGGGTGACCCCGGTGACGAGGTCGCCGAACACCGGGACGGCGGCGATGGCCCACACGACCAGCCCGGGCAGCACGATCCACGGCGAACCGGCGATCCGGTGGGTCCACGACCAGGTCGGGACCACGATCATCAGCGCCCAGAACGGCACCACGGCGTAGAAGGCGAAGTTGAACAAGGTGCTCATGAGGGGATCCTCTCGGCCTCGGCGGGGTGCGCGCTGACCTCGGGCTGATTGCGCGCCGACAGCACGCCGAGCGCGACGCCGAACGCGAGTACGCCGAACGCGGTCCCCGTGATCCAGTCCGGCTCGAACAGCGGCTGCCCGCGCAGTGCCTGCCAGGTCGTCAGCACTACCAGGCCCAGGTAGCCCAAGCTGGTCGCCCACACGATCCTGATCGAGGCACGCTCACCGCGGCGGCGGATGGCCAGCGCGAGCAGCGGCAGCAGTTGCAGCGCGTGCATGCCGATGAAGTGCGGCGCGCGCAGGTCGCCGCCGGTGGTACTCCAACCGGTCAGCGGTAGGCCGGGACCACCGTCGACCACGCCGACGCTGTGTGCGCCGGTGATGCCCTCGACGCCGCTGCTCGCCGTCGTCATCAGGATCCCCACGGCCATGCCGAGCAGGGAGATCGCCATGCCGAACCGGATCGCCAGCAGCTCGGCGGCCGGGGCGAGGCGGCGGGCTGCGATGTAGACGCTGAGCACGAGCGTGGCCAGCAGCAGGATGGCGACGGTCGCGCCCATGACGCTGAACAGCAGCGAGTCGAACGCCGTGGTGGTGTTGAAGTGGCTCTGCTTGCCGCGCACCACCTGGCCGATGATGATGACCATCTCCAGCACCGAGGCGACGATGATCACCCACGCGGTGCCGCCGAGGAACCGGGGCCGCCGCTGCGGCAGCGACAGCAGCCACGCCCAGGACAGCCCGAACGCCACGAACGAGATGCTGAACTTCAGCGGTTTGAGCCAGATCGGCGCGCCGAGCAGCACCCGGTCGTCGACGAGCAGGCCGACCGCCGAGACCAGCGCCGTCACCGCCATCAGGCCGCTGAAGACCACTAAGGGTCGGTACCAGGTCCGCATCTCTCGCCCCTCAAACAATGGATAGTAGTGCTGTCTGCTTCCGATAAGTACACTATCCATCTCGGGATGTCGAGTGGCGGGAGCGATGTGCGGATCGGTGAGCTGAGCAAGCGGACCGGGGTCGCGGTGCCGACGATCAAGTACTACCTGCGCGAGGGCATGCTCCAACCAGGCGAGCGCACCAGCCCCAACCAGGCCCGCTACGACGAGACGCACATCCACCGGCTGCGCCTGGTGCGCGCCCTGATCGACGTCGGTGGCCTCCCCGTTGCCACCGTGAAGGAAGTCCTCACCAGCGTCGACTCGCCGTCGGACAACATCGAGAAGTTGCTCGGCACGGTCCAGCACGCGTTGTTCCCCGCCCCGCCGCCCAGCCAGGAGGCGGCGATGCAGGAGGCGGCGGAACAACAGGTGCGTGCCATGATCGACGAACTCGGCTGGTACTGCCGCGACGGCCACCCCGCGGTGAGCGCGTTGGCGACCGTGCTGGTCTCCGCGCAGGCCCTCGGCCACGGCGAGTTCCTCGACACCGTCCGGCGCTACGTCGCCATCGCCGAGCAGATAGGTGTGGTCGACCTGGACTACATCGCCGACCGCCGCTTCGTCGACGGCATGGTCGAGAGCGTCGTCGTCGGCACCGTCCTCGGCGACACGGCCCTGATCGCCCTGCGGCGGCTGGCCCAGGTGAGCGAGTCGGCCAAGCGCTTCCCCGACCGCCGCCGCCCCGAGGGGCAGACCGAGGTCTCGGGCTAGCTGCGGCTCAGTACCCGGAACTCCGGCGCGATCCTGGCGAACAGGCCGCGGCGGCCCGTGTCCTCTTGGTCGATGGGGACGGTCACGCTCACCACCCAGAGGTCCTTCGCCGTGGGGAGGATGTTGGCGATGGAGGTGCGGTTGACGTCGCTGCCGGGGGAGCCGGGGGGGACGACGTCGACGGCGCGGTAGGTGAGTTGGAGTCCTTGTTCGGTGGCGGTGCGGTCGAGGGGGGTGCTGCCGACGGCGCGGTAGCGGGGGGTGCGGAAGTCCAGGACCCGGAGGTACTGCTCGATCGTGTGCTTGGGGTAGAAGTTGGGGAAGCGCTCGATGACGATCTCCGAGGTGCCGTCCGGGGAGACCCAGTGCACGCGGGTGCTGTTGGGCAGGGTGCGGGCCGTGCGCTGTTCGACGAACTTCACCCAGTCGCCGGGGACGGGGACGCTGAAGCTGCCGCCCTGCTCGCCCGCCAGGGTCGCGGCGTCCGCGGTGCGCACGACCAGTTCCCGCAGGGGGGCGGCGGCTTGCTGGGACGCGGCGGGGGTGGCGACCGGGAGGAGCGGCTGGCCCGCGACCGACCTGGTCAGCGCGAACCCGCCGACCGCGGCGCAGGCGAACAGCACCACCGAGACCACCCCGAGCGCCACCGCCGTGCCCCGGCTGCGGCGGGCCCCGGGGCGGTGGAACGGCAGCGGTCCCGGTGCCTGCGCCAGCGGCGGGCTGGTCTCGGTCGGGGCGTCGAGGGACACGTACGGCTTGGTGATCACCGTCCGCGCGTCCTCCGGCGGGGTCGGGTCCAGCCGCAGGCTGTCGTACACCGGGCTGCCCGGCGCGGGCATCAGCGGGTGCAGCCGGTCGCGGACCTCCCGCAGCGACATCCGCGCGTCCGGGTCCTTGGCCATCAGGCCGATGATCACCTCGCGCAGCGGCCCGTCGTGCGCGGGCTGCGGCACCTCGCCGTTGACGACCTGGCTGACGATCTCCATCGCCGGGGCCTCCGCGTCGTACGGCGCGTGGCCCTCGACGGCGGCGAACAGCGTGGCGCCCAGGCCCCACAGGTCCGCGCGCGGGGTGACGGCGCCGCCGGAGGCGATCTCCGGTGCGATGTAGCACGGCGAGCCGAGCATGATCCCGGTGCTGGTCAGGGTGCGCTCGGCCAGGTTGCGGGCGATGCCGAAGTCGGTCAGCTTGACCATGCCGTCCGGGCTGACCAGCACGTTGCCCGGTTTGACGTCGCGGTGCACCACCCCGGCGGCGTGCGCGGCGGAGAGCCCGGCCGCGACCGCGTGCCCGACGATCGCCGCCTGCTCCACGTCCAGCGGCCCGTTGGCGCTGACCAGCTCGGCGAGGCTCGCCGCGACCACGAACTCCATCACCACGAACGGCTCGTCGCCCTCGCGCGCCACGTCGTGCAGGGTGATCACGTTCGGGTGGGACACGACCGCGATCGCCCGCGCCTCGCGCAGGGTCCGCTCCCGCAGTTCCTCGATCTCCTCGGCCGGTGAGTCGTCGGCGGGCAGCCGCACCTGCTTCACCGCGACCGGGCGGCGGAGGAACTCGTCGTACGCCTCCCAGACGGTGCCCATCGACCCCTGGCCGAGCTGCTTGCGCAGCCGGTATCGCCCTGCGACCAGGCGCTGGGGGGTCTCGGGGGCTGACACGGGCGATATTGTCACCCACCCGGCGATGTGCCACGGGTGAAAAGCCGAACGTAGCCGGTACGTACTGACCGGTAACCGCGATCAGCCTCACACGCCGCCCGTCGCGGGTTTCCGTAGCATCACTGACCATGACGGCCCCCGACTTGGTCCTGGCAGGTGAGTTCCCCGCCGCCGACCACGTGCGCTGGCAACACCTGGTCGAGCGGGTCCTGCGCCGCACCGACGCCGTACCGGAGGGCTACGACCGGCCGGTCGAGGACCTCCTGGCGACCAAGACCTACGACGGTGTCCTGGTCAAGCCCCTCTACACCGCCGCGGACGCCGTCCCCGCCACCGGCTACCCCGGCCTGGCCCCGTTCACCAGGGGCGCCCAGCCGGACGGCCACGTCGCCGCGGGCTGGGACGTGCGGCAGCGGCACGCGGACCCGGCGACCACCGCGAAGGCCGTCCTGGCCGACCTGGAGCACGGCGTCACGTCGCTGTGGCTGGTCGTCGGCGACGGCGGCATCCCGGTCGCCGACCTCGGCACCGTCCTCGCCGACGTCTACCTCGACCTCGCCCCCGTCACCCTCGACGCGGGACCGGACTACCGCGCCGCCGCGACCGAGTTGCTCACCCTGTTCGCCGACCGGGGCACCGCGGCCTCGGCGGTCGTCGGCAACCTCGGCGCCGACCCGCTCGGCCACCAGGCCCGCACCGGCGAACCGGCCGACCTAGCTGCCGTCGCCGCCCTCGTCGCGGACACCGCGCACTATCCCAATCTGCGCTCGATCGTGGTCGACGGTCTGCCCTACCACCAGGCAGGCGGCTCGGACGCCCAAGAACTCGGTGCTGCCCTCGCCGCCGCCGTGGCCTACCTGCGCGCGATCACCGCCGCGGGCATCGATGTGGACACCGCCGTCGCCCGGCTGGAGTTCCGCATCGCCGCGACCGCCGACCAGTTCCTCACCACCGCCAAGTTCCGCGCCGCCCGCAGGCTGTGGTCGCGGGTGGTCGAGGTCGTCGGCGCGAAGCCGGTCGGGCAGCGCCAGCACGCGGTGACCTCCCCGGCGATGCTCACCGCCCGCGACCCGTGGGTGAACATGCTGCGCACCACCCTGGCCGCCTTCGGGGCCGGGGTCGGCGGCGCGGACGCGGTCACCGTGCTGCCGTTCGACTCGGCCATCGGCCTGCCAGACGCCTTCGCCCGCCGCATCGCCCGCAACACCCAGGCGGTGCTGCTGGAGGAGTCCCGGCTGGCGGGCGTGATCGACCCGGCCGGTGGTTCCTGGTACGTCGAGAGCCTCACCGACGAACTCGCCAAGGCCGCCTGGGCGTGGTTCACCGAGATCGAGCGCGCAGGCGGCCTCCCCGACGCGCTGACCAGCGGTCTCGTCGCCGACCGCCTCGCCGCCACCTGGGCCGAGCGCGAGCGCAACCTCGCCACCAGGGCCGACGCGATCACCGGCGTCAGCGAGTTCCCGAACCTGGCCGAGCGCGCGCCCGTCCGCGCCCCCGCGCCCCCGGCCCCGACCGGTGGCCTCCCGGTCCACCGCTACGCCGAGGCGTACGAGGACCTGCGCGACCGTTCCGATAGGACACTGGAGGCCACCGGCGCCCGCCCCAGGGTCTTCCTCGCCACCCTCGGCCCGGTCGCCGCGCACACCGCCCGCGCCACCTTCGCCGCCAACCTCTTCCAAGCGGGCGGCATCGAGACCCCGACCGGCGGCGTGATCACCTCCCCCGAGGACGCCGCGACCCGCTTCACCGAGAGCGGCGCGACCGTCGCGGTCATCTGCGGCTCCGAGAAGTCCTACGCCGAGTCGGCCGCCGCCGTGGTCGACGCGCTCAAGGCCGCAGGCGCGACGAAGGTCCTCCTCGCAGGCAAGGGGCACCGTGAGTCCGGAGTGGACGGACACGTGTTCACCGGCTGCGACGCCGTCGCCGTCCTGCGCGACACCCTGACGACCCTGGGGGTCCCGGCATGACCATCCCCTACTTCGGCGACGTCGACCTCGGCGAGCCCGCACCGGCCACCGCCGCCGACTGGCAGGCCGCCCTGCACGCGCGCACCGGCAAGGGCGCCGACGCCCTGACCTGGGAGACGCCGGAGGGCATCGCCGTCAAACCGGTCTACACCGCCGACGACACCCAGGGCCTCGACTTCCTCCAGACCTACCCGGGCATCGCGCCCTACCTGCGCGGTCCCTACCCGACCATGTACGTCAACCAGCCGTGGACCATCCGCCAGTACGCCGGGTTCTCCACCGCCGAGGAGTCCAACGCCTTCTACCGCCGCAACCTCGCCGCCGGTCAGAAGGGCCTCTCCGTCGCCTTCGACCTCGCCACCCACCGCGGCTACGACTCCGACCACCCGCGCGTGGCCGGGGACGTCGGCATGGCGGGCGTGGCCATCGACTCCATCCACGACATGCGCCAACTGTTCGACGGCATCCCGCTGGACAAGATGAGCGTGTCGATGACCATGAACGGCGCCGTCCTGCCGGTGCTGGCGCTCTACGTGGTCGCCGCCGAGGAGCAGGGGGTCGCGCCGCAGCAGCTCGCCGGGACCATCCAGAACGACATCCTCAAGGAGTTCATGGTCCGCAACACCTACATCTACCCGCCGGGCCCGTCGATGCGGATCATCTCCGACATCTTCGCGTTCACCTCGCGGAACATGCCCAAGTACAACTCGATCTCCATCTCCGGCTACCACATGCAGGAGGCCGGGGCGACCGCCGACCTGGAGCTGGCCTACACCCTCGCCGACGGCGTCGAGTACATCCGGGCCGGTCGCGCCGCCGGGCTCGGGGTGGACGAGTTCGCGCCGCGGCTGTCGTTCTTCTGGGCGATCGGGATGAACTTCTTCATGGAGGTCGCCAAGATGCGGGCGGCCAGGCTGCTGTGGGCCCGGCTGGTCAAGGGCTTCGACCCGGCCCAGGACAAGTCGCTGAGCCTGCGCACCCACTGCCAGACCTCCGGCTGGTCGCTGACCGCGCAGGACGTCTACAACAACGTCGTCCGCACCTGCGTCGAGGCGATGGCCGCCACCCAGGGCCACACCCAGTCGCTGCACACCAACGCGCTCGACGAGGCGCTCGCGCTGCCGACCGACTTCTCCGCGCGCATCGCCCGCAACACCCAACTGCTGCTGCAGCAGGAGTCCGGCACCACCAGGGTGATCGACCCGTGGGGCGGGTCCGCGTTCGTCGAGCGGCTCACCTACGAGCTGGCCGCCAAGGCGTGGGGCCACATCGGCGAGGTCGAGGCCGCGGGCGGGATGGCCAAGGCGATCGACGCGGGCATCCCCAAACTGCGCATCGAGGAGGCGGCCGCCCGCACCCAGGCGCGCATCGACTCCGGGCGGCAGCCGGTCATCGGGGTCAACAAGTACCGGCTCACCGACGACGAGCAGATCGACGTGCTCAAGGTCGACAACGCGGGCGTGCGCGGCAGGCAGTTGGCGAAGCTGCGGCGGCTGCGCGAGGAGCGCGACAACGACGCCGTCACCGCCAAGCTCGACGCGCTCACCCGCGCCGCGACCGGCGAGGGCAACCTGCTCGAACTGGCCATCGACGCCGCCAGGGCCAAGGCCACCGTCGGCGAGATCTCCGAGGCGCTCGGCAAGGTCTGGGGCAGGCACTCGGCGCAGATCCGTACCATCTCCGGGGTGTACCGCGACGAGGTCGGCAAGTCGTCGAGCACGGTCGACGAGACCCGGTCCGTCGTGGACGCCTTCGCCGAGGCGGACGGCCGCCGCCCGCGGATCCTGGTGGCCAAGATGGGCCAGGACGGGCACGACCGCGGCCAGAAGGTGATCGCCACCGCGTTCGCCGACCTCGGCTTCGACGTCGACGTCGGCCCGCTGTTCTCCACCCCCGGCGAGGTCGCCCGCCAGGCCGTCGAGGCCGACGTGCACGTCGTCGGGGTGAACTCGCTGGCCGCGGGCCACCTCACCCTGGTGCCCGCGCTGCGCGAGGAACTGGCCGCGCTCGGCCGCGACGACATCGTCATCGTCGTCGGCGGCGTCATCCCGCCGCAGGACTTCGACGAACTGCGCGCCGCCGGTGCGGCCGAGATCTTCCCGCCCGGCACCGTCATCGCCGACGCCGCCGCGCGGTTGCTGCGCACCCTGGCCGAGCGGCACGGGCACTCGCTTGGCTAAACCGCTCGACATCGACACCTATGTCGACGGCGTCCGCGCGGGCGACCGCGGCGTGTTGTCGCGGGCGATCACGCTCGTCGAGTCCCGGCGGGCCGATCACCGCGACCTGGCGCAGCGGCTGCTGGTGCGGTTGCTGCCGCACGCGGGCGGCGCGCACCGGGTCGGCATCACCGGCGTCCCCGGCGTGGGCAAGTCCACCTTCATCGACGCGCTGGGCACCACCCTCACCGCCGCCGGGCGCAAGGTCGCCGTGCTCGCCGTCGACCCGTCGTCCACCCGCACCGGCGGCAGCATCCTCGGCGACAAGACCAGGATGGCCCGGCTCGCGGTCGACCCCGCCGCGTTCATCCGCCCGTCGCCCACCTCCGGCACCCTCGGCGGCGTCGCCAGGGCCACCAGGGAGACCATCGTGCTGATGGAGGCGGCCGGGTACGACACGGTGCTGGTGGAGACCGTCGGCGTCGGCCAGTCCGAGACGACCGTGGCCAACATGGTCGACTGCTTCGTCTTCCTCACGCTCGCCCGAACGGGTGATCAGCTACAGGGCATCAAGAAGGGCGTGTTGGAGCTCGCGGACGTCATCGCGGTCAACAAGGCCGACGGCGACCACGCCACCGAGGCCCGCGCCGCCGCCCGCGAACTGGCGAGCGCGCTGCGGCTGCTGCGCAACCCGGACGCCACCTGGACCCCGCCGGTGCTCACCTGCAGCGGACTCGACAACACCGGGCTCGACGAGCTGTGGGACCAGGTCGAACAGCACCACGAGAAGCTGAGCGCCACCGGCGAGTTGGCCGAGAAGCGCAGGCAGCAGCAGGTCGACTGGACGTGGGCGATGGTCCGCGACACCCTGCTGGCCCGGCTGCACGACCACCCGGTGGTCCGCGAGCTCGCCCCCGGGCTCGAGCGCGACGTCCGCGCCGGGCTGCTCACCGCGACGCTGGCCGCCGAGAGGATCCTTTCGGCCTTCGCGGACAGTGACCGGTCCGACTAGCCTGGTGATCGTCTCTCTCCCCCCGACCTGGAGGGCCGGCCCTTGTCCGTCCGTGTGTCTCGGTTGCTGCCCACCGCGCTGCTGGGGGTCGTGCTCGCCCTCGGTACCGCCACGGCCCCCGCCGCCGCCCAACCGGTCGTCGCCCGATCGGTGACCGCCCCGTCGGTCGCCGGACTCGCCCAGGCCCCGACCGCCCCCGGCGTCGACATCCCGCAGGCGCCGACCGAGGCCGACCGGGACGCCGCGAAGAACAAGATCGTCGTCGGCGTGGTCGCCGTGCTGCTGCTCGGCGCGGTCGTCTGGGGCAACCGGATCCGGTCCAAGCGCAAGAAGAAGGGCTGAGCCCCGCGCTCACAGCAGCACGCGCACCGGTCGTCTTGATCACCCAACCAGTGCGGGCGAACCCTTCCGACCGTTGGTCGCAGACGCGGTACCGCGGACCGTACGGGCGGCGAAACGGCGCTGAGTGACGCGGGCCATAGGGCAGGATCGTGCCAAATGGAAACCGCAACCACGACCGAGAAGACCATCGCCGGAGGGGTCGCGTGACTGTGTTGGATTCACGGCGCGACCTGCCGTCGGAGAGCGGCCGGGGCACCCGGGCGGCGAAGTCGGACCCGGAGTCCGCCGTGCTGATCACCGCCAGTGGGGTCACTATGCCCCCTGTGGAGGATCTCGGTGCGGGGCGCGGGCCCGCGTGGCTCGACCAGTGGCTCGCCGCCAACGCCGCCGACGTGCTGGCCTGGTTCCGGCACATCCACGCCCACCCCGAGCTCTCCCGCCAGGAGTTCGCCACCACCGAGTTGGTCGCTGGCCTGCTCAAGTCGTTCGGCCTGCAGCCCGAGCTGCTGCCCGGGGGCAACGGCCTGATCTGCGACATCGGCACCGGTGAGCGCTGCGTGGCGCTGCGCGCCGACATGGACGCGCTGCCGATGACCGAGGCGACCGGCCTGCCCTACGCCTCGACCACCGCCGAGGCCGCGCACGCCTGCGGCCACGACGCGCACACCACGATCCTGCTGGCCACCGGCATCGCCCTGGCCTCGGCGCCCGAGCTGCCCGGCCGGGTCCGGCTGATCTTCCAGCCCGCCGAGGAGGTCATGCCCGGCGGCGCGCTCGACGTCATCGACGCCGGTGGCCTCGACGGGGTGGAGCGCATCTTCGGCCTGCACTGCGACCCGCGCACCGAGGTCGGCCGGGTCGGCACCAGGGTCGGCGCCATCACCTCGGCCACCGACCTGCTGGAACTGCGCCTCACCTCGCCAGGCGGCCACACCTCCCGCCCGCACCTCACCGCGGACCTGGTGCACGCGCTCGGCACGGTCATCACCGGCCTGCCCGCGCTGCTCTCGCGCCGGGTCGACCCGCGCTCGGGCACCGTGCTGGTGTGGGGCGCGGTCCACGCGGGCGAGGCGCCCAACGCCGTCCCGCAGGACGGGCTGCTGCGCGGCACCCTGCGCACCGGCGACCACGACATCTGGGCGGACCTGGAGCCGCTGGTGGCCGGTCTGGTGCAGTCGCTGCTGGCCCCCACCGGCGTCGGCTACGAGTTGCACCACCGCCGCGGCGTGCCGCCGGTGATCAACGAGCGGGAGAGCACCCAGTACCTGCGCACCGCCATCGAGTCCGCGCTCGGCGAGGACGCGCTGGCAGGCACCAAGCAGTCCGCGGGCGGCGAGGACTTCGGCTGGTACCTCGAGCACATCCCCGGCTCGTTCATGCGCCTGGGCGTGTGGCCGGGCGAGGGCCCGATGCGCGACCTGCACCAGCCGACGTTCCAGTTGGACGAACGCGCGCTGCTGGCCGGGATCCGCGTCATGACGCACACCGCGCTCGCCGCGCTGGCATAGACCACCCGGGGGTCCGCGTGCGGAACGCGGGCCCCCGGGGATTTACCTCACGCGATCACCAGAGGTGCGCGACGTCCACCACGATGCGGGTGCCGCCGTTGTCCCTGGGCAGGGTGAAGACGCGGAACGGCAATCGGGCCCGCAGGCCGATGCCGAGCGTCGTGTCCCCCTCGAAGGTCCCGGCCCACACGACCTGCCGGAACGTTCGCCACCCCGCCACGTTCACCAGTTCGTTCCAGTTCGCCGGGTGGTAGGTCAGCTGGCCGTTGTCGTCGTAGGCCCGCCCGAGGGCCTGGATCTGCAGCTTCCCCGCTCCCCGCGTCGGGACGACGTGCCCCGAGCCGTCGGCGGTGATCTCGTCGACGTACTTCACGTAGTAGCCGTGCCCGCCGGGGGCGTCCAGGTCGATCACGAGCCGGTCGAAGCACTCGTGCTGCCCGCCGCGCACGTCCCTGAAGAAGCCCGCCTCGTTGAAGCCCGCGGTCTTGAGCCCGGAGCCCCAGGTGATCCCGCAGTACGGGTCCGCGGCCGAAGCGGCGACCGGGGCGAACACGACGATCGAGAAGGCCACCGCCACCGCGGCGACGGCCGAGAACAAGCGTTTCACCACAACTCCCCCTTACCAGGCGTGTGCGACGTCGATGACGATCCGCTTGGTCGCGCCGTCGTCGACTTCGAAGACGCGGAACGGCAGCCTCGCCCGGACCCCGAGCGCGAAGCTGTTGTGCAGGACCCGACCGCCGAGGTCGTGGAGCTGGCGGAAGGTCCGGTAGCCGGTCACGTTGACCACCTCGGCCGGGTTGGCCGGGTGGAACACCAGGTCCCCGGTGTCGGGGTCGAGGGCAGAGGCGTCCATGGAGATCCACAGCCCGGCGCCACCGCGCACCGTGACCGGGTTGCCCTCGATGTCCTCGAACCCGTCGAGGTAGCTGACGATGTAGCTGCGCACCCCCGCGCTGCGCACGTCGAACACGAGCCGGTCGAAGCAGTCGTGCCTGCCCGCCCGGGCGCCGGTCAGTGCGCCGTACCCCGACGCGGGGTCACCGGACTTGGATTGGGAGCCCCACGTGATGCCGCAGTACGGCGCGGCGGAGGTGGAAGTCGGGGCGGCGGCCGCAGGGGTCGCCGACAGGATGGCCGCGGCGAGCGCCGCGGTCAGGGTTGTGAGCCAGGATCTTCGATGTGCCATGTCCGTTCTCCTCGGTCCGACCGAAGACACGGCCGGTGAGTGGTGCGGCCGTGACCCGGCCGTACCAGAGGAGACGTGCGACACATCTCGGAGTTGTGCCTAGCTGGCCGCGGCAGGCCCGATTCCACTGCATGGCCTAGTGCGCAGGTCCTCGACGTAGTCCGCTGGCGCTCCGGCGGCCTCCGCGGCGTCGGCGACGACACCCAGGTAGCGCGCGGACGGCAGGCCGCCCTCGTAGGCGTCGAGCACGTAGAGCCAGGAGAGCACGGAGCCCTCCAGGGTCTGCACCCGCAACCGGATCTTGGAGTGCAGCCCCAGCTCGGAGCCCTCCCACCGGTCGAGGTTGCGCTCGTCGTCGGTGACGTCGTAGAGCACGACGAACACCTGCGAGTCCTGGTCCTCGACGATGGTCGCCAACGCGCCTTCCCACCCGAGGTCCTCACCCCCGAAGGTCAGCCGCCAGCCGACGAGCCACCCCGTCCCGGCCATCGGCGAATGCGGGGCTCGCTGCATCATCTGGCCCGGATCCATGTTCGACCCGTAAGCGGCATAGAGCGGCACGCCGGACAGCCTAGCCACACCGAGCGGTGTCGGCAGGCAGCCGCGCGCAGGGATCACCTTTTCGCGGCCACCCCAGACCCGGTCGTGCGCCCCCGGCTACCGTGTCCGCTGGACGCGCGCGGTGAATTGGAGGACCAGGTGACCCGGATCGTGATCATGGGCGGTGGCCCCGCCGGGTACGAGGCAGCCCTGGTCGCCGCCCAGCACGGCGCCGACGTGACGGTGGTCGAGCGCGACGGCCTCGGCGGCGCGTGCGTGCTCTACGACTGCGTCCCGTCCAAGACGTTCATCGCCTCCGCGGGCGCGCGGGTCGCCTTCCGCGACGCCGACGAGCTGGGCATCGGCACCGACGACGTCGACTCCACGGTGCACCTGCCGGTGGTGCGCGGCCGGGTCAAGGGCCTCGCGCTGGCCCAGTCGGCCGACATCCGCAACCGGGTGCAGCGCGAGGGCGTGCGGGTCGTCGTCGGCACCGCCCGCTTCTGCGACGACCGCACCGGCATGGCGGCGCACCGGGTCTCGGTCACCTCCGGCGGCGCGACCGAGGTGCTGGCCGCCGACGTGGTGCTCATCGCCACCGGCGCCACCCCCAGGGTGATCCCCGGCGCCGAGCCGGACGGGGTCAGGGTGTTCGACTGGCGCCAGATCTACGACCTGGCCGAGCTGCCGGAGCACCTGGTGGTGGTCGGGTCCGGGGTCACCGGCGCCGAGTTCGCCTCGGCGTTCATCGAGATGGGCGTCAAGGTCACCGTGATCTCCAGCCGGGACCGGGTGCTGCCGCACGAGGACGCCGACGCGGCCGCGGTGCTGGAGGACGTGTTCTCCGAGCGCGGCACCACGCTGGTCAAGCACGCCCGCGCGGAGAAGATCGAGCGCGACGGCACCGGGGTGACCGTGCACCTCAAGGGCGGCGAGACGGTCCGGGCCAGCCACGCGCTGATGACGGTCGGCTCGGTGCCCAACACCGACGACATCGGCCTCGACAAGATCGGCATCGAGCCGGGGCCCGGCGGGTTCATCACCGTCGACCGGGTCTCGCGCACCGGCGTCCCCGGCGTGTACGCGGCGGGCGACTGCACCGGGGTGCTGATGCTGGCCTCGGTCGCGGCCATGCAGGGCCGGATCGCGATGTGGCACGCCCTCGGCGAGGGGGTGGCCCCGATCAAGCTCAAGACGGTCGCGGCGAACGTGTTCACCCACCCCGAGATCGCCACCGTCGGCATCAGCCAGGCCACCATCGACAGCGGCGAGGTGCCCGCGCGCACCGTCACCCTCCCGCTGGCCACCAACGCCAGGGCCAAGATGGAGGGCCTGCGCCGCGGCTTCGTGAAGCTGTTCTGCCGCCCGGCGACCGGCGTGGTCATCGGCGGGGTCATCGTGGCGCCCAGCGCGAGCGAGCTGGTCCTGCCGATCGCCCTCGCGGTGCAGAACCAGCTGACCGTCGACGACCTCGCGCTGACCTTCTCGGTGTACCCGTCGCTGTCCGGTTCGATCACCGAGGCGGGCCGCCAGCTGATGCGGCACGACGACCTCGACTGAAATTCGCCCAATTCGATGGTTTGTGCCGCAACTTCACACTTTCGTGCATAGTCTGTGCCCCAACACTGCCTTCTCGGTTACCAGATTTCCACGAGAAGGGGTGAAACTCTGGCGTCGGTCTTTTGATCGACCTACCGAGCCGGTACCCCTGGGGGACCGAACCGTTACGTACGGAGGCTGACATGCCGCGTCGGAATGAATGCCCGGAATGCCTGGGCTCAGGGCTCGCCCCGAACCGCAAGGACTTCTGTCCGCGTTGCGGCGGGATCGGACAGATCCCGCGGGTGTGCGCAGTGCTCATCGCACCGCGCACGCCGGACAGAACCCAGGTCTGATCGGCGGGTCCGACCCGCTCTGGCCGCCCTTGGAGGCGGGGGTGGCCAGAGCGGGTTTTCCCGCGATTTGACGAAAAGTAGACAACACGCTCGTATCCGGGGGGATGGCGCGCGCGGGATTTCCCGGGCGGGCCCGCACTGGTCTCCGGAACGGGTATTCCCACCGAGAGACAGGCACTACCCCGATGTCACACCCAGGCCACGCTCCTCGGCCGCACGGCAGGCCGCAGCCCTTCCCGGCACCGCCCGCGCCGCCGTTCCCGCCGCAGGGGCAGCCCTACCCGCAGTCGTACCCGCCGGGCCAGCCCTTCTCGCCGCCGCCATTACCGGCGCCTGCGTACCCAGGACCGCGGCCCCACAGCGCGCCGCCGCCCTTTGTCGCGCCGCCGCACCTGGCCGGGCAGCCGCCGCACCCGCTCGGGCCGCCACCGTTGTTCGGGGCGCCTCAGCAGCTCGGCCCGCCACCACCGTTCGGCTCGCCACCACCGCCCGGCCCGACCCCGCAGTCGTCCGGCCCGCCCTCGCCGCCGTACGCCCCGCCGCAGTCGGCCGGCCTGTTGTCGCGGCAGTTCGGCCCGTCACCACAGCCGTACGGCTCGTCGCCCGCTCGGGTGCCCGCCAACGGCAACGGGGTCGCCGGTCTGGTGGCCAGCGCGCTCGGCCTGGTCGCGATCTGGTTCGCCAACATCGGCCTGGTGCTCGTCGTCGCGGGGGTCGGCCTGTCGGTGGTCGGCATCACCAAGGCCGAGCAGGGGCAGGCGACCAACAAGCCGGTCGCCGTCGCCGGTCTCGTCTGCGGCGGGGCCGCCATGCTGATCTGGTTGGGTGTCCTCGTCGTCTCCGTGCTCGGGTGAGTCCGGTGTGGGCTCAGTCGGTGTCCTCGTCGACCCAGTCCAGGGTGCGGGTGACGGCCTTCTTCCACTGGCGGTAGGCGCGTTCCCTGGCGTCCTGGGCCATCGAGGGCGCCCACTCCTTGTCCTTGGCCCAGTTCGCGCGCACGTCGTCGAGCCCGCCCCAGTAGCCGACGGCGAGACCGGCGGCGTAGGCGGCGCCGAGCGCGGTCGTCTCGGCGACGACCGGGCGGATCACCGGCACGTCCAGGATGTCGGCCTGGAACTGCATCAGCAGCTCGTTGCCGACCATCCCGCCGTCCACCTTCAGCGCGGTCAGCGGCACCCCGGAGTCGGCGTTCATCGCCTCGATGACCTCCCTGGTCTGGAACGCGGTTGCCTCCAGCACCGCGCGCGCCAGGTGGCCCTTGGTGATGAACCGGGTCAGGCCGACGATCGCGCCCCTGGCGTCGGCGCGCCAGTGCGGGGCGGACAGGCCGGAGAAGGCGGGCACGAAGTAGCAGCCGCCGTTGTCCTCGACCGAGCGGGCGTGCTCCTCGATCTCGGCGGCCGAGCCGATCATGCCCAGGTTGTCCCTGATCCACTGCACCAGCGAGCCGGTGACCGCGATCGAGCCCTCCAGCGCGTACACCGGCGCCTCGTCGCCGATGCGGTAGCAGACCGTGGTGAGCAACCCGTTCTCGCTCATCACCGGTTCGGTGCCGGTGTTGAGGAGCACGAAGTTGCCGGTGCCGTAGGTGTTCTTGGCCTCGCCCGGCGACAGGCACGCCTGCCCGAAGGTGGCGGCCTGCTGGTCGCCCAGGATCCCGGCGATCGGCACACCGCCCAGCGCGCCGCGCTCGCGGACCCGACCCAGTTCCGCCGAGGACGACGCGATCCTGGGCAGCATCGACAGCGGAACCCCGACCTCCTCGGCGATGTCGGCGTCCCAGTCCAGTGTGGACAGATCCATCAGCAGCGTGCGGGAGGCGTTCGTCGGGTCGGTCGCGTGTACCCCGCCGTCGACGCCGCCGGTCATGTTCCACAGCAGCCAGGTGTCCATGTTGCCGAAGAGCAGGTCGCCCGCCTCGGCCCTGGCCCGCGCACCGTCCACGTTGTCCAGGATCCAGCGGATCTTCGGCCCGGAGAAGTAGGTGGCCAGCGGCAGCCCGGTCTTGGCCCGGTACCGCTCCTGCCCACCGCCGAGTTCGCCGAGCGCGGTGGCGATCTTGTCGGTCCTGGTGTCCTGCCAGACGATCGCGTTGTAGACGGGTTCCCCGGTGCGCCGGTCCCACACCACCGCGGTCTCGCGCTGGTTGGTGATGCCGACCGCGACGATGTCGGTGGTGTGCAGATCGGCCTTGGCCAGTGCGCCCGCCACTACCGCGCGGGTGTTCGCCCACACCTCGGCCGGGTCGTGCTCGACCCACCCGGCGCGCGGCAGGATCTGCCGGTGCTCGCGCTGGTCCACCGAGACCACCTCGCCCGCGTGGCTGAACACCATGCAACGGGTCGAGGTGGTGCCCTGGTCCACGGCGGCGACGTACTCGGTCATCGGTGTCTCTCCCTCTTCGCCAGGGGCGGGGTGGTCATGTTGGCAGGACGCGGGCGAGCAGGCCCGCCAGCACCGCGCCGAGCAGGGGGCCGACGACCGGCACCCAGGCGTAGCCCCAGTCCGGGTCGCCCTTGCCGCGGATGGGCAGCACCGCGTAGGCGATGCGGGGGGCGAGGTCGCGGGCCGGGTTGATCGCGTAGCCGGTGGGCCCGCCGAGCGAGGCGCCGATGCTGATCACCACGAACGCCACCGCCGCGTACCCGAGCGCGGCGTTGCCGAACTGCGGCAGCCCGCCGGTGTCCATCTTCGCGCCGGGGCTGGTCAGGATCCAGAACACCAGCACGAACGTGGCGATCACCTCGGTCACCAGGTTCCACGGCAGGTTCCGGTGCACCGGGCCGGTGGCGAACACGCCCAGGGTGTTCTCCGGCTCGTCGTGCGCGTCGAACTGGAGTTTGTAGGTCAGCCAGCACAGCACGGCGCCGAGGAACGCGCCGACGAACTGGCCGATCAGGTAGGCGGGCACCTGGGCCAGCGGCAGGTCGCCCGCGGTGAACAGGCCGATGGTGACCGCGGGGTTGAGGTGCGCCTGGCTCGGCGCGGCGATGCTGGCGCCGACGAAGACCGCGAAACCCCAGCCGATGTTGACCAGCAGCCACCCGCCCTGGTGGCCCAGCGAGCCGCGCAGGACGGTGTTGGCGACCACGCCCGCGCCGAGCAGGATCAGCGCCGCGGTGCCGAGTAGTTCCCAGAGGACGATGTGCCAGAAGCCCATGGTGTCTCCCTCGCACTGCCGGGTGGCGAGGTAGGCGCGGCCGGAGCGGGAGGGGTCGGGGACGGGGACGAATGGCGGCGGTGCCCACCCTGAGTGAGATCGGACGTTACCCCCGGTTCGCTCGACTGTCCACGGGTTGCCTGCCGCACCCGGTCCTGGCGGGTAGCGTGGTGCTGGTCGGACGATCCCCGAGGCCGACGCAGGGAGGCGATCATGGCCAACCGCAAGCCCACCGCGCCGCCTGAACCGTCCACTTCGGACACCGTGGCGCCCGGCGGGCGGCTCGGCCCGGCCGAGCGCGCCCGCAGTTGGGCCAGGTTGGCCGACGAGCCGTTCGACGTGCTGGTGATCGGCGGCGGGGTCGTCGGCGCCGGGGTCGCGCTGGACGCGGCCACCCGCGGCCTGCGGGTCGCCCTGGTCGAGGCGCGCGACCTGGCGTCCGGCACGTCCAGCCGGTCGAGCAAGCTCTTCCACGGCGGATTGCGCTACCTGGAGCAGCTCGAGTTCGGGCTGGTGCGGGAGGCGCTGCGCGAGCGGGAGTTGATGCTGACCACGCTGGCGCCGCACCTGGTCAAGCCGGTCAGCTTCCTCTACCCGCTCACCCGCCGGGTCTGGGAGCGCCCGTACACCGCGGCGGGCCTGCTGCTCTACGACACCATGGGCGGCGCGCGGTCCGTGCCCGGCCAGAAGCACCTCACCCGGGCAGGCGCGCTCCGGATGGCACCGGCGCTGCGCCGCTCGTCGCTCATCGGCGGCATCCGCTACTACGACGCCCAGGCCGACGACGCCCGCCACACCCTGACCGTGGCCAGGACCGCCGCCCACTACGGCGCGGTCGTGCGCACCTCCACCCAGGTCGTCGGCTTCCACCGCGAGGCGGACCGGGTCAGCGGCGTGCGGGTGCGCGACGTGGAGGACGGCGCCGAGGTCGACGTCCGGGCGAACGTGGTCATCAACTGCACCGGGGTGTGGACCGACGAGTTGCAGCGGGCCTCCGGCAGCCGCGGCCGGTTCCGGGTCCGGGCGAGCAAGGGCGTGCACATCGTCGTCGCGCGCGACCGGATCGTGTCCGAGACCGGGCTGATCCTGCGCACGGAGAAGTCCGTGCTGTTCGTCATCCCCTGGCGCAACCACTGGATCGTCGGCACCACCGACACCGACTGGAACCTCGACCTGGCGCACCCGGCCGCCACCGAGAAGGACATCGACTACCTGCTCGAACACGTCAACTCGGTCCTCGCCACGCCGCTGACGCACGCCGACATCGAGGGCGTCTACGCGGGCCTGCGGCCGCTGCTGGCGGGGGAGAGCGAGGAGACCTCCAAGCTGTCGCGCGAGCACGCCGTCGCCCGTGTCGCCCCGGGCCTGGTCGCCATCGCGGGCGGGAAGTACACGACGTACCGGGTCATGGCCGCGGACGCGGTGGACACGGCGGCGGTAGACCTACCGGGCCGGTTGCAGCCATCCATCACCGACCGCGTCCCACTTCTCGGCGCCGACGGGTATCACGCGCTGGTCAACCAGGCTGACCTCTTGGCCGCCCGCTGGGGCCTCCACCCCTACCGCGTCCGCCACCTCTTGGATCGCTACGGCTCCCTACTCCACGACGTGCTCTCTTACGCCACCCGCCCCGAACACCTCAAGCCCATCGACGGCGCCCCGGACTACCTGCAGGTGGAAGTCCTCTACGCCGTAGCCGCCGAAGGCGCCCTCCACCTGGAAGACGTCCTCACCCGCCGCACCCGCATCTCCATCGAGTACCCCCACCGGGGCACCGCCTGCGCCCGCCAGGTGGCCGACCTCATGGCCACCCCCCTCACCTGGGACCAACCCCGCGTCGACTGGGAGATCTCCGTCTACAACGCCCGCGTGGACGCCGAACGCTCCTCCCAATCCCAACCCGACGACACCGCCGCCGACACCATCCGGGCCAACGCCCCCGAATCCCGCCGCCACCTCGCCGAACCCATCCTCTGACCTCTCACAGGAAGAGCGTTGTGGCCTGGGAGACGGCAGCGCGCGCTCAGCCAGGGAGCAGTTCGGCGATGTGGTGGTGCAGGCGGCGGGGGTCGGCGGGGGAGATGGTGGTCCAGGACTCGCCGGTGGGGGTTGTGGTGCGGGTTTGCAGGTAGCGGCCGTGGGCGGTGTCGAAGTAGCTGACGACGCGGTCGGTGCGGTGGCGGGTGCCCCAGTGGTCGCGGGTGGCGGCGCCGAACTGGCCGTGGCCGTGCAGGGGGGTGATCATCTCGGCGAGGGTGGTGGCGTCGTCGGCGCGGATGCCCCTGGCGCGCAGGCCCGCTGCGAGGGGGCCGGGGGCGGCGGCCTCGAAGTCGGCCGTCGGGACCGTCACCGAGCGGCCGGGTCCCGCGGCGACCGTGGGGAGGACGGACAGCGCGTACCGCGGTAGGCCGGACGCGTCGGCTGGGCTGAGGGTCACCGCGTCGGGCGACATCGTTGCCAGGACGGCGGAATCGGCGCGGGCGGCGGCCAGGACCCGCAGCGGCCCGTCCGTCCACAAGCGAGCGTCGACCTCCCGGTCCGGCCGGTCGAGCACCCCGATCAGCGACGCCAGCAGCGGGTCGACCCGGCCGGGTGCGCCGAGTCCGCGCGCGGCCAGCCCCCGCCACGCCCGCTCGACCAGACCCGCCCGCTCGGTGTCGGTGCGCCCCGGTGAGGGCACCGACAGCACGAGCGGCACCGACGCCACGCCCAGGTGCTCGGCGAGCACGTCGAACTCCAGGGCGGTGACCGTCATCGCGGTCACCGGCTCAGCCGCCGATCACGCCGGGCGGGAGGTGGTGGTCGTCGCCGTAGACGCTGACCGACTCGGTGACCTGCTCGTCGTCGCGGGCCAGTTCGCGCCTGCGCCCACCGAGGTTCCGCGTGGACGACGAGGAAGACGACGATCCACTGGGCTCCGCGGCGTCCGCGAACCACTGGCTCGACCCCAGGGCCTCCGGCCCGACCCGCCGCACACCGAGCTTGTTGTCCCCGCCGCCCAACGGGCCACCGCCGAGCGCACCGCCACCAGCGGGCGCCATCGGTGTCGCCGCCGCGGTGGAACCCGAGGCCGCCAGCCCCTGCCCTGGCGACCCCGAGCCGGAGAACCCGTCGCCCCCGATGGAAGAACTGCCCGACACCGGACCGCCGCCCCCACCGAGCGGACCGTGCCCGAGCGCCCCACGCGGGGATGCCCCCGGGGCGCCACGCCGGTCGCTGGTCGAGGAGTCGCCGGACCCGGTCACCCGGCCACCGATGCCGATCACCGAGCCCCCCGGCGCCATCGGGGCGGCACCGCTGAACATCCCCGGCGCCACCGGTGCCCTGCGGACGACCTCCGGCGCGTCCCCGAGCGCGGCCGACGACAGGCCGACGCCCTGGCCGCCGCTCCAGTGGTGCTCGCCGCCGCCGGTCTGGCCGCCGAAACCGTGGTACGCGGCCGGGCGGTGCGACTGCTCGTACCCGCCGACCGTCGGCGCCGCGACCGGCGTGCCCGCGAACGACGTGTGAGTGCTCTGCGTGACGCCGTCGCCGCGCTGGCGGTGGTCGCCCTGGTTGCCGCCCAGCAGCTCGGCCGGGCGCGCGAAACCGGTCCTGGCGCGCAGGTTCGTCCTGGTGCTCAGCTCGTAGGTCGCCATGACCTCGTACGCCTTCTGCGCACCGGCCGACCGGGCCTGCTCGACGGCCTCCGCGTCGTCCTGCACCGCGGCCACCTGCACCGCGGCGGCCGCGGCCGGGTCGGGCGCCAGCGACTGCTCACCCTGCGGCGCGGGCATCTCGGCGCGCGCGGTGGCGATGTAGGCGCCCTGGTTGTCCACGGCCTCGCGCATGCCGTCCGCCTCGTCGGCGGCGGTGCGCGCCCAGCTCACCAGCGTGGTCAGCCGGTCCTTCGCCGCGCCAGCGGCCCGCCCGGCCCACACCGCGGCCGACCCGTCGAGGGTCGCCGCGAGGTCGTGGCCGACCTCGTTGAGGGTGGCGGTCAGCTCGGTCCAGCGCCGCGACGGCTCGGTCGACGCCTGCGCGCCGGGACCGTCGTGCAGCATCAGGTACAGCTCCTTGTGGCTGAACCCGCGCCAGCGCGTCCCGCTCGACTGCTCGGTCATCGCTCGTCCCCTCCTCAGCCGCCGGTGCCCTGCTGCGTGACAGTGGCGGCGTTGTCCTCTTCGAGCAGGTGGTACTGCGCCGCGACGCGGTCGAGGGTGTGCACGGCCGTGTCCAACTGGGTGCGGTAGGCGCGCAGCGCGTCGAGAGCGGCGCGCTCGTGGTCGGCGGTGAGCTGGTTGACCCCCGTGGTGGCCTCCTGGCTCACCGGGTCCTTCGCCCACGGCTGCACCCGCAGTGTCGTCTCGCTGAGCTCCAGTTGCCTGGCCACGCGGTCGCGGGCGTCGGCGAAGGCCTCGCGCAGCGCGGGCACCGCGTCCGGGGTGACGTCGAGCAAGTCCGTGCGGTGCTCCCCGCCCCCGCCGTGTCCCCCGTGCTGCCCGCCGTGTCCTGCTGGCACGTCGCCTCCCCACCTGTCGCCGGATCCCCGTCACTACCTGTGGTGCGTCAACTCTATCGAGTCGCCACGATCGGTTTCGACCATTCCCCTGTGGTTTCGTAGACGTGCACCGGATCGGCTGGGTTCCGTCCCCGCACAGCTACACACCGTCTACCCAACGACCGGTTCCCCCGGGGCGTTACGGGCCACCAGGACGACGATGTCGGCGGGCACGGCCAACCCGTGGTCACGGAAAGTGCTGAACCCCAGCTTCGCGGCCACCCGGCCGGAGGCTTCGTTGCCCGCGGAATGCTGGTACGTGACCTCGGTGAGCCCCAGCCCGCCGAACGCGAAGCGCAGCACCGCTGCCAACGACTGGGTGATCATGCCCTTGCCGCGCGCGTCCGGGTGCGCCCACACCCCGGCCTCCGCGGTGCCCGCCGCGAGGTCCACTTCCTTGAGCAGCACCTCGCCGAGCATCACCCCGGTCACCGGGTCCGCGACCGCCCACGAGTAGCGCCGGTCGGCCGCCCAGTCGGCGTCGCGCCGCGCGATGTACTCACCCGCGCTGGCCAGGTCGCTCACCCGCAGGTGCGGCAGCCAGCGCACGAACTCGGGGTCGGTGAAGCCCTCGACGAGCCGCGGGCGGTCGTCGAACCGGGAGTCGTTGCGGATCGCCCGCAGGTAGTACGCGCCCGCGTTGATCTCCACCGGTTCCACGGTGAAGCACGCTACCGCGCGGCACCGACGCCCGGGGAACGAACCGCCTAGTGCCAGCCGCGGCGGTAGTGGCGGCGCCGGTACCCGGGGCCGAACGGCCGGTGGCCGTGGCCCCTGCCGTGGCGCCAGTCGTCGCCGAACAGCGCGCCGCCGATCACCGTCACCACGACCGGCAGCAGCAGCAACGGCCACGCGTGCACGACGAACAGGAACAGCGACAGGCCCGTGATCGCCGAGATCGGCACCAGGGCGGCGAACAACCGCTGCCCCAGCGGCCGGTCGGCCCACGTCGCGGGCAGCGCGGGCGGCGGGGGAGCGGCGGGCAGCGGCGCGGTCGACCGCAGGCCCGGCTTGGGGGCGGGCAGGTCGGCGAACAGCGCGACCAGGTCGCCGGTGGTGCGCGCGGTGGTGATCTTCGCGCTGCGCTCGCCGTACTCCTCGATATCGATGCGGCCCGCGCTCATGTGCTCACCGAGCGCGCGCAGCGCGTCCTCCCGCTCGGCGTCGCCGATGCGCAACTCGGTCGGGGGGATCTCGTCCACACCACGATGCTACGGAAGTCCCGGCCGGACCCGGCTGAGGTTTGTCTCAGCTCACCCGGCGCGGGCGTCAGTCCTTGAGCTCGCAGATGACCGAACCGGTGGTGACCGTCTCGCCCGCCGCCACGGTCAGACCGGTGACCGTGCCCGACTTGTGCGCGGTGACCGGGTTCTCCATCTTCATCGCCTCCAGCACGACGATCAGCTCGCCCTGCGCGACGACCTGGCCGTCGGCCACCGCGATCTTGACGATCGTGCCCTGCATCGGCGCCGCCACCGCGTCACCCGACACCGCGGCGCCCGCCTTGCCCCCGGCCCGCTTGCGCGGCTTCGCCTTCACCGCCGTGCCGCCACCGCCGCCCAGCGACAGCCCGGCGGGCAGCGACACCTCCAGCCGACGGCCACCGACCTCGACGACCACGTTCTGCCGCGGCTCGGCTTCCTCGGCGTCCGCGCCACCGGCGAACGGTTCGATCCGGTTGTCGAACTCGGTCTCGATCCAGCGGGTGTGCACCCGGAACCCGTTCTCGTCGCCGACGAACGCCGGGTCGCGCACGACCACCCGGTGGAACGGCACGACCGTGGCCATGCCCTCCACCACCAGCTCGTCGAGCACCCGCCGCGACCTGGCCAGCGCCTCGTCCCGGTCGGCGCCGGTGACGATCACCTTGGCCAGCATCGAGTCGAACTGGCCGCCGATCACCGTGCCCGACTCGACCCCCGAGTCGACCCGCACCCCGGGACCGTCCGGCGCGCGCCAGGTGGTGACCGTGCCGGGCGCGGGCAGGAAACCGCGGCCCGCGTCCTCGCCGTTGATCCGGAACTCGATGGAGTGCCCGCGCGGGGTCGGGTCCTCGGTGAACCGCAGCCGCTCACCGGCCGCGATCCGGAACTGCTCGCGCACCAGGTCGATACCGGTCGTCTCCTCCGACACCGGGTGCTCGACCTGGAGCCGGGTGTTGACCTCGAGGAACGAGATCGTGCCGTCCGTGCCGACCAGGTACTCGACCGTGCCAGCGCCGCTGTAGCCCGCCTCGCGGCAGATCGCCTTGGCCGAGGAGTGGATCTCGGCGCGCTGCGCGTCGGACAGGAACGGCGCGGGGGCCTCCTCGACCAGCTTCTGGTGGCGCCGCTGCAGCGAGCAGTCGCGGGTGCCGACCACGATGACGTTGCCGTGCTTGTCCGCCAGCACCTGCGCCTCGACGTGGCGCGGCTTGTCCAGGTACCGCTCCACGAAGCACTCGCCGCGGCCGAACGCGCTGACCGCCTCGCGCACCGCCGAGTCGAACAGCTCCGGGATCTCCTCCAGCGTGCGGGCGACCTTCAGGCCGCGCCCGCCGCCGCCGAACGCGGCCTTGATCGCCACCGGCAGCCCGTGCTCCGAGGCGAACGCGATGATCTCCTCGGGGCCGGACACCGGCTCCTTCGTGCCGGGCACCAGCGGCGCGCCCGCGCGCAACGCGATGTGCCGGGCGGTGACCTTGTCGCCGAGGTCCCGGATGGCCTGCGGATCCGGCCCGATCCAGGTCAGCCCGGCGTCGAGCACGGCCTGGGCGAACTCGGCGTTCTCCGAGAGGAACCCGTACCCGGGGTGCACGGCGTCCGCACCGGAGCGCTCCGCCGCGCCCAGCACCTTCTCGACCACCAGGTAGCTCTCGCCCGGGGTCGACCCGCCGAGGGCGAACGCCTCGTCGGCGAGCCGCACGAACGGCAGGTCGCGGTCGGGTTCGGCGTACACGGCGACGCTGGCCAGCCCCGCGTCGCGGCAGGCCCGGATGACCCGGACCGCGATCTCGCCCCGGTTGGCCACGAGTACCTTGCTCAGCGCCTTGGCCGACTCGGACACGCCGGTTCCTCCTTGGTTGGATCGCCGCTTGGGGGGAGTTTACGGACGACCCGCGACACGGGAACCGAGAGCAACCCCACACTCGCCCGCTACCCTCCCCCTGACGTCCGCCGTTGTCGATTCCCCGCCGGGAGGTGTGTCGTGGCTGGTCGGCGCGCCCCCACCGCGGTCGTGCTGGCGATGGTGATCTGCGGCCTCGTCCTCGCCGCCTCGCTCACCGGTGCCGCCGTCCTGCGGGTCCGCTCCGCGCCTGCCAACGCCACCCCGGGCCCGACCCCGGACACCACCACGTCGGCCAGCGCGGTCACCTGCCGCAGGGAGCCGTGCAGGCTGCTGGGCACCGCGACCGTCGGCGGCACGGTCGTCGAGCTGATCGGCGACTCCGGGCTGGTCTCCGGGCGGGTGCGCATCGGCGGCCCCAGCGGCCAGCAGGTCATCGAGATGACCATCACCGACCTCGGGGTCTACCTCGACGACGAGTCGCTGGAGTGCGCGCCGGGGGCGGTGTCGGCCTGCCTGGTCCGCGGCTCCGGCGACAAGGGCACCGCCGGGCAGGTCGTGGTCGGGCGGTCGGACAAGTGGAGCGCGCAGGGCCGGGCGTTCTTCTCGGAGGCGAACTACCTGAGCCTGGCCAACGTCGACGGCGACTCCGCGCCCGAGGTCATCGCCGTGCAGCTGGACTGCGCTTCCGGCGCGGACTGCTCGAAGCGGCCGGTGTACGCGCAGGTGTTCGGCCTCGGCGGGCAGGAACTGGGCTGCACGCGGCTGTTCCCGAGGATCGACCAGCTGCCCGGGTACCCGAAGATCCTGCCCACCGCGGCCCAGTTGCGCGACTGCCCATAAGGAAAACGGCCGCCCCTCGGTGGGGGCGGCCGTCCTTGGTCCTTATGCGGTGACCAGGTCCTTGTCCTTCGGAGCTGGCTCCGCCGGCGCGGGCTGGTCGTCGAGCAGCGGCGGGCCGCTGGGGGCGTTGAGCACCTCGTCGTCGAGCAGGCCCTCGCCGCGGGCCACCAGGACCGGCACGGTGATCTGGCCCGCGACGTTGGTGGCGGTGCGGATCATGTCCAGGATCGGGTCCACCCCGTAGACGATCGCGACACCGGTCGCCACCACCTCGGCGGGCAGGCCGATCGTGCTCAGCGTCAGGGTCAGCATGGTGAACCAGCCGGTGGTGCCCGCGGTGGCGAACGAGCCGAACACCGCGACCGCCACGATGCCCACGTACTGCCAGAAGCCCAGGCTCACCCCGAACAGGTTCGCGATGAAGATCGTCGCGATGGCCGGGTAGAGCGCCGCGCAGCCGTCCATCTTCGTGGTGGTGCCCAGCGGCACGGCGAAACCGGCGTACCCGGGCTCCACGCCGAGGTTCACCGCGGTCTGCCTGCTCAACGGCAGCGTCGCCCCGGAGGACCGCGACACGAACGCGAACTGCAGCGCCGTCCACGCCTTGGCGAAGAAGGTGCGCGGGCTGACCTCGCCGACGAACTTCAGCAGCACCGGGTACACCACGAACAGCACCAGCAGCGCGGCGATGTAGACGGCGGCGATCAACGACAGCAGCGGCTTGAAGAACTGGTTGCCGTAGGTGGCGAACGCGGTGCCGATCAGCCCCAGCACACCGAGCGGGGCCAACCGGATGATCCAGCCGAGGACCTTCTGGATGATGTCGAACGCCGCCTGGTTGAACGCCACGAACGGCGCGGCCCGCTCACCGAGGGCGTAGGTCGCGATGCCGACCAGCACCGCGACGAACACGACCTGCAGCACCTCGCCGTTGCTGAACGCGGTGAACAGGTTGTCCGGCACCAGGCCGTTGAGCACGGTCAGCCAGTCGCCCTGCGCGCGGTCGGCGAGCCGCGCCACCGTCGCCTCGCTCGGTTTCACGCTCACCCCCTTGCCCGCGCCGGAGATCAGGCCGACCACGATGCCGATGAGCACGGCGATCAGCGAGGTGATCCCGAACCACAGCAACGTCTTGCCGCCCAGCCTGGCCGCGGTGCGCCCGCCGCCGAGGCCGCGCAGGCTGGTCACGCCGACCACGATGGCGGTGAACACCAACGGGATCACGGTGAACTGCAGCAGGCTGGTGAAGATGTTGCCGATGGTCTTGAGGGTCGTGGTCAGCCACGCGGTGCCGGTCTGCTTGGCGACGAACCCGAGCAGGGCGCCCAACACGAGGCCCGCGAGCACGGACAGTCCGAAGTAGAGGGTGCGCCGGTTGGTCCTGGTGGACACGTCGGTGGACATGGGGACTCCAGGGAATGGGGAGAGGAGGGGGTGGGGTGGCTCCTAACCTCGACACAGCGCGCTGGCCTGCCGCCGGAGATCGACGTGCAGGCGCACGGTCAGCGCTGGTGAGTACCTCATCTCCGCGATCCAACCAGCCGGTAGGGCGGAAACTTCCCCTCTCACCCGGAGAGCGGAATCACTCTCACCACGTGGAACGGCGTTGGGTCAGTTGGTGCAACGCCACAGCCGGGTGACGCTGATCCCGACCTCGCCGAGCAGCCGCCTGGTCAACGGCAGGCTGATCCCGATCACGCTGGACGGGTCCCCGTCGACCCCGTCGACGAACCACCCACCGAGGCCGTCGATGGTGAACGCCCCGGCCACCGACAACGGCTCCCCGGAAGCGATGTAGGCGTCGACCTCCGCCGCGGTCGGCCTCCCGAACCGGATCGTCGTCGACTCGACCCCCGTGGCACTGCCGACGACCTCGCCGCCCACGACCCGCAACACCGCGTGCCCGGTCAGCAGCACCCCGGTGCCCCCCACCAACTTCCCCCACCGCTCCCGAGCCACCTCGGCCGTCCCCGGCTTGCCCACCAGTTCCCCGTCGAAGTGCAACATCGAGTCACACCCCACCACCACGGCGTCATCCCCCGCCAGGACAACCTTCCTGGCCTTCGCCTCAGCCAACACCCCCACCACCCGCTCCGGCGTCGGATCCACCACAGCGGCCGCCACCGCGTCCTCGTCGACCCCCGACACCCGGACCACCGGATCAACCCCCGCGGCCCGCAAAACCCCAAACCGAGCAGGCGACTGAGACGCAAGAATGAACTCCATTCCCGCAGGCTATCCGCCCCACCGCCCCGCCCCCGCAGGTCCCACCCAGCCAGGCCATGCCCTCACCCCACACAGCCCGCTCACCCCGCGCCATACCCCCGCCCGCAGCCTCGACCATCCGGTCCGGCGACGAACACCGCCAAATCGAGCGAGCCGTCCAAGCCGCCCAAACCGGCCGCAGTAACCCACTGCGCTAAGCCGCCCCAATCGGCTGCGGTAACCCACTGCCGCTAAGCCGCCCTAACCGGCCGCAGATTCCCCCACCGCAACCGCTTCGCGCGCACGCGGTCCCGACCCCGCCCAGCCCCCACCCACACCGGGGGGCGTCCCAGTGCCAGTCTACCGGCACCCCCCGACAGACGATCTTCAAACAGGCCGCCGAAGATCCACATGTGGATAACTTCTGTCCCTGAACCGGGTGAACATCCAAGCCAGGCCAGCAGAAGAACCCACAGCTCAAGCCCCCTACAGCGACCCAACCAGGGGAAGGCGAACGCTGGTCTTGGTGAGGTCGATCGTCAGCCGGGGGTTGGTGCCCGCGGAGCTGATGTACGAGGTGTCGGTGCTGCCGATGACCAGTGCGAGGCGGTGGCCCGCCGGGATGAGTTGGTCGGTGGAGGCGAGGGTGAAGGTGATCGTGTACGGGGTGCCCGCGGTCAGGGTGCGGCGGGTGTCGAGGCCCGCGTAGTGGCCGAGGTCGGCCCAGCCGCGGGCGATGATGTTCTGGGAGACGGTGGTGGTGTTGGCGGCGGTGTCGAGGTAGCAGGCGCTGTCGCCGGTGGTGCTCTCGCCCCAGCAGGTGCGGGTGGTGAGGTTGCGGATGCCCTCGCCGCTGCCGCGGTAGTTGCGGATTGTCGCCGGGCCGTAGTCGACCAGTACCGCCGACACGCGGGCCGCGCTCTGCGACGGTGTGGCGGTCACGGTGATCTGCGTAGTACCGGAAACCCGCACGTCCCTGGCCAGTTCCTCGGTCCGGTAGACGACCCGGGCCGACGAGGTGGTGGTCGGATTGTTGATCCAGTCGTACGAGCTGGTGCGGTTGTCGGTCAGGCTCGCGGTCGACCCGGCGGGCGGTGCCGTTGTCCCCAGGACGCCCACGCCCGCGGTGGTGCCGGGCCGCAGTCGCACGGTGGTCGGGGATGTGGCCAGCGGCCAGGACGGGTCGTCCTTCCACACGTCCGGTCGTTGCTCCACAGTGGACGCGGGCTCGCGCTCGATCCCGTTGTCGATGCCCAGCAGGTAGTGGTCGAACCACCGGTGCAGCGTGTCGACCCACACCGAGCGCCGGTAGTCGAACGGGTCGACGTGGCCGGTCTGCGACAGCCAGATCTTGCGCTCGACGGTCGCGGGCAGCGCGTTCCACCACTGGCCGAAGTTGATCGTCTTCACGTTGAGGTCGTTGAGCCCGTGCACCACGAACACGCTGGTCTTCACCTTGGCAACGTTGACCAGGTAGTCCCGTTCCTTGTACATGGCGGTGTAGTCGCCGCTAGACGGAGAGCCGTTCGTCAACGTTGTCTTGACCGACCCGCAGTTTGCGGCGCCCGCCGAGTTCTCCACCACCTGTGCGAGTCCGGCCGGGCTGCCGCTGGTGAACGTGGCACCGGACGCGCGGTAGTAGTCGTACCAGGAGCTGATCGCACCGATCGGCACGATGGTCTTGAGGCCGTCGACCCCGGTAGCGGCAACGCCGTTCGCGATGGTGCCGTCCCACGACTTGCCGATCATCCCGACCGCGCCGGTCGACCAGCTCGCGGCCACGGTGGTGCTACCGGTCGCGGACGTGTAACCGCTGGCGCGACCGTTCAGCCAGTCGATGACCGACTTCGCGGAGGCAATCTCAGAGCGCCCGCCGATGTCAACGCAGCCGTTAGAGCGGGCTGTGCCGGAAAGGTCAACGAGCGCAACGGCGTAACCGCGCGGGACGAAGTAGTTGTCGTAGTGCAGCGGGAACTGAACCGGCTTACCCGCACTGTCGTAGGTCTTCTTCTGGCTCTCGTTACCCCGCCCGAGCGTGGCGTAGTAAGGGCTCGCGTCCATGATTACCGGAACGCGCCCAGTCGCTTCACGCGGGCGAATGATGTCGGTGGCGACCCGAACTCGCGAACCATTCGGTGCTGTTAGACCTGTGTCGACCCAGACGGTCTCACGCACGGCGTTCGCGTAAGAGTAGATAGGGTCGCTGCGCACGGCGACAGGTGCCGTTGGCGCTGCGGACACGGGAAGCGTGAGCGCGCCAAGGCCCGCGATCACCGCGACGGCCGTGGTGAGCAAGGATCGCCGTATAGCCATGTGTGCAGACGCTACGGTCCGACCCGTTCCCCCGGCAGTCCCGAGTTTTTCGCGTTACCAGTTGGCGCTGTCCGGATGCCCGCCGCGCTGAGCATGCCCAGGATCAGGACGACAACCGGCAACACCAGCGTCGCCTTCGCCGCGTTGGTGAACCCGAGGTGGAACGCGTTGGTGGCCAGTTCGCGCACCTTCTCGACCACGGCCGGTGACCAGTCCGACGGCACCGCTGGACCCTCGCCGCCGAACTGGCTCGCGGTCTGCGCGGCGGCGGTGATCCGCTCGACGAACTCGTCGGCGTAGCGCGGCGGCAGGAACTTCGCGTACTCCCGCGCCGCCTGCGGGACCGCGAACCCCAGCCCGACCTGGAGGAACAGCCCGGTGGTCGCGCTGCCGAGCACCCCGCCGACCTGCCGGGAGGTGTTGAACACCCCGGAGGCGGCCCCGATCAGGTCCGGCGGCATGCCGAGCGTCGCCGAGGCGGTGAGCGGGGAGAACACCAGCCCGATGCCCAGCCCGGCCACCACCAGCCCAGGGACGAGCACCAGCGGCTCCGTGTCCGGTTCCGCCAGCAGCGCCAGCGCGACGGTCCCGGCAGCCAATCCGCCGAGCCCGGTCATGATCAGCGTCCGGCCCGGCAGCCGCGACCGCCCGGCCACCCAGGCCGCGCCACCGGCGGCAACGGCCATCGGCGCGCACAGCAGGCTGGAGGCGACCGGGTCCAGCCCGAGCACCGACTGCACGTAGATGACCAGCGGCAGGAACATCCCGGTCGTGGCGAACCCGAGCGCGGCGTGGGTCAGGTTGGCGTAGCTGAAGATCGGGTTGTGGAACAGCCCGCGCGGCAGCAGCGGGTCCCGCGCGCGCCGCTGGTAGACGGTGAAGGCGCCGATGAGCAGCAGGCCGACGCCGATCACCGGCAGCACGCCGACCGGGCCGATGATCGTCCCCCAGTGGTAGTGCTGCCCGTTCTGCAGCCCGAACACCAGCAGCCCGAGCCCGGCCGAGGCCAGCAGCGCACCGGTCGTGTCCAGCCGCACCCGACCGGGCGGTCGCCAGTCCGGCAGCAGCAGGACCCCCAGCACCAGCCCGACCGCGCCGATCGGCAGGTTCAACAGGAAGATCCACTGCCAGCCGACGTGCTGCACCAGCAGCCCGCCGACCACCGGCCCGGTGATCGTCGCGACCCCGGCGACCGCGCCCCAGACCGCGATCGGCGCCCCGCGCCGCTGCGGCGGGAACAGCCCGGTGATGAACGACAACGTCTGCGGGGTCATCGCCGCCGCGCCGAGCCCCTGCACCGCGCGCGCCGCGATCAGCGAACCCGCCGAAGTCGACAGTCCACACCAGAGCGACGCGCCGAGGAACAGCACCAGCCCGACCAGCAGCACCCGCTTGGGCCCGAACCGGTCCCCGAGCCTGCCGGTGAGCAGCAGCGGCACCGTGTTGGCGAGCAGGTACACGCTGTTGACCCAGATGATCTGGTTCAGCGTGGCGTCCAGGCCGCCCAGCATCGCCGGGATCGCCACGGTGACGATGGTGGAGTCGAGCATGACCATGAAGAAGCACGCGCACAACGCCGCCAGCGCCACCCACGGGCCGCGCACCCCACCGCTCATCAACCCAACTCCAGCCCCGGACCCCGCCACCCGGGCCACCGCCCAAGAGCCTAGGGCCCCGCCGTCGCGCGGGTTGGCCCCGCCCAGGTCAGCGGGGGCGAACGCGCGGCGTCAAGATCGAACCGCGCTGAGCAGCCCCCCGACTCACAGCCTATCGAGGGCGGTGGGGCGGGCCGGTAGTCACGATGTGGCGTTGTGGACAACTCCGGCCCATGGGGACTACCGGGAGCGGCTGGAACCGCGCCAGGCACCCGGACCGTGGGGCAATGGGCGGCGGACTAGGGAGCTCTTGTCCGCCCACGCGCTTGTCGACAATGGAGCCGGGGTGTCCGTAGGGGCGCTGGCGGCGGCCGCCACCACTACCGTCAACGCCGCCAGTTCGGCCGCGTCAGGGTTACCTCGGACGACACGCAGTACGGGTTCGGGGCTCACGGTCGCTCCTCTACAGGGGGATGTTGCCGTGCTTCTTCGGGGGAAGAGTCTCGCGCTTGTCCACCAGCATCCGCAGTGCACGCGCGATGTAGCCGCGAGTGTGCGAAGGCGGGATAACCGAGTCCACATAGCCCCGCTCCGCCGCCACATACGGGTTCAGCAAGGTGTCTTCGTACTCGCGGTCCAACTTCGCCCGCAGTGCGTCCACGTCCTCGCCCGCGTCTAGAGCGGCCTTCAACGTCTTGCGGTGCAGGATGTTCGACGCGCCGGAGGCACCCATGACGGCGATCTGGGCGGTAGGCCAAGCGAGGTTGATGTCGGCGCCGAGGTGCTTGGAACCCATGACGTCGTAGGCGCCGCCGTATGCCTTGCGGGTGATGACGGTGACCAGGGGGACGGTGGCCTCGGCGTAGGCGTAGATCAGCTTGGCGCCGCGCCGGATGATGCCGTCGAACTCCTGGTCGGTGCCGGGCAGGAAGCCGGGCACGTCGACGAAGGTGAGCACCGGGACGTTGAACGCGTCGCAGGTGCGCACGAACCGCGCGGCCTTCTCGGAGGCGTCGATGTCCAGGCAGCCCGCGAACTGGGTCGGCTGGTTGGCGACGATGCCGACGCTGCGGCCGTCGACCCGGCCGAAGCCGACCACGATGTTGGGCGCGAACAGCGGGTGGACCTCCAGGAACTCGCCGTCGTCGACGACCCGGGTGATCACCTCGTGGATGTCGTACGGCTGGTTCGCCGAGTCCGGGATCAGCGCGTCCAACTCGCGGTCGCCGTCGGTGAGGTCGTCGGCCACCGAGCCCTCGGCGGCGGAACCGGGGAACACCGGCGGCTCGGACAGGTTGTTCGACGGCAGGAACGACAGCAGTTCCTTGACGTAGGCGATCGCGTCGTCCTCGTCGGCGCCCATGTAGTGCGCGACGCCGGACTTGGTGTTGTGCGTGCGGGCGCCGCCCAACTCCTCCAGCGTCACCTCCTCCCCGGTGACGGTCTTGACCACGTCGGGGCCGGTGATGAACATCTGCGAGGTCTGGTCGACCATCACCACGAAGTCGGTCAGCGCGGGGGAGTACACGTGCCCGCCCGCGTTCGCGCCCATGATCAGCGAGATCTGCGGGATGACCCCGGAGGCCAGGGTGTTGCGGCGGAAGATCTCGCCGTAGAGGCCGAGGGAGACCACGCCCTCCTGGATCCGCGCGCCGCCGCCCTCGTTGATGCCCACGATCGGGCGGCCGGTCTTGATCGCCAGGTCCATCACCTTGACGATCTTCTCCCCGTACACCTGGCCGAGTGACCCGCCGAACACGGTGACGTCCTGGCTGAACACGCACACCGGGCGGCCGTCGACGGTCCCGTACCCGGTGACGACGCCGTCGCCGTAGGGCCGGTTCTTCTCCAGGCCGAAGTTCGTGGACCGGTGCCGGGCAAGCTCGTCGAGCTCGGTGAAGCTACCGGGGTCGAGCAGCGCGTCGATCCTCTCGCGGGCGGTCTTCTTGCCCTTGGCGTGCTGCTTCTCGACCGCGCGAGCCGAGCCTGCGTTGACGGCCTCGTCGTAGCGCCGGTACAGGTCGGCGAGCTTGCCTGCCGTGGTGTGGGTGTCCGGCTCGCCCGTCGGCTCGGTCGCGCTGCTCATGGCCCGGCAGCCTAGCGACCGAAAGGTGTCACCAGGGGCGAGGCGTAGGGCACACCACAGGGCTCTTGACCTCTACCGCGGTTGAGATCGCAGAGTCATCACCGCCACCCCCGCCCGGCTGTTCCTGCTCCGACCGGCCGGGTACGGGGGTCGGCTCTACCCTTGGGCGCATGGCAGCTCTCGACGCCGGGGCACTGCGCGCCGCGCTTGGCGACACCTACGGCGCTGTGGACGTGGTCGACTCAACCGGCTCCACCAACGCGGACCTCGTGGCCGTGGCAGGTAGTGCCACCGACCGGACCGTGCTCATCGCGGAGCAGCAGACTGCGGGACGCGGTAGGCGCGCACGGGACTGGGTGTCTCCCCCCGCGTCCGGGCTCTACCTGAGCGTCTTGCTCCGGCCGACCGGTGTCCCGGTGTCCCGGTACGGCTCTCTCTCCCTGGTCGCAGGGGTGGCCCTGATCCGCACTGCCCGTCACGCCGGGGTCCTCGCATCCCTGAAATGGCCCAACGACCTGCTCGCGGGCGCGGCCATGGCCAAGTGCGCCGGGGTCCTCGCCGAGGCGACACCGGACGCCGTGGTCGTCGGCATCGGGCTCAACGTCGGTGCGCTGCCCGGCGAGGTCCCGGTCGGCCCCGGCGGGCTGCCCGCGACCTCCTTCGCCCAGGAAGGCGGCACCGGCGACCGCACCGAGGTCGCGATCGCCCTGTTGCGCGCGTTCGACGAGGCCGAGCGGTCCTGGCGCGGCGCCCAGGGCGACCTGGTCACCTCGGGCCTGCTCAGCGAGTACCGCGGCAGCTGCGCGACGCTGGGCCACCGCGTCCGCGTCGAGCTACCGGACGGGTCGAGCCTGCAGGGCCTGGCCACCGACGTGGACGGCGAGGGCAGGCTGGTCGTCGACGTCGGCGGAACCGCCCGCACGCTGTCCGCCGGGGACGTCGTGCACGTCCGCCCGGGAACCTGATCGACGCCAGTTCACCACTCCGCCTGCCTGCGGGGTCCGCCGCCGAGTACGGTAGCCGCGTCACCAGTGATGATCGGGAGGACACCGTGGCATACCCCGATGACGTGCTCAGCGAAGGCGAGCAGGTCGTGCTCCACCGGCACCCGCACTGGAAGATGCTGCTGCTGCCGTACGTGATCCTGCTGATCACCCTCGGCGCGGGCATCTGGCTGGCGATCCTGGCCCAGGACCTGTCCTGGGCGACGGTCGCCTACATCATCATCGGCGCGGTCGCCCTCGTCCTGGTCGTCTGGGGCTTCCTCGCCCCGTTCGTGCGGTGGCGGACCACCCACTTCATCGTGACCACCGACCGGGTCATGTTCCGGATGGGCGTGGTCAAGCGCACCGGCATCGACATCCCGCTGGCCAGGATCAGCAGCGTCCGGTTCGAGCACGGGCTGATCGACCGGATCGTCGGCTGCGGCACCCTGATCATCGAGTCCAGCTCGCAGGAGCCGCTCGAGTTCGACGACATCCCGAACGTCGAGAAGGTGCACACGCTGCTCTACCGCGAGGTCAACGACAACCCGAACGACGACTTCCACCGCACGCCGCGGGTGGATCCCCGCGCGGCCCGCGAGGACTACCGCGACACCCGTGAGCAGGACTACCGGGGTGACTACCCCGAGCAGGGTCGGCGCTGACGTGGGTGCCCGCGAGGTAGGTCTACCGGCGACGGTCAGGGCTGACGGCCTCCCCGAGCGAGTCACCATCTGGGAGGTCGGCGCGCGCGACGGACTGCAGAACGAGTCCACGGTCGTGCCGGTGGAAGTGAAGCTGGAGTTCTTGTCGCGACTGGCCGACGCGGGCTTGGGCGTCCTGGAGGCGACCAGCTTCGTGCACCCCAAGTGGGTCCCGCAGCTCGCTGACGCCGAGGAACTGCTCGCAGGTCTGACCAAGGTCGACGGCGTCTCTTACCCCGTCCTCGTGCCCAACGAGCGCGGCCTCGACCGGGCTCTAGCGGCGGGCGTGCGGCACATCGCGATTTTCGGTAGCGCCACCGAGACCTTCGCCAAGCGCAACCTCAACCGCACCCTGGACGAGCAGTTCGCCATGTTCGAGCCGGTCGTCGCCAGGGCCCGCGCCGAGGGCCTCGACGTGCGCGCGTACGTGTCGATGTGCTTCGGCGACCCGTGGGAGGGCCCGGTCGCCGCCGACCAGGTCGCCGCGGTCGGCAAGCGCCTGGTGGACATGGGCGCCTCGCAGCTCTCCCTCGGCGACACCATCGGCGTCGCCACCCCGGGGCAGGTCGAGTCCGTCATCGCCGCCACCGCGGCCGCGGGCGTCCCGGTCGCCGACATCGCGGTCCACTTCCACGACACCTACGGCCAGGCCCTGTCGAACACCCTCGCCGCGCTGCGCCTGGGCGTCACCACCGTCGACTCCTCCGCGGGCGGCCTCGGCGGCTGCCCCTACGCCGAGTCGGCCACCGGCAACCTCGCCACCGAGGACCTGGTCTGGATGCTCGACGGCCTCGGCGTGCACACCGGCGTCGACCTGGACAGGCTGGCCGACACCAGCGCGTGGATGGCCGAGCGGCTGGGCAGGCCCGCGCCGTCGAGGGTGGTCCGGGCGCTGCGCGGGTAACCCATCGTTGACAGCTCGACACGCTCGGTGAGACGTTGGGCGGGGAGGTTCGACGATGACCGCCAGCGCCCCCTTGCCCACGTGGTCGCCAGCCGCCCACGGCGCGCTCTACGACCTGTGCCTTGGCCCCAGCCACCACATCGGCGCCTGGCTGGCCACCGACGACCACACCGGCACCCCGTGGCAGTGGCTCGACTGGGCGCAGGACCGGGTCGTCGGCCAGGTCGCGGACCTGCTCCGGCTGCGCCCCGGCGACCACGTCCTGGACATCGGCTTCGGCTCCGGGGCCGTCCCGCTGCGGCTCGCGGCGACCGTGGACGTCGCCGTCACCGGCTGCTCGGCCAACCCGGTCGAGGTCGACGCCGCCGCCGACCTGGTCACCTCGACTGTCCACTTCGAACTCACCGGGGCGCTGCTGCCGTACTCCGACGCCGCGTTCGACGCGGTCTGGGTCAAGGAGAGCGTCGAGCAACTGCCCGAGGCGCGGCGGGTGCTCAAGCCAGGCGGGCGCGTTGTCATCACCGTCCCCGTTCCGAACCTGCACGGTCTTGTAGACGCCGTGCACGACACCGGGCTCATCGTCGAGCAAGCGCGTGACCTAGGAGCGGGGCCGCGCGTTGGTCGTACCTGGGACATGTGGGCGCAGTTGTTCCAAGAGCACCACCCAGCGCTGTTCGACCGCTACGGTGCGGAAGGAATCGTGGCCATGGACAACGGCATCACCGTGCTGCTGTCGGTGGTCACGGGCGAGTTGAACTGCGCTGTCGTGGTCGCGCGCGACAGTTGAGACCGCAACGCGGGCCGCGGGTCCGGCGACTACCCGGGTGGGGTTGGCGTGATCACCGGTTCGAGTGGGAACCTGGCCCGGTGGGAACCCGGCCGCGGGGAGCCGCGTCCAACGCGGGCCCGGAGGCTGGCCGATGACGCGGAGGAGGTCGTGGTGTCCGAGCACCGAGCCCAGGTCGAGGACCTCCTCGCCGACTACCGGCGCGGACGGGACCAGCTCGCCGAGGTGCACCGGGCACTCTCGGCGATCAGCGAGTCCGCCACGAGCGACTGCGGTGTGGTCACCGCGACCGTGTCCGCCCAAGGTGCTCTTACCGCGCTCGACCTGCGCGACGACGCCTACCGCGTGTACCGGCCCGCGGACCTCGCCGCCCTGATCGTGCGCACAGCCGCTGTCGCCGACGCTCGCGCCGCCAGTGCGGCCGGGCACGCCGTTGCCCCGGTGCTGCCCTCTGGCACCGATCCGGATGCCTTGCTCCGGGGAACCGCCGATCTGCACCGCGCGGAGATCACGCCGCCGGTCGAAGAGGACAGCTACGAGAACGTGGCCTGGTTAGAACCAGACGCGGGGAGGCCGTGATGGACAGGTTCCAGGTAGACAGCGACCGCCTCGCGTTACGAGCCGGGCAGTTCGACGGGTTGTCCTCGCGCGTGGGCGGCATCCACCGCGAACTCGCCGACCAGGTCAGCGCCGCGGGCGCCTGCTGGGGCGGCGACGACATCGGGCTGCGGTTCGCCTCCACGCACGCCGGGTCCGCGCACGAGACGCTCAAGGCCCTCGGCGCGCTGCCGGGGAAGCTCGACGACGTTGGCGACCGCTTCCGCGAGACCGCCCGCGCCTACCGGCACACCGACGACCACAACGCAGGCGTGCTCGACGCCTAGGGGGACGTGATGGGGATCCAGTTGCCCGCCGAGCTCGCAGGCGTCGCCGCCAAGGTCGGGGTCCGCTGGCCGCAGGCCGACGAGGACAAGATGCGCGCCTCCGCCAAAGCCTGGCGGCACGCGGGCACCCAGGTCGCCGCGCTCGCCGGTGACGCCGACAGCGCCGCGCACGCCGCGCTGTCCACCTTCGAGGGCGACTCGGCCGACGCCGCGGCCAGGTACTGGTCCAGGTTCGTCAAGGCCGACAACGGCCACCTCACCGCGACCGTGAAGGGCTGCAACGCCGCGGCCGACCGGTTGGAGCACGCCGCCGAGGAGATCGGCGCGGCCAAGGTGAAGATCGTGCGCAAGCTGGTCGCGCTGGCCAAGAACCTCGACGCCGCCGACACCGCGGCCGCCGCGGGCGACCAGCGGGCGCGGCTGAGCCTGGACTGGCTGATCAAGGGCACCGCGGCCAACGTCGCGCACATCCGCACCACGCTGCTCAACACCGTCGCCCAGCCGGGCACCAGCGTCCACTTCGCCAACGACCTGGTCAACGACAGCCCCGGCGCCATCGGGTCCGGGCTGGACGGCCTGCTCACCAGCGTCATCAAGCCGGTCACCAAGCTCGTCGGCGCCCTGCCCGGCCAGATCGGCGACGGTCTCGCTCACACCGTTGACGGCATCGGCGAGACCCTCAACGGTGTCAGCAAGCCGCTCAGGGGGATCACGAACGCGGCATCCGGGGCGCTCCCCGACCTCAAGCCGGTGCTCGACGCACCACTCAAGCCGAGTGTGGTCATCCCGCCGGTAGCGCCGGTCGTCGAGCCCATCGTGCACACCCCGCCCGCCGCGCAGCTCCCGCCGCTGACGTCGCCGGTAGTGCAGACGCCGTCGGTGACCCTGCCGGAGATCCCCACCAACGCGCCGCCGCCGCTGCCCGTGGTCACCCAGCCCACCCCGCACATCGGCGTGCCGACCGACGTCGTCCAGGCCGCCTCGGCCGCGGTCATCGACGCGCCCAGCCAGAGCTCCGCGCCGGTCGGCCAGCAGCCAGGCGGCACGCAGGGCGGGTCACCGGTCGGTGGCGTGCAACAGGGCGGGACGACGTCCGCGCCGCCGTCAGGGAACCCCCTCGGCGGCAGGCTTACCGGCGTGAACCCGGGCGCTTTGCCCGTAGTGGGCAACGTCCCGAGCGCGTCCAGCCCGTCCGTCGCGGCGCGGCCGTCCGCCCCCGGGCTCGTTCCCGCTGTTCCCGCGCAGAACGCGAACGGCAACAAGCAGTTGGCCCCGCCGCCGCAGCAGAAGCCGCAGCCGGGGCGCGCCGAGCCAGGCGCCAAGGCCGCCGAGCAGGCAGCCAAGACCGGCGAGCGCGCCCAGCCGGGGGCCAAGGGCGCCAACACCGCCGCGCGCGTCGGTGACCCGACCAGCAGGCCGCTGGGCGACCCGGGCGGGAAGAACACCGAGGCGCCGAGGTCCGCGCCCCGCTCCGGGGAGCGGTCCGACTCGATGGCGAAGCCGGGCGCGCGCCTGGCAGACCTGACCGCCAAGACCGTCGACTCGCAGCCCGGTCGGATCGCCGAGGCGCTGCAAACCGGCAAGCCTGGCGACGCGGCCAAGCCGGGTGACGGCGCCAAGCCTGGCGATGGGGCCAAGCCTGGTGATGGAGCAAAGAGCGGCGACGGCGGCAAGACTGCCGACGGGACCAAGACGGACGCGGGCAAGCCGGGTCCGGGCAGGCTGACCGGTGCAACACCGCAGCCGGACCAGTCGCTGCCCGCGCCCGAGCACGCCGACAACGGCACCGAAAAGCGGGAGCAGTCCGACAGCGCCACCTTGATGGCGGCCGTCGCGGTCGGCCTTCCCCGCGCGCACCCGAACAACAAGGCTCTGCCGAGCAAGTTCCTGGCGCAGATGTTCCCGGAGGGGCACCTGCCGGTCGCGTCCAGCAAGCCCGCCCGGCAGATCCCACCGCCGCCGGAGGAGGTCGACTTCGCCGCCGGTCTCCGGTTCCCGCCGGGCGATCACCCGAGGTCCGACCTGGCCGACAACGCCACCCCGGTCCAACACACCGCTCCGACCCGTGGCCGCACCGCGCCAGACCTGCTGCACGCCTACGACCCGCTCGGTGGCCTCAACGAGCGCGACTGGGACCACCGCTTCCTCGTCCGCCCATTCGACCCGAGCACGCAACGCTCCACTGAGTACGCGTGGCCGACCAGTGAGCTGTTCCCGGAAGGGGGGACCGCGCCAGGTGAGGCAGTCGTGCTGCCCGAGGGCATGCTGATCGACCGGTTCGGTACCGCTAACGGCCGGGTCTTCAGCGCAGACGGCACCAGGTTCGCGCGCCGCGCCCTCCCGCCGCTGCACGCGGGCTCGGGCTACCGCCGCTACCGGGTGCTCCAGCCGCTCCCAGTGTGGCGGACCCTGTCGGCGCCGTGGTTCGGGCAGCCGGGTGGCGGTGAGCGCTACCGCGCCACCCACTCCGCCGCCGAACTCGTCGCCCTCGGTCTGCTGGAGGAGACCCCGTGAACACCGAGACGATCATCGGCCTGCTCGCCGCGATCGGCATCCCGGCCGAGTTCGTGTCCCTCGGCGAGGAGTCCGACAACGCCTGGTGCCTGCTGCACTACGCCGACCAGGGCAGCTGGGAGGTGTTCTGGCGCGAGCAGGGCAACCGCTACGACTGGGCGAGCTTCACCAACGAGCAGGTGGCCTGCCACTACCTCTTCGGCAGGCTCACCTGGTCCCAGGTCGTGCGAGGCGTCGTCGGGGTCCTACCGGTCACCGAGAAGGCTTAGCGCTGCCTCGTGCAGGTGGCCGTTAGAGGTCAGGACAGAGCCGCCGTCGAACCGGTTCACCCCACCCAGGTCCGTGAACCGGCCCCCGGCTTCCTCCACCAGCACCTGGAACGGCGCCACGTCCCACGGGTTCACGATCGCCTCAGCCGCGAGGTCGATCGCGCCCTCCGCGACCAGGCAGTGCTGCCAGAAGTCCCCGAACGCCCGGTTCTCCCAGCACGCGTCCACCAGCGCCAGGTAGCGCTCACGCGAGTGGTACTTCACCCACGACCCCAGGTGCGTGGTCGACAGGTAGGCGTCTTCGAGCGACCGCACACCTGACACTGAGATTCGCTGGGCCTCGCCACCATCTCGGCTCAACCACGCGCCCTCACCCCGCGCGGCCCACCACCGCCTACCGAGCGCGGGCGCGCTAACCACACCCACTTGCGGCACACCGTCGACGACCAACGCGATCAACGTGGCCCACGCGGGCACCCCGCGCAGGAAGTTCTTGGTCCCGTCGATCGGGTCCAGAACCCAGGTCCTACCAGCGCGGACGTCCCCGCCGCGCTCCTCGCCCGCCACGCTGTCGTCCGGTCGGGCCTCGGCCAGCAGCGCCCGCACGGCGTCCTCGACGGCGGTGTCGGCGTCGGTCACCGGGCTGCGGTCCGGCTTGCGCTCGACCACCAGGTCGACGGCCTGGAAGCGGGCACGGGTGATCGCGTCGGCCGTGTCGGCCAGCAGGCGGGCAAAAGTCAGGTCGTCGCTTGACACGGGCGCGATCGTGTCACGCCTACTCTGGAGCACGTGAGCGTGGTACTGCTGGCCGAGGACGACGCGGCGATCGCGGACCCCCTCTCGCGTGCACTGCACCGAGAGGGCTATGAGGTGCGGGTTGTCGGAGACGGCCACGCCGCACTGGAGGTGGCCTCGACCGGCCACCCCGACCTGCTTGTCCTCGACCTCGGGCTGCCCGGGATCGACGGGCTCGACGTCTGCAGGCGCTTACGCGCCGCGGGTCGCGGGATACCGGTCCTGATGCTGACCGCCAGAGCCGACGAGGTCGACTTCGTCGTCGGCCTCGACGCGGGCGCCGACGACTACGTGGCCAAGCCGTTCCGGCTGGCCGAGCTGCTGGCCAGGATCCGGGCGCTGCTGCGCAGGCAGGCCCCCGGCGCCATCGACGTCAACGGCGTGCGGATGGACCTGGCCGCGCGGGTGGTGACCGTCGACGGCACCGAGATCACCCTGGCCAACAAGGAGTTCGAGCTGCTGCGGGTGCTGATCCAGCGGGCTGGGCAGGTCGTGACCAGGGAGGAGATCCTCACCGAGGTGTGGAGCGATCCCGAGCTCAAGACCAGCAAGACCCTGGACATGCACATGTCCTGGCTGCGCCGCAAGCTCGGCGAGGGTGGGCCGCGCTCCACCGAGCGGCGCATCGCCACCGTGCGCGGCGTCGGCTTCCGGTTCAACGCCGAGTAGCACGTGCGCCGCCGCATCCTGCTCGCGATCCTGCTCGCGGTGACCATCACCGCGTGCGCGCTGGGCATCCCGCTCGGCTACACCGCGCTGCAGGTCGTGGAGAAGCTGACCAGGGAGGACCTCGCGGTCCGCGCCCAGCAGATCACCGCGACGCTCGACGACGAGATCGCCAACGGCAGGCCGGTCGACCTGAACAAGGTCCTGCTGGCCGTGCCGACCGGCGGCAGGCTCACCGTGACGCTGCCCAGCGAAGGGCAGCGCACTCTGGGCACTCTTGGCCCGGAGCCGGTCGAGGACGTGGTAGCCGAAGAGGCCCCGATGTCGCGGCAGGGCACTGTGCTGCTGGAGATCGACGCCGGACCTATGCGCACGAGACAGGCCCAGGTCGCTGCCTTGGTCGCCTTGGTGGTTGTGCTGACTGTGGCCGTTGGCACCGTGGTCGCCATGGTCACCGCGCGCAGGTTGGCCAGACCGCTGCGCCACGTCGCCGACCGTGCCACCAAACTCGGCGCCGGTGACTTCCGGCTCGACAAGTCCCGTTACGACCTCTACGAGCTAGACATGGTCGCCGAGGCGCTAGATGCCTCCGCGACCGCGCTCGCCCAGCTCGTCCAACGCGAACGCGACCTGGTCGGAGACGTCTCACACCAGCTGCGCAGCAGGCTCACGGCGCTGCAACTGCGGCTGGAGGCGCTGACGATGGTGCCGGACGCTGACGCGGCCGCGGAGGCCAGCGAGGCCCTCAACCAGGCCGAACGCCTCTCCGACGTGCTCGACGAGCTGCTCGCCGCCGCCCGCGAGGCCCGCGCCGTCGACGCCGAGCCGGTCGACCTGGCCAGGGAACTCACCGCCATCGCCAACGAGTGGCGCGAGATGCTGCGCTCCGAGGGCCGCACGCTGCGCATGAAGCTCACCCCCGGCCTGATGGCCAGGGTCACCCCCGCGCGGCTGCGCGAGACCATCGGCGTCCTGCTCGACAACGCCCTGCGGCACGGCGGCGGCACTGTGGTGCTGTCCTCGCGCGCCGGGGAGTCGGTCGGCGGCGAGACCGTGGTCATCGAGGTCACCGACGGGGGCTCGGGCGTGCCGGACGAACTGGCCCCGCACATCTTCGACCGCGGCGTCTCCGGTGGCGGCTCCACCGGCCTGGGTCTGGCGCTGGCCAGGGCGTTGGTGGAGTCCGACGGCGGCAGGCTGGAGCTGTCCACGGCCAGGCCGCCCACGTTCACCGTGTTCCTGCCGGTGCCCAAGGCGGGCAACATCCCCGGCCTGCGCTGGCCGACCGAGCGGTCGCCGCGCTAGCGGGGTCAGGCGGCTTGCTCGTCCTCGCCGGTCCGGACCGCGCGCAGCGGCCGCACCCGGCCCTCGGCCTCGGGGAACACCCACTTCTTGAACGCCCACCAGCGGAACACCATGGCGATCAGGGTGCCCAGGATGATGCCGAAGCCGAAGTCGGCGATCTCCTGGGTCAGCAGCGTCACGTGCGGCACCTCGAGGTCGAACAGGTACCGCGACACCCACAGCGGCAGCGCGTTGAGCCCGACACCGATGCCGCTGATCAGGAAGAACAGCGCGGCCTCGTGCGGGCGCTCCCGGCCGCCGCGGTCGCGGAAGGACCACTCGCGGTTGAGGATGTACGACACGATCGTCGCGATGATGACGGCCACGATCAGCGCGGTCACCGGGTTGCGGTTGAGCACGGTGAGCTTGAGCGCGTAGTTGACCGCGTTGGTCACGATGAAGCACACGCCGCCGACCACCGCGAACTTGAGCATCTCCCGGTGCTTGATCAGCAACGACCGCACCGGCTGGGGCAGCCGGGCCAGCACCGTGTCCACGAAGGCCATGGCGGCGAAGTCTATCCGCCCTGTTCGCGGGGGGCCCGGCAACCGGGGCGGGTAGTCGTGTCGGTCACTGTTCAGCAGTCCCACTTCCACCACTTCGACCGCGAACGTCCGATTTCCAGGCAGATCTGGATGAGCGGTTTGTCCGCTTCCGGGATGACGACCGGCGGTTCGGGCTTCGGCGTTGGTGCCGTCGTGGCCGGTTGCGTCGTTGGCGCTGTCGTCGTCGTTGGCGCTGTCGTGGTGGTCGGCTTCGTGGGGCTCGTGGTGGTGGTTGGCGTCGTGGTGGTGGTCGTAGTCGTGGTCGGCTGGGGACGGTTCGGCTCAGGCCGGTGCTCGCAGCAGATCGGCCGGTGCGGGATCCGGACCGTCACGCTGTCGGTAGCGGTACCGAGGGCAGCGGTGACGGTCAGGTTCCGCTTCTCCTTGTGGTGACCACGGACTCCAACGATCACCTTCAGCCGTTCACCCGGCCGGAGCGAGATAGTGCTCACGCAGTTCAGGAAGCCCTCTCCTGCCGTGCAGCTGACCTCGCGGTCCGACGACAGGAACTTGGCCTCGCGGTCGAACGTCACCGCGACCGCCTTCGTGCTCTCGCCGGTGTTGGTCGCCCACGCCGCTACGCGAACCTCGCGACCCCACGGCAAGAGCCGCTCCACCAGGCCCTGGTCGTCTAGAGCCGCGGTGAGGTCGACGCCGTCTGGTAGCGGTGTCACCTCGATGCCGATCGTGAACGGCAACTCGATCTGCGTGCCCGCCGTGAGTGTTCCCGCGATCTGCGCGGTGAGCTCCGCGTCGTCCGCGACCAAGCGGTAGACGAGCGTGATCGTCTCGCCTGGCTGGAGCCCGCGTTCGGTGCTGCACACGACGCGACCCGTGCCCGCGGGGCAGTCGATGGTGGTCGCCTGGGCGTTGAGCCGCAGCAGCGGGGGCGCAGTGAGCCTGGCGGGGGATACGGCGCGCACACCTGTCGGAAGCGGTAGGGCTGCCACGACCGGCTCGGAGACAGCGTCACCGGAGTTCGTCACGGTGATGGGGACCTCGGTGGGTGCGCCCGGGGTGAGAGAGACCGGGCCACCCGGGCCTGACGCCGACAGGTTCGGCCGGGGCTGCGGTGGCTCCGGCGTTGGTGTGGTCGTCGTGGGCGCTGGCGTGGTCGTGGTGGTCGGCGCCGTGGTCGTAGTCGTGGGAGCCGTGGTGGTGGGCTCTGGCGCTTCCGTGGTGAGCTCTGTGGTTGGCGGTTCCGGCGTGGTCGGTTCCGGTTCTGGCGGGGTGACTGGAGGCGTCTGCGGCTTGGGGGTCGGGCGGGGAGCGGTCGTCGTCGGGGCGTTTGAGGTAACTGCCGCCGGGACCTGAGTGTTGTTAGGAGCGGCGACTAGCCCTACGACGACGGCAGCGACAAGAGCCGCACCCGACACCGCGACCGTCATGGCCTGCCGCGGGGCGCTCGTGATCGCGCTGAGCACACCGCCACCGCTGGCACCGGCCGCCACACCGGCCCCGACCACCGCGGTCGCCTTCGCCGCGCCGAGGTACCCCGCCACGGCCATCGGACCGAGCACCAGCGGCGCGATGAACAGCCGCAGGCCGCTGTTGACGTCCGCCAGCTCCGCGGCCAGCGCCCGGCACCGGTCGCACTCGTCCAGGTGCGCCTCGACCTGGGCCTTCTCCCGCTTCGACAGGCCGCCGCGCACCCACGCGCCGAGCCGCTCCGCGGTCGCCCGGCAGCGCTGGTCGCCCGCCTCGGCCAGGTGGACCTGCAGGTATGCCTGCTTGAGGCCCTCCCGGGCGCGGTAGGCGAGCGCGGACACCCCGTTCGGGGTCAGCCCGAGCAGCGGCGCCACCTCGGCCGGGGACTGGCCCTCGATCTCGGTGTGCCACAACACCGCCTGCCAGCGCTCCGGCAGCTTCCGGAACGCGCGCGCCGCCAACGACCGCTCAAGACCGGCGATGGCCGTATCCGAGAACGGCACGCTCACCTGGTCCTGGTTGATACCGCTGACCTGGGACACGTCGTCGGAGAACTCGACCTTGCGGTCCCTGCGCGTCTTGTCGTAAGCGGTGTGCCTTAGCGCTGTCAGCAGGTACGCGCGGAACGCGGCATCGGGCCCCCGACCCTGCCGCAGCGTCTCCAGCACCTTCGCGAACGCCTCGGACACCAGGTCGTCCGCCTCGGCCTGCGACCGCGCCAACTGCCTGGCCAGGTTGCGTGCGGCACCCGAGTGGCGCTCGTAGAGCGGACCGTAAGCGGAGGCGTTCCCCGACCGCACCGCATCGATCAGCTCGGCGTCACTCGGGCCGTCGAACTCCGACACTGTGCTCCCCTCGACCGCTGCCACCCCCGGCGTCGCGACCAAGTGTGACTGAAGCTCACCGTAACGTCACGCATCACTCGGGCGGGGGAGATTGTTTTACGCACAATCGATTCACCCGTTCCGCGTCACAACCGCACCCGGGCCGCGTCTTCTCCTTCGGGAACCGGCGAAGGGACTCGAAGCTGTGGCGGTGCGAGAAGCGGGGTCGCGGTGGCGCCGTGACGATGCTCAAGGTACTGACTGCGCGCTGCGGGAGCTGCGGGCGCGGTGGCGCACGGCCAGCACCCGGGCGGGGTGGCGGTTCCCCGGCGACTGGGGCGCCCCCGAGGTCGACGAGGTCTGCGCGGCCGTCCTGGCCGGTGGCGACCTGCTCGCCGCCCTCGGCGACCTGGCCCGCGCCCGTGCGTTCGCCGGTGCCGACCTGGACGAGACGCTGGCCGACCTGGCCGCGCTGCACGCCGTCCTCGAGGGCGACGACCTGGAGTGCCTCGACCTGGACGCCACCCCGGCCGCCCTGCTGCGCTCCACGGCCATCGCCTGGGCCGACGCCGCGCTGAGCCGCCTGCACGCTGGCGACATCACCGACACCCTGTCCGGCCAGGCCAACGCCGACTACCTGCGCGTCCGCCTCGGTGAGATCTACGCCGAGTGCAGGCGCAAGGGCTTCTGCCCCGCCGACCGCTACGTCCTGCTCGTCGCCACCCTCGACCTGACCAAGGTCGACGGCTGGTCCCGCCTGATGGCGATGGTCCTGGTCGGCGACGTCCTCCGCTCCGTCTTCGACGGCGGCGAAACCGTGGCCGTCCTGGGCCCCTCGGTCGCGGTAGTCCTCACCGAACGCGACACAACCCTCGCCGAACGCGCCTCCGACGCCCGGATCCTCATCAAGGACCGCCTCACCCTCGACCCCGACCTCGGCCCGAGCGCCACCCCCGAAGTCCGCATCCAACGCCTCCCCACCGGCGAACCCGCCGCCGTCAACCTCCTCCGCGACATCAGCCGCGCTTGATCTCTGGCGTTTGCGCTGCTCGGGCCTGGTTTCGGGCGTTCTTCGGCCTGTCTGGATTCACCCGGTTCAGGGACAGAAGTTATCCACATGTGGATCTTCGGCGCCCTGTTTCAAGATCGTCTGTCGGGGGGTGCCGATAGACTGGCACTGGGACGCCCCCCGGTGTGGGTGGGGGCTGGGCAGGGTCGGGACTGCGCGCGCGAGGCGGAGTCGGTGGGGGTACCTGCGGCCGGTGGGGGTGGCGTGTCGTGGTGGCGCTTACCGGGGCGCGTGGGGCTACCGGGGTGCGTAGGTGCGCACGCGGGCCGATAGCGCGTTCGGCGAGTGTTGAGCGGCTGGACGGCTCGCTCGACTTGGCGGCGCTCACCATCGGACCAGATGGTCAAGGTTGCGGACTGGGCAGGATCGAAACCGCAGGTCGGAGTGGGTTGGGGGCGGTGAGGTTCCGGCTGGGCGGGTAAATCGGGGGTGGTGGGGCTGGCCACCGCTGGGGGCGTGGTTGGCTGTGGGGTGTGACCGGGTCTCTTGTGCGCGTTCGGCCATTCTGGGTGGCGTTGGTGCTTCCGGTCGTGTGTGTGGTTATGGGCGTCGTGGGGTGGGCGCTTGGGTGGCATCTTGGGGTGGACAACGCGGTTTATCGGTCTGGGGCCGTGGCGCTGTTGCACGGGGAGCCGCTCTATGACCAGATGTTCTTGAGTGATGAGCCGTCGTGGGCGCGGTTGCCGTTTACCTATCCGCCGACCGCGGCCGTGTTCTTCGTGCCGTTGGCGATAGTGCCAACCCAGGTCGCCTGGGGGGTGTTGGCGGCGATCTCCTTGCTGCTCCTCACCTACGTCATCAAGGTATGCATAGAGGCACTGCCAAGTCGTCCACAGTGGATGGACCCCACACGGACCGCGGTCCTGCTGGGTGTTGTCCTGTTCGGACTAGAGCCCGTGTGGCGGACAGTCTTCCTCGGCCAGGTCAACATCGTCCTCATGGCGCTGGTCGTCGTCGACGTCTTAGTGCTCGGCGCGCGCGGGAGCCGCTTCGGTGGCGTGCTGGTCGGCGTCGCAGCAGCAGTGAAGCTGACGCCGCTCGTGTTCGTCGGGCTGCTGCTGCTCAAGAAGCGCTGGGCGGACGCGGCGCGGGCCGTGATCACGTTCGTCGTGCTCCAGGGGCTGGTGTACCTGCTCATCCCGCACGACTTCACCCGGTTCTGGGGGCACGCCGTCCAAGACCCGCAGCGCATCGGCCCCATCTACTGGGCGGGCAACCAGTCGCTGAACGGGCTGGTGCTGAGGCTGACCGACAACGCCGACTGGTCCATGACCGTCGTCGCCCCGATCGCTCTAGTCCTCGCCGTGCCGTGCGTGCTCTGGGTGCGACGCATGAGTCCGCTGCCCGCGCTGCTCGTCACCGCGTTCTTCGGGCTCCTCGTTAGCCCTGTCTCCTGGTCTCACCACTGGGTGTGGGCTGTCCCACTGATCGTCTTCCTCCTCTCGCGCCTGCCGGACCACAACCCCACCCGCGCGCAGTTGGCGCCAACTGTCGCAGTTGTCCTTGTCTTCGCCAGTTGCGTGCTTCTGGCTATGCGCAACGGTAAGGCTGTCGAGTTCGACTGGACAGTGCTCGAGTACGTGGTCGGTAGCGCCTACATGCTCGTGCCGCTGGTGGCTGGCGCCGTTCTCCTGACCAGGCGCAGGTAGAGTCCCCTGCTCGTGGACGCACGTACCGGTTTCCCCGTGGTCGGGATGGTCGGCGGTGGGCAACTGGCGCGGATGACGCACCAGGCCGCCGTCGCGCTCGGCCAGTCGCTGCACGTGCTCGCGGTCGACCCCGCCGAGCCCGCCCCCCTGGTGTCGCCGAACGCCAGCCTCGGCCACCACACCGACCTCGACGCGCTGCGCGAGTTCGCCAAGGGCGTCGACGTGGTCACCTTCGACCACGAGCACGTCCCCACCGAACACCTGCGCGCCCTCGTGGCCGACGGCGTCAAGGTCCACCCGGGACCGGACGCGCTCGTGCACGCCCAGGACAAGCTGGTCATGCGCCGCAAGCTCGCCGGACTCGGCCTGCCGATCCCGGCGTTCGCCGAGGTGAACGCGGTCGACGACGTGGTCGCGTTCGGTGCGGCCGAGGGGTGGCCGTGCGTGCTCAAGGCCGCGCGCGGGGGGTACGACGGTCGCGGCGTGTGGATGGTCGACGACGCCGCCGAGGCGGCCGCGCTGATCCCCGACCTGCTCGCCGCAGGCACGCCGCTGCTGGTCGAGCAGCGGGTCGTGATGCGCCGCGAGCTGGCCGCGCTGGTCGCCAGGTCCCCGTTCGGCCAGGGCGCGTGCTGGCCGGTCGTCGAGACCGTGCAGGTCGACGGCATCTGCGTCGAGGTCCTCGCCCCCGCGCCCGACCTGGACGACGAGCTCGCCCAGCACGCCCAGAGCCTCGCGCTGCGCGTGGCCGACGAGCTCGGCGTGGTCGGCGTGCTGGCCGTCGAGCTGTTCGAGACCGACTCCGGGGTGGTCGTCAACGAGCTGGCCATGCGCCCGCACAACTCCGGCCACTGGAGCATCGACGGCGCGCTGACCTCGCAGTTCGAGCAGCACATCCGGGCCGTGCTCGACTACCCGCTCGGCGCGACCGACCCCGTCGCCCCGGCCGTGGTGATGGCCAACGTGCTCGGCGCGGCGGAAGCCCCGACCATGGGCGTCGACGAGCGGTTGCACCACCTGTTCGCCCGGTTCCGCGACGCGCGCGTACACCTCTATGGCAAAGAGGAGCGCCCCGGCCGCAAGGTCGGCCACGTGACGTTCCTCGGCACCGACCTCGCCGAGACCCGCACCCGCGCCCAACTCGCCGCGCATTGGCTATCCACCGCCGTATGGCTCGACGGCCACGAAATCCATTAGCCCTAACGTGATCCGCTAGTCCTGAGCGTGATCGCTAGCTCTACCGCGCGACCGGCTTGCCCCGCGCGTCCTGCGTTCCCCGCGTTCCCTGAGACAGGAGCACAACCGGTGTCCGACACCCCCGCCGTCGGCTTGATCATGGGCAGCGACTCGGACTGGCCCGTCATGCGGCTGGCAGCCGAGGCACTGACCGAGTTCGGCGTCCCGCACGAGGTCAGCGTCATCTCCGCGCACCGAACCCCGCAGCGCATGCTCGACTACGCCGTCACCGCCGTGGACCGCGGCCTCCAGGTGATCATCGCGGGCGCGGGCGGCGCCGCCCACCTGCCCGGCATGGTCGCCTCCGCCACCGTCCTCCCGGTGATCGGCGTCCCCGTCCCCCTGAAGTACCTCGACGGCATGGACTCCCTCCTCTCCATCGTCCAAATGCCCGCAGGCGTCCCAGTAGCAACGGTGTCAGTCGGCGGCGCCCGCAACGCAGGCTTGCTCGCCGTCCGCATCCTTGCCACAGCAGACCCGATTTTGCGCTCCAAAATGGCCGACTTCCAAGCCTCCCTGCACGACCTGGTCCTGGAAAAGGACGCCGCCCTCCGCGCCTCCCTGACCTGATTTCCCGACCACTTCTCTTGCCGGACTTTCCCTGACCCTGATGGCCTGCCGCACTTGGCTCGCCACCAGGCAATCCGCTGCTGATCTTGCTCCGACTTTCACCCGTTCCAGCGACAGAAGTTATCCACATCTGGATCTTCGGCGGCCTGTTTCAAGATCTTTTGTCGGGGGGTGCCGATAGACTGGCACTGGGACGCCCCCCGGTGTGGGTGGGGGCTGGGCAGGGTCGGGACCGCGTGCGCGCGAAGCGGTTCCCGGGGCCCAGCGGGGCGATGCGTTAGTCGGCGTTGGGACCGCGTGCGCGCGAAGCGGTTGCGGTGGGGGACCGTGACCGGTTGGGGTGGCCAGTTGCGGCCGGGGTATCTGCGGCCGGTTGGGCTGGCTTGGTGTGGTGGCGTTACCGGGCCTTGTGGGTTTACGCGGGTGGGTTGGCGCGCTTGGGGATATCGAGTGGGTGGCGCGCTCGGCCCTGTGGCGCTCGCTGTCGGGCAGGGCAGTTGGGGCATGATCGAAATCGCTTGGGTGCCGTAGGCCGGTATTGCCGGTGGGGCGGTGCTTTCCTGGGCGCTGAGCAGGCTTTCTGTGTTTTGCCGTGCTCGGATGTTCACCCGGTTCAGGGACAGAAGTTATCCACATGTGGATCTTCAGGCGGCCGTTTCAAGATCGTCTGTCGGGGGGTGCCGGTAGGCTGGGACCTGGGACGCCCCCCGGAGAGGGTGGGGGATGGGGCCGGACTGGCGTGCGCGCGCGAAGCGGGTTCGGTTGGGGTAAGCGGGTTTGCGCGGGGTAAGCGTTGGGGTGCGGGTGGGGACCGGCTGGGGTGAAGGTGCTGGTTGGCGGGGGTGTGGGGGCGTGGGTGGTGGGTTTGCGGGGGTGTGGGGCGCGCGTGGAGTGGCTGGGCTGATCGGGTGGGGGTGGTAACCGGGGGCGTGGGCGGGGCGACACCGTGGGTGTTGAGGGGAGAGCCTGATGGCCACGATCGCGCCGGGTGGGGTTCGGGGGGTTGCTGGGCGGGCGTTGGTGCCTGGTGGTCTGATTGTGTTGTTGTTCCTTGCTTGTGGTGTGTTGGCGTTGCTGGCGCCGAATCGGGATGACGGTCGGGGGATAGCCGGGATTTCGATTGAGCACGCAGACGGGGGCCGGGCTCTGATACCGGGCGAGTCATTGGATTGCGTGCGGCAAGATGATCGGACTGCTGTCTGTACGGTCGATGTCCTGGGCAAGCAGTTGCGTGCTGCGATGACCTACGGCGAGTCCCCGAGTCGTAGTGCCTCGTGTGTGGCCGCTTATGCGGGGCAGGCACATCCGTGTTTGCCGAACTTCGGCTCTAACGCGCACCTGTCCGTCGATGCGGCCATGACTGACGGGCTCGGCTTGACCCGCGCCCAGTTCGACCTCGCTGCCGCCAAGGGGATGCCGTGGTGGCGGCTCGGTAGCGGTATGCCGGTTGTCGTGCCTTTCATGGTCTTCGTGCTGCCGTTGGCCGCCGCGCTGGTGGTCGGGTTTTCGCGCCGTGAACCGGCCGCCAAGGCCCGGCTGCTCTTGGCCGCGACGACGGTGGGCTGGATCGCGGTCCTCGCGCTCACCAACGCCCTGAGCAATGGCCTGTTCGGCGGGCTGCTCGTCCCTGCCGCGATGGTCGGCACAGCCGTTGTGATGGCCTGGCAGTGGGCGCTCACGCGTCCGGCGTGGCGCGTCGGTCTCGCTCGCGGCGTGGTCGCGTACGTGGCGGCCACCGTGCCGTGCGTCGTGGCGTTGGCCTTCGCGCTCGTCGGCGGCGGGTACGTCGACTAGCTGGGCTGACCGGGTGAGGCAGGTAACGCGCGCGTGGTCGAGGCGACACGGTGAGTGTCGAGTGGAGGAGCCTGATGTCCGCTATCGCGCCGGTTCGGTTGGGGTGGATCTCGTGGCGGGTAGCGGTACCCGGCGCGTTGATCGTGGCGTTGTACGGGATCGCGATCCTGCTCGCGTTGGCCGCGCCAGGGCGTGGAGATGACGGACAGGTCTATGCCGTCTCGGTGAACGCCGGGCAGGACGACTGGGTCTACATCCCCAGGGCGTCGTTGGAATGCGCTAGGGACGGGCAGGAATCCACGTGCGCGGTGGACGTCGTGGGGCGGCCGCTCTCGGTCGTGATGACCTTCGGGGCCGACGAGAGCAGGGAGATCCGGTGCGCGGAAGCCACGTACGACGGTAAGGCCATCCGCTGCGAGGCGACCTACGCCTACACCGCCGAGGGCGTCGGTGCCGTCGCCGTCCTCCCCGAGGGGCTCGACCTCACGGCGGAGCAGGCCCGGGGCATCGCGGACAGCAGGCCGTGGTGGGCCGATCCCGGGAACGTCACCGACCTGGTGCCCTTCGTCGTCGCCGGTCTCGCGGCGGTGGCCGCGTTGGTCGTCGGGTTCGGCGGGGTCAAGCCGGTCGACAACGGCAGGGTGTGGGTCGTGGCCACCGGCGTGGGGTGGCTGGTCGTCGTGCTCACCGGGTGTTGGATGCTCGGAGATCTCCACCTGGTCTTAGCGCTGCCGGTGCTGTTCTTCATCGGCCCCCCGCTCGTCTACTGGCAATACCTGCTCACCCAGCCCGCGCGCGCACCCGCGATCTTGCGCGCCGCAGGGGCGTTGGCGATGACCGCGCTCGCCTCGTCAGCGGCGCTGTTCGTGTTCCAGCTCAGCGGCGCGTACATCGACTAGCGATGGCCACCACCCGGTTCACCGCCAGGTCCTCCCTCCCCGGTGCCCTGCTGCTCACGCTGTTCGGCGCATGCCTCCTGCTGGCCCTCTTCGCCCCTAGCCGCGAGTACGAGCAGATCCACTACGTCGCCGTGGACCACGGCCAGGACACCTGGACGAACATCCCGCGCGCCGCCCTGGCCTGCGCCGAGCTCAACCGCGTGGAGACCTGCGTGGTCGACGTCGTCGGCAGGCGCCTGGAGGTCGTCCTGCGGCGCGGCCTGACCGACGGCGGCCCCATCTCCTGCACCGCGAGCTACGCCGACAAACCGAAACCGTGCGACGCCACGTTCGCGTACTCGGAGGGCGGCGACGGCGCGGTGGCCGTCCTCTCGTCGGGCATCGGCCTCACCGCCGCGGAGGTCGACCAGCTCACCGACATCCTCCCGGGGCGATCGATCCCCTCGGACGTGGCGTGGGTGGCCATCAGCGCGGTCGTCGGGCTCGCCGTGCTGGCCGCCCTGGTGGCCGGTTTCGGCGGCGCGCACGCAATCGAGGACGGCCAACCAAGGGTCTGGACCGCGGGGCTCGGGTGGTTCGTGCTGCTGTTCTTCGCCATCTCCGTGCTCGGCGGGACGCTGGACGCCCTGGCGTACCCGGTGGTCGTCGTGGTCGGCGTGCTGCTGATGTGCTGGCAGGTGGCGCTGGCCAAGCCGGGGCACCGGCTCGGCGTCGGACGCGCCGTGGTGGCGTTCCTGATGACCGCGCTGACCACGTCCGTCGCGCTGTTCGTGTTCCTGCGCGCGGGCGCCTTCCTGGCCTAGCGGCGCACGACACAAGGACACCGATGTGAACGAGTACTAACATCGGGGTCCGACGCAGGGCTACCGGGAGGTAATGGACGTGGACGCGGGCTACGGGCTCTACCAGCTCGGCGACGAGCACAACGCGCTGCGCGAGGCCGTGCGCGACCTCGCCGAGAAGGAGATCGCGCCGCACGCGGTCGAGGTCGACGAGAACGAGCGGTTCCCGGTCGAGGCGCTCACCGCGCTGAACAAGGCCGGTTTCGCCGCGCCGCACATCGCCGAGGCGTACGACGGGCAGGGCGCGGACTCGGTGGCGACCAACATCGTCATCGAGGAGGTCGCCAGGGTCTGCGGGTCCTCGTCGCTGATCCCGGCGGTCAACAAGCTCGGCACGATGAACCTCATCCTGGGCGGCTCCGAGGCGCTCAAGCAGCAGGTGCTGCCCGCTATCGCCAACGGCGAGATGGCCTCGTACGCGCTGTCCGAGCGGGAAGCGGGCTCCGACACCGCGTCCATGCGGACCAGGGCGCGGCTGGAGGGCGAGACCTGGGTGCTCAACGGCACCAAGTGCTGGATCACCAACGCCGGTGAGTCCAGCTGGTACACGGTGATGGCGGTGTCCAACCCGGATGCCGCGAAGCCTGCCGACGGCATCTCGGCGTTCATGGTGCACAAGGACGACCCCGGCTTCGTGGTCGGCCCCAAGGAGCGCAAGCTCGGCATCAAGGGCTCGCCGACCCGCGAGATCTACTTCGAGAACTGCGAGATCCCCGCCGACCGCATCATCGGCGAACCCGGCCAGGGCCTGCGGCTGGCGCTGCGCACCCTCGACCACACCCGGCACTCCATCGGCGCGCAGGCCCTCGGCATCGCCCAGGGCGCCCTCGACGCCGCGGTCGCCTACGTCAAGGACCGCAAGCAGTTCGGCAAGACCATCGCCGAGTTCCAGGGCGTCCAGTTCATGCTCGCCGACATGGCCATGAAGGTCGAGGCCGCCCGCCACCTGGTCTACGCCGCCGCCGCCAAGGTCGAACGCGGCGAACCCGGCGCCTCCTTCGCCTCCAGCGCCGCCAAGACCTTCGCCTCCGACACCGCCATGGAAGTCACCACCGACGCCGTCCAACTCTTCGGCGGCGCGGGCTACACCCGCGACTTCCCGGTCGAGCGCATGATGCGCGACGCCAAGATCACCCAGATCTATGAGGGCACCAACCAGATCCAGCGGCTGGTGATGGCGCGGTCCCTGCTCAAGGGGTAGTGCGCAGGTCTGTGGAGGCGGTCCGATCCTGGTGGTCGGGCCGCCTTCGGGCTTTCTGGGCCGCGGGCGTTCACGACGAGGTGTGGCGGCTCGAACCCCTGGCGACTTCCCACGGAAGTGTCATACGCGCCCTAGCATTTCGTGACAACGGCGACCTGGGCGATTGCCGCCGGGTGTACGCCGTCGAACGCGGCGACCTGTCCGCGAAAGTCGCACACCCCTGGTTGTAGGACTGCGGCTTGTGAGAAACCTCCGCGCGAGTCGACCTCCACGAAGTCCGAGATGGGGAAGGAAATCGAGTCGGAGGAGAAGATCCTCAACGTGATGGCACTTTCCGGGGAGAATCCCGACCCGGATACCTCGTACGTTCCGCCTTGCTTGACGACCTGGGAGGACAGCGTCAAGGTCGGATAACCTGCCCGCTGGGGCGGATCGGTTGTCACAGGCGGCTTCGGGGGAGGGTCGCCGACCGAGGTGCCACTGCCGCCCGGCGGGGTGTAGGTATAGGGCGGATAGTTGCCACCTGTAGGAGTGGGTGTACCGACACCTTTGTTGGAGTTGAGCGCCACCACCGCGCCGATCAGGGCTGCACCGAGAACTCCCGCCAGCCCGATCCAGGCAACTTTTATCGCGGTCCCATCAGATGAAGAGGCTTCGCTCTTCTTGTCGTGCATTCGCGACATCATACCGTTCGTGTCCGAATCTGAAGCGGCCGTTGAGGTGAATCGATCTCTGCGCAAGGGCCGGTACGCGCGTCCAGAGGCGGTCCGATCCTGGTGGTCGGGCCGCCTTTGCGTCGTTTGGGGGTTTTCGGGGGTGGTCGGTGTGGCAGGTTGATCACTGTGGAGTCTGGTGAGCGGGAGAAGGTGCCGTCCTTCTTCAGGTGGTTGGTGACGACGCGGCATGGGCGTGGGGATCTGTGCATCGTCTTGGGGCTCGGCGCGGTGACGGTAGTGCTGTCGGTAGTGCTGCGGGTGTTCGACGTCGAGGTGTTGGTGGTCGGGTTGGTGATGATGGTGGTGGGCTCGTTGCTGACCTACGCGGGGTGGCGGCATGACTGGGTCAAGGAGAGGTCGGCGGAGAGTGACGGCGAGAAGTAGTCGGATCGGGTCTCGGGTTGAGTACTGAAGATGTCCGCGAGTGGTCCCTGCTCAAGGGGTAGTTCGCACGTCTGTGGAAGCGGTCCCACCCTTGCGGTCGACCGCTTTCCGGTTGTTTGGGGGTTTTCGGGCCGCTGGGGTGGTCGGTCTGGCAGGTTGATCGTTGTGGAGTTTGGTGAGCAGGAGAAGGTGCCGTCGTTCCCCAAGTGGTTGGTGGGAACGCGGCATGGGCGTCGGGATGTGTGTGCGGCTGCGGGGTTTGCGGCGGTGTTGGTGGGGTTGTCGGTGGTGTCGCGGGGGTTTGACGTCGTTGTGGTGGTGGGTGGGGTGGTGATGGTGGTGTTGAGCCCGCTGATGACCTACTTGTGGTGGCGGCGCGACCTGGTCAAGGAGAGGGCGGCGGAGAGTGACGGGGTGGGCGGCGAAAAGTAGTTGGATCGGGGGTGTGGTTGAGGACCGGAGCTGTCCGCAAGTGGTCCTAGTGTTGTCCTCAACGAAGCCGCGAAAGACCACCGGAGGACGCACCGATGAGCAGCCCGCTGGACCTCTCCCTCTCGCCGACCGCCACCGACCTCGATCCCGAGCGGGCGGACCTGCTGCAGACCCTGGCCGTGCACCGGGGGTTCCTGCGCTACACCGCGCAGGGCCTCACCGACGAGCAGGCCGGGCAGCGGACGACGGCCAGCGCGCTCACCGTCGGGGGCCTGATCAAGCACGTCGCCGCGACCGAGGCGGCCTGGTACCGGTTCATGGTCGGGGGCGCCGAGGAGATGGAGAGCGTCGCGCTGGACTGGGAGGACGAGCATCGGATGAACCCGACCGAGTCCATCCAGGCCCACCTCGACAACTACGCCGCGGTCGCCGCCAAGACCGATGAGCTGATCAAGACCGCCGATCTCGGCAAGTCCTACCCGCTGCCCACCGCGCCGTGGTTCGAGGCCGGGGCCGTGCGGTCGGTGCGGCGGGTGCTGCTGCACATCATCGCCGAGACCGCGCAGCACGCCGGGCACGCGGACATCATCCGCGAGAGCCTCGACGGCCAGAAGACGATGGGCTGAACACCCTGCGGACCAGCGGTTGGTACCAGGAGCCGAGCACGCGCGGCAGCAGGTCGATGACGTAAGCGTCAGGGCCGATCAGGACGCGTGCGCGATTGCGGCGGACCCCGTCCAAGATGACGCGGGCAGCGCGGTCTGGGGAAGTTAGTGCTACCCGGTCGAGGGAGCGTCCGAAGGATTCTTTCTCGGCCGGGTCGGACGTCCGCGCGTTGCGGGCGATCGCGGTCTTGATACCGCCGGGGTGCACGCAGGTGACGCCAACGACGCCCGACTGCTCTTGCCGCAACGACTCGGTGAAGCCGCGGACGGCGAACTTGGCCGCGTTGTAGGCGCTCTGCGTGGGCACCCCGATCAGCCCGAACACGCTGGAGACGTTCACCAGGTGCCCGCGCGAGGCCACCAGGTGCGGCAGGAACGCCCGCGACCCGTGCACGACGCCCCAGAAGTCGATGTCCATCACCCACCGCAGGTCGTCATCACTCATCTGGGCGACAGTCCCCTGGAGCGCCACCCCGGCGTTGTTGACCACCAGGTCGACCCGCCCCAGGTCGGCGACCACCTGCTCGGCGTGCGCGTACACCGCGTCCCGGTCGGCCACGTCCACCCGGTACGCCCGCACGGCGTCGGACGCCTCGACCTCGTCGACGTCCGAGGCCGCCACCCGCGCCCCCTCGGCGACCAGCGCCGCCACCAGCGACCGCCCGATCCCCGACGCCGCCCCGGTGACGACGGCGACCTTCCCCGCGAACGACCGCATCAGCCCGGCTCCCCACAACTCATCAGGTCAGGTCCACCCGCATCAGGCCAGGTCCACACACCAGGCCAGGCGCACCCGTCAGGTCCACCCACCAGGTCAGGTCAGGTCAACAGGTCAGGTCAGGTCAGGTCAGGTCAACAGTGGTCCGCTCGGCCCGCCGGTGCGCGTCGACCCGTGCCGGGTTGCTCACCTGCACCACCGACCCACCGGCCAGCAGCGGCGCCACCAGGGCGGCCAGCACCCCGTCCGGCACCGTCCACTCGCGAGTGGACAGCACCCGCGCCCCCGCTTCCAGCCCGGCCGCCCGCGCCAGCACCTCGTCGACCGTCAGCCCGGCGAGCGCGAGCGTGGACCCCGGCACCGGCGCGCCGAAGTAGTCGTCGCCGAAGAGCCGGGCCTCGCCGACGAAGTCGAGCACGCCGCCGGACGACCCGCCCAGGTCGCGGCCCATCGGGTCCAGCGACACGGCGGCGGTCAGGCCGTCGGCGGACTCCCCTGGTGCGACGAAGGTCACTGCCGCCGGGCCGTCGGCTACCACGTGCGCGCCCGCCCACCACGCGCCGAGCAGGACCCCGGCGGTCTGCCAGTGCGCGGGCAGCCGCACCGCGACCGGGGTGCCCGGTTCCACGTCGTGCTCCTCGACCAGCCAGTTCGCGGTTTTCGCCGCCCAGTTCGCGGTGGTCGCGACCGACAGCTCGACCCGCGTGCCCGCGGCGTCGTCGTAGTGGGTGATCAGCGGTTTCGCCGACGAGGCGCGCAGCGGGCGCAGGAGGGTCTCGGTGAGGCTCACCCGGTCGAACCTAGTTGACGCACTTGAGGTTGCCCGCCGCCACCGTGGGACCGTCCACGACCGTGCCCGACCGGGTCGGCTGCGTGGGCTTGGTCGTGCCCGAGGTCGACGCCGTCGGCGGGGCCGTGGTGGTCGTGGTCGGCGTCAGGTTCAGCACCGACTCGCCGGTCAGGTACGCGGTGCCCAGCACGACCCGCACGTGCCCGGTGTCGAGCGTGCCGTCCTCGGTGAAGGTGAACGCCGCGCCGGGCAGGGTGCTGGCGACCGCGTTGGCCTTCGCCAGCTCACCCGAGGCGTACCGGATCACCGAGCCGCGCTGCACCGCCGCGTCGCCGACCTGCCCGCGCAGGAAGCCGTGGCCCGCGAGCCGGTCGAGCACGGTCGTGGCGAGGCCCTTGGTGTTGGACCCGTTGCGCACGTCGACCGTGATCGACCCGGACGGCGTGGTGGTGGTCGGCACCAGAGGGGCCGCGCCGCCCCCGGACGTGCTCGCCGGTGGGCTGCTCGGCCTGCTCGCCACCCCGTCGGCCTGGTCGATGACCTGCTTGACGGTGGCCGCGACCTGCTCCGGGTCGACCTTGATCACGTCGGCGCCGCCGATCCTGGCGTCGCCCTGGGTGGGGATGGTCCGGAACTCGATGTTCCCGCTGCTCAGGCCCTGCATCTGGGCGGCGAAGCGGGACAGGTTCCAGTTCGACGACAGCACGACCGACTTCTGCACCGCGGTCACCAGGTCCCTGGCCCTGGCCGGGTTGGTGAGCAGGTCGGCGGAGAGGACCTTGTTGGCCAGCGCGCCGAGGAAGGTCTGCTGCCGCACGATCCGGTCGAGGTCGCCGTTGGGCAGTTCGTAGCGCTGCCGCACGAACGACAGCGCGGCCGCCCCGGAGATGGTCTGCCGCCCGGCCGGGAAGCGGGCACCGGACTTGGGCTCGTCGACGGCGTTGTTCAGGCACACCTCGACGCCGCCGACGGCCCTGGTGACCTCGTAGAAGCTGGCCAGGTTCACCTCGGCGTACCGGTCGATGGTGACCGCCTTGCCGATCAGCCGCTCGATCGTGGAGATCAGGTTCTTGCGGCCTGCCACGACGGCCTTGGCCTCGAGCTCCTTCTGGTCGCTGACGCCCTGCTCGAGCAGGGTCTTGCGGGTGTCGTTGTAGGCGTAGACGAACGCCGAGTTGAGCTTGTGCTTGCCGAAGCCGCCGCCGACGTCGACCCACGAGTCGCGCGGGAAGGAGAACGCCACCGCCCGCTTCCCGCCCGCCGGGATGTGCACCAGGATCATCGTGTCGGTGTTGCGCTCGCCGTCGGCCTTGCCGCCGTTGAGCATGGCGAGGACCTCCTTCGGCAGCGGGTTGCCGAAGGCGTCGGTGCGGCTGTCGATGCCGACCAGCAGGATGTCGGTCGCGGTGTCGAGCCGGTCGGTGCTCGAGCGGCCGGTCGCCGGGTCGTCGGCCTGCACGTCGATGACGTCGGTGGTGGCGACGTTGTCGTCCAGGCCGCTGAAGGCCCACCAGCCGTAGCCGAAGGCCGCGACCACGGCGACGGACACGACCGTCACCACGGTGCGCACCGCGATGGTGCTCACCCGCAGAAACACCGACGGCCGACGTGACACGGGTAAGTCACCCCCGTGTTCGTCTTCGACCACTCCGCGCGCACGCTCGCCCACGCACGCTCCTCCCCGGTCTGACCTGACGGAACCAGGTTACCCACCTCCGTGTGGAGCGGCAGTCAGCGTCGTCACCGGTAACACGGATCGGTGAGCGTCGACGTTTACTGCGTCAGGGGTGAGACGTGGAAGACTTCTCGCGGCGAGTCCGCGCGGGGTGTGAGGACGGTGGGATTTCATGCGGGTGCTGGTGACAGGCGGGGCGGGCTTCATCGGGTCGCATTACGTGCGGCAGGCGGTGGGCGGGGCGTACCCGTCGCTCGCCGACGCCGAGGTGGTGGTGCTCGACAAGCTGACCTACGCCGGTAACCGGGCCAACCTGGCGCCGGTGGCCGACAGCGAGCGGTTGCGCTTCGTCGAGGGCGACATCTGCGACGCGGACCTGGTCAAGGCCACCATGGCCGGGGTCGACCTGGTGGTGCACTTCGCCGCCGAGTCCCACGTGGACCGCTCGATCCTGGGCGCGGCCGACTTCGTGCTGACCAACGTGGTCGGCACCCAGACACTGCTGCAGGCCGCCGTCGACGCCGGGGTCGGCCGGTTCGTGCACGTCTCGACCGACGAGGTGTACGGCTCGATCGACGAGGGTTCCTGGACCGAGGAGCACCTGCTCGAGCCGAACTCGCCGTACTCGGCGTCCAAGGCGTCCTCCGACCTGATCGCGCGGTCGTACGCCCGCACGCACGGGCTGGCGGTGTGCGTCACCCGGTGCTCGAACAACTACGGGCCGTACCAGTTCCCCGAGAAGGTCATCCCGCTGTTCACCACGAACCTGATGGACGGCCAGAAGGTCCCGCTCTACGGCGACGGCCTCAACGTGCGCGACTGGCTGCACGTCGACGACCACTGCCACGGCATCCAGCTCGTCGCCGACGGCGGCCGCGCTGGCGAGATCTACAACATCGGCGGCGGCACCGAGCTCAACAACCGCGAGCTGACCAGCCTGCTGCTCGCCGCCACCGGCACCGATGAGTCGTTCGTGCAGCCGGTGATCGACCGCTTGGCCCACGACCGCCGCTACTCGGTCGACATCACCAAGATCGCCACCGAGCTCGGCTACCAGCCCCGGGTGTCCTTCGAGGACGGCCTGGCCGCCACCGTCGCGTGGTACCGGGACAACAGGGCGTGGTGGGAACCGCTGAAGAACCGCGCCGCGCTACCCGGGAGCTGACCACCACCGTGTCCCTCGTCCTCCTCGTACCCGGCGGCACCGGCCAACTCGGCCGCGAACTCGCCGCCCTCAGCACCGACGGCGTGGAAGTCATCGCCCCGGGGTCGACCGAGCTCGACATCACCAGCGCGGGCTCGGTCATCGAGGCGGTCTCCACCCTCGCGGGCAAACGCGCGGTGGTGCTCAACGCCGCCGCGTACACGGCGGTCGACAAGGCCGAGACCGACCAGTCCCGCGCCTTCGCGGTCAACGCCGACGGCCCCCGGGTCCTGGCAGCGGTCTGCTCATCGCGCGGCGTCCCCCTGGTCCACGTCTCCACGGACTACGTCTTCCCCGGCGACGCTTCTCAACCGTACGAAGTGGACTCCCCGCCGGGACCCCGGTCGATCTACGGGCTGACCAAGCTCGCCGGTGAGGACGCGGTACTGGGCTCCGGCGCGGACGCGTGGGTCGTGCGGACCTCGTGGGTGTACGGGGCCTGGGGCAAGAACTTCGTCAAGACCATGGCCCGCTTGGAGTCCTCCCGGGACACACTGTCCGTTGTGGACGACCAGGTCGGAAGTCCCACGTGGACTTTCGACCTGGCTCGCGGCCTGGTGGAACTGGCCACCCGGATCTCCGAGGGAACCGGCCCCACCTCACGGGTGCTCCACGCCACAGCCGCCAACTCGGTAACCTGGGCCGGCTTCGCCCGCGCCATCTTCGAAGAACTCGGCGCCGACCCCACCCGGGTGAAGTCCTGCGGCACCGAGGACTACCCCCTCCCAGCCCGCCGCCCCGCCTACTCAGTCCTCTCCAGCACTGCGTGGACTGACGCCGGCCTAACCCCCTTGCGCGGCTGGCGCGAGGCACTCGGCGAAGCCTTCTCCCGCCAGGGCAACGAATTCCGAGCCCAGTAGCACTTGAACAGGGGCCAACAACTCTGGCCCCAGCATGCCCCCCAAACAACGTTGGTCCGCACCCTGCCCTCACAGACGTTGGCCCACAACCGCCCCTCAAACATCGTTGGCCAGCCACGCGCTCCTCGGAGTCCCCGGTCCCAACTGGTCGAGACTGTGCGACGTTGGCCCCACCGTGCCCCTCTACGACGTTGGCCCCAACGCGCCCCTCACAGGCGTTGGCCCCTACACGCCCCCTCTACAACGTTGGCCAGCCAACCGCTCCTCGGATCCGCTGGTGCCAGGCAGGCTCGATGGGGTGGACTTGTTTTGTGTGGGGGGACAGCAGCCGTAGCGTCGTTCACGCGGCAGGGCCTGCTTTTCGGCCCCTGCTTTGTGGTTCTGCCACGGTTGTTGTAGGGGCCCCGCGCAAAACAAGTTCGCCGCATCGAGCTTGGCTCGAAACTCGCGCCCAGGCCAATGCCGAAGGCGAGGCGTTCACCGTCGACGCCGAAGGCGAGCAAGAGAGCCGGAACACCCTCAGCTCAAGATCAAACCAGCCACAGCAGCCCCCGATATACAGCTTACCGGCGAACACCGACAAACCGCGCCGAGCAAGCAGCCACCCTGTGGACAACCCCCACCCACAAGATCAAACCGCGCCAAGCACCCCCCGATATACAGCCTACTGGGACACACCGACAAACCGCGCCGAGCGAGCCATCACCCTGTGGACAACTCCCCGCAATCTCGGCAAACCCGCAGCTCACCACCCCAGCCACAGCCTCACCGCCCAGCAGCAGCCCGATAAGCCGACACCGTCAACTCCGCACACCGCCGCCAAGTATGCGTAGCCGCATGCGCCCGCCGCTCACTGATAGTCCCCGCGGTCAACGGCTTCTCCAACGCCTCCACCAACGCCGCCGCAATCGCGTCAATCTCCCCAAACGGCACCAGATGAGCGTGCCCCCCCGAAACCTCCCGAAGCGCCGGTACGTCCGTGCACACCACCGGCACATCACAAGCCATGGCCTCGATCACCGGAAGCCCAAACCCCTCGTCCCGTGAAGGCAACGCAAGCGCCGAAGCCCCAGCCATCACGCTGCGCAGATCTGCCTCCGACACATAGCCCGTAGTGCGCACCCGCCCACCCGAAGCCGTGTGCCCGGGCCCCACCAACACCAACGGCGGCAACGACGGCGTGTTCGCATGGGCCTTGATCAGCCAATCGAGGGCCTTGCGCGGGCCAGCAGAACCCACGTACAGCAGGTATTCACTAGGCAGATTGAGTCGCCGGGCGAGGTCCGGGTTGGGTGGCCGGGCGGTGAACCAGGCGGGGTCGACGCCGAGGGGGGTGACGCGGACCTTGTCCTCCGGGACTCCCAGGCGGGACACCACTAGTTCGGCGACGGCCTTGGACGGGGTGCAGATGACGCCTGCTCGGTGGGCGGAGACGCGGACCAGCTCCGGCAGGGTGGTGTCGAAACGCGAGAGTTCTTCCGGGTAGTCCAGGAAGCTGAGGTTGTGGACGGTCAGCACGCCGCCTGCGCGGAAGGTCGCGGGGAGCACGAAGTTGGTGCCGTGCACGACATCGGTGAGGCCCGCGAACAGCTCGACCGGCGGGTACGGGGCCCGCAGCCACGCCGCCCGCAGCAGGCCCGCGGGGGACGGGATGCCCCGCGCCCGGACCCCGTGCGGCAGGACGCGGCGCAGGGCCCGCCAGCCGCGCAGGGTGAAGGCGACCGCGCGCATGTCCACATGGGACGACGAGGCGAGCTCCTCGGCCAGTGCCGCGGTGTAGCGGCCGATGCCGGTGCGGTTGCCGAGCAGTGGCGTGCCGTCGATCAACACCCGGATCGGCTTAGGCATGCGGACGTCCCCCTGTCTCGCGCGCGGTCACGGCGCCCTGTCCACGCGCGGGGTCTGCCCGGGTGCGCTGGGCCAACCGTGCCTCCTCGCCGTGCTGCCGCCCTCCGGCGGGGTGTGGCCGCGGTGCCACCTCCGCCATAGCGTGCCTCATCGCAGCGCGTGATGGGTGCTCAACCGCGCGAAACGCCGTGCGCGCACGAGCACCCGCACGCGCACGGCCGCGCGCTGACCCGATCGCCCCAACCGGTCGCGTCCGGTTGGCGCACACCGGACGGATATGTCCAGAGTGGAGCGTGGCGGTCGTCGGAAGTTCACCCGTTCGAGGGGGAGTCGGTGGCTCGGCGCGGCTGCGCTGGGTGAGCGGGGGCGCACCGGCCGGGTCGGGCACAATACCGGGTCGTGACCGCTGAACCCACCGCCTACGGCGACCGGCTCGCCGTGGTGACCGTGACCTACTCGCCCGGCGACACCCTGGAGCGGTTCGTCCAGACCCTCGCCGCCGCCACCAGCCGCGACGTGCGGGTGGTGCTCGCCGACAACGGCTCGGTCGACGGCGCCCCCGAGGCGGCCGCGGCCGCCCACGACCACGTGGACCTGGTCCGCACCGGGGGCAACCTCGGCTACGGCGGCGGCGCCAACCGCGGCGTCGCCGCGCTCGGCCCCGAGTTCGGCTGGGTCGTGGTGGCCAACCCCGACCTGGAGTGGGCGCCCGGCTCGCTCGACGAACTGCTCGCCGCCGCCGAGCGCTGGCCGCGCGGCGGCGCGTTCGGCCCGCTGATCACCGAGCGGGACGGCGCGGTGTACCCGTCGGCGCGCGAGGTGCCGTCGCTGGGCAAGGGCATCGGCCACGGCCTGCTCGGCAAGGTGTGGCCTGCCAACCCGTGGACCCGCGCCTACAAGCAGTCCGCCACCGACGTGCGCGAGCGGGAAGCGGGCTGGTTGTCCGGTTCCTGCCTGCTGCTGCGCCGCGAGGCGTTCGACTCGGTCGACGGGTTCGACACCCGCTACTTCATGTACTTCGAGGACGTCGACCTCGGCGAGCGCCTCGGCCAGGCGGGCTGGCGCAACGTGTACGTGCCGACGGCGAGCGTCATGCACATCCAGGGCGTGTCCACCGCCAAGGTGTCGGAGAAGATGCTGGTCGCCCACCACGACAGCGCCTACCGGTTCATCGCCGACCGGCACCGCGGCCCGGCGTGGGCGCCGCTGCGGGTGGCGATCAAGGCGGGACTGGCCGTGCGGCTGCGCATGGCGACCCGCTGACCGTCCACTTCGGACAAGCCGCGACCGGGCAGCGCGCTCAGTTGTCGCCGTCGAGCCGCTGGGACAACGACGGGCGGCCCTGGTGCTGCCGCGGCCGCGAGGTCGGGACCAGCCCGTCGACCGGCAACGGCCGCTGCGCCGGGTACGGCCGCGGTGGCCGCTCACCGGGGCGCGGCGGGGCGGCGACCGACTGGGTGGCCGCTTCCTGCGCTATGGCGGGCAGTTCCTCGGTCGGCCGGTGGCCGTTGTCGGGCGGGAAGGTGTCCGGCGGGAACACCCCGGCGGGGAAGACCGCGGTGATGTCCGGGTCCTCCGCGTCGATCGCGGCGACCACCGCCCGTGGGATCTGCAGCGTCGCGGACGCGTCCATCGGGGAGATGGCGCTGTCCGGGGTGACGACGTAGGCGCCGCGCGCGCGGGCCCGCGCCAGGATGGCATCGGCCCGGTCACGGGGGTCCATGTGGCGGCCTCTCCTGCGTCGCTGCCAGTGGTGCTCGGTGCTGCTGTACTTCTCCTGCAACCCCGTCAGAGTATCCCGCCCGGCACGCCGCGTCATCGACCCAGGCCGATCACCGTGAGATCCGAGCCGGATTCACAGGTAGTCGGTGTCGCCGTGCTCGCGCAGGATCTCGGTGAGCCGCTTGATGTCCTGCGCCCGGTCCCGGTCGCAGACCAGCACCGCGTCGTCGGTGTCGACCACGATCAGGTCCCGCACGCCCAGCGTCGCCACCAGCCTGCCGCTGTTCGGGACCACGATCACGTCCTCGCCGTCGACCACCACGGCCCTGCTCTGCGGCGCCGCGGGGGAGAACGACCGGCCACCCTGGCCGACATCCGTGCCGAGCAGGCGGACCACGGTCTCGAAGTCGCCGATGTCGCTCCAGCCGAAGTCACCGGGCACGGTCGCGACCTTGCCCTCCTCTGCGGCTGGCTCCATCACCGCGTACTCGACGGCCACCTTGGGCACCGTCGGCCACAGCTCGGCCAGCACGTCCTCCTGCCGGTCGGAGTCCCACGCCGCCGCGATCGCCGCGATCGGCTCGGCCACGTCCGGCCTGCGCGCGGCCAACTCGGCCAGGAACAGGTCCGTCCGCCACACGAACATGCTGGCGTTCCACAGGTACGCGCCGGACTCGACGTAGCGGCTGGCCACCTCCAGCGACGGCTTCTCCTTGAACTCCAGCACCGGCTGGAGCTCGCCGCGCTCGGCCTGGGCGCTCAGCCGCAGGTACCCGTAGCCGGTCTCCGGCCTGGTCGGGGTGATGCCGATGGTCATCAGGTAGCCCTCGCGGGCACCGGCGACCGCCTGCTCGACCGTCCGCTCGAACTCGTCGGTGTCGGTGATCAGGTGGTCCGCGGCGAAGGACGCCATGACCGCGCCCGGGCTGCGCCGCTCGATCACCGCGGCGGCCAGCGCGATCGCCGCGCACGAGTCCCGCGCGAACGGCTCGACCAGGATGTTGCTGTCCGGCAGGTCCGGCAACTGCCGGGCGACCCCGGCGGCGTGCGCGGTCCCGGTGACCACCAGCAGCCGCTCCGGCGGGGCGAGCGGGGTCAGCCGGTCGAACGTCGCCTGCAGCAGCGACCGGTCGGTGCCGGTGAGCGCGTGCAGGAACTTCGGGTTGCCCGCCCGCGACAACGGCCACAGGCGGGTCCCGCTCCCACCCGCGGGAACTACTACGAAGAGTTCTGGCAGCGTCACTGTCAGGTGTCCTTGGTGGTGGGGGCGAGTCCGGTGGCGACAACTGTAACCAACCGGCCGGTACGGTCCCCGTGATGACGTCCACCCGCGCCTGGCGCCCCGGCTACCCGCTCGACCTGGCCCAGGTCCTGCGGCCGCTGCGGCGCGGCTCGGGTGACCCCGCCTTCCGCCAGGACACCTCGGGGGCGTGGTTGGCCGCCAACACCGCCGACGGCCCGGCGACCGTGCTGCTGGCCAGGGCGTCGGGCGAGGTCCGCGCCACCGCGTGGGGACCGGGCGCGCAGGTCCTGCTCGACGGCGTGCCCGCGCTGCTCGGCGCGGACGACGACGACAGCGGGTTCGAGCCGCTGCACCCCGTGGTCGCCGAGGCCAGGCGCGGCGGACCGGGCATCCGGCTCGGCGCCACGGGCCGGGTGTGGGACGTGCTGCTGGCCGCGGTCCTGGAGCAGAAGGTCACCGGCGAGGAGGCGCGCCGGTCGTGGCGCGAGCTGGCCAGGTGGTTCGGGGTGCCCGCGCCCGGGCCCGCACCGGACGGGATGTTCACCCCACCGACCCCGGCGGCCGTGCTGGGGATCCACGACTGGGAGTGGCACCGGGCCGGGGTGGACTCGGCCCGCAGGCGCGCCATCATCGCCGCCGCGCAGGTCGCGGGCCGGTTGGAGCGGGCGGTCGAGCTGCGCGGGGTGGCCGGGCGGCTGCTGCTGCGCAAGGTGCCCGGCATCGGGGTGTGGACCGCGGCCGAGGTGGCGCAGCGCGCGTGGGGCGACCCGGACGCGGTCAGCGTCGGCGACTTCCACATCCCGGCCCTCGTCGGGTACGCGCTGGCGGGCCGCAAGACCGACGACCGGGGCATGCTGGAACTGCTGGCCCCGTACGCGCCGCACCGGCAACGGGTGGTCCGCTACATCGAGGCGAGCGGATTCCGCAAACCGCGGTTCGGGCCGCGGCTCTCGGTCAAGGACTACCGCGGCATGTGACGCATTTCAGCGCGTCAGGTCGAGCAGCGCGCAATTGTCCCAATCGTCGTGCGCGAGACCGAGCGCGCGCCGAGTGCGGTGCCGCGCCATGAGCAGGCTGTTGGCGTAGCTCGAGTGCGCGTCGTCGCGGTCCAGTTCCGCCAATTCGTGCGGCAGCAGGTTCGCGATCGCCAGCGAATACCACTCCACCGCCGAGCGGAGGTCGCCGTGCGCGGCGTGCAGTTCCGCCGCCAGTTCGCACGGCGCCGGGAAGATCGGTTGCTCGTCGCGCAGCAGGTCGAACTGGTGCTCGGCCTCGTCGGCGCGGCCCAGTTCCAGCATCAGGTCGGCCAGGGCGACCCTGGCGAAACCGCGGTCCTCGCCGCCGAGCGCGATCGCGTCGTCGAGGAACCCGATGGCCGCCACCGGCTGGCCCGCGCGCCGCTTGGCGTGCGCCGCCTCCAGCAGAATGTCGCCGCGGTCGTCGTAGCGGAACAGCCAGGCGAATTCCTCGGTCATGCGGTGAAATGTAGCAACTGCCGGTGACCGTGGGCAGCCGGACGACCTATTCACGGGAATGAGAAACAATTCCCTCGGCCGTCCGGCGAAACGCTCACAACTTGCATCACCTAAGAAGGTGAACTCACCGGAGAACGGCCAAGATCGGGTCGATTTCCACTCCGCCGTCGGGTAAGGCGTCCACCGGCCACCAGCGCAGGTCCAGCGACTCGGCGCTGCGCACCGGCTGCGCCCCCTCGGGCGCCCGCACCGCGAACCGCACGTCGAAGTGCCGGGTCGGCAGCCCCAGCGAGCAGGTGATCGGGTGCACGTCCACGTGCAGCGGCACCGGGTCGATGCGCAGTCCCGCGATCCCCGACTCCTCGGTCGCCTCCCGCAGCGCCGCCCCGGCCAGCGTCCGGTCCGACGGCTCGCAGTGCCCGCCCAGCTGCAACCAGCGGCCCACCCTGGGGTGCAGGGTCAGCAGCACGTACTCGCCGTGCGCGTCGAACACCAGCGCCGACGCGGTGATGTGCCCAGGCTCGCAAGCCCGCAGGCACGCGTCCGGCCTGGCGAGCAGGAACCCGAGAAAAGCCTGCCGCAGCGACTCCTGGGTCGGGTCGGCCGGGCGCCACGCGGACATCGTCGCGACCGCGTCGGGGTGCGGGCTCACAGTTCCAGCAACTCCTCGTCCCGCGGCTCGCGCGGGGTCAGCTCCTGCGGGGGCCGCCCGACCGCGACCGCGCCGAGGGGCTCCCAGGACGCGGGCAGCCCCAGCACCGAGCGCACCACGTCCGGGCAGAAGATCGTCGAGGATACCCAGCACGACCCGAGGCCCTCCGCGCCGAGGGCGACCAGCAGCCCCTGCACCGCGGCGCCACCGGCGACGGTGAACATCGTCCGCTCCGCCGCCGCCCGCCGCGGGTCCGGGTAGTCGTGCGCCCCGTCGCGGACCAGGAACGGCAGCACGATCTCCGGCGCCTCGACCAGCAGGTCCCCGCGACCGACCCGGCGCAGCACGGCCGCGTCGTCCAGCCCGTCGCCGCGCAGGTCCGCCTCCCAGGCCGCCCGCATCGCGGTCAACAGCTCCGCGCGATTGGCCGTCAGCCGCACGAACCGCACCGGGCGGGTGTGGTGCGGGGCGGGCGCCGTCAGCGCCGCCGCGACCGCGCGCCTGATGGCCCCCGCGTCGACGGGCTCGTCGGCGAACGTCCGCAGCGACCGCCGCAGCAGCACCGCCTCCCGCCGCCCGCGGGTGATCGCCTCCGCGGTGCCCAGCCGGAACAGGTCGTCCTCCGGCGCGCGCACCAGGTCCCGCGCGACGGACTTGTCGTCGCCGATGGTCATGCCGCGCACCACCGCGACCGGCACCCCGCCGAGCTTGCCCTTCACCAGGTCCGCCGCCGCGGCCACCTCGTCGGCCACCGCGACCACCGTCACCGCCAGCTCGTTGCCGTGCGCGTCCACCGAACCGGCGTAGGAGTGCAGCACCGCCAGCCCGGACGAGCCGATCGCCGCGTCCGTCTGCCCCATCCGCCACGCCCGGCCCATGGTGTCGGTCACCACGACCGCCACCTCGACGCCGAGCCGCTCCCGCAGCCCGTTGCGCAGCGCGATCGCCGACCCGTCCGGGTCGGCGGGCAGCAGCGCGATCTCGTCGCGGGCCACGTTGGACGCGTCCACCCCGGAGGCCGCCTGGACCACGCCGATCCGCTTGTTGACCGTGATCAGCGTCGGCCCCTTGGCCGCGATGACCTGGTCGGCCTCCTCCAGCACCGCGCGCAGCTTGGCCGCCTCCCGACCGGCCGGGTCGCTGGGCACGCGGTACAGCCTGCCCTCCACTTTGGACACGATCTTGCTGGTCACCACCACGACGTCGCCGGAGCGCAGCCACGGCGCCGCGGCCACCACCGCGCCGGTGAGGTCGTCACCCGGCCGGAACTCCGGCAGCCCGGTCACCGGCAGGATCTCGATGCCGCCGGTCGCGGCGTGCTCAGCCAACGTCCACCCCGCCCAGCTCCATCGCGGCAAGCACCATCGCCGCCGTCGCGTCCACATCGGACATCAGCAGCGGAACCGCCCGCACCGCCACCCCCGGCACGTCCGCGGTGTCCCCGGTGGCCACCAGCCAGCCGTCGAGCACCCCGCTCTCCGAGCAGGCCCGCGACCCGTAGTGCCGACCGACCGCCTCGGCCGAGGACGCCAGCCCGATCGCCTCTAGGCACGCGTCGGCCATGCCGCGCACCGGCTTGCCGCCGATGATCGGCGAGACCCCCACCACCGGTGCCTCGGTCTTGCGCAGCGCCGTGCGCACCCCGGGCACCGCCAGCACCGTGCCCACGCTCACCACGGGGTTCGACGGCGCCAGCAGCACGATGTCCGCGTCGGTGATCGCCTCGACCACCCCCGGCGCTGGCGTCGACTCGTCCGCGCCGACCGGCACGATCGACCGCGCCCTCGGCTCCGCGCGGTAGCGGACCCACCACTCCTGGAAGTGCACCGCCTTGCGCTCGCCGGTGCTCGGCTCGTCGATCACCACGTGCGTCTCGACCCGGTCGTCGGTCATCGGCAGCAGCCGCACCCCCGGCTTCCAGCGGTCCGACAGCGCCGCGGTGATGTCGGAGAGCTCGTAGCCCGCGCGCATCATCCTGGTGCGCACCAGGTGGGTCGCGATGTCCTTGTCGCCGAGGCCGAACCACTCCGGCTCGGCGCCGTAGGCGGCCAGTTCCTCCTTGACCGTCCAGCTCTCCCCGGTGCGGCCCCACCCGCGCTCGGTGTCGCTGCCACCACCCAGGGTGTACATGCACGAGTCGAGGTCGGGGCAGATCCGCAGCCCGTGCAGCCAGATGTCGTCCGCGGTGTTCACGATCGCGGTGACCTCGTGCGCGCTGGGCACCTCCGGTGCGCCGACCGGTGGTAAACCGAGGAACTTCTTCACGCCGAGCAGGAACCGGGCTCCCCCGACCCCGCCGACGACAACCACTACCTTCACGGTCGGCGACCCTCGCAAGCTCAGTCGGTGGCCGGTCGACCGGCCACCGAGACGGTTTTCACATCCGGGTTTACTGCCAGAAGAAGAACGCGCGCTGCCCGAGGTACGCGGCGAGCTCGTCGCCGCCGATGGCGCCGAACAGGGCCTGCACCACGTCCCAGAACGCCCCGCTCACGCCGGGCACGCCGATCAGCACCGCGAACAGGATCAGCGGCGCCCACTGCCGCGCCTTGGCGCCGAAGCGGCGCGCCTCGTAGGACAGGAAGGGCTCGATGGCGCCCCACCCGTCCAGGCCGGGCACCGGCAGCATGTTCAGCACGAAGGCCGCGAGCTGCAGCAACGCCAGGAACGACAGGCCCCAGGCGATGCCGGGGGCCGGGTCGAACACGTTCACCGAGACCGTCAGCAGGAACGCGATCACCAGGTTCGAGAACGGCCCGGCGAGTGAGACGGCTGAGTCCACCGCTCGGGACCGCAGCGCGTGGTGGTTGATCCACACCGCCCCGCCGGGCAGCGGGATGCCGCCGATGGCCAGGAACAGCAGCGGCAGCAGCAGGCTCAGCACCGGGTCGGTGTAGCGCCGCGGGTCGAGTGTGAGGTAGCCCTTGAAGTAGACCTCGCGGTCGCCGCCGCGGAAGGCGACGATCGCGTGCCCGAACTCGTGCAGGCACAGCGACACCGCCCAGCCGCCCATGACGAGCAGGAAAACCCCAGCCCGCAGCGCTGTCTCACCTTCCACGAGGGTCAGCAGCGCGCCCCCGACGGTGAGCAGGACGAGGGCAAGGAAGACCGGTGATGGCCGAACCGCTGATCGCTGCACCACACCAGTGTGGCAATGTCGGCCGGTTGGCGGACGACCGGACCGGCAATCGCCGCCGTTTCGGCAGGTACACGATCGGGTACGGGGAGCACATATCCCATCACCCGCTCGGGGGCCGCGCTTGACCCGCCGCGGCGACACGGGTGTAATCACATCGATGTCATTCGCCACGGGGACGGCCGATGGCATCCGCCAGCCGGGGAGTGCGGAAGGCGAGGAGGCGGGCGATCATGCAGGGATTGGGTGACGGGGGCCGCGTCGTGGAGTGGGGCGAGCGGTCGACAGAGGACCTCGGGGTGTTCTCCGGGTTCTTCGACGAGTCCGAGGAGCAGGAGTGGCAGGAGCGCGCACTGTGCGCGCAGACCGACCCCGAGGCGTTCTTCCCCGAGAAGGGCGGCTCGACCAGGGAGGCCAAGCGGATCTGCCTCGGTTGCGAGGTCCGCTCGGAGTGCCTGGAGTACGCCCTGGCGCACGACGAGCGCTTCGGCATCTGGGGCGGTCTGTCCGAACGGGAGCGGCGCAAGCTCAAGAAGCGCGCGGTCTAGGTCGCACCGACCTGGAGCGCGGCGCGGGGACGCCGAGAGCCTGTACTGGGGAGTCCGGGCTCAAGGTGGCAACGGGAACGGTCGATAACGCGGGCTGACCGCCCGCGCCTTCACCACGGTCCAGCGCGTCCCGTCGTACGGTGGGCGGTCACCACGGCCCGCTAACGAGGGAGGTGCCGGTCCGTGCCGTCCCGGTCCCGGTCGGTGTTGGCGCGCGGCGCTCCTGTGCTGCGCACCGCGCCGGTGCTCGCCGTCCTGGTCTGCCACGACGGCGCCGAGTGGTTGCGGCAGGCGCTGTCCGCGCTGCGCCACTCCAGCCCCCGACCCCGGCACGTGCTCGCGGTGGACACCGGCTCGACCGACGGCACCGCCGCGCTGCTCGCGGCCGCGGCCGCCGGACCGGACCAGGTGGTCGACGGCGTCATCACTCTCGACCGCACGACCGGGTTCGCCGCGGCCGTGCACGCCGCGGTGGACCACGCGGTCGACCGCTGGGGCGACCCGGGCGGCTGGATCTGGCTGCTGCACGACGATTCCGCGCCCGACCAGGACTGCCTGGCGACGCTGCTGCTCACCGCCGAGGTGTCGCCGTCGGCCGGGGTGCTCGGGCCGCTGGTGGTGGACTGGCAGGACCCCAGGCTGGTGGTCGAGGCCGGACTGTCCACCGACGCCGCCGGGCACCGGCAGACCGGGGTCGGTCCGTCCGAACCGGACTGGGTGCGGCTCGGCCGCGGCGACCGGGGCCTCGAGCAGAGCACCGAGGTGCTCGCGGTGTCCTCGGCCGGGATGCTGGTGCGCCGCTCGGTGTGGGCGGCGCTCGGCGGGTTCGACCGCGACCTCGGCCTGTTCGGCGAGGACGTCGACCTGGGCTGGCGGGCGAACCTGGCCGGGCACGTGGTGCTCTGCGTCCCCAGGGCGCGGATCCGGCACGCCCGTGCGGTCACCACCAGGCGCAGGCGCGTCGACGTGGCGGTGCCCCGGCTCGGCGGCACCCCGCGCGCACTGGCCAGGGGGCACGGGCTGCGCACGTTCCTGGTGAACTGCACCACGTTCTCGTTCCTGGTCGGGGTTCCCCGGCTGACCGCGCTGTGCCTGCTGCGCGCCTTGGGTTTCGCAATGCAACGCAGGCTCGCCGAGTCCCGCGCCGAACTGCGCGCGGTGGCGTACCTGCTCGGCGGCGGCGCCGGACTGCGGGCCGCCCGGGCCGATCGGGTACGGCGGGGTGCGCGATCGGGCAGTGTTCGCGGACTGTTCACCAGTCGCGCCACGAGGCTGCGCAACGCGGTGCGCGGCGCGGTGTCGACCATGGTCCGCAGGCGCGTGGTCGCCGACGCCGCCCTGGGTCGACTGCCCAGCGACTACGACCCGGCGGCCGTGTGGCTGCCCCCGGAGGCGGTGCCGCGGCCGCCGGTGAGCCCGGACGCGTTGCCCGCCGGGGCGGGTGGGCGGCCGAAGCGGGCCGGACTGCGCCGACCGGACAACGCGATCGCGGTCCCGCTGGTGCTCGCCGAGCCGCCACCGACCGGTCTGGCGCCGAGCCCCGGGCCGCGCCCGTCGCCGGTCCGCCGCGACGGGAGCACGCCGGAACCGCCGCGCGAGGCCCTGCTCGTCCGGGTGGACCGGGCGCGCGTGCTGCGGCAGATCGCCCTGGCGCCGCCGCTGGTGCTGTTCCTCGGGCTGGTCGCGCTGGCGCTCGTGGTGAACTCCGCCCGGCTGGGACTCGACCTCGCGGGCGGTCGACTGGCGCCGGTGGGGTCGCTGGAGCAGGTGTGGGCGGAGTACCTGGCGACCTGGCACGGGGTGTCCGGTGGGACGGCCGCCCCCGCCCCGACGGCGCTGGCCGTGCTCGGTGTCCTGGGAGCGGTCCTCGCACCCGTGGGCGGTCCGGCGGCGGTCGTGGCCGTGCTGCTGTTGGCCGATCTGCCGCTGGCGGGCCTAAGCGCGTACATCGCGACTAGAAGGGCGCCGGTGCGCCGGTGGGTGCGGGCATTGCTCGCGCTCGGGTACGCGTTGCTGCCGCCTGCCGCGTCCGCCGTGGCGCAGGGCAGGCTCGACGCGGTCGTAGTGCACATCCTGCTCCCGTTGGTGGCCTCCGGGATCGCGGCCCTGATCGGTCGCGGCCGGGTCGGTGAGGGCGCCTGGCTCTCGACGACCGCGGGCACGGCACTCGGGTTGGCGGCCATCGGGGCGTTCTCCCCGCTGACCCACCTGACGCTGGTCGTCATGGCGCTCGGCGGGTTCGTCCTGGTGCCCGGCGGCGGCAGCAGGCGTGGTGCGGCGCTGTTCCTGCTGGTGCTCATGCCGTTGGCGTTGCTGCTGCCCTGGCCCGCGGTGGTGATCCAGCACCCCGGGGTCGTCCTGCACGGCATCGGCGCGGTGACCGATTCACCCGCCGCCTCGCTCGTCGACCTGGTGAGCCTCAACGCCGGTGGACCTGGGGCGTGGTCTTACGTCGGGTTCGGTGTCCTGGTGGCGGTCGCGGCCGGGATCGCTTTCGGGGCACGGCGGTCAGTGCTGCCGGGGCTGGGTTTCGCTTTACTGGGCGCGGTCACCGTCGTACTCGTGCGACTGGTGCCCGCGACACCGTTGAGCGGTGGACCCCCGGTCGCCGCCTGGGCCGGTGTGCCGTTGCTGATCGTCGGCTGGGGGCTGGTGTGGGCGCTGCTCGGCGCCTCTCGCACCGGGCGGACGCCGGTACGGCTGCCCGCCGTGTTCGCGGGTGCGGCCGCGTTGGGGGTTCTTGTCGTCGGCGTGATCATCCCGGGCAGGCAAGGTCCACTGGACGACTCCGGCGGCGAGCAGTTGGCCACCACGCTGACCGCGGAACTCGCCAACACCAACCGATCCGTGTTGATCCTGTCCGACCGGCAGCCCCGGCAGGTCACTGGTCGGGCTCCGCTGTTCGGTGACGACGACCTCGCGCCCACCCCGTCCTCGAGCCCTCGACTTGCCGCGCTCGACCGGGAATTGCGCTCAGACTCCCCGGATCGCGTCCAGTCCGCTGTGCAGCGTGCCGCTGCTACGGGAGTCCTCTTCGTCGTAGTCCCTCAGGCCGACGCACAACGCTTCCAAGACCGCGCAGGCACTCTTGTCGCTGACGCGCCCCGCACATCGACCGGTGCCGCCGTGTTCCGGCTGCTTCCACGCTCCGGTTCGGCCTACCTGCTCTCGCCTGACGCGGCGCATCTAGCCCTAACTGGTGCCACGCCCACATCGGACGCGGCGGTGCCTGTCGCAGCCGCGCCACCACAGGTGGCCGTGAAGGTATCCGATGGCGCCGAAGGACGGCTGCTCGTGATCACCGCCGAGGAAGAACCGGGCTGGGAGGCGACAATCGACGGTAGGCCCGTTGCCGTCGTTCGGGCGTGGGGCAGCTCAGTCGCGGTAGCCATACCGACTCGTGCCGCTGAAGTGCGCATAGAGCAACCCACCACCTTGCGCGGGTTGCTCCTGCTCATCCAGGCCGCGGTGGTCCTGTTCGCCCTGCTGACCGCGATCCCGGCCCGCGGCCGGGGTCAGGACTCGCCGTCGATCACACCCGGGTCGAGCCCCAGGTAGGCCGCCACCTGCTCGACCAGCACGTCGTGCACCAGGTCGGCCAGGTCGGCGCTGTCCTTGGCGCGCGCCTCGAGCGGCCGCCGGTAGAGCACGATCCGCGCCCTGGTCGGCTGGCCCCTGCGGTCGACACCGGCCTGCACCAGCCGCGCCAGCGGCACACCGCTGTCGGCGAGCACGCCGTCCGGGGTGTCCGGCGTGACCTCGGGGACGTCGTCCACCGCCACGTCGAGCTTGGTCAGCTCCGTGCGCCAGCGCGCCTCGATGGGCTCGAGGGCGTCGAGAACCAGCGCGTCGAACTTCTCCGCGCGCGTGCTCGACGCGGGCAGCGTCGACGGGTACAGCGGACCCCGCAGACCGCGTCCATGTCGATCGCGATTGCGCCGTCCGCGCCGCCGGGAACTGCGAGCCGTCACCACCCTGAGCAGGGTACGCGGGTCCCCTGCTGGGCCGGTTGGGCGTGTCGGGGGCGTGTCGTGCGGCACTTGGGGCGCGAGCGGCCGCGGAGGCGCTATGGTCACCGATCGTGCGGAGCGTGCGGCGGTGTTCACGGACCGGGTGTCTCGACCCGGCCGTCGCCACGCTGACCTACGCCTACGCCGAGTCGACCGCGGTCGTCGGACCGCTGGCCACCTACTCCGAGCCGCACAGCTACGACCTCTGCGAGGAGCACGCGTTGCGCCTCACCGTCCCGCGCGGCTGGGAGGTCGTCCGCCACGACGGCGCGTTCGCCCTCCCCGAGCCCTCGGTCGACGACCTCACCGCGCTCGCCGAGGCGGTCCGCGAGGCGGGCCGGGTCGACCGGCCGGTGGAGCAACCCGACCAGGGTGCGGCCGCGGGCAGACGCGGTCACCTGCGGGTATTGCCGGACCCGGTCACCGAGTAACGACCTGCTCCGTCGCCGACTGGCGACGCTGGGCGTCGCGGTCGGGCCGCCGCCGGTAGGCTCCTGGCGAGTAGTCGCGGGCTGCCGCAGGGCCAGCCTGCCCGACCCCTGGGAGTACCCCGTGCGCGACCTGTCCGGTGTCTTCAAGGCTTACGACATCCGCGGCGTGGTGGGCGAGCAGATCGACACCGACCTCGTGCGCGCCATCGGCGCCGCGTTCGCCAGGCTGGTCGGCGGGCCCGCCGTGGTGATCGGGTACGACATGCGCGACTCCTCGCCCGCGCTCGCCGACGCCTTCGGCGACGGGGTGGCGTCGACCGGGGTCGACGTGGTCAACATCGGCCTGGCCAGCACCGACATGCTGTACTTCGCCTCCGGCAGCCTGCAGCTGCCCGGCGCGATGTTCACCGCCAGCCACAACCCGGCCAAGTACAACGGCATCAAGCTCTGCCGCGCGGGCGCCGCCCCCGTCGGCCAGGACTCGGGCCTCACCGAGATCCAGGCCGATGTCGAGGCAGGAGCCGACCACCCGGTCGCCGAGACCACGGGGTCCGTCGAGCACAAGGACCTGCTGGCCGAGTACGCCGCCTACCTGCGCGAGCTGGTCGACCTCACCGGTATCCGGCCGCTGAAGGTCGTCGTGGACGCGGGCAACGGCATGGGCGGGCACACCGTCCCGAGCGTGTTCGCCGACCTGCCGATCGAGGTCGTGCCGATGTACTTCGAGCTCGACGGCAGCTTCCCCAACCACGAGGCCAACCCGCTGGACCCGAAGAACATCGTGGACCTGCAGGCCAAGGTGCGCGAGGTCGGCGCGGACGTCGGCCTGGCCTTCGACGGCGACGCCGACCGCTGCTTCGTCGTCGACGAGAACGGCGACCCGGTCTCCCCGAGCGCCGTCACCGCCCTGGTCGCGGTGCGCGAGCTGGCCAAGGACCCGGGCGGCACGGTGATCCACAACCTGATCACCTCGGACGCGGTGCCCGAGATCGTCGCCGAGCACGGCGGCAAGCCGGTGCGCACCAGGGTCGGCCACTCGTTCATCAAGCAGGAGATGGCCCGCACCGGCGCGATCTTCGGCGGCGAGCACTCCGCGCACTACTACTTCCGCGACTTCTGGAAGGCCGACACCGGCATGCTGGCCGCGCTGCACGTGCTGGCGGCGCTGGGCGAGCAGCCGGGCACGCTGTCCGCGCTGACCAGGGAGTACAACCGCTACGCGGCCTCAGGCGAGATCAACTCCACGGTGGCCGACCAGGCCGGTCGGCTGGCCGCGATCCGCGCCGAGTTCGGCGACCGCGACGGCGTCGAGCTCGACGAGCTCGACGGGCTGACCGTGCGGCTGCCCGGCGGCGGCTGGTTCAACCTGCGCGCCTCCAACACCGAGCCGCTGCTGCGCCTCAACATCGAGGCGGCCGACGACACCGCCGTCGCCGCCATCCGCGACGAGGTGCTGGCGATCGTCCGGGCCTGAGCTGCGCCGACCCGCACCCGCCTGGACACTGGACCCAACGAGGAGGACGACCGTGGCAGTCACACTGGACCAGCAGTTGTTGGACATCCTCGCCTGCCCGTCCGACGACCACGCCCCGCTGCGCGCAGGCACCCCGGACGACCCCGACGCCGACGTGCTGACCTGCACCGAGTGCGGCAGGCGGTACCCGGTCACCGACGGCATCCCGGTGCTGCTGCTCGACGAGGCGCAGCACCCGGCCGACCGGCAGAGCGGCCAAGCCCCGTGAGCACCGTCGCCGACGACAGCCTCCTCGACGACCCCGCCCGCTTGGGTGAGGCCGACGTGGACGGTCTGCTGCGGGCGGGCGCGATGGCAGGCGCCCAGGTGCGGGCCACCTCCGACGCCGCGGCGGGCGCGGGCATCGGCAGGCTCGCGGGCACCCGTCCGCGCGCGGTGGTGCTGCTGACCCGCCCCGGGCTCGGCCCCGCGGTGTCGCGGCTGCTCGCCGAGCTGCTGCTGCCCGCGTGCCCGGTGCCGCTGGTGGTCACCGACGTCGTCCCGCCGTGGGTGGGCGCGCTGGACGTGGTGATCGCGCACACCGACGACCCCGGTGACCGGCAGCTGGCCGAGGACGTCGACCGGGCGGGCCGCCGCGGCGCCGGTGTCGTGCTGACCGCGCCGTCGGACGGTCCGGTCGCCGCCGCTGCCGCAGGCAACGCCATCCTGATCACCCCGAGGCTGGTCGTGCGGCCCGGGTTCGGCTTCGCCAAGGCGTACACCAGCGGCCTGCTCGCGCTGCGGGAACTCGACCTGCTGCGCTTCGACGTGGACATGCTCGCCGACGAGCTCGACCGCGAGGCCGAGCGCGACCACCCGCAGCACGAGTCGTTCGTGAACCCGGCCAAGACGCTGGCGCTGCGGCTGGCCGAGCACTCCCCGCTGCTGTGGGGCCTCGATCACGTGGCCACCGCCGTCGGCCGCCACGCGGTGCAGGTGCTGGGCACCCACACCGACCTGGTCTGCGACGTCGCCGGGTACCTGCAGGCCAGCAGCCGCACCGCGCTGCACCGGGCCGCCGTGCGGGCGACCTCCGAGCGCGACATCTTCGCCGACCCGGACTCCTTCGACGGACCGACCGCGCTGCCGCCCCGGGTGCTCCTGCTCGCCGTCCGCGCGCAGCCGGACGACCCGGTGCGCAGGCAGGCGCACGAGACGCTGCCCGCCGCCGACCTGATCGCCCCGGCCGAGGAGATCACCGCGGACGAGCCGACCAGGGCGGCCGTGCTCGCGCTGCGCTTCGAGCTCGCCGCGCTCTACCTCGGCCTCGCCGCGGGCACCACCGGTGGCACCGGCCGTTACGCTCCCGCGAGCGCGTGACCAGGGAGCCTGGTCCGAGGTGACGGTGGGAACGAGCCCGGTGGTCGATGCCGACCCCACCGGGTGGCCCGAAGGAGTGAGTAGTCAGGTGGAGCTGCTGCGCAATGCGGTGCGCCCGTATGCGTGGGGGTCGCGCACGACTCTCGCCGAGCTGCTGGGCAAGCCGGTGCCCGCGCCGCACCCGGAGGCCGAGCTGTGGATGGGCGCGCACCCCGGCGACCCGTCCCGGTTCGTCGACGGCGACGGCGCCGAGCACTCCCTGCTCGACCGGATCGACTCCGACCCGCGTGGACAGCTCGGTGACGCTACCGCGGCCAGGTGGGGCAACCGGCTGCCGTTCCTGCTCAAGATCCTCGCCGTCGAGGAGCCGCTGAGCATGCAGGCCCACCCCTCGGCCGCGCAGGCCGCGGAGGGGTACGCGCGCGAAGAGGCCGCGGGCATCACCAGGGACGCGGCCAACCGCAACTACCCGGACCCCACCGCGAAGCCCGAACTGGTCTGCGCGCTCACCGAGTTCCACGCCCTCGCCGGGTTCCGCGACCCGGTGCGCACCATCGCGCTGCTCGAACAGCTGCGCACCCCCGGCCTGTCCGCACACATCGACCTGCTGGTCGGCCAGCCCAACTCCGACGGCCTGCGTGCGCTGTTCACCACCTGGATCACGCTGCCGCAGACCGCGCTGGAACGGCTGATGCCGGACCTGATCGACGCCTGCGTCGCGCACGTCAAGGCGCACGGCGAGTTCTCCCTGGAGTGCCGCACGGTCCTGGAGCTCGGCGAGAGCTACCCCGGCGACGCTGGCGTGCTGGCCGCGCTGCTGCTCAACCGGCTGGTGCTCGGCCCCGGCGAGGCCATCTACCTGCCTGCCGGGAACCTGCACGCCTACCTGCACGGCACCGGCGTGGAGATCCTGGCCAACTCCGACAACATCCTGCGCGGCGGCCTCACCCCCAAGCACGTCGACGTGCCGGAACTGCTGCGGGTGCTCGACTTCGGCTGCGGCGACATGCCCGTGTCCACCGGCGACCAGGTCGGCCGGTTGCGCTCCTACCGCACCGACGCGCCGGAGTTCGAGCTGTCCAGAGTGGAGTGGGCGCCGGGCGGGCGCGACCGGGTCCCGCTGCCGGTGCGGCGCCCGCAGATCATGGTCTGCACCGACGGCGAGGTCGAGATCGGCGGCCGCAGGCTCGGTCGCGGCCAGTCCGCGTGGGTGCCCGCGTGCGACGCCGACCTGGCGGTGCGCCCGGTCGGCGAGGGTCACACCCAGGTGTTCGTGGCAACCGTGGGCGCCGAGGCCCCCGACCATGACACGCTCTAGGCTGCCACCGATCCACCGACCCGACATATCGGACTAGCACCAGGGAGCGACTGTGTCCGCTGGAGGCAGCACCAAGGCCATCCTCGCCGCGTTGGGCGCCAACGCGGGGATCGCCGTGGCCAAGTTCGTCGGCTTCCTGGTCACCGGGTCGTCCTCGATGCTCGCCGAGTCGGTGCACTCGGTCGCCGACACCTCCAACCAGGGGCTGCTGCTGCTCGGGCAGAAGACCTCGCAGCGGCGGGCCACCAAGGAGCACCCGTTCGGCTTCGGCCGCGACCGGTACTTCTACTCGTTCATCGTGGCGCTGATGCTGTTCTCGCTCGGCTCGGTGTTCGCGCTCTACGAGGGCATCCACAAGATCGGCCACCCGGAGGCGCTGACGTCGCCGTGGGTCGCGGTGATCATCCTGGTGCTGGCCATCGGCCTGGAGTCGTACTCCTTCCACACCGCCATCGTGGAGTCCAAGAAGATCAAGGGCGACGCCACCTGGTGGGGCTTCATCCGCCAGTCGCGCACCCCGGAACTGCCGGTCGTGCTGCTGGAGGACGCAGGCGCGCTGCTCGGCCTGGTCCTCGCGCTCGGCGGCGTCGGCCTCACCCTGGCCACCGGCGAACCGGTCTGGGACGGCATCGGCACCCTGTGCATCGGCGTGCTGCTGGGCATCATCGCGGTCATCTTGATCGTGGAGATGAAGTCGCTGCTCATCGGCGAGGGCGCCACCCCGGCCGAACTGGCCAAGATCGAGGACGAACTGGCCACCGGCAAGGTCCAGCGGATCATCCACCTGCGCACCCAGTACATCGGACCGGACGAACTGCTGGTCGCCGCCAAGATCGCCCTGCGCCCCGGCCTCCCCATGGAAGACGTCGCCCAGGCCATCGACGACGCCGAGGCCCGCGTCCGCAACGCCGTCCCCTCAGCCCGGTTGATCTACCTGGAGCCGGACCTCTACCGCACCACGGTCAGCGCTCCCTGAGCCAGTCCGCCGCAGCTCATGCTCGATAGGGCGAACTTCCTTTGCGCGGGGTGGGGCGCCCGTAAGCTCCCGCGCGGGGGAGGGCCGTCCCTTCAGGCCCCGCCTTTGTGCTCTTCCCAGGGCGCCCCAGGGGCCCCGCGCAAAGGAAGTTCGCCCTATCGAGCCCCCCGCTCAGCCAGCACCGAGTCCCCGCAGAAGTCGGGCCGCCGCCTCGGTGTGGCCGGCTTCAGCGAGCAATCCCGCTGGCGCGAGTACGTAGTCGCGGTCGATGGCGATCCGTGCCGTGCGGAGGATCGGTCGTAGTACCGGGTCGGCGCGGAGAGCGTTCTCCACTTCCTCTTGCGCTGCCTCGCTTGCGTGGCGGAAGACGCCGCCGGAGAGCACGAGCAGCCCAGCTCCGCGCGGGCCCAGTCGGTTGTCGACCATGCGCAGATGCCTGCGGATCGCGATGATCGCGGCGAGGGCGGCCAACTTGGTGTCTACTGTGGACTCTTCGGCCGTGGACGGGACGAAGTCGACGTTCTCGGCCCGGTACTGGGCGGCCGCGGCAAGACTGTCGTCCTCGACCAGTTGCTCCGCCCGGGCCTCCGCGGCGATGCCGGGGGCGGACCAGCGCATCCCGATGTCACCCTCGACCGTCCTGCGGTCGGCAGGCAACGCGACAGTGGCGCCAGTCTCTTCCACTGTGGACACCGCCGAGTAGACGTCCGTCGTCGCGCCGCCGACGTCGACCACCAGCACCGCGCCAGGATCGTCGTCGGTGGCCAGCAGGTGCGCCAAGCGGGACACGCCGACCAGGACCGCGTCCGGGGTCACGGTGCGCACGAGGGAACGGAAGCGCGTGCCCCGGGAGAGGCCCTTGCCGCCGATGACGTGCGCGAGGAAGACCTCGCGGATCGCCCGCCTGGCCGGGCCGGGGTGCAGTTCGCCGACATCGGGCAGCACGTTGTCGGTCGCGACGACGGTGCGGCCGTCCAGCAGCGCCACCGCCTCGGCGCGGGCGTGGGCGTTGCCAGCCAGGACGATCGGGACGCTGAGGCGGTTCTCGGCGAGCCTGCGCGCGTTGTGCAGCAGGACGGTGTCGTCGCCGCCGTCGGTGCCGCCGACGAGCAGTACCAGGTCCGGGCGGTCGGCGCGCAGGGGGCGGAGGCTGTCGAGCTTGCCGGCGGAGACGTGCACGACCTTCGCGCCCGCGGAGAGCGCGACGCGGTAGCCCGCCTCGGCGCTGACCAGCCGCTCCTGGCCGACGACCGCGAGCCGCAGGCCGCCGCCCGCCGACGAGCACGCAAGGACCTCGGCGCTGGGATCACCCAACGCCGAGGTCACTGCCGCTATGCCGTCGAGGACTTCCGGCGGCGTCGTCTCGTGTTGGGCCGTGCCCAGCAGTTCGCCGTCCTGGGCGACGAGGGCGCCCTTCGTCCACGTCGAACCGATGTCCAGGCACAGGAAGGGCACGACCGCGATACTACGGTTCGGACTTGGCGGCTTCTTCGGCGTTGCGCCGGCCGAGCAGCGACCGGCGGCGGCTGTAGGCGAAGTAGACGATCACGCCGAGGACCATCCAGGCCACGAACCGCAGCCAGGTCAGCACGGTCAGGTTCAGCATCAGCCACACGCAGGCGATGATCGCCAGGATCGGCACCAGCGGCACCCACGGCACCCGGAACGACCGCTTGAGGTCCGGTCGGGTCTTGCGCAGCACGATCACGCCTGCGGACACGAGGATGAACGCGAACAGGGTGCCCACGTTGACCATCTCCTCGAGTTTGTCCGCCTCGAAGAAGGTCGCCGCGATCGCCACCAGCACGGCCACCGCGATGGTGGCGCGGATCGGGGTCTGCTTGGCGCTGGTGCGCGCGAGTTGGCGCGGCAGCAGGTGGTCGCGCGACATCGCGAAGATGATCCGGATCTGGCCGAGCATCAGCACCATGACCACGGTGGTCAGCCCGGCGAGCGCGCCGATGGAGATGAGCTGCGCCGCCCAGTCGACCCCGTTGAGGGAGAACGCGGTGGCGAGGGTCTTCTTGTCGGCGCTGCCGTCCGGCTTGATCGTCGTCGCGAGCTGGTGGTAGCTGACCATGCCCACCAGCACCAGCGACACCGCCACGTACAGCGCGGTCACGATCGACAGCGACCCGAAGATGCCGCGCGGCACCGACCGCTGCGGGTTCTTGGTCTCCTCCGCGGTGGTCGCGACGATGTCGAACCCGATGAACGCGAAGAACACCAGCGACGCACCGGCCAGCAGCCCGAACGCGCCGAACGAGCTGCCGTCCCCGCCCGCGATGACCGAGAACAGCGACTGCTCGATCCCGCTCTTGCCGACCACGGGCGGCTGCGACTCCGGGACGAACGGCGTGTAGTTCGCCGCCTTCACGTAGAACAGGCCGAAGACGATGACGAACAGCACGATCGCCACCTTGATCCCGGTGATGACCGCGCTGACCCGCGAGGACAGCTTGGTGCCGATGGCCAGCATCGCGGCCAGGAACACCACGAGGACCAACGCGCCCCAGTCCAGCGTGAGCCCACCGAGCTTGAAGATCGTCGCCGTGCTCTGCGACGGGTCGAACCCGAAGACGTAGCCCAGCACGGTGTTCAGGTAGGCCGACCACCCCTTGGCGACCGCGGCAGCGCCAACGGCCAACTCCAGGATCAGGTCCCAGCCGATGATCCACGCCACGAACTCGCCAAAGGTGGCGTAAGAGAAGGTGTACGCACTACCCGCGACAGGCACGGTCGACGCGAACTCGGCATAACACAACGCCGCCAACGCACACGCCACCGCCGCGATCACGAACGCGACCGACACCGACGGCCCCGCCAGGTCACCCGCCGTCCGCGCGGTCAACGTGAAGATCCCGGCCCCGATCACCACCGCGACCCCGAACACGATCAGGTCCCAGGTCGACAGGTTCCGCCGCAACTTCGTCTCGGCGTCATCGGTGTCCGCGATCGACTGCTCGACCGACTTCGTCCGCCACAGCCCGTTACCAGGCATCCTCGCCCCCCTCTCCGCGCGGGTGAATCAGCCACGAAAGGCTAACGTTCCCGGTGCCTTTCCGCTGAGCAAGCACGCTGACCTGCTTGTCTTACCCGTGAGGTGAGGCGACCACGAGTGTGGCTCCCGCGTAGCTAGCCTTGCTTCCACCTGACGCCGTAGGCCATCCTCGGTTGCAGGTTCCTGAACCGCGCGCGCACTTCGCCCAGCGGATCGATCTCGATGGCAGGCGCTTTCAGCACCCAGTCGACGGTGTCTGCTTGGAGGACGCCGCCCAGGATCTCCACCCGGTCGGGAAGCTCTTCGAACTTGACGGTGAGGTCGAACTCGTCGCAGGAGACGTAAGGCACGAGAGTGTAATATGGCATGATCTCCGCCTCCGGGGGGAGGCGGAACCGCACGGCGTAATCGTAGACCTCGCCCAGCTTCAAGGCCCTGGACAGTTCCAGCGCGAAGCCGACACGTGCGGAGGTCTCTATCTCCACTTCGACGATATTGCCGCCGTGTAGCGCATCGATCGTTAGGAGTCGTTGCGGGGCGACTTCACTGTCCTGCCGCTTCGGCGTGGAGAAGCCCAACTCAATCCGCCTGAGGTCTTTGCTCTCGCACACGATAGTGCGGAACTCAAGAACCTCGATACCGGACTTGCGAACGAGAACGATTGTCCGGACGCTGCGGGCGTGCCAATCCCTGTTCGACCGGGTGGTCGATGTGGCGGCTACGCTCTTGTCCGTCACGATCTCGGCGAACTGGCTCAGGGCCTCATCCATCCAGCGGTGTGCTGTGCGTATGCTGATCTGATGGATGGAAGAGAAGACGTCGAGACGTTCGGTTAGCCTGACGTGATGGCTATACGTCTCGCCGATGCCGAAAGCGGACGCGAGGATGTCAGGCAGGTCGCCTGGCATTTCCGATATCCATTTCTCAAAAGACCGTCGCACCTTGGTGAACGCGTCGTCGTTTGAGTCTTTCGCTGTGACTCCACACAATGCGGCCAACCGTGGGCTTATCTGGGCTGCCTTCGAGGAGAGCGACAAGCCAGGTCCCCGCCTCAGCGCCCGAAATTCGGCGAGTAGATCTGCGCTGGTTGTGGCGGTCACGCGCTACCTCTTATTGTCTTTTGCGGCCAAGGCGAGGGTGATGTGCCGGAGTTCGGTCAGTTGATCCATCAGGTTTCGCTTATCATCCATCAACCTCTGCAACTCAAGTCGGTGTTGGTTTTCGCGCTCGGTCAATCTCGCTTGAAAATATCGCCAGACTCGATGGAAAACCGCGACCGCGCCCAGGCAGAGGGCGAGTGCAACCAGCAGTATCTCGGTCATGCCGTCCACCCTCGCGCCTAGTGACTCTCCATGTCATCATGGTATGGATCTGACATGATCGCTGTCAACTTGCCAGATGGCGTGTCATGTTCTGCGTGGTGGCGCAGGTGCGCTCACGGCCAGCCTGCGCCCGCTGCGGCTGCACAGCGCGTGGCACCCCTGTCGGGCAAGTTTTTCCGCCGGATGGTGACCTGCCCGGCTGATCCCACTTACCGGTCACCAGCGGCGGTCAGGCGTGGCGGCTGGGCCAGGGGAGGGTGGACTTGGGTTCCTCCGGGTCCAGCCCGGCGGCCATGGCGATGGCGCGGTCCCACTCGGGGTCGGCGGTGTAGTTGCCGTGGCCCATGACCCCGGCCACCCAACGGCGGCCGGTGAACGGGCCGCGCATGGGGTCGGGGAGCCAGTGGTCGCCGCCGAGGACCAGGGCGCCGGTGGGGGAGGGGGTGGCGGCGGGGAGGGGGCCGATGGTGCCGTCGGGGCGGAAGCCGGTGCCGAGGAGTTGGTTGTCGCACACCTGGCGGTCCCAGGTGGTGACGGCGCCGCCGAGAGGGTCGGTGCCGCGGCACAGGGAGCGCCAACGGGTGCCTAGACGTTGCGACAGCTCGGCGAGTGACGCGTGTGGCACTGCGCCGGGGAACGCGCGCGGGTATGCCCACTGCAACTGCGATCCCACGGTCACTAGACCCAACCGCTGCCGTTCGGGCTCGTTCAACACATCCATCAACCGGGCCGCGGTAACCGCAACGAGAAGGCTTCCCTGACTGTGGCCCGTCAGCACTACCCGCGTCGATGGGTCCTTCAAGTGTTCCATCACGCGCGCCGCCAGCTCTGGCACGACCTTCAACGCGTAACACGGCGGCACCGTTGGATGTGCCTCACGCGGCCAAAACGACGCCAGGTCAGCGATAACACCCAACCGCCGCCCTGCCTCCGGCTCTTGCGCTGCCGTGTAGATCGCCCGCAACAGCGCGACGACCAACGCGCCGAGCGTCAGGATTCCCATGGTGGGCAACGGGTCCATCCACTGCGGCGGGTGCAGGTCCGCGATCCGGGTGGTCACCGACAAGACCGTCCCCGCCGCGAGCACCCCCGCGAACGCCAGCAACACCCGGTGCGCGTTGCGCCGCTGCCACCCCGCCGCCCGCCATCCGCGTAGTGCGGCCGAGGCGTCCGCGGGTCTGCCCGCGTGCAACATGTCGACTTCCGCGTACCCGCCGGGCGCCATCAACAGGCGTACCGCCGCGACCGCGCCGCACGGGATCGCCACGAGGAGACCGATCACCGCCGCCGCGCCCCACAACAGGGTCACCTGCTCGTAGCCGCGCGGCAGTTCGATCCCGCTGGACCCGACCACCTTGCGCAGCGAGATCGCCAGGCCCGCGCCGAACCCGCCGCCGATCAACGCGCTGATCGCCAGCACCGGCGCCGCCATCCACCCGCCTGCCCACGGCCGCAGCGCCTTGGGCTGGTGCTTCCAGGTGCGGCGGGCGATCAGCGCCGCGGGCACCAGGAACACCCCGAGCAGCACGACCACCGCGATCAACCCGGCCGCGATCGCCTCCACGGTCGGCCCGGTGCCGGTCATCCGCGCGGGGACAGGACCGGTGATCACCCCGGCCGCCACCGCCAGCGCGGCACCGCCCAGCAGCAGCACCGCCCTCGGCACCCGGCCCAGTACGGTCCTCAGGTACCGACCGGCAGTTGAGGGTTCGGCTCCCCGCGGGTCGTCCAAAGCGAGTACACACAAAACACATGTGCCCACCACCGCGAGCGCCGCGACCCACACCCACAGGGCGGGCCCATGCGCCGGTGGCGTGAACGGACCACCCAGCGGCAGCAGCGCTACCAGCGCCAACGCGGCGGTCAGGTGCAACGCGCGCAGCGCGGGGGTGTCCGGGTCGGAGACGAGGTTGCGCCCGGGCAGCTCCACCCGCTGGTTGGGCTGGGCGTCCGGCGGGTTCGGCGCGGCCGGGGTCTCCCAGGCCACCGTCGACACCCGGTGCAGCACCACGATGCCCGCGAGCACCGGCACCAGCCCGACCACCTGGCGCATCGACGTGGTGGTGCGCACCCAGTCCGGCACCCAGTCGAGGCACCCGGTCCCCGGCGCCAGGCACTGCGCGGCCAGCAGGTCCATGCTGACCACGGCGGCCTGCGACACCAGCAGCCCGGTCAGCAGCAACGCGGCCAGGCGCAGCAGCGACCGGTTCACGGTGCCGAGCAGCCGCGCCGTCCGGTGGCCGCTGGGGATCGGTGGCAGCATCCAGTGCGCCATGTTCGCCAGCGAGAACGGGAACAGCAGCGCCCAGGTCGCCTTGGCAACGCCACCGGAGGTCATCGCGCCCCAGACGTACCCCTCGACCACCCTGGGCACCGACCGGCCCTCGGCGCGCAGCACCGGACCCGGCGCGGGCCGCATCAGGCGGTCGGCAGGGCGCACGATGCGGCCCACGCCGTCACCGGCCACATCGACCGCGGCCACCGCGGTCACGAGGTTCTCCGCGGAGGTGCCCATGATGCCGTGCACGCGCAGCTCGACCACGCGAGTCTCCGAACCCGTTAGCAGCACGTCCCTCCCCGGTCACTCTCAGGCACGGATCACTCCTTTTGGTCGCCCCGCGCCCCCTGCTCCAACGGTAGTGTTCGACAGGAACCAGAAGTCTGGAGGATGTTTTCGATGACCGCAGAAGACACGCGGAGCGCGACCGGAGCGAGCTTCGCGCAGACCCGAAACGGCATCGACTTCGCCGTGGCGGACCTCTCGCTGGCCGAGTTCGGCCGCAAGGAGATCCGCCTCGCCGAGCACGAGATGCCCGGCCTGATGACACTGCGCCGCGAGTACGCCGAGGTGTACCCGCTGCGCGGGGCCCGGATCTCCGGTTCGCTGCACATGACCGTGCAGACCGCAGTCCTGATCGAGACCCTCGTCGCGCTCGGCGCCGAGGTCCGCTGGTGTTCGTGCAACATCTTCTCCACCCAGGACCACGCCGCGGCCGCGGTCGTCGTCGGTCCGCACGGCACGCCGGAGGAGCCCAAGGGCGTCCCGGTGTACGCGTGGAAGGGCGAGACGCTGCCGGAGTACTGGTGGGCGACCGAGAAGATGCTCACCTGGCCGGACGGCCCCGGCCCGAACATGATCCTCGACGACGGCGGCGACGCCACGCTGCTGGTCCACAAGGGCGTGCAGTACGAGAAGGCGGGCGTCGTGCCCGCCACCGAGGACGACGACCCGGAGGAGTGGGGCCTCATCCTCGAGACCCTGCGGCACTCGCTGGCCGCCGACTCGGGCAAGTGGACCAAGATCGCCGCCGACATCCGCGGCGTCACCGAGGAGACCACCACCGGCGTGCTGCGGCTCTACCAGCTCGCCGCGGCCGGTGAGCTGCTCTTCCCGGCGATCAACGTCAACGACTCGGTCACCAAGAGCAAGTTCGACAACCGCTACGGCATCCGGCACTCGCTCGTCGACGGCATCAACCGCGGCACCGACGTGCTGATCGCGGGCAAGGTCGCGGTCATCTGCGGCTACGGCGACGTCGGCAAGGGCTCGGCGGAGAGCCTGCGCGGGCAGGGTGCCCGGGTGGTCGTCACCGAGATCGACCCGATCTGCGCGCTGCAGGCGGCGATGGACGGCTACGAGGTCCGCACGCTGGACCAGGCCGTCGGCGACGCCGACATCATCATCACCACGACCGGCAACAAGGACGTGGTGACCGTCGAGCACATGGCCAGGATGAAGCACCAGACCATCCTGGGCAACGTCGGCCACTTCGACAACGAGCTCGACATCGCCGGCCTCACCCGCTTCCCGGGGATCCGCCGGATCAACATCAAGCCGCAGGTCGACGAGTGGGTGTTCCCGGACGGCCACTCGATCATCGTGCTGTCCGAGGGCCGCCTGCTCAACCTGGGCAACGCCACCGGGCACCCGAGCTTCGTGATGTCCAACAGCTTCTCCAACCAGGTCATCGCCCAGGTGGAGCTGTACGGCAAGCACGAGGAGTACGACCGCGAGGTGTACCGGCTGTCGAAGAAGCTGGACGAGAAGGTCGCCCGCATCCACCTGGAGGCGCTCGGCGGCACGCTCACCAAGCTGACCAAGGAGCAGGCCGAGTACATCGACGTCGATGTCGAGGGCCCGTTCAAGTCGGAGCACTACCGCTACTGACGAGTACGCCCCTACTGGGCGGTAGGCAGTTCTTCCGGGCCCCGGCACGCAACCTGCGTGCCGGGGCCCGCGTCTTATGTCACCGAAAGGTGTAACAAACAGACCCGGTCCAGCGATCTTGTGTAGTTCTGGCCTGCGCAGGGGGCAAGCCAGAGCCCAAGGAGCCGCCCCGGGGGGTGGATGGCACCGTGGACGGCGTCGGGCCCGGAGGGGAGAGCCGGGCAGGCGCCGTCCACGGCTGTCGATAGAGCCGTCCGCGGCTGTCGCAGGGCCCGCGTTAGGGTCAACCCCCGTGGGACGTCTGATCGTCATCGAGGGCCTGGACGGCGCTGGTAAGCGCACCTTGGCCGACAAGCTCACCGCCGCGTTCTCGGAGCAGGGCGCGTCCGTGGGGACCCGCGCGTTTCCCCGCTACGGGCTGTCGGTGACGGCCGACCTGGTGCAGGAGGGGCTGCACGGTCGGCTCGGGGGGCTCGGTGACTCTGTCTACGGCATGGCCGTGCTCTATGCGCTGGACCGTCAGGGGGCGCTCGACGACCTCTTGTCCGATCTGGCGTCCTTCGACGTTGTCCTGCTGGACCGCTATGTAGCGTCGAACGCCGCCTATGGCGCTGCCCGCCTGCACGAGTCCGCTACGGGCGACTTCGTGTCGTGGGTGCGTTCGATCGAGATCGAGCGGTTTGGCCTACCCGTGCCGCACGCGCAGTTGCTGCTCCGCGTCTCCGCCCAGTTGGCCGCCGAGCGCGCGACCCACCGCGAGACCGTGGACGCGCGCGCCAGGGACAAGTGGGAATCCGACACCCCGCTCCAGGTCCGCGTCGGCGAGGTCTACGACGACCTCGCCGCCACGTCCTGGCTGTCGCCCTGGCACGTCGTCGACGGCAGCACAGACCTCGACGTCTTGTCGCTAACCGGCACCTTGCTCGCCTGACCCCAGCTACCGTGATCACGTGCGACGTGATCCCCCGATCACCCTGCGTGGCGCCCTCAAGGTACTGGGCCACGACGACCACCCCTGGCTGACCCGCCTCAACGGCCTGCTCGGCGGCGTGATCCTCGCCTCCGGCCCGCTGAGCCCGCTCGCGGCGGTCTTCGGCGCGATCTGGGGCATGGTCGACCAGAAGTCCGAGGCCATGACCGGCATCCGTGGCGCACTCGACGCCGTCGGCGACCGGCTGATGGGCACCGGCGGCCTGCACCGCCAGGACCTCGTGGTCGCCGCGCACTCCACGATCGTGCTCTCCGCGTACTCCGCCGCCGTCGCCGCGCACCTCGGCGTCGACCTCACCGACGAGCAGAAGGTGGCGCTGGCCGACCTGCGACGCACCGAGGGCCAGACCCTCGTCGAGGCTCTCTACACCGCCCCGATCCCCACCCCGTCCGCCGTCATCGGGTTCGAGGCCAACATCGCCGAACTGGAGGGCTGGGCGCGGCGCCTCGGGGTCACCGTGTTCGACGTGTTCGACGTGCGGGGTGACTGGCCCTCGGTCAACCGGCACATCATCAATGACTTCAGCGACCGGTACCGGTCGCACTTCCTGGAGCTGGCGACCAAGGTCCCGGAGTTCAAGATCTGGTCCGACCAGGTCGCCGCAGCGAACCTCGCGCGTGGTCTCGCCGCCATCACCGACCTGCTCGGCCGCGGTCAGGCGGCGCGCGACCACCGCGCCCTGGTGGAGCGGGCCAACCGGAGCGAACTCGGCAAGCCCATCGTCGACACCACCGACAGCCTCGTGCTCTTCCCGTCGGTCGAGGAGATCTTCCGCACCCCGCGCTACCGGCTGACGCTGTCGGGCGGCGAGGGGCGGATCAGCAACGAGAGCTGGTGGCAGCTCCGACCGATCCACCACGACCTGGCGGTCATGCTGGCCAGGCACTTCTGCACGCCGAGAGCGCTGTCGCGGCCGCTGCTGCTGCTCGGGCACCCCGGCGCGGGCAAGTCGATCCTGATGATCGCGCTCGCCGCCCTGCTCCCCGCGTCCGACTACACGGTGATCCGGGTCCGCCTCCGCCACGTCGACGCCGGTGCCTCGATCGCGGGCCAGGTCGCCCAGGCGCTGGAGCAGGCCACCCACAACCGGGTCGGCTGGGCTGACCTCGACGGCGACGGCGACACCGTGCGGGTGGTCCTGCTCGACGGCCTCGACGAGCTCCTCCAGGCCACCACCGCCGACCGCACCGGCTACCTGCGCGACGTCGAGCAGTTCCAGCGCACCGAGGCCGCGATGGGCCAGCCGGTGGCCGTCGTGGTGACCTCCCGAACCCTGGTCGCCGACCGCGTGACCGTTCGTCCGGGAACTCCGGTGGTGAAGATCGAGGAGTTCGACCAAGAGCAAGTCGAGGCATGGCTAGAGGTCTGGAACCGAACCAACGCTGATGTCCGGCCCTTGCCCGTCCAGACCGCGTTGGCTCTACCGCAGCTCGCCGGGCAGCCGCTGCTGTTGATGATGCTTGCCATCTACTGCGCCAATCCAGCGGTTCCCCTACCGGACGCAGATATGTCCCTCGCGGACCTCTACGACAAACTCCTCACCAGCTTCGCTGAACGCGAGGTCGAGAAGTCGGCGGATTCGGTCGAACGCTTGCTCTGGCGCCTGTCGATCGCTGCTCTAGGCATGCTCAACCGCGGGGCGCAGTACATCTCGGAGGCAGACCTCACTGCCGATCTAGCCGCTCTGGGCGACCGAGCCCAGTCCGGCGAACAGGTGCTCAGCCAGTTCTTCTTCATCCACGCCCCTGAAGCCACTACGGCTAGAGGAGCCGTGCGGGGCTACGAGTTCCTCCACGCCACCTTCGGCGAATACCTGGTCGCTCACCGAATCGTCGAAATCCTCCGCGATGTCACCGACGGCTCTTACGGCAGGCGCGCTGTCCACGAACCGGATGACGAGCTCCTGTTCACGCTCTTATCCCACCAGCCACTGGCCATCCAGCGCCCCGCCATCGACTTCATCTGCGACCGCCTGCTGCTACTCGACGACAACGAGCGCAACCGCGTCGAGCGCACCCTCGACCACTTACTGCGTACCTACCGCCACCGCGGGTCCGCGAACCGCTACCCGACTTACCTGCCCGAAGCGGTCGACCAGATCAGCAAGCTCGCGGCCTACTCGGCCAACCTGGTCTTGATCCGCGTCCAGCTGACCGCAGGCGTCGACCTTGAGCGCCTGTGGCCTGATGATGGTTGGGAAGCCGTTCTGCGGCTGTGGACGGCGGGACTCGACCAGCAGGGCTTGTCCGCCGTCGTGCGGTGCCTCAAACGCCGCGGCGATCAACTCGATCTCGCGCACCCGGCGCCGGTACCCGTCGGATTGCTCGTCGCCATGCTCAGCGGCGATGTGTGGACGACCACGCGAATCCAGCTCGGTTCCGTCCTCCTCGACGGCATCCGGGTCAAGGACAACTCCCGCGAGCCTGCCGGACCCGAGGCCCTCATGCGTGCACTGGCCGCCAGGCTGTTCCCGGAGCTGGGGCTGGACTTGCCAGACCTCCTGCCCGCGATCGCGCAGCAGGTGGACGCGCTGATCGAACTACAGAGCGCCGACCAACTCGGTTCCCCAGACGGCGATCTCGGCGGCGATGTCGAGGGGCCTTGGGGGGCCTGACTGTTCCATCTCCTGGGTGATCTTGTCGCGGGGGACGAACCACGAGACCTCGAACTCCACCCCGTCCGGGTCCTTCGCGTACAGCGACTTGGACACCCCGTGGTCCGAGGCGCCGACCAGCGCGCCGACCTCGGTGAGCACCCGCTTGAACTCGGCCAGTTCCGCCAGGGTCTGCACCGACCAGGCCAGGTGGTAGAGCCCGACGCCGCCTGTGACCTGGCCGGGGGCGTCCAGTCCTACCTGGAACAACCCCAGGTCGTGGTCGTTGTCCGAGTCCGGTGCGCGCAGGAAGGCGGCGCCGGGGAACTCGGTGATCGGGCGGAAGCCGAGGACGTCGCCGTAGAAGGCCACGCTGCGCGCCACGTCGCGGACGTAGAGGACGGCGTGGTTGAGCCTGCGGATGCCCATGGGTGCTCCTGCCGGTCGGCCTGTTCAAGTTTCAACGATACTCGACGGCGGGTGCTGCGCGGGCACCCGCGCAACAGTGCGACTATGTGCCCATGAAGGCACGAGTGCTCGTGGTTGACGACGACCCGGCCCTCGCCGAGATGCTCACTATCGTGCTGCGCGGCGAGGGATTCGACACGGCCGTGGTGGCGGACGGCTCCCGGGCGCTGCCCGCGCTGCGCGAGCTGAAACCCGACCTCGTGCTGCTAGACCTGATGCTGCCGGGGATGAACGGGATCGACGTGTGCAAGGCGATCCGCGCGGAGTCCGGTGTGCCGATCGTGATGTTGACGGCCAAGAGCGACACCGTCGACATCGTGCTCGGCCTGGAGTCCGGCGCTGACGACTACGTCGTCAAGCCGTTCAAGCCCAAGGAACTGGTCGCCAGGGTGCGCGCCAGGCTGCGCAGGACCGAGTCGGAACCGGCCGAGACGCTGGGCATCGGCGACCTGACCATCGACGTCCCCGGCCACGAGGTCACCCGCGACGGCAAGGCCATCCAGCTGACCCCGCTGGAGTTCGACCTGCTGGTGGCGCTGGCCCGCAAGCCGCGCCAGGTGTTCACCCGCGAGGTCCTGCTCGAGCAGGTCTGGGGTTACCGGCACGCCGCGGACACCCGGCTGGTCAACGTGCACGTCCAGCGGCTGCGCTCCAAGGTGGAGCGCGACCCCGAGCACCCCGAGGTCGTGCTGACCGTGCGCGGCGTCGGCTACAAGGCGGGCCCTCCGTGATCGCGGATCCCCGGTGAACCCGGCGGCGAGCGGCCCTGGGCAGTGGCTCGTCCGCACTGCTCGCGGCCTGGTCGCCGCGGGCAGGCGCCGCTCCAGCGCGTTCAGCGAGCTGTGGCGGCGGTCGCTGCAGTTGCGCGTGGTGGTCAGCACACTCGCCCTGGGCTCGGCGGTGATCTTCGTGCTGGGCATGGTGCTGCAGAACCAGATCACCGAGCGGCTGCTGGCGACCAAAGAGGAAGCCGCCATCGCGCAGACCAGGATCGCGGTGCAGATCGCGGAGCGGGAACTGGGCGGCACCAGCCCGTTCGACCCCATCCGCGACAGGCTCAACAGCGCGCTCAACAAGCTCACCAGCTCTTCGCCTGACCAGTCCGGGGCAGGCTCCGCAGGCGCGTTCGAACCGGTTCTCGTCAACGACGCCCCGTACATCGCGCCGAGTGACGTCAGAGCCGCTGGACCGTACGAGAGCATCCCGCAGTCCTTGCGGGACTTCTTGCTGAACACGTCCAACCGCACCGTCTCGCAGATCTACACCGTTGACCGCAACGGCGAACGCGTCACCTACCTGATCGTCGGCGTGACGGTGGCGACCGCGAACACCGCCGTGCAGCTCTACATGCTCTTCCCGCTAGCGGCCGAGCAACGGACGATCGGCGTCGTCCAAAGCACGCTCGTCGTCGGCGGCTTGGTGCTACTGCTTCTTTTGGCCGGTATCACGAACCTCGTGACCCGGCAGGTGGTGCTGCCTGTCCGGCGTGCGGCTAGAGCCGCAGAACGGTTCGCGGACGGTGAGTTGGGCGAACGGATGGTCGTCGCCGGTGAAGACGACGTGGCCAGGCTGGCCGAGTCCTACAACGAGATGGCGGCGAGCATCGAACGGCAGATCCGCCAGCTGGAGGACTTCGGGCAGCTGCAGCGCCGGTTCACCTCCGACGTCTCGCACGAGCTGCGCACCCCGCTGACCACGGTCCGGATGGCCGCCGACGTGCTGCACGCCTCGCGCGCGCAGTTCCCGGCAGGTCTGGCCCGCTCGACCGAGCTGCTGGTCGACGAGCTCGACCGGTTCGAGTCGCTGCTCGGCGACCTGCTGGAGATCTCCCGGCTCGACGCGGGCGTTGAGGAGCTGATCGCCGAGCACGCCGACCTGCGGGCCATCGCCAGGCGCGCGGTCGAGTCGGTGCGGGTGATCGCGCGCAACGCCGGGTCGGAGATCGTGCTCGACCTGCCGGAGGGCGACGCGATCGCCGAGGTCGAGTCCCGCCGCGTCGAACGGATCCTGCGCAACCTGCTCGCCAACGCCATCGATCACGGCGAGGGCAAGCCGGTCGAGCTGCGGATGGTGCTCGACGAGAACGCGGTAGCGGTAACCGTGCGGGACCACGGTGTCGGTCTGCGCACCGGTGAGGCTGACCTGGTGTTCAACCGGTTCTGGCGCGCGGACCCCTCCCGCAACCGGCACACCGGGGGCACCGGATTGGGACTAGCGATCAGCCTTGAAGATGCCCGTCTGCACGGCGGTGGCCTTGACGCGTGGGGCGAACCGGGTGAGGGTGCCTGTTTCCGGTTGACCCTGCCTCGCAACCAGGGCGTTCAGTACGAAGACAGCCCGTTGCCGCTACTCCCGCTCGACGCCCGACCCATGACCCAGCCCGCCCCACTGCCCATCTCCGTTCCGGAGGAGGTCTACCCGTGATCCGGCTCGTCCTCGCCCTGGTGTGCGCCACGCTGCTCGCGGGCTGCGCCAACATCCCGGACCGGACGCTGCCGAGGGTCGTGGTCGACGCCACCGAGGAGCAGCCGCGCCAGGTCGGCAAACCCGCGCCGGGGCTCGACCCGTTCAACCTGGTCCAGGAGTTCGTCAAGAACGCGGGTACCCCCGACGCGGCGCGCACCTACCTCACCGAGGAGGCCAAGCCCAACTGGAAGAGCGGCGAGGCGCCGACGATCATCCAGGACGAGTTCAAGACCATCCCGCAGTCGGTGCCGGAGGGCAAGGACCCGACCAACGAGCAGGTCGTCATCCTCACCGCGACCTCCATCGGCGGCCTGGTCGGCGACTTCTCGTTCCTGCCGCAGGTGCAGTCGCTGGAGTACCGGGTGGTGATCAAGCGCCAGGACGGGCAGTGGCGCATCGCCGAGCCGCCCAACGCGGTCCTCATCCGCGAGGCGGACTTCGCGAAGAGCTACCGCAGGGTGAACCTGGAGTTCTTCGACCCCGAGCAGCGGGTCATGGTCTCCGACCCCCGCTACGTGGCGATCGAGCCGCGCCCCGGCCTCTTCGGCCGCGTGGTGTACCTGCTGCTCGGCGGCCCTTCGGAGTCGCTCAAGGGCGCGGTGCGCAACCACCTCGAAGGGCTGGAGATGAGCACCAACATCCTCCCCGAGCCCGACGGCGCCATCCTCATCAACCTCGGCAAGGTCGACAAGCCACTAGAGGACAGACAGCGCATAGCGGCGCAGTTAGTTCGATCCCTGCGCGAAGTCACCACGAGCCCGCTGCGGATCCGGAGCCAAGGACTTCCGTTGGTGCCAGGTCACGAGGACTGGACGACCGGCGACGTGGGTGCGTACGACTCGCTGTCCGCGCTTAAGGCAGACCTCCTAGGACTTGCCGTTGTCGGTGGACGCCTCTACTCCCTGCGCGACGGCAAGAAGCTGGACGGGCCCACAGGAGACGGCAGCTACGACATCGTCAGCGCCGCGCAGTCACTGGACGGCGGCCTGCTGGCAGTCGTGCAACGGACTCCGGGCGGGATGAAACTGCGCGTGGGTAAGTCAGACGGCGATCTGCCCGAGGTGAGCCTGCCTGCCGCGGCCACTCTCACCAGACCCACCTGGCTGTTCGCTGGATCGAACGAGGCCATGCCTAACGAGGTCTGGACGGTGCAAGACGGGACTTTGGTTGTCCGCGTCGTCCGCACCAACGAGGGAAAGTGGGAGGACTACCCGGTCGACGCCTCGGAGTTCACCCGCAACGGCGGCACGATCACCCAACTCCGCCTCTCCCGAGACGGCGCCCGCGTCGCGGCCGTGGTCAACGGCGAGATCCGGGTCGCCTCGGTCGTCAGGCCCAACGACGCCGTCACGATCCGCTCCGGCCGGACCCTGCAAGCGGGGATCGTGAAGGACGTCGTCGGCCTCGACTGGCTCGACCGGCTCACCGTCATCGCCGCGACCGACCAGCCGATCCGGCCGGTGGTGAGCATGTCGGTCGACGGGTACGCGTACACCGCCTACAACAAGACCAACCTCACGCTGCCGGTCACGGCGGTCACCGCGGCCCCCGGTCGGTCGACGATCGTGACCGACGGGTCCGGGATGTGGACCACCGGCGAGGCGGGGAAGGTCTGGCAGTACCACCAGAACAACCTCGGCTCGGCGGCGCTGCCGTTCTACCCCGGCTGACCTGCGGGTTCCTGGCCCTGTGGACAACTTCGGGCACGGCGGGCCGGGGTGGGCGATCCTCACCGCGTGATTCTCGATCTCGTGGTGTCGCTGGTGTCGCTGGTTGTCGCCTGCCTGCCTGCCTGTGGACAACTTCGCGCGTGCCGTCGCGGCAGCGGCCACCCTGCTCGCATGCGGATGCTGCTGGACCTCCTGATCCCCTTGACCTGCGCAGGCTGCGGCGAGCCGGGCACCTCCTGGTGCACCCGGTGCGCCGCGACCCTGGTCGGCCTGCGCGCGGTCGAGCGGAGCGCCACGAAGGGCGTTCCCGTGCTGGCCCTCACGGCCTACGGCGGACCGGCGCGGCGGGCGATCATCGCCTACAAGGAGCGCAACCGGCGCGCGCTGGCCGAGCCGCTCGGGCGGGCACTGGCCGCCGCGTTGCCCGACCTCGCCGAGCGGGTGCCCGCGGTGCGCGCCGCCTGCCCCGGGCTGGCCACCCTGTCGGGCAAGTCGGCTCCGTCACCCGGCGTCGCTCGTGTGGGCGACCCGCTGTGGTTCGTCCCGGCGCCGTCGAGTCGGGCGGCGGTGCGGCGGCGGGGTGGGCACCACATGGCCGGGGTGGCCGAGGTGGTGGCCCGGGTCCTGGTGCTCGGGGGCGTGCAGGCCCGGGTCGCGCCGGTGTTGCTGCTGGCCGGTCGCGCGCGGGACTCGGTGGGGCTCGATGTGGCCGGGCGACGGGAGAACCTGGCGCGGCACCTGTGTGTCTCCGGCCGGGGTGTCCCACCGCCGGGTGCACCCGTACTGGTGCTCGACGACGTCGTCACCACCGGTTCGACCGCCGCCGCCTGCGCGGGCGCGCTGCGGGCGGCCGGGCTGTCGGTACTCGCCGTGCTCGCCTGCGCCGCGACCGTCTGACGAGAGATCCATCCCACAGTCTGATACCCCCGAAAGAGTGAAGGAGAGTCGGGAACCGTACGCCGTTCGGGGCCGTTGGCCGGATATGAGGGTGAGCAGGCGGGTGGTCTTGGACCCGGTGGCGCAGCGGTCGGGTCCGCTCGACCGAACACGCCCTGCCGCTGCTCGGCCCCCGGTGCTGCGCCGCTCGGGGGAACGGGTTCGCCGCGGTGGTCGCGGCCCGCTCCCGGTTCGGCCGCGCGTGGCCGCCCGCCCGTCGCACGACGTCACGCTCGGTCGCGAACGGATGTCGCCCGCCTCGGGGGCTGTTGCTCGGTCGAAACGCGGGCTAACGTGCATCGCTATCACCGTTCCCGGCAAGCGGGGAGGAGGCGAGTAGCCCATGACCCTGGTGCCGGTGGAGCGTTGACCGAAGGGGCCGTAGCCCCAGGTCAGCTCCTGTCCTGGACTTGGAATCCAGACCAGCCCGGCGCCAAGTACCGCAAAGCCGCAACCAGTACTCGCCGTCAGCGAGGGAGGTCGTGTATGGACATCGTGGTTAAGGGCCGTAACGTCGAGGTTCCGGAGCACTACCGGACACACGTCGAGGAAAAGCTGACCCGGTTGGAGCGCTACGACCGCAAGGTCATCCGCTTCGACGTGGAGCTGTTCCACGAGCCCAACCGCAGGCAGTCGAAGAGCTGCCAGCGGGTCGAGATCACCGGGAAGGGCAAGGGCCCCGCCGTGCGGGCGGAGGCAGTGGCAGGCGACTTCTACGCCGCGCTCGACCTGGCAGTCAGCAAGATCGAGAACCGGCTCCGCCGCCAGCACGACCGCAGGCGCGTGCACCACGGTCGGCGCACCCCCACCTCGGTCGGCCAAGCCGTCGCCGCGGCCACCCCGATCACCAACGGGAACGGGCACGCGGGTCTCGTCGCCGGGAGCACCACGCTGCTGCACGCCCCCGAGTACGACGGCGCCACCAACGGCAGCCACCTCGACGCCGACCTGGCCACCGAGTACGGCGGCGTCCCCATGCCCCGGCAGCGCTGGGAGGACGACGAGGACGGCCTCCCCGGCCGCGTGGTGCGCGAGAAGGAGCACCCGGCCAAGCCGATGACCGTCGACCAGGCCCTCTACGAGATGGAACTGGTCGGGCACGACTTCTACCTGTTCGCCGACGCCGACACCGGCACCCCCAGCGTCGTCTACCGGCGCCACGCCTTCGACTACGGCGTGATCAAGCTCGTCTGAGCCCCGACCCACGCACCGCGTGCCCCGGGGGACCAGCTCCCCCGGGGCACCACCATGCCCGCACCCGGCCCCCTATTCGGTGGATTCGCGAGGGTGCCCGGAGGGCGTCGACACCGTCTGACAGGCCGGTGACCGGCGCGGATCGGTCCGCGCGGGCAGACCCCGGTCCGTTCCCAGTTCCCAACTGGCGGCAGGTGCGGAACCTCCCGGCCGGGTGGGCCGTTGGTGCTGTGGCGGGCCTCACCCGGGTAGCCTGCGCCGCGTCGGTGTCGGCGTCGGTGCACGCTGCCGGGCGCGGTGCCTACGATGACGAACAGGAGCGTCCGTAGCGGGCGCACGACTATCAGCTAGCGAGGTCGACTCGGATGGTGCTGTCCCGGATCCTGCGCGCGGGCGAGGGCAAGATGCTCAAGCGGCTGCGCAACATCGCAGCGCACATCAACTCGCTGGAGGACGAGGTCGTCGCGCTCTCCGACGAGGAGTTGCGCGGCAAGACAGCCGAGTTCCAGGAGCGCTACCGCGGCGGCGAGTCGCTCGACGAGCTGCTGCCAGAGGCGTTCGCGGTGGCCAGGGAGGGCGCCAAGCGGGTGCTCGGCCAGCGGCACTTCGACGTGCAGCTGATGGGCGGTGCCGCGCTGCACCTGGGCCAGGTCGCCGAGATGCGCACCGGTGAGGGCAAGACCCTGACCGGTGTCCTTGCCGCGTACCTCAACGCCCTCGCAGGCGACGGCGTGCACGTCATCACCACCAACGACTACCTGGCCAAGCGCGACGCGGACTGGATGGGTCGCATCCACCGCTTCCTCGGCCTGCGGGTCGGCGTGATCCTCTCGGAGATGACCCCGGCCGAGCGCCGCGAGGCGTACAACTGCGACATCACGCACGGCACGAACAACGAGTTCGGCTTCGACTACCTGCGCGACAACATGGCCTGGTCGCTCGACGACATGGTCCAGCGCGGCCACCACTTCGCCATCGTCGACGAGGTCGACTCCATCCTGATCGACGAGGCGCGCACCCCGCTGATCATCTCCGGCCCGGCCGACCAGTCCTCGCGCTGGTACCAGGAGTTCGCCCGGCTGTCGCCGATGCTGCGCCGCGACACCCACTACGAGGTCGACGAGCGCAAGCGCACCGTTGGCGTCACCGAGAAGGGTGTCGCTCTCGTCGAGGACCAGCTCGGCATCGAGAACCTCTACGAGGCCGCGAACACCCCGTTGGTCGGTTACCTCAACAACGCGCTCAAGGCCAAGGAGCTCTACAAGCGCGACAAGGACTACATCGTCCGCAACGCCGAGGTGCTCATCGTCGACGAGTTCACCGGCCGCGTGCTGTCCGGTCGCCGCTACAACGAGGGCATGCACCAGGCGATCGAGGCCAAGGAGGGGGTGGAGATCAAGGCCGAGAACCAGACCCTGGCCACGATCACCCTCCAGAACTACTTCCGGCTCTACGGCAAGCTCTCCGGCATGACCGGTACCGCCGAGACCGAGGCGGCCGAGTTCCACACCACCTACAAGCTCGGTGTGGTGCCGATCCCGACGAACCGGGACATGGTCCGCAAGGACCAGCCGGACCTGATCTACAAGACGGAAGAGGCCAAGTTCCTCGCCGTCGCCGAGGACATCGCCGAGCGGCACGCCGATGGCCAGCCGGTGCTGGTCGGCACGACCAGCGTCGAGCGGTCCGAGTACCTGTCGAAGCTGCTGCTCAAGGCGGGCGTTCCGCACAACGTGCTCAACGCCAAGCACCACGAGAAGGAAGCCGCGATCATCGCGGGCGCAGGCCACAAGGGCGCGGTGACCGTCGCGACGAACATGGCCGGTCGCGGTACCGACATCGTGCTCGGCGGCAACCCCGACCACATCGCCGAGGAGACGCTGCGCGAGCGCGGCCTCGACCCGATCGAGACCCCCGAGGAGTGGCGCGCCGCGCTGCCCGCCGCGCTGGAGAAGGCGCAGCAGGAGGTCAAGGCCGAGAAGGTCGAGGTGCAGAAGGCCGGTGGCCTCTACGTGCTCGGCACCGAGCGGCACGAGTCGCGGCGCATCGACAACCAGCTGCGCGGCCGGTCCGGCCGCCAGGGCGACCCGGGTGAGTCCCGGTTCTACCTGTCGCTCGGCGACGAGCTGATGCGCCGGTTCAACGCGGGCATGGTCGAGCGCGTGATGACCGCGATGAACGTGCCGGAGGACCAGCCGATCGAGGCCAAGATCGTCACCAGGGCGATCCGCAGCGCGCAGACGCAGGTCGAGCAGCAGAACTTCGAGATCCGCAAGAACGTCCTCAAGTACGACGAGGTCATGAACAAGCAGCGCAAGGTGATCTACGCCGAGCGGCTGCGGGTGCTACAGGGCGAGGACCTGCGCGAGCAGATCCTGCACATGCTCAACGACGTGGTCGAGGCGTACGTGGTCGGCGCCACCGCCGACGGCTACTCCGAGGACTGGGACCACGTGAAGCTGTGGACAGCCCTCAAGCAGCTGTACCCGATCTCGGTGGACTGGGAGCGGCTGGTCGACCGCGCCGAGGCCGACGGCAAGGACATGGACCACGAGTTCCTGCTGCGCGCCATCACCGAGGACGCCGAGGCCGCGTACACCGCCCGCGAGTCCGAGATCGACGGCAAGGTCGGCGAGGGCGCCATGCGCGAGGTCGAGCGGCGCGTGATGCTCTCGGTGCTGGACCGCAAGTGGCGCGAGCACCTCTACGAGATGGACTACCTCAAGGAGGGCATCGGCCTGCGGGCGATGGCCCAGCGCGACCCGCTGATCGAGTACCAGAAGGAAGGCTTCGAGATGTTCGGCGCGATGCTCGACGCGCTGAAGGAGGAGTCGGTCGGCTTCCTGTTCAACGTCCCGGTGGAGCCCGCCGAGCCCGAGGTCCAGCTCGCCCCGCAGCCGACCGCGCTGCCGTCGGTCAGCCCCAGCCCCGAGGCCCAGGCCCGCCAGGCCGAACTCCAGGCCCGCCAGGCCCGCGCCCAGGCCGTCCAGGACCGGGTCCGCGCCGAACAGGCCGCGGCCGCCGCCGCAGGCGACAAACTCCCCCCCGCCCTGCGCGGCAAGGGCTTCGAAGGCCCCACCCCCCAACGCCTCAACTACTCCGGCCCCACCGAAGACGGCGGCGTCGAATCCCACTCCGAAACCCCCGACAACGACACCTCCGCCTCCGGCACCCGCCGCGAGCGCAGGCAAGCAGCCCGAGACTCAGCCAAGAAGGGCCGCAAGGGCCCCCGTCGCTGAGTCCTAGCAGTACCTTTCGCTCGGGTGGTGGACCAAGGTCCACCACCCGGGCTTTTTCTTACCCCCCAACCGAAACACTTCTCGCTGCCAACCAAATGGCGGCGCGAGCGCGCCCCTCTGCAACCTTGGCACAACGTGCCCCTCCCGGGCATTGGTCCCCACCCGGCCCTCGCAGACGTTGGCCCTCTCACGCGCCCCCAAACAACGTTGGCCCCAACGTGCCCCTCCCAGGCGTTGACCCCAACACGCTCCCACAACGTTGGCCCCCACCCGGCCCTCACAATCGTTGGCCTCAACGCGCCCCTCTCAGACGTTGGCCCACAACCGCCCCTCTACAACGTTGCCCCCCACCCGCCCCCGAACAACGTTGGCCGACAACCGCTCCTCGGATCCGCTGGTGCCAGGCAGGCTCGATGGGGTGGACTTGTTTTGTGTGGGGGAGGACTGCCCGTAGCGTCGTTCGCGGACAGGGCCATGCTCTTCGGCCCCTGCTTTGCGGTCCTGCCACGGGTAGTTCAGGGGCCCCGCGCAAAACAAGTTCGCCACATCGAGCAAAGCTCAAAACTCGCGCCCAGGCCAATGCCGCAGGCGAGGCGTCAATCGTCGACGCCGCAGGCGAGCACGAGAGCCGCAACCCCTCAGCTCAAGATCAAACCCGCCACAGCACCCCCCAATACACAGCTTACCGAGCAGCACCGACAAACCGCCCCGACCGAGCAGCCCCCTGTGGACAACCCCCACCCACAAGATCAAACCGCCCCAAGCACCCCCCGATACACAGCCTACCGAGACCCACCGACAAACCGAGCCGACCAAGCCACCACCCTGTGGGCAACCCCACCACCCCTCAAAACCCCACCAACCGCAACAACGTGCACCGCCACTCCCCCTCCACCTGCTCCATCCGCCCCAAACACACCTTCACATGCCACCCCTCCGCCCTCTCCAACGGCACGACCCGCACCGTCGCAGCCATCTCCACCACCCCCACCGCCACCTCCTCCACATGCAACCGCAACAACCGATACTGAGTCCGACCCCCCTTGGCTCGCGTCAACAACCCCTCATAAGCCGCCTCAGGCAACATCCCATGCAGATGCGCCACCTGCCGCTTCCCCTCCAGCGCCTCCAACAACAACGTCACCAACCGCCAACAAGCCTCGCGCGGCGCCCCTCGAATGACCCGCGCGGGCACCGGCCAAGCAGGCGGCGTGAACCAGCGTTCCTCGTCAGCCTCAGCCAACGGCGGTTCATACTCAGGCAGCGCGTTGATCCGCACAACAACTCCCTCCGAGTGGTTACCCGGACAGAGCGCGAAAAGACCGCCAGCCCCCACAGCGGTAGCTGAACCTGGTGACAAAATCAGGCCCATGAAGGCCCTGGTAGTGGATTACGCAGGCGTGTTCACCGATGACGGCATGCCCGAGGTGGTCGCCAAGGTGCACGCGCGCGGGATCAAGACCGCGCTGCTGTCCAATGCGGACACCGTGCCCGCGGGCTTGCCGGACGTGTTCGACGCGGTTGTTGTGTCAGGAGCTGTTGGGGTCGCGAAGCCCGATGAGGCGATCTACCGGCATGTGGCGGCGCTGCTCGGGGTCGAGCCGGGCGACTGCGTGTTCGTCGATGATGTGGCGCGGTACGTGCGGGGGGCCGTGCGGGTGGGCATGGTCGGTGTGCACCACCGGGATCTTGAGTCCACTGTGGACGAACTGACCGTCCTGTTCGGTCTAGCGGCCGCGGCGGACCAGTTCGAAGCACAGGACGGCGGCGGCGGTGGCGACGTTGAGTGACTCCACGCCGCCGGACATCGGGATGGAGAGCCAGCGGTTGACGTGCGGGCGGACGCCGTCGGTGACGCCGGAGGTCTCGCTGCCCATGACGAAAGCCGCCTGGGTGGGCAGGTCCGCGTCGAACACCGTGCGGCGGGCGCCCGCGTCCAGGCCGTAGAGCGGGTAGCCCGCGGCGCGCAGGTCGGCTGCTGCCTCGGCCGCGGTCGCGGCGCGCAGCACCGGCGCGGTGAACGCGACCCCGGCCGACGCCTTGACCACCAGCGGGTCCAGCCCGGCCACCCCGCGCCTGGGCACCACGATCCCGCCGATCCCGGCCGCGGTGGCGGTGCGCAGGATCATGCCCACGTTCGCCGGGGTGGTGATGCCGTCGAGCAGCAGCACCGACGTCGGGCGGCGCGACGACGACAGCGCGTCGGCCAGTGTCCGCATCCGGGGCGCGACCACGTCGGCCAGCACGCCCTGGTCCTGCTTGCCGTTGCCCGCCAACACCTTCACCCGCTGCGCCGACGCCCGCTGCACCGGCACGCCCCGGTCCCGCGCGGCGTCGATGATCTCCCGGGCCGCCAGGCCGTGCGCGTTGTCGGCCAGCACGACCTTGTCCACGGTCAACCGGGTGTCGGCCAACGCCTCCAGCACCGGCTTGCGCCCGTAGACGGTCACGAACCGGTCCTTGGGGGACGGCGCCTGCTCGCGGTGGTCTCGGGGTGCGGAACGATCGGGGGACACGGCGAGCAGCATCGCACGCCCGGCGCCCGGCCCTCCGCGCCGCCCGGGTTGTGCCACTATCGGGCCATGCCCGACCGCCTGTCCGCCCTCGACGCGTCGTTCCTCTACCTGGAGGACGCGGCGACGCCGATGCACGTGGGTGGGGTCGCGGTGTTCCGCAAGCCGAAGGCCGGGTTCGACCACGCCCGCCTGGTCACCCTGATCGAGCAGCGGCTGCCGCTGGTGCCGCGCTACCGGCAGCGCGTCGCCGAGGTCCCCGGCCACCTGGCCCGCCCGGTCTGGGTGGACGACCCGGGGTTCGACGTCAACTACCACGTGCGCCGCTCCGCCCTGCCGCGCCCCGGCAGCGACGAGCAGCTGCACGACCTCGTCGCCAGGCTGATGGCCCGCCCGCTCGACCACACCCGGCCGCTGTGGGAGGCGTACCTGGTCGAGGGTCTCGCCGACGGCCACGCCGCGCTGATCACCAAGACCCACCTCGCGCTGGTCGACGGCATCCGCACCATCGACTTCGGGCAGGTCATCCTCGAACCGCACCCGCAGGCCGACGACCAGCCCGTCGACGAGCCGTGGGAGCCGCGCAGGCTGCCCAGCCAGGCCAGGCTGCTGCTCGACGCCGTCGCCGACACCGTGCAGCGGCCCCGCGAGGTGGTGGAGAACGTGCGCGCCGCGGTCGGCGACGCGCTGGCCACCACCCAGAAGGTGGCCGGGGTCCTGGGCACCGTCGTCTCCGCCATCGGCATCGCCGCGCGGCCCGCCCAGGCCAGCCCGCTCAACGCCCCGGTCGGCCGGGCCCGCCGCTACGCCGTCGCCTCGGCCAGGCTCGACGACCTGCGCGACGTGCGCGCCAGGCACGGCGGCACCGTCAACGACGTGGTGCTCACCGTCGTCGCCGGTGCCCTGCGGTCCTGGCTGCTCTCCCGCGGCCTGCAGCTCACCGCGTCCAGCACGGTCCGCGCGCTGGTCCCGCTCGCCGTGCGCGACTCGGACGGCACCGTGCCCGGCATGCTCGGCAACCAGGTCACCCCGCAGCTGGTCGACCTGCCGGTCGGCGAGCCGAGCCCGTTCGTGCGGCTGCACCACATCAGCCACGCGCTGCGCCCGCACAACGACTCGGTCCGCTCGGTCGCCGCGTCCGCGCTGCTGCGCGTCGGCGGGTTCGCGCCACCGACGCTGCACTCGCTCGGCGCGCGGGCCGCCGCCTCGTTCTCCCAGCGGATCTTCAACGTGGTGGTCACCAACGTGCCCGGTCCGCAGGTCCCGCTGTACTTAGGCACCGCAAGGATGACCCGGATGGTCCCGGCGATGCCCCTTACCCGAAACCAGGCGTTGGCGATCGGAGTCACCTCTTACGACGGCGGGGTGTACTTCGGCCTTACCGGTGACCGCACGGCCATGTCTGACGTGGACGTGCTGGCGCGGATGCTGGAAGAGTCCGTCGAAGAACTGTTGACGACTGTGAGAGCGTGAATGAGTTGAGGGTCTACATACCGGCGACGGTGGCGATGCTGCGCGAGTTGAACGCGGACGGTGAGCTGGCCGCGATCACCGGCACGGCGTTCGCGCTCACCCCAGCCCTGCGCGAGTCGTACGCGACCGGCGGCGAAGAGGAACTGGAGTACGTGGCCATGCTCGACGCGGCGAAGGCATCGCTGCGGCTGCTCGGCGCCGAGCTGACGACCGACCCGGACGTGCCGATGCGCCGCGCGGTCATCGCCGCCGACGTCGACGGGGTCGAGCTGCGCCCCGACCTGGACCACTCGGTGGTCAAGCTGTCCGGCCCGGTCCCGCTGAAGGTCATCGCCTCGGTCCACCTGGACACCGAGGAGGCCGCGGTCGCCGTGCGGGCCGCCGTGGCCGCCGTCGACGCCGCCGACATGGGCGACCCGGACGCGGAGTTCGTCCTCGGGGACGCCGAGGACCACGAACTGGCCTGGTACGCGCCGCAGGAGTTGCCCTTCCTGCTGGAGCTGCTGTAACCGGGAGGTCATCCCATGACAGGATGTACGGGGGCGGGGGTCCACGCGCGGCGCTGACGACCGTCGACGCCGTCGCGCGGCACCCCGCCACGACGCACCGCCCTGATGCCATTGACCACGAGGGAGGCGAGCCACACGATGGACGCCGTTTCGTCCGTTCCCGACCCGTCGAACGAGCCGATCAGCTCCTACGCGCCCGGCACCCCGCAGCGCGAGTCGCTCGCGCGCCGGATCGCCGAGCTCGAGGCCGAGCAGCCCGAGCTGACCATGACCATCGGTGGCGAGCAGCGGCTGGCAGGCGGTGACCGGATCGACGTGGTGCAGCCGCACGACCACCAGCACGTCCTCGGCGTCACCGCGCAGGCCACCACCGCCGACGTCGCCGACGCCGTCGCCGCGGCCAAGGCCGCCGCCCCCGCGTGGCGCGAACTGCCCTTCGACGAGCGCGCCGCGGTCCTGCTGCGCGCCGCCGACCTGCTCGCCGGGCCGTGGCGCGACACCATCAACGCCGCCACCGTGCTCGGCCAGTCCAAGTCCGCCCAGCAGGCCGAGATCGACAGCGCCTGCGAGCTGATCGACTTCTGGCGGTTCAACGTCTCCTTCGCGCGCAGGCTCATCGAGGAGCAGCCGGTCTCCTCGCCCGGGGTGTGGAACCGGTTCGACCACCGGCCGCTCGACGGGTTCGTCACCGCGATCACCCCGTTCAACTTCACCGCCATCGCGGGCAACCTGCCGACCGCGCCCGCGCTGATGGGCAACACCGTCGTCTGGAAGCCCTCGCCGACCCAGCAGCTGGCGGCGCACCACACGATGCGCCTGCTCGAGGCCGCAGGCATGCCCGCCGGTGTGATCAACCTGGTCACCGGCGACGGCCAGGCGCTCTCCGAGGTCGCGCTCACCGACCCCGACTTCGCCGGCCTGCACTTCACCGGGTCCACCAAGACCTTCAAGCACCTGTGGCGCCTGATCGGCGACAACCTCGACACCTACCGCTCGTACCCGCGCATCGTGGGCGAGACCGGCGGCAAGGACTTCGTCGTCGCGCACCCGTCGGCCGACATCGCCTCGGTGGTCATCGGCCTGGTCCGCGGCGCGTTCGAGTACCAGGGCCAGAAGTGCTCGGCCGCCTCGCGCGCGTACGTCGCCCGCTCGCTGTGGGAGGGCGGCCTGCGCGAGCAGCTCGCCGACGTCACCAAGTCCCTGGTCTACGGCGACGTCACCGACTTCGGCAACTTCGGCGGCGCGGTCATCGACGCCCGCGCGTTCGCCAAGCACAAGGACGCCCTGGCCGCGGCCGCCGCGAACTCCTCCATCGAGGTCCTCGCCGGGGGCACCGCCGACGACTCGGTCGGCTACTTCGTCCAGCCGACGGTGCTCGTGGGCAGCGACCCCCTCCAGGACGTCTTCACCACCGAGTACTTCGGCCCCATCCTCGCCGTGCACGTCTACGAGGACGCGGAGTACGCGAAGGTCCTAGAGCTCGTCGACACCTCTTCGCCGTACGCCCTGACCGGCGCGGTCTTCGCTACCGACCGCGCAGCCGTGGAACAGGCCCACAAGGCCCTCCGCTTCTCCGCAGGCAACTTCTACGTCAACGACAAGCCCACCGGCGCCGTCGTCGGCCAACAGCCCTTCGGCGGCTCCCGCGCGTCGGGCACCAACGACAAGGCAGGCAGCATCTACAACCTCCAGCGCTGGGTCAGCCCCCGCTCGATCAAGGAGACCTTCGTCCCCCCGGTCGACCACCGCTACCCGCACATGGGCTGAGCACTCCCGCTCGACACCGGGGCAGGCGCATCTCGCGCCTGCCCCGTTTTTCATGCCTCGATGACGTCTCAGCCCACCACCCGCTGGATGACGTCGAGCAGGTCCCACGGCAGGTCGAGGACCGCCACCGCGCCATCGACCTCGCCCGCCGCCCACGCGTTCGCGGTGTAGACGATCACCGGCACCCGGTCGCCCACCAACCGCGCCAGCTCCCGCCCAGCGTCCGGGTCCTCGCCCCGGTGCAGGTCCGTGATCACCACCGCGACGTCCAGCTCGTCGAGGTAGAGGAGCGCGGCATCCGTGCTGGTCGCCTTGACGATGAACTTCCCGAGCCGCTCCAGGGCGATGGTCTCGCGGACGTTGTTGTCCGGGTTGTCGTCCACCCACAGGATCCGCGCTGTCGTCTGCGTCCGCGCGATCTCACGAGCCGCCGCGGCTTGCCCACTGCGTTCGGTCGCCGCCGCGGCCACCGCGGTGCTCGCCTGGGCGACCTCGGCTGCGGTGAGCTTGACGTTCAGGGAGAACAGGTCGGCCACGGATATCCCGGCCTCGACGTTCGCCCCTTTCGCGTGCGCGCGCCCCAGCAGAACACCGAGCACGACGATCACGACCGCCCCCACCACCAAGGCGACCACTGCGACGGTGTCCACTACCTCGACCTCCCCGGTCGGGGCCGCACGAGACTGAACCCGGCCCCGCCCTCGGCGCACCACTGGATGATCATTGTCGATCGCTCCCGGAGCTGGGGACGGCTTCCAGTGGAGATCGACTGGTGTCGCCGGGCTGTTACGCCTCGATCGGGATCGCGGTGCCGGTGACGTGGATGCCGGAGGTGTGGTCGGAGGGGATGCTGACGGTGATGACGCCGGGGCGGCCCAGGTCTTCGCCCTGGTGGATGGTGAGGGCGGCGGGGAGGGTGACCAGGCCGAGTTCGCGGAGGTAGCCGCCGAGGGCTGCCGCGGCGGCGCCGGTGGCGGGGTCTTCGATGACGCCGCCAGGGGGAAAGGGGTTGCGGGAGTGGATGACGGTCTCGGAGGCGCGGTGGACCAGTTGGACGGTGGTCCAGCCGTGCTCGGTCATCAGGGTTGCCAGGGCGGGGTAGTCGTAGTCGAGGTCGGCCAGGCGGGGGCGGGTGGCCGCGGCGACGACCGGGTGCCAGGCGCCCGCGTACGCGGCTCGGACGGGGAGCGCGGGGTCGAGGTCGCCCTCGGTCCACCGCAGTGCCGCCAGCAGCGCGGCCTGGACGGGGGTCGGGATGTCCTCGGTGCGCGGGCTGACGCTGATCAGGGTGGCGGTGATGTACCCGGTGTCGGTCTCGCTCGTGCTGACCTCCACCAGCCCGGCCCTGGTGTGCAGCCGCAGCGGCCCCGACCCGTTGGCCGCCGCGTGCGCGACGGACGCCGCGACGGTCGCGTGGCCGCAGAACGGCACCTCCGCCAGCGGGCTGAAGTACCGCACGTCCAGGTCGCCGTCCTGGCGCGGCACGAGGAACGCCGACTCGGAGTACCCGACCTCGGCCGCGACCGCCTGCATCTCGGCGTCGGGCACCCCGGTCGCGTCCAGGACGACACCGGCGGGGTTGCCGCCGCCGGGCTCGGTGGTGAAGGCGGCGTAGCGGAGGATCTGCACGATCGCAGGCTAGCGCCCAACCCCCCTGTCCATCGGCTCACCCGACGACGTCCACCGTCCGAGAGCTAACTGTCCTCCGACGACTTGGACGCCAGCAGTCTGCGCAGGGACGCGAGCCTGCCCGGGGTAGCCGTGCCCTCTTGCACCACCGTGTCCAGGTAGCAGCCGGGGTCCTCCGGTGCGCCGAGATGCCCGCAGCCGGACGGGCACTCCTCCGCCGCCGCGTGGAACTCCGGGAAGGCGGTGACGATGTCGTCGGGCTTGATGTAGGCCAAGCCGAACGCACGCACGCCTGGTGTGTCGACGACCCAGCCGCCGCTCGGCAGCGGTAGGGCTACCGCCGAGGTCGAGGTGTGGCGGCCCTTGCCGATCCCGCTCACGGCGCCGATCGCGCGCTCGGCGTCCGGCACCAGCTTGTTGACCAAAGTGGACTTGCCGACCCCGGAGTGCCCGACCAGGGCCGAGACCCGGTCCACGAGCAGCGCCCGCACCGCTTCCGGGTCCTCGTCGAACCGGTTCACCACGACCCGCAGCTCGAGTTCCTGGTACAGCCCGATCAGCTCGGCCGGGTCGCCCAGGTCGGCCTTGGTCAGGCACAGCACCGGTTCCAGGCCACCGGCGAACGCGGCGACCAGGCAGCGGTCGATGAAGCCGGTGCGCGGCGGCGGGTCGGCCAGCGCGCAGACGATCAGCAGCTGCGCGGCGTTGGCGACGACGACCCGCTCGTAGCCCTCCGTGTCGTCCGAGGTGCGGCGCAGCACGCTGGTGCGCTCGGCGACGCGGACCATCCTGGCCAGGGTGTCCGGGGCACCGGTGGTGTCGCCGACCAGTTCGACCTGGTCGCCAACGACCACCGACGTCCTACCCAGCTCCCGCGCCCGCATCGCCACGACCAGGTGCTCCGGGTCGTGGTCGACCGCGCAGGTCCACCGGCCGCGGTCCTTGCCGACGACCATGGCGCTGACCGCGTCGGCGTGGTCGGGGCGGAGCTTGCTGCGCGGTCGGGAGCCCTTGCCCGGCCGGACCCGGACGTCTGCCTCGTCGAGCTTGCTCCAGTCGCCGCGCCGCGCCACCTCAGCGCGCCCCGCCGAGCAGGTCTGCCCACATCGCGGGGAAGTCGGGCAGCGTCTTGGCGGTCGTCGCGATGTCGTCGACGCCCACCCCCGGCACGACGAGGCCGATGATCGCGCCCGCGGTGGCCATCCGGTGGTCGGCGTAGGCCCGCCACAGACCGCCGTGCAGCTTCGCGGGGCGGATCGAGAGGCCGTCCTCGGTCTCGGTGGCGTCGCCGCCGACGGTCGCGATCTCGGCGGCGAGCGCGGCGAGGCGGTCGGTCTCGTGGCCGCGCAGGTGGGCGATGCCGCGCAGGACGGACGGGCTGTCGGCGAGCGCGGCCAACGCGGCCACGGTCGGGGTCAGCTCACCCACGTCGCGCATGTCGATGTCCACACCGGACAGTTTGTCCGGACCGCGGACGGTCAACGAGCCGTCGACAAGAGTCACCTCGGCGCCCATCTGCGCCAAGATGTCGCGGATAACGTCACCGGGCTGCGTGGTCTTGGAAGGCCAACCGGTCACGGTGACCTCGCCGCCGGTGACAGCGGCCGCGGCCAGGAATGGCGTCGCGTTGGAAAGGTCCGGCTCGATCACCCAGTCGACAGCGCCAACGGGACCCGGTTCGATCCGCCAGGTGTTGGGCTCCTCGTCATCGACCGCGACACCGGCCGCGCGCAGCATCTCGACGGTCATGTCGATGTGCGGCATGGATGGCACGGGTTTGCCGATGTGGTGGATGGCCAACCCCTTGTCGTACCGGGCGCCCGACAGCAGCAGCCCCGAGACGAACTGGGAGGAGGCCGACGCGTCGATGGTGACCGTGCCCCCGGCGATACCCCCGGTGCCGACCAGCGTGAACGGTAGCGCGTCGCCCTCGACGACGGCGCCGAGCGCACGCAGCGCCTCCAGGATCGTGCCCATCGGCCGCTCGCGCGCGCGGGGATCGCCGTCGAAGCGCACCTGCCCGTCAGCGAGAACGGCGGCAGGTGGCACAAACCGCATGACCGTGCCCGCGAGACCGCAATCGATCTCGGCCGGGCCGTGGAACCCGTCGTTGGTGCCAACGGTGATGGTGGTGCCCTCGACCGTCATCGGAACGCCCAGCGCGCGCCAGGCGGCGATCATCAGGTCGGAGTCGCGGCTGATGAGCGCTCCGGTGAGGGTGCTCGGCCGGGTGCTGAGCGCCGCGAGCACGAGCGCGCGGTTGGTGAGGGACTTGGAGCCGGGGATGGTGACGGTGGCGCTGACGGGACCCGGGGCGACCGGGGCTGACCAGGGCTGCGGCATACCGCAATCCTCGCGCACCGGCCGCCGCATCGGGTGACCGGCTCGCCCCGGCAGGCCCGGCATGTCACGATTCGCCCACACCGTGGGTGGCGGTGGCGCCCCGGCATCCGGGGTGGAGAGGGAGGGTGATCGACCTTGTGTGGCAGGTACGCCTCCGCGAAGGACCCGGCGACGCTGGCCGCGGAGTTCGACGCGGTCGACGCCATGGGTGACGGTGCGCCGGACCTGGACTACAACGTCGCGCCGACGAAGAACGTGGTCGCGGTCGTGCAGCGGCACCCGCGCGACGCCGACGGCACCGCGGACGAGAGCCGGACCGAGCGCACGCTGCGGGTGATGAAGTGGGGCTTGGTGCCCACGTGGGCCAAGGACGCCACCGGCGGCGCCAAGATGATCAACGCGCGGTCCGAGAGCGCCGCGGAGAAGCCCGCCTTCAAGAAGTCCCTCGCCCGACGCCGCTGCATCCTGCCCGCCGACGGCTGGTTCGAGTGGCGGCGCGACAAGACGGCCAAGCAGCCGTTCTACACGACCACGCGCGACGGCAGCAGCCTGGCGATGGCGGGCCTGTGGACGACCTGGCACGACAAGGCCGACCCGTCCGCGCCCGTGCTGGTGACCTGCGCGGTCCTCACGACCGACGCCGTGGGCCCGATCGCCGACATCCACGACCGGATGCCGCTGCTGCTGCGCCGCGACGCCTGGGGCAGCTGGCTCGACCCGGACTCCGACGCGGTCGCGGACCTGCTGGCCCCGCCCGCGCGGGACCTGGTCGACGCCCTGGAGATCCGACCGGTGTCGCAGGCGGTCAACAGCGTCCGCAACAACGGTCCCGAGCTGCTCGCCCCGTTCGAGGCGGGCGCGGTCGACCTGGACGCCCCCGACCTGTTCTCCCCGCGGACCTAGCCGGTGAACCGCGCCGAGATCGACACCCCGCACGGCCCGGCGTTCGCCGAGCTGCACTGCGCCGCCGAGGGCCGCGCGGGGCTCCTGCTCGGTCACGGCGCCGGTGGCGGGATCAATGCACCCGACCTGGTCGCCGCCACGCACGGTGCCACGGCGGCCGGGGTGCACGTCGCGCTCGTCGAGCAGCCCTACCGGGTGGCGGGTCGGCGGGCTCCCGCGCCCGCCGCGCAGCTGGACGCGGCGTGGCTCGCGGTCTCGCACCGGTTGTCCACGCTGTGGTTCGAAGGTCTTCCCCTGCTGTTCGGCGGTCGGTCATCCGGGGCGCGCGTGGCGTGCCGCACTGCGGAGGAGGGGGAGGCCGTAGGCGTTGTGTGCCTTGCCTTCCCGGTGCACCCGCCGGGCAAGCCGGACAAGACGAGGCAGCCCGAACTGGACGCGGTGCACGTGCCGACCCTCGTGGTGCAGGGGGAGAGCGACCCGTTCGGCCAACCGCGAGGTGCCCATCTTCGGGAGATCGTGCGAATGCCGGGTGACCACTCGCTGAAGAAGGACATCCCGGGCATATCCCGTGTCGTCGAGGAGTGGTTGCACCGTATCCTTCGACCGTTGGACCAGCTCGACTGAGCGCGGCGGGTGAGTCCCGGTCTGGGTCACGCGTCTCTGGGGACGTTCGAGGGGATAGCACCGCTATGGGGTTTTTCGGCAAGTCACGTCTGCTCGCGGCCGTCGCGGTCGCCGCGGCACTCACGCTGACCGGTTGTGGCGGCGGTACGGCGCAGTCCGGCGACAACGCCGCCTCCCAGCCGAACGGCGAGGCCAAGAAGAGCGCGTTCGACACGCTGCGCGGCCTCACCGACGCGGTCAAGGCCAAGAGCAGCAGCGTCAAGTCCGCGCACTTCACGCTCACCGGGGACCTTGCGGGTCAGTCCATGACCGGCGAGGGTGACTTCACCTTCGGCGGTACCGCCAACATGCAGATGTCGATGAAGACGCGCGAGGGCCACGTCTCGCTGCGGCTGCTCGACTCGGTCATGTACATCAAGACGCCCGCCGAGATCGAGCCGGGCAAGTCGTGGCTCAAGTTCGACCTCAACGACAAGGACAACCCGCTGGTCGCGATGCTGGGCAAGTCGCTGGACTCGGCCCGCCAGGCCGACCCGACCGCCACCCTGGAGCGCATCGCCGACGTCAGCGAGATCACCGCCGTCAAGACCGAGGAGGTCAACGGCCAGAGCACCACCCGCTACACCCTCGCCGTCGACGTGACCAAGCTCGGCATGAAGGCCAGCGAACTCGGCATGGACGAGGCCGCCGTCGCGCAACTGGGCACCGCGGGGGTCAAGAGCTTCCCCGCCGACATCTGGATCAACGGCGACGACCTGCCGGTCCGCTACGCGATGGAGATCCCGCTCAGCGGCAAGAAGGTCACCATGAAGGCCGACTACACCGACTGGGGCAAGCCCGTCGAGATCGTCGCCCCGCCCGCGGACGAGGTCGCCGAACTCCCGGCAGGCTGATTGATTCCCGAGCGCGCCCCCGTACCCCAGGTGCGGGGGCGTGCCGCTGCCCGGGGCCCGGCATGATTGGACCCTCCGAAGACCCTCCAGGGAGGCGGCCGCAGGTGGACGACGAGGACGAGGACGTACCCGAGCGCGTGCAGACCATCTGCCCCTACTGCGGCGGCGGCGGCATGGTCGCCGACCCCAAACACGCCGTCATCGGCGGCTCCCCCCGCACCATCGACAACGGCCGCCCCTGCCCGCACTGCGACACCGAGGGCCACTTCCCCGGCATCATCCCGCCGCTCTGACCAGGTCCCAGCCAGATCGCGCGCCTACCTGGCGGCGATGTCGGCGACCAGTGCGTCGGCGAGGGTGACCAGGTCCGCCGCGGTGAGTTCTATCTCCAACCCGCGTCGCCCGCCCGAGCAGAACAGGGTGGGGTACGACGTCGCCGAGGTGTCGACCACGGTGCGCAAGCGTTTGCGCTGGCCGAGTGGGGAGATGCCGCCCGCCACGTAGCCGGTTGTGCGTTCGGCCACGGCGACGTCCGCCATCTTGGCCTTCTTGCCGCCCACGGCCGCCGCGAGGGCCTTCAGGTCCAGCTGCGCGTCGACCGGCACAACCCCCACCGTCAAGACCCCGTCGACCTCCGCCAGCAGGGTCTTGAACACCCGCGATGGCTCCACACCCAGCGCCGCAGCTGCCTCTAGGCCGTACGACTCGCGGGGGTCGTGGTCGTAAGAGTGCACCTTGTGCGTGATCTTGCGCTTAGCCAAGAGTGCCGTCGCCGGGGTTCCCTGTCCTGCCACGGCGGTGAGCCTAAGGGAATGAGTCGCGCGCGCCCCGCGTTGAGCAGGACGTGCAGACAGGCGTGTTGCCAGACCGGCGGGTCCCCAGGGTCAAGGTTCCGGCTCGCGGCTCCTCCAGCGAGAGCCGCGTAAGCTCGGAGGTGACATACGCGCACCTGAACGCGGGTGTGCGCGCCCCCGAAAGGAGCCCGGTGCCCCGCACCGACGCCCAGACGAACCCGGAGACCCCGGACACCGTGGAGACGCCCGCGATGCGGGCCGACCGGTTCGAGCGCGACGCCATGCCGCTGCTCGACCAGCTGTACTCCGCGGCGCTGCGGATGACCCGCAACCCCGCCGACGCCGAGGACCTGGTGCAGGAGACCTTCCTGAAGGCTTTCGCCGCGTTCGCGTCGTTCGCGGCCGGGACGAACCTCAAGGCGTGGCTCTACCGCATCCTCACCAACACCTACATCAACGGTTACCGCAAGCGGCAGCGGCAGCCGGTGCAGGCGCCGACCGACGAGATCACCGACTGGCAGTTGGCCAAGGCGGAGAACCACAGCTCGACCGGGCTGCGGTCGGCCGAGGTCGAGGCGATGGACCTGCTGCCGGACGACGACGTCAAGCAGGCGCTGCAGCAGTTGCCGGAGGAGTTCCGGCTCGCGGTCTACCTCGCCGACGTCGAGGGCTTCGCCTACAAGGAGATCGCGGAGATCATGGGGACGCCGATCGGTACCGTGATGTCCCGATTGCACCGGGGCAGGCGCCAGCTGCGCGACCTGCTCGCCGATGTCGCCCGCGAGCGCGGGTTCGTCCGGGAGGTGACCGGCGCGTGAGCGGCCACGACAAGGAGCCCTGCGCGGACGTGCTGTCCGAGGTGTGGCTGTTCCTCGACAGCGAGTGCGACCTGGGCAGGCGCGAGGCGCTGCAGACCCACCTCGACGAGTGCGTTCCCTGCCTGGAGCAGTACGGCCTGTCCGAGCACCTCAAGGTGCTGCTCGGCCGCAAGTGCGGCGGCGACCAGGCCAGCGACGAGTTCCGCGAGCGGGTGCGCGCCTCGATCAGGCGGACCGTCATCCAGCACCGCGGCGGCCGGGTCGAGGTGACCAGCGCCAGGGTCGAGCTCGAGCAGCGCGAGGACTGAGCCCGCTCGCGCGCGGCGAGACCACGCGGAAAGGCCCCGGTGTCCAGCGGATACCGGGGCCTTCGACGTGCTGGGCGCGAACGCTCAGGCGTTGGGGCGCTTGCCGTGGTTCGCGCCGCCCTTCTTGCGGTCGCGACGCTTGCGGGCGCGCTTCGACATGGTGCCTCCTCGGACGAGCGTTGGGCTGAGGTACCGATTTTGCCACGCGGGGCGGTGCCGCCCCGCCGGGGGCCGCCCGTGGTTGGATTGGCGCCGGGGGAGCCGTGCCAGGTGAGCGAAGGGGAACCGGCCCGATGGCCCACGAGATCCACGCCGAGATGGTGGCCAGCGTGCTCACCGTGGTCGCGGGCGAGGGCGACTCGCTCGCGGAGGGTGACACGGTCGTCATCCTGGAGTCGATGAAGATGGAGATCCCGGTGCTCACCGAGGCCGACGGGACCCTCACCAGGCTGGCGGTCCGCGCGGGCGACGTGGTCCAGGAGCACGACCTGATCGCCGTCGTGGAGTAGCGCGGTGTCCACCCTCTCCGACCTGCTCGCCGAGCACACCGGCCTCTCCGGCGGCGCCGTCGACCACCTGCAGACCGTCGTCGCGGAGTGGCAGCTGCTCTCGGACCTGTCCTTCGCCGACTTCCTGCTCTGGGTCCCGGAGACCGCCGCGGACGGGGCGCCGCTGCCGCCGACGGCCGAGCGCCGCTACATCTGCGTCGCGCAGGCCAGGCCGACCACCGGGCCGACCGCGCACCCCGAGGACGTCGTCGCCAGCCACACCACCGCCGACGACCACCCGCAGCTGCGCCGGGCCATCGCCGAGCGGCGCATCTGCCGCGAGGAGGACCCGCGCTGGTACCTGGGGGTGCCGGTGCGCCGCGAGGCCATCCCGGTCAGCTTCGGCGGCGAGGTCGTCGCGGTCCTGTCCCGGGAGACGAACCTGGCCGTGCCGCGGGTGCCCAGCGCGCTGGAGATCGCCTACCTCGGCATCGCGGGCGACCTGTGCCAGATGGTCGCCGACGGGACGTTCCCGACCACCGAGCCCTCGCCGGACGTGCACACCAGCCCCCGGGTCGGCGACGGCCTGCTGCGGCTGGACACCGCGGGCGCCGTCGTGTTCGCCAGCCCCAACGCGCTCTCGGCGTACCACCGGATGGGCCACGCGTCCGACCTGGTCGGGGTGCGGTTGGCGCCGCTGACCCGGTCGCTGATCGCCGACCCGTTCGACGCGACCGAGGTGGCGCAGCGGATCGTGTCCGCGCTCGACGGGCAGCCGGGGATGCGCACCGAGGCCGAGTCCCGCCGCGGCGCCGCGGTGCTGTTCCGGGCGCTGCCGCTGCGGCCGGGCGGCAAGGCGGCTGGCGCGCTGGTGCTGTGCCGGGACGTGACGGAGGTGCGGCGGCGCGACCGGGCGCTGCTGTCGAAGGACGCCACCATCCGCGAGATCCACCACCGGGTGAAGAACAACCTGCAGACCGTGGCCGCGCTGCTGCGGTTGCAGTCGCGGCGCACCAGCAGCCCGGAGGCGAAGGAGGCACTGGCCGAGTCGGTGCGCCGGGTCGCCGCGATCGCCATGGTGCACGAGACGCTGTCCACTTCGGTCGACGAGCGGGTCGACCTGGATGCCTTGGTGGACAAGGTGATCCCCGTCGTCGGGGATGTCGCGGTCGCCGAGAGCCACGTGCAGGTGCGCAAGAGTGGACAGTTCGGGATAGTCGCCGCCGAGACCGCCACGCCGCTGGTGATGGTGCTGACCGAGCTCATCCAGAACGCCGTCGAGCACGCCTTCCCGCCCGGCTCGTCCGGCGAGGTCGAGGTCTCCGCCACCCGCTCGGCCCGCTGGCTCGACGTCCTGGTCGCCGACGACGGCCGCGGCCTGCCCCCCGGCTTCTCACTCGAACGGACCAACGGCCTCGGCCTGCAGATCGTCCGCACCCTCGTCGAGTCCGAACTCCGCGGCTCCCTCTCCCTGCGCCGCCGCCCCGAAACCGGTACGGAAGCCGTCCTCCGCGTACCCCTCTCCCACCGCCGCTAGCCCCTTTGACGAATTTCGCCAACCCCCAACATTCCTCGCCAATCAAGCGAATACCTAATGCGTCGGCAAAGACCCATCAATCAAACCAATGGGTTTTCGCTATACCTCCGGCAAAGCCTGTTCACCGTTAACCGTCAACCCGAGCCCATGTCGGCAACCCCCCCGCATCGGCGACCCGAACAACGACTGCTGACTCAGCCAAACACCGGCCGACCCACGCATCGCTGACCTGCGCCGGGGGGTCCGGGGGGCGAAGCCCTCCCGGCTGGGGGTGTGGGGGCTCGGCCCCCACAAGACACAAAAGAACGACCCCTGTCTGCGCTTTCCGCAGACAGGGGTCGCCCAGTCGTTCGAAACTCAGGCGTTGCTGCGTGCCCGTGTGCGAGCGTTGCGGCGCTTCAGCGCACGACGCTCGTCCTCACTCATACCGCCCCAAACGCCAGCGTCCTGGCCGCTCTCGAGCGCCCATGACAGGCAGTTGGAAGCGACGGGGCAGCGGTGGCAAACGGCCTTCGCCTCGGAGACCTGCAGGATCGCAGGACCGCTGGTTCCCACCGGGAAGAACAGCTCGGGGTCCTCGTCACGGCAGGCCGCGCGGTGGCGCCAGTCCATTTCTACGTGCTCCTCGCTCGGGCGCGGTTGGACGCGCCTCTAGTCGTGATCCGGTCGTCGGGGTGCTTGTGAATGCTTTCACGAACTCGGGAGATGTCAAGGGTTGTTCTTCGCCCGGTGAGTGAACTCACCCGAAAGTGACAGGTCAGCGGCCTGTCGATGCGGAGCGCAACGATTTGATCACGTCGCAGTGCGCTCACGCCGTACGTCCGGGGCAGTGTCCCCACCCGTTCGGGCGGCGCCGTCACCATACCGCTATGTGGTCTAGACCACAGCGACCGAGAGTGCGGCGGGGACGGACACGAACTCCACTCGCGTGCGCTCACCGATGAGGTCGCCGTCGCACTGCAACCGCACCGGCGCCGACGCGCTGACCACGATCCTCGAGACGTTGTCCCGCCGCACCAGGTTTTTCCCGCGCCGCACACCCTTGTCGCTGAGCGCCTGGCGGAAGTGGCGCAGCACGGTCGGCACGCCGAGGGTCCGCAGCCCGAACATGCCGAGCCCGGTCTCGAACCCGCAGCCGGGGTTGAGGTGGATCGGGCGCGCGCCGAGGTAGGTCCACGGGTCGGTGTTGGAGACGAAGGCCAGCCGCAGTCCGGTGATCGGGTCCTCGCCGGGCAGCTGCACCGTCAGGTCCGGGCGGCTGTGCCCCGGCCTGGCGTAGCGCGCGATCGCGACCCGGGCGTACAACGACGGGCTGGCCCGCTTGCCGCGCCTGCGGTCGACGCCCGCGACCACGTCGGCGTCCCAGCCCATGCCCGCGTTGAAGGTGAACCACCGCCGCGACGGCCCCGACTCGACCAACCCCAGCCCGACCCGGCGGCTGCGGCCCTGCTCGATCGCCCGCAGCAGCACGTGCGTCGCCTCGACCGGGTTGCGCGGCAGCCCGAGCGCGCGGGCGAACACGTTCGCCGAACCCCCGGGCACCACGCCGAGCATCGGCACCGCCCCGGACGGGCCCGCGGCGAGCAGCCCGTTGACGACCTCGTTGACCGTGCCGTCGCCACCGTGCGCGACCACCAGGTCGGCGCCGTCCACCGCGGCCTGCGCGGCGGCGGTGAGGGCGTGCCCCCGGTAGTCGGTCTCGACGACCTCCAGCTTCACCTGGCTGGCCAGAGCGTGCGCCAGCACGTCCCGACCCGCCGGGGTGGTGGCGGTCGCCTGCGGGTTCACCACGAGGACAGCGCGCATTACCCGAGCGTAAGCGAGGTGGACCGGATTCCCGACCGCCCTGTGGTGAGAGACGGCACACGCCGCCGTCGGCCACGCCCCTTCCCGTCCGCGTCGGCCTCAGGCTCGGCAGGTGCACCCAGACGACCGTCTGTCCTGTCGATCCGCGAGGAGCTGACACCCCAGATCTTCCCTCGCCCGCTCGCGCCAGACGACCGGCCGTCCGGGTGGCGATAGCATCGGCGGCGTGCACGCAGGGTCACCGCGCGCCAGTCACCGCCGCCGACGACTCGGGAAGGCCGCCCGTGCGACTGTCCTCCACCGCCCCCCGCACCGTGCTCGCCGCGGGCGCCCTCGTCGGCCTGCAAGGGCTCGTCGCGCTCGCGTTCACCGTGCTGCTGCTGGTCAGGGGCCTGTCCGGCGACTCGGAGATGGGCACGAACGTGTTCGGCGAGGCGGCGTACTTCGCGGTGCTCGCGGCCGGGGTGCTCGCCTGCGCCGGGGGGCTGCTGATCGGCAAGACGTGGGCGCGCAGCCCGTCGGTCGTGCTGCAGGTCCTGCTGCTCGGGGTCGCCTGGTACGCGATCGGGCCGTCCGGGCGGCCGCTCTACGGGGTGCCGGTCGCGGTGGTGTCGCTGGTGACCCTCGTCCTGCTGTTCCGGCCCGCGACCAACCTGTGGGCGCAGGGGGAGGAGCCGGAGTGATCACCATCCGGCTGGCCGACGCGGCCGACTGGGAGCGGATCTGGCCGATCTGGCACGGCGTCGTCGCTGCGGGCACGACGTACATGTGGGACCCGGCGACTTCCTACGAGCAAGCCCGCGCGCTGTGGATGTCCGGCGAGGTCTTCGTCGCGGTCGAGGGCGACGAGGTGGTCGGCACGGCGCTGCTCAAGCCCAACCAGCCCGGCCTCGGCGACCACATCGCCAACGCGGGCTTCATGGTCGACCCGTCCCGCGCTGGCAGGGGCATCGGCCGCGCGCTCGCCACCGCGGTCCTGGACCACGCGCGCTCCAGCGGCTACACCGGCATGCAGTTCACCGCGGTCATCTCCACCAACACCGGGGCGGTGACCCTGTGGCGCTCCCTCGGCTTCGAGGTCGTCGCCACCATCCCCGGCGGGTTCCGGCACGCGACCCTGGGCCGCGTGCCGATCCACATCATGTACCGAGATCTGTGAGCGCCTCGTCGGTGAGCCGGAAGACGGTCCACTCGTCCATCGGGATCGCCTGCAGCGACTTGTAGAAGCCGATGGCGGGCTCGTTCCAGTCGAGCACCGACCACTCCAGCCGCTGGTAGCCCTTGTCCACGCACTCCTGGGCAAGGGCCTGCAGCAGCGACTTGCCCAAGCCGTGCCCGCGCATGCTCGGGGTGACGTAGAGGTCTTCGAGGTAGATGCCGTGCGTCCCGCGCCAAGTGGAGTAGTTGAGGAACCACAACGCACAGCCGACGACCTGACCGTCCACTTCGGCCACATGCCCGAAGAGCGCTGGGGTGTCGCCGAAGAGCGACCGGTGCAACTGCTCGGCGGTGAGGTGGCACTCGTGCCGCGCCCGCTCGTACTCGGCCAACTCGTAGACGAGACCGACGATGCTGTCTACATCGGACTCCTGTACCCGCCGGATGGTCAAGACGTGGCTCCTACTCTGGCGATCTGGGGTGACTCCCGCTCGTGGTCGAGCACCGTGAAGGTAGCCGGGTCATGTCGGAAGTGGACACCGAACCCCGCCGTCCGCCCGATCCACACCGCCGCCAGCACCCGGCTGAAGTGCCCATGACCCACGAGGATGACGTCGTCGGCGTTCGCGAGCACCCGCCGCGCGCGCTCGGTGACCTGCTCGGCGGTCTCCCCGTTGGGGCAGGGGTGCGTCCAGACGGTCCAACCGGGCACGGTCTCGCGGATCTGCGGCGTGGTCAGGCCCTCGTAGTCGCCGTAATCCCACTCGGCCAAGTCCTCGGAGACCTCGGTGACGGTGAGCCCGGCCAACTCGGCGGTGTCCAAGGCCCTCGACCTCGGACTGCTGATCACCGGGATACCCCGCGGCAACTGGACCCCCTTGGCCCTGGCCCGCCCAGCCTCCGTGAGCGGCACATCCGTCCGCCCGGTGTGCCTGCCCGTGTCCGACCACTCGGTAGCCCCGTGCCGCAACAGGTAGACGCTCATACCCGCGATCTAACCTCACAACCCCCGCGGATGCCGCGACAACCACCCCAGGTGCCGCCCCCGCTTCCCCAACACCGGGGGCTCCGCACTGCCCGACCACTCGCACGTGATGACCAGGACCTCGTCGCCGCTGAACAACTCGTCCAGCACGGTGTTGTGCCGATGCGGCAGAACCTCGAACTCCGCCCGACTCCCCGGGTACCGCTTCGACCCCGGCAGGCTGTGAAACCGCACCCACCGCTGCGGAAACCGGTGCTTGACCTCATCAGCCACCGGCGGACACCCCGGCCACTGCCGCTCCCACACCCCATCCTCGGCCACCCCCACATCCTCCCCAGCGACCGCGCCCGCGGTCCAACCCAATACCCGGCCGGTGGCCGCACGGACGCCACCGTTGATCGTCCAATGCTGTGCGAAGAAGGCGGAAAGGTTGCTCAGGCCCAAGTGGACGGGTCGTCGAGGGGCTGTGGAATGAGGCCGAACAACGACAAGCGGCGCTGACCGACGGAAGGTTTTGCGCTGGTCAGCGCCATCGGACACGGAGGGTGTCAGCGAAGAAGCTTGCCGGAGCCCGACACCCGCGCCAAGGTCCACGCCCTCCTCGTAGCGCGGGTGAAGCGCATGACGAACGTTCCAGACCTGCCCGGTAGGCCATGGCACGATCACCTGGTCGTCTGCCTTCGGAGGTTTGACGGACTTCCCGGCCATCGGGTGCTTGGCGATCAACTCATCGTCATGCGCGGCCGTGAACATGGCTGACAGGTTGCCGAACAGCGTGTACCTGTACCGGTCGGACAGCTCATCGTCACGGAGCATCCGATCCCACGTGCGGATTGCTGAACTCTTGACCGCCCCCAGCCCGAACTGACCGAGGTGGAACGGGTCCGAACTATGACAAACGGCGCCGACCAGCGGGTGCTGGTCAGCGCCGTTGGAGGCGCTATGGCCTCATGCCTTCTTGGTCTCCCAGAAGATCTTGTCGATCTCGGCGATCAGGTCGAGCAGGGCCTGGCCGGTGGCCGGGTCCATGGAGCCCTTGGTGCCGCTCGCGCCCGCGGCCTTGGTGGCGCGGTTGAACAGGTCGTGCAGGTCGGGGTACTTCTCGAAGTGGGGGGGCTTGAAGTAGTCGGTCCACAGGACCCACAGGTGGTGCTTGACCAGGTCGCTGCGCTGCTCGGCGATGAGGATGGCGCGGGTGCGGAACTCGGGGTCCGAGTTGTCCTGGTACTTCTGCTGGACCGCCTTGACCGACTCGGCCTCGATGCGGGCCTGGGCGGGGTCGTAGACGCCGCAGGGGAGGTCGCAGTGGGCGGTGGCCTCAAGGCGGGGGGTAAGCAGGCGCGACAGGAGTCGCATTGTTCCTCCATGGGCAGGATGCTCCGACGGGACCGACCCTACTCCCGGCATCATCACGGGGCAGGTGGGAGGTGATCAGGTGGTGATGGGCGGGCTGCCCGTGCGCAGGGTCCTCGTCAAGGGGCCGTCGATGTCGCCGACGCTCCAGCACGGGGACGTCGTCGTCGTGGTCGGCAAATGGCCGAAGCCGGGTGACGTTGTCCTGGTGACCTGGGACGACAGGCCCGGGCAGGTCTCGGTGAAGCGCGCCAAGGAGCCGTCAGAACAAGGCTGGCACGTCGAAGGCGACAACCCCTTCGCGTCCACCGATTCCCGCACTCTGGGACCGGCGAGGGTTCACGCGGTCGTCATGTTCCGGCTCTGGCCGCGGCCCGGGCGCCTCTAACTGGCGCGCAGCTTCTCGTACCGGGCGACGCAGTCCGAGTACTGCGGCAGCAACCCAGCGGCCGCGGCCTCGGCCAACGTCGGTGCCGAGGTGTCCTTGTCCGACATCAGCGGCTCCAACTCGGGCGCCCACGGCAGCGCCAACTCCGGGTCGAGCGGGTTGATGCCGCGCTCGGCCGACGGGTTGTACCCCGTGGAGCACAGGTACGAGATGACCGTGTCCTCCTCCAGCGCCACGAAACCGTGCCCGACGCCCTCCGGCACGTACACCGCGCGGAAGTCCACCGGGTCCAGCCGCACCACGTCCCACGCGCCGAACGTCGGCGAGCCGACCCGGATGTCGACGACGTAGTCCAGCAGCGCACCCTGCGGGCAGTACACGTACTTCGCCTGGCCGGGCGGCACGTCGGCGAAGTGCAGGCCGCGGATGGAGCCCTTGCGGGAGCGGCTGTGGTTGGTCTGCGCGACGGTCAGCGGGTGGCCGACCGCCTTGGTGAACGCCTCGCCCTGGAACGGGGAGACGAAGACGCCGCGCGAGTCGGGGAAGGAGCGCGGGGTGAACTCGAAGGCGTCCGGGACGCGCAGCTCTCGTGCCTGCATGGGTGCAGCGTAAGGCGCGCCGCTCGGGGGCCGTCAGCCACCGCTGGTCACGCAGCGAAAACGTGAGCCGCCGCTAGCAAGCCGGACGGACGTCTTGGGAAAACCGCCTCTGACCTGCGGAAAATGCCGCCAGGATGTGATCCCCACCGCAGACACCGGTGTCCGGGTGCTGGCAGACTGTGCCCACCGAAGCGCCGTCCGCACGCGCGCCCCACACCCCGGGGCGCCCGCCCGGGCCCGCACCCAGGCAGCCGAACCACCGACTCCGCACGTCCCGCGGGCCCCCACCGAGCGCACCCAGCTGTGCCGTCGGCGCGCGTCCGCGACCCCATCCGCTCCGCGCCAGCCCTGCGTCGAGCACTCACTTGAGCGAGATCCAGGAGGACGCATGACCGCGTTGAACGAGAGGGCCAGCAGTCCGGTCACCGACGAGGAGATCTTCGCCGCGCACGAGGGCGGCAAGCTCGGCATCGCGGTGACCAAGCCCCTCGCCGACCCCAGGTCGCTGTCGATCGCCTACACCCCCGGCGTGGCCAAGGTGAGCCGTGCGATCGCCGAGGACAACGCGCTCGCCGCCCGCTACACCTGGGCGTCGCGCCTGGTCGCGGTGGTCTCCGACGGCACGGCGGTGCTCGGGCTCGGTGACATCGGCGCTGCCGCGTCGCTGCCGGTCATGGAGGGCAAGGCGGCGCTGTTCAAGACCTTCGGCGGGCTCGACTCGATCCCGCTGGTGCTCGACACCACCGACGTGGACGAGATCGTCGAGACCCTGGTGCGGCTGCGGCCCTCGTTCGGCGCGGTCAACCTGGAGGACGTCTCGGCGCCGCGCTGCTTCGAGCTGGAGGCGCGGCTGATCGAGGCGCTCGACTGCCCGGTCATGCACGACGACCAGCACGGCACCGCCATCGTCCTGCTCGCCGCGCTGCGCGGCGCGAACACCGTGCTCGGCAAGGACATCGCGGGGCAGCGGATCGTCATCGCGGGGGCGGGCGCGGCCGGGGTGGCCTGCGCGAAGATCCTCATCGCCGCCGGTGCAGGCGAGGTGACCATGCTCGACTCGCGCGGCATCATCCACTCCGGTCGGGACAACCTGAACCCGGTCAAGGCCGAGCTGGCCGAGGTCACCAACGCCTCCGGGCTGCGCGGCGGCCAGGCCGAGGCGCTGCGCGGCGCGAACGTGTTCGTCGGGCTCTCGGCGGGCACCGTGCCGGAGGAGCTGGTGGCGACGATGGCCGGTGACGCCATCGTGTTCGCGCTGTCGAACCCGGACCCGGAGATCCACCCGGAGGTGGCCGCCCGGCACGCCGCCATCGTGGCCACCGGCCGCAGCGACTTCCCGAACCAGATCAACAACGTGCTGGCCTTCCCCGGGATCTTCCGCGGCGCGCTGGACGCCGGTGCCAGGCGGATCACCGAATCGATGAAGCTGGCCGCCGCCGACGCCATCGCCGCGGTCGCCGCGGACGACCTCGCGGCGGACCGGATCGTGCCCAGCGCGCTCGACCCGAGGGTCGCCCCCGAGGTCGCGGCGGCGGTCGCACGGGCGGCGCTGGCCGACGGGGTAGCCTGAGAGCCGGCGGGATGCTCGGCAGGTGCCCCACCCGCCTACTCGAGGGTGGAGGGAACGCGCCGTGGCCGAGCATGTCGTGCGCGCCGGACTCCCCGGGGTCGCGTTGCCACCCGGTGGGTTCGACGGCGACGCCGGTCGGGTGCTCGCGCCCGACCTGGTGAGACCGGACGCGGCCGGGCCTGCCGACGACCCCGCGGTGGAACGCGCCCTGCTGCTGGAGGCCCAGCGCATCGCGCGGATGGGCAGCTGGACGCTCGACGTGCGCACCGGTCAGGCGTACCTGTCCGAGGGTCTGCGGAGCCTGTGCGGGCTGCCCGCGCGCGCCACGCTGACCGATCTGCTCGCCTTGGTCCACCCCGAAGACCTGCCCGTGCTCGACGACTTCCAGGTCGCGCTGCGGGCGCGCCGCTCGTCGCAGCCGCTGGAGCTCGAGGTCCGCGACGACACCGGCCAGCGGTCCTACCTGGTCCGCGCCCGCCCGGAGTTCGAGTCGGGCGGGCGCGTGGTCCGGGTGCACGGCACCGTGCAGGACTTCACCCGCTTCCGCGCGCTGGAGCGGCAGCTGAGCCAGGACGGGCGGCTGTTCCGCGAGGCGCAGCGGGTGGCCAGGCTGGGCACCTGGGAGTGGAACACCGTCACCGGCGAGTGCCTGTGGTCGTCGATGCTCTACGAGCTGTTCGGCGTCGAGGCGGGCAGCAAGATCACCTACCGGGACTACCTGCAGCTGGTGCACCCGGACGACCGCAGCTGGGTCGACCAGCGCTGGCAGGAGCTGGCCGGGACGCGGCGCCCGGTCGAGTGCGAGCACCGGGTGATCCGGCCCGACGGCAAGCGCAGGGTGTTCCGGGTGCGCGGCGAGTCGGCCGGTACCGACAGCGACCGCAGCATCATGATCGGCACCGCGCAGGACGTCACCGAGCAGCGCTCGACCGAGACCAGGATGCAGCGCTCCAGCAAGCGGTTCACCGACCTGGTCGCCATAACCCCGGTCGGCATCGCCCTGTTCGACGACTCGGAGCGGCTGGTCGACGCGAACGACGCGCTGTGCTCGCTGCTGGGCCTGGACCTGGAGCGGCTGCGCGGGATGACCGCCGAGCAGCTCACCCACCCGGACGACCGGGAGGGGCGGCGCGGCCGGGAGTCGCAGTCGTTCCACAGCGGGCAGCGGGTCCTGGTGACGGCCACCGGCAAGCCGGTCTACTGCGAGCTCAACGCCACGGTGTCGGTCGCCGACGACGGCCAGCGGTTCTGGCTGGTCGTGTTCGCCGACGTGACCGACCGCCGCCGGGCCGCGGAGCGCCTGCGGTACCAGGCGACGCACGACGAGCTGACCGGGCTGCCCGGCCGCGCGGCGGTCAAGGAGCTGCTGGGCAAGCTGCTCGGCGGGCGCGACTACGAGCGGATCGCGCTGCTGTTCTGCGATGTGGACAACTTCAAGCGGGTCAACGACTCCCTCGGCCACGACGTCGGCGACGAGCTGATCACCGCGCTGGCCAGGCGGCTCGAGCGCGGGCTGCCGCCCAGCTGCACGGTGGCCAGGATGTCCGGCGACGAGTACGTGATCATCTGCTCCGACGTGGAGGAGGCGGGCGGGGTCGAGGCGCTGGCCAACCAGGTGGCCAGCCTGCTGCGCACCGCGGTCCCGGTCCGTGACCAGTTGTTGCGGGTCTCCGCGTGCATCGGCGCCGCGGTGCCCAGCGGCCCGGAGACCAGCGGCGCCGACCTGTTGCGCTACGCCGACGCCGCCATGTTCGCCGCCAAGGCCCGCGGCACCGGCCGGGTCTCCATCGCCTCGGACAAGCTGATCGCCTCGGCCAACAGCCAGATGCTGCTGGAGGGCCAGCTCCGCGAAGCGATCATGAACGACCAGCTGGTCCTGCACTACCAGCCGGTCGTCGGCCCGGACGGCACGGTGCTGTCGGCCGAGGCCCTCGTCCGCTGGCCGCACCCCGAGCGCGGTTTGCTGTACCCGGGCGACTTCCTGCCGGTCGCCGAACAGGGCGACCTGCTCGGCGAGCTGGACCGCTGGGTGCTGCGCGCGGCGTTCATCGAGGCGGCCGAGTGGCCCCAACTGTGCGGCGGCATCCTCGGCGGCGGCGTCGGCATCGCGGTCAACCTGGCCGGTCTCGTCCCCGGCGACCCGGAGTTCGTCGACGTGGTGTCCGCGACCGTCGCCGCGACCGGGATCGCGTGGGACCGGGTCGTGCTGGAACTGGTGGAGACGAGCCTGATCGACCTGCCCTCGCGCAGCCGGGAAGCCATGGCCGAACTGGTCGAGCGCGGCGTCCGCTTCGCGGTGGACGACTTCGGCACCGGGTACTCGTCACTGGCCCGGCTCAAGGAACTCCCCGCCCAGATCATCAAGATCGACCGCCGCTTCGTGTCCGGGGTGGCCACGGACGCGTCGGACTTCGCGGTCGCGCGCGCGTTGGTGGACATGGCGCGGGCAATGGGGCGTAGCTGCGTGGCGGAGGGCGTGGAGAACGCTACTCAGTTCCACGTGCTGCGCGGGGTCGGGGTGGACGCGTACCAGGGGTGGCTGCTGTCGAAGCCGTTGCCAGCCAAGGAGTTCCGGGAGATCCTGAAGCTCGGACCGGTGCACATCCCGCGCGGGAACTAACTCGCCCAGCGGTTGATCGCCGTTACCAGCGAACGGGGCTCACGACCTGGGCACTCGCGGTGATGGCGCCGTCCTCGGTGTGATCGGAGCGGACGACCATGCTGAACTGGGTGTCACCGGTGGACGACCAGAGCTCGGGCAAGTTGTGAGCCAGGTAGTGGACGACGCCGTGGGAGCCGTACGCCGTGATGCCCGCGATGTGGATGACCACCCGGTCGTCGATGAGGTGGCGGGCCAGGTAACCGAGGTCGGAAGCGGTGGGGGTCGGGTCGTTGCGCGGTGACCCGAGTTTGTCGCCGGTGTCGCGGTTGACGATCCACCAGCGGTTGCCGGACTTGGTCATGTCCAGGTGGGGATCGCGGGCCAGGAGGGTCGTGCCGATCGGAGCGGATTTGGGGCCGCAGATGACAACCGCGTCGCCGTCGAAGGGCTCGGCGCGATCGGGCAGGATTGATCGGCCCGTTGCCTGGAGCGAAAGATCGGCCAAGAGGCCCTCAGCCGCCCGCTGGGCATTCGCGTCGGCGGCGTCGATGTAGGTGCGCTTGCGGTCATCCTCCCCGAACCGGAGCGGCACACCCACGACGACCGGCCCGACCCCGAAGAAGGCGCGTTCAGTTGGTGGCGCGGTGGTGCGGATCTGCGTGATCCGCCCCTTGCTCACCCCACAGGCCGCGGCGATCTCGGTGTAACTCATCCCCTGCGCCCGCGCCTCGTCGATGGCGATCCGGCGCAACCGAGCCAACTCGTGCTGCCGCTGCCGATACGCATCCCCAAGTTCCCCAGCCCGCCGCGCCCGCCGGATCGGGTCCTGATCGTCGCGAATCCCGCTCAGCTCATCTCGCCAGCTCACGCTGTTTAGGCCCCCTTGACCCTCTCGTGCGACCGTCGATGCAGTCGTAGTTTATACCCCCTCAACTCTTGCTGCTCGCCCTCTCGCGCATGGGAGAAGAACATGACCACACCGCTGGAAGCACACAGCTCCCTGTGGGCGGAACTGCCCAGGCTGATCGACTGCGTGAATAGGCGGAGCTATTCGGCGGCGGCCAATACTGCGTGGATTCGGTGGAGGGGGAGGTCGATGAGGCGTTCGTCGAGGTCTTCGGGGGGTGCTAGGGCGGTTATCTGGTCGCGGGCTTCGCGTTTGGTGAGGGTGCCGCCGGAATCGGCGATGAGGGCTTCGCGCCAGATGTTGGAGAGTTTGCCGTGGGTTCGGGAGAGGAGGGTGCGGCGGATGGAGTCTGTGGGGACCGGGGTTGCGAGGACCACGGCGTGGCGGCCTGCGGCGAGGCTGCGGTGGTAGGTGAGGGTGTACTTGCCGTGCAGGAGGGTGCTGAGGGCTTCTTGGCCGCGTTGGTCGGCGACGGAGGGGTGGTTGTTGGCCACCAAAGCGCCGACGGTTTCCAGGGGGCCTGCGAGGAGGACTCGGGCCAGCCAGGAGCCGGGGTCGGCGGTGAGGTCGTAGGCGACGGGGCCGTTGGCGCGGACGGGGTCGGTCCATGACGGCACAGTGGGGGCGACGCCGGTGAGGCGGGTCAGTTCGGCCAGGGCCGCGGGGGGTGTGCCGCCCGCTTCGATGGACTGGGGGCCGTGGGTGTAGATGCCGGACACCAACTCGCGGACGGCCGACTCGGCCAAGCGGGACGAGCGGGAAGTCTGTTGCAGGACATAGAGATCGCTGGCGCTGCCGACCGCCTGGGCGCCGTGGTAGCGGTTGAAGGCGGGCAGCACGGCCTCGAACACCAACCCGAGCCGCTGGATCTCCTGCTGCACCTTCAACCCCAGCGCGGGCGTCCGGTCGCTGTACCCGTACGCCACGATCGCGCGCCCGTCCGGGTCGCGCAGGGACTCGATCGCCCGCGCCAGGAACAGCCGCATGCCCTCCGGGGTGTACGGCGGGTCGGTGAACACCAGGTCGGCGGTGCCCACGGTGGACGGCGGCAGCCCGAACCGGAAGTCGGCGTAGCGGCACTGGATGTCCAGACCACGTGCCGCGGCCGTCCGGTCCACGTACTCCAGCAGCCGCTCGTCGACGTCCACCACGGTCGCCGACAGCTCCGGGCGCAGGGTGCACACCGCGAGCGCGGTCAGGTCGTGGTCGCCGACGCAGAGCAGCCGGGCGCCCGCGAGGTCATAGGTCTGGTCCAACCAGCGGGCCCGGCGCAGCATCGTCGCGGCGTCGGCCTGGACGTGGTCGAGGGCGCGGGACGGGGCCGGGACGCCAGTGAGATACACCTCGTACGCGGCCGCGAGCTCGGCGTCCGGGATGTCCGGTCGCGGGGCGGTCAGCGCGCGGTAGCCGTCCACCCCGGACCGGGCGACGCGCCACGAGTCGGCGTCGTTCTCGGCGTCCTCGCCCAGCGCGGTGAGCAGTTCCTGGACGCTGCGGCGGGGTACGGCAGTGGTCCTGACCAGGTCGTCCAGGCTGTGCCAGCCCTCGGTGAGCAGGCCGAGCACGGCGCGCAGGGGGCGGGCGTGCACGCCCCTGGCTGCGAGGTAACTGGTCACGGAGTCGGCCACAAGCCGAATAGCGTAGGAGAGCGCCCCCGGCCACCCGGACCCGGCCGTACGTTCGACGCCACATCGTGGAACGGCCTGCCTGCGTCAGCCGTTCGGGTTAAGGTCGTTCGACCCGCGGCTACTAGGGGGCCGTGCCGACCCAAGGGGTCCGAGTGATCGAGTTCCAGTCCGTGACCAAGCGCTACCCGGATGGCACGGTGGCGGTGGACGGCCTCGACCTCACCATCGACGCAGGCAGGATCACCGTGTTGGTGGGACCGTCCGGCTGCGGCAAGACGACCTCGTTGCGGATGATCAACCGGATGGTCGAGGCGACCTCCGGGACCATCCTGGTCAACGGCGAGGACATCCGGGCCCAGCGCCCGGCAACGTTGCGCCGCGGCATCGGCTACGTCATCCAGAACGCCGGCCTGTTCCCGCACCGCACCGTCATCGACAACGTTGCGACCGTCCCGGTGCTGCTCGGCACCAGGAAGGCCGAGGCCCGGCGCCGCGCCGAGGAGCTGCTCGACACCGTCGGTCTGCCGCGCGAGCTGGGCAAGCGGTACCCGGCGCAGCTCTCCGGTGGCCAGCAGCAGCGGGTCGGCGTGGCCCGCGCGCTCGCCGCCGACCCGCCCGTCCTGCTGATGGACGAGCCGTTCAGCGCGGTCGACCCGGTGGTGCGCGACGACCTGCAGGAGGAGTTGCTGCGCCTGCAGTCGGAGTTGGGCAAGACGATCGTGTTCGTCACCCACGACATCGACGAGGCCATCAAGCTCGGTGACAAGGTCGCCGTCCTGCGCGTCGGCGGCACACTCGCCCAGTACGACACCCCCGCGACCTTGCTGGCCAAGCCGGTCGACGACTTCGTCGCCTCCTTCGTCGGCCGCGACCGCGGTTACCGGGCGCTGGGTTTCCTGTCCGCGCACGGCGCCGAGGTCGTGCCGCTCTCGACCATCCCGCTGGGCAGCCAGGTCGAGCAGGCCCGCGCCGCGCTCACCAACGGGTGGGGCGTTGTCGTGGACGAGAACCGGGCGCCGCTCGGCTGGGTGTCCAATTCCTCGTTGTCCACAGTGGAAGGTGAGCTGCGCTCGGTAGACCTCGTCTCGGGCGGCTCGCTCTACGTCGCGGACTCGCCCAAGTCCGGTTCCCTGCGCACCGCGCTCGACGCCGCGCTGAGTTCCCCGTCCGGGGTCGGCATCGCGGTCGACTCCGGCGGCGCGGTGACCGGCGGGGTCACCGCGGAGTCGGTGCTCAAGGCGCTCGACGAGGCGCGCCGGTCCGGTGAGGTGCCCTCGTGAACTGGGTCATCGACCACATCCCGGAACTGCTGTCCGCGGCCGTCGACCACCTCCAGCTCGCGCTGGTCCCGGTCGTCGTCGGCCTGGTGCTGTCGCTGCCGCTTGGCTGGGTCGCCAACCGCTGGACCGTCGCGCGCGCCATCCTGGTTCCGGTGTCCGGCCTGCTCTACACGATCCCGTCGCTGGCGCTGTTCGTGATGATGCCGCTGCTGCTGGGCACCAAGATCCTCGACCCGATCAACGTGCAGGCCGCGCTGACGATCTACACCGTCGCGCTGCTGGTCCGCTCCATTGCCGACGCGCTGGCCGCGGTGCCCGACTCGGTCGTCCAGGCCGCGTCGGCGATGGGGTACCGCGCTGTCGGCCGGTTCTTCGCCGTCGAGCTGCCGCTGGCGATCCCGGTGCTCGTGGCCGGGGTCCGGGTCGCCGCGGTGTCGAACATCAGCCTGGTCGCGGTCGGGCAGATCATCGGCGTCGGCGGGCTCGGCTACTTCCTGCTGCACGGCGCCCAGTCCAGTCCGCCGAACTACCAGGAGATCATCGCGGGCATCGCGCTGATCGTGCTGCTCGCCCTGATCGTCGACGGGTTGCTCGCGTTGGCCGGGCGGGCGTTGACGCCGTGGACCCGCAGGCAATCGGGCACGGTGGTGTCGCGATGAGCGTCTTCGACCAGGTCGGCGATTGGCTGACCAACCCCGATCACTGGAAGACCACCCTGGGCATCGCGGGCATCCCGCAGCGCCTCGGCGAACACCTCCAGTACACCGGGCTCGCGGTGCTCATCGCCGCCGTGATCGCCATCCCGCTCGGCGCCTACATCGGGCACACCGGGCGCGGCGGCACCGTCGTGGTCGGCGTGGTGAACTCGTTCCGCGCGTTGCCGGAGCTGGGTCTGCTGATCCTGCTCGTGCTCGCCATGGGGCTCACGCTGGCGTTGGAAGCCGTCACGATCGCACTGGTGCTGCTCGCGGTGCCGGTGTTGCTGGCGGGCACCTACTCGGGCGTGCGCAACGTCGACCGGGCCGCGGTGGACGCCGCCCGCGGCATGGGCATGAGCGAGTGGCAGATCCTGCTCAAGGTCGAACTGCCGAACGCGCTGCCGCTGATCCTCGGCGCCGTCCGCTCGGCCACCCTCCAGGTGATCGCGACCGCCAGCATCGCCGCGGCGGTGTCGCTCGGCGGGCTCGGCCGGTTCGTCATCGACGGCAACGCGCTGCGCGAGTACGACCAGATGGCGGCGGGCGCGGTGCTCATCGCCGGGCTCGCGATCGTCGTCGAACTGCTGCTGACCGGCCTGCAGTGGCTGGTCGTGTCCCCCGGTCTGCGCAAGAAGCCGCGCAAGAGGACCAGCGGGCGCACCCGCGCCCGCACCGCAATCCCCACCTCCCGATGACAGGAGTCCCTGGAATGAAGCGCGTACTCGCCGCAGTGGCGACCGCGGTGGCGGCCACGCTCACCCTGACGGCGTGCGGGGGCTCGTCGGACCCGCTGGCCAACCAGTCCACCACCACCGGCGGCACCTCGGCCGCCCCGGCCCCGGCTGGTGCCCTGGTCATCGGCTCGGCGAACTTCCCGGAGAGCACGCTGCTGGCCGAGATCTACGCGAGCGTGCTGGAGGCCAAGGGCGTCAAGGTCACCAAGAAGCTCGGCATCGGCAGCCGCGAGGCGTACTACCCCGGTCTGCAGGACGGCTCGATCGACCTGATCCCCGAGTACACCGGCACCCTGCTGACCCACATCGACAAGACCGCCGAGCAGACCAGCGCCGACGACGTCTACACCGCGCTGCAGAAGGCGCTGCCGGAGAAGCTGACCGTGCTGGACAAGTCCTCCGCCGAGGACAAGGACGCGGTGGTGGTCACCAAGGACACCGCGACCAAGCTCAACCTCAAGTCCATCGAGGACCTGGTCAAGTCCGGCCCGGTGACCTTCGGCGGCCCGCCGGAGTTCCAGAAGCGCGCCGACGGCCTGCCCGGCCTCAAGGAGACCTACAACCTCGAGGTCAAGGAGTACAAGTCGCTCGACGCGGGCGGCCCGCTGACCGTCGACGCCCTCAAGTCCGGCGCGGTGCAGGCCGCCGACCTGTTCACCACCGACCCGGCGATCACCGCCAACGGCTTCGTGGTGCTCGACGACCCGAAGAACAACTTCGCCGCCCAGAACGTGCTGCCCCTCATCACCAAGAGCAAGGCGGACGACACCGTCAAGCAGGCCCTCAACGCGGTCTCGGCCAAGCTGACCACCGAGGTCCTCATCGAGCTCAACGCCAAGCTCAGCGCCCCGGACAAGCCGGACGCCGCCAAGGTCGCCAAGGACTGGCTGACCTCGGTCGGCCTGCTCTAACCGCGCTCGGTCACCACCGGCCCGTCCGCTCACGCGGGCGGGCCGGTGCGCATCGATGCCCCGGTGCGCCCCCCGAACCGGGAGTATCTGGTCAACTGGTGGTGAGTGCTTGGGGGCATGGGTGGAAGCGTTGCGGGTGAGGGACTTCCGGCTGCTGTGGTGCGGTCGGTCGGTGAGCTTGCTCGGGTCGTGGCTGTTGGTGGTCGCGGTCCCGGCGCACGTGTTCGCGGTGACCGGGTCGCTGGTGGCGGCGGGGATCGCGTTGGCGGTGGAGTTCCTGCCGCAGGCTGTGGTCGGGCCGTTCGCCGGGGTGGTGGCCGACCGGTGGGACCGGCGGTGGGTGATGGTCGCCGCCGACGTGGTGCGGGCGGGGGCGGTGCTGCTGCTGCTCGTCGGCGACGTGCGGGTGGTCTACCTCGCGCTGCTGCTGGAAAGTGCGGGGACCGTGGTGTTCCGGCCCGCGGCCCAGGCGCTCGTGCCCGCGGTGGTCGGCACCGGGTCGGCGTTGACCAGTGCCAACGGGGTGAACGCGGTGACCGACGGCCTGGTCCGGCTGGTGGGACCGCCGCTGGGGGGCGCGTTGTTCGCCGTAGCCGGGTTCGGCCTGTTGGTATGGGTGGACTTCGGCACGTACCTGGTGTCGGCGCTCGCCGTTGTCCGCACCGCGTCGCGCCCGGTGCCGAAGTCGGCACGACAGCGGGTGTTGCCGGAACTCCGCGCGGGCTTGGCCTTTGTCGCGGGTAACCGCACCATTCGGTCGCTGCTGGTGGTTTCCGCGCTATTCCTCGGCGCGAACGCGTGCCTCGCGGCGATCGTGGTCCCATTCGGCATGACGGTGCTGGGCGGCGCCACTGCGACCGGTGTGCTGATGTCCGCTCTCGGGATTGGTTTCCTCGGCGGCGGCGCTCTGCAACCGGTGCTGATCGACCGGGTGCCCTTTCTGCTCGCGATAGCGCTTGTGGTCACCGGTGGTGGATTCGCGCTCCTGTTCTCGGCGAGCGCGGTGGTGGTCGCGGTGATCGCGGCCGTGGTGATCGGCCTCGCCGGGTCGTTGGCGCTGGGGACGACGCAGACGGTGGTGCAGCGGGTCACGCCGGACGCGGTGCTGGGCCGGGTGAGCGCGGCGCTGTTCACGGCGGAGGCGTTCGCCGCGTTCGCCGGTGCCGTGCTCGGCCCGGTGCTGGCCAAGGTGACCTCGCTGACCTGGGCGGGGTACGTCGCGGGCGGTCTCGCCGCGCTGAGCGGCGCCCTGGCGGCCGCTTCCCTTGGCTCATCCGATCGGGTAGCGATGCGTACTGATCCGCCGGGATGATCGTTACCTTGGTTTGCCCGCGCAGATGCACGTGCAACCACAACGGGCGGCCCGCCCGCGGCTACCCAGCCGGTCGGAGCGGACGGGCCGCCGTCCCGGACAGGGGAGGTGAGGCTGGTGTTAGGCGCATCAGCCTCACCTTCCCGCCTGTCAGGAGTTGCGGCGCTTGCGGAACTGCGCGACGTACTCGGCGACGAACGGCACCGCCGCTATGACCCCGATCGAGGGCAGGACCTCGGGGGCGACCGCCCAGTAGAGCAGCAGGATGCCCGGCAGCACGACGCTCATCGCGAGCATGGTGATGGCGAAGTCCGTCCGCTCGGCCCGGCACTGGTCGGTGGCCTCGGCCATCTGGCGCAGGAAGTCCCTGGCGTCGGGGTCGGTCGGGCAGGCGATCGGGTAGACCCGACCGCGCAGCGACAGCACCAGGTGGTGGGTGGCGCAATCGGGGTGGTCGTCTGCGAGCGGGTCGCGGGCGACCACTTCCAGGGTTGGCAAGGGTATTACCTCATTTCGGGTGGGGTGGTGATCCGCGCGCACCGGCCATTGTCAATGGGGCGACAACCGGTGCGGATCGCGGGGTTGTGCGGCGCCCGGCGGGTGTTCGCCGAGGGCGGTGACCGCGTAATTCGGGCAGGGGGATGAGGAAGTGTTCGTCTGCACATACTAGCCGGATCGCCTGTTGCGGCGGTGACAATGGCCGGCGATTTCAGCCGGTTGGGTGGAAGGCAACGGAAAACGGTACCGGGATCGGTACATTGCCGCTGATTCGCGCCGCTATTGTCACTCGAAAGAGTGGCAACCTCAGTGTCGTCAGGAACGTCGACCGCTGATCCTGGTGGTCAGTTCGGCGGCCGCGGCCAGGGTGGGTTCGGCCAACTCGGGCCACAGTTGGCCGCATTCGGATTCGCAGTGGTGGCGGAACGTAGTGCTGATCGCGGCTACCGGGTGTTCGGTGTGGTCGAGGACGACAGCGGCCACGGAGGCGAAGCCGGGTGTCACGTAACCGTCCTCCACCGCCCAGCCGCGGCGGCGTTCCGCGGTCAGCAACCCGCGTAGAGCGGGCAGGTGGACGGGTCCGCGGCCGGTGCGGTCGACGAACGCGTCGCGGGTCGGGAAGAGGGCGCGGACCTGGGCGGGGGGTAGGTGCGCCAGCATGGCCCTACCGGACGCGGGCAGGTGCGCGGGGAGCCGGACGCCCACGTCGGTCACCACGGTGTGCGGGTGCGGTGGCTGTTCGCGTAGCAGGTAGAGCGCCTCCCTGCCGTGCAGCACGCCCAGGTGCGCGGTGTGGCCCGTGCGCTCGATCAGCCGCGACAGCACCGGGCGCGCCAGCCGTTCCAGCGGGTCGTGCCGCAGGTAAGCGGAGCCCAGTTCGAACGCGCCGAGCCCCAGGGCGTAGCGCCGGTCCTCCGGCAGGTGCGTGACGAAACCGGCGTCCACCAGTTCGGCGAGCAGGTGGTACACCGTCGACCTGGGCAGCCCGAGCTCCCTGGCGACGGCAGCCGCCGCCACCGGACCCGCCTTGCCCGCCAGCAGCCGCAACACGGCGAGACCGCGGCGGAGGGCGGGGACGTCGCTGCTGGCGCCCATGGGCACCCAGCCTACGACCAGACTCAACAGATCCGCGGCAGCGCGCGTTGACAGGGCGGAAAGGGGGCGGATGTGACCTTTGACGAGTTCCTCGCGCAGCGGCTGGACAGCCTCTTGCGCTACGCCACCACGCTTACCTGCGACCCGCACCAAGCGCAGGACATCGTGCAGGAGGTCGTGCTGCGCGCGCAGCAACGCTGGGGGCGGATCGGACGGATGGAACAACCCGGGGCCTACGTCACCAGGATGGTGACCAACGAGTTCCTGTCCTGGCGGCGCAGGCGGCAGGACATCTCGGTCGCGCCGCAGGCGATGGGGCGACTAGGGGCCACTACGGCGGATCACGCAGGCCGCGTAGATGACCGGCAGGTCTTACTCGCGGGCATCGCCCGGCTGCCGCGCAAGCAACGAGTCGCTGTGGTGCTGCGCTACTACCTGAACCGCACTGACGACCAGATCGCCGATGAGCTGGGTTGCTCTACCGGCACCGTGCGCAGCCACGTCTCCCGTGCCGTCGCGACCTTAAGAGCCGGACTTGCGAGCATCGAACGAGTAGAGGAGGTCCGATGAGGACGGACGAGTTCGAGGACCTCCTGCGTGAGGCCCTAGACCACCAGGCAGCACAAGCACCGGGCGGCGCGCGCGTCCTGGCCGCGTTGGCACCACGAACCCGGCGCCGTAGGTGGTGGATGCCGGTAGGAGGCGTGGTCACGGCCGGGTTGGTCGGTATCGCGATGGTGTCCGCGTCGGAGTCGTACGAGCAGGCGGCGCCAGGGACGAGCCTCCAGGTGAGCCCACCGGCCGAACCGGGGAACGTGTACTGGGAACCCACCTGGCTGCCTTCCGGCATGGTGGAGCAGGAGCGCTCTTACGCGGTGGATGACACCTGGGTCGGGTCGATCTGGGCGAGCGGGCCGGGTACGGCAGCGCCCTGGGTGCACGTCATCAGCGTGGTGCCGGGTCCTGGGCAACCGACGGGGCCGGATCCCGGCCACGAGCAGGTGCTGGTCAACGGCAGGCCCGGCGAGTGGACCGTCAGCTCCGACCCCCGACACGAGGTGCACACCCTCACCTGGTGGGCCGGGTCCCGCCGGTTCGACCTGCTCGGCTCCTCGCTCCCCGATCCCAAGCCCGCCCTGCTCCGCATCGCCGAGTCCCTCCGTCCCACCGCGGTCGAGCCGACCGCGGTGCCGTTCACCTTCGCCGCGGTGCCGGGTGCGCGGGTGGACTGGAGCGGCATCAGCGGTGATCGACCGGACAGGGCGGTGATGATCACCAACCTCGGGTTCGCGGACGTGGGCGTCGCCCGGATCGAGGTCCGCCCCGACCAACCCGTGCTGGAGGGGGCGCGGGTACCGGTGCGGGGTGGCGAAGGCTGGTTCCGGATGACCCCGCTCGGCCTGGACGAGCCGTCGGGCGTCTTGGTGGCGGACCTCGATGGGCGGTGGCTGGTGGTCAGCTTCCTCCCAACCGCGAAGAAGGATCCTGTCGAGCAGTTGGACCTGCTCACCACCGTGGCCAATTCGGTCACGGTAGGGCCGACTCCCGCTGCGCCCTGGCTCGGCCGGAGACCATAAGAGCTGACTCCACATACCGCTGCGCTCGGGCGTTGTATGGGCGAGAGGGGGTGTGCGGTGCCTACGAGCTTCGAGCAGTACGTGCACGACAACGCCCGTGAGCTGTTGCGCTACGCGACCGCGCTGACCTGTGACCCGCACACGGCGCAGGACGTCGTGCAGTCGGTGTTGCTGCGGGCGGGGCAGCGCTGGCCGGGCATCGAGCAGTTGGCGGTGCCCGGCGCCTACGTGCACCGGATGGTGACCAACGAGTTCCTGTCCTGGCGCAGGCGGGCCGTGCGGACGGTCTCGGTGTCGCACGAGGTGATCGAGTCGGTAGCGCCACCGTCCTCGGATGAGACAGACCGGGTTGATCAGCGGCAGCTCGTGTTCCAGGGCATCGCTCTCTTACCGCGCAAGCAGCGGGCCGCGGTGGTGCTGCGGTACTACGCCAACCGGTCGTTCGCGGAGATCGCCGGTGAACTTGGCTGCTCGGAAGCGACCGCGCGCAGCCACATCTCCCGCGGCTTGGCCGCACTAAGAGACCGAATCCCGGCACTAGAGCGTGCGAAGGAGGCGTTGTGAAGACCGACGAACTGGAGAGCCTGGTCCGGGACGCACTCGGTGACCACGCCGACCGCGCCCCGGAGCCCGCCGACACGATCCACGCGGTGCTCGCACCCCGCCACCGGCGGCCGGTGCTGGCCTACGCCGCGGCGGCGGTCGTGGTGCTCACGCTGCTGGTGGCGGCCCCTGCGCTGCTGCGCGACGACGACCGGTCGAGCGGGATCGGCGGGACGAGGCCGTTGCTGCCCGCACCCGCGCTGACGGTGCCGGTGCGCATCGGCCCGACCTGGCTCCCGGACGGCATCACCGAGCTCAGCCGGGCGGCGACGCCGGACGGCAAGGTCCTGTCGCGGCAGTGGTCGGGCAAGCTGCCGCCCCTCAAGGTGACCGACCCGTACGTCAGCGTGACCGTGATGGCGAAGAGCGCCGAGCACAAGCTGGGGGGGTTCCCCTGCTACGGGGACGCCCAACCGGTCGACGTCAACGGCAAGCCAGGCTCCGCGGTGGGCCCGACCCGGGGTGACCCGAGCACGTGCCTGGTGTTCGAGTACGACGATGCCGACGTCGTGCGCGTCAACGTCAACTACATCGCGGACGGGCGGGAGGTCGCGCTGCGGGTCGCCAGCTCGATCGGGCCGGTCGACACCGCGCCCCTGGTCGTCGCCGCCGAGTTCGGTGTGCTGCCCGCGGGCCTGGCCCCCTTCACCCTCGGCATCGCCAAGGAGGAGAGCGGCCTCACCAGCCAGATCCACGCGCTGCCGCCGGGCGGCGGGGACGCCGTGTCCGCCGAGTGGACCCACGCCCGCCCCACCCGGACCGGCGGCAACCCCACCACCGTGCGCGGCAGACCCGCCACCTTCTACCCCATCGAAGCCACCGGGGACGGCGACGAACTCTGGGTCGACTTCGGCGACATGCGCCTGCGCGTCTTCTACTTCTCCAGCCGCGCCAACCGCGGCCAACGCGAGGTCTGGGCGATCGGCATCGCCCAATCGGTCTCCATCCGCCTCCCCCGCAACGACTGGATCGGCGGTCGCTACTGACCCCGGGATAGCGGAACGAGCAGGTGGGCGCCCGCCGCCGAGCACCCGATCGCCGCGCGAGAGTGCGACCGGCAGTGGTCACGCGCCGGGCGCGCCTTCCGCGGGCGATGGACCACGGAGCGGCAGGCGCGTGCCGCGCATCGGAGGCGGGCTTACGCCTGGTGACTTCCCCGGCCAGCGCGCCACGCCGTGTGGCGCAAGCCAGACTTGCCCTGCGGTTGGCAATGCCGCTGAGCCGAGATGACCGGCTCCATCCGCGTGCCCCGCAACGACTGGATCGGCGGCCGCTACTGACCCCGGGATAGCGGAACGAGCAGGTGGGCGCCCGATCGCCGCACGACGACCGGGACCAGCGGTGGTCACGCGCCGAGCGTGTTCCCGCGGGCCACGGAGCGATGTCGCAGCCGCGCATCTGAGGCCGACTTCCTCCTGGCGACCTCCCTCGGCCCGCGCGCCGCGCCGTGTGTTGGAGGCCCGACCTGCTCCGGCCAGCACCGCCTGCCTGCTACGGGGTGGCAGGCTCCATCCGCCTCCCCCGCAACGACTGGATCGGGGGTCGCTGCTGACCCCCGGGACAGCGGATCGACTGGAGCGGCGGCTGTTACTGATCCTGGTGTCTGGAATCCCAGACACTGTCACCCGATCCTGGGTCGTGCCGCGGCGGGGTTCGCGCTGTGATGGGGGGCATGGAACCAGTTGCCCTCGATGGTGGTCCGCTGAGTGTCGCGCAGGTGGTGGCGGTCGCGCGGGGTGACGCCGATGTGGTGTTGACCGCGGGGGCGTTGGACGGGGTCGCCGCGACCAGGGCGCACATCGAGAAGTTGGCCGACGCGACGGAGCCGACCTACGGGGTGTCGACCGGGTTCGGGGCGTTGGCGGTGCGGCACATCCCGGTCGAGCGGCGGGCGGCGTTGCAGCGGTCGCTGATCCGGTCGCACGCCGCGGGGGCCGGGCCCGAGGTGGAGCCCGAGGTCGTGCGGGCGTTGATGCTGCTGCGGCTGCGCACCCTGGCCACCGGCCGCACCGGGGTTCGGCAGTCCACTGTGGAGACGCTGGCCGCGGTGCTCAACGCCGGGATCCTGCCCGTGGTGCAGGAGTACGGCTCGCTCGGGTGCTCGGGCGATCTCGCCCCCCTCTCGTCCATCGCCCTGGCGCTGATGGGCGAGGGCGAGGTCCGGTATCGCGGGGAACTGGTCCCCGCGGCCGACGCGCTGGCGGCCGAGGGCATCGAGCCGGTCGCGCTGGCCGAGAAGGAGGGGCTGGCGCTGATCAACGGGACCGACGGCATGCTCGGCCAGTTGGCGCTCGCGATCACCGACCTGCACGGGCTGCTCGACGTCGCCGACCTGACCGCGGCAATGAGCGTCGAGGCGCTGCTGGGCACCGACCGCGTCTTCGCCGCCGACCTGCAGGCGCTGCGACCGCACCCCGGTCAGGCGGAGTCCGCCGCGAACATCACCGCGTTCCTCGCCGACTCGCCGATCGTGGCCAGCCACCGCGGCCCGGACTGCCCGCGCGTGCAGGACGCCTACTCGTTGCGCTGCGCCCCCCAGGTACATGGCGCCGCCCGCGACACCGTCACGCACGCCGAGACCGTGGCGAGCAGGGAACTGTCCGCTGCCGTGGACAACCCGGTGGTGCTGCCCGATGGCCGCGTCGAGTCGAACGGCAACTTCCACGGCGCCCCGGTCGCCTACGTGCTGGACTTCCTGGCCATCCCGGTCGCCGACGTGGCGAGCATGGCCGAGCGGCGCACCGACCGGATGCTGGACGTGGCCCGCTCGCACGGGCTGCCGCCGTTCCTGGCGCACGACCCCGGCGTCGACTCCGGGCACATGATCGCCCAGTACACCCAGGCCGCGGTGGTCGCCGAGCTCAAGCGGCTGGCCGTGCCCGCCTCGGTCGACTCCATCCCCAGTTCCGCCATGCAGGAGGACCACGTCTCGCTCGGCTGGTCGGCGGCCCGCAAGCTGCGCAAGGCGGTCGACGGGCTGGTGACCGTGCTGGCCGTGGAGTACCTGACCGCCGCCCGCGCGCTCGACTTCCGCGCCCCGCTCACCCCCGCGCCCGCCACGGCCGCCGCCGTCGCACTGCTGCGCGAGCGCGTCCCCGGGCCCGGCCCGGACCGCCACCTGGCGCCCGAGATCGCCGCCGCAGAAGACCTGATCCGTTCCGGCGCCCTGCTGGACGCCGTCAAGAGGAGGACCGTGTGACCACCCCCGGACCCCGGCCGGTGCGCGCCGCCCGCGGCACCACGCTGACCGCGCGGAACTGGCAGACCGAGGCCGCGCTGCGCATGTTCCACAACAACCTCGACGCCGAGGTCGCCGAGCGCCCCGACGACCTTGTCGTTTACGGCGGCACCGGCAAGGCGGCCCGCAACTGGGCCAGCTTCGAGGCGATCAGCCGGGAGCTCACCACCCTCGCCGAGGACGAGACGCTGCTGGTGCAGTCGGGCAAGCCGGTCGGGGTCATGCGGACCCACGAGTGGGCTCCCCGGGTGCTGATCGCGAACTCGAACCTGGTCGGCGACTGGGCGACCTGGCCGGAGTTCCGCCGCCTGGAGGCCGCCGGGCTCACCATGTACGGGCAGATGACCGCGGGCTCGTGGATCTACATCGGCACCCAGGGCATCCTGCAGGGCACCTACGAGACCTTCGCCGCGGTGGCCGCCAAGCGCTTCGGCGGGTCGCTGCGCGGGACCCTGACGCTGACCGCGGGGCTGGGCGGCATGGGTGGCGCGCAACCGCTTGCGGTGACGATGAACGGCGGCGTCGCGCTGGTCGTCGAGGTCGACCCGGTGCGGGCGCGGCGCCGGGTCGAGACCCGCTACCTCGACGAGCTGGCGCTCGACCTCGACGACGCGGTGGCGCGGGTCGAGCGGGCCAAGCGGGAGGGCGAGGCGCTGTCGGTCGGTGTGATCGGCAACGCCGCCGAGGTGCTGCCCGAGCTGCTGCGCCGGGGCGTCGAGGTCGACATCGTCACCGACCAGACCTCCGCGCACGACCCGCTGGCGTACCTGCCGCGCGGTATCGACCTGGCCGACTGGTCGGACTACGCGGCCAAGAAGCCCGACGAGTTCACCGACCGGTCGCGCGACTCGATGGCCGAGCACGTCGAGGCCATGGTCGGGTTCATGGACGCGGGCGCCGAGGTGTTCGACTACGGCAACTCGATCCGCGGCGAGGCGAAGCTGGGCGGCTACGACCGGGCGTTCGACTTCCCCGGGTTCGTGCCCGCCTACATCCGCCCGCTCTTCTGCGAGGGCAAGGGTCCGTTCCGTTGGGCGGCGCTCTCCGGCGAGGCATCCGACATCGCCGCGACCGACCGGGCGATCCTGGACCTGTTCCCGGACAACGAACCCCTGGAGCGGTGGATCCGGATGGCGGGCGAACGCGTTGCCTTCCAAGGGCTCCCGGCGCGCATCTGCTGGCTCGGGTACGGGGAGCGGCACGAGGCCGGGCTGCGGTTCAACGAGATGGTCGCCTCCGGTGAGCTGGCCGCGCCGGTCGTGATCGGCCGCGACCACCTCGACTGCGGCTCGGTCGCCTCCCCGTACCGCGAGACCGAGGCGATGGCCGACGGCTCCGACGCGATCGCCGACTGGCCGCTGCTCAACGCGCTGGTCAACACCGCGTCCGGGGCCAGTTGGGTGTCCATCCACCACGGCGGCGGGGTCGGCATCGGCCGGTCCATCCACGCCGGGCAGGTCACCGTGGCCGACGGGACCGCGCTGGCCGGGCAGAAGATCGAGCGGGTGCTCACCAACGACCCGGCGATGGGCGTCATCCGGCACGTCGACGCTGGCTACGACCGCGCGGACGAGATCGCCGCCGAGCGCGGTGTCGCCGTCCCGATGGCCCGGTCGTGACCAGCCTCGCCGACATCGCGGGGGTCGGCGCCGACCCCCGACGCGGCGGGTACTCCCGGCACGGGTTCGACCGCGTCGAGCTGGAGCTGCGGTCCTGGTTCACCGAGGAGGCCGGTCGACGCGGGCTTTCCGTCGAGTGCGACCGGAACGGGAACCTGTGGGCGTGGTGGGGTGCGCCGGGGGACGGGGCGGTGGTGACCGGCAGCCACCTCGACTCCGTGCCCGGTGGTGGTGCCTTTGACGGACCGCTCGGTGTGGTGGCCGCGCTTGAGGCTGTGGATGTGTTGCGGGCCAAGGGGTTCGTGCCGGGTAAGCCGTTCGCCGTGGTGGTGTTCGCGGAAGAGGAGGGCGGGCGGTTCGGGGTCGCGTGCCTCGGGTCGCGGTTGCTGACGGGTGCCATCTCGGCGGATGCGGCGTTGCGGCTGTCCGATTCGGACGGTGTGACGCTGGCGGAGGCAGTGCGGTCGGCGGGGTTGGACCCTTCTCTTGTGGGGCACGATGCCGAGGCGTTGCGGCGGATCGGCGTGTTCGTCGAGCTGCACGTGGAGCAGGGGCGCGGGCTGGTCGACCTCGGGGCGCCGGTCGGGGTGGCCAGCTCGATCCTGGCGCACGGGCGGTGGCGGTTCAGCATCAGCGGCGAGGGCAACCACGCCGGTGCGACGCTGATGGTCGACCGGCGGGACCCGATGGTGGCCGCGGCACAGGTCGTGCTCGCCGCTCGTCGGGCGGCCACGGCGGTGGAGGGCGCTCGTGCCACGGTGGGGCGGCTGATCCCCAACCCCGGCGGGACGAACGTGATCCCGTCCAGTGTGGACCTGTGGCTGGACGCGCGGGCGGAGGACGACGCGCGGACCCGGGCCGTCGTCGCGGAGATCACTGCCGCCGCGTCGGAGGTCGCTGCTCAGGAGGGGTGCGTGGTCACCGTCTCCGAGGAGTCCTATGGGGACACTGTGGTGTTCGACGCCGGACTGCGGGACTCGGTCTCCGGGGTGCTCGGCGGGGTGCCCGCGCTGCCGACCGGTGCCGGGCACGACGCCGGGATCCTGGCCGGGCACGTGCCGACGGCGATGCTGTTCGTGCGCAACCCGACCGGGGTGAGCCACGCGCCGGAGGAGTTCGCCGAGGCCGACGACTGCGCGGCCGGGGTCGTGGCGCTGGCGTCGGTGCTGGAGGAGTTGGCCCGGTGACCGCGTACTGGTGCGCTTCGGCCTGGCTGCCATCGGGGGTGGCCTCGGGGGTGCTGGTCGACGTGGTGGACGGGGTCATCAACGCGGTGTCCCTTGTGGACTCTCCGGGCGATGCCCACGTGCTGCCCGGGGTGGTGTTCCCCGGGTTCGCCAACGCGCACTCGCACGCGTTCCACCGGGGCCTGCGCGGCCGCACCCACGGCGACGGCGGCACCTTCTGGACCTGGCGCGACCGCATGTACGACCTCGCCGACCGCCTCGACCCCGACTCGTACTACCTCCTGGCCCGAGCCGTCTACGCCGAGATGGCCCTGTCCGGCATCACCTGCGTCGGCGAGTTCCACTACCTGCACCACGCCCCCGGCGGCACCCGCTACAACGACCAGAACGCCATGGGCCACGCCCTGATCCACGCCGCGCGCGACGCCGGTATCCGGATCACGCTGCTCGACACGTGCTACCTGGCAGGCGGGATCGGGCAGCCGGTTTCCGCCCAGCAGCAACGGTTCTCCGATGGAGACGTGCTCGCCTGGGCCAGCCGGGTGGCTGACCTTTCGCCGATCCCGGGCTCGCGTGTCGGTGCCGCGATCCACTCGGTCCGCGCTGTGCCGCGGGACGCATTGCCTGTGGTGGCCGGTTTCGGTGGGCCGGTGCACGTCCACCTGTCCGAGCAGCCCGCGGAGAACGAAGCCTGCCTCGCCGCGTACGGCCGCACCCCGACCCAGGTCCTGGCCGACGCAGAGGCCCTGGGCCCGCACTTGACCGCCGTCCACGCCACGCACCTGACGGCTGACGACATCCGCCTCCTCGGCGAGTCCGGCACCGGGGCCTGCCTGTGCCCGACCACGGAAGCCGACCTGGCCGACGGCATCGGCCCCGCGCGGGAGTTGGCCGACGCGGGATCGCCGCTGTCGCTGGGCAGCGACCAACACGCGGTGGTCGACATGCTCCTGGAAGCCCGAGCCCTCGAACACGGCGAACGCCTGCGAACCGGCCAACGCGGCCGCTTCACGCCGGGTGAACTGGTCGGCGCCATGACCGCCCACGCGAGCATCGGCTGGCCGGAAGCAGGCCGCATCGAGGTAGGCGCCCCCGCCGACCTCGTGGCCGTCCGCCTCGACACGGTGCGGACAGTGGGTTCGACGCCCGAGCAGGTGATCCTGACCGCGACAGCATCCGATGTGGACACTGTGGTCATCGACGGCCGGGTGGTGGTCCGCTCGGGCGAACACGTCTTGGGCGACGTTGGACGACTGCTGGCGGAGGTTGTCAAGTGAGTGCGGCGGACTTCGAGACATCGGGTACCGCCCGCGATGCGACGAGCGGTCGCGCGGCGCTGGATGGTGGCGACCGATGACCAGGAATGCATGGCAGGCTGCGGGTTTGCGGTCAAGCGGGGTCGATCAGGTGGGCCTGCTGGAGATGGTTCTGGCTGGGCTGGGGATGGCCGCGGGCCTGGCCGGTGGTCGTGTGGGAGGTGTCGGATGAGCGGGTTCGCGGATCCGAGTGGGGCGCCCCGTGGTGAGGCGGTGCGCTGCCCCGTTCGCGGTCGCACAGCGCGAGGATGACCACGGTTGCGCGGTCGGTGAGCGTGCTGGAGACGGGTCTGGTTTGTACGAGGGACGGCGGCAGGTGTTGTTGGCGGCTGTGTGGAAGGTGTCTGATGGGTGCGCTGATGGATCCGAGGTGGGGCACCGCTGGTGAGGTGGGGCGCTGTCTCGTTTGCGGTCGTGCAGCACGGGGATGACGGCCAACACGCGGTCGGTGTGTGCTGGAGATGGGTCTGGCTGGGCTGGGGATGGCAGCGGGCGTGGCCGGTGGCTGTGTGGGAGGTGTCGGATGAGTGGGCTCGCGGATCTGAGATGGGTTGCCGCGGTGCGTTGTCTTGTTTGTGTTTGCGCAGCACGGGGATGACTACGAACGCGCGGTCGGTGAGTGCTGGAGACGAGTCCGGCTGGGATGGCGGGCGTTGTGGGTGGGAGGTTGTCGGATGAGTGTGTTGGTGACGAATCTGGGGGAGTTGACCACCAACGACCCCGAGTTGGGGACCGTGCGCGACGCGGCGATCGTGCTCGATGGGGATCGGGTGGCGTGGGTGGGGCACGCGAAGCGGGCGCCGCAGGCGGACAGCCGGGTCGACGGGCAGGGGCGGGCTGGGTTGCCGGGGTGGGTGGACAGCCACACGCACCTGGTGTTCGCGGGCGATCGGACCGCCGAGTTCGGGGCGCGGATGGCCGGGGAGCCGTACACGGCGGGCGGGATCGCGGTCACCGTCGAGGCGACCAGGGCGGCGGATGACGAGCAGTTGCGGGCGGGGCTGCGCAAGCACGTGGCCGAGGCGGTGGCGCAGGGGACCACCTGCGTCGAGACCAAGACCGGGTACGGGCTGACCGTCGAGGACGAGGTGCGATCCGCCCGGCTGGCGGCCGAGTTCGCCGACGAGGTCACCTACCTGGGCGCGCACCTAGTCCCCTCGGGCACCGACCCGGACGCCTACGTCGACCTCGCCGCGGGGGAGATGCTGGACCGGGTCGCGCCGTATGTGCAGTGGGCGGACGTGTTCTGCGAGACCGGCGCGTTCGACGAGGCCCAGTCGCGGCGGGTGCTCAAGGCCGCTGCCGCGCGCGGGCTCGGCCTGCGGGTCCACGGCAACCAGCTCGGCCCCGGCCCCGGTGTCCGCCTCGCGGTGGAACTCGGCGCGGCCAGCGTCGACCACTGCACCCACCTGGCCCAGTCCGATGTGGACGCACTGGCGGGCTCGGACACCGTCGCCACCCTGCTGCCCGCGTGCGACCTGTCCACCCGCCAACCCCTGCCGGAGGCCCGCCGCCTGCTCGACGCGGGCGCCACCATCGCCCTGGCCACCAACTGCAACCCCGGCTCGTCCTACACCTCGTCCATGGCCTACTGCATCGCCACCGCGGTGCTCCAGATGCGACTGTCGGTCCCCGAGGCCGTCCGCGCCGCCACCCTCGGCGGCGCCCAAGCCCTCCGCCGCACCGACGTCGGCGTCCTGCGCCCCGGCGCCCGAGCCGACCTGCACCTCCTCGACGCCCCGTCGGCCACCCACCTCGCCTACCGCCCCGGCGTCCCCCTCACCTGGGCGGTCTGGCGCTCAGGCGCTCCGGCGCGTCCGCCGCGAGGATGACCACCTGCGGCCTGGCCACCTTCCCCGTCCGCCACCAGTCCCACATCGTCGCCGTGGCGGCCACCTGAACCAGCGCCTGTCGTCCGTCGAGTGTGGACTCCGCGGCCAGCGACAGTGCGACGAACCTGATGCGTACGGCGTCGTCAGCCGACAACGACGCTGTGCGCACCCATTCGTCCAGGGCACTCACCAGGTACCGTCGGGCGGTACGGGACCAGGGTGACTCTCCGCTGGTGGGACCTTGCACGAGCGAAGCCAGGGACTCGATGTCGCCGATGGGGTCGATCTCGGCCAGCTTGAGCACGCTGGTGAACCGCGTGTGCACGACGGGCAGGAAGAGTTCGGCGGTCTGGGACACGGCCGAGCGGACCGAGTCCGCGAGAGCGCTGCCGATGTACCTGTGCAGTTCGCTCTCCTCACACCCCCTCTGGGGGATGAACAGGGTCACGGGAAACAGCGGGCTGGTCGCGGTCTTCTCGTGGGGCAGGCTCGCGATGAGCTCGAACAGCCCCAGGCCGGGAGACTGGGTTCGGCGCAACAGTGTCGATAGGACGAACGGGCTGAGGTCCGCGTGGACCTCGTCCGCGAGGGCGGCGTTCGTCACCACGCGTTGAGGTGACGCCGGCATCCACAGCCGTGGCGCGTGGTAGACCGTCTTGGTCCACACCGCCAGATTTCGCACGGCGGGCAGCACCGCCGGGTCGCTCAACTCGTCCAGGTTCGCCAAGCGGAACGAGTGCGGCGACACCCGGGACTGGGTCACCGTCGCCGCGAACCGGATCGCGTCGGACGCCGACATACCCCGCGCGGGTTCGCCTCCCCAACCCTCGACGGTGGGCGAGTTGTCGTACAGCCGGTAGAGGCCGGCAGGAACCGGCGTTCGCCACACCACCGCCCCCGTCGCCGTGCGCACCGCCGAGCGGAGGTGCCGGGACAGCATGGCCTGCAACACCTTCTCCCGCAGGGCCGGGTCGTTCGCCGCGTCGCGCAGGACGCCGTCGAGTTCGGACCGCAGCTTCTCGTCCAGCTCCACCCCCTCCGCGACGCAGTCCAGTGCCAGGCCGAGCGCCGTCGAGGTCCGGGATGCCAGGCAGGCCAGCACGATCGGGTCCGCGTCCGACCCGGCCACGTACAGCAGGGTCGTCTCCCGCCACCAGTCGTCGTCCACCGCGTAGCACAGGGTGTCGACCAGGTTCTTCTCGCGGATGTACGCGGCAGCGAGGTATTCCTGGAAAGTCAGGTGGGCGAAGGCGAACTGGTCCCGCTCCCACTCGACCACCAGGCCGTCGGAGATGATCCGGCGCAGGTGTGCCTCGGCGTCGAGCGGTGTGGACAGTCGCCGCAGGAGGCGCTCGAACTCCGCCAGCACGACCTCGCGGGCCAGTTGGCGCACTCCGTTGGTCATCATCAAGTACGCCAACGACCGCAGCAGCACCATCTTGTGCCTGTTGTTACCGGTGGTCACCAGCTTCTTGGCCTCGTCGCGGTGCCACAGCATGACTTCGCAGATCTCGCGGTAGAGGTCGGCCCGCGACCCGGGCAGCGCCCCCCGGAACTGGTGCACCGTCGCGATCATGGTGAGCAGCAACGGGTTCACGGTGAGGTCGACGAGCGCGGGCGCCTCGTCCAGTCGGGCGAGCAGGTCGCGCGCCTCCTCCTCGGCGCGGTCGTGCGCGTCCGGGGTGACCGTGTTCGCCACCGCGCGGTACCAGCCGTGCACGAAGTCCCGGACCTGGGCCGCGGTGAACGGCCGCACCTGGAGCACCACCGTGCCGTCCACCGGCGCGTCGAGGAAGCCCTGCGGCCGCGAGGTGAGCACGAAGTCGTTGCCGGAGAAGGCGGTGATCTGGTTCTCCACCCACGCCGACACCGACCTGCGGTCCTCGGCCCTGGCCACCTCGTCGAGGCCGTCGAGCATCACCACGCACCGGTCGGAGCGCAGCTTCCTGGCCACCCACTGGTCCGCGTCGACCAGGTCGGACCTGGCCAGGGTCGCGACGACGATCTCGGGCAGGCTCGCACCGCGCAGGATCTGCGCCAGGTGGTCGCGCAGGAACAGCAGCACGGGGGTGCCGCTGTCGCAGATGTCGCGGGCGGTCTTGCGCAGCAGGGTCGTCTTCCCGCTGCCCGGGCCGCCGAGCACGGTCAGCACCTGCGGTCGGGGGTCGTCGAGGAAGTGGGCGAGCGGTCGGCGCCCCTGGACGGTCGTCGGCAACCCGGCCAGCACGTCGGTGCGCACCTGGTGCGGCGGCCGGTGCACCAGGCTGACGTCGACGTAGACCTCGTCCAACTCCAGGCTCGAGTGGCTCAGCGTCTGCAGCCCCTTGAGGTCCACGTAGCGCGCACCCCGGCGCATCCGCGCGATGTACTCCTGCTCGAACCGCTGGTCGGCGGTCAGTTCCGGTTCCGGCACCGGTCTGGAGCGGCGGCGCCGTTCCAGCAGGGCGACCACGCCGGTCCCGGTGCCGAGCACCACCATCGCCGCCGCGAAGACCGACATCAGGATGTCCACCACGCCCGCCCCTCTGCCGGTACCGCGTACGATCCTACGGTCCCGACCTGGAGCAGGTCCGGGGTTAGGTTGAGGTCATGGAGTACACCACTCTCGGTCGCACCGGCCTGTCCGTGTCCCGGCTGGTGCTGGGCACCATGAACTTCGGGCCGCACACCACCGAGGACGACAGCCGCGCCCTGATGGACCGGGCGCACGAGCACGGCATCAACTTCTTCGACACCGCCAACGTCTACGGCGACAAGGGCGGCACCGAGGAGATCATCGGCCGCTGGTTCGACCAGGGCGGGCAGCGGCGGGACAAGACCGTGCTGGCCACCAAGCTCTACGGGGCGATGGGCGACTGGCCCAACGACGGCAGGCTGTCCGCGCTGAACATCCGGCGCGCGGCGGACGCCTCGCTCAAGCGGTTGCGGACCGACTACATCGACCTGTACCAAATGCACCACATCGACCGCGACACGCCGTGGGACGAGATCTGGGAAGCCTTCGAGGTGCTCCGCCACCAGGGGAAGGTCCTCTACTTCGGGTCGTCCAACTTCGCGGGCTGGCACCTCGCGCAGGCCCAGGAGGCGGCGCGCGGCAGGCACTTCCTCGGTCTTGTCGCCGAGCAGTCGCTGTACAACCTGGCGAACCGGTTCATCGAGCTCGACGTGCTGCCCGCCGCGAAGCACTACGGCATCGGCGTCATCCCGTGGTCCCCGCTCAGCAGCGGCATCCTCGGCGGCGTCCTGGCCAAGCAACGCCGCAGCGAGGGCGTCCGCGACACCGCGTGGGCCGGGCCGGAGCTGCTCCAACGGCACCGCACGCAGGTCGAGGCGTACGAGAACCTCGCCGCCGACCTCGGCCACGACCCCGCCACCCTCGCCCTCGCCTGGCTCCTGTCCCGCGACGGCGTCACCGGCCCCATCATCGGCCCGCGCACGACCGCCCAACTGGACGGCTCCCTGACCGCCTTCGACATCACCCTCGACGAAGACACCCTCACCAAGCTGGACGCCATCTTCCCGCCCCCAGCCCCCAACGGCGCCAAGCCCGCCCCCGAGGCGTACGCCTGGTAGCGCTGTAGTCCACCGTCGTCGGTGGCGCGACCTGGAGCCGGTCCGGGGTTAGGTTGGAGCCATGGAGTACACGCACCTAGGGCGTAGTGGGTTGTCGGTGTCGCGGCTGGTGCTGGGCACGATGAACTTCGGCCCGGAGACGACCGAGCCGGACAGCCACCAGATCATGGACCGGGCCCTCGAGCACGGCATCAACTTCTTCGACACCGCGAACGTCTACGGGTGGCAGAAGGGGGAGGGGATCACCGAGCAGATCATCGGCCGGTGGTTCGCCCAGGGCGGGCAGCGCAGGGAGAAGACCGTGCTGGCCACCAAGCTCTACGGCAGCATGGGTGACTGGCCCAACGAGACGTTCCTGTCCGCGCTGAACATCCGGCGCGCCGCCGACGCCTCGCTCAAGCGGTTGCGGACCGACTACATCGACCTCTACCAGATGCACCACGTGGACCGGAACACGCCGTGGGAGGAGGTGTGGGAGGCGTTCAGCGTGCTGCGCCAGCAGGGCAAGGTGCTCTACTTCGGCTCGTCGAACTTCGCCGGGTGGCACCTCGCGCAGGCGCAGGAGGCGGCCAGGGAGCGGCACTTCCTCGGGCTGGTGTCCGAGCAGTCCATCTACAACCTGCTCACCCGCTGGGTCGAGCTCGAGGTCCTGCCCGCCGCGAAGCACTACGGCCTCGGCGTGATCCCGTGGTCGCCGCTGCACGGTGGTCTGCTCGGCGGGATCCTGCGCAAGCAGCGCGAGGGCGGCGCGTCGCGCGGGCTGTCCGGCCGTTCCGGTGACGCGCTCGAGCAGCACCGGGACACCATCGAGGCGTACGAGAAGTTCGCGGCGGAAATCGGTGAGGATCCCGCGCACATCGGACTCGCCTGGTTGCTTTCTCGCGAAGGGGTCACCGGCCCGATCATCGGCCCGCGCACCGCCGAGCAGCTCGACGGGTCGCTGCGCGCGCTGGAGATCAAGCTGGACGCGGACGCCCTCGCGAAGCTGGACGAGCTGTTCCCAGCACCTGGACCCAACGGCGACAAACCTGCCCCCGAGGCTTACGCCTGGTAGTCGACGTCAGCCCCCGGTCCCACCTGGGCCGGGGGCTGACGTATTCCCGCAAAAAGGACATAGCCGTCTGCTATGTTCGGCAGGTATGTCACAGCGTGTTTAAACGCGAATACTCTCCCCTTGACGGTGCTTCCACGCGCCGGAGATGATCGATAAGTCCTGGATCGTCGGCGCAGGCGCATTCTGTGAATCACAGAGCCTATTGCGCGGGTGGCGAACGGGCTCGAATTTCCGCGAGGGGGAGGTCGTGGTGCGCGTTCTCTCGCTCGTCCTGGCCGCGGTCCTCGGCGCGGTGGTCGGCATCGGCGCAGGCACGGTGTGCGCGGTGCCGCACCGCGGCGCCCCGGTCGAACAGATCCGCGCGGACCAGGAGACACTGGTGCGCGGCCTGGGTTTCTCGGCCATCGAGCATCACCACGACCTGGTCGACGACGGCATCACCACGGCACCGTCGCACCACGTTCCCCCGCACCGCACCCCGGCCGACCTCGGCTTACTGGTGATCGCCGCGGAATCCGCGGCAGCCGGACTCCTCGCGCGCGGCCCGCCGCTCGGGCGCTGATTCCCACCCGCCCACGCCTCGTCGGAATTCGACGCAGGCGCCCCTGTCGCGCCCGAAGAACGAGGAATTCACGATGTCCGAACAAACCGAAGCGCCGGTTTCCGGCAACGCGGACCCGGCCAGACGCCGCTTTCCCGCAGGTGACGTCAAGTCCGGTTTCCTGGTCTCGCTCATCGCGTTGCCGCTGTGCCTCGGCATCGCCCTGGCCAGCGGTTTCCCCCCGGTCGCCGGGGTGCTCACGGCGATCGTGGGCGGCATACTCGGCGGCCTGCTCGGCGGCGCGCCGCTGACCATCAAGGGGCCTGCCGCCGGGCTGATCGTCATCGCCGTCGGCGCCGTGCACGACCTCGGCCAGGGTGACGCCGTCGCCGGATACCGGCGGGCGCTCGCGGTCGGTGTGGTCGCCGCGCTCATCCAGATCCTGTTCGCCGCGGTCCGCGCCGCGGGCATCGGCGTGGCCATGTCGCCCTCGGTCGTGCACGGCATGCTGGCCGCCATCGGCGTCATCATCATCGCCAAGCAGGCGCACGTGGTGCTTGGCGTGAAGCCGACCGCGGACACCCCGCTCGGCCTGCTCGCCGAGATCCCGCACAGCGTCGCGCACGCCAACCCGCTGATCGTGCTGATCGGCGTCATCGCCCTGCTCATCCTCTTCGGGTTGCCGCTGGTGCGCGCGCGGTGGAGCAAGTCGGTGCCCGCGCCGCTGGTCGTGCTCGCCGTGGCGATCCCGATCGGGCTGTGGCTGCACCTGTCGAGCCCGCACGACTACCGCTTCGCCGACGCCCCCCACCACCTCGGCCCCGAGTTCCTGGTGCGGCTGCCCGGCTCCGTGCTCGACGCGATCACCTTCCCGGACTTCTCCCAGGTCTTCAGCGGCACCTCGCTGCAGTACGTGGCGATGTTCGCGCTCATCGGCACCATCGAGTCCACGCTGACCGTGCTGGCGGTCGACTCGATGGACCCGACCAAGCGGCCGTCGGACCTCAACCGGGACCTGTTCGCCATCGGCGCGGGCAACCTGACCTCGGCGCTCATCGGCGGCCTGCCGATGATCTCGGAGATCGTGCGCAGCAAGGCGAACCTGGACGCGGGCGCCAAGACCCGCTGGTCCAACATCTGCCACGGCGCGATCCTGCTGCTGTTCGTCGCGCTCATCCCCGGCCTGGTGCAGACCATCCCGCTGGCCGCGCTGGCCGCGATGCTCGTCTACACCGGGTTCCGGCTGGCCAACCCGCGCGAGATCGCGCACGTCGGCAAGATCGGCTGGGACCAGCTGCTGCTGTTCCTGACCACGCTCGTCGTCACCCTCGCCACCGACCTGCTCGTCGGCGTCGCCGCGGGGCTGGCGCTCAAGATCGTGCTGCACCTGGCGCGCGGCGTGCCGCTGCCCGCGTTCGTGCGGCCCCGCCCCGAGGTCACCAGGGACGGCGACGTCCTGCGGATCACGGTGCCCGGCGCCGCGGTGTTCCCCGCGCTGCTGCCGTTGCGCCGCGCGATCACCAAGAACGGCGACGGCGTCACGGAGGTCGTGGTGGACGTCGCGGACGCCGCCGTCGTCGACCACACCTTCCTGACCAGGCTCGACCAGCTGGCCAAGGAACTGCCCGGGGCCACCCTGCGGGTCGAGGGCCTCGACCGGCTCGACCCGGTCTCCGCGCACCCGCAGGCGCTGCGCCGCAGGCGGCGGTCATGATCGGGCCACTCGTCGAGCGGGCCGCCGAACTGCTGCCGCAGCAGGGGCCGTTGCAGACCTTCGTGCACCACAACACGTTGCACGCCTTCGAGGACCTGCCCTTCCACGACGCCGTGGTCCGGGCGGGCGCGCTGTTCGGCGCCGAACCGTTCCCGAGCGAGCAGGAACTGCACGGCTACGTCGAGCAGGGGCGGATCACCGACGCCGACCTGCTGGCTGTGGTGCTCGCGCAGGTCCCGGACGACGGGGTGCCGGTCGTTCCAGGTGGGCCGACGCGGCGCGAGTTCCACGTCGCCCGGCTCCGCCGGTTGCTCGACGTACCGCGCGGTCCCGCGCTGCGGTGGGTCGTCGCCGAGGCCGGTGACCTGGGGCCGACCTGGTCGGCGCTGCTGGCGGCGGCACCCCGCGTGGTGCCGACCGCCGATCCCGCACCACGTCCGGCCGACCGGGTGCGCGCCGAGACCGGCGTCGACCCGGATGCCCTGGTGCACCCCGTGTTGATCCGGCTCACCGCCGCGTTCCTCGACCAGGGCGTGGCGTACTGGCCGATGCCCGAGCGCGACCGCGGCCTGCTCGCCGCGTTCCGGGCGCTCTACGGGAAGGCGGGCGGACCGCCGGACCGGTTCCTGCGTGGCCTGGGCGCGACCCTGCGCGGCCAGGAGCGGTGGGACGCCGAGCGCACGGTGGCGTGGGCGTTGGCCGAGTTGGCAGTGCCGGAGGCCGACTGGGGCGAGGTGATCCTGGCCACGCTGCTGTCGCTGCGCGGCTGGGCGGGCATGGTGCGGCAGTTCGAGGTGCGGCCCGACCGCGCCCCGGTCGCCGCGCCACCGGCCCGGCTGGTGGACTACTTGGCGGTGCAGCTGACCCTGGACGTCTTCGCGCTGCGGCACGTCCTGGCCGAGCACCCCGGCCACGGGCCGGTCGTCGAGGTCACCGCGCGACCGGACGTCGAACTCGCTTACGAGGCGTTCGTCCTGGCCGAGCTGATGGGCGTCGACCCGGCGCCGGACCCGGCGGCCTGGCTGGCGCTGGTCGAGGACTGCGACGGTGTGCGGCGGCGCCGGTTGCTGCACGCCGCTTACGAGCGCAGGCACCGGGTCGGCGTCCTCGACGGGCTCGCCGCGCACCAGCGCCTGTCCACTTCGGATGCCTCGGCGGTCGGGTTCCAGGCGGTGTTCTGCATCGACGAGCGCGAGGAGTCGTTGCGCCGCCACCTGGAGGAGAACACTCCCGTCGCGCAGACCTTCGGGTTCGCGGGCTTCTTCGGCGTGGCGATGAACTACCAGGGTGTGCACGACGTCCGGTCGCGTCCACTGTGCCCTGTCGTGGTCACGCCGACGCACGACGTCGTCGAACGCCCGGTCGCGCCTGCGCGCGGGGTGCTGCGCCGGGTCCGCGGTGGCTGGAGCCACCACGTCGGTGTCGGCAGCCGGACGCTGGCCAGGGGCGGGGTCTTCAGCCTCGCGCTGGGAGCCGTGGGGCTGACGTCCCTGATCGGGCGGTGCCTGTTCCCCCGGCTGGCGCAACGCTGGTCGCACCGGCTCGACGGGCCGCACCCGGCCACCCGGCTCGACATCGGTTACACCGTCGAGGAAATGGCGGGCATCGTCGGCGCGGTCCTGCGCACGACCGGCGTGCTGGCGGCCCCCGCGCCGATCGTGCTGCTGGTCGGCCACGGGTCGTCCAGCATGAACAACCCGCACGAGTCCGCGCACGACTGCGGAGCCACCGGCGGCGGCCGCGGCGGCCCCAACGCCCGCGCGTTCGCCGCGATGGCCAACCACCCGGAGGTCCGCGCGATCCTCGGGCTACCGGACGACACCTGGTTCGTCGGCTCGTACCACAACACGTGCGATGACTCGATGACCTACTTCGACGTGGACCTGGTCCCCGCCCGGTTCGAGGCAGACCTGACCCGGGCCAAGGACTCCCTGGCCCAGGCGTGCGTCCTCGCCGCCCACGAACGGTGCCGCCGCTTCGAGACCGCACCCCCGGACCTCGCCATGGCCGACGCCCTGGCCGAGGCCGAGACCCACGCGGTCGACCTCGGCCAGCCACGACCCGAGTACGGGCACGCGACGAACGCGGTGTGCGTGGTCGGTCGACGGTCGTTGACGCGTGGCCTCTACTTGGACCGCCGCGCGTTCCTCGTGTCGTACGACCCTGCCGCGGACACCGACGACGCACTGCTGACGTCCCTGCTGCAGGCGGTCGGCCCGGTGTGCGCGGGCATCAACCTGGAGTACTACTTCAGCTACGTCGACCCGGCCAGGTACGGGTGCGGGACCAAGCTGCCGCACAACATCACCGGCCTGCTCGGCGTGATGGACGGGCACGCCTCCGACCTGCGCACCGGACTTCCCTGGCAGATGGTCGAGATCCACGAACCGGTGCGCCTGCTGCTGGTCGTCGAGGCCACCCCCGCCCGGCTCTCCGCCATCCTGTCCGCCAACCCGGTACTCGCCAGGCTCGTGGGCAACGGGTGGATCCAACTCGTGGCCTGGGTCCCCGACGACGACGCGATGTTGCTGTTCCAGGACGGGACTTTCCAACCCCACGTACCGGAGATGACCGAGTTCCCGGTCGTCTCGCGGTCGGTGGAGGTGTACGCGGGCGAACGCGGGCACCTGGGGTGCGCGCACGTGCTGGCGGGGGTGGACCTGCCGGTCCCGATCCTCGCCACCGCACAGGACGCGAGGTGAGCGGCCGGGGTACCGCCGCTGTTCCGCTGTTGACGCTCCCGGTGGGTGCGTCGGCTGGTGGTCGGGCTGCGCGGGAGGTCCGGTGAGCGCCTTGGTCGTTGCCGCTGCCGGGGTTCCGTTGGTGGCATTCCTGGTGTTGGCGGTAGCGCTGTGGTTCGGGCGGGGGTGGGGCGAGCGGGTGGTATCCGGCTTGGTGGTCGGGTCTGCCGCGCTGTCCGGACTCCTCGGGGCCGCACTGGCCGTTGTGTGCATTGTGGATGGTCCGGTCCTGGTGTCGCTGGGGTCCTGGTTCTCCGGGTTCCCGGTGCGGCTCAGGGCGGACTGGCTGTCGGTGCCGATGGTGGTGTTGTGCGGGCTGCTGGGCTGCCTGATCGGGGCGTTCTCGCAGCGGTACCTGCACCGGGACCCGGGCTACCGGCGGTTCTACCTGCTGCTGGCCCTGTTCGTCGCGGCCGTGCAGCTCGTGGTGCTCGCCGGGACGTTGGACCTGCTCGTGGTCGGGTGGGAGCTCGCCGGGTTGGCGTCCGCGCTGCTCATCGCGTTCTTCCACCACCGGCCGGGTCCGGTCGCGGGCGGGCTGCGGGCGTTCATCACCTACCGGGTCAGCGACATCGGGTTGGTCGGTGCGGTGGTCGCCGAGCACCACGGCGCCGGTCACGCGGTGATCGGGCTGCTGCTGGTGTGGGCCGTGCTCGGCAAGTCGGCGCAGTTCCCCCTCGGCGGCTGGCTCCCCCGCGCGATGGAGGGCCCGACCCCGTCCAGCGCGATCTGCTACGGCGCGATCTCGGTGAGCCTCGGACCGTACCTGTTGCTGCGCAACGGGATCGACGGCCCCGTGGTCATCGCGGTCGGGGTGGTCACGGCCCTGTACGCGACGCTTGTCGGGCGCGCGCAGACCGACATCAAGAGCAGCCTCGCCTACGCGTCGATGACCCAGATCGCCCTGGTCCTGGTCGAGGTGGGCCTCGGGTGGCACGTCCTCGCCCTGGTCCACCTGATCACCCACGCCGTCCTGCGCAGCGGCCAGATCCTGCGCTCGCCCAGCCTCCTGCACGACCACCACCACCTCGAACAATCCCTCGGCACCCCGGTGCCCGGCACCGGCAGGCACTTCGACCGGATCCTGCCCACCACCCTGCGGACCTGGCTCTACCGCTTCGCCCTGGAACGTGGCTACGTCGACGCCTTCCTGGTCGACCGCGTCCTCGGCGGCCTGGTCCGCACGGTCAACCGAGCGGCCGCCGCAGAAGACCGCTGGACCAACGCGGTTACCGCCGACCGACAGGCGGTGGCGAGATGACCGCCATCGCAGGCCCGGTAGACCGAGCGCTTCGTTTCCACCTATCCGGTGGTGGCACGCCGAACGCGCGGGGCTCGGTGGGCGTTGGTGTGGTCGACCGCCTTGCCCGCGTGGTGGCCGTCGGGTTCTTCCTGGTCGCCGCTGAGCGAGGGGCGGTGGCGAGGTGATCGCGTTGGGGCCGTTGGCTGTTGTGCTCGTGTGGTTGGTCGGCGCGGTCGTCGTCGGGCGAGTGGTGGATCCGCGCCAAGCCAGGCGGGCGGCCACGTGGACGGCCTCGGTGGCGGTGGGGGTGTCTGCGGTGGCGATGGCGCTTCCCGAGGCGCCGTTGGCCGGGCCGGTCAGTGCGGGGGCCGGTGCCGTCGGGTGCCTGGTGATCAGCCTGGCCGGGCTGCTGGTCGCCGCGATGAGTCCGGTCGAGGGAGCGGCACCGGTGCTGGTGGCGAGGTTGCTCACCGTCGCGTGTGGACTCCTCGCGTTCCGGTACGCGGTGGTCGAGGCGGCGCTGCTGGCGCTGGGCACCTACCTCGCCTGGTCCGGTGATCGGCTCTTCGCGCGCTACCAGTTCCCCGGCGCGCTCCTGCTGATCGTCGGCGCGGTCCTCCCCGGTCCGGCCGGGACGGTCCTGCTCGCGGCCGGGGTGGTGATCAGGATGGCTGCTTTCCCCGCGCACGCCTGGTTCCCGCGCTTCGTCGACCGCGCCCCGATGGGTGTCGTCGTGGCCTACCAGGCGGCGCCGGTGGTGCTGCTCGAACCGTCCACTGTGGTCCTCACGGTGATCGGCGCGGTCACGGCACTCACCGCGGCGGTCTTCGCGGCCGCGTCCGACGACGGTCGCCGAGGCTTGGCATACCTGCTGATCACCGCGAACGCCCTGGTCATCACCGGCGCGTCCTGGCTCGTCGGCACCCTCGCCGCCGCGGGGCTCGCGATGACCGTCGGCGCGCTGGCCGCCCGCCGCGAATCCCTGTCCGTCCACGACGGCGGCGACTTCGCGGCGACGCCAAGACTCGCCGTGGCCTACCTGGTCTTCGGCCTGTCACTCGCCGGATTCCCGCTCCTGGCGGGCTTCGCCGAAGGCCACCACCTGCCGCACGCGGTCGCCACCCCGATCGCCGTCGTGGTCGTGATCGCGCTGTCAGTAGCCGGAATCGCGGTCCTGCGGGGCTTCCTCGGCCTGTTCACCCGTCGCCGAGTGGTCGACGGCGAACGCGACCTCACCCCGCTGGAGAACTACGCCGTAGTGGTCACCATGGCGGTTCTAGTGGTGGCCGGCTTGGCACCCGGCCTGCTCTCCCTGGTGACCTGACCACGGTCCGGTGGGGCGGAAAATCCGCTCCACCGGACCGGTCGGTCTGCGATGCTGCTCGGCAACGGCGCCGCCATGCGCGTGGCCCCCCTCGGCGCCTGGTTCGCCGACGACCTCGCGCGCGCCGCCGCCGAAGCCGCCCTGTCCGCCACGGTCACCCACACCCACCCCGAAGCCGTCGCGGGCGCCATCGCCGTCGCGATCGCCGCCGCCGTGGCCACCCGCGGCACCGGCGACCCCCTGGCCGAGGCCGTCGAACACACCCCACCCAGCCAGGTCCGCGACGCCCTCACCCACGCCAAGACCGTGTCCGACCCGCTGGTGGCCGCCGCGCAACTGGGCAACGGCCGCCAGACCAGCGCCCTCGACGAGGTGGACGAGGCCCCCAGATTTGCCGCAGAGTCTGCTGATGCGCCGCTAGTCCTCGATGTCGTCGTCGTCGCGGGCCAGGAAGGTGGCCAGGCGTTCGGTGGCGGTTTCGAATTCGGGGTTGTTGTCGACGAAGGCGCGCATGCGGTCGGCCAGCCAGGCGAGGGTTACTTCTTCCTCGCCTCGGCGGGTCTCGAGTTCTTCGATGCCGCGGTCGGTGAAGTACACGGGGGAGTCCTCGGGAATGCGGCGGGGCCGCCGGGGGTGAAACCGGCGGCCCCGACAGACGAACGGGTGCTTACTCGAATGCCTTCTCGATCAGGGAACGCTGCTCCAGCTCGTGCACCTTGCTCGACCCCGCTGACGGGGCCGACATGGGGCGGCGGGAGACGCGGGTGATGCGGGTGACGCGGTCCGGGAACAGTTCCGGCAGCGCCAGGCCGTAGAAGGGCCAGGAGCCCTGGTTGGCCGGTTCCTCCTGCACCCAGCGGATGTCGGCGGCGTTCGGGTAGCGGTCGAAGATGGCGCCGATCTTGCGCTGCGGCACCGGGTACAGCTGCTCGACCCGGACCACCGCCACGTCGGTGCTGCCGCGCTTGGCCTGCTCGGCGGCGAGCTCGTAGTACAGCTTGCCGGAGACGAACAGGATCTTGCGCACGCCTGCCGGGTCCGGCCTGGTCGGGTCGTCGATGATCGACTCGAAGCGGGTGTCGTCGATGAAGTCCTCGACCGGGGAGACCGCGGCCTTGTTGCGCAGCATGGACTTCGGGGTGAACACCACCAGCGGGCGCTGCACGCCGTCGAGGGCGTGGCGGCGCAGCAGGTGGAAGTAGTTCGCCGGGGTCGAGGGCACCGAGACGGTCATCGAGCCCTCGGCGCACAGCTGCAGCCAGCGCTCGATGCGGCCCGAGGTGTGGTCGGGGCCCTGGCCCTCGTGCCCGTGCGGCAGCAGCACCACCACATCGGACACCTGGCCCCACTTGGCCTCCGACGAGGAGATGTACTCGTCGATGACCGACTGGGCGCCGTTGACGAAGTCGCCGAACTGCGCCTCCCACAGCACCAGCGCGTCCGGGTTGGCCACCGAGTAGCCGTACTCGAAGCCCAGCGCCGCGTACTCCGAGAGCGCCGAGTCGTAGACCATGAACTTGCCCTGGTCCTCGGACAGGTTCTGCAGCGGCAGGTACTCGCGGCCGGACTTGCGGTCGATCACCGCGGCGTGCCGCTGGGTGAAGGTGCCCCGGCGCGAGTCCTGACCGGCCAGCCGCACCGAGCGGCCCTCCAGGGTCAGCGACCCGAACGCCAGCAGCTCGCCGAACGCCCAGTCGACGCCGCCCTCGCGGGCCATCTTCTCGCGGCGCTCCAGCACCGGCTTCACCCTGGGGTGCACGGTGAAACCGTCCGGCAGCATCACGTGCGCGTCGGCGATGCGCTCCAGCACCGAGCGGTCCACACCGGTCGACAGCTTCGCCGGGACCTGCTGGTCGCGCTCGACCGACGGGCTCGGCGAGATCGGGTGCTTCTCCAGCTCCCGCACCTCGTTGAACACGTGCTCGAGCTGGCTGGAGAAGTCCCGCAGCGCCTTCTCGGCCTCCTCGACCGAGATGTCACCGCGGCCGATCAGCGCCTCGGTGTAGCCCTTGCGGACGCTGCGCTTGGTGTCGATGATGTCGTACATGCCCGGCTGGGTCATCGAGGGGTCGTCGCCCTCGTTGTGGCCGCGGCGGCGGTAGCAGACCAGGTCGACCACGACGTCCTTGTTGAACGTCTGCCGGTAGTCCATCGCCAGCCGCGCCACCCAGTAGCACGCCTCCGGGTCGTCGCCGTTCACGTGGAACACCGGCGCCTGGATCATCTTCGCCACATCGGTCGCGTACTGCGAGGAGCGCGAGTGCTCCGGCGCGGTGGTGAACCCGACCTGGTTGTTGATCACGACGTGCACCGTGCCGCCGGTGCGGTACCCGCGCAGCAGCGCCAGGTTCAGCGTCTCGGCGACCACGCCCTGACCGGCGAACGCGGCGTCACCGTGCAGCGCGACCGGCAGCACGGAGAACCCGACGCCGCTCTCGTCGCCCTTGTCCAGCAGGTCCTGCTTGGCCCGCACGATGCCCTCGAGCACCGGGTCGACGGTCTCCAGGTGCGACGGGTTCGCCGTCAGCGACACCCGGGTCTCCCCGTCGCCGAACATCCGGAAGTACTTGCCCTCGGCGCCCAGGTGGTACTTCACGTCGCCGGAACCGTGCGCCTGACCGGGGTCGAGGTTGCCCTCGAACTCCTGGAAGATCTGCGAGATCGGCTTGCCGACGATGTTGGCCAGCACGTTGAGCCGACCGCGGTGCGGCATGCCGATGACGACCTCGTCGAGCTCGTACTCGGCCGCCTTGTCCAGCAGCGTGTCCAGCAGCGGGATGACCGACTCGCCGCCCTCGAGCGAGAACCGCTTCTGCCCCACGTACTTGGTCTGCAGGAAGGTCTCGAACGCCTCGGCCGCGTTGAGCTTGCTCAGCACGTACTTCTGCACCGCGGCGGCGGGCTTCTCGTGCGCGACCTCGACCCGCTCCTGGATCCAGCGCCGCTCGGCCGGGTCGAGGATGTAGGTGTACTCCACGCCGACGGTGCGGCAGTACGAGTCGCGCAGCACGCCGAGCACGTCGCGCAGCTTCATCCGCTCCTTGCCTGCGAACCCGCCGACCGGGAACTCGCGGTCGAGGTCCCACAGGGTCAACCCGTGCGAGCGGACGTCGAGGTCCTCGTGCTTGCGCTGCCGGTAGTTCAGCGGGTCGGTGTCGGCCATCAGGTGGCCGCGGGTGCGGTAGGCGTCGATCAGGCCGATCACCCGCGCGGTCTTGTCGACCGGGCCCTCGGAGATGTCCTCGGTCCAGCGGATCGGCTCGTAGGGGATGCGCAGCGAGGTGAAGATGTCGTCGTAGAAGCCGTCCTCGCCCAGCAGCAACCGGTGGATCTCGCGCAGGAACTCGCCGGACTCGGCGCCCTGGATGATCCGGTGGTCGTAGGTCGAGGTCAGCGTGATGATCTTGCTGATGCCCATCTCGATGAGCGTCTTCTCGCTGGCGCCCTGGAACGGCGCCGGGTACTCCATCGCGCCGACACCCAGGATCGCGCCCTGGCCGACCGACAGGCGCGGCACCGAGTGGTTGGTGCCGATGCCGCCGGGGTTGGTCAGCGAGATCGTGGTGCCCGCGAAGTCGTCCGCGGTGAGCGAGCCGCCGCGGGCCTTGCGGATCAGGTCCTCGTACGCCTGCCAGAACTGCTGGAAGGACATCCCCTCGCAGCCCTTGATGGAGGCCACCACCAGGTTGCGGGTGCCGTCCTTGCCCGGCAGGTCGATCGCCAGGCCCAGGTTGACGTGCGCCGGGGTGACCCCCTGCGGCTTGCCGTCGGTCTCGGCGTAGTGCCGGTTCATGTTCGGGTACGCCTCGAGCGCCCTGAGCATGGCGTAGCCGATCAGGTGGGTGAAGGAGACCTTCCCGCCCCTGGTCCGCTTCAGGTGGTTGTTGATCACGATGCGGTTGTCGGCCAGCAACTTCGCCGGGACCGCGCGCACGCTGGTCGCGGTCGGCAGCGACAACGACGCGTTCATGTTCTTCGCGATCGCGGCGGCGGCACCGCGCAGCGGCTTGCGCTCCTCCTCACCGGAGGACACGGGCGACTGCGGCGGCTTGGCCGGGTTCTTGTTGTTCGCGGGCGCGACGGCCTCGGCCGACCTCGCGGGCGCCGCGGCGGCGGTCGCGGGCGACGTGGTCGGCCTGCCGTTGCCGGACGCGGGCCTGGGGGGCGCCGCGGTCTTGGTGGCGCCCGCGGCGTTGGCCGCGCTCGCGCTGTTAGCGGCTGTGGTGGCACTCGCGGTGCTGGTGGCGCTCGCGGCGTTGGCGGCACTGTTCGCCGGTGCGGCGGCCTTCGCCTTCGCGGCACCGGTGTCGGCCGCGGTCTTGGCCTGAGCGGCCCCCTGGGTCGCTGCTCGCGGTGTTGGCTTGTAGTCCGCGAAGAAGTCGTGCCACGCGGGGTCTACCGACGAAGGGTCCGCGAGGAACTGCTCGTACATCTCCTCGACGAGCCACTCATTCGCACCGAACTGTGACGCAGGGCTGCTGCTGGACACGGCTGGCTCTCGCCTCTATCCATCTCGATCTCGACTTGAACACACTCCCCGTCAGGCTAGTCCCCCGGTCAGGACGGTGGTCACTCAACCAACCGGCCGTGGCGCACCTCATGTGTGGTGCCGCCAACTGTATCGGTTGAGGAACCGATCATGTGGGGTAAGTCGCCGCCCGCCGTCGACCGCCCGTCCACTCTGTGGGCCACCCTTCCCACCCGGTTCACCCCACCGAGTGATCGGCGAACGGTCGCTGAATGGTCCTCGTCCGGACGCCACGCTGCCGGGAACGGGAGGCGAACGGTCGGCTCCCGGGTGCCGGGGCGGTGGTCGTGGTGGTGGGAGGTGGGCACGGGGGGAGGTTTCCCGGCTGTGGAAGGGGAAAACCTGGACACGGTTGTGGATCTATCTGGTGAACGGGTTGCCTGCGGGAGGTTGACTGGTGGGGTGGGTGGCGGGGGGATTGGTGGCTGGGTGGGGTGGGTGTGGTGGTTTGTAGGCGGCGGATGTGGGTGGAGGGTGATCTTGGGCTGGGGGTGTTCCGGCTCTCGGTCTCGGCTTCGCCATCGGGGGATGAATGCCTCGCCTTCGGCATTGGCCTGGGCGCGAGTTTCGAGCTTTGCTCGATGGGGCGAACTTGTTTTGCGCGGGGCCCCGGCACCGCCCGTGGCAGGACCGCAAAGCAGGGGCCGAAGAGCATGGCCCTGTCCGCGAACGACGCTACGAGCGGTGCTCCCCCACACAAAACAAGTCCGCCCCATCGAGCTGGGTTGGCACCAGCGGATCCGAGGAGCGTTGTTCGGCCAACGTCTGAGAGGGGCGCGTGGCTGGCCAACGTTGTAGAAGGCCGGGTGGGGGGCCAACGTTGGGGAGGGGCGCGGGTGGGCCAACGTTGTTTGGGGCGGGTGTGGGCCAACGCCTGTGAGGGCCGGGTGGGGGGCCAACGTTGTGAGGGGCGAGAGGACGGTCCGAGGTTGCCGAGCCCGACTGGGCTGAGCTGCTGCGATGGTCGCCTCTCTGCCTCTCTGCCTCTCTGCCTCTCTGCCTCTCTGCCTCTCTGCCTCTCTGCCTCTCTGCCTCTCTGCCTCTCTGCCTCTCTGCCTCTCTGCCTCTCTGCCTCTCTGCCTCTCTGCCTCTCTGCCTTGTCCCCCCCCCGGAGGTGCGGGAGCGCTCGGGTGGGGATGAAGTCGGAGGGCTAGTGGGTGGGGTTGAGGGTGGGGGGTGGGGTGGTGGGGTCGAGGGTGCCTTGGTGCCAGAGGCGGGCGTAGGGGCCGTTGGTGGTGAGGAGGGTGTGGTGGGGGCCTTGTTCGACTATGCGGCCGTTGGCCAGGACGACTATGTGGTCGGCTTGGGCGGCGGTGGCTAGGCGGTGGGCTACGACGAAGGTGGTGCGGTGGGCGGTGAGGTGTTGGCTGGCGCGCAGGACGGCGGACTCGGTGGCGGGGTCGAGGGCGGCGGTGGCCTCGTCGAGCAGGAGGATGTCGGGGGCGACGAGTTCGGCGCGGGCCAGGGCGATGAGTTGGCGTTGGCCAGCGGACAGGCCCTGGCCGCGTTCGCCGATGGGGTGGCGGAAGCCGCTGGTGAGGGTGGCGACCATGGGGAGGGCGCCGACGTCGCGGGTGGCGGATTCGATGGTGGCCGGGGTGGCGTCGGGGCGGCCGTAGGCGACGTTGCGGGCCACGTCGCCGGTGAACAGGTGGGCCTCCTGGGGGACGACGCCGAGGCGGGAGCGGTACTCGGACGGGGTGTACGAGCGCAGGTCGACCCCGTCGACCAGCACCGCGCCGCCGGTCGGGTCGTAGAAGCGGGCGATCAGCTTGACCACCGTCGACTTGCCCGCCCCGGTGGCCCCCACCAGCGCGACCGTCGACCCGGCTGGCACCCGCAGCGACAGCCCTGACACGGCGGGCCGGTCCGCGCCCGGGTACGTGAAGGTGACGTCCCGCAGCTCGACCTCCCCGTTCAGCCGGTCCGGCACCGGCGTCGGGTCCGCGGGCGGCACCACCGAGGTCGGCGTGCGCAGCAGGTCGGCGATCCGGCGCAACCCGACCCTGGCCTGCTGGTAGCCGTCGAACACGTTCGACAGTTGCTGCACCGGCGAGAAGAACAGCCCCAGGTACAGCAGGAACGCCAGCAGCACGCCGGGGCTCAGGTCCCCGGTCGCCACCCGGTTCGCGCCGACCACCAGCACCGCGGCCTGCCCGAGCCCGGACAGCATCGTCACGAACGGGAAGTACGTCGAGATGTAGCGCTGCGCCCGCAGCCTGGTCCGCCGGTAGGCGTCGCTGCGCTCGGCGAACCGCCGCGCCGACACCTCCTCGCGGGTGTACGCCTGTGCGACCCGCAACCCGGTCACGTTCTCCTGCATGTCCGCGTTGACCGCGCTGACCTCCTCCCTGGCCTGCGTGTACGCCGAGGACGCCAGCCGCTGGAAGACCACGGTCGCGACCACCAGCACCGGCACCACGGCCAACGCCACCAGCGCCAGCGACAGGTCGGTCACCAGCAGGGCCACCGTCACCGCGACCACGGTCACCACGCTGGCCACCGCCGTCGTCAGCCCGGTCTGCAGGAACGTCGACAACGCGTCCACGTCGGTCGTCATCCTGGTCATGATCCGACCGGCCAGCTCACGCTCGTAGTAGTCCAACCCGAGCCGCTGCAGGTGGGCGTAACTGCGCATCCGGAGCAGGTAGAGCAACCGCTCGCCGACGCGCGCGGTCAGCACCGTCGTCACTGCCGTGTTCAGCCACATCACCACGACCAACCCGGCCGCCAGGACCGTGACCAGCACCAGCGTGCTCACCGTCCCGGTCAGCACGCCCCTGTCGATCCCCTGCCGGAACAGCGCGGGCATCGCCACCGCCGTCACCGAGTCGAGGACCACCAGCCCGAGCACCACGGCCAACGCCCACCGCGCGGGCCGCAGCAGCCCGCGCAGCCGGAACCCCGGATCGGGCGCCGTCGGGTCCTCCCCGCGCAGCTGGGGCTCCTCGACGGCAGGCGGCAGGGCCCGCACCTGGGCCAGCAGCTCGTCGGTCGCCGGTATCCCGCTCAGCGCCGCGCTCGTGCCGCCGCCGCCCATGCGCCCACCCCGACCACCGGGCGCCCCGATCGCCTGCTGCGCTGCCCGCACCGCCACCGGCGCGTCCGGCGCGGTGTCCGGCCACAGCGCCGCCGTGATCCCGTCCGGCCCCGGCGCCGCCGCGACCGCGCCCCCCGGCTCCTCGATCGCCTCACCCGGCCCGGCCAGCAGCGCCCGGTACAGGTCGCACCGCCCGGTCAGCTCCGCGTGCGTGCCGACGTCGACCACCTTGCCGCCGTCGAGCACCGCGATCCGGTCCGCCAGCGCCAGCGTCGACCGGCGGTGCGCGATCAGCAGCGTCGTCCGCTCCGCCGTCACCGCCCGCAGCGTGTCGTGGATGGCCGACTCGGTCAGCGTGTCCACCGCCGAGGTCGCGTCGTCGAGCACCAGCACCCTGGGGTCCGACAGCAGCGCCCTGGCCAACGCCACCCGTTGGCGCTGCCCACCGGACAGCGTCAGCCCGCGCTCACCGACCACCGTGTCGTACCCCTCGGGCAGCGCGGTGATGAACTCGTGCGCCTGCGCCGCCCGCGCGGCCGCCTCCACATCCGCCGCCGTCGCGTCCGGCCTGCCGTAGGCGATGTTCGCGCGCACCGAGTCCGAGAACAGGAACGCCTCCTCGAACACCACCCCGACCGTGCCGCGCAACGACGCCAGCCGCAGGTCGCGCAGGTCGACCCCGCCGATCCGGATGGCACCGGACTGCACGTCGTAGAACCGGGGCAGCAGCAGCGACACCGTCGACTTGCCCGACCCCGCCGTCCCCACCAGCGCCAGCGTCTCCCCTGGCGAGATCCGCAGGCTCACCCCGTCGAGCACCGGCTCGCTGCGCGTGTACCCGAACCGCACGTCGTCGAACTCCACCGCGACCGGGCCCGCGGGCACCGCCACCGCGTCCGGCTTCTCGGTCACGTCCGGCTGCGAGTCGACCAGTTCGTAGACCCGCTCCACCCCGGCCCTGGCCAGCTGCGCGTTCACCAGCAGCCCGGCCAGCATCCTGGTCGGCCCCACCAGGTTCGCCACGTACCCGGCGAAGGCCAGGAACGTGCCCAGGGTGACCTGACCGCGCAACGCCATGTACCCGCCGAGCGCCAGCACCGCCACCTGCCCGGCCGCTGGCATCGCCACCAGGGTCGCCGCGGGCCGCGAGGTGATCCGCGCACTACGCATCCGCTCCGCATAGAGCCGCCGCGCCACCCGCTCCAGCCGCGTGACCTCCCTGGCCTCTTGGCCGAACCCCTTCACCACGCGCACCCCGGTGACGGTCTCCTCCACCTGCTGCGCGACGTCGGCAGCGGTCTGTTGCGCCGACCACGTCGCCGGGAACAGTCGCGTCCTGCTCCGCACGGCCACCACCGCGACCACCGGCGTCACCACCAGCGCGACCACGGTCAGCAGCGGCGAGAGCCACAGCATCGCGCCCAGCGCCAGCACCGCGAACACCACCGTGCCGACCGACAGCGGCACCATCATCAGCAGCCCCTGCACCAGTTGCAGGTCGGTGATCGAGCGGGACACCACCTGCCCGGTGCGCAGCGCGTCCTGCTTGCCGCCGTCGAGCCGCTGCACCGCGCGGAACACCGCCTGGCGCAGGTCGTGCTGCACGTCCAGGGCCAGCCTGCCGCCGAGGTACCGGCGCAGGAACGCGCTGGCGAAGGTCAGCACCTCCAGGCCGACCAGCCCGGCGACCAGCCAGCCGAGCCCGACCGTGTGCCCGGCCACCGCGTTGTCGATCACGAACTTGACCAGCAGCGGCCCGGCGGCCTGGAAGCCGACGCCGATCACCGAGGCGGCCAGGGCGGACAGCACCAGGGCGCGGTGTCGCCAGCAGGCGCTGCTGAGTCGGCGGATCCAGCCGGGGGATGTCATCACCCGGCCAGCGTAAGCACGAGGCCGCCCTCCGGGTGGAGAGCGGCCTCGGCCTGTGCACAACCCAGGGGGTTGTGGATGACTCAGGTGATGTCGCGCTTGGCGTTGCGGGCCAGCCCGGCGCCGAACAGCGCGGCCGTCCAGGCCAGGAAGATCAACCCGCTCACCCAGAGCGAGAACGCGCCAGGCGCACCGGCCGCCGCCCGCACCACCGTCTCGATCCGGTCCTCGGTCTCGGCGTCGATCGAGCCGCCCGCGCCCAGCACGATGCCCTGGATCTGGTCGAACAGCAGCGCGCTCGCGGTCGACCCGGTCAACCCGTTCGCCGAGCCGTTGAGCATGACGCCCGCCAGGTTCGGCACCTCCGTGCCCGCCAGCAGCAGCTCGCTGACCGGACCGATGATCAGCGAGTAGACCAGCAGGATCACCACGGACCCGGTGGTCGAGCCGATCAGCGCGCCGACGCCGACCCCGACCAGGGTCCACAGCACGATCTGGATGATCCCGGCGAGCAGGATCAGGAACCACTGCTTGCCCTCGGGCAGGTAGTTGCTCGTCGCCCCGGTCGCGGTGCCCGCGCTGACCAGCAACGCCACCGCGACGCCGTAGATCAGGCCCCAGATGACGTAGGTGATGCCCTTCGCGCCGAGCACCGCCGCCCTGGTCGGCCCGGTCAGGAACGTGGTGGTGATCGTCCGGTGCCGCAGCTCCGAGGAGATCGCCAGCGCGCCGAAGACCATCGGGAAGATCGACGACAGGTTGATCGCCCTGGTCAGCGCGATCACCGACCAGGAGATCTCGTCGATGGGCACCCGGAACCTGGCGAACACCGAGTCGTTGGCCAGGCTGTCGGCCGCGTCGGTGGCCAGCGCCGACCAACCCCACGCGACCAGGAACGCCATCACCAGCGCCGGGATGAGCAGCGCCCACCACAGCTTGGTGGTGAGGATCTTGCGGAACTCCGCCGAGATCAAGTCGCCCATCAGACCTTGCCCCCCTCGCCCGTCGAGCCCTGGCCGGGAGCCTCGCTGTTGGGTGTGTCGCTAGCGGGTGTGTCACTGCCGGGTGCGTCCGGCGTGGTCGGATCGGGTACGCCCGGGGGCGGCGGTGCCGGTGCTACCTCGACGGGCTTGACCTCGGGGGTCGTTGCCTGAGTCGGCTGCTCTTCGGACAACGCGCTCGGCGGCTGCTCTACCGGAGCGGTAGGGGCAGGGACGGCAGGTGGCTGGTACGGCGAAGTGGGCTGCGGCGCCTGGTAGGGCGACTGCTGCTGGTACTGGGCCTGGTACGGATCCACCGGCGCCTGCTGGGGATAACCCTGCTGAGGCACGCCGGGAGCCCCGACTACGCCAGGAGCACCGGGCACGCCGGTAGCACCGGGCACGCCAGGCTGCTGGAACCCGCCGGTCTGCTGCGGGTACCCCGCCTGCTGCTGGTAGGGCGAGGGCTGCTGGAACTGCGGCGCGGCCTGGTACCCGCCGTACTGCGGTGCCTGCTGCTGCGGCACCTGCTGCTGCGGGTAACCCCCGTACTGGGGCGCCTGCGGTGCCGCCTGCGGCGCGCCGAAGCCCGATACCTGCTGCCCGCTGTCGAACCCGGGCGGCGCGTACCCCTGCGCACTCCACTGACCGCTGGTCAGCCGGAAGAACAGCTGCTCGAGGTCGGCCTGCTCCTCCTGCACCCCGTACAGCGCGATGCCCGCCTTGGAGGCGATGTCACCGACCTGCTGCACCGTCGCGTCGACCACCGCGAGCCTGCCGTCCGGCAGCAGCGTGACCGAGGTGTGCCCGGCCTCCTGCAGCGCGGCGGCCAGGGCCTGGGCGTCGGCTGGCTGCACCAGCACCCGGCTCTGCTGCGAGCGGCGCAGGTCGTCGAGGCCGCCGTAGTACACCGTCTGGCCGCGGCTGACGATCACCACCTGGTCGATGGTCTGCTCGACCTCGGCGAGCAGGTGGCTGGAGATCAGCACCGTCCGCCCGGTCGCGGCGAAGGACTTGAGGAAGGTGCGCAGCCACGCGATGCCCTCCGGGTCCAGGCCGTTGGCCGGTTCGTCGAGCACCAGCACCTGCGGGTCGCCCAGCAGCGCGGTGGCCAGCGCCAGCCGCTGCTTCATGCCCAGGGAGAACCCGCCCGCCTTGCGGTTGGCCGCGCCGCCGAGGCCGACCAGCATCAGCACTTCCATCGCCCGCTGGTCGGGCAGGCCCATCGCGGCCGTGTAGACCCGCAGGTGGTTGATGGCCGTGCGCTTGGGGTGGAAGCCCTGGGCCTCCAGCACCGCGCCGACCACCCGCCCCGGGTTGCCGAGCCGGTGGAACGGCTGGCCGTTGATGGTCGCCTCACCCGATGACGGGTTCACCAGCCCCAACAGCATCCGCAGCGTCGTCGTCTTCCCGGCGCCGTTCGGCCCGAGGAACCCGGTCACCGAACCCGGCTCCACCTGGAAGCTCAGGTTCTGGACCGCGGCCACATGGCCGAAGTTCTTGGTCAGGCCGCGCACCACGATGCGACCACTGCCGTCCTGCACAGGCTCCTCCAGCTCGCCAGCCCCGTCGTGGCGGACATCTTGCCCCATGCCCACCCCGGCCCGTGGGGTCGCGGCCGACAAAGTCGCCTGGACTGCCCGAACCGTTCACCGTGCGCCGACCTCGGGGTCACCCCGCGTCAGCGTGCCGTTCTCCTGGGGAGTCGTCGCGCACGACGGGTATCCGGTCGGTCACCTCGCACGGGGACTCCGGCGGGACCAACCTGGCCTGCCTGGCGAACGGGTTGCGCAGCGGCAGTTTCCGCTCCCGGTGCGGCACGCCCTCGCCGATCAGGTGCTCGTGCGCCATCCGCCACACCTGGCACGGCCACCGCTTCCCGCGCAGTCCGCGCAAACCGGCCGGGCACGCCTCGCAGCGGCCTTCCTCGTCGGGCTGGTGGACCGTCAGCAGCAACCGCCACCCGTCGGCGAGCCTGCTGATCTCCGCGCGGGCCAGGGGGAGCAACGTGGACGCGTCAGCGGATCCGGCGGCCTCGTCCAGCAGCGCCAACCGGCGCAGCACCGCGGCGCGCAGCGGCTCGCCCGTGTCCCCGGTTCTGGCGCTGTCGGCGTCGTCGGCGCCCGCCAGGTCACGGCCTACCCGATCACGGTCGGCACCGCCCGCGCGCCACACGGCGCGATCAGCCCGCCGCGCCGTCGAGCGCCCGACCGGCCGCCTGGTCCAGCACCAGACCGAGCGAGCGGGTCTGCTGGGCGGAGAGCACCGCGGAGGCGCCCGGTGGCGGCACGAGCACCACCCGGTCGTCCTCGACCAGCACGGTCAACGCGCGGTCCCTGCCGAACGGGTCGTGGCACCCGACGCACCAACGAGGCTCAGTCACCGATCAAACATCGACCGAACCGGAGCGCCACCCAAGCGGCCACCGCCGGATTCACCCCATCGCGAGCTTTCTCACCCGTTGGAGCCCAATGCCCTCCGACAAGTAATCAGGACTCGCCACCCCCCAGTGCGGCGCCGCGAGCGGATTGCGCTTAAGCTGGATCTCGGTGGCCCGCTCCCAGTGACCCCCAGGCTGGTTGAGCGGGCCGCCCTCACAACACCCCCGTGTGCCCACGGAGATCGTGGGCCGGGGTTGTTTCGTTCGTATCTCCCGGGGGCCGAGCCCCCGGAGCCCCCACGGTGCGGTGGACGTCGGACTCGGCGGATCCAGCCGGGTGTGTTCCTGCTGGACTCAGTGGGTCTCGTTCGGCAATGCGGGTGGCGATTGTTCGCCGTGGTCTTGCTATTGCGAATGGCCGACTACAACGCGTTCGGCCTCGGTGGGATTCGAGGTCGGCGTACCGGCTCCCTGATCCCTGCGTGCAGGGAGCCGGTACACCTCGTTGGCCGTCCGAAGTGGTGATCGGCACCGGGGGAAACCGGGTCCGAACGGCGCTGGGGTCGTGCGTCGGGGGAAGCCCCCGACCGACTAGGCGAGGACGGTGGCGAGCGGGGTGCTCGGCAGCGAGTGCGCTGCGGCCACGGGGGCGTTGGTGAGGTGCCCCTGGTGCGTGTTGAGGCCGAGGGCGAGGGCGTTGTCGCTGCTCAGGGCCTTGTGCCAGCCCTGGTTGGCCAGCGCGACCGCGTACGGCAGGGTCACGTTGGTCAGCGCGAAGGTCGAGGTGTTGGGCACCGCGCCCGGCATGTTCGCCACGCAGTAGAAGATCGAGTTGTGCACCGGGTAGGTCGGGTCGGCGTGCGTGGTCGGCCGCGAGTCCTCGAAGCAGCCGCCCTGGTCGATGGCGATGTCGACGAGCACCGAGCCCGGCTTCATCTGCGCGACCAGCGCGTTGGAGATCAGCGTCGGCGCCTTCGCGCCCGGCACCAGCACCGCGCCGATGACCAGGTCGGCGTCCTTGGCGACCTGCTCGACGGCGTAGCGGTTGGAGGTCAGGGTGCGCACCCGGCCGTTGAACTGGGCGTCGAGCTGGCGCAGGCGGTCGACGTTGGTGTCGAGCACGGTGACGTCGGCGCCGAGGCCGAGCGCGATGGTGGCCGCGTTCACGCCGGACACGCCGCCGCCGATGACGGCGACCTTCGCGGGCAGCACGCCGGGGACGCCACCGGGCAGCACGCCGCGGCCGCCGGAGGGCTTCATCAGCGCGAACGCGCCGACCTGCGGTGCCAGCCGACCGGCCACCTCGGACATCGGGGCGAGCAGCGGCAGCGCGCCGTTGGCGGTCTGCACGGTCTCGTAGGCGATCGCGGTGGTGCCCGCCGCCAGCAGCGCCCTGGTCAGCGCCTCGTCGGCGGCCAGGTGCAGGTAGGTGAACAGGGTCTGGCCCGCGCGCAGGCGGGGGTACTCGACCGCGATCGGCTCCTTGACCTTGAGCACCAGGTCGCCCTCGGCCCACACGTCGTCCGCGGTGGCCAGGACCTTGGCGCCAGCGGCCAGGTACTCCTCGTCGGTGATGGCGGAGCCGAGGCCCGCGCCCGCCTCGACGAACACGTCGTGGCCGCGTGAGGTCAGCTCGTGCGCCCCTGCCGGGGTCAGCGCCACCCGGTACTCGTGGTTCTTGATCTCACGGGGAACGGCGATCTTCACCGGGGCTGTCCTCTCGGGGTCCGTGGCGAGGCCGGCTGCGGCTAGGCCATCTGGGGTGTCGTGTACCACGGTCGTGCAGCGCACGGCGCCTGTCATCGTTCTGCGGCACCGAGAGTAACGGCGGGCCGTTGTGCTCGCAGCACAGTCACCGACGGGTTACCCCGACCGGTCGGGTCAGCTCCAGCGGAGCGCGACGAGCTGGGTGAGCAGCGCCAACCGGGTGTCCGGGTCGCCCAGATCGGCGTCCACCGCGGCGGTGATGCGCGACATCCGGTACCGCAGCGTGTTCGGGTGGATGGACAGCGCCGCGGCCGCCGCCCTGGGGTCGCCGGGGTGGCGCAGCCACTCGTAGAGCGTGTCGAGGTACCAGTCGGCGTCCTCGCGGGAGCGCAGCTGCGCCAGCGGCCCGACGTGCGCGATCCCGGCGCCGGTCGAGGCGACGGCGGTGCGGTGCAGCACCAGCACCGCCCACACGTCGTCGTGCGCGGCGACCGGCCCGGTCACCAGCCCGGCCCGCAGCAGGCTCAGCGCCTCGTCCGCCTCGGCCCTGGACCGGGCCAGGTCGCTGACCGGCACCGGCGTCCCGGCCGCGACCAGCGGACCGGTCGGCGTCGACAGCGCCTCGCGCAGCGCGGACCACCCGCCGGACCCGGCGACGTCCGGCACGATCGCGTAGAGCACCCCGTGCACGTCGGCGACGGCCGGTCGGCGCCCGACGCCCTCGGTCAGCCGCTCCAGCAGCGCCAGCCGCACCCCCTCGGCCCTCGGGTCGTCGGCCTGCGCGTCCATCGCCACCACCCGGTGCGGCTCGTCGGCGAGGTCGAGCTCGGCGGCGACCAGCCGGGCGCTGCCGGTGCCGTCGAGCGCCGAGCGCACCAGCTCCGCCGAGCGCCTGCGGTCGCTGTCCTCGCGGGCCCGCCGCCGCAGCAGGTGCAGCGCGACCACCGGCGCGGTGTCGGCGAACGCGGCGGCCCGCTCGTCGGAGACCGGCCCGGCCACCACCGCCCACATCGAGCCGAGCAGCTCCCCGCCCATCCGCACCGGCACGATCAGCCGCGGCAGCGTGCCGTCCTGCTGCGCGGGCACGAAGATCGCGGTGCGGCCCCGGCTCAGCTCCCGGAACACCCCGCGCGAGCGGAACCGGGCCAGCACGTCGTCGGGCACCCGGCGGCCCATGATCGTCGACACCCGGGCCGGGTCGGTGCGGTCCTGGCGGGCGGAGTAGGCCAAGACCCGGGAGTTGGCGTCCTCGATGGTCACCGGCGCGTCCACCACCGCGGCCGCGGCGTCGGCGAGCCGGAACAGGTCGCCGAACGGGCCGGGGTTGAGCGCGTCGGTCGCCTCGTCCGCCGCCGCGTCGAGCACCGAGCGCAGCAGCCACACCAGCTGCGCCCACGCCGTCGCCGAGTGCACCTCGACCAGGGCGACCCGGGCCTTCTGCGCGGCGGTGCGCACGGCGGTCCTGGCGGCGTGCGGCGGCTTGAACAGGACCGCCGCGGCGCCGTGCTGCCCGCACAGGCGCACCAGCTCCACCGCGTCCGCCGTGGACGCCGTGGCCACGCCGAGCACCAGGTCCCCGGCGGACACCTGGGTGCGCTTGGCGGCCTCGGCGATCACCACGTCGGTCACCACCGGCGTCGGGTCGGGGGTGTGGACGGTGCGCAGCAGCGTGGGACCCATCCGGTCGACCACACCGGGCACCGTGATCATCGCGCCACCTCCAGGTGGTCACGGTAGCGGGAGCGGGCCCGTCGCCTGTGGACGGTCAGCGCGCGGTCGCGGCGGAGAGCCAGGTCAGGCCCGCCACCGCCGTCATACCCGCCTCGTTGGGGTGCATCGGCACCGCGGGCGCGGCGGGGCGCAGCGGCTCGACCCAGCGCCGGTGCGCGGGTTGGCAGGCGTCGTGGGTGATCGAGTACGGGTAAGGGTTCACGAACCGCGCACCCGCTGCTCTTGCCCGCTCGCCCAGCGCTACGTTCAACGCCTTCTCCGCGCGGTCGAAGTACGCGGTGTCCCCGGCTGCGAAGGGGACTTGCGGCCAACACCCCTTGGTCGGCGGCAAGATCCTGAGGTAACCGACAACGATCACGGTCGCGCGCGGGGACCGCTGTTTGATCTCGGCGAGCACGCGGTCGACAAGGCCGCCCACGCGGTCGACCCGGTCGAGCAGTTCGTCACCGCCGCCCGCGGTGTAGTGGTCGCGGCACGGCGAGCCGTTCGGGTCCTGCGCGCCGAGCCGGGCGCAGGTGGACAGGATCTCGCCGAACCCGAAGTCGTTGCCGCCGATCGTGATCGTCACCAGGTCGGTGTCGGCGCGCAGCACGGCGAACTGCGCAGGATTCTCACCTTCGGGCACCTGCTGCGGCTGGGTCATGTGCACAGTCGTCGCGCCGCCGCAACTGACGTCGGTGAATCGGGTGACACGCAGCCACCGCGCCAACTTGCCCGCGTAGTTCGCAGAGGAACGTCCACACCCCGGCGGTGTGCCGTTCTGCGCGGGGATCCCCGGTCCAGCAGCGTAAGAGTCGCCCAGCGCGACGTAGTGCTGGAACACCGGTCGTGGGGTCACTGCCGTCGATGGGGTCGCGGCAGCGCAAACGAGGAACACCGAAAGGGCCATCGCGGCGGCGCGCATGCCCCGATCCTCACCCGGCCGAGTGGTATCAGCAACCGTTTCGGATATTCCAGACTGTGGACGGCCTGCCGGGCACCCGGTCAGCGCAGCTAGCTTCCTCCATACGGCTGTCAGCTAGACGATCACTCCCGAGGAGACCGAACATGACCGACTCCGCCGCCTGGTCGTTCGAGACCAAGCAGGTCCACGCGGGAGCCGCGCCGGACCCGACGACCGGCGCCAGGGCGACCCCGATCTACCAGACCACCTCGTACGTCTTCCGCGACAGCCAGCACGGTGCCGACCTGTTCGCCCTCGCCGAGCCGGGCAACATCTACACCCGGATCATGAACCCGACCCAGGACGTGCTCGAGCAGCGCGTCGCGGCGCTGGAGGGCGGCGTCGCCGCGCTCGCGTTCGCCTCCGGGTCGGCGGCCACCACCGCGGCCATCCTCAACCTCGCCGTGGCAGGCGACCACATCGTCTCCAGCCCGTCGCTCTACGGCGGCACCTACAACCTGTTCCACTACACGCTGCCCAAGCTCGGCATCGAGGTCAGCTTCGTGGAGAACCAGGACGACCCCGAGCAGTGGCGCGCGGCGTCGCGGCCCAACACCAAGGCGTTCTTCGCCGAGACCCTGGCCAACCCGGGCAGCAACGTCCTCGACATCCGCACCGTGGCCGACACCGCGCACGAGGTCGGCGTGCCGCTGATCGTCGACAACACGGTGCCCACCCCGTACCTGCTGCGCCCGATCGAGCACGGCGCCGACATCGTGGTGCACTCGGCCACGAAGTACCTCGGCGGCCACGGCACGACCATCGCGGGCGTGCTCGTCGACGGCGGCACCTTCGACTTCGGCAAGGACCCGGCCCGCTTCCCCGGCTTCACCGAGCCGGACCCGAGCTACCACGGCCTCAAGTACTGGGAGGCCCTCGGCCCCGGCGCCTACGCCGCCAAGGCCCGCATCCAGGGTCTGCGCGACACCGGCGCGTCCATCTCGCCGTTCAGCGCCTTCCTGATCCTGCAGGGCATCGAGACCCTGTCGCTGCGCATCGAGCGGCACGTGGCCAACGCGCAGGCGCTGGCCGAGTGGCTGGAGCAGCGCGACGAGGTGGAGAAGGTGTACTACGCCGGTCTGCCGTCGAGCCCGTTCCACGCCGCGGCGCAGAAGTACCTGCCGCGCGGCGCAGGCGCGATCGTCTCGTTCGACCTGCGCGGCGGCGTCGAGGCGGGCCGCAAGTTCGTCGACGGCACCGAGCTGTTCAGCCAGCTGGTCAACATCGGCGACGTGCGCAGCCTGATCGTGCACCCGGCCAGCACCACCCACAGCCAGCTGGTCGAGGAGGAGCAGCTGTCCTCCGGCGTCACCCCCGGCCTGGTCCGGCTGTCGGTCGGCATCGAGAACCTCGAGGACCTCAAGGCGGACCTGGAGGCAGGCTTCCGGGCCGCCAAGGCCGAACTGTGAGCACCACCCCCCTTCCCGCCACCGGTGCGTGGCGGGAAGGGGACCCCCCGGGGCGCCGCCAGTGGGTCGCGCTCGACGGTCCGGTCCCGGGGGCCCGCATCGCCTACGAGACCTGGGGGACGCTGGCGCCGGACCGGTCGAACGCGGTGCTCGTGGAGCACGCGCTGACCGGCGACAGCCACGCCGCCGGACCCGCCTCGGAAGGCCACCCGACCGTCGGGTGGTGGGACGGCCTGATCGGTCCGGGTCGCGCGGTGGACACGGACCGGTACTTCGTGGTGTGCCCCAACGTCCTCGGCGGCTGCCAGGGCACGTCCGGCCCGTCGAGCCCCGCTCCGGACGGCCGCGCCTGGGGGAGCCGGTTCCCCTTCGTGGGAATCCGCGCCCAGGTCGCCGCCGAGGTGGTTCTGGCCGACGCGCTGGGCATTTCCCGTTGGGCCGCCGTGCTGGGCGGGTCGATGGGCGGCATGCGCGCACTGGAGTGGGCTGTCGCCACACCCGACCGGGTCGCCGCGCTGCTGCTCCTCGCCTGCCCGGCCGCCGCCTCCGCCGAGCAGATCGCCTGGGCCTCGCCGCAACTGCACGCCATCCGCTCAGACCCGTACTGGCAAGAGGGCGATTACCACGACACCCCCGCAGGCCCGGTCGACGGCTTGGGCATCGCGCGCCGCATCGCCCACGTGACCTACCGCAGCGAACCCGAACTCGCCGCCCGCTTCGGCCGAGTCCTCCAACCAGACGGCCGCTTCTCCGTCGAGTCCTATCTGGACTACCACGCCGCCAAGCTGGCCCACCGCTTCGACGCCGCCAGCTACGTCCTGCTCACCGAAGCCATGAACGGCCACGACATCGGCATCGGCCGCGGTGGCATCCCTGCTGCCCTAGCCCGCATCACCGCCCGAACCCTCGTAGCCGGTGTAGACAGCGACCGCCTTTACCCCCTGGCCCAACAACAACTCCTAGCCACCCACATCCCCACCGCAGACACCCTCCACACCATAACCTCCACCGCAGGCCACGACGGCTTCCTCACCGAGACGACCCAACTTTCCGCCCTACTCAAGGAACTCCTCTAGCGCCCGAGGCGTCGTGCGCGTGGTCCCTGCCTCACCCGCTAGGTCGATGAACTCGAACCAGGCGACGGGTTGCTCATTGCCTGCCCGCTAACCCCGTGCAGTCGAAGTCTTGGGTGTGCAGCAGCCCCAACTTCCTCGCATGCAGCCAGCGCTGATCTCTACCCTGCCTTCACGATCATTGGTCCAAACATGCCGCTCTGAGTCGTTGGCCGAACCGCGCTCCTCGGATCCGCTGGTGCCAGGCCGGCTCGATGGGGTGGACTTGTTTTGTGTGGGGGGACGATGCCCGTAGCGTCGCTCACCGTGGCAGGGCCTGCTTTTGGGCCCCTGCTTTGTGGTTCTGCCTGGGTGTCGTAGGGGCCCCGCGCAAAACAAGTTCGCCCCATCGAGCTCTTCGCTTTCTCGCGCCCCACCGCAATGCCGCAGGCGAGCCGTCCACCCCCGTCGACCGCGCAGCCGAGCACAAGAGCCGGACATGGGAAGTGTAACGAGACGCGACGGAAAAACGACCCAAGTGGGAGTGTCGTTGGAAGCTCCATCGCGCCACCGATAACCTCCACGTCAAAGCGATAGTCGAGGAACCTGCAACGTGAACGATGCAATATCTGGTTGGCTGGACCAGAATATGGAGCGTGTTGCCGTTCGGCAGAGGTCTCAAGCCGACACGGCGAAGCTCGTGGTCACCTTCTCCACTGCGGTGTCCGCTACCCTCGTTGGAACAAGTCTCCAGGTCGACATCCCGAATTGGTGGGACACGGCAGCCAGTTTTCTGCTTGCCATCTCATGTCTCCTCGCGATCGCCGTGATTTTCGGTGACAGGCTCCGCGAACCTGACCCCAGGGATGAACTGGTCCGGGCGTATTCCGAGCAGCGAGACGAGTTGGTGGTACTGGCGGAGTTGCGGAGGAGCGCGGTCGAGGCGGCCAAGATCAACGACAGGATCCTCCAAAAGATGTCGTACTTGGTGAATCTCCAGATCAGCTTCGCGGCCTTTGCTGCGATCTTCTCGCTGGTTGCACTCACCTACATCAGATGGGCGTGACCGCGGATGGATGAGGTTGACAGGATACCGTTGAAGATCAGTGGGCACGGTATACTTCGTGGCCCCTGGGAGCGCAAGTGGGAAGCCGCTGCGCGCATCGAGGCGGATGAGTTCATCCAGCAGATCGGCGCGTTGGAGCGAACCTCGGAGGAAAGTCCTGGCGATCCCGCGAGGAAGCAAGATGCTGAGACTTCGCTGGCAGCGGTCGGCGAGCGACGAGCCAGTTCCGAGGTGCATCGACTGCTGGCTGCCACGAGTGGGCCGGTTCGTCAGAAGAGGACACTCGTTGCCCTCTCCGCGGCGGCCGCAGTGCTCGCAATCACGGGGACTGCGGTCGCCCTGCTTCCGCCTGCGGAGCGATTGCGAGGTTCGGATCACTACCAGATCCAGCCGGCATCCCAGATCGGACCGCCAGTGTCCAGAGTGGCTTCTCGTCCATCCGCGAACTTTGTCTCGATAGACGCACGGGAGACCTTGAACGACATCCTGATCGACGACCGCGCCAAGGTCGAGTCCCTGGTGGGGCGGTGGGTTCCGCAGGTTTTCTCGATGGCTCCAGGAACTGACTTCGGGCCGGTTACTTACGACTATCCCGAGATACTGCAGCGAGTCAGGGCTATTCGTGAAGTGTATCCGAATACCCTGTTGCTGAACTCCAGCGACTATACCAGCTTCCAGCGGGGCGGATTTTATGTCGCAGTCATAGACCGGCCGGAGTCCGATGCGGGCGAGGTGTTGGATTGGTGCAAGTCGCAGCGATTTCAACGGGAAGATTGCCTGGCGAAGCGGTTGAGCCATACTGAAGGGCCTGCGACGGCAACCCTGTTGAGGTAGACGAATCAGCCGACCGCCCACCCCAGCAGCCCCTCACACCCAGCAGTGCCTCACTCCTCCCGCACCCACGAAGGCACCGCCAACCCCCGACTAACGCACTCCTCCGACAACCGCAAAGTCCACCGCAACGCCTGCACCATCAACGTCGCCATCTCCTCCGGCGCCGCGTTGGTCAACGCGATCTCGATCTGCGCCTTGGCCCCATCCGTATCCCCGTGCACCTGCGCCAACAACGTCCGCACAGCAGTGCGCACCGGCGGATCGGCCTCGTCGATCGGGACCTCGTGCCCGTCGTCGTCGTACACCTGCATCTTCACCGGCGTGGTCCCGCCGGACCCGAGGGCCGAGACCATGGCGCTGCACTCGTGGAAGAGGAGGAGCATGAGTTCTCGGGCGTCGACGTGGCTGTTGGGGGTTGATCGGACGGCGGCGGCCACGCGGTCGAGGGCGCCGTCGTCCTCGCCCGCGCGCATGGCGGCCAGGGCGCCCGCGGCGGCGTTGGTGAGGCGCTGCCTGCGCGCCGGGTCGGACTCGTCCACGTCCCTCATCCTGCAATAGCGGGCCGCCGCGTGGGGAGGTCGGTCGCTCAGTTGGCGGTGAGCGGTGGTTGGGGGTTCACCCGCGCGCGGGGGCGATGTCGTCCACCCCGCCGGACGGCCGAACGCCGGACCTTCGGCTGTGCGGACGCCCTGCGCGGCCCACCAGGTGGCCTCGGCGTGGTCGCGGACGCCGAGCACGCCGACGGAGGCGCCCGCCGAGCGCAGTGCCGCGATCAGCTCGACGGTGGCCCGGACCGGGACGGCCTCGCGGGGCAGCCAGTCCGGGCGCCATCCCTCGAACGGGTCGGACAGGATGACCGTCCGCACGCCGAACCGCTCCACCATGGCCACCTCGCGGGGACCTCCGGTGAACCCGTGCACCGCGGTGATGACGCCGATGTCACTGAGGGTGCGCAGGTTGTCCTGCGCGTCGCCGCGGCAGCCGAGTACCGCGGCGGTGTCGAGGCCGATCTCCAGGGAGCCGGGTGCCGCGCAGGTCGCGCCGAGCACCGCGTTGACCGTGGCCGACAGGTCGGCGTCGGCGGACTGGGTCGGCGACAGCAGCACCCGGTGCACGGCCTCGTCCTCGTCGACGACCGGCTCGAACCGCGCCAGCCAGCGGTCCAGGTGCTCGGCGGACCTGGTCAGCAGCCACGGCCCGAGCGGCACCGACAGGCCGGTCAGCTCGGCGAGTTCGGCGGCGTCGCGGTCGGCTGTCAGGTGGGCCAGCGCGCGCACCCGGACCGGTGTGAGGTCCGCGAGCCGCACGACCGGCTGGTAGGCGATCCGCAGCTCACCGTTCTCCCAGGCCGCGGGCAGCCCGGTGGCCAGCGTGCCGAGCTTGCGCGCGGCCCGGTCGGCGTGGGCGTCGAACTCGGTCCACTGGTGCTTGCCCAGCGACCGCGCGTGCCGCAGGGCAGCGTCAGCGGCCCGGAACATCTCGGTCGCGGACATCTCCGCCTTGGTGCAACGGACCGCGCCGGTGGTAGCGCTAACCGCGAGCCCGACGCCACCGCCGTCATAGTCCGGTTCGGACAATTCGGCCTCTAGCGCACTCACGAGCGTCGACACCGGCGGCGGAGGGCTCTCATGTGCGATCAGGACCGCGAACTCGTCACCACCGATGCGCGCGACCAATGCCTTCTTGGCCGAGACCGCCGCTGTGAGCCGGTTGGCCACCGTGCGCAGCACACGGTCACCGGTTGAGTGTCCATAAGTGGTGTTGACCAGTGCGAACGCGTCTAAATCAAGGCAGAGCAGCGTGAGCAACCGCTCCGGTGGCATCTGCGCGTGCATCGCCTCCAGCCGCGACTCGAAGTGCATCCGGTTCGGCAGCCCGGTCAACGCGTCGTGCAGGCTCTGGTGGCTCAGCTGGTTGCCGAGCAGTTGGATCTCGCTGAGGTCTTGCACCATCGTGACCCGGTAGCGCGCGACCCCGTTGTCGTCTCTGAGCATTGACGTCGTCAGGTAGACCCACGCGGTGTCACCACCAGGTCTGATCACCCTTCGCCGGTCAGCCTCACCGACCACGAGCGGTGGCTCGTCGTCGTCGGCGATGAACTCCACCAGAGTGCGCTGCCGCAGGTCCTCGGTCGGCCGCCCCAGGATCGTGGCCAGCGCGGGGTTGGTCTCGACGAACGTGCCGTCCAGTTCGGTGATCGCGATACCGACCGCGGCCGCGTCGAACACCTCCCGGAACCGGCTCTCGGTGGCCCTGCGGTCCCGCTCGGCGCGCTGCTTGGCGGTCAGCAGCGCCAGCTTCATGTTCTCCTGCTGGGCCAGCGTCCGCTTGCGCAGCGCCGCGGCGTACCCGGCGGAGACTGACGCGAGCAGCCTGGCCACCGGCCGCGCGCCGTACCCGGCGTCGGTGAGCCCGTCGGCCAGCACGCCGAGGGAGCCCTCCAGGGTGCTCTCCCCGGTCAGCGCCCCCTCGACCATCAGCTCACCGGTCCTGAGCCCGACCGAGGTATCCGGCTCGGCCACGGCGAGCGTGTCGGTCAGCCTGCCGAGCAGGGCGGTGAGCAGTGTGCGCACCTCGGTCGACGACCTGGGCACGTAGGCGGTGGCGGCGACGACGCGCATCCAGGCGGTGACGAGCCCCGCTTGGTCGCCGTCCGGGTCTTGGGCTGGGTCAGGCATGGCTCATGGCGTCAGCGCTTGCGCCCGACGCCCGCGTAGATCCCGGCCCGGTTGGGGTCGCCGCCGTCGTCGAAGCCCAGGTCGGGCCGCCACAGCGCGGTCGGCACGATCCCCGGCTCCACCAGGTCGAACCCGGCGAACAGGGCGGTGATCTCGGCGTGCGAGCGCGGGTACATGGGGTCCCTGCTCGACTTCATGACCTCGACGATGCGGTCCATCTCGGTCGGCATCAGGTCCCTGGTGAACTGGGAGAACGCCAGGTACGACCCGGGGGCGATGGCGTCGCGGTACCGCGCGACCAGCCGCGCCGGGTCCTTCTCGGGCGCGACGAAGTGGAACACCCCGGCCATCAGCAGCCCGATCGGCTGGTCGAAGTCGAGCAGCTCGCGGGTCTGGGGCGCGTCCAGGATGTCCTGCGGGCGGGTCAGGTCGGCCTGCACGATGGTCGCCAGCGGGTTGTCGGCGAGCATCATCGTGCTGTGGGCGTAGGCGACTTCCTCGTAGTCCACGTAGACGACCCGCGACGTCGGGTCCGCGGTCTGCGCGATCTCGTGCACGTTGCCCACGGTCGGGATGCCGGAGCCGAGGTCGAGGAACTGGCGCACCCCGAGCTCGACGAGCATCAGCACCGAGCGCCGCAGGAACGACCGGTTGTGCCTGGCGATCTCGCGCCCGTTGGGCTGCGCCTTGATGAACCGCTCCGCCAGTTCCCGGTCGTGGGCGAAGTTGTGCGCGCCACCGAGCAGGTAGTCGTAGAGCCGCGCCGCGCTCGGCCGCTCCAGATCGATCCCATCCGGGACCCAGCTGGTCGCGTCGGCGCCAGCCCCGTCCATCCCCGGCACGCTCACCCGTCGCCGCCCGTCACTTGGTCTGCTCACCGCTCGGTGACCGGAAGGTTACTCACCCGACAGGGTAGCCGGACAGGAGCCGAACGTCTTGCCGCACCAGGGACGTTGGGCTCGCCCGGCCGGGGCCGAGTGGATGGCGGCATCCGCCCAGGTGAGGCATGGTCTAGGCCATTGACGTCCGTTCAGGCACGTGCAGGCACTAAGGCGGCTAAGGCCATTCCTGTGAGTAGGTCGGCCATCTGGGCGCGGTCGAGGTGCCTGCTGTGCGGGGTCGAGTTGATCAGCCCGAACACCGCGTGCGCCTGGGCCCGCGCGGTCGGCTCCTCCGTCTCGGGCACCGCGGTCCTGACCACCTCGACCCACAGCTCGACGTAGCGGCGCTGCAACCCGCGCACCTTGCGCCGGTCCGGGTCGGTCAGGTTGCCCAGGTTGCGCTCCTGCACGGTGATCAGCGCCGGGTTGTCCAGCGCGAAGTCCACGTGGAACCGGACCAGGTCGCCCAGGGTGTCGTGCGGCGAGCGGGCCGCGCCGACCCTGGACTGGCCGCCGTCGAGCAGCACCTCGCTGATGGAGGTGAGCATCTCGCCGAGCATCGCGTCCTTGGACCGGAAGTGCCGGTAGAGCGCGGGACCGGAGATGCCGACCGCCGAGCCGATGTCGTCGATGCCCACCCCGTGGAACCCGTGTCTTGCGAACAGCTCCGCCGCCGCCGCGAGGATCTGCTCCCGCCTGCTCGGCTTGTCCGCGACGGGCTCCGCTGCTGGTGACACCAGTTCATCGTATGGCAGGGGGGTGTAGGGGGTTAGCGGTGACTAACCGGATGGCGTTCACCAAGTGGCAAGGGTGAATAAGTTACCGAGCAGTTCCGTGTTCGCCCGGTGGCTGGTAGTGATGATCCTGTCGGGAATCCCTCCCTGCCCCGGAGGCTTTTAATGCGTGTCCCCAAGACCCTGCCCATCGTCGTCCTGGCCGTGTTAGCGCTGGTCGGCCTGGCCACCCCCGCCTCAGCCGCCGTCGGCAAGTACGTCGCCCTCGGTGACTCCTATTCGTCCGGACTCGGTGCCGGGAGCTACGGCAGCAGCGGCTCGTGCAAGCGCAGCGCCAACGCCTACCCCCAGCTCTGGGCGAACTCGCACGCCCCGTCCGCCTTCACCTTCGCCGCCTGCTCCGGCGCGGTGACCCAGGACGTGCTCAACGGCCAGGTCGGTTCCGTCACCTCGGACACCGCGCTGGTCACCATCTCCATCGGCGGCAACGACGCCGGGTTCGCCAACGTCATGACCGAGTGCAACCTCAGCTCCGACTCGGCCTGCGTCAGCCGCAACCAGACCGCCCAGAACTTCGCCCGCACCACCCTGCCGGGCAGGCTCGACTCGGTCTACCGCGCCATCCGCGACCGCGCCCCCTCTGCCCGCGTCGTGGTCTTGGGCTACCCGCGCATCTACAAGACCAGCGGCTCTTGCGTCGTCGGCCTCAGTGAGACCAAGCGCGCCGCGATCAACCAGTCCTCAGATGTCTTGGCCACGGTCACCTCGGCCCGCGCCGCCGCCTTCGGCTTCACCTTCGTCGACACCCGCACCACCTTCACCAACCACGAGATCTGCGCCGCCAGCACCCGCTGGCTCAACAGCATCACCTGGCCGGTCGAGGAGTCCTACCACCCCAACACCACCGGCCAGAACAGCGGCTACTACGCCGCCCTCCGCGCCGTCACCGGCTGACCGCGCACCACCTGTTCGGAACCACCTGCTCGGAACCACCTGATCGGACACCTGATCGGACTCACCTGATCGGACTCACGGAGGGGCCGCCCGGCGCTCGGGCGGCCCCTCCGCCGTGCCCGGATCTGTCCCCCGTTCGGGTGCGCGTCCGGTGTGTCCCGCCCCGGCGTCCCACCATGGAGGCACCCCCTGCGGACAGGGCCGGACGGAGCAACCGGGCCGCGCGCTGGACCTGGGTGTTAGCGAGCGCTAACATCCGGGTGGCAGTTAACGGTGGCTAACAGCGCGAGGAGCGGGATGGACGCGCCCAGGTTGCGCAGTGCCGTGGATCCGGCGGACGAGGCTTTCCAGCGCAACGCCAAGTCGCACGACGAGTTGGTGCACGACCTGCGGGACCGCCTCGACCAGGCGGCGCTCGGCGGGCCGGAGAAGGCGCGCGCCCGGCACGTCAGCCGGGGCAAGCTGCTGCCGAGGGACCGGGTCGACTCGCTGCTCGACCCCGGGTCGCCGTTCCTGGAGCTCTCCCCGCTGGCCGCGACCGGCCTCTACGGCGACGACGCGCCAGCGGCCGGGGTGATCACCGGGGTCGGGCGGGTGTCCGGCCGCGAGGTCGTCGTCGTGGTCAACGACGCCACCGTCAAGGGCGGCACGTACTACCCGATGACGGTCAAGAAGCACCTGCGCGCCCAAGAGGTGGCGCTGCAGAACAACCTGCCCTGCGTCTACCTGGTCGACTCCGGCGGCGCGTTCCTGCCCAAGCAGGACGACGTGTTCCCCGACCGCGACCACTTCGGCCGGATCTTCTTCAACCAGGCCACCATGTCCGCCAAGGGCATCCCGCAGATCGCCGCCGTGCTCGGCTCGTGCACCGCGGGTGGCGCCTACGTCCCGGCGATGAGCGACGAGGCCGTCATCGTTCGCGACCAGGGCACGATCTTCCTGGGCGGCCCGCCGCTGGTGAAGGCCGCGACCGGCGAGGTCGTCTCCGCCGAGGAACTGGGCGGCGGCGACGTGCACTCCCGGGTCTCCGGCGTCACCGACCACCTCGCCGACGACGACGCCCACGCGCTGCGCATCGTCCGCTCCATCGTCAGCACCCTCGGCCCGCGCGCCGCGCGCCCGTGGGAGGTCGCCCCGGTCGAGGAGCCCGCGGTCGACCCGTCGACCCTCTACGGCGTCGTGCCGACCGACTCGCGCACCCCGTACGACGTGCGCGAGGTCATCGCCAGGGTCGTGGACGGCAGCCGGTTCCGCGAGTTCAAGAAGGAGTACGGCTCGACCCTGGTCACCGGGTTCGCCCGGATCCACGGCCACCCGGTCGGCATCGTCGCCAACAACGGCGTGCTGTTCGCCGAGTCGGCGATGAAGGGCGCGCACTTCATCGAGCTGTGCGACCAGCGCTCCATCCCGCTGCTCTACCTGCAGAACATCACCGGCTTCATGGTCGGCCGCGACTACGAGGCAGGCGGCATCGCCAAGCACGGCGCGAAGATGGTCACCGCCACCGCCTGCGCCCGGGTGCCCAAGTTCACCGTCGTCATCGGCGGCTCGTTCGGCGCGGGCAACTACTCGATGTGCGGCCGCGCGTACTCGCCCCGCTTCCTGTGGATGTGGCCCAACGCGCGGATCAGCGTGATGGGCGGCGAGCAGGCCGCGTCCGTGCTGTCCACCGTGCGCCGCGACCAGATCGAGGGTGGCGGCGGCGACTGGTCGGCCGAGGACGAGGAGGCGTTCAAGGCGCCGATCCGCGACCAGTACGAGGCGCAGGGCAATCCGTACTACTCGACCGCCCGGCTGTGGGACGACGGGGTCATCGACCCCGCCGACACCCGCCAGGTGCTCGGCCTGGCGCTGTCGGCCGCGGCCAACGCGCCACTGGACCCTGTCCGCTACGGCGTCTTCCGGATGTGAGCATGTTCTCCAGTGTCCTGATCGCGAACCGGGGCGAGATCGCCGTCCGGGTCATCACCACCCTGCGCAGGCTGGGCATCCGGTCGGTCGCGGTCTACAGCGACGCCGACGCGGGCGCCCGGCACGTGCGCGAGGCCGACACGGCCGTGCGCATCGGGCCTGCCGCCGCGCGTGAGAGCTACCTGGCCATCGACAAGGTCGTCGCGGCAGCGGTGAACTCCGGCGCCGAGGCGGTGCACCCGGGGTACGGGTTCCTCGCCGAGAACGTCGAGTTCGCGCGGGCCTGCGCCGCCGCGGGGCTGGTGTTCATCGGGCCGCCCGCGTCCGCCATCGATGCGATGGGCGACAAGATCCGGGCGAAGCTGACTGTTAGCGCTGCCGGGGTGCCTGTCGTTCCCGGGCGCACGCAGCCAGGTATGTCTGACGACGACCTGGTGGCCGCCGCGGAGGAGATCGGCTACCCGGTGCTTCTTAAGCCGTCCGCGGGCGGTGGCGGTAAGGGCATGCGGCTGGTCGAGTCGGGTGATGGGCTGCGCGCGGCCATCGAGTCGGCGCGGCGCGAGGCCCGTGGGTCTTTCGGCGACGAGACGCTGCTCATCGAGCGCTTCGTGTTGCGGCCCAGGCACATCGAGATCCAGGTGCTGGCCGACTCGCACGGGCACGCGATCCACCTCGGTGAGCGCGAGTGCAGCCTCCAGCGGCGGCACCAGAAGATCATCGAGGAGGCGCCGTCCCCGTTGCTGGACGAGGCCACCCGGGCGCGGATGGGCGCGGCGGCGGTCGACGCGGCCAAGGCCGTGGACTACAGCGGCGCGGGCACCGTCGAGTTCATCGTCTCCGCCGACCGGCCGGACGAGTTCTTCTTCATGGAGATGAACACCCGGCTCCAGGTCGAGCACCCGGTCACCGAGCAGGTCACCGGGCTGGACCTGGTCGAGCAGCAGATCCGGGTCGCCGCGGGGGAGCCGTTGGCCCTCGTGCAGGACGACGTGGTGCTGCGCGGGCACTCGGTCGAGGCCCGGGTGTACGCCGAGGACCCGAGCACCGGCTTCCTGCCCACCGGCGGGCGCGTGCTCGACGTGCGGTCGTCCACAGCGGACTGGGCGCGGCTGGACTCCGGGCTGCTGCCCGGTTCCGTCGTCGGCTCCGATTACGACCCGATGCTGGCCAAGGTGATCACCTGGGGCGCCGACCGCGCCCAGGCCATCGACCGGCTGTCCTCGGCGCTGGCGTCGACGGCGGTGCTCGGGGTGGGCACGAACATCGCGTTCCTGCGGGCGCTGCTTGCCGACGAGGACGTGCGCGCGGGCAGGCTCGACACTCAGCTGGTCGAGCGGCGGCTGGACGAGCTGACCAAGGCCGAACCGGTGCCGGACGAGGTGTTCGCGGCGGCGGCGCTGGACGAACTGCTGGCGTTGCAGCCCGCTGACGGCGTGGTCGACCCGTGGTCGGTGCCCAGCGGGTGGCGGGTCGGTCGAGCGGCCGCGATCCCGTTCCGGCTGACCTGCGGTGACCGGGACGTGACGGTCCTGGTGACTGGATCGCCTGCTTCGGCCCAGGTCCAGGTGGGCGACGGGTCTGTTGTGGACGCATCGGTGTCGCTTGTGGATGGCTCGCTCCTGGTGACCTACGGTGGCCGGAACCTGCGGTACGCCAGGGCGTTGGCTGACGAGACGCTGTGGCTGGCCGCTGAGGGCCGGACCTGGGCGGTCGCCGAGCGCTCCACTTCGGAGGGTGCCGCTGCCGCCAGTGGCGGTGGCGGTCCGATCACCAGCCCGATGCCGGGCACGGTGCTGGTCGTGAAGGTCTCGGCGGGCGAGTGGGTGGTCGCGGGCGCGCCGCTGCTGGTCGTCGAGGCGATGAAGATGGAGCACACCATCACCGCGAAGGTCGACGGTGTGGTCTCCGAACTGCTGGTGCACGCGGGCAACCAGGTCGCGCTGAACCAGACCCTTGCCGTGGTAACCCCATCGGAGGACTGACGTGATCGACCTGACCCTGCCCGAGGAGCACGAGGCGCTGCGCAAGACCGTGCAGGAGTTCGCCCGCGAGGAGGTCGCCCCGGTCATCGGCGACTTCTACGAGCGGGAGGAGTTCCCGTACGAGATCGTCGCCAAGATGGCCGCGATGGGCCTGTTCGGCCTGCCCATCGACGAGGAGCACGGCGGCATGGGCGGCGACTACTTCGCGCTGTGCCTGGCGCTGGAGGAACTCGCGCGCGTCGACTCGTCGGTCGCGATCACCCTGGAGGCGGGGGTGTCGCTCGGCGCGATGCCGCTGTACCGCTTCGGCACCGACGAGCAGAAGCAGCGCTGGCTGCCCGCCCTTGCCGCCGGTGAACGCCTGGGCGCCTTCGGGTTGACCGAGCCGGGCGGCGGCTCCGACGCTGGTGCGACCCGGACCACGGCTCGGCTCGACGGCGGCGAGTGGGTGATCAACGGCTCGAAGGCGTTCATCACCAACTCGGGCACCGACATCACCTCGCACGTCACGGTGACCGCGGTGACCGGCGTGAAGGCCGACGGCCGCAAGGAGATCTCGACCATCATCGTCCCGTCGGACACCCCGGGCTTCAGCGTCGGCAAGAAGTACTCCAAGGTCGGCTGGAACGCCTCGGACACCCACGAACTCGCCTTCGACGACGTGCGGGTGCCAGAGGCGAACCTGCTCGGCGAGCGCGGCCGCGGGTACGCGCAGTTCCTGTCCACTTTGGACGAGGGCCGGGTGGCGATCGCGGCGCTGTCGGTCGGGCTGGCCCAGGGGTGCGTCGACGAGTCGCTCAAGTACGTCCGCGAGCGCGAGGCGTTCGGCCGCAAGATCGGCGAGTACCAGGTCATCCAGTTCAAGATCGCCGACATGGAGACCCGCGTCCACACCGCCCGCCTCGCCTACTACGCCGCCGCCGCCAAGATGCTGCGCGGCCAACCCTTCAAGCGCGAGGCCGCCATCGCCAAACTCGTCGCCTCCAACGCCGCCATGGACAACTCCCGAGAAGCCACCCAGATCTTCGGCGGCTACGGCTTCATGAACGAATTCCCCGTAGGCCGCTTCTACCGCGACGCCAAGATCCTCGAAATCGGCGAAGGCACCAGCGAGGTCCAACGCATCCTCATCGCCCGCGAACTCGGCCTGGGCTGAGTCTTCGCTGCTCGGGGGACACCTACCCGGTCCCCCGAGCTAGGTTGTCCTGGTGGACGACCTCAAGACCTTCCGCGGCACCTGCCACGCACTGGCCAGCCGCACCGCGGCAACACGCGTCGAGTTCCGCGTCGCTGCCGGCGTCACTCCGAACTTCCACGAGTGCGTGCTCACTTACTGCATCGAGACGATCGCCGTCGTCGCTACTCGCACGCACGCCCTCGCCGCGGTCGCAAGGCCCACCGTCGCAACCGACTCCGGGCCCTTGACCTTCGTCGATCATCACGCCCTGCTCGCCGAACTGCGCTCGACCCCCTACCGCGCACTGTCGTTCGCCGAACTGGACGCCCCATTCCGCGCTGAGGACTGGCCGCACGTCTTGCCGTACGACATCAAGTACTGGCGCCCCACCACCGTCGGCGAAGCTCTCTTCAACCACTGGGACTAGGCGCTCACTTCAGCTCGGTCGACGACTTGCCGAGCAGGCGGCGGGCCACGATGAGTTGTTGGATTTGTTGGGTGCCCTCGAAGATGTCGAGGATCTTATTCGCCGGATTCGCTGCCTTGGGGGCTAGTTGGGCATATGACCTCTGACCTGGGCGTTTCCGGTGGTCGACGGTCGTTGTCGGTCAACACCGTTTGACGTTTGACGTCTGACGGCCTGGAGACGGCCTGACCTTTCACGGTCTGGTCTTGGTCTCCACCCTCGCAGTCAGCCTGCATCGTGGCGGTGCGAGGCCAATGGACAACGGCGTTCTTCCCTCTAGTTGCCGCGTATCGGCGGGGCACGGTGTCGCTGGCCCTGCGCGGCGTCGGCCTGGGCCTGGCCGTTCTTGAAGACGCGGCCCTGGCAGAGCGCGGAGCCTCGTAGGTGGCCCGTTCTGCCAGTTGGTAGCGGTTCCATATGGAGATCTGGTTGGGGCCTGGGTCGCGGTGGCTGCTGCGCATCGGGTGCTCCCTACAGTGACTCGACGACCTGAGTGGAGTTCGAGGGACTTGGTCGCCTCCGCTTCCTCGCACTGGCCGCCCTAGCGCTGGGAGGGTGGTGTCAAGGGTGGAGCTCGCTCCATCGCGTAGCGACGCCGTAGGCGCCCTTGATGGCGCCATCCCAGCGTTAGACGATTGCGGCGAGAGGAAGCCCCGTCCTCATGCGCCTGGCCCTCATCGACCTATGCCGTGCCGCCTGCGCGGTGCAGCGTCCCGGCCCCGGTCGCCCGGCCGTGCCGCGCGCCCGCGCGGGCGGAGCGAAGCGGGAGCCCGCGCCGTGGCGCGATGGATACGGACCACCAGCGAACCGGTCCGGCCAGCTCGCCGCGCCGCGCAGGCGGCGCGGCCTTGATCCCATAGAGGCAGGTTCAGCAACGATAAGGAGATTCTCGTACGGCATACTCATCTCATGACCAGCGGCGACAGCTTGGACGCAAGTGGGTGGCGGACCGATGCATTTAAAGACTTCGAAAGCAATCTCGCCTACGCGCGCAATCTTGTCGCGGGTGGTCAACATCTTGAAAACCTTCGAGTTGGCGCCTTCGACGTAGCCGACCTCTACCGGGCCGCTTGGGTGCAGGCCGTTTCCGCTCTAGACCATTGGATACATCGAGAGTTATACGAACGGGCGCTAGCCTTTGCTCTCAACTCGGATGCGCCGCGCCCGAAGAAGTTTCTGACACTGCAAATCCCCATGAGCTTGTTTGAGAATGTTCACCACCAATCGGCTACGCTAGAAGGTGAATTCGTCGCCTATCTCGAGAGTCATTTTGGATACCAATCATTTCAGAGTCCGGATAAGATCAAGCAAGCGTTGAGCATCGTGAGCGACGCACCTCTATGGGCTGGCGTGGAGCGGCGACTTGCTGAAGGTAGCGACCCATCAAGCACTTCGGCGGTAGGGGCACTAAGGAGTATCGTACAGCGGAGAAATAGGATCGCACATGAAGCCGATCGAGATCCAAATCGCCGGGGAAATCGATATCCCATATCGGAGTGGGAGACCAAACTGGCGATCGACCACATCTACTACGTCGCCGAGGCGATAGCGCAAGAATTAGGCGCGCCACCGCCTGTCAAGAAGCCGATCGCCCCGAAGGGGCGAGCGGGCAAACACAACGGCAGGGGTTTTGATGACCTCTCCGCTGGAGGCAGAGTTGTTCACGAAAAGTACGGCGAAGGTTTGGTGGTAGATAGATCAGGTGCTGGGGTTCGCGCGACGGCGACCGTCGATTTTGGCGACGCTGGAACTATACGCCTGATGCTGATCGCATCAATCCCTATGACTAAGCGGCAGTGAAACTGCGCGGTTCAACAATCAGATACGTGCTGGTTGGAACTACCAACGTGCTCAGCCCAGGTAGGGCGTGGTCCGGGGGCGCCCAAAGCGAGGTCGTACGGAGGTGCATAGAAGGGGGATTATAGAGGAATGGTGAGGGTGTCGAGGCTGGCGGGGTTGATCCACTTATCGGCATTGGTTTCGGTCCCGTCTTCGTGGCGTGTGCCGTCGGTCCATTCGGCTTCGAAGCAGAAGGATAATTGTTGGTGGGCTTCGCCGTCCGTGTGGGCGACGTGGCGAGGGTCGGTATAGGTGCCAATTAGGCGTAGGACGTGGACGTCGAGGCCGGTCTCGTCACGGGTTCGTGTACGACGGTTTCGGTGATGCGTTCGCCGGGGTCGTGGCCGCCGCCGGGAAGTGCCCAGAGGTTGTTGTTGGCTCTGTGGATGAGCGGCAGGTGTCCGGCGTCGTTGCGGATGACGACGGTGACTGGGGGACGACGCTGTTGACGGCTGGGCGTAGGGGACGTCGAAGTAGTCGATTCGTGCCATGGCAACCGCCCTTCCTAGACTCGAACACTCAGCCTATGGGTTGGCGTCGAGTAGGTGCAGTAGCTCGTCGGCTATTTCGGGGGTAGTGGCGACGGTGGTTGTCGACTGGAAGCTGTGGGGTTGTCCGGTGATGTCGGTGGCGAGTGCTCTGGCTTCGGTGGCGATGAGGATGCCTGCGGCGGTGTCCCAGGGGTTGTTGGACAGGATCACGGTGGCGTCGGTGCGGCCTTCGGCGACCCAGGCCAGGTCGATCGCGGCTGAGCCGAACATCCGGATCCGCTCGACGCGGTCGGCTAGGCGTGTGGTGATGGCCATTTGGTCGCGGTTCTTGTCCTCGGCGTCGGTGCCCACGGCGTAGTCGCCGAGTGAGACGAACGAATCGGCGAGGGACGTGGTAACGCTGGCGCTCATGCGGCCGTGGGCTGAGTAGGCACCGGCTCCCGATACGGCGGTGTAGTGCATGTGCAGGGCCGGGAGGTCGATGACAGCGACCACGGGGCGTTCGTCGACGACCAGGGCGAGGGATACGGCGTAGAGGGGGACGCCGTGGACCAGGTTGGAGGTGCCGTCGATGGGGTCGAGGGTCCACATGGATCGGCCGACGTCGGTGGAGCCTTCTTCCTCGCCGAGGAACCCGATGTCCGGGGTCTGCTCGTGCAGGTAGGCGCGCACGGCTCGTTCGATGCCGATGTCTGTCACCCGGTCACGGTCGCCTTTGTCGTGGACGGCGAGGGGACCCGCTCGGGAGATGTGGTCACGGGCGAGGGAGATGGCGTTCTCGGCGATGGCGAGTAGTGCTTGGCGGCCAGTCGCGGGGGCCATGCGGTTCATGGTCTCGATGTTGGCACCGTGTGGGTGATGTCAGCGGGGGTGGATGACGGCGGCGGATGTTGCGGCGCGTCCGTGGTGGAACTCCTAGTGTTGGGTTATGAGTGGGTCCCCGGTGTTGCAGGGCGAAGGTGCGAGGTTGGTGGAGGCCGCCCGTGAGGTGGCTGAGCGGTTGGTGTCGCCGTTGGGGCGGCGGTGGGATCACGTGCGGGGTGTGGCGCGGCGGGCGGAGGGATTGCGGGCCGCGGTGGGTGGGGGTGCGTCGGGGGATGTACTGGTGGCGGCTGCGTGGGTGCATGACGTCGGGTATGCGCCGGAGATTGGGCGCACGCGGTTTCATCCGTTGGATGGGGCTCGGTACTTGCGGGCGGAGCGGTTCCCGGAGCAGGTCGTCCGGCTGGTCGCTCATCACTCCGGGGCGCGGTTCGAGGCGGCGCAGCGAGGGCTGTCGGCTGAGCTGGCGGCATTCGAACTGGAGACCAGCCCGGTGATGGACGCCCTGGTTACGGCGGACTTGACGACCACTCCATCTGGTGAGCCGTGCACGTATGACCAGCGCATCGACGAGGTACTGCGGCGCTACGAACCCGACCACCCGGTCCACCGGACATGGCTGGTGGCCAGGGAGGAACTGCGTCCTTCGGTCGAACGGACCTTGGCGCGAGTGGGCGAGTCTCAGCCCAGGTAGGGACTGGTGCGGTCGGGGTCCAAGGCGTGGTCGATGCGTAGGCGCATGGAGGGGTGGATCTGGAGTCCGTCGAGATCGGCGGGGTTGACCCACTTCACGGCGCGAGTCTCGGTGCCGTCTTCGCGGGGAGCGCCGCCGGTCCATTTGGCTTCGAAGCACAGGGAGAACTGTTGGCGGACCTCGCCGTCGTCATAGGCGATGACGTGGCGCGGGTCGGTGTAGGTGCCAACCAGGCGGAGGACGCGCACGGCCAAGCCGGTTTCCTCCCAGGTCTCGCGGACAGCGGTGTCGGTGATGCGCTCACCGGGGTCGTGACCTCCGCCGGGCAGAGCCCACAGGTTGTTGTCGATCTTGTGAATCAGCAGCAGGTGCCCGTCCTCATTGCGAACGACAACGGTGACTGACGGGACGACGCTGTTGACTGCCGGGGCATCAGGATCGTCGAAGTAGTCGATTCGTGCCATGTCAACGGCTCTCTTCCCGGGCTCCTGCCCACACGCGGTCGAAGGACTCCATGTAGTGGCGCCACATGTGACCGCCCTCGACCCGACGTAGTTGCAGGACCGGATTCTGCCCGGCGAGCGAGCCGTATGCGTGGCCGTTGACCAGCATCTGATCATCGAACCGATAGATCGAGTTGTAGAGAACCGTGCCGTGCGTGCGGACTTCCACACCTGGAAGCGGGATGATTTCGCGTAGATATCGGCGCATCATCTGCACGCGACCTTCGAGGCCGCCTGTGGTCCCCTCCTCGACAGCGCGCTGAACCACAGCGTCGGCGGACTCGTCCCCGACGACGAACCGGAACCGAACACCATCCTTCACCTTGGCGCGGATGACAGGCACGATGTTGTGTTGCTCCACCAGGAACTGCCCGGAGTACACCAGGACGTCCAGGTTCGCACGCACACTGGTGATCAGCTCAGTCCACAGGTCGTACGGAACTGCCGAGCGAGTGGGATGGACCATGACGAGTTCGCCGGACGACATGGGAACCGCGGCCTGAACCGGCCGGGGAACGACGTTCAGCGCGCCCGCGTAGGGCTCGAAGAGTTGTTCAGCCGTCCAACTGGGGAACATCTCCTCCAAGACTCGACAGTGTTCACCGTAGGGCAAGCTGATGAGCTCACCGGAAAGCCAGCGATAGAACTGCGCTTTGCTGGGGTAGCGGTGCGTCAGGCTGGAGTCCAGCACAGCGGCGGCCTTGCTGTACTCGCGGCAAAAGCTGGGGTAACCACGCACCCTGCGCTGCCTGAGCAGTTCGCGCAACAGCGTCCCGGATTCACCCATCACCGCGCCTCCGTGCGACTCGTTGCGGTGAGCCTACCACGGGCGAGACAAAGTGAGACCGGGCGAGCCTTATTGATCTTAAGCGAGACAGCGACGGTGTCGAGAGTGGACCTACAGCAAGCCGATTTTGTAGTCAGCGGTCAAAGAGCGGCCGGTGACGCAAAGGAGCCAGGCAGATGGGGATCACGAAGGGACACCGTTTCCCGATCACGTTCGCTGACGCGTTCCCGCAGGGGTTGGTGTTGGTGGGTGACGTGGGGCCGAACACGGAGTTTCAGTCGCGGGAGGACAGGGCGGCGGGGCGGCCGGTGCGGCAGCGGGTGGATGAGGTGAGTGGGCAGCGGCAGTGGAAGGCCACGGTCACCGACCCGAGTGAGGTGAACGCGAAGAGGGCGTCGTTCGAGGTGACGTTGTTGGCTGATGTGCAGCCGGTTCCGACGTCGGTGGAGGCGTTGCCGGGGATGCGGGCGGTGGAACTGGTCGGGCTGACGGCGGAACCTCGCGTGTCCGGGAATGGGGAGTTCAAGTACCTGTCGTACATCTACCGGGCTACCGGTTTCGCTGGCGCTGATTCGCGCGGGAAGTCGCCAGAGGCGTCGGGGAAGGCGGCGTGACGGTGATGGGTTTCGCCTCATCCGGTACCCCCGCCGCGAGCATGCCGACTGAACTGGTCGAGCGCTGGGAGGCCGCGTACTCGCGGTACGACGGCGGGCACCTCCACGACATGGCGGAAGTCTCGGCGACGGTAGGGACGTTGTGGCGAGAGATGGCCACCGCCGTGCCCGGAAGTCCGTGGTGGTTGGTCGCGGCGCTGGTCACGGCCGCTGAGGCGTTCGAAGCGCAGTCGCGGGACTGGGCGGGGCGGCAGCGTGCCAGGACTGACGGCCAGGTCCGCCATCTTCCTGGCGCATTCGACCGATCTGCACAAGGTCTGGGGCGGTGAGTGCGGTGGAGTGCGCACGGAACACACAGAAGGTTGCTCCGGTGGGCGGGAATCAGTTCGTGTTGTCCCGGCTCCCGCAGACGACGGCAGAGGTCCGGGCGCGGGCGACGGAATTGGGGCAGGGCTGGCCGGCGTTCGTGCCGACGTTGGTCTCCGATCTCGATGACCTCATCAACTACGCGCGAGAGGTCAAGGAGAGCTTCGCGAAGGAGACCTTCGGCGAAGGGTCTGCGATCGACAACCTGGATTCCACCGCGTATGGGGTGATTGAGGCGTGTCGGTGGCTTCAGGTGTTCCAGTTCAGGGACAAGGACTGACACTTGGAGCGTGGAGGGCCTACGGGGTGGGCCGGTGTGGCGAAGGTGATCACTGATCGGCTGGCCGTGTTGGGGATGCGGCAGCGGGAGTTGGCGGAGCGGGCGAAGGTGTCGCAGGCGATTGTGCGGGAGTTGCAGTACGACACCGATCGGCGGCGGCGTAGTGCGCGCACGCTTGAGGCGATCTCGGTCGCGCTGGGGCTGCACCCGACGCATTTGTTGGATGTGGCGTTGGGGATTGTGCCCAAACCGGTTCCGCTGCCGGAGGACCCGCCACAGGATTTCTTTGTGACGTGGGCGCAAGAGCAGGCGCGGTTGATGGGTCTTGTCGAGGATCTGCACCGAAAAGTCGACGAACTTCGTCGTTCTCGTTGAACGTTTCGTTCTAGGGGCACAGAAGCGGTCAGTGGGTGCGCGCCAGTGCCCGCTTCTGTGCCTGTCTACTCGTGAGGGAGCAGACGTGGAAATCCTAGACACCGTGGCCTGTGGTGCGTGGATGTCGTTTCAGGGACCGCATCGGGTGATGTCTGGTGGTGGTCGGTGATGGGTAGGTGGGCTGATCCGGCGCCATTGGAGGTTTCGCGGCCTCGGTTGCCGTGGTGGACGCTGCTTCCCAGTAAGGCCAAGTTGGTCCTTCTGCCGGTCGCTGCGGTGTGGGTCGCTATATGGCTGGCGGCGCGGGCGCTACGGGTCAGTTGGTATTACCCGGCGACCATGGCGGCCTCTGCGCTCGGGATTGGCGTGTGGGCATGGCGCGGACCGTGGGTGGCGGGTTCGGCGGTCGTCGCGATCGGTGTTGCCGTGTTTGTGTTGTGGTGGCGGGCCACGGACCGGTTCAGCGCTCGGATGTGGTGGGCACGTACGGAGTTCCGGCGGATCACGGTGTACGCGTGGCAGTGGCGCACCGTCATGCGCTTGGCGAACCTGGACGGGCGGGCTCGCGGTCGGGAGTACCTGCCCCGGTTGCGGCGGACACGCTCGGAGGGCTGGCGGGACCGGGTCCGGGTGCGGATGGTGAAAGGTCAGGCACCGGAGCAGTGGGAGGCGCGGGCTTCCGGGTTGGCGCACTCGTTCCGGGCGCGGTCGTGTCGAGTTCGGGTGATCAAGCCGGGGACGATCGAACTGGACTTGGTGCACTCGGACCCGTTGGCCGCACCGGTGACGCTTCCCCAGCTCGGTGACGTGGTCGATCTGCGGCGGGTGACCGTTGGGCGAACTGAGACAGGTAAGCCGTGGCGGCTGCGGTTGCTGGGCAATCACGTGCTCACGGTGGGGGCAACGGGGGCGGGCAAGGGCTCGCTGCTGTGGTCGGTGATCTGGGCGTTGGCGCCGATGGTCAAGGCCGGGGCGGTGCGGCTGGTCGGGGTGGACCCCAAGGGCGGGATGGAACTCGGCCAGGTCCCTGACGTGTTCGACCGGGTCGTCTATGACGGCGGGGAAGCCGCGGTGACCCTGCTCGAACAGACCGCCGCTGACGTGCGGGAACGGGCTGGGTCGTATCGCGGGGTGCGACGCGGGTGGTCCCCGGAGACGGGTGACCCGTTCACGGTGCTGGTGGTCGATGAGCTGGCGGACCTGATCGCCTATCAGCCTGACAAGCGGCTCCGGGAACGCGCGCAGGGGGCGTTGCAAACTATCGCGTCCCAGGGCCGCGCACCAGGACTCGCGGTGCTGGGGTTCGTGCAGGACCCGCGCAAGGAAGTCGTCCCGTTCCGGCACCTGTTCCCGACCCGGGTCGCGATGCGCCTGGACGAACCGACACAGGTGGACATGGTCTTGGGCGACGGCCTGCGGGCACGTGGCGCCAGCGCGCACGAGATCCCCGAATCAACACCAGGCGTCGCCTGGATCAAACAAGACGGACAACGCGACCCGATGCGGGCACGCGCGTTCAACATCACTGACTCAAACCTGGTCGAGCTGCGCCACTACATCACCGGCACAGCCGCCACCGTCATCCCCTTCCCTGAAAACACAACACATGGAGGACAAGCAGCATGACCGCCACACTCGATACCCGCCCGGCCCGCGTCGACATCTGGGCCGAACTGCCCCGGCTCGCACAGGCCGCCCGCGACCACGTCGAACGTCACCCCGAACTGTGGGTGGCCAGCATCGACGTGTTCACCACCGACCTAGGACCCGGCAGCGTGGAGATCTACGTCTGCGGGGACCTGCCGCTCTCCTGCCTGCGGCTGCTGGCGTGGTGGGACACCCTCGCAGGCACCTCGGTGTGTCTGGAGATGGAGGACAACCCCCAGCAGCCCAAGGCCATGCTGTTCGGGCGCCTCCAGGACGGCACCCAGGCATCCGTCGTCGCGCCACTGGCCGCAGAGCACGTCACCGGCGTCGACCGCACCAGGATCGGTGGGTGGGTCCTGGACTGGCTCCGCGCGCACGCCGTGGAGACCGCATGACAGCACAAGTCATCCCCCTCACCCGGGGACCACTCGCCGCAGACGTCATCCGCAGCACCGCCGAACAACACGGCGTGTGCGTCCGGCCGTTCACCATGGAAACCACCGACCCCAACACAGGCGCGATCAACTACGTCGGTGTCCCGTGTGGCTCCACAGTGGAATCCATCTGCCTGCCCTGCGCTCGTAAGGCTCGGTCCCTGCGGATGACCCAGTGCCGAGAGGGCTGGCATCTCGCCGAGGAACCCGTCACCGCTGCCAGCGAGCCCACCGACGAACATCGGACCCTGGTGGAACGGCGCGCTGATCTCGTCGCCGAATACCGGATTTCAGCGGGCGCGGACGCGGATGACCTGCGGGAGGAAATCCGCTCCCTGGACCGCGAGCTTCACCAGCTCGGCGTCCGGGGACGGCTCCCCAACCCCGATGGGGCGGACAAGCGTGCCCCGGTGCGGTCGACCAAGCGGCGCCAGGACGCCCCGAACCTGCCTCGACGGCGGGTGGAGAAGCGCACAGTTGGCCGTGAGTACGCAGGCGGGTTCCGGCCCTCGATGTTCGTGACCCTCACCTGCGACACCTATGGCCCTGTCCGCTCCGACGGCTCGCCGGTGAACCCGGACCGGTATGACTACCGGCGCGCGGCCCGGGACGCGGTCCACTTCGCCTCCCTAGTCGACCGGTGGTGGCAGAACCTCCGCCGCGTCGTCGGCTGGGACGTGCAGTACTTCGCCACCGTCGAACCCCAGAAACGCGCAGCGCCGCACCTGCACGCCGCGTTCCGGGGGACCGTGTCACACGAAGTGCTGCGGCAGGTCACAGCAGCCACCTATCTACAAGTCTGGTGGCCCGCCCACAACCAGCCCATCTACAGCGGCGGGCACCTGCCCGTGTGGTCCCCGGACGCGGCGGGGTTCATCGATCCTCAGTCGCGTCAACCGCTCACCGCCTGGGCTGATGCATTGGACCAGGTCGAAGTCCCGGCACACGTGGCCACCTTCGGTCCGCAGGTGCACTCCAAGGGCATCCTGGGTGGTACCGAGGAAGCCGGGCGGCATGTCGGCTATCTGACCAAGTACCTCACCAAATCAACGGGTGAGGTGGTCCAGGCCGACACCCACACTCAGCGCGACCACCACGACCGGCTCCACGCCGAGTTGGCCGTAACCCCCTGCTCGCCCAGGTGCGCGGTCTGGCTCCTCTACGGCATCCAACCCCAGGGGATCACCTCCAAGACCACCCCCGGGCACTGCAAGGGCCGCGCGCATCGTCGGACAACCCTCGGCCTGCCAGGACGGCGAGTGCTGGTGTCACGGAAGTGGTCGGGCAAAACCCTCGCAGACCACAAGGCCGACAGGTCGGCGTTCGTGACGCAGACGTTGGCCGCGGTGGGCATCGTCAAACCGATCCGGGATGCTTCAGCGCTGGTCTGGCGCAAGCTCGCACCCGGCGATCGGAACGCGCCACCGAGGGATCACCTCGTCATGCGCGCCATCGCCGAACGGGTCACGTGGCGGGCTGAGTACGAACGTGCGCTGCTAGCCGCCCAGGGACCACTCGGTGCCCCTGATGTTTCAGCAACCGGACAGGTGGCCGCATGAGTGGGGACGAGATGGACAACGTGCGGTCGATCGACCGGCTTTGGACCTTGGAAGACGTGGCGCTCTACCTATCCGTGCCCGTCGAGACGATCAGGGCATGGCGGAAGCGGGACTTCGGGCCGCCAGCACGCAAGTTGGGCAAGCATCTCCGGTATGACCCGGTTGAGGTACGCGCCTGGTTCAGTGAAGCCGCGTAGGTGAGCGATGGGTCACATCCAGGACCGCTGGTACCGGGCAGCGAAGCACCCGACTACACGCGAACCGATCCTTGATACCAAGGGCAAGCCGGTACGGGAGAAGACCTCGCTGTATGGCGTTGGGCGCCGCTACAAGGTTCGGTACACCGATCCGTCCGGGGAAGAGAGGTCGGAGTCGTTCCCGGACAAGCAACTCGGCGCGGCAAGGGCTTTCCTGCACAAGGTTGAGAACGACAAGCTAGCGGGAACCTACCTCGATCCGGACGCGGGGAACATCCTGTTCGAGGCGCAGGCGCGGAGTTGGCTCAAGGGGCAGTCACAGGACGCGGCCACTCAACAGACGCTGTTGAGCCGGTTGAACAGCCAATTGATCCCATACTTCGGTAAGCGGCGACTGTCTTCGATCAACCCGGCAGTTGCGCGAGACTGGCTCGGCTCGATGAACGAGGCGGGCATGGAATCGAACTATCAGCTTGTCCTGTTCGACACCATGACGTCGATCATGAGTGCCGCCATTGACGATCGGAAGATCAGCGCCAACCCTTTCCGGGCACGTAGTGTGGTGAAACCCAAACCAGTGCGGCGAAAGATCGTTCCTTGGACCGAAGACCGCTTGTGGTCTGTGCATGACGCCCTGGAACCAGGGTCTCAGCTGGCAGCCAGCCTCGGCGCTGGTGCTGGGCTTAGGCAAGGTGAGATCTTGGCGTTCTCTCCCGATGCCATAGATCGGCGAGCCAAGATGTTGAACGTCGTTCGACAGGTACGCGTTGTTCAGCGGACCTTGGTGTTCGCTCTTCCGAAGGGGAGCAAGACGCGAGAGACACCACTATCTGATGGGGTGTTGGAGGAGATCGACGCCCACGTTGAGCGCTTCGGCACAACTACCGTGACCCTGCCATGGCTGGTGCCGGACGGTAGGCCGGAGACGGTCGACTTGGTGATCCTTCGTGGGGATGGTCGGCCGTGGTCCGGTGACCTGTTCAACAAGGTGGTGTGGCAGGCGGCCTTCAAGGACGCTGGCCTTGAGTACCGCAACCGCTTGGACGGCATGCACGCACTGCGGCACTTCTACGCCTCGACTCTGCTCGCCAACGGCGTCTCGGTCACCGAGCTGGCGGAGTACCTGGGCCACTCGGACGTGAAGACGACCCTGGAGACCTACACGCATCTCATGCCCACCAGTAGTGAGCGCGCTCGTCTTGCTGTCGACACGGTGTTTCGTCCGTCCGACCTGGCTCTGGCTCAGACGGCCTGACCACGGCCTGATCATGAAAGAGTCGCTGTCACGTGCAGGCGCCATCGGCCCCCTGGCTCACAACGGAGTCAGGGGGCCGACGCGTGAAACCGTTGGTAGAAGGTCACTTCAGCTCGGTCGACGACTTGCCGAGCAAGCGGCGGGCCACGATGAGTTGTTGGATTTGTTGGGTGCCCTCGAAGATGTCGAGGATCTTGGAGTCGCGGGCCCACTTCTCCAGCAGGGAGTTCTCGCTGTAGCCGATGGAGCCTGCCAGTTCTACGCAGCGCAGGGTGATGTCCGAGGCCGAGCGGCCTGCTTTGGCTTTGGCGATGCTGGCCTGCAGGGAGTTGGGCTTGCGGTTGTCGGCCATCCACGCGGCTTCCAGGGAGAGCAGGTAGGCGGCTTCCCAGTCGGCTTCGAGTTGGAGGTAGGTGGCGGCTGCGGCGGGTTGGGAGAAGGCGGGGCGGTCGTAGTCGATGGTCACGCCTGCTTCCACAAGGATGCGGAGTACCTCCTCCAGGGCGGCGCGGGCCACGCCCACGGCCATGGCGGCGACCAGGGGGCGGGTGTTGTCGAAGGTCTGCATGACGCCCGCGAAGCCCTGGATCTCCGGGCTGCCGAGGAGGTTGTCCTTGTGGACCCGGACGTCCTCCAGGCGGAAGTGGGCGGTGTCGGAAGCGCGGATGCCGAGTTTGCGCTCCAGCCGCACCAGGGTGAAGCCGGGGGTGCCGCGGTCGACGACGAAGGACTTGATGGCGGCCTTGCCGAGCGACCGGTCCACAGTGGCCCAGACGACCACGCAGTCGGCGCGTTCGCCCGCGGTGACGAAGATCTTCTCGCCGTTGAGCACGTAGTGGTCGCCATCGAGCACCGCGGTGGTCCTGATCGCGCCCGAGTCGGAGCCGGTGTCCGGTTCGGTGATCGCCATCGCCGCCCACTTGCCCTGGTAGCGGGCCAGTTGCTCGTCGTTGGCCACCGAGGCGATCGCGGCGTTGCCCAGGCCCTGCCTGGGCATCGACAACAGCAGCCCCACGTCGCCCCAGCACATCTCGATGGTGCCGAGCAGCAGCCGCAGGTTCGCGCCGTTCTGGTTGCCAGAGGCCGCCGCGCTCCGCCGCACGCCACCAGCACCAGCCCCACCGCCGGACGCGGACAACCCGTCCAGCAGCGCGGCGAGCATGTCCAGCTCCCGCGGGTACGTGTGCTCGGCCTGGTCGTACTTGCGCGAGTGCGGCCGGAAGAACTCGGCGGCCGCCTGGTGGGCCTGGTCGACCAGTTGGGCGAACTTCGCCGGGACGTCAAGGTTGATCATCGTGTCTCCTCCCGCCCTCAGACGAGGACGATCCCCTCGGCCAGCCCGATCGCGCGCAGGTCGCGGTACCAGCGCTCCACCGGGTGCTCCTTCACGAACCCGTGCCCGCCCAGCAGTTGTACGCCGTCGTTGCCGATCCGCATGCCCTTCTCCGCGCACAGCCGCCGCGCCAGCGCCGTCTCCCGCGCGTACGACTTGCCCTGCTCGGCCCGCGCCGCCGCCCGGTAGGTCAGCAGCCGCATGCCCGCCAGTTCGATGCCGATGTCGGCCACCGCGAACGCGACGCCCTGCCGGTGGCTGATCGGCTCACCGAAGGCCACCCGGCTGTTGACGTACGGGATCACGTAGTCCAGCACCGCCTGCGCCGTCCCCACAGCCAAGGCGCACCAAGCGATCCGCGCCAACCGGACGCACTCGGCGTACACCTCGGCCTTGCCGCCGCCGAGCAGCGCGCCTGCCGGGACGACCACCTGGTCCAACCGCAGCTTGCCCATCCCGGCCGCGCGCAACCCCATCCCGGGATCGGACTCCACCGACACCCCGGAACTCCCCGACTCCACAACGAACAGTGCGGGGCCGCGACCGTCCACATCGGCCGCGACGACGAACAGCTCCGCCTCCGACGCCCGCGGCACCATCGACTTCGCACCGTCCAGGACGAACCCGCTCGAAGTCCGATACGCCTTGGTGTGCAACACAAACGGATCGAACAGAGCGCGCGGTTCCTGAATCGCCAACGCCGCGGCCGGGACGTTGTCACCCACGAACGACGGCAAGTAGGTCGCCTGCTGCTCCGCGTCCCCCCACAGCACCAACGCCGTGCTCACCGCCGACGGTGCCAGGCACGCCACGGCCAACCCCATGTCGCCGTGCGCCATCGCCTCGGCCACCAGCACGCCGGTCACCGCCGACCGCTCGTCGCCGACCCCGCCCAGCGCCTCCGGCACGCCCGTCAACGTCACACCCATGTCCGCGACGGTCCGCAGAACCTCACCGGGCGCCGCACACCGGGTGTCCGCCTCGCCTGCGGCTGGGCGCAGCTGTTCGGCGGCGAACTCGGCCACCGTCGCCCGGATCATCGCCTGGTCCTCGGTGGGCGTCAGGTCGAACAGGCCCGGATCGCTGCTCGGTGCGGGACGTTGCGGCGCACCGAGTTCGCGCGCCCCCGCGAAAGTCCGGCTCGCCGCGCCGACAGCGGTGAAACCGCCCTTCGTGACCTGGTAGACCCCGCGCTCCACCGGTTTGCGCAGACCCAGCCGGTCCAGGACGGCGGTGCTCGCCAGCCGGTTCAGCACGGCCAGTGCCGCGCCCATGGCATCGCGCTTGGGGTGTCCGCGCTGATCGGTGCCCGCCATCGTGCTCCTCGGTGCTCGGCCGTCGGCGGGGCGTCGTCCCTACCCCGCAGTACCTACTCTAGAGTAGCAACGACCGGCGATCGAGTCCGGTACGCGGATCAGCGGCCCGCGCGGGCCTTGTCCACCAGGTTGGCCAGCGGGCGGCCCGCCAGGTACGCGGTCAGGTTCTCGGCGAAGCGGCGGACCAGTTCCTCCCGCCTACCCGCGACGTCGCCGGTCAGGTGCGGCGAGATCACCACGTTCGGCATCCCCCACAGCGGCGAGCTCGGCGCCAGCGGCTCGTCGGCGAACACGTCGAACGCGGCACCGGCCAGCTGCCGGGAGTCCAGCGCGTCCACCAGGTCGGTGGTCACCACCAGCCCGGCCCGGCTGATGTTGATCAGGCGGGCGGTCGGCCGCACCACCCGCAGCAACTCGGCGTCGACCATGCCCGCGGTCTGCTGGTTGTGGGCGACCGCCAGGATGATCCAGTCGTGCTCGGCGACCGCCGCTCTCAGTCGCGACATCGGCTGCACATCGCCCAGATCAGGGTCACCCGTGCGGGCGGTGGGGCCGATGGCGTTCACGGTCACCCCGACCGCGCCCAGCTTGCGCCCGATGGCCCGCGCGATGGGCCCGGTGCCCACCACCAGCGCCCGGGACCCGGCGACGCGCTCGGTCTCGCGGTGCTGCCAGCGGCGCCGCTGCTGGTCGCGCAGGGTGGTCGGCAGGTGCTTGGCGAAGGCGAGCACCAGGCCGAGCACGTACTCGGCCACCGGCTCGTCGTAGACGCCCGTCGAGTTCGTCAGTGCGATATCGCTGTCGCGCAGGGCGGGGAACAGCAGGTGGCCGACGGCGGGGCTGGCGACGTGCACCCAGCGCAGCGCGTCGGTGGCGGGCCAGACCCGCTCCAGCGCGGTCGTGCGGGTGTCCCAGACGAACAGGACGTCGGCGCCGTCGAGCGCGCCGCCGAGCCGGTCGGCGGTCGCGTACCGCACGGTCGCGACGGCCTCGACCCGGCCGAGGCCGGGCGGTCGGTCGGCGCCGTGCAGGACCACGACGGTCGGCCGTGGGCGGGTGTCCATACGAGTGGGGCTCCCCGTTCGGGTGAAGGCCGTGGCCAGACAAGCAGGCAACGCTAGGAACCGGCCGGGTCGGTGTCAAACCGCCCGCTGGGCCCGAGTTTCCCCAGGTCAGCGGGGGTGTACTCCTCGGTAGGGTGACGCCGCGAGTGGATCATGCTCGTTTCCGTATGTCTAGTCTTACTCCATTCGTGAGAATGAGTACACGAACGGAGTAATCATGATCGTCCGGCGCTGGTGACGCTCGGCGGTCAGGTGGATCAAGGTTGCCTCGCCGGCGAGAAAACGACACCCCGATAGTGGTTCCCGGATCGGGTCAGCAGCGCTACTGTACGTCTCACCTGGGGATATCCCCACCAGCGCCGAGCATGCACCGAAGTGACCCAGACCACTGACCGGGCGCATGGCGCACCAGACTGTCCGAGAACCGGGGTCCAACCGCGGGCCGGGTAGGGTCGTTGGGCCCTTCCGGCTGTGAGGTTGAATACGAAAACATCGCCCGTATGCAGCAGCGATACCCCTGGTGCACAGTCATCACCCCGGCTAACATCACTCTCCGTCAGGTTCACCATCGCATCCGACGGTCACGCGGGCGGATGCAACGGTGAGCCGGGACACCAGCGCCGTTCCGGACCTCGACGGCGTACCTCCCGCCTTAATCGGTGCGCCGCAACATCTGGGGGCTCATGTGAGTGCGACGACAGCTTCCTCGTCCGTGTCGGAAACGGCTCCGCCCCAGTCGCCGGTTGCCCAGCCCGCCACCAGGACCCCGGGGACCGACGCCGTGTTCGCCCGACTGAAGAGCTCGGCCTTCCACGAACTGGTCGCCGCCTCGCTCGACGGTGAGCAGGAGGCCATCGGCACCCTGTTCACCTGGATCAACCCGGCCATCACGCGCTACTGCCGCGCCCGCATCGGCCGCACCGGCTCCGCGTTCTCCTCCGCCGACGACGTCGCCCAGGAGATCCTGCTCGCCGTCCTCGGTGCCCTCCCACGGTACTCCGACGACAAGGAGTCGTTCCTGCCGTTCGTGTACGGCATCGCCTCCCACAAGGTCGCCGACTACTACCGCCGCTCCGGCCGCGACCGCTCCGACCCCGTCGCCGACGTCCCCGACACCGTGGACCACAGCCTCGGCCCCGAGCAGGTCACCCTCCGCGCCGAGATGCGCACCCGCCTGGCGACCCTGCTCGACACCCTCGCCCCCCGCCAGCGCGAGATCCTCGTCCTGCGCCTGGTCGTCGGCCTCTCCGCCCAGGAAACCGCCGCCGCCATCGGCCTCACCGCCACCGCGGTCCGCGTCGCCCAACACCGAGCCCTCACCCGCCTGCGCGGCAGCCTCTCAGCCACCGACTGGCTGTAGGACCCCCAAGTCTCCTCACCACAGGCCGCTGGGTCGCGTTGTGTGCCGCGACCCAGCGGTCGCTGGTTCCTGCCATTTGATCGCCGCGACACCGCGCAGACGATCAACTCCCGGGTGTCTCGCCCACCACGGCCCCAGGCCGCCGTCCGATCAGGACCGCCCGCCACCCACCACCGGCGCCCCCAAGACCCCTTGACCGCGACCGGCCCCACGCGCCCCGGCCAGCGCACTCCTCGACCGGCCCGGCCAGCGCCGTCCTCGACCGGCCAGCAATCCTCGACCGACCCCGCACGCCCTGGCCAGTGCCGTCCTCGACGGGCGCAATCCTCGACCAGCCTGTGCAAACCCGACCTCGACGGGCCACAACCCTCGACGGGCCGCAATCCTCGACCGGCTGCAACCCTTGACCGGCCCGCAACCCTGACCGGCCACGAGTTCGGGCTGCCTCCCGCGAGCCCGGACCGTCCCCGTGAAAACCGGCTCGCCGCCCACCCCCGGCGGACGGCAGACCCCCACCCACCCGGGGGCCACCCGCATCCAGCCTATCGCTTCGCGGCGTTTGTCAAGAGGGTGAACCGAGGACCTGTGGACAGATCCAGCCCATGTGGACAACTCAACGGTCGCACCGGATCGCGGCCCGCACCGGCCTTCGGCCCCGCCGTGGATCTTCGCGCTCGCACCGGGTTCGCGGCTCCCCGTGGTTTCTCGGCACGGCAGTGGATCCTCTGCGGCCGCGGCAGATCGCGTTGTCGCGCGAGCCGCTGTGCCGGGCCAGGCTGCCGTGCCGTGCCAAAGATCTTGACGCCGCAAGGATTCGCGGAGCGGTGCGGGGCGCGGCAGTGGATGTCGGTGTGGTGGGGGAGCGGGGTCCCGGGTGCGTCAGGCGGCGCGGGCGCGGAGGTAGAGCTGGACCTCGATGCGGCCCGGTTCGGCCTCGGCCTCGAACTCGCGCAGGGTCACGTCGGTGAAGCCCGCGGCGGTGACGATGTCGCGGAGTTGGTCCGGGGGGTAGGCGGAGACGGTGGTGGGGGCGCCGAGGAAGTTGACCGGGAAGGTGTCGAAGTCGCCCTGGACCATGCTCAGCAGCAGGAGGCGGGGGCCGGTGAGGACGCTGTGGATGGCGCGCAGGGTGGCCTCGATGTCGGCCTTGGGGAGCATCAGCAGGGCGAAGAACGCGACCACCGCGTCGAAGGTGCCCAGCTCGTCGAGCTCCCGCAGGTCGCCGTGCCGGTAGTCGGCGCCGGGGGCGTTGTCGGCCGCGAGGTCCAGCATCACCCGCGACTCGTCGACGCCGACGACCGACAGACCGGCCGCGAGCAGCTGCTGGGCGGTGGGCAGGCCGCTGCCGCAGCCGAGGTCGAGTACGCGGGCGCCAGCCGGTAGCTGGTCGACCAGCCACGCCGCTTCGGCGATCTGGACGTCGCGCTCCACGAACGACTCGTCGTACCGCTTGCCGATCAGGTCGAACGCTGGGTTCTCGGTAGCCACGCGCACAGCATGCCGCCGTGGTCGCGAACGGTCCAGGTCTGTGCCCGGATGAGATCAACCACCGCTACCCTCGGTCGCGGCGAGGGGAGACCATGGCTGACCTTGCGGCGGCGCGGGTCGTGTTGATCGCGACCGCGAACCACGACGGGACGCGGCTGCCGTCGCTGCCCCCGGTCGAACGCACCTTCCACGACCTGCGCGCGGCCCTGCTCGACCGCTGCGGTGTCCGCGAGGACCGGTTGACCGCCGTGCTGGACCCGGCGGACGCGCGCACCATGGCGTCGGCGGTGGCGCGCGAGGCCAGGCTCGCCGACGAGGTCCTGGTCGTCTACTTCGTCGGCCACGGCCTGCTCGGCCCCGGCGACCAGCTCTACCTGGCCGCGCGCGACACCGACGAGCTGGAGCCGGGGCTCGCCGAGCACCAGGCGCTGTCGTTCGCGAGCCTGCGGCAGGCCCTCGCGGTGTGCCGGGCGCCGTCGGTGGTCGTGGTGCTGGACTGCTGCTTCTCCGGCCGCGTCTCGCTCACCGACCACCCGGTGCTCCCGCTCGACCCCGCGCACGGCCGCTACCTCATCGGTTCCGCGGAGCAGGTCGCCGCCGCGCCGGTCGACGCCGAGCACACCGCGTTCTCCGGCGCTGTCATCGACGTCCTCACCAACGGCGACCCGCGTGGCCCTCGCGACCTCACCCTCGACGACTTGTACGACGCCGTCTTCCGCACGCTGCGCGACCAGGGCAAACCGCTGCCGCGCCGCCAGGCGGGCGACCGGTCCGGCGGCCTGGTCCTGACCAGGAACCGGTTCGACGACCACAGCCAGCTCGAAGACCCCGCTCCCGGCCGCTGCCCGTACCCCGGCCTGGACGCCTTCGGCGTGGACGACGCGGGCGTGTTCTTCGGCCGCGAGGAGATGACCGCGCGGCTGGTCGACGCCCTCGCGGAGCCCGGAGTCGTCGCCCTGGTCGGCGCCTCCGGGTCGGGCAAGTCGTCGTTGCTCAACGCGGGCCTGCTTGCGAGCGTGCGGTCCAACCGCATCCCGGGATCCGCTCGATGGACAACGTTGCGCGTCACCCCCGGCGCGCACCCGCCAGCCGTGGCTGACCTGGCCGCCGATCTCGTGCTGGTGGACCAGTTCGAGGAGCTGTTCACGCTCTGCCAGGACCCCGCGGAGCGCAACGCCTTCCTCCGCGCGCTCACCGCGAGCACCAACCGCGTGGTCATCGCACTGCGCGCCGACTTCTACGGCCAGGCCACCGCCCACCCCGAGCTGCTCGCCGTGTTGCGCGACCGCCAGGTGCTGGTCGAACCCATGACCCGGGAGCAACTGCGCGCCGCCATCGAACGCCCGGCGGCAGCGGCGGGCCTGGTGCTCGACGACGGGCTCGCCGACGTGATCCTGGGGGAGGCCACCGAGGGCGCGCTCCCGTTGCTCTCGCACGCGCTCTGGTCGACCTGGCGGCACCGCAACGGTTCCCGGCTGACCGTGCGGGGCTACCGCGAGGCGGGCGGCATCGAGCAGGCCATCGCCACCACCGCCGAGGCCGTTTTCACGGCACTGGACCGGGCCGACCAGGATATCGCCAGGACACTGCTGCCCCGCTTGGTCCGCGTCGGCACCGCGGATCTTGCCCACCCCGTCGACCGCGCCGCCCTCCCCGACAACGTGGCCACCCGGCACGTCCTCGACGAGTTCACCCGTGCCCGCCTGCTGACCCTCGACCGCGGCACCGTCCGGCTCAGCCACGAGGCGCTCCTGCGCGCGTGGCCGCGGCTGCGGGAGTGGGTCGACGCCGACCGCGACTCGCTGCTCGTGCGCCAGCAGGTGGTCGACGACGCCGCGGCTTGGGAACGCGCGGGCCGCGACACTTCCTTGCTGTACCGGGGAAATCGGCTCGCGGGTGTGCGCAAGTGGGTAGCCGGGCTGGAACCGGCGCAGGCCGAGTTCGTCGCCGTGTCGTACGGCCAGGAACGGCGGGGCAGGCGCAGGACCCGCACCGCGATCGCCCTGCTGTCGGTGCTGGCCCTGCTGGCGGGCGCAGGCGTCGTCACCATGGTGCTGTTCCGGCAGGAGTCGACCAAGGCCGCCGACCGGGACCTGGCCCGCCACCTCGCCGCCGAGGCCGGGAACCTGCGGGAGGGGAACCCCGGCCTGGCCAAGCAACTCGGCCTCGCCGCCTACGACATCGACCCGGACATCGGCCTGGGCGCCGTCCTCGACAGCCAGCGCACGCCGGGTGTCATCAACGCGGGCGAGCAGGCCCTGGAGATCGCACAGGGCAACGGAGTGCTGGCGATCGCGACCGGGAACTCGGTCGAACTCAGGGGAAAGGCCGGACCCGCGCTGATCGACGACGTGCGCACCGGCCTGATCGCGGTCGACGGCTCGGACCTGGCGGTGGTCGAGTCGGCGAAGTCGGTCCGGCTGTGGGACATCGGCGACTACCACGCCGCCCGCGACACCGCGGTGTGGACGACCCAGGACCCGGTCACGGCCATCGCGACGGGTGGCGGGATCGTCTACGCGGGTACCGAGTCGGGGGCGATCCTTCGGTGGGACGCCAAAGGCGGGACAGTGTCCACTGTGGTCACCGATGGCCCGGTGCTCTCGCTCGCGGTGTCCGCCGAGCGCGGACTCCTCGCGGCCGCGAGCGCCAACGGCGTGATCCGGTTGTGGGACAAGGCAGGCGCGCAACTGGCCGCATGGCGGGAGGTCGAGTACGGCCACCCGGACCACCAGCAGGCGAACCCGCTGCACCGGGTCGCGTTCAACCGTGCGGGCACCCTGCTGGCCACCGCCGGACTGGCCGACCGCCCGGACGTGTGGCGGCTCGACGACCCGGCCAAGCCCGCCCGGGTCCCGTACCAGCAGGAACGGCAGCTGTGCCAGGCGCCGGAGGGCGCGGAGTTCCTGACCTTCAGCCCGGTCGAGGACACCCTGATCGCCGTGTGCGACGGGCTGGTCGTGGTGAGGTACGACGGCTCGGTGCTGGTGCCGGGGGCGTCGTCCGCGTCCGACACCATGATCGGGACAGTGCTCCTGGACCGGGACAACCCCAGGCGCCTGCTCGCCGCCACCCAGTCCGGGGTGCACGTGACCGACTTCACCAACCCGGACCAACCCGGCGTCGTCGCCTTCCTGCCGTCACCGCTGCTGGCCGGATCCGCTTTCTCGACCGGCGGTACCGCCGGTCGCGAGATGCTCGCCGTGCAGGGTTCCGACCATGATCTGCTGTGGGACATCACGGAGGTCGCCGCGCCGCGCGAGATCGCCGTCGTTGCGCGCGAGGGTCGGGACTACCGCTCGTCGGCCATCGCGCTCAACCGCGACGGAACGGTCCTGGCCACCACGGACGGTCCCGACGGGCGGCGTTTGGTGTTGCGTGACACCACCGCGCCCGGTGTGCCGGTTCTCGGTTCGATCGACGACATCGCGGTGGGCATCGCGTCCGTCGCGTTCCACCCCGATCGGCCGCTGCTGGCCGTGTCGGACACGCGCTACCACGGACCGTCACCGACCATCCGGATCTACGACATAGCCGACCCGGGGCATCCTCGGCCGCTGTTCGAGACCGGGCAGCAATCCCGACAGCTCGCCTTCTCCCGGGACGGCACGATGCTGGTCACCCTTGGCGACACCAGTGTGCAGGGGTGGGACATCACCGACCCGGCCCGGCCCGCCCGCCGGTGGGAGGTCGCGGTGTCGGAGACGGCAGGCTCGTTCGCCGTCAGCCCGGACGGGGAACTGGTCGTGGTGCACGACACCGGAGGCAGTCTGGTGCTGGTGCGGCTGAGGGACCACCTGCCCGCGGGCGCCCCGGTGATCACGACCGTTGGTAGCGCGGGGACCGGTGAGATCGTGTTCGACCCCACGGGCACGAAAGTCGCCCTACTGAGCCTGCACGGCGAGCTCGGACGCGAACTCAGCCGCCCTGAGATCTGGGACGTCTCCACCGGCGGCGCGCCCGTGCTGCGCTACTACCTGCCCATCTCCCAAGACGCAGGCGTGGAGGCAGTCGCGTTCACCCCGGACACTGACGTACTCGCCGTTGCCCGCAACGGCACAGGCGTCGAACTCTGGCCCACCGACGCCCCCCGGATCCGGGCCGCGATCTGCGCCACCGCAGGTGATCCGATCAGCCAACGGGACTGGCGCCGCTACATGGGTGACCGTCCGTATGCCCCGCCGTGTCGGTGATTACGGTCTGGCTGAGCTGATGGCTGCCATGAGTCCGTTGTGTGACACCCGGTTGGGGTGCAGCTCGGCGGTTCCGGGTGCGCGGATGCCGTCGAACAGCAGGTCGAGGTAGCGGCGCCACAGGTCGGGGTCGGCGCTGCGGGTGGCGGTGCTCACGGCGGAGAGCATGACGATCACCGGGCTGATGTCGGTCCCCGTGATGTCCGCGCGCACCGCGCCAACCGCCTTGGCCCTGGCGACCAGGTCGTCGACGGCGGGGACGTAGTGCGCGGCGATCCGGTCGAGCTGGCCGAAGTCGGCCCTGGTGCAGATCTCGACCACGCCGCGGTCGCCGGACTGGCGCTCCAGCACCGAGGTGACCAGGCGCACCAGGCCCGCCAGCGGGTCCGGGTCGGCGGCGCAGGAGTCGATGACGTCGATGATCTCGGCGACGACCTGGTCGAAGACCGCGGACAGCAACGAGTCCTTGGTCGGGAAGCGCCGGTAGAGGGTGCCGATGCCCACTCCGGCGGCGCGCGCGACGTCGTCGAGGGAGGCGGCGATACCGTGGTCGGCGAAGACCACCCTGGCGGCCTCGACGATCCGCGCGCGATTGCGCTCAGCATCGGCGCGCAGCGGCCGATTACCGCTCTCGGTGTCTGAGGTCACGCTCTCAGCTTAGCGCAAAAGTGGAGGATGAACCTCCGCTTCCGTGTTAGCGTCGCCACGACACCACAGTGGACATCCGCAGCAGGGGGAGAAAACCTTGACTCTGTCCGATTCCAGCCCACCCGTGACCACACCTGCACCCCAGGACACCCAACCGGACCACGGTCACGCCAAGCGCTGGCTGATCCTCGCGGTCATCGCCATCGCACAGGTCATGGTCATCCTCGACGCCACCGTGGTGAACATCGCGCTGCCGTCCGCCCAGCAGGACCTGCTCTTCAGCGACGACCAGCGGCAGTGGCTGATCACCGGCTACGCGCTGAGCTTCGGCAGCCTGCTGCTCATCGGCGGCCGGGTCGCCGACCTGTTCGGCCGCAAGATCACCTTCCTGATCGGCGTCGCGGGCTTCGCCATCGCCTCTGCCGTCGGTGGTGCCGCTGGCAGCTTCGAGGTGCTCGTCGCCGCCCGTGTCGGGCAGGGCGTGTTCGCCGCGCTGCTGGCCCCCGCCGCGCTCTCGCTGCTGACCACGACGTTCACCGACCCGTCCGAGCGCGGCAAGGCGTTCGGCATCTTCGGCGCCATCTCCGGTGCCGGTGGCGCGATCGGCCTGCTGCTCGGCGGCGTGCTCACCGAGTACCTCGACTGGCGCTGGTGCATGTACGTCAACCTGATCTTCGCCGCGATCGGCTTCTTCGGCGGCGTCTCGCTGCTGACCAAGGGTCGCGCGGCCGCCGAGCGCCCCAAGATCGACCTGATCGGCGTCGTCACCGCGACCGCTGGCATGTTCGCCCTGGTGTTCGGCCTCGGCAACGCCGAGTCCGAGTCGTGGAGCTCGCCGAGCACCTGGGGCTTCCTGATCGCCGGTGGCGTGCTGCTGACCGCGTTCGTCGCCTGGCAGACCAAGTCCGCGCACCCGCTGCTGCCGCTGCGCATCCTGCTGCACCGCAACCGCGGCGGCTCGTTCCTGGCCATCTTCGTGCTGTGCGCCGGGATGTTCGTCATCTTCCTGTTCCTGACCTACTTCATGCAGGTCAACCTGCGGTTCACCCCGGTGACCAGCGGTCTTGGCTTCCTGCCGATGATCGGCACGCTGATGGTCGGCGCCACCCTGGCGACCACCGTGCTGCTGCCCAGGGTCGGGCCGCGGCTGCTGGTGACCGTCGGGATGCTGCTCGCCGGTGCGGGCATCGGGCTGCTCGCGCTGCTGGAGGCCGACAGCAAGTACGCCTCTGCGGTGCTGCCCGCACTGCTGGTCGCGGGCTTCGGCATCGGCCTGACCATGGCGTCGGCGATGAACGTCGGCATCGCGGGCGTCGACCCGCAGGACGCCGGTGTCGCGTCGGCGGCGATCAACGCGGTGCAGCAGATCGGTGGTTCCATCGGCACCGCGCTGTTCAGCACCATCGCCGCCAGCGCGGTCACCGCCTCGCTCACCGAGGGCAAGAACCCGATGGCCGCCGCGGTGTCCGGCTACAGCGCCGCGTTCACCTGGAGCGCCATCCTGTTCGGCGTCGGCGGCGTGATCTGCGCCTTCGTGCTGCGCCCCAGCGTGCCGGAGGAGCTGCGCACCGCGGGTCCCGCCGTCCACATGTGACAGTCCACAAAGGGCTCTCGACCACGGTGGTCGGGGGCCCTTTGTGCGTTCCGGGGGCGGTCGGGCCCGGCGCCGGCTACGCTTGTCGCAGGGCAAGGGTGGAGGACTGACTGTGGCCGAGATCGACCCGGAGCGACCGCACCCCGCGCGGATCTACGACTACCTGCTCGGCGGGGCCTGCAACTTCGAGCCCGACCGCGCGTTCGCCGAGCAGTTCCTGCGGGTCATGCCCGGCGCGGCCGACGCGGCCCGCCTCAACCGCGCCTTCCTGCGCCGCGCCGTGCGCACCTGCGTCGAGGGCGGCATCACCCAGTTCCTCGACCTCGGCTCCGGCATCCCCACCGTCGGCAACGTCCACGAGACCGCCCCCGGCGCCCGCGTGCTCCACGTCGACAACGACCCCATCGCCATCGCCCACAGCGAGATCGAACTCGCCGACACCCCCAACGCCACCGCCGTCCTCGGCGACCTGCGCGACCCCGACGCGGTGCTCACCGCCGCCGCCCAGGTCCTCGACCTCACCCAGCCGGTGGGCCTGCTCATGCTCGCGGTCCTGCACTTCGTCGAAGCCCCCGAAGAACCACTCCGCCGCTACTTCGACGCCCTCGCCCCCGGCAGCCACGTGGCCATCACCCACGGCACCGCCGACGAAGAGCCGGAGAAGCGCGAAGACGTCCTCCGCCTCTACGCGGGCAGCGGCTCCCCGGCCACCCCCCGCACCCGCACCCAGGTAGCCGCCCTGGTCGAAAGCCTCACCCCCCTCCCACCCGGCGTCGTCTGGACCCCCCTCTGGCGCCCCGACGAACCGGTCACCACCAACCCCGCCCACTCACTCACCTACGCCATCGTCGCCCGCAAACCCTGACCAGCCGGGGCTTCGGCCCCAGCCACCGCCGATGGCTGTTCGGCGTGCTGTCCCGGCCGAGCGGGCGGCCTCGCGCATTGGCGCTGGATTGGTGAATCAGGCAGCCGACGGCTGTTCCGGCATCTCGCTGGCTTGTTGTTCGGTGTGTTCTCGTGGCCGTTCGCCCAGGTAGTCATCGCCCGCAAGCCGCGATGAGCCTGCCTCAGCCACGGCCGCACGTGCTTGTGCCAGGGGAGTGGCGAGTGGAGTTCGGTCACGTGGCACCAACGGATTCGGGTGTCGGGGAGCGGGCGTCTGACGCCCGGCTGGCTGCGGGTTCCACCGGATCCACTCTCCGCCATGCCTGATGGGCGCAGACCTTCGTGGGATGCCCAGGTGTTGGTCGATTGCCGTGCTCGCTCGGCGGGCAGCCCGCGTGCGGGGGCAGGTGCCCGTGACCACCCGGCCGACCGGGCAGCCTCGCGCATCGGCGCTGGATCGGTGATCAGGCCGCCGATGGCTGTTCCGGCATCTCGCCGATTTGCTGTTCGGCGTGTTCTCGCGGTCGTTCGCCCGCAAGCCGCCATGAGCCAGCCTCGGCTTCTGCCCCAGCCACAGCGGCGCGGGCCTGTTCCAGGGGAGTGGTGAGCGGCGTTCGATCCACCGGCAACCGGATCGCCAGGCCCGTGCCCGGTGTGGTTGGGCCGGGCGGGTGATCGGGGGATGGATCGGTGAGGGAGCGGGACAGCAGGATGGTTCGGTGGGCGGGGAGGTAGTAGCGGGCGGCGCGGGCTAGGGCTCGGTCGTGTTCGTGGTGGATGCGGGCGGTCAGGCGGCGGGCTCGGGTGAGGTGGCGGTGCGCTCGGCGGAGGTGGCGGTGGTGTTCGGCGTCCGCGCGGGTGATGACGCGGGTGAGGGTGGCGGCTCGGCGGGTCAGCGGGGAGCCGTCGAGGTTGAGCAGCAGGGCGAAGACGGTGAACAGGGCCACCGCGTCGACGGCGAGCAGCAGGTAGGCGATCGCGGTTATCAGTCGACTTCTGCTCTGGTGGTGGGTCGTCACGCCCGCCGACACCTCTTCATCGATGGTGCGCAGCGTCGCGACGAGCAGCGGGCGGGCCTCTGTTGCGCTGATGGCCCATCCCCGCGCGGCCGTTGTGTGGTAGGAAAAACCGAGGACACGAGTGGTGTCCGCGGCAGCGCGGGCGCAGGCGCGGTTGGCGGTCGAGGCGGCCGCCGCCGAACAGGCCCTCTTGCTCCACCGACCCAGCCTGCGGGAGCGGCGGTGGACGAGCCTGCCCGCCCTTCCCAGGCCCCGGGCCTCGTGCGCGAGTTCACCGTTCTCGGTGCCCCGCGCCAGGAACGTGGCGTTCGCGGCGACGACGGGGTGTCGCAACCACAGCGGCAGCGGCAAGTGACGGGATCGCATGGCGGGTCTCCCTACTGGCGGGTCACGATGAGCGAGACGGACCGGTTGCGTTGCGCCGCGGCGGGGATGAGCGCCCCGCCGGGGTCGCGGTCGGGGACCAGCGGGGCGTCGAACCCCAGTCCCTCGACGGTCAGCGCCGCCGCGGGCACGCCGTGGGCGGCCAACGCGTCGCCGACGGCGCGGGCGCAGCCCAGGCTCAGCGCCCGCGCGGAGTCCGGGGCGCCGACCGAGGCCGTGCGGCCGAGGAGGTGGACCCGCGCGCCCGCGGGCAGCGCGGCGGCGAACCCGGCCAGCAGCGGGTCGGCCTCCGGGAGCAGCGCGGCCGAGTCCGGGCCGAACAGGATGTCGCTCGGCAGCTCCACCGGCCCCGCCGCCACCGCCGGTGCGGTGATCGCGGGCAATTGGGGGATGGCGACCGTCGGCACCGGCGTCGTGGACCGGGGTTCACCGCCCGCCAGCGGTTCGGTGTCGACCGAGCAGTCACCGCCGCCCGCCTGGCAGAACCGGGTCCACATCGCGGCCAGCCGGTCCCGCAGCGGCGCGGGCAGCGGCTCCTGCGGCCGCCTGACCTCGCCCAACCCGCTCAGCACCACCCGTTTGCCGCGCAGATCGGGCACCAGACCGTCCCGGGCGGCCTGGTCGACGACCTCGGCGGCCCCGATCCGGTCCCAGCCGAGCGCCGCGACGGCCAGCGGGCCGGATGTCCGCAGGCCAGAGCTGATGACGACGGCCGTGGCCGGTCCCGGCACCCGGGCGACCGCGTCGAGCAGCCCGACGAGGTCCAGCTCGGCCGCCGCGCTGTCGGCGTCGCCGAGCACGGAACCGATCCGCAGCACCTCTTGCCTGGTCAGCTCGGCTCTGCGGGCGGCGTCGTGCTCGACCTGCGTGCCCCGGCGCAATCGCATGTCGCCGTCCTCCAGCACCCTCGCGCGCTCGGCCCCGCCGATCACGATCCGCAGTCGGCCCCGGTCGGTGCCCAGGGCGGCGGCGACCTCCGCCTTGGCCGTGGTGGTGAGCGTCGGTCGTTGTTCGGTCGCCACCGCGGTCACCGCGATCACCAGCGTGACGTCGGTACCGGTCCGGTCGCGGGCACCACCGCAGGCCGCGGCGCCGAGGCAGGCCGCCACCGCGGTGGTGATCATGAACAGCGCCTTCGCGGCTTTCGGTCGCTGCCTGCCGCCGTGCTCGCCGTGCCTCGGTCGTCTGGTCATCGCGCGCTCCCCTCGGGCCGGGGCCGCCCGCCGGGGGCGGCTACGCAAGTCCGTCCTCGGATTCCGAGATTCACGCGCGTGAGACAAGTGCTCAGTGCAAGTGCATGAGGCAAGTGCGTCGAAATTCGGCCACTCGCCGTCGTTCCGTACACCGTTCGGGGCATACCCGTTCGGGTGTCGTGCACTTGCACCGTGCAAGTCCGCGACCTGCGGTCCTCAGTGGATCGAGCCTGGTCACGGGCGGCAGGAACAGGCCATCCGCTGGTCGTGCCAACTTCAACCAGTGGTACCGTCGAACATCGATCCGGGCGAGCAATCCCGTCCGGCAATTGCATGGCGCGAGGAGGCGTTGATGCCGTCGCAAACGCCGCTCATCCCGCGGCGTCGCCTGGGGCAGGAACTGCGCAGGCTGCGTGAGCTGCGTGGGCTGCACCTCGAGGACGCGGCCGACCACCTTGAGTGCTCGCCGTCGAAGATCAGCAGATTGGAGACCGGGCAGGGAGTGCCCAAGGCACGGGACGTGCGCGACCTGCTCGACCTCTACGGGGTCGGCGACCAGCGGTTGCGCGATCAGTTGCTGCGGCTGGCCGGGGACGGCCGCAGGCAGGCGTGGTGGCAGGACCTCGCGGATGTGGTGTCCAGTGCGATGGACACCTTCATCTCGCTGGAATCCGAAGCCTCCAACATCCGCTACTACGTGCAATCGACATTTCCCGGAATGTTCCAAACGGAGGAGTACGCGCGCGAGTTGTTCCGCGCCATCTACCCCCGGGATGACGATGTCGAACGCGAGAAGCGGGTACGCCTGCGCCTCAAGCGCCAGGATATTCTCGTCGAGCGCGAGGACCAGCCCAGGATCGGTGTCATCGTCGACGAGGCGACGCTGCACCGCGTCGTCGGCTCGTCGGAGGTCATGGCCGACCAGTTGGCCGCGCTGCTGCAGGCGAGTGAGCGTCAAGGTGTCACCCTGCGCGTCTACCCCTTCGCGGCAGGGCCCGATATCGCCATCCAGTGCACGTTCGTGGTCTTCACGTTCGAGAGCGAGTACGACCGCAACTCGGTCCACATCGAACTCAGCGCTGGTGATCGGTGGCTCGAGCAAGAGAGCGACATCACCCGCTACACGCGGATTTTTGATGACCTCGGCCGCAAGTGCCTCTCCGTCGAGGACAGCCGGGACATGATTCGTTCGATGATGGAATACTATTCGAGCAAGGAAGAACCGCCCCGATGAACACCATTTACCGGCAAAGCACCTTCTGCTCCACTGGCGGCTGCGTCCAGGTCGCCGTGCTCGCGGACGGCACCGTCTCGCTGCGCGATTCCAAGAACCTGACCATTCCCGCGCACACCTACACCGCTGAGGAGTGGGTCGCGTTCACCGCGGGGGTCAAGAACGGCGAGTTCGACCTCGTGCCCGGCGGGCTGCTCGCAGGCTGAGGTCCACCACCCGTCCTCTCGTCGCCACCCTCCGCGACCGCGTGCCAGCGGGTCGCGGAGGGTATTGGCGCGTCTCGTAACCATCCGGTAACCTGAGGTGACGAGGTCGCCCGACGTCGTGACCCGAGCGGTGTGGCCGTGCAGCGGATGCGACCACTCGCGGTGTGCTCGTTGTCCGGCACTGGTCGCCCGCGCCCGGCGCGCGTCGTCCACCGGGTCGTCGGTGTCGGGGCAGGGAGGGGGCGGCCCATGTCCGGTGTGACGTCGAGCGAGTCGGGACCAGGGGGGACCGGTTTCCGGCGCAGTTCCCGCTGCACCACCGGCGCGTGCGTCCTGCTGTCGACCTCCGGCGGCCTGCTGCGCGTGCGCGGCAACGACCCCCGGCGCGAACTCGGCTTCCCGGCCTCGGCCAGGCGGCCGCTGCTGCGCGCCATCACCGACGGGCTGCTCGCGCCCGATCGGTGATCGCACCGGCGTGCCGGAGTGACCCCGGACCGTGAACTCGCTGTGACGAACCGAATCCAGCAAACCACCACACGTGGACGGATGATCGCCCGTCGGTGTGATTCGCTACTCTCGGTCCCTCCACTCGGGGGTCAGTCCACGCACGCGAGGAGTACCTGGTCATCGAACAGGGTGAGTTGATCGCCGGGCGTTACCGGCTCGAGGAGCCAGTCGGCAGCGGCGCTATGGGTGTGGTGTGGCGGGCGCGCGACGAGCGCCTGGAGCGGGTCATCGCCCTCAAGCGGTTGATCATCCGGCCCGGGCTGACCCCGGCGCAGACCGACGAGGCGCGCCGCAGGGCCATGCGGGAGGCGCGCATCGCCGCCCGGTTGCAGCACCGCAACGCGATCGCGATGCTCGACGTCGCCGAGCACGACGGCGACCCCTGCCTGGTGATGGAGTTCCTGCCCTCGCGCAGCCTGTCCGCGGTCATCGCCGAGGACGGCCCGCTGCCGCCGGAGCAGGTCGCCGCGATCGGCTCCCAGGTCGCCGCCGCGCTCGCCGCCGCCCACGCGGCCGGGATCGTGCACCGCGACGTGAAGCCGGGCAACATCCTGCTCGCCGAGGGCGGCACGGTGAAGATCACCGACTTCGGCATCTCCCGGGCCATCGACGACGGCACCGTCACCGAGACCGGCATGCTCGCGGGCACCCCGGCCTACCTGGCCCCGGAGATCGCCCGCGGCACCGAACCCAGCCAGTCCTCCGACGTGTTCTCCCTCGGCGCCACGCTCTACCACGCCGTGGAGGGCGGCCCCCCGTTCGGCCTGAACCCCAACCCGCTGGCGCTGCTGCACGCGGTGGCCTCCGGCGAGGTCACCCCGCCGCGCGGCGCTGGCGCCTTCACCCCGACCCTGATGACGCTGCTGCGAGCCGACCCGACCGACCGGCCGACCATGGAGGAGGCGGCGACCATGTTGGCGCTGCCGACCGCGCCCCTGCAGGTCCCCGCCTTCGAGCAGCGCACCGTGCCCGCGGGCCCCAACCCGATGCGCGCCCAGCCCCGCCAGGCCCCGCCGCCCAGGCGCCTGCCGCCGGTCGAGCACGGGCAGCAGCACCAGCCCGCGCAGCAGGGACCCAAGCGGGGCGTGCTGATCGCGCTGCTGCTCGGGGTCGTCGTGCTCGCCGCCGCGGTCACCCTGGTGCTCACCAGCACCAAGGAGCCCCTGGGCACCAACACCGTCACCACCACCATCGTCACGGTCAGCCAGGACCCGCCGAGCACCCAGGCACCGACCACCTCCGCCCAGCCGGTGCAGTCGCAGAAGATCGGCGACTACCCGGCGGCCGGGCGCGCGGTGATCGCCTACTACGGCAGCGACAGCGCGCCCCAGCAGCGCTGGGAGATGCTCGGCCCCAACGGCAAGGCCGTCTTCGGCGACTACGCCGGGTTCGAGCGGTACTGGGGCCAGTTCCAGTACATCGCCTCCCGCAACGCCAACGGCGTCACGTCCAACCAGGACGGTTCGGTGAACGTGCCGGTCGACGTCACGGTCAAGGGCGCGGCGGGGGAGGTCGCAGGCAAGAAGACGGTCAAGGTCGTCCTGCTCGACGGCCGCTACCTCATCGACTCCGATTCGCGGTAGCCGATCGCGGGTACCTGCGGGGTTTGCGCGACGATGACCGCGGTGGCAGCGTTCGCCGGGTCCGCGCCCACCGAGTGCGAAGGAGGCCGACCGTGCCGCTGATGCCCGTCACGGAGTCGATGTTCCTGCTCGGTGAGTCCCGCGAGCACCCGCTGCACGTCGGCGGTCTGCAGCTGTTCGAACTGCCCGACGGCGCCGGACCGGACTACGTCGGCGAACTGCACCGCGCCCTGCTCGACACCGACGACATCCACCCGCTGCTGCGGCGCAGGCCCCGCGACCCGGTCGGCAGCCTCGGGCAGTGGATGTGGACCGACGACGACCGGCTCGACCTGGAGTACCACGTCCGGCTCTCCGCGCTGCCCACCCCCGGCCGGGTCCGCGAACTGCTCGAACTGGTCTCCCGGCTGCACGGCTCGCTGCTCGACCGGCACCGCCCGCTGTGGGAGGCGCACCTGGTGGAAGGTCTGCGGGACAACCGGTTCGCGCTCTACACCAAGGTCCACCACGCCCTGCTCGACGGCGTCTCCGCGCTGCGGCTGCTGCAACGCTCGCTGACCACCGACCCGACCGTGCGCGACACCCGACCGCCGTGGGCGGCCCGCGAGGACGAGCCGCGCGGCCCCAGGTCCCGCACCGGGGTCGGCGCGGTGCTGCGCGACATCGCCGGGCTCGGTCCCGCCCTCGCCAAGTACGCCAACGAGGTCTTCCGGGCGCAGACCGCCACGCTGCCCTTCGCCGCGCCCCGCTCGATCCTCAACGTGCCGATCACCGGTGCCCGCCGGTTCGCCGCCCAGGGCTGGCCGCTGGCGCGGGTCCGCGCGGTCGGCGACGCGGCGGGGGCGACGGTCAACGACGTCATGCTGGCGATGTGCGCGGGCGCCCTGCGGCGGTACCTGCTGGAGCTCGACGCGCTGCCGGAGAAGCCACTGGTCGCCGCGGTCCCCATGTCGCTGCGCACCGGCGACGACAGCGCGGGCGGCAACGCGCTCGGCATGATCCTGTGCACCCTGGCCACCGACCGGCCGGACCCCGCCGACCGGCTCGCCGCCATCACCGAGTCCACCCGCAGCGACAAGGACGTCTACCGCGGCATGTCGCAGCTGCAGGTGACCGCGCTCAGCGCCATCCCGTTCGCCCCGCTCGCGCTCGGCCTGCTGCCCGGTGCCGTCCGGCTCACCCCGCCCGGCTTCAACCTGATGATCAGCAACGTTCCCGGGCCCACCGAACCGCTGTACTGGAACGGCGCCAGGATGCTCGGGGTGTACCCGGTGTCCATCCCGTACGAGGGCCAGGCCCTCAACATCACGGTGACCAGCTACAACGGCTCACTGGAGTTCGGCCTCACCGGCTGCCGCCGCACCGTGCCGCACCTGCAGCGGCTGCTCACCCACCTGGACACGGAACTGGCCGACCTCGAGCGCGCGATCTGAGCGCTCGGGCAGGCCAGTTTCTCGGTGCGTGCTGGGATCAGCCGCTCTTGCGGCGGAACTGGCGCTTGGCGCCCGCGCGACCGTGCGCGTCGTGCACCTTGGACGCCGAGTCGGCGTGGCCCTGGCCGTTCTTGGACTGGGCCTGCTTGCGGGCCAGCGCCTCGCGGAAGCGGGCCTTCACGTCCTCGGTGTCCGTGCCAGGGGTTTCCTCGGTCTGGCCGGGCTGTTCGGACATGGTGGCGACCTCCAGGCGAGACGGGTGGTGGTCCCAGCCTCGCACGTGCGCGCGCTGAGGTCGAACCGATTTCGCCGAGGGCGTCACCGCGAACCCTCGGACCGCGCTTTCACCCCCTCCGCCTCCAGCGCGAGGTACCGGTCGGTGAGCCCCGCGGTGAGCTTGGCGACGAGCACCCCGAGCGGGCCGGTCATCTCCAGCGACAGTGCCGCCCGCGCGCCGTCGCCGAGCGGCTCGACGGTGTGCGTGGCAACCGTTCGCGCACCGGGGCCGCCCGCGACCCACGTCCACGACCGGCCGTCGTCGAACTCGGTAATGGTCCAGACCGTGGTGGGCAGCCTGGGCTGGCGGATCCGGGCCCTGGTCCCGATCCGCAGCGGGCCGTCGTCGAGCACGGTGATCGAGGTCACCGACGCCGTCCACTCCGGCCACCGCTGGACATCGCGGTAGACCGCCCACACGTGTGCCGCCGGTGCGGCGATGTCAACCCGGGTACCGAACCGCATCGGCCAAGGGTAGCGCCGATGATCAGCGGCGCGCGGCACCCGACTATCCTCGGCGGTGGATCTTTCTCGGCGGAGGACGACTGGTGAACCTGCTGGACCACATCGCGGCGGTGGCGGAACTGGCGGAGTGCACCGGGTGCGACCACCGCGCCCTCGGCGCCGACCCGGCGCGCAGGCTCGCCTGGTACCGCGCCGCCGACCCCGCCGACGAGGCCGAGTTCCTCGCCGCCGTGCTGCGCGACCCGGACCCCGCCACCGGCAACGCCGCCGCCATCGCCCGCATCGACGACCGGGCCCAGCGCGGCCCCGGGTTCGGCAGGTGGGCGGCCAGGGTGCGACCCGCTGTGGCCGCCGCGGAACCGGTCGCCGCGCGGCTGGCCGAGTGGTGCCTGCTGCACGACGCCTTCGCTGGCAAGCCGGTCTCGCCCGGTGCCGTGCTCGCCGCGTCCGACTGGGCGCAGCGCAGGCTCGCCGCCGCGGTCGACGGTGAACTGCTCGCGTTCCTGGCCGTGCACGGGCGAACCCGCCGGGTCCGGGCGCTCACCAGGGTTCCCCGCCCGGTCCGTTCCCGGCGCCTCGCTTGTGATGACTAGCGCCTTCTAGTCCTCTCTGGAGGGTGCGGGGTGCCCGCGGTTGGTGCAAGAGTGGACTACCTGGCGAGAGGAGAACCATGTCGTACCTGGGGACCACCGGTGAGCACAGCGCCCGCTTCCGGCCGGTGGACGAGATCACGGTGCTCGACCGGCCGACCACCTCGGCGCACTTCGTCGCGCCGGGAACGGCCACCAACGGCCAATTCGGGCTTTTCCGGTGGGACATGGCGCCGCACGCCGGTGGGCCCAAGCCGCATTTCCACCGCAAGATCTCCGAATCGTTCTACATCGTCGAAGGCGCCGTCCGGCTGTTCGACGGACAGCGCTGGGTCACCGCGACACCGGGCGATTTCCTCTACGTCCCCGAAGGCGGTGTGCACGCGTTCACCAACGAGTCCGACGAGCCCGCGTCGATGCTGATCCTGTTCTCGCCTGGGGAGCCGCGGGAGGACTACTTCGTCGAACTCGCCGAGATCGCCGAATCGGGCCGCGAGCTCACCGAGGCGGAGTGGACCGAGTTCTACGCCCGCCACGACCAGTTCCCCGTCTGATGGGCCAGCCGGGTGAGGGCCTGTAGCGGGCCCGCGCCCGGTGTCGATGCGCAACACATGGTGCGCAGATCGCTGCTGCGGTGCGGCGCGGTCGCCTCGGCGCTCGTGGTGGGCGCCGGGGTCGCCGCGTGCGGGTCGGAGGACGAGACCTGGCGGTGCGCGGCCGCCCGGTGCGAGCTGACCGTCTCCGGGGCGCCGACGCTGGAGGTGTTCGACGCCCGGCTCAAGGCCGACGTGGGCCAGGACCGGGTGCGCGTGGCCGGTGGCGGGGTCGACATCACGCTCAACCCGGGGGACGCCGCCGTGGTCGACGGGCTGGTGGTCGAGCTGCGCGGGGTCGACGCGGGTGTCGCGCGCCTCGTGCTGTCCCCGGTCGATGACCGTTTCGCCCGGCTCGACGGCGGGTAAACCACAAGCGGGAGCACCCCCACAGACCCGACCGCCGGACGCGCCCACCGCCCTCCCCCCGGGCACGGGCAGCGCGGCGGTCGGCCGGGCAGGCCCCGGCACACCCCCCCAAGCCGGGGCCTGCCGCTCCCCCCTCGCCGAACTCCACCCCGGCGAAACCGCAGGGTGCGCGTCCGGGACCGATCCCGTGGACGAGCACCGCGATGGGCCAGTGGTGTGGTGCTGGTTCTCACGCCCGTTCCCCATGTCGGCCGCATAATCCGGGGCCATAACATGTCGACCATGGAACTGGAGTTCCGACACCTGCGGATTGTCATCGCGGTGGCCGACGAGGGCAGTATCACCAAGGCCGCCGCGGCTCTCGGATTGTCCCAACCTTCGTTGACTTCTCAACTTCAACGGATTGAACGGGCCATGGGCGCGCCCCTGTTCGAACGGGCCAGAACCGGCGTGGTGCCCACGTCCTTCGGCCGCACGGTGCTGGCCAGGGCCAGGTCGGTGGTCAACGAGATGGCCGACCTGCGCGGCGAGTCCAACTCCCTGTCCACCCCGCGCGGCCCGGTCGAACTCAAGATCGGCGGCAGGCCCAGCCCGCTGCTGTCCGTCGTCGTCCCCCGGCTCGGCGCCGCCTACGCCGCCCTGCACGGCCCCGACGCGCCCCCGCTGTCCGTCCAGGTGCACACCGACCCCTCCGCGGCCGCCCTGCAGGGCCGGGTCCGCGCCGGGCGGCTGGACGCCGCGGTGCTGTGCGACGTCATCGGCTTCGAGATCGGCACGGCCGAGGGGGTGCGGCGCGAACTGGTGCTGGCGCGCGAGCCGGAGTTCGTCGCGCTCTCCGAGCGCCACCCGCTCGCCCACCACGACGTCATCGACCTGGCCGACCTCGCCGGGGAGAACTGGATGATCGACCCGCAGGAGGACCACGGCGGCATCGGCCCGCTGCGCGCCGCCTGCCGGGCAGCCGGGTTCGAACCCAGGATCACCCACGAGATCAGCGACTCGAACTCCGCCCGCGAGTTCAACAGCGGCCAGTGCGTCAGCCTCGCCCAGCCCACCTCCAGCGAGGGCCGCGGCATCGTCGTGCGCCCGCTGATCGGCGACCCGATCTGCAACCGGCTCGACCTCGCCTGGAAGGACCTCGGTCCGCTCGACCCCGCGCTGCTGCACCAGGCGGTCACCGAGGCGTACGAGAGCCTCGTCGACCGCAACCCCAGCTACCCCAGGTGGCGCGCCGAGCACCACCGGTGACCGCCGGATGGTCGGGGCACGGTGACGTCGCCCGATCGGGCCTTAACGCAGCAAAGGCTTGTTTGTGGGATGCGCGACTGCCCTGACCGCCCGCAGTGCCCCGGTTGCGCCCGGTACGTCCGGTTCGACCGCGCCGGGTGGCTCCCCCGCTGAGCCAAAAGAGTGTAGTCGATCGCTCGCACCCGGTGAGTTAAGAATTTTGATGACCGCTAAGTGATGGACGTCGTTGCCGCGAACCCCAGAACCGGGGACCATTGCCGTCGGAACGGTGGACCGCGCCGTGCAGGGTCGGCAGCGGATCACCGTCCGTCCGCATCGCCTCTGCGGTCGCCGCGGCCGGGACACCGCGCACCGCGCCCTCGCGCGATGGGGACGGCGGGCCCCGGAGGTCGGGTGGAGCCGACACCGGGGCCTGTCACGCATCTCGGCCCTCTTCGGGCCCGGACCGGACAGGCCACTTGGCCGCGCCCCTCTTCTCCGCCCCCGGCCGTTCGGGCCCTCCACGCAACGTCTCAAGCCCGCGTTGGCCCCTTGCTCTGAATTGGCCTCCACCCCGTCACTGGCCTCGATGCTGGCTGCTCACCCTGACGCTGGCTGCTCACCCTGCCACTGGCCTCGACGCTGGCTGCTCACCCCGACGCTGGTCTTGCCCCGCCGCTGCCCGCTCACCTCGCTGCCGGCCTCTGACCCCACACGCCAGCCTCTACCCAACACGCCAGCCTCTACCCCGACACCGGCCTCTTGCCTCAACGCGGGCTGTATGCCTCGCCGCTGACCGCATGCCCTGCCACTGGCCCTTACCCCGCCACTGACATCTGGCCTGACCGCACGCCGACGTCGCCGCCACTGGCCTCGTGCCCGCCACTGGCGCCCATCTAGCCGCCAGCTTCTTGCCCGCGTTGGCCGCTGAGCCCGCCGCGGGCCTCCTGCCTCACCACTGGCCGCTCACCTCGACGCCAGCCTCTACACCGACGCCAGCCTCTGACCCCGCACGAGCCTCTTGCCCCGCCGCTGGCCTCTTACCCCACCCCAGCCGCCTCGCGCGCACGCGGTCCCGACCCTGCCCAGCCCCCACCCACACCGGGGGGCGTCCCAGTGCCAGTCTATCGGCACCCACCGACAAAAGATCTTCACACAAGCCGCCCAAGATCCAGATGTGGATAACTTCTGTCGCTGAACCGGGTGAATATCCTGGCCGCGAAACCCCAAGATCCCCAGCTCAAGCGCACAACCCCCCACAGCCCGACCCGCCGCACACCCAAGTCGGCCAAAGCCAAGATCACCGAGCCGAAGAGCTGCTGCTCCCGCCGTCCTCCGGCTCGTCGAAATCGCCGTGGTCGCGGCTCCCGCGCGGCCAGAGCGGCTGTTCCGGCGCGTCCGACACCGGGAGCGCTCGTCTGTCCTCTTCGGACGTGCCGCTCAGGCGGGGCCAGCCGACGGCGCTCAGGGTGGGGCGTTCGTCGAGGCGTTCGGCGTACTGGGGGGCGATTTCGGTCTTGGTGACGGCCGCGGTGATCTTGGCGAAGGTGGGGATGAGGTCGGCGGCTTCCTTGACCTGTTCCGGGTGGCGGGCCAGCCACCAGACGACGGCGGTGCCGGGGTCGGTGAGGATCTCGTCGGCCAGGTACGCGCGGGTGCGCTGCTCGAGTTCCTGCTCGTGGTGGCGGACCTGCTTCTCCTTGCGCAGTTCCGCCAGCCGGTCCAGCCGCCGCGCGTCCTCCTCCGGCACGGCGAGTCCGACGTTCTCCGCCCACGCGATGATCTGGCCCGACCGGTCCGGCGCCATCGCCCCCAACTCCGCCGCCAGCCGGGTCTGGACCACCTCGGTCTCGGTCGGCGACCCGGTCACCGTGACCGACCGCGCGCGCTCCAGGATCGAGTGCACCGCCAGGCCGCGCAGGTTCCCGTGCTGGGGCAGGCTCGCGTTCGGCTGCCAGCACACCGTGCACGTGAGGACGAACCGGTAGTACGGCTCCGCGCTGTCCACCGGGATCGCGGGCACGTGGTGCTCGGCGTGCGGTGTCGGCTCCGGCGCGGGCTTGACGCGTTCCCTGACCGCCGCCGCGCGCAGTTCGCGTTGCTCCCGGTAGAACAGCACCTGCTTGACGACCAGTCCGGCGATGCCGAGCGCGACCAGCATGACCGGCACCGTCACCCAGTTCGCCCAGCCGAGCACGAGACCTGCCGCGAGGGGAGCGAGCGCGGCCACCCCGAGGATGATGGCGGGCGCGCGCCAACGCGCTGCAGTGTCCACACCTAGGTGGGTACCTGTTGGCGCCGTCGAGTTGTAGACCGATCAAGCGGATTCGCTCGAACATACGAACCGGCCGCAGCGGTCGGTGATCACCCTGGTCTGGTCAGGGGAACGCGGGCGCGTCCGTCCTGCCCCGTCCGGGCAGGCCCATCCAGCGCACCGAGGGCGCCCCGGTCGTGCCCGGTGCGCAGGCGTGCACGGTGCCGTCCGCCGTGGTGATCAACAGGGTCGACCCGGCGAAGCAGCAGCCGACCGCCACCGCGTCCGTCAGCCGGACGATCGTGTACGCGACACCGGTGTGGTCCACCCGGCGCACGGTGTTCCCGCCCGCCACCCAGGCGAACCCGTCGACATCGGTGGTGACCCCGCGCGCGGACGACACCAGCCGCCGCGCCGCACCGGTCGTGCCGTTGGCGAGGTCGAACTCGTGGGCGACCAACCCGCCGTCGCACACCCGGTACAGGGTGCGGGTGTCGGGGCTCCAGGCCAGCGCGTCGGTCGGGCCGTCGAGCACGGTGCACACCCGGCCGCCGAGGTCGACCCTGGCCAGCGCGTGCCCGGTGTCGAGCCACAGCCGCCCGGCCGGGTCGCACCAGATCCCGTCGCAGCTCGGCAGGTCCAGCGGGACGACCCGGCCATCGCGGCGCAGGAACGCGGGGTCACCGCCGACCACCCAACCGCCCTCGGCCGGTACGGCACCGGTGACGCGGCCGTCGAGCACCAGGGTCGCCACGTGCCGGGGGCCGAGCGGGGTCATCCGGCCCAGTTGCACGCTGCCGCCCAGTTGCGCACCACTACCCATTCGCGTGCCGCTACCCGGCCGCGCGCTGCCATCTGGTTGCATGCCGCCGCCTGGTTGCGCGCTGCCATCTGGCTGCACGCCGCCGCCTGGGTGCGTGTTCCCGCCCAGTTGTCCGCCGCTCCCCGGTTGTGCGCTGTCGCCCGGGTGTCCCGCGGCGGCTCGGGTGTCCACCCAGGACAGTTGGCGACCGGTCCAGTGCGGTCCGGCGACGCGTCTGCCGAGCAGCCCGACGCACATCCCGGCGGTCAGCTCGGTCGGCCTGATCATCGCCATCTCGCCCCCTGGTGGTCTGAACCATTAAGTGGTCTGAACCAATGTGTCCGGTGCGGGGGCGGAAAGCAAGTACCCGGACGTCCGCATTTCCAGCACCGCCCCCCACGGAAGGTAGCCGAGCGGGAACGGTGCGTGCCGGTCTTCGCGGCGAATTAGCGCACGGCGGTGAGGTGGCGTCCCACCGTCGCTGGGACAACGCCGAGCAATCCGGCGATCGCCCGGGGTCGCACGCGCAACGCGGCCGCCAACTCGGGCACCGGGTCGGTGAAGGCCATCCGCGTTGCCTCAAGGAGTGCTGAGGGCGCATCGGCAGTGCCATCGTCCGCAACGCCACTGTCCCCAGCAACGCCCCCATCGCCCGCAACGGTGCGCAGCCGTATCCCCAGTGCCCGCGCACGCCTGGTCAGGCGGTCAACGGGCACGCCGAACCGGGCCGCCACCTCAACGGGATCACGACCAGCGCAAGCCAACGCGTCGGCGGGCATCAAGAGCTCCGCGGCGAACGCCGTTGCCGACGCATGGCCCGTGCCCGACAACAGGTGCCCGAACTGCTCTGCGACTGCCCACCGCCGCTCCACCAGCGACATCGTTGCGACCACGCCGATCACGGTGTTGCCGGGCAGTTCCGCGGCGCACGGGGTGCGCGGGACCAGGGCGACCAGCACGCCCTGGTCCTCCAGGTGACCGATGAGGTTCGGCAGCGGCCCGGTGTCCACGCCCCACGCCGCCCGGACCCGGCGCGCCAGCGCGGTCGGGAACGTCGGCGGCCCGAACCGGGCGACCGGCAGGTCGACGTGCTGCCGGACCTCGCACAGCACCTCCCACAACAACTCCACCGCCGCGGCCGCCTGCTCGGCGCCGCGCGGCAAGGAGGTGCGGGCGAGGTCGAGGTGCAGCCGCGGCCTGCCCGGCTGGAAGAACGCCACCGGCACGTCGAGCGCCCTGGCCAACTCCCGCTGGACGTCGGCACCGGGGTGCGCCTGTCCGAGTTCGAACGCCTCGACATCGGCCCCGACCCGCTCGGACAGCTCGCCGACCCCGGCACCGGCCAGCCGCCGCGCCATGGTCAACCGGGGCGGGTCGAAAGGCTCACGCGGCACCGACCGGACTCCCACCTACGACGACAGCGACCGCGCCATCCTCGCCTACCGCCCGCGATCGCGCCCCCGCAGGCCGTGGGTGCGGCGGGTCAGGCCAGGTCGCGGCGGGCGTGCGGTTTCGGGCGGCGCGGTGCGGTGGGGAACAGGGTGGCCTGGCCCTCGCCCGCGGTCAGGTCCAGTTCGACCAGCCAGTCCCAGTTGACCCGGGTGCCGTCGCCCTTGCGGGTGACGCCCATGCCCGCCCAGAGACCCACCAGGCCGGCGTCCTCGTTGCCCTGCCAGGGGAGCAGGACCAGGTCGCGGCCGTCCACCCACAGCTCGCGCCTGCTCAGCAGGGCCAGTTCCTGCGGCTCGCCCTCGCCGAGCAGCTCCCGGCGCAGGTCGCTCGCGGTGCCCATCGGGCCATGCGGTCCGGACGGGGCGCTGAGCGGGTAGAGCGCCGCGTGCGGGAGCTTGAGCAGCAGCGACTGGAAGCCGCGGTCGGGCTCGATGCCGTCGACCTCGGTGCGCAGCGAGTCGGCCGTGTTCACCAGGTACTGGTAGCGGTCGGTGCCGTAGCTGACCGGGTTCGCCCAGGTGCCGCGCTCGTCGTCCTCGCGCAGGTGCTGCAGGTCGGCGGCGGCCTGGTGGCCGTCCCAGAGCCAGCGGGCGAGCACCTCGGTCAGGCGCGGGACCGGGACGGGCGAGATGAGGTGGGTGAGCCGCTCGGCCGGGTCCATCGCCGCTCCCTGGGGTCGACGCGCTACTGACCGTTATACCCCAGGTGATCGCGGATCCTGGCCGCGTACGCCTCGGCCGGGTGCTCGGCGTCGTAGGGGTGGCGCGGGCCGAGCCAGAACCGCAGGCCGTCCTTGCGGTGCCGCGGGATCACGTGCAGGTGCAGGTGCGGCACCGATTGGCTGACGATGTTGTTGATCAGCACCAGCGACCCGTCCGCGCCCAGGCCGTCCTCGACCGCCCGCTCCAGCCGCTGCGCCACGCCGAAGAACGGCACGAGCTGCTCGGCGGGCAGGTCGCTCAGGACGGTCACGTGCGTGCGCGGGACGAGCAGGACGTGCCCGCGGAAGAGCGGCCGGTGGTCGAGGAAGGCGACGACGTCAGTGTCCTCGTAGACCATGACGGCCTCGAGTTCGCCCGCGATGATTCGGCAGAACACGCATGTTTCCGACAAGGATTCCTCCACCTGGGCCGAACGTCCGAATCCATCTGGGCACAATGGCCGCGTGACCGTTCCAGACTCCCCCTACCGGGTCCGGCGCACGCCCACCCAGTATCGGGCCAGCCGCCAGATCGAGCGGATCCTCGACGCCGCGGCCAGGGTCGTCGCGGGCAAGGGTTACGCCGCCACCACCACAGCGGACATCGCCAAGGCCGCCACCGTCTCGATCGGATCCGTCTACCGCTACTTCCCCGACAAGACCGCCGTCATGCGCGCGGTCGTCGACCGCAACACCCGCCGCTTCCGCGACCGCGTCCTCGCCGACCCCACGCCCGTCCGCACGTGGCGCGCCGCGCTGGACCGGGCCTACGCGGTCTATGTGGACATGTGCCGCACCGAGGAAGGCTTCCGCGCCATCAGCGGCGCGGGCCTGGCCGCAGGCGAACTCGAACCCGCCGACGACACCAGGGACCCCCTGTCCGAAGCCTTCGCCACCCTCCTGATCCGCCACTTCGCCTTCCCCGACACCCCCGCCCTCCGCACCACCCTCCTCCAATGCACCACGCTCGCCGACGTCCTCACCCGCCTCGCGTTCCGCCTCTCGCACACCGGACACCAGGACACCCTCGACCAAACGCGAACAATCATCGAAAACCTGGTAGCCACCCACGAGCCCCCACGACCGTCCTAACCAGAACCCCCTTCACCACCCCACTCCACCCCTAGGCGCCGCCCACCCAGTGCCGCCCCACACGCCCCGGCCCTGTTGCGTCCCCTCTCGACCGCTCGTCTCAGGCCGACCAGCTGCCCTACGCCAGCCCGCCCCCAACGCCCACTCGACGCGGCTCCGCCCCGCACACCCTCGACCTGCGCACTGGCCACCCACGCTTGTCCCTTACGCCAACGCCAGCTTCCGGCCCGAAGTCGGCTGACGCTGGCCACGCGCCCCGACCGGGCCTAAGCCCTGCCCTGCCCGCTAGCCCCGTGTCTTGACTGTCGCCTCAGGCCCGCTCTTGCCCCGTGCGAGCGAGCCTCGCGCCCCGACTGTGGCTTCAGCCCCACGCTGGCCGCTAGCCCCGTGCAAGCCTCTTACCCCGCCGCCAGCCTCTTACCCCGCCCAGCCGCCTCGCGCGCACGCGGTCCCGACCCTGCCCAGCCCCCACCCACACCGGGGGGCGTCCCAGTGCCAGTCTATCGGCACCCCCCGACAAAAGATCTTCACACAAGCCGCCCAAGATCCACATGTGGATAACTTCTGTCGCTGAACCGGGTGAAGTTCGGAAGGTCAGCGAGCGGCAGGAATCGGCGGATCGGCAGGTCGGGGGATCGGGGGCAGGCGAATCGGATTCGGTTTGGGTGGGGTGGGGGGAGTGGGTGCCGAACCGGGGGGAGGGGTGGGGGCGGGAATCGGGGGTGGGGTTCGGCGGGTGGGTCGGAAGGGGTGGGGGACGGCTCATTCTGGGTGGGAGCTGAGGAGAGTGCGGGATGAACAGTCTGGCCACCATGGCGGTGCACGCGGGGCGCGAAGACCTCGCGAAGCTCGGCGTGCATGTCCCCCCGATAGACCTGTCGACCACCAACCCGATCCCCGACATCGACTCCGGTGGCGCTGCCTACGAGGCCCTCGCTACCGGCGGCCTACCGCCTGCCGAGGGTGGGCTGGTCTACCAGCGGCTGTGGAACCCCACCGTCGCGCGGTTTGAGGCGGCGTTAGCGCAGTTAGAGGGGGCCGAGCAGGCCGTAGCGTTCGGTTCCGGGATGGCGGCGTTGACTGCGTGTCTTACTGCCACCGTCGCCGCAGGGAAGCCTCATGTTGTGGCGGTGAGGCCGCTCTATGGCGGTTCGGACCACGTGCTCGCTAGCGGACTTCTAGGCACAACAGTCACCTGGACGACCGCTGACGGCATCGCGGCTGCGTTGCGTAAGGACACCGGGCTCGTCCTGGTCGAAACTCCGGCCAACCCCACCCTCGACCTGGTTGACCTAACTGCCGTGACAGCGCAAGCCAACGGCGTTCCCGTCATCGTGGACAACACCTTCGCCACGCCGGTCTTGCAGCGTCCAATCGAGCACGGCGCCACGATGGTCCTGCACTCGGCGACCAAGTACCTCGGTGGACACGGTGACGTCATCGGTGGCGTTGTCGCTACCTCCGCCGAGTGGGCCACCAAGCTGCGGCAGGTACGAGCGGTCACCGGCGGCCTGATGCACCCGCTCGCCGCTTACCTGCTCCACCGTGGATTGCAGACCCTCCCGATCCGGGTCCTAACGCAGCAGGACAACGCCAAGAGGCTGGCCGCCTGGTTGTCCGACCACGAGTACGTGCAGCGGGTCTACTTCCCATCAGGCCCTCTTGTCGGCACCCAGATGTCCGGCCCCGGCGCGATGATCGCCTTCGGCGTCGCCGGCCTGGACGAGGCCGCGCGGACGGTGTCCGCCGTCCGGCTGATCACGCACGCCGTGTCCCTCGGCGGCGTCGACACCCTCATCCAGCACCCCGCGTCGCTCACCCACCGCCCGGTCGAGGCGTCGGCCAAACCGCACGCGGCCGTGGTGCGAATGTCGGTTGGGCTTGAGCACGTCGATGACATCCAGGCCGACCTGGACTACGCGCTCAAGGAAGCCCACCGCTGACCTAAGTTCGGGGAGACCGATCCGAAGCAGAGGGACGCAGGACACGCATGGGCCAGCCAGCCGACATCGACGCAACCGACCTCGCCATCCTGCGCGAGCTGCAACGCGACGCCCGCTTGCAGAACAAGGAACTCGCCTCGATAGTCGGCGTGGCCCCGTCGACAGCGCTGGAGCGGGTGCGTTCGCTACGGCGACGGGGTGTGCTCACCGGCTTCCACGCGACGGTAAGCCTCGCCGCGCTCGGTAGACCTATCAGCGCGTTGTTGTCGGTGCGGGTAAGACCTCACAGACAGCGCGTGGTCGAAGAGTTCAAGGCTTTCGTGTTGGAGCAGCCGGAGACAGTCTCGCTGCTGCACGTCGCGGGTCCTGACGACTACCTCATCCAGGTAGCCGTACCGGACACCAGTCACCTGCAGCAGCTGCTGATCGCCAGGTTGCTCAACCGCACCGAGGTGGTCTCGGTCAACACGATGCTCGTGTTCGAGGCCATCACGAATCCGGTTCAGACTCCGACCCCTTGAAACGTGAAACGGCCGGGCCTACAGCAGGCCCGGCCGTTCCGCGTTCACGTGCTTAGTTGCTGCCGCGCTTCGCCCGGCGCGCGGCGAACAGGGCGCCACCGCCACCCAGGACCAGCAGGCCGCCGATGGCCAGCGGGAGGCCGACGTTCGAGCCGGTGTCCGGCAGGTCGTTCGGGTTGGTGGTCGTGGTCGGCGCGATCACGGTGCTGGCCGTGGTCGGCGCGGACGACGACGGCGTCGTCGAGACGGTCGTGGTCGAGGTCGGCTTCGTCGTCTCGGACGGTTTCGAGGTCGTGGTGGTGTCGATCTTGCACGCCTTCACGTTCGCGACCTCGTGCAGCTCCCACTCGGGCTTGTTCGGGTCCGGCGTGATGTCGATGTCGAACGTGATCTTGTGGTCGACGGAGCCGTCCAGCGTCCACGACTTGCGCGCGAACCCGGCCTTGAAGGTCTCGCTGACGAGCGTCTTGTCGCCGTCCTTGACCACGACCGTGTTCTTCACGTTGTCAGAGGGGTCGTACGCGGAAGCCTCGACCCAGGCGGTCGTGACGCCGGTCTCCCGGTCGCACTGGGCGCCGTAAGACGGCGTGTGCGCGCTGGCGGTGCCCGCGAACAGCGGCAGGGACAGGCCCGCGACAGCGGAGATGACGGCGACTCGGCCCGCGGCACGGAGCCAGTCGCGGGAGAAGGACATGCGCAAGGGAACTCCATCCTCAGCAGGGCGTCCGTGGCCCCCGACACGAACGAGTCACAGTCGAGCCACCGACGGTGGTGCGCCGTGAGAGTAGTCACCCCTTTGGGTGGAACTTTCGTCGGGTGGGTACCTAACGTGCAGCGTTTACCCGGTCGATACCTGGGCGCCCATCACCCGCAGGTGTGGGAGCATCGATATGTGTCTTCTTTGTGTCATTGACATCACTCCACCCCCATGGGTCATTCGGGTGAGGTAGACAGACAGTACGAACACACCGTGTCATCACCACCGGTCTCAACCCGGTGAGGACACCGGCCAATCGGGTGATCACGATGAGCCAGCCCTGCCAGCAGTCACCACCGTCCGACCTCAGCGAGATCGACGACCTGCTCCGGTCGGTCGTCTCGGACGGCTTCACCGTCTACCTGTGCGGGGGCGCCGACCGGCCTGAGGCCATCGTCGCCACCTACGCCTGGGAGACCCACGTCGACTACGTGGTGATCAAGGACGCGCACGACGTGACCGCGGCGAGATCGCGGCTGGTGCGGGACTGGGACGTGTTCACCACCGAGTCCGTGGTCTGGTCGTACCAGGGCCACGCCCGCTGGGCGCTGCGCGCGATCCTCGACCTGCTGCCGCCGGAGCACCCCAACGCCCCGCACGAGGACTACCCGGCGCCCGCCAGCCTGCGCGTTGACCCTGCCTTCCTGAGCTCCGTGTCAGTGCGCTCACCTCGTCTAGGGCTCGTCGCCCGGCGTGCCATGCGACTGCGTCTAGCCGCTAGAGAGCGCTAGTCAGGCGCCCCCTGTGATCGGGATCGCGGCTCCACTGAGAGCGATCACAGGCGGTCGCGAGGACCATCAACGGAATGAGACGAGTCCTGACCGCGCTAGCGGTAATCGCTGCCGCCGTCGCTTGGGTCGCCTGGGACGTGCCGGTAGCGCTAGGAAGGCGACCGCGCGGGAACAGGGTCACCAAGTCACCCCAGTACCGAGATGGTGCGTTCCGGAACCAGGCCCCACCGACACCGGTGGAACCGGACGCCATGCGCAACACCCTGCGCGCGCTGAGGCAGAACAAGGGCCTGCGCAAACCCTCCGGGCCCATCCCCGTCGTCGAGCCTCTAGCTCCCGTCGACACCGGCCTGCACATCACGTGGCACGGTCACGCGACCAGCTTGGTAGAGCTAGACGGCTCGCGAGTGCTGCTGGATCCGGTGTGGAGTGACCGAGTCTCCCCATCGCGGCTCGTTGGTCCGCGACGGCTGCACAAGCCCCCGCAGCGCATAGAGGCCCTCCCGAAGCTGGACGCCGTAGTCATCTCCCATGACCACTACGACCACCTCGACCTCGCCGCGATCCGTGCGCTGGTACGCACCCAGGACGCGCCGTTCGTCGTCCCGCTGGGTATCGGTGAGCACCTAGAGCGCTGGCGAGTCCCAGCCGACCGGATCATCGAACTCGACTGGCACGAGTCGATCGAGATCGGCGGGGTAACCCTGACTGCGACCCCCGCCCAGCACTTCTCGGGTAGGGCGTTCAAGCGCGATGGCACCCTCTGGGCGTCCTGGGTCGTGGCCGGTCCTAGGAACAAGGTCTTCTACACCGGGGACTCCGGCTACTTCGCGGGCTACAAGGAGATCGGCGAGCAGTACGGCCCGTTCGACGCGACCCTCGTGCAGATCGGCGCCTACGCGCCGGGCTGGCCGGACATCCACATGACACCCGAGGAGGGCCTCGACGCCCACGTCGACGTGCGCGGCGAGCTGCTGATCCCGGTGCACTGGGCGACGTTCTCGCTCGCGCCGCACCCGTGGGCGGACCCGGTCGACCGGCTGCTCGTCGAGGCCGAGAAGCGCGGCGTCACCGTGGCCATCCCCAAGCCGGGCGAACACGTCGACGTCGCCCTGCCGCCCAAGCTCGACTACTGGTGGAAGGACTGCTAGATCGTCACGCCCAACCGCACCAGGGCCCGGGCGAAGGCGTGCTCGCCGCTGTAGGACCACGGTAGAGCCGACGGTCGGTTACCCACTCGCTCCAGGTGCCAACGGGCACGGTCTGGCTCACCGGACTCCAACATGGCCCACCCGAACAGGTTGTGGACGTCTTTCGCGTAGACGCCGGAGGCGGACCCCTTGGAGTCCGCCTCCCGCAACTCGGCGCGTAACTCGGGGGTGAAGTAGCGCGCGTTGAGCTTCACGTACGCCCACGCACTACCTTCGGCGATGAACCTGTCGCCCTCGTTGAGCAGGTACTCGGCGTGCGCCGTAGGCAACATCGCGACCAGGGGACTACCGGGCGCGGCCTTGGCCACTGTGTCCCGCGCGAACGAGAACATCTCCTCGTGCGACCCGCCCCACTTCAACGCGAGAGTCTGCAACCGCCCGGCGTGCGCGGGATAAGAGGTCGGACAGCGCTGCATCGCCTCTAGCCATACGAAGTCCCGCTGCGGCTGGTCTAACCGCATCCCGCGCGCGTACCGCTGCAACTCCACCCACGGCGTCGCGTCGTCCGGAGCCAGCCGGGCCGCGGCCATCAACGGGTCGCGGGCCTCGCGCAGTCGAGACGAGAACAGCTTCAACCGCTCCTCCCCGACCCCACGCGCCGTCCCGCCGCCGCGGATCTTCCACGCCTCCGAGATCAGCGTGCTCCCCAGCCACAGCAGCACATCCGCGGCCGTCGCCTGGTCCACCTCGTCGGCGGTGAGCAGCTCGCGGATGTCGGTGGACTGCCCGATGGCCGCGTCCGCCAGCGCCCGGACGCGTTGCGTGCGCGTCTCGTGCTCCGCGCGGCTCTCCCGCAACAGGGCCAGCGCCGCCTTGCGGTGCCCGTCGACCACGGCGTCCACCCCGACGTCGAGGGCGAAGTCGTCCCAGCACCGGTCCAGCACCAGGTGCTCGGCGAGCGCGGCGGCCTCCGCCTTGGCCTTCCTGCGACCGAACAGTCCCATGCGGGCAGCGTAGTCACCGCCCGTCGCGGGTTAGGCTCGGTTCGTGCTCACCTTCCGCCGCGCCACGATCGCCGACGTGGACACCCTGGTACCACTGGTCGAGTCCGCCTACCGGGGCGAGGCGAGCCGGGTCGGCTGGACGACCGAGGCCGACCTGCTCGACGGCCAGCGCACCGACCCCGACGGCGTCGCCGAGGTCATCACCGCGCCCAAGAGCGCCGTGGTCATCGCCGAACAGGACGGTGCCGTCGTCGCCTGCTGCCACGTCGCCGAGGTCGACGGCGCCGGGTACTTCGGCATGTTCGCCGTGGACCCCACCAGGCAGGCGGGCGGCATCGGGCGGCTGACCCTGGCCGAGGCCGAGCGCGTCGTCAGCCAGGACTGGGGGCTGCCGGAGCTGCGGATGAAGGTGCTGACCGCGCGCGAGGACCTCGTCGCCTGGTACGTCCGGCGCGGGTACGAGCGGACCGGGCTGCTCATCCCGTTCCCGTACGGCGACGACCGCTTCGGCCAACCGCGGCGCACGGACCTCGCCTTCGAGCTGCTCACCAAGCGCCTGCCCTGACCGCCTCGGTGGCCGCGCTGATCACGCCAGTGGTGAGTTGGTCGCGGTCAGTGTCGGATGCACGCGACTCCGCCGATCGCGCCAGTGGTGAGTTGGTCGCAGGCAGTGTCGGATGCACGCGCGACAATGGGTCCGTGCCCTCGATCCACGACCACATCGCCGGACACCTCGATCCCCGCGGCCGCGGCCTGCTCCCCGGTGGGGACGAGCTGCCGGACGCCCAGATCGACCACCGGCGGGGCGGTGGCCTGGTCCCCTGGTCGGACGGCACCGCGCTGACCTACCACCCGGCCGACGTCACCACCGACCTGCCTGCGCTGGTCGCCGCCGCCATCACCGGTGGTGACCACGGCCCGCTCTACACCGCGCTGTGCGAGCGGGAGGTGCTCGCCGAACTCGACGAGGTCCTGGCCGGAGTGCGCGCACTCGGCGAGCCGGAGGCGGTGCGCGAGCTGGGCAGGCGGCTGGCGACCGAGTCGGAGCACCGCGCGCCGGTCAAGTTCGGCATCGCCCTGCTCGGGCTCGGCGCGGGGCCCGGCGACCTGGACGTGCTGCTGCTGTTGGGCAAGCACGAGGAGTTCACCCCGTTCGCCTTCACCGCCGTCGAGGCGACGCAGCCCGATCCGGAACCCGCGCTGCTCACCCTGGCCGACGGGGTCGAGGGCTGGGGGCGGATCGGCGTGGTCGAGCGGTTCGGCGACGGCACCGGGCCCCGGCTGCGGGAGTGGCTGCTGCGCGGCGGTTTCCGCAACACGGTGCTCGACGGGTACCTCGCGCACCGGGCCGCCACCGTCGGTGGGCTCGTGCCCGCGCTGTCCGCACCCGATGTCGACGACGAGCTGCTCGACGCCGCCGCCGACATCCTGTGCGCGCTGATCGAGGGCGGACCGGCCGAGGACATCGACGACTACAACGATGCGCCGATCGCCCTGTCGTTGCTCATCGGGCACCTCGCCCGGCGCGCGGACCGGCTGCGCCACTTCGTCACGACCGCCCGGGTCGAGGAGTTCCTGTCCGGCCCCGGCTGGGAGCAGCGCTACACGACCGGCTGGGACCTGGCCCGCCACGACACCCTCGTGCGCGGCTGCCGCGACCTCATGGCCGAGCCCCGCTGGCGCGACCTCACCCACACCGACCTCGACGCCACCGACGACCGCGCCTTCCACGACGCCTGTTACGCGGCCACCGCCCTCGGCATCGACCGCTTCCCCGCCAGCCTCCGCCGCGCCCGCACCCCGGCCGACTGGACCGGCCTGCTCGCCCAGGCCACCTCGGAACGCCTCCCGCGCATCCTCTCCCTCGCCTCGGACGTGCTCCCGCTGGCCGAACTCGGCACCGGCCCGGACGACATCCCCGGCATCGGTGCCCGCTGGACCGACCACGCCGTCCTCGATGTCGTGGTCACCGCATTGCGCGACTTCCCCGGCCAGGGCGTCGAGTTCGTCCTGACATCGCTACGGTGCCCGGTCGTCCGCAACCGTGTGATGGCGGTGCGAACGTTGACGGGCTGGGGGCCGGAGTCGTGGCAGCCGGAGGTCCAGTCAGCCCTGCGCACAGCGGTGGCGGCGGAGCCGGACCCGACGGTGCGGGAGAGCATGGCGCAGCTCCTGACCCACTGAGCCTTGCGCCGCCCCCCGTCTTGGGCGACTTGCGGCTGGCGGGCCTCGACCGCGGGGTCGGATCTGCGTTACCCCTGCTCAGGGCGCAGTCGCCTGCTCGTCAATTCACCCGGTTCAGCGACAGAAGTTATCCACATCTGGATCTTCGGCGGCCTGTTTCAAGATCTTTTGTCGGGGGGTGCCGATAGACTGGCACTGGGACGCCCCCCGGTGTGGGTGGGGGCTGGGCCGGGTCGGGACCGCGTGCGCGCGAGGCGGCTGGGGTGGGGTAAGCGGGCGGGGTGGGCTAAGGCTTGGCGTGGGGCGCAGGGGTGGCGCGTGGGGGTAAGAGGTGGGATCGGGGGCCGTGGCGTCGTTGGGCTGGATCCCGAGGGCGGTTGAGTGAATGGGTTGGTTCGGGGGTCGAGTTGGGTCGGGGCCGCTCTACTTCGAGGGCTGGGGCTGCGGGCGGGGCGTGGAGTCGTTCGGGGAGTGGGGCCGCTTCGGGCGTTGAGTCCGGGGGTGGGTGGGTGCGGAGGCTCCGGCAAGGCGGTGGGGGTGGAGATGGGCTGTCACCCGGATGCGCGTACCGGCGGGTAACATGTGGGTATGGCGAAGCGGCAGGTCAGTGCGACTCGGGTGGTGGGGGTGGGGGCCGGTGAGTTGTTCGAGATGTTGGCGGACCCGGCTCAGCACCCGGTGATCGATGGGTCGGGGACGGTGGTCGGGTCGCGGAGCGCGGGGCCGCGGCGGTTGGGGTTGGGGGATCGGTTCGGGATGGAGATGCGGATCGGGGTGCCGTACAAGATCTTGAACACGGTGGTGGAGTTCGAGGAGGGCACGAGGATCGCGTGGCGGCACTTCTTCGGGCACCGGTGGCGCTGGGAGCTGCGCGACCTGGGTGACGGGCGCACCGAGGTGACCGAGACGTTCGACTGGTCCACGGCCAGGGCGGGGTTCCTGCTGGAGTGGGTCCGGTTCCCGGCCAAGAACCTGCACGGCATCCGGGCCACCCTGGACCGGCTCGCGGAGCGCTACCCGGCCCGCGGCTGAGTTGTCAAGCAGGGGTCACCCGGTGGTGTCACCATGGACGCATGACAGTTCCGCAAGAGCCTGACCCGCGGCGGACCCAAGCCCTTCCGGTTGACCGGGACGACCAGTACGTCCGTCCCGCCGCCCAGGAGGAAGTGGTCAGCGAGCGGGTCGAGGACAGCTACGCCAGCAGGCTGCGCACCGTGCGCATGGTGTGCTCGGCGATCACGTTCGTGGTCGGTCTGTTCGCGGTCGTCCTGGTCGCGCAGATCATCCTGGTCCTCGCCGAGGCCAACCCCCGCAACGGGTTCGCCTCGTTCGTCGACGGGTTCTCCTCCGGGGTGTCGCTCGGCTTCGACGGCCTCTTCACCCCGAGCTCGGAGAAGGCGGCCGTGCTGTTCAACTACGGCACCGCCGCCATCGTGTGGCTCCTCATCGGCGCCGCCCTCACCTACCTCATCCGCAAGTTCGCGCTGCCCGGCCCCCGACGGGAGGTCCGGTACCGGCGCACCGTGGAGTGATCGACCGCGGTGCCGCAGGTCTTGGCCGTGTCCCGCACGACACGGCCAAGACCTTTGCGCGCACCAGGTTCACAAGATCGAACCGCGCTGAGCAGCCCCCGATACACAGCCTACCGGGACGCGCCGACGGGAACGGTCGGTTGATGGTGGGCCTGTGGACAACCTTGGCGGGACCACGAGATCTTGTGCACAACTGGCTGTGGAGAACTCCGGTAGTTGTGGATAACTAGATCCCGACCACCGCGAAGGTGTCCGGTGGGAGGGTCAGGGACTCCGGGGAGCTGGAAACCCCTTCTGCGGCAAGCAGGACCGACGTGACTCGCAGCGCGACGGTCACTGGTGAGGTGCTCAGGTTGACCGCCACTCGCAGCGGGCCTCGGTGCAGCAACAGGAAACCGTCGCGGTCCTCGACGGTGAAGCGGTCGAGGCGTGGGTCGGCTAGTTCGGGGTGCTTGCGGCGCAACGAGATCAGTGCTCGGTAGGTCTCCAGCACCGCTCGGTGATCGGCTGACGCGAGCTCGGACCAGTCCAGAGTGGACGCTGTGACCGTACTGGGGGACATCGGGTCCGGGACTTCCGACTCGCCCCAGCCGTGGTCGGCGAACTCTCGGCGGCGGCCTGTTCGCACTGCCTCGGCCAGGTCCGGGTCGGGGAAGGAGGCGAAGAACTGCCACGGGGTGCCTGCCGCCCACTCCTCGCCCATGAAGAGCATCGGGGTGTACGGGGAGCAGAAGACCAGCGCCGCGCCGCACAGGACGCGGGCGGGGGACACCGTTGCGGTCAGGCGGTCGCCGGTCGCGCGGTTGCCGATCTGGTCGTGGTTCTGCAGGTAGGCCAGGAATCGGTGCCCGGGCGTCGTGCGGACGTCAACGGGGCGGCCGTGCGTGCGTCGGCGGAACGACGACCACGTGCCCGCGTGGAAGAACGCCGAGCGCAACGTTGTGGGCAGTTGCCTGTCGAAGTCCTTGTAGTAGCCGGAAGTGTCACCGGTGAGTGCGACATGCAGAGCGTGGTGGATATCGTCGCACCATTGCGCGTCCAGGCCGAGGCCGCCCGCCGCGCGCGGGGTCACCAGCCGGGGGTCGTTCAGGTCCGACTCCGCGATCAGCGACAGCGGCCGCCCCAGTCCGGTCGCCAGCGCCTCGACCTCGACCGCCAGTTCCTCCAGCAGATGTGTCGCGCGAGTGTCCACAAGGGCGTGTACGGCGTCGAGCCGCAGCCCGTCGACGTGGAAGTCGCGCAGCCAGCCGAGGGCGTTGTCGATGACGTACCGGCGGACCTCGTCGGAGTCCGGCCCGTCCAGGTTGATCGTCGGACCCCAGATGTTCTTGCCCGCGAAGTACGGCCCGAACCGGTCCAGGTACGCGCCGGACGGACCGAGGTGGTTGTAGACGACGTCCAGGACCACCCCGAGCCCGCGCGTGTGGCAGGCGTCGACGAACCGCTTGAACCCGTCCGGCCCGCCGTAGGGCTCGTGCGCCGCGCCCCACAGCACGCCGTCGTACCCCCACCCGGCCACCCCGTCGAAAGCGTTGACCGGCAACACTTCCACGAAGTCGACGCCGAGCGACACCAGGTGGTCCAGCTTCTCGACCGCCCCGTCGAACGTCCCCGCCGTGGTGAACGTCCCGATGTGCAGCTCGTAGATGACCCGCCCGGCAACGGGACGCCCCGTCCACGCCGAGTCCGTCCACTCGTACGCCCGGTGCTCGTACCGCCGCGACGGCCCGTGCACACCATTCGGCTGCCACAGCGACCGCGGGTCCGGCAGTGGCGTGTCGTCATCGTCCACAAGGAACGCGTAGTCCGTGCCCGGCCCGGCGCCGGGAACCTCGGCGTGCCACCAACCCCGGTCGTCGCGGGCCATCTCATGCCACGCACCGCCGACGTCGAGCCGCACCCGCGACCGCTGGGGTGCCCACACGCTGAACGGCTCGGCCATCACGCCCCCCGCACCAGGAGCGCCACCGGGTAGTCGGCGAGCGTGTCCGCCAACCGCCCGTCCGTCGCCCGTCCTGTCAGCTGGTCCACCCACTCGCCCGCGGGCAGGTCCAGCACCGTGTCCGCCCACCCCGGCAACGTCGCGGGCAGCCGGGTCGCCACCGCGATGAGGCCCGTCCGCTCGAACGCGACCACGTGCCGCGCGGCGGAACCGTTGGCGTACAAGGGCGTGTACCCGGTGAACAGCGACGGCCGCTCCCGGCGCAACCGCAGCACGGTGCGCACCAGGTGCAGCTTCACCGCCCCTGTCTCGTCGATCGGCGGTGGCCACCCCGAGGCCAGCTTGGCCAACAGCTCCGCTCGGTCGGCGAAGTCCACCGGCCGCCGGTTGTCCGGGTCCACAAGGGACAGGTCCCACAACTCCGTGCCCTGGTACACGTCCGGCACGCCCGGCCCGGCCAGCTGCACCAGCTTCTGCCCCAGCGAGTTCGACCACCCGTGCGGCGCGATCCGCGACGCGAACGCCTTCACCTCGGCCAGCAGGCCCGGGTCGCCGAGCACCGCGCGCGGCCAGGCCCGCACGGTCTCCTCGAACTCCTCGTCGTGCTCGGTCCACGACGTGCGGATCTTGGCCTCCTTCGCGGCCTTGTCCAGGTACGCCGAGAGCCGGTCCGGGTTGATCGGCCAGGCCCCCAGCAACGTCTGCCACGCCAACAGGTTCAGCGACGGCTCGGGGATGCCGCGCCGCGCGGTCCACCCCCGCACCGCCTCGGCGAACTCGTCCGGGATCTCGGACAGCACCGCCATCCGCGCCCGCACGTCCTCCGACCGCTTGGTGTCGTGGGTGGACAGCGCGGTCATCGCCAGCGGGTGCGTCGCCTCCCGGTGCGCCTGCGCCGCGTGGAACTCGTCGACGCTCACGCCGAAGTGCGACGGGTCGCCGCCGACCTCGTTGAGGGCGGCGAACCGGGTGTACCGGTAGAACGTGGTGTCCTCGGTCCCCTTGGCCACCACCATCCCCGACGTCTGCTGCAGCCGGGTCGCCAGCTCACCCCCGGCCCGCATCTGGGTGTCGATGGCGTCCAAGGCCGCCCCCAGGTCCGGCCGCCGCGATCGCGCCCTGGCCAGGGCCGCGGTCAGGTACTCGACCCCCTCCGGCAGGTACGACCGGTACACCGGGAACGACACCATCAACTCGGCCACGGCGGACCGGGCGAGCTCACCGTCCACACCGGTCACATGCGAGGCGATGCGCCGCACCTCGGCCGCCAGCGACTGGGAGGTGATCAACCGGCGGGACTCGTCCACCACCGCCGAGTAGTCCGTCGGCACCCCCAGCGAGTCCGCGAGTTCGGTGAACGCCCCCTCGGCGCTCTGGTCGACGAACACGCCGCACACCTCGCGCAGCGCGTCGTACCCCGTCGTCCCCGCCACCGGCCACGACGAGGGCAGTTCCTCGCCGGGTTCCAGGATCTTCTCCACGACGATCCAGCACCTGGCCCGCTCGGCCAACCGCCGCACGTACCCGCCGGGATCGGCGAGACCGTCCGGGTGGTCGACCCGCAACCCCTGGACGTCACCCTCGCTGACCCACCGCAGCACCTCGCCGTGGGTCGCGTCGAACACCTCCTCGTCCTCGACGCGCACGCCCGCGAGCGTTGTCACGTCGAAGAACCGCCGGTAGTTCAGCTCCTGCCCTGCCCGGCGCCAGTCGATCAGCCGGTAGTGCTGCCGGTCGTGCACCTCGGCAGGAGTGCCCTCGCCCGTTCCAGGCGCGATCGGGAAGGTGTGGTCGTAGTACCGGAGCACGTCGCCGTCGACGCTCAGCGCGGAAACGTCCTCATCAGACCCGAGCACCGGCAGCAGAACCGGGAACGACTCGATGTCGAAGTACCGCGCGTACCGCGAGGCCGGACCGTGCGACAGCACGTCCCACCACCACTTGTTCGTCGACGGCACCTCCACCGCCATGTGGTTCGGCACGATGTCGACGACGAGGTCCAACCCGGCCCCGCGCAAGCGCTCCACCAGCGCTCGCCGCCCGGTTTCCCCACCCAGCTCCGGATTCGCCTGCGACGGGTCCACCACGTCGTACCCGTGCGTGGACCCCGGCGTCGGCGTCAGGATGGGCGAGGTGTAGAGCGCCCCCACGCCCAGATCGGCCAGGTAGTCGACGATCACGGCGGCCTCGGCGAACCCGAAACCCGGCCGCAGCTGAACGCGATAGGTCGACCGCATCACTCGCTCCCGGTGCGTCGCAACACGATGAGGGACCTCGACGGCAGGAGCAGCTCGCTCTTGCCCGAGAACGTGCGGGGCAGCGGGGGCGAGACCTCGCCGGTCGCGGTGTCGAGCACCACTTCCCACTCCGCGCCGTAGTCGCCATCCGGGACGATGGCGGCGATGTCCTCGTGGTGGGCGTTGAAGCACAGCAGGAACGAGTCGTCGGTGACCCGCTCCCCGCGCGTGTCCAGGTCGGGGATTCCCTCGCCGTTGAGGAACGTCACGACACACCGGCCGAACCCGGATTCCCAGTCCTCGTGCGACATCTCCTGCCCGGAGGGGGTGAACCAGGCGATGTCGCGCAGCTCGTCGCCGCGCCGGATCGGCCTGCCCGCGAAGAAGCGGCGCCGCCGGAAGACCGGGTGCCGCGCGCGCAGCGCCACCACCCCGGCGGTGAAGTCGATCAGGTCGGAGTGGGTCTCGGCCAGCGACCAGTCCACCCAGGACAGTTCGCTGTCCTGGCAGTAGCCGTTGTTGTTGCCGTCCTGGGTGCGGGCCATCTCGTCGCCGTGCAGCAGCATCGGCACGCCCTGCGACAGCATCGTGGTGGCGATCATGTTGCGCCGCTGCCGCGCCCGCAGGTCGTTGACCTCGGCGTCGTCGGTCGGCCCCTCGGCGCCGCAGTTCCACGACCGGTTGTCGTCGGCCCCGTCGCGGTTGTCCTCGCCGTTGGCCCCGTTGTGCTTCTCGTTGTAGGAGACCAGGTCGTTGAGGGTGAACCCGTCGTGCGCGGTGACGAAGTTGATCGACGCGAACGGCTTGCGGCCGTCCTCCTGGTAGAGGTCGGACGAGCCGGTGATGCGGGAGGCGAACTCGCCGAGCGTCGCGGGCTCGCCGCGCCAGAAGTCGCGCACCGTGTCGCGGTACTTGCCGTTCCACTCCGTCCACAGTGGAGGGAAGTTGCCGACCTGGTAGCCACCGGGCCCGACGTCCCACGGCTCGGCGATCAGCTTGACCTGGCTGATCACCGGGTCCTGCTGGACGATGTCGAAGAACGCCGAGAGCCGGTCCACGTCGTAGAACTCGCGGGCCAGGGTCGCGGCCAGGTCGAAGCGGAACCCGTCGACGCGCATCTCGGTGACCCAGTACCGCAGCGAGTCCATGATGAGCTGCAACGTGTGCGGGTTGCGCACGTTCATCGAGTTCCCGGTGCCGGTGTAGTCCATGTAGTAGCGCTGGTCGTCCTCGACGAGCCGGTAGTACGCCTCGTTGTCGATGCCGCGCATGGACAGCGTCGGCCCGAGGTGGTTGCCCTCGGCGGTGTGGTTGTAGACCACGTCGAGGATCACCTCGATGTTCGCCTCGTGCAGCGTCCGCACCATCGCCTTGAACTCCGCCACCTGCGCGCCCTGGGCGGTCTGCGCGGCGTAGTCGGCGTGCGGGGCGAAGAACGCGATCGTGTTGTAGCCCCAGTAGTTGCGCAGCCCGCGCTCCTGCAACCCGTGGTCGTGCAGGAACTGGTGCACCGGCATCAGCTCGATCGCGGTCACCCCGAGCCGCTGCAGGTGCTCGATCACCGCCGGGTGCGACAGCCCGGCGTAGGTGCCGCGCAACTCCTCTGGCACACCGGGGTGCCGCATGGTCAGCCCGCGTACGTGCGCCTCGTAGATGACGGTCTCGTTGTAGGGCGTCTTCGGCGGCCGGTCGTTGGCCCAGTCGAAGAACGGGTTCACCACCACGCCCTTGACGGTGTGCGCCGCGGAGTCCTCGTCGTTGCGCTGCTCCGGCTCGCCGAAGGTGTAGCCGAACACCGACTGGTCCCAGTCGACCTCGCCGCCGACGGCCTTGGCGTACGGGTCGAGCAGCAGCTTGGTCGGGTTGCACCGCTGGCCGGACGACGGGTCGTGCGGGCCGGTGACCCGGTAGCCGTAGTACTGGCCGGGCAGCACCCCCGGCAGGTAGCAGTGCCAGACGAACCCGTCGACCTCCGGCATCCGCACCCGGTGCTCGGTGCCGTCGGCGTCGAACAGGCACAGGTCGACCCGGCTGGCCGCCTCGGAGAACACGGCGAAGTTGGTGCCCGCCCCGTCGTAGGTGGCGCCGAGCGGGTAGGGGGTTCCAGGCCAGGGCCGCACACGGTCTCCTCGTTCTTGCCCGGCCGCGGGGTACGGCGCGAGGCGGTCACATCTCGGGGTCGCGCGGTGCCAAGCCTATGGGGACCAGGGGTCGGGCCGCAGGATGGCGAACGGGCGCGGACCGCAGGTCGAGCCGTTGATCAGGGCCGCTGTGGGCGGTGTCACCGATCGGGTCAGCCGCCGTAGCCCCAGTCGCCCCAGCCACCCGGGTACGGGGGCCAGGTGAACCGCGGCCGCTCCTCGCGGGTGATCGTGACCACCTTGGTCTGCACGGTGGGCACCTCGATCACCCCCGTTGCGACGCCCATCGGCATCGGTGCCATGCCCTGGGTGGTCGTCGGCACCGTTGTCATGGTGACCGCCGCCGGGGTCGGGCTCGGGTCGGCGGTGGACGACCCGGTCGAGAGCAGCACGGCGGCCCCGCCGATCAGCACCGCCCCGGCCATCAGGCTCGCGTGCACCAGCCGCGACGGGGTGCGCCGCGCGTGCGGTTCGTCGACGAAGTCCATCGGCGCCTGGGCGGTCACGTCCCGCCGGACGGGCCGTGGTGCGGGCGAGGGCGCCTGCACGGGGTCCGAGCCCGCCGCGGTGGCCAGCAGCCGGACGCACTCGGCGGCGTCCGGCCGGTCGTCCGGCTCGCGCCGGGTCATCGCGGTGATCACCTCGGCCCACGCGGTCGGCAGCCAGTCCGGGATCTCGGGATCGCGGGTCAACCGGGCGATCGCCGCCTCGATGTCGGACCCCTCGTACGCGGTCGCGCCGGTGAGGCACTCCAGCAGCACGAGCCCGAGGGAGTAGATGTCGCCCGCCGGACCGGTCAACTGCCCGCGGACCTGCTCGGGCGCGAGGTAGGCGGCGGTGCCGACGCAGTGCCCGGTCGAGGTCAGCCTGGCCCCGCCGAGAGCACGCGCGATGCCGAAGTCGGCCAGGTAGCAGGCACCCTCGTCGTCGATCAGCACGTTGGACGGTTTGACGTCGCGGTGCACGATCCCGTTCGAGTGCACGTAGCCGAGGATGTCGGCCAGCCGCGCCCCGAACGCCGCCACGTCGGCGGCGGGCAGAGACCCCCGGTCCAGCCGGTCGCGCAGCGTGCCGCCCTCGACCAGGTGCATCACCAGGTACGGGTGCTCGTTGTCCACCGCGACGTCGAACACGCGGACCACACCCGGGTGCGACAACCCGGCGAGCAACCTGGCCTCCGTGTCGAGCCTGGCGACGGTCCCGCCGTCCGCCTTCGGGTGGAAGAGCTTGACCGCCACCGGACGACCCAACCGGGTGTCCACCGCGCGGTGCACGTCCGCCATGCCCCCCGAACCGATGAGCTCGCCGACCAGATAACGGTCGTCGAGCAACGTCGGCGTCCCCATCGCACCTCCCGCGCGTTTCGCCCCGTCCGGAGTTACCCGACCCCCACTCGGCGCAAACGTCGTGCCCAATGGGTGGATCCCGCGCATGGCTTGACCCGATCGGGGGTACCAGGGCGGGGACTCATCTGGATGGGTCGCCCACCACGAGGAGGTAGCCATGTCTCTCGAAGACGACGACATCCGCAGCGGCCACACCGCGGGAGCCGACGGTGGCGCTGGTTCAGACCACGGCGCCAAGGACGGCGGCGCGGGCGGCGACGGCGGTGCCGACGGTGGTGCTGACGGCGGCGCGGGTGTCGCCGACCACGGCGCGTCCGGTGCGCCGGGTGGCCACGACGGCGGTGCGGACGGTGGCGCTGACGGTGGTGCCGGATCGGACCACGGTGCCGCGGACGGCGGTGCGGGCGGCGACGGCGGCGCGGATGGCGGTGCCGACGGCAGCGCCCGATGACAGCCAGTCCCCTGCCCCCGGTCGGGTGGTCCAGCACGGACCGCCCGGCCGTCCGGCGCTGCGTGGGGGTCGAGCCCGATGAGTTCGCCGCCGCGTTCTGGGGCGCCCGGCCGCTGCTGACCCCGGCAGGCTGGCTGCCCAAGGGGTTCGACGACCTGCTGACCCTCGCCGACGTGGACGAACTGCTGTCCCGGCGCGGCCTGCGGACCCCGTTCCTGCGGGTCGCCAAGGACGGCGCGGTGCTGTCGTCGAACCAGTTCACCTCGGGTGGCGGGGTCGGCGCGGAGATCGGCGACCAGGTCGCCGACGACAAGGTGGCGCGGCTGTTCGACACCGGCGCCACCGTGGTGCTGCAGGGGTTGCACCGGCTGTGGCCGCCGCTGATCGACTTCGCCGGGCAGTTCGGTGTCGACCTGGGGCACCCGGTGCAGATCAACGCCTACATCACGCCACCGTCGTCGCAGGGGTTCGCGGCGCACTACGACGTGCACGACGTGTTCGTGCTCCAGGTCGCTGGCCAGAAGCGGTGGCGGGTCCACGCGCCCGTGCACCACGATCCGCTGCGCGGCCAGCCGTGGGACCAGCACGCCGGCGCGGTCGCCGCTCGCGCGCTCGAGGACCCGCTCATCGAGGAAATCCTCAACCCCGGCGACGCCCTGTACCTGCCTCGCGGCTACCTGCATTCCGCCACGGCTTTGGGTGAGGTGTCCGCGCACCTCACGGTCGGGGTGCATGTTCTGACCCGGTACACGCTGGTCGAGGCGCTGCTGGGGTTGGCGGGACGCGACGACGACTTGCGCGCGACCCTTCCCCTCGGCATCGATGTCGCTGATCCGGACCAGGTGGCGCCGCACCTCGACGCGACGGTTGAGGCATTGGCGCGCGTGTTGCGGGAAACGCCGGTGGACGAGGTCGTCCGCCGGGTCAGGGACCGGGTGTGGCACGGAACACGGCCGGAGCCGATGGGGCCGTTGGCACAGGCTGCTGCCGCGCAAAATGCGGGCACGGGGTCGTGGGTGCGATTGCGGGCGGGGCTGCGGTACCGGTTGCGCGAAGACGGTGATCAGGTCGTTGTCGAGGTCCCCGGTGACGAGTTGACCTTGCCGTCGAGCACCGGTGCGGCTGTGCGCGCACTGTTGTCCGGCGAACCGTGCGTCGTGGGCGAATTGCCCGACCTGCCGGTGGCCGACCAGGCAGTCCTCGTGCGCAGACTCCTGCGAGAGGGAATCCTCGTCCCCTGTGACCGCTGACCAGACCGTGGAGCGCTGCGCCGACGGCTGCCTCCGCCGAGGCGACCCCCTCGGCGCCAGCGCTCCGCCGGTCCGGCACTGGGTCCTGGTCGAACAACCGGGTCCGTGGGGCCCGCACCCGTGGCGGGACTCGTCGTTGCCGGACGAGGTCGTGTCCGCCATTGCCGCGCAGGCTGAGGCGGTGCACGCGCGGGTGCTGTTGATTCGCCGCCCAGGTCGCGCGCGGGAAGGTCTACGGCGGTGGGCGTTCGTCGAGTCGACGCCCGGGCGGGAACGCACGTGGTGGAGTTCTTACAGCGATCCCCTTGAGTTGGCGGACCTCGGATTGACCGAGCCGCGCGGTGAACTCTCGTTGGCGCCGATCTACCTGGTGTGCGCACATGGCCGCCACGATGCTTGTTGCGCGATCCGTGGCCGACCTCTTGCCGCGGCTCTGGCTTCGGTGCGCCCGGAGGAGACGTGGGAGTGCACACACGTCGGCGGGGATCGGTTCGCGGGCAACATGGTCGTACTGCCACACGGCCTCTACTACGGCCAGGTCCCCCCTGGGTCGGCGGAGCGGATCGTCCACCAGCACGAGGCCGGATTCCTCGACCTGGCCCACTTCCGCGGCCGAACAACGTACGCGGCCCCGGTCCAGGCCGCCCAAGACCTGGCCCGCGCGGAATCCGGCGACACCCGCCTCGACTCCTTCCCACCCCAGTCGGTCCGCCACACCGGCCACGAACAATGGGAAGTAACCCTCGACGGCGCCACCCTGGAAGTCCGAGCCACCTTCCACCGCAGCGACACCCCACTGACCTGCTCGGCAACGGTCCCCGCAGCAGTGAGAAGCTTCGAACTGGTGCGCTGGCTGTCGAAGCCTCAGTGACCCTGCTGCGCCAGTGCGTGCGCCCGGGTGACCTGCTTGCGCGCCATCACCCGCCATACGACCAAGTTGGATCGGAGGACACCGCTCGCCGGTAGTACTCAGTCCAACAGCTCCCCGGGACCGCAATGCCCCACCTCGCGCAGCGTTGTCCCACTGACCTGAAGTGCGTCCAAACCCGCCGCCGAACTCTCTCGGCACAGCAGGAGAACACGGTCACCGGAGTCCGTGCGAGTGCCTCGGTCCGCCGATCTCTTGATCCTCTGGCAATCCTCGGGTGCCCCGGTTGTCGGCTGCCAATTCGCTGGGCCGTTCGTTTCAGCATGGCGCGATTGGGTGAGAAGCTTCGAACTGGTGCGCTGGCTGTCGAAGCCTCAGTGACCCTGCTGCGCCAGTGCGTGCGCCCGGGTGACCTGCTTGCGCGCCATCACCCGCCATACGACCAAGTTGGATCGGAGGACACCGCTCGCCGGTAGTACTCAGTCCAACAGCTCCCCGGGACCGCAATGCCCCACCTCGCGCAGCGTTGTCCCACTGACCTGAAGTGCGTCCAAACCCGCCGCCGAACTCTCTCGGCACAGCAGGAGAACACGGTCACCGGAGTCCGTGCGAGTGCCTCGGTCCGCCGATCTCTTGATCCTCTGGCAATCCTCGGGTGCCCCGGTTGTCGGCTGCCAATTCGCTGGGCCGTTCGTTTCAGCATGGCGCGATTGGGTGAGAAGCTTCGAACTGGTGCGCTGGCTGTCGAAGCCTCAGTGACCCTGCTGTGCCAGCGCGTGCGCCCGGGTGACCTGCTTGCGCGCCATCACCCGGAACACCACCAGGTGGATCGGGTACACCGCCCGCCAGTAGATCCAGCCCAGCAGCCCCCGGGACCGCAAAGCCCCCACCTGGCGCAGCTTCGTCCCGCTGATTCGATATCCCAGCCAAGCCTCGCCGCAGAACCACTTCTCGGTGCGGAGCACGATGTACTGGTCGCCGAACTCCGCGACCGTCCACCAGTCCACTGTGGCGCCCTTGGTCACCTTCGTCGGGCGGTGCAAGGAGAGGCGTTCGCCGAACAGGCGGCCCAGGAGCATGCGGAGCCACCAGGCCCAGGCCCAGCCGTACCAGCGCAGGGAGCCGCCGCAGCGGCGGAGGTCGAGGCGGGCCGCTGGGGTGTCGGAGTGGGGGATGTCGACGTCGGTGGCGAGGGTGAAGACGCCGTCGAGGACGCCGTTGGTGAAGTCGAAAGCCCTGGCGGCCACGCGGTCCTTCTGGGCGTCCAATGTGGACCGGATGGCCTCGGCGACGGGGGTCGGCTCGGTGGTGAAGGCCGGGCTGGGGGTGGTGACCACGACGTCGGTGGTGAGGCTGTCGATGAGGGAGCGGCTGACCGACCGGTCGACCGGGGTGACCAGGTTGACCCAGTGCGCCGAGAGCCCCGGGGTCAGCAGCGGCACCTGCACGATCCGGCGCCGGGGCAACCCGCGCACGGAAGCGTAAGCCTGCATGAGGTCGAGGTACGTCACCACCTCCGGGCCGCCGATCTCGTGGACGCCCGCGGGCACCTCCCGATCGGCCGCGCGCACCAGGTGCGCCACCAGGTCCGCCTCCGCGATCGGCTGCACGCGCGTCCCCACCCACCGCGGGCAGATCATCACCGGCAGCCGTTCGGTGAGGTAGCGCAACATCTCGAACGAGATGCTGCCCGAGCCGATGATCACCGCGGCGCGCAGTTCCACCACCGGCACACCGGCTTTCGCCAGGACCCGCCCGACCTCCTGCCTGCTGGCCAGGTGCGCGGACAACCGGCCCTGGCCCAGTCCACCCAGGTAGACGATCCGCCCGACGCCCGCCTGCTTGGCCGCCGCCGCGAAAGACGCCGCCGTCGCCCGGTCGCGCTCGGCGAAGTCGCCGCCCGCCGCCATGCCGTGGACGAGGTAGTACGCCGTCTCCACACCGCGCAGAACCTCGGTCAACGCCCCGGTGTCGGTGACGTCGACGGCCACCTTGCGCACGTTCTCACCGTCCGGCAACGCCTCGACCCGTCGACCGAGTGCCAGAACCGGCCCGTCGAGCGCGCGGACGAGCTTGCGGCCGACGTACCCACCCGCGCCCGCGATCGCGATCGTGCCAGGACGGGCGGTCATGCCAAGACGGGCAGGTGCCGGGTGAACCGCCGGACCGCGCCCACCTTGGCGTGCGGGTCGGCGCCCCCGCGGGGTACCAGGTCGAGCCACGCGGCGAACCGCACGGCGGCCTGGACGGTGTCGGGATCGGCGTGCGGGGTCAGCGCCGTGACCAGCCGGTCGACCACCCGGTCGCGGTCGGCGTCGTCGTCCAGGTCGGGCCGTTCGTGCAGGGAGGCGACCACCTCGACGGTCAGATCGCTGACCAACCGCTGGTCAGCGACGCAGCAGCCGATACAGCGGTAGACGAACGCGAGCAGCCGGTCGTGTCCAGAACCCCACAGCACGCTGGCAACTCCTCATCCACCACGGGTGACCGGGACGACGGTATCCCGGGGTGGGACCAGCCGCTATTCGACGGTTCCCACCGCGACCAGCGCCTCGCAACTCCTGGCGACCGTCGCCGCCGCCCGTTGTTCGGCGTGGGTGTGGTCTGGGGACTCGGTGAGCGCCTGCCAGCGCAGGTGTGCCCGGAAGGGGTCGCCGCTAACCGCGAGCCTGGCGGCGGGGGACGTGCCGCGCGCGCCGAGCAGGTGCCTCGCCTCCTCGTCGCGGTCGCCGAAGCTGACCCGGCCCGCGTCGATCGCCGCGAGCAGCCGCAGCTCACGGGGTTCGTGGGCGCTGGCGAGGACCCGTTCCACCTCGGCGGAGAGCGGGTGGCCGCGCAACGCCGGGCTGATCGCGAGCAACGCCGCCCGCGCCCGCAACACCCCGGCCCTGGCCAGGAAGTGGGTGTCGATCGCGTCCAGCAGGTCCTGCACACCGCTGTGGTGCACCAGCCCGGACGGCACGGCGACCCCCTGCCTGACCAGCTCGACCGCCACCCGCACGCCGAAGATCCCCAGCTTCGCGGGCAACGCGTCGCCCACCCCGGCCCGCAGCCGGTCCACGGACAGCAACGTGTCCGGCTCACCGGCCAACGTTGCGAGAGCGGCGGCGTCATCCCTGGTCAACCGCAGTCCGCCCACCGCGGGCAACGCCGCGACCGCTACTGCCGTCTGGCATTGTTCCCCCAGGTCGCCCTGGACGTGGCGGGCCGCGACCCGAGCGGCGGCCGCGACAGCGTCGACCCGGCCGCCGCCCAGTTCGTCCGCCCGTGCCAGCACCACGATGGTGGACACGGCGTCGGTTGCGACCGGCTCGTCCGGCCGTCGCACCAGGTGCAGCCGTACCGCATCGTCGCCCTCGACGACCTCGAACCGAGTACCGGCCAACGCTTGCGCCACCGTCGAACGGCCCACGCCCGGGGCGCCGGTGATCCCCACGCGCACCGGTCCTGCCAAGCGCCCCAGCCAGTCGTCGGCGATGTGCGCCGCGGGGGGTGCCTCGCGGACGGCTCGTTCGAGCAGGCCCCAGGTGATCGTGGGCAGGTCGGTCACGGCGTTCTCACCGAGCGGCCTCGATGCGCGTGCGCAACGCCAGCAGGCGTTCGAGGTCCCGCCGGACCTGGGTGAGCCGGGCGGTGTTGCGGGCCGACTCGGCCTCCAGCTCTGTCTTGATCACCCGCGCCGACTCCGCCGCCGCCTCGCGCAGGGAGTGCGCGACCTCGGTGCAGCGGTCCCGCAGCGCGCGGTGCACCGTGCGGGTCGCGTCCTTGGCCTCCTTGCCGTAGCGGAGGAAGAAGTCGTCGACGTGCCGTTGCGCCGCGGTCTTGGCCACCGCCTGGCGCCGCTTGAGCCGGGCGCCGCGCTCCTCGAAGACACTGCGCGCGCCGAACGCCGCGCCCGCGCCGAGCGAGATCGGGTTGATCAGCGGCAGACCCGCCAGCGTCGTCGCCAACCCGGACATCAGCAGACCGCTGTACGAGCCGCGCAAGCCGACGAACACCTTCTGCGCCGGGGAGAACCGCTCGATGTTGGGCTTGCGCAGGTCGTCGTGCCAGCTCCCGCCCAACGCGCGCAACAACTCACCCGGGACGACATCGTTGCCGGGCAACGCCTTCCGGGTCACCCTGGTCGCGATCCACTCGAACCGCTCCACCAGCCACCCCGAGTTGACCTCGGCCACCGCCGTCAGCGAGTCGTGCATCCAGTCGCCGAACTCCTCCCACACGGTGCCTGGGTCGGCCGCGTCGAAGTAGTCGTCGACCTCGCGCAGGATCCGCCTGGTGCGCTCGCGCAGGTCGAAGTCCAGGTCCGCCAACAGGTCCCCGACGTCGTCGGCCAGTTGGGTCTGCCAGCGCGCGCTCTCGCGTTGCAGCCGTTCCACCCGCCGCCCGGCCGACTGCCACTCGGCCAGCGCCCGGGTGTCGGTGGGCGCGATCCCGGCGTCGAACTCCGCGCGCAACGGGGTGATCAGCTGCTCCAGCGCCATCCCGCTGGTCGCCGCCGCGGCCCGCGCGGCCACCCGCGCCGGGTCGGCCAGCACGTCGCGGCGCAGGCAGCCGATCAGCTCGGCGAACCCGGACTCCTTGTTCAGCTCGGCGTCCTCGGTCCGCACCGCGGCCGCGCGCAGCACCGACGACACCGGCACCAGCGGCGCGGCCACCCCGGCCTCGGCCAGTCTGCCGCGGTCGACCTCGGCGACCCGGCGCCACCCGGGCACCAGGTCGATCTTGGTGAGCGCCACCAGCACGGTCGGGCACAGCCTGCTGACGTGCGTGAGCAGCTCCAACTCCAGTGCGCTGAGCTCGCTGGTCGCGTCGGTCACCACCAGCACCGCGTCGGCGTCGGCCAGCACCGCCAGCGCCCGCGCGGTCCGCGGGCAGCCCGGCGCGCCGAAGCCGGGGGAGTCGACCAGCACCAGCCCGGCGCCGAGCAACGCGCGCGGCAGCCCGACGTCGCGCGGCGAGTGGCCGGACGGCGCCAGCAGCGGCGTGGGTCGGTCCGAGTGCCGGATGAAGGTCGGGGCGAGCGTGGTCAGGTCATCGCCCACCGGGCACACCTCGGCCCCGACCAGCGCGTTCACCAGGTGGCTCTTGCCCTTGCCCGGGTAGCCGGCGACCACCACGCGGCGACCCGGCTCCAGCAGGCCCGCGCGCCGGTCGAGCAGCCGGTCGACCAGGTCGTGGCGCTCGTGGGTCGCGCAGGCGCGGATCGTGTCGTCCAACAGGTCCACCCAGGGGGGCACGGTCATCACCCTTGTGAGGATGCCCTGTTCCCCCGGATAGGTGAAGAAGGCGGGGCCCGTCGCTGGGACAGACCCCGCCCTCACCGCGGGTCGGCTCAGTGGCCGAGGTCCAGGTCACCGGTGAGACCGCCGACGTCGGGCAGGTGGTGGCCGCCGAGCACGCCGTCGGTCAGGCCGCCCACTCCGTGGGACACGTGGCTGGCCACGTCCGGCAGCGGGTTGGCCACCGGCAGGTCCGGGACCTCCACCGGGAGCTGCGGCAGGTGCGGCAGGTCGACGGGGAGGTGCGGGAGCTGGGGGAGGTCGGTCGGCAGGTGCGGGAGACCGCCGGGCAGCTGCGGCAGGTGGTCGCCGGGCAGCGCGGGCAGGTGACCGGGCAGCTCCGGGAGCTCGGGCAGCGCACCGGTGTCGACCGGGAGGTGCTGCGCGGGCTCCGGTGCGGGGACCGGCTGCGGCAGGGTCGCCCGCAGGTGCTCGCTGATCTCCTCGACCTCGGTCAACGGTGAGGCGCCGGTGAGGAAACCGCCGAAGTCGGTCGGCGAGCCGGGCAGCAGTTCGCCGCCGGAGCTGACGAAGTCGGCAACGGTGCCCGCGGTGAGGTCGGTGCCGCGCAACGAATCGGTGTCCAGCGCACCGGTGGGATCGATGCCGGGCAGGTCGAACCGGTCGACCAGGCCCGCGGTGATCAGCGAGCCGGTGCCCGCGGCGCTCACCTCGACGGTGGGCAGGGCGACGGCGTCGAGCGCGGCGGTCGGGTCCGAGTGGTCCAGGTAGTCCACAGAGGACACATCGAGGTCGGCGCCGAAGGCGAACCCGGCCGCGTCCACCCCGGCAGCGGCACCGGCGGTGTTGGCCGCGGCGGTGACCGAGCCGAAGTCGGAACCGGCGGCGGCCGCCGCGAAGCCGTCCTCGGACACCGCGACCTGGCCGGAACCGTTGACCTGCTCGGATTCCAGCGCGAAGGCCCCGACCAGCGCGTCGTCGGCGGTGAGGTCGACGGCGTAGCCGAGGTCCTCGGTGGCGCCCGCGGTGACCGCGTGCAGGCCGTCGTTGTGGTCGAGCGCGCTGGCGCTGGAGAACCAGTCGGAGCCCAGGTCCAGGTGACCGGCTGCGGCGCCCGGGTCGATGTCGCCGGTGACCGTGGTCGCCGAGGTCAGGACCTGGGACACCGCGTGCAGGTCGGCGGCGGGGGCGTAGTCGGCGACGTAGGGCAGCGCGTCCTGCAGGTCCTGCACGGAGACGGCGCCGAGGCCCGCGCCGGACAGGGCGCCGGTGGGGTCGGCGGCGAACGCGGTGCGGGCGGCGTCGTCGGAGATCAGGCCGAGCACGAACTCGTGCAGGGTCTGGCCGGACTCGACGGGCAGGTCGGTGGGGGCCGCGACCGGCTCGGACGGCGCGACGGGCTGGGCGGCCTGGGTGGGCTGGCCGGAGCCGGAGCTGGACAACGCTTCTCCTCGGGGGGTGGGGACTGGGTGGGTTCGGATGCCTGCTCCGCGAGGGGACCGGGGCATCGACCCTGGCGGATGATCACCAACGGTAGGCCGGATGCCGGACGCTGCCATCGGGGATCACTCCCCGTCTCAATCCCCCACTGATGGGTCGGTGACTATTCACCTATTAGGGGGTTAGGGAGTGTTGTGCCTACCACTCGGGGTTGCTGACCGGGGATGGTCGCCTGGTACCAACTAGGGCACCCGTGACCGCCGAGGAGGACCGACCGCCATGCCCGGTTCCCCGTCGTACGTGCTCGGCGTCGACATCGGCCGCACCCGGTGCGCCGCCGCGGTGCGCAGGCGGGTCGGACCCGGGTTCGGGCCGGTCGACGTGGTCGCGCTCGACGGCTCCGCGCGCTGGCTGCCCTCGGCCGTCTTCCTGGGACCGCAAGGGGAAGTGCTGGTCGGCGCGGCCGCGGAGCGGGCGGGGGCCGAGCAGCCGGACCGGATCGCCCGCGCGGTGCTCGACCGGGTCGGCGACGACGTCCCGGTGCTGGTCGCGGGCGAGCTCTACCCGGCGGAGAACCTGGTCGCCGCGCTCGTCGGGTGGGTCGTCGACGTGGTCGCCGATGCCGAGGGCGGGCCGCCGAGTCGGCTGGCTGTCACCCACCCACCTGAGTGGGGGTCATACCGACGGGGGCTGCTGGCCGACGCGCTCACCGACGCCGGGCTGCCCGGGGTCGTCCTGCTGCCGACCGTGACCGCGGCCGCCGAGGCGCACCACGCCGAGGCCCCCGTGCGGGCGGGAACGTCGCTGGTGGTGTCCCTGCTCGGCGGGCACCGGGCCGACCACGCGCTACTCGTGCGTAACCCGGTGGCCTTCGACGTCGTTGCCCATGGTGTGACCCCTCGCGCAGGCGCCGCGGTCGACGACGCGCTCTACCGCCACGTCGTCACCTCCGCGACCCCACCGGCGGCGATCACCGGCGGCACCGACCCCGAGACGACGGCCGTGCTGACCCGGCAGCCCGACCCGGCCCTGCTCACCGCCTTCCGCGCCGCCTGCGCCACCGCCAAGGAACGCCTCTCCGCCGCGACCGAGGTCCGCGTCCCCGTGCCCCACCTGCGCACGGACGTCACCGTCACCCGCGCCGAACTCGTCGACCTGGCCGCCCCGGTGCTGCTGCCCGCCCTGGCGGCCACCCGCGCCATGCTCGGCCAAGCCCCCACCGCGGTCGTCGCGGGCGGCACCGCCAAGATCCCCCTCGTCGCCGCCCTGGCCCCCGGCCCGGTGCTCGACGACCCGGCCACCGCGGCCGCGAGGGGCGCGGCGTTGGCCCTGGCCCCCGTCCTGCCGCACCCCGAACTCCCCGCCGCCGCGGTGAAACCCCTGCCAGACCCGGAGAGCGAGCCCGCGCTGTTCCCGGTCCTGGACTCCACTGTGGACGGACTAGACGTGACAGACGACCCCCCGCCGCGCCCGCCGATCGAGGTCATCCCCCTCGAACCCCCACCCCGCCGCTTCCGCCTCGGCCGCCGGGGTGACCGGTGATCGCGGGTCCGCGCGGCCGGGGTGGCCGGTGATCCCCGGGCACGCCGGGCCCGACGAGCTGGTGCTGGACGAGCCGACGCGCAGGTTGTGCGGGGCCATCACCGGTGGTGAGCTCGCGCCGGTCCGGCTCGCTGTCATCGCACCCGGTGGGTACGGCAAGAGCGCGTTGCTCGACCTGCTTGCCAAGGCGGATGGGGCGCATCGCTACCGGCGTGGTGCGTCGGGTGGGCTCTTGCTCGTCGATGACGCGCATCTGTTGTGTGACAAGGACTTTGCCGCGCTGGAGGATCATCTGGCGGACGAGTCCGCTGGGTTGGTCGTCGCCGCGCGGCCCCGGCCGCGACCTGCTGGGCTCACGGCGTTGTTGGGGCGGTTGCGGGGACAGGTCGTCCTGCGGGCGTTTGATGTCGGTCGGACTGCTGCTTGTCTTGCGGCCCTTGGGGTCGACCCGGGTCGGGCCGCGTTCGTGCATGCCAGCACCGGTGGTGTCCCCGGGCTGGTGCACCGGCTCGCGCCGCACCTGGGTGCCGGGCAGGACACCGTTCCGGCCGCTGCCGTCGACGAGTTCCGGCTCGACCTGGACCAGTTGACCGGCAACCAGATCCGCGCACTGCTGGCCGCCGAGGTCAACGCCGACGCAACGTTGCTCGCTGGACTGCTTGGCGTGCCGACGACCGAGGCCGCTGCCCTCGTCGATGAGGCCCGGGCGACCGGGTTGCTCGCCGCTGATGGGTCATTGCTGCCGTTGGCCGCCGCCGTGCTGCGTGCGCTGGTGCCCGCTGACCAGCGCACCGCCGTGCTCGGCGGGCTGGCGGAGTTGCGCCTGACCCGCACCGGGCCGACCGGGGAGTTCGCGGCGGCGCTCCTGGCCGCGTCCGCGTCCGGTCCGGCGGCGGGGGCTGTTTATGCGGCTGCCGCTGCCGAGGCGGAGCCTGGGTTCGCGGTGCGGCTGCACCAGGCCGCGGCGAACGCGGGTCACCCCGTTGACGAGGTCGGTCGGGCTGAGGCCGAGGCTCGTGCGGGTGACCTGGATGCCGCGTTGCGCCGGGCGGACACGCTTCTGGCCGCTGGTGAGCCCCGTGCGGCTCTTGTCGCTGCCGCCGCGCTGGCGCACCGGGGTCAGGCGACGCGCAGCGCGGAGTTGTACCGGTGGGCGGGCTCGGGTGCGTTCGCTGCCATCGGCCTCGCCGCGACGGGCAGGCTCGCCGAGGCCAGGTCGGCCATGCCGGTCGAGGGCACCGCGCCGCCGACGTTGTTCAACACGGCGATCTCGTTGGCCGCCAAGGGGATCGTCGACTCGATCACCGGTGACGCCACCGCACTGTCCACTGTGGTCAGGGCGGCGGAGGTCATGGAGCCGGTCGGGCGGGACGTGCTGGTGCCCGACAGCCCGGCCGCGTTGGGCGCCATCCTCGCCATGCACACCGGCGCGACCGGCATCGCCGAGCCGCTGCTCGCCCGGGCCTGCACCGGCGGGGAGTTGCTGCGCACCAGGCACGCGCTGCTGGCCGCCTGGGCCGCACTGCTGCGCGGCGAGTCGGTGCCGGTGCCGGAGCCCGCGCGAACTCCTCGCGACCACCTGTTCGTTGTCGGCCTGGCCGTCGGCACCGCACGCCGAGCCGGTGACCTCGCAACATTGCGCCGGGGGTGGGACCAGGCCAACGAGGCCGTCGTCCGCCACGACATCGACCTGTTCACCCTGCTGCCCCTCGGCGAGTTCGCCATCGCCGCCGCCCGCCTCGGCGACCTCGACCGCCTCACCCCCCACCTCGACCGCGCCTGGACCCTGCTCGACGCGCTAGGCAACCCGCCCGCCTGGTCCGCTTTCCCGCGCTGGCAAGCATTCCACGCCGAGATCACCGCGTCCCGCGTCCCGCAGGCCCGCGCCCACGTCGAGTTCCTGAGCGCCTACACCGACCAGTTCCCGACGGCCCTGACCGAGGCCGCCCGCTGCTGGCTCGACATCCTCACCGGCACCATCAACGCCCCCCGGGTCGAATCAGCCGCCCGCGCCCTGCACACGGCGGGCCTGCACTGGGACGCCGCCCGCCTGGCGGGCCAGGCCGCCACCCGCACCCCCGACCGCAAACGCATGCTCGCCCTCCTCGACTGCGCCAGAACCCTCCAACCCACCCCCACCCGCGACGACCCCCCGGAATCGCCGCTCAGCGGCCGCGAACTCCAGGTAGCCGAACTCGTCCTCTCCGGCCTCACCTACAAACAAGTCGGCGACCGCCTCTTCATCTCCTCGAAGACAGTCGAACACCACATGGCCCGCATGCGCTCCCGCCTGGGCGCCACCAGCCGCCCCGACCTCCTGTCCCAACTCCGAGACCTGGTCGCCAGCCCCCAACCCCCACCCGCCGCAGAACCCGTGGTTCCGTAGCCAGACAGGCACGAACAACGCCCGCGGCCATCGAAGTCGGTCGGCATCTTCGAAACGCTCTGCCTCGACTGATCTCTCAGGGTGTCGGTCGGAAGCAGTCCCCGTGGACAACCGCCCCCTACGACGCGAACACCAAGATCAACGCCACCACGGCCAACGGCGCCAACGCCCACCACGTCGCCGTCACCGCGACCACCACCAGCGTGCTCACCGCCGCCACCCCAAGGAAAACGGCCAGCCCCCGGTTGTTGCGCCGGGGAGCAGGCCGTTCCACTAGCGGGTCATCAGCCCGCGGCACCACAGCCACAGCCGCGGCGACGAACGGACCGGGCTCGGGCAGGTCGTCGAACAGGGCCAGCAGGTCGGCCCGGGTGCGGGCGGCGGCGGCCTCGGTGACGCGTTGTTCGTACTCCGCCAGGTCGAGGCGTCCGTTGGCGAGGTGGTCGGCCAGTGCGGCCACGGCCTGCTCGCGTTCGGAGGTGCCGACCCTGATGTTGGCCTCCCGACCCGTCCCCATGGGGCCAGTTTACGCCGGGGTCACCGCTCCTTGCGCAGGACAGCCTCGATTTCCACCAGGACGCGCACCTCGTCGCTGATCACGAAGTTGCCGTTGGCGAGGGTGGACTGGTAGGTCAGGCCGAACTCGGCGCGGCTGATGGTGGTCGCGGCGGAGAACGCGGTCTTCTTGGCGCCGTCGATGCCGACGCCGAAGCCGAGGGCCTCGACGTCGAGGGTGATGGGGCGGGTGGTGCCCAGCAGGGTCAGGTCGACGTCGAGTTGGTAGTCCTCGCCGTGCTGGCGCAGGCCGGTGGACACCAGGGTGGCCGTCGGGTGCGTCTCGACGTCGAGGAAGTCGGAGCCGAGCAGGTGCCGGTTGAACACGTCGAGGCCGGTGTCGAACGACGCGGTGTCGATCTCGGCGGTCACCGTGGAGGCGAACGGGTCGTCGGCGGTGACGATGACGCCGCTGAAGCGCTCGAAGCTGCGCCGGTAGCGGGCCAGGCCCAGGTGGCGCACCACGAATGACACGTCCGAGTGAATGGGGTCGATGTCCCAGGTGCCTGCCAGGTACCCGGGGATGTGGATGGCGGTGGTCACTGCCCGTGCTCCTTGTGCTGGTCGAGCTCGTCGTGCGGGGGTCACGACAGAGGCGAGGACGGGATTCGAACCCGCGTGCACGGCTTTGCAGGCCGCTACCTGAGCCACTCGGTCACCTCGCCAGTAAGTGCCTTGCGCCACCGTGACACCCCCGGATGGCCGCGTCAAAGGGCCTGGTCACTCTTCCCGCACTGCGGAACGCCCGGCACCTACGCTCGGGGGTGTGCTCAGTCATGGGATGACTTACGACGTGGCGGCGGTGCGGGCGAGGTTCCCCGCGCTGGCCGAGGGTGCGGCGCACTTCGACGGGCCGGGCGGCTCGCAGGTGCCCGTGGACGTGGCGGAGGCGGTGGCCGCGGTCATGCTCGCCGCCGTCGCGAACCGGGGGCGGGTGACGGCGGCCGAGCGGCGGGCCGACCTCGTCGTCACCGACGCCAGGCTCGCGGTGGCCGACCTGCTCGGCGCCCAGCCGCAGGGGGTGGTGTTCGGGCGCAGCATGACCCAGTTGACCTACGACCTCGCCCGCGCCCTGGCCAAGGACTGGGGGCCGGGTGACGAGGTCGTGGTGACCAGGCTCGACCACGATGCCAACATCCGGCCCTGGGTGCAGGTGGCGGGCGCGGTCGGCGCCACGGTCCGGTGGGCCGATTTCGACCGCGAGACCGGGGTGTTGCCGGTCGAGGCGATAGCCGACCTGCTCACCCCCAAGACCCGGCTGGTCGCGGTCACCGCCGCGTCGAACCTGCTCGGCACCCAGCCCGACATCCCGGCCATCACCGCCGCCGCCCGCGCCGCGGGTGCGCTGACCTACGTCGACGGCGTGCACCACACCCCGCACGCGCTGGTCGACGTCAAGGCGCTCGGCGCGGACTTCTACGCCTGCTCCCAGTACAAGTTCCTCGGCCCGCACATGGGCACCGTCGTCGCCGATCCCGCGCTGCTGGAGACGATCCGGCCCGACAAGCTGCTGCCGTCCTCCGACGCCGTCCCGGAGCGGTTCGAGCTGGGCACCCTGCCCTACGAGCTGCTGGCGGGCAGCACCGCGGCGATCGAGTTCATGGCCAACCTCGTGCCCGGCGACGGCACCCGCCGCGAACGGCTGACCCGCTCGTTGGCCGCGCTGCACGAACACGAGACCGCCCTGCTCGACCGGCTGGAGACGGGCCTGCGCGCCCTGCCCAACGTCCTGGTCTACGGCGATCCCCGGCGCCCCAGGACGGCCACCGTCCTGTTCACTGTGGACGGAGTCGCCCCCGCCGCCGTCTACGAGCGGCTCGCCCTGGCAGGCGTCAACGCTCCCGCCAGCCACTTCTACGCCATCGAGTGCGCTCGCTGGCTCGGCATCGAGGCCACGGGCGCGGTCAGGGCCGGGATCGCCCCGTACACCGACGTGTCCGATGTGGACCGGCTGCTCACCGCGCTGGTCGACATCGCGCAAGACATCACGTAAGGCGCGGCGAGACCCTGCCTGGCGCACCCCAGGCAGGGTCCCGGTCCAGCCGCCGATCGGCTCAGCCGGTGACGAGCGAGAGCCCGTACACCGAGAGGATCTCGTTGACCGGCTGGAAGTACGTCGTCCCGCCGGAGGAGCAGTCGCCGGACCCGCCCGAGGTCACGCCCTGGGCCTGGTCGCCGCTGACCCACGAGCCGCCCGAGTCACCCGGCTCGGCGCACGCGTTCGTCTTGGTCAACCCGGTGACGGTGCCCTGCGGGTAGTTCACCGTGGAGTTGGTCGCCTGGATGGTGCCGCAGTGCCAGCCGGTGGTCGAGCCGGACCGGCACACGCTCTGGCCGACACCCGCCTCGGACGAGCCGCCCACGGTCACGTTCCCGTTGCCATAGCCGTTGACGGTCGGCGACGGCGTCCAGGAGGAGTTCGCCTCGACCCACGCGTAGTCGTTGCCCGGGAAGGAAGAACCCGCGAACGTCCCCAGTGGACTCTGGTCCGAGCCGGTCGTGGAAGAGCCCTGGGTGCCGCAGTGGCCCGCTGTCACGAACCCGCCCTCGACCGAGAACCCGACCGAGCAGCGGCTGGAACCGTTGATGTAGTAGGCGTTCCCGCCGACGATCGACCCGGCGAACAGCCGCGGCGTCTCGGTGGTCTCGGCGACGCGGACCGGACCGGCCGCCTTCGCCTTGTCCACGAAGGACGTCACGTCGGCGCCGGTCGCGCCGCGCCGGACGGTGAGCACGACCGAGTTGGACGGCACGTCCACGTACCACCCCGCGACCCCGGTCGGCGCCCCCGTGCCCGCCTGCCGGTCGATGGCGGCCTTGGTCGCGTCCAGGTCCGTGGCGCTGTTGGTCACCACGGTGGGCCGGGCGCCGGTCGAGCGGACCGCGTCCGCCCGGTTCGCGTCGGTCACGCCGATCACCAGCGCGCCCTGGTCGAGCCACGACCCGCCGAACGCCTCACCCGCGGCGGTGCGCGCGGTGGGGAGCAAGGCCCTCGCCGAGGTCTCGGCGGTGATCCGCTGGTGCACCTGCTCGGTGCTGAGCCCGAGGTCGCGCTGGAGCGCCGGGACGAGCGCCGCCGGGGCCGCGGTGGCCGACGGGGTGAGCGCCACGGCCGCGCCCGCGGCCAGTCCGACGGCGCCGATCGCCACTAACGCCTGTTTTCTTCTGGTGGTGCTGCTGCGCATGGGGATGGTCCTCTTCCTTGCTCGCAGGGGTCCCGGGGTGCCCGGGGTGAGCAACCACTCCGGCCTGGCCCGGATCAGTGACCGCCGATCGAGGGAGTTCGGTCGACGTGATGGGGTGACGCTAGAGCGGGTCACCGCAGGTAGGGCACCCTACGAAAGTCGGTTTAGTAAACTCTTCACCCAATGAGCGGCAAATCAGTTACCAACCGTGAGCGACGGTAGAGTCTCCAACGTCTCAGTTGGTTACATCAAACGAGTGAAAAGCGATGCGGGTGTCGTGACGATTTCGGGGGACCTCGGGGAGGCCGCGCTCGACTGGCCGCCGCCGGGCTGGGTGATCACCTTCGACATGTTCGACCTGGACCTCGGCCGGGCCAGGTTCGTCGGCATCGGTGTCGTGGCGGGCCACCCCGAGCCCGATCCGCACCTGGACCGCTACCGGCTGCCGGTGCGCCCGCTGAGCCCCGACCACAGGCCCGTCCCGGATTGGGTGGGCCGGTCGGACATCATTGACGCGGTGCCGCCGCCGGGGTGGTGACCGCAGTCGTTTCCGGAGGTGTGTCGTGCTGCACCCGCAGGTGCTCGCCGTGGCCAAGGCCGGTGGCGTCCCGCCGCCGCTGACCGTCGAGACCCTGCCCGCGGCGCGGGCGGGCTTCGCGGCCACCACGCTCACCGAGGCGGGACCGGGCACACCGCTGGCCGCGGTGTCCGACGGGTCCGCGGGCGGCGTCCCGATCCGGATCTACCTCCCGCCGTCGGAGACCCCGCTGCCGATCGCGGTCTACCTGCACGGCGGCGGCTGGGCCATGGGCGGCCTCGACACCCACGACCCGCTGTGCCGCTACCTGGCCGCGCTCTCCGGTGCCGCGATCGTCGCCATCGACTACCGCCTGGCCCCCGAGCACCCGTTCCCGGCCGCCATCGACGACGTCGACACCGCGGTCGACTGGCTGCGCCACGCGGGCGGTGAACTGGGCCTGGACGTCAGCCGCATCGCGATCGCGGGCGACTCGGCAGGCGCGCACCTGGCCACCGTCGCCGCCCGCCGCGCGCGGGACCGGGGCCAGCCCTTCGCCGCGCAGGTGCTGGTCTGCCCGATCACCGACCACACCGCCGAACTGTCCGATGTGGACAGCCCGGGGCTGCTGCCGCAGGGCCTCGAGTTCTGCTGGGACGCCTACGCCCCCGCCGGGGTCGACCGCGACCAGCCCGACCTCGCGCCGGGCACCGCCGAGCTGGCCGGGCTGCCGCCGACGCTGGTGATCACCGCCGAGCACGACATCCTGCGCGGCCCCGGCGAGGCGTACGCGCGGGCGCTGGCCGAGGCTGGCGTGCCCGCGGTCAGCGTCCGCTACCAGGGCATGATCCACGGCTTCTTCCGCCGCCTGGCCAGGTTCGACGCCGCGCGGCAGGCGGTCGCCCAGGTCGCGGCGACCCTGCGGGCGGAGCTGTCGTGAGCGCGACCCTGGTGGCCAAGGGACTCGCGTCCGGGCACGGCGACCGCGTGCTGTTCACCGACCTCGACCTGGTCGTCGCCCCCGGCGACGTCATCGGGCTGGTCGGTGTCAACGGCGCGGGCAAGTCGACGCTGCTGCGGACGCTGGCCGGGTTGCTGCCCGCCGAGGAGGGCGAGGTCCGGCTGAACCCGCCGACCGCGACCGTCGGCTACCTGCCGCAGGAACCGGAGCGCAGGCCGGGGGAGACCGTCGGCGAGTTCCTGGCCAGGCGCACCGGGGTCGCCGAGGCGCAGCGGATCATGGACGCCGCGGCCGAGGCGCTCGCCACGGGCGCCGACGGCGACGACTACACCGTCGCGCTGGAGCGCTGGCTCGCCCTCGGCGGCGCCGACTTCGACGAGCGCGCGGCCATCGCGGTGGCCGAGATCGGCCTCGGCGTGGGGCTGGACCAGGAGATGGTGTCGCTCTCCGGCGGGCAGGCCGCCCGCGCGGGCCTCGCCTCGCTGCTGCTGAGCCGCTACGACATCTTCCTGCTCGACGAGCCGACCAACGACCTCGACCTCGACGGCCTGGCCAGGCTGGAGGCGTTCGTCGCCGGGCTGCGCACCGGCACGGTGGTGGTCAGCCACGACCGCGAGTTCCTCACCAGGACCGTCACCAGCGTCCTCGAACTCGACCTGCACCAGCAGGAGATCCGCGAGTACGGCGGCGGGTACGAGGCGTACCTGGAGGAACGCGAGTGGGCGCGCAAGCACGCCCGCGAGGCGTTCGAGGACTACGCCGACACCAAGGCGTCCCTGGAGGCCAGGGCCCGGTTGCAGCGCAACTGGATGGAGAAGGGCGTGCGCAACGCCCGGCGCAAGTCCACCGACAACGACAAGATCGGCCGCAAGCTGCGCGCCGAGTCGACCGAGAAGCAGGCGGCCAAGGCGCGGCAGACCGAGCGCATGATCGAACGGCTCGACGTCGTCGAGGAGCCGCGCAAGGAGTGGGAGCTGCGGATGGAGATCGCCGCCGCCCCGCGCACCGGCGCGGTCGTCGCGGCGCTGACCGACGCGGTGGTCACCCGCGGCGGGTTCACCCTCGGCCCGGTCACCCTGGAGATCGGCTGGGCCGACAAGGTCGCCATCACCGGTGCCAACGGAGCGGGCAAGTCGACGCTGCTGGCCGCCCTGCTCGGCCGCGCCGAACTCACCTCGGGTTCGGCCTACCTGGGGCCCGGGGTGGTCGTCGGCGAGGTCGACCAGGCGCGCGGCCTGTTCCTCGGCGGCGAGGAGCTGTTCGACGCCTTCAGCCGCCAGATCCCGGACTGGCCGACCGCGGACGTGCGCACCCTGCTGGCCAAGTTCGGCCTGCGAGCGGCGCACGTGCTGCGGCCCGCCGCCACCCTGTCGCCCGGTGAGCGCACCCGTGCGGCCCTGGCCCTGCTCCAGGCCCGCGGGGTGAACCTGCTCGTGCTCGACGAGCCGACCAACCACCTCGACCTCCCGGCGATCGAGCAGCTCGAGGCCGCGCTCGCCGAGTACCCGGGAACCCTGCTGCTGGTCACCCACGACCGCAAGATGCTGGACGCGGTGTCCACCACGCGCGACCTCAAGGTTGACGCCGGTCGGGTGTCCGAGCTGTAGCAATCCCCTGGTCGGTGGGCCGCCGGGACGCGGCGGCCCACCGGCTCGGTCAGCGGGGTTTGGTCGCCGTGTGCACGCGGCGGACCGCGCCATCGATCTGGCGACTGTACTTCCCCCGGGTCTTCTGGTTCACGAAATGACCCGCCTTGGCGGCCATCCGGTTGACCTTCTCCGGGTTCTTCTTCGCGTACTTGGTCGCCGCGGCAGCGGCCCCCGCCAACGCGGTGAGCCTCTTCAGCAGTGGCATGCTCGGCTCCTTCCTGCTCCAGGTGCTCTGCCTTCTCAACGGACCAGGTACCCCGAATGGTTCCTGGCCACGCGTGGTGGGACACCCATTACTGTGCACGTATGGCCACGTATGCATCAGTGAGCGGCAAACGGCAGACCGCCGTCACCCCCGCGCGGATCGTGGCCGCCGCGCTCGGCCTGACCGCGCGGCACGGCCTGGAGGACTGGACGCTGCGCCAGCTCTCGGCCGAGATCGGCGCCTACCCGGCGGTCGTCTACCACCACGTCGGCGACCGGGAGTCCGTCGTCGCCGCGGTGCTGGAGCGGGTCGTCGCCGAGTTACCGCTGCCTGCCGACGACCTGCCGTGGCGCGCGTGGTTCGAGCGGCTGCTCACCGACGCGCGCCCGGTGCTGCGCCGTCACCCCGGCACCGCGCGCCGCCTCGCCGTGCGCGGTGAGCGGGTGCCCGCCCTGCGCGAGCTGATCGACCGCGGCCTCGCCGTCCTGCGCCGCGCGGGCTTCGGCGACGAGGCGGTCGCGGTCAACACCCTGCTGCTCACCCACGCCTGGCAGAGCATCGCGACCGAGGACGACCGCGACCGCGAGGCGGCCCAGTCCACTGTCCCCAGTGGTACTGACGTTCCCCAAGGCACTGACGGGCTTGGGGATCATGGGACCTCCGCGGCCGATTCCGTTGCCCCCGTTGACGTCTACCGGTACGGGCTGGCGCGGATCCTGGACGGCCTCGCGTCCCAACCGGACGGTCAGCGGACGCAGGCGGGCGGTCAGCGGGCAAGCAGCGCGTTCAACTCCCCCCAGGACAGCGACTCCGCCACCGACTCGTAGGTCCCGGTCGTCAGCAGCTCCCCGGTCGCCCGCCGCACCAACGCGTAAGCGGACTGCGCGATCGCGGCCCCCAGGCTGATCCTGGCCACCCCGGTCGGCACCAGCTCGGCCACCGTCGGCGCGCCCGGGTACACCATCGCGTTGACCGGCGCCGGGATCTCGCGCACCAGCCTGGCCAGCACGTCCAGGTCGGTCAGGCCCGGCACGAACACACCGGAGGCCCCCGCGTCGAGGTAGGCGCCTGCCCGCTTCACCGCGATGGCGAACCGCTCCGCCTCGTCGGCACCCGAACCGCGCAGGTAGGCGTCGGTCCTGGCGTTGATGTACAAGGCGATCCCGGCGGAATCGGCCGCCGACCTGGCCGCCGCGAGCCGGTCCGCCTGCTCGTCGACCGAGCGCAACCCACCGTCGTGGGTGTCCTCGATGTTCACCCCCACCGCGCCCGCGGCCAGCACGCCGCGCACCGTCTCGGCCACCCCGTCGGCCGTCGCGCCGAAGCCGGACTCGATGTCCGCGGTCACCGGCACGTCCACCGCGGACACCACGCGGGCGATCAGGTCCACGGCCGCCGCGCGCGACAACGCGTCACCGTCGGGGGCGCCCAGCCCCCACGCCACCCCCGCGCTCGTGGTCGCCACCGCGCGGATCCCGGCCGCCGCCGAGACCACCGCGCTGGCCACGTCCCAGGCGTTGGCCAGCAACAACGGGGTTCCACTGGTGTGCAGCGCGGTGAGGGCGGCCGCTCGGTCCTGTTGGGAAGTCGTCATGCGGGCATACAAGCAGCCGGCACCGACATCGGCTGGCTGGAAACCGACGCCACTGCTTTCTGGACTGTCAAGTCGTTTTACCGCCAATGACGCTGTACGGCCGACCACCATCCTGTTCGGGTGCATGAGGATTTCGACCGCTGCGTGCGCGCGGTGCGGTCCAGGGACGCGCGTTTCGACGGCTGGTTCTACACCGCCGTCAGGACCACCCGCATCTACTGCAGGCCGAGTTGTCCCGGGATGCCGCCCAAGGCGGAGAACATGACCTTCTTCCCGAGCGCTGCCGCAGCGCAGCAGGCCGGGTACCGGGCCTGCAAGCGCTGCCGCCCGGACGCCAGCCCCGGCTCGCCGCAGTGGAACGAGCGCGCGGACCTCGCCGCCCGCGCCATGCGGCTGATCGCCGACGGCGTCGTCGACCGCGCCGGGGTGCCCGGTCTCGCCGCCCGGCTCGGCTACAGCGTCCGCCAGGTCGAGCGCCAGCTGCTCGCCGAGTTCGGCGCCGGACCGCTCGCGCTGGCCAGGGCGCAGCGCGCGCAGACCGCCCGGCTGCTGATCGAGACCACCGCGCTGCCGATGAGCGAGGTCGCCGCCGCCGCCGGGTTCGGCAGCATCCGCACCTTCAACGACACCGTGCGCGAGGTGTTCGCGCTGCCGCCGACCGAGCTGCGGCTGCGCGCGGGCAGACAGGTCGCCAGCCCCGGGGTGATCTCGCTGCGGCTGCCGTTCCGCCAACCGCTGTGCCCGGACAACCTGTTCGGCCACCTCGCCGCCACCGCCATCCCCGGCGTCGAGGAGTGGCGCGACGGGGCGTACCGGCGCACGTTACGACTGCCGCACGGCACCGGCATCGCGACCCTGCGGCCCACCGCCGACCACATCGCCTGCCAGCTCGCGCTGACCGACCTGCGCGACCTGGCCCGCGCGATCAGCCGCTGCCGCAGGCTGCTCGACCTCGACGCCGACCCGATCGCGGTCGACGACCTGCTCGCCGCCGACCCGGTGCTCGCCCCGCACGTGCGCCGCGACCCCGGCCGCCGGGTGGCCCGCACCGTCGACGGCGGCGAACTCGCCATCCGCGCCGTGCTCGGCCAGCAGGTGTCCATCGCCGCCGCCAAGTCCCACCTGGCCCGGCTGGTGCACGACCACGGCGACCAGGTCCACGACCCGGGCGGCGCGCTCACCCACCTGTTCCCCACCGCCGCCACCCTCGCCGAACTCGACCCGGACCGCTTCGCGCTGCCCCGCGCCCGCCGCGACACCATCGCCGCCCTGGTCGCCGCGCTGGCCGCCAACGCCATCGACCTGGGAGTCGGCGCCGACCGGGAACGCGCCCGCGCCCGACTGGCCGCACTGCCCGGCTTCGGCCCGTGGACCGTGGAGACCATCGCCATGCGCGCCCTCGGCGACCCCGACGCCTTCCTCCCCGGCGACCTGACCGTCCGCGCCGCCTCCCGCGCCCTCGGCCTACCGCACACCCCGTCCGCCCTCACCGCCCACGCCTCAGCCTGGCGCCCCTGGCGCGCCTACGCCGTCCAATACCTCTGGGCCATCGCCGACCCCCGCGCCTGACCCTCCACACAGGACACCCCGGCCGTCCACGACCACCCCCCGCGCCCCGCCTGCCCCGCCCCCCGTCCGTGGGCGGCAGCCCAACACCGCAATGTCACTTCACGGTTCTGCCGCCCCCGCCCACGACCGACAGTCCATCGTCCCCCGAACCCCACCACGCTGGTACCGCCGCCCATCGCCCCGTGGGCAACAGTCCGTTGTCCCGCAACCCCACGTGGTCACACACCCCAACGCAATGACCGAAGGTCGAGCAAACCGCGCAACCCCACCACGCTGGTTCCGCCACCCACCGCACCGTCGGCGACAAACCAATCGCTCACATACTCGACGCGAGGGCCGAAGGCCCGAGCGAGCCCACGCTGGATCAGGCGCCCACCGCACCGTGGGCGACAACCCCGTTGGTTACACACCTTGATGCGACGGCCGAAGGCCAAGCGAACCCCGCTGGTTCCGCCACCCACCGCACCGTGGGGGTCCGGGGGGTCGCCCCCCGGGTAGATACAACGAAAGACCCCTGTTCGCGCTCTCCGCGAACAGGGGTCTCCTAGGGTCTGAAGCTTCAGTTCCCGAGCAGCGAGATGTCGTGCTTGCCCTGGTGGTAGTCGCGGACCGCGTCGACGAGTTCCTCGACGGACAGGGTGCCGCTGTGGTTGGCGTCGAGCTGCTTGAAGGACTGCTCGGCCTGGCGCTCGTCGACGCCCGCGGCGCGCATCCAGCGCTTGAACTCCGCGGAGCTGACCTCGCCGTCGCCGTCGGTGTCGGCGATGTCCACGATGGCCTCGATGGACGGGCGCAGGTTGCGGTCGAAGCCCGCGTCCCCGGCCTGGACGATCTCGCGCTCGGTGATCTGGATGAACTGCTCCAGGGTGACCTGGCCCTGCGGGCCGCTGCCCGCCTTGTCGGCGAGGGACTCCCACATGGTCGTGTACGCGGAGAGCAGCGCGCGGCCCTTGGGGGAGTTCTCCTGCTCGCCGAAGCCCTGCAGGATCCGCCTGGCCTCGCTCTCGTAGTCGGACCGGTCGATGGCCCCGTCCCCGTTGTTGTCCCAGAGTTCGAACCGGCGCTTGAGCCTGCTGTCCTGGACGCTAGCGGTCACGACCTTGCTCCTTCATGTGCTTGGCTGTGTGAACGCGGGAGCCGAAGCCACAACGTTTCGCAATCTGGCCCCGCAAAACCGACACTAGCAACGCTGGGCGCCACCGGGACTGGCTCGGGTGTAACCAAATCGGGGGTATCTGCCATCATCCCAACGGGACACAGGTAGTCATGCCGTGGCCAGTTCGCGGTCCACGGCCTCGACAATGCCGTCCCACAGCCCGATCCTGGCCCGCAGGACGGCCACGACGGTCGTGACGCACTCGGCCCACTTGTCCTCGTCCGGTCCACAGAGGTCGGCCACCATCTGCATCGCCATCGGCGTGTGCTGCCCGGTGTCGATCTCCAGGTGGCGACGGACGTAGTGGCGCAGCAGCGGCAGCGACCCGACCTCGCGCGGCGCCACTGTGGACAACAGGTCGTCGCGGCCGAAGGCGAACGCCGCCGCCTTGCAGTGCACCGGCGCCGTGCTCACCGCCGCGGTCGTCGCGCTCACGAAGTCGGCGACGGGGCCGGGCACGGCCGCGGCGGCGAGCGCGTCGGGGACCGCGTACCCGGCGCGCAGCAGGTCGAGGAACGCGTCGATGGCGCGGGTGTCGGCGCACGCCTCGGTCATCGCGTGCCGGTAGAGCTCGAAGTGGCTGACGAAACCCTCGCCGAACGCGTCGCTCTCCTCGACCAGCACGATGTCGTTGACCAGCCTGCGGCTGATCGGCGCCCCGGTCGGCACCCACGGCACCCGCACGCAGGTCAGCTCGTTCTGCAACCGCTTGAGCACCGACATCTGGTCCCACACCGCGAACACGTGGTGGCTCATCAGCACCGCGACCTCGGCCGGGGTGGTGATCCGCTGGTGGACCGGGTGATCGGCCGCCTCGGCGACGACCGGCGCGACGCCCGCGACGACGCTGTCGATACCGGGGTGTGATCGCGCCCAGTCGTAGCGGGTCATCTCCACCTTGCCTCTCGCCGGTCATGCGTGACCTAGCGGACGGTAGGGATACCGGCGGTCACGCGCCACTTATCGAAGAGGTGAAAACCCGTACCCGACTCAGCGACTGCGAGTGGGTGTGGAAATGACCAGCATGGTCAGCACGCACCCGATCACCAGGAAGGACCCCGTCATGCGGTTCGCCCGCAAGATCTCGGCCGCGTTCGCCGCGGCGGCACTGGTCCCGCTCGCCACGGCCACCTCGGCCGGTGCCGAGCTGCCCCCGCCGCCGCAGCCGGACCAGGTCGTGGTCTTCCAGATGGAGTTCACCCCGGTCACCGTCTACAAGGAACCCAGCGGCTGCTACAGCCTGCCGTTCGCCTCGCACGTGCTGGTCAACCAGACCGACCGGGTGGTGACCATCTACTTCGACCCGAAGTGCACCTTCCCGATCTTCCCGGTGCAGTACCTCAAGCCGGGCAACGGCACGCACGTCAGCCCGCTCGGCAGCTTCAGCATCTGAGGCCGGGCCCCACCGCCAGGAAGGACTATCGATCCCGTGTCAGCGGACCTCGTGGTGGTCGGACTCGGTTACGTCGGACTGCCGCTGGCCAGGCGTGCGGTGGCGGCGGGGCTCACGGTGGCCGGTGTGGACACCGACGCCGCCGTGGTCGCCGGGCTCACCGGGGGGCGCTCGCACGTGCAGGACATCGGCGCCGATGCCGTCACCGCGATGCGCGCCGGTGGGTTCACCGCCAGCGCCGCGTTCGACGCGGTGTCCACAGCGGACACGGTGGTGATCTGCGTGCCGACCGGGCTCGTCGACGGTGAGCCGGACCTGCGGGCGGTGCTGGCCGCCGGTCGCGCGGTGGCGGCTCGGCTGCGGCCGGGCAGCCTGGTGGTGCTGGAGTCCACCAGCTACCCGGGTACCACCGAGGAGGTGCTGCTGCCGGTGCTGGAGTCGACCGGGCTGGTGGCGGGCGTGGACTTCAACCTCGGCTACTCCCCGGAGCGCATCGACCCGGGCAACGGCGAGTACGTCCTGGAGAACACGCCCAAGGTGGTGGCCGGGCTGACCCCGGTGTGCGCCAAGCGGTGCGCGGCGTTCTACGAGCTGCTCGTCGATTCGGTGGTGGTGGCCGCCGGGCTGCGCGAGGCGGAGACGGCCAAGCTGCTGGAGAACAGCTACCGGCTGGTGAACATCGCGCTGGTCAACGAGTTGGCGGTGTTCTGCGACCGGCTCGGCATCGACGTGTGGGACGTGCTGCGCTGCTCGGCGACCAAACCCTTCGGCTTCCAGCCGTTCTCGCCGGGCCCCGGCGTCGGCGGCCACTGCATCCCGGTCGACCCGCGCTACCTGGCCAACCGCGCCCGCGCCGAGGGCCTGCCGTGCTCGATGGTCACCACCGCGCAGGAGGTCAACTCCGGCATGCCCGGCTACGTCGTGCGCCGCGCCAGGGACATCCTGGTCCGCGACGGCGGCCGCGTCTTCGGCGCCCGCGTGGTCCTGCTCGGCGTCACCTACAAGGCGGACGTCGCCGACCTCCGCCAATCCCCGGCCACCGGCGTCGTCCGCCAACTCCGCGCCCTCGGCGCCCACGTCTCCTACCATGACCCGCACGCCCCCCGCTTCACCGTCGACGACGACCCCGTCCCCTCATCCCCCGAGGTGGACCCCGACGCCGACCTGGTCATCCTCCTGCAAGCCCACCGCTGCTACGACCTCCCGCACATCGCCAACACCGCCAGATCCATCCTCGACACCCGAGGCCACCTCGACGGCGACAACGTCGAACGCCTCTAGCCGTTCCAGGTCGGCGGCAGGCAGGCGGTGGCTCGCGGCTTTCCCCTGTGCGCCTAGCTCTTGCGGAGGGTGGCCAGCAGGGTGCGGCCGAGGACCGCCGGGGTGAGCAGGTCGGTGGGGCGGATGCGCATGTTGACGACCTCGACGAAGCGTTGGGCGACCAGGGGGTCGGTCATGGCGGCGTGGTCGATGGCGGTGGAGATGGCGCGTTGCAGCGGGTAGGTGAGGGGGCGGGTGGCGGTGACGTGGGGGAGGCGGAGGTCCTCGGTGGTGCTGGTCTGCCAGGCGGTGTCGACGATGACCTTGAGGCGGCGGAAGTAGCCGGTGACCGGGTCGCCGGTGGGCAGCCAGGCGGCCAGGGCGGAGGCGTGCAGGGCGGCGGAGGGGACGCCCTGGCCGTAGATCGGGTTGAAGGAGGCCACCGCGTCGCCGATCGGGACCAGGCCGGTGGGGAAGGCGGGCACGGCGTGGAAGTCGCGGCGGAGGCTGTGCGGGAAGCGGTGGGTGATCACCGGGCCCGCCGGGGTGCCGGTCCTGGCCAGGGTGGCGAACGCGTCGGCGGGTTCGAGCAGGCAGCGTGCGGTGAACTCGTCGGGGTCGCGGGTCGGGCGGTCGTCGCCGTAGCCGGAGATGGTGCACATCCAGCGGTCCGGCCCGATCGGTGCCACACAGCTCACCCCGGGCCGCGACGACGTGGGCGACCGCAGGGAGTGCACCGCCAGTAGGTCGTCCAGGCGCTCCCCCGGGGACCGGTGGAACAACACCGTCGCGTACCCCAGGTCCAGGCCGACCCGGTGCCGCGGCGGGGCGGGAAAGCCCAGCTCGGCCAACCAGGCACCCAACCGGCTACCCCGCCCGGTCGCGTCGACCACCAGGTCCGCACCGTCCACAACGGACCCGGAGGCGAGCCGCACCCCGTGCACCTCGGCGCCACCCACCAGGCCCACCACCCGGTCGGCCACCAGCCGCACCGACGGCAGCACGGCCTCGCGGATGTGCCACTCCAGCAGCGGCCGGTAGAACGGCACCAGGACGTCACCGGGCACCACCGGCCGCGGCCGCCCGTCGACGAACATCCGCCCGTCCTGCCCCGGCGTGCACACCACCACCCCGTCGGCGACCAGGTCGGCCAGCAGGTCCGGGAACCAGTGCCCGAGCAGTTCCTGCGCCAGCCCCAGCAGCACGTGGAACTGCTCCCCGTGCGCGGTCCCCGGCCGGTTGGTCGGACCGGCGGGCAACGGGTCCGGCTCGACCACCACGACCTCGTCCGCCCAGTCCCGCAGCACCCTGGCCGCGAGCAGACCGGCGACGCTGCCGCCCGCGACGACCGCCCGCCTCACGGCGCGCTCTGCACGAACTGCACAGCCGACTCCGGTGACAGCGCGATCTGCCCGCCGGTCACCGGCGACTCGCGGCTGATCAGGATGTTGTAGTGGTTGGGGAAGTGGCAGGCGTCGAAGCCGAGCACGGTGCCGACGACCTGGCCGCCGATGCGCACCTCGTCGCCGCGGTCGATCACCCCGCCGTGCCGGATCTCGGCGAAGCCGAGGAACCCGACGCGGTCGATGCTGTCGTCGCCGACCACGTGGTCGGTGGTCACCAGCTCGTGCACCTCGCCCTGGCGCACGCACCGGCTGGCGAACTCCTCCAGCCGCATGCCCCGGTCGTCGCGCCGGTGCACCAGGACCTTCACCAGCACCCCGGACACCGTGCGCTTGCTGCCGTCCTCGATCATGTCGTCTCCCCGATCAGCGCGGGCCGCGACCACTGCTCGGCGCGGTAGACGGCGTCGACCGCGGCGAGGGCGGCCAGCCCGTCGCGGTCGACGCCACCGGTGTGGACGGCCTGGGTGAAGGCGCGCAGCACCCCGGCGTACTCGTGCCACAGCGACTGCTTGAACCCGGCGAACCCGGCCAGCATGTCGGCCACCCTCGTCGTGCCGTCGGCCAGCCGGACCTCGACGTCCTTGGTCTCGCCGGGGTGGTCCCAGTCCAGCTCGACGGTGGCCCGCGCGCCGGACTCGGCGACCAGGTCGACCACCGCGCGCCGGTCGACGCCGAGGGAGTCCCGCGTGATGTCCACACCGGACACCTGGGTGGTGCCGACCAGGTGGCGCACCAGGTCGAAGGCGTTGGGCCCGTTGTCCGCGACGCAGCCGCCGCCGCAGCGGGCCGGGTCGAGGTACCAGCCGTCCTCGCCGACGTGGTCCTCGATGCGTTCCAGGTACCGCACCCGCACCGACTCCACCGGCACCCCGGCTGGCAGCGACTCCAGCAGCGCGCCGACCCTGGCGTTGTACCGGCGGTGGAACGAGGTGAACAGCACCGCGCCCCTGGTCGCCGCCAGCTCGGCCAGGGCGAGCCCGTCGCGCAGCCTGGTCGCCAGCGGCTTCTCCACGCACACCGGCAGTCCGGCGTCGAGCAGGTCGCGGCACACCGGCGCGTGCTGGTCGTTGGGCACGGTCACCACGACCCCGTCCAGGCCACCCGCGGCGATCATGTCGCGGTGGTCGCGCCAGCACGGGACCTCGTCGCGGTAGGGCGCCAGGGCCTCCGGCCGCACGTCGCACACCGCGGCCAGCCGCACCGGCCCGCCCTCGCCCAACGCGGCCAGGTAGTACCGGGAGATGACGCCGAGGCCGATCACGCCGACGCGCATCAGCACACCTCCGGCAGCGCCACACCCAGCCGCTCGGCCAGGTCTGCCAGTTCGGTGAACAGGGCGCCGTCGAGCGGTACCCCGTCGCGGCGGGCGAGTTCGGCGTGCCTCGCCTCGGGCACACCGGGGTAGGACACCTCCGCGCCGCCCTGGACCGGCGGGCACGCCAGCAGGGCGCCGAACAGCGCGCCCGCTTCCCGTTGGTAGGTACCGGGTTGGCGCAGCGCGGCCGGGGCGATGGCCAGCACCAGGTAGCCGATGTCGTCGTCCGGCGTCCGGTCGACCGACAGCGCTGCCTGCGACGGCCCCAGGCCGGCGCCGGGCACCAGCGCGGCCAGCACCTCGACCATCAGCCCGAGCCCGAAACCCTTGTACTGCCCGGAACCCGGGCCGCCGAGCCAGGTCAGGTGCGCGTCACCGGTGTCGAACAGGCCGGGGTCGGTCACCGGCTCGCCCGCGTCGTCGGCCAGCCAGCCAGCGGGGATGTCCGTGCCCGCCCGCGCCGCCGCCCTGACCTTGCCGGTCGGGACGGTGGTGGTGCTCATGTCCAGCAGGAACGGCGGGTTCGTCCCGGCAGGCGCGGCCACGCTGATCGGGTTGGTGCCCAGCATCGGCACCCGCCCGCCCGGCGGCCGTGCGATCCGCTGGTGCCCGCAGTTGGCCGCGACGACGCCGATCATGTCGTGCGCCACCGCCCGCAGCGCGTGCGGTCCGGCGCAACCGAAGTGCGTACCGCCGCGCACCGACACCAGGCCGATGCCGTACTCGGCCGCCCGCCGCGCGGCCAGGTCCATCGCCTCGCCTGCCAGCCACAACCCGAGCGCGCCCTGGCCGTCGAGCAGCACGGTGGCTCCCCGGTCGGCCAGCACCCTCGGCTCGGCGTCGGCGCGCGCCCGGCCGGAAGCCAGCAGCGGCAGGTAGATCCGGGTCAGGTTCACCAGCCCGTGCGAGGTGGTGCCGGTGATGTCGCCGTGGCACAACGCGGTCGCGGCGGCCATCGAGCGGTGCGGGGGGATGCCGTGCGCGGTGAACACCTCGGCGGTGAACCGCAGCAGGTCGTCGTGGGTGACGCGCACGGTCACGGGGGACGAGTCGGTGGGGGGAGGAGCGAGGTCGGTCATCGCCATGCCGTTTCGGTAGAGGGAACCGTGCTCATCGGGGGAGTCGACCAGCGGGGGTGCGGGATGTGGCGGGGCGTGCTCGCGAAGGTCCGCAGCACGCGCGAGACCTGGTCGGCGAACCCGGCCAGGTCGGCGACGGCGACGAACTCGCCCTCGGCGTGGGCGTTGTTGGCGGCGAGGTCGCCTGGGCCGAGCACCGCCGTCGCGGCACCGGCCACCCCGGCCATCCAGATCGCGTCGCAGGTGAACGCGGGCTCGTTCGCCTGCCACGCGGGCACATCGGCCTCGGCCATCAGCGCGTCCAACCACGGGTTGGTGACCGACAGCGCAGGCAGCCCGCGCTTGATCCAGTCCACTGTGGTCACCCGGTGCGCGTCGGCCGCGGTGCGGGCCAGTTCGGGGACCCCGGCGAACAGTTGCCCGAACCGGGCGACGCCGTCGGCGACGGCCTGGTCGAGCGCGGTGGTGAGCGTGTCGCCGTTGTCGGCGTAGGCGAGGTTGACCAGCAGGTCGCCGCCGCCGTAGACGCGGTTGTGCCTGGTCCCGGTGTGCAGGCCCGCGATGCACGCCTTCGTGCCTGAGAGCCGGGCGGCCAGGTGCTGGGCGAGGAAACCCAGCAGCACGGTGGCGTTGTGGCCGTCGCCCGGCCGGTCGTCGATCGACCCGGTGCCCGCGACCCGGACCCGCGCGGTCGCCGACGCGGTGGCCCTGGTCAGGTACCGCAGCCCGGTCGGTTCGCAGAACACGTTGAGCGCCCCGTAGTACCCGGCGTTGACCAGCGGCCGGGTCCCGAAGGTCCCCATCGCGCCGCCCTCCTCGCCCGCCACCGCCTGGATGAGCACCGACACCTCGGTGCCCACCCTGGGGTCCCGGCGCACCGCGTCCCGCACCCCGGCCAGCAGCGCCACCGCGGGCCCCTTGGCGTCGACCGCGCCCCTGCCGTGGATCACGCAGCCGTCGTAGCGGCCGCGCTCGTGCCCGGCGACGGTGTCCAGGTGCACGTTGAACATCACCGTCGGCGCGTCCACCGGCCCCAGCCGCAGCACCAGGTTCGGTTGGTTGGCCAGGAAAGTCGGGTCCTGCGCGGCCGCGCGCACCGCGGCGGGCACCCCGGGCAGGTCCATCGCGGACCGGTCGGCAGGCGCGTGGTGCACGACGGAGAACCCGCTCGCCGCGTCGGCGTAGAGGTACTGCGCCTCCCACAGCAGCGCGGGTTCGACGCCCTCCATCGGGCCCGCGGTGGGCAGGTTGATCAACCGGAGCAGCAGGGCCGCGTCGGTGTCGGTGAACTCGGCCACGTCACCGGCCCGCTGGGGCGAGCAACGCCTCGAGCGCGCGACCGGCCTCGATGAAGCCGTCCGCGGTGCCGGTGCCGCCCTCGGACTCGTGCGGGCGCAGCGTCAGGTGCGGTTCGATGGACAGCGCGCCCTGGTAGCCGTTCTCGGTCAGCAGCGCCAGGCAGCCCGCGACATCGGCCTCGCCGTGGCCCGGCAGTGTCCACTCCGGACCTTCCGGACCGACGAAGCCGTCCTTGACGTGCACGTGCGCGATGTGCGGCACCAGCGGCCGCAGGTAGTCCGCTGCGCGGTAGCCGTAGGCGATGCCGTTGCCGGTGTCGAACAGCAGCCGCAACGCCGGGCTGTCGGCCTCCTCCAGCATCCGCGCCGCCCGAGCCGCGTCCGCACCGGCCCAGCCCGCGCAGTTCTCGTGCAGCAGCACCAGGTCCGCCTGCTCGGCGCGCGCGGCCAGCTCCCGCATCCGGCGCAGCGCCCGGTGTTCCCACTCGTCGTCGTGCAGGCCGTCGTTCGGGTACGACATCACCCGCACGTACCGGGTGCCCAGCCGCCCGCACCGCTCGGCCAGCACCCGCAGCTCCTCCAGGTCGCGCCCGAAGTCACCGGTGATGGAGGTCGACCAGTCGCCGATGCGCGAGTCGACGCACACCGTGCGCAGCCCCAGCTCCGCCAGCGTCCCGGCCACCGCGTCGAACGCGGCCGCGTCCAGCTCGGCGAACGGCACCCCGTCCACCGACCGCAGCTCGATCGCCGACCAGCCCAGCGCGGCGATCGCGGCGACCTGCTCGGCCAGCCCCGGCCCGGCCTCGTCGCCGATCCCGGCCAGCACCGTCACCTCGGGACCTCGACCGGCGCGCGCAGCCCCGCCACCCGCTTCGCCTCGGCCAGCAGCGACACGACGGTGGCGCCGGTGGCGGGCTCGTCGGTGATCGGCTCGGTGCCCTCGAAGTGCCGGTAGGCGCGGGCGATGAACGCGCCGAGTGAGTCGTCGCGGAACACCGACTCGACCTTGCCGCCCTTGGTGCGCACCGACAGTTGCGCGTACTCGTCGGCCGCGCCGATCGGGTAGTGCCCGACCAGCGTGCCGCCCTCCAGCTCGACGGTCACCCGCCGCTCCCGCACCGGGGCGGTCAGGTCGGTGCGGATCTCGGTGAGCACCCCGTCGGCGTGCCGCAGCCGCAGCCACGCGCCGCCGAGCGACGGGAACACCGCGTCGCCGAGAAGCATGTCCGTGCACCCCGCCGCGACGACCTCGCCGCGGCCCGCGACCAGCAGCGCGACGGTGAGCGAGTGCGGGACCTCCACGTCGAACGCCGTGGGGTGGTCGTCGCCAGCCAGTGTCCGCGCGAACCGCGGCTTGGACTGGGCGAACCGCACCGACCGCAACCGGCCGAGCCGCCCGCCGGCCAGCACGCCGAGGATCCGCGCGGTCAGCTCGCTGCTGCGCCACTGCGCCACCGGCAGCAGGTCCAGCCGACCGTGCTCGCGCAGCCGCAGCACCTCGCGCAGCTCGACCTCGTCGCCTGCCAGCGGCTTCTCCACCAGGAACCGGCGGAACCCCAGGTCCGCCAGCTCGGTCAGCGGCCGCAACCGCGCGCTCGGACCGGTGCACAGGTGCACCACCGTCCGATCGGGATCGACCAGGGTCGCGGCGTGCGCTGGCGAGTGCGCCACCGCGACGTCGCCGAGGTCGGCGTCGCCCAGCCTGCGCCTCGGGTCGTACACGGTGATCGGCGGCCGCCCGAACGGCCTGCCGCCGCCGTGCCCGAGCCTGCGCAGCACCGGCAGGTGCAGGCCAGCGCCTGCCCGACCGAGCCCGACCACGAGCGTGCCCAGCATGGGTGGCGTGCCTCCTCCTGGCGACCTCGGGACGCGCCAAACCCTGGTCGCCGCGGCCGCGGGTGTCAACGTGGACCCGGCACCGCCACACGTCCGTGTGATCTTTTGTTTGCGTTGCCGCGCAACGGATGCCCACCGCCTAGTTTGGACCGCGCGCCGGGTGCGGCGTGGCAGCGCGGCAAGCGGTGCCGGTCGCGGTACTGGTCTTCGAGGACGGGCAAGGACAGGCATGGAGCACGCCGCGGTAGTCGCGGACCGGGGGACCGCGGCCGCGCCCGCGGTGCCCTTCTTCACCCAGGCGGCGTCGTTCGCCGCGCTGTGGCCCTCGGTCAAGGCCAACCTGGACGCGGTGGTCGACCGCGGCAAGTACTCGCACGGCCCGCTGGTCGGCCGGTTCGAGCGCGCCCTCGCCGACTACCTCGGCGCCCGGCACGTGGTCGGGGTCAACTCCGGCACCGACGCGCTGGTGCTGCTGCTGCGCGCCGCGGGCCTGCAACCGGGCGACGAGGTGGTCGTGCCCGCGTTCAGCTTCGTCGCCTCGGCCTCGTCGGTGGTGCTCGCAGGCGGGCGGCCCGCGTTCGCCGACATCGACCCGGTCGGCTACGGCATCGACGTGTCCACGGTGGCGGTCACCGCCGCCACCAGGATGGTCATGCCGGTGCACCTGTTCTGCCAGCTCGCCGACCTCGGCGCGGTCACCGCGTTCGCCCAGCGGCACGCGCTCACCGTCGTCGAGGACAGCGCCGAGGCGATCGGCATGCGCTGGGACGGCCTGCACGCGGGCCTGCACGGCGCGGGCGGGGTGCTCTCCTTCTTCCCCACCAAGACCCTCGGCGCTCTCGGCGACGCGGGCGCGGTGATCACCGACGACGACCGGATCGCCGAGACCGCCGCCGCGCTGCGCCACCACGGCCGCTTCGGGAACACACTGGACAACTTCCCCGGCATCTCGAACGAGACGGTCCTGCCCGGCTGCAACAGCAAGATGGACGACGTGCAGGCCGCGGTGCTGCTGGCCAAGCTCGCCACCCTCGACGCCGACATCGCCCGCCGCGCCACCCTCGCCGCGCACTACACCCAGGCGCTGCGCGGTTGCCCCGGCATCCGCCGCCTGCCCACCGTGCAGCACCGGGACGCGGACACGAACCCGGTGTTCTACGTCTACCTGGTCGAGGTCGACCACCGCGACGCCCTCGCCGCGTACCTGTCCGCGCACTCGGTCGGCACCGAGACCTACTACCCGGTCCCGCTGCACCTGCAACCCTGCTTCGCGCACCTCGGGTACCGGCGCGGCCAGTTCCCGCACGCCGAGGCCGCCTGCGCCAACGCCGTCGCCCTCCCGCTCTACCCCGACCTCACCGAGGCCCAGGTCGACCGGGTCTGCTCGCTCATCCGCGCCTTCTACGGCGGGGGCGGCGCGTGACGCTCCCGTTCTTCCCCCCGGACCTGTTCGACCGCGACCGCGACGCCCTGCTGGAGACGGTGTTGCGCATCGGCACCGCGCCCGCGCAGAAGTTCATCCTCGGCGAGCGCACCGCCGCCTTCGAGGACGCGCTGCGGCGCGAACTCGGCGCCGCCGACGTGGTCGCCTGCGGCAGCGGCACGACGGCGCTGACCCTGGTGCTGCGCGCGATGGGCGTCGGCGCGGGCGACGAGGTGGTGGTGCCCGCGTTCGGCTGCGCCCCGCTCGCGTCGTCGGTGATCTCCGTGGGCGCGACGCCGGTGTTCGCCGACGTGCACCCGTGGACGATGGTCATCGAGCCCTACGAGGTCGAGGCCGCGATCTCCGGCCGGACCGCGGCGATCATGCCCGCGCACATGTTCTCGGTGATGGCCGACATGCCCACGATGCGCGAACTGGCCACCCGGCACGGCGTCCGGCTGGTGGAGGACTCCGCGGTCGCCCAGGGCGGCGTGCTCGGCGGGGTGCCCGCAGGCCGCTGGGGCGACGCGGGGGTGTTCTCGTTCGTCCAGGTCAAGACGTTCGGCTCGATCGGCGAGGGCGGCGCGGTGGTCACCGACGACCCCGAACTGGGTCGGATGGCGCGGATGCTGCGCAACCACGGCCAGGACGGGCAGACCCGGTTCGTGCACCACGTGGTCGGCCACAACAGCCGCTTCGACGAGGTGATGGCCGACTTCCAGCTCCAGCGGCTGCCCGGCCTCGCCGCCAGGCTGCGCCGCCGCGCCGAGATCGCCGACTACTACACCGCCCGGTTCGCCCCGCTGGTCGAGCGCGGCGTCCAACCCCCGCCGCTCGGCCGCGACGGCCGCTGCTTCTACGTCTACTCCCTGCTAGCCGACCGCCGCGACGACCTCAAGCGGCACCTGGCGTCCCGGGGCGTCGACAGCCACGTCTACTACCCAGCGCCGCTGCCTGCCCAGCCCGCGTTCGCCCCGTACGCCCGGCAGGGGCAGTACTGGCCGCACGCGGAACTGGCCAGCGCCCGCACCCTCGCCCTGCCCATCTACCCGCACCTGACCGACGCCCAGGTCGAGCACATCGCCGACGCGGTCTGCGACTTCCCGGGGAGCCCCCGATGACCATGCCGCTGTCCCAGGGCCCGCTGGCCGCGCCCGACACCCGCGGCAGGCTCGGCGCCTACGCCAGGCTCGCCAAGCTCGACGTCTGGGACTACTACCTCGCGTTCCCGCTGGCCTGGGCGCTGGCCGGGTTCAGCCCGTCGGCGCTGGTCGTGCTGCTGGTGTTCGGGCTGGGCACGGTGTGCGTGGTGGCCGGGTCGGTGGCCTTCGACGACGTTACCGGCTACCGCGACGGCAGCGACGCGGCCAACTACGGCCCGGACGCGCCCGCGCGCAGGCTGGCCCGCAAGCCCCTGCTCACCGGGGAGTTGAGCGAGGCCGAGGCCATCCGCTTCGGTTGGGCGGCCGCGGGTGCCGGTGCGGCGCTGTGGCTGCTGGCGGTCTTGATCGCCCCGTTCGCTCCACTGTGGACCGTGCTGCTCGCCGCGCTGTGCCTGGCGTCCTCCGTGCAGTACTCCTGGGGGCTCAAGATCAGCTACCGCGGCTGGCAGGAGGTGTTCCTCGCCGGGTTCGGCACCGGGCTCGTGCTGGTCGGGGTCGGCCTGTCCACCGGGGGTCTCACCGGGTTCGGCGCCGTGCAGGCCGTCCTGTTCGGACTCGGACCGCTGCTGTTCGGGGTGTACTCCAACACCCGCGACGCCGAGGGGGACGCCGCCGTCGGCCGCCCCACGGTCGCCGCGATCGTGAGCGCCCAGGCCAACCGCGGGTTCATCGCCGGGCTCACCGCCGCCGAGATCGCCCTGGTGGTCACCGCGGCCGGGCTCGGGCCCGCGCCGTGGTGGTTCGCGCTGGCGATGCTGCCCGCCATGGGGGTCCGGGTCGCGCAACTGCGCCGCGGCGTCGGCCTCGGCGACCTGCTCGCCGCCCGGCTGCTCGGCCTGCGCGCCCACCGCGTCACCACCGCGACGCTGGTCGCGGTCAACCTGATCCTCGTCGTTGGAGCCGGTTCGTGAGCCCAGATCTGGATGTCGCCGTCGTCGGAGCCGGGATCGCGGGGCTGGCCGCCGCCTACCGGCTGCGCGCCCAAGGCCGGTCCGTGCACGTCTTCGAGTCCGGCGAGCACATCGGCGGCCGGATGCGCACCGAGCGCCGCGACGGCTACCTCGCCGACACCGGCGCCGAGATGATCGGCAGCACCGGCTACCCGGCCACCTGGCGGCTGATCGAGGACCTGCGGCTCACCGACGCCGAGGTGCCGCTGATCGGCGCCGACCTCGCGGTCTGGCGCGACGGCAAGGCCCGCGGCCACGTCGGCGACCCGATCGGCCTGCTCACCGGCGCGGGCCTCGGCGTCCCGGCCCGGCTGACCCTGCTCGGCCTGCTCGGCGGCGCCGCGGCCAGGCGCCGCGCCTACGACGTCGACACCCCGGAGGCCACCCCGCTCGGCGACCGCACCATCGCCGAGATCTCCCGCGGCGACCTGCACGACTACCTGTTCCAGCCGCTGGCTGGCGGCTACTTCGGCTGGGACACCGCCCAGGCGTGCGCCGGTCCGTTCCTGAGCCACACCCTCGCCGTCGGCGCCACCAAGACCTTCCGCACCTTCCGCGACGGCATGGACACCCTGGCGCTGCGGCTGGCCGACCAGGTGGAGGTCAGCACCGGCGTCCCGGTCCGCGAGGTCGTCACCACCGACACCGGCGCCCGGCTGGTCGCCGACCGCACCCCGCTGACGGCCCGCACCATCGTCATGGCCGTGCCCGCCCCGCTCGCGGTCACCCTGCACGGCGGCGCGCCCGAGTACGTGCGGCGCTGCGAGTACCGGCCGATGGTCAAGGTCGTGTGCCTGCTGTCCCGCCCGCTCGACGGCCTGGGCCGCTCGTTCGCCCTCGCCGTCCCGGAGGTGGAGAACCAGGTCCTCGCGGGCCTGGTCGTCGACGACCGCAAGCACCTGGGCCGGGTGCCCGTCGACCGGGGCATGGTCAGCCTGGTCGCCACCCCCGCGGCGGTGCCCGGGTTGCTGGAGCAGACCGACGACGAGATCAGCCGCACGCTGGTCGCCCACGCCGAGAAGTACCTGCCGGGCATCGCGCTCGCCCTGCGCGACACCATCGTCACCCGCTTCGAGCACGGGCTGCCGATGCCCACCCCCGCCGCGCTCAACGCCCGCGCGGAGTTCGCGGGCAGGCCGCCTGCCGCGGTCGAGTACGTGGGCGACTGGTACGCGATGCGGCCCAGCAGCGAGGCCGCGGTGCGCTCGGCGGAACTGGTGGCCGAGCGGCTGTCCGTCGTGGACTCCCCGGCGGTGGCCCGTGGCTGAGCCCGCGACGATCAGCTACGTCTTCGCGACCTCCTTCGCGCGGGAGGAGGAGCGGCTCTCGCTCGGCGAGCACCTCTGGGACCCGGGCACCACCAGCCGCCTCGCCGCGCTGGGGGTCGGCAGGGGCAGCCGGTGCCTGGAGATCGGCGCCGGGCACGGGTCGATCGCGGCGTGGCTGGCCGAGTGCGGCGCCGCGGTGACAGCGGTCGACATCGACACCTCCCGGCTGGGGTGGCTGCGGGGCTGCGGCGTCTCGGTCCACCGGGGCGACATCAGCCGCGACCCGGTGCCCGGCGGCAACTACGACCTGGTGCACGCGCGGCTCGTGGTGCAGCACCTCGCGGACCGGGCGGCGGCGGTGCGCAGGATGGTCTCCGCGCTGCGCCCCGGCGGGCACCTCGTGCTGGAGGACACCGACACCGCGACCACGCTGGCCACCGCCGACGGCGTGCTGCGGCCCAGGGTCCGCGACGCGGCGTACGCGGTGATGGCCGAGTCCGGGTACCACCCGCGCTGCGGGCTGCTCGACGTCGACCTCGCGCACGGCGCCGGGCTGCGCGACGTGCGCGCCGACGGCCGGGCCGAGGTGATCACCGGCGGCACCCCGCACGGCCGCTGGTTCGCGCTCTGGTTGGAGCACCTGAAGCCCGCCATGGTCGGGCGCGGGCTGGTGACGGTGGCCGAGGTGGACGCCGCGCTGGCCGACCTCGCCGACCCGGGGGTCCGGTGGCTGTCCCAGGTGATGATCACCGTCGTCGGTCGGAAGGGTGCCGATGAGCAAGCCGCATGACCTGGGCACCCTGTTCGACGACCTGGTCGCCCGCCGGGTCGGCACCAGGGTCGTGCTGTCCCGCCCGCTCGACATCGCGCCGGACTTCGGCACCAGCTACGACATGCCCGCTGTCGCCGCGCTGGTCCGCAACGTCGCGGGGTGGCTGCACGCCGCGGGGGTGAAGCCGGGCGACCGGGTGGCCGTGGTCAAGCCGAACCACTGGGACTACGTGCTCATCGCGTGCGCCGCGGTGCGCGTCGGTGCCGTCCCGGCGCTGCTGTCGGACCAGTTGGCCCCACACGCGCTGGAGGTCCTGCTCGAACGCCTCGAACCCGCGCTGCTCATCACCACCCGCACCGTCCTGGACACCGCCCGCGCGCACGGCATCACGCTCATCGCCCGCGCTGGAGCCACCGTGACCCTGGAAGGCCGCTACCCGGACACCATCAACCTCGAACGCCTCTGGGGTCACGAGCCGCCGCCACCGTCCACTCGCGACGATGACGACCCGCTGCTGGTCGTGCACACCTCCGGGACCACCGGGGTGCCGAAGCTGGTCGTGCACACCAACCGCACCCTGGTGCTCGGCCTGGCGGGCGCGGAGTCGACCCGGCTGCCGATCGTCTCCTCCCGCAGACGCGACACGGTCTGCTCGGCGATCTCCTACAGCCACGGCCGCGCGGTGCCGTGGACGGCGAGCGTGCTGTGGCTGGCGCCGCGCGAGGTCGTGATCATCGACTCGGCGGACGCGGCGGAGACCGTCCTGCGCGAGCACCCGCCGACCACGCTGGAGGCGCTGCCGTCGACCTTCGTCCGGTGGCGGCCGATGCTGGAGAAACCGGACCACCCGCTGCGCGGGGTCCGGCTGTTCATCAGCACCTTCGACGCGGTGCACCCGCCGACGGTGCGTGCTTTCCTTGCGGCCACCCGAAGGCGGCCGCTGTGGGTGCAGGTCTGGGGGCAGACCGAGACCGGTCCGCTGACCTTCCGGTTCCTCACCCGCCGCTCGCTCGCCGCCCGTGACGCGCGGCACCCGACGACGCGCAACCTCGGCAGGCCGGCCCCAGGTCGCACCCGGCTGCGCGTGGTCGACCCGCGCACGTTCGAACCCGTCCCGCGCGGCATCCCGGGCCTGGTCCTGGCCAAGACCCCGACGCGGTGCGTCGACTACGTCGGTGAGCACGACCGCTGGCTGGCCAAGACCGACGGCGAGTGGTGGAACACCGGCGACATGGGCCTGCGCACCCGCTGGGGCTCGTACCTGATGCTGGACCGGGAGGTCGACGTCCTGCCGGGGCAGAGCTGCGTGGAACTCGAGGACGTCCTGGAGGAACGCGTCACCAACGTCGTCGAGTGCGTGGTGTTGGCCACTCCCGGCCGCCTGCCGCAGCCGGTCGTGGTGACTCGCGACGGCCACCTCGACCCCGCACAGTGGCGGCACGCGCTGCGCGACCTGCCCGCGCTGGCCGACCCGGTGCTGCTGACCTGGGAACAGATCCCGCGCACCGGCACCGGCAAGGTCCGCAGGATGGAACTGCGCGCCGTCCTGCGCGCGGGCCAGGACACCTTCGGGACGGGCCGCTGGACCTGATCCGATGGCATGCTGGGCGGCATGCGCGTCGTGCGATCCCGGCGGGACCAGCCGGAACACCTGCTGGCCGACCTGGCGGACCGCCCGATCAACTACGACCCCACCACCGTCGGCCCCGGCTGGCTGACCGACGACCACCGGCGCGTCCTGGGCTACGAACAGCCGGGACCGCCCGGTGAGCTGTGGTGCCGGGCCCGCGCCCTCGTCGAGCGCTACGAGTTCGCCCCACCGGAACTGATCCGGGCCCACTACCGCGCGGACGCGCCCCTTCTGGGCAGGCACATGGTCCTGGAGGGCCACTTCCTCTTCGCCCACTTCCTCATGGGCGTCCGCGTCACCGCGGTGGTCGACGAGTCCACCCCCACCCGGAGTCACTGGGGCTGGTCCTACGAAACCCTCACCGGCCACCTCGAACGCGGCAAGGTCGACTTCCACCTGCACAAGAACCACACCACCGGCGCGGTCCTCTTCCGCGCCACCTCGTACTCCAACCCCAGCCGCACCGCCCACCCCCTGATCCGCCTCGGCTGGCGCCTCTTCGGCCGCCGAACCCAACTGCGCTTCTACCGCCGCATCGGCGAACAGATGGTCGCCCTGACCGCCTCCGACGCCGTGGTAACCGCCCCCACGGTCCGCACAGCCCCACGCCGCTCCGGAGTGACGATCATCGACGCGGGCTGACCGAACTGCCACCGACTGCGGATCGACCCGACATGGCAGACGACCACCGGTGCAAGGGCGGCCGAGCAGCGACGAAGGCCGCCGCCCAGTCGCGAGCAGTGGCCGTCACGTGCGGCATCCGTAGCCCACCGATGGCCCGTGCTCCGCAGGCCAACGCACCGCGGAGTAGCCCAGACAGCCGCCCACCCGAGCTTGCACGGTCGCGATCCAGCCGCACCCGCCCATCCGTGATCCGCCTCGGCTGGCGGCTGTTCGGCCGCCGTACCCAACCGCGCTTCTACCGCCGAATCGGCGAGCAGATGGTCGTCCTCACCCCCTCCGGTGCCGTGGTGACCGCGCCCCACCGTCCGCGCAGCCTCACGCCGCACGGGGCTGACGATCATCGACGCGGGCTGACCGAACTGCCACCGACTGCGGATCGACCCGACATGGCAGACGACCACCGGTGCAGGCAAAGGGGCGGCAGAGCAACGACGGAGGCCGCCGCCCGGTCGCGATCCAGCCGCACCCGCCCACCCCGTGATCCGCTCTGACTGGCGCCTCTTCGGCCGCCGTACCCAACTGCGCTTCTACCGCCGGATCAGTGAACAGGTGGTCGCCCTGACCGCCTCCGGTGCCGTGGTGACCGCCCCCCACGGTCCGCGCAGCACTACGCCGCACGGGGCTGACGATCAGCGATGCGGGCTAGCCGAACTGCCACCGACTGCCGATCGACCCGACATGGCGGATGACCACCGGTGCAAGCAGGGGGCGGCAGAGCAACGACGAAGACCGACGATCATCGACGCAGACTGACCGAACTGCCACCGACTGCCGATCGACCCGACATCGCAGATGACCACCGGTGCAAGGGCGGCAGTGCAGCGACGGAGGCCGTCGCCCAGTCGCGAGCAGTGGCTGTCGCGTGCGGGATCTGGACCTCGCTGGTGGTCTGTGCTCGCAGTGGGCTTCCGTCGCGCCTGGTTCGCGCGGGCCTGTGACGGGCAGGATCCGCGCCCAATCCTGCCCGCCGGGTCGGCGAGCAGATGGTCGTCCTGACGTGCCAGGCACTGGGTCGCTGCTTCCACGGTCCACACAGGCCCACGCCGCACGGCTCGGCGATCATCGGCGCGGGCTAGCCGAACCGCTGCTGACCCAGGCTGCACAATCCGACCCGGCGCTGGCGTGGCAGGCGATCGACGCGGGCTAGGGCTCGTCACCGGGGTCGAGCGGGATGGCCTGCCGTGCGAGGGGCTCAGTGGTCGCGGCGGATGATCATGTCGGCGAGGGCCATCAGTTCGCCTTCGGCTCGGGTGGTGGGGAGGGCGGCGGCGAGGTGGTCGGCGGCGTCGGCCAGGAGGTCGTCGGCTCGGGTTCTGGCCCAGTTGCGGCCGCCTGCGGATTCGACCAGGTCGGCTGCGCGGACGAGTTCGGCGGCGGTCAGGGCGTCGTCGCGGTGGTAGAGGGCGCGCAGTTCCCTGGCGGCGGCGGTGTCGGTGGTCAGGGCGGCGACGACCGGGAGGGACTTCTTGCGGTTCTCCAGGTCCGAGTACACCGGCTTGCCCGTGGTGGCCGGGTTGCCCCAGATCCCGAGCAGGTCGTCGACCAGTTGGAACGCCAGGCCGAGTCGCTCGCCGAAGGAGCGCAGGTGGTCGACCTGGCTGGGGGAGGCGCCGCCCAGCAGTGCGCCGAGGGAGGTGGCGCCGCCGAGCAGGGCGCCGGTCTTGCCCTCGGCCATCCGCAGGCACTCCGCGGGGGTGACGTCGGCGCGGCGTTCGAAGGCGAGGTCGGTGGCCTGGCCCTCCTGCACGGCCAGCACCGCGGCGGACAGCACCCTGGCGGCTGGCTGGGCCCGGGGGTGGTCGCTGGCGGCCAGCACGTCGAAGGCCAGCGTCAGCAGCGCGTCGCCAGCCAGGATCGCCGGGCCGAGGCCGAACACGCTCCACGCGGTGGGTCGGTGGCGCCGAGTGCGGTCGCCGTCCATGACGTCGTCGTGCAGCAGCGTGAAGTTGTGCACCAGTTCCACGGCGACCGCGGCCTGCAGCGCCTCGGCAGGCGAGCCCCCCACGGCCTCGGCGGCGGTCAGCACCAGCGCGGGCCGGATGGCCTTGCCCGCGTCCGCCTCGGTCGGCCCACCCTGCTCGTCCCACCAGCCGAAGTGGTAGCCCGAGATGTGCCGCATGGCCTCGGGCAGGGTGTCGACGGCGGCGCGCAGCGCCGGGGTGAGCAGGGTCCGGCTGTGCGCCAGGACGTCCCGGGCACCGCGGTGGGCGACGGTGCCGCCCTCGTCGGCGCGCCGGGCGCCGGGGACGTGGACGGTGGGGTTGGTGGACACGGGGCCGGTCCCTCGATTCGGGTTGGACGGGCGGACGGGGCCCGGCTAGAAGGGCGGGAAAGCAGGGGCGGAGGGAGGAACCGGTGGCCCGCGGGGGAATGCGGGCCACCGGCGGGTGTCACAGTCCGATTTGGACGTTTTCCAGCACGCCGAGCGCGTCGGGCACCAGTACCGCGGCGCTGTAGTAGGTGCTCACCAGGTACGACATGATCGCCTTGTCGTTGATCCCGGTGAACCGCACCGACAGGCCCGGCTCGTACTCGTCCGGGATCCCGGTCTGGTGCAGGCCGATCACGCCCTGGTCGGACTCCCCGGTGCGCAGCACCAGGATCGACGTGGTGCCGGTGTCGGTGATCGGGATCTTGTCGCTGGGCAGCAGCGGCACCCCGCGCCAGGACCGCACCTGCTTGCCGCCCAGGTCCACCGTCGGCGGGTACAGCCCGCGCTTGGTGCACTCGCGGCCGAACGCGGCGATCGCCCTGGGGTGGGCCAGGAAGAAGTTCGACCGGCGCCGCCGCGCGAGCAGCTCGTCGAGGTCGTCCGGGGTGGGGGCGCCCTCGCGGGTGTGCAGCCGCTGGCGCAGGTCGGCGTTGTGCAGGAAGCCGAAGTCGCGGTTGTTGACCAGCTCGTGCTCCTGGCGCTCGCGCAACGCGTGGATGGTCAGCCGCAGCTGCTGCTCGACCTGGTCCATCGGCTGGTTGTAGAGGTCGGCGACCCTGGTGTGCACCTTGAGCAGGGTCTGCGCCACGGACAGCTCGTACTCGCGCGGGCTGCCCTCGTAGTCGACGAACGTGCTCGGCAGTTCGTGCTCGCCGGAGTGCCCGGAGGCCATCGCGATCTCGGCCTCGCCGTGCTTGTTCGCCCTGGCTGGCGGGGTGGCCCGGAAGGCGTCGACGTGCTGGCGCAGCGCGGTCGAGCGCTCCTGCAGCGACAGGAACTCCGAGCGGGACAACGACATCACGATGCACGCCGTGCTGGCCTTGGCGGTGAAGTCCCAGGTGGCGTCGGCGTCGATGAGCCCGCGGTCGCCGAAGAACTCGCCGTCGGCGAGGACCGTCAGCACGGCCTCGTCGCCGAAGTGGCCCTCGGTGTAGGTGGTGACCTTGCCGTGCGCGATCAGGTGCACCGCGTCGGCGGCCCGACCGCGCTCGACGATCACCTCACCGGCGCGGAACTCGCGCTGGGTGAACCGGTTCGCCAGCTCGGCCAGCGCGCTGTCGTCGGTGAGCCCGCGCAGCAGCGCCAGCTCGCGCAGCTCGGTGGGCACGATGTCGACGTCGGCGCCGGTGTTGGTGAAGGTGACGCGGCCGTCGCCCAGGGTGTAGCTGAGCCTGCGGTTGACCCGGTACACCGCGCCCTGGGCCTCGACCCACGGCAGCATCCGCAGCAGCCAGCGCGGGCTGATCTCCTGCATCTGCGGGACGGACTTGGTGGTGGTCGCGAGATTGCGCGCGGCCCTGGTGCTCAGGCTCTGCTGGTGCTGCTCGGACTCGGAGTCGAGAAGACCGGTCACGCGGGGAACCCCCATCGGGAAGGTGGTGAGTGTGCGGACTGCGCGGGTCCCGCGCCGGGCACGGGACCCGCGGCTGTGCTTAGAGACCGATCTGGACGTCGTCGAGCACGGCCAGCGCGTCCGGCACCAGCACGGCGGCCGAGTAGTACGCGGTGACCAGGTAGGACAGGATCGCCTTGTCGTTGATGCCCATGAACCGCACCGACAGGCCGGGCTCGTACTCGTCGGGCAGGCCGGTCTGGTGCAGGCCGACCACGCCCTGGTTGTCCTCGCCGGTGCGCATCGCGATGACCGAGGTGGTGCGGGAGTCGCTGATCGGGATCTTGGCGCACGGCAGCACCGGGATGCCGCGCCAGGACGGCACCTGGTGGCCGCCGATGTCGACGTTGGCCGGGTAGATGCCGCGCTTGCTGCACTCGCGGCCGAACGCGGCGATCGCCTTGGGGTGGGCCAGGATGACCGACGGGTCCTTCCAGACCTTGCTCAGCAGCTCGTCGAAGTCGTCCGGGGTGGGCGCGCCGGTGCGGGCGTGCACCCGCTGGCGCGGGTCGGCGTTGTGCAGCAGGCCGAACTCGCGGTTGTTGACCAGCTCGTGCTCCTGGCGCTCGCGCAGCGCCTCGATGGTCAGCCGCAGCTGCTGCTCGACCTGGTCCATCGGCTGGTTGTAGAGGTCGGCGACCCTGGTGTGCACCTTGAGGACCGTCTGCGCCACCGACAGCTCGTACTCGCGCGGCGAGACCTCGTAGTCCACAAAGGTCTCCGGCAGCTCGACCTCGCCGGAGTGGCCAGCGGCCAGGTTGATCGGGACCTCGCCGTCCTGCTCGTGCTCGCCGCTGGCCAGGAACGACTCGACGTGCGCGCGCAGCGAGGGCGCCCGCTCCAGCAGCTCCTGGAAGTCGGCGCGGCGCAGCGAGAGCACCGTCACCGCGGTGGCGGCCTTGGCGGTGAAGTCCCAGATGCGCTCCTGCAGCAGGCCCCACTGGTCGAAGTACTCGCCGTCGGTGACGACGCCGACCACGGTCTCGTCGCCGTAGTGGCCCTCGGCGAACTGCTCGACCCGGCCGTGCGCGATGACCAGGAAGCGGTCCTCGGCGTGGCCCCACTCGACCAGGGTGTCGCCCGCGGCGTAGTCCTCCTGGCGGAACAGCCCGGCGAGCGCGGTGAGCGCCTCCTCGTCGTCGAAGTCGCGCAGGAAGGACAGCTCGCGCAGGTCGCCTGCGACCACGCGGGGCTGGGCGTCGCCGCGGTCGACGGCGATCCTGCCGTCGCCGACCACGTAGTCGATGGCGATGCGGCCGTCCCCGACGACGTAGCTGCGCCGCTGGTTGACCCGGTAGGTGCCGCCCCCGACGTGGGTCCACGGCAGGACCCTGAGCAGCCAGCGGGAGGTGATCTCCTGCATCTGCGGGACGGACTTGGTGGTGGTCGCGAGGTTGCGCGCCGCCTCGGTCGTGAGGCTCTGCTGCGCAGCAGCCTCGCCGCCGACAGGGCGCAGGGTCTCGGTCACGGTGCTACCGCCAATCGCTTGTCCATGCTGGTGGTGAAAGGGTCGCGGGTGCTGAAAAAGGTGAGGTCCTGATGGGACGTCGCTGGGGACAATGCCGGGGCGCCGATTACCGGGATCCGGTCAGGACCGGCGGAACGCGTCTCACCTTCATGTTGTCGCTGGTAAGGGCCGCGGCCTCCGCCTCGGTCGGCGCGTCGCCATTGTCGACGCGCACGAAGCTAGCACCGCGAATTCGTGACACAACAGTCCCCGAATCGGCTGGTGATAACCCGGGAGAACAGACCGGATCTCGCGATCAGGCAGACCGCCAGTAGTCATGTGGTCCTCCCATCACTCGATCTTGCGCCCGATTGGGCCATGCGTGACGGAGGGATACCTCTAATGGACGCAGCGTGAGCGCGACACACTGTCGGCATGAGTGCTGCGAGCGGTGCGGTGGTCGTCCTCGGCGGGCGGAGCGAGATCGGTCTGGAGCTGGCGCGGTTGCTGGCCCCGGGGCGGGTGGTGGTGCTCGCCGCGCGACGGGCCGGTGACCTTGATCACGAGCGCGTGTCGCTACTGGACAGCGGCGCGACCGAGGTGCACGCGGTGGAGTTCGACGCCGACGATCTCACCGCGCAGGCGGCCGTGCTCGACGGGATCACCGCCGCGCACGGTCCGATCGGCACCGTCGTCGTCTCCTTCGGCATCCTCGGCGACCAGCCGACCGCCGAGGCCGACGCGGACCACGCGGTCTCGATCGTCCACACCGACTACGTCGCCCACGTGGCCGTCTTGACACACCTGGCGAACCGGCTCCGCCGACAGGGCAGCGGCGAGCTCGTCGTGTTCTCGTCGGTCGCCGGTGTGCGGGTGCGGCGCGCCAACTACGTCTACGGGTCGGCCAAGGCCGGGTTGGACGGTTTCGCCAGCGGGCTCGCCGACGCACTCGCGGGCTCCGGCGTGCGCCTGCTGCTGGTGCGCCCGGGGTTCGTGATCGGGCGGATGACCGAGGGCATGTCCCCCGCGCCGTTCTCCAGCACGCCCGCTCAGGTCGCGAACGCCACCGCCCGCGCCTTGCGGCGCGGGCGGGGCGGTTCCGGGGAGGTGTGGGTCCCCGGCGTGCTGCGACCGGTGTTCTTCGCGATGCGGCTGCTGCCCAGGGCGATCTGGCGTCGACTGCCCAGGTGAGCTAGCGGTCCTCCGCCGTGGCGAGCAGTTGCCGGGGCAGGCCCGCGGGCAGGTCGGTGCGGCGGCTCACGTTGAGCTTGCGGTAGACGCGGGTCAGGTGCTGCTCGACCGTGCTCACCGTGATGTAGAGCTTCCCGCCGATCTCCCGGTTGGTGTGCCCGAGCGCGGCCAGCACCGCGACCCTGCGCTCGGCCTCGCTCAGCGCGTCCATGCCGGTCGGCTCCTGGTGTCGTCCGGTCTGCTCCGGCACCTCCGGCTCGCGGCCGGGCAGCAGTTCCCGGCTCAGCGGCTCGGCCTGGCAGCCCTTGGCCATCTGCAACGCGCGCCTGGCCACCGTGCGCGCCTTCTCGCACTCACCGGCGGCGCTGTGCGCGTGGCTGAGGTCGAGCAGCGCGCGGGCCAACTCGAACCGGTCGCCGCCGGTGTGCAGCAGGTCCACCGCCTCGGTGAGCAGCGGGACCCGGCGCTCGGCGGTGGTCGCCGCGGCCAGGATGCGCAGGGTCGCGCCGCGGGTGCGGGCGCCCTCGCAGCCGGGCCGGGTGAGCTGGTCGGTCATCAGCGCGCGGGCGTTCTCCCGGTTGCCCAGCGCCAACTGCGCCTGCGCGGCACCGGACCGCCACGGCACCAGCGCGGGCAGGTCGACGTCCCAACCGGACATCAGCTCGCCGCACCGCTGGAAGTCCGCGAGTGCGGCATGTGGACGGTCGGTGGCCAGGTAGTGGGAACCGCGCGCGTACAGGTACTGCAAGCCGAACTGGGTCTGGTACATCGAATCGGGCACCGGCACGCGCAGCAGCGCCGCAGCTTCCTCGTGCCTGCCCATCGCGGTGGCCGCGGCGACCCTGGTCGACAGCGGCACCCCGATCGCGACACCCCAGCCCTGCGGCGAGAGCTTGTCGAACGCGGCGGTCGCCAACTCGGCCGCCGCGGGCAGATCTCCTTGGCGCAGCGCGACTTCCGCGCGCATGGCACCGATCACGGCCTGCCAGGTGAGCGCCCCGCGCGCGGTGGCGTCGGAGAGCAGCGAGTCGCACCAGTGCGCGGCGCGGTCGTTGCGGTCGGCGTGCACCAGCGCCGCCAGCGCGGACAGCTGCGAGCCCAGCGTCTGCTCCCCGAGCCTGCAGCTCTGCAGGATGTGCTCGGCGGCGACCACGATCTCCTCGCGCGGGCCGCCGAAGCGCACCCGGTCGAGCATCGCCGACGCGCGGGTCCACGGGTTGGCCAGCAGCGGCTGCGGTTGCCCGGCCTCCGGCGCGGGCATCCCGGCCACCACCGGCGGGTACAGGAACGCCAGCCAGTGGAAGACCAGGCTCAGCTGGCCCGCCATCGGCGCCGCGCGGTCGGCCGCGGCGGCGGCCAGGCCGGACAGGGTGCCGGAGAGCTCCTCGGTGTGGCCGTACCAGAGCAGGAACTTGGCCAGGTGGACCGCGTTGCGGTCCGACAGCCTGCCCTGCGCCCGCGCCGCGCGCAGCGACGGCAGGTGCCGCGCCGCGGCGGAGGGGTTGCGGCGCCACTCGACCCGCAGCAGCTGGGTGGTGATGTCGGCGCGCTCGTCGACGTCGCCGCTGGTGCGCGCGGCCAGTTCCAGCCTGCGCACCGCCAGGTCCATCCGGTCGGCGACCAGGTCCTCCTGCGCGGCGTGCCGCAGCACCTCGACCGCCCAGGTCTGCTCGCCCGGCTCCTCGGCGCCGTCGGCGGCGGTCAGGTGGCGGGCGACCTCGTCGGCAGGGGCACCGTCGCGGTAGAGCAGTCGGGCGGCCCGCGCGTGCAGGGCGCGCCGGTCGGCCGGGGCGATGCTGTCGAGCACCGCCGCCTTGGCCACCGGGTGCCGGAACCGGCCGCCGTCGAGCAGACCGGCCAGCTCCAGCACGTCGAGCACCTGGGCGGCGGCATCGGAGGTGATGTCGAGCAGGCTGCCGAGCAGCACCGGCGACCCGGCGTCGCCCAGCAGCGCCAAGCCGCGGGCCACCTGCAGCATCGCCGGTTCCCAGCGGTGCAGGCAGGCCAGCACGGCGGTGCCGAACTCCTGGCCGACCACGACGGCCCCGTCGCCGGGGCGCAGCCCGGACCGCACCGCGGCCCGGTGGTCGTTGACCAGCGCGGTGACCAGCAGCGGGTTGCCGCCGCTGACCGCGTGGTGCACCGGGGCGAGCGCCACCGCGGTGGCCGGGTCGAGCCTGCCAGCGAGCAGCTCGGCCACCCCGGCCAGGCTCAGCGGCGCCAACCGCAGGTGGGTCGTGTTGGGCTGGCGGGTGACCTCGGCGCGGAACACCGCCTGGGTCGGCCGCGGCAGCGCCCACTCGGTGAGCAGCACCAGCACCCTGGCGAAGCGCATCCTGCGGCGCAGGTACAGCAGTGCCTGCAGGGACTCGCCGTCGGCGAACTGGACGTCGTCGACCGCGATCACCACGGTCCGCTCGGCCGCCAGCTCCAGCAGGGCCGCGCAGACCTCGTCGAGCACCCGCGCGCCCGTCCGGCCGATAGCCGTCGGGTCCGTGGCAGCCGGGTCCGCGGCCGTCGGGTCGGTGGGCGCCTGCGGCACCGCGCCGGTGTCCGGCTGGGACTCGCCCCCGCCGACCTCGCCGATCAGCTCGGCGATGCCCGCCGCCGCAGCCCCGGACAACGCCGGACCGGCGAACAGCTGCCGCAGCACCCCGAACGGCAGGGTGCGCTCCGCGCGCGACCCCGTCGCCGTGAGCAGGGCCGCGCCGTCGGCGGCCACCCGGTCGGCGAAGGCGTGCAGCAACTCGGTCTTGCCGCTGGCGACACCACCGCTGATCAACGCGACCTGTCCCCGACCCCGACCGCTCTCGGCGTACAACCGCCCGAGCGCGGCAAGTTCCTCTCCTCGTTCGACCAGCGCCATGCGCCCGCCCCTTCCCCTCCGGCCCCTCGGCTCCGCATCCGGCCCCACCCCGCCCGAAGTCACGCTCGGTGATCGGTGTTTTCCCCGTTGCCCCACGCTCTGCGGTGAATCTAACGGCAATCACCGCTGTTGTGGAAGGTTTGCCAATTGGCTGGATGAACACTGCGTGATGTTGATGCGTTTTCGCTTTTCGAATGGACCAAGTGGAGCATCCGGTTGCGGCGCTGGCCGTACCGCGGTCCGGTTGGGTTTGGTTCGCATTCAACGACTTGACTCACCGGTAGTCCTGTGACCGGCCGTCACAGCAAATACGGCGAGTCAGCCCAGAACGGTTGGTGAATCGCCCACTGCAAACATCAAGAGCGCCTTAAGTTGCCGCAGGTTAGGGGTGGAACCGGGGTTGCGTGGGCCTGGCCAGGGGGTGTGGACCGGGTGGCCGAGGCGGGCCGAGACGCCCGATGACCCTATCCTGACAACTACGGCCAGTGACAGACCTCGTCCACCAATGGCCTAGTCCGATACGCGGGTGCCCGGTTGGCCGCAATGGGTGTTCACCGTGCGGTACGGCGAATCCAGAGCAATCCGAGAACCGGGAGGACGAGCGGCACGAAACCGTATCCCCTACCGAATACCGACCAGACGGTCGCGTCCGGAAATGCGTCGGGCAGGACCAGGCTGAACGTTCCGATTAGCAGCACGCCGACGAGTTCGACCACACAAGAGACCACCGCGACCCGGCGGGACGTCCTCGTCCCTCTAGCGAGGCACACGGTCGCCACGACGTAGACGACGGCCGCGAACGCCGAGAGCAGGTAGGCCAGCGGCGCGCGGGAGAAGTGGGTGCTGATCTGGCTGGCCGACCGCGCGCACGCGGCCAGCGCGAAGATGGCGTAGACCGCGATCAGCAGCCTGCCCGGCCCGGAGCGGGTGGGGTTCGGTGCCTCAGCCATGGGCCCACACCTGACCCATCCGCACGATCATCACCGGGATCACCAGGGTGCCGACGACCAGCACCGCCGTGCCCCAGCGGGTGCGCTCGGCCAGTGACCAGTACAACGCGACAGGCAGGATCAACAGCGAGCCGAGCAGGTAACCGCCGTAAGACAGGCCGGGCACGTCGTGGTCGGCCCCAGCGAGCTTGATGAACCCGAGCACGGCTTGTGTGAGCAGGCCGAGCTCGATCAGCGCCAACAGCGCGAGGTATGCCTTGCCGTCGACGCGCTCGATCGGCAGCGGCCGGTTCAGCAGCACGAGCACCAACGCCCACACCGCCGCCCCGACCGAGACCCAGGTCAGGGCGGGGGACAACACGTCGATCATCGCTGCGGCTCCCAGGCTCCGTCGTGACCTGGTGAGCCTCGCACGCCCCGCGCCGCCGACACCGCGCGGGGCGGTCAGCGCACCACAGGTACTGCGCCGTCCCGGATGCGCCGGTCGACCGGTCCGCGGACTAGTCCACTGTGGAGAGCGAGCCGACGTGCGCGCGGATCCGGTCGAGCACCGCGGGGACGTGGCTGTTGAGGTAGAAGTGCCCGCCGGGGTAGACCTCGCGCTCGTAGCCGCCGTCGGTGTGGTCGGCCCACTTGTCCACCTCGGCCAGCGTGGCCTTGGGGTCGCTGTCCCCGGTCAGCGCCAGCACCCTGGCCTTGAGGCGGGGGCCGTCGACGCGCCGGTAGGTCTCGGCCGCCTTGTAGTCCGCGCGGATCGAGGGCAGCACCATGCGCAGGATCTCGTCGTCGTCGAGCAGCTGGGACTCGGTGCCGTCGAGCCGCTTGATCTCGCGGATCAGGCCGTCGTCGTCGAGTTCGTGGTTGCGCTCGTCGCGCAGCGCGGACGGGGCGCGGCGGCCGGACACGACCAGGCCGTGCACCGCGGTCCCGCGCTCCTGCAGCCGCAGCGCCAGCTCGAAGCCCACCGAGGCGCCCATGCTGTGCCCGAAGACGGTCAGCGGCTTGTCGAGGTACGGGGGGAGCACGTCGGCGATCTGGTCGGCCAGCTCGGCGATGGTCTCGACGCACGGTTCGAGGCGCCGGTCCTGCCGCCCCGGGTACTGCACGGCCACGACCTCGATCCGAGGGCTCAGCGCGCGCGACACCGGGAAGAAGTAGCTGGCAGAGCCACCTGCGTGCGGTAGGCACAACAGCCGCGTGGCCGCTTGCGGTGCCGGGTGGAACCGACGCAGCCACAGATCCGTGCTCATCCCTCTAGTCCTCTCTCCCCGCGAGTCCCTACCTGGCGATGGTGCCACGGTGCCGCTCTTGGCGGTGCCCGCCGCAATGTCCGCGCTGGTGCGGAATCGCTGGGGAATGCTCGACGGCTGTTTCTCCTGCCGCCGAAATCCGACGATCCCAGGGCCTGCCGCCGCCGGACAACCCCCTATCCGACCGGTGGAACCCGCCCACCACCCCGGTACCGGCATCAATCGCTCCTGACCTGCGGGTAGGTCGAGCAGGGGAGTCGGGTGTCCACCCCTGTCCACCCCTATTCGACCCCGGTCCGGCATAAGGCGGGCAGGCCCGTGGCGTTAACGGGAAAATGTCTTCCCGGCAATGGTCGTCACTTCTCCGATACCCGCCGAGCGGAGTAGATTGCCGGGTCGGACGCCGCTCGCCGGGTGTGGAGGGAAGGCCGGATGGCACTGGTCGAACGCGGCAGCGCGGTCGAGGCGTTGGTCGGCCACCTGGCCGAGTGCGCGTTGGGCGGTGCCAGGGTGGTCGCGGTGGCAGGCGGGCCTGCCAGCGGCAAGTCGAGCCTGCTCGACCTGTTCGCCGACCGGGTCGCCGACTCCGGGGCGCTGCTGCTGTCGGCGTCCGGGTCGCGCGGGGAGCGGGACATCCCGCTTGGCGCGGTCCGCCAGCTGGAGTCCGGGCTGCCCGCGGCGGAGGGCGAGTTCGTCGACCGGGTCCTCGGTGTGGCGCGGGAGCGGTCCGTGGTGCTCGCGGTAGACGACGTCCAGCACGTGGACGCCGCGTCGCTCGGGCTGCTGGCGCGCCTGCGCACCAGGGCCGTCGGCCTGCCGGTGCTGCTGGTGGTGACCGACTGGGAGCTGCTGTCCGGGCCGTTGACCACGCACGCCGACCACCGGCTGCGGCTGGGGCTGCTGACCGAGTCCGGGGTCGCCGAACTGCTGCGCGCCGAACTCGGCGACGACACCGCCGCCGTCGCCTACCACCGCGTCACCGGCGGGAACCCGCTGCTGCTGCACGCGCTGATCGCCGACAACCGGTCCGACCCGACCGCCGCCGAGCCGGGGTTCGCCTTCCGCCAGGCCGTCGTCGCCTGCCTGCACCGCTGGGAGCCGCGGCTGCTCGCCGTCGCCAGGGCGCTGGCGGTGCTGGAGACCTGGTCGTCGCCTGGCGCGCTGGCCGAGCTGACCGACCAGACCGAGGCGGTGGCCGCGCGGCTGACCGGCGTGCTCACCTCGGCCGGGGTGCTGGTGGGCTGGCGGCTGCGGCACGAGGCGATCCGCACCGCCGTGCTCGGTGGTCTCACGCCTGCCGAGTCCGCCCGATTACACCTGCGCGCGGCGCGGGTCCTGCACCGGCGTCGCGCGCGACCGATGGACGTCGCCCGGCTGGTGGTCGCCTCCGGCGAGGTGGACGAGCAGGTCGTGGACGAGTGGGTGGTCGAGGTGCTGCGGGCGGCCGCGCTCGACGCCATCGCCACCGACCGCGGCGAGTTCGCGGTCCGCTGCCTCGAACTCGTCCTGCCGATGACCTCCGGTCGGGTCCGGGAGCAGACCGCCGCCGACCTGGCAGGCGCGCTCTGGCGGCACAACCCGGCCGACGCGCACTTCCTGTCCGAAGTGGACCCTGTGACCGCGCTGAGGTTCACGTTGTGGCACAGCGAACCGGAGAGCTCCACAGAGGACATCGGACTGGCCTTCGCCAACCAGTGGATCCGCGGCACCCGGCTGTCGGTGTCGGCGTTCACCCCGTGGGAGCGGGCCGCGGCCGCGTTGCTCCCCGGGCTCACCGGCGGGGCGTTGACCGATGTGGTGGCCAACGCCGAGCAGGTGCTGCACGCGTGCCCGCTCGGGGACCGCACGGTCGAGGTGCTGGCGGGCGCGGTGACCGCGCTGGTGCTGGCGGACCGGGTCGACCTGGCCGAGCGGTGGTGCCTCAAGCTGATCGGTGAGGCTGAGCAGCGCAGGGCGACGACCTGGTTGGCCCTGCTCGGGGCGGTGAGCGCGGAGGTCGAACTGCGCCAGGGCGCGGTCCGGTCGGCGTGCGAGACGGCCCAGCGCAGCCTGGAACTGCTGCCCGCGCGGTCGTGGGGCGTGCTGATCGGGCTGCCGCTGGCGACGATGATCGCCGCGGACACGGCCATGGGGATCACCGACAGCCCCGCGCTGCGCGAGGTCGTGCCGGACGACATGGGCGACACCCTGATCGGCGCCAGGTACCTGCGCGCCCGCGGCCACCACTACCTCGCCTCGGACCGGGTCCTCGCCGCCATCGCCGACTTCCAGGCGTGCGGCCGCGTCGTCACCGCCGCGGGCGTCGACCTGCCCGGTCTCGTCCCCTGGCGCACCGACCTCGCCGAGGCCCACCTGCGCTTCGGCAGGCGCCGCGCCGCGACCCACCTGGCCCGCGCCCAGGCCGACCTGCCCGCCGCGGCCGCCCACCACACCCGCGCCAGGACGGTCCGCGTCTTCGCCCTCGCGGGCCACCAACCCGTTCGCCTGCTCCAAGAAGCGGCCGATTCCTTCCGCGCCACCGGCGACCGCTACTCCGCCGCCGTCACCACCGCCGAGTTGTCCGCCGCCATCGCCGCCCGCGGCGACACCACCCGGGCCCGCCGGGTGGCGAAGAACGCCGCGGACGAAGCCTCGGCCTGCGGCGTCGGCGCCCTGCTCACCCGCCTGCCCGCCCGCCGCGACACCCACGACCACACCACCCTCAGCGACGCCGAACACCGCGTCGCCACCCTCGCGGCGCTGGGGCACACGAACCGGGAGATCGCGCACAAGCTGTTCATCACGATCAGCACGGTGGAACAGCACCTGACGAAGATCTACCGCAAACTGGGCGTCCGCAAGCGCGCCGACCTGCACGCCGGACTGTCCGTCCACAGGGGAGCGTCCGGTCTCCTCGGCGGAGCGCGGTAGCTCGGCTGGCTGCCGGGTTGGTCAGCCGGTGCAGAGGGCGGTGATGCGTTCGGAGACGGTGTTGGCCACTGTGGACACGAAGGACGTCAGGTACCCGTGGCCGCCTGCGAAGAGTTGGAGTTCGAACCAGCCGGTGGTGACCTCGCGCCAAGCGGGGGCGTGCGGTGCGGCGGGGTCGGTGTCGCCGATCATGGTGAGGATGTGGCAGGAGACCTGGTTGCCGGGGTGCCAGCGGTAGGTCTCGCTGGCGCGCAAGTCGTCGCGCAGGGTGCTCAGCGGGGTGGGCGCGGGGAACCGGGTCGGTTGGGTGAACTCACCGGTGTCCAGGTAGGCCGGGGCGCCCAGGCGCGACGGGCTGGGTGCGCCCGAGGCGAACAGCGCGATGGGGCGGTGGCCCGCGCGTTCGACGCGGACCGCGGTCTCGAAGGCGACGGCCGAGCCGAGGCCGTGGCCGAACAGCGCGATCGGCAGGTCGGTCCGGCGGGTGAGCTCGGCGCTGACCAGGTCGGCCAGTTCGGTGACGGAGGCGACCGGTTGCTCGTGCCTGCGGTCGCGGCGGCCGGGGTACTGCACGCCGAGCACCTCGACCGGCCGCGCGATGGACTGGGCCAGCTGCAAGAAGAACGTCGCCGACGCGCCCTCCGGTGGGAAGCAGACCAGGCGGCAGCCCGGCTGCGACGCCGCGCGCAGCCGGTGCACCCACGAGTCACCCACGCCGTGCGCGCCCATGGCCTCCGGGTCCTCTCCGCGCGCGGGCGTTGGGGACTTTCCGGCGCCTGGGGGCCAAAGTGCCGGCAGCCGGTGACGACGGGCAACCCCTAGCAGCGGCGCCGGATGGTGTCCAGGGTGCCCACGACCGGAACGGCGCAATGGCCCTAGGGGTTGAGGTTAGGGGGGACGCGCGGTCTAGCGTGGCGCGGGAGGGACCATGACCGACCTCGCGGACCGCCAGGCGCGGGCGCAGATGGCGCTGTGGCAAGACCACTTGCGGGCCGTCAGCGACCGCGGCGACCCGTACGCGCAGTTGCTGCGCGCGCCGGAGGACCCGTACCCGCTCTACGAGCACGTGCGCGCCCGCGGCCCGTTGCACCGCAGCGGCTTGGGTGTGTGGGTGACCGCGAGCCACAAGCTGGCCAACAAGGTGTTGCGGGACAAGCGGTTCGGCGTTCGCCGCGCGGACGGCACGAAGGCGCCGGAGTTCATGCCGTTCGACAACTCCATGCTCGGCCTCGACCCGCCGGAGCACACCAGGCTGCGCAAGCTGTCGGTGCCCTCGCTCAACCCGCGCAGGCTCCAGCGGTGGACCCCGGTCGCCGAGCAGGTGTCCGACGAGCTGATCGACCGGATCCTGGCCGGGCGCGCGGAGTTCAACCTGATGAGCGCCTTCGCCCAGCAGTTGCCGCTGCGGGTGATCGGCGACCTCGTCGGCATCCCGGAGCGGCACCGGCGGTCGTTCTTCCAGCTCAGCAGGCGGATGGCGTACCTGCTCGACGGCGTCGCCTCGGTCGAGGTGGCCAGGGACGTGCGGGCCGCGATCGCCGAGATGACGGTCATGTTCACCGACATCATCGCCGAGCGCCGGGCCGACCCGGCCGACGACCTGATCAGCGACCTGCTGCCCGCCGTCGACGACGGCCGCCTGGCGATGGACGAGCTGGTGCCGCTGTGCATGTTCCTCCCGTTGGCGGGCACCGAGACCACGGTCAACCTCATCGGCAACGCGGTGCGCGCGCTGTTGCGGCACCCGGAGCAGTGGGAGATGTTCAAGGCCGACCCCTCGCTCGCCCCCGCGGTGGTGCAGGAGACGTTGCGCTACGACACCCCGGTCCAGCAGTACCGCCGCATCGCGCACACCGATGTCGAGCTCGACGGCCACCTGGTCGCGGCAGGCGCGGAACTGGCGATCTGCGCGGGCGCGGCCAACCGCGACCCGGAGGTCTATTCCGCGCCGGAGCGTTTCGACATCACCCGGGAATCGGGTCCGGACACGTTGTCCTTTTCCGCCGGAATCCATTTCTGCCTCGGCGCCGCGCTGGCCAGGATCGAGGCCGAGATCGCGTTGGTCGCGCTCGCCGCGCGGCTGCCGGACCTGCGCCGGGTCGGCCAGGTGCGGCGCCGGGATTCCTTTATTATCAGGGGGATGCTCCAGTTCCCGGTGGCCGTGCGGTAGTAGGGGCCTGCTAGGGGTTGTCCGGTCGGGACCGCCGTCTTTATGGTTGGCGCGCGGAAGAGGTGCCAATTGCGCGCGGTGCGGTTTCCGCGCGCCCGCAGCCGGTCGTGCGCCGCCCGAGAGGTCCTGGTAGATGGCAGACAAAGAGACCCTCCGCGACTACCTGAAACTGGTGACGGCGGACCTGCGCCAGACCAAGGCCCGGCTCCGCGAGGTCGAGGCCGGTGCGCGCGAGCCGATCGCCGTGGTCGGCATGGCCTGCCACTACCCCGGCGGCGTCGGCTCCCCGGACGACCTGTGGCGGCTGGTCGCGACCGGCGGCGACGGCATCACCGGGTTCCCGGACGACCGCGGCTGGGACGTCCGCATCGCCGACGACCCCGACACCCCGGGCACCAGTTATGTCAGCGCGGGCGGGTTCGTCGCCGACGCCGCGGAGTTCGACCCGGCGTTCTTCGGCATCTCCCCGCGCGAGGCGCTGGCCATGGACCCGCAGCAACGGCTGCTGCTGCGCGCGTCGTGGGAAGCGCTGGAACGAGCGGGTATCGACCCGGAGTCGTTGCGCGGCAGTCGAACCGGCGTGTTCGCGGGCACCAACGACCAGAGCTACCTGTCGCTGCTGGTCGGCGACCCGCAGGGCACTGAGGGCTATCTCCTGACCGGCGGCGCGACAGCGGTGACCTCGGGTCGCGTCGCGTACGTGCTCGGGCTGGAGGGGCCCGCGGTCACGGTCGACACGGCGTGCTCGTCGTCGCTGGTGGCCATGCACCTGGCCGCGCAGTCCCTGCGCACCGGTGAGAGCACCCTCGCCCTGGCGGGCGGCGTGACGGTCATGGCGACGGCCGGTGTCTTCACCGAGTTCAGCCGCCAGCGCGGTCTTGCCGCCGACGGCCGCTGCAAGTCCTTCGCCGACGCGGCCGACGGCACCGGGTGGTCCGAGGGCGTTGGCGTCCTCGTGCTGGAGCGCCTGTCGGACGCCCAGCGCAACGGCCACCGGGTCCTCGCACTCCTGCGCGGCTCCGCGGTGAACTCCGATGGCGCCTCCAACGGCCTGACCGCGCCCAACGGCCCGTCCCAGCAGCGCGTGATCCTCTCCGCGCTCGCCTCCGCCGATCTCGCTCCGTCCGATGTGGACGCTGTGGAGGGGCACGGCACGGGGACGGTCCTCGGCGACCCGATCGAGGCCCAGGCCCTGCTGGCCACCTACGGCCACGGTCGGGAGGCACCGCTGCGGCTCGGGTCGATCAAGTCGAACATCGGCCACACCCAGGCGGCGGCCGGCGTCGCGGGCGTGATCAAGGTGATCGAGTCCCTGCGCCACGAGACCCTCCCGGCCACCCTGCACGTCGACACCCCGTCCCACCAGGTCGACTGGTCCGCGGGCGCGGTGTCGCTGCTGACCTCGGCCGAGCCGTGGCCGCGCGGGGAGCGGGTGCGCCGCGCGGGTGTGTCGGCGTTCGGGGTGAGTGGCACCAACGCGCACGTGATCATCGAGGAAGCCCCGGATCCGACCAGCCCGTCGACCGCCGTCTCGGCGGACGATCGCTTGGCCGGTCGATCCGGTGGTGCGCCGTTGGTGGTGTCGGCCCGTTCTGACGCGGCGTTGTGCGAGCTGGGTGCACGGCTCCAGGACGTGGAAGCGGACCTGGGTGATGTCGCGTGGTCCTTGGCGACGACGCGGACGGGCCTGGACCGGCGTGCGGTCGCGTTCGGGGCCGAGGGCTTGCGGGTGCTGGCGGCGGGCGTCGACTCGCCCGCGGTGGTGCGCGGTGAGGTGACGCCGGGGAAGCTGGCGTTCCTCTTCACCGGGCAGGGGTCTCAGCGGCTGGGCATGGGTGAGGGGCTGCGGGTCTTCCCGGCGTTCGCTGCCGCGTACGACGAGGTCTTGGCGTTGTTGCCCGGGTTCACGCTGGACTCGGCGGAGGCCCTGGAGCAGACGGCCAACGCGCAGGTGGGCCTGTTCGCCCTTGAGGTCGCCCTGTTCCGGTTGCTGGAGTCCTGGGGCGTTCGCCCCGATGTGCTGATCGGCCACTCCATCGGCGAGGTAGCGGCCGCCCACGTCGCGGGCATCCTCTCCCTCTCCGACGCCTGCGCCCTGGTCGCCGCCCGATCCCGCTTCATGCAGGCCCTGCCACCCGGCGGCGCCATGCTGGCCATCGAGATCTCCGAACCCGACCTGTCCCTCGAGTTCCCCGACGGCCTCCCCGAAGGCGTCGACCTCGCCGCGGTGAACTCCGATCGTTCACTTGTAGTATCGGGGGATCGTAGGATTGTTGAACTGTTGGATCATAGGTTTGGTGAACAATCCCGCCGGGTGAAGCGGCTGCAGGTCTCGCACGCCTTCCACTCGCACCTGATGGACCCGATGCTGGGCGAGTTCGAGCGGGTCGTGGCGGGGCTGTCGTTCGCCAGCCCGACGATCCCGCTGGTCAGTACCGCGACGGGCGACCCGAGCACGCCGGAGTACTGGGTCGGGCAGGTCCGGGAGACCGTCCGGTTCGCGGGCGCGGTCGAGCGTGCCGGGGCCACGCACCACCTGGAGATCGGGCCGGACGGCGTCCTGTCCGCGATGGTCGACGGCACCGCCACCCTGCGCGCGGGACGGGACGAACCCGAAACCCTCCTTCGCGCTGTGGCGGCTCTGCACGTCACCGGGGTCTCCGTCGACTGGCGGGCCGTGCTCGGCGGCGGCACCGTCGTGGAACTCCCCACCTACCCCTTTGCCCGCGAGCGCTACTGGCCGCGCCCCGGCATCTCCACCGCGCTCGGCGCCACCGGCCACCCCCTGCTCACCGGCTCCGTCGACGGCCCGGACGGCCACCTCTTCACCGCCCGCCTCGACGCGTCCACCCACCCCTGGCTCGCCGACCACGTCATCAACGGCCAGATCGTCCTGCCGGGCACCGCGTACGTCGAGATGGCCCTGCACGCGGGTGTCCGCCTCGGCACCCCCGCGCTCACCGAGCTCGTCCTGGAGAGCCCGCTGGTCCTTCCAGCGGCAGGCCAGATCGACCTCCAGCTGACCACCACCCCCACCGGCACCGGCCACGCGCTGACAGTCCACTCCAGACAGGACAACACCTGGACCCGGCACGCCACCGGCACCCTCGCTCCGGCCGGTGTCCGCGACCACGACCTCACCCCATGGCCTCCCGCGGACGCTGAACCGGTCGACCCCGCGCACGTCTACGACCGCTTGGCCGCGGCCGGTTTGGTCTACGGCCCCACGTTCCAGGCCATTCGCGAGGTCTGGACGAGCGGCGACGACGTCTACGTCGACCTGGCCACCGACGAACGCGGCTACCTGGTCCACCCCGCGCTGCTCGACGGCGCACTCCAGGCCGTCGCCGCGCGCGGTGGTAGCCAGGAAGCGGGCATCCCCTTCACCTGGGCCGGGGTCACCCTCGGTACGCCCGGCGCGTCCGAACTCCGGGCCAGGGTGTCCCCGACACCGGGCGGCGGGATCAGCGTCGTGGCCATCAACCCGGCGGGCGAGGTGGTCGTCGAGGTCGAGCGCGTCATCACCCGACCCCAGCGCGCCAACACCGCCGACCTCTACAGCGTCACCTGGTCCCCGGCCGCCACGGACAAGCCGGTTCCGCCGCACACCGTGCTCGAACCCTCCACTGTGGATGACCTGCTTCCCCGGCTGCACAAGGCGCTGGCAGGCAGTGATCTCATCGTCATCCGCACCGACCACGCGGTACGAGCGATCCCGGGCGATGACGTGGACCCGACCAAGGCCGCCATCTGGGGCTTGGTCCGCTCCGCCCAGTCCGAGCACCCCGGCCGCATCGTCCTGGTCGACGGTGACGACACCGACAAGGCGCTCGCCACCGGCGAACACCAGGTCGCCATCCGCGCCGACGCCCTGGTACCCCGATTGTCCCCTGTGGACACCGGGCTAGCCGCCCCTGGCCGGTCCTGGCGTCTCGACATCACCGAACGCGGCACCCTCGACAACCTCACCCTCGCCCCGGTGACTCCCCGCGAACTCGGCGATCGTGAGGTCAGAGTCGAGGTCCGCGCCGCAGGGCTCAACTTCCGCGACGTCCTCAACGCCCTGGGCATGTACCCGGGCCAGGTCGACCTCGGCGGCGAGACCGCGGGCGTGGTCACCGAGGTCGGCCCGCGGGTGACCGGTTTCCGGGCGGGTGACCGGGTTCTGGGTCTGGTCACCGGCGCCATCGGCACCGAGGCGATCACCGATGAGCGCCTGCTCGCTCCCATCCCCGCGGGCTGGTCTTTCGTCACCGCCGCCGCGATCCCGGTCGTCTACGCCACCGCCTACTACGGCCTGGTCGACCTCGCGGACCTCCAGCCAGGCGAGTCCGTCCTGATCCACGCCGCCGCCGGTGGTGTCGGAACGGCCGCCGTCCAACTCGCCCGCCACCTCGGCGCCGACGTCTACGGGACCGCCAGCCCCGCCAAGTGGCCCGCCACCGGACTCGCCGACGACCACCTCTCGTCCTCGCGGGATCTCGCTTTCGCCACGAAGTTCCCGCAGGTCGACGTGGTCCTCAACGCCCTGGCAGGCGAGTTCGTCGACGCCTCGCTCGGCCTGCTGCGCCCCGGTGGCCGGTTCATCGAGATGGGCAAGACCGACGTCCGCACCGGCATCCCCGGCTACCGCGCGTTCGACCTCGGCGAAGCCGGAACGGACCGCATCGGCGAGATCCTCACCCGGATCATGGCCCTGTTCGCCGAGGGCGCGCTCACCCCACCGCCGATCCGGACCTGGGACGTGCGGCGCGCGGCCGAGGCGTTCCGGTTCGTCGGCCAGGGCGGCCACACCGGCAAGGTCGTCCTCACCCTGCCCCGCGCGCTCGACCCGGACGGCACCGTCCTGATCACCGGCGGCACCGGTGCCCTCGGCCAGGCGCTCGCCCGCCACCTGCTGGACACCGGCGTCCGCGATGTGGTCCTGGTCAGCCGGTCCGGCCGCGCGGTGGTCGACGGCGCGAGGTCGATGGCTTGCGACATCGCCGATCGCGCCGCGCTCAGCGGCCTCATCGCCGACCTACCCGGGCTGACCGGCGTGTTCCACCTGGCAGGCGTGCTGGACGACGGTCTGGTCGAGTCCCTCACACCGGACCGGCTCGCCGCCGTCCTGGCACCGAAAGCGCTTGCGGCCCAGTACCTCCACGAGCTGACCGACCCGGACGTCTTCGTCCTCTTCTCCTCGATCGCGGGCACCCTGGGCAGCCCCGGCCAGGCCAACTACGCCGCCGCCAACGCCTACCTCGACGCCCTCGCCACCGCCCGCCAGTCCGCCGGTCTGCCCGGCCTGTCGCTGGCCTGGGGCGCGTGGGCGACCGAGGGCGGCATGCTGGGGTCGCTCGGCGAGGCCGAGATCGCCAGGATCGCCCGCTCCGGCTACCCACCGCTGACCGTCCATCATGGCCTGTCGCTTCTGGACAGTGCGCTGACCCTCGCCGGACCGGTGGTCGTCGCGCTCGCCCTGGACCGCCCGACCCTGGCCACCAAGCCGGTCCCGCCGCTGCTGACCTCGCTGATCCGGCCCGCCGCGACCGCCGAGGTCGACACCTCGCGCCTCGACGACCTGGTCTGCGCCCAGACCGCCGCCGTGCTCGGCTTCCCGTCCGCCGCGTCGATCGACCCGCGCCGCCCGTTCAAGGACCTGGGCTTCGACTCGCTCACCGCCGTCGAACTCCGCAACTCCCTCGCGCTCAAGATCGGCAAACCGCTTCCGGCCAGCCTGGTGTTCGACCACCCGACCCCCGCCGCTGTCGCCGATCACCTGCGGCAACTCCTCGCTGCCGCCCCGGTTGCCAAGCGCACGGCCACGAAGCGGGTCACCGACGACCCCATCGCGATCGTCGGCATGGCCTGCCGGTTCCCCGGCGGCGCGAACACCCCTGAGGCGTTGTGGCAGCTCCTGGTCGACGAGGTCGACACCATCGGCGCCGTCCCGAGCGACCGGGGTTGGACCGATCACGGCTTCGTCGGCGGCTTCCTGCACGAGGCCCCCGACTTCGACGCGGCGTTCTTCTCGATCTCCCCGCGCGAGGCCCTGGCGATGGACCCGCAGCAACGTCTCCTGCTGGAGACGTCGTGGGAGGCCGCCGAACGCGCGGGCATCGACCCGACCCAGCTCAAGGGCAGCCGCACCGGCGTCTTCATCGGCACCGCGACCTCCGGCTACGGCATCGGCCACTTCGACATCCCCGACGGCTCCCGCCCGCACATGCTCACCGGCGCCGCGACCAGCGTGATCTCCGGCAGGCTCGCCTACGCGCTCGGCCTGGAGGGCCCGGCCCTCACCGTCGACACCGCGTGCTCCAGCAGCCTCGTCGCGCTGCACCTGGCCATCCAGGCGATGCGCAACGGCGAGTGCGACATGGCCCTCGCCGGTGGGGTCACGGTCATGACCACCCCCGGCATGTTCATCGACGCCGCCCAGGGTGGCGCGCTCGCGGCGGACGGCCGGTGCAAGGTGTTCGCCAAGTCCGCTGACGGCACCGGCTGGGGCGAGGGCGTCGGCATGCTGCTCGTCGAGCGGCTTTCCGAGGCGGTCAAGCACAACCACTCGGTCCTGGCGCTGGTCAGGGGATCGGCGGTCAACTCCGACGGGGCGTCCAACGGTCTCACCGCCCCCAACGGCCCGGCCCAGCAGAAGGTCATCGAACAGGCACTCTCCGGCGCGGGACTTGGAGCGTCCGATGTGGACGTCCTGGAGGCGCACGGGACCGGAACCGAGCTGGGCGACCCGATCGAGGCCCAGGCCGTCATCGCCACCTACGGCGGTGACCGCCCGCACCCGCTGCTGCTGGGCTCGGTGAAGACCAACATCGGCCACACCCAGTCCGCCGCCGGGGTCGCGGGCGTCATCAAGATGGTCCTGGCGCTGCGCCACGGCGTCCTCCCGCGTTCGCTGCACATCGACGAACCCACCCCGCACGTGCCGTGGGACCAGGGCGTCCGGCTGCTCACCGAGCGGCGCGACTGGCCGGAGACCGGCCGTCCCCGCCGCGCGGCCGTGTCGTCTTTCGGGATGAGCGGCACCAACGCCCACACTATCCTGGAGCAGGCACCCGAGCCTGACCGCGCGGAGGTCCGGCGCGAGTCGGGGCCGTGGTTGCTGTCCGCCCGCTCCGCCGCAGGTCTGCGTGCCCAGGCCGCCCAGCTCCAGGACCTCGATGCCGACCCGGCCGATGTCGCGTTCTCCCTGGCCGCGCGGTCGCGGTTCGAGCACCGTGCTGTCCTTTTAGGACCTGACTACGCCGACCAACTCACGGCCCTCGCCGACGACCGGTCGGTGCCGGGGCTCGTGCGTGGCGTGTCGGGCCGCACTGGCCGGACTGTGTTCGTCTTCCCCGGTCAGGGTTCCCAGTGGCCCGGCATGGCGGACGCGCTCATGGCGGAGTCAGAGGTCTTCCGCCAGTCGGTGCGCGAGTGCGCCACCGCGCTGGAGCAGCACGTCGACTTCTCCATCGAGGCCGCCCTGCTCGACCAGCCCGGTGCGGCGCCACTGGACCGGTTGGACGTCGTGCAGCCCGTGCTGTTCGCGATGATGGTGTCCCTGGCGACCCTGTGGCGGGACCGGGGAATCGAGCCGGACGCGGTGGTCGGCCACTCCCAGGGCGAGATCGCCGCCGCGCACGTCGCGGGCGCGTTGAGCCTGGCGGATGCCGCGTTGATCGTCGCCGAGCGCAGCAAGCTGTTGGCGCGCTTCGTCGGCCAGGGTGCGATGGCGGCCGTGTCGCTGCCGCCGGACGAGGTCAACGCCCGCCTGGAGCGCTTCGGTGGCGACCTGACCATCGCCGCCGTCAACGGGGCCCGCTCCGCCGCCGTGGCCGGATCCCATGCGGCGCTGGACGAACTGGTCGCGGAGCTGGAAGCCGAGCAGGTCCGTGTCCGCCGGGTCCGGATCAACGGCGCCGGACACTCCCCGGTCGTCGACGCCGTGCGCGCCGAGGCGCTGGCTGTGCTCGCACCCGTGTCCCCGCGCCCGTCCGACATCCCGTTCTACTCGACGGTGACCGGCGGCCTGCTCGACACCTCCGGCCTCGACGCGCACTACTGGTTCACCAACATGCGCCGCCCGGTCCAGTTCGCCGCCGCGACCCGCGCCCTGCTCGACGACGGCCACGGCGCGTTCGTCGAGTGCAGCCCGCACCCGGTGCTGGCGAGCGGCATCGGTGAGACCGCGGACGACGCCGGGGTGGCCGACCCGATCGTGCTCGCCACACTGCGCCGCGACGAGGGCGGCCTGGAGCGGTTCACCGTCTCGCTCGCCGAGGCCCACGTGCGGGGGATCGACCCGACCTGGCACCACAGCGGCCACCGGGTCGACCTGCCCACCTACCCGTTCCAGCGCGACCGGTACTGGCTGGAAACCTTGGCAGACGCGGATTCCACTGCCGAGGATGTCCGCTTCTGGACCGCGGTCGACCGTGGCGACGCCGACACCCTGGGGATCGACCCGTCTGCCCTGCCCGCCTTGGCCGCGTGGCGGGCGAAGGCTCGCGAAGAGTCCACAGTGGCCGAGTGGTCGTACCAGGTCGTGTGGCGGCAGTTGACTGTGCCGAAGTCGCCTGGGCTGTCCGGCGCTTGGGCCGTCATCGCAGGCGAGCAGGACGAGTTGGCCGCTCGGTTCGCCGCCGCGATCGCCGCCGCAGGCGGTGAGCCGCAGGTTGTTGCCGAGGTGCCCGCTGGGGGCACGTTCGCCGGTGTGGTGTCCTTGCTGGGCTTGGGCACCGCACCGGACCAGGTGTTGGCGGCCGTCAGGTCCGATGGGCCGCTGTGGTTGGTCACCCGGGGCGCGGTGTCCGTCGGCAGGACCGACCCGCTGCGCGATCCGGCCCAGGCCCAGGTCTGGGGACTCGGCCTCGTCGCCACCCTGGAACGGCCGTCGCAGGTCAGCGGCGTTCTCGACCTGCCCGCGGAGGTCGACGACCGGGCCATCGCCCGCGCTGTGGCCGCGTTCGCGGGGGACGAGGACCAGGTCGCAATCAGGCCGTGGGGTGTGTTCGGCCGCCGCATGGTCCGGGCGGGTGAACTCCCCGCCGCGCGGTCGTGGCGTCCACAAGGGACCGTCCTGGTCACCGGCGGCACGGGCGCGCTGGGTGCCAGGGTCGCCAGGTGGCTCGCCGACAACGGGGCCGAGAAGATCATCCTGACCAGCCGCCGGGGCGTGGTCGCCCCGGGTGCGCGGGAACTCGTCGACGAGCTGGGCGTTGTCGTTGTCGCCTGCGATGTCGCCGACCGGGACGCCGTCGCCGCACTGCTGGCCGAGCACCCCGTCAACGCGATCGTCCACGCCGCGGGAGTCGCGCAGTCCACGCCCGTCGCGGACATCACGGCAGAGGAGTTGGCACAGGTCACTGCCGCCAAGGTCGCGGGCGCCGCGCACCTCGACGAGCTCGCGGGCGACTTGGACGCGTTCATCCTGTTCTCCTCCGGTGCCGCGACCTGGGGTGGAGCCGGGCAAGGGGCCTACGCGGCAGGCAACGCCTACCTCGACGCACTCGCCCAACACCGCCGAGCCCATAGCCGTCCGGCGACCTCGATCGCCTGGGGTGGCTGGGCTGACGGGGGTATGGCCGATGCCGCCGCCGTCGCCGCACTGGGCCGTCGCGGTCTGCGGCCGATGGCTCCCGACGCCGCCATCGCCGCACTCCAGCGCGCCATGGACGCCGATGTCACCTGCCTGACCGTCGCCGACATCGACTGGCCGCGCTTCGCCCCCGGCTACACCGCCGCCCGCAGGCGCCCGTTGATCGCCGAGATCCCCGAGGCCGTCGTCGAGGACACCGCGACCGAGAGCGACGACCTGCGCGACCGGGTCGTCGCCCTGCCCGAGGCCGACCGTGCCGGGTACCTGCTCGACCTCGTCCGCACCCAGGCCGCCGCCGCGCTCGGGTACGCCGACGCCACCACCGTCGAGCCGGACCGGGCGTTCCGCGACCTCGGGTTCGACTCGCTCACGGCTGTAGACGTACGCAACCGGCTCGCTTCTGCTACCGGCAGGCGCCTTCCGGCGACCCTGGTGTTCGACTACCCCACTCCGCGCGCTCTCGCCGGTCACCTGCTGGCGGACGTGCTCGGGCTGGAGACCGTCACCCAGGTCGAGGCGGTGGCGTCCGACGAGCCCATCGCGATCATCGGCATGAGCTGCCGCTACCCCGGCGGCGTCGACTCGCCGGAAGACCTGTGGCGGCTGGTGATGGCGGGCACCGACGCCATCACGCCGTTCCCGGACGACCGCGGCTGGGACCTCGACGCGCTCTACCACCCCGACCCCGACCACCCCGGCACCTCGTACGTGCGGGAAGGCGGGTTCGTCCACGACGCGGGGCACTTCGACGCCGAGTTCTTCGGCATCAGCCCGCGCGAGGCGACCGCGACGGACCCGCAGCAGCGGATGCTGCTGGAAGCCACCTGGGAAGCCTTCGAGCGGGCGGGAATCGACCCGGCGACCCGGCGCGGCAGCCGGGCGGGCGTGTTCGTCGGCACCTCGTTCGTCGGGTACGGCATCGGCGCGCTCGCACCGGGGAGCGACGCCGAGGGCTTCTTCCTCTCCGGCACCGGCACCGCCGCCGCGTCCGGGCGCGTGTCGTACACGTTCGGCCTGGAAGGTCCGGCGGTCACGGTTGACACGGCGTGTTCGTCCTCCCTGGTCGCGATTCACCTTGCTGTGCAGGCATTGCGGCGTGGCGAGTGTGACCTCGCGGTCGCGGGCGGCGTGGCTGTGCTGCCGTCGCCGACCTCGTTCACCGAGTTCAGCAGGCAGCGCGGGCTCGCCACTGACGGCCGGTGCAAGCCGTTCTCCGCAGCCGCCGATGGAACCGGGTGGGGCGAGGGCGTCGGCGTGATCCTTGTGCAGCGGCTGTCCGACGCTGTGCGGGACGGGCACCGGGTGCTGGCGGTGGTGCGGGGCAGCGCGATCAACCAGGACGGCGCCTCCAACGGTCTGACGGCACCGAACGGGCCCTCGCAGCAGCGGGTGATCCGGGCGGCGCTCGCGGACGCGGGCTTGACCCCGTCCGATGTGGACGTTGTCGAGGCGCACGGAACCGGTACCACCCTGGGCGACCCGATCGAGGCCCAGGCGGTGATCGCGACCTACGGGCAGGGGCGTGGGGTTCCGCTGCTGCTCGGGTCGGTGAAGTCGAACATCGGGCACACGCAGTCCGCGTCCGGTGTGGCAGGCGTGATCAAGACGGTGCTGGCACTGCGGCACGGGGTGGTGCCCAAGACGCTGCACATCGACGAGCCGACCCCGCACGTCGACTGGACCGCTGGCGCGGTGGAACTCGCCGCCGAGACGGTGCCCTGGCCCGTTGTCGACCGGGTTCGGCGGGCTGGTGTGTCGTCGTTCGGCGGCAGCGGGACGAACGCGCACCTGGTGCTGGAGCAGTACGTGGCTGAAGAGCCGGAGCCCGCGGATGTCGCCGCGCCGGTGCCGTGGGTGCTCTCCGGGCGGACGCCTGCCGCAGTCCGGGATCAGGCGGCCAAGCTGCGGGAGTACCTGGTTCAGGGACAGCCGTCCGCCGCCGACGTGGCGTACTCGCTCGCGACCGCTCGCGCTCAGTTCGACCACCGGGCCGCGTTCGTCGCCGCGGATCTCGATGCCGCGGTGTCCGCGTTGGACAATCTGGACACGGCTGTCCAGGGAGAGCGGCAAGACGGCAAGGTCGCGTTCGTCTTCCCCGGTCAGGGTTCCCAGTGGGTCGGCATGGCGGCCACGCTGGCCAAGTCGAGCGACGTGTTCGCCGCGGAGCTGCACGCCTGCGCCGACGCCATTGCCGCGCACGTCGACTGGAACCCGTTGGAGGTCTTGACCAGCGGCGACGGACTGGACCGGGTCGACGTGGTCCAGCCGGTGCTGTTCGCGGTGATGGCGTCACTCGCGGCGCTGTGGCGGTCGCGCGGCGTGGAGCCGGATGCCGTCGTCGGACACTCCCAGGGCGAGATCGCCGCCGCTTACGTCGCTGGAGCGCTGAGCCTGGAAGACGCGGCACTCGTGGTGACGCGCCGCAGCCAGGCCATCGTCGCGTTGAGCGGGCACGGCGCGATGGTGTCGGTCTCGCTCCCGGCCGATGAGGTCCGCTCGCGGCTGACCCGCTACGACGGACGCGTGTCGGTGGCCGCGGTGAACGGGCCCGGCACGGTCGTGGTCGCGGGCGAGGTCGAGCAGTTCTTGGCGGACTGCGAGGCGGACGGTGTTCGGGCCAAGCGGATCCCGGTCGACTACGCCTCCCACTCGCCCCAGGTCGAGCGGATCGCCGACGAACTCCGCCGCGTGCTCGCGGGTATCACGCCGAGGGCCGCTCGGGTGCCGTTCCGGTCGACGGTGACCGGGGAGTGGCTGGACACGACCACCCTGGACGCCGAGTACTGGTACCGGAACCTGCGCCACACCGTCGAGTTCGAGTCCGCCACCCGCGCGTTGGCCGATGCCGGGTACCGGTTCTTCGTCGAGGTCAGCCCGCACCCGGTGCTCACCCCGGCGATCAGCGAGACGGTGGACGACGTCGTCGCGGTGGGCACCCTGCGGCGGGACGAGGGCGACCTGGCCCGATTCCTGCTGTCGGCCGCCGAACTGCACGTCCACGGTGGACCGGTCGACCTGACCACGGTGTTCGCCGACCTCCCGGTGCGGCCGGTCGAACTGCCGACCTACGCGTTCCAGCGCCGGCGGTACTGGCTGGAGCTGGTGTCGGGCGGGCTCGGCGACGTCGCTGCCGCCGGTCTCACCGCCGCTGATCACCCGCTGCTGGGCGCCGCCATCCCGCTGGCAGGCGGCGACGGCCTGGTGCTGACCGGCCGGATCTCGCCCCGCACGCACCCCTGGCTGGCCGAGCACACCGTCCTGGGGACGATCCTGTTGCCGGGCACTGCGTTCGTCGAGCTAGCCGCCCACGCTGGCGCCCGGCTCGACACACCGGACGTCGTCGAGTTGACCCTCGGGACGCCGCTGGTGCTCAGCGAGCAGGACGCCGTGTCATTGCAGGTCGCGGTGGGTTCCCTCGATGACGAAGGCCGCCGCTCGGTGTCGATCCACTCCAGTGTGGACGGTATCGAGTGGACCAAGCACGCGTCGGGTCTGCTCGGTGTGGCGGACCCGGTGGAGTTCTCGTGGTCCTCGTCGCGCGAACCCGTTGACCTGGCGGGCTTCTACGAGTCGATCGCCGACCTCGGGTACGGCTACGGTCCGGCGTTCCAGGGGCTGACCGCCGCGTGGCGGGGCGACGGGGCGCTGTTCGCCGAGGTCAGGCTGCCGGAGGACGTGCCGTCGGCCGGGTTCGCGATCCACCCGGCCTTGCTCGATGCCGCACTGCACGGCATCGGCCTGCTCCGCGAAGGCACGGACCGGCCCGCCGAACTGCCGTTCTCGTGGTCCGGGGTCACCCTGCGGCCGACCTCGGCCAAGACGGTGCTTGCCCGGATCAGTGAAAGCGCCGACGGGATCGAACTGCAGGTCACGGACCCGGCTGGCGGCCTGGTCGCGCACGTGCGCTCCCTGGTGGCCCGGCCGATCGGCGCGGAGCTGTCCACCGCCCGCCGGTCCATTTCGGACGCACTGTTCCGGCTGGACTGGTCCACCCCGATCACCCTCGCCAACCCCGGGACATCACGCTGGGCCCTGCTGGGGTCCGACGACCTCGCGCTGGGTGCGGAGCTGATCGAGGCGGGCAACGAGGTGAGCGCGCACGCGGACCTCGACCACCTGCTGGCGAACGTCGACTCGGACGTCGTGGTCGCCCAGTTCATCGGAGCCGGTGACCTCGCCGATGGCGCCGAGGCCGCCACGGTCCGGGCGTTGGAACTGGTGCGGGCCTGGATCTCCGACGAGCGGGTCGCCGCAGTGCCGCTGGTCGTCGCCACTCGTGGCGCGGTCGCGGCGGAGTCGCCGGACCTCGTGGCGGCCCCGGTGTGGGGGTTGTTGCGGTCGGCGCAGTCCGAGCACCCGGACCGGTTCCTGCTCGTCGACGTGGATGGTCCCGGGTTGCTCGCGGCGGCGGTGTCGTCGGGGGAGCCGCAGGTCGCGGTGCGCGGCGGGCAAGCCTTCGTGCCCCGACTGGTCCGGCAGCCGATCACCCCGGGTGAGACCGGCCTCGCCGGGACGGTGCTGGTCACCGGCGCGACGGGCACGTTGGGTGCCGCACTGGCCCGACACCTCGTGGTCGCGCACGGGGTCCGCGACTTGCTCCTGACGAGCCGGTCCGGTCCACAAGCGACTGGAGCGGACGACCTCGTCGCCGACCTGACCGCGCTCGGTGCGCGCGTCACGCTGGTCGCCTGCGACGTGGCCGACCGCGACGCCGTGGTCGCGCTGCTCGCCGAACACCGGGTGGACGCGGTCGTGCACACGGCGGCGGTGCTCGACGACGGTGTCTTGACCGCGCTCACCCCGGAGCGGGTCGCGAAGGTCATGGCGCCGAAGGTCCGGGGCGCGGTCAACCTGCACGAACTGACCTCCGACCTGACCGCGTTCGTGCTCTTCTCCTCGGCGGCCGGTGTCTTCGGCGGCGCGGGGCAGGCCAACTACGCCGCCGCGAACGTCTTCCTCGACGCGCTGGCCCAGCACCGCCGTGCGCAGGGCTTGCCCGGCGTGTCGCTGGCGTGGGGGCCGTGGGCGCAGCGCACCGGCATGACCGGGGAACTGACCGACGCCGACGTCCGGCGGGTCATGCGGTCCGGACTGGGTCAACTGTCCACTGAGGACGGCATGGCGCTGTTCTCCGCCGCGTCCGGGATGGCCGAGTCGGCGTTGGTGCCGATGGTGTTCAGCCCGGGTGCGCTGCGCGGCCGCGGTTCGGTTCCTTCGGTCTTGCGGGCCCTGGTGCGGTCGGACAACCGGGCCGTGACGGATGTGCGCGCCCGGTTGGACGCGGCGCCGGAGGCGGAGCGCGGTCGGATCCTGCTCGAACTGGTGCGCGGTCAGGTCGCCGCCGTGCTGGGCTACCCGGACTCCGCCGCCGTCGCGCCGGATCGGGGGTTCCTCGACCTCGGGCTCGACTCGCTCACCGGCGTCGAACTGCGCAACCGCCTCGCCGCCGCGACGGCGCTGCGACTGCCCGCGACGCTGGTGTTCGACCACCCCTCGGCCGGGGCGGTCGCGGAGTTCCTGCGCGGTGAACTGGCGCCCGCGTCGGCCACCGACGAGGTGCTCGCGGAGCTGACCAGGCTGGAACTGACCCTCGGCGGGGTCGCGCAGACCTCCGACCGGGAGCGGGTCGCCGCCCGGCTGCGCGCGCTCGCCGCCAGGTGGGACGCCAAGGCCGAGACGGCCGACCTGGCGGCCGCGTCGGCCGAGGAGATCTTCGACCTGCTCGACAGCGAGTTCGAGAAGTCCTGAGAGGACGGTCATGGCGCAGGCCGACGAGGAGAAGCTGCTCGCCTACCTCAAGCGGGCCACCGGTGAGCTGCGCGCGGCGCGCGAGCAGGTGCGCGAGCTGGAGGACCGGGCGGTCGAGCCGATCGCGATCGTCGGCATGGGCTGCCGCTACCCGGGCGGGGTTGAGACACCGGAGGACCTGTGGGACCTCGTCGCGGGCGGCGTCGACGCGCTGGGTCCGCTGCCGGTCGACCGGGGCTGGGACCTCGCCGCGCTGCCCACCGGGGCCGAGGGCGGGTTCCTGGCGGACGCGGGGGGGTTCGACGCGGGGTTCTTCGGGATCTCGCCGCGTGAGGCGCTCGCGATGGACCCGCAGCAGCGGCTGCTGCTGCACACCAGCTGGGAAGCCGTGGAGCGGGCGGGTATCGACCCGCTTTCGTTGCGTGGCAGCCGGACCGGCGTCTTCGCAGGTGTGATGTACAACGACTACGCGACCTCGGTGCCCCCGGAGGTGCTGGACGGATACCTGGGCACCAGCAACGCGGGGAGTGTCCTCTCCGGACGAATCGCCTATTGCCTGGGTTTGCAGGGGCCCGCGGTCACGGTCGACACGGCGTGTTCGTCGTCACTGGTGGCGCTGCACCTGGCGTCGCAGGCGCTGCGGTCGGGTGAGTGCGCGCTGGCCCTCGCGGGCGGGGTGACGGTGATGGCCGGACCGATGATGTTCGCGGGCTTCGGCTTCGACGAGGGAACAGCCGCCGACGGCCGCTGCAAGTCCTTCTCCGCCGCCGCCGACGGCACCGGCTGGGGCGAGGGCGTGGGGGTCCTGCTCCTGGAGCGCCTGTCCGACGCCCGCCGCAACGGACACCCGGTCCTGGCCACCATCCGCGGTTCCGCCGTGAACTCGGACGGCGCCTCCAGTGGCCTCACCGCCCCCAACGGCCCATCCCAGCAGCGCGTGATCGAGCAGGCGCTGGCCGCCGCCCGCCTGCTCCCGTCCGATGTGGACGTCGTCGAGGCCCACGGAACCGGCACCACCCTCGGTGATCCCATCGAAGCCGCCGCCCTCGTGGCGACCTACGGCCAAGCCCGCTCGTCGCCGCTGTGGCTCGGCTCGATCAAGTCCAACATCGGCCACACCCAGGCCGCCGCGGGCGTGGCAGGCGTCATCAAGATGGTCCAGGCCCTCCGCCACGGCACCCTCCCCGCCACCCTGCACGTGGACGCCCCCACCCCCCACGTCCCCTGGGGCGAGGTCCAACTCCTCACCACCTCCCGCTCATGGCCCGAGCACGACCGGCCCCGTCGAGCCGCCACCTCCTCTTTCGGCGTCAGCGGCACCAACGCCCACGTCATCCTCGAACAAGGCGATTCCCCGCAACCCGCTGACTCGTCCGGCGGTGCTGGGGTGTTGCCGTTCCTGGTGTCCGGTCGATCGGCCAGCGCACTGCGGGCGCAGGCAGGCCGATTGCTGGAGGTGACAGCTGAACCGGTGGATCTGGCGAGGTCGCTGGCTTTGGGGCGGGCTTCGTTGGAGTACCGGGCGGTGGTGGTCGCGAGTGATCCGGAGGAGGGGTTGCGGGCACTGGCCGAGGGGCGTGAATCGGCCGATGTCGTGGTGGGGGTGCCGGGGAGCGGGGCGGTGGCGTTCCTGTTCACCGGTCAGGGTTCCCAGCGGGCCGGGATGGGGCTCGCGTTGCGGGTGTTCCCGGTCTTCGCGCGGGCGTTGGACGAGGTGTGCGCGGAGTTGGGCCTCGACCTCGCGGTGTTCGAGTCCGACCTCGACCACACGGCCATCGCCCAGCCCGCCCTGTTCGCGCTGGAGGTCGCGCTCTACCGGCTGCTGGAGAGCTGGGGCACCCGCCCCGACTTCGTCATCGGCCACTCCATCGGCGAGCTGGCCGCCGCCCACGTCGCGGGCATCCTCACCCTCCCCGACGCCTGCACCCTGGTCGCCGCCCGCGCTCGCCAGATGGGCGCCCTGCCCACCGGCGGCGCGATGCTCGCCGTCGAGATCTCCGAGGCCGACCTCGCCCACGAGTTCCCCGACGGCCTGCCTGCGGGGGTCGATCTCGCCGCCGTCAACTCGGATCGTTCACTTGTAGTATCGGGGGATCGTAGGATTGTTGAACAGTTGAATCGTAGTTTTGTTGAACAATCCCGCCGGGTGAAGGCCCTCGCGGTGTCGCACGCCTTCCACAGCCACCTGATGGGCCCGATGCTGGCCGAGTTCGAGCAGGTGGCACGCGGTCTCGCGTTCGCCACCCCGGCGATCCCGCTCCTGGGCAGCGCCACGGGTGACCCGAGCACCCCGGAGTACTGGGTGCGGCAGGTCCGCGAAACGGTCAGGTTCGCCGACGCGGTCACCGAGGCGCGCGCACAGGGCGTGACCCGCTTCATCGAACTGGGCCCGGACGGCGTCCTGTCCGCGCTAGTCGACGGCATCCCGACCCAGCGCACCGGCCGCGACGACGTCACGACCCTCATCCGCGCCGTCGCCACCGCCCACACCCAGGGCATCCCCGTCGACTGGCGAGCCTTCTTCGGCCAGGGTCGGATCATCGACCTGCCCACGTACGCCTTCCAGGTCGAGCGCTACTGGCCCACCCGTCAAGCCGACACCACCCTCTGGCGCTACCAAGCCGAATGGACCTCCGTCCACACGCGACCGGTTACGCCAACCCTGGTGGGTACCTGGCTCGTCCTCGATGCCCCCGACTCCGTCGCTCACGCCCTGAGGTCCCACGGCGCCACCGTCGTCCGCGACGACCCCGGCACCCCCCTGGCAGGTGTCGTCACCTCCCAAGACCTCCCGGCCACCCTGCGCACCGTGCAAACGTTTGCGCCCCGGTCCACCCAGGTCTGGTCGATCACCACCGGCGACCACCCGGCCACCGGGGCCATCTGGGGCTTCGGCCGTTCAGCCGCCCTCGAGTACCCCGCGACCTGGGGTGGTCTCATCCAGCTCCCCGAGGCCGACTTCGACCCGGGCCTGCTCATCGCCGCCCTCACCGGCACCGAGGACCAGGTCCGCGTCACCACCACCCTCGAAGCCCGTCGACTCCGCCGTGCCCCGGCACCGCAGGGCACCTGGCGTCCCAAGGGGACTGTCCTGGTCACCGGCGGCACCGGCGCGCTCGGTCGACACGTCGCCAAGTGGGCAGCGGCGTCCGCGGACCAGGTCGTGCTGGTGAGCAGGAGCGCCCCGCAGGTCGACTTCCCCGCCACGGTCGTCGCCTGCGATGTGTCCAATCGGGACGCTGTGGCCGCGCTGGTGGCCGAGTACCGACCCGATGTCGTCATCCACGCTGCCGGTGTCGGTGGGCTCGGGCGCATCCACGACCTCGACGAGGCCGCGCTCGAGCACGTCTTCGCGGGCAAGGTCGACGGTGCGCGCAACCTCGCCGAACTGTGCCCGGACGCCGAACTGGTCCTCTTCTCCTCCGCCGCCGCGACCTGGGGCGGCGCCAACCAGGCCGCCTACGCCGCCGCCAACGCCTACCTCGACGGCATCGCCGCGGTCAGACCGCGCACCACGTCCATCGCGTGGGGGCCGTGGGCAGGTGATGGAATGGCCGCCGGGGCCGACCTGTCGCGCCAGGGTCTTGTCCCACTCGCCCCCGACCAAGCGCTCACCGCCATGGCCGAGGCCGTCGCGGGTGACAGCCGGGCGATCACCGTCGCAGGCGTCGACTGGGCCAGGTTCGTCCCCGTCTTCACCGCCGCCCGGCCGAGCCCGCTGCTGTCGGAACTGGTGCAGACCCAGGCCGATCCGGAAGACAGCGGCTGGTTCCGCGACCGCGTGATCGAGACGCCCGCGCACGAACGCGCCGATCTCGTGTCCCACCTCGTGCTCGCGGAAGCCGCCACCGTCCTCGGGCACGGCGACCTCGGCGCGATCGACACCACGCGCCCGTTCCGCGACCTGGGGTTCGACTCCCTCACCGCGGTGGAGATGCGCAACCGGCTCGCCGCGGCCACAGGGCTTTCCCTGCCCGCGACGGTCGTCTTCGACTACCCGACCCCGGCGGACCTCGCCGAACACCTGCTCACCGAACTGACCGGTGGCGAGGACGCGGACGTGCGGGCGGCGATCGCGGCCATCCCGTTGTCCCGCTTGGCGCAAGCGGGACTGCTCACCCAACTGCTGCGCCTGGCGGGCCTGGAGACCGAAGTGGACGCTCAAGACCTGGCCGCCGACCTGGACGGCATGGCGGGCGAGGACCTATTGCGGCTGGTGGCCGCCGGGGATGGGGAATAGCGATGGGCGCGTCCGTCGAGCAGTACGTCGAGGCGCTGCGGACCTCGCTCAAGGAGAACGAGCGGCTCAAGGCCCGCAACCGCGACCTGACCGCCGCCGCGCACGAGCCGGTCGCGATCGTCGGGATGTCCTGCAGGCTCCCCGGCGGCGTCGACTCGGCCGACGACCTGTGGGACCTGGTCGCCCGCGGTGGTGACGGCATCTCCGGCTTCCCGACCGACCGGGGCTGGGACCTCGACCGGCTCTACGACCCGGAGTCCAGCCGCGCGGGGACCTCGTACTCGCGCGAGGGCGGGTTCGTGCACTCGGCCGGGCTCTTCGACCCGGCGTTCTTCGGGATCTCCCCGCGCGAGGCCGCGGCGATGGACCCGCAGCAACGTCTCCTGCTGGAGACGTCGTGGGAGGTGTTCGAGCACGCCGGGATCGACCCGACCGCCGCGCGCGGCAGCAGGACCGGGGTGTTCGTCGGTGCCGCGACATCGGGCTACGGCTACGCGATCCCGGACGAGGGCTACGGCCTGACCGGGTCGGCGACCAGTGTCCTCAGTGGACGAGTCGCGTACGTGTTCGGCCTGGAGGGTCCGGCGGTCACGGTAGACACGGCGTGTTCGAGCGGGCTGGTCGCCCTGCACTTGGCCGTGCGGGCACTGCGGGCGGGCGAGTGCGACCTGGCCATCGCCGGTGGTGTGACGGTCATGGTCAACCCGTCGGCGTTCGTGGAGTTCAGCAGGCAGCGGGGGCTGGCCGCGGATGGTCGGTGCAAGGCGTTCGCGGCGGGTGCCGACGGGACCGGCTGGTCCGAGGGCGCGGCCGTCCTGCTGGTCGAGCGGCTCAGCGACGCGGTCCGCCTGGGACACCGGGTGCTGGCGGTCGTGCGCGGCTCGGCGGTCAACGCGGACGGCGCGTCCAACGGGCTCACCGCGCCCAACGGTCAGGCCCAACGCCGGGTGATCCGCGACGCGCTCGCCGACGCCCGGCTCACACCCGGCGACATCGATCTTGTGGAGGCGCACGGCACCGGCACGGTCCTCGGCGACCCGATCGAGGCGTCGGCGCTGCTCGCGACCTACGGGAAGGACCGGGGGGTCCCACTTTTCCTGGGGTCGGTGAAGTCGAACATCGGCCACACGCAAGCCGCGGCGGGTATCGCCGGGGTCATCAAGGTCGTGCAGGCAATGCGCAACGGCGTCCTGCCCGCCACCCTGCACGTGGACGCTCCGTCGCCCCATGTCGACTGGTCGTCCGGGGCGGTCGAGCTGCTCGCCGAGCCGCGCGACTGGTCCACAGTGGAGCGTCCGAGGCGCGCCGCGGTCTCCGCGTTCGGCGTGAGCGGGACCAACGCGCACGCGGTCATCGAAGAGGCTACTCCAGTCGAGCCCGGCTCGCCCGGTGAGGCCGCCCTGCCGTGGCTGATCTCCGCGCGGACGCCGGAAGCCTTGCGGGGACAGGCATCTCGGCTGGCATCGGCGAACGGCGCGCCAGGTGACATCGCGTTCTCCCTGGCCACGACCCGTGCCGCGCTGGAGCACCGAGCGGTCGTCGTGCCCGGCGCCGACCGCGCCGCCGCGCTTGCCGCGCTGGCTGGTGGTTCGCCCCATGAGTCCACAGTGGTCGGTGCGATGACCTCGGGCAAGACCGCTTTCCTGTTCACCGGCCAGGGGTCCCAGTACCGCGGCATGGGGGCGGACCTGCGCCGGTTCCCGGTCTTCGCCGAGACCTTCGACGCGCTGTGCCACCGCCTCGCTGTCGATCCCGCTGCCGACCTCGATCGCACCGAGTCGGCCCAGCCCGCCTTGTTCGCGCTGGAAGTGGCCCTGTTCCGGCTCGTCGAGTCCTGGGGCGTCACGCCCGACTACCTGGTCGGCCACTCCATCGGCGAACTGGCCGCCGCTCACGTCTCCGGCATCCTGTCGCTGGACGACGCGTGCACCCTGGTCGCCGCTCGTGCCCGCCTGATGGGCGCCCTGTCCCCCGGCGGCGCCATGCTGGCCGTGGAGATCTCCGAGTCGGAGCTTGCCGAGCAGTTCCCCGATGGCCTCCCCGCTGGTGTTGATCTCGCGGCGGTCAACTCAGATCGTTCAATTGTCGTATCGGGGGATCGTGGGATTGTTGAGGTGTTGGATCGTAGTTTTGTTGAACAATCGCGTCGGGTGAAGCGGCTGGTGGTGTCGCACGCGTTCCACTCGCACCTGATGGACCCGATGCTGGGCGAGTTCGAGCAGGTGGTGCGGGGGCTGTCGTTCGGCGAGCCCGCGATCCCGATGGTGGCCACCTCTGCCGGTGACCCGAGCACGCCGGAGTACTGGGTCAGGCAGGTCCGGGAAACGGTGCGGTTCGCGGGGGCGGTCACCACACTGGCCGCCAAGGGGGTCGTCCGGTTCGTGGAGATCGGGCCGGACGGCGTGCTGTCGGCGGCCGTGCGCGACCAGGTTCCGGGCGCTGTCGTCATCCCGCTCCAACGCGCGGGCCGCGACGGTGTCGAGACGTGGTGGCGCGGGCTGGCGCAGGCTTTCGTGTCCGGGGCGCCCATCGCCTGGCCCGAGCCGGGCAACCGGGTCGACCTGCCCACTTACGCGTTCCAGCGAACCCACTTCTGGCCCGTCACCACGACCGACCTCCGCTACCGCGTGACCTGGAAGCCGACCCGCGCCACCACGACCACGCTCACCGGCACCTGGTGCGTCATCGCCGACGACCCGGACTCCGCGCAGGCCGCGTGGTGCGCCCAAGCCCTGCGCGGTCACGGCGCCACCCTGACCGACGACCCCGCTCGCGCCGACGCCGTCATCTCCTTGCGCACCAGCACCGAGGACCACCCGGACCACCCCGTCCTCACCCGGGGGCTGGCCGACACCCTCGACCTGCTCCGCGCGGACGGCCCGCCGATCTGGCTGCTCACCCAGGGCGCGGTGGCCGTGGACGAGCCCCTGGCCAACCCGCTCGCCGCACCGCTCTTGGCGCTCGGCCGAGTCGCGGCCCTCGAACACCCCCGCCGCTGGGGCGGTTCGATCGACCTGCCCGCGGCACTCGACGACGCGGCCGCCGGGCGTTTGGCCGCCGGTCTGCGGAGCGGCGAGGACCAGCTCGCGATCCGCGAGTCCGGCCTGTTCGCCCGCCGCCTCACGACGTCACCCGCCGAGGCCGCGCCTCCATGGCGTCCACAAGGGACGGTCCTGGTCACCGGTGGCACCGGCGCGCTCGGGCGGCATGTCGCGCGCTGGCTCGTCGAACGAGGCGCCGAGCACATCGTGCTCGCGAGCCGCCGGGCCGCCGGAGCGGAGGACCTCGCGCGAGAACTCGAAGCCGGTGGAACGCGAATCACGCTCGCGGCGTGCGACGTCTCCGATCCCGTTGCCCTGACGGCACTCCTGGCCGAGCACCCGCCGCGTTCGGTGTTCCACGCGGCCGGGAGCGGCAACCACGCGCCCATCGCCGACGCCGACCTCGCCCACTTCGCCGCGACGCTCGACGCCAAGGTCGCAGGCGCGCGGGTCCTCGCCGCCCTTCCGGACCTCGATCGACTGGTCCTGTTCTCCTCCGTCTCCGCTACCTGGGGTAGCGGCTCACAATCGGCGTACTCCGTGGCCAACGCGGCCCTGGACGCCCTCGCGGAAGCCTCGGGCGGCACCTCGATCGCCTGGGGACCGTGGGCGGGCCCTGGCATGGCAGGTGCCGACAGCACCGCCGACTACCTGCGCAAACGTGGCCTCAACCCGCTTGATCCCGCCGTCGCCATCGCTGCGCTGGCCCAGGCGGTCGACCAACGGGACACCTGCGTGACGGTCGCGGACATCAACTGGGAGCGGTTTGTCCCCTCGTTCACCAGCGCCCGCCCCCAACACCTCTTCGACGACCTCGTCGCGACGCCCACCCCGGCCACCGAGCCGTCCAGCGCGCCGAGGTTCGACCACCTGTCCGAAGAGGACCTCCGGCGAACCCTGCTCGACCTGGTGCGCACCAACGCCGCCGCCGTCCTCGGCCACTCGGACCGCGCCGCCGTGAAGCCCCAGAGCGCGTTCGCCGACCTCGGGTTCGACTCCCTCACCGCCGTCGAACTCCGCGACCGCCTCGTCGCCGCGACCGGCCTGGAGTTGGCCACCACCATCGTCTTCGACCACCCGACCCCCGTCGCCATGGCCGAACACCTGCTCGACCTGGCCCGCCCGAAGGCCAAGGCGGCCCACCGAGTCGTAGCGCCCGCGGACGGCGAACCCATCGCCATCATCGGCATGGCCTGCCGCTACCCCGGCGGCGTGCGGTCCCCGGAAGACCTGTGGCGCTTGGTGTCCGAGGGACGTGACGGCGTCGGCGACTTCCCCACCGACCGCGGCTGGGACCTCGCCGGTGTCTACGACCCGGACGGCGGCGACGGCACCTCCTACGTCCGCGAAGGCGCCTTCATCGACGGCGTCGCCGAGTTCGACCCGGTCTTCTTCGGCATCTCCCCGCGTGAAGCGCTGGCCATGGACCCGCAGCAACGCCTGCTCCTGCAAGCGAGCTGGGAGGCGTTCGAGCGCGCGGGCATCGACCCCGATGCCGTGCGTGGTAGTCGAACCGGCGTGTTCGCGGGCACCAGCGGCCAGGACTACCCGGCGCTGCTCGTCGGCGCGCGGGATGTCAGCGAAGGTCATCAGGGCACGGGCAACGCCGCCGCCGTGTTGTCCGGGCGCGTCGCATACACCTTCGGGCTGGAGGGGCCGACGCTCACCGTCGACACCGCGTGTTCCAGCAGCCTCGTCGCGCTGCACCTGGCGGTTCGGGCTCTGCGGCAAGGGGAATGCGAGCTCGCGCTCGCCGGTGGCGTCACGATCATGTCGACACCGTCGGCTTTCGTGGAGTTCAGCCGCCAGTTGGGCCTCGCCGCGGACGGCCGGTGCAAGTCGTTCTCCGCGGCGGCCGACGGAACCGGTTGGGGTGAAGGCGTCGGCGTTCTCCTCGTCGAACGGCTCTCGGACGCGCTTCGCAACGGGCACAAGGTGTTGGCCGTCGTGCGCGGCACCGCCGTCAACTCCGATGGCGCGTCCAACGGCCTCACCGCGCCGAACGGGCCGTCGCAGCAGCGCGTCATCCGCCAAGCCCTCGCAGACGCCGGGCTCGAACCGTCCGGAGTGGACGCTGTGGAGGCGCACGGCACCGGGACCCGGCTCGGCGACCCGATCGAGGCAGAGGCCCTGCTGGCCACCTACGGGCAGGACCGGGCGACGCCGTTGTGGTTGGGCTCGGTGAAGTCCAACATCGGGCACACCCAGGCCGCGTCCGGGGTGGCAGGCGTGATCAAGATGGTGGCGGCGCTGCGCGCGGGCGTGCTCCCGGCGACGTTGCACGTGGATGAGCCGTCGCCGCAGGTCAACTGGGCCGCGGGCGCGGTGTCCCTGGTGACGGCCGCGCGTCCGTGGCCATCGGGTGACCGGCCTCGCCGGGCTGGTGTGTCGTCGTTCGGGATGAGCGGGACCAACGCGCACGTGGTGCTGGAGGCCGCGCCGCCGCAGTCGGAGGCCGAGCCGGTGGGGGCGCCGCCAGCGGTGGTCGCGGTGCCGGTGTCCGGGCGCACGGAGCACGGCTTGGTGGCGCAGGTCGAGGCGCTACGGGAGAGCGGGCACGACCTGGTCGACCTCGCTCGTTCGCTGGCGACGACGCGGGGCGTGCTGGAGCACCGGGCGGTCCTCTTCGGTGACGTCTCGCTGGACGGCGCGGTGGTCGGGCGTGCCGACGACGGGCTGACCGGGTTCCTGTTCACCGGCCAGGGCTCGCAGCGGCCGGGGATGGGGGCGGGGCTGTACGCGGCTTTCCCGGTCTTCGCCACTGCGTTCGATGAGGTGTGCGTGCGGGTCGACGCCGCGCTCGCTGACGCCCCTGCCGTGGGGGGTGATCCGCTCGGTGCCGTCGACCTCAAGCGGGTCGTCTTCGGCGACTGCTTGGAACTGGACCAGACCCTCTACACGCAGACCGGGTTGTTCGCCCTCCAGGTGGCGTTGTTCCGGTTGCTGGAGTCTTGGGGTGTCCGCCCCGATGTGCTGATCGGGCACTCCATCGGCGAGGTGGCGGCGGCGCACGTCTCCGGCATCCTGTCGCTGGATGACGCGTGCACCCTGGTCGCGGCTCGTGCTCGTCTGATGCAGGCTCTGCCGCCGGGTGGGGCGATGCTGGCCGTGGAGATCTCCGAGGCCGACCTGGCGTTGGAGTTCCCCGATGGGCTGCCTGCCGGTGTTGATCTTGCGGCGGTGAACTCGGATCGTTCGATTGTCGTATCGGGGGATCGTGGGATTGTTGAGTTGTTGGATCGTAGGTTTGTTGAACAATCTCGTCGGGTGAAGCGCCTGGTGGTGTCGCACGCCTTCCACTCGCACCTGATGGACCCGATGCTGGGGGAGTTCGAGCGGGTCGTGGCTGGGCTGTCGTTCGGGAGTCCGACGATCCCGGTGGTGGCCACGGCGACGGGCGACCCCGCGACGCCGGGGTACTGGGTCAGGCAGGTCCGGGACACGGTGCGGTTCGCGGACGCGGTGGCGCGGGCCGAGGACGTCACCCGGTTCCTGGAGCTGGGGCCGGAGGGAGTGCTGAGCGCCGCGGTCGAGCAGGCCGCGGTGCCCGCGTTGCGGTCGGGGCGGGACGAGGTCGAGACCGTCCTGCGGGCCGTCGCCGAGGTGCACGTGCGGGGCGCCAGGGTGGACTGGGCCGCGGTGACCGAGCAGTGGGGTGGGCGCCGGGTCGACCTGCCCACCCGGGCGTTCGCCAGGGAGCACTACTGGCCCACCCCGGCCGCCTGGGCCGGTGACGTCGCCGCGGCGGGTCTCGGGGTGACCGATCACCCGCTGCTCGGCGCCGGTGTCGCCGGTGTGCACGGCGTCCTGTTCACCGCCCGCCTGTCGACCAGCACCCACCCGTGGCTCGCCGACCACCGCGTCCACGGCCGGATCGTCCTGCCCGGCACCGCCTTCGTCGAACTCGCCATCCAGGCCGCCGACGCCACCAGCCTGCCCGTCGTCGACGAACTGATCCTGCACACCCCACTCGTCCTCCCCGACCGGGGTGCCGTCCAACTCCACATCGCCACCACCCCCGCAGGCGACCTCACCATCCACAGCACCCCGGCCGACCCCACCGGCTGGTCCACCCAACCCTGGACCCTCCACGCGACCGGCACCCTCACCGCCACGACCGCTCCTGCCGCGGAGCTTTCCTGGCCGCCGGATGCCGAGGCCGTGGACATCAGCTCCCTCTACAGCGAGCTCCAAGCCGCCGGGTTGGACTACGGCCGTGCTTTCCAGGGTTTGCGCGCGGTGTGGCGGGCAGGTGACGTCGTCTTCGCGGAAGTCGCACTGCCGGACACCGCCGACGCGGGGCGGTTCGGTGTGCACCCGGCGTTGCTGGACTCGGCGTTGCACGCACTCGCGGTGGGGGTGACGGGGACCGGAGCCGCCGGGGTGCCGTTCGCGTGGTCCGGGGTCCGGCTGACCGCGACCGGGGCGACGACCCTGCGCGTACGCCTCACCACCGGGCCCGGGGGCGCTTCCCTCGTCGCCGTCGATCCTGCTGGTGCGCCGGTCATCTCCGTCGAGAACGTCGTGCTCCGACCGGTCACCACCGCTGTGTCCGCCGCGCCGCCGCTGCACCGCTTGGCGTGGCAGCAGGTCCAGCGGGTTGAACCGGGCGCCGGGACGTGGGCGGTCCGCGGCAAGGACGTGTTCGGTGCGGCACAAGGACTCTCCGCCGCAGGTGCGACCCTGGTCGACGCCGATGCGGACCGGGTGGTCTTCAGCTCCGCCGGACCTGACCTGCTCTACCGCGTCACCGAGGTGCTCGCGGTGACCGCCGATGCCCAGGTGATCGTCCTGACCCGGGGGGCGGTGGCCGCCGAACCCGGTGACGACGTCCCCGACCTCCCCGGCGCCGCTGTCTGGGGTCTGCTCCGGGTCGCGATGAGCGAGGACCCCGGCAGGCTCCGGCTGGTCGACGTCGACGCCGACCCGTGGGCCGCGCTCGTGTGCAGTCCTGACGAACCGCAGCTCGCGATCCGTTCCGGTGCGGTTCTGGCCCCTCGCGTCGTCCAGGACCCCGGCACCGACCTGGTGGCCCCGACGGGCCCGTGGCGGCTCGACACCACCGGCCGCGGCACCCTGGAGAACCTCGTCCTCGCCCCTGTGACCCCACCTGACCTGGGGCCGGGTGAGGTCCGGGTCGCGGTGCGGGCCGCTGGGCTCAACTTCCGGGACGTCCTCAACGCGCTGGGCATGTACCCGGGTGAGGTCGCGATCGGCGGCGAAGCGGCCGGTGTCGTGATCGAGGTCGGGCCGGAGGTCACCGAGATCGCCGTCGGGGACCGCGTGCTCGGGCTGTTCTCCGCCGCCTTCGCGCCCGAGGCGGTCACCGACCAACGGCTTCTCGTTCCCCTGCCCGAAAACTGGGACTTCGCTGACGGCGCATGCGTTCCTATCGTCTACGCCACCGCCTACTACGGCCTCGTCGACCTGGCGAACCTCAGCGACGGCGAGTCGGTCCTCGTGCACGCGGCCGCCGGTGGTGTCGGTATGGCCGCGGTGCAGTTGGCCCGGCACCTCGGCGCGGAGGTGTACGGCACGGCCAGCCCGTCGAAGTGGGCCGCGACCGGCTTGGCTGACGAGCGCCTGTCGTCGTCGCGCGACCTCGCGTTCGCCGCCAAGTTCCCCGAGGTGGATGTCGTGTTGAACGCCCTGGCGGGCGAGTTCGTCGATGCCTCGCTGGGGTTGTTGCGGCCCGGTGGTCGATTCCTGGAGATGGGCAAGACCGACATCCGCGCCGATGTGTCCGATGTGGACTACCGGGCGTACGACCTGGCCGAGGCGGGTCCGGATCGGATCGGCGAGATCCTGGGTCGGGTCATGGCGTTGTTCGCCGAGGGTGCCCTGACCTTGCCCCCGCGTCGGGCCTGGGACGTTCGCCAGGCGCGTGCGGCGTTCCGGTACATGAGCCAGGCCAAGCACGTCGGCAAGGTCGTGCTGACCCTTCCCGTGCAGCCGGACCTCGACGACCCGGTGCTGATCACCGGCGGTACGGGGGCGCTTGGCGGGGTTGTCGCTCGACACCTTGCTGCTGCGGGTCGCCGCCACATCGTGCTGCTCAGCCGTAGTGGCAAGGCGCCCGACGGCTTGGTGTCCAGTGTGGAGGAACTGGGCGCTGACGTGCGGGTTGTCGCGGGTGATGCGGCAGATCGCGAGCTGGTGGCGGGCCTGGGCGTCCGATCCGTCTTCCACGCCGCTGGAGTCCTTGACGACGGAGTGTTCTCCGGTCTGACTCGAGACCGGCTGGCCGCCGTGCTGCACGCCAAGGCCGACGCCGCGGTGGCGTTGCAGGAAGCCGTGCCGGACGCGGTCGAGTTCGTCCTGTTCTCGTCCATCGCCGCCACGATCGGCACCCCGGGCCAGGCCGCCTACGCCGCCGCGAACGCGTTCCTCGACGGTCTCGCGCACCACCGGCACACTCGTGGCCTTCCCGCCCGCGCGCTGGCCTGGGGTCCGTGGGACCTCGACGGCGGCATGCTCGGCCCGCTGACCGACGCCGACCGGGACCGCCTTGCCCGGACCGGATTCCCCCCGCTCACCCCCGACGCGGGTATGGCGATGCTCGACCGCGCGCTGGCCGATCCCACCCCCGCTGTCGTCGCCGCGACCATCGACACCCGCGCCCTCGACGACCCGCCCACCGTCCTCAGTGCACTCGCCCGCCCCGCTCGCCGGGTGGCCGAGGCCGCCGCTCCGCAAGACCTGGGCGCCCGACTGCTCGCCCTGCCCGGCGCGGAACGCACCCGGGTGCTCGTCGACCTCGTGCGCGCCAACGCGGCCACGGTCCTCGGCTTCCCCGGCACCGACGCCATCGACCCGGCCAGGGCGTTCTCCGACCTCGGCTTCGACTCGCTCACCGCCGTCGAACTCCGCAACCGCCTCACGACCACCACCGGCGTCCGCTTGCCCGCCACCCTGGTGTTCGACCACCCCTCGCCTGCCGCCCTTGCCGAGCGCCTGCTGATCGACCTGGTTCCCGCGCCGCCGAGTCCCGCCGTGACCGTATTGTCCGAATTGGACAACCTCGACGCCGTCCTGCCTTCGCTGTCCACCGAGGAAGCCGCGCGGGTCCGCGCCCGGCTCGCCGCGCTGCTGACCAAGTGGACCCCGGCGGACGACGCCACCGACGACGACCTGGACGAGGCCACCGAGGACACCATCTTCGCCCTGATCGACAGCGAGCTGGAGGGCTAGCCGAGGTGTCTACAGTGGATGCGAAGGCAGGTCGGCGTCGCGGAACGCCGAGGTCAACAAGGCCAGCGCGGCAACCGTCATCCCGGTGCCGCCGACGATGATCGCCGTCGGCAAGGACACCAGGTCACCGATCACCCCGCCGATCGGGGCGCCGATGGTGATCATGCCCCAGTTGAACGACCGGATGGTGGCGTTGCACCGGCCCTGCAGCCGGTCCGGGGTCACCTGCTGCCGATAGGTGACGTCGTGCGGCCCCTCGACCCCGAGGCCGAGCCCTAGGACGAACTGGCCTGCGAACACCGCCCAGTCGCCGCTCAGCACCAGGACGAACCCGGCGGCGACCAGCAACCGGCCTAACACGATCGTCCGCGCCAACCCGAGCTTGCGGTGCACGCGCAACGACACCGCGCCGCCGAGCACGGTCCCCACACCCGCTGCCGCGTAAGCGAAGCCGAGCCCGGTCGCGCCGACCGCGGTCACCGCGTACGGGACGAACGCCGTGCTCGCCATCGCGGTGAACAGGAACCGCAGGTGCGAGGTGATCGAGAGCGGCGCCAGCATCCGGTGCCGGTAAACCCATCGCAGACCTTCGCGCAATTCGGTGAGAAGGTGCCGCTCGACCCGTTCCGGCACTTCTTCTTCCACCCGCAGAGTGGCGACCAGGATCCCGGACACCGCGTAGGACACGGCATCGGCGAGCACGGCCAGCGGCGCGCCGAGGAACTTGATCAGCGCACTGCCCAGCAGCGGCCCGGAGGTCTGCGCGACCGAACTGGTCTGCTCGATCCGGACATTCGCCCACGCCAGGCGGTCGCGCTCCACGATGCGCGGCAGGAACGACTGGAACGCCGCGTCGCCGAACAGCGACAGCGCGCCGACGCCGAACACGACCGCCACCAGCGCGGGCATGCTGAGCCGGTCGAACGCCGCGAGCACCGGGACCAGCCCCAGCAGCGCGGCCCGGCCGAGGTCGGTGCCGATCATCATCGGCCGTCGCCTACAGCGGTCGACGATCACGCCTGCGACGAGCCCGAACAGCAGGTACGGCAGCCACCTGGCCGCGTTGAGGACGCCGACCTCGGTCGCCGACGCCGACAGCACTACCACCGCGATCACCTGGACGGCCACCGTGGTGATGTACGTCCCGAACATCGAGATCGCGTCGGCCAGCCAGAACCTCCCGAACGCCCCCATGCCCCAGACCCTAGCCGGCCCAGGGGGGACTAGGGGTACCCGCCCCGCGCGGGCACGTCCTACCTTGGGATCGAGTCGTGAGGAGGGCCGGGCATGTCGACCACCGCGGACCGGATTTCCGACCTCACCGCCCGGCGGGCGCAAGCCGTCGAGATCGCCGAGAAACGCGCGGTCGACCGGCAGCACGCCAAGGGGAAGCTGACCGCCCGCGAGCGGATCGACCTGCTGCTCGACCCCGGTTCGTTCACCGAGCTCGACGAGTTCGCCCGGCACCGGTGCACCGACTTCGGCATGGAGCAGAACCGGCCGTACGGCGACGGCGTCGTCACCGGGTACGGCACCGTCGACGGCCGCCAGGTGTGCGTGTTCTCCCAGGACTTCACCACCCTGGGCGGCAGCATGGGCGAGGCGTTCGGCCTCAAGGTGCTCAAGGTGATGGACCTGGCGCTGACCATCGGCTGCCCGGTGATCGGCATCAACGACTCCGGCGGCGCGCGCATCCAGGAGGGCGTCGTCTCGCTGGCGCACTACGCGGAACTGGGCATGCGCAACGTGCGCGCGTCCGGTGTGGTGCCGCAGATCTCGCTGCTGATGGGGCCGTGCGCGGGTGGCGCGGTGTACTCGCCCGCCATCACCGACTTCACGGTGATGGTGGACAAGACCTCGTACATGTTCGTCACCGGGCCCGAGGTCGTGTCCGCCGTGACCGGTGAGAACACCACGCTCGACGAACTCGGCGGTCCGGCCGTCAACAGCGAGGTGTCCGGCAACGCGCACTACGTCGGCGATGACGAGCAGGACGCCATCGCGTGGGTGCAGGCGTTGCTGGGATACTTGCCCAGCAACAACATGGACCCGCTGCCGGTGTACGACCACGATCATGAGTCCGCGGTGACCGAACAGGACAGTCGGCTTGACACGCTGATCCCGGACTCGGAGAACCAGGGTTATGACGTCACCGAGGTGATCCAGGCCATTGTGGACGATGGCGATTACCTTGAGGTGCAACCGGAGTACGCGCGCAACATCGTGTGCGTACTGGCCAGAGTGGACGGTCACTCGGTCGCGGTGGTCGCCAACAACCCGCTCGTGAACGCCGGTGCGATCGACATCGCCTGCTCGGAGAAGGCGGCGCGCTTCGTCCGGTTCTGCGACGCGTTCAACATCCCGATCGTCACCCTCGCCGACGTCCCCGGCTACCTGCCCGGCGTCGTCCAGGAGCGCAGCGGCATCGTCCGCCGCGGCGCCAAGCTGATCTACGCCTACGCCGAGGCCACCGTCCCCAAGGTCACCGTCGTCCTGCGCAAGGCGTACGGCGGCGGCTACGCCGTGATGGGCTCCAAACACCTCGGCGCCGACGTCAACCTCGCCTGGCCCACCGCCGAGATCGCCGTCATGGGCGCCACCGGCGCGGTCCAGATCCTGCACCGCAAGACCCTCCAGGCCGCCGACCCCGCCGACCGCCCCTCCGTAGCCGCGGGCCTGGCCGACGAGTACCGCCGAGCCTTCAGCAACCCCTACGCGGCGGCCGAGCGGGGCTACGTAGACCGAGTGATCCAACCCGCCAGAACCCGCCTCGAAATCTCCACCGCCCTGCGCGTCCTGCGCACCAAACGCACCACCCCGCCCGCGCGCAAGCACGGCAACATCCCGCTTTGATGTCCACTGTGGACATTTAGGCCCGTGCGGACGCCGTTGTCGATCACTCGCCGGACGACTTCTCTCTCGCCGCCCCTGCTGCGGGCCTCTTCGGCTGCATTGTTGACTCTGACCAGGTGATTCTCCTTCCGGCCCGCTCTCGGATTCACCCGGTCCAGCGACAGAAGTTATCCACATGTGGATCTTCGGCGGGCTGTGTGAAGATCGTCTGTCGGTGGATGCCGGTAGAGTGGGACCTGGGACGCCCCCCGGAGCGGGTGGGGGCTGGGCGGGGTCGGGACCGCGTGCGCGCGAAGCGGTTGGGGTGGGGGCTACGGCGCGCACGGGGTGGTGTGGCGGGGTTAAGGGGCGTATGAGGTGGCTCTACCGGCTGTCGGTGCCCCTCAGGGGCTACCGGGCTAAGACGCCATCACTAGTCCGTCGAGCCAAGGCGGCGTTGCTGCCTGCCGAAGCTTGTTGTGCCACGGCGGCGCTGCTGCCTTTATGCCAGGGCGGCACTGCCCATCGCGCACAGGTGGGGAATCGCCGAAGGGGTGAGCGCGTAGTGGACCGTGGTCCAGACCGCCGTCCCGAGGGGTGCGTTCGAAGTGGGGCAACGGATGCGCGTGGTGCCGTGGGAGAAGTGTGATCCGGGGTTCACCCCGGTGACGGCGAGCAACGGTACGATCACCCGCCACGGGTCGGGCTGGGTATGTCCGGCGCGGTCTTTCCGTCCGGGCGCTGGTGGCGTTGGGGCGGCCACGAGCCTGAAGGGGATCCCCAAGCGTGAACGCGGTGGAGGGTGGGTCGGCGGCGTTGCGGCTGTTCGGTCTGCACAAGGTGTTCGGTGAGTACACGGCGGTCGAGCACGCCGAGCTGACCGTCGCGGCAGGCTCGTTCTACGGGCTGGTCGGGCCGAACGGGGCGGGGAAGACGACGGCGCTGTCGATGGCGGTCGGGTTGTTGCGGCCGGACGAGGGCCGGTCCGAGGTGTTCGGGGTGGACGTCTGGGGTGACCCGCTGGCGGCGCGCAAGCTGATGGGGGTCCTGCCCGACGGCCTCGCCCTGCCCGAGCGGCTCACCGGTCGGGAGCTGCTGACCTACCTGGGGCAGTTGCGCGGCCTCGACGCCGCGACCGTCGCCGAGCGCGCCGCCGAGCTGCTCGAGGTCATGGAGCTCACCGGCGACGCCGAGCGCACCCTGGTGGTCGACTACTCCACCGGCATGCGCAAGAAGATCGGCCTGGCCACCGCGCTGCTGCACGCCCCCCGCCTGCTGGTGCTCGACGAGCCGTTCGAGGCGGTCGACCCGGTGTCGGCGGCCACCATCAAGCGCATCCTCAACCGGTTCGTCGCGGGCGGCGGTTCCGTGCTGCTGTCGAGCCACGTGATGGCGCTGGTCGAGCAGCTGTGCGACACGGTCGCGGTGATGGCCAAGGGCCGGGTCGTCGTCGAGGGCCCGCTGGACGTGGTGCGCGGCGGGTCGTCGCTGGAGGACACGTTCGTCGAATTGGTGGGCGTCAAGGTCGGCGGCGGGGAGGGCCTGTCGTGGTTGGCGTCCTGATCCGGATGAAGCTGGCCGTCCTGCGGCACACCATCGCCGGTCCCCGGGCGACCTGGATGCTCACCGGCGGCCTGGCCGGGCTGGCCATCGCCGCCGGGACGATCGCGCTGGCCACCACCGAGGCCGCCCCGGGCACCGTGGCCGACCTGCTCGCGGTCACCTTCACCATCTGGGCGCTCGGCTGGATGCTGGGTCCCGCGTTCGGCGGCGACCCGGTGCTGCGCGCCGAGCAGTTCGCGCTGGAACCCGTCCCGCGCACCCGCCTCGCGATCGGGCTGCTCGGCGCGGCCTTCGTCGGTGTCACCACGGTGGTCACCCTGATCGCCTTCACCGCGCTCGTCGTCTACGCGGCCCGGCTCGGCGCCGCGGCGGTCGTCGTGTCGATCCCGGCCGTCCTGCTCCAGCTGACGCTGGTCGTGCTGCTGTCGCGGCTGGCCGCCCGGTTCTTCGGCGCGCTGGCCAGGTCCCGCACCGGCGCTGCGGTGACCGCGGTGATCACGGCGACGATGATGGTGCTCAGCCAGTCCGGCTGGATCGTGTTCATCGCGCTGGACGTGGTGCTGGAAACGGGGTTCTCGCGGGCGTTCTCGCTGACCGTGCGCGCGTTGCCCTCCAGCTGGGGTGTCGTGGCGGTCGAGGCCGCCGGGCGCGGGGACTGGCTGTGGGTCGTCGGACCGCTGGTGGCGCTCGCGGTCCTGGTCGTGCTGCTGGTCGTGCTGTGGGGGCGGGTGCTCGGCCCGCAGCGGCTCGCCCGGCCGGTGGTGCGCGGCAGCACGGCGGCGTCGGCGGCGAGGTGGGCCGATCGCGGGCCGGTGGCCGCCGTGTACGTGAAGGAGGTCCGCACCTGGCTGCGGGATCCGTTGCGGGTGCAGGGTCTGCTGGTCGCGCCGGTGTTCGCCATCCTGAGCGGGCTGCTGCCGCTGATGTTCGGCTCGACCGGGTTCCTGCCGTTCGTCGGGGCGATCACGGCGTTGCTGGCGGCCACGACCAGCGCGAACCTCTACGGCCAGGACGGCACCGCGCTGTGGTTGACGCTGATGGTCCCCGGCACCGAGCTCGCGGACGTGCGGGGGCGGCAACTGGCGTGGCTGACCTGGTTCGGTCCGCTGTCGCTCGTGCTCACCGTCGTCGGGACCGCCATCCACGGCGACCTGTGGCCGTGGGCGCTCGCCGCGACAGCGGCCATCCTCGGCGGCGGCGCGGGTCTGGTGCTGCTGGTCGCGGTCGACCAGCTCGTGCCGGGGCCCGACCCGCACCGCGCCAAGAACTCGCCGCTCGAACACGGCGACGTCACCGGCCAGGGCTTTGTCGCACTGTTCCTCGTCTTCGCCGCGGCGACCCCCGCGCTGAGCGTCGTGCTCGCCGGTGAGCTCCTCGACCAGCCGCTGCTGAGCTGGGCGGGCGGTCCGGCAGGCGTGCTGACCGGGCTCGTCGCGTACTGGGTGATCGGCGGCGTCGCGGCCAAGCGGCTGGCCTCGCGCGGGCCGGAGCTGCTGTACCTGATGCGCGCTGGCAAGGAGCACGAGGCGGCGCTGAGCGCGGAGACCTCCGTGATCAAGGCGATGCCCCGGCACCGGCGCGGCCTGCTGTGGACCAGCTTCTTCATCGGCTGCCTCGCCACCTTCCCGCAGGGCCTGGTGCCGCTGGGGATGAAGCTCAGCGGCGAGGTCGAGCGGGTCTGGTTCCTCGCGCTGTACCTGCCGGAGGGCGCGCAGTGGCCGGTGATCGCGCTGATGCTGCTGCTCGGCCTGTCCGCGTTCGGGCTGGCCGGGTGGGTCTACCTGGTCGAGTCGCGCAAGCTGAAGGTCCGGCTGGAGCGCACGGCGCAGGAGCGCGCGCGGATCGCGGAACCCGTCTCGGTGGGCTGAGCGCGGATCCCCGACGGCGGCCCCGGTCCTCGCGACCGGGGCCGCCGTTTTCGTGCCCGGGTTTAGGGGCGGCGTAGGGGTGTTCGCGCTGGAAGCGGCTAACTAGGGTCCCGAGTGAGGAAATGGAGGGTTTCCGTCCCGGCTCCGGTGGGTTTCCGCGCGGGAATCCGCGGTATCGAGTGGGTTGAGGCAGTCATGTCGCCAGTGCGCGCCGAGGCCATCGCGGTGGTCGGGTTCTCCTGCCGTTTCCCCGGTGCCGTCGACCCGGGGGCCTATTGGGAGTTGTTGCGGGACGGGGTCGACGCGACTTCGCCGGTGCCCGCCGACCGGTGGCGATTGCCCGAGGTGCCCCGGGGTGGGTTCCTCGACCACGTCGACCGGTTCGACGCGGCGTTCTTCGGGATCTCCCCGCGTGAGGCCGCCGGGATGGACCCGCAGCAGCGGCTCGCCTTGGAGTTGGCCTGGGAGGCGCTAGAGGACGCGCGCCTGTTGCCCCAAGACTTGCGCGGTAGCCGTACCGGTGTGTTCGTGGGTGCGATCTGGGACGACTACACGACCCTGTTGCGCCAAGAGGGCGCTGTCGACCGGAACACGCTGACCGGGACTCACCGCAGCATCATCGCCAACCGCGTCTCTTACCTGTTCGGGCTGCGTGGGCCTAGTTTGGCCGTTGACGCTGGTCAGTCGTCGTCTCTGGTGTCTGTGCACCTGGCGTGTGAGAGCCTGCGCAGCGGTGAGTCCGACCTGGCCATCGCCGGTGGAGTGAGTCTTAACCTGGCCGAAGAGAGCACGGTGAGCGCGCTCAAGTTCGGTGGACTCTCCCCGGATGGTCGTTGCTTCACCTTCGACGCTCGGGCTAACGGCTTTGCCCGGGGTGAGGGCGGCGGGCTGGTCGTCCTGAAGCCTCTGCGGACAGCACTGGCTGACGGCGACAGGGTCCACGCGGTGATCTTGGGGAGCGCCGTCAACAACGACGGTGGCGGCGCCAGCCTGACCGCTCCTAGCCGCTATGCCCAGGAAGACGTACTGCGGACCGCTCACCTCGGCGTTGACCCCAACGACGTCGGTTACGTCGAACTGCACGGCACCGGCACGCCGATGGGGGATCCGATCGAGGCCGCGGCCCTGGGGGCCGCGCTGGGACAGCACCGGTCCGCTGTGCTGCCTGTGGGTTCGGCGAAGACGAACCTCGGGCACCTGGAGGGCGCGGCCGGGATCGCGGGTCTGATCAAGGCCGCGTTGGTCGTGGAACACGGGCTCGTCCCGCCGAGCCTCAATTTCGAGTCGCCGAATCCGCGTATTCCGCTCGACGAGCTGAATCTGCGGGTGCAGACCGAATTGGCGCCGTTGAGTGGTCCGGGAATCGTCGGGGTCAGCGCGTTCGGCATGGGCGGGACGAACTGCCACATCGTGCTCGGCCCGGGGGCGGAGAAGTCTGCGGAATCCGCGGGCGGCGGGCTTTCCCTCGCTTTGGTCAGCGGTAAGACAAAGGCCGCACTGCGGGAACAGGCTCGACGGCTGGCTTCGGTCGACGCGTCGGTCCACGACATCGCCCATTCATTGGTGACGACCCGGACCGCGTTCGACCACCGCGCCGCTGTCGTCGCTGCCGACCTCGACGGGCTCAAGGCCGCGTTGTCCGCTGTTTCCGCAGGTCTTCCCGCCGCGGGGGTCGCCGAGGGCAGGGTGGTCGAGGGCAAGGTCGCGTTCCTGTTCTCCGGGCAGGGCTCGCAGTGGGCGGGGATGGCCGTCGACCTGCTCGACTCGGACCCGGTCTTCGCCGCGAAGATCGCCGACTGCGCGCGGGCGCTCGACCCGCACGTCGACTGGTCGCTGCCGGACGTGCTGCGGTCGGGGGAGTTCGACCGGGTCGACGTCGTGCAACCGGCGCTGTTCGCGGTCATGGTGTCGCTGGTCGAGGTGTGGCGGTCGCTCGGGGTCGTGCCGGACGCGGTCGTGGGGCACTCGCAGGGGGAGATCGCCGCCGCGCACGTCGCCGGGGTGCTGTCCCTGGACGACGCGGCGAAGGTGGTGGCGCTGCGGGCGCGGGCGATCACGGCGTTGGCCGGTCAGGGCGGGATGCTGTCGGTGGCCGCGCCGGACGCGGATGTGCGCGCGTGGCTGGCGGACTGGCCGTCGCTGTCGGTCGCCGCGGTGAACGGGCCCTCGGCTGTCGTGGTCGCCGGTGATCCTCCTTCACTGGACGGTTTCGCGGCGGCGGTTGGCGTTGACACCAAACGGATTCCGGTCGACTACGCGTCCCACTCGATCTATGTCGAGTCCATTCGCGACGAGATACTGGCGACGCTGGCGGATGTCGCTCCGAGCGCTGGGAACGTGCCGTTCCTGTCGACAGTGACAGGGGAGTGGACCTCGGATCTCGACGCGGACTACTGGTACCGCAACCTGCGCGGCACCGTCGAGTTCGCCGCCGCCACCCGGACGCTCGTCGAGTCCGGGTTCCGGTTCTTCGTGGAGTCCACGCCGCACCCGGTGCTCGCTGCCGCCGTCCGGGACACGGTGTCCGAAGTGGACGCGGTGGTGGTCGGGTCGTTGCGCAGGGACGACGGCGGGCGGGAACGACTGCTGGGCAACGCCGCCGAGCTGCTGGCGCACGGGGTGGACATCGTGATCCCCGCCGGGTCGGTGATCGACCTGCCGACCTACGCGTTCCAGCGGGAGCGGCACTGGCGGCCGGGCAACGCCGAGGTCACGCAGGCCGTGCCGGGCGAATCGCCTCGGGACGTGCTCGACCTGGTTCTCGCGCACACCGCCGTGGTCGGCGGGTTCGGCGGCGCCGTCGACCCGGCACTGACGTTCAAGGACCTGGGATTCGAGTCGCTGACAGCGGTCGAACTGCGGGACCGGCTCTCGGCGGCCACCGGGGTCCGGTTGCCGACCACACTGTTGTTCGACCACCCGACGCCCCAGGCGGTCGCGGAGTACCTGCGCGGGGCGTCGACCCCGGTCGTGCGGCGCCGGGTCGCCGTCGCCTCGGACGAGCCGATCGCGATCGTGTCGATGGCGTGCAGGCTCCCCGGGGGCATCGACTCGCCGGAAGCCCTGTGGCAGTTGGTCTCGGAGGGGCGGGAGGCGTTGAGCCCGCCGCCGACCGACCGCGGCTGGGACCTGGACGGCCTGCCTGAGCGCGGTGGGTTCCTCGCGGACATCGCCGGGTTCGACGCCGCGCTGTTCGGGGTGTCACCGCGCGAGGCGCTGGCCATGGACCCGCAGCAGCGGCACTTGCTGGAGATCACCTGGGAGGCGATCGAGCGCCTCGGCGTGGACCCGGCCTCGTTGCGCGGCAGTCGAACCGGGGTGTTCGTCGGTGCGATGGCGCAGGAGTACGGGCCGCGCATGCACGAGGCGGGCGACGACACCGCGGGTTACCTGCTGACCGGCAACACCGCGAGTGTCGCATCCGGACGGATCGCCTACACGTTCGGGTTCGAGGGACCGGCCATCACCCTGGACACGGCGTGCTCCGGAGGGCTCGTCGCGCTACACCTGGCCGCGCGGTCGTTGCGATCCGGTGAGTGTGATCTCGCGTTCGCCGGTGGCGTGACGGTGATGTCCACCCCGGGCATCTTCGCGGAGTTCACCCGCCAGGGCGGGCTGTCGGCTGATGGCCGCTGCAAGGCATTCGGGGCGGGAGCGGATGGCACCGGTTGGGCGGAAGGCGTCGCGGTCGTCGCGGTCCGCCGCCTCTCGGACGCCTTGCGCGATGGTGACCGGGTGCTGGCCGTCGTCCGGGGGACCGCGATCAACTCCGACGGCGCGTCCAACGGCTTGACCGCGCCCAACGGACCTGCCCAGCAACGGGTCATCCAGGACGCACTGGCCGCCGCAGGATTGACTCCGTCCGATGTGGACGTTGTGGAGGCGCACGGTACCGGCACCACCCTCGGCGACCCCATCGAGGCCAACGCCCTTCTGGCCACCTACGGGCAATCCCGGACCACTCCGTTGTGGCTCGGTTCGGTGAAGTCGAACATCGGCCACACCCAGGCCGCCGCCGGTCTGGCGGGGCTCATCAAGCTCGTCGAATCGCTCAACCGCGACGTTCTCCCGCCCACACTGCACGCCACCACCGCCACCCCCCACGTCGACTGGACCACCGGTTCCGTCGAACTCCTCACCGAGTCCCAGCCCTGGCCGCGTACCGACAGCCCTCGTCGCGGTGCCGTGTCGTCGTTCGGCATCAGCGGCACCAACGCCCACGCCATCATCGAGGAACCCCCGGTGGCGGTCGAGCAGGCCGCGGTGTCCGGACCTGCCTTCCCAGTGGTGCTGTCGGCTCGGTCGGACGAGGCTTTGCGGGCTCAGGCGGCGCGGGTGCTCGGCGTGGGCGTCGAGATCGGATTGCTGGGCAAGGCTTTGGCGACTACTCGGTTCGCTTTGGACTACCGGGCGGCGGTACGCGGCGGCGACATCGACGCGGTTCGTGCGGGGTTGGCGGATCTCGCGGGCGGACGAGACTCGGCCCTGGTCAGCACGGGGCGCGCGGCGGCGAGGAAGGTCGCGTTCCTGTTCACCGGGCAGGGGGCGCAGCACGCGGGGATGGGGCAGGACCTGCGGGTCTTCCCGGCGTTCCGTGCGGCGTTCGACGAGATCCGGGACCGGCTGCCGGTCGACGACGACGCCATCGACCAGACGGTGAACGCCCAGGCCGCCCTGTTCGCCTTCGAGGTCGCGGCCTTCCGCCTGCTCCAGTCCTGGGGCGTCCACCCCGACGCCCTGGTCGGCCACTCCATCGGCGAGATCGCCGCCGCCCACGTCGCGGGCATCCTCTCCCTCCCGGACGCCTGCGCCCTGGTCGCCGCCCGATCCCGCCTCATGCAGGCCCTGCCACCCGGCGGCGCGATGCTGGCCGTCGAGATCTCCGAGGCGGAGTTGGCCCTGGAGTTCCCCGAGGGCCTGCCCGCCGGGGTCGATCTGGCCGCGGTGAACTCGGATCGTTCGATTGTCGTATCGGGGGATCGTAGGATTGTTGAACTGTTGGATCGTAGGTTTGGTGAACAGTCCCGGCGGGTGAAGCGGCTCGCGGTGTCGCACGCCTTCCACAGCCACCACATGGAGCCGATGCTCGCGGACTTCCGCCGCGCCGTGGCCGGGCTGTCGTTCGCCAGTCCGACGATCGCACTGGTCAGCACCGCGCCGGGCGACCCGAGCACGCCGGAGTACTGGGTGCGGCAGGTTCGGGAGCCGGTCCGCTTCGCTGACGCCGTCGCCGGGCTGGACGGGTCGGTGTTCGTCGAGTTGGGGCCGGACGCGGTCCTGTCGGCGCTGGTCGCGGACGGGATCCCGGTGGCAAGGGGTACTCGACCGTCGACCGAGGTCATCGCTGACGCCCTCGGTGAGCTGTGGGTCCGCGGCGTCGAGGTGAACTGGCAAGCCGTCCACGCGGGCCCCAGGACCCTGGTCGACCTGCCGACCTACCCCTTCCAGCACGAGCGCTTCTGGCCGACCCCCACCACCTCGGGCCTGGCCGCCGCCGGTCTCACCCCCACCGACCACCCCCTTCTCGGCGCCGCCGTCACCCTCGACGACGGCCTCGTCCTCACCGGCAGTCTCTCCCTCGCCACGCATCCCTGGCTTGCCGACCACGCCGTCCGCGGCACCCCGGTGCTCCCCGGCACCGCGTTCGTCGACCTGGCCCTCCACGCAGGCGCCCAGGTCGGCAAGCCCGTTCTTGCCGACCTGACCCTGCTCGCCCCCCTCGTAGTCCCCGCCACAGAGTCGGTCCGCCTCCGCGTCACGGTCACCGGCCCCACCATCACCATCGACAGCCACACCGCCGACACCTGGACCTCCCACGCCACCGGCACCCTCACCGCCGCCAGGTCCACCTGGAGTGCGGTCGATCTCCCCGCGGGCCACGCTGTGGAACCCGCCTACGACACCTTGGCTGAGCTGGGGTTCGAGTACGGCCCGGCTTTCCGGGGACTCCGTGCCGCGTGGCGGGATGGGGACACCGTGCACGCGCGGGTCGAGCTGGATGGGCCGCAGGCCACCGTGTTCGACTCGGTCTTGCACGCTCTCGGTCCCGCGCTCGCCCGCGATGGCGCGCCGCTGCTGCCGTTCGCGTGGTCCGGGGTCACCCGGCACTCGGTCGCCACCACGCTGCACGCCAGGATCACCCGGCGCGGCGAGGACGAGTACGAACTCCACGCCGTCGACCCCGCCGGGAATCCGGTGCTGACCGTCGACTCCCTGGCGTTCCGCCCCGCGCGACTGCGGGATACCGGCGTCGCCTATGTCCTGGACTGGCAGCAAGCACGGGCGACAGCGCCGGTCGGTGAGACCGCCGTCATCGAGATCCCCGATGGCTCACTGGTCGACCGGGCGCACGCGGCTGTGCGGCTTGCGCTCGGTGTGGTCCAGGACTGGCTGACCAGTGGCTCCGGCGAGTTGGTCGTCAACACCGCAGGCGCGGTGTCCACTCAGGACGAATCGGTGGACCCGGCCGCCGCCGCCGTGTGGGGCCTGGTGCGTTCGGCCCAGACCGAGCACCCCGGCAGGTTCGTCCTCGTCGACGGCGAGCTCCCGTCGACCCTCCCGGCGGGTGAGTCGCAGGTCGCGGTGCGGGCAGGCAGCACGTTCATCCCCCAACCAGTCCGGGTTCCCGTCGATGGGCAAGCCGACTGGGGCGACAGAGTCCTCGTCACGGGTGGCACCGGCGGACTTGGCGCCCACGTCGCCCGCCACCTCATCCGGCTCGGCGTGCAGGTGGTCCTGGTGAGCCGCCACGCCACATCCAGTGCGGCGGCACCGGAACTGGCCGAGCTGGGCGCCACGATCGTCGACTGCGACGTCACCGATCGAGCAGCCGTCGCCGACCTGCTCGCCACCCACCCGGTCGCCGCGATCATCCACGCCGCCGGGACCCTCGACGACGCCCCCGTCCACGCCTTGGACGCCGACCGCGTCGACGCCGCGATCCGATCCAAAGTGGATGGTGCGAGCAACCTGCACGAGTTGAGCGACGGCCTCAGCGAGTTCGTCCTCTTCTCCTCCGTCGCGGGCACCTTCGGTACCGCGGGGCAAGCCGCCTACGCTGCCGCGAACGCCTTCCTCGATGGACTCGCGGCCCATCGCCGCGCCTCCGGTCTGCCCGCGCGCGCCGTGGCGTGGGGCCACTGGGCGGACGGCATGGGTGCCACCGTCGACCGGTCCCGCTTCGGCCACCTCGGTGGCACGCTCACCGCCGCGCAGGGCATGACCCTGCTGGACCAGGCCCCGGACCGCGCCCACGTCGTCGCCGTCGCGACCCCGCTCAAGACGCAGCCTGCCGCCGCGGTGGCGCCTGCCGATGTTGATTCCCTTGTCCTCCAGAGCATCGCGACCGTGCTGGGCCACTCGTCGACCGATCGCGTCGACCCGACTCGGACGTTCAAGGACCTGGGCTTCGACTCGCTCACCGGGGTCGAACTGCGCAACCGTATCGCCGCCGCGACCGGCCTGGCGCTGTCCGCCACCATCGTGTTCTCCCACCCCACCCCGGCGGCCCTCGCCCAGTTCGTCGAGGCGGAACTCGCGGACGGCCCTGCCAAGTCCACTGTGGTCGTCACAGCGGCGGTCGACGACCCGATCGCGATCGTCGCCATGGCCTGCCGCTACCCGGGCGGCGTGGACAGCCCAGAGTCACTGTGGCAGATGGTGGTCGAGGGCCGTGACGGTATCAGCGAGTTCCCCACCGCACGGGGTTGGGACCTCGCCGGGCTCTACCACCCCGACCCGGACAACCCCGGCACCACCTACACCCGGCACGGCGGCTTCCTGCACGACGCCCACCTGTTCGACCCCGAGTTCTTCGGCATCTCCGCCCGCGAGGCGCTGGCGATGGACCCGCAGCAGCGGATCATGCTGGAACTCTCCTGGGAGACCTTCGAACGCGCGGGCATCGACCCGACCTCCCTGCGCGGCAGTCGAACCGGTGTGTTCGCGGGTGTGATGTACCACGACTACGCCTCGGGCAGCGTTCCGTCCGATGTGGAGGGATACATCGCCACCGGTGGTGCGGGCAGCGTGGTGTCCGGTCGGTTGGCCTACACCTATGGCTTCGAGGGGCCCGCGGTCACGGTCGACACGGCGTGTTCGTCGTCGTTGGTGGCGCTGCACTGGGCCGCGAAGGCGTTGCGGTCGGGCGAGTGCGACATGGCGTTGGTCGGCGGTGTGACGGTCATGTCGACGCCGACGGTGTTCGTCGACTTCAGCCGCCAGCGCGGGCTCGCGTCCGACGGCCGGTGCAAGTCCTTCGCGGCAGGCGCAGACGGGACGAGCTGGGCCGAGGGTGCCGGACTGCTCCTGGTCGAGCGCTTGTCGGACGCGCAACGCAATGGCCACACGGTGCTGGCTGTCGTCCGTGGGACCGCGGTGAACTCGGATGGCGCGTCCAACGGCTTGACCGCCCCCAACGGGTTGGCGCAGGAACGGGTCATCCGACAGGCGTTGGCTGACGCGGGACTCGCGGTGTCCGATGTGGATGCCGTGGAAGCGCACGGAACCGGAACCGCGCTGGGTGACCCGATCGAGGCGTCCGCGCTCCTCGCCACCTACGGCCAGGACCGCGACGAACCGCTCTGGCTGGGCTCCTTCAAGTCCAACGTCGGCCACACCCAGGCCGCGGCCGGCGTCGGCGGCATCATCAAGATGGTCCAGTCGATGCGCCACGACACCCTGCCGCCCACCCTGCACGTGGACACCCCGTCGCCCCACATCACCTGGACCTCCGGGGCGGTCTCGCTGCTCACCGAGGCGCGCCCGTGGCCCGAGGTCACCCGACCGCGTCGAGCCGGGGTGTCGTCGTTCGGCATCAGCGGCACCAACGCCCACGCCATCCTCGAACAGGCACCCCCAACCCCTGGCGACACGAGCCCGCTCCTCGATCCGGCTGTCGACGCGCCGTTGCTGCTGTCGGCGTCGTCGCACGCGGGGCTAGTGGCCCAGGCCGCGCGGTTGCTGGAAGTGGAAGCAGGCTCGGCGGACCTCGCGGTGTCGCTGGCGGCGCGTCCCCTGCTGCCGCACCGGGCGGTCGTGTTCGAGCGGGCTGGTTTGGCCGATCTTGCGGCTGACCTGGTGTCGGGCTCGGTGATCCGCGGTGCGGCGAGCTCGCACCGGCTCGCCTTCCTGTTCACCGGACAGGGCTCGCAGCGGGCGGGCATGGGCGAGCAGCTCCGGGCCTTCCCGGTGTTCGCGAGCACCTTCGACGAGATCCGGGCCCGGGTCCCCTTCGACGACGCCGCGATTGACGAGACCGGTCACGCGCAGCCCGCGATCTTCGCCCTCCAGGTGGCGCTGTTCCGCCTGCTGGAGTCCTGGGGTGTCCGCCCTGACGTGCTGATCGGCCACTCCATCGGCGAGCTGGCCGCCGCCCATGTCGCGGGCATCCTCTCCTTGGACGACGCGTGCACCCTGGTCGCAGCCCGTGCCCGCCTGATGCAGGCGCTTCCGACCGGCGGCGCCATGCTGGCCGTCGAGATCTCCGAGGCTGACCTGGTCGCCGAGTTCCCCGATGGCCTCCCCGCCGGGGTCGACTTGGCCGCGGTGAACTCGGATCGTTCGATTGTCGTATCGGGGGATCGTGGGATTGTTGAGTTGTTGGATCGTAGGTTTGTTGAACAATCTCGTCGGGTGAAGCGGCTGGTGGTGTCGCACGCCTTCCACTCGCACCTGATGGACCCCATGCTGGGGGAGTTCCGGCAGGTCGTGGCCGGGCTGTCGTTCAGCAGTCCGACTGTCCCGATGTCGACCAGTTCGGCCGGTGACCCGAGCACGCCCGAGTACTGGGTGCGGCAGGTGCGGGAGACGGTCCGGTTCGCCGACGCGGTGGCGCGGGTCGAGGACGGGACCCGGTTCCTGGAGTTGGGGCCGGATGCCGTGCTGTCCGGGCTGGTCGACGCGGGGACGCCGACGGTGCGCGCCGGGGTGGACGAGCGGACGTCGGTGCTCAAGGCGCTGGCCGTCGCGCACGTCAACGGACGCGCGGTCGACTGGCGGGCGGTGGTCGAGCACTGGGGTGGTCAGCGGATCGACCTGCCGACCTACCCGTTCCAGCGCGAGTCGTTCTGGATCTCCCACACCGCGGTGGCGCCGGTCGACGGCCGGTTCTGGGCGGCCATCGAGCATGAGGACATCGAGTCCCTCGCCGCCACCTTGCAGGTGGACGACCGAGAGAGCCTCGCCCGCGTTCTCCCAGCCCTGGCCTCTTGGCGGCGTTCCCAGGCTCTGGTGTCCACAGTGGAAGACTGGCGCTACCGCATCACCTGGCACCCGCTGGACCTCCGGGCGGAGCAGCTCGCAGGCGCCTGGGCTGTGGTCGGACCTGATCCGGCCGACGTCGCCAACGCCTTGCGCGCGTCGGGCGCCACCATCGTCACCGAGTTGACGGAGGCCACCGGCATCATCTCGACGGGCGACCTGGACGACGCCCTCCGCCTCGTGCAGACGGCCACGGTCCCCGTGTGGTGCGTTACCCGTGGCGCCGAGAGCGACCCGGGCCAGGCCGCCATCTGGGGCTTCGGGCAGGTCGCGGCCCTGGAACACCCCGAGCGCTGGGGCGGGCTCGTCGACATCGCGGAACCTCTCACCGCGCGCTCCGCGGGTCGTCTCGCCACTGTCCTCAACGGACAGGAGAACCAGGTCTCGCTTCGTCAGAACGGAGCGCTGGCCCGGCGGCTCGAACGCGCCCCGCATAGTGCTCCTCGTCCAGGGTGGCGGCCGAGCGGACCTGTCCTGATCACCGGAGGCAGCGGGGCCATCGGCGCCCACGTTGCCCGCTGGTTGGCCGGTCGCGGTGCCACGTCGCTCATCCTCGCCAGCCGCCGCGGTCCTGATGCTCCCGGTGTCGCCGATCTCGTGGCCGAACTGGCTGATCTGGGTGCCCGAGCCACAGTTGTCTCGTGCGACACCGGCGACCGCGACGCCGTGGCCGCCCTGCTCGCCGAGCACCCGGTCACCGCCGTCTTCCACACCGCGGGCACGGTCGACGACGGCGTCATCGAGTCCCTCACGCCGGACCGCTTCACCGCCCTCATGCGATCCAAAGTGGACTCGGCGGCCCACCTCGACGAACTCGCTGGTGACGTCGACGCGTTCGTCGTGTTCTCCTCCCTCGCGGGCGCCATCGGCAACGCGGGCCAAGCCAACTACGCCGCCGCCAACGCAGCCCTCGACGCCCTCGTTGCCCGCCGTCGAGCCCAGGGCCGTCCCGCCACCGCGATCGCCTGGGGCCCCTGGGCTGACGCGGGCATGGCCGCGGGCCCAGTCGCCGACCGACTCCGTCGCGCGGGCCTGAACCCCATGCCTCCCAACGCTGCCCTGGCCGCCCTGGCCCAGTCGCTCGACGGCGACGAGCCGCACACCGTCGTCGCCGACGTCACCTGGGCACGATTCCCCGCTCGTCCCGACCGCCTCCTTTCCGGCTTCGTCGAGGCCGCGGCCCTCCCGGAACTCCCACCGGCAGACCTGGCCCGCCACCTTGAGACCCTCGTCCGCACCCACGCCACCGCCATCCTCGGCCGCCCCAACCCCGTCCCCGCGGATCGCGCGTTCCGCGACCTGGGCTTCGACTCGCTCACAGCACTGGAACTCCGCAACGCCCTCGCCACGGCCACCAACACCCCACTGCCCGCCAGCCTGGTCTTCGACCACCCCACCCCGGCCGCCGTCGCCGCCCACCTGCAGACCGTGCTCGGCCATGAACTCCCTGCTCGCCCACAGGCCGAATTGCCAGTCCCCCACGCGGTGGCGGACGACGCCGTGGTGATCGTGGGCATTGCCTGCCGGTTCCCGGGCGGGGTGACGGGGCCGGATGACCTGTGGCGCTTGGTCAGCGACGGTGCGGACGCCGTCGGCGGATTCCCCGGTGACCGGGGATGGGACCTGACCGGAGCGCCGGAGTTCGCCCGGGTCGGCGGATTCCTCGACGACGTGGCCGGGTTCGACGCGGCGCTGTTCGGGATCTCGCCGCGCGAGGCGTTGGCGATGGACCCGCAGCAGCGGGTGTTGCTGGAGGCCACCTGGGAAGCGTTCCAGGCGGCTGGGCTCGACCCGGCTGGGCTCAAAGGCTCCAGCGTCGGGGTGTTCGCCGGGACCAACGGGCAGGACTACGCACCGCTTGTCGCAGCAGCGGGTGAAGGACTTGAGGGACACCTCGCGATCGGCAGTGCGGCGGCGGTGTTGTCGGGTCGGGTGGCGTACGCGTTCGGGCTCGAAGGCCCGGCGCTCACCGTGGACACCGCGTGCTCGTCGTCGTTGGTGGCACTGCACTTGGCCGTGCGTGCGCTGCGCGGCGGCGAATGTGACATGGCGTTGGCCAGCGGTGTGACGATCATGTCGACGCCCACCGCGTTCGTGGAGTTCGGACACCAGGACGGACTCGCGTCGGACGGCCGGTGCAAGGCTTTCGCCGCGGGGGCGGACGGAACCGGTTGGGGTGAGGGGGTTGGCGTTCTCCTGCTGATGCGGCACTCGGACGCCATCGCGGCGAACCGGCCCGTCCTGGCGGTGGTCCGTGGCACGGCCGTCAACCAGGACGGCGCGTCGAACGGGCTTACCGCGCCCAACGGGCCGTCGCAGCAACGTGTCATCCGGGCGGCGCTCGCCGACGCCGGGTTGCGACCATCCGATGTGGACGCTGTGGAGGCGCACGGCACCGGCACCGCCCTCGGCGACCCGATCGAGGCCCAGGCGCTTCTGGCGACCTACGGCCAAGACCGCCCGCGGCCGCTCTGGCTCGGGTCCATCAAGTCCAACATCGGCCACACCCAGGCCGCGGCGGGCGTCGCCGGGGTCATCAAGATGGTCCAGGCCATGCGGCACGGCACCCTGCCTCGCACCCTGCACGCCGACGCACCCTCCCCGCACATCGACTGGTCCGGCCCGATGCGCCTGCTCACCGAGGACCAGCCGTGGCAGCCGGGCCCGCGCCGTGCCGCCGTCTCCGCCTTCGGCATCGGCGGCACCAACGCCCACGTCATCCTCGAACACGTTGCCCCGCCGCCGCCCGCTCCTGAGCCGCAACTCCCCACCGCCTGGGTCCTCTCCGCCCACACTGCCGAAGCCCTTCACGCCCGCGCGACCAGCCTCGCCCATCTCGACTTCCCGGCCACCGGGATGGCCCGCGCGCTGGCCGCCACCGACCCGCGTCTTCCCCACCGCGCGGTCGTGGTGGTGGACGGTGATCTTGGGGAGCGTCTGACCCGGGTGTCGTCGGTCGAGCACCGGGCTCACTCGGCGTTCCTGTTCACCGGGCAGGGGTCGCAGCACGCGGGCATGGGACAGGAGCTCTACGCCGCCTATCCCGTCTTCGCCGACGCTTTCGACGCGGTCCGTCTCCGGGTCCCCTTCGACGACTCCGCTATCGACGAGACCGGGAACGCCCAGCCCGCGATCTTCGCGCTCCAGGTGGCCCTCTTCCGGCTCCTGGAGTCCTGGGGTGTGCGTCCCGACTACCTGGTCGGTCATTCGATCGGTGAGGTGGCCGCTGCTCACATCGCAGGCATCCTCTCCTTGGACGACGCGTGCACCCTGGTCGCCGCCCGAGCCCGGCTCATGCAGGCCCTGCCCCCCGGCGGCGCCATGCTGGCCGTGGAGATCTCCGAGGCAGATCTGGTCGCCGAGTTCCCCGATGGTCTCCCCGCCGGGGTCGACTTGGCCGCGGTGAACTCGGATCGTTCGATTGTCGTATCGGGGGATCGTGGGATTGTTGAGTTGTTGGATCGTAGGTTTGTTGAACAATCCCGCCGGGTGAAGCGGCTGGTGGTGTCGCACGCCTTCCACTCGCACCTGATGGACCCGATGCTGGCGGAGTTCGAGCGGGCGTTGAGCGGGCTCTCGTTCAGCGGGCCGACCATCCCGTTGGTGACCACCGCGACGGGCGACCCCGCGACGCCGGGGTACTGGGTCAGGCAGGTCCGGGAGACGGTCCGGTTCGCCGAGGCGGTCCGCCGACTGCCCGAGGACACCCGATACCTCGAACTGGGGCCGGACGGAGTGCTGTCGGCGCTCGTCGACACTGCGGCGCCGACATTGCGGCGACGACAAGGGGAGGTGGCCACCCTCCTGGCGGCGGTGGGCCACGACTATGCCCGCGGTGGCACTCCACAGTGGACGAAGATCCTCCCGCAAGGCGCTCCCGTCGCCCTGCCGCCCTACCCGTTCCAGCACCAGCGCTTCTGGCCCAAGACCAACCCAGCCGACTCCTGGTGGTACGAGGTCGACTGGACCCCCACCTCCCAGCACCCCAGCACCCCCACGGGCACCTGGCTCCTGGTCGACCCCACCGACGACATCACCGCGGCCTTCGCGGACGTCGACACCATCACCCGCACCAGCCTGGAAGACATGCGCGACCTCCCGGTCACCGCGGTCTTCGCCACCACCCCGACCCCTGAGACCGCCCTCGCCCTCCTCCAGAACGTCAACGCCCCCCTGTGGTGCGCGACCCGAGGAGCTGTCTCCACCCCCGGCGCTCCAGCCCACAATCCCCACCAGGCGGCCATCTGGGGCTTAGGTCAAGTCGCCGCCCTGGAACTCCCACGCCGCTGGGGCGGACTCCTAGACCTGCCGGAAACCGTTGACCCTCAACAGCTCCATGCCGCACTAGTCGGCACCGAGACTCAACTGGCCTTGCGCGAGAACGCAACTCTCGCCCGCCGACTCACCCGCACCACCCCTAACCGAACCCGCACCTGGACTCCCACAGGGACCGTTCTCGTCACCGGCGGCACCGGCGCGCTCGGTGCCCACGTCGCCCGTTGGCTGGCTGACCGGGGTGCCCCGCACCTGCTTCTCACCAGCCTGCGCGGTCCGCAGGCGCCATCGGCCGAGGCACTGGCCGCCGACCTGCGCCACCGCGGCGCCGAGGTCACCGTCGTCGCCTGCGATGTCACCGACCGCGACGCCCTCGCCACCACGATCGCGGGTCACGAGATCACCGCCGTCTTCCACACCGCCGGAACGGTCGACGACGGGGTGATCGACACGCTCACCCCCGCGCAGTTCGACACCGTCTGGCAGGGCAAGGCAGCCGCGGGCCACCTCGACGAACTCCTGCCCGACGCCCACCTCGTGCTGTTCTCCTCCTTCGCGGGCGTCGTCGGAAACCCGGGCCAGGCCAACTACGCCGCCGCCAACGCCTACCTCGACGCCCTCGCCGAACACCGCCGCGCCCAGGGCCGTCCCGCCACGGCCATCGCCTGGGGCCCTTGGGCGGGAACGGGTCTGGGCGCCGAAGCCGCGGCGTCGGACCAGCAGCACCGCACCGGCGTCACCGCGTTGGATCCGGCCCGGGCGATCGCGGCCCTGGCCACCGCCCTCGACGCGGATCTGACCACCGTCGCCGTCGCCGCCATCGACTGGTCCCGCTTCGCCAACGGCCGCCCCCTGTTCGAGCGCCTGATCGCGACCGCGCCGACGACCGCCGCGCCTGACCTGCGCGCGGTGCTGGCCGAAACCCCTGCGGGCCAACGCGATTCGCTCCTGCTCGACCTGGTCACCGCCCGCGCCGCATCGGCTCTCGGGCACCGCGAAGGCGAGCTGGTCGACCCGCGGCGCGCCTTCCGCGACCTGGGCTTCGACTCCCTCACCGCCGTCGAACTGCGCAACCAGCTCGACGCCGCGACCGGACTCGCGCTGCCCGCCGGGGTCGTGTTCGACCACCCCACCCCCGAGGCGCTGGCCGCGTACCTGCTCGACGAGCTGACCGAGGACCCCGGGTCACCCGCGGTCGCCGAGCTGGACAAGCTGGAGGCCGCGCTCGCCGAGCTGCCGCCGACCGGGGCCGAGGCGAGCGCGATCACCACCCGCCTGCGCGGCCTGCTTGCCCTGCTGGAACCCGAGCCGCAAGCGGTGGCCGACGACCTGGCCGACGCCTCGGCGGACGAGCTGTTCGACCTGATCCACCAAGAGTTCGGCAAGTCCGGATGATGTTCGTGGCGGGGAGTCGCTGATCATGGCGGATGAGAAGAAGCTGCTCGAGAACCTGAAGTTCGTCACCGGCGAACTCCGGGTCGCGCGCCGCGCGCTGCGCGAGGCGCAGGAGCGGGCAGCCGAGCCGATCGCGATCGTGGCGATGAGCTGCCGCTTCCCCGGCGGCGTCGAGTCACCCGACGACCTGTGGCGGCTGGTCAGCGAGGGGCGCGACGCCATCGGGCCGTTCCCCGACGACCGCGGCTGGGACCTCGACGCCCTGTTCGACCCCGACCCGGACACCCTCGGCACCAGTTACGGCCGCACCGGCGGCTTCCTCGACAGCGCGACGCGGTTCGATGCCGGCCTGTTCGAGGTGTCCCCGCGCGAGGCGACGGCCATGGACCCGCAGCAGCGCTTGCTGCTACAGGCGTGCTGGGAGGCGCTGGAACGCGCCGGGATCCCGCCGACCTCGTTGCGCGGTGAGTCTGTCGGCGTCTTCGCCGGTACCAACGGGCAGGACTACGCGAGTGTGATCGCGGCCGACCAGGAGGCGGCGGAAGGCTACCTCGCCACGGGAAGCGCGGCGAGTGTCCTTTCCGGACGTGTCGCGTACTCGTTCGGGCTGGAGGGCCCTGCGGTCACCGTGGACACAGCGTGCTCGTCGTCCTTGGTGGCACTGCACCTGGCTATTCGATCGCTGCGGGCTGGTGAGTGCCGGTTGGCACTGGTCGGCGGCGTCACGATCATGGCGACCCCGGCTGCGTTCATCGAGTTCAGCCGACAACGCGCGCTCGCCCCGGACGGGCGGTGCAAGGCGTTCGGCGCAGGCGCGGACGGCACGGGCTGGGGCGAGGGCGTCGGCGTGCTGGTGGTCGAGAGGCTCTCCGACGCGCTCACCGCAGGCCACCGGGTCCTGGCGGTCGTGCGGGGGAGCGCGGTCAACCAGGACGGCGCGTCGAACGGGCTGACCGCCCCGAACGGACCGGCGCAGCAGCGGGTGATCCGGGCGGCGCTGGCGGACGCGGATCTCGGTACGTCCGATGTGGACATGCTGGAGGCGCACGGCACCGGCACCCGGCTCGGCGACCCGATCGAGGCCGAGGCACTGCTGGCCACGTACGGCCGCGACCGGACCGAGCCGCTGTGGTTGGGCTCGGTGAAGTCCAACATCGGTCACACCCAGGCCGCGGCGGGCGTCGCGGGCATCATCAAGGCCGTCATGGCGTTGCGGCACGGCGTGCTGCCAGCCACCCTGCACGCCGATACTCCGACGCCGCAGGTGAACTGGGCCGCCGGAGCCGTGGCGCCGCTCACCGCGAACCGGCCCTGGCCCGCGGTCGACCGACCGCGCCGGGCCGCGGTCTCGTCGTTCGGGGTCAGCGGCACCAACGCGCACACGATCCTGGAGCAGGCGCCCGAGGTCGACCCGCCGACGGTAGCCGCTGATCCGCGCGCGGTGCCGCTGGTGCTGTCCGGGCGCACGGATGCGGCACTCCGCGAGCAGGCCGCCGCACTTCGGTTGACTGGCAACGGTTTGCTCGACACCGCGTTCTCGCTCGCGACCACGCGTTCGGCGCTCACGCACCGCGCGGTCGTCGTCGCTCGCGACGCTGCCGCCGCCGATGCCGCGCTGGCCGAGATCGCCGCTGGCGCGACGCCCGCGTCCGTCGAGTTCGGACTGGACGTGCCGGGCCGGTTGGCGTTCCTGTTCACCGGTCAGGGTTCACAGCGCCAGGGCATGGGTGACGGCCTGCGCTCGTTCGACGTCTTCCGGACGACCGCCGACGAGATCGCCGCCCGCCTCCGCTTCGACGGGTCGGACCTGGACCGGACGGGCAACGCCCAACCCGCGCTCTTCACCCTCCAGGTGGCCCTGTTCCGGCTGCTGGAGTCCCTCGGCGTCCGCCCTGACCTGCTCCTCGGCCACTCCATCGGCGAACTCGCCGCCGCCCACGTCTCCGGCATCCTCACCCTCGACGACGCGTGCACCCTGGTCGCCGCCCGAGCCCGGCTCATGCAGGCCCTGGCCCCCGGCGGCGCCATGCTGGCCGTCGAGATCTCCGAGGCCGACCTCCTCCGCCAGTTCCCCGACGGCCTGCCCGCAGGCATCGACCTCGCCGCGGTCAACTCGGATCGTTCAATTGTCGTATCGGGGGATCGTCAGATTGTTGAACTGTTGGATCGTAGGTTTGTTGAACAATCGCGGCGGGTGAAGCGGTTGGTGGTGTCGCACGCGTTCCACAGCCACTTGATGGACCCGATGTTGGACGAGTTCCGGCAGGTGGTCGGCGGGCTGTCGTTCGCCAAGCCGACGATCCCGCTGGTGAGCACCGCCACCGGCGACCCGGCCACGCCGGAGTACTGGGTGCGGCAGGTCCGCGAGCCGGTGCGGTTCGCGTCAGCGGCGGACGAGGTGCGGCGGCGCGGAGCCAACCGGTTCCTGGAGCTGGGGCCGGACGGTGTGCTCAGCGCGTTGGTGGGGGACGGCGCCGCACCGCTGCTGCGCTCGGGCCGCGACGACCACGAGACCCTGCTGCACGCGCTTGGCCGCGTCCACACCCTCGGGACCCGCGTCGACTGGGCTGCCCTGCTGCCGGGCGGCAACCGCGTCGACCTCCCCACCTACCCCTTCGAACGCGTCCGCTACTGGCCACGCCCCTCCGCCCGCGCGGACCTCACCGCCGCGGGCCTGGCCGCCGCCGAACACCCCATGCTCGGTGCCGCGGCCCCCCAACCCGACGGCGGCCACCTGTTCACCGGTCGCCTCACCTCGACCACCCACGCCTGGCTCACCGACCACAAGATCCAGGGCGACGTGCTCGTCCCCGGGACCGCCTTCGTCGAACTGGCCCTGCACGCGGGCACCCAGGTCGGCCACCCGGTCCTCGACGACCTCATCATCGCCGCCCCCCTGCCCCTGACCGGCCCCCTCCGCCTCCAGGTCACCGTCACCCCGCCCGCCGACGACGACACCAGGACGGTGGAGATCCACTCCACCCCCGACGGCACGACCTGGACCCGCCACGCCGAAGGCCGCCTCTCCCGCGCTGCCTCGTCGACCCCCCACGTGCAGGCGCCGATAGCCGACGCGGTCGGTTCCGGGGCGCAGACGGCGGGCCATCCGAGCGCCGAGTTGATCCGCCGTGCCGATGGGCACCCCTCCGGCGCCACGCTGCCCTGGCCCCCAGTGGCGGAACCGGTCGATCTCGAGTCCTTCTACGCGGCCGCGGCGGACAACGGGTTCGCCTACGGACCCCTGTTCCAGGGCCTCCGAGCGGCCTGGCGGAGCGACGACGCCTACTACGCCGAGGTCGCGCTCCCCGAGCACGCCCACCGCGACGCCACCCGCTTCGGCCTGCACCCCGCCCTCCTCGACGCCGCGCTGCACCCGACCGGGCTCGACCCCGCCAAGGCCGGCCTGCCGTTCGCCTGGTCCGGTGTCACCCTGCACAACCCGGGCGCCACCAGCCTTCGCGTCGTGATCAGGACTACCGGAGCCGACACGTATTCCCTCGCCGCCACCGACCCGGCGGGCGCCCCGGTCATCACGATCGCCGGTCTGACCCTGCGGAAGTCCGCCCGCCGCGATGCCGATCTGTTCGCCATCGACTGGACGCAGCTCCAGGCCGCGGAGTCCACCAAGTCCGTCACGCGCGGTACCCCCACCGACTGGCTGCCCGCCGACGCTGTGGTGTGGCAGGTTCCCGCAGGCGATATCGAGTCCACTGTGGTCGATGTGCTCGCCGGGATCCAGGTGTGGCTGGCCGACGAACGGTTCGGCGACTCGACCCTGGTCCTGCACACGCGCAACGCCGTCGCCGCGCTTCCCGGCGACGAGATCACGGACATCGCTGGTGCGGCTGTCGGCGGCCTGATCCGATCCGCACAGTCCGAGCACCCGGGCCGGTTCCTGCTCCTCGACGCCGAGAGCACCCCGTCGGACGAGACCATCGCGTCCCTGCTGGACCTCGATGAACCCCAACTCGCGTTACGCGGCAACGAGATCCTCGCCCCCAGGTTGGCCCGCGCCACCGGCACCCTCGCCCTCCCGGCCACGTCCACCTGGCGACTCGACCCGGGCGGCGACTCCCTCGACGCCCTCACCCTGACCCCGATCACGATCGACGCGCCCGGCCCCGGCCAGGTCCAGATCGCGGTCCACGCGACTGGCGTCAACTTCCGCGACGTCCTCATCGCGCTCGGCCAGTACCCGGAGCGCGCCCTGCTCGGCTCCGAGGGCGCGGGCGTGGTCACCGCGGTCGGACCGGACGTCGACCTCAGGCCGGGCGACCGCGTCTTCGGCTTGTTCGCCGGGGGTTTCGGACCATCGGTCGTGGTCGATCGGCGGATGGTGGCGCCGGTACCGGACGACTGGTCGTTCGCCGAGGCCGCGACCGTCCCGATGGCGTTCCTCACCGCCTACTTCGGACTGGTCGACCTCGCGGGTCTGCGCGCGGGCGAGCGGGTGCTCGTCCACGCCGCCGCCGGTGGGGTCGGCATGGCGGCCGTGCAGGTCGCGCGGCACCTCGGCGCGGAGATCTTCGGGACCGCGAGCCCGGCCAAGTGGCGGGCCACCGGGCTCGACGACGACCACCTCGCCTCGTCGCGAGACCTCGGTTTCGCCGCCAAGTTCCCGAACGTCGACGTTGTCCTCAACGCGTTGGCTGGCGAGTTCATCGACGCCTCGGTCGGGCTGCTCGCCGCGGACGGCCGGTTCATCGAGATGGGCAAGGCCGACCTCCGCGCCGACATCCCTGGGTACCGCGCGTTCGACCTGGGCGAGGCCGGACCGGACCGCCTCCAGGAGATGCTCGTCGAGGTGCTGGACCTGTTCGCGCGCGGCGTGTTCACGGTGCTGCCGTGGCGGGCGTGGGACCTCCGGGAGGCGCAGGCGGCCTTCCGGTTCGTGGGCCAGGGAAAGCACATCGGCAAGAACGTGCTCACCATCCCCAGGTCGGTCGATCCACAGGGGACAGTTCTCATCACCGGTGGTACTGGCGTCCTCGGCCGGATCATCGCGCGCCACCTGGCCGACGAGTACGGGGTGAGCAAGTTCGTCCTCGCCAACCGCAGCGGCACGGGAGACGTTCCCGGAGCACGGATCGTTGCCTGTGACACGTCCGATCCGGACGCTCTCGCCGAGCTGGTAGCGGGAATCCCCGACCTGACAGGCGTGATCCACGCGGCGGGTACCGCTGACGACGGCGTGATCGACGCCCTCACTCCCGAGCGTGTGTCCAGTGTGCTCGCGCCCAAGGCCATCGGGGCCATGGTGCTCGACGACCTCGTGGGCGACATCGCGCTGTTCGCCCTGTACTCGTCGGCATCGTCGGTGTTCGGCTCGCCAGGGCAGGCGAACTACGCGGCGGCGAACGCGGTCCTGGACGCCATCGCACACCGTCGCCGGTCCCGTGGTTTCGCCGCGGTGTCACTGTCCTGGGGCCTGTGGGCGACGTCGAGCGCGATCAGCGGCTCCCTGGACACCGTCGACCTCGCCCGTGCGACCCGGGTCGGCCCGGCGCTGACCGAGGCACACGGCCTGGCACTGTTCGACGCCGCCCAGCTCGACGGCCGTGCTCACCTGGTCACGATCGCCTACGACCCGGCCACCGCAAGGAAACTCACCCCGGTCCCGGCTCTCTTGCGCGGACTGGTGCACACACCACGTCGCGTCACCCGCACTGGATCAGTCGACCACCTGCGCGCGCTCAGCCCGGCCGAGGCGGGCCGCGCACTGCTCACGACCGTGCGCGCCGAGATCACCGCCGTGCTCGGCCACACCTCGGCCGACACGGGCCGCCCGTTCAAGGAAATGGGCTTCGACTCCCTCACCGCCGTGGAGTTCCGCAACCGGCTCAACACCGCGACCGGCTTCCGGCTCCCGGCCACCGCGATCTTCGACTACCCGACGCCCGCCGCGCTCGTCGACCACCTCCGTTCGCTGCTGCCCGCCGAGGAACGGCGGATCGAGGTCGTAACTAGTCCGAAGTCGACAGACGAACCGATCGCGATCGTCGGCATGGCCTGCCGCTTCCCCGGCGGCGTCAGCTCCCCGGACGACCTGTGGGACCTGGTGTCGCAGGGGCGAGAGGGCATCGGGCCGTTCCCGACCGACCGGGGCTGGGACCTGGGCGCGCTGTACAACCCGGACGCGGACGTCGTGGGCACGACTTACGCCCAGGCGGGCGGGTTCCTCGACGACGTCTCCGGGTTCGACGCGCGGCTGTTCGGCGTGTCGCCGCGTGAGGCGACCGCGATGGATCCGCAACAGCGGCTGCTGCTGGAGGCGACCTGGCAGTCGTTCGAGGACGCGGGGATCGACCCGAGCACCGTGCGCGGCTCCCAAACCGGGGTCTTCGTCGGTGCCGCGCACTCTGGTTATGGCGTCGGGATCCCGTTGCCGGAAGGCGTCGAGGGCCACTTCCTGACCGGTAGTTCGACCAGTGTGGCGTCTGGCCGGTTGGCGTACTTCTTCGGGCTTGAGGGTCCGGCGGTCACTGTGGACACCGCGTGCTCGTCGTCGCTGGTGGCGCTGCACCTGGCGACGCAGGCGCTGCGGTCCGGTGAGTGCACGATGGCGGTCGCCGGTGGCGTCACGGTCATGGTGGGGCCAGGGATCTTCACCGAGTTCTCCCGCCAGCGCGGACTTTCCGTCGACGGTCGGTGCAAGTCGTTCTCGGCTGAGGCCGATGGGACCGGGTGGTCCGAGGGCGTTGGCGTGTTGCTGGTGGAGCGGTTGTCGGACGCCGTCGCCCGCGGGCACCGGGTCCTCGCCGTGGTGCGGGGTTCGGCCGTCAACCAGGACGGCGCGTCGAACGGGCTGACGGCGCCGAACGGTCCTGCGCAGCAGCGGGTGATCAAGGCGGCGCTGCGGTCGGCCGGGCTCTCGGCGTCCGATGTGGACGCTGTGGAGGCGCACGGGACCGGAACGGTTCTCGGCGACCCGATCGAGGCGCAGGCATTGCTGGCGACGTACGGCCAGGATCGTGACGTGCCGTTGTGGCTTGGGTCCCTGAAGTCGAACATTGGCCACGCGCAGGCCGCGGCGGGCGTGGCGGGGATCATCAAGATGGTGCAGGCGTTGCGGCACGGTGTGTTGCCGCCGACGCTGCACGCTGCTGCCGCGTCACCGCACGTCGACTGGACGTCGGGCTCGGTGTCGCTGGTGACCGAGTCGCAGCCGTGGCTCCGACGGGACCGGCCGCGTCGAGCGGGGATCTCCTCGTTCGGGGTCAGCGGCACGAACGTGCACACGATCATCGAAGAAGCCCCGCAGTCACCCGGCATGGCGGCCGTGGAACCGGCGCACCCGGTGCCGATCGTGGTCAGCGGCCACTCACCACAGGCACTTGCCGCCCGGCTCGACCAACTGCGTCTGCTCGCCGAGTCGGCTCGGCCGGTGGACCTCGCCCGCGAACTCGCGGCTCGGGCCCGGCACCCGCACCGGGTCGCGTTCGCGGCAACCACCACCGCTGACGTCCTCGATGGCCTGGCCACCACCGCGCCCGAGGTCGTGGCCGATGGGGTCGCGTTCCTGTTCACCGGTCAGGGTGCGCAACGCCAGGGCATGGGCCGCGAACTCCACGCCGCTTTCCCGGTCTTCGCCGAAGCCTTCGACGCCGTCCGCGACCGGATCCCCTTCGATGACTCGGCGATCGACGAGACCGGGAACGCCCAGCCCGCGATCTTCGCCCTCCAGGTGGCCCTGTTCCGCCTGCTGGAGTCCTGGGGCGTCCACCCCGATGTCCTCGTCGGCCACTCCATCGGCGAACTGGCCGCCGCCCATGTCTCCGGCATCCTGTCGCTGGACGACGTGTGCACCCTGGTCGCTGCCCGCGCCCGCCTGATGCAGGCACTCCCGCCCGGTGGCGCCATGCTGGCCGTGGAGATCTCCGAGTCTGACCTGCGCCAGCAGTTCCCCGATGGCCTCCCCGAGGGGGTCGACCTCGCGGCGGTGAACTCGGATCGTTCGATTGTCGTATCGGGGGATCGTGGGATTGTCGAACTGTTGGATCGTAGGTTTGTTGAACAATCTCGTCGGGTGAAGCGGTTGGTGGTGTCGCACGCGTTCCACTCGCACTTGATGGACCCGATGCTGGCGGAGTTCGAGCGGGTCGCGGCCGGGCTCTCGTTCGCCACGCCGACGATCCCGCTGGTGAGCACCTCGACAGGGGACCCGGTCACGCCGGGGTACTGGGTGCGGCAGGTGCGGGACACGGTCCGGTTCGCCGACGCGGTGCGGACGGCCGGGGCAGGCACGCACCTGGAACTCGGGCCGGACGGGGTGCTGGCGGCGCTGGTCGACAACGGCATCGCCACCTTGCGGGCCGGGCGCGGTGAGGTCACCTCCGTGATCTCCGCGGTCACCGCCGCCCACGCGCGCGGGGCCGGCCTCGACATCGCGGCGCTCGTGCCCGCCGGTGCCCGGGTCCTGCTGCCCACCTACCCGTTCCAGCGCGAACGGTTCTGGCTCGACCACGCCCCCACCACGCCCGTGCTGGACAGCTACCGCGTCACCTGGACCGCGATCGACCCGACGCCCACCACCGGGGTGTGGCTGGTCCCCGACGACCTTCGGGCTCCCCTCAGGGCCGCGGGTCTGACCACCACCGACGACCCCACCACGGCCACCGGCGCGGTCATCGGGCCGACCATTGCCGACCTGCCCGGACTCCTCCGAGACACCCAGGTCCCGCTGTGGGTCATCACCCGCGGCGACACCCGACGCACGGCGCAGATCGCGGGCCTGGGTCGCGTCGCCGCCCTCGAACACCCCCAGCGCTGGGGTGGCCTCGTCGAACTGCCGGAGAGCCTGGACGCCCAAGCGGTCGCCCGCCTGGCCGCTGTCCTCGGCGGCGCGCACGACCAGGTGTCCATCCGCCCCGATGGCGTGTTCGCCCGGCGGCTCGTCAAGGCCACCGCGCGCGCAGCCGCTCCGTGGCATCCACAAGGGACGGTGCTGGTCACGGGCGGTACCGGTGCTCTCGGCGCCCAGGTCGTCCGGCACCTCGCCGCCCGTGGCGTCCGCGTGGTCGTTGCCAGCCGCCAAGGCGTTGCCGCGCCGAGAGCCGCTGATCTCCCCGCCGAGGTCGTGACCTGCGACGTGGCAGACCGAGAGGCGCTGTCCTCCCTGCTCGCCACGCACCCGGTCACGGCGGTTGTCCACGCCGCGGGCGTGGGCGAGGACGCACCGCTCGCCGACCTCACCCCCGATCGACTCGCCTCTGTCCTGCGCCCCAAGGCGGATGCCGCCTGGTTGCTGCACGAACTGGCGCCCGAGGCTCACCTGGTCCTGTTCTCCTCCATCGCGGGCGTGTGGGGCAGCGGGGGGCAGGCCGCTTACGCCGCGGCGAACGCCGGCCTGGACGCACTCGCCGAACACCGGTCCACGCTAGGGCTCCCCACGACGTCGATCGCCTGGGGACCGTGGGCCGAAGCGGGAATGGCGGCCGGTGCCGCAGCCGACTACCTGCGCCGCCGAGGTCTCCGACCCCTGTCGCCTGCGCGCGCTCTGGCGGCGATGGACTCCGCCATCGCCAGTCCGCACCCCACCAGCGTCATCGCCGATGTCGACTGGCCCACATTCCTGGCGACCTTCACCTCGGCCCGCCCAAGCCCTCTGCTCGCCGAGTTCACCTCTGACCCGGAGTCCTCTCCGGACAACGATTCCCGCTCGTCGCGACTCCACGGGCTCTCGGCGGCGGAACGCCACCGCGTGGTGCTGGACCTGGTGACCACGGCTGTCGGCGGCGTCCTCGGCTACCGCGACGCCATCGACCCGGCCTCGACCTTCAGCGACCTGGGCTTCGACTCGCTCACCGCGGTCGACCTGCGCAACCGCCTCACCACGGCGATCGGGATCGCCCTACCGTCCACTTTGGTCTACGACCACCCCACGGCCCTCGCGCTGGCCGACCACCTGGTGTCCCGGTTCGCCGTGCCGTCCCCGACGACCGAGGCCAGGCGTGCCGTCGTTGACGACGACCCGATCGTCGTGGTCGGCATGGCGTGCAGGCTCCCTGGCGGCGTCACCTCGCCGGATGACCTGTGGGACATGGTCGTCGAGGGCCGCGACGGCGTCGGCGGGTTCCCGGTCGACCGGGGCTGGAACCTCGGGGGTGCCGACTTCCCGCTGGTCGGCGGGTTCGTCCACGACGCCACCGGGTTCGACGCGGAGCTGTTCGGGATCTCGCCGCGAGAAGCCGTGGCGATGGACCCCCAGCAGCGGGTTCTGCTGGAAGCGGGTTGGGAGGCCGTCGAACGCGCGGGGATCGACGCGGGCACGATCCGGGGTACCCGCGGCGGGGTGTTCGTCGGCGCTTCCGGTTCCGGGTACGGGTTCGCGCAGGAGTCCGACGAGGGCAGCGGGCACCTGATCACCGGGACCGCGACCAGCGTGATCTCCGGTCGCCTCGCGTACACCCTGGGGCTCGAGGGCCCGGCGCTCACCGTGGACACCGCGTGCTCCAGTGGTCTGGTCGCGCTGCACCTGGCGGCCAGGGCCCTGCGGCACGGTGAGTGCGAGTTCGCGATCGTCGGCGGTGTGACCGTCATGCCCAGCCCGGCCGGGTTCGCCGAGTTCGCCAAGCAGGGCGGGCTCGCGCCGGACGGCCGCTGCAAGGCGTACGCGGAGGCCGCCGACGGGACCGGGTGGTCCGAGGGCGTCGCGGTTGTCGTCGTGGAGCGGCTCTCGGACGCGGTGACCAAGGGGCACACCGTGTTGGCCGTGGTCCGCGGCTCGGCGGTCAACTCCGACGGCGCGTCGAACGGCCTCACGGCACCCAACGGGCCCGCGCAGCAGCGGGTGATCCGCGACGCGCTCGCCGACGCCGGGCTCACCGCGTCCGAAGTGGACGCCGTGGAAGGCCACGGCACGGGCACGCGGCTGGGTGACCCGATCGAGGCCCAGGCCCTGCTGGCCGCCTACGGGCAGGACCGCGCGGAGCCGCTGTGGCTGGGCTCGGTGAAGTCGAACATCGGCCACACCCAGGCCGCGTCCGGGCTCGCCGGGCTGATCAAGACCGTCCAGGCCCTGCGGCACGGGGTGCTGCCCAGGACCCTGCACGTCGACTCGCCATCGTCCCATGTGGACTGGTCGGCAGGCGACGTCCGGCTGCTGGCCGAGCAGCGACCCTGGCCCGCGGGCGAGCGGCCCCGGCGAGCGGGCGTCTCGTCGTTCGGCATCAGCGGCACCAACGCGCACGTGATCGTCGAGTCGGCGTCGGTCGAGGTGCTGGCTGCCGAGGGAGAGCGGGAGCAGTCGCCGATCGCGCCCTTGGTGCTTTCCGCCCGGAGCGAGGCTGCGCTGCGGGCACGGGCGGCTGACCTGCGGCGGGTCGACGCCGATCCCCTGGACCTCGCGCACTCACTGGTGACGACGCGGGCCACGCTCGACCATCGGGCCGTCGCGCTGGATCTCGCCGCGCTGGCGGGTCTGGCCGAGGGGACTGGTGCGTCCGGGCTGGTCACCGGGGTTGCCGGGCCTGGTCGGCTGGCGTTCCTGTTCACCGGTCAGGGGTCGCAGCGGGCGGGGATGGGACAGGCGCTCCGGGTGTTCCCCGTGTTCGCGGCGGTGTTCGACGGGGTTGTGTCGCGGGTGTCGTTCGACGATGGTGCCATCGACCAGACCGGCAACGCCCAGGTCGCCCTGTTCGCCCTTGAGGTCGCGCTCTTCCGCCTGCTCGAGTCCTGGGGTGTCCGCCCTGACGTGCTGATCGGCCACTCCATCGGAGAGGTGGCGGCCGCCCACGTCTCCGGCATCCTGTCGTTGGACGACGCGTGCACGCTGGTCGCCGCCCGTGCCCGTCTGATGCAGGCGCTTCCGACCGGTGGCGCGATGCTGGCCGTGGAGATCTCCGAGGCGGAGTTGATCGCGCAGTTCCCCGACGGGCTGCCCGCTGGTGTTGATCTTGCGGCGGTGAACTCGGATCGTTCGATTGTCGTATCGGGGGATCGTGGGATTGTCGAACTGTTGGATCGTAGGTTTGTTGAACAATCCCGTCGAGTGAAGAACCTGGTGGTGTCGCACGCCTTCCACTCGCACCTGATGGACCCAATGCTGGCGGAGTTCCGGCAGGTGGTCGAGGGGCTGACGTTCACCAGTCCGACGATTCCCGTGCTGGCTACCTCGACGGGTGACCCGAGCACGCCCGAGTACTGGGTGCGGCAGGTCCGGGAGACAGTCAGGTTCGCGGGCGCGGTCACGCAGGCCCGGGGGATCGGAGCCACCAGGTTCCTGGAACTCGGGCCGGACGGTGTGCTCACCGCCCTGGCCCGCGAGGCAGGTGGCGGTGTCTTCGCAGGAGCGCTGCGTGCAGGGCAGCCCGAGCCGGATGCCCTGCTCCGCGCGGTGGCGACCCTGCACGTCCACGGCGTCAGCGTCGACTGGGCCGCGATGCTCAGCCCCTGGCGTGGCCGCAAGATCGACCTACCCGTGTACCCGTTCCAGCGGAAGCGCTACTGGCTCGGCACCGAACGCCTGCCCGCCATCGAGAACTGGCGCTACGCGACGGAATGGCTCCCCCTCTCGCTCACGCCTGCCCCGCGCGCGGGCGTGTGGTTCGTCGACGGACCGGTCCCGGCCGACATCACTGCCGCGATCACCACCTGCGACGACCCTGCCGAAGCGACCGGGATCCTCCGCCTCGCCGGCACCCCGGCAGACGTCCTGTCCGCAGTGGACATCAACCTTCCCGTGTGGACGATCACCAGGAATGCCCTCGACGGCGTCGACGGATCCGCGACCTGGGGCCTCGGCCGAGTGGCCGCGTTGGAACTCCCGCACTGGCGCGGTCTCATCGACCTGCCCACGACGCTCGACGAGCACACGGCAGGTCTGTTCCGTGCCGCACTCGCAGGCGATGAAGACCAGGTCGCCATCCGCGAGGACGGGGCCTTCGCCCGCAGGCTCCGCCGCGCCGCGCTGTCCCCGGCCGAACCGTGGCGCCCCCGATCCGTGCTGGTCACCGGCGGTACCGGCGCGCTGGGCGGACACGTCGCCCGGTGGCTCGCCGACCGCGGCGTCGGCAAGATCGTCCTCGCCAGCCGCAGCGGTCGGAACGCGCCGGGTGCTGACGCGTCGCGGGCCACGGTCGTCGCCTGCGACGTCACCGATCGCGAGGCGCTCGCCGCCCTGCTGGCCGAGCACCCGGTCGACGCGATCATCCACACCGCCGGGATCGTCGACGACGCGCCGTTGACCGGCACGACGGTCGAGCAACTCGCCCGGGTCGCGCACGCCAAGGTCACCGGCGCGCTGACCCTGCACGAACTCGCCCCCGACGCCCACCTCGTCCTGTTCTCGTCCATCGCGGGGACCTGGGGCGCGGGCGGGCAAGCGGCGTACTCGGCGGCCAACGCGGCGCTCGACGGACTCGCCGCGCACCGCAAGGCGCTCGGCCTGCCGGTCACCAGCATCGCGTGGGGGCCGTGGGCGGGCGCGGGCATGCTCGCCGCGGACGGAGCCGAGGAGTACCTGCGCCGCAGGGGTTTGCGACCCATGCGACCGGATCACGCCCTCGCCGCCCTCGCCCAAGCGCTCGACCACCCGGCCACCACCGTGACCATCGCTGACGTCGACTGGCCCCGCTTCACGGCCACGTTCACCGCGGGCCGCCCCAGTCCTCTGTTGACAGAGTTCGTCCCCGTTGTCGAGGCGCCGGTTCGCCCGGGCCCGATCCGGACCGACCTCGTGGCGCTGGTGCGCACCGAGGCCGCGGCGGTGCTGGGGCACGACTCGATCGACGCGATTGCCGCCGACCGGGCGTTCGCCGACCTCGGGTTCGACTCGCTGACCTCGGTCGAACTGCGCGACCGCCTGGCGGTGGCCACCGGTGTGCCGCTGCCCGCGGGTCTGGTGTTCGACTACCCCACCCCCGCCGCGCTCGCCGGGTTCCTCGCCGGTGGATCCACTGTGGACGAGGGGATCGCCACCACCTCGGTCGACGACCCGATCGCGATCGTGGCGATGGCCTGCCGGTTCCCCGGCGGCATCGACACGCCGGAAGACCTGTGGGCGGCGCTCGTCGGCGAGCAGGACGTCACCGGGCCGTTCCCGACCGACCGCGGCTGGGACCTCGCCACCCTGGTCGACCCGGACCCCGGGAACCCCGGTACTTCCTCTGTGGACAGAGGCGCGTTCCTGGTCGACCCGGCGCGGTTCGACGCCGACCTGTTCGGGATCTCCCCGCGCGAAGCGGTGGCGATGGACCCCCAGCAGCGGCTGCTCCTGGAGACGACCTGGGAGGCGTTCGAGCGCGCGGGCATCGATCCGAAGTCGCTGCGGGGCAGTCGAACCGGGGTGTTCGCCGGGACGAACGGGCAGGACTACACGCGGCTCACGCTCGCGGTCGACGTGCCGGAGGGGCACGTCGCCACCGGTGGTGCCGCGAGCGTGATGTCCGGTCGGGTGGCCTATGTGTTCGGGCTCGAAGGCCCAGCCCTCACCGTGGACACCGCGTGCTCGTCGGCGCTGGTCGCCCTGCACTTGGCCGCGCAAGCGGTGCGCAACGGCGAGTGCGGGCTCGCGCTCGCCGCCGGTGTGACGGTCATGGCGACCCCCGGTGCCTTCGTCGAGTTCAGCAGGCAGCGCGGACTCGCGGCGGACGGACGGTGCAAGCCCTTCTCCGAGGCGGCGGACGGCACGGCATGGGGTGAGGGCGTCGGGGTGCTGCTGGTCGAGCGGCTGTCGGACGCCCAGCGCCACGGCCACCCCGTGCTGGCCGTGCTCGAAGGCTCCGCGGTCAACTCCGATGGCGCCTCCAACGGCCTGACCGCGCCGAATGGTCCGTCCCAGCAACGCGTGATCCGCGCTGCCCTGGCATCTGCGGGCCTACGCCCGTCCGATGTGGACGCTGTGGAGGCACACGGCACCGGCACCACACTCGGCGACCCCATCGAGGCCGAGGCGCTACTGGCGACCTACGGGCGCGACCGGGACGTGCCGCTGTGGCTGGGCTCGGTGAAGTCCAACATCGGCCACACCCAGGCGGCCGCGGGTGCGGCAGGCGTGATCAAGACCATTCTGGCGCTGCGGCACCAGACCCTGCCCGCGTCCCTGCACGCCGACACCCCGACCACCCACGTCGACTGGTCGGCGGGCGCCATCGAACTGCTGGCCACGGCCCAGCCCTGGCCCGTGGCCGAGCGGCCGCGGCGGGCTGGCGTCTCGGCGTTCGGGATCAGCGGCACCAACGCGCACGTGATCATCGGGGAAGCGCCGGATCAGCCTGCCGTTCCCCGGTCTGCTCCGGCGCCGACCGTGCTGCCGTGGCCGGTGTCGGGCCACTCACCCACCGCGCTCGCCGCGCAGCTGGCGCGTCTCGCGTCGGTCGGGTCGCCCCCTGTTGACGTCGCTCGGACGCTGGCCGCGCGGGCCGCCTTGCCGCACCGGGCCGTGCTGCTCGGCGACCGGACCATCACGGCTCCCGAGCCACGCCCCGGTCGGCTCGGGTTCCTGTTCACCGGGCAGGGCTCGCAGCGGGCGGGCATGGGCGAGGGGCTGCGCGCGTTCCCGGTGTTCGCCGAGACCTTCGACGCCATCCGCGCCCGGATCCCCTTCGACGACGCCGCGATCGACGAGACGGGCACCGCCCAGCCCGCGATCTTCGCCCTGCAGGTGGCCCTGTTCCGGCTCCTCGAATCCTGGATCATCCACCCCGACGTCGTGGTCGGCCACTCCATCGGCGAGGTGGCCGCCGCCCACGTCGCGGGCATCCTCAGCCTCGACGACGCCTGCACCCTGGTCTCGGCCCGCGCCCGGCTCATGCAGGCCCTGCCCCCGGGTGGGGCGATGCTGGCCGTGGAGATCTCCGAATCCGACCTCGTTGCCGAGTTCCCCGATGGCCTGCCCGCTGGGGTGGATCTCGCTGCGGTGAACTCGGATCGTTCGATTGTCGTATCGGGGGATCGTGGGATTGTTGAGTTGTTGGATCGTAGGTTTGTTGAACAATCCCGTCGAGTGAAGCGGCTGGAGGTGTCGCACGCGTTCCACAGCCACTTGATGGACCCGATGCTGGCGGAGTTCGAGCAGGTCGCACGGGGACTGCGGTTCGGCGCTCCCGCGATCCGGCTGGTGAGCACGGCGACCGGTGATCCGAGCACATCGGGGTACTGGGTGCGGCAGGTGCGGGAGACGGTCCGGTTCGCCGGGGCGGTCGCGGAGGTCGAGAACGCGGCGTTCGTCGAGCTGGGGCCGGACGGCGTGCTGTCCGCCCTGGTCGAGGCGGGAGCGCCGCTGCTGCGCCGGGACCGCGACGACGTCGAGACCGCGCTGGCCGCCGTGGCGCACGCGTTCACCAGCGGCGCCAACCCCGACTGGACCGCCGTCCTCGCGCCCTGGGGTGGGCGGCTCGTCGACCTGCCCACCTACCCCTTCCAGGGGGACCGCTACTGGCAGCAGGTCACGGCCACCAAGCCCGCCGGTCTGAACGCCACCGACCACCCGCTCCTCGCCGCCACCATCACCCCCGCGGCAGGCACCCGGACCCTGTTCACCGGCGTCATCTCCACCGCGACCCACCCCTGGCTGGCCGACCACCGCGTCCACGGCGAGGTGGTCGTCCCCGGCACCGCCGTCCTGGACCTCGTCCTGCACGCCGCCGCGACCACCGCCACCCCGGCCGTCGACGAGTTGACCCTGCACGCCCCGCTCGCCCTCGGCGGCCCGACCGAACTCCAACTCGCCCTCGACGGCGCCACGGTCACCCTCCACGCCCGCCCCGACTACGGCCAGTGGACCCACCACGCCACCGCCACCCTCACCACGCCGTCGGACCCCACCGCGATCACCCCGGCGGACGCGCCCGAGATCGACCTCACCGGGCACTACCCGGCCCTGGCCGACGCCGGACTCGCCTACGGCCCGACCTTCCAGGCGCTCACGAACGTCCGACTCCTCGACTGCTCCAGCGAGCCGGACTGGCTGCTGCACAACGAGATCCGCGCCGAGGTCACCACCCCCGGCGGCGCAGGCCACGGCCTGCACCCCGCCCTGCTCGACGCCGCCATCCAAGCCGTAGCGGCAGCCGAGCCCGGCGGCGCGGCCAGAGTGCCGTTCGTCCTCAGTGGAGTCACGCTCCACTCCACCGGGGCGTCCCGGCTGTCCGTGCGCGTCGTGCCCACCGGGCGCGACACCGTGCGGGTCCACGCGCAGGACCCGGGTGGCCTGCCGGTCATCACCATCGACTCGCTCACCCTCCGCCCGGTCAGCACCGCCCGCGCGGGCGCCCTCTTCGAGATCGACTGGGTGCCGACCGACCTCCCCCGGGTGCGGCCGGACCACGTCTGCCGACCCTCCACTGTGGAAGACGCGCTGGCAGCGATCCACGACTGGCTCCGCACCGACTCCGGAACCCTCGCCGTGGCGACCAGGGGCGCGGTCGTGGCCGTCCCGGCCGACACGATCACCGACCCGGCCAGGGCCGCGATCTGGGGACTGGTGCGAACGGCGCAATCCGAGCACCCGGACCGGTTCGCGCTCGTCGACACCGACGATGACCCCGTTGTCATCCCGGGCGAACCCCAGGTCGCGGTCCGGGCAGGGGTGCCCTACTTGCCCAGGCTCATCCGGGCCCGACCTGTCATCACCCTCCCCGAGACCCCCTGGCGGCTCGTCCCCGGCGGCACGACGCTCGCTGACCTGCGCGCCGAGGAAGTCCCCGTCGTCGGGCTCGCGCCGGGTGAGGTGCGGGTCGCCGTGCGCGCGGCGGGCGTCAACTTCCGGGACGTGCTCATCACCCTCGGCACGTACCCGGACCAGGCCGACCTGGGGTCCGAGGGTGCCGGGATGGTCACCGAGGTCGGTCCCGATGTCGTGGACCTGCGCGTCGGTGATCGCGTCTTCGGCCTGCTCGGTGGTGGGTTCACGCCCAGCACCGTCGTCGACCACCGGCTCCTCGCGTCCATTCCGGACGGATGGTCGTTCGCTCAAGCGGCCGCCGTCCCGATGGCGTACCTCACGGCCTACTACGCGTTGGTCGACCTCGCCGGTCTGTCGAGCGGCGAGCGCGTCCTCGTCCACGCGTCGGCGGGCGGCGTCGGCGGCGCGGCCGTCCAGATCGCCCGGCACCTCGGCGCGGAGGTCTTCGGCACCGCCAGCCCGGGCAAGTGGGCCGCGACCGGACTGGACCACGACCACCTGGCCTCATCGCGGGACCTCGCCTTCGCCGACAAGTTCCCCGAGGTCGACGTCGTGCTCAACGCGCTGGCGGGCGAGTTCATCGACGCCTCCGCCCGGTTGTTGCGACCGGGCGGGCGGTTCCTGGAGATGGGCAAGGCGGATCTCCGCACGGACATCCCCGGCTACCGCGCGTTCGACCTGTGGGAAGCCGGTCCGGACCGCCTGCGCGCGATGCTGACCGAGGTCATGGCCCTGTTCGCCCAAGGCGCGCTGACCCTGCCACCGATCCGTTCCTGGGACCTGCGCACCGCGTCGGCCGCGTTCCGGTTTGTCGCGCAGGGCGGCCACACCGGCAAGAACGTGCTGACGGTGCCGCACTCCTTGGATCCACAAGGGACAGTTTTGGTCACCGGTGGAAACGGAGCGCTCGGCACACTGCTGGCAGGCCACCTGGTAGCCGAGTACGGAGTGCGCCAGGTCATCTTGGCCAGCAGGCGCGGCGCGGGGCCAGACCTCGGCCCGGCGGTCACCCACGTGTCCTGCGATGTCGCCGACCGCGCGGCCCTGGCTGGTCTGATCACGACCATCCCCGACCTCAGCGCCATTGTGCACGCCGCAGGCACTACCGATGACGGCTTGATCGAGTCGCTCACCTCGGACCGGCTGAGGTCGGTCTCCGCCAAGTCCGACGGCGCACTGCACCTGGCAGAGCTGGCGGGCGACACGCTGCTCGTGCTGTACTCCTCCGTCGCCGCCACGCTCGGCACGCCCGGTCAAGGCAACTACGCCGCTGCCAACGCCGTGCTCGATGCCGTGGCGCACTACCGAGCCGCGCGCGGACTACCCACCGTGTCGGTGGCGTGGGGGCTCTGGGAGCGGGTCGGTGAGCTCAGTGGCCACTTGGACGAGGCTGCCCTCGCCCGCGCCGCCCGTCTGGGTGCCCCGCTGTCCGATGTGGATGGACTGGCCTTGTTCGACGCGGCGCTGCGTGATGGGCGACCGCACCTGATCGCCGCCGCTCTTGACGCAGGCCGGATCGGTGCGGACGGACCGGCCATGCTGCGCGGGTTCGCTCGACCCGCCCCGAAGAAGGTCGTCGTCGACAGGTCCCGATCATCGCTCGACGCCGTGCGGACCGAGGTCGCCGCCGTACTCGGTCACGCCACTGTGGACACGATCGACCCCGTCAGGTCGTTCGCCGAGCTGGGATTCGACTCGCTCACGGCCGTCGAGCTGCGCAACCGGCTCACCACGGCCACCGGGCAGCGGCTCCCGGCGACCCTGATCTTCGACCACCCGACGCCCGCCGCACTCGCCGCTCACCTCGACGCCGAGGTCGTGGTCGAGCAGGCCCCCGTGCGGGCCCCGGTCGACGAGCCGATCGCGATCGTCGCCATGAGCTGCCGCTTCCCGGGCGGGATCGAGTCACCGGAGGACCTGTGGCGGTTGGTCGCCGAGGGCGGTGACGCGATCGGGCCGTTCCCGGAGGACCGCGGCTGGGACCTCGACGAACTGCTGCACCCGGAGCGGGGCACCAGCGACACCGATCGCGGTGGGTTCGTCGAGGGGGCAGGCCGGTTCGACGCCACCCTGTTCGGCATCTCGCCGCGCGAGGCGTTGGCCATGGACCCGCAGCAGAGGTTGCTGCTGGAGGCTTCCTGGGAGGTCTTCGAGCGGGCCGGGATGGACCCGTTGTCGCTCAGCGGTACCGACGCGGGCGTGTTCGTGGGTGCCGCGGCGTCGTTGTACGGGGCGGCGGTGCGGTCCTCCGAAGTGGAGGGTCACCAGATGACCGGCACCGCGACCAGCGTGGCGTCGGGTCGGCTGGCCTACTTCTTCGGGCTCGAGGGTCCGGCGGTCACCGTGGACACGGCGTGTTCGTCGTCGCTGGTCGCCCTGCACTGGGCGGCGCAAGCGCTGCGGTCCGGCGAGTGCTCGATGGCGCTGGTGGGTGGCGTCGCGGTGATGGCCACACCGGGGATGTTCACCGAGTTCTCCCGGCAGGGCGGTTTGGCAGCGGACGGTCGGTGCAAGTCGTTCGCCGCCGGGGCCGATGGGACCGGGTGGTCCGAGGGCGTCGGTGTGTTGCTGGTGGAGCGGTTGTCGGACGCGGTCGCTCGGGGCCACGAGGTGCTGGCTGTCGTGCGGGGTTCGGCTGTGAACCAGGATGGCGCGTCGAATGGCCTGACCGCGCCGAACGGCCCATCGCAGCAGCGGGTGATTCGGGCGGCGCTGAGGTCGGCTGGTCTCGCGGCGTCCGATGTGGACGTTGTGGAGGCGCACGGGACCGGCACGGTACTGGGTGACCCCATCGAGGCGCAGGCCCTGCTGGCTACGTACGGGCAGGATCGCGACCAGCCGTTGTGGTTGGGGTCGCTGAAGTCGAACATCGGTCACACCCAGGCCGCGGCGGGCGTCGCGGGGATCATCAAGATGGTGCAGGCGCTGCGGCACGAGGTGCTGCCGGTGACCCTGCACGCGCAGACGCCCGCCGAGCACGTCGACTGGTCGTCGGGCTCGGTGTCGCTGCTGACGGAGTCGCGGCCGTGGGCCCGTGGGGGTCGGCCGCGCCGGGCGGGGATCTCGTCGTTCGGGGTCAGCGGCACGAACGTGCACACGATCATCGAGGAAGCTCCCGCGCAGGTCCTGCCGCCCCGCGCGGTCGATCCGACGCCCGCGGTCGTCCCGCTCGTCGTGTCAGCGGGTAGTCAGGGTGCGTTGGACGCTCAGTTGGCGGCGGTCTCGACGGTCGCCGCCGCACCGGTCGAGGTCGCCCGCGCGTTGATCGCCACCCGCGCCGATCTACCGCACCGGGCGGTCCTGCTCGACCCACTGGCCCCGCCTGTCGCCACCGGGGTCGCGGGTCCTGGGCGGCTCGTGTTCCTGTTCACCGGCCAGGGATCGCAGCGGGCGGGGATGGGTCAGCAGCTCCGGACCTTCCCCGTTTTTGCCGATGCCCTCGATGCTGTCCGGGCCCGAGTCCCCTTCGATGACGCCGCGATCGATGAGACGGGCACTGCCCAGCCCGCGATCTTCGCGCTCCAGGTGGCGCTGTTCCGCCTGTTGGAGTCCTGGGGCGTGCGGCCGGACGTGCTCCTGGGGCACTCCATCGGCGAGGTGGCCGCCGCTCACGTCTCCGGCATCCTGTCGCTGGACGATGCCTGCACCCTGGTCGCTGCTCGTGCCCGCTTGATGCAGGCTCTCCCGGCCGGTGGGGCGATGCTGGCGGTGGAGCTCTCCGAGTCCGAGCTGGCTGCCGAGTTCCCCGATGGCCTGCCCGCTGGGGTGGACCTCGCGGCGGTGAACTCGGATCGTTCGATTGTCGTATCGGGGGATCGTGGGATTGTTGAACTGTTGGATCGTAGGTTTGTTGAACAATCCCGCCGGGTCAAGCGGCTGGTGGTGTCGCACGCGTTCCACTCGCACCTGATGGACCCGATGCTCGATGAGTTCGAGCGGGTGGTCAGTGGGCTCTCGTTCGCCGATCCGACCATCGCCCTGGTGAGCACTGCCGAGGGTGACCCGACCACACCGGGGTACTGGGTGCGGCAGGTGCGGGAGACGGTTCGGTTCGCCGGGGCGGTCGCGGGGCTGGGCGACGCGACCTTCCTGGAGTTGGGGCCGGATGGTGTGCTGTCGGCGCTGGTGGGCAGCGGGGCACCGATGCTGCGGGCAGGCGAGGATGAGCCGAGCACCGCGATCAGCGCGGTGGCGGCCGCCCACGTTCGTGGCGTACCGGTGAACTGGGCCGCCGTGGTGGGAGACGGACCGCGTGCCGTGCTGCCGACCTACCCGTTCGACCGGACGCACTTCTGGCTCACCGACGAACCGGCGGCGGCGGACACCTGGCGCTACCGGGTCGACTGGACCGAGGTGACCCCCGAACCCGCCACCGGCCACTGGCTGGTCGTGGGCGACAACGACCCCGCCATCGTCGAGGCGCTCCGCAAGACCGCGGAGGTCACCGAGGTCAGCCTTGCGCAGGTAGCCGACACCCCGGCCGACGGGATCCTCGTCCTGCCCGACTCGGCCGAGACCGTCCTGCACGTCCTCAAGGCCAACCCCTCGGCGCCCGTCTGGGCCGCCACCCGGGCAGGCAGTACCGACCCCGACCAGGCCCGGGTGTGGGGACTGGGCCGCGTCGCCGGTCTTGAGCGGCGGTGGGGCGGGCTCATCGACATCGACGGCGAGCCCACCACGCTTCCCCTGTCCGGCAGCGAGGACCAACTCACCCTCCGCGACGGCCGTGTGCTCGCCCGGCGCCTGGCGCGGGCGCCGAAACCCAGCGGGACACGGTGGACCCCCGATGGCCCGGTTCTGATCACCGGCGGGACCGGAGCACTCGCCGCCCATGTCGCCCGCTGGCTGGTTCGTCGTGGTGCCAGCCACCTCGTGCTGACCAGCCGCCGCGGACCGGGCGCGCCCGGGGTTGACGCGCTGGTCGCCGAACTGGGTGTCCGGGTCGACGTGGTCGCGTGTGACGCCGCGGATCGGGACGCCTTGGCCGCCTTGACGGCTGAGTACCGGCCCACCGTCGTCGTCCACGCCGCCGGGGTCGCGGGCACCACCCCCATCGCCGATCTCGACGACCTCGCCGACACGCAGCGCGCCAAAGTGGACGGTGCCCGGCACCTCGACGAGCTGCTCCCCGACGCCCACCTCGTGCTGTTCTCCTCCATCGCGGGTGTCTGGGGCAGCGGCGGCCAAGCTGCTTACGCCGCGGCGAACGCAGCACTCGACGCACTCGCCGCTCGCCGCCGCGCCCGGGGGCAGAAGGCGACCGCCGTGTCGTGGGGACCGTGGGCCGATGGTGGTCTCGCGTCGGGTGAGGCCGAGTCCTACCTGCGGGAACGCGGCCTGGCCCCGATGTCCCCGGACCGGGCCGTCGCGGCCCTGGGTGATGCCCTGGCAGCGGACGACACCCACGTGGTCGTCGCCGACGTCGACTGGGACCGGTTCCTGCCGACCTTCACCGCCACCCGGCCCAGCCCGTTCCTCGCCGCCTTCCAGGCAGTCCCCGCCGACGCCACCGGGCTCACCGACTTCGCCGCCCGCCTGACCACCGCGACCCCGGCCGAACGTCAACGGGCGTTGCTCGACCTGGTTCGCCGCACCGCCGCGGAAGTACTCGGCCACACCTCGGTCTCCGCCGTCCCCGCCCGCGCGGGCTTCGCCGACCTGGGCTTCGACTCGCTCACGGCGGTGCGGGTGCGCACCCGGCTGGCCGAGTCCACCGGCCTCGACCTGCCCACAGCGCTCGTCTTCGACTACCCCACCCCAGCCGCGCTGGCCGACCACCTGGCTGATGAGCTGGCCGTCGACCCCGAGGAAGCCGAGATCCGCCGCGCGCTCGCCGAACTCCCGCTCGACCGGCTGCGCGCCGCGGGCATCCTCGACCTGCTGCGCGTGGTCCCCGAACCGTCCACTGACGACAGCTCCGAGATCGACCTGATGGACGTCGACGCCCTCATCCAGTCCGCTTTAGACAACCCGGGTGCGTGACCGGGTGAGCCCCTCGCAGCGGTACCTGACCGTGCCAGCCCCGGCGGCGCGAACCCGTGGAGTCCAGCATGAGCCGTGAGCAGCAGATCGTCGAGGCGCTGCGGGCGTCGCTGAAGGAGACCGAGCGGCTGCGCAAGCAGAACCGGGACCTGGTCGCCGCCGCGGGGGAACCGATCGCCATCGTCGGGATGGCCTGCAGGCTGCCCGGCGGGGTGACCTCGCCGGACCAGCTGTGGGACCTGGTGTCGCGCGGCGGCGACGGCATCACCGGGTTCCCGGGCGATCGGGGCTGGGACCTGGTCAGCGACGTCGACTACGCCCGCGCGGGCGGATTCGTCGACAGCGCAACCACGTTCGACGCCGGACTGTTCGGGATCTCGCCGCGAGAAGCCGTGGCGATGGATCCGCAGCAGCGGCTGTTGCTGGAATCCAGCTGGGAAGCCCTGGAGCGCGCCGGGATCGCGCCCGACTCGTTGCGCGGCAGTGCGACGGGCGTGTACGCCGGTGCGTCCAACTCCGGCTATGGCGCCGGGGTCGCGCTGCCGGAGGAAGTCGCCGGGCACGCGCTCACGGGGACGGCGAACAGTGTGATCTCCGGGCGCGTCGCGTACGCGCTCGGGTTGGAGGGGCCCGCGGTCACCATCGACACGGCGTGTTCGTCGTCGCTGGTCGCCTTGCACATGGCGATGCAGGCGCTGCGTGCCGACGAGTGTTCGATGGCGCTGGTGGGTGGCGTGACCGTGGTGCCGTCGACCGCGGTGTTCGCGGAGTTCGCGCGGCAGAACGGGTTGGCTGCCGACGGTCGGTGCAAGTCCTTCGCTGGTGCGGCGGACGGGACCGGGTGGTCCGAGGGCGTCGCGGTGTTGGTCGTGGAGAAGCTGTCGGACGCGGTGGCCAACGGGCATGACGTGTTGGCCGTGGTGCGCGGGTCGGCGGTGAACTCCGATGGCGCGTCGAATGGTCTGACAGCGCCGAACGGCCCTTCGCAGCAGCGGGTGATCCGGGCGGCGTTGGAGTCCGCCGGGATGTCACCGTCCGATGTGGACGTGGTCGAGGGGCATGGCACCGGGACCCGGCTCGGGGATCCGATCGAGGCGCAGGCACTGCTCGCGACCTACGGGCAGGGCCGGGTGGAGCCGCTGTGGCTGGGGTCGCTGAAGTCGAACATCGGGCACACGCAGGCGGCCTCCGGTGCGGCAGGCGTGATCAAGATGGTGCTGGCGCTACAGCACGCGACACTGCCCAAGACGCTGCACGTGGACACGCCCACCCCGCACGCCGCATGGGGTCGCGGCGCGGTGTCGCTGCTGACGCAGGCGCGGCCGTGGCCCGAGGTGGACCGGCCCCGGCGTGCCGCGGTGTCGTCGTTCGGGATCAGCGGGACCAACGCGCACATCATCCTGGAGTCGTACGCGGCTGAACCGGCTGAGGTGCCCGTCGAGCCGGTTCTCGCCGGGACGCCGTGGGCGCTGTCGGCGCGTAGTGCGGAGGCGCTCCGGGCTCAGGCTGACCGGTTGGCGGCGGTCGAAGAGTCTGCTGTGGACATCGCGTGGTCGCTGGCCACGACTCGGGCCGTGCTGGACGAGCGGGCGGTCGTGGTCGGCGGCCGCGTCGGGTTGGACGCGGTGGCCCGCGGGGAGTCGGGTCCTGGTGTTGTCCGGGGCACGGCGGTCGACGGCGATCTGGCGCTCCTGTTCACGGGTCAGGGGTCGCAGCGGGCGGGCATGGGGCAGGCGCTGCGGGTGTTCCCGGTGTTCGCGGAGGTCTTCGACGACCTCCACGCCCGCCTCCCGTTCGACGATTCCGCGATCGACCAGACCGGCAACGCCCAGGTCGCCCTGTTCGCCCTCCAGGTCGCGCTGTTCCGGCTGGTCGAGTCCTGGGGCATCCGTCCCGATGTCCTCGTCGGCCACTCCATCGGCGAGGTGGCCGCCGCGCACGTCTCCGGCATCCTCTCCCTGGATGACGCGTGCACCCTGGTCGCCGCTCGTGCCCGGCTCATGCAGGCATTGCCTTCCGGTGGTGCGATGCTGGCCGTGGAGATCTCCGAGGCTGACCTGGCCGTCGAGTTCCCTGAGGGGCTCCCCGAGGGTGTTGATCTTGCGGCGGTGAACTCGGATCGTTCGATTGTCGTATCGGGGGATCGTGGGATTGTCGAACTGTTGGATCGTAGGTTTGTTGAACAATCTCGTCGGGTGAAGCGGCTGTCGGTCTCGCACGCGTTCCACTCGCACCTGATGGACCCCATGCTCGACGAGTTCGAGCGAGTCGTCCGTGGGTTGACGTTCGGCTCGCCTGCGATCCCGGTGGTGGCCACATCGACGGGTGACCCGGGCACGCCGGAGTACTGGGTGCGGCAGGTCCGGGAGACTGTGCGGTTCGCGGACGCGGTCGGCGGGCTGGACGAGAGCACGCGGTACCTGGAACTCGGGCCGGACGGAGTCCTGTCCGCGCTGGTGGGCGGTGTACCGGCACTGCGGGCGGGTCACGACGAGCCGGACTCGCTGCTCACCGCCGTGGCGCGGCTGCACGTCGTCGGTGTCCCGGTGGACTGGACGGCGGTCCTGCCGCGAGGTCGACGTGTGCCGCTGCCGGTCTACCCGTTCCAACGCGCCCACTACTGGCTCGCACCGGCTTCCACCGAGGCCGCGGTCGACGACTGGCGCTACCGGATCGACTGGTCCCCAGTGCACCCGAGGCCAGCCGGTGACCAGGGCTGGCAGGTCATCGGCGACGACCCCACCCTCGCTGACCTGCCCAGGAGCGACAACCCCGCCGCCGTCCTGGTGGCCCCGGGCGCCGACCCGGCGACCGTCATCGACCTGCTGCGCACCGCGACCGCCCCGATCTGGGTCCTCACCCGAGGCGCGGTCTCCACGAGCCCCACCGACCCGGTCACCGACCCTGCGGCCGCTCAACTCTGGGGGCTCGGGCAGGTGGCGGCCCTGGAGCACCCCGACCGCTGGGGCGGCCTCATCGACCTCGACGCCACTTTTGACCTGGCCCGGCTCGCCGCCGTCCTCGCCGGTGACGAAGACCAGGTCGCCCTCCGCGGCGACGCCACCTACGCCCGACGTCTGGTCCCCGCTCCCGCGAACAGCGGCACGCCTTGGCGCGCAACAGGAACTGTCCTCATCACCGGCGGCACCGGCGCGCTGGGTGGCCATGTCGCCCGGTGGCTCGCGGGTCGAGGCGCCCAGCACCTGCTGCTCACCAGCAGGCGCGGCCCCGACGCGCCCGGAACCGCTGACCTGGTGCGAGAACTGGCTACCCTCGGCACCCGAGCCGAGGTCATCGCCTGCGATGTCGCCGACCGCGACGCGCTCACCGCGCTGCTCGCCGAACACACTGTCACCGCCGCTTTCCACACCGCTGGCGTGGTCGCCTCGACCTCGCTCGCCGAGACCACTGTGGACGAGTTCACCGCGATCACCCGCGCCAAGGCGGACGGCGCTGCCACCCTGCACGAACTTCTGCCCGATGCCCACCTGGTGCTGTTCGGCTCCATCGCGGGCGTCTGGGGCAGCGGCGGCCAAGCAGCCTATGCCGCCGCGAACGCGCACCTCGATGCCATCGCGGCTCAACGGCGTGCTCAAGGGAAACCCGCGACCTGCGTCTCCTGGGGGCCGTGGGCCGGTTCGGGCATGCTCGCTGACGCCGATGCCGAGGACTACCTGCGCAAACGTGGTCTTACGCCGATGTCCCCGGTTCGGGCGGTGGCGGCGTTGGGTCGTGCGCTCGACGCGGGAGACACCAACGTCACCGTGGTCGACATCGACGGACCACGATTCGCCGCCGTCTTCACCTCCGGAAGGCCAAGTCGACTTCTCCCTTGGAGCGCGCCAACTGTCGCGGTGAAGTCCACGTGGGACGACAGCGGTGCTCTTGACCTGGTGCGTGCCGAGGTCGCCACCGTGCTCGGCTACACCGGCGCGGTCGACGCGCGGAAGCCGTTCAAGGACTTGGGGTTCGACTCGCTCACCGCGGTCGAGCTCCGGGACCGGCTGGTCAGTGTGACGGGGCAGCGGCTCCCGGCGTCCTTGGTCTACGACTACCCCACCGCGACAGCCCTTGCCGAACACCTCCGCCGCCAGGCACGAGGCGAGACCGCGCGAGCGCGGACCGAGGTCGTCACGCGGACCGACGAGCCCATCGCGATCATCGCCATGAGTTGCCGCTTCCCGGGTGGTGTCGACTCACCCGAGGCGTTGTGGGACCTGGTCGCCAACGGCCGTGAGGTCGTCGACGAGTTCCCCACCGACCGGGGCTGGGACCTCGACGCCCTCCGGTCCAGCTCGCACTCGCTGCGCGGCGCTTTCCTGCGCGACGCAGCCGAGTTCGACGCCGACCTGTTCGGCATCTCCCCGCGTGAGGCCACCGTCCTCGACCCCCAGCAACGCTTCCTCCTCGAGGCGACGTGGGAGGTGTTCGAGCGAGCCGGGATCGACCCGACCTCGCTCCGGGGTGAGCCGGTCGGTGTGTTCGCGGGCACCAACGGTCAGGACTACGCCGGGGTCGCGCTGGCCTCCGAGGGCATGGCGGGATACCTGTCGACGGGGATCACGGCGAGTGTCCTCTCGGGACGGATCGCCTACAGCTTCGGGCTTGAGGGTCCCGCGGTCACGGTGGACACGGCGTGTTCGTCGTCGCTGGTCGCGTTGCACCTGGCCGCGAAGGCCCTGCGGGACGGTGAGTGCTCGCTCGCGCTGGCCAGTGGCGTGACGGTGATGGCGACGCCGGGTGCGTTCGTCGAGTTCACCCACCAGCGCGGACTGGCGGCGGACGGCCGGTGCAAGCCGTTCGCGCAGGCGGCCGATGGCACGTCGTGGGGCGAGGGCGTCGGCGTCCTGCTCGTGGAACGGCTCTCGGACGCGGTGGCGAACGGGCACCGCGTGTTGGCGGTCGTTCGCGGCTCGGCGGTGAACTCGGATGGCGCGTCCAACGGCCTCACCGCGCCGAACGGTCCGTCCCAGCAACGGGTGATCCTCTCCGCCCTGGCCGCAGCGGGCTTGACACCGTCTGATGTGGACGCCGTGGAGGCACACGGCACCGGCACCGTGCTCGGCGACCCGATCGAGGCGCAGGCGCTGCTGGCCACCTACGGGCAAGACCGCGCGACGCCGTTGTGGCTGGGTTCGGTGAAGTCCAACATCGGTCACACCCAGGCCGCCGCGGGCGTCGCCGCTGTGATCAAGATGGTGCAGGCCATGCGGCACGGCGTCCTGCCGATGTCGCTGCACATCGACACACCGACCGCGCACGTCGACTGGTCGGCAGGTGCGGTGTCCCTGCTCACCGAGTCCCAGCCGTGGACGCCGGGCCCGCGCCGGGTGGGCGTGTCGTCGTTCGGGGTCAGCGGGACGAACGCGCACGTGATCCTGGAATCGGCCCCGGAGAGCGCGAAAGCCTTGACTGCCGGGGGATCGGGGCCAGTCGAGGCGGGGGTGTCGTCGCTGGAGGCGGGCGGACCCAACTGGAGTGCTGCCACTGAGGTGACTCGCGAATCCATTGTGGACGACAAGCAGCCCGGGTCGCGAACTGGTGTGGCTTCCGCGTGGGTGCTGTCGGCCGGTTCCGCGGTGGGGGTTCGGGAGCAGGCGGCGCGGTTGGCGCGCTTCCTGGAGGACCACCCGACCAACCCGGAAGCGGTCGCGCGCACGCTCGTCCACGGTCGGGCGGCGCTGGGGTACCGGGCCGTCGTGCCGGGTGGCGATCTTGCCGCGCTGGGGCGGGTGGCCGAGGGCGGCGGAGGCGTTGTCGAGGGGTCGGTGGTGGACGGGAAGCTGGTCTACCTGTTCACCGGTCAGGGGTCGCAGCGGGCGGGCATGGGGCGCGAACTGCGCGTGTTCCCGGTGTTCGCGGCGGCGTTCGACGAGGTCGTGGCCCGGGTGTCGTTCGACGATGGCGCCATCGACCAGACCGGCAACGCCCAGGTCGCGATCTTCGCCCTCCAAGTGGCTCTCCACCGACTCCTGGAGTCGCTCGGCATCCACGCCGATGTCCTCGTCGGCCACTCCATCGGCGAGGTAGCCGCCGCCCATGTCTCCGGCATCCTCTCCCTGGACGACGCCTGCACCTTGGTGTCAGCTCGGGCTCGGCTCATGCAGGCCCTGCCCCCGGGCGGGGCGATGCTGGCCGTCGAGATCTCCGAGTCTGACCTGCGCCAGCAGTTCCCCGATGGCCTCCCCGAGGGGGTCGACCTCGCGGCGGTGAACTCGGATCGTTCGATTGTCGTATCGGGGGATCGTGGGATTGTCGAACTGTTGGATCGTAGGTTTGTTGAACAATCTCGTCGGGTGAAGCGGCTGGTGGTGTCGCACGCCTTCCACAGCCACCTGATGGACCCGATGCTGGGCGAGTTCGAGCAGGTGGTGCGGGAACTGTCGTTCGCCAGTCCGACGATCCCGCTGGTGAACACCTCGACCGGGGACCCGGCGACGCCGGAGTACTGGGTGCGGCAGGTCCGGGAGACGGTTCGGTTCCACGAGGCGGTCAGCGGGCTCGGCGACGTGGGCACGTTCGTGGAGCTGGGGCCGGATGGGGTGCTGACCGCTCTCGTGCGGCAGAGCCTGGACGCGGGCGCCGTGCCGCTGGTGCGGGCCGGGAAGCCGGAGATCGACACCTTCGACCACGCGCTGGCCACGCTGTTCACGCGCGGTGTGCCGGTGCAGTGGCCGACCCGGGGGCCCGGGGCGGATCTGCCCACCTACGCCTTCCAGCGCCGCCACTTCTGGGCCAGGCCCAAGCCCACCCCGACCGGCCTCCAGCCCGCCGACCACCCGCTGCTCACCGGCTCCACCCCCCTCGGCGACGGCGGCCACCTGTTCACCGGCACCCTCCCCGCCGAGGGCTGGCTGGCCGACCACGTCGTCCACGGCGCCGTCGTCCTCCCCGGCACCGCGCTCCTCGACCTCGCCCTCCACGCAGGCGCCACCACCGGCACCCCCCACCTCGACGAACTCACCATCGAGGCCCCCCTCACCCTCCCCGCCACCCTCCAACTCTCCGTCGCCGCCCCGACCTCAGACGGCAGCCGCTCCTTCGCCATCCACTCCACCACCGGCACGACTTGGACCCGTCACGCCTCCGGTGTCCTCAGCGCCACCGAAGCCGAACCAGTCCTCCCCGCGGATGTCGCAGGCGAACACATCGCTGCCGCCCCCAGTCCGTATGGCACCCGCTCGTTCGCCGTCCACGCCACCACCGACGCCACTTGGACCCGTCACGCTTCCGGTGCCCTCGGCGCCGCCGAAGTCGAACCGGTTCTTCCTGTGGATGTGGCAGGCGAACACGTCGCCGCCCCCGCCCCGGATGGCACCGGCTCGTTCGCCGTCCGCGCCACCACCGACGCCACTTGGACCCGTCACGCTTCCGGTGCCCTGAGCGCCACCGAAGTCGAACCGGTCCTTCCTGTGGACGTGGCAGGCGAACACGTCGCCGTCGCCGCTTCCACTCCGGACGGCACCCGTTCGTTCGGCGTCCACGCCACTACCGGCACGACCTGGGCCCGCCATGCCTCCGGTGTCCTCGGCGCCGCCGGAGCTGAACCGGTCCTTCCTGCGGACGTGGCGGGCGAACCCATCGCGGTCGATGACCTCTACCCCGCGCTGGCCGCGGCTGGGCTTGACTACGGGCCCGCGTTCCAAGGCATTCACGCCGTCCGCCGCACCGGGCAGGGCTTGATCGTCGAAGTCAGTGCTCCCGTTGACATCAAAGGGTTCGGACTGCACCCGGCACTGTTCGACGCCGTGCTGCACGCGCTGGCGCTGGACTCCGATGGCGGCGAGCCCGTGGTTCCGTTTGCCTGGACCGGCGTCACGCTGCACGCCGCCGGGGCAGACCGCCTTCGTGCCCACCTGACCCGGATCGCCCCTGACGCGGTTCGAATCGTCGTCACCGACGATGACGGCGCGCCTGTGGCCAGTGTCGAGTCGCTGACCCTGCGCGTGGCGGCGAAGTCGGCTCGATCGCTGGACAACGCTCTGTTCACAGTGGACTGGGTTCCGGTGGCGGCGAGCGCCGACATCGAGGTTCGCGATGTCGTCGTCCCCATGCCCGACACCGTCGCCGACACCCTCGCGCTGGTGCAGGCGTGGATCAGGCACAACCCCGACCCGCGGCTCGTGCTGGTCAGCTCGGGTGCTGTGGCCGCGCTCCCCGGCGATGACATCACGGACCTGGCGGCCGCGGCGTCGTGGGGCCTGGTGCGTTCGGCCCAATCCGAGCACCCGGACCGGTTCGTGCTGGTCGACGCCGCCCAGGGGTGCGACCTCGCGGGCGTGCTCGCGCTGGACGAGCCGCAGCTGGCCGTGCGTGACGGCATGGTTCTCGCGTCCCGCCTCGTCCGCGCCCAGCCGGGCATCGCCATTCCCGACGAACCCTGGCGCCTCGACGTCACCACCGGTGGCACGCTGGAGAACCTGGCCGCACTGTCCACACCGGACCAACCGCTGCGCCCCGGTGAGGTGCGCGTCGCGGTCCGATCGGCGGGGATCAACTTCCGGGACGTCCTGATCGCGCTCGGCAGCTACCCCGAGCAGGCCGTCATGGGCTCCGAGGGCGCGGGCGTGGTCGTCGAGGTCGGGGCCGGTGTAACCGACCTGGCCGAGGGCGACCGGGTCTTCGGGCTGCTCACCGGCGGGTTCGGCCCGCACGCCGTCGTCGACCGGCGGCTGGTCGCGCCGATGCCGGAGTCCTGGTCGTACACCGAGGCCGCCGCGGTTCCCATGGCGTTCCTGACCGCCTACTACGCGCTCGTCGACCTGGCGGGTCTGCGCGCGGGTGAGCGCGTCCTCGTGCACGCGGCCGCGGGTGGTGTCGGTATGGCGGCTACCCAGATCGCCCGGCACCTCGGCGCTCACGTGTCCGGGACGGCGAGCCCGGCCAAGTGGCCGTCGACCGGTCTCGCTGACGAGGACCTGGCTTCCTCGCGGGACCTCGGGTTCGAGCAGAAGTTCGGCGCGACCGGGTTCGACGTCGTGCTGAACTCCTTGGCAGGCGAGTACATCGACGCCTCAAGGCGGTTGCTGGGCGACGGCGGCCGGTTCATCGAGATGGGCAAGGCGGATCTGCGTGACCCGGCTGGCTTCCCCGGTCTGACCTACCGCGCGTTCGACCTCGGTGAAGCCGGGCCGGACCGCCTCCAGGCCATGCTCCAGGAGTTGATCGCCCTCTTCGGACACGGTGGACTCCGGCTGCTGCCGACCAGGGCGTGGGACATCCGTGACGCCCGTTCGGCGTTCCGGCACCTCGGGCAGGGCCGCCACGTCGGGAAGAACGTCTTCACCATCCCGCGCCCACTGTCCACAGTGCTCATCACCGGCGGGACCGGCGTGCTCGGGTCGGCGTTGGCGCGCCACCTGGTCGACCAAGGCGTTCGCAGGCTCGTGCTCGTGTCCCGGAGCGGGCAGGCGAGTCAGGAGTTGCCGGGCGCGGACGTGACCGTCGTGTCCTGCGACATCAGCGACCCGACCGCGTTGTCCGAGGTGATCGCCGAGTACCAGCCCACTGATGTGATCCACGCGGCCGGTGTCGCCGACGACGGCCTGATCACCGACCTGACCCCGGACCGCCTGCAGACCGTCTTCGGGCCGAAGGCCGACGCGGCGCGGGTCCTTGCCAGCCTCGAACTCGACTCACTGACGTTCTACTCGTCGGCCTCCGCCACCTTCGGCACCCCAGGCCAGGCCAACTACTCGGCCGCCAACGCCTACCTGGACGCCCTGGCTCACCAGCTTCGCGCTCAAGGCAAGAACGCGGTGTCGCTGGCGTGGGGCCTCTGGGCGGAAGCCAGTGGGATCACGGCGAGCCTCACCGCCGCTGACCGTGAACGGCTGGGGACCGCGCTGTCCACTGAGGACGGACTGGCCCTGTTCGACCGCGCCCGGACTCTCCCGCAAGCGCACGTCCTCCCCATGCGAGTTGACGCCCGGTCAGCCCATCCGCTCCTGCGGGGGATGACCGTTGGCGCGCAACGGCGTGCGAAGGCTCTGGCACTGACCTCGGACAACGCGCTCGACCTCGTGCGGGAACACGTGGCCGCGGTCCTGGGCCACGCGTCCGCCGACGCGGTCGACCCGCGCCGGGCGTTCCGGGACCTCGGCTTCGACTCACTCACCTCCGTCGAACTGCGCAACCGGATCAACTCGGCCACCGGCCTGCGCCTGCCACCGACGGTCGTGTTCGACCACCCGACCCCGGTGGCGCTCGCGGCCCTCCTCTCGGAAACCCGACCGGCGGCCAAGAAGGCCGTGGTCCGCGCGGTCGACACCAGCGCGGACGGCATCGTCATCGTGGGCATGGCCTGCCGGTTCCCCGGCGGCGTTGGGTCGCCGGAAGAGCTATGGGACCTGGTGGTGTCCGGAGTGGACGCCATCGGCGAGTTCCCACGCGACCGGGGATGGGACCTCGACGCGCTGTACGACCCGGACCCCGAGCGCCTGGGTACCACCTACACGCGGGCAGGCGGGTTCGTCAGCACGGCAACCGAGTTCGACGCCGGGCTCTTCGGGATCTCGCCGCGTGAGGCGGCCGCGATGGACCCGCAACAGCGTCTCCTGCTGGAGACCACGTGGGAGGCGTTCGAGCGGGCGGGCATCGACCCGATGTCGTTGCACGGCAGCAAGTCCGGTGTGTTCATGGGCGTGGCGACCTCGCTGTACGGGTTGGACAGCGGGCCGTCCGAGGGGCACTCGCTGACCGGGATCGCGACGAGCGTGGCGTCCGGCCGACTCGCTTACACCTTCGGGCTCGAAGGTCCGGCGCTGACCGTGGACACCGCGTGCTCCAGCAGCTTGGTCGCGTTGCACCTGGCCGTGCAGGCGCTGCGGAATGGAGAATGCACGCTCGCGGTGGCCGGTGGCGCGACGGTCATGGCGACGCCGGGGATCTTCACGGAGTTCAGCAGGCAGAAGGGATTGTCGGTCGACGGGCGGTGCCGCTCGTTCGCGGCCGACGCCGACGGGACCGGCTGGGGCGAGGGCGTCGGGATCCTCGTGGTCGAACGGCGGTCGGACGCGGTCGCCAACGGGCACGAGATCCTCGCGGTGGTGCGGGGAACGGCGGTCAACTCCGATGGCGCCTCCAACGGTCTCACCGCACCCAACGGGCCGTCGCAGCAGCGGGTGATCGAGGCGGCCCTCGCGGTCGGCGGCCTGGCCCCGTCCGATGTGGACCTGGTGGAAGCGCACGGTACGGGAACCGTTCTCGGTGACCCGATCGAGGCGCAGGCGCTGCTGGCGACCTACGGGCAGGACCGGGCAGAGCCGCTGTGGTTGGGCTCGGTGAAGTCGAACATCGGTCACACGCAGTCAGCCTCGGGTGTCGCAGGCGTGATCAAGGTCGTCGAGGCCCTGCGGCGCGGTGTGCTGCCCGGCACCCTGCACGCCGAGGAACCGACGCCGCACGTCGACTGGACCGCGGGCTCGGTGTCACTGCTGACCGAGTCGCGGCCGTGGCCCCGGGTGGAGCGGCCGCGCCGGGCCGGGGTGTCGTCGTTCGGGGTGAGTGGCACCAACGCGCACGTGATCATCGAGCAGGCGGGGCCGGATCCGGTGGCGGTCGCCGAGCCTCGCGCGGCCGATCCGGTGGTGCCGTGGGTGCTGTCGGCGGCCTCCGCTGACGCGCTGCGGGCGCAGGCGTCGCGGCTGGCGGCGCACTCGGCTGAGCTGGACCCGGTCGACGTCGGGTTGTCGCTGGTCAGCGGGCGGGCTGATCTCGACCACCGACTGGTCGTGGTGGGTGCGACCACGGATGAGCTGCGGACGGCACTCATCGGGGCCGAGGGGCAGGTGATCTCCCGGGGGCGGGTCGCGTTCCTGTTCACCGGGCAAGGGTCGCAGCAGGCGGGCATGGGCCAGGAGCTGCGGGTCTTCCCGGCGTTCAAGGCCGCCTTCGACGACATCCGGGCTCGGCTGCCGTACTCGGACGAAGCCATCGACGAGACCGGCAACGCCCAGTTGGCCCTGTTCGCCGTCGAGGTGGCGCTGTTCCGCCTGCTGGAGTCCTGGGGCGTGCGGCCGGACGTCCTCGTGGGGCACTCCATCGGTGAGGTTGCCGCGGCTCACGTCTCCGGCATCCTGTCGCTGGATGACGCGTGCGCTCTGGTCGCTGCCCGTGCCCGCTTGATGCAGGCCCTGCCCTCGGGCGGGGCGATGCTGGCGGTGGAGATCTCCGAGGCTGACCTGGCCTTGGAGTTCCCCGAGGGGCTGCCTGCCGGGGTGGATCTTGCGGCGGTGAACTCGGATCGTTCGATTGTCGTATCGGGGGATCGTGGGATTGTCGAACTGTTGGATCGTAGGTTTGTTGAACAATCCCGCCGGGTGAAGCGGCTGGTGGTGTCGCACGCGTTCCACTCGCACCTGATGGACCCCATGCTGGGCGAGTTCCGGCAGGTCGTGGCCGGGCTGTCGTTCGCCAAGCCGACGATTCCCCTGGTGAGCACTGCTGCTGGCGACCCGAGCACGCCGGAGTACTGGGTGCGGCAGGTGCAGGAGACAGTCCGGTTCAGCCAGGCGGTGCGCGAGTCGGGCGCGGCGACGTTCGTCGAGGTCGGGCCAGGTGGGGTGCTGTCCGCACTGGTGCACCACAGCGTGGACGATGCGGTGACGGCTCCGGCAGTGCGCCCGGGAGACGAGGTGCCCGCACTGGTGCGGGCAGTCGGGACGGCGTGGACACGGGGTGTCGCCGTTGACTGGTCCGCTGTCTTCGCCCAGTGGGGCGGGCGGCGGGTTGCCCTGCCGACCTACGCGTTCCAGCGCAGTCGGTACTGGCTGGAGCCCCGGCGGCGAATCGAGTCCACTGAGGACTGGCGTTACCAGGTCGACTGGGCGCCGGTTGACGATGGCTCTGTCACCGCAGGCAAGTGGGCTGTCCAGGGCGCGGCGGACGTCGCAGCCGCGCTGAAGTCGGCGGGTGTCACCGTTGTCGATGACGTTGCGGACGCTGACGGATTGGTGGTCGAGGTCGACGCACCCGGGCTCCTGCGCGTGGTGGCGGAAGCGACGGTCCCGGTGTGGGCCGTGACCCGGGGTGGGGTCGACGCGGCCGAGGTCTGGGGTGTCGGTCGCGTCGCCGCGATCGAGATGCCGCAGGTGTGGGGCGGGCTCATCGATCTGCCCGCCGGTGCCGATGCGCGCGTGGCGGCAGTGCTGGGCGGCAAGGAGGACCAGGTTGTCCTGCGGCCCAACGGCGCCGTGGCGCGAAGGGTGCGACGGGCGCCCCTGGGGCACCGGCAACAGTGGACAGTGGACGGACCAGTCCTGATCACCGGCGGCACGGGCGCACTCGGCCTGGAAGTGGCGCGGTGGCTGGTCACCCGGGGCGCGACCGAGGTGGTCCTGGTGAGCAGGCGCGGCGGCACGGCCCCTGACCTGGGCGTCCCCGTGTATGTGGAGACCTGCGACATCGCCGACCGGGACGCGGTCTCCGCGTTGTTGGCCCGACACCCGGTGACGACGATCGTCCACGCGGCAGGCGTCGACACCCGAACCCCGCTCATCAGCGCGGATCCGACCGCGTACGCCGACGTGACCCGCGCGAAGGTGCTCGGCGCCCGCCATCTGCACGAACTGGCCCCGGATGCGCACCTGATCTTCTTCTCGTCCATCGCGGGGGTGTGGGGGAGCAGCGGCCAGTCCGCCTACGCGGCCGGGAACGCCTACCTCGACGCGCTCGCGGAACACCGAGTGGCCGAAGGCAGGCGAGCGACGTCACTCGCCTGGGGGCCTTGGTCGACCGGGATGGCCGCCGGTTCCGCATCCGACTACCTGCGTCGACGCGGCCTCACCCCGATGCGCCCCGACCGCGCCCTGTCCGCGTTGGGTGACGCCCTCGACGGCGGCGACACCGCTGTGGTCATCGCGGATGTGGACTGGGAACGCTTCATCCCGGCGTTCACCTCGGTCCGGCCGAGCCCGCTGCTGGCCGAGTTCGTACCCGCCGACTCCGCGCCGACGCACAGCTCGTGGGCGTCGACCATGGCCAATTTGTCCACTCAGGAGCGACTGGCGTCCGTGCTCGCCCTCGTCCGCAAGCACGCCGCCGACGCGCTCGGTCACCCCGACTCGACGACCATCGAGCCCGGCAAGCCGTTCAAGGAACTCGGTTTCGACTCGCTCACGGCGGTCGACCTCCGCAACCGGCTGGCGACCACCACCGCCATCGCGATCCCGGCGACCGCCGTGTTCGACCACCCCACCGCGCGGGCCCTCGCCGAATACCTGATCAGCTTCCTCGCCGAGGAGAAGCCCAAGTCCGCACAACTGGTCCAGACGCGCGACACGACGGATCCCGTCGTGATCGTCGGCATGGCGTGCCGCTACCCGGGTGGCGTGAACTCTCCCGAGGACCTGTGGGACCTGGTCACTAAGGGAACCGACGCGATCGCGGACTTCCCCACCGACCGCGGCTGGGACCTCGGCGCCGACGTCACCTACGCCCGCCGCGGCGGATTCGTCGACACGGCAACCCAGTTCGACGCGGACCTGTTCTCCATCTCGCCGCGCGAGGCGCTGGCGATGGACCCGCAGCAGCGGCTCGTGCTGGAGACGGCCTGGGAGGCGTTCGAGCGCGCGGGCGTGGACCCGTTGTCGTTGCGGGGATCGGCCACCGGCGTGTTCGTCGGCGCCTCGAACTCGGGGTACGGGACAGGCGCGGAACTGCCCGCCGAGATCGAGGGCCACTTCCTGACGGGAACCGCGAACAGCGTCATGTCCGGACGGATCGCCTACACGCTCGGGCTTGAAGGCCCCGCGGTCACTGTGGACACCGCGTGCTCCAGCAGCCTCGTGGCCCTGCATTGGGCCATTCGGGCCCTACGGGATGGTGAGTGCGACCTCGCGTTGGCAGGTGGCGTGACCGTCATCCCGTCGCCAGCGGTGTTCGCGGAGTTCGCCACCCAGGGCGGGTTGGCGGCGGACGGCAGGTGCAAGGCGTTCGCTGACGCGGCTGACGGCACGGGTTGGTCGGAGGGCGTCGGTGTCCTCGTGGTGGAGCGGCTGTCCGATGCACTCCGCAATGGACACCGGGTGCTGGCGGTGGTGCGCGGATCCGCGGTGAACTCCGACGGGGCGTCGAACGGGTTGACAGCACCGAACGGCCCGTCGCAGCAGCGGGTGATCAAGGCGGCGCTTGCCTCGGGCGGACTCACCGAGTCCGATGTGGATGCTGTGGAAGGTCACGGGACCGGTACCCGGCTTGGTGATCCGATCGAGGCGCAGGCACTGCTGGCGACCTACGGGCAAGACCGGGACGAGCCGCTGTGGTTGGGGTCGCTGAAGTCGAACATCGGGCACGCGCAGGCGGCGTCCGGTGTCGGCGGCGTGATCAAGATGGTGCTGGCGCTGCGCCACGGGGTGCTGCCGCGCACGCTGCACGTTGACGCCCCGTCCTCGCACGTGACCTGGGGTGCTGGGGCGGTATCGCTGCTGACCGAGTCGCGGCCGTGGCCCGAGGTGGACCGGCCCCGGCGTGCGGCTGTGTCGTCGTTCGGGGTGAGCGGGACCAACGCGCACACGATCCTTGAGGAGTACCCGGGCGCCGATCCGGCTGTCGAGGCCGAGGACCTTGTGCTGCCGTGGGTGGTTTCGGGTCGTAGTGCGGAGGCGCTGCGGGCGCAGGCGTTGCGGCTCAAGGACTTTGCAGGGCGCTACCCGGACACGGCGGTCGCGCGCGCGTTGGTTGCGAGTCGAGCCGACCTGTCGCATCGGGCGGTGGTCACGGGGGCCGCGGCGCTGGAGGCGTTGATCGCCGATCGTCCGGCACCGGGGTTGGTGCGGGGTGTCGCCGGGGATGGGCGCTTGGGGTTCCTGTTCACCGGGCAGGGATCGCAGCGGGTGGGGATGGGCCGGGGGCTGTACTCGGCGTACCCGGTGTTCGCGGCGGCGTTCGACGCGGTGTGCGCGCGGGTCTCGCTTGACGAGCCGCTCGCCGATGTCGTGTTCGGTGTTGGGGCGTTCGGTGACGGTGCGCTGCTGGACCAGACGGCCTACGCCCAGGCCGGGTTGTTCGCCCTGCAGGTCGCGGTGTTCCGGCTGGTGGAGTCGTGGGGCATCCGGCCCGACCACCTCGTCGGGCACTCGATCGGCGAGCTGGCCGCCGCCCACGTCGCCGGGGTGCTCTCGCTGGACGACGCCTGCGTACTGCTCACCGCCCGCGCGCGGCTGATGCAGGCACTGCCCCCCGGTGGGGCGATGCTCGCGGTCGAGGCTTCCGAGGCCGAGTTGGCCGCCGAGTTCCCCGAGGGGCTTCCGGCGGGGGTCGATCTGGCGGCGGTGAACTCGGATCGTTCACTTGTCCTATCCGGGGATTGTTCAACTGTAGAATTGTTGAACAGTCTGCTGGTCGACCGCGGCCGCCGGGTGAAGCGGCTCTCGGTCTCGCACGCGTTCCACTCGCACCTGGTCGACCCGGTGCTGGGCGAGTTCGCCGAGGTCGTCGAGACGCTGGCGTTCCGGCGACCGGAGATCCCGCTCGCGCTGACCTCGGTGGGCGACGTGGCGACCCCGGAGTACTGGGTGCGGCAGGTCCGCGAGACCGTCCGGTTCGCCGACGCGGTGCGGTCGGTCGACGTGGGCACCTGGCTGGAGCTCGGTCCGGATGGCGTGCTCGCCGCCCTGGTGCAGCAGACCGTCGCGGCACCGGCCGTGCCTGTTCTGCGAGGTGGGCGCGACGAGGTCGAGTCCACAGTGGATGCCGTGGGGCACCTGCACGTGAGCGGGGCGCGGGTCGACTGGACCGCGATCCTGGGGCGCGCGGTTCCGATCGACCTGCCGACGTACGCGTTCCAGCGGGAGCGGTACTGGCTCGACCAGGCGGTCGCCGCTGACGACGGCTTCTGGGCCGCTGTCGAGTCGGGGGCGGTGCGGGTCTCGGAAGGTGAGCGCGAGCAGTTGACGGCCGTGCTCCCGATGCTGACGGCACTGCGCCGCGACCACCGCGAACGCTCTACTGTGGACTCCTGGCGCTATCGGGTCACCTGGCGGCCGCTCGTCGACACCTCGCACGTCGTTTCGGGGCGCTGGCTGGTGATCACGCCTGATGGCGCGGTTCCGGACGACATCGCGGGTGCGCTGGCCGGGGTGGAGATCGTGTCGGCCGCGGCGGGCGCCCTGCCAGTGGTCGACGGGCTTGACGGCGTGGTGGCGCTGGTGCCTGTCGAGGACGTGCTGAGCCTGGTCCAGGCGGACCTGCCCGCGCCGCTGTGGTGCGTCACCAGGGGCGCGGTCGCTGTCGACGGGGAGTCCGTCGACCCGGAGCAGGCCCGGGTGTGGGGGCTGGGGCGGGTGGCCGCGCTGGAGGTTCCCGGGCGGTGGGGTGGCCTGGTGGACGTGCCCGCGGAGTTGACGGGGCGTGCGGCTCGGCGGTTCGCGGCGGTACTCGCCGGTGACGAGCGTGAGGTCGCCGTCCGAGCGTCCGGGGTGTTCGGGCGTAGGTTGCGGCGTGCCGCTGTGGGTGCCCGGGGGACGTGGTCGCCGGATGGTCCGGTCCTGGTGACCGGCGGGACGGGGGCGCTGGGCGCGGAGGTGGCGCGGTGGCTGGTCGAGCAGGGTACGACGGAGTTGGTCCTGGTCAGCCGCCGGGGGCCGGACGCTCCTGGGGCCGCCGAGCTCGTTGCCGGTCTGGACGCCTCGGTGAGCATCGTTGCGTGCGACGTCGCCGACCGGGACGCCGTTGCGCGGCTGCTCGCCGAGCACCCGGTGCGGGCGGTGTTCCACGCGGCGGGCACCGTTGACGACGGAGTGCTCGACGCGCTCACCAAACCGCGCCTGGACGCAGTGTTGCGATCCAAGTCCGCCCGATGGCTGGACGAGCTGGCCGTTGCGGCGACCACCTTCGTCGTGTTCTCGTCGCTGGCCGGGGTGATCGGCAGCGCTGGCCAGGGCAACTACGCCGCCGCGAACGCCGAACTCGACGCCCTGATCGAGTCGCGCCGCGCCAGGGGCCTGCCCGGCCTGTCCGTCGCCTGGGGCCCGTGGTCCGGCGCGGGCATGGCCGCCGACGTCTCGACCCGCCTCCGCCGGGGCGGCCTGCGCCCACTGGCCCCCCGCCGCGCGCTGACCGCTCTCGCCACGGCCCTGTCCGCAGCCGACACCACCATCACGATCGCCGACGTCGACTGGCCCAACTTCACCTCCACCAGCCCCCTCCTGGAGGACTTCCCCACCCGCCACCACACCCCCGAACCCGTCCGCGACCTCCTCGACCTGGTCATCACCCACACCGCCGCCATCCTCGGCCACCCCACCGTCGCCCCCGACCGAGCCTTCCGCGACCTCGGCATCGACTCCCTGACCGCCCTCGAACTCCGCAACTCCCTCGCGGCCGCGATCGCACACCCCCTACCCGCAAGCGTGGTCTTCGACTACCCCACCCCCGCCGCCGTGGCCGCCCACCTGGAAACCCTGGTTATCCACAACCCCACCACCCATCCACAGCCCGCCGCCGACCCTTCCCCCAACCCCACGGAGCCGGTAGACTGGACCAGGGCCGCCCCCCGGAGTGGGTGGGGGCTGCCGTCGCGGGCGGGCGCGCGCGAGCCGGGGGTGGACGAGCCCGGCAAGTCGCCCGATGGGGTGGCCCTGGACATCTCTCCGGGATCGCCCGTGTCCATCTCGGAGGCACCTGAACCCGGCCTCGCCGCTGTCGAACCCAACCGTGCCGGGCTCGAGGCCGTCGAAGTCGCCTGTGGCGGCGGCGCGACTGGCGCTGCCGTGGCAGGACCGACGGGGCTGCGGGATGGGGTGGATGAGGACTCCGTGGTGATCGTGGGGATGGCGTGTCGGTTGCCGGGGGGTGCTGAGGGGCCTGAGGGGTTGTGGCGGGTCGTTCGGGATGGGGTTGATGGGATGGCGGGGTTCCCGGACGACCGGGGGTGGGATCTCGGGCGGTTGTTCGACGACGACCCGGAGCGGGTGGGGACCTCGTACGCGCGGGTCGGCGGGTTCCTCAGCACCGCCACCGAGTTCGACGCGGCGTTGTTCGGGATCTCGCCGCGGGAGGCGGTGGGGATGGATCCGCAGCAGCGGCTCATGCTGGAAGCCTCGTGGGCCGCGATCGAGGACGCCGGGATCGACCCCCGGGGGCTGAAGGGCAGTAGGACCGGGGTGTTCGCGGGCACCAACGGGCAGGACTACCCGGCCCTGCTGGTGGGCAAGCCCGAGCTGGAAGGGCACATCGGGACCGGGAACGCGGCCAGTGTCCTTTCCGGACGGATCGCCTACACCTTCGGGCTTGAGGGCCCAGCGCTGACAGTGGATACCGCGTGCTCCAGCAGTCTTGTGGCGCTGCACCTCGCGGCGAAGGCGCTCAGGGGTGGCGAGTGCGACATGGCCCTGGCGGGCGGCGTGACGATCATGTCGACGCCGGGGGCGTTCATCGAGTTCAGCAGGCAGCGGGGGCTCGCGCCGGACGGGCGGTGCAAGGCGTTCGCGGCAGCGGCGGACGGCACGGGCTGGGGTGAGGGCGTCGGCGTCCTCGTCGTGATGCGGTTGGGCGACGCGCTGAAGGCCGGTCGGCGGGTGCTCGCCGTGGTCCGTGGTACGGCCGTCAACCAAGACGGGGCGTCGAACGGGCTCACCGCACCCAATGGCCCCGCGCAGCAACGGGTCATCGAAGCCGCCCTCGCCGACGCGCACCTGCGGACGTCCGATGTGGACGTTGTGGAGGCGCACGGCACCGGCACCTCGCTCGGTGACCCGATCGAGGCGCAAGCGCTGCTCAACACCTACGGCCAGGGCCGGGACGAGCCGCTGTGGATCGGGTCGGTGAAGTCCAACATCGGGCACACGCAGGCCGCCGCCGGTGTCGCGGGCATCATCAAGGTGGTCATGGCCATGCGCCACCGCGAACTGCCCAAGACGCTGCACGTCGACGCACCCAGCGCCCAGGTCGACTGGTCCACCGGCGACGTCGCGCTGCTCACCGAGCCGAGAGAATGGCCCGCGGACCGACCGCGCCGAGCGGGCATCTCGTCCTTCGGCGTGAGCGGCACCAACGCCCATGTGATCGTCGAGGACTACCCCGCGGCCGCCATTTCCCAGGTGGAGCTGGAAGAACCGGTGCCATTCGTCCTCTCCGCCGCGTCACCCGAGGCGCTCATCGGCCAGGCGCGGGCACTGCTGGGCACCAAGCCGACGCTGGACGTCGCCGCGTCGTTGCTCGATCGCGCCAAGCTCCCGCACCGGGCCGTGGTCATCGCCGCCGACGCGGACGAGTTCGCAACGGGCCTGCGTGCAGTGGCTGACAAGGGCCAGGCAGGCAATGGCGGACTGGCGATCCTGTTCACCGGTCAAGGATCGCAACGAGCGCGCATGGGACGCGAACTCCGGGCCTACCCCGTGTTCGCCCAAGCCTTCGACGACATCCGGGAACAGCTCTCGTTCGACGACAACGCGATCGACGACACCGTGCACGCCCAGGCTGCGATCTTCGCCCTGGAAGTGGCCCTCTACCGGTTGGTCGAGTCGTGGGGGATCGCGCCGGATGTCCTCATCGGACACTCGATCGGGGAGGTCGCCGCGGCCCACGTGTCCGGAGTCCTGTCGCTCGATGACGCGTGTGCTTTGGTAGCGGCCCGTGGTCGTCTGATGCAGGCCCTCCCGGTCGGCGGCGCGATGCTCGCGGTCGAGGCCGAACCGCACGAGATCGACTTGCCGCCAGGTGTCGCCCTCGCGGCGGTCAACGGCCCGCGCTCACTCGTGGTCTCCGGTGACGAGGACGCGGTGGACGCCCTCGCCGAGCGCTGGTCGACCGAGGGGCGGCGGGTGAAGCGACTCGTTGTCTCGCATGCCTTCCACTCGCACCGGATGGACCCGATGCTGCCGGAGTTCGGCGCGATCGTGCACCAGTTGACCCTGGTGCCCGGCCACCGCGCCGTCATCTCCACCGTTCACCCCGATGCCGACCTGAGCAGCCCCGACTACTGGGTCCGCCAGGTCCGCGAGCCGGTCCGCTTCACCGACGCGGTGGCCGAGGCCCGACGACGCGGCGTCACCCGGTTCCTGGAACTCGGTCCGGACGGCGTGCTGACCGCGCTGGTGGGTACCGACGCCGATGTCGCCGTGACGGCGCTGCGAGCGGGCAAGGGCGAGCGGGAGACGGTGCTCGCGGCAGTCGGACGGCTGCACGAGGCAGGCGTTGACGTCGACTGGCGGCCGCTCGTGGCGGGCGGACGGCAAGTCCCGCTCCCCGCCTACGCGTTCGACCGGCAGCGGTTCTGGCCGTTGGCGGCCAAGCGTTCCCGCGTCGACGACCTCACCTACGGCATCACCTGGGCACCCGTCGCGGCCCCGAACACCCAACTCAACGGAACCTGGGCCGTCCTGGGTGACGACACCCGCGGCATCGGCAAGCTCCTCGAATCCCACGGCGCCGAGGTCGTCACCGAAGAGGCCGACGGGCTCGCCGGGATCGTGTCCCTGCTGGGCCTCAACGACACCGTCGACCTGCTCAAGCGGGACGGCGCTCCCATCTGGTGCGTCACCGAAGGCGCCGTGTCCATCGACGGCGAGGCCACGGACCCCGAGCGGGCTCAACTCTGGGGCCTCGGCCGGGTCGCCGCGCTGGAACGGCCACGACGCTGGGGTGGTCTGATCGACGGCGACGGCCCCGGCGTGATCGCGGCCCTGGCGGGAACCGAAGACCAGGTGGCCGTGCGCAACGGTGAACTCCGGGCAAGGCGCCTGACAAGCACCAAGTTGTTGCCCGCCAAGACATGGCGCCCCACCGGACCCGTCCTCGTCACCGGCGGCACCGGCGCACTGGGCATCGAGGTCGCCCGCTGGCTGGTCGACCGAGGCGCCGACGAACTCGTCCTGGTCAGCCGCCGTGGAGCGGACGCGCCCGGGATCGCTGAACTGGTCGAGAGCATCGACGCCCGTGTCCACGTGGTGTCCTGCGACCTCGGTGACGAGGAAGCGGTCCGGCAAGTGCTGCGGGACCACCCGGTGACCGCCATCGTCCACGCGGCAGGCGTCGCCGGAGTCGCCGACCTGGTCGACCTCGGCGCCAACACGATCGCCGATGCACTGCGCGCCAAGGCAACCGGCGCGCGGCATCTGGACGAACTGGCCACTGTGGACACATTTGTGCTGTTCTCGTCCATCGCGGGGGTCTGGGGCAGCGGAGGCCAAGCCGCGTACGCCGCCGCCAACGCCGCACTGGACGCGATCGCCCACCGCAGGCATGCGGAGGGCAAGCCCGTCACCTCGGTGGCATGGGGCCCGTGGGCAGGCGCGGGCATGGCGGCTGGATCCGAGGACTACCTGGGCAAACGCGGCCTCACCGCCCTCGACCCCGCCGAAGCGCTCGAAGCCCTCGGCGCCGCACTGGACGCGGGCGTGCCGACCGTGACCGTGGCCGATGTCGACTGGCCCCGGTTCGCCGACTCCTTCCACACCGCCCGCTCCGGAACCCTGTTCACCGAGCTCCTGCCGAACGACCCGCGACCGGTCGACAGCGACCTGCGGGAACGCCTGGCCGGGCTCTCGGAGGCCGATCGGGACGCGACGCTGCTGGCGCTGGTCACCGCTGCCGTCGCGGAAGTCCTGGGCTACACCGGTGTCGACCCGAACCGGGCCTTCCGGGACCTCGGGTTCGACTCCCTCACCGCGGTCGAGCTGCGCGGCAAGCTGGTCGCGGCGACCGGCCTCGCGCTGCCCTCGTCGCTGGCCTTCGACTACCCGACCGCCACCGAGCTGGCCAGGCACCTGCGCGCCGAGCTCAGCCCGGCCACCGGGGTCGACGCGTTGTTGGCCGAGCTGGACGCGGTGGAGTCCGCCTTCGCTGGCGCGGCCCCGGACGGGCTGACCCGGATCAAGCTCGCCGTCCGGCTGCGGTCGTTCCTGGCTGGCTGGGACGGGGCGGCCACGGCCGAGCCCGCAGGCGACCTGGACGCCGCCGATGACGACGAATTCCTCTCGCTCATCGACCAGGAACTCGGCCGCTGACCCCCAGGTGTGCCATTGTGGAAAGGGCGGAAAGGTGCGGCGGAATTGCGCGGCGCCAATTCTCCTGACCGCCACCGGGTGTCAAGCCCCTAATGCCTGGCCAGCTAGGGGGGCTAGGGGGTTGTCCGGCCAGGACGGTGCTTCCTAGGGTCTGAGTCGTGTTCTGGCCCCGGAATGCCCGCCGATTTTCGACGGCGGGCAGGCGGGATTTGTGCGCGGACGTCGGCCCTGGAGAAGGTGGCATCGGGTGACTGACGAGAAGAAGTATCTGGAATACCTCAAGCGCCTCACCGCCGACCTGCGCCAGGCCCGCCGCCGACTGCGGGTGGCCGAGGACAGGCCGCACGAGCCGATCGCCATCGTGGGCATGGCCTGCCGCTACCCGGGCGGGGTCACCTCCCCCGAGCAGCTGTGGGACCTGGTCGCGCAGGGTCGGGACGGGGTCTCGCCGTTCCCCACCGACCGCGGCTGGGACGTCGTGTTCGACGACGACCCCGACGCGCCGGGGACCAGTTACGCGCGTGAGGGCGGGTTCGTCCACACCGCCGCCGAGTTCGACGCCACCCTGTTCGGCATCTCCCCGCGCGAAGCGGTCGCGATGGACCCCCAGCAGCGCATCTTGCTGGAGACCGCGTGGGAAGCCGTAGAGCGCTCCGGTTTCGACCCGCTGTCGTTGCGCGGTAGCCGTACCGGCGTGTTCATCGGTTCGTCGTCTTCCGCTTACGGGGCTGGCCTTCGAGAGTTACCGCCAGGTGCAGAAGGCCACCTGCTCACCGGCAACGCCCCTAGCGTCGTCTCCGGTCGTGTCGCCTACACCCTGGGGCTAGAAGGCCCTGCCGTCACCGTTGACACTGCCTGCTCCAGCAGCCTTGTCGCGCTTCACCTGGCTGTGCAGGCATTGCGCGCCGGTGAATGCGACCTGGCGCTGACCGGCGGCGTCACCGTGATGACCTCCCCGGGCATCTTCACCGAGTTCAGCCGCCAGAAGGGTCTAGCCGCGGACGGCCGCTGCAAGGCATTCGCCGCTGCCGCCGATGGGACGGGGTGGGCCGAGGGTGCGGGCGTGCTGGTCGTAGAGCGGCTCGCCGACGCGAAGGCGCGAGGGCACCGGGTCCTCGCTGTAGTGCGCGGCACCGCAGTCAACTCCGACGGCGCCTCTAACGGACTGACGGCACCCAACGGCCCCTCCCAAGAGCGGGTCATCCGCGCCGCGCTCGCCAACGCCCGTCTTGCCCCGGCCGACGTCGACGCCGTTGAGGCGCACGGCACCGGTACGACCCTCGGGGACCCCATCGAGGCGCAGGCGCTGCTGGCCACCTACGGGCAGGACCGCGACCGCCCGCTGCGGCTCGGGTCCGTGAAGTCCAACCTCGGCCACTCCCAGGCCGCCGCCGGTGCCGCCGGGATCATCAAGGTCGTCCAGTCGCTGCGCAACGACCTGCTGCCCAAGACCCTGCACGTCGACACCCCCACCCCGCACGTTGACTGGGCGGCGGGCGCCGTCGAACTGCTCACCGAGCCGTCGCCGTGGCCGCGCGACCCCGCGCGCCCGCGCCGCGCCGGGGTGTCGTCGTTCAGCGTCAGCGGCACCAACGCGCACATCGTGATCGAGGAAGCCGAACTCGAGCCAGCCGAGGCCGAGCCGGTCGCGCCGCCCGCCGTTGTGGCCTGGCCGGTCGCCGCCCGCACCGGCGACGCCCTGCGCGCCGCCGCCGCCACTCTGTCCGGTGTGGACGGACGGCCGGTCGACATCGCCTGGTCGTTGGCCACCGGCCGCGCCGGGTTGGAGCACCGCGCCGTGGTCGTCGGTACCTCGGTCGACGAACTCCGCGCCGGTCTTGCCGCCGTCGAGCGCGACGAGTCCGCGGTGAACGTGATCACCGGGATCGCCCGCGCCGAGGCGGCCCCGGTGTTCGTCTTCCCAGGTCAGGGCTCGCAGTGGGCGGGCATGGCCACCGGCTTGCTGGCCGGTTCGCCGGTGTTCGCCGCGCGGATGGCCGAGTGCGCGCACGCGCTGTCCCCGTACGTCGACTGGTCGCTGCTCGACGTCGTCCGCGAGGGCGACCTGGACCGGGTCGACGTGGTCCAGCCCGTGCTGTGGGCGGTGATGGTGTCGCTGGCCGAGCTGTGGCGCTCGGTCGGGGTGACGCCCGCGGCCGTGGTCGGGCACTCGCAGGGGGAGATCGCGGCGGCGGTGGTCGCCGGGGCGTTGAGCCTGGCCGACGGCGCGCGGGTGGTGGCGCTGCGCAGCCAGGCGATCGCGGAGGTGCTCGGCGGGACCGGCGGCATGGTGTCGCTCGCCCTGCCGCACGAAGAGGCCGCCACGCTGGTCGAGCGGTGGCCGGGCCTGTCGGTGGCCGCGGTCAACGGGCCGCAGTCCACTGTGGTGTCCGGTGACGTTGCCGGGCTGGACGAGCTGTTGGCGCACTGCGAGGACGCGGGCGTGCGTGCGCGGCGGGTGCCGGTGGACTACGCGTCGCACTCCGCGCACGTCGAGCGGCTGCGCGACCGGCTGGACTTCGCCGGTCTGACACCCAGGTCGGCCGAGGTGCCGTTCTACTCGGCGGTGACCGGCGGCATCGTCGACACGGCCGCGCTCGACTCGGACTACTGGTACCGCAACCTGCGGGAAACCGTGCGGTTCGACCAGGCCACTTCAGCGGTGCTGGCGGCAGGGCACACCGTGTTCATCGAGGTCAGCGCGCACCCGGTGCTCACCGTCGGCCTGCAGGACACGGCCGCCGTCGCGCTGGGCACGTTGCGCCGCGACGAGGGCGACCTGCGCCGGTGGATCACCGCCGTCGCCGAGGCGCACGTCGCGGGTGTGCGCGTCGACTGGTCGGTCTTCGCGGCCGGTGGTGTGCAGGTAGACCTACCGACGTATCCGTTCCAGCGGCAGCACTACTGGCTATCGGCCCCTGTGGTCGCGGCCGAGTCCTGGCGCTACCGGGTCGACTGGAAGCCATTCACGCCCGGCCAGGGCGCGACGGGGACCTGGGCCGTGGTGCGGACCGAGGGCGTGGACGGACAGTGGTGCCTTGACGCGTTGGCGGCTAGAGGCGTCGACACGGTCGAGATCGTGCTCGCGGACGATGACCTCGACCGGTGGACCCTGGCCGAACGCATGCGCGAGGTCGGTTACCCAGACGGTGTCGTGTCCCTGCTGGCGTTCGACGGCCGACCGCACCTCGACGACGACGCGGTCACGATCGGCGTCGGTGGCACCCTCACCCTCGTTCAGGCTCTCGGCGATGCTGGGGTAACCGCGCCGCTGTGGTGCGTCACGCGCGGGCTAGACGATCCGATTCAGGCCCAGGTGTGGGGCCTCGGTCGGGTCGCGGCGCTAGAGGCGCCTACGCGATGGGGCGGGCTGGTTGACCTGCCTTCCGGAGGCGACCCCACCGCGCTCGTGGCTGTGCTGGGTGGCAGCGAGGACCAGGTGTCCGTCCGAGGGTCGAGTGTCTTCGGTCGACGGTTGGAGCGGTTGGCTGAGCCACGCGCCACGGCGCCGTTGAAGCTGTCTGGGCCCGTGCTGGTCACCGGCGGCACTGGAGCCTTGGGGGCTTCGGTTGCGCGATGGCTGGTCGGTAGGGGTGCCTCCGTCGTCCTGGCCAGCCGTCGCGGGATGGATGCCCCGGGCGCGGCAGAGCTATCGGCTGAACTGGGTGCACCGGTCGTGGCGTGCGATGTCGCTGACCGGGCGTCTCTGGAAGCGGTCCTGGCAGAACACTCCGTGGTGGGTGTCGTGCACGCCGCCGGGGTGGATCACTCGGTGCCGTTGGACGAGACGGACGTTGCCGAGTTCGCCGACGGGCTGCGCGCGAAGGTCCTCGGCGCCGCGAACCTCGACGCACTCCTGAGCGATGCCGAACTCTTCGTCCTCTTCTCCTCGATTGCCGGAGTCTGGGGTAGCGGCAACCAAGCCTCTTACGCCGCCGCGAACGCCTACCTCGACGCTCTCGCTGAGTCTCGGCAGGCACGCGGCCTGAGGGCGACCTCTATCGCGTGGGGAGCCTGGGCGGACGCCGGTATGGCAACCCGAGGCGGTGCGGGTGAGTACCTCAGGCGCCGGGGCATCAACCCGATGTCGCCGCAGCGCTGCCTGGCCGGTCTGGCCGCCGCCGTCGACGCGGGTGAGACGGCCGTGACCATCGCCGACATCGACTGGACCAGGTTCGTCCCGACCTTCACCACCTCGCGGCCCAGCCCGCTGCTCGCCGCGTTCGCGCCGGACGTCGTCGTCGCCTCGGACGTGCCCGCGGGGGCGCCGCTGGTCCGGGCGCTGGCCGACCGCACCCCGGCCGAGCGGCGACGGCTCGTCGTGGACGCCGTGCGGCACGAGACCGCCGTGGTCCTCGGCTATTCCGACCCGGTCGACTCGGACCGGCCGTTCAAGGACCTGGGCGTCGACTCGGTCACCGCCGTCGAGGTCCGAAACCGGCTCACCGCCGTTGCCGGGGTCGGATTGCCCGCCACCGTGGTTTTCGACTACCCGAACCCGGTCGCGTTGGCCGACTTCCTGCTGGCCGAACTCCACCCGGAGGACACCGCTACCGCGAACGCGGTGACCCGGGTCGGCCACGCGGAGTCGGACGGCGTGGCCATCGTCGGGATGAGCTGCCGCTTCCCGGGTGGCGTGGACAGCCCGGAAGCGCTGTGGCGGCTGGTCCGCGACGAGGTCGACGGCGTTTCCGTCTTCCCGACCGACCGCGGCTGGACCGTCGACGGGCCGTACGCGCCGGAGGGCGGGTTCGTCTACGACGCGACCACTTTCGACGCGGACCTGTTCGGGATCTCCCCGCGCGAGGCCGCCTCGATGGACCCGCAGCAGCGAGTGCTGCTGGAGGCCGCGTGGGAGGTGTTGGAGCGCGCCAACATCGACCCGTACTCCCTGCGCGGCACCGACACGGGTGTGTTCGTCGGCGCCTCGGCCTCGGGCTACGGGGTCGGGATGAACACCGCCAGCGGGTCCGAGGGGCACTACCTGACGGGCACGTCCAGCAGCGTCATGTCGGGCCGGGTCGCTTACACGTTCGGGCTTGAGGGCCCAGCGGTCACTGTGGACACTGCCTGCTCGTCCAGCCTCGTCGCGCTGCACCTGGCGACGCGGGCGTTGGCGGCGGGGGAGTGCGGGATGGCACTCGTCGCCGGGGTCGCGGTGATGACCAGCTCGGACATCTTCTCGGAGTTCAGCCGCCAGAACGGGCTCGCCGGTGACGGGCGGTGCAAGTCGTTCGCGGGTGCCGCCGACGGGACCGGCTGGGGCGAGGGGGTCGGCGCGCTGCTGATCATGCCGCTGGCCGAGGCGCGGCGGCAGGGGCGCGACGTGCTCGCCGTCGTGCGCGGGTCCGCGGTGAACTCCGACGGCGCGTCGAATGGCCTGACGGCGCCGAACGGTCCGTCACAGCAACGGGTGATCCGGGCGGCGCTGGCATCGGCCGGGCTGTCCGCGTCCGATGTGGACGTTGTCGAGGGGCACGGGACGGGGACCCGGCTCGGCGATCCCATCGAGGCGCAGGCGGTGCTGGCGACCTACGGCCAGGACCGGGCCGTGCCGCTGTGGCTGGGGTCGCTGAAGTCGAACATCGGCCACACGCAGGCCGCGTCCGGGATGGCCGGGATCATGAAGATGGTCATGGCCATGCGGCACGGGGTCCTGCCGCGCACGCTGCACGTGGACGAGCCCACCCCGCACGTCGACTGGACCGCCGGGGCGGTGGAACTGCTCCGCGAGGCCCAGCCGTGGCCTGCCGGGCGGGTGCGCCGGGCGGGTGTGTCCGCGTTCGGGGTCAGCGGGACCAACGCGCACGTGATCATCGAGCAGGCGCCGGAAGTCGCCGACGAGTCCGTCCGACCGGCCGTTGCGGCGCCCTGGGTGGTGTCCGGCAAGACCGAGGCGGCACTCGACGCCCAACTCGGCGCTCTGGAAGCCCTGTCGCAGAACGCTTCCGACGTCGCCCACACCTTGGCGGTCGGCCGGGCGGCGTTGGGGCACCGGGCAGTCGTGCTCGACGGCGACACCGTCGCGCGCGGGATCGCCGAGCCGCACCGGCTCGGGTACCTGTTCACGGGTCAGGGGGCGCAGCGGCCGGGGATGGGCGAGGAGTTGCGGTCCGCGTTCCCGGTGTTCGCCGAGGCGTACGCCGCTGTCGTCGCCCGGGTGCCGTTCGGGGACGACCTGGACCAGACCGGCAACGCCCAGCCCGCGCTGTTCGCGTTGCAGGTGGCGCTGTTCCGGCTGTTGGAGTCGTGGGGGCAGGCGCCCGACCTGGTCATCGGGCACTCGATCGGCGAACTCGCGGCTGCCCACGTCGCCGGGGTCTTCTCGCTGGACGACGCGTGCGCCCTGGTCGCCGCGCGGGCCCGGCTCATGCAGGCACTCCCGCTGGACGGGGCGATGCTGGCGGTCGAGATCTCCGAGGCCGACCTGGCGGGCGCGTTCCCCGATGGCCTGCCCGCGGGCGTCGACCTGGCGGCGGTCAACTCGGATCGTTCGATTGTCCTATCGGGGGATCGTAGGATTGTTGAACAGTTGAATCGTAGTTTTGGTGAACAATCCCGGCGCACGAAGTCCCTGCGGGTCTCGCACGCCTTCCACTCGCACCACATGGACGCGATGCTCGCCGAGTTCGCCCAGGTCGCCGCCACCGTGACCTACCACGAGCCGGTGATCAGGATGGTCCCCACGGCGACAGGGGCCAGGGTCGACGCGGCCGAGTACTGGGTCCGGCAGGTGCGGGACACGGTGCGGTTCGGTGACGCGGTCGCCGGACAGGTCGCCGACTTCGTGGAGCTGGGCCCCGACGGGGTGCTGAGCGCCCTGGTCGAGGGACACGCGGCGCCGGTGCTGCGGGCAGGCCACGGCGAGGTCGAGAGCGCGGTCCGGGCACTTGCCGGGGTGTGGGTGCGCGGCGCCGAGGTCCACTGGGCGGAGGTCATCGGTGGCGGCGCGCCCGCGGACCTGCCCACCTACCCGTTCCAGCGGCAGCGGTTCTGGCTGGACACCTTCCCCGCGGTCATCGAGGGGGCCGACGACGAGATCGCGTTCTGGGCGGCTGTCGAACACGGGGACGTCAGCGCGCTGGCGGCCAGCCTCGACCTGGAGCAGGACGCCCTCGACGCCGTCCTGCCCGCGCTGACCGCGTGGCGGCGGAGCCGCGGCGATCGCTCCACTGTGGACTCGTGGCGGTATCGGACCACCTGGACCCCGGTGCACGAGCCGGAACGGGCCGAGCTCGGTACCTGGTTGGCCGTCGCGTGCCCGCAGGACGTCCGCGACGCGCTGCGCGGGCACGGTGCCGAGGTCGTCGAGCTCGACCTCACCGGCGACGAGACCGACCGCTGGAGCCTCGCGCAGCAGGTCTTGGGCGAGTTCGACGGCGTCATCGCGGGCACGCTCAGCGGTCCGCACCCCGAGTACCCGGACCTCCCCGCGGCCCTAGCGCTGCCGGTCCTGCTCATCCAGGCGCTCGGCGACGCGGGGAACACCGCGCCACTGTGGTTCGTGACCAGGGGAGCCCAGTCCGTCGGACGGGCCGACCAGCCGGTGGACGCCGACCAGGCCGCACTCTGGGGCTTGGGTCGGGTCGCCGCCCTGGAGTTCCCCAGCCGCTGGGGCGGGGTGGTCGACCTCCCCGACCAGTTCGACTCCCGCGCCGCCACCCGCCTGGTCGCCACCCTCACCCACACCGAGGACCAGGTCGCCATCCGCGGCTCCGGCGTCTACGCCCGCAGACTCACCAGGGCGGCAGCAGGCGCGGCGAACCCCTGGCACGCAAGGGGAACGGTCCTCATCACCGGCGGCACCGGCGCCCTCGCCGCCCGCGCCGCCGACCTGGCTCTCGACCGGGGTGCCGAACACCTCCTCCTGCTCAGCCGCAGCGGCCCCGATGCCCCACGCGCGCAGGAACTCCAGGCCAAGCACGGCGACCGGGTCACCATCAAGTCCTGCGACATCGCCGACCGCGAAGCCCTCGCCGACGCCATCGAGGGCCACGACATCACCGCCGTCTTCCACACCGCGGGCATGGTCGAGGCCGTGCCGTTGAGCGAGACCGGCCTCGGTGAGTTCGCCGACGTCCTGCGCGCCAAGGCAACCGGCGCCAGGAACCTGCACGAACTCCTGCCCACCGCCCACCTCGTCCTCTTCTCCTCCATCGCCGCCACCTGGGGGAGCGGCAACCAGGCCGCCTACTCCGCCGCGAACGCCTACCTCGACGGTCTCGCCGAGCACCGCCGCGCCCGCGACCTCCCCGTCACCTCCGTCGCGTGGGGACCGTGGGCCGGGGACGGCATGCTGGTCAGCGAAGACGCCGAGGAGTACCTGCGCCGTCGCGGACTGTCCGCTATGGACCCCGATTTGGCTATCGCGGCGTTGGCGAAAGCGCTCGACCACGGTGACACCACGGTCACCGTCGCCGATGTCGACTGGTCCCGGTTCACCCCTGCGTTCACCACGTCCCGCCCCAGCCCGCTGCTCGCCGAGTTCACCGAGCAGGCCGCCACGCCCGAGGTGAGGCCGGTCGACCAGGGCGACCTGCTCACCCTCGTCCGCACCAGCGCGGCCACCGTGCTCGGCCACCGCGACGCCGAGGCGATCGAGCCGACCCGCCCGTTCAACGACCTCGGGTTCGACTCGCTCACCGCCGTCGAACTGCGCGACCGCCTGGTCAGCGCCACGGGCCTGGCGCTGCCTGCCACCCTCGTCTTCGACTACCCCACGGCGAAAGCCCTCGCCGACCACCTCGCCGGTGACCTGCGCACGCCCGAGCAGACACCCACCACATCGGACCCCAACGAGCCGATCGCGATCATCGGCATGGCCTGCCGCTACCCCGGCGGCGTCAGCTCCCCGGACGAGCTGTGGGAACTGGTGCGCACCGGCGCCGACGGCATGGGGCCGTTCCCGACCGACCGGGGGTGGTGGCTCGACGGCCTCTACGACCCCGACCCGGACAACCCCGCGTCATCCCACGCCCACGAGGGCGGCTTCCTCTACGACGTGGCCGACTTCGACGCCGCGCTCTTCGGCGTGTCCCCGCGTGAAGCCGTGGCGATGGACCCCCAGCAGCGCCTGCTGCTGGAAGCGTCCTGGGAGGCGTTCGAGCGCGCGGGCATCAACCCGTTGTCGCTCAAGGGCTCCAGCACGGGAGTCTTCGCGGGAACCAACAGCCATGACTACATCTCGCTGCTCGCCGAGGCCCCGGAAGGCAGCGAGGGTTACCTGGCGACGGGCAGCTCGGCGAGTGTCGTCTCCGGTCGCGTCGCCTACACCTTCGGGCTTGAGGGCCCAGCGGTCACTGTGGACACGGCGTGCTCGTCGAGCCTGGTCGCGCTGCACATGGCGGTCCGGGCACTGCGGGGCGGCGAGTGCGACATGGCTGTCGCGGGTGGTGTCGTCGTCATGTCGACCCCAGGTGTGTTCACCGAGTTCTCCCGCCAGAACGGTGTCGCCCCGAACGGTCGCTGCAAGTCCTATGCGGACGCCGCAGATGGCACCGGCTGGGGCGAGGGCGTCGGTGTCCTGATCGTCGAGCGGCTCTCTGCCGCCCGGCGCAACGGGCACCGAGTGCTGGCCGTGGTCCGTGGCACCGCCGTCAACTCCGACGGCGCGTCGAACGGCCTGACCGCACCCAACGGGCCGTCGCAGCAGCGCGTGATCCGGGCAGCGCTCGCCGACGCCGGACTCACCACGTCCGATGTGGACGTCGTCGAGGGGCACGGCACCGGAACCCGGCTCGGTGACCCGATCGAGGCCCAGGCCCTGCTGGCCACCTACGGCCAGGAGCGGGAGACGCCGCTGTGGCTGGGGTCGGTGAAGTCGAACATCGGCCACACCCAGGCCGCGTCCGGCGTCGCGGGTGTGATCAAGATGGTGCAGGCGATGCGCCACGGCCTCCTGCCGCGGACCCTGCACGTCGACACCCCCAGCAGCCAGGTCGACTGGGCCGCCGGTGCCGTCCGGCTCCTCACCGAGCCCGTCAGCTGGACGGATCAGGGCAGGCCGCGCCGAGCGGGCGTGTCCTCGTTCGGTGTCAGCGGCACCAACGCCCACATCGTGCTGGAGTCGTTCTCCGACACCGAGGCGCCCGCTCCGGTCGAACGCCCGAGCGTGCCGTGGGTGCTCTCGGCGGACTCCGCCGAGGCACTGACGGAACAGGCGGGCCGTCTGTCCACAGCGGAGGCCCACCCGGTCGACATCGCCTGGACGCTCGCCACCACTCGGGCCGCGCTGCCCTACCGAGCCGTGGCTTTCGGCGAGGATGGACTGCGGGCACTCGCGGACGGCAGGCTGCTCGTCGGCACGGCCAAGTCCGCCGGTCCGGTGTTCGTGTTCCCCGGCCAGGGCTCCCAGTGGATCGGCATGGCGGTCGACCTGCTCGACGAACCGGCCTTCCGGGACCGCATCGAGCAGTGCGAACGCGCGCTCGCCCCGCACGTCGACTGGTCGCTGCTCGACGTCCTGCGCGGCGGCGACCTCGACCGGGTCGACGTCGTCCAGCCCGTGCTGTGGGCGGTGATGGTGTCGCTGGCCGAGCTGTGGATCTCCGTGGGCGTCCGGCCCGCCGCCGTGCTCGGCCACTCCCAGGGCGAGATCGCGGCAGCCGTCGTCGCCGGTGGACTGACGCTGGAAGACGGCGCCCGCGTCGTCGCCCTGCGCGCCAGGGCCATCGCCGAGCTGCTGTGCCCGCAGAGCTCCCCGCTCAGCGACATGCACCGCCAGTGGGAGGACTGCTGCGGCCTCAGCGGCGTCGAGGGCGGCATGGTGTCGCTCGCCGTCCCGCACGCCGACGCGCGGCGCCTGATCGAGTCCTGGCCGACCCTGTCCGTCGCCGCGGTCAACGGCCCACTGTCCACAGTGGTGTCCGGCGACGTCGATGCACTGGACGAACTGCTCGCCATCTGCGCCGACTGCGACATCAGGGCCAAGCGCATCCCGGTCGACTACGCCTCGCACTCCGCCCACGTGGAACGCGTCCGTGACCGCCTGCTCACCGACCTCGCCCCGATCACCCCGGTCACCGGCACCATCCCGTTCCACTCCGCGGTGACCGCTGCCGCCCTCGACACCGCGAGCCTCGACGCGAACTACTGGTACGACAACCTGCGCGACACGGTCCTGTTCGAGCAGGCGGCCGGAGGTCTGATCGACGCGGGCAGGACAGCGTTCCTAGAGGTCAGTGCGCACCCGGTGCTCACAGTCGGCCTCCAGGAGACGCTCGACGCTAAGGACGCCACCGGCACGGTTCTGTCCACTCTGCGCCGCGACGAGCCCGGCCGGTGGCTGACCGCGCTCGCCGAGGCTCACGTGGCGGGCATCGACGTCGACTGGACCGAGGTCCTGCGCGACTGGGGCGGCCGAGTCGTAGACCTGCCGACCTACGCCTTCCAGCGCCGCCGCTACTGGCCGAAGCCCGGCACCAGCACGGACGTCACCGCCGCCGGTCTCGTCGCCGCCGCGCACCCTCTACTCGGCGCCGCCGTCCCGCTCGCCGGTGACGAAGGCACCGTGTGGACCGGTCGGTTGTCCCTCGCGACACACCCGTGGCTGGCTGACCACGCCGTCAACGGTTCGGTGCTGCTGCCAGGAACCGCATTCGTCGACCTCGCCTTGCACGTCGGCGCGCACGTCAGCGAACTGACCCTGCGTGCCCCGCTCGCCCTGCCCGAGCGCGGTGCCGTCCACCTCCAGGTCCGCAGCGACGGCGTCGACCTGACCGTCCACTCACGACCCGAGACGGGCGGCGACTGGACCACCCACGCCACCGCGACGCTCAGCGACAAGACCATCACGCCCGAGTCGCTGCCGTGGCCGCCGACCGGCGAACCCCTGAACACAGAGGGCTTCTACGCCACACTCGCCGAGGCGGGATACGGCTACGGACCCACCTTCCAGGGTCTCACCGCCGCCTGGAAGGCCGGAAGCGACGTCTACGCCGAGGTCGAGCTAGCGGATCCGGGCAGCTTCGGCATACACCCCGCCCTGCTCGACTCCGCACTCCACGCCGCGTCCCTCGGTGGTCTTCTCGGCGGCGGCACCCTGCTCCCGTTCGCCTGGACCGGCGTCACGCTGCACGCCACCGGCGCCACCGCCCTGCGGGTGCGGATCAGCCCGCTCGGCGCCGACACCATCGCCGTCACCGCTACCGACCCGCACGGCACGCCCGTGATCACCATCGACGCCCTCGCACTGCGCCCGTTCGCCACCGCCCGTGACACCGAGTCCCTGTTCCGCGTCGACTGGATCCCCGTCGCCACCGGCGATCCAGTCGAGTTCACCACCTTCGACGACCTGACCGACGGCCCGGTCCCAGCGCACGTCCTCTGGTCCCCGACGATGTCGGACCCGGAAGCCGCGGCGCAGGAAGCCTTGGTCAGGGCCCAGGACTGGGCGATCGACGAGCGCTTCGCCGACTCCCGGCTGGTCCTGCTCACCCGTCACGCGGTGGGCACGGCTCCTGGCGAGGACGTCCGCGACCTCGCTGGCGCCGCCGTTCATGGCCTGTTCCGCTCGGCCGTGAGCGAGAACCCCGGTCGCTTCGGGATCGTCGACCTCGACGAGCACCCCGACTCCCGGTCCGCCCTCCCCGCCGCGCTCGCCGTGGACGAACCACAGGTCGCCATCCGGCGCGGCCAGGTGCTCGCCGCCCGGCTCGCCCGCGCCACCGCGCCCGACCTGGATCCCAGGCCCGGGACCAGGCTCGACGTGCTCGGCGACCGCACCATCGACAACCTCGCGTTCGTGCCGGACCCGTCGAGGGACCTCGGCCCGAACGAGGTCCGGGTCGCGATGCGGGCCATGGGCGTCAACTTCCGCGACGTCGCGATCACCCTGGGCCTGGTGCCCGACCAGCAGGGCATGGGCACTGAGGGCGCTGGTGTCGTGCTGGAGGTCGGCGCCGAGGTGTCCGATGTGGAGCCGGGCGACCGCGTGTTCGGCGTGTTCACCACCTGCTTCGGTCCGGAGGCCATCACCGACCGCCGGGCCCTTGCCCGGATGCGTCCGCAGTGGAGCTTCGCCGAGGCCGCCTCCGTTCCCACGCCGTTCCTCACCGCGTACTACGGCCTGGTCGACCTGGGCGGCATGGCCGAGGGCGACGCGGTGCTCGTGCACGCGGCCTCCGGCGGTGTCGGGATGGCGGCGGTCCAGCTGGCCAGGCACTTCGGTGCGGAGCCGTTCGGCACCGCGAGCCCGGCCAAGTGGTTGGCGACAGGTCTGGACGACGCGCACCTGGCGTCCTCGCGGTCGCTGGACTTCGAGGACCGGCTACGGGACGCGACCTCCGGCCGCGGGTTCGACGTCGTGTTGAACTCCCTGGCGGGCGAGTACGTCGACGCCTCGCTGCGGCTGCTCGCCGACGGCGGCCGGTTCATCGAGATGGGCAAGACCGACATCCGCGCCGGACTCCCCGGCTACCGGGCGTTCGACCTGGTCGAGGCCGGACCGGACCGGTTGGGCGTGATCCTGGCCGAGGTGCTGGCCCTGTTCGACCGGGGCGCGCTCGACCTGCTGCCGATCACCGGGTGGGACCTGCGGCAGGCGCCCGCCGCCTTCCGGCACATCGCTGGTGCGCGGCACATCGGCAAGAACGTCCTCACCCTGCCCGCCCCGATCGACCCGGGCGGCACGGTCCTGATCACCGGCGGCAGCGGCGTCCTGGCGGGCTTCCTCGCCCGGCACCTCGTCGACGTCCACGGGGTGCGGGACGTGTTGCTGGTCAGCCGCTCCGGCAACGCCCCGGCCGACATGCCCGAGCAGGCCCGCGCGATCGCCTGTGACGCCACTGATCGCGAGGCCCTCGCCAAGGTGCTCGCGGACGTGCGACTCACCGGTGTCATCCACGCCGCCGGGGTCCTCGACGACGGTGTGCTCGGCTCGCTCACCCCCGACCGCCTCGCCGCCGTGCTGCGCCCGAAGGTCACCGCGGCGCTCCTGCTCGACGACCTGACCGCGGGCCACGACCTGGCGTTCTTCGTGCTCTACTCGTCCGCATCGTCCACTTTGGGCACAGCGGGCCAGGCCAACTACGCAGCCGCCAACGCCGTTCTCGACGCCCTCGCCCATCGCCGCCGCGCCCGGGGCCTGCCCGGCCAGTCGCTCGCGTGGGGGTTGTGGGAGCAGGCGAGCACCATGACCGGGCACCTCGGCCAAGCCGCCAAGGCGCGCGCGGGCGGGACGATCACCGCCGCACGGGGGATGGCACTGTTCGACGCGGCGATCGCCCTGCCGGACGCGCACCTCGTGCCGATCAACCTCGATCTCAAGGCCGTCCGGGACGTCCCGCCGTTGCTGCGCGGGCTGGTCCGGCCGAGCGCACCGACCAGGGTGCGGGCCGGAGCCGCGAAGCCGGTCGACCTGGCCGAGCGGCTGGCCAGGCTGCCGGAGCCGGAGCAGCGCCGAACCTTGCAGGACATCGTCCGGGAGCACGCCGCCGCCGTCCTCGGTCACGGGGACGCGGGCGCGGTCGGTCCCGAGCGCGCGTTCAAGGAACTCGGCTTCGACTCGCTCACCGGGGTCGAACTGCGCAACCGGCTCGCGGGCGCGACCGGGCTGCGGTTGCCCGCCACGCTGGTGTTCGACCACCCGACACCGGTCGACCTCGCGGACCGGCTGTGGGGGGATCTGGTCAGCTCTGGCGACCCGGACGCCGCTGCCATCGCCGACCTCGACCGTCTCAGTGCGACAGTGGCCGCGCTCCCGGTGGGGGCCTTGGCCGACAGCGCGCTCGCGGACCGCCTGCGGGCGTTGCTGGAGACCGTGACCGGTGGCCCAGGGGTGGCCGGTCGGCTGGAGTCGGCCTCCGCCGACGCCGTCTTCGACTTCATCGACAAGGAACTCGGCGTGTCGTGACACCGGCCTGACCAGCAGCCCCGACCCGGACGGATGTGGTGGAGGACCCCGACATGGCTGACGACGAGAAGCTCCTGCGGTACCTCAAGCGGGTCACCGCCGACCTCGCCGACACGCGCGAGCGGCTGGCGGAGTTGCGGGAACCGATCGCCGTCGTCGGCATGGGCTGCCGCTACCCCGGTGGCGTGCGCACCCCGGACGACCTGTGGGACCTGGTCCGCGACGGGCGCGACGCGGTCACCGGGTTCCCCGAGGGGCGGGGGATCGAGGTCGACCCGGTCGCGGTGCGCGGCGGGTTCCTCGACGACGCCGACCGGTTCGACGCCGCGCTGTTCGGCATCAGCCCGCGCGAGGCGCTGACCATGGACCCGCAGCAACGGGTGCTGCTGGAGGTCGCGTGGGAGGCGTTGGAGCGGACCGGCATCGACCCGTTGTCGTTGCGCGGCAGCCGAACCGGGGTGTTCGCGGGGGCGGGCGCGTCGAACTACGGCATCGGGCTGGAGATCCCGGAGGGCGCTGAGGGGCACCTGCTGACCGGCAGTGCCGCGAGTGTCGTGTCCGGACGGGTGGCGTACTCGCTCGGGCTTGAGGGTCCGGCGGTCACTGTGGACACCGCGTGCTCGTCGTCGCTCGTCGCGCTGCACTTGGCGGTCAAGGCGTTGCAGGGGGACGAGTGTTCCCTGGCGCTGGTGGCCGGGGTGACGGTCATGGCCGGGCTTGGCCTCTACAGCGAGTTCGGCGCGCAGGGCGGGTTGGCTGGGGACGGGCGCTGCAAGGCGTTCTCGGCTGACGCCGACGGCACCGGGTGGGGTGAGGGCGCTGGAGTGCTGGTGCTGACCCGGCTCTCCGAGGCTCGTCGGCGCGGGTACGACGTGCTGGCCGTCGTGAGCGGCACGGCGGTGAACGCGGACGGGGCTTCGAACGGTTTGACAGCACCGAATGGTCCGTCGCAGCAGCGGGTGATCCGGGCAGCGCTGGCCGCGGCCGGACTGTCGCCGTCCGATGTGGACGCCGTCGAGGCGCACGGCACCGGGACCGTGCTGGGCGACCCGATCGAGGCGCAAGCCCTTGCCGCCGCGTACGGGCAGGACCGGGCCGAGCCGCTGTGGCTGGGGTCGGTGAAGTCCAACATCGGCCACACCCAGGCCGCCGCCGGGGTCGCCGGGGTGATCAAGTCGGTACTGGCACTGCGCCACGGGGTGCTGCCGCGGACACTGCACGCCGGTGAGCCGTCCCCGCACATCGACTGGACCGGTCTCGGGCTGCTCAGTTCGGCGCGACCGTGGCCGGAGGTGGACCGCCCGCGCCGGATCGGGGTGTCGTCGTTCGGCATGAGCGGCACGAACGCCCACGTCATCCTGTCCACCCCTGAGCAGGCCGACGACCAGCCGAGCCAGGCACCGCGTGCTTCCCGGCAGACACCGTGCCCGGTCTCCGGGCACAGCCCCGAGGTGTTGCGGGAGCAGGCGCAGCGGCTGCTCGGCGGGCTCGGGGGGAGCGTGCTCGACGTCGCGCATACCCTCGCCACCGGTCGGGCGAGCCTGGATCACCGAGCGGTCGTGCTCGCGGCGGATCGCGACGAGCTGATCGACGGGTTGCGCGCCGTTGCCGCTGGCCGGACCGCTGGGAACGTCGTGACCGGCACGGCGGACGACGGCCGCACGGCGTTCCTGTTCACCGGTCAGGGCGCGCAGCGGGCGGGGATGGGCGAGGAGTTGGCCGCCGCGTTCCCGGTGTTCGCGACGGCGTTCGCCGAGGTGCGGGCGGCACTCGGGGTCAGCGAGTTCGGGGACCTGGGGCGGACCGAGCACGCGCAGCCCGCGATCTTCGCCTTCGAGGTCGCGCTGTTCCGGCTCGTGGAGTCGTGGGGGGTGCGGCCGGACTACCTGGTCGGGCACTCCATCGGCGAGATCGCGGCCGCCCATGTCGCGGGGATCCTGACGCTGGCCGACGCGTGCACGCTGGTCAACGCCCGTGCCCGGCTCATGGGTGCCCTCCCCGAGGGCGGCGCCATGCTGGCCGTGGAGATCAGCGAGGCGACCCTCGCGCGACGGTTCCCCGGTGGGCTGCCGGACGGCGTGGACCTGGCGGCGGTCAACTCGGATCGGTCAGTTGTGCTATCCGGGGATCGTAGGATTGTTCAACTGTTGAAAGAGCGGATTGTTGAACACTCCGGCCGGGTGAAGGACCTGGCCACCTCGCACGCGTTCCACTCGCGGCTGATGGACCCCATGCTGGCCGACCTGCGCGCGGCCATCGCCGGGATCGCGCACGGCCGCGCGGCACTGCCCGTTATGTCCACTGTGTCCGGTGAGCTGCTGATCGACGTGGACGCCGACTACTGGGTGCGGCAGGTGCGCGAGCCGGTCCGGTTCGCGGCCGCCGTCGAGTGGCTGCGCGCGGCGGGCGTCACCCGGTTCGTCGAGGTCGGCCCGGACGCCGCGCTCACCGCCGTGGTCGACGGCGCCATCGCCCTGTCCCGGCGTGACCGCGACGAGGTCGACGCCCTGGTCACCGGCCTGTCCCGCGCCCACGCCACCGGCGTCGGCGTCGACTGGCGCGCCGTGTTCGAACCCTGGGGCGGCAAGCTCGTCCCCCTCCCCACCTACGCCTTCCGTCGCGACCGGTACTGGCTCAACCCGGCGTCCGCGGGCGGCACCGAGGACGACGCGTTCTGGACCGCCGTCGACCGCGCCGACCCGGCCGCGCTGGCCGCGACCCTGCGCACCGACGAGACCGCCGTCCGCGCGGTCCTGCCCGCGCTGGTCGACTGGCGCCGCGGCCAACGGGACCGCACCGAGGTCGACACCTGGTGCTACCGCGCCACCTGGACCCCGGTGACCGGCCTGACCGCGCCGAGCGCCCCCGGCACCTGGCTGGTCGTCGTCCCCAGCGCGAAAGCCGACGACCAGGCCGTGATCGGCACCGTGCGGGCGTTGCGCGGCCACGGGGTCGACGTGGTGGAACTGCCGCTGGCCCGCACCGAGGTGGACCGCTGGTCGGTCGCCGCCCGGCTGCGCGACGTCGCGGGCACGGGCTTCGCCGCCGTCCTGTCCCTGCTGGCCGACGACGACTCGGCGCACGCCGAGTACCCGCCGATGACCTCCGGCCAGGTCGCCACCCTGATCCTGCAGCAGGCGCTCGGCGACGCGAACCTGGACGCTCCACTGTGGATCGTCACCAGGGGCGCCGTGTCGATCGGCCGCGCCGACCGGCTCACCGCGCCGAGCCAGGCCCAGCTGTGGGGCGCGGGCCGGGTCGCCGCACTGGAACTGGGCGTCCGGTGGGGCGGCGTGGTCGACATGCCGGTGCCGGACGACCGTGCCGCTGCCGCGCTGGTGGCTGTCGTCACGAGCGGCGAGGACCAGGTCGCGATCCGCTCGACCGGTGTGTTCGGCCGCAGGCTCGCCCGAGCCGTCCCCACCGCCGGGATGCCCTGGGCGCCGCGGGGAACCGTGCTGGTCACCGGCGGGACGGGCGCGTTGGGGACGCACGTGGCCGCCTGGCTGGCCGAGCAAGGCGCCGAGCGCGTGATCCTGGCCAGCCGCACCGGCATCGGGGCAGGCGAGGTCGTCACGCTCGACGTCACCGACCGCGAGCAGGTCGTCGCGTTCCTCGCCGAGCACGAGATCGGCACCGTCGTGCACGCCGCCGGGGTCTCGGACCTCGTGCCGCTCAACGAGACCGGCCTCGCCGAGTACGCCGAGGTCCTGCGCGCCAAGGTCGTCGGCGCCGCGCTGCTCGACGAACTGCTGCCCGCCGCCGAGTTCGTCTACTTCTCCTCCGTCGCCGCGACCTGGGGTGGTGGCGGCCAGGGCGCCTACGCCGCCGCGAACGCCTACCTCGACGCGCTGGCCGAGTCCAGGCGCGGCAAGGGCCTTCCCGCCGTGTCCGTCGCATGGGGACCGTGGGAAGGCGCCGGGATGGCCGCCGACAGCCACGACCAGTTGCTGCGCCGGGGCCTGCGCCCGATGTCGCCTGCCAAGGCGATCAAGGCCCTCAGCCGCGCACTCGACAGCCGCACCGACCTCACCGTGGCCGACGTCGACTGGGCCGTGTTCGCCCCCGCCTTCACCAGCGCCCGCCGCAGTCCGCTGCTCGCCGACCTGGTCGACGAGAACCCCGAGCCCCTCGCCGCCGGAGACGTGCGCGCCCAGTGGGTGTCCAGGCTGGCCGACCTGCCCGAGGGCGACCGCACCGGCGTCCTGCTCGACCTGGTGCGCGCCGAGGTCGCCGCCGTGCTCGGCTACCGCGGGCCGGACGACATCGGCGCGCAGTTGCCGTTCAAGGACCTCGGCATCGACTCGCTCACCGCCGTCGAGGTCCGCGACCGGCTCGCCGCCGCGACCGGGCTCACCCTCACCGCGGGCCTGGTGTTCGACTACCCGAAGCCCGCCGCGCTCGCCGAGTACCTCGTCGCGGAACTGACCGGGACCACCCGTGTCGTGGACGTCGCGGCGCGGGTCACCGTCGACGAACCGATCGCGATCATCGGCATGGCGTGCCGCTTCCCCGGCGGCGTCACCACACCGGAAGACCTGTGGCGGCTGCTGCTGGCGGGCGACGAGGCCATCTCCGCGTTCCCCACCGACCGCGGCTGGGACCTCGACGAACTGTTCGCCGAGGACGCCGACGGCGGCACGTCTTATGTTCAGGCGGGCGGGTTCCTGCACGAGGCGGCTGACTTCGACCCGGCGTTCTTCGGGATCTCCCCGCGCGAGGCCATCGCGATGGACCCGCAGCAGCGGCTCCTGCTGGAAACCGCCTGGGAGGCGGTCGAACGCGCGGGCATCGACCCGCACGACCTGCGCGGCAGCCGGACCGGCGTGTTCGCGGGCAGCAACGGGCAGGACTACAGCTACCTGCTGCTCAGTTCCGAGGACGATGTCGAGGGGCACCTGCTCGCGGGGGCCACCGCCAGCATCCTGTCCGGCCGGGTCGCCTACAGCTTCGGCTTCGAGGGACCCGCGCTCACCGTGGACACCGCGTGCTCGTCGTCGCTGGTCGCGCTGCACCTGGCCGCGCGGTCGCTGCGGTCGGGCGAGTGCGACCTGGCGCTGGCCGGTGGTGTGTCGGTGATGTCGACACCGGGGCCGTTCGTGGAGTTCAGCCGCCTGAGCGGGCTCGCCCAGGACGGCCGGTGCAAGGCGTTCGCCGACGCGGCCGACGGCACGGGCTGGGGTGAGGGTGCGGCGCTGCTGCTCGTCGAGCGGCTCTCGGACGCGCAACGCAACGGGCACAACGTGTTGGCAGTGCTGAAGGGGAGCGCGGTCAACTCCGACGGGGCTTCGAACGGCCTCACCGCGCCGAACGGGCCGTCCCAGCAACGGGTCATCCGCGCCGCTGTCGCCGACGCGGGCCTCGAACTGTCTGATGTGGACGCTGTGGAGGCGCACGGTACCGGCACCACACTCGGCGACCCGATCGAGGCGCAGGCGCTGCTGGCCACCTACGGGCGCGACCGGGAGCGGCCGCTGCTGCTCGGCGCGGTCAAGTCGAACCTCGGGCACACCCAGGCCGCGTCCGGTGCCGCAGGCGTGATCAAGATGGTGCTGGCGCTGCGCCACGGGGTCCTGCCCAGGACGCTGCACGTCGACGCCCCGACGTCCCAGGTGGACTGGACGAGCGGGTCGGTCGACCTGGTCACCGACACCACCCCCTGGCCAGCGACCGGACGGCCGCGCCGGGCCGGGGTGTCGTCGTTCGGGGCCAGCGGCACCAACGCCCACCTCATCCTGGAGGAGGCAACCCATGGCCAGGACGATCCCACCGAGTCGACCTCCCGGCAGACCGGACGGGCCCTGCCCTTCGTCGTGTCGGCTCGCTCCGAGCAGGCCCTGCGCGGGCAAGCCGAGGCGCTGCGCGCGAACCTGACCGCCGCCCTGTCCGACATCGCCAACACCCTCGGCGGCCGGAGCACCTTCGAGCACCGGGCCGTGATCGTCGCCGACACCGAGGACGGCCTGCGCCAAGGTCTCACCGCTCTCGCCGAGGGCACGCCGCATTCCGCTGTCACAGTGGGGAAGGCGGGCGCGGTCAAGATCGCGTTCGTGTTCCCGGGGCAGGGCTCGCAGTGGCGGGGGATGGCGCTGGAACTGCTGGACGAGCCGGTGTTCGCCGATCGGTTCGCCCAGTGCGCGCACGCGTTGGCACCGCACATCGACTTCGTGCCCACCGAGGCCCTTGCCGACGAGGACGCACTGGCCAGGGTCGACGTCGTCCAGCCGGTGCTGTGGGCGGTCATGGTGTCGCTCGCGGCACTGTGGCAGGCACACGGGGTCACGCCCGCCGCGGTCGTCGGGCACAGCCAGGGTGAGATCGCGGCCGCCGCCGTCTCTGGCGCGCTGAGCCTCGCCGATGCCGCCGCCGTGGTCGCGTTGCGCAGTCAGGCGATCACGGAACTGGCGGGGCTCGGTGGCATGGTGTCCATCCCGCTCGGTGAGGACGTCGTGCGCGACCGCGTCGCCGCGTGGGGCGAGCGGATCTCCGTGGCGGCCGTCAACGGTCCGGAAGCGACAGTCGTCTCCGGTGAGCCCGGCGCGCTCGACGACCTCCTGGTGGAGCTGAACGGCGACAACATCAGGGCACGACGCATCCCCGTCGACTACGCCTCGCACTCCGCCCAGGTCGACCGCCTGCGCGAGCGCATCACCGCCGCACTCGCCCACATCGTGCCCCGCCGCGCCGCCATCCCGTACTACTCCGCGGTGACCGGCGACCTGCTCGACACCAGCGGGCTCGGCGCCGAGTACTGGTTCGCCAACCTGCGCGAGACCGTGCGGTTCGAGTCGGCGACCTCCGCCCTGCTGCGCGACGGCCACACGCTGCTGATCGAGTCCAGCCCGCACCCCGTGTTGACCGCGGCGATCCAGGACGCCACCGCGATCGGGACACTGCGGCGCGACGACGGTGGCCGGACGCGGTGGCTGACCGCGCTCGCCGAGGCCCACACCCGGGGTGCTGTCGTCGACTGGCGGCTCGACGGCCGGTTCGTCGACCTGCCCACCTACGCCTTCCAGCGGCAGCGGTACTGGCCCAAGCCGCACACCGAGGCGCCCGCGCCGGTCAGCAACCCGGGCGAGGCGAGGTTCTGGGCCGCCGTCGACCGCGCGGACGGTGCCGCCGTGGCGGAGGCGCTGGGTGTGCCGGAGTCTGCCGTCGAATCGCTGCTGCCCGCCTTGGCCGGATGGCACCGGCAGGTCGGCGCCGAGTCCGCTGTGGACGGGTGGCGGTACCGGATCCGGTGGTCCGCCGTCGACGAGGTCCGCACGCCCGTGCTCACCGGTCGGTGGCTGGTGGTGGTCAGCGAGGCGTTGGCGGGCTCCCCGATCGCGCGGGCTCTCGGAGACACCGAAGTACTGGTGATCGACCCCACCGAGGAGTCGTTGATCGCCAAGCTGAGCGGCTACGAGGTCGACGGGATCCTGTCGCTACTCGCCTTGGACGAGACCCCTCACCCGGTGCACACGGCGCTCCCGGTCGGCTTGACCGCGACGCTGTCGCTGCTGCACGCCGCTGCGGAAGCCGACATCGCTCCACTGTGGTGCGTCACGCAGGGCGCGGTCGGGACGGCCGGAGAGGTGCCGGTGAACCCCGGTCAGGCGCAGGTGTGGGGCCTGGGCCGGGTCGCCGCGCTGGAACACCCCAGGCAGTGGGGCGGACTGGTCGACCTGCCGGTGAACTTCGACGAGCGGGCCGCGAGCAGGCTGGTCGCCGCGCTGACGCGAACCGATGACGAGGACCAGTTGGCGGTCCGCGCGTCCGGCACCTTCGCCCGACGCCTGGTGCGGGCCGCGACCGGCTCGACCGCGCCGATCCGGTCGTGGCGGCCGGGCGGGTCGGTCTTGGTCACCGGCGGGACCGGAGCCATCGGCGGGCACGTGGCGCGGTGGCTGGCCGAGAACGGCGCCGAGCACCTCGTCCTCACCAGCCGCCGGGGCCAGGACGCCCCCGGCGCGTCGGACCTGGTGGCCGAGTTGTCGGCGCTGGGCGCCAAGGTCGACGTGGTGTCCTGCGACCTGGGCGATCGCGCTGACGTGGCCAGGATGCTGTCGGAACTGGACAGTCCCGTCACGACGGTCATGCACACCGCGGGCATGGGCACGCTGGCGCCGCTGGAGTACACGAGCGTCGGCGATCTGGCGTACCTGATCACCGCGAAGGTCGCCGGAGCCCGGCACCTCGACGAACTCATCGACCCCGCCCAACTCGACGCGGTGGTCTACTTCTCCTCCATCGCGGGCGTGTGGGGGGTGGGCAGGCACGGCGGGTACGCCGCGGGCAACGCCTACCTCGACGCCCTGGCCGAACACCGGCGCAGCGAGGGCGTGCCGGTGCTCTCGGTGGCGTGGGGGCCGTGGGACGGCGGCGGGATGGTCGCCATGACCGCCGTCGAACCCATGCTGCGCCGAGGCGTCCCGCTGATCACCCCGGGCCCGGCGATGGTGGCACTGCGCCAGGCCCTCGACCACGGCGACACCGTCGTCGCGGCGGCGGAGGTCGACTGGGCGAAGTTCGTGCCCGCCTTCACCTCGTTGCGCCCCAGCCGGTTGCTCGCCGAACTCCCGGAAGCCGCGTCCCGGCAGGTGGCCGCCGTGGTCCCGGCCGAGGCGGCGGCCGACTTCCGCACCCGGTTGGCCGGTTTGTCCGAAGTGGAGCGGTCGCGGACCCTGCTCGACCTGGTGCGCGCGCACGCCGCTGTGGTGCTCGGTCACCCCGGCCCCGAGGCGATCGACCCGGACCTGGCGTTCCGCGAGGTCGGCTTCGACTCGCTGACCGCCGTGGAACTGCGCAACCGCGTCGCCGCCGAGACCGGGCTCGCGCTGCCCGCGACACTGGTGTTCGACCAGCCCAACCCGACCGTGCTCGCCGCCCACCTGCGCGCCATCGCGCTGCCGGACGAACCCGAGGACGACCTGCCCTCGATCGCCGAGCTGGACCGCATCGAACTCGCACTGTCCACTCGGGCCGACGACGACATCGCCAGGGTCCGGGTGGTCATGCGGTTGGAGTCCCTGCTCGCCGCCCAGCGCGGCACCGGGTCCGGCGGCGACCTGCTCGACCGGCTCGGATCGGCCACCAACGACGAACTGTTCGACCTGGTCGAGAAGGACTTGGGGCTGACATGAGCGACAACGGCACCGCCGCCGAGCGCAAGCTCCGCGACTACCTCGGCCGGGTCATCGCCGAGCTGCACGACACCCGCGGGCGGTTGCGGGCTGCGGAGTCGACCGAGCAGGAACCGATCGCGATCGTCGCGATGAGCTGCCACCTGCCCGGCGGGGTGTCCTCGCCGGAGGACCTGTGGCGGATGCTGGTGGACGGCGGCGACGGGATCACCTCGTTCCCCACCGACCGCGGCTGGGTCGGCGACACCCTGACCCACCCGGACGGGCACACCTCCGTCGCGTCGGCGCAGGGCGGGTTCCTGCACGACGCAGGCATGTTCGACCCGGGCTTCTTCGGGATCAACCCGCGCGAGGCGCTGGCGATGGACCCGCAGCAGCGGCTCGTGCTGGAGGGCGCCTGGGAGGTCGTGGAGCGGGCGGGTATCCACCCGAAGTCGTTGCGCGGCAGCCAGACCGGTGTGTTCGTCGGCACCAACGGGCAGGGCTACGGCGCGGGTATGCAAGCGGGGATGGCAGGCTCTGAGGGTTACCTGCTCACCGGTGGTGCCACGTCTGTCGTGTCCGGGCGGATCGCCTACACGCTGGGGCTTGAGGGTCCGGCGGTCACTGTGGACACCGCGTGCTCGTCGTCGCTGACGGCACTGCACCTGGCGAGTCAGGCATTGCGCTCCGGGGATTGCACACTGGCGCTGGTCGGCGGGGTCACGGTGATGCCGCACCCGACCGGGTTCCACGAGTTCAACCGGCAGCGGGGATTGTCCTCCGATGGCCGGTGCAAGGCGTTCTCGGCGGGCGCCGACGGCATGGGCATGGCCGAGGGTGCCGCCATGATCCTGGTCGAGAAGCTGTCCGACGCCGTCCGCAATGGACACCCGGTGCTGGCGGTGGTGCGCGGGTCGGCGGTGAACCAGGACGGCGCGTCGAACGGGTTGACGGCGCCGAACGGCCCGTCGCAGCAACGCGTGATCCGGGCGGCGTTGGCCAACGCCCGACTGTCCCCGGAGGACGTCGACGCGGTCGAGGCGCACGGGACCGGTACCGCGCTGGGCGATCCGATCGAGGCGCAGGCGTTGCTGGCGACCTACGGGCAGGACCGGGACCGGCCGCTGTGGCTGGGGTCGCTGAAGTCCAACATCGGGCACACGCAGGCCGCGGCCGGGGTGGCCAGCATCATCAAGATGGTGTTGGCGCTGCGCAACGAACTCCTCCCGCTGACGCTGCACGCCGAAGAGCCGACCCCGCACGTGGACTGGTCGTCGGGCTCGGTGGAGTTGCTGACCGCCGCGCGGCCGTGGCCCGCTGGGGAGCGGGTTCGGCGGATCGGGGTGTCGTCGTTCGGGATCAGCGGCACGAACGCGCACGTCATCGTCGAGGAGGCACTAGTCGAGGAAGCGCCGGTCGCGGAGGTCGTCGACCGTGACCTGGCCGCGCCGCCGGTGGTGCCGCTGCTGGTGTCCGGGCGCACGGCCGCGGCGTTGACCGCGCAGGCCGACCGGCTGTCCGGTGTGGACGCGGAGGTGGTCGACCTCGGGTTCTCGCTGGCCACGTCGCGGCAGTCGTTCGAGCACCGGGCTGTTGTGCTGGCAGCCGATCGGGAGTCCGCTTCCGCTGGTCTGGCGGCCATCGCGGCAGGGGAGAGCAGCCCGGACGTGTTGCGTGGGGTGGTCGAACCCGGTCTGGTCGCGGTGCTGTTCACCGGACAGGGCGCGCAGGTCGCGGGGATGGGGCGCGAGCTGCACGAGACGTACCCGGTGTTCGCGCAAGCGTTTGACGCCGTGGCGGCGCGGATCGGGCTGCCGCTGCACGAGATCGTCTTCGGTGACCCCGGCACGATCGACCGGACCGACAACGCCCAGGCCGGGCTGTTCGCGGTCGAGGTCGCGACGTTCCGGCTGCTGGAGTCGTGGGGGGTGCGGCCGGACCTGCTGGTGGGCCACTCCATCGGCGAGGTCGCGGCGGCGCACGTCGGCGGGGTGCTCTCGCTGGACGACGCCTGCGCGCTGGTCGCCGCGCGCGGCAGGCTGATGGCCGCGCTGCCCGAGGGCGGGGCGATGCTGGCCATCGAGGCGTCCGAGGCCGAACTGGCCACCGAGTTCCCCGACGGCCTGCCCGAGGGGGTGGACCTCGCGGCGGTGAACTCGGATCGTTCACTTGTCGTATCGGGGGATCGTAGGATTGTTCAACTGTTGAATCGTAGGATTGGTGAGCAAGGGCGCCGGGTCAAGGAACTGGCGGTCTCGCACGCGTTCCACTCGCACCTGGTGGAGCCGATGCTGGCGGAGTTCGCCGAGGTCGTGGCCGGGCTGGAGTTCCACCCGCCGGTGATCCCGCTGGTGTCCACTGTCGAGCTGGACGCCGATGTGGCGACGCCGGAGTACTGGGTCCGGCAGGTCAGGGCGACCGTTCGGTTCCACGCGGCGGCGACCCGACTGCGCGAGCGGGGGGTCACCCGGTTCGTCGAGGTCGGCCCGGACGGGGTGCTGAGCGCCCTGGTCGGCGATGGTGCCGTGGCGTTGCAGCGGTCGGGGCGGCCTGGCGTGGAAACGCTGCTGCGGGGCGCGTCCCGGCTGCACGTCGCCGGGGTCGACCTGGACTGGGCCGCGGTGTTCTCCCCTTGGGGCGGAAAGCCCGTCCCGCTGCCGACCTACGCTTTCCAGCGCCAGCGGTACTGGCCCGCGCTCAACGCGGCCGGGGACGTGACCGCGGCCGGGCTCGGCGGTGCGGACCACCCGTTGCTCGGCGCGATGGTGTCCCTGGCGGGCAGCGACGGGCTGCTGCTCACCGGCCGACTGTCTTCGTCCACTCAGGACTGGCTGGCGCAGCACCGGGTGCACGGCGCCGCCCTGTTGCCGGGGACGGCATTCGTCGACTTGGCGCTGCGGGCGGGTGAGCAGGTCGGTTGCCCCGTGGTGGACGAGCTGACGCTGAGCACCCCGCTGGTCGTGCCGGATCGGGGCGCGCTTCAACTCCAGGTCGAGGTCGGATCGCCGACGCCGGATGGCAACCGGCCGATCACCGTCCACTCACGACCCGACGACGGCGACTGGACCGCGCACGCCACCGGTGTCCTGTCACCGCCGCGCGCTGGTGGTGTGCCGCTCGACGAGTGGCCACCCAGTGGTGCGGAACCTGTTGACACCACTGGGTTCTACGACGTGGTCCAGGCCGTCGGGCTCGACTACGGTCCGCTGTTCCATGGCCTCCGCGCGGCGTGGCGGCTCGGCGGCGAGGTCTTCGCCGAGGTCGAGCTGGACGCCGACGGGGAGCGGTTCGGCGTGCACCCGGCGCTGCTCGACGCGGCCTTGCACGCGATCGCCGTCGGTGGGCTGCTGGACGGTACCGAGGTCCGGCTGCCCTTCAGCTGGTCCGGTGTCACCCTGCACGCGGTCGGCGCGACGGCCCTGCGGGTGCGGATCAGCCCGGCGGGCCCGGACACTGTGTCCCTGGTGGCAGCGGACGCGACCGGAGCGCCGGTGATCACGGTTGACTCCCTCGTGCTCCGCCCCGCCGCGACCACCGACCCCACCACAGCTCCCCGCGACACCCTCTTCCGTCTCGACTGGCTCCCCCTCGACGGCGGCGAACTCGTCTCCTGGACGCTGGTCACCGACCTGTCGGACGCCACGGGTGACCTGGTCGCCGTGCGGGTCGACGGGGAGGACATCGGGGCGGCGGTTCGGCGGGCGTTGGCGTTGGTCCAGCAGTGGTTGGCCGATGAGCGGTTCGCCGAGTCGCGGCTGGTGGTGCTGACCGGCACGGGTCCCGCGGCAGCCGCCGTGTGGGGGCTGGTGCGGGCGGCGCAGACCGAGCACCCGGGGCGGTTCGTGCTGGCCGAGGCCGACGCGCCGTTCGTCGGGCTGGACACCGACGAGGCGCAGTTCGCCGTCCGGGACGGCGTCGTGCTCGTGCCCCGCCTCGCCCGGGTGCCGCGCGCGCCGGAGCCGGAGCGGATCGGCGGCACCGTGGTGATCACCGGCGGCACCGGCACCCTCGGCTCGCTGGTCGCCCGGCACCTCGTCACCAGGCACGGCGTCACCGACCTGCTGCTGCTCAGCCGCCGTGGTCCGCTCGCGAGCACCGACCTGGCCGACCTGGACGCGAACATCGAGGTCGTCGCCTGCGATGTGGCCGACCTCGACCAGCTCCGCACCGCCCTCGGCGGACGGGACATCGGCCTGGTCGTGCACGCCGCGGGCAGCACCGACGACGCCCTGGTCGAGAGCCTCACCGACGACCGGATCGACCCCGTCCTGGCCAAGGCGCACGCGGCGCTGCACCTCGACGCGCTGGTCGACGACGGTGTTCCCGTCGTGCTGTTCTCCTCGGCCGCCGCCACGTTCGGCGCCGCCGGGCAGGCCAACTACGCCGCCGCCAACGCCGTTCTCGACGCCGTCGCGCGCCGTCGCCCGAACGCGGTGTCGGTCGCGTGGGGCCTGTGGGCGGAGACCAGCGGCATCACCGGGCGGCTCGACGACGTCGAACGCGCCCGCGTCACCCGTGCCGGGGCCGCCCTCACCACGGCGGAGGGCCTGGCCCTGTTCGACGCCGCGCTCGCGGGCACCGAGCCCAACCTCCTCGCGATGCGCCTGGACCTCCCCGCCCAGCTCGACGGCGTCGTCCCGCCCCTGTTGCGCGGTCTGGTCCGCGGGCGGGCCAAGCGGGTCGAGGCGGCCCCGACCGCTGGGCTGGGTGCTCGCCTGGCCGCGTTGGGTGACGCCGAGAGCGGGCGGGTGCTGCTGGGTGTGGTGCGCGCCGAGGTCGCGGCGGTGCTCGGGCACGGGTCGGTTGAGCTGGTCGAGGCGAACAGCTCGTTCAAGGACCTCGGGTTCGACTCGCTTACCGCGGTCGAGTTGCGTAACCAGCTCGGCGCCGTGACCGGTCTTCGGCTGCCCGCGACCCTCGTGTTCGACCACCCGTCGCCGCGCGCTCTGGTCGAGTTCCTGCTGCCGAAGCTGCTTGGTGCGGTGGGTCCGGTTACCGCTGCCACGGTTGTTAAAGCCACCGACGAGCCCATCGCGATCGTGGCGATGAGTTGCCGCTACCCCGGTGGTGTCGACAGCCCGGAGGCACTGTGGCGGCTGGTCGCGTCGGGCGGTGACGCGATCACCCCGTTCCCCACCAACCGCGGTTGGGACACCGACGGCCTCTATGACCCGGATCCCGAGTCGGCCGGTAAGTCGTACGTGCTCGAAGGCGGGTTCGTGCACGACGCGGACACCTTCGACCCGTCGCTGTTCGGCATCTCTCCGCGCGAGGCGCTGGCGATGGACCCACAGCAGCGGCTGATGCTAGAGGCGTCGTGGGAGGTCTTCGAGCGCGCGGGCATCGACCCGACATCGGTGCGCGGATCCCGGACCGGTGTGTTCGCGGGTCTGATGTACCACGACTACGCCGCCACCATGCCCATCCTGCCTGAGGGCGTAGAGGGCTACCTGGGCACGGGGACTTCGGGCAGCGTCTTGGCCGGGCGGGTGTCCTACACGTTCGGGCTGGAAGGCCCGGCGATGACCGTTGACACTGCCTGCTCCAGCAGCCTTGTAGCGCTGCACCTGGCCGCGCAGGCTTTGCGGTCCGGTGAGTGCGACATGGCGCTCGCCGGTGGCGTGACAGTGCTGTCGACGCCCGCGGTGTTCATCGACTTCAGCCGCCAGCGCGGGTTGGCCTTCGACGGCAGGTGCAAGTCGTTCGCGGCGTCCGCCGACGGCACCGGGTGGTCCGAGGGCATCGGGTTGCTGCTGGTCGAGCGGCTCTCGGACGCGATCGAGCGCGGGCACCCGGTGCTGGCGGTCGTGCGCGGGTCGGCGGTGAACCAGGACGGCGCGTCGAACGGGCTGACCGCGCCGAACGGGCCGTCGCAGGAGCGGGTCATCCGGCAGGCCGTCGCCAACGCCGGGCTCGAACTGTCCGATGTGGACGCCGTGGAGGCGCACGGCACCGGGACCGTGCTCGGCGACCCGATCGAGGCGCAGGCGTTGCTGGCGACCTACGGGCAGGACCGGGACCGGCCGCTGTGGCTGGGGTCGCTGAAGTCCAACATCGGCCACTCGCAGGCCGCGGCGGGCGTCGGCGGCGTGATCAAGATGGTGCAGGCCCTGCGGCACGGGGTGCTGCCGCCCACCTTGCACGTCGACCAGCCCTCACCGCACGTGGACTGGTCGGCCGGGGCCGTCGAACTGCTGACCGCGCCAGTCGCGTGGGAGAGCGGTGAGCGTCTACGCCGCGCGGCGGTGTCGTCTTTCGGAGTTAGCGGGACCAACGCGCACACGGTCCTAGAGGAGTACCGGGCGCCTCTGGTCGACGGGTCCGCTGCTGCCGTGCCGTGGGTGTTGTCCGGGACCTCGCTAGAGGCAGTGCGCTCGCTCGCGGGCTCGTTGGCGACAGTGGACGAACTGCCCGGTGACGTGGCGTGGACGCTGGCCACAGGTCGGGCGGACTTGGACCACCGCGCTGTAGTGCTGGATCCCGCCGGGTTGAGCGCTGTCGCTGACGGGACCGCGGGGGCGATCACCGGGGTCGCCGGGCGCGGCGGGGTCGCGTTCGTGTTCCCCGGGCAGGGCTCGCAGTGGGCCGGGATGGCCGTGGGGCTCCTGGAGTCGCCCGTGTTCGCGCGGGCGTTCGACGAGTGCGCCGAGGCCCTGGCGCCGTTCGTGGACTGGTCGCTGCGGGACGCGCTCGCGGGCGAGGGCCTGGAGCGGGTCGACGTCGTGCAGCCCGCGCTGTGGGCGGTGAACGTGTCGCTCGCGGCGCTGTGGCGCTCCGCCGGGGTCGAACCGGCCGCCGTCATCGGGCACTCGCAGGGGGAGATCGCCGCCGCCGTGGTCGCGGGGGCGTTGAGCCTGGCGGACGGGGCTCGGGTCGTCGCGCTGCGCAGCAAGGCGATCGCGGAGGAGCTGCGCGGCGGCGGGATGGTGTCGCTCGCGGTGTCCATGGCCGGTGCCGCCGAGCTGATCGCGGGGCAGCCACTGTCGGTTGCTGCCGTCAACGGCCCGTTGTCCACCGTGGTCTCGGGTGACGCGGACGCGCTAGAAAAGCTGCTGACTACCTGCGAGGAGCGGGGACTGCGCGCGCGCCGTATCCCAGTGGACTACGCCTCGCACTCGGCTCACGTCGAACTCATCGAACAGCGACTGCTGCGGGATCTAGCGCCGGTGTCGCCCCGGGTTGGTGAGTTGCCGTTCTATTCGGCCGTCACCGGTGACCGGATCACGACCGACCGGATGGACGCGCGCTACTGGTACGACAACCTGCGCGAGACAGTGCGGTTCGAGGACGCCACCCGCGCGCTGCTGCGGGACGGCAACAACCTCTTCGTCGAAGTGAGCGCCCACCCTGTCCTGGTCACCGGGCTGCAAGAGACCCTCGATGGGCGCTCTGGGGCCGTGCTGGGCACGTTGCGGCGCGAAGAGGGTGGCCTAGAGCGGTGGTGGGCCGCGCTGGCCGAGGCGTACGTCGTGGGTGTTCCGGTCGACTGGGCGTCGGTCTTGCCGCGTGGGCGGTTCGTCGAACTGCCGACCTACCCGTTCCAGCGCACCCGGTTCTGGCCGGATCCCGTTCAGGTACCTGGTGATGTCACCGCTGTCGGGCTCGGTCTAGCCGGACACCCGCTCTTGGGGGCGTCCGTGCCGGTGGCCGGAACGGACGATGTCGTGTTCACCGGGCGCCTGTCGACGGCGACCCACCCGTGGTTGGCCGATCACGCCGTGCTGGGAACCGTGTTGCTGCCGGGGTCCGCTTTCATCGAGTTGGCGCTGCATGCCGGGGCACAGGTAGGCATGCCTGCGGTAGGAGAGCTGACCATCGAGGCGCCGCTGACCGTGGGCGACGAGGGCGTCTCGGTGCAGGTAGTCGTATCCGGCGCCGCTGTGGCCGTGTACTCGCGGTCGGGGGAGACCTGGGTCCGGCACGCCGCTGGGACGTTGACAGCGGAAACGGCCGCAGGCACTCGGTTGGACGTCTGGCCACCGTCAGCCACACCAGTGCCGTTGGGCGACTTCTACGCGGCCGCGGCCGAGGCGGGGTACGGCTACGGACCCGTGTTCCAGGGGCTGCAAGCGTTGTGGCAGGGCGACGGAGAGGTCTACGCGGAGATCGCCGGGCCCGCCGGTGACGGTTTCGGCCTGCACCCGGCCCTGCTCGACGCCGCCCTGCACGGGATCGGCGCGCTGCGGGACGACGACGGGGTGCGCCTGCCGTTCGCCTGGACCGGGGTGGCACTGCACGCCGCCGGGGCGTCGACGCTGCGGGTCCGGCTCAGCGGCGGCGACTCCGTGCGGGTGGACATCGCGGACGGCACGGGTGCCCCGGTGGCCACTGTGGACGGTCTGGTGCTCCGCCCGCTCACCGCCGACCAGCTGGAAGCCCGGCCATCGGACCTGCTCTACGCGGTCGACTGGGTCCCCGCCGCGCCCGGACCGGTACCCGCGTCGTGGGCCGTGGTCGGGCCGGACCCCGATGGCGCCGCGGAGCACCTCGCGGGGGTCGTGCCCGCCGTCGACTGGCACCCCGACCTCGCCGCGCTGGTGGAAGCCCTGGACGCCGGGATGCCGGTGCCGGAGGTCGTGGTGGTGACCGCGACCGGCGTCGGTGACCTCCTGGGCGCTGTGCAGGCGTTCCTCGGTGCCGAGCGGCTGCAGGACACCAAGGCCGTGGTGCTCGGGTCGGGTGCGCAGCGCGGGCTGGTCCGGTCCGCCGCCGCCGAGCACCCGGGCCGGTTCATGCTGGTCGATGGGGTGGACGGCCTCGCGGCGCTGCCCGACGAGCCCGAGGTGTCGCTGCGGTCGGGCGCGGCGTTCGTGCCCCGGCTGGTGCGGGCGCAGGGTGCCGCGCGGGTGCTCGGCGGCACGGTGTTGATCACCGGCGGGACCGGCGGGCTCGGCGCGCTGCTGGCCGGGCACCTCGCCGAGCGGCACCGGGTCGAGCGGCTGCTGCTGGTGAGCAGGCGTGGCCTGGACGCTCCCGGAGCGGCTGAGTTGGTGGCCGAGTTGGACGTGCCGGTCGAGGTCATCGCCTGTGACGCGGCGGATCGGGACGCTCTTGCCGAAGCGCTGCGGGGGCGCACGGTTGACGTCGTAGTGCACGCGGCTGGTGTGCTTGACGATGGTGTGATCGCGTCGCTGACGCCGGAGCGGGTCGCCGCGGTGATGCGACCGAAGGCCGACGCGGCCGCGAACCTGGACGAGTTGCTCGGCGACGCGGAGTTCGTGTTCTTCTCCTCGGGCGCCGCCACATTCGGTACGCCCGGCCAGGCCAACTACGCGGCCGCGAACTCTTACCTGGACGACCTAGCGGCTCGTCGCCGTGAACGCGGACAGGCAGCGGTATCCATCGCATGGGGCCTGTGGGCGCGCGAGACGGGTATGACCTCCGGCGCTGATCGATCCGGGCCAGCGCTCTCGGACACCGAGGGACTCGCGCTGTTCGACGTCGCTCTCGGCGCCGACCGGGCGCATGTCGTCGCCGCACGTATAGACCTACCGGGCTTGCGCGCACGTGGTCACGTACCGCCGCTGCTGCGTGGCTTGGTGCCTACTGTCGCCCGCCGGGAACAAGACTTGACCACGCGGCTTGCGGGCAAGGGCGCGGCGGAGCAAGGCGAGATTCTGCTGGGTCTTGTCCGCGACCACGCCGCTGCCGTGCTCGGACACGCCACCGGTGACGCTGTCTCGCCGGATCGCGGGTTCACCGAGATGGGCTTCAGCTCCCTGACGGCGATCGAGCTGCGCAACCACCTCGCCTCGGTCACCGAACTACGGTTGCCGACGACCCTGATCTTCGACTACCCGACCCCGGCGAAACTCGCGGACTACCTGCTCGACCGCGTGGGCGTCACGGAGACGTCGCCGCTGCTCACGCGCCTCGACCACGTCGAGGCGGACCTGGCGAGCGCGGACGACGACGTCCGGGCCAGGGCCGTGGCCCGCCTGCACGCCCTGGTCGCCCGCTACGACGCGGTGCCCGCGGTGGCGTCGTCGCTCGCGGAGGCGTCCGACGACGAGATGTTCGCCTTCATCGACAACGAGCTGGGGGCGTGATGACCTCCGCCGGGGGCACGGAGGCCAAGCTCCGCGACTACCTCAAACGGGTCACGACCGACCTCGCGCACACCCGGCAGCGGCTGAACCAGGTCGAGCGCGAGCCGATCGCCGTCGTCGGCATGGCCTGCCGGTACCCGGGCGGGGTCGACAGCCCGGACGCGTTGTGGGCGTTGGTGCGCGACGGGGTCGACGCCATCGGTGGCTTCCCGGCGGACCGCGGCTGGGACCTGACGCCGTTCGAACAGTCCACGGTGGCGTTCACGCGCGAAGGTGGCTTCCTTGAAGGCGTCGCCGACTTCGACCCGTCGCTGTTCGGGATCTCACCGAACGAGGCGCTCGGCATGGACCCGCAGCAGCGGCTCGTGCTGGAAACGTCGTGGGAGGCGATCGAGCGGGCCGGTGTCGACCCGCTGTCGTTGCGCGGCAGCCGGACCGGCGTGTTCACCGGCGTCATGTACCACGAGTACTCGGCGCGGGCCCTGGATATCCCGCCGGGCGTGGAGGGGTTCCTCGGCACCGGTAGCGCGGGCAGCGTCGTCTCCGGTCGCGTCGCCTACGCACTCGGCCTTGAAGGGCCAGCGGTCAGCGTCGACACCGCGTGCTCCAGCAGCCTGGTCGCGATGCACCTCGCCGCGCAGGCCCTGCGCAACGGGGAATGCTCGCTTGCCTTGGCAGGCGGGGTGTCCGTGATGGTCACCCCCAACACGTTCGTCGACTTCGGTATGTCCGGTGGCCTTGCCTCCGACGGGCGGTGCAAGTCGTTCTCCGCCTCCGCTGACGGCGCGGGCTGGGCTGAGGGCGTTGGCGTGCTGTTGCTTGCTCGGCTCTCTGACGCCGAACGAGACGGGCTCCCCGTACTGGCTGTCTTACGCGGCAGCGCCGTCAACTCCGATGGCGCCTCTAGCGGTCTCACGGTCCCCAACGGTCCGTCCCAGCAGCGGGTCATCAGGGCTGCCTTGGCCAATGCGCGTCTGAACACCGCCGACATCGACGCGGTGGAGGCCCACGGAACCGGGACCTCGCTCGGTGACCCGATCGAGGCCCAGGCCGTACTCGCCACCTACGGCCAGGATCGCGCTGAGCCGTTGTGGCTGGGGTCGCTGAAGTCCAACATCGGCCACGCCCAGTCCGCCGCCGGGGTCGCAGGCGTGATCAAGATGGTCATGGCCCTGCGCCACGACCTGCTCCCGCGCACACTGCACGCCGACACCGCCACCCCGCACGTCGACTGGGCCGCGGGCAACGTCCAACTCCTCACCGAGCCCCGGCCGTGGCCGCGTGGCGACGATCCGCGCCGGGCCGGTATCTCCTCGTTCGGGGTCAGCGGCACCAACGCCCACGTGATCATCGAGGAGTACAGGCCCGAGCCCGCCGAGCGGCCGGAAGGGACTGTCCCGGCGGTCCTGCCGTGGGTGATCTCGGGCAAGACCGCTGAAGCGCTGCGCGGCCAGGCTGGTCGCCTTCTCGACCACGTGCAGGCAGCGCAACCGGTCGACATCGCGCGTTCGCTCGTCCAGTCGCGAGCGGTGCTAGACCACCGTGCCGTCGTGCTGGGCGGATCGGCGGAGGAGTTCACGAAGGGACTCGCGGGGCTCGCCGAGGGCCGCGAGGTCCCGGGTGTCGTGGTCCGGACCGGGGACATCGGCCAGGGCGGCGTCGTGTTCGTGTTCCCCGGGCAGGGGGCGCAGTGGCCGGGGATGGTCGCGTCGCTGCTGGAGACCGAGCCGGTGTTCGCGGCCAGGATCGAGGAGTGCGCCGCCGCGCTCGCGCCGCACGTCGACTGGTCGCTGCTGGACGTGCTGCGCGGCGGCGGCGACCTCGCGCGGGTCGATCTGGTCCAGCCCGTGCTGTGGGCCGTGATGGTGTCGCTGGCCGAGCTGTGGCGGTCGGCCGGGGTCGTGCCCGCTGCCGTTGTCGGGCACTCGCAGGGCGAGATCGCGGCGGCCGTCGTGGCGGGCGGTCTCTCGCTCGCGGACGGCGCGCGGGTGGTCGCGCTGCGCAGCAAGGCGATCGCCGCCGGGCTCAGCGGCGGCGGCATGGTGTCTCTAGCGCTACCGGAGTCGGAGGCCGCTGAACTCGCTGCTCGCTGGCCTGGCGTCAGCGTTGCGGCTGTGAACGGCCCATCGTCCACTGTGGTATCGGGCGATGCGGTGGCGCTAGATGAGCTGGTAGAGCACTGCACGGCCGCTGACATCCGAGCAAGACGCGTCCCCGTGGACTACGCGTCGCACTCACCTCACGTCGACTCGCTCCGCGAACGCCTGATCGCGGACCTGGCCCCGATCCGGCCGCACACCGGCAGCATCCCGTTCCACTCCGCCGTGACCGCCGCCCGCGTCGACACAGCCACCCTCGATGCCACCTACTGGTTCACCAATCTGCGTGAACCGGTCCGGTTCGAGGCGGCCGTAAGAGGGCTGCTTGAGTCCGGCCGCTCCCTGTTCGTCGAGGTCAGCCCGCACCCGGTGCTCACCTACGGCCTGAACGAGACGGTCGCGGACTCCGGAACGTCGGCCGCTGTGCTCGCGACCCTCCGCCGCACCGAAGGCGATACCCGCCGTTGGCTCACCGCCCTGGCTGAGGCCCACGTCCATGGCGTCACGGTCGACTGGGCAGCCCTCACCCAGCCCTGGGGCGGTGCCCGCGTCGACCTGCCCACCTACGCGTTCCAGCGCAAGCGGTACTGGCTCAACACCCTCCACACCACCACGATCCCCGCCTCCGAGAGTTGGCGCTACCAACTCGCATGGCAGCCCGTCGCCCTTAACGCCGTTAAGGGCGACGCCCCCTGGGCCGTGGTCACCAGAGGCGATCACCCTCTAGCCGCCGCCATCGCTGAGCACCTCGGTGCCACCGTCGTTGACATCGAGGCGGTGGACACTCTTGTCCAGTCTCGGCCTGGCGGCGTGCTGTCGCTCTTGGCACTAGAGGAGCAGGCGACAGCCGAGTACCCGGCGGTGCCGCAGGGCTTCGCGGACACGATCACGCTGATCCACGCCTTGCACGCGGCCAAGCTCCAAGTGCCGCTGTGGTGCGCGACGGTCGACGTGGCGGCCAACCCGGTGCAGGCACTGGTGGTCGGCCTGGGGCGGGTCGCGGCGCACGAGTACCCGTGGTGGGGCGGACTGGTCGAGCTCCCGGCCGAGGTCGACGACCAGGTGCTGGACGGCCTGACGGCAGCGCTGGGGCAGCGGGACGAGGACCAGCTGCGCATCCGCCCCGACGGCGTCCACGCGGCCCGCCTGCGGCGCGCGGCCCAGCCTTCCCAGCGGCGCCCGTGGTCACCGTCCGGCACGGCCCTGATCACCGGCGGCACCGGGGCGATCGGCACCCACGTCGCGCGGATGCTCGCCCGTGGCGGCGCCGAGCACCTGCTGCTGCTGAGCCGCCGCGGCCCCGCCGCACCCGGGGCGGCCGACCTGGTGGCCGAGCTGGAAGACCTCGGCGCGCGGGTGACCGTGCTGGCGTGCGACCCGGCGGACCGGGAAGCGCTGGCGGCCGTCATCGCCGAACACCCGCCGACCTCGGTGTTCCACGCCGCAGGAGTGGTCGACTCCAGCATCCTCGACTCACTCACCCTCGACCGGGTCGACACCGCGCTGCGCGCCAAGGTCACCGCGGCGGTCAACCTGCACGAGCTGACCACCAACCTCGACGCGTTCGTCCTGTTCTCATCTCTAGCCGGTGTCTTCGGCGCGGCAGGAGAGGGCAACTACGGCCCAGGCAACGCCTTCCTCGACGCCTTCGCCCACCATCGCCGCGCGCTGGGACTCCCCGCGACCGCTATCGCGTGGGGATCCTGGGATGGCGCGGGAATGGCCGAGGGCGCTATCGGCGACGCCATGGCCCGCCACGGTGTTCCCCGCATGGCACCAGACCTGGCCCTTGACGCACTGCGTGCCGCTATCGACAACGACGACACCGCTATCGCCGTCGCAGACATCCGCTGGGACACCTTCGGCTGGTTCTTCACCGCGACCCGCCCCAGCCACCTCCTCGACGACCTCACCGGTGCCACAGAAGCCGGAGAGGCCGAGCCGGACGAGGACCAACCGCTGGCCGACCGGCTCGCGCGTGTGTCTGCCGCCGAACGCAACCGCACCCTGCTGGCCCTGGTTCGCGAACAGGTGTCCCTGGTGCTGGGCTACGACTCGGGCAACGCCGTCGAACCGAACCGTGCCTTCGGTGACCTGGGACTGGCGTCGGCGGGCGCGGTGGAGCTGCGCAACCGGATCACCCTCGCCACCGGGCTGCGCGTGCCCGCCACGCTGGTGTTCGACCACCCGACCCCGGCCGCGCTCGCCCGCTTCCTCAGCGCCGAGATCACCACCGCGCCTGCTGAACCCGCCACCCCACAGGTCACGGCCGCTGCGCCACTCGTGGACGACCCGATCGTGATCGTCGGCATGAGCTGCCGGTTCCCCGGTGGGGTGCGCTCACCCGAGGACCTGTGGGACTTGGTGGTCAACGGGGTCGACGCCATGGCGCCCTTTCCTGACGACCGTGGCTGGGATCTAGCCGCGCTTTACCACCCGGATCCGGACAACCCCGGCACCACCTACGCCCGCGAGGGTGGTTTCGTCGATGACGCCACCGCGTTCGACGCGGGCCTGTTCGGGATCTCCCCGCGTGAAGCGTTCGCGATGGATCCCCAGCAGCGGCTATTGCTAGAGGCCACGTGGGAACTATTCGAGCGGGCGGGCATCGACCCGCTGTCGCTGCGCGGATCCCGGACCGCTGTCTATGCGGGAACCGGTGGCCAGGACTACATGAGTTTCCTGACCGCGTCCGCGTCTGGCAGTGAGGGCTACCTCGCCACGGGCGGCTCGCCGAGCGTTGTCTCCGGTCGTGTCGCCTACACGTTCGGCCTCGAAGGCCCTGCTCTTACCGTCGATACGGCCTGTTCCAGCAGCTTGGTCGCCTTGCACCTGGCAGCGCACGCTCTGGGGCGCGGTGAATGTGATCTCGCTGTGGTGGGCGGGGTGACGGTGTTGTCCGGCCCTGGCATCTTCACCGAGTTCAGTCGCCAGCGCGGGATGTCGACCACGAGCCGGTGCCGCTCGTTCGCGGCCTCCGCCGATGGCGCTGGCTGGGGCGAAGGCGTCGGGGTCCTCCTGGTCGAACGCCTCTCCGACGCCCGACGCAACGGGCACGATGTCCTCGCCGTGGTCCGAGGCACCGCCATCAACTCCGATGGCGCCTCCAACGGCCTGACCGCGCCCAACGGTCCCGCTCAGCAGCGCGTCATTCGCGCCGCGCTCGACTCCGCCGCGCTGACCCCGGTCGACATCGATGCCGTTGAGGCTCATGGCACCGGTACGGCGCTAGGGGATCCGATCGAGGCTCAGGCGCTGCTCTCCATTTATGGGCAGAACCGCGAAGAGCCGCTGTGGCTCGGCTCGGTGAAGTCCAACATCGGTCACACCCAGGCCGCTGCGGGCGTCGCAGGCGTCATCAAGGCCGTCATGGCCCTGCACCACGGTGTCCTGCCCGCGACGCTGCACGTCGACGCCCCCACACCGCACGTCGACTGGACCGCCGGAGCCGTCTCGCTCCTCACTGACCAACGCCCCTGGCCCGTCGTGTCCAGGCCACGCCGGATGGCTGTTTCCTCGTTCGGCATCAGCGGCACCAACGCCCACACGATCCTGGAACAGGCACCGCTACCGGAACCGTTGGCACCCGCACCGACCAGCCCGACTCTGCCGCTGCCGATGTTGTACTCGGGAGACACCGCAGCCGCGTTGGAGCGGCAGATCACTGCGGTGTCTCTTGTGGACGAATCTGAGGCGGACGTCGCGTGGTCGCTAGCGGCAACGCGGGCGGATCTCAGCCATCGCGCCGTCCTGGTGGGTGGTAAGCGCGTCCAAGATGTGGTCGCGCATGGCGAACTGGCATTCCTCTTCACCGGCCAAGGCTCGCAGCGCGCGGGAATGGGCGCTGAGCTGTACGCGGCTTTCCCGGTGTTCGCGGATGCCTTTGACGCCGTGGCTGAGCGAGTCGACCTGGATCGCCCGCTGCTAGAGGCGCTCGGCGACGAGAGCATCAACCAGACCGTCTACACGCAGACGGGCCTCTTCGCGTTGCAGGTCGCCTTGTTCCGGCTCGTCGAATCCTGGGGCATCGTGCCTGACGTGCTGGTCGGCCACTCCATCGGAGAACTGGCTGCCGCACACGTTGCCGGGGTCTTGTCACTGGATGACGCCTGCGCGCTGGTGTCCGCGCGCGGACGGCTGATGCAGGCGTTGCCCGAAGGCGGGGCGATGCTGGCGGTCGAGGCCGCCGAATCCGACCTGGACCTCGGCGCGGGCGTCGACCTTGCGGCTGTGAACGGCCCGCGCTCGGTGGTGGTGTCAGGAGACGCGGCCGCTGTGGGCGAGCACGCGGCTAGATGGAGCGAAGAGGGCCGCAGGGTCAAGCGGCTCACGGTGTCCCATGCGTTCCACTCCCACCGCATGGAACCGATGCTGGAGGACTTCGCGCGCGTCGCCGAAGGTTTGACCTACCTGCCTCCGCAGATCCCGGTTGTCACTACCGCCCCAGGAGCGGTCGATAGCGCTGACTACTGGGTCCGTCAGGTTCGCGAACCCGTCCGCTTCGCCGACGCGGTCGGATCCCTCTCCGGGGTCACCACCGCGCTCGAACTCGGTCCCGACGGCGTGCTCAGCGCCCTGGCCCAGCAGATCGCCGCCGAAGTGGTAGCCGTCCCTGCCCTGCGCCCCAACCAGGATGAGCCCACCACGCTTGTCGCCGCTCTTGCCCGTCTGCACTCCCGTGGTGCTCACGTGGACTGGCAGGCATACCTGAGGCCCTGGGGCGCACGCCGCGTCTCGCTGCCGACCTACCCCTTCGAACGCGACCGCTACTGGCCCGACCCCGCGCCGGAACCGTGGTTCTACCGAGTCGAGTGGCAGGAGTTGTCGACCGCGCCGAGCCGCCTGTCCGGCCGTTGGCTCGTCGTCGGCTCCGAGGAGATCGCCTCTACCCTGCGGCAGGCCGGGGCCGCCCTCGCCGAAGACGGCCAGGACGGCCTGGCAGGCGTCGTCGTCGTTGTGGAATCGGCCGCTGACGTCCTCGCTGCGGCCCGCTTCGACGCCCCGGTGTGGTGCGTGACGGTTGGCGCCGTCTCGCTCGCTGAGGAGGCTCCTGAGCCCCGGAGCGCCGCTGCCTGGGGGATCGGGCGGGTAGTCGCGCTGGAAGACCCGGCTCGGTGGGGCGGGCTGATCGACGTCACCGACCTGGCGGACCAAGGCGTCGTCGCGGCGCTGCGGTCGGGTGAGGACCAGGTCGCGGTGCGGTCCGGCGGCCTGTTCGGTCGACGGCTGCGTCGGGCCGAGCGCCCCTCCGCGGCGGTGGCGGTTCCCGCGGGCACCGTGCTGGTCACCGGTGGGACGGGTGCGCTGGGTGGCCACGTCGCGCGGTGGCTGCGGTCGCGCGGGGTGACCGATCTTGTGCTGGTCAGCAGGCGCGGACCTGATGCTCCAGGTGCCGCCGAACTGGCAGAGGAAGTCGGCGCGCGGGTCGTGGCATGCGACCTCACCGACCGCACGGCCGTCGCCGAACTCCTCGCCCGGTTCACCGTGTCCGCTGTCGTCCACGCCGCCGGAGTGCTCGACGACGGTCTTGTCGCCGGGTTGACGCCCGACCGCCTGGCTGCGGTGGAGGCGGCGAAGGCAGGTTCAGCGGAACTGCTGGACGAACTCATCCCCGCCGACGCCCTGTTCGTCGCCTTCACCTCCCTCGCGGGTGTCTTGGGTAGCCCCGGGCAGGGCGCTTACGCCGCCGCGAACGCTTACCTCGACGCGCTGGTCGAGCGCCGCAAGCTAAGAGGCCGCCCTGCACTGTCCTTGGCCTGGGGAGCTTGGGCAGGGGAGGGGATGGCCGCCGCGGTGGCTGACCGCCTCGTTCGGACCGGTATGCGTCCGATGCCCGTCGCGCGCGCTCTCAAGGCGCTGTCGGACGCATGGGGACAAGAAGGCTCGCTCGTCGTAGCGGACATTGACTGGGATCTACTCGGTCCGGGTTTTGCCTCCGCCCGTCCAAGCCCGCTGCTCTCGGACCTTGCCCACAGGGCACCGAGTCCACAGCTGCCCGCGGAGCCGTCCCGACGCGCACGCGGAGACCTGGCCGCGGTGGTAGTCGAGCTGGCCGCGTCCGTGCTCGGGCACGCGGACACCACCGCGATCGAGACTGGCCGCCCGTTCCGCGACCTGGGGTTCGACTCGCTGACCGCGCTCGAACTGCGCAACCTGCTCGCGGCGGAGATCGGTGTGCCGCTGCCCGCGGGCCTCGTCTTCGACCACCCGACCCCCGCCGAACTCGCCAAACACTTGGCGGAGCTGGTCAACCAGCCCGCCGTAGAGGTCGTCGACAGGCAAACCGCGCGCGCAGTGGCCGATCCGATCGCGATCGTGGGGATGAGCTGTCGTTTCCCCGGCGGCGTCGACAGCCCGGAAGCGTTGTGGGACCTGGTGCGCGGCGGTGTCGACGCGATGGTCGACTTCCCCGGCGACCGCGGGTGGGACCTCGACGCCCTCGGCGGATCAGCGGCCAGGGTCGGCGGCTTCCTCGACGACATCGCCGGGTTCGACGCGGGCCTGTTCGGGATCTCCCCACGCGAGGCCCTGGCCATGGACCCCCAGCAACGCCTCTTGCTGGAAGCGTCGTGGGAGGTGTTCGAGCGGGCGGGCATCAACCCGCTTTCCGTCCGTGACAGCGACATCGGCGTGTTCGCGGGCACCAACGGGCAGGACTACGCCACCCTGCTTCTCGGGTCCGACGCCGCCGTCGAAGGGCACCTAGGCACCGGCAACACCGCGAGCGTCTTGTCGGGACGCGTCTCTTACGCGTTCGGTCTCCGTGGTCCCGCCATCACCGTCGACACTGCCTGCTCCAGCAGCCTGGTAGCGCTACACCTCGCCGCTAGGGCGCTACGAGACGGTGAGTGCTCGATGGCGTTGGCCGGAGGCATCACGGTCATGCCGCAACCCAGCACGTTCATCGAGTTCAGCGTTCAAGGCGGGCTTGCCTTCGACGGCCGGTGCAAAGCGTTCGCGGATGGCGCTGACGGGACCGGCTGGGGCGAAGGCGTCGGAGTTCTTCTCCTGACCCGTCTGTCGGACGCCATCGCCAAGGGCTACCGAGTCCTAGCGGTCGTGCGGGGTAGCGCGGTCAACCAGGACGGCGCCTCCAACGGGCTCACAGCCCCTAACGGACCCGCGCAGCAGAGGGTCATCCGCGCAGCACTAGCCGACGCGCAACTCCAGGCAGCGGACATCGACGTCGTTGAAGCACACGGCACAGGTACCGCGCTCGGGGATCCGATCGAGGCCGAGGCGCTGCTCTCCACGTACGGCCGCGACCGGCAGGCCCCACTCTGGCTGGGCTCTGTCAAGTCCAACATCGGGCACACGCAGGCCGCGGCCGGGGTCGCCGGGATCATCAAGATGGTCATGGCGCTGCGCCACCGCGAACTGCCCAAGACCCTGCACGCCGCGCGCCCCACCGCCCACGTGGACTGGTCGGCTGGCTCGGTCACGCTGCTCACCGAGAACCAGCCCTGGCAGTCAGAGGGCCTGCGTCGCGCGGCAGTGTCATCGTTCGGCCTTAGTGGCACCAACGCGCACACCATCATCGAGGAATACCCGGTCGAGGCTCACGGCACCGCGCGAGACGAGAACCAGGACCTGCCGTGGCTGCTGTCGGCCCGTAGTGCTGGAGCGCTGCGTGACCTGGCTGTGCGACTTGGTCAGGTAGAGGCCGACCCGATTGATGTTGCGACAACGCTGGCGAGTGCCCGAGCGGTCCTAGAACACCGGGCCGTGGTCTTCGGTGACCACGTGGCCGGGCTCGCAGCACTGGTTGCCGGAGAGGACTCGCCGCACCTGCTCCGAGGGGTCGTGCGGACTCCGATGGTGCCTGCGGAGCCGATGGCGGACGACTGGGTGGCGCTCGCCCGGGCCCATGTCGAGGGTGTTGACGTCGACTGGCCCACCAAGGCCCGCGAGTGGGGCGGGAACATCATCGACCTCCCCACCTACCCGTTCGACCGCACGCGCTATTGGCCGGACACCACCAGGTCTGTGTTCAGTGTCGATCCCGAAGAGCAGTCCTTCTGGACAGCGGTAGAGCAAGAGGACGCCACCGCTGTTGCCGACACCCTCAGGGTTGACGTCGACACGCTGGCAGACCTCTTGCCCGCGCTGTCCGCTTGGCGCAAGGCGCGCCGGGTTGAGTCCATCGTGGACTCTTGGCTCTACCGCGTCACCTGGCGTCCGGTTGAGTTACCTGCCGCAAAGCTCGGTGGTCGCTGGCTCGTCGTCACCACCGACGACGGCTGCCCCACCGACCTCACCGAGGTGGCCCCGGACGCGACCGTGGCCAGACTGGCCGACGGGCTACCAGCCGGCGACTGGGACGGCGTCCTGTCGCTGCTCCCCGCCCGCGACACGATCACGCTGCTGCGCACCACCGACGCACCGATCTGGGCCGTCACCAGGGGCGCCGTCAGCACCGGCCGGGCCGACGCGCCGCCCGACCCCGAGCAGGGGCTCCTCTGGGGCCTCGGCCGGGTCGCCGCCCTCGAACATCCAGCCCGCTGGGGTGGCCTGATCGACCTCCCCACCACGCTGGACGACCGGGCCCGCACCCGCCTGCGCGCGGTCCTCGCAGGCGCTCTCACCGGCGAGGACCAACTCGCCATCCGCCCGGCAGGCGTCTTCGCGCGACGGCTCACCCGGGTCAGCGTCAGCCACCGGCCGGAGCCGACCATCAGCGGCCGGATTCTCATCACCGGCGGCACCGGCGCGCTCGGTGGGGCCGCCGCCCGGTGGCTCGCCGACCATGGCGCGACCGACTTGCTGCTGGTCAACCGCTCTGGAGCGCAAGCACAAGACCTCGTCGATGATCTCGCTGCTCGTGGGGCAACCGCGAAGGTCATCGCCTGCGATGTGGCCGACCGGGACGCTCTGGCCGCGCTCTTGGCCGAGCATCCCGTCAGCGGCGTGATCCATGCGGCAGGGGTAGCGACCACTGTCCCGTTGGAGTTCACGTCGCCTGACGAGTTCGACGACGCACTCAGCGCCAAGGTTCTCGGCGCGCGTCACCTCGACGAACTCCTGCCCGACGCCGAGTTGTTCGTCCTCTTCTCGTCGATCGCCGGTGTGTGGGGCAGCGGCGGGCAAGCCTCTTACTCCGCCGCGAACGCCTACCTCGACGCGTTGGCCGAGCGTCGTCGCGCCCAGGGCAAGGCAGGAGCCGCACTTGCCTGGGGTCCATGGGCCGGGGCAGGTATGGCCGAGCGGGCTCACGACTACCTGCGCAAACGCGGCATCAACCCACTACGGCCAGATCTCGCTGTCGCAGCATTGGCGCTGGCTGAATCGACCACGGTCGCTGACATTGACTGGGCCAGGTTCGAACCGTCGTTCACGACTGGACGACCTAGCCCCCTGCTGGCCGAGTTCACGACGGTTACCGCTGACATCCCCGTTATCACCGGCATCGACGGTATCCGCGAGCTGGTCTGCCTAGAGGTGGCTGGCGTACTCGGTTACCCCGAGCCGGTGGCCGCGGATGTGCCGTTCACCGACCTGGGCGTCGACTCGTTGACCGCCGTGCAGGTCCGTGACCGGGTCGCGGCCGCGACCGGCGTCCGGTTGCCGTCAACCCTGGTCTTCGACTACCCGACGCCGGACGCCGTCGCCGACGAACTGGTCGTCCGGATCGGCGGCGGCGCCGACACCGACGTCGCCGTACCGGTGGGTGTCGCGGACGACGCCATCGCCATCGTCGCCATGAGCTGCCGCTTCCCGGGCGGGGCGACCTCGCCCGAGGCGTTGTGGGACCTCGTTGCCAACGGGGTGGACGCCCTGTCGCCGTTCCCCGACGACCGGGGCTGGGACCTCTCGGCGGCCGGGGAGATCACCGCCGAAGGCGGGTTCGTCCACGACGCCACGGACTTCGACGCGGAACTCTTCGGCATCTCCCCGCGCGAAGCCGCTGCGATGGACCCACAGCAGCGCCTGCTGTTGGAGTCCACCTGGGAACTCCTAGAGCGCGCGGGCATCGCCCCCGACTCACTGCGTGGCAGCACTACCGGTGTGTTCGTCGGCGCCTCTGCTTCCGGGTACGGCGCAGGCGGGGTGCTCCCGGCAGGCTCAGAGGGCCACGCGATGACCGGAACCTCGAACAGCGTCCTGTCCGGCAGAGTCGCCTACTCGTTCGGCCTGGAAGGTCCAGCGGTCACCGTTGACACTGCCTGTTCCAGCAGCCTCGTCGCACTACATCTCGCCGCACAGGCGCTGCGCTCCGGCGACTGCGCGCTGGCGGTCGCGGGCGGTGTCGCCGTCATGCCGACACCCACGGTCTTCGCCGAGTTCTCCCGCCAAGGTGGCCTCGCCACGTCCGGGCGGTGTCGGTCGTTCGCGGATGGCGCTGACGGCACCGGCTGGGGTGAGGGCGTCGGCTTGCTGCTCGTCGAGCGGCTGTCCGACGCGCGCCGCAACGGACACCAGGTACTGGCCGTGGTCCGCGGCTCGGCCGTGAACTCCGACGGCGCCTCGAACGGCCTGACCGCCCCGAACGGTCCTTCCCAGCAGCGGGTGATCCGGGCCGCGCTCGCGGGTGCCGGGTTGGCGCACTCCGAGGTGGACGCGGTCGAGGCGCACGGCACGGGAACCGCGTTGGGCGACCCGGTCGAGGCACAAGCCCTGCTCGCCACCTACGGCCGGGACCGAGCCGAACCGCTGTGGCTCGGTTCGGTGAAGTCGAACATCGGCCACACCCAGGCCGCCGCGGGTGCCGCCGGGATCATCAAGATGGTCGAGGCGATGCGCCGTGGTGTCCTGCCGGGCACGCTGCACGTCGACGAGCCGTCCAGTCACGTCGACTGGGACTCCGGCGCGGTGCGGCTCCTCAGCTCGCCGCGCCCGTGGCCCGAGGTCACACGCCCACGGCGCGCAGGCGTGTCGTCGTTCGGCATGAGCGGCACCAACGCGCACGTCATCCTCGAAGGCGTCCAGGAGACACCGGTAGCGCTAGAGGACGGCACCGCACCGACAGTCGTGCCGTGGGTGGTGTCCGGTCGATCCGACACCGCACTACGAGCCCAGGCACGGCAACTGCTCGCCGTCGCAGACCACGACCTGGTTGGCGCCTCCCGCGCATTGGCGACTGAGCGCGCCAGGTTGCCCCACCGCGCCGTCGTTCTCGCTGGCGACACTGTGGGACTGCGGCGCGGGCTCACAGCGCTGGCCGAAGGTCGCACGGATGCCGCTGTCGTGCGCGGAACAGCAGGCAAAGGCGGGCTGGCCTACCTGTTCTCCGGCCAAGGCGCGCAATGGGCAGGCATGGGCAAGGGCCTCTATGCCGCCTTCCCCTCTTACGCCGACGCGTTCGACGCGGTCTGCGCCCACCTAGACCTGCCGCTGCACGACATCATCGACACCGAGAACGTCCACGAGGCCACCTACACCCAGACCGGCCTCTTCGCCGTCGAAGTCGCGCTGTTCCGGCTGCTGGAGTCCTGGGGACTCAAGCCGGATGTCCTGGCCGGACACTCTTTCGGCGAACTGGCAGCGGCGCACGTTGCGGGCATCCTGTCGCTTCAAGACGCCTGCATGCTGGTGAGTGCCCGCGCACGGTTGACGCAAGGGCTCCCCGAAGGCGGCGCCATGCTCGCCGTACGCATGACCGAGGCCGAAGTCCTTACGGCTATCCAGGGCCACCAGATCGATATCGCCGCCATCAACGCCCGCGACTCGGTTGTCCTGTCCGGCGACGCTGACGTCATCGACGAACTGGAGGCTCTAGCCCGCTCCAGCGACCGTCAGGTCAAACGCTTGCGGACGGCCCGCGCCTTCCACTCGCACCGCATGGAACCCATGGTGGAGCCATTCGCCGAGGTCGCGCGAAGTGTCGCCTACGGCCCCGCGAAGCTCCCGATCGTGTCGACCCTGACCGGGCAACTCGACACCGGCGACATGTCGACACCGGACTACTGGATCCGCCAGATCCGATCCACCGTCCGCTTCGCCGACGCCATCCGGGCGCTCCGCGACCGCGGTGCGACCAGGTTCCTGGAGATCGGCCCCGACAGCCAGCTGACGGCCCTCGCCGACCAGACCCTCACCCACCCCGGCGACACCCGCCCCGCGACCGCCGTCGCCGCCCAGCGCGCGGGCAAGGACGAAGCCACCTGGCTCATCTCGGCCTTGGCCGCCCTGCACGTCAACGGCCAGGACATCGCCTGGAACCTGGTCCTGCGCGGGTGGGGTGGCCACCGGGTCGACCTGCCCACCTACGCCTTCCAGCGCAAGCGCTACTGGGTCGACGCCGTGGGCGCGCCTGCCGCGACCGAGCAGGCGCCTGCACCCCTGGCCCCCACCTCGACACTCGAACTCGTCCAAGCCGCGACCGCGCGGGTCCTTGGCCACGCGGACCCGGCGGCTGTCGAGGTGGACCGCGAGTTCCTCGAACTGGGCCTGGACTCCCTGACCGCGCTCGACCTGCGCGCGCTCCTCAGGGAGGAGACCGGCGTCGACCTGCCCGCGAGCATCGTGTTCGACCACCCGACCCCGGCCGACCTTGCCCGTCACCTCAAGGGCGAGCCGACCGCGGGCACGTCCGCCGGGCTCTTGGAGGGCCTCTACCGGGAGGCGATGCGGACCGGCCGGGTGTCCGAGTTCCTCAAGTTCCTCGGCGACGCGGCCAAGTTCCGCCCCGCGGCCGACCGCCTCACCGAGGTCACCTCGCCCGCGCGCCGGGTAGCCCTAGCGAGCGGCGACGCACCTGGTCTCCTCTTGTGTTGCAGTGGCCTGACCGCAGGCGGTGGCCCCCACGAGTTCGCGCGACTCGCGGCCGCGCTTCGCGGTAAGCGCGAGGTGGCAGCCATACCGCTGCTCGGCTACGCCCGCGACGACCTCCTTCCGTCCACACAAGAGGTCGCGTTGGACTGGCTGGCGGATGCCGTCCCGACCGACACCCCCGTCTACCTTCTCGGCCACTCCGGTGGCGCCACCCTCGCTCACAGCCTCGCTAGCAGGCTCGCCGCTCTCGGCAGACCCCCGGCCGGGCTGGTCCTTGTCGACATCTACCCCTTGGACCACCCGGTGATGACCGAGTGGTCGGGTGAGCTGTCCGAGGGCGTGTTCGAGCGCCGCGACCAGTACGTGCCCATGGACGACGCCAGGCTCACCGCGATGGCCTGGTACGGGCGGCTGTTCTGGCAGGTGCCCGACCCCGAACCCGCCATCCCCACGCTCCTGGTGCGCGCGACAGAGCCGTTGGGGGAGGCGACCGGTGAGTGGCGCAGCGATTGGCCCGGTTCGTCCACTGTGGACGTCCAGGGCAACCACTTCACCATGATGTCCGAGCACGCCGGATCGACCGCGGCCGCGGTCCACCACTGGATCGCCGCGCTCGTCGGCGAGCAGCCCCACGAAAGGAAGCACCAACGATGACCGAAGTCCTGGCCCGCGCGAGCGGCGTCACCCGGCGCTACGGCGACGTGGTCGCCGTGGACGACCTCAGCGTGGAGATCCCGGCCGGGCAGCTGCTCGGCCTGCTCGGCCCCAACGGCGCGGGCAAGTCCACCCTGATCAACATGTTCGTCGGCCTGCGCAAGCCCACCTCGGGCGCGGTCGAGCTCTTCGGCCACGACCCGCGCGACGTGCGGGCGCGGCGGCGGATGGGGATGACCCCGCAGGAGACCGGCATGCCGGAGACCCTGCAGGCGGGCGAGGTGATCGAGTTCGTCGCCGCGCACTACCCGAACCCGATCTCGCGCAAGGAGCTGCTGGCCCAGTTCCACCTCGAGGACGTCGAGCGCCGCCAGACCGGTGGCCTCTCCGGCGGCGAGAAGCGCAGGCTGGCCATCGCGCTGGCCTTCGTCGGGCGCCCCGACCTGGTGTTCCTCGACGAGCCGACCACCGGGCTCGACGTCGAGGTGCGGCGCGCGCTGTGGGACGGGGTGAAGGCGTACAACGCCGCGGGCGGCACCGCCGTCATCACCAGCCACTACCTCGAGGAGATCGAGGAGCTGGCCCAGCGGGTCATCATCATCGACAACGGCCGCGCGGTCGCCGACGACAGCGTGGACGCGCTGCGCCGGATCAGCGGCCTGCGCAAGGTCACCATCCGCGCGCTCGAGGTGCCCGCGCTTCCCGGTGTCGTCGGCGTCGAGCAGGCCGGTGACGTGGTCAGCCTCATCACCGCCGACTCCGACCAGCTGGTGCGCGACCTCGTCGCCTCCGGTGCCCCGTTCGCCGACCTGGAGGTCAGCTCGGGCTCGCTGGAGGACGCCTTCCTCGCCTACACCACCAAAGCCCCGACCGCGGCCCCCACGGCCTAGGAGACCACCCGTGAACACGATCGCCGCCTACACCAAGTTCGAGATCCTGGGTGCGATCCGCATCCCGATGGTCTTCGTCGCCCTGCTGTTCCTGCCCACCGTGGGCATGCTGCTGTTCGTGGTGCCCGCGCTCGGCGACGACCCGGTCGCCGCCACGCTGAGCACCGGCTCGATGTGCCTGTTCACCGTGCTGATCATCTGCTCCGCCCAGTACGGGCTCGGCATCGCCGACGCGCGGATGAAGCCGTGGGGCGGCTATGTGCGCACCCTGCCAGGCGGTCCGCTGCCCAAGATGGTCAGCATGATCGTGATGAGCTCGGTGTTCGTGGTCGCGGGCAGCATCCCGCTCATCGGCATCGCCGTCCTGGGCACCGAGGCCACCGCGTCCCTGCTCGACATCGTGCTCGGCCTCGGCGCGCTCGTGCTCGCCGTGGTGCCGTTCTCGCTGCTGATGCTGGCCATCGGCTACGCGGTCAACCCTTACCTGGTCAGCGTCATCACCAGCATCGCGCCGATCATCTTGGCCTACCTCGGTGGCCTGTTCACCGACCCGAACAGCACCGGTGGCTTCACCGCGAACGTGTCCCCGTTCATCCCCACGCGCGGATCGGCCGAACTGGTGTGGGCCGCGATCGGCGACTACACCCCCAACACGCTGTCGATGGTGATGCTGGGCGTCTGGACCGTGGTCCTGGCGTTCCTCGCCTACCGCGCCTACCGGTCCGACGAGGGCAAGCGTTTCCGCTGACACAGGAGGAGCACCGTGCAGTTCCGCAAGCTCAAGGTCGACGGCGCGCTGGAGTTCACCCCCAAGGTGTTCCCCGACGACCGCGGGTTGTTCCTGTCGCCGTTCCAGGAACCCACGTTCGTCGAGGCCACGGGCCACAAGCTGTTCCCGATCGCGCAGACCAACCACAGTCGTTCCCAGCGGGGCGTGGTGCGCGGTGTGCACTTCACCGTCACGCGCCCGGGTTCGGCGAAGTACGTGTACTGCGCGCGCGGTAAGGCCATCGACATCGTTGTCGACATCCGCGTCGGTTCCCCCACCTATGGGCAGTGGGACTCGGTGCTGCTCGACCAGGACGACTTCCGCGCGATGTACTTCCCGGTGGGCTGCGGGCACGCGTTCATCGCGTTGGAAGACGACACCGTCATGTCGTACATGGTGTCCAGCAGCTACGTCCCAGAGCACGAGTTGGCGCTGTCGGTGCTCGACCCGGCGTTGGGGCTGCCGATCCCGGAGGACATCACCGACCCGATCATCTCTGACCGCGACCAGGTAGCGCCGACGCTTGCCGACGCGCGCGAGGCCGGGATCTTGCCGGTGTATTCGCTGTGCCAGGAGATCGAGCAGGAGCTCTACAGGTGAAGGTCGTCGTCCTCGGCGCCTCCGGGTTCATCGGCTCGGGCATCGTCCGTGCTCTCGCCCAGCGGCAGATCCAACTGCGACTGGTCGCCCGCCGACCTACTCCGGTACCCGCCGACGCGGTCGCCGAGGTCGAGACGCGGGCGGTGGATCTGTGCGAAGGCGTGGCCGAGCACGTCGCCGACGCTGACGCGGTCGTGCATCTTGTCGCCTACACCGACGGTGGCTGGCGCGTCGCCGATGGGGACAAGACTGCTGAACGGGTCAACGTCGGCCTTGTCGCGGATCTAGTCGAGGCCCTGCGGGCGCACTCGACGCCGCCGGTCGTCCTCTTCTCCGGTACCGAGACGCAGGTCGGTCTAGCTGACCGCGTCCGCATCGACGGAACGGAGACGGACAACCCCCTCAGCGCCTACACCCGGCAGAAGCTCGCGGCGGAGAACCTGCTCAAGGACGCCACCCGCGACGGCGTGATCCGAGCCGTGTCGCTGCGGTTGCCGACCATCTACGGCGAGCAGGGCGACCGCGGCGTGGTGGCGTTCATGGCCCGCAAGGCGTTCGCGAACGAGCCGTTGACCATGTGGCACGACGGCACCGTCCGCCGCGACCTGGTCTTCGTCGACGACGTAACCGCCGCCTTCGTCGCAGCCCTCGACCACGCCGACGCGCTCGCCGGGCGGCACTACGTCCTGGGCAGCGGCGTGGGCGTGCCACTGCGCAAGGTGTTCGAGTTGGTCGCCGCGGAGGTCTCCGCCCTCACCGGTGCGCCACCCGTGCCCGTGGTGTCGGTACCGCCGCCGGGGCATATGGAGCCGACGGACCTCAAGAGTGTCGAGGTGGATGCCTCGGCGTTCCACTCGGTCACCGGGTGGACGACTCGGGTGGGACTAGAAGAGGGCGTTCGCCGCACGGTCGCCGCGGTCGCTGGGAGCTGACATGCGTGTGTTGCACCTGAACAACTCCGGCTTCGGCCACGTCATCCCCTCGTTGGGCGTGGTCGAGGAGTTGGTCCGCCGTGGTCATGAAGTCACCTATGTGACAGCGGCAGGCCCGGTGGCCAAGGTGGAGGCAACAGGCGCGACCGTGCTGCCATACGAGTCACGGCTACCGGGCATAGACCTCTCGGAGTACAACACCGCCGACGAGACAGCCGCGCTCACCGGGATCTACCTGACCGAGAGCGAGGAGATCCTCAAGGCGGTCGACAAGCACTACGAGGGCGTTCCGGACGTCATCTCCTACGACCTCACCGTCTACCACGCCGCTCGGGTGCTGGGCCGCCAGTGGGACGTCCCACTCGCCCAGTGCCTGCCCGTGTTCGCCTCCAACGAGCACTTCTCCCTGCTGGAGAAGATGGTCGAGAAGATGGGCCGCGCCGACCTGACCCACCCCGAACTCCAGTCGTTCTTCCGCCGCCTGACCGCGCTGCTGGCCGACCGCGGCCAGGCGGACACCGACCTGGAGGACTTCATCGGGCGCACCGAGGACCTCAACCTGGTGTACTTCCCGCGCGCGTTCCAGTTCGCGGGCGACACCTTCGACGACCGGTTCGTCTTCGTCGGCCCCGGCCTGGCCGCCGACCCGACCACGTGGACGCCCCCGGCGGACGACAAGCCACTCCTGTTCGTCTCCCTCGGCACCTGCGTGAACCGCCGCGCGGGCTTCTTCCGGGCGTGCGTGGCGGCCTTCCGCGACCAGCCGTGGAACGTCGTCATGGCCGTGCACGAGGGCGTCGACCGCGCCGAACTGGGACCCATACCGTCCAATGTGGAGGTCCACGGCTGGCTGCCGAACCTGGACGTGCTCGCCCACACCACGGTGTTCTTGTCCCACGCGGGCCTGGGTAGCGTCATGGGCGCGTTGTCGCGCGAGGTGCCGTTGGTGGTGGTGCCGTCATCCCCGGAGGACTGGGTCAACGCGCGACGGGTGGCGGAACTGGGCCTCGGCAAGGTAATCCGCGACGAGTTGCCCCCACCTGCCCGACTCCGCGCCGCGGTGTTGGAGGTCGACAGGGACAAGCGGACCCGCGAGCGCGTCGCCCGCATGCGGGCCGACATCGAAGCGTCCGGCGGTGGCGCTGCCGGAGCCGATGCCCTTGAAGCGTATGCGTCTAAGAGGGGCCGTTAGGGGTTGTTAGCTCTCTCAAACCGCCCATACCGTCCAGGGCAAATCGGACGATAGGGGCAAGACGTGCGAATACTCTTCGTGGCGCACTCCGAGAAGACCCACTACTTCAGCATGGTGCCGTTGGCGTCCGCCCTGCGCACCGCGGGCCACGACGTGCGGGTCGCCACGCAGCCGGACATGGCCGCCGCCGTCGTCGAGTCCGGGTTGGTGGCCGTGCCGCTGGGCACCGACCACAAGTGGAAGCAGGTCATGCAGGAGAAGGGCGACGACTCCTGGGCGGGCCGGGTCGTCGACGCGGTCACCAACGACGTCGACCACGACGCGCTGTTCACCTTCTTCGACGAGACCACCCGCGACTACTTCCGCACGGTCAACAACGAGGAGTTCGTCGCGGACCTGGTCGCGCACGCCAGGTCCTGGCGGCCGGACCTGGTGGTGTGGGAGCAGTTCACCTGGGCGGGGGCGATCGCCGCCGAGGCCGTCGGCGTCCCGCACGCCCGCATGCTCTGGGGGGCCGATGTCGTCACCCGCGGCCGCCTGCGCTTCCTCGACGGCGTCGACCACCGGGGCGACCCGCTCGCGGACTGGCTGACCGAGCTGCTCACCCGGCACGGCGGCGAGTTCAGCGAACGCGTGGTCACCGGCCACTGGACGATCGACCCCGGCCCGCCCAGCCACCGCATCGACAACGGCCTGGACGTGCAGCCGGTCCGCTACATCCCCTACAACGGCCCGGCAGCGCTACCCGCGTGGCTCACCGAGCCGCCGACTAAGCCCCGCGTCGTAGTCACCGCAGGGGTGTCGGTACGCGGCTACTTCGGCTTCGACATGTTCTCCCTAGGCGCGTTGCACGCCTTTGCGGACCTCGACATCGAGATCATCGCGACACTGCTACCGATGCCCGGTGAGACTGTCGACGACGCACCGGCCAACGCCAGGGTGTTCGATTTCGTCCCCATGGCCGGTCTTCTGCCCACCTGTGCTGCCGTCGTGCACATCGGCGGCGCGGGCATCCAGTCCACCGCCGCTGTGTACGGCGTCCCCCAGCTTGTCCTCCCCGGGTTCTGGGACACCGTCGTTCGCGCTACCAAGCTCGTTGAGTCCGGCGCGGGCCTGTCGATCCTGCCGCACGAGGTGACCTTGGAGCGCGTAAGAGAAGACCTGGTGCGCCTCCTGGAAGACCCGTCGTTCAAACAAGGGGCCGAGAAGCTCCGCGAGGACGTTCTCTCCGCGCCCTCGCCCAACGACGTCGTCGCCGAGCTGGAGCGGCGGGTGGCCGATGTACGGGCGTGAGTTCGCCGAGATCTACGACCTCCTGCACCACGGCCGCGGCAAGGACTACCACGCCGAAGCCGCCTTCGTCGCGGACCTGGTCCGCGCCAGGGCACCGCACGCCAGGTCCCTTGTGGACATCGCCTGCGCCACCGGCGCGCACCTGGTGGCCTTCGCCGAGCTGTTCGACGAGGTCGCCGGGGTCGAGATCTCCGAGCCGATGGTCCAGGTGGCGCGCAAGAAGTTCGACGGCGAGGTCGTGCACCTCGGCGACATGCGCGACTTCGCCCTCGGCCGCCGCTTCGACGCCGTCACCTGCATGTTCGGCTCCATCGGGCACACCATGTCCGAGACCGAACTCGACGCGGCCCTGACCTGCTTCGGCGAGCACCTCAACCCCGGCGGCGTGCTCGTGGTCGACCCGTGGTGGTTCGCGGAGACGTTCACCGAGGGCTACATCGCCGGCGACGTCGTCGAGCTGGAGGGCCTGACCGTCGCCAGGGTCTCGCACGCCACCCGCGTGTCCTGCAAGTCGCGCATGGAAGTCCACTACACCGTCGCGCGCCCCGAGGGCATAACCCACTTCGCCGAGACCTACCTCGCGTCCCTCTACACCAGACAGCAGTACGAGGACGCGTTCGCGCGCGCGGGGTTCACCGCCGACTACCTCCCCGGCGTCCAGAACGGTCGGGGTGCGTTCGTTGCGGTAAGAGGGACCTAGGGGTGGCAAGGGGTTGTCGCCTCTATGAAGCCTTCCTAGGTTCGCAATGAAGAGGAAATCCGCCGACACCGTAGGCGTTGGGACACCACCGTGACCGAACTGTCCGAGGCCATGCGGGTGGACTTCGCCGCCGGGGTCGCCCGCTCCGCGCTCGCAGGCCCCACCGGCGACTTCGACGGCTGGCTCGCCGACTGCCGCGCCCGGTTCCACACCCGCGTCGAGCCGGTGCCGCTCGACCGGCTCGACGGCTGGTCGGCGCACCAGGAGACCGGCGACATCGGCCACCGCAGCGGCAAGTTCTTCACCGTGCGCGGCCTCGACGTCGAGGTGGCCGGTGCCGCGGTGCCCCGGTGGAGCCAGCCGATCATCAGCCAGCCCGAGATCGGCATCCTGGGCATCCTGGTGCGCGAGTTCGACGGCGTGCCGCACCTGCTCATGCAGGCCAAGGTCGAGCCGGGCAACGTCAACGGCGTGCAGCTGTCGCCGACGGTCCAGGCGACCCGCAGCAACTACACCAGCGTGCACGGCGGGAAAGCCGTGCCGTACCTGGACTACTTCCGCGACACCGGCAGGCACACCGTGCTCGCCGACGTGCGCCAGTCCGAGCAGGGCGCCTGGTTCCACCGCAAGCGCAACCGCAACATGGTGGTGCTCGTCGACGAGCCGGTCGAGGTGCTCGACGGGTTCAGCTGGCTCACCCTGGCCCAGGTCCACCAGCTGCTGCGGCTCGACGACCTGGTCAACATGGACACCCGCACCGTGCTGTGCTGCCTGCCGTTCTCCGGCGCCGGGCTGGCCGGGCGCTACCCGGGCCTCGACGGGGTCCGCGCCGACCTGGTGCACGCGCTCGACCCCGCCGCGGCGACCGCGCACACGATGGGCGAGGTGCTGAGCTGGATCACCGACTCGCGCACCCGCCACGACGTGTCGGTCCGCGAGATCCCGCTCGCCGAGGTCACCGACTGGCGGTGGGTCGACGGCAGGATCAGCCACGACAGCGGCCTGTTCTTCGACGTCGTGGGGGTCTCGGTCACCGCGGCCGGGCGCGAGGTCGGCCGCTGGGACCAGCCGATGCTGCGCCCCCGCGGGCAGGGCCTCGCCGCGTTCCTGGTCCGCCGGGTCGACGGCGTCCCGCACGTCCTCATGCACGCCAGGGTCGAGCCGGGCTACTTCGACGTCGTCGAGCTCGCCCCGACCGTGCAGTGCACCCCGGACACCTACGCCAAGCTGCCCGCCGCGGCCCGGCCCGAGTTCCTCGACGAGGTGCTGTCCGCCGACCCGAGCCGAATCCTGTTCGACGCCGTGCACTCCGAGGAGGGCGGCCGGTTCATGCACGCGCGCACGCGGTACGTCGTCGTGGAGTCCGACGCCGACGTGGCCGCCGACCACCCCGACTACCGCTGGCTCGCCCCGCACCAGCTGGCGACCCTGCTGCGGCACAGCCACTACCTCAACGTCCAGGCGCGCAGCGTGCTCGCCTGCCTGCACAGCCTGGTCACCCCGGAGGGAACGCCATGACCACCCGCGTCTGGGACTACCTGCCCGAGTACGAGAACGAGCGTGAGGACATCCTCGACGCGGTCGACACCGTGTTCCGGTCCGGCCAGCTCGTCTTCGGGCCGAGCGTGCGCGGGTTCGAGGAGGAGTTCGCCGCCTACCACGGCCTCGCCCACTCGGTCGGCGTCGACAACGGCACCAACGCGCTGGTCCTTGCGCTGCGCGCGCTCGGCGTCCGCCCCGGCGACGGGGTCATCACGGTGTCGAACACCGCCGCGCCCACGGTCATCGCCATCGACCAGGTCGGTGCCACGCCGGTGTTCGTGGACGTGCACGAGCGCAACTACCTGATGGACGTGAGCCAGGTCGAGGCCGCGATCACCCCGCGTACGACCTGCCTGCTGCCGGTACACCTCTACGGGCAATGCGTCGATCTCGCACCTCTAGAGGCGTTGGCGGCCAAGCACGGGATCCCGATCCTGGAGGACTGCGCCCAGTCCCACGGCGCCCGCCAGAATGGCCGGATCGCCGGCGCTACCGGCAAGGCCGCCGCGTTCTCGTTCTATCCGACGAAGGTCCTTGGCGCGTACGGCGACGGTGGCGCTGTCGTCACCGATGACGCTGACGTGGACGGCGAACTCCGCAGGCTCCGGTACTACGGCATGGACAAGCAGTACTACGTCGTGCAGACACCCGGCCACAACTCCCGGCTCGACGAGGTCCACGCCGAGATCCTCCGCCGCAAGCTCCGCAGGCTCGACGGCTACCTGGAGGCCCGCCGCAAGGTCGCCGCCCGCTACGCGGAAGCCCTATCCGACACGGACCTGATCCTGCCGTCGGTAGAGCCGGGCAACGACCACGTGTACTACGTCTACGTCGTCCGCCACCCCCGCCGGGACGCGATCCTGGAGGCCCTCCAGGCATACGACATCTCGCTCAACATCAGCTACCGCTGGCCGGTGCACACCATGAGCGGCTTCGCCCACCTCGGCTACGGGCCGGGCTCCCTGCCGGTGACCGAGAAGCTCGCCGACGAGATCTTCTCCCTGCCGATGTACTCCTCGCTGTCCGAAGACCTCCAGGACAAGGTCATCAGCGCGCTGCGTGAGGTACTGCGCACGGTGTGAGGTGATCGGGTTCCCGAGCGAGCAAAACGGACTGAAGTTCGCCAACCGGACGCCGTGTGAGTTGGGTCATGTCGTCCACGCCTGCCTGAGAGGTCGCTGAGACCGCCGGGGGCACCCCGGTAGGGTCGGCTCCGGGAAGCGTCCCGGGGGAGGTCGCCATGGGTCTCATGCGGACGGTCGGCGGGACCGTCGCGTCCAGGCTTGCGCGCACCGCGCTGGCCCGGTTCGTGCTGCGCAAGGCGGGCACCAAGGCGCTGGCGCTGCTGCCGGAGGGGGCGCTGATCCCGCTGCGCCGCGACGGGCTGGAGCCGACCGCCGAGCTGGACCGGATGCGCGAGCAGGCGCCGATCACCCGGCTGCCGATCCCGTTCGGGGTCAGCGTCTGGCTGGTCACCGGGCACGCGGAGAACAAGCAGGTGCTGGCGGACACCACCTCGTTCAGCAACGACTACACCCACCTCGGCGAGATCATCGGCGCCCAGGGCGAGAACCCGGGCGGCCTCGGGTTCGCCGACCCGCCCGACCACACCCGGCTGCGCAAACTGCTCACCCCCGAGTTCACCATGCGCAGGCTCGCCCGCCTCGGCCCGCGCATCGACGCCATCGTCGAGGGTTGTCTGGACCGGATGGCCACCTCATCCGATCCGGTGGACCTGGTGGAGAACTTCGCGCTGCCCATCCCGTCGCTGACCATCTGCGAACTGCTCGGCGTCCCCTACGCCGACCGCGACGAGTTCCAGCGCCTCGCCGTCGCCCGGTTCGACCTGTTCAGCGGCGCGGGCGCCTCCATCGGCGCCATCTCCGAGTCCCTGATCTACCTCGAGGGCGTGGTCAAGGCCCAGCGCGCCGACCCGGGCGACGGCCTGCTCGGCATGATCATCCGCGAGCACGGCGACCTGGTCGACGACCGCGAACTGGCCGGGCTGGCCGACGGCATCCTCACCGGCGGTTTCGAGACCACCGCCAGCATGCTCGCCCTCGGCGCTCTGATGCTGCTGCGCGACCCGTCCACCAGCACCCTGCTGCGCGCCGACCCCGCCGCCATCGGCCCGTTCGTCGAGGAACTGCTGCGCTACCTGACCGTGGTCCAGGTCGCCTTCCCGCGCTTCGCCCGCCGGGACCTGGAGATCGCGGGCGCCCGCATCAGCGCGGGCGACGTCGTCGTCTGCTCGCTGAGCGCCGCCAACCGCGACACCACCCTCGTCGGCGCTGCCCCGGCCTTCGACCCCACCCGCCTGCCCACCCAGCACATGGCCTTCGGCCACGGCGCCCACCGCTGCATCGGCGCCGAACTGGCCAGAATGGAACTCCGCGCCGCCTACCCGGCCCTCGTCCGCCGCTTCCCCGACCTCCGCCTCGCCATCCCCGAATCCGCCCTCCGCTTCCGCAAGACCTCGATCGTCTACGGAGTAGAGGAAATCCCGGTCACCACCCGCCCCACAGGCACCCGCTGACCCCGGTCTCACCCTTCAGGCCCGCACCGCTCCGGCTGGCACTCCTAGCCCGCCCCGTGGCTCGCACCGTTCTGGCAGGCTCCCCCGTCACCCGCATCGCTCCTGCTCGCTCCGTGGTCCGCATCGCTCCGGCTGGGACCCCTGCCGCCTCGTGGCCCGCACCGCTCCCGGCAGGTACTCCTGCTCGCCCCGTGGTCCGCACCGCTCCGGCTGGTACTCCTGTCCGCTCCGTGGCCTGTATCGCTCTGGCAGGTACTCCCGCCCGCCCCGTGCCCGTATCGCTCCCGGCTGGCACCCCTGTCCGCTCCGGGGCCTGTATCGCTCCGGCAAGTACTCCTGCCGCTCCGGGGCCCGCATCGCTCCGGCTGGCACCCCTGTCCGCCCCGTGGCCTGTATCGCTCCCGGCAGGTACTCCTGCCCGCCCCATGCCCGTATCGCTCCGGTTGGCACTCCTGCTGCTTCGGGGCTTGCACCGCTCCGGCAGGTACTCCGCCGCCCCGGGGCCCGCACGCCCGGGCGACACCCGCGCCGACCTAGGCATCAGCCCCGCAGGCTGGGCGCGCACGCTCGGCGGTACCTGCGCTGACTCCGGCCCCCACGGCCCCATCGGCACCCCGCTGATCTGGGCGCGCCCCGCCCGACAACACCTCGCTGCCCGGGCCCCGGCTCCGTCACAACGTCCCCGCCAGCCCCCGAAATCACCGCCTCGCGCGCGCGGTCCCGACCCTGCCCAGCCCCCACCCACTCCGGGGGGCGTCCCAGGTCCCACTCTACCGGCACCCCCCGACAGTCGATCTTGGAGAAGGGGGTCCCAAGATCCAGATGTGGATAACTTCTGTCGCTGAACCGGGTGAATTGGCGGCGGTCTGGGCGATCGTGCTGCTGGTCAGGGCGCTGGTCTTGGGTGTCGAGGTGGCTCGACGGTCGAACTGAGTTCGGGGGGCTTGTTCGGGGATGAGGTGACGTGTGCACGTGGTCAGGGCTGTGGGGCGCCGGAACAGCCGGGCGGGCAGTGCCGGGGGCGATCACCGGGGATGGGGCTGGGTACGCTCCGGCACCGAGGGATCTGGGTGTTCGCTCGCGCCGTCCCCGTCGGGGCCTGGCCCCGGCGCGCGAGGTGGTCGGGGTCCCGCCCTGTTCCGACGTAAGGAAGGTCCACGATGGTCCTCCGCCGCCTCGCCGCCACCCTGCTCTTGGCGGGCGCAGCAGTACTGGGCACCGCGGTGCCCGCCTCGGCGCACGCCGAGTTGAAGTCGAGCGACCCGGCCAAGGGCGCCACCGTCGCCCAGGTGCCCACCAAGGTCACGCTCACCTTCACCGACACCGTCACCACCGTGGTCGACTCGGTGTCGGTCAGCGGTCCCGACTCGGTGCGCTGGGTCGTCGGCACCCCCGAGGTCGCCGGTGCCGTGGTGACCGTGCCGGTGACGCCGGTCGGCCCCGCGGGCGCCTACCAGATCGAGTACCGGGTGAACTCCGACGACGGCCACATCGTCAGCGGGGCCGTCGACTTCACCATGTCGGTCGCCGCCGCCCCGGCGCCGACCACCACGACCGAGGCCCCGGCCACCACCCCGCAAGAGGTCGCGACCGAGGCACCCGCCACGACCACGACCCCGGCGGCCCAGCCCGCCACCCTGGACGAGGGCATCCCGAAGTGGGTGTGGTTCGTCGTCGGCCTCGCCGCCCTGGTGGCGATCGTGGTCGGCCTGCTCGTGCGCTCCCGCCGCTCCCGCCAGTAACGGGCCAACGAGCACCACGCAACACACGCCAGGCGACCGAACGACGTCAGGCGGGCAGCACGGACGCCAGGCCGTGCTGCCCGCCTACGGCATGCCCGGTCCGCCTACGGCATGCCCGGTCCGCCTACGGCATGCCCGGTCCGCCTACGGCATGCCCGGTCCGCCTACGGCATGCCCGGTCCGCCTACGGCATGCCCGGTCCGCCTACGGCATGCCCGGTCCGCCTACGGCATGCCCGGTCCGCCTACGGCATGCCCGGTCCGCCTACGGCATCCGGCCGCAGAGCACAGCCGCGCGCCAGCGACAACAGCGTCAGGTCGCGGCACGCCAGCAGCGACCCACGCCAGCAGCGATCGCCCGCAGACGGTCAAAGCCAAGGCGCGCCGACCACCAACGAGCACAGCGGAAGGCAGGTCAGGCCGAGTCCGCCCTCCGCGCCACCTCCTCCAACCCGGCCCAGTACTCCGCCCACCACGCCGCGTCCCCCTCCGGCATGTTGTCCACTTCCTGCCGCAGGCCCGCCGCGCCGTCGATCAGTTCGCGCACGATGTCGGCGTGCCCCGCGTGCCGGTGCGTCTCGGCGATCATGTGCACCAGCAGTCGGTGCAGTGTGGTGTCCGCGCGGTCGGCGGCCCAGTGCGGTACCCGGGCGGGCGCGTCCAGGGCGTGGGCGGCGATGGTCGCGTCCGAATGCGCCCAGACGTCGCGGTACAAGCCGACGATGTCCGCCCGCGATTCCTCCGCCGTGGCCCACATGTCCGCGTTGGGCTCCGCGCCGTCCTCCATCCACGGGTAGCTCACCGGGAACGGGCGGCCGAAGCTCGACCCGAAGTAGGCGGTCTCGCAGCCCGCCACGTGCTTGACCAGCCCGAGCAGGTTCGTCCCCGTCTGGGTCAGCGGTCGCCGGATGTCGTACTCGGACAGCCCCTCGAGCTTCCACAGCAGCGCTTCGCGCGCCACCGTGAGGTAGCGGAGCAGGTCGTCCTTCGGGTCCGAGGTCATGGCCGCCAGCATCCCACCGACCCCCGACACTTGCGCGCGGCTGAACCACAGGTGAACGGATGGCGGTCATGGTGTCCAGCCGGGACGCCGCTGCCTAGGCTTTCGCGCGGTGGCGGCGGGGGAGGGAGATCAACGTGACCGACCTGCGGGACGCGTTGCGCGGGGTGTTGGACTTCCTCGGGGCTGGCAACCTGGTGCTGGGCATCGTGCTGCTGGTCGCGACCCCGTTCGTCGACCGGTTCCTGATCCGGCGCAAACGGGTCAGCTACCGGGTGCACTACAACTCCAAGATCGGCCTCGGCCCGGAGAAGCTGACCGACGAGACCGCTGGCGGTGATTCCGCGCAGCTGACCAGGCTGACCCGGCTGCTCGACCGGCTCAGCATCGTGGTCATCCGCATCCGCAACACCGGCGGGTACGACATCGACCCCGACGACTTCGACCGCCCGCTGACCTTCACCTTCGGCGAGCGGGTGGTGTGGAACGCGCGGATCTCCGAGGCCGGGTCGGTCGAGGTGCGGGAGAAGTTGCGCGCCGGACTGCGGTTCTTCCGCACCGACGGCACGGACGGCACCGACTCGGCGGCCAACGGCCAGGTGGGGCCGCCGGTGGCCGACGAGCGCGACAGCCTGCGCACGGTCAGGGACAAGATGGCCCAGCGCATGGTCCGCTGGATCGGCGGCCAGGCGCCCGCGCCGAAGGAGCCGGAGGCCGAGCCGCGCTGGCACGGGGTGCGGCTGGAGACGCTGGCGCTCAAGCGCAAGCAGAAGATCAAGCTGGTCGTCGTGCTGGAGGAGCCGGAGGACCACCCGGGCGGTGAGACGAGCAAGGAGATCACCGCGACCGGCAAGCTGGCCGACAACGGCATCATCAAGGACGAGAAGCGGCAGCGGCGGTTCACCCTGCCCAGGCTCACCGGCGCGTTGGCGTTGGCGCTGACCGCGTTCCTGGTGCTGAGCCTGGTGTTCGCCTCGCCGCCGGTGGACCCGTCGGTCCGCTGCGTCGCCGGTGAGCTGACCATCCGGGGTTCCAGCGTCTTCATGCCCACCATGAAGGCCATGGCCGCCGACTACACCGCGGCCTGCCAGGACGCCAAGATCACCACGCAGGCCACCGGCAGCATCGACGGCGTCCGCTGGCTCGCCTCGGCCGAAGCGGCAACCTCGGCCGCGCTGTCGGACGGCCTGCAGAACACGAACGGCCTTGTGGCGCAGCAGTTGGCCATCGTGGTCTACCACGTCGTCGTGCACGCGGGCGTCCCGGTCGAGACACTGTCCACAGCGGACTTGCGGCGCATCTACGACGGCACCTACACCGACTGGAACCAGCTCAACCCGCAGTCGCCGTCCCTGCCGATCCGCATCGTCGGCCGCGGCCAGTCCTCCGGTACCCGCCAGCTGTTCGAGAAGCAGGTCCTCAACGGCGGTGAGGGCGGCCTGTCCTCGGACGAGTGCGTCGAGAAGAACCGCGACCCCAGGGCGCGCACCATCCGCTGCGAGCGCGAGTCGAACTCCGACGTGGTCGCGATGATCGGGGCCGTGCAGGGCGCCATCGGCTACGCGGACGCGCCGTCGGTCGCCGAGGCACGCAAGAAGGGCGACCTCAAGGCGGTCAGCATCGACGGCAAGACCTTCGACACCGCGGCCGCCCTGGCGTCGAACTATCCTTTCTGGACGGTTGAGCACCTCTACCTCAAGGGCGAACCCGGCAAGGACACCCTGTTGGAGGCGTTTGCCGAGCACGTCCGCAAGCACGACAGCGCCCGGTTGCGGCTCAAGGACTCCGGCTACTTACCTTGTGTCACACCGCAGGGCGCTCCGCTGGAGCTGTGCAGTACCCGCTAGCCGCCGCAGGCTTCGCGGATCAGGTCGGGTGTGAGCTGCTTGGCGAGGATGACCAGGGATTCGTCGGCGAAGACCGGGTGTAGCGCCTCAGGTGCCTGATCTGCCTTGGTGTCGGCCAACAGGATCGCTTCCGGATTGGCGCGCAGATAGTCCGCGAGGCTCGGCCAACGGATCTCGACGACTGTCCACAGTGCCAGGGATTGGACCGGGACCACATTGCCCTCCAGGGTCCGCACGGCACGCGACATGCTGTAGGTGTTGATGAACCGCTTCATCGCCCGCGGGTTCGGCGGCAGCAGCCCGGCGTAGCGCTGGAGGCTGTGCTCGGTCGCGATCACCGCGGCCGGGGTGCTCATCCGCCGCAGCGCCTCCTCGGCCACGCGGCCGCGGACCACCGGGCTCGCGGTGCTCAGCGCGTCGACGACCTGGGCCTCGGTGACGCTGCGACCGAGTTGGGCCAGCACGCGGCCTTCTTCCGCCGCGATCTCCTGCGGTCGTGGGATGTCGACGGTGCGCAGGAGTTGGCGCAGGTAGTCCTGTCTACGCGGGGAGTCGATCGCCGGGACCTGGACGCGCAGCTGGAAGAACTTGTCCAGGAACAGGTAACCCAGCGGCCTGCCCGGCTCGGCGACGGCGGTGCTGAACTTCTCGTACGCCTGCTCGTAGCTCGCCCGGATCCAGGCCCCATCCGCGGCGACGACGAAGTGTGCTCCGGTGTCGCGCACCAACGTCTGCACGGTGTCCAACAATTCGACCACAGTGGACTCCTTGCACCTGTCGAGGTCGTCGACCAGGAACACGATGGGTCGCTTCGCCCGCTTGGCCAACCAGCTGAAGTGGCGGTTCACCTCCAGCATCGGGTTGGTGTTCGACTGCTCGAACAGCCGTGCCCCCCGCGCGGAGTCCCACAGCAGGAACCGGCTCGCCACCAACGCGCCCGCCCAGAGGGTGCCGACGCCCGCGATCGCCCCGGTGACGGACTTCGCGATCTCTGCGACGTTCTTGAAGTCCGAGGCGAACAGCCACCAGACGCCGAAAGCCAGCGCCAGCAACAGGATGAACGCGAGTACGACCGGCGCCCCCACGCGTCGCAGCCGGGCGAAGGACTCGCTGATCCTGAGCCCGAACCGGCCGAGGAACCCGCGCTGGCCGCGGATCGCGGTGCGCAGGGCGGTCAGCAGCGCCCACCAGGACGGGCCGACGCCCGCCTCGCGCCACGCGTCGAACGGCACGGTGGTGAAGTCGCGGTCCAGTTCGGTGCGCAGGAAGCCGAGGATGGTGCTCTTGCCGGAGCCCCAGGGGCCGTCCAGGTGCACGAGGAACGAGGAGTCGACCTGGCGGAGTTGTTCGGCGATCAGTGTCGCGAGTGGACGTCGGTGCAGGTCGTCCTGCGTGGCGGGGGCGTCGGCGGCCCATTCGACGTGGTCGGTGGTCGGGCGGGCCCACACGCGGACCGTGCCGTCCTCGCCGCCGCTGACCACGACAGGGCGTTCGTCTACGGTGCCGAAGGCGACTCCGCGCACCGGGCCGGTGTGACCGGGGAGGTTGATGAGGCCGCCGGTATCCGGCTCCCACAGCCGAACCAGCCCGTCCTCGCCGCCGATCGCGACCGTGGTGACACCGCTGATCGTGGTGACGGCGAGCGACACGGGCTTGGTGCCGAGCACGAGTCCGGGGCCACCAGGAGCGAGGTCGATGACATGGTTGTGAGCTGTCGCGAGGAATGCTCTGGACGCGCCAGTGGCGACACCAATGGCTGGGCCGCCCGAGGGGTGTGTCGGGCGGTCGTCGGGGTCCCAGGTCGTCATGGCCCCGTTGGCCGAGACTGACATCGGGACCAGGTCCTCGGACAACGCGACACCGGTGACGAAGTGTTCATGGCCACGGAGTTCTCGTAAGGTGCCGTTGGTCCAGAGGTGCACGATCCCGTCGTCGCCGCCGCTGATGACGGTGCTGCCCTTGCCGGCGGCGACCGCGTTGGCGATGCCGTTGTGCTGGTAGAGGGTGATGCTCTCGCCGCTGCCGTAGAGCGGCCAAGCGCGCACGGTGCCGTCCTGGCCCGCGCTGAAGACCTGGCCGGGGGAGTACCGGCTCGCCGCGACCGACCAGACCGGGCCCGCGTGTCCGCGCAGTCGCCGTTCGCCGAAGTGCTGGAGGTTCCACAGCCGGACCACGCCGTCCTCGCCCCCGGCGGCCAGGATCGCGGGCGTCTCGTCGGCGACCACGACCGAGGTGACCTTGGTGCCGATGTCGAACACCTGCTGCTCGCGGTAGGGCGCCATGGTGGGTTTGGCGATGTCGGTGCCGGACTTGACGACCTGGTCGGCGTCATCCGGCTGGTCGGTGAGCACGTACCCGGAATCGGCCGACAGCGACGCCAGGTCGGCGCCGCTGTGGCCTCCTTCGATGTGGAGGCGGATCTCCCGCTGCGGCGCCATGCGCCGAGATTACCTAGCCGAAGAAGACCGAGGTGGCCGAGTTGTCGAACCCGAGCGCGGCCAGATCCGGCACGTCACCGGTCACGACCAGCGACTTGCCCTCGCAGTCCTTCTCCGACCACAGCTTCAGCGACCCCTGCGCGGTCAGCGACGACGCGTTCCTCGGGCGGGCGAGGTTCTTGCAGCCCGGACCCGCGGTGCCCTCGGCCGCGCCGTTCTCGCTGAACCGCGGCTCGTCGAACAGGACGACGCTGGTGGCCTTCGCGCTCTGGGCGCCCGCCTTGGTGCCGGTGGGCGTCACGCCGAACCAGGTGCCGCCGACGCCCTGGCCGTTGGTGTCCCCGGCCTTGGTGTCCTTGGCGAACCGGTACACCGGCCAGCCACCGATCGTGACCTGCCTGCTGCCGTCGTCGCGGGTGACGAACCCGACCGCTGACTGCTGCACGCCCGACACGAACACCTTGCCGCGCTTGGCAACCGTCACCGGCGGCCATTGCTTCGCGCACTCCCCGACGCACACCGACTTCGACGGCGCCGCCGAGTCCTTGTCGAACCGGTACAGCGTGAGCCCGGCCCCGTTGACCACCACCGGGTCCAAGGCCCCCGCCTTGCCCGCGGTCAACTCCACCCACCTGCTCGAACTCTCCGCCCTGGCCGAGTTCACCGTGCCGTCCTGCCCCTTGGCCCAATCGCCGGTCCCCTCGGCCGCGTTGTTCGCTTTCGCCGTACCCGCGAGGAACGACGCATCGCCCTGAGTGTCCACTGTGTACTCATCGGTCGCCGCGACCTCAGTGGACACCGGCTCGGTCGTCCCACCACAAGCCGACAACACCAACATCCCCGCCGCGATGACGACGAACCCGCTCTTGCGCCCCATGCCAACTCCCCGATCTCCCGACAACCTCTCGACCTCCCCAACACGGCCGCCCCCTCCCCCCGGTTCACCCAACGAGTGATTCCCTCCCCGCTATGACCGCTTCCCCCAGGTCGAGTTGTCCACAATCCCCCCGGTTGTCCACAGATCCCCACAACTCCCGTTGACCGCAACCCAGCCCCGATAGACTGGCCTCGGGGACGCCCCCGGAGTGGGTGGGGGCTGCGCCCGGACGCGCGCGCGAAGCGGTTGGGTGTGAGAGCTCCCGAGAAGAGAGTGGTGAGGCTCTGAGGTGATCTCAACGAGTTCCAGGTGAGTCGGCCGTGTTCGAAATGCGTGACGAGTGCGGCTTTAACGATGTGGCCGATCTTGCTGGGGCTGGCGGTGAAGTGCCGCAGGGCTCGCCAGTGTCCGGCGAGCAGGGCGACGCCGCGTTCGCCGAAGCAGCGCAGGCCGTGGAGCTGCAGTCACGGTGCTCCCGTGAGACGTCATGCCTTCGGTGCGGGAATCTCTGTTGGTCAGTTACCTCAGTTATTCAGTGACGAGCCGCATGCGATAAGATTCTGCGCCATCGTCTCCGGCTGCCGTCTGCGGCTGTAGGAAGAGGAGAACAGCGATGGGCTTCGATTTAGGCGATGTGCCGACGTGGGCGGGTACCGTCGTTGCCTCTATCGCCGCAGCGATAGCTACATGGAACGCAAGATCTGCGAAGCGACAAGCGATTGCGGCGGACGTCTCTGCTCGTGAAGCACGCAAGCAGACGAAACTGGCTGAATCAGCCAATGAAACCGCAAATTTGGCGCTCCGCGCCGCCCAGGAAGCGGCGAATGCAGCGATCGCCAGCGCAGAATATTCGCGCGAAGCAAACGAGATAGAGCGAAGCCGAGATGAGCGCGCACGACGGGAGCGTATGTCGTCTGCGATGGCTGAAGCAAGCCGACTGTGGCTCTGGGGTGGAAAAGTTCGCACCGTCGCGTTTGAGGAGCGTGGAGAACCGAAGATGCTCAGGTCATCGATCCTTCCTTGGCTATTTGGCAAGGATATCCGGCAAGACGAGATTGAGGCACTAGGGTTCGAAGCGTCATTTTCGTCGGGAAGGCAGGCCGGGTTCGATCGCATTGCTATCGTCCGCATAGAGTGCGCTGGGTTTCCGCACTGGCAATGGCGCAGGATTGACGACTACGGCCCACCGAGGCTTATGTGGTCGAAACTCGAACGTAGGTTCAAGTATGAAGTAAGGGGGGTTTTTGTAAATGCGGACGGGAGCTTCATGACAGAAGCGCCTGATGGCTTCTTGGAAGGTGATGAGCGTTCGCGAATCTCCATCACTCTGCGCTATCGCGACAGTAATGGTCAGTACTGGACTCGTACCGACCAGTATGATCCAAAGCCCGCAGACGAAGGTGAATGTTGACCTATTTGACTAGTCTGGCGCGGATCCTGAATATAGTCACATTGAGGCAATTCCGGCAGAACGCCGAGGTCACCGCGTTGGCGCGGGACCACGGAGCCTGTCGTGTCAATGGATATCGCTACCTTGACGAGGTCATCGATGTGCTTGCCGACCAGGCGCTGGATCTGCATGACGCCTTGGAGAAGGCCAAGCCGACGGGCTCGCGTATGTGATCCTCGACAGAAAGATCTTCTCCACTGATCCGTGTAGCGAGAAGGCCCTGAGTGTCAAGGAAACAGATCGGCATCTGGCACTCCGGGAAAGCCACAAGCCTGGCGGCAACGTTTGAGCACTCTTTGGACCGGACGGGCTTCCGCGACGGGTGGCCGAGGTCGAACCCGGCTCAACCCACGACCTGACCGCGGCCCGCGAGCACGTCCTCGGCGCCCTGTGCCGAGCTCGACCTACCCGCGCTCGCCGACGGCGGCTCCGAAGGCGAGGGCATCGGGGTGCACACCCCGATCAAACAACCCGCCGGTGACCAAGAAACTCGATGTCGATAACCGCACCTACAGCACCCTGCTCCGTGGCCTGCGCTGCATCGGCGAACCCGGATTCGCCGTCCTCGCCGTCCGCTGGCGGACACTCCACCACGCCACAGCTAGCCCGGCAAGATCGGCCTCATCGTCAAAGCCGCCCTCGTGCTCGCCCATTTCGAACATGACCTACTCACCTGAAAGTTGGTGAGATCACCTCTCTGTGCTGCATTCACTGGGTAAAGGCGGCTGGAGAGCGAACGCCGGACGGTGGGTGAGACAAGGTCAGCGATTCGTCTGGGTGGATTGCTGGAGCTACGGACGTGCGTGGATTCGGGCGGCGGAGGCTCTAGTGCCGAGAAGGGCAACAAGGGTGTGCAAGACGCGATGGCGGCTTGCGCTGGAGGAGAGGTGGTGGCGGGAGAGGCGAGCGCCTGGCGGTGGGCCGCGAGCAGGGCCGCCGGGGAAGGTGGGGTCAGGAGCAGGAGATGGCCGCCAGCTGGCCAACGCCCGCTGCACCCGGCCGGGAAGGCTGCTAAGGCGACGGGGCGTCGGTAAGGATGAGGCTGTGCGGGCGAGGTGGCGGTGGCGGGAAGACGGCACCTGGGAGAGGGATGCGCGGTCAGCGGCCTAGGTGGAGGGGGAGTTCGGTGAGGCCGCGGAGGTTGAAGTGGGAGTGCCAGTGCAGGTCGTCGGTGGCCAGTTCGATCCGGGAGTAGCGGGCCAGTAGCTCCGTGAACACCGTGCTGGCCTCGAGCTTGCCCAGTACCGCGCCGAGGCAGTAGTGGTTGCCGGAGCTGAAGGCGAGGGACTTGGGGTCCGTGCGGGACAGGTCGAGGCGGTCCGGGTCGGGGTAGCGGGCGGGGTCGCGGCCCGCGGCGTCGAAGAGGACGAGGACGGTGTCGCCCGCGGGGATGAGCTTGTCGCCGATGGGGGTGTCCTCGGTCATGATGCGGGCGGCGAGTTGGACCGGGGGGTCGTAGCGGGACAGTTCCTCGACGGCGGTGCCCATCAACCCGGGGTCGGCGCGCAGGGCGGCCAGTGCCTCGGGCTGCTGGAGCAGGGCGAGCATGCCGTTGGCGATCAGGTTGACCGTCGTCTCGTGGCCCGCGTTGAAGATCAGCAGGATGTTGGCGACGATCTCCTCGTCGGTCAGCTTCTCGCCGTCGGCGTCGGCCTGCATCAGCACCGAGAGCAGGTCGTGCTCGGGGTCGGCGTCGCGGCGGGAGTCCATCAGGTCCAGCAGGTACGCGCGGAACTCGGGCTCGGCCTTGTTCATCGCGATCCGCCGCTGCGGGGTGACGCCAGGGTCGATGACGTAGCCGACCTTGTCGGTCCAGTCCCGGCACTTCGCGCGGTCTTGCGGCGGGATGCCCAGCAGCTCACCGACCACGAGGATCGGCATCGGCAGCGCCAGCCCGGTGATCAGGTCGACCGGTCCGTCGCCCATCTCGTCGATGAGCCGGTCGACGACCTGCTGGATCCGCGGCCGCATCCGGTCGATGTTGCGCGGGGTGAACACGCGCGCGATGAGCCTGCGCATCCTGCGGTGCGCCTGGCCGTCCTGCATCAGCATCCACTTGCTGGTGCTCTTCACCACCGGGCAGGTCGGCCCGCCGCGCACCATCGCCCAGCCCGGGTCGGCCGGGAAGTTGCTCGACGCGGACGGCGCGCGCAGCAGGGCGTCGACGTCGTCGTAGCGGGTGAGGACCCAGTAGCCGAACGGCGAGCGGTGCACCGGGTCGGTCTCGCGCAGCCGCCGGTAGTAGCCGAAGCGGTCGGCGGCAAGAGCCGGGTCGTTGAGGTCGAAAGTTGCGGTCATCGCGGGATCCGTCCCAGACAGTCCTGGTCGCTCGACGGCTCCGATCGTGCTGTTCCCCACAGGCACCGTCAACCCCTAGGTGGACCCCTAGTGACGAACCCGGTCACGCTCCGGAGTTTCCCAAGGCCATCACCGTGGGTGATCTAGGTGGTGGCGTTCGGTACAAGATCACTCGGTCGCGAGGCATCTCAGAGAGTCGTCAGCCGAGGTCATGGCGTTACTTTACGGCTCAACGTGTACGCCGTACGAGTGATACTTGGTTGCGAGTCGGTTGTCATAAGTCACGACGTGTAACTGATGTTATGGGTCGGTGCGATGGAACGGGCAACAGAGCCCCCGTGCGGACCAACGAGCGCCAGGACCTCCGCGCTCACCATCGGCACCCGGGCTTGGCACTCCAGAAGAATCGACATCGCCATGACACTGCTGTGGATCTTCGGTGGACTCGCGGTCATCGCCGCTCTCACCTGGCGTCTGCGTCGGGCCTCGGCACTGGTCGACCGCATGCTGCTCGAGGAACGAGTCGGCGCGGAACACGACGCCAGGATGGCCGACCACGCACTCGCGATCGAGGTGGAGCAGGAGCGGGAGCGGACCGTGGACTGGCCGCACCCGCCGCGCCTGGCCTGGTCGCGGCCGCAGTCGCGCACCGCCGCGCACAACCGGCTCGCAGGCTAGGGCGGACACTCCCGCCCGGCAACAGAAATGACCTCTACCCAGCGAAAGACCTGAACGCCCGGGCCGGGTGGCCCTGGCCGGTCACCCGAGGAGGGGCGAGGATGGAACGGGACAGCAGGGACTGGACGCGGTGGGCGCCGCGTCGCGGGCGGGGCAAGCGACCGCTCGGTCCCCCGGTCGGTGGGCGCCGACCGGGGGACCACGCCAGCGGGTGCGGGGGACGGTCAGTACGGGTCGCCGAGCGCGGCGCGCAGCCCCCGGTGGTCGACCCAGCCCAGGTGCGCGCGGGCCAGTGAGCCGCGGAAGGACCACAGGTGGTGCTGGCACCAGGTCGCCGAGCGGCCGTGCCGCTGGCTCGGTGCCAGGTTCGACCCCAGGTAGGTGCCGGACAGCTCCAGCCGGGTCTCGACCGTGTCGGCCCCGGTGCGCCTGGCGCTGAGAATGCGGGCGTGGATATCGGGCATCAACCGCCGCGCGGCCATCACCGAATGGCGCAGGCCGGATATCCCGTCGTCGAATACCCGGATGTCGGAGAGATCGCGGATATCGGGGTGGGCGAACTCGGCGAGCACGGTGTAATCACCCTCGTTCACCGTTTCCCGGACGAACGCGACGGCCACGTCGACCTGGTCGACGGTGCCGCCGACCACGGGTGGGCCGAGGGCGAGCACGCCGGTCACCGCTGTGCGGGGAGCGCGACCTCGGCCAGTGCTGCGCAGAGGGCTCTGCGGTGCTCGCGGCGGATGGCCGCGGCGCGGTGCTTGGCGTACTCGGCGTCGGTCTCCGGGTGCACCGGGCGGACCGGGCGCGGCGCGCCGTCGGCGTCGACCGCGACGAACACCAGGTGCGCCTCGGCGATCACCTCGAGCTCGTCGCGCCCCTGCCAGCGCCGGGCGCTGACCTGCACGCCGACCTCCATCGAGGTGCGGCCGGTGCTCTCCACGTGCGCGACGGCGGTGACGATGTCGCCCGCCCAGAACGGGGTGAAGAAGGTCATGTCGTTGACCGAGGCGGTGACCGCGTGGCCGTCGCTGTGGCGCACCGCGGCCGCCCAGCCGACCTCGTCGGCCAGTTCGAGGATCAGCTTGCCCTTCCCGGAGCCGAACATGTTCTCGTCGCCTGGCCAGATCACCCGGGACAGCTCGCACCGCGAGTGGCCCATCGGCCGCCCGGTCGGCAGCGGCTGCGCGTCGGTCAGCGGTGCCCGTGTTGGTGTGTCGACAGGGGTCATCGGAAGTGGTTCTCCAAAGGGGTATTCGGTCACGTCGAATGCGGAAACGCCCGCGGCGGGGGAGGCGGGGCCAGTCTAAACGATCACTTGGGTGACCCCGGCCAATTTCTCATGATCACCGAATATCTCCCTGTGTCGGGCGACAAAGTTGACTGGCTGTGATCGAAGTGGGCCCAAAATGTCGGATACCGCTAGCTCGATCCGGTGATGGTGGCGCGAATGTCGCGGCGCGGTGCCCGGCCGGGTGCTCCAACCTGTGGGTGACCCCGCTGACACCGACGCGTGCGCGGGGATGACCGGGAGGCACCCCTCTAGACTTCGCGGGCACCCCCCACCAGCCCGTTAGTGAGGTTTCGCCGTGCTGACCATGCAGGACGCGTTGCTGGCGTTGACCAGGTATTGGACCGAGCGCGGCGCCATGGTGGTGCAGCCGTTCAACACCGAGGTCGGCGCTGGCACCCTGAACCCGGCCACGGTGCTGCGCGTGCTCGGCCCCGAGCCGTGGCGGGTCGCCTACGTCGAGCCCAGCGTCCGCCCCGACGACGCGCGCTACGGCGAGAACCCGAACCGGTTGCAGACCCACACCCAGTTCCAGGTGATCCTCAAGCCGGACCCGGGCAACCCGCAGGAGCTCTACCTCGGCAGCCTCCAGGCGCTCGGCATCGATGTCGCCGCGCACGACGTCCGCTTCGTCGAGGACAACTGGGCCTCACCCGCGCTCGGCGCCTGGGGCCTGGGCTGGGAGGTGTGGCTCGACGGGCTGGAGATCACCCAGTTCACCTACTTCCAGCAGGCCGGTGGGCAGACCCTGGACCCGGTGTCGGTGGAGATCACCTACGGCGTCGAGCGGATCATGATGGCGCTGCAGGGCGTCGCGCACTTCAAGGACATCGCCTACGCGCCGGGCATCTCCTACGGCGAGGCGTTCGGCCAGGCCGAGTACGAGATGAGCCGCTTCTACCTCGACGACGCCGACGTCGACACCCAGCGCAGGCTCTTCGAGGACTACGCCGCCGAGGCGCGCAGGCTGCTCGACGCCCGGCTGCCGGTGCCCGCGCACATCCACGTGCTCAAGTGCTCGCACACCTTCAACGTCCTCGACGCGCGCGGCGCGGTCAGCACCACCGAGCGGGCCAAGGCGTTCGCCAGGATGCGCGGCCTGGCCCGCGAGGTCGCCGGGCTGTGGTCGCAGCGGCGGTCCGAATTGGACCACCCGCTCGGCATCGTGCCCCCACTGCCGCTGGCCGCCGCGCCGACCGAGTTCCCCGCCGTCGACGGCACGCACCCGCTGCTGTTCGAGATCGGCACCGAGGAACTGCCCCCGCACGAGGTGACCCGCACCGCGGCCGCCCTCGAGCGCGCGCTGACCGAGAAGCTGGCCGCGACCAGGCTCGGCCACGGCACCATCACCACCTACGCCACCCCGCGCCGGGTCATCGCCGTCGTCGACGCCGTCGAACCGGTCGAGCCGGACGCCGAGCGGACCGTGCGCGGGCCGAAGGCCGCCGCCGCGTTCGACGCCGACGGCAACCCGACCAAGGCCGCCGCCGGGTTCGCCAGGGGCCAGGGTGTCGACCCGGCGGAACTGCGCCGCATCGATGTCGACGGCGTCGAGTACGTGGGCATCACCCGCACCGACATCGGCAAGGGCGCGGTCGAGGTGCTCAGCGGCGTGCTCGGCACCGTCGTCGCCGAACTGCGCGCGGACAAGAACATGCGGTGGAGCGACCCGAAGCTGTCGTTCACCAGGCCGGTCCGCTGGCTGCTCGCGCTGCTGGGCACGACGCCGGTGCCGGTCGCGGTCTCCGCGCTCACCGCCGAGCGCACGACCCGCGTGCACCGCACCGCCGCGGCCCCGGTCGTCGAGGTCGCCTCGGCCGAGGGCTACCTGGACTTCCTGGCCGGGCACGGCATCGTCGCCGACCAGCGGCGCCGCCGGGACCTGGTGGTGTCGTCGGCCGCCGAGTTGGCCGCGACCGTCGGCGGTGTGATCGACGGCGCCTCGGCGCTGGTCGACGAGATCACCAACCTGGTCGAGGAGCCCAACGCGGTGCTCGGCTCGTTCGACGCCCGCTACCTCGAACTGCCCGCCGAGATCCTCACCACCGTCATGCGCAAGCACCAGCGGTACCTGCCGGTGCGCGACGCCGACGGCGCCCTGCTGCCGCACTTCGTCGCGGTGGCCAACGGCGCGTGCGACCACGACAGGGTCCGCGCGGGCAACGAGGCCGTGCTGCGCGCGCGCTACGAGGACGCCAGCTTCTTCTGGCGCGCCGACCTGCGCACGCCGCCGGAGCAGATGAAGGAGGGCATCGCCAAGCTGGCCTTCGAGGAGAAGCTCGGCTCGGTCGCCCAGCGCGCCGACCGGATCGCCTCGGTCGCGCTCACCCTCGGCGCGGCCGCCGGTCTGTCCGAAGAGGACGACGCGGTGCTGCGCGCGGCCGCGGGCCTGGCCAAGTTCGACCTCGGCTCGCAGATGGTCATCGAGCTGACCAGCCTCGCGGGCACCATGGCCAGGGAGTACGCCCGCCGCGCCGGGCAGCCGGAAGCGGTCGCGCAGGCCCTCTACGACATGGAACTGCCCCGCTCCGGCGGCGGCGCGGTGCCGACCACCGTCGCAGGCGCGCTGCTCGCCCTCGCCGACCGGTTCGACCTACTGGCCGGGCTGTTCGCCGTCGGCGCCAAGCCGACCGGAAGCTCCGACCCGTTCGGTCTGCGCCGGGCAGGCGCCGGTGTCGTGGCGATCCTGCGCGCTTTCCCGCAGTTGAGCGGGCTTACTGTCCCGTTCGGACTGTCCACTGCGGCCGATCAGGTGCGCGCCCAGGGCATCGAGGTCGATGGCGCGGTGCTCGGTGAGGTCGCCGAGTTCGTCAAGCGCCGCTACGAGCAGGTGCTGCTGGACGCGGGCACCCCGCACGAGCAGGTCGGCGCGGTGCTCCCGCTCGCCGACGCCCCCGCGGCCGCCGACGCCGCGGTGGCCGAACTGGCCGGTCTCACCACCGACCCCGGGTTCGCCGGTCTGGTCGCCGCGCTGCAGCGGGTGCGCCGGATCGTGCCTGCCGACACCGCGGCGGGCTACGACCCGGCCGCGCTGGTGGAACCGGCCGAGCTGGAACTGCACCAGGTGTTCACCAAGGCCCACGCCGCCGGTGGCGCCGGGCTGGCGGGCTTCGTGGTCGCCGCGTCGCCGCTGACCGAGCCGGTGAACACCTTCTTCGACGCCGTGCTCGTCATGGCGCCGGAACCCGCCCTGCGCGCGGCCAGGCTCGGCCTGCTCGCCTCGATCAGGGACTGGGCCGCGCCGGTGCTCGACTGGCAGGCCCTGGGCACCTCGCTGGAGGCGTAGGCCGCACCGCCGCGCACGACGACCCGGTCCAGGTTCGCCTGGGCCGGGTTTTCGCTATCCGGGCCACGTCCACGCGGTCAGTCTTACTGAGCAACCCACTCCGCCGCATTGTGCGCGCTGGGGCATTCGCCGGGACCGGCGGCGATCGGCGAATGTCGAACCAGCCCCCCGCGCCGGTGTCTCTTTTCGGCGGGGGACCGCTGTTCCGACCCCTCTGTTAACGAACACCGTGGGTGGTCGTCCGGTGGCCGAATTGCGTGGTCGCGTGACCCGGCGGCGTCCCGTTCGCCCGGCATTCGACCACCACCCCTGCCCGCGGTACGAGGCTGAACGGGTGTAATCGCCCGGGACGGGTGAGTCGAGTGCGCGGGCTAATCCCGACCGCCCGCCGTCGTCCGGATTGCCCGGAGGCGGCTTTCGCCCGCCGTCCGCCACGCCGCCGCGCGCTCGCCCCGACCGGCGGAATGGTCCACCGCGCCCGGGTGCCCGACTCGACGCGAAATCGGGTGTCCACCGGCGGATATGTGCCGAGGCACCCAACTTTCGCCGATGCGCGCACCGGCCGCGGCCGACACGCGAGGCATTAGCCGGACGGCACCTATTTGAAACACCGTTGCGCAGCGGGTACTGTTCACCGCAAGTGGGGAGCTGTTTTCAATTCCCGTGACACCCCGTGTGCAGTGAGGTGCCCTATGGCTCAGAAGACCATCGTCCAGCTTTACGACGACCTCGACGGCTCGGCAGGCGAGGACATCCGCCCGGTCGAATTCAGCCTGGACGGGGCGAACTACGAGATCGACCTGAATGAGGCGAACGCGACCCGCCTGCGCGAGCAGCTGGCCGAGTTCGTCGCCGCCGCCCGGCGCACCGGTGGTCGCGTCAAGCGCCACTCGGCGCCGTCGACCAAGCCCGCGGGCGACACCAGGTCCAAGGAGCAGACCAAGGCGATCCGGGACTGGGCGCGGCAGAACGGCCACGACATCTCCGAGCGCGGCCGCATCCCCAGCGCCGTCGTGGAGGCATTCGAAGAGGCGCACACGGTGAAGGCCAAGGGCAACGGCGGCAAGGCCAAGAAGGCCGCGTTCTCCGGCTGAACCAGCCACCGGGACGGACCGCGGCGGGGACGACCCGCCGCGGTCCCGCTGTGCTCCCGCGGCTAGAAGCTGACCCCGCCCTCGATGTCGCGGGCCTGCAGCACCTTGCCGCTCACCGTGCCGGTGATCTGGTTGATCACGCCGCCGTGCTCGGCGCGCAGCCCGGCTGATTCGACCGCCCAGTTGGCGCGCAGTTCCTCGGCGAACTCCGGATCGGCCCGCTCGGCCTGTTCCAGTTCCGCGGCGAGCGCGACCACTTCCGCGGACTCCGGTGCCGCCCCCGCCGCCGCGGTGAGCGCGGCCTCGGCTTGCGCACGCCGGGCGAACCTGGCTCGCACCAGTTCGTGGAGCGCGCCTGCCGACTTGGCCGCCAGGGCGGCCGCGATGGATACCAACACCGGTTCGGGCATCCGAACCCCTCCTTAAGCCTGTGTTCGTTCCACCCACCGTACGACCTTCCCGGCAGGGCGGGCACCGCCGACCCGAGTCCGCTTCCCGCTCCGGAATTCCGCCGGTCGGTGACCGGTGGCGCGGCGGTTTCTCGGCACCCGCCGCTAAGCCCGGTCGGCGTCCACCGGTGTTCCCCGGTTATTCACGTTCCGCCGGTGCGCCCGCGGCCGGTGGGTTATCCACCACCAAGATCCACGGGGTGAATCGGGTCGGCCACTCGGCCTACCCCGGTCGGCCGGTGTCGGCGCTCGGCGGGAAACCGCATTCGGCCAGGTCCGCGTGTTCGGCCAACTCCACGCGCAGCGGTTCGGCCCCGGCGCGGACCTCGGCGAGCAATTCGGCGTCCACGACCGGTATCCGGTTCGCCAGGTCGCGCAGCAACGGCGCGACGACCTCGGCCGCCACCGCTTCCCGGTCCCGGACATCGGCCTGAAGCGCGGTGAGCGGATCGACTCCGCGCGGCGCGCTCTCACCGCCATTGAGAACCACCAGAACCGGGGCGCCCGCTTCTCTTAGCACCGCCGCGGCCCGCGCGTCGGCATCACACCAATGGCCGCGGACCACGTGGAGCACGACATCTATATCCAGGCCGGTCACCACGTGCAGGTCGGTGCTGATGGTGACCGCGCCGGTGCTGGGCAGGTCGTACAGCGAGATCGGCACCCGCTCGCGCTCGACCAGGACCTCGCGGACCGCGTGCGGCGCCCTGGCCGCTGCCGCCGCGGCGTCGAGCGGGTCGTCGTACCGCAGTGGGCGACCCCGCCGGTCCAGCAGATCCACAGAGGACGCCTGGATGGCCCGCAGGTCGGCCAGCAGGCTGGGGTGGGCGCAGGCGAGGTAGCCCTGATCGCCCGGCTCGGGGTAGCGCCAGGCGCGCAGGTCGGCGGCGGAGGTGGGCGGCTCGGGCAGGCCGAGCAGCAGGTGCCTCGGCCGCAGGTGGGACGCGCGCAGGTCGGCAAAGGTACGGGGGAGCAGGGTCGCCCGACGGCGGGGACCCGCGCGCAGGACCAGCCGCGCCCCGGGTGCGGCGGGCAGGGCGGCGGGGTTCAGGCCCGCGATGGACCGGGCCAACGTCGACTTGCCGGTGCCCCGCTTGCCCCCGACGGCGACCGCGATCGCCGCCCGGTCCAGCCTGGCCACCACCCGGCGCAGGTCGCCGATCACCGCGGACACCCCGGCCAGCACCCCGGCCCCGGCGCCCGCCCTGGTCAACGCCCGCTCCGCGCGCCGCCACGCCTCGACCTCGGCCACCACCCCGGGAACCCGCGCGCGCCTGGCCGCCACGAACGCCGCGACCTCGTCGTCGAGCACCGCGCGACGCTATCGCCGATCAGCCGCCCACCGGGCCGATCGGCGGATTCCCGCTCACGCGACGCCGAGGTACCGCACGGGCGTGTAGTCGAGTTCGCCTGGTCCACCCCAGACGTAGACGCGGTGCTTGACCGGCGTGGACCCGAAGTCGTAGGCGAGGCGCTCAGCCCGCCCACACCTGTCCCGCCAGCCTGCCCGCACCCGCCGAGCCGATTCCGCCGGCCCGTGTGCGTCCCTGCCTGCCCCGATCGCCCCTGTCATTCCCGCCGCACCCGGCAGACCCGGCTCTGTCTCGCTGCGTTTCGCTGGCCCTCACTTCACCCTGCTGGCCCGCGACCGCCAATTCGCCCACGCACTCCGCCCGAATCCGCACTGCTGTTCTGCGCGACATTGTCGTCACCGAGCCCCTGACCCCGTCCAGCCTGCGTGACCACATCAGTCAGTCCGACTGCCCCGCCAGGCCAACCCCACCCGCCCCCCCGACCGCCCCCGCCGCACGGCGCCCTACGCCTCAAGATCACGCGCGCACTCCGCCGCCCTCGGAACCCCAAGGCGACCCAAGCCCACCCGCGCGATTGCGGAGGCCCTCCCCGCCCACCCCAGCCCCCACCCTCTCCGGGGGGCTGCCCCGACGCCAGTCTATCGGGGTGGTGGTGTGGGGCGGGAGAACTCGGCGGCATCTGTGGACAAAGGACTGCTTGTGGATAACGCGACCTGGGCGAAAAGGGCGGCCGGGTAAGGGGATTACCCGTTCGGAGGGTGATTGTGCGGTTATCCGGCCAGGTGTACCGGGAGTTCGGCCAAGCGCCAGGTGCCTGGGTCTGGGGTGCGGGTGAAGTGGTCGGTCGCGGGCCGGAGGGAGGGGAAGCGGGCCAACAGGGCGGTGAGGGCGATCTCGGTCTGCAGTCGGGCGAGGGGCGCGCCGAGGCAGAAGTGGGGGCCGTGGGAGAAGCCGAGGTGGGTGGGGGCGCCCAGCGGGCGGGTGATGTCGAGGGTGTCGGGGTCGGGGAAGGCGTCGGGGTCGCGGTTGGCGGAGCAGATGGCGACGGTCATGGCGGCGCCCCGGGGGATGATCGCGTCGCCGACGCCGATGTCCTCGGTGGCGAAGCGGGGGGTGGTGAGCAGTTGCGGTCCGCACCAGCGCATCAGTTCCTCTACAGCTGTAGACGCGAGCCCCGGGTCGGCGCGCAGCAGGTCGAGCTGCGCGGGGTGGGCGAACAGGGCCGCGACGCCGTTGGCGATCAGGTTGGTGGGGGTCTGCCCGGCCAGCGCGAGGTGCCAGACGAGGGTCACCAGCTCGGTCTCGGTCAGTTCGCTGTCGAGCAGGTGCGACAGGATGTCGTCCCCCCGCCGCGCCCGCTTGGCCGCCACCGCCGCCTCCGCGCTGGCCATGATCTTGGGGATGGCGGCGAGGAACCCGGGGCCGTAGCCCGCCGCGACCGCCCGCCCGTACTCCAGCCAGACCGGTCGGTCCGCCTCGGGGATGCCGAGCAGCTCGCAGATCACCACCATCGGCAGCGGCCCGGCGAAGTCGCGCAGCAGGTCAGCGGACGCGTCCAGCGAGTCGAGCAACCGACCGACGGCGGCCTCGATCCGCGGCCGCATGACGGCCGTCCGGCGCGCGGTGAACGCGGGCGCGGCCGCACCGCGAACACGCGCGTGCTCTGGCCCGTCCATCTCCGCCATGGTGTGCATGTACCGCTGGCAGTGCTCGGGGATGCCCGGCGGCCGCAGGAAACTGGCCTCGCTGAGCACGAACCGCGGGTCGTTCAGCACCTCCCGCGCGGGTTCGTGCCGGGTGACCGCCCACATCGGCGGCATGCCCGCCCCGGTCAGCTTCGCCACCGGTGACACCGCCCTGGCCTGGGCGTACGCGCTGAACGGGTCGGCGAGCACGGCCGGATCGGTGACCGGGACCTCGGGAACGACGGGCATGAGCGACCTCCGCAGGTAGATGTTCTGACCAGATGATGTCATCATCTGAACGGGCTGTCACGGCAACGGCGATGATGTGCGCGTGAAGGGTGCGAGGATGAGCCGGGCGGAGATCCAGGAGACCAACCGGGCGCGGATCCTGGACGCCGCGCGCGAGGAGTTCGTGGCCCGGGGCTACCGGGACGCCAAGGTCGACGACATCGCGGCGCGCGCCGACCTGACTAGAGGCGCGGTCTACTCCAACTTCCCCGGCAAACGCGCTCTCTACCTAGAGGTGCTCGCGGCCCGGGCGGAGAAATCGACGCCACGCGATCCGTCAGCGGACACGCTGTGGGACGCGGTAGGGGCATTCGCGCACGCCTGGGTCGCGCGGCTGGAAGAACCAGGTCTCGGCACGTACTTGGCGCCCGAGGTAGTCGACGATCTCGCGTTGCCCTACACGCGGCTGCGACAACTCAGCGCCCTCTTGCTCGGACTGGCGATGGAGCGCCTAGAGCCCGTGCCTTCCCCAAGCGGAGCGCCACCGGCCCGACGAGTGCGACAGGCTCAGGCAATCCTGACAACGTTGCACGGGACTACAGCGCTCGCCCGGGTCGCACCGGGCTTGGTAGAGCCCTTTGACGTGATCAGCGCCTGCGAGCAGTTGACGCGATTGGAACTGAACGACTGGTGGTCCTATCCGCACAACCCTGTCCCCGCGCACTCCGTCGACGAGCCGTGGCCGGAGACGACCGCACGTGACCTCGTCAGCGGTGAACCGGTGCACATAGACGGCGTCGTCGCTGTCGTAGGCACTCACCGGTTGATGGCGGTGGAAGAAGCGTTGCGGCTAGGGCATCGGGTGACTCTCGCGGTGGTGACAAGCCAGCCTGCTGAGCTGCATCCACTGACCCGGCTCGTGCTCGCCGAGACCGTCATCGGCTTGCGACAGTCCTTTCGGGGAGCGTTGCCGCTATCTGTGATCCGCGATGACACGCTCGCCGAGCGGGTGGGGATCACGGCGGTGAGCGACGCGACCGAGGTGGCGCTGCTGGTGCGCGGTGGCCGGATCGTCGCCATGGCCGAGGGGGCTGGTGCCTGCCACGCAGTGTCGGGCAGTCGAGCGGGGGTGTCCCGGACCCCGCCCATCGGGTGACCCCGCGGGGTCCGGGACGGCGTGCGCTAGCCGAGTAGGCCACCGAGGAGACTGGTGACGGTGCTGATCACGGTGTTCAGGATGCCGGTGACCACGCCGAGCAAGGGGCCGAGCAGTTGGCCGAGCATGTGAAACCTCCTCTGATCGAACCGGTCGGGGCGGACAACCCCGACACCGTTCTTTGTACGGTTCGGACGGTCGGGGAGCGAGCAAGTCCGCACTGTGGAGTGACACCCGAAAGAGTGGATTGGCGAAACGTTCTTGCCCCCTGATCGGGGGAATCGCGTCTACCAGCGGGTTGACGCAAAACCGAGGAATGCTCATCGGTGGGGTGTTCTACCCCGTTCGGTACGGAGCGCGTCACGCAGTGCGGCTGTGTGGGTGACCGTCGCCGCTGGACGGACTAGTCCAACCCGGACACTCGCAGGGTGATGTTCAGCCGCCCGCCCAGCCCCAGGTCGGGATCGGCCGTACCCGGCCTGATCTTGGTCACCCCGTGGTAGGCCAGCCGCGACTCGCCGCCGAACACCACCAGGTCACCGGACCGGAGATCGACATCGGTCCACGGGCGACCCCGGTCCTCGGTGTTGCCGAACCGGAACACCCCGGTGTCGCCGAGGCTGAACGACACCACCGGGTCCGGCGACCGCTCGTCCTTGTCCTGGTGCAGCCCCATCCGCGCCTCGGCGTCGTAGAAGTTCACCAGGGCGATGTCCGGCCGGTAGTCCCCGGTGAACCCGGCTGCCGCGACCGCCCGCCTGCCGAGGTCGCCGAGCCACCGCGGGAACGGCAGCACGGTCGAGCCGTCGTCGAGGGTCCTGGTGTAGCGGTACGGCGCCCAGTGCCAGCCGAGGCACACCATCCGCACCGACATGACCCCGCCGTTGGGCAGCCGCTGCTGCCGCATCCCCGGCGACCACTCCCGGCACGCGGCCAGCAGTCCGCGCTGGGCGTCGAGGTCGAGCCAGTCCGGCAGGTGCACCGCTCCCGGCGCGAGGTCGAGGCGGGGTCGGGGAATCAGCTCCACCGACCCTCCACTGTGCTCACTCCACTGCGGACATCCGACCGGTGGAGCCTGCCGTCGAAGAACGACCAACTCGACCCGTCCGACCCCGCGCCGGACAGTCCGTCGACGTCGCCGACCAGCCCCGGCAGGGCCGGGTCGGCCAAGCCGGAGAAGGCGATCGTCCGACCAGGCCGCCACTGCGGCTGGGCCACCAACCGCCGACCCATGCCCGCCCAGGACGCCGCGTCGTCCGCGATCACCCACAGGTCCGGGCTCCCGCCCGCGAACCGGCACGCCTGCCGCAGCCAGGACGCCGCCTCCGGTGGCCACGACACGACCGCGCACACCGTCCCCGCCCAGGCCGCGACGAACGCCGCCGCCGCGGCCGTCGACCTCGGGTCCCGCCCGTGCCCCACGTTCACCAGCCCGCCCCCGCGCCGCCGCGCCAGGGCCAACACCGTGTCCAGTTCCATTACCCTGCCGGGGTGCAGAGTTCGCACGGCCGCAGTCCGGCGGCACGCACGGCGGCCAGGGTGCGCAACCCGCGCGGGTCCGCTGCCGTCCTGGCCCTGGTGCAGGTCGGGTAGCAGTACACGCCGTCGGAGCCGATGTAGGCGACGCGGGACCTGGCGAAGTCCAGCAGTTCGTCCACATTGGTCTCTTCCGCGCGCAGCAGCCGCTCCTTGAGCTCGGCGCCGAAGACGTACTGGCCGAGGCTGCCGTCCGAGCGGGTCACCCGGTGGCACGGGATCAGCAGCGGCACCGGGTTGTTGCCCAGCGCCGTGCCGACCGCGCGGACCGCCTTGGGCCGCCCGATCGCGTGCGCGACCCAGGCGTACGGGCGGGTCTGGCCGGTCGGGATCTCCCGCGTCGCGGTCAGCACGTCCCGCTCGAACGGGGTCAGCACCCGCAGGTCGACCGCAACCCCGGCGGCGTCCTGGCCGCGCAACGCCCGCCGCAGTCCCGCGGGCACGTCGCTCGCCCGCCGCAGCGGGCGCTGGAACAGGGCGTGGAAGCGGTCGCGGAAGGTGTCGTCGTCGTCCCCGACCGAGGCCGCGGTGCGGATGTAGCTCACGCCGACCTCGGTGAAGGCGACCAGCAGCTCGCCGACCGGGCCGTCGACCCTGGTCCAGTCCCCGTACAGGGCACCGGTCAGGTCGCGCGGTGGTGCCACCGCCAGGCCGCCCAGCCGCAGCGCGAGCGGGTCGTGGCTGTCCTCGCCGGTCATCGGACCACCTCCTTCGCGTACTGCTCCCGCAGCCGGGCCAGGCCGCGGGAGACGTGTGACTTCACGGTCCCCTCGGGGATCCGCATGACGGCGGCGATCTCGGCCACCGGCAGCTCGACCACGTGCCGCAGCACCACGGCCAGCCGCTGGTTCTCCGGCAGCGCCGACACCAGGGCACCCAACTCGCCCCTGGTCTCGCTCCCGGTCACCATGTCCTCGACGGTCGGCCCCGGCGCGGGCCGTTCCGGCACGTCCGCCATCGCCACCGCCGGGCGCCTGCTCGCGCCGCGCACCGTGTTGCGCCAGGTGTTGAGCAGGATCGTCAACAGCCACGACCGCGGCCGCAGCGCGAGGATGCGCGAGCGGTCGTAACCCAGCAGCGCGCGGTAAGCGCGCAGGAAGCACTCCGCGGCCAGGTCGTCGGCATCCGCGCCCGCACCGACCCTCAGTGCCACCGAGTAGACCACCCGCTGGTAGGCGCGGACCATGCCCGCGAACCCCACGTCGAGGTCCTCGACGATGGCCGCGAGCATGACCACGTCGTTGTCGGCGTCGCTCTCGGGCAGGTCATCCATACTCAGGTAAACACCGAGGGGCCTTCCGGCGTTGCACATCCGTTCGCCTTCGAGCGTACCTGCGTTCCAGGGCCGTGGCCTGCGACACTGGGGCACGCCTGCCCCGAGGAGCACCCATGGACCTGACCCGTCGCCGGTTCCTCGCAGCGGGCTCCGGGCTCGCGGTAGCGGCAGGTGCCGTGGCCTGCACCGCCGAGGAATCGGCTACTGCGACGCCGTTCAACCCGACCGATTGGGGTTCGGTCCGCGGGCAGTTTCCGCTGACGCGCGACGTTCGACAGTTCTCCGCCTACGTGCTCGCCGCACCCCCGCGGCCGGTGAGTGACGCGATAGACCGGCATCGCGCGGGATTGGACCGCGACACACACGCTTACCTTGACGCTCAAGCAGGCGCTGCTGAAGAGGCCGTGCGCGCGGCCGCTGCGGAGTACCTGGGTGGTCGTGCCGAGGACATCGCCTTCACCGACAGCACAACCATGGGGCTTGGCCTGCTCTATGCAGGGATTCGCCTCTCACCCGGACAGCACGTTCTTACGACGGAACACGACTTCTACTCCACGCACCACGCGCTCAAACTCCGCGGCGCCGAGGTCCGTCGCGTCCGCCTCTACGACACCGCCGCGACTGCCTCCGCCGAGGAGATCGTCACCAGGCTCCGCGCCGGACTGACGCCCGAGACCAGGGTCGTCGCCATCACCTGGGTGCACTCCGTGACCGGGGTGAAGCTGCCTGTTCGCGCCATCGCGGACGCCATCGCCGCGCACAACGCCTCCTTGCCACCCCGACAACACGCCCTGCTGTGCGTCGACGCGGTGCACGCGCTCGGTGTCGAGGCGGCCACCCCGGCCGACCTCGGCTGCGACTTCCTGATCTCCGGAACGCACAAGTGGCTGTTCGGGCCTCGGGGCACGGGCATCATCTGGGCGCGCCAGGGTGCCTGGGCGGCGGTCGCGCCCGTGCTGCCGTCGTTCAGCGGACCGGCGTTCGACGAGTGGCTCAACGGCACCCCGGCAGGTCCGACCACGGCCGAGGTGGTCACCCCGGGCGGTTACCACTCGTTCGAGTACCGCTGGGCGCTGGCCGAGGCGTTCCGGTTCCACCTGGCCATCGGCAGGGACCGGGTCCTGGCGCGCACCAGGGCCCAGGTCGACCGGGTCCAGGCCGAGCTCAGGGGGATCCCGTCGATCACGGTGGTGACGCCTGCGGCGCCCGAGTTGTCGGCCGGGATCATCTGCTTCGACGTGGCGGACACCCCGCCGCAGGCCGTGGTGGCGGCGCTCTCGGCCAAGGGTGTGTCGGCGACCGTGACCCCGTACAACGAGCGGCACGTGCGGGTCGGGCCGAGCATCGTCACGTCCGACGAGGACGTGGACGCTCTTATCCGCGCGCTGCGTCCATAAGGGACCTACTTCCGCGCTACCACCACGTCGCGCACGATCGCCTGGTCGACCCGGTGGGAGAAACCGAGGTAGGCGCCTTCGTCGAGCGGCGTCAGGTCTGCCTCTGCCAGGGCGTCGACCAGAGCGGTGCGTGGGGCGACGTTCGTGTTCCAGGACAGGGCAATCGTTCCTCCCGGGCGCAAGAGCCGAGCCCAGCCGGGTAGTGCTGCCCGCATCAGTTCCAACGGGCCTCGGTGGAGGCCACCGCCTGCTCGACTGCCGTGCTGCACGCCGTAAGGGGCGTCGGCGACGATGAGGTCGAAGGTGGCCGCGCGGTGGAACCTGGGCGCCTCAGTGGTGTCCGCGTTGACGTAGTCGAGGCTGAGGGCGTCGCCTGCCTTGTAGCTCTCCTTGTCGACGCCGACGGACGCTGTGAGGCGGCGGGCGACGACCTTGCCGTCGCGGCGGACGCGGGTGACGTCGGCGGTGTGCTTGATCCGCTTGCGCTTGAGCCAGGTCTGCAGGAACGCCGAGTAGGCGTCGAAGTCCTTGGCGTCCAGGTCGATCCCGGCCGTGTCGTAGCCGTACATCAGGGCCTGGTTGAGCGTGGTGCCCCGGCCGCACAGCGGGTCGAGCACGCGGAGCCTGCGGTCCAGCATCTCCCCGGCGAACTCCGATGACGTCACCGCCAGGTTCAGCATCAGCTTGGTGAAGTGCTCGTTGGTCTTACCCGAGTACTTCTGGATGGTGACCAGGTCGTCGTCGAACTTGTCCAGCGGCGTCAGCTCTACCGGGGCCAGGAGATCGCCCTGTCGTTCGAACAGCGCGTAGGCCGACGACAGGTTGGCCAGGTAGCGCACATCGCGCTCGTCAAGGCTGTCGGCCTCGAACGCCAGGTAGGGCACTCCGCCGATCCGTACCGGCTCGATCCCGCCGACCCGCCCGCCCAACGCCCGGTCACCGAACACGGCGAGCTCGGCGGCCATCAGGTCCACCGAGGAGTCGGCGTAGACGCGGTTCAGCGCGGGCCGCACGAGCAGCGCGTAGGTGGGCATGGGCTCCCGTTCCTCGAGGTTTTCAGCGGATGGCCAGGTCAGAGCAGGGTACGGGCCGCGCGCACCGACAACTCGGGTCGTCCTTGACAAGAAAAGTTGTCGGTGAGAGGGTAGGCCCATGTTCGAGGTAGCGGTGATCGAGGACTCGGCGGCAGCCGAGGTCACGCTGGACCCGGTGCGGTCGGCCCTGCTGGCCGCGCTCGCGGAGCCCGGTTCGGCCAGTTCGCTGGCCGTGACCGTCGGGCTGCCGCGCCAGAAGGTCAACTACCACCTCCGTGCGCTCGAGAAGCACGGGCTGGTCGAACTGGTGGAGGAGCGGCGCAAGGGGAACTGCACCGAGCGGGTTCTTCGCGCTACCGCTGCCTCTTACGTCATCTCGCCCGCTGCGCTCTCCGCGGTCGCCCCTGATCCGTCGAAGTTCCCCGACCAGCTCTCCGCGCGGTGGCTGCTCGCCCTCGCTGCCCGACTGGTACGCGAACTCGGCCAGCTCATCGTCGGCGCCACCGCGGCCAAGCAGCGGCTGGCGACCTACGCCAGCGACTCCGAGATCACCTTCGCCACCGCGGCCGACCGGGCCGCCTTCGCCGGTGAACTCCAGGAAGCCGTGGCGGACCTGGTCCGCAAGTACCACAGCGAGGACGCGCCGGGCGGCCGCAAGCACCGGTTCATCGTCGCGCTGCACCCCAGCCTCAAGCCCCCGCAAGACCACTGACCCGTCCGTGAAGGAGCACACCATGTCGAAGCAGTTCGAGATCCGCCGCGAGATCGTCGTCGAGGCCACCCCGGAGCAGGCGTTCAACGCCATCACGGAGAACAACGGCTCGTGGCTGTTCCCGATCCCGTACCCGAACCCCGACGGGACGGTCGACGAATCCGGCAGCCGGGTCACCGCGTGGAACCCGCCGCACGAGGTCTCGGTCCGCACCGAGGGGCCGGACGGCTGGTTCAACGCGCTGGAGCACATCATCGAGGCGCGCGACGGTGGCACTACCGTCCTGCGGTACGTCCACAGTGGCATCTTCACCGACGACTGGGACACCCAGTACGACGGCGCGGGCAAGCACACGGACTTCTACCTGCACTCCCTCGGCCAGTACGTGAAGTACTTCCCGGGACAGGCCGCGACCTACGTTGCCGCTGACGGTCCTGAGGCGTCTACCGCGCAAGGTTCGGTTGACGTGCTGCGCCGCGCGTTGGGGGTTACCGGCGTCGGTCAGCGCGTACGGGTGGAGGTTCCCGGTATCGATCCCGTCGACGCGGAGGTCGACTACCTGGAGGGACAGTTCGTCGGCCTCCGGTCCGGTGACGCTCTCTACCGCTTCTACTGCCGCGAGGTCTGGGGCGCGCCGGTGTCGTTGGCGCACCACCTGTTCGATGCCCCTGCCGAGACCGACAAGACCGCCGCCGCGTGGCAGAACTGGCTGAACTCGGTGTTCGCCTGATCCAGCGCTGGTCTGCCGGAAATGCCCGGCGGCCTAGGACCAATTGCCACCGAAACGCCCCGGGACTGTCCCGGGGCGTTTCTCCGTCTCCGGCGCACATTCGCGGAACCGGACTCAAGACCGGCGGCTGACCTGTCGAAAGGTGTGCTTACAATCCATCACCTCCACCGATCGCGGGAACAGCCCCACCACACCAGCGCCGCATAGACCAGCAGCACCGGCACGATGAGTCCTAGGACCATCTGCCACACCTCGCCCCCGCTCACGGGATCCACAACGAGGTCGGCCGGATGACCAGGTTCGGTGCCCCCGGTTCGCCCGGTGCGGGCAGGCTCAGCAGGTCGTTGACCACTTCCACCAGGTCCGAGCCGTCCTTCATCCACACCACCCCGTCCTCGACGAGGCGGTTCGCCAGCACGTGGTGCTGGTCGAAGACGAACACCGCGTCGGTGTAGCGCTCCTCGGTGTTGGTCGCGGCGACCGCGACCAACTCGTCGTCCTCGGTCAACAGGTGGAATCGCCACTGCCGGTCGCGCAGGGCGACCAACGCGCCCAGTTCGGGGAACCGACGCAGCGCGTCCTCGGCCGAGATGGGCTCGCGGGTACCGGTCATCACCAACTCCGTGTGATCTACAATCGAAAACCGAATGCCCCGAGTCTCGCGCCACCGAGCCGAGTCCTGCGACGCGTTTGCCGTACGTGCATCAAGCGATTCTTTCACCCGGCCGGTCACTCTTCGTCGTCTCCGGCCGTCGACAAAGGGGAGAGCCATGCCGAGGACACCGAAAGCGGTCGCGTTGGGACGCGTGCTGCGCCGCTGCCGGGAGGCGTCCGACCTGTCGCTGCGCGAGGCCGCGCGGTCGCTCAACCGGGACGTCCCGAGCCTGTCCCGCTACGAGAACGGCATCCGGATCCCCAAGCCGGAACTGGTGTCCCGCATGCTGACCGCCTTCGGCGTCGACGGCCCGCGCCACGACGAACTGATGACACTCGCCTACCGGGTGGGTGATCCACAGTGGCTCGCCACCACCGACGCCGAACGCCGCCAACAGGCAGAAGCCTATGTGGAGTACGAACGCGCCGCGACCAGCATTCTGCAAGTCTCGCCCTTGGTCTTGCCCGAGCTCTTGCAGACACCCACGGTTCTTAGGTCCACGCACCGCACCGAAGCCGAGGTCCAACACGCACTACGCCGCCAACAGGTCATCACGGGCCCCAACCCCATCCGACTGACCGCCCTGATCGGAATGCCCGCCCTGCACCAACACATCGGCGGCACCACCGCAGCCGCCGAACAACTCCAACACCTCCTAGCCCTCTCCCGCCGCCCACATATAGAGCTACGGATAACCCCCTCCGGCCAAGGCTGGCACCCGGGCCTAGAAGGCCCCTTCACCATCGTCGACTCAACCCCAATAGGCCCAGTTGCCTTCGTGGAAACACGTTTCTCCACCCTCTGGCTCCACAACCCCACCGACGTATCCCCCTACCGCAGGGACGCCGAATCCATCCGCACCCTCTCCCTATCCCCACACGACACCAACACCTTCCTCGCCACCACCGCCCACCGCTTCCAGATGGCCGGTTGCCGGTAAGGGCACCGAGGCATGTGTTTGATGATGTCTCGGTGAGCGCTAACACGTGTTCTTGGTTGATCTCGTGCCTGATCTCTTAGGCCACCTGTGTGAAGGCGCTTGACATCACGGCCAAGTTGCCTGTGTCAAGCGGGGGCCGTGTGAGCAAACTGCCCCTCGGCAACCCGAACGGCGGATCGCGGCATGCGCGAGAACTCGACATGCTCGATTCGTTGCGATGGTGCGGTTTGTCCGAACCGCCAGAGATCTGGGGTGATCGTGAAACGTCGCTATAGCGGCGCGCGCGTAGGCGTGCGTCCGATGAGGGCTGTCCGGGGTGCGGGTGTGGCCTTGGTCGCCATGGTGGTCATTTCCGGGGTGACGGCGGTGACACCTGCCGCTGCGGCCGCGCCCAAACCTGGTCCTTCTACTGCTGTTGATGTTCGGACGTTGCCGCTGGCTGATGCGCCTGCGGCGGCGGGGAAGCGTGTGCCCGCGTCGCGGGTGGACGCTGATTTCGCTCCGTTGGCGCGGGCGGCTGATCCGGGTTCGCGGTTCGACCCGGTGCGGTCGCGGGTGGTGTCGCGGTCTGAGTTCGTCGAGGAGTACGTGAACCCGGATGGGTCGCGCACCACCAAGCAGTCCGCGGAACCGTTGAACGTCAAGGATGAGGCGGGGAACTGGCAGGCGATCGACGCCTCGTTGGAGGTCGACAGGTCGGGTCGGGCGAGGGCGAAGCGGCATCCGCTGAACCCTTCCCTGGGGGCTTCGGCGGACGATCCGGCGTTGGTCGGGATCGAGGTCGACGGCGCGAAGGTCTCCCTCGGTCTGGATGGTGCGGCGAAGGGCCGCACGGCCAAGGTCGCGGGCAAGAACGCCGACTACACGGATGTGGCGCCGGACACGGACCTGAGGTACGAGGTCACGGCGAGTTCGGTGAAGGAGACGATCGTCCTGCGCAAGCCGGGGCGTTCGTCGTGGCGGTTCACCCTGGACACCGGCAGCTTGACCCCGCGTCTTGCGGGCGATGGCGTGGAGCTGGTGGACGCCGCCGGGAAGATCAAGGCGGTGATGCCGCCGGTTGAGACCTGGGACTCGGCTGGTGACGGCAAGGACAAGGCCCCGGCGCAGACCGGTGGCCGGTACGCGTTGGAGCGGGTCGGGGGCAAGTGGGCCTTGACCGTCTCGGTCGACGAGGCGTGGTTGAAGGACTCGAAGCGGGTCTACCCGGTCAGCGTCGACCCGACGTTCAGCTTCAACACCGACAACGCGTGGGCGTACAAGTCGGACGGGTACTCGTGTCAGCACTGTGGTGTGCGGATCGGCAACTCCCAGTCCGGCTCCGGTGGTGGCGACACGTACTGGCGGTCGGCGTTCCACTTCAACTACCCGTCGCTGTCGGGTAAGACCGTGGTCGGTGTGCGCCTGGATGTCGCGCGCTCGGGTGGCGGTGGCTACAACAAGGCGTGGGGCACGAACCTCTACGACCTGAACAACTTCAGCTTCAACGGCCCTGGCCCGTTCCTAGCGTCCTCGGTCGTCGGTGATGTCGGCAGCTTCCAGAGCACCGCGTTGACCAACTTCATCAAGCACGCGGTCGACACGAACAACTGGGCCTACTGGTTCATGCTGACCGGCACCGAGAACCCCGGTGTCTACACCTACAAGAACCTCAACGCCGTCCTCTACGTCGACACCGGCAGCGCACCCCCGGCCCCGGTTCTCTCGGCGCCTGCGGACAACAGCGTGCTCACCTCGCTGACCCCGACCCTGGCGGTCAACCCGGTCACCGACGCCGACGGCGACGCGGTCAAGTACTGCTTCACCGTCGCCACCGGCACCGACGGCAAGTCCGGCCAGGTCGTCGACTCCGGTTGTGTGAGCACTCCGACGTGGACGATCCCCGAGGGTGTGTTGACCGATGGTGCGGCCTACACCTGGAAGGCAACGACAGCATCGGGTTACAGCCTGACGCCGTCCACCTGGGTCGGGCACTTCAAGGTCGACCAGCGCATCGGCGACCACGGCCCCTCCCCGATCGACACCGCGGGGCCGGTCACGGTGAACCTCGCCAACGGCAACGTCTCCACCAGCGCGGCGAGCCCGACGTTCACCACGGTAGGTGGTACCGCGGGGCTCACGTTCTCGTACAACTCGCAGCAGCCGGTGAACACAGGTGTGAAGGCGTCGTACTTCGACGACGTGTCGCACGCGGGTCTGATCAACGACCAGCAGGTTCCGGTGCTGGTGCGCAACGAGCCGCAGATCAACGTGAACTGGGGTACCGGTTCGCCGCACTCACCCGCCTTGGGTGGCGACTGGTGGCTGGTCCGCTGGGAAGGCTGGTTCATCCCGCCGGTCACCGGCACCTACCAGTTCGCCGGTATCCACGACGACGGACCGGTCATCTGGATCAACAACACCAAGGTCTACGACGTGCCCAACGCCGTCACCGCCCTGAACTGGGGCGCGGCAACGGGTATCGCGTTGACCCAGGGCGTCGCGGTGCCGATCAAGGTCGAACTGCAGGAGATGCAGGGCGCCGCCGAGATGCACCTCTACACTCGCACCACCTCCGGCGGCTCGGTGCCGGAGCAGGTCGTCAAGTCGGAGTGGCTGGCCTCCACCGACAGCCCGCCGCTGCCCAAGGGCTGGACCCTGTCGGCCGACCTGGACGGCACCGGCGGCACCTACACCGAGGCCAAGGTCGTCGACCAGACCATCGTCCTGACCGACGCCACCGGCGCCAAGCACACGTGGACCAAGAAGTCCACCGGCGGCTACGCCCCGCCGGAGGACGAAGAGGGCACCCTCGGTTTGGACAACTCGGGCCGGGTCACGTTGACCCAGGGTGCCGACATCTTCGTCTTCCGCACGGACGGCAAGCTCGACACGCAGTCCAATGTGGCCGACTCCCGCAAGCCCGCGGCGTTGCAGAACCTCTACAACGGCACCCCGTCGCGACTGGTCCAGATCAAGGACCCGGTGTCCAACCGCTACCACCAGCTCTACTACAACCGCCCGGGTGAGGACTGCTACGGCGGTGCCTCGATCCCCAGCGGCGCGGACTCGTTGCCGCCCGCCCAGATGCTGTGCCGCATCGTCTACTGGGACGGCTCCACCACCCGCCTGTGGTACAAGTCCGGGCAGTTGTTCCGGGTGGAGGACCCGGGCAGCGAGATCACCGACTACACCTACACCAACGGCATTCTCACCGGTGTCCGGGACGCCATCGCCGCGGACTGGGTCGCGGTCAACCCGGGAGTCCGTGACACGGCGGACGCCTACTCCGCGATCGGGTACGACAACACCGCCGCGATCAAGCCGGTCGCCACATCGGTGACCTTCCCGGCCCCGTCGGTCGGCGCGCCACGGCCGAAGCAGTCCTACCGCTACGACCGGCCCAACCGCATCGCCTACACCGACATCGCGGGCATCACACCGGCGATCGGGTTCTCCAGCAAGGTCACCTACGACGACGCCGACCGGCTTCTGTCCACAACGGACGCAACCGGCAAGGTTTCCTCGCAGACCTGGAACGTCAAGGACCAGAAACTCACCACCACCGACCCCGCAGGCCGGGTGTCGACCACGGTCTACGACAGCCAGGACCGCCCGACCGACAACTACGGCCCCGCACCGGCGTCGTGCTTCGCCGGCCAACTCCCGACCGTGGCCTGTGCGAGCACCGTGCCGAGGACATCGACCGGCTACGACGAGAACATCAACGGCCTGGCCGTGTCCTGGTACGACAACAACACCTTGTCCGGTGCGCCGAAGGTCTACACGACCGGTTTCGGCGACCCCACCGGCACCTTGCAGCAGACCTGGCCCGGAGTCCCCACCACCGGCATCCCGGCGGACTACTTCTCGCTGCGAGCCACAGGTGACATCGTGTTCCCGGCTGCCGGTACCTACAACTTGCGCATCCTGGGCGACGACGGCATCCGCGTCTGGGTGGACGACCAGTTGATCATCGACAGCTGGATCGGCACCTACCCGCTGTGGCGCAACGCCAACGTCACCAGCACCGCGGCAGGTCAGGCCAAGAAGATCCGCATCGACTACTTCGAGGTCAACCTCGGCGCCCAACTCGAACTCCACTGGACCACCCCGGCCAACGTGCAGGAGATCGTCCCCGGCTCGGCACTGCGACCGCGGCACGGACTGACCACCTCCAGCACCACGCACCAGTCCGGCGGCGTGGCGAACTCGACCAGCACGACGCGCTACGACCAGAACGGGCTGGACGCGACCTACGGCCAGGTGACCAGTGCGACCTCCGGCGGGTTGTCCAGCTCCATCGGCTACGAGGCGCCAGGGGTGGGGTACCTGCGCAAGACATCGAAGACCGCGCCGACCGGTGCGGTGACCTCCTACGAGTTCTACGGCGACACCGAGACGCGCGACGACCCGTGCGTCGCGGGTGACGTGCAGGTCAACCAGGGCGGGCTGGTCAAGAAGACCACCGCTGTGGCGCCCGCCGCGGGCCCGGCCCGCGTCGACGACCAGATCTACGACGCTTCCGGCCGCATCGTGGCCAAGGCGGTGTCGGGTGACTGGACGTGCACCACCTACGACGTCCGCGACCGAGTGGTGTCCGTGAAGGTTCCCGGCAACGCCGCCGCAGGTGAGCGGACGGTCACCACCAACTACGCGGTTGGCGGTGACCCGTTGACCACTTCTGTCACCGACTACAACGGGACGACGACCACCCAGACCGACCTGATCGGCCGCGTGGTCGCCTACACCGACGCCAACGGGGTCCGCACCGAGACCACCTACAACCAGGCGGGCCGGGTGACCCTGGAGAAGGTCGTCCCGCCCAACGCCACCGACACCCCGCAGGAGATCACCAACACCTACGACGACGCGGGCCGGGCGCTCACCACCTCGCTCGGGTCGACGGTCCTGGCCACCTCGACCTTCGACGCCGCGGGCGAGTTGGTGTCGGTGACCTACGCGAACGGCAGTTCGCTGACCGGCATCGGCAACGACGACGCTGGCCGCACCACGGCGCTGAACTGGAAGACCAGCGCCAACGTCGCGGTCACCTCGGCGGTGACCCGCACCAGGGCGGGAACCATCGTCGACGAGACCCTGGGTGGTGTCGACGCCCGACCGAGTCAGCCGAACTTCGTCTACGACTCCGCGGGTCGGCTCACCGAGGCGTGGGTGCAGGGCCACCACTACACCTACGACTTCACCTCGAACGCGCCTGCCGCCTGCCCGACCGGCAAGCAGGTCACCGCGGGTCTCAACACCAACCGAGTCCGCCTGCTCGACGAGACGGCGAGCGGCACGGCCGAGACCGGCTACTGCTACGACGCCGCCGACCGGCTGCTGACCACCACCGGGGCAACCGCCATCACCGGGGTGCAGTACAACGGCCACGGCTCGACCACCCAGTACACCGATGGCGCCGCGACCACGGTTCTCGCCTGGGACAACGCCGACCGCAACATCCAGGTCACGACCACTGGCGCGGACCCGGCCGCGGTGTCCTACACGCGGGACTCCACCGGTCGGATCCTCCGCCGCCAGACCAGTCAGGGCGACGTCCACACCGATGTCCGGTACGGCTACACCGGGGACGGGGACACCCCGGACTACGCACTGGCGGGGACCGACAAGAAGTTCCTCACCCGGAGCATCAGCCTGCCGGGTGGCGTCCTCTACACCTGGAAGCCGGTGACCGCCGACCAGACCTGGGACCACGCGAGCGTGCGTGGTGACCTCGTGCTCACCACGACCTCGACCGGTGTGCAGTCAGGTTCCCTGCGGACCTACGGGCCGTTCGGGGAGACGGGGAGCACGAGCAACGACGGCGTGCCGGACAACCAGCCGGGGCACTTCGACCACGGCTGGCTCGGGCAGCACCAACGGCCGTACGAGCACGCTGGGTCCCTGTCCTTGGTCCAGATGGGGGCGCGCCCGTACAGCCCGCTCCTCGGACGATTCCTCTCCGTCGACCCGGTCGAAGGCGGTAGCGCCAACGACTACGACTACACCAACGCCGATCCGATCAACAACACCGACCTGGACGGCCAGTTCTCTTGCAGCTGGTGCAGGTCGATGTGGAACGGCGCGAAGAACCTCGGCAAGAAGGCCCTGAACAACGGGCTGGTACGCGGTATCGCGGTGGGTATCGCCGTCGGTGCGGTGTGCGTCGGTACCGCGGGTGTCGGCTGCGCCGTCGGTGTGGGCGCGCTCGCGGGCGGCCTGCTCGGTGGAGCGAACTGGTATGTCAACCACCGGTCGGAAAGCCCGGTGCGCCATGTCGGAATGGGCGTTCTCAAGGGTGCGTTCAGCGGGTTCCTGAGCTTCCGCTTCGCGAAGGCGGCAGCTGCGAGGTACCCGGTCGCGGTGTCCCACCGGGCGTCGGCGTACGGCCGGGCAACGAAGTACTTCAAGCCCGCCAAGCTCTGGGCGATGGGCAGGCGCGCGTCGTCGCTGAGGCAGGCGGCGTTCAAGGCGCGGTACCGTTGATCTGAGGTGACCCGGGCGGCCACGCGGCCGCCCGGGTCACGCTCGGTGTACTGGCAGGATCGCCTGTCGTGGTGTCAAGCGGAGGTGTGATGGCGGGTCGGTTCCTCAGCGGTAGCCGCCCTATCAATGGTTTCGGCTTGGCTGTCATGTGTGTGTTGTCCGCGTTGGTACCCAGCTACCTGGTGCTCGAGTGGGGAGCCGGACTGCCCGCGATCCCGATCGCCGCTGTGGTTGCTGCTGGGGCGTGTGAGGTGATCTGGCGGTCGGGGCTGCGGCCGCGCCTGTTGTGGAACGAGGGCGGGCTCACGGCGGTGTGGGCGGTGCGGGTGCGGGCGCTCCGGTGGTCGGAGATCGCCAGGATCGACGTGCGGGGCAACGCCTTCCTGGTGGCCACCGGCGACGGGGAGTCGCTGCGCTGGGAGTTTGACCGGGTGTGGTGGCTGGCCAGGTTGTCCCGCCGGTACGCGGATGTCGGTAGTGGTGTCGGTGCGCGGTTGCAAGAGGCACTGGACAGCGGCCGGGCGGGCGGTGAGCTGCACCGTCCCCCGGAGTTCCGCGCGCGGCGGCCGTGGCTGGTGTTCGTCCTGGTGGTCGCGGCTGCGGCGGCGCTGACTCCGTTGGTGACGAAGCTGATGTTGGCCTGACCCGCCCCGCTTCGATGTCCCGGCCCCTCACGTTCGCGTGGGGGGCCGGTCGGTGTTCACAGGGAACTGCCGGCTTTCGCGTAGGTGGGGCACAGGGTTGGTGTCGAGGATAACCGGCCATGAGACGTGGGTGGCTCGTCAATGGGCTGTTGGTTGTGGTGTTGGTCGGTGTGGGGGTCGGCGGGTACTTCGTGTTCTTCGACTCCGGGACCGAGCAGGCGGCGGCTGCGACAACGCGGACCGCTGAGGTCGCCGCGCGCGATGTGACGGAGACCGTGACCGCGTCGGGGACCGTTGAGGCCGGCTATACCGGTACGGCGTCGTTCGGGGCGTCCGGGACGGTGGCGACGGTGAGCGTCAAGGTGGGGGATGTGGTGACCAAGGGGCAGACCCTGGGCGCGCTCGACACCACCGAGGCGAAGCTGGAGCTGTCGATCGCGCAGAACAGCCTCGCGCAGGCCGTGGACAGCCGGGACACCGCCGAGGCGGCGGGCAAGGACACCGATCAGCTCGACAACCAGGTCACCCAGGCCGTCCTGAACCGGGACAAGGCCAAGGCTGCGTTGGCGGACATGACGTTGGCCGCGCCGGGCGACGGTACGGTCACGTCGGTCAACGTCACCGTCGGCGGTAAGTCGGGATCGGGTGGGTCGTCGACGGGGACTACAGCGACCGGTGACTTCGTCATCACGGACCTGAAGAACCTCACCCTGCACGCGGACGTGGCCGAGAGCGACGTCAGCAAGCTCAAGGCAGGGCAAACGGCGACCGTTACCGTCAACGCGCTGCCCAACCAGCCCATTCAGGCGGCGGTAGCGGCGATCGACCTGCTGCCCACCACCGCCAACAACGTCGTGCAGTACGGCACCACGCTCGCCCTGACCAGCCCGCCCGCGAACCTCAAGCCGGGCCAGTCCGCCAGCGTCACCGTCACGGTCGCGAGTGCGACGAACGTGTTGGCCGTACCTTCGGCGGCAGTGCAAACGGTGGGCAACGCCAGTTCGGTCACTGTCGTGGTGAACGGACAAGAGACTCGTCGCACCGTTGAACTCGGCGTCAAGGGTGACACTTACGTCGAGGTCACCTCTGGGCTTACCGCGAACGAGCAGGTTCTTCTGCCGCAGGTAGCCACAAGCACCCAGAACAACAACAACCGCAACGCGGGCGGTCTAGGTGGCACAGGTGGCTTCGGCGGCACCGGTGGCGCAAGGCCCGGCGGTACTGGTGGAACCGGACCGGGCCGGTGACGGCCCCAGTCATCGAGGTCCGAGACCTGCGCAAGACCTACGGCAGCGGAGACACAGCCGTGCACGCGCTAAGAGGTCTCGATCTCACCGTCGCGCGCGGGGACTACCTCGCCATCATGGGCGCATCGGGCTCCGGTAAGTCCACCTTGCTCAACATCCTCGGCTGCCTCGACGTGCCCACCTCCGGCCGGTACCTGCTCGACGGCATCGACACCGTCGAGTTCGGCGAGGCCCAGTTGGGCATCCTGCGCAACCGCAAGATCGGGTTCGTGTTCCAGTCGTTCAACCTGATCCCGCGCACCTCCGCGCTGGCCAACGTCGAACTGCCGCTGGTCTACGCGGGCGTGCGCCGGGCGGAGCGGCGGGCCAGGGCGATGGCGGCGCTGCGGCTGGTCGGCCTGGACGACCGCGCCCACCACCGGCCCAACGAGCTCTCCGGCGGGCAGCAGCAGCGCGTCGCGATCGCCCGCGCACTGGTCACCGCCCCCGCGATCGTGCTGGCCGACGAGCCGACCGGCAACCTCGACACCCGCAGCAGCCAGGACGTCATGGGCATCCTCGACGCGCTCAACGCCAGCGGCCGCACGGTCGTCCTGATCACCCACGAGGACGACGTCGCCGCGCACGCGAACCGCGTGGTCCGGGTCGTCGACGGCCACATCGCGCAGGGGGTGCCCGCGTGAGGTTCACCGAGGTACTGGCCTTCGCGGTGCGCGGGGTGACCGCGAACAAGCTGCGATCGGCGCTGACCACGCTCGGCATCATGATCGGCGTCGCCTCGGTGATCCTGCTGATCGCGGTCGGCAACGGCGCCTCCCAGTCGGTGCAGCAGAGCATCGCCGGGCTGGGCACCAACGTGCTCACGATCTCGCCGCAGCGGGCCCAGGCTGGCTCGTCGACCAAGCCGCTGACCACCGCCGACGCCAAGGCGCTCGCCGACCCGGTCGAGGCGCCCGCGGTGAAGTCGGCGTCCCCGGTGACCTCGACCTCGGCGACCGCGGCGCACGCCGACGTCAGCTACAGCATCTCCCAGTTCGTCGGCACCGACCCGGCCTACTTCTCCACCACCAACAGCGCGGTGGCCCAGGGCGCGCTGTTCACCGCGGACGACCTGGCCCAGGGCCGCAAGGTCGTGGTCATCGGGGCCACGGTGGCGACGCAGTTGTTCCCGTCGGCCAGCCCGGTCGGCCAGTCCATCCTGGTCAACAACATCCCGTTCACCGTCGTGGGCGTGCTGGCCACCAAGGGCTCCAGCGGGCTGCAGGACGCCGACGACACCGCCGTGGCGCCGCTGAGCACCGTGCAGAACGCGCTCACCGGGTACGGCAGCCTGTCCCAGATCGTCGTGCAGGCCACCAGCGCCGACACCATCAGCGCGGCCCAGGCCCAGGTCACGACCATCCTGGACGGCCGCCACAAGATCGGCTTCGGTGCGACGGCCGACTACCGCGTGCTCAGCCAGGAGCAGTTGCTCACCGCCCGCACCGCGACCACCGACACCTTCACCGTGCTGCTGGCCTCGGTCGCGGCCATCTCGCTGCTGGTCGGCGGGATCGGCGTCACCAACATCATGCTGGTCACCGTCACCGAGCGGATCCGCGAGATCGGCATCCGCAAGGCCGTCGGCGCCCGCCGGGGCGCCATCCTCGGGCAGTTCCTGCTGGAGGCGACCATGCTCAGCCTCTTCGGCGGCCTGCTCGGCGTGGCGGCCGGCTTCATCGGCGCGCGGTTCACCATCGCGGGCATCACCCCGGTGATCGTGCCGTCGTCGGTGCTGCTCGCGTTCGCCGTGTCCGCGCTGATCGGCCTCTTCTTCGGCAGCTACCCGGCGAGCCGCGCCGCTCGCCTCCGTCCCATCGAAGCTCTGCGACACGAATAGGGGAAACCGTGACCACACCAGACCAAGACCCGCTGTTGGCCCAACCGGTCGGCGGTGACATCGACAAGGAGTTGCGCGCGGCGGGTAAGGGGATCAGCAAGGTCACCATCGGTCTCGCGGTCGCTGTGCTCGTAGTGCTCGCGTTCGGTGGTGGGGCACTGGCGCACAAGGCCCTCGCGTCGACCACTACGACCGCGGCGCCCGCTGTCGGAGGTAGAGGCGCGGGTGGCTATGGCGGCTTCGGCGGCGGACAGGGCGGGCAACCCGGACAAGGCGGTCAAGGTGGTCAAGGCGGTCAGCCAGGACAGGGTCGGGGAGGGACCACCGGCACCATCGACCACGTCGAGGGTTCCACCGTGTACGTGAAGACCCAGGACGGTAAGGTCGTCAAGGTGTCCACATCGGACTCCACGACGGTCGACCTGGTCAGCGCGGGCAAGCTCGCCGACCTGGCCGCGGGTGACACGGTCGTGGTGCTCGGCCAGCAGGCCGCGGACGGGTCGGTGACCGCGCGGTCGCTGACCCGCAGGCAGGCGGCGGGGTGACCCCGGCGTCGCTGCTGGTCGTCGAGGACGACGACGGCATCCGGGACCTGCTGGCGACCAGTCTGCGCTTCGCCGGGTTCACCGTGGCCACCGCCGCGACCGGCGCCGACGCGCTGCGCCAGGCCGAACGGCTGCGCCCGGACCTGCTGGTGCTGGACGTGATGCTGCCCGACCGGGACGGGTTCGACGTGCTGCGGCGGCTGCGCGCGGGCGGGCACGGCGTGCCCGTGCTGTTCCTGACCGCGCGTGACGCCAACCAGGACAAGGTCACCGGTCTGACCATCGGCGGCGACGACTACGTCACCAAGCCGTTCAGCTTGGAAGAGGTCATCGCCCGGGTCGCCGCGATCTTGCGCCGCACCCGACCCGCGGGCGGTGAGCCTGAACGGCTGACAGTGGGTGACCTGGAGCTGGAGGTCGACAGCCACACCGTGCGCAAAGCGGGCCGCGCGGTGGAGCTGTCGCCGACTGAGTTCAAGCTCTTGCACTACCTGCTGCGCAACGCTGGTCGAGTGGTGTCGAAAGCGCAGATCCTCGACCAGGTGTGGAACTACGACTTCAACGGCGAGGCTGGCGTCGTGGAGTCCTATATTTCGTACCTGCGCCGCAAGGTCGACGATGGCGAGACCCGCCTTATCCACACTGTGCGCGGGTTCGGCTATGTGCTGCGGTCTCCGTGAGCGGCTTGTCACGGGTTAAGGCCGCCTTCGGACGGTTACCGCTACGGGTCCACCTGGTGCTGGTCATCGTCGTGCTCACCGCGGCCGGCCTGCTCGGTACGTGGGCGATCGGCTCGCAGGTGATGCAGGACTACCTGCTCGGCCAGGTCGACGCCAGGCTCGACCGGATGAGCGGGTCGGCTCAACGGCAACTGCTCACCGGTTTCGAGCCCGCGCGCGCGAACAGGGGCCAGGCGTGGGCACAGCAAGAGGTCGTGGTGCTGCGCCACGCGGACGGCCAAGTGCTCGACCTGACCCCGCGCCGCGACAGCGGCCCACGGCCCGCGTTGCCCGCGTTCGGCACGGTCCCGTCGGGCACCTACGTGACCGTGGACTCGGCGGACGACTCGACGCCGCGGTGGCGGGTGCTGGTCCGGCCCGCCGGGGCGGACGAGGTGGTGGTCGCCGCCAGCCAGGCCGATGTCGACACCGCCGTCGACGACCTGCGGCGGACCTTCCTGCTGATCAGCCTCGGCGCGTTGGTGCTGCTCGCGGGCACCGGCTACGCGCTGGTGCGGGGCAGTCTGCGCCCGCTGGAGGAGGTCGAGTCCACGGCGGAGGTCATCGCGGCCGGTGATCTGTCGCGCCGGGTGCCCGTGCGGCGCCCGGGCAGCGAGGTCGGGCGACTGGCGGTGTCGCTCAACGGCATGCTCGGCCAGATCGAGCAGGCATTCCACGCGCGCGCCCGGTCGGAAGAGGCCGCGCGGGTGTCCGAGGGGCGGATGCGCCGGTTCGTCGCCGACGCCAGCCATGAGCTGCGTACGCCTCTTACTTCCATCCGCGGCTATGCGGAGCTATACCGGCAGGGTGCCGCTGCGGACGTCAGTGAGGTCATGGCCCGGATCGAGGGGCAGGCCGAACGGATGAGCGCGTTGGTGGCGGACTTGTTGTTGTTGGCGAGCCTGGATCGCCAGCGCCCGTTGGAGCTAGCGCCCGCCGATTTGGCTGTCATCGCTGTTGACGCTGTCCACGAGGCCAGGGTGGTCGCGCCCGGTAGGTCTATCTCGCTGAAGCTGGACATCGGCGATGAGCAGGCGGTGGTGCTGGGCGATACCCAGCGGCTGCGGCAGGTCGCGTCGAACCTGGTCGGCAACGCCCTGCGGCACACCGAGGGCGCCATCGAGGTGCGGGTTCGGTTGATCGGGCCGAGAGCGGCGTTGGAGGTCAGCGACGAGGGTCCTGGTCTTACGCCAGCGGACATGCAGCGCGTGTTCGAGCGCTTCTACCGGGCAGACCCGTCACGAACGCAGGAGAGCGGCGGTACGGGCCTAGGGCTGGCGATCGTGGACGCGGTTGTCTCTGCCCACGGCGGCTCGGTCGCGGTGGAGTCTGAACTCGGTAAGGGGACGACGTTCTCGGTAGAGCTACCTCGACTGCCGGAAACGTGGACCGACCAACACCGGGACTGAGGTGCTGCCGCCGAACTCCGCCGCTGACTCGTCCCGCCATCGGTAGGGGAAGACCTCAACGCCTGTGTCTACGGCGACCGTCAGGGTTGTCGTGAATGACAGCACGTCAATGACCGCGACCACCCACCCGGCTTCTGCGATCTCTTTCGCTCCCGACAGGCCCCAGTCGAAGCGGAACCGGTAACCATCCTGCGCATACGGACTCTTACCCACGCGCGCGATCTTGCCGCGCCGAGCCCGGATAGGCGACTCACTTGTACGTCTGAAGACTCTCCGGGGCGACCGTTGCCCATAGAGGCGCGTCGAGATCCAAGTCGGCCATGATTGCTGGGGCGAGGTCCGCGGAGATGCCGCCCTCTAGGTGGATACGGGCGGTGTGGGCGTGCTGCTCGACCCCGACCACGCTTGTATTCCATGTGTTGGGCGCGCTGGACTGCACGTGGTGCAGGGAGATCGCCGAAGGAGGACAGGCGACGTAGATGGCGCCGGTGTTGGCGCTGACTGTGGTGAGGGCGATACCGATGTCGAGAGTGACCGCGGTGCCGTTGGCGTTACCGCGCAACAGATTGAGCCCAACCAGGTCCGCGATGTAAGGCGTGCGTGGATGCCGTGCTACCTCGCGAGGCACGCCCGTTTGCGTTACCTGGCCGTCCTCGATGACAACCAGGCGATCGCCAAGGGCCATCGCGTCCACCGGGTCGTGGGTCACCAAGACCGTGCACCCGGGGAAGCCACGCAGGTGGCGGCCCAGTTCCGCGCGCACCTTCAGCCGGGTCGCCGCGTCCAGGGCGGCGAGCGGCTCGTCGAGCAGCAGCACCGCCGGTTCGGTCGCCAACGCCCGCGCCAACGCCACCCGCTGGGCCTGACCGCCGGACAACGCGCCGGGCCGCTTCCGCGCCTGGTCTCCGATCCCCACGGCATCCAGCCACGTCATGGCCCGCGTCCGCGCAGTGTCCCGCGGCGTTCCTCGCGCCCGGAGTCCAAAAGCGACGTTCTCCAGAGCGGACATGTGCTGGAACAGGAGATAGTCCTGGAACACCATCCCGACCTGACGCTGCTGCGGCTGCACGAATGTGCGCGGCGGCTCATCCCACACCCGCCCGTCTAGTCGGATGTGACCATCTTGCAGCGGGAGCAGCCCAGCGAGTGCGCGCAAGGCGGTTGTCTTACCGGCGCCGTTAGGCCCCAGCACTACGACCACCTCGCCTGGCGCAACGGTCAACGGTAGGTCTAACCCAGCGCGGTCCACTCGCAGCACGGCATCGAGGGTCATCCGCCCACCCACCGGTTGCGCAAACTGGCCAAGACCGCCACGGACACGACGAGCAGCACCACGCTCAACGCGATCGCCGCTTGCGGATCGGTCTCCAACGCCAGGTAGACGGCCAGCGGCATCGTCGTGGTCTCACCGGGGAAGTTGCCCGCGAACGTGATCGTCGCGCCGAACTCGCCCAACGCGCGCGTCCAGCACAGCACCGTGCCCGCCACCACCCCCGGCATGACCGAGGGCAGCGTGACCCGGCGGAACGCCAACCACCGCGACGCCCCCAGGGTCGCCGCGGCCTCCTCCACCCTCGGGTCCGTCGCCCGGAGCGCGCCCTCCACCGAGATCACCAGGAACGGCATCGCCACGAACGCCTCGGCGACCACCACCCCGGCCGTGGTGAAGGGCAACGACACTCCGAACCAGCTCTCCAACAACCCGCCTATCGGTCCCCTCTTACCCAGGACCAGCAACAACGCCACACCGCCCACCACGGGTGGTAGTACCAACGGCACAGTCACGAGTGCGCGAACTAACCGGCGTCCAGGTATGTCACCGCGAGCCAAGACCCACGCGAGCGGAACACCCAGCACCACACACACGACCGTCGCCAAGCTCGCGCACACCAACGACAACCGCAGCGCTTCGCCTACCTCCGCGCTCAGCAGTCGCGAGGGGAACTCAGCCCACGACGTCCGTGTGAGCAGACCGATCAGCGGTAGGACCAAGAACGCCAGGCCGAGCACGGCGGGCGCGATAAGGACGGCGGGCAGCCTCCCCTTGCCTACCCGCCGCCCGCTCACGGCGCTGAGAACCCGGCTTCGGCGAGCACGGCCTTACCCCGGTCGGACCGGACGAAGTCGACGAACGCCTTGGCCTGGGCAGCGTTAGGTGCCTTGCCCAGCACCGCGATCGGGTAGTCGTTGACCGCCTTGCTCGCCTCGGGGAAGTCGATGCCCTCGACCTCGGCGCCCGCGGCCTTGACGTCGGTCCGGTACACCAGCGCCGCGTCGACCTCGCCGAGCCGGACCTTCGTCAGCGCCGCCTTGACGTCCTGCTCCAGGGTGTCCGGCTTGGCCGTGATCCCGGCCGCGGCCAGCGCCTTCTTCGCCGCCGCGCCGCACGGCACCTGCTCGGCGCACAGCGCGATGTCGAGGCTCTCGTCGGCGAAGGCGGCCAGGCCGGTGACCTTGCCGGGGTTGCCCTTGGGGACCGCGATCTCCAACTGGTTCCTGGCGAAGGTCACCGGGTCCTTGGCGTCGGTGACCTGCTGCATGTTCGCTGGCGCGGCCGAGGCGAACACGTCTGCGGGCGCGCCCTCGGTGATCTGCTTGGCGAGCGCGGAACTGCCCGCGAAGTTGAAGGTGACCTTGACCCCCGGGTTGGCGGCCTCGAACTCCTTGCCCAGGGCGGTGAAGGTCTCGGTGAGTGACGCCGCGGCGAACACCGTCACCGTCCTGGGTGGTTCTTCCTGGCTGGAGCAGCCGGCTAAGACGAGGAGCACGGCGAGGAGCAGGGCGCGCATCCGGACCTCCGCAGATTCGGTGATATCGGCAGTCTAGTCACGCGACTGCGGTTCTGCGCCGTGCTGATGGCTGTGGGTAATCGCCCGTTTGCCCCCGCGCACCACTGGAGTGGAGGCTGCCGGGGCGCCGCCGGTGGGTGAGGCTTGACCTCCACCGAGCGGGGAGGCGGCATGGCCAGCGGGTTCCAGCGCGACAAGATCACCGGCGTGTTCACCGCGATGGACCACGACGGCGACGGCCTGCTCACCGAGACCGACTTCACCGCGCTGGCCGACCGCTGGCGCCAGGCCCGCGGCGCCCCGGTCGGCTCCGACGACCACCAGCGCATCGCCACGATCATGGTCGGCTGGTGGCACACCCTGCGGGTGGCCGCTGGCGGCGCCGACCAGGCCACCGTCGACGACGTGCTCGGCGTGGTCGACCAACTCCACGCCGCCCCCGACGCGGTCACCGAGACCGCGCACGCCATGTTCGACGCCGTCGACGAGGACGGCGACGGCCGGATCACCCCCGCCGAGCACCAGCGCCTAGTCGACGTCTGGAACGGCCGCCCCACCACTCTCGGCACCGTCTTCACAACCTTCGACCTCGACGACGACGGCACCCTCTCCCGCGCCGAGTTCACCACCCTCTGGACCGACTTCTGGGCGGGCGACGACCCCGCCGCACCTGGGACCTGGCTGTTCGGCCCGCTTGCCGGCGAGTGAAACCCGCGCGGACGGGTACCCGCAGGTCCGACCGGACCGAAAGGAACCCCGTGCGCGCCGTGGTGCTCAACTGCTCGCTGAAGCCCTCCCCCAATACGTCCAACACCCAACTGCTGGCCGACGTCGTCCTCGGTGAACTCAAAGGCCGCGGCGTCGCCGTGTCCGTGCACCGGCTCGCCGACCTGTCCATCCCACCCGGTGTCGAGACCGACCTCGGCGACGGCGACGACTGGCCGCGCGTGCACGCCGACCTGCTGGCCGCCGAGATCCTGGTCGTCGCCTCGCCGACCTGGGTGGGCAAGCCGTCCTCACTGGCCCAGCGCGCGCTGGAGCGGATGGACGCGATGATCTCCGAGACCGACGACGACGGCCGCCCGGTCGCCTTCAACCGTGTCGCGGGCGTGGTCGTGACCGGCAACGAGGACGGCGCGCACCACGTCATCGGCGAGATCGCGGGCGGCCTCGGCGACATCGGGTACACGATCCCGGGGCAGGCTTTCACCTACTGGAACATGGGTCCTGGGCCCGGTCCGGACTACACGGACACCGATCACGGCCACGAGTGGGCGCACGACACGGCCAAGACCATGGCGCACGTGCTGCACTCGACGGCCAAAGCGCTTGCCTCTAGTCCTATACCGCCGCGGTCGTGAACTGCGTGAGTCAGGGGAGGGCGAGGCGGGGTGTATAGCCCGCGGCGAGGATCGCGACCGTTGATGGCGGGGTCAGGACGTTCATGGGGCCGTCCGGGAGGGGGCGGGGGTCCGCGTAGCCCGCGGGGGTCCAGCGGTGGATCCGGTCCTCGGCGACCAGCCAGTGGTCGTCCTGGAAGGTGATGAAGCTGCCGTGTGGGGGGTTGGTCATGACGGTGGTGCGGCGGCGGCCGTTGTGCAGAGACCGTTCGGCGTCCAGGACGCGGTCCATGGTGTCGGCGCTAGGCGAGTCCTCTGTGGACCAGAGCGCGCGGTAGCGGAGATAGTCGGCGCGGCGGCACTCAGCGCAAGGGCGGTGGCCCGCCGCTAGAGCCACGGCTTCGTCCAGGAAGAACAGCTCGGTGTAACGGCCGGGGGCCATGACCGGGCGGTGGCGGCCGCGGAACTCGAGTTCGCAAGTGATCCAACGGCGGACCTGGGCCCTACGGACGATCTCGCCGCCGTGGTTGTGCAGGACGCCGCGGTTGCCCATGAGGCTGCCGCGGTGCGGGGTCTCGATGAGGTCGCCGCTAGGGGCCACCCGGTTGCGTCGTGCCACTACGGCCCAGGTTACTGGTCCCCAGCGGCGTGCGACCGGTACTCCCCGATCTCGTCCGCGCGGATCAACCCGTCCTCTATGGCGCGCGCGAGCAGTGCGGTCTTAGTGGGCGCCGGTCGCCCTATCTTCGCGTACTTGACCCTGGCCCGGTCGATGTACTGGCGCACGGTCGCCTCACTCAGCCCCATCCGCCTGGCCACCGACGCCTTCGACATCGACTGGAACCACAGCAGCAGCGCCGTCCGCTCCTGCACGGACAGGTGCGGTGCCTCGGTCAACAGCGCCCCCGCCACCGACGGCGTGACGTACGGCCGGTCGGTGGCCACCGCGACGATCGTGTCGACGCAGTGGCTGCCCGCCTCGTGCTTGGACAGGAACGCCGACGCCCCGGCCTCCAGCACGGTCAGGATGGTGCTCGGGTCGTCCATCGCCGAGTAGACGACGACCCGCCTGCCCTCGGTGCACAGCCGCGCCACCCGGTCCACCACGATGGTGTCGCCCAGTTGCAGGTCGAGCAGCAGCACGTCCGCCTCGCCACCCGGCCCGGCGAGGACCTCGTCGATGTCGTCGCCACTGGCCACGACCGTCGCCCGCTTGCCGGGATCGGTGGTGATCCAGGTGGTGACGCCGTCGACGACCACCGGGTGGTCCTCGATGATCGCCACGGTCACGGGCCGGTCGGTCATGGGCGCCTCGCTCGGGTCGGTCATGCGGTGCTCCAGCGGGTCTGCAGCCAGAGTTCGGTGCCGTCGTGGTCCTGGGTGAGGGTGACGCCGGTGGGGGTGGTGGGGTGGACGTCGGGGGCGTCGGCGACTACCGCGACGGTGACGTCGGTGCTGCTCGCGACCACGGTCACCCTGGCCGTGGATCTAGCAGCGCTCAGGCCCACTACGGGCGCCTCGGTCAATGCGCGGCGGATGTCGACCGGTAGGTCCGGCACCGCGCCGACCACCGACAGCGACACCTGGACCCCGCGCCGCTCGGCCACGTCGGCGCCCGCGCGCAGTTCGTGCAGCAGCGAGTCGGGGACGTCGTCGGTCTCGGCCATCAGGCGGCGCAGCCGGGCCGCGCCCGCCGCCGCCCTGCGCCGCACAGTCGGGTCGGCCGGGTCCGCTCCCGCGACCAGCTCGGCCAGGAGCGTGGCGGTCACCCGGTGCAGCTCCTGGTAGCGCACGGCCCGGTCCGCGGCAACCGCCTCCGCCGCCGCCCGGTGCGCCGTCGCCGCTGTCCTGGCCGCCGAGCTGCGCGCCGCCCACTGGGCCGCCGCGTGCAGGCCGTGCGCGCCGAGGCTGTAGCCGAGCTGGAGGGTGAACGCCCCGAGCAGCACCATGATCGCCCGCGACACCTGCTCACTGCTGCCCACGTCGAGCACCACCATCCCGACCACCAGGATCGCGGTGTCCGCCACCAGGAACGCCACCAGGTGCGCCGCCCGGTGCCGCCAGAACGCGATCACCGCCACCCACCCCACCGACCCCCACGCCCAGTTCGCGGGCAACACCACCGCCCCCGGCGCCGCCACCAGCAACAGCACGTCCACCCCGAGCGTCCCCACCCCCGCCAGCCACGCCACCCGCCGCGACCCACCCCGCAGCAGAACCGTCGCCGCCACACCCCCGACCACCAGGTACAACACCCACCCGGCAGCCGCCGCCCACTGCCTGCTGTAGACACCCCAGTTGGTCGCGGTGGCCGCCAGGTCGTACCCCAGGTGCCAGAACGCCGCGATCACCACCGCCGCCACGGTCGCCCCCCGCGCGTACCGCTCGGCCACCACCACGCTCGGGTCAGCGCTCATCGCCACGTCCCTGGTGCTCGACTCCGGGCTCGCCGACCAGGCATCGCTGCCGCGTATGTGCCCGCTCAGGGCGGACATCGGGTTGGCCTGCGTCGGGCAGCACGGTGGCCGCTGATGGGAATCCGTTCGCTGCCGTGCGCATCGCGGTGCCGGTGTTCCCCGGCTTCGGGTCGCGGCTCATCAGGTGGCCGCCGGTGGGCAGGGGGTGGTGTCGGGCCAGCGGAGGGTGATGGTGGTGCCGGACGGGGTCGAGGTGATGGTGGCGGCGCCGTCCACCGTGCGCATGCGGCCGAGGATGCCTTCGCGGACGCCGTAGCGGTGGTGGGGGATGGTGGTGGGGTCGAAGCCGGGGCCGGTGTCGGTGATGGTGACCAGGATCGAGGCGCAGTCGGTGGTCAGCGTCAGGCGGGCGGTGTCGGCCGAGGTGTGGCGGGCGGTATTGGCCAGGGCCTGTGCGGCGGCGGCCGAGAAGGCAGTGGCGACCAGGACCGGCACCTTGCACGGGACTAGATCCGCCGTGACGGCTACCTCTGCCCGGTCCGCGACCGCGCGCAGTTGGTGACGTAAGTCGACGTCGGTGTCAGGCTCGCCGAGATCGATGCTGCCCTCGACCACCGCCAGGTCTGCTGCGGCCCTCGTTCGTAGAGCCTGGGACGACGCGGTGACGCCATCGGTGCCGATGGTCGTCAGCGTCGCCAGCACCGTGTCGTGCAGCCTGCGCTTGTGCTCCCGCTCGTCCGCGCGCCGCGCGAGCATGACGGCGGCCGCACGTTCAGTGGCCTGGAGGTCGGCGAGCGCGTCGTCGGCCACCGCGGCGGAGCGGCGCAGCACCGTCATCAGCGCGGCCGTCGCGGCGATCTGGATCAGGTGGATGCCCAGCGTCCCCAGTGCGCCCCCGACCTGCCACGCGCCGACCACGTGCACCGCGGCCACCAGCAGACCGGCGGGCACGGCCAGCCGCGGCCGCCACGCGAAGTGCGCGATCACGATCGTCATCGAGGTCAGCCCGTCCACCCAGCTCGCCCCACCCGACCGCAGCTCCGGTGCCACCAGCCACGGCTGCGCCAGGCACAGCACGACGGTCAGCGCGATGTCGACCAGCACGACCCAGCCGCGCACCCCGCGCCGGACCACCGTCCACGCGAACCCCGCCGACCACACCACGCTCACGCCGACCGCGAGCACCACCCAGCCCAGCCCCGCGCGCGCCGACGCGATCGCGGCCACCCCGCCGAGCACCGCCGTGGCACCCCGCATCGCCGCGGCGCACCGCGCGACCACCCGATCCAGCGCGGCCTGGGCGTCCTCGGTCACGGCCACGCCCCTGTGATCGATCCGGGCCCCGCCACCGTTTCGCGTTCCACCCAACTCGGCGGGCGACCGCCGGTCCGCGGCCACCCTGTCCAACGCACCCGGCTCCCCGGGGATACGGTCCTGACCGCCGATCGGCTGTCAGCCGAAGACCGGTCGTTCCCCCGGGACTCGCCCCGGGCTCTACTGACCCCCATGGAATCCCACCGGAGAACGCGGCCCCCGTGCCCGGCGACGCCCTGATCATCACCCGGCTGGCCGCGGCAATCGGCGCCGCGGTCGCCGACCGGGGCCCCATCGACCTCCGGTTCGCCCTGATCGCCCGCACCGCGGGTCTCCCGGCGGGCCTGCGCTGGCTCATCACCACCCTGCGCAAGGGCACCGGCGTCGTCGGCTTGATCGCGGTACTGCGCGGCCTACTGGAGGCGGTGGAGTCTGGTGAGCCGCTGCGGACAGCTTGGCGGGTTGTGGCGGTGATCGAGGCGGCGCGGCGTTAGCTGAGGAGGAGTTTGCCGATGCGGCGGGAGGTGCCGTAGAGGCCCGCGGCTGTCAGGGCCAGTAGGTAGGCGATGTGGCCGAGTAGGGATGGGGTCAGTACGCCGACCGAGAAGCTCCTGGCCAGTTCCACGCCGTGGTAGAGGGGGGAGAGTTCGGCGATCACCCGCAGCGGCAGGGGGTAGCGGTCCACCGGGAAGAAGGTGCCCGAGAACAGGAACATCGGGACCACGAGCAGGTGGATGTACTCGAACTGAGCCGACGACCGGAGCAGGGTCGCGCACACCATGCCGATCGCCGCGAAGGCCATCGACACCAGGAGTGCGACCGGGACGAGCAGCAGTGCCCACGGGGTCGTCACCAGGCCCATCGTGGCCATGACGCCGAAGAAGGCGACCGCGTACAGGCCGCTGCGCAGGACCGTCCAGGTCAGTTCGCCCAGCGCCACGTCGTACGTGCCGAGCGGGGTGGCCAGCACCGAGTCGTACAGGCCGTCGAAGCGGAGCTTGTAGAACATGCTCATCGTCTCCGACACCGCGCCGTTCATGGCGGAGGCGACCAGCAACGCGGGGGCGACGAAGGCGACGTAGCTGAGTTCCACCCCGCCGGGGCCCACCACGACCGGGACCAGCGCACCGAAGCCGATCTGGAACGCCAGCACGTAGAACAGCGGCTCGAAGATGCCCGACAGCAGCACCATCCACGCCCGCGCGTACAGCAGTGCCGACCGCTCGACCAGCCGCCGCGCCATTCCGGCGTAGCTGCCCGACGGCAGGACCCGCTGCAGCACCGCCGTCCGCCGCCCAGTGTCCACAACAGACATTCAGACCACCAGCCTGCGGCGGAAGCACCGGCGCCCCAGCACCAACCCGAACACCAGCAACCCCACCAACACCGCCAGGTGGCCCACCGCGGGCCACAACCGCAACCCGCCCAACGCGACACCGCGCGCCAGTTCGTTCCCGTGCCACAGCGGCGAGATCCAGGCCAGCGGCCGGACCGCGACCGGCAGCCGGTCGATCGGGAAGAACGTGCCCGCGAACAGCGTCATCGGCATCACCACGAACCGGTTCACCGCGGCGAACGCGTGCCCGTCACCCTTGGTCGTCGCCGCGAACGCCATCACCGGGGTCGCGCACGCGGCGCCGGTCAGGATCGCGATCGGCGCGACCAGCAGCGCGCCCGCGCTCGTCCAGCCGCCCACCACAGCCGTGACCACCAGGTACAGCACCGCTCCCAGCACCAGCCGCAGCGTGATCCACACCAGTTCGGCGGTGAACAGCTGCCCCGGCGTGACCGGCGACGACGCGACCGCCCAGTAGTCCTGCTTCCACTTGAACCCCGACAGCACCGGCAACCCGGCCTCGGCCACCGCGATCGTGATCAGCCCGCTGACCAGGATCGTCGGTGCCACATAAGCGAGGTACGGCATGCCGCCGGTCAGCGGCCCCGGCCGCACCTGCGACCCGAACCCGATCCCCATCGCCGCCAGGAACAGCACCGGCTGCAACCCCGACGACAGCAGGCTCGCCGTCCAGTGCCGCCGGTACCAGGTCCACTGGCCCTCCACCCGCAGCAGCACCGCGCGCCACGGCCGGACCACCACACCGGTGGCCACCGCGACCGGCTGGTCGAGCGTCGCGGTCATCACTCCACCAACGTCCGGCCGGTGAGCCGGAGGAACACGTCCTCCAACGTGGACCGGCGCACCAGCGTCGAGGTCGGCCGCACGCCTCGATCATGCGCGCGGGCGGCAGTGGCGTCACCGTCGGTGGTGTAGAGCAACAGCCGGTCGGGCAGGACCTCCACCCGGTCGGCCAGATCGCGCACGGAGTCGACCGCGCCGTGCTGGTCGCCGGGGGAGAAGCGCAGTTCGAGCACCTCGCGGGTCACGTACCGGGCGATCAGCTCCGCCGGGCTGCCCTCGGCGACGATCCGGCCCGCGTCCATCACCACCAGCCGGTCGCACAGCTGCTCGGCCTCGTCCATGTAGTGCGTGGTGATGATGAGCGTGACACCCCGCTGCTTGAGCGCGAACAGCTTCTCCCACAACAGGTGCCGCGCCTGCGGGTCCAACCCGGTGGTCGGCTCGTCGAGCAGCAGCACCTCCGGGTCGTTGACCAGCGCGCGGGCGATGGTCAGCCGCCGCTTCATGCCGCCGGAGAGCGGCTCGACGTCGTGGTCGGCGCGGTCGGTGAGCCGGGCGAACTCGATCAGCTCGACCGCCTTGGCGCGCACCTGCTTGCGGGTCAGCCCGAAGTAGCGGCCGTAGACGTGCAGGTTCTGCCGCACCGTCAGCTCGCGGTCGAGGTTGTCCTCCTGCGGCACCAGGCCGATCCTGGCCCGGATCGCCGGGCCGTGCGTGTCCGGGTCCATGCCGAGCACCCGCAGGTCGCCGCCGCTGCGCGGGGACATGCACGACACCATGCGCATCGTGGAGGACTTGCCCGCGCCGTTGGGCCCGAGGAAGCCGAACGCCTCACCGCGGCGCACCTGGAAGTCGATCCCGCGCACGGCCTCGAAATCGGCGAACCGCTTCACCAGGCCGCTACCGGCTATCACCGGCGCGCCAGTATCCGAACTCACGAGCGCTGTCTCCATTTCTCCCGCCGCGGGCGTGGCCGTGAGCTCGGCGGTAATCGTCCCGACACTACCAGCGACGGACTCGTCCGGGTGCGGGTCGGTGAAACACCCACCACCGGCCGGGCGCTGTACGGTCCCAGTGGGCGGCAACGCGATCGGTGATCCACTGTGTCCATCCACTGTGGACGATCCACAAGTCCTGGGGTCGCTCACAAGGGTGATGTGCGCGCCACGACCGAACACCTGTTCGACTTCCGGGTTAGGGTGTCGCCCATGTACGACAACCGCCCGGCCGATGTGGCCGTCCGTTACCGCGTGAGCAACATCGGTGAGCGCGTGGCCATCCTCCCCGCGACCTGCAAGGTCGGCACCCACTCGCTGGCCAGGGTCGGTTACCTGGCGCAGGCGAGCGAACACGAGGGCGTGGTCCGCGTGTCCTGCAACGCCTGCAACGAAAACGTCGACGTCGACCACTTCTGGGCGCTCACCCTGGTCGGCGCCCCACCGGCCAGGGTGGAACTCGACGACACCCCGTACGCCGACGTCGTCCCGGTCATGGTCGACCCCAGGGGCAAGGTCGCCAGACTGCCCTGACGGACGGTCGCCGGGCTGCCCTGGTAGACAGGTCGGGTGACCGATCTCCCGCAGCGCGGCCGCGTCGCGCTGGTGACCGGGGTGAGCAGGCGCGCGGGCATCGGCTACGCCACCGCCCGCAGGCTCGCCGCCGCGGGCGCCACCCTGTTCCTGCACCACCACGCCCCGCACGACGCCGACCAGCCGTGGGGCGCCGACCCGGACGGCCCGGCGGCGCTCGCGGCCGAGGTCGGCGCCGCGCACCTGGGCCTGGACCTGGTCGCTCCCGGCGCGCCGGAGCACCTGCTGGCGACCGCCGCCGCCACCGCGGGTCACGTGGACATCCTCGTGTGCAACCACGCCCGCAGTGGCGGCGACGGTCCGCTGGGCACCCTCGACGCCGCGATGCTCGACGCGCACTGGGCGGTGAACACGCGCTCGACGCTGCTGCTCGTCCAGGCTTTCGCCGCCCAGCACGACGGCCGCCCGGGCGGGCGGGTGGTGCTGATGACCTCCGGCCAGGACCTCGGCCCGATGACCGGCGAGATCGCTTACGCCGCCAGCAAAGCCGCGCTCGCGGGTGTCACCAAGTCCCTCGCCGACCACCTGATCGACCAGGGCATCACGGTCAACGCCGTCAACCCCGGCCCGGTCGACACCGGCTGGGTCACGCCGGAGATCCGCGACGAGGTGCGCGCCGGGTTCCCGACCGGCCGCTGGGCCGAGCCGGACGACCCGGCACGGCTGATCGCGTGGCTCACCTCGCCGGACGCGGACTGGGTCACCGGGCAAGTCATCAACTCCGAGGGTGGGTTCCGCCGGTGGCGGTGACGGACTACGCGGTGACGGGCCGCGCGGTGGGTGACTTGCGCACCAGGAACGGCCCGATCGCCAGGTAGTCGATCTCGGTCTTGAGGAACGTGGCGACCGCGTCGGCTGGCGTGCAGATGATCGGCTCCTGGTCGTTGAACGAGGTGTTCAGCACCATCGGCACCCCGGTGCGCGCGTGGAACTCCCGGATGATCCGGTGGAACCCCGGGTTCGTCGCCTCGTGCACCGCCTGGATGCGGCACGTGTTGTCGACGTGCAACACCGCGCCCATCCGCGCGTACTTCTCCGGTCGCGCCGGGTACGCCATCAGCATGTAGTCGCCCGCCGTGGTCGGCTTGGCGACCTCGAACCACTCGTCCACGAACTCGCCGAGCACGCTGGGGGCCAGCGGCCGGAAGTACTCGCGGTGCTTGACCTTGTGGTTCAGCGTCTCCCGCATGGCCCGCTCGCGGGGGTCGCCGATGATGCTGCGGTTGCCCAAAGCACGCGGCCCCAACTCCATCGCGCCCTGGAACAGCCCGATGACGTTGCCCGCGACCAGGAGCTCCGCGACCGAGGCGGCGAAGTCGGCCGGCTGGTCGACCACCAGGGTCGGGTGCTTGCCCAGTTCGGCCGCGATCTCGGCGTCGGTGAACGACGGACCCCAGTAGGCGTGCGGCATCGACGGCGACCGCTCCTGGCCGAGCACGTGGTTCCACACGTGCAGCGCCGCGCCGACCGAGAGACCACCGTCGTGCGCGGCGGGCTGGACGTAGAGCTCCTCGAAGTCCGAGCGCTCGAAGGCGATCTGGTTCGCGACGCAGTTCAGCGCGACACCACCGGCCAGGCACAGCCGGGTCGACCCGGTGAGGCGCCGCAGGTGCTCGGTCATGTGCAGGACCAGCTCGTTCGTCTTCTCCTGCAACGCCGCGGCGACGTCCTGGTGGACCTGCTCCAGGTCCCCGGTGCGCGCCTGCACACCCAGCACCTCGACCAGGCCGGATGTGTCGGCTGACGGCGGGTAGTACAGGATGTCGGCGAACCGCAGCAGGTCGGTGGCCATCTCGAAGCCGCCGTCCGGTGTGGTCCAGGCCAGGCGGTCGAACGCGGCGGCGAAGCGGGTCGGGTCGCCGTACGCGGCCAGGCCCATCACCTTCGCCGCGTCGTACACGCCGAATCCCAAGTAGACCGACACCAGCTCCCACAGGTACCCGATGGACGCCGGGTACCGCACGCTCTGCACGCACTCCAGCTTGCCGCCGTCGGCGCGGTAGAACCGGGTGGAGAACGCGTCGTCGCCGAGCGCGTCGACCACCAGCACCGCGGCATCGTCGAAAGTGGACGCGAAGTAGGCCGACGCGGCGTGCGCGGTGTGGTGCGCGACCCAGTGGAACTCGCCGGTGAAGCCGAGTTCGGTGAACCGGAGCGGGATGTCGGGCAGCTTGGCCAGGAACTGCTCCTGCTTGTCGCGCTCGTCCCACGGCGACGGCAGGCCCTTGGCCAGCACGTCGGCGATGATCTCCGGGTCGGCGGCGACGGTCACGTGGTCGACGTCGGCCAGGGTGATCCCCGCGGTGGCCAGGCAGAAGTCGATCGCGGCCCGCGGCAGCTCGTCCGGGTTGTCCGCGCGGGCCTCCTTGCCGTGCTTGACCCGGTTGAAGCGCTCCTCCTCGGCCGCGGCGAGCACCACCCCGTCGCGGACCAGGCACGCGGAGGACTCGTGGTAGACGGAGTTGACCCCGAGGATGTACATGGCGAACCTTCCGCTCAGGCCAGTGGCTGGTAGTCGGAGTTGGGGAAGTAGTCCTCGCCCGCGCCGACCCGGCGTACGTCCCAGGTGGCGCAGTGCAGCGACCCGCCGTACTCGAACACGTTGCGGAACGGGACCGGGAAGACCTCGAAGTCCATCTTGTACAGCAGCTCCTGCAGCGGCTTCTCCTGCTGCTCGCAGATGACCTTGTTCGGGCCGATGCTGAGCACGTTCATCGACAACCACTTGGAGGACTGGCAGAACTCCGGCATCTCGTTGTTGCCCGTGGTCGGCTCCGGCGCCTCGACCAGCTCCCAGTCGTTGGCCTCGAACAGCTCCTCCTCACCCTCGCGCAGCGGCCGGTCCGGGTTGGTCAGCACCAGCCCCGGGCGCAGCGGCACGAACGTGCAGTCGATGTGCGAGGGGAAGAAGTCCAGCGGGAAGTGCACCGGCCGCACCCGGAAACCCTTGGGCTCCAGGTGCCGCTTGAGCCAGGTGATGCCCGCCCGGTTGGTGGTCATCGACTCCTGCACCACGATGTCGCGGCCGAAGCGGCTCATGTCGGCCGCGTCGAACACCACCTCGTCCTGGGTCACGCAGAACTCGAACGAGTGCATCCGCTCGTGCCGCTCCGCCAGCGGCCAGTCCCAGAACCCGTCGCGGTACATCTTGTCCGCCATCGACGGCTTCGGCGCGGTCGTCCACACCACCCGCGGGTCGGCGTTCCAGTACTCGTACACCAGCTCCCGGTACGGCTGGTACTCGAAGAACCGCGACCGCCGCGACATCGGCGCCTCGATGATCTCGTTGCCGATGGTGATCATCACGTCCCGCGGGCACACCGCGCAGTACTGGTTGGCCGCCTCGAAGTCGGGCGTGCGCACCGACTGCGAGAAGTCGTGCGGCGCGGGCCTGCGCACCCGGACACCCTCGGACTCCAGAAGCGACACCAGCCCGGCCAACTCCTCGTTGGCCCGGTCGACCGCCTCGGCGGACTTGGGCCCGGACGGGAACGGCGTCCCCGGCGGCGCGTTGCGGATCTGCGGCCGGTTGCCCGGCTCGGTCGGCTCGAAGTTGGCCCCGTCGGCCGACCCGACGACGATCTCCTCCAGCGGGTCCCACTCGTTCCACGAGTTGACGACCTCGGACACTTGCTGCATGCGGTTGCCTGCCTTCAGTGTGCGGAAACGGATCTTTCACATATCGGATGCACCAGTGTCGGATGGACGGTGCCATGTCGGGAACGATGCCGGGTGGGGAAGAGGGGGCGGGTGGTGGGAGAGAGTGATTCAGTCATACGCTTTTGCGAAAAGATCGACTACGTAAGGACCGAACTCGCACGGCTCGTAGCGCGGCGGGTTGTCGGCGTCGACGCACTGCGGCAGCGGTTCGACCACGGCGTCGAAGCGCGGCTCGAAGAAGAACGGGATGGAGTAGCGGTCGCTGGTGCCCGGGATCTGCACCCGGTGCCAGGTCGCCTGGTAGCGGTCGTTGGTCCAGCGCTGCATCATCAACCCGATGTTGACCAGGAACGTGCCGGGGATGTGCGGCGCGGCGATCCACTCGCCCTCAGCGTTGCGCACTTCCAGCCCGCCGACGCCGTCCTGTTGCAGCACGGCGAGGAACCCGTAGTCCACGTGCGCGCCGAACCCCAGTTCAGTCTGGTCGATGGTGACCCCGTCCGGCGCGTGCGGGTGCGCCTCCCGGCTGAACGGCGGGTAGTGCACCATCCGCAGGTCGCTGAGTTCGGCACCCTCGTACTGGGCGAAGAAGTGCTCGTCGAGCCCGAGGCTCAGCGCCATCCCGGCGGCGATCCGCGCGCTCAGCCCCCACAGCTGGTCCCAGGACCGCATCATGACGGTGCGGAACTCGGGCAGCGCGGTCGGCCACTGCTCGGGGTCGTCGAGCGGGTGCCCGTCGCGCGGGGCGCGCACGGTGGCCGCACTCGCGGCGTCGCGCCCCCACTTCGGTTGCAGGTCAAGGCATTCATGCCAGTCCGTCTTGCCGGCGGTGACCTCGCCGCCGAGCGGGACGAAGCCGCGGAACTGGTCGGTGTTGCCGCCGAGCCGGATCGCCATCTTGTCCGCGAGCGGCAGTGCGAAGAACGCCTTGGCGGCGGCGAACATCGTGGCGCTGTCGGCCGGGGCGATGCCGTGGTTGGTGACGTAGAAGAAGCCCACGTCCCGGCAGGCCGCGCCGATCTCGTCGACCACCCGCCGCCGCGCGGCCGGGTCGGAGTCGGCGGTGACCAGCGCGCCGATGTCGATCACCGGGACCTCGGTGAACGCGGTGTGGTTGTCCACGGTCGGGCTGCTGGTCATCGCGGGTCTCCTGGGGTGGGCAGCCGGTCGATCGGGCGGTCCCGGTCTGCCAGTGCGGTCAACAACGTCAGGTAGTGCTCGCACCACCGGCGCACCGTGGCGGCGTCGAACGAGTCGGCCCGGTAGTCGCAGTCGAACCGGATGCCGGTGCCGGTCTCGATCCCGTCGATCCGGAAGTCGACGAGCGCGAACCCGGCGGGCACCGGCTCGAACGCGCCGGTCAGGCCGTCGAACTCGGGCACCGGGATGGACCGGTCCAGGTTGAACACCGTGCGCAGCGGCGCCGGGTAGTCGTCGCCGGGGTGCAGTCGGGCGAAGGGGACGTCCTGGTTCTCGAACGCCGCCACCACCGTAGCCCGGATCTGGCGCAGGTAGTCGCCGACCGTGAGACCGGGCGTGATCGTGCTGCGGATGGGTAGGAAGTGGGCGCAGTAGCCGACAACAGAGCCGCTGCCGGGGAACCCGCGACCCGCGTGCGGCACGCCGATGACGATGTCGTCCTGCCCGGTCGCCTGGTGGGTGAGCAGCCCGTATCCGGCCAGCAGTGCCATGAACAGCGTCGCTTGGGCACTCTTCCCGGCTTCCTTGACGGTGGTGACGTCCTCAAGGGAGAAGGTGATCCGCTCGCCTCGCCGCGACGTCGAGGGCGTCTCCGAGGGGAACACAGTGTCTGGGAAGCCACCTGCGAACTTTTCTGCCCAGTAGCGTTCCTGAGTGGACAGATCACGCGACCGGTCGACGAAGTCCCGGTACTGGAGCGGGTCCGGCAGCTCGACCTGCTTGCCGTGCCGTGCAGCCGAGTACGCGGCGGCCAGTTCCTCCAGCACCACCGCCATGGACCAGCCGTCCGAGATCACGTGGTGGGTCAGCAGCGCCAGGTGGTGGGTGTTCTCGTCGACCCGCAGTACCGCGACCCGCCACAGCGGCCCAGCGGCCAGGTCGAACGGCTCTGCCAACGCCCGGTCCCACCAGTCCGGTCCGGCTTCCTCGACCGGCACGTCGACCAACGGCAGTACCACAGCCCCGTCCCGGAACACCGTCCGTAGAGCCTCATGCCGGGAACCGACCACCCGCACCGCGTCGCGGAGGGCGGCCAGATCCAGATCCCCCGTCAGCAGGACGTCTTCGGCGACTGTCCACTGTGGTGTTCCGGCGGGCAGGGCAAGCACCGCCCGCTGCTCGTCGCCGATCGGTGCGGCCACCGGCGTCACCGCAGGCAGGAAACCGCCCACGCGCATGGCCGCGATGGCCTCCTTGGCGGCCGTGATGATCACCGCGATGTCCTCGTCGGTGTGTGCGGTGGACAGGAAGCAGGTGCGGCCCTCCCACAGGTAGACGCCGCGGGTGAGCAGGTGGAAGTGGAAGACCTCGATCTCCAGCGGCTGGTAGGCGTAGCTGGCGTTGCCCTTCCACGCGAACCGGAACACCGAGGCGAACCGCAGCACCCGGATGGGCACCGACTCGGCCCGGAAGAACTCGTTGAGCGTGTCGGCGAGCCCCGCCGCCCGCTCGGTCAGCCGTCGTTGCAGGTCGGGGCCCTGCTCGCGCAGGTGCAGCAGCATGGCCTTGGTCGAGGCCATGGCGTACGGGTGCATCTCGAAGGTGCTGCCGATGTAGGTCTTCTGGCTGTCCGGGTCCGGCCCAGGCCCGTCGACCCAGTCGCCACCGTCGACCTGGTCGAGGAACTCGGCCTTGCCCGCAACGATGCTCACCGGCAGGCCGCCGCCGACAACCTTGCCGTACGTGGCGAGGTCGGCCCGCACCCCGAAGTGCGCCTGGGCACCGCCGGGGTGCACCCGGAAACCGGTGATGACCTCGTCGAAGATCAGCGGGATGCCCAGTCGGGTCGTCAGCGCCCGCAGGTCACGCAGGAACGCCTCGGGCTGCAACGTCGGGTTCCGGCTCTGCACCGGCTCGACGAGCACCCCCGCCAACTCGTGCGCGTGCGACTCGATGGTCTGCAATGCGGATGCGGCGCCATAGGTGAGCACCAGTGCGTCCGCCGCCGCACCGGGTGCGATGCCGGGCGCCATCGGGACCGACCGCTCCGGGTCGCCCAGGACGTCCGGCAGGGCGAGGACCCGGTCGTCCTGGCCGTGGTAGGAGCCGGAGAACATCGCGAACCGGGTCTTGCCGGTCTTGGCCTGCGCGATCCGCAGCGCTCCCCGGACGGCGTCGCTGCCGGTGACGGCGAAGAACATCCGCTCCATCCCGGTCAGCTCCCGCACCAGCTCCGCGACGTCGTCGGCCAGGTCCGTGATCGGCCCCAGCTGCAAGCCCCGGCCGAGGCGCTCGGTGACGGCGGCGGTGACGAACTCCGGGTCGTGCCCGCAGAGCAGCACGCCCACACCCATGGCGATGTCGACGTACTCGTTGCCGTCGATGTCGTGGAAGCGCGCACCGGTGCCACGGTCGGCGATGATCGGGTACGACACCGACCTGGTCTCCGGGCGCACGGACCGCATCCGGGTGTCGGCCCGGATGGCCCGGTGATCGGTGGCGCGGGTCAACGAGCCCGCCGTGCGCTTCTTGTGGGTGGCGAGCAGGTCGTCGAGGTGATCGCGCTGCTGGTCGGTCAACTCCCGGACCGGGGCGGGGGCGGGCTTCGGGGCCTGTGCCCGGACGGGCTGGGGTGCGGTCTTCGCGCCGGAGAGGATGTCCAGCTGTCGCGACATGATCTCCAGTTGGGTGGCGAACAGCTTGCCCACCGCGTCCTGGTCATCCACGGCGACCGGGGTGGGCGGCAGGACAGGAGCCGCCGGTGTCGCGATCGGGGTCTGGCCGGGCAGCGGGTGCCCGGCGGGCACCACTGTGTCCAGGTGGGCGGCGACGGCCTCGACAGTGTCCAGTTCGTCGAACAGGTGCCCCACGGTCAACGTGACCCTGTAGAGGTCGATGATGTCCTGGATCAGCTTGGCGATCAGCAGCGAGTCGGCGCCGAGGTCGACGAACGTGGTGCGCGGCGGCAGGTCGGCCAGCTCCAGACCCGCGCCGAGCCGGTCCCGCAGGTCGTCGAGGATCACCCGCCGCCGGTCGGTCGTGCCTGCCTGTACCGCGCTGGTTGGCGCTGTGTTGGTTGGCGCTGTGTTTGTTGGCGCTGCTGTGTTGGTTGGCGCTGCTGTGTATGTTGGCGCTGCGCTGGTCACCGGTAGCCCCTCCTGGCGTGCTCGCTCGTCGAACCAGTGCCGTTCGCGCTGGAACGGGTAGGTGGGGATCGGGACCCGGCGGCGCGGGTAGGGCTCGTCGAACGCGGTCCAGTCGATCTCGGCCCCGGCGGCGTAGAGGTCGGCGACGCTCTGCAGGACCTGCTTCCAGTCGTCGCGCCCCTCCCACAGCGACGACAGCCACCGCACCGGCGGCCCTTGCCAGCTCTGCCTGCCCAGCAGCTGCAACACCGGCTGCGGGCCGATCTCCAGCACGACCTGGCAGCCCTCGCCCGCCAGCGTCGCCATGCCGTCGGCGAACAGGACGGGCTCGCGGGTGTGCCTGCGCCAGTGCTCGGCATCGATCGACTCGACGATGCCGCCGGTGACGTTCGAGATCATCCGCACCGTGGGCGCGCGATAGGTGGCTTTCTCCGCGGCGGCCACGAGTTCTGGAAGCACTGGTTCGACCAGCGGTGAGTGCGGTGCGTGCGGGATCTTGAGCGGACGACCGTCCAAACCAGACGCCTTGGCCGCGATCAGCGCCTCGGCCACGGCATCGGCGTCACCGGCGATCAGAGTCTCACGTGGACCGTTGACCCCCGCGACCCCGACCTTGGTGAACGGGGCGAGTACCGGCTCGACCTCTTCGCGGGAGGCCAGCACGGCTGCCGTCGCGCCGCCGGAGGTCGCGTCCTCGATGAGTCGAGCGCGCCGGGTGAGCAGCGCGAGGGCGTCGTCCAGGTCGAGGAACCCGGCGGCGTGGGCGGCGGCGAACTCGCCGGTGCTGTGGCCCATCACCACGTGCGGCCGCACACCCCAGGACTCCCACAGCCGGGTCAGCGCGTACTCCAGGGCGAAGATCGCGGGCTGGGCGTAGGCGGTTCGGTCGATGAGACCGGTGGTGTCCGAGTACAGGATGTCGAGCAGCGGCACGTCGAGGGCGCGCAGGCTCTCGTCGCAGCGGGTCAGCGCGTCCCGGAAGACGGGGTGGGTCTCGAAAAGCACCTTGCCCATGCCCGCGTACTGCGAACCCTGGCCGGTGAACAGGAACGCCACGCGCGGCTGCTCGTCTACCTGGCCGCTAGCGGACGGCCTTCCGTCCAGGAATCGGGTCAACGCCTTGACGGCCTCGTCGCCGGTCGACGCGGTGATGGCCAGCCGGTGCGGGAAGCGGGTGCGACCGATCGCGGCGGTGTGGAAGTGGTCTCCGATGTCCTGCGCGCCTTCCAGGGCGGCGGCGTGCCGTGTTGCGAGGTCGCGCAAAGCCTCGGGTGAGCGGGCCGACAGGGGGAGGACGTGCCGTGGCCGGTCAGGTGCGTCCGGTGTGGACTGTTCGGGCGCGGCGGTGAGCACGACGTGTGCGTTGGTGCCGCTGAAGCCGAACGAGCTGACCCCGGCTGCCGTCGTGCCCTCCGGCCAGGGCGTGACCTCGGTCGGCACCGCCACGGCGTCCCACGGGATGTGCGGGTTGGGGCGGTGGAAGTTGCGGTTCGGTGGTATCTCCTGGTGGCCGAGCGCGAGCACCGCCTTGATCAGGCCCGCCGCCCCGGCCGCTGCCTCCAGGTGGCCGATGTTGGTCTTCGCCGCGCCGAGCAGCACCGGCGTCGACCGGCCCGCGAACACCGCGCTCAGTGCGCCGACCTCGACCGGGTCGCCGAGTTGGGTGCCGGTGCCGTGCGTCTCGACGTAGCCGACGGCCGCGGGCTCGATCTTGGCGTCGGCCAGCGCCGCGCGGATGACCTCTTGCTGTGCGGGACCATTGGGCGCGGTCAGGCCATTGGTGCGACCGTCCTGATTCACCGCACTGCCCTGGATGACCGCCCGGATCGGGTCTCCGGCGGCGATCGCGTCGTCGAGCCGCTTGAGCACCACCACCCCGGCGCCCTCACCCCGACCGTATCCGTCGGCCGCCGCGTCGAACGTCTTGCACCGACCGTCGGTCGCCAGCGCGTTGCCATCGGCGAACGCCACGAACGCGTCCGGCGACACCATCAGGCTCACGCCGCCCGCCAAGGCCAGGTCCGACTCGCCGCGCCGCAGACTGGCGATGGCCAGGTGCACCGCGACCAGCGCCGACGAGCATGCTGTGTCCAGGGCCAGGTTCGGGCCCCGCAGGCCGAGTAGATAGGACAGACGTCCACTCGCGACGCTCAGCGCGTTGCCGGTGAGGTCGTGCATCTGGACCGGGCCGCCCGCCTTGGCCCGCATGACCGGCAGGTACTCCGCCTCGGAGATCCCGACGAACACCCCGGTCCTGCTCCCAGCCAGCGACCTCGGATCACGCCCGGAGTCCTCGACCGCCTCCCACGCGACCTCAAGCAGCAACCGCTGCTGCGGGTCGATGTGCCTGGCCTCACGCGGCGAGATCCCGAAGAACCCCGGCTCGAACCCCGCGATGTCCGCCAGGAACCCGCCCCGCTCGGTGCCGCCGCCCCACCGCCCTTCCGGCACGGTGGAGATCGCCTCGCCGCCGGAGCGCAGCAGCTCCCAGTAGGCGGTCGGGTCCGGCGCGCCGGGGAACCGGCAGCCCAGGCCGATGATGGCGATGGGCGAGTCGGCTGACTCCAGTTCGCGCACCCGGCCTTGGAGGGTGCGGATCGCGGACAGGGCGCGGTGCAGGCGTTGGTCGTCGGCGGTGGTCACAGGGCTCCCTCCGGGAAGTCGCCGAGGAGCGCGTCCAGTTCGGCGCGCGGGTCCGAGGTGGTGAGGTCGAGGAGATCGACCAGGTGGTCGCGGAGTTGGGCGACGGTGGGGTAGTCGAAGGCGACGGTCGCGGCCAAGGGGACGTCCAGGGCGCGGTGCAGGCGGTTGCGGAGTTCGACCACCATCAGCGAGTCCATGCCCAGCTCGGTGAACGCCGCGCCCGGGTCGACCCGGTAGTCCGGTGGGAGGCCGAGCAGGCGCACCAGTTCTTGGTTCAGGTGATCCAGCAGTGCCTGAGGACTCTCGGGGCGCGTCGAGATGACTGGAGCATGCTCCACAGTGGACCTTGACGTTGGGTGGACGACCAGTTGTGCTGCTGGTGAGCCCAGGAGGCTGACGGCGGCGTCGGCGCCCTCTGCTGGCGGGATCAGCGGGGTGTCGGCCAGGCGTTCGGTGTGGGCGGCCATGCCGATCTCCGCCCACGGGCCCCAGTTCAGGGCCAGGCCGGGCTTGCCCTCGGCGCGGCGGCGCGCGGCGAGACCGTCCAGGAAAGCGTTTGCGGCGGCGTAGTTTCCCTGGCCGCCGTCGTCGAGGAGCGCGGCGATCGAGGAGTACCCGACGAAGAAGTCCACGTCACCGGCCAGTTCGTGCAGGTGCCAACCGGCGTCGACCTTCGGCGCGAGCACGGCGTGGAACCGGTCGGCGCTCTGGTGGGCGAGGATGCCGTCGTCGAGCACACCGGCGGCGTGGACGACCCCTCGCAGCTGGCCGAACTCGGCGAGGATCTTCTCCACAGTGGACCGATCGCTGAGGTCCCCTGTCCGCACATCCACCCGAACACCCAGGGCCGCGATCGTCGCCTCCTGCTCTGGACCGGGTGCCCTGCGGCTGGTCAGGACGAGGTGTCCGGCACCGCGATCCGCCAACTCCTGGGCTGTCCGCAGCCCTAGCGCGCCCAGGCCACCGGTGATCAGGTACGTGCCGTCCTGTCGCAGTTGGACCGGTCGGTCGAAGGTCAGCACGACCTTGCCGACGTGCCGGGCGCGTTGCATGAACGTGTACGCCCCCACCGCGTCGGTCCGGGGGAAGGTCGTCACCGGCAGTGGCCGAAGTGTTCCCGAGGCGAACCCGGCCGCGACCTCGGCGAACAACCCGGGCACCAGCGCCGGGTCCAGCTCGCCGTCATCCCCGAGGTCGAACGGGAAGTACCCGACGTCCGCGCGGACCTGCGACCTGATGTCCAGCTTCCCCATCTCGACGAACCGGCCGCCCTCGGCGAGCACCGACAGGCCCGCGTCGATGAACTCCCCGGTCAGGCTGTTGAGCACGACGTCGACCGGCGCCAACCCCTCGGCGAACGAGGTCGACCGCGAGTCCAGCACCTGCGTGACCCCCAGCGCCCGCACCGCGTCCCGTTTGGACTCACTGGCGGTCGCGATCACCTCGGCACCGAGCGCCAACGCGATCTGCACCGCCGCCTGCCCGACCCCGCCGGACGCGGCGTGGATCAGCACCCGCTCCCCGGCCCGCAGCTCGGCGAGCCTGGTCAGCGCATACTGGGCGGTGAGGAAGGCCAACGGGATCGTCGCCCCCTGCGCCAACGAAAGCCCAGCAGGCAGGGCGGTCGCATACCCGGCGTCGACGGTCACGTAGTCGGCGAACCCGCCCTCGGCCATCGCGATCACCCGATCACCAGGCGCGAAGACGTCCACCTGTGCGCCAACGGCGACCACCGTGCCCGCGCACTCGAACCCGAGCCGGACCTGCCTCGCGTCGGCGGGGTAGTGCTCGCCCATCATGCCGAGCGACACCAGCACGTCCCGGAAGTTGAGCCCGGCCGCGGCGACCTCGATCTCGATCTCACCCGGTCCCGGCTCACGGCGGGCCACCGGCTCGGACCGCGGGTTCTCCGGCGATCCGTAGGAGTCGAGCACCAGCCGGATCGGCTGACCGGAGAGGTCCACAGTGGCCTTGCGCAGGACCGGGATGTGGTTGACGCCGTTGCGGACCGCGTTGTGCGGGTGGTCCGTGCCGAACGGGATGGCGTCGAGGGAGTCGACGTCGATCGTGGTCGCCTGGAGCTCTGGGTGTTCCGCGGTGATGGTGTGCGTCAGCCCCCACAGCGCGGTGTGGGCCGGGTCGGGGAGGTCACCGGGCGCGACGGCTTGTGCGGTGCGGGTGACGACGTAGAGGCGCGGTGGCACCAGTTCCTTGGTGAGGTGCTGCACCAAGGCCAGGAGTTCGGTGGTCACGTGGTGCGCGTGTGCCGCGGCGTCATCCGTGGTGGTGTCGGGGAGGTAGACAACCGAGTCGAAGCCGTCGACCGGATGACGCGGGTCTCGGGTCTGCGTGCCCGGGATGAGCGGTTCGCCGATCACGAGCACGCGGCTGGCCGCACTCGAGTCGCTGGCCACCGGTTCCCAGTGGACTTCCTGGAGCCAATCGGTCCAGGCGCGGGTCAGCGCGGGGGCCGGGCGGTCCTCGAACCCCTCGACCCGGACGACCGGTGCGCCGTCCGCGTCGAGCAGGTCGATGTCCCAGCGCTCACCCGAGCGCCGGGCGTGCACCCAACGCCCCCGGGCATCGGCGTCCGCCCCGATCCACAGGCTGCGCACCGCGAACGGCACGCGCGCGCCATCACCGGACAGCGCCTCGGTGGCCTGGAACAACGCGTCCAACAGTCCCGGGTGGACAGGGGCGACCTTCCGCGTGCCGGATGGCCTCGTCACGGCGGCCAAGACCTCGCCATCGCCGGTGTGCACCTCGGTCAGCCAGCGGAACCGCGGCCCGAGGTCGATACCGCCATCGGCCAGCCGCTGGTACAGCTCGTCAGCCGAGACCGCCGCCGTCACCCGCGCTCGGATCGCCTCCAGCGGCTCGCCACGAGCCGCCTTCCCCTGTCCGATCGACCCGACAGCATGGACCGGTGCGGCGGCCTCCACGTCGTCCGGCACGCTGATCAGCTGGAAGTCGTTGCCGGTCAGCTCGATCTGGACGGTCTGGTTGGCCGCCAACGCCAACGGCTCCGGGAACACCACGTCGGTGAGGACCACATCACCGGGTGTGAGCACCTCGGCCGCGCTCGCGACCATGGCCACGTGCGCCGCCGCAGGTGACACGACCCGGCCGCCCACCCGGTGTTCGGCGAAGAAGTCCGTCGCGGTCAACTCCGACTGGAACACCGTCGACCGGTGCGCGGGCAACCGCAGCCGCACGTCCAGCAGCGGTCGAACCCGCCCCTTGTTCTGCGGCTTGGCCGCCAGCCAGTGCCGATCCCGCTGGAACGGGTAACCCGGGATGGTGACCTTCCGGTGCCCACCGTCCACAGCGGACCAGTCGACCGGCACGCCCCGCAGGTGCAGCTCCGCCGCTGTCGTCAACGGCTCCGCCCAGTCGCGCCCGGGCCGCAGGCTCGGCAGCCACGTCGCGTCCGGCGCGCTGAGCTGCGCTGATGCCAACAGCACCGGCTTCGGGCCGACCTCGACGAACACCCGCGCCCCCGCCGCGTGCGCCGCCAGGACACCGTCGGCGAACCGCACCGGCTCCAGCGCGTGCCGCACCCAGTACTCCGGGTCCGCCAGGTCCTCGACCACCTCGCCGGTCAGGTCCGAGATCACGGTGATCTCCGGCGCGGCGAAGCTGACCTTCCGCGCGGCCGCCCGCAGCCCGTCCGCCACCGGGGCCATCAGCGGCGAGTGGAACGCGTGTGACACCGGCAGGTACTTGCCCGGTACACCCAATTCGCCGAGCACCGCGGCCACCTGGTCGCGGTCACCGGACACCACCGCCTCGCCGGGCGCGTTCACCGCCGCCACCGACACCAGTGGGAACCGGGCTACCACTGGCGCCACCACGTCTTCCGCGACCCGGGCAGCCGCCATCACACCGGGCTGCTGGGCCTGCATCAACCGGGCGCGCTCGACCACCAGTGCCAGGCCATCCGCGACGCTGAACACGCCCGCGACGCAGGCCGCGACGATGCCGCCCACGCTGTGCCCGAGCACGACATCCGGCCGCACACCCCACGATTGCCACATCCTGGCCAGCGCGTATTCGACGGCGAACAGCGCGGGCTGGGTGTTGTCGGTGCGGTCCAGGTCGCCGCCCTCGTAGAGCAACGGGACCAGGCGGTCCACCACCTCGGCGCACTCCAGGATCGCCGCCCGGAACGCCGGTTCCCCCTCGAACAGCTCCCGCCCCATGCCCGCGTACTGCGATCCCTGACCGGAGAACAGGAACGCGACCTTCGGCGGTGCCTGGTGTGTCGTCACATGGCCGGTCGACGCGCCTGCCCGCAACCGTTCGGCCAGCTCGGCGGCGGTGCTGCCGGTGACAGCGAGCCGGTGCTCGTGGTGGTCGCGGCCGGTGTTGGCGGTGAAGCAGACCTCGGCGGCCGGCGGCCCGGTGTCCAGGAACTCGGCCATCCTGGTCGCCGCGTCGGCGAGTGCCTGCTCGGTGCGACCGGACAGCGTCAGCACCCTCGGTCGGTTCGGACTGTCTACTGTGGGCTGCTCTGGTGCCTCGGCGAGGATGATGTGGGAGTTGGTGCCGCTCATCCCGAAGGAACTGACCCCGGCCACCCGGTGCTCGGCCCACGGCCGGAGCGCGGTCGGGACCTCGAACGGCAGCCGCGACCAGTCGACGTGCGGGGTCGGGTTTGTGAAGTGCACGTTCGGCGGGATCACCCCGTGCCGCAGGGCCAACACCGTCTTGATCACGCCCGCGATCCCGGCCGCGCCCTCGGTGTGGCCGATGTTGCTCTTCACCGCGCCCAGCACCACCGGGTGCGCGCTCTTGCCGAAGACCGTGTCCAGCGCGCCGACCTCGATCGGGTCGCCCAACGCGGTCCCGGTGCCGTGCGCCTCGATGTACCCGACCGCACCGGCCTCGACCTCGGCGTTGCGCAACGCGTCCCGGATCAACGACACCTGCGCGCCCTCGTTCGGCACGGTGAACCCGCTCGCCGGGCCGTCGTGGTTGACCGCGGACCCGCGGATCACCGCCAGCACGGTGTCGTTGTCGCGCTCGGCGTCCGAGAGTCGCTTGAGGACGATCATCCCGCACCCCTCGCTGCGGCCGAACCCGTCAGCGGACGCGTCGAAGGTCTTGCACCGGCCGTCCGGCGCGAGCGCACGGGTCTTGGCCAGCGACAACGATGTCGTTGGTGCCAACCGCAGGTGCACGCCCCCGGCCACCGCGTGGTCGCACTCCCCGAGCCGCAACGCGCTCACGGCCTGGTGGATGGCCACCAGCGAGCTGGAGCACCCGGTGTCGACGGCGATGTTCGGGCCCTGGAAGCCGAAGACGTGCGAGATCCGGCCGGACGCGAAGCAGAACCCCGTTCCGGTGGCGTCGTAGTGCTCCAGCTCGCCGGAATCCTCGACCAGCCGCGCGTAGTCGTTCTCCGCGATGCCCACGTACACGCCGGTCTTGGTCCGGCGCAACGACCGGGGCGCGATCCCGGCGTCCTCCAATGCCTCCCAGGTGACCTCCAGCAGCAGCCGGTGCTGCGGGTCCAGCCGGGCGGCTTCCTTGGGGGAGATGCCGAAGAACAGCGGGTCGAACCGGTCGACGTCGGCGAGGAAACCGCCGCTGCGCGTGTTGATCGTGCCGGGGGTGTCCGGATCGGGGTCGTAGAAGGCGTCGACGTCCCACCGGTCCGGCGGCACCTCGGTGATCGCGTCCACCCCGTCGCGCAGCAGCTCCCAGAACCGCGCCGCCGACGCCGCACCGGGGAACCGGCACGCCAGGCCGACCACCGCGATCGGCTCGCGGGCGCGGGCGAGCCTGTCCTCGAGCCGGTCGATCACGCGCACCGACTGGCGCAGCGCGGTGACCAGCTCGTCGGTCGACCCGGGTCCGGACATCCGTGGTTCCTCTCAGTCCTCGTCGAGGTGGGTGTTGGCGCTGCGCGTGATGCGGGCGAGGAGATCGGCGGCAGACGTGTCGTCCACCTCTTCGATGGTCTCTTGTGGACCGATGCCGATCTCGTCGGCCAGGTGGGGGACGAGGTCGTCGAGCGTCGCGTACTTGAAGACGGCAGTGGGCGGGATGGCGATGGCCAGAGCAGCGGTCAGCCGGGCGTGGAACTCCACGGCCATCAGCGAGTCCATGCCCATGCTGAAGAAGCCCTGGTGCCTGCCGAGTTCCGACCGTTCGCCGAGGACATCCCGCAGGATCAGTTCCACCTGCTCGCCGAGGAACGCCACCTTGTCCTTGGCCGCGTCGATCTCGGTCCGCAGCGAGGGGCCGGTCTGCGGCTCGTCCGGCTCGACGCCGAAGAAGCCGGGGGCGGCGCCGGTCGTCGTGCTGAGCTTGGCCCAGTCCGCGTTCAGCACCGCGACGTTCTCCCCGCCCGCGAGGGCGATCGCCAGTCGGGCGCCCCGGTCCGGGGAGAGCATGCGCAGTCCCGATTTCTCGTGCGACTCGGTGGCGGCCATGCCGATGCCGGACCACGGACCCCACTGGATGGCGGCGCCGGGAAGCCCGGCGGCTCGGCGGTGCGCCATCAGACCGTCCAGGAAGGCGTTCGCGGCCGCGTACGCCCCAGAGGCGAAGGTCGGGATGAACGCCGACACCGAGGAGAACGCGACGAAGAAGTCCAGGCCGGTCGCCTGCTGGTGCAGGTGCCAGGCACCGTCGACCTTGGGGGCCAGCACGGCGTCGAAGCGCTGCGCGCTCTGCTGGGCCAGGATCGCGTCGTCGAGCACCCCGGCCGCGTGCACGATGCCGCGCAGCGGACCGTGTTCTTGTAGCAGGGCCGCCACGGCGGCCGCGTCGCTGATGTCTGCTTGGTGAATCCGGACGGTGGCGAACCGCTCGATCTCGGCGATTCTCGCGCGCTGGTCGGCGGACGGCTCGCGGCGGCTGGTGAGGACGATGGTGCCCGCGCCGCCCTTGGCCAGTTCACTGGCTGTGCGTAGTCCCAGTGCACCGAGGCCGCCGGTGACCAGGTACGTGCCGTCCCGCCCCAGGTCGACTTTGTCCGGCGTCGCTGCCGCGCCGAGTTTTGGCCAGTGGTGGATTCCCCGACGGATGACCGTGAACGGGGCGTTCGTGGGCAGGTCTATGTCGTCGGTGTCGACAGCGGTGAGGCGCACCTCGGGGTGCTCGGCGGCGATGGTGTGGATCAGGCCCCAGAGCGCGGTGTGCGCGGGATCGGTTGTCTCGCCGGGCGTCAGCGCGTGGGCGTTGCGGGTGATGACCCGCAACCGCGGGGGCTTCGGCCGGGCGGTGATGTCCTTGACCAGGGCCAGGAGTTCGGCCGCCAGCCGGTGGGTGTGCGCGACCGGGTCGCCGTGGCTGGGCTCGGGTTCGAAGCGGACGGTGTCCACAGTATCCACAGGGGCCTGTGGACTGGTCGGCTCCCACATCACCTGGTGCAGCCACTGGTCGTCTGATGTGGACTCCGGGGCGAACCAGTGCCGCTCGCGCTGGAACGGGTAGCTCGGCAGTGCAACCCGCTGGCGGTGCGGGAGGTACGGCTTCTCGTAACCCGCCCAGTCGATCGGGTACCCGCGCACGTACAGCTCGGCGAGGCCCTTGGCGTGCTCGTCGAACTCACTGTTGCGGCGCGCGCTGGGCAGCCACGCGTAGTCGTCGCCCGGGAGCAGTGCCCTGCCGAGCGCCGAGAGCACCGGCTGCGGGCCGACCTCGATGAACACCCGCGCGCCCAGCTCGTCCAACGCCCGCACACCATCGGCGAACAACACCGGTTCCAGCGCTTGCCGCACCCAGTACGCTGGGTCGGTCATCTCGTCGCCGACCAGCCGACCGGTCACAGTGGACACGATGGGGATGGTCGGCCCGGTGAGCGGGATTCCGCGCAGCACCTCGGTGAACTCGTCGACGATCGAGTGCATGAGCGGCGAGTGGAACGCGTGCGAGACCTTGAGCTCGCGACCGGTCACACCCTGCGCGGCCAGCTCGTCAGTAGCCAGGTTCACCTGAGCGCTGTCACCGGAGATGACGATCTCTTCGGGCCCGTTCACCGCTGCCACACCCACCAGGGGATGCCGAGCGACGACCTGCTCGACCAGCGCTCGATCGCCCCGCAGCGACACCATGACCCCGCCGTCGGGCAGCGCCTGCATCAACCGACCGCGTGCCACGACTACCCGGAGCGCGTCCTCAAGCGAGAACACCCCCGCCAGGCAGGCGGCCGCCAGTTCGCCGACGCTGTGGCCCAGCAGCGCGACCGGCGTGACGCCGCACGACTGCCACACCCTGGCCATGGCGTACTCGTAGACGAACAACACCACCTGCGCGTACTCCGTGCGCGCCAGCGTCTCCTCGTCGGGTTCACTCGCCAGCAGCGAGTTCAGTGGAGGATCCAGCTGACCCGCGAGCAGCTCCTCGCATTCGCTGACAGCCAAGGCGAAGACCCGGTTGCTCCACAGCGGTGAAGCGCCCATCTTCGGGTACTGCGCGCCCTGCCCGGTGAACAGGAACGCCACGTTCGGCGCCCGGTGACCAGCGGGGACGTACCCGGTCTTGGCGGCGCTCGCCCGCTCGGCCAGTTCGTCCAGTGTGGACGCCACAACCGCCGCCCGGTGCTCGAAGTGACTGCGCGCGGTAGCGGCGGTGTAGCTGACGTTGTGGATGTTGGCCCCACCCGCGCCACCCGCCGCGAACTCCGCCAGTCGCCGCTGGGCCGCACGCAGCGCGGACTCGGATGCGGCGGAAACCGTTACGACGCTCGCCAGCCGATCGCCGATCGGCCCGTGCTTCTCCGGTCGCGGGTCGACCGGATCGGCCAGCACGATGTGGCAGTTGGAGCCGCTGAACCCGAACGAGCTGATCCCGGCGACCCGACGGCCCTCCGGCCACCGCTCGGTCGTGGTCGGCACCCGCAGCGGCAGCGACCAGTCCACGTACGGGCTGGGCTCGTCGAAGTGCAGGGTGCCCGGGATGACGCCGTGCCGCACCGAGAGCACCGCCTTGATCACGCCCGCGATCCCCGCCGCCGACTCCAGGTGCCCCAGGTTCGACTTCACCGCGCCCAGCACCAGCGGCCGGTCCCGCTCGCCGAACACCGCGCCGAGCGCCGCCGCCTCGATCGGGTCACCCAGCGCTGTGCCGGTGCCGTGGGTCTCGACGTAGCCGACCTCCGTGGGCGAGAGGCCCGCGTCGCGCAGCGCCTCCCGGATCACGGCCTGCTGCGACGGTCCGTGCGGCACGGTCAACCCGCTGCGCCTGCCGTCCTGGTTCGTGGCGCTGCCCAGCACTACGGCCAGGATGTCGTCGCCGTCGCGCTGCGCGTCGGACAGCCTCTTAAGCACGACCATGCCGCAGCCCTCGGCGCGCACATAGCCGTTAGCTGCCGCTGAGAACGGCTTACACCGGCCGTCCGGGGCCATCATCCGGGCCTTGGACAGGCTTATGGTCTCGTGTGGGGTAAGGATCTGGTTGACCCCACCCGCCACCGCTACGTCGCACGCGCCCGTCCGCAGATCGCGTGCCGCGAGGTGTAGCGCGACCGACGACGACGAGCACGCCGTGTCCACCGACAACGACGGCCCGGTAAGACCCAGGAAGTACGAGAGGCGACCGCTGGCGGTGCTGGTGGTGCTACCTGAGCTGAAGTACCCGTCGATGCTGTCCTCGCCGTGGAGGACCATCGCCTCCCGGTAGTCGACATTGCTGATGCCGACATAGACCCCCGTTCGACCGGGCAGCTCTCTTACCGGCATCCCGGCGTGCTCGAATGCCTGCCAGGTGACCTCTAGCAGCATCCGCTGCTGCGGGTCGATGCCCGCCGCCTCTCGCGCCGAGATGCCGAACGCGGCGGTGTCGAACCCGGCCGGGTCGGGCACGAACCCGCCGTACCGGGTGGTCATCCGACCGGGGCGGTCCGGGTCGGGGTCGTGGTAGGCGTCGACGTCCCACCGGTCCGGCGGCACCTCGGTGATCGCGTCCCGGCCCTCGACCAGCAGCCGCCAGAACTCGTCCGGCCCGTCGGCGCCGGGGAACCGGCAGCCGATGCCCACCACGGCGACCGGCTCCGGGGCGAGCACCCTGGCCAGGTCCAGCTCGGCCTCCAGGTGCTCGATCCTGGCCAGTGCCTTGCGCAGCAGCGCGTCGTAGTCGGGGCTGCTCACGAGCCGCCTCCGGTCAGACCGAGCTTGGCCGCCAGCAGCCGCGCCACGTCCTCGGTGTCGTGCTGCGGTTCATCCAGCCCCAGCACCGTGACCAAGTGGTCCGTGAGGCCGGACAGCGTCGGGTAGTCGAAGACGACCGTCTGCCCGAGCGGCTCACTCACCGCTGCCTGGAGCCGGTTACGCAGTTCGATCGAACTCAACGAGTCCAGCCCTAGCGAGAAGAACCCCACGTCAGGTCCTAGTCCGCTATCGGTCCCGATGCTGCGCACGACCTGTTCGCGTACCTCGGCGGCGAGCAGGTCACGGCGCTTGTCCTCCGGCGCCGCATCCAGCTCTTGCCGGAACGAGCGATCCGCGGGCTTGGCCGTCTTCTGCTGGAACCGAGCGAGCACCGGCGGCACGCTGATCTGGTGGTTGAGGAACCTCGGCCAGTCGATCGGTAGGACTGCCCGCACGCCGTTAGTGCCGAGCAGCGCCGTCAGCGCAGACAGCCCGTCCTCAGTCGGGATGACACCTTCGCCCAGGGAGTTCAGCTTGTCGTTCAGACCCAACCGCGCGCTCATGCCCGTGTCCGCCCAAGAGCCCCACTGCACTGCTAGCGCGGGCAGCCCCAGACCGCGCCGGTACTCGGCGAGCCCATCGAGGAAAGCGTTTGCGGTGGCGTAGTTCCCCTGGCCGGGGGACCCGAGCGCGGAGCTGATCGAGGAGAACAGCACGAAGTGGTCGAGGCCCTCGGTCAGCCGGTGCAGGTGCCAGGCCGCGGCCGCCTTGGGCCCCAGCACGGTGCGGAACCGCTCCGGGGTCTGCTGGACCAGCACCCCGTCATCGAGGACGCCCGCCAGGTGGAAGACGCCACGGAGGGTGTCGAGTTCGGCGAGGAATGCCTCCAGCGCCACCGGATCGGTGACATCCACCTGGGCGGTGCGCACCTCGACCCCGGCATCCCGGAGTTCGCCGATGACCTTCTCCGCGTCCGGGCCGGGAGCCGAGCGCCCGACCAGCGCGAGCCGCCGGGCGCCCAGGCGGTGCAGCAGCCGTGCGGTCTCCAGACCGAGGCCGCCGAGGCCGCCGGTGATCAGGTACGTCCCCTCGGGACCGATGGCGGGCGCCGTGGCGGGGGCGGTCGCGCGCGACAGGCGAGCCACGTAGCGGGTGCTGCCCTGGTACGCGACCTGGCTCTCCTCGCTCGACAGCTCGCCTGCCAACACCGCGGTGGGGCCGTCCGGGTCGAGGTCGACCAGGGTGAGGTCCAGGTCGGGGTGCTCCAGGGCGATCACCCGACCGAGCCCCCACAGCGCGGCCTGGGCGGGGCTGGTGACCGCGCGGGTCCCGGCTGGCTGCGCGCCCCGGGTCACCAGGACGAGCTTGGAGCCGACATCGCCCACCTCGCGGACCAGCCGCAGCACCGGGGCGACGAGGTCCGCCGGGTCCGTGCCGGTCGACTCGGCGGGCAGGCAGACGACAACGGTCCGACCCGGGGTCAGCTCACCCGTGTCGCCCAGGTCGGCGAACTCGCCGCCGGTGATCACCAGCGGCCGCTCGCCCGACGGGGGACAGGCGGGCGCGGCGACCCACTCCGTCGCGTACAGCCAGTCCCGCCACACCTCGGCGCCCAGCATCGCCCGCCGGGTGGCCAGCTTGAGCAGGACGCCGCGCATGGTCAGCACCAGCGTGCCGTCGGCGTCGAACAGGTCGACGTCGCCGTGCAGGGTCTCCGGGGTCTCGCTGTCGCTCGGGCGCAACCGCGCGTGGCACCAGGCGTGCGCGCCGACCTTTCCGTGCAGGGTGAGCCGCTCGACGCCGACGGGCACGTAGGTGCGCCTGCCGTACTTCTCCGGGTAGGTGACCGTCAACGCGAGGAAGCACGCCTCCAGCAGCACCGGGTGCACGCGGTGCTCGGTCTCGCCGCGCAGGGCGGTGGGCAGCGCGATCTCGGACAGGCAGCTGGTGCCGTCCCGCCACAGCCTCTTGGTCGCCCAGAACAACGCGCCGAGGTCGATCTCCCGTTCCCGTTCGCCCTGGTAGATCTCCTCGACCGGGATCTCGGCGGTGAACCGGGACCGCACCTGGGCCAACGGTTCGACGTCGAGCGGGGCCGCTGGGGCCGCGGTGATGCCCGAGGCGTGCAGGGTCCACTGTGGATCACCGGGCGCCCTCGAGTGGACGCGCAGGCGGTGTTCGTCGCCCTCCGGTATCAGGGCGATCTGGACCTGGCGGGCAGTGTTCTCGTCGGCGAAGGGCATCGCGCGGTGCACGAAGAAGTCGCGCACGACCGCGCCCTCGCCGCCGAACGCCTCGTGGTGGGCGGCCAGGCCGGTCTCCAGGAACGCCACGCCGGGCATGACGATCGACTGGAACACCCGGTGGTCACCCAGCCAGGACAGCGCCCGCGGTCCGAGGGTCGCCTGGAACCGGATGTCGTCGCTGTCGGCGATGTCCAGCCGTTGCCCGATGAGCGGCTTGCCCTCGACCGGGGGTGCCTGCGGGACGGGCGGGTCGATCCAGTGCCGTTCCCGCTGCCACGGGTAGGTCGGCAGGGCCACCTTCCGGTGCTCGCTCTGGAACAGGCCAGCGGGGTCGATATCGATGCCTGCGGCGAACAGGTCACGCGCGCCGCGCAACAGCTGCTCGCGTTCCCGCTCTGGTCGCAGTGTGGGCACGAGCAACGCATCAGCGTCCACGTGGGACAGCAGCGTCGGCTTGGGGGAGACCTCGACGAAGACGTCCACACCGGACTCGACGAGCGTGCGCACGCCGTCGCCGAACCGGACGGTGTTCAGCACGTGGTCGACCCAGTACTGCGGCGTCGCGATGTCGCCCTTGGCCGTGGCGACAACCGGGATCGTCGGCTCGTGATAGGTGACGCCAGCGGCGATCTCGGCGAACCGCTCCAGCATCGGCTGCATCAACGGTGAGTGGAAAGCGTGCGACACCACCAGTTCCTTGGTCCGCACACCCTGCCGGTCCAGCTCGGCGCGGATCGCCTCGACCTCGGAGGAGGCACCGGAGATCACCGTCGCGGCAGGCCCGTTCACCGCCGCGATCGACACGCCGTCGTGCTGGGCGAGCAACTCCGCGACCGTCGCCTCATCGGCGGCCACCGACACCATCCGGCCCGGCGCGTCGAGCTCCTGCATGAGCCTGCCCCGGTGCGCGACCAGGATCACGGCGTGCATCAGGGAGAACACCCCGGCCAGGTGCGCGGCGACGAACTCGCCCACGCTGTGTCCGATGAGCACATCCGGCCGGACTCCCAGCGACAGCAACAGCTTCGCCACCGCGTACTCGACGGCGAACAGCGCGGGCTGGGCGTGCGCGGTCTCGTTGACCCGGTCGTCGGCGAGCACCTCGTGCAGGTCGAACATCCCGGACAGCAGTACGGCGCACTCGTCGAACGCCTCCCGGAACACCGGCTGCTCCTCGTAGAGCGCCTGGCCCATCCCCGGGTACTGCGAGCCCTGCCCGCTGAACAGGAACGCGACCTTCGACCGCCGCCGCTCCTCCACAAAGGACTCAAGTGCTCGACGGGCATCGTCCCGGGTACCCACCACGGCGGCGAACCGGTGCCCGAACACCTGCCGCCCGGTCGCGGCCGTCGCACACACGTCGGACAACGGCAGGTCGTGCCCGGCCAGGTGATCACCGTACCGGGAAACCAGCTCCCGCAACGCTTCCGGTGTCCGAGCGCTCACCGCGAGCAGGTGCGGACCAGGCGTGCCGGGCGCGTCTGGGCGGTCCGGCGCCTGCTCCAGCACGACGTGGCAGTTGGTCCCACCCATGCCGAACGAGCTGACCCCGGCCCGCCGCACACCGGACCACTCCGGCCACGGCGTCGCCTCGGCGGAGACGAAGAACGGGCCCGCGCCGAAGTCGATCTCCGGGTTGGGTGCGGTGAAGTGCACCGTCGGCGGCACCGTGCCGCGCTCGACCGCCAGCGCCGCCTTGACCAGCCCGGCGATCCCCGCGGCCTCGTCCAGGTGCCCGATGTTGGACTTCACCGACCCGAGCACGCAACTGCCCTCGGGCAACGGGCCGTCGACCTGGAACGCCGTGTTCAACGCCGCCACCTCGATGGGATCGCCGATCGCGGTCCCGGTGCCGTGCGCCTCGACGTACCCGACACTCCCGGCCGGAACCCCCGCGTCGGCCAGCGCGTCCGCCACGACCTCCGCCTGGCGCTGCACGCTCGGCGCGGTGAACCCCACCTTGGCCGAACCGTCGTTGTTCACCGCCGACCCCTTGACGACCGCGATCACCCTGTCGCCATCGGCCAGCGCGGCGTCAAGCGGCTTGAGCAGCACCACACCACAGCCGTTGCCGAACAGCGTCCCGTCGGCGCGCGCGTCGAAAGCCCGGCAGTGCCCGTCGCGCGAGCGGACCATGCCCTCCTCGTAGAGGTACCCGCCGTGCTGCGGGACGATCACCGACACGCCCCCGGCCAACGCCATGTCGCTCTCGCCCGACCGCAGGCTCTGGCACGCCAGGTGCACCGCCACCAGCGACGTCGAGCACGCCGTCTGCACCGCCACGCTCGGCCCGCGCAGGTCGAGCTTGTAGGACACCCTGGTGGGCAGGTAGTTGCGGTCGTTGCCCAGCTTCGCCTGGAACTGCGCCAGGTCCGCCTCGACGAACGGGCCGCTCGCGCCGGGGGTGATGTTGTTCACCAGGTACGTGCTCAGGCTCGACCCGGCGAACACGCCGACCGCGCCGTGGTCCGGACCCGGCCGGTAGCCCGCGTCCTCGAACGCCTCCCACGCGCACTCCAGGAAGATCCGGTGCTGCGGGTCGGTCGCCGCCGCCTCCTTCGCGTTGATGTCGAAGAACGCCGCGTCGAACCGGTCGACATCGGGCAGCACCGCCGCGGCCCGCACGTGGTCGGGGTTGTCCCGGAGCGCAGGGTCGACCTGGCCGAGGTCGTCGAACCCGGTGATCGACTCGACGCCCGCCACCAGGTCCCGCCAGAACGCCTCGACATCGCCCGCGCCGGGGAACCGGCCCGCCATGCCGATGATCGCGATGTCACCGTGCGCGTGCCGGGCCCGCCTGCGCGCGGTGGGCGCGGGCGCGTCCCGGTCCAGGTGGGCGGCGAGTGCCCTGATCGTGGGATTGCCGAACAGGTCGACGAGGGGGAACGGCACGCCGGTGCGCTCGGTCACCGCCTGCCGCAGCGCCACCAGGTGCAGCGACGTGCCGCCGATGTCGAAGAAGTTGTCGGTCGTGCTGACCTCGGCGAGCCCCAGCACCTCGCGCCACGCCGCGCTGAGCAGCCGCTCGGTGGGGGTGCGGGCGGCCACGACCGGGTCGTCGGCGAGCCGCTCGAACTCCTCCGGCGGGATCAGCGCGCGGCGGTCGGTCTTGCCGCTCGCCGTCCTCGGCATCGCCGCCAACTGCTCGTACGCCTCGGGGACCATGTACCGGGGCAGCCGCGCGGACACCAAGCGGTGCAGGTGGCGCGGGAGGGTCTCGTCGTACTCGCCCGTGGTCACCACGTGCGCGACCAGCCTGCGCACGCCCGCGACCTCCTGGGCCAGCACCACCGCCTCCCGGACCCGCGGGTCCGACTCCAGGACCGCCTCGACCTCGCCCGGCTCGACCCGCGCGCCGTGGATCTTGACCTGGTCATCGGCCCGCCCCAGGTGGTCCACCGTTCCGTCGGGCAGGATCCGGGCCAGGTCACCCGTGCGGTAGAGCCTGCCCGGCCCGAACGGGTTGTCCAGGAAACGCTGCGTCGTCTCCACCGGCCGGTTGAGGTACCCGGACGCGACGCCGACGCCACCTATGTAGAGCTCGCCCTCCCGCACCGGCCGCAGGTCCTCGTCGAGCACGTGCACCTCGACACCGGTGATGGGCCTTCCGATCGGGACCGTCGCGGGCCAGGCCGCCGGGTCGCCGTCGAGGGTGTGCGTGGTCGCGTCCTGGAACTCCGTGGCGCCGTAGTGGTTGTGCAGCCTCCCGCCGGTGGTGCGGCCGAAGAACTCGCGCAGCGCCGGGGTCACGCGCAGCCGCTCGCCGGTCGTGACCACGTCCCGGATGGCCAGTGGCCCCGGTCGACCCGCGGCGGCGTCGGCCAGCTGGGTGAGGGTGGTGACCGGCGCGAACAGCCGCTCGATCCCTTGCCGCTCAAGGAACTCCGCCAGCGCGAACGGGTCCCTGCTGGTCTGTTCGTCCGCGACGACCAGCGTGCCGCCGAAGCACAGCGTGGCGAACACCTCGTGGAAGGAGAAGTCGAAGCTCACCGCGCACACCTGCGCGGTGCGGGACTGGTTCGCCCCCGGTCGCGTGCGTTCGTGCCACCACAGCAGGTTGACCAGCGACCGGTGCGTCATCGGGACACCCTTGGGGCGCCCGGTGGAGCCCGAGGTGAAGACCGCGTACGCCGGGGAGTCAGGGTCCACCTGGACCGGTGCCCGCTCGTCTGGTTCGAGGTTGTCCTGTTCCTGCCACGTGTCGTCCAGCACCAAGGTGGTGGCCGGGAACGGGGCGGGCCGCGCGCCATCGGTCACCAGCACCGCGATGTCGGCGTCCTCGGCGATCGCCCGCAACCGCTCGACCGGGTCCTCGACGTCCATCGGCACGTAGCAGGCACCGGTCTTGAGCACGCCCAACATCGCCGCGAACAGCTCCGGGCCGCGCCGCAGGTGCAGTGCCACCAGGGAACCCGGACCGACACCCGTCCGCAGCAACCAGGACGACACCTGTTGCGCCATCCGGTCGAGTTCGGGGTAACTCACTTGGCGGTTGCCCTGCACCACCGCGACCGGTCCAGCCGGACGCCCGGTGAGCAGCCGCTCCACGAGTCCGTGCACCGTGATCACCGGCACAGCGGCGCGGTCATCCATCTACGAGCCCCCAACGAGCGAGTGTCGACGCCTGCCCGATCGCGGCGCGACTCGCGCCCCGACAAGGTCTTGCGCTCCGACTTCTGGTCCGACAACTGGTCCGATAACGACGACTGGCCCGACTGCGATTGCTGGTCCGACAGCGGGGCGAAGGCGCGGCAGCACCCCCACCACACAGCGGCACTCCGGTGGCGAGAACCACCTCGCATTCGACTATACCCAGCGGCGCCAGGAGTTCTACTCCCTCGCGAGTGGAACGGAACCGACCCCCTGCCGCATCAGTGCCTGTTGGGGTAGTGTCGGTCGAGGGCCGCCGATCGGGCCCGTTGGTTCAGCGCGCGACGGATCGTCCACAGTGGATCCCACCGTCAATTCCGGCACTACCCGACCGGGTATCCGGGCGGGGTCGCCGTGCCGTCTTCCCGTGCGTGGCAACCGGTGTCGAACTCACACGATTTCCCACCCGGTCGACGGGTGGTTCGGCGAGGGGGTTGAATCGGCAGTGGCCAGCGTTCATACCGTGGGCGTGGTCGGGGCTGGGGTCATGGGCCGGGGCGTCACGATCGCCCTGCGCCAGGCCGGGTTCTCGGTCGTGCTCATCGACCGCGAGACCAGTGTCCTGGACAGCGTACGACGCACGATCGCCGACGACGTCCGGCTCTACGCGTTGCTGGCGCCGGGGTCGGCCATCACCGCCGCCGAGGTCGTCGACGGCACGGTGTTCAGCACCGACCTCGCCGACCTCGCGGGCGCCGACCTGGTGGTGGAGAACGCCACCGAGCGCTTCGAGGTCAAGGCGCCGATCTACCGGCGGCTCGGCGAGCTGCTCGCCCCCGGCACCCCGATCGGGGTCAACACCTCGGCCATCCCGATCACCCGGCTCGGCGGGCTGACCGGGCGCCCCGAGGACGTGGTGGGCACCCACTTCATGAACCCGGTGCCGCTCAAGCCGACCGTCGAGGTCATCCGGGGTCGTCGCACGTCGGAGGACACCCTGGGGCGGATGCGGGAGTTCATCACCGCGCTGGGCAAGAAGAGCGTGGTGGTCAACGACTCGCCCGGGTTCGTCACCAACCGGGTGATGATGCTGACGGTCAACGAGGCGGTGTTCCTGCTGCACGAGCGCGTGGGCACCGCCGCGGACATTGACCGGCTCTTCGTCGAGTGCTTCGGGCACACCATGGGGCCGCTGGAGACCGCCGACCTGATCGGCCTGGACACCGTCCTGCTCTCCATCGAGGTGCTGCACGACGAGTTCAAGGACAGCAAGTACCGACCGTGCCCGCTGCTGACCAGCATGGTCGACGCGGGGCTGCACGGCCGTAAGAGCGGGCAGGGCTTCTTCCACTACGGATCCGGCGCTGGCGCGTCCGGAAAGGCGGGGTAGATGGGCGCGGACAGCAAGGCCAGGATCCGGGAGTTCGTCCTGGACAACATCGCCGAGACCGAACTGGCCGACGGCGACGACATCTTCGAGCGCGGCCTGGTGCGGTCGATGTTCGTGATGCAGTTGGTGGTGTTCGTGGAGCAGGAGTTCGGCGTCCAGGTGACCGGCGACGACCTGCAGTTCGACCACTTCCGCAGCGTCGACCGGGTCGACGAGCTGGTCGCCCGCAAACTCGCCGCGGTGTGATGCGCGCGCTGCGGGTGGCGCTGCCCGAACCGGTTCCCGACGGGTTGGCGCCAGAACTGGCGAAACGGCTGTTCTTCGTCTCCAGCGCGATAGCCGAGTTCGACCTGGTGGCCGAGGGTGGCGTCATCACCGCGGTCGACCTGGTCCTTTCCGGCGAAGTGGCGGAATCGGCCATCACGGCGAAAATCGGGAAAGTCATCGCGGCCGAGGTGTTGACGCAGCGCGCGTTGCCGCCGCGGCAGGTGTGGCGGTCGCCGGTGTCGGTCGAGTCGTTCACCGACCCGTTCCCGCTGCTGCTGGCCACCGACGCGGCGTTCGTCGCGGGGGAGGGGCAGGTCGGGTTCGGCGAGCCGTTGCTGTCCCTTGTGGACCACCTGGACGCGCGGCTGCGGTCGATCGCGCTGGAGCTGCCCCGGTCGCGGGAGTTCCGGTACCCGACGTTGTTGCCCACCAGCGTGTTGGACCGGTTCGGGTACTTCGGGTCGTTCCCGCAGTTCGCGATGTTCGTCACCAGGCTGCACAGCGACATCGACGTCTACACCGGGTTCGTCGACCGCTACCGCGCCGCGGGGCGGCTGCCGGACGACCTGTTCGACCAGTGCGGCGACAAGGACTACTGCCTGCCGCCGACGATGTGCTACCACACCTACCACCAGTACACCGGCCGCCAGTTGGCCGAGGAGATGGTGGTGACCGCGCGCGGCAAGTCCTTCCGCCACGAGTCCCGGTACCACACCAGCATGGAACGCCTGTGGGACTTCACCATCCGCGAGATCGTGTTCCTCGGCGGCGAGTCGTTCGCGACCGAGTGCCGCGACGCGGTGATGGCCGGGGCGTACGCGCTGCTGGAGGAGTTGGGGCTCGCGGGGCACTGCGAGGTCGCCAACGACCACTTCTTCGGCAACGCCGACACCGCTGGCAAGATCCTGTCGCAGCGGATGATGGAGCTCAAGTTCGAGCTGCGCGTCCCGGTCGCGGCGGACCGCACGATCGCCGTCGGCTCGTTCAACCTGCACGGCCACTTCTTCGGCGAGTCCTTCGGCATCACCGGTCCCGACGGCGCGGGCGTGGCCAGCGGGTGCGTCGGGTTCGGCCTGGAGCGGCTCGCGTACGCGTTCCTCTGCCAACACGGCACAGACCCCGCCGGTTGGCCCACCTCCGTCACCGACCGGATTGGGGACCCAGGTGCTGCACGGTCTCACCGCTGACCAGCGCGACGCCCAGACCGCCTTCGCCCACTTCACCGACGAGCGCCTCATCCCGCACGCGGGCGCCTGGGACCACGCCGAACGCCTCGACGACGCGGTCATCAAGGACCTCGCCGCCGCGCGCCTGCTGGTGCCCACCTTGCCCTCGGAGGCGGGTGGCACGGGGATGGACGTGGTGACGTACGGGTTGTTGAGCGAGGAGTTGGGGCGCGGCTGCGGGTCGGTCCGCAACCTGGTCGCGGTGCAGGGCATGGTCGCGCACGCCATTCTCCGTTGGGGCAGCAAGGAACTGGCCGACCGCTGGGTCCCGGCCATCGGCACCGGCACCACCATCGGCGCGTTCGCCCTCACCGAACCCGATGTCGGCAGCGACGCCCGCAACGGCACGACCACGGCGCGCCGGGTGCCGGGCGGGTTCGAGATCACCGGCCACAAGAAGTGGCTCAGCTTCGCCCAACGCGCCGGTGTCTTCCTGCTGTTCGCCCGCCTGGACGACGACCCGGCCGCGTTCGTGGTCGAGCGGGACACGCCGGGTTTGGTCGTCTCGCCCATCACCGGCCTGCTGGGGCTCCGGGCGTCGGAGTTGGGCGAGGTCGTGCTGGACTCGGTCGTGGTCCCCGAGTCGAGCCTGCTCAGCCACGGTCGGCTGACCTTCGACCTGGTGGCAACGTCCTCATTGGACTACGGCCGTTACAGCACCGCCTACGGCTCGGTCGGTCTGGCCCAAGCCTGCTTGGACGCCACCCTCGACTACACCCGAACCCGCACCCAGTTCGGCGTCCCCCTCGCGGAGCACCAACTGGTCCGCCAATCCCTCACCGACATGATCACCTCAGTGGAAGCCGCGCGCCTGCTGTGCCACCAGGCAGGCACCATGCGCGCCGCCGCCCACCGGGACGCCATCCGCCAAACCCTGATAGCCAAGTACTTCGCGTCCCAATCCGCGTACACCACCGCCACCACCGCCGTCCAACTCCACGGCGCCAACGGCGTGGGCCCCGCCTATCCCGTCCAACGACACCTCCGCGACGCCAAGATCCAGGAGATCATCGAGGGCACCAGCCAGATCCAACAACTCCAGATCGCCGACCTGACCCTCACCCAGCGCTGACCCATCCCCAACTCCCACGTTGTCCACAGCCCACTCCCCACCCACTCGCTTCTGTCGGCGGTTCCTGGGATCCTGTGGCTCAGCCGGCATGAACGTCGCTCAAGAAACCGGTATCAGGCCGAGGCACGCCGAGCACGCACCAGATCCTCAGCCGCGTCCCGCCACCGCGCGTGGTCGAACGTGAATCCCGCCTCCAGCAGCCGCCCCGGAACCACCCGGCGGCTCTTCAGCAGCAGTTCGGTGTCCGACCGCATCGCGAACGCCCCGACCTCGGCCATCCACTTCGTCGCGGGCAGCCCGAGTGGCATCCCCCAAGCCCGGCGCAACACCCGCATGAACTCGCGTTGCGGCAGCGGTTCCGGTGCCGCGACATTGACCGCGCCGACAACCTCCGTGGCGAGCAAGAACTCCACCGCCCGCAGGAAGTCGTGCCCGTGGATCCACGACACGTACTGCCGTCCCCCTCCCACCGGTCCGCCGAGGCCGAGTCGCGCCATCCACGAGAGCACGTCGAAGACGCTGCCCCGGTCCGGGCTCATCACCATCGCGGTCCGCAGCGCGACTTTGCGCGTTTCCGGCGCGGATGCTTCCTGCTGCGCCAGCTCCCACTGCCGTGCGATCTCGACGCTGAACGCCCAGTACCCCGGCACGTCGGGCTCCGACCCGCCGATGATGCCCGTCGCTTCGTCGTTGGGTGCATCGTTGCGATGGGCGTAGATCGTCGCCGTGCTCATCTGCAACCAGACCCGGGGTGGCGCCGCGGCCGTCGCGATCGCGGAGCCGACGACCCGCGCCGAGTCCACCCGGGACGACATCATCTCCCGCAGGTTCTCCGAGGTGTACCGGCAACTGACGCTGCGCCCGGCGAGGTTGATCACCGCGTCGCAGCCATCGATCTCACCGGCCCACGCCCCCAGCGTGCGCCCGTCCCAGCGAACCGACCGCACACCACCGCCGACGTCGACCGCCCGCCGACTCAGCACGACGACGTCGTGTCCGGCCGCGGCCAGCGCGCGACTCAGGAATCCCCCGACATTCCCGGTCCCGCCGGGCACCACGACCTTCATGAGTCAGGCTACCGCCGGCGGACAACGCCCATCAGTGCGATTCACCACGGTACGTGCAGCCCGAGGTGCACGTCTCCCGCACCGTGATGGCCGACAATGGCAACGTTGCCCGAAGCCGCTCCCACAGCCACTCCGCGAGCACCTCACTGGTCGGGTTCTCCAGACCGGCGACATCGTTGAGGTAGTAGTGGTCGAGTTCCGCGATCACCGGTCGCACTGCGGCCTTCAGGTCGCCGAAGTCCATGACCCAGCCCGCGACCGGGTCCACTGGCCCGGATACCGCTACCTCCACCCGGTAGGAGTGCCCGTGCAGACGCGCGCACTTGTGGCCCTCCGGGACGTTCGGGAGCCGGTGCGCGGCCTCGAAGGTGAACTCGCGGAAGATCTCCATCAGGCTATTCCCAGGTACTTGTGGGTCTGCAGGCTCAGGTGCCACTGCGGGTTGCGCAGGCAGTACTCGACGGTGGCGCGCGTGTTGGCCTCGACGTCCGGGCCGTCCATCGGCTGGAGCAGGAAGTGCGCGAAGTCCAGGTGCTCGAACCGCTCCGGCCGCGCGTCGGGCTGCGGGTAGACCAGCTTCAGGTCGTCGCCGCTGGTCAGCACGACCTCGGCGGTGGACTTCGGCGACACGCAGACCCAGTCGAGCCCGGGCGGCGCGGGGCGGGTCCCGTTCGTCTCGACCGCGACCTCGAACCCCGCGTCGTGCAGCGCGTCGACGGCGTCCTTGTCCAGCTGCAGCAGCGGTTCCCCGCCGGTGCAGACGACGTACGGCTTGCTGCGCGGGTGCGCGGCGCCCGCCCACGCGGCGGAGATGGCGGCGGCGAGGTCGGCCGCGGTGGCGAACCGGCCGCCCCCGGGGCCGTCGGTGCCGATGAAGTCGGTGTCGCAGAACGTGCAGATGGCGCGGTGCCGGTCCTTCTCGCGGCCGGTCCACAGGTTGCAGAGGCTGAACCGGCAGAACACCGACGGCCTGCCCGCGTGCGTCCCCTCGCCCTGCAGGGTGTAGAAGATCTCCTTGACCAGGTACATCAGGCCAGCGCCGGGTCGGTCAGCCCGAGGTCGGCGAAGCCGCGGTCGCGCAGCAGGCAGGAGTCGCAGCTGCCGCAGGCCCGACCGTCGACCGGGTCGTAGCAGCTGTGCGTGAGGCCGTAGTCGACCCCTAGCTCCAACCCGCGCTGGATGGTCTCCGCCTTCGTCAGCGCTACCAGCGGCATGTGGATGGTGAGGTTCTGGCTGCCCTCGACGCCCGCCTTCGTCGCCAGGTTGGCCATCGCCTGGTACGCCTCGATATACTCCGGCCTGCAATCCGGGTACCCGCTGTAGTCGAGCGCGTTCACCCCGATGAAGATGTCCTGCGACCCCAGCGTCTCGGCCCAGGCCAGCGCGAAGGACAGGAAGATGGTGTTGCGCGCCGGGACGTAGGTGATCGGGATGTCCTGGGTGACCCCGTCGACGCTGTCGTGGTGCGGGACGTCGATCGAGTCGTCGGTCAGCGCGGAGCCGCCGAACACGCGCAGGTCGATGTCGGCCACTACGTGTTTGCTGGCCCCGAGCGCCGTCGCGACCCGTCCGGCAGCCTCTAGTTCTACCGAGTGCCGTTGGCCGTACCGGAAGCTGAGCGCGTAGGTCTCGAAGCCGTCCGCGGCGGCGATCGCCAGGACCGTCGCCGAGTCCAGACCGCCGCTGAGCAGCACAACCGCCTTCGGCTTCGTCGCAGTCACGCTTGTCCGACCCTCTCCGTGTTCCACAGGCCAGGTGCCCGCGTTCCCCGGGCCAGCCTACTCCGGTCGGGTCAGTGGCCCGGCTCACCCAGGGCTGCCGCGCCTGCGTCGGTGACGGGTGTTCACGCTGGTTAGACTGGGTCGATGCGGGCCTCGCGGGTATTCGTGACCAATCGGGAGAGCAAACACCGGCTTCCCCTGTTCCTCCCGGTGTACCAGCCGCACCGCCAGCACGGCCTGCTGGAGAGCTGGGTCGACGGCCCCAGGGTGGACGGCTGCATCGTCAACTCCTACTTCCTCTACAAGCAGCGCGACCTGCGGGAACAGGTCCTCCAGCAGGGCCTGCACGACTACCTCGGGTTCGACGGGCTGGTCACCACCGACTCCGGCGCGTTCCAGGGGTTCACCCGCAAGCTGTACCTGGACAACCGCGACATCGTCCGGTTCCAGGACCGCATCGGCAGCGACATCCTCGCCCCGCTCGACCTGGTCACCCCGCCAGGTGACTCCCGGTCGACCGCCGAGGCGAAGCTCACCGCCACCGAGAAGCGCATCCGGCAGGCGCTCGGGCTGGTCGAGCGCGGCATCCTGGCGGGGGTCACCCAGGGCGGTCGGTACATGGACCTGCGCCACCGCAGCGTGCGCACCCTGCGTGACATGGGAGTGCGCTACCTGGCGCTGGGCAGCCTGGTGCCGTTCTTCAACCGCAACCACGACATGGGCTTCGTCGGTGCCGTCGCTAGAGACGCACGCGAGGTCATCGGCCCGGACGTACCCATGCACCTCTATGGCGCGGGCGATCCGTGTGAGCTGCCGTTCCTAGTGGCCTGCGGGGTCAACATCTTCGACTCGGCCTCTTACGGCCACTTCGCCCGCGACGGCTGGTACATGACCCCCTACGGCGCCATCCGTGACCCCGGACCGCTGAAGGCGGGGGAGTACCGCTGCGCTTGCCCTGCCTGCGCCGAGGACCCCACCTCGTTCCCCGAGGGCGAGGACCTGTTCTTGCACAACCTGTGGACGATCTGCGCCACCATGGAGGAGATCAACGCCCGGCTCGACGCGGACACCCTGGACGCGTACCTGGCGGAGATCCTGGAGGTGCACGGCAGGTGGTTCCCGAACAGCGCCCTGGAGCGCTCGTGGCGGGAACTGGTGGGCTGAGCCATCGACCTGATGCGCTCGCTGGCCGCTGACCTGGCAGGCGACATAGTCCGGCGCTACCGCATCGAGCACGACGACGCGGTGGACATGGTGGTCGAGTCCTTCGGCCGCAACCGCGCCCTGGTCAGCGCGGTGTGCGACGCCGAATCGGTGGACAAGGTCAAGCGGTTGCGCGTCTACCGGGACGCCGCGACCGCGGCCAAGAAGGAGATCTACCACCACCTGCGCCGCTACCGGCCCGCCGAGTCCTCCGCGACCGCGGCCGTCGACAGGCTGGTCGAGGAGCACTCCGCCGAGGCCATCCAGGCAGTGGTCGCCGGGCACGTGTCCACAGCCGAGCGCCTAGGCACCATAGACAGCTTCTTCAGCCAACTGTTCGACCACATCGGTAGCCCTAACAGCATCATTGACGTCGGCTGCGGTGTCTTGCCGTTGGTGTTCCCGCTCGACGACCCTCCGGTGAGCCACCTGTGGGCTGTCGACACCGACCCCGAGGCCATCCGCGCGGTGTCCGCGCACGCCCGCGTCGACCAGCGGATCCACCCGGTGCGCTGGGACCTGGCCGAGGACTGGCCCGCGCTGGTCGAGCAGGGGCTGCCCGCCCGGCTCGACGTCGCCCTGGTGCTCAAGGTGCTGCCGGTGGTCGCCCGCCGCTCGCCCAAGGCCCTCGATGTCCTCGCCCGCACCCCGGCCGACCTGCTGGTCTTCAGCGGCTCCCGCACCGCGATGGCCAAGCGCCAGGACATCGAACGCCGCGAGACCGGCGTGCTGCGCCGGTTCTTCACCGAGTACGGCTTCACCGAGGTGGGCGAGTTCCGCACCGAGGACGAGATCTGCCTGGTAGTCCGACCGGGTTGATGTTCTCGGAGCCCGCCTCGGACGTCGGTAAACTGCCCTCGTTTCGGCGTTGACCGGGGAGGCAGCGTGATTCCCACCGTATCCCTCGACGACGTGGTGGCCAGGGACCCGTGGACGGTGGATGTGGTCCACACGGCGACCCGGGACATCGGGCTGTTCTACCTGGACGGCGGCCCCGGTACCGCGTCCCACCCGTTCGACATCTCCCGCCGGTTCTTCGCGCTGCCGCCAGCCGACAAGCGGGCCCTGTCGATCTCCTTGTCCCCCGCCTACCGCGGCTACGTGGGCGTCGGCGAGGAGAGCACCAACGGCGCGGCGGACCTGAAGGAGTCCTTCGAGTTCGGCAAGGAGGACATCCCGCCCGCCGTCGCCGATCCACCGCCGTACTACCGGATGTACGGCGGCAACCAGTGGCCCGCCGAGGCCCTGCTGCCCGGCTTCCGCGCCGCCATCGAGGCGTACTCGGCGCACCAGGCCAGGATCGGCGCGGCGGTGGTCGGCGCGTTGGCGGCCACCCTGGACCAACCCGCCGTGCTGGGGCGGCCGGACGCGCCGTTCGGGACCGAGTTGTCGTCCTTCGCTCGGGTCATCTACTACGCCAACCCGTCCGGGTACGCGGACGGAGCCCGGCTGGCCGCGCACACCGACAGCGGGATGGTGACAGTCAGCGTGCAGGACACCCCCGGGCTGGAGGCGCGTACGAGCTCAGGGGAGTGGATACCGGTAGTGCCACCGGACGGGTGCTGCGTTGTCTTCACAGGTGAACTGTTGGAGCTATGGAGCCGTGGCTATTACCGCGCGTGCGTGCACCGGGTGCACAACGCGTCGCTGGCCCGCGATCGCGTCTCGCTGATCACCTTCTTCCTCCCGGACCTGCGCAGCACCCTGCGCCCCTTGACCACCGCGGACAGTGCCCGGCTCGCAGGCGCCGTCGTACCCCGGGGCAATTCGTGGCTGACCGACGACGGGGCGGCGTTCGTCGTGGGGGAACGGGAGTGGGCCAGGGTCGGCGAGATCTTCTAGTGCGACTCGGCGAACCTCAGCTGGACCCGTTTGCGGGTCTCGGCGTAGAGCCGCTCGATCTGGTCGACGTCGTGGCAGTCGTAGAAGGCGTCGTAGCAGTAGAGCCAGTTCACCCGGTTCGCCTTGGAACCGTCGCGCGGCGGGATGTGCTGGCCCTCCCGCAGGTACTTCTGCTCGAAGCTGAACTCCGGCTGGGCGTGCACCCAGGACAGGCCCTCCAGTTCGCGGAAGGTGCCCGACTCGTGCGCGTTGACGAACACCCCGAGGGTGAACCCGTCGCGGCCCTCGAACTTCTCCGGCAGGGCCTCGCCCACCAGCAGCTGGAACCGCATCTGCCGGGTGTCGACGCCGAACCAGTTGTCCAGCGTCTGCGGCACGGCACCGCCGCCGAGGCGCGGGTTCAGCTCGATCATGTGCACCGCGCTGCCGTCCCACTTGAACTCGATGTGGACGAAGGTGTCGTCCACGCCGAGCGCCGTCACCGCCTCCTGCATCGCGGCGTGGATGACCGCGTGCTCGGACTCGCTGAGGAACGGCGTCGGGCACAGGTTCGCCGTCTCGAACCGGTAGGCGCCGTCGGAGTCCCAGAAGTACTTCTCCTGGGTGAGCATGCTGGTCAGCCTGCCGTGCTGGACGAACGCCTCCAGCGACAGCTCGCGACCGGTGACGAACTGCTCCACCAGCAACTGCCTGCGCGGGTCCCACTCTCGGCCGTCGTCGGTGCGGAAGGTGTGGATGCCGTTGTCCTCGGCCAGTTCGGTGAAGACGGTGCTGATCAGGTCGTACCCCTGCTCGGGGCCGTCGATGATCTCCACGTAGGACCCGCCGCTGCCCCAGATGGGCTTGACGATGAACGGGTAGCCCAACCGCTCACCCAACTCCGCCACCCGCTCCCGGGACAGCTCGTCGCGGTCGAGCACGACGAACCCGGTCGGCATGACCTCCGACAACACCTCGCGCAGCAGCGGTTTGATCCGGCAGTTGAGCTGCCCGCGCCTACCGGGGAACGAGATGCCCAACCGGTCCGACACCCCCAACTGCATGTGCCAGACCTTGTCGTTCAACGTGACCCAGTTGGCCAGCCGCCCCCGGTACGGCTCCAACACCGCCGCCGTCACCTCGGTCGAGTAGACGTCCTCGCACGCCAGGACCACATCGGCGTGGTCGACGTACCGCTGCACCGACTCCGGCGCGGCCAACACCAGCGATCTCAAGCCCATCTTGCGCAGCAGACCACACCGGATCTCGACCTCCCCGAACCCCTCGAGCCCGGGAAGCGCCACGTCGACGTAGAACTCGTCGCCGTTGTCCTGCATCGGTTTCACCCCTGTTGCCGTCAGCCGAGTCGACCCGGTCGTGGACCTGTGCGCGAGCAGCCGACAACCGCGCCCGTCGCGACAACGGCCCCAGTCGCGACACCGGCCCCCGACCGCGCTTCTGTGTCCCACCACCGAGCCTAGTGGGATCCGCCGACAATTGCGAACAACTCCAACGATCCGCGGGCGTACCCGGGTGGACACCAACCCCACCGGCGACTTCACCGGATGGGGTGAGATCCGCAGGTCCACCCCATCGCCCGAGCCACCGGGGAGATCACGACCGCGCGGGATTGTCGGTGTTCGCCCGGATCCTCGTACCCGGAAGCCACGAAGGGGGAGAACCGATGGCACGCACGAGGTCGACACCGGCGGCACCGCTGGCGGAACTGTCCGCGCCGGTGTGGTTCGGGCACGCCGACCAGGTGATCGGAGCCAGCCTGGCGCGGCTGGTAAAGGCACTGCCGAGAGCGTTGGGGTTGGTGGCCGGGGTGGCGTGGCGTGCCGACCGGGTCGCGGTGCTCCTCGGGTTCCTCGCCCAGGTGGTGTCCGGGCTCGTGACGGCCCTCGGTCTGCTCGCCGTCACCACCGTGCTGGCCTCGCTGTTCGTCGCCGGACCGACACCGGAGCGGTTAGCGGACGCCGGTCCGGCTTTGGCGGTGCTGGCGGCCGCCTTCGCGGTGCGCGGGATCGCGGACACGGTGGTGTCGGGGGCGACCATGCGGTTGAGCCCCAAGGTCCGGCACCGGGTGGAGCGCGACCTGGCCGAGGCGTTATCGCGGGTCGACCTGGTCGCGTTCGACGAACCCGCCTTCCACGACGACCTCGAACGGTCCCGGTACGCGGGCATGGACGCCGTGGAGTCGGCCACCCAGCAGGCCATCGTGGTGGTCGGCGGGCTCATCTCGCTGGCCGCCACCGCCGCGACGGCCGCGCTGCTGCACCCGCTGCTCCTGCCGGTCCTGCTGCTGTCCGTCGTGCCGGAGACCTGGTCGACGCTGCGCAACGCCCGACTGGAGTACGAGTTCGTCGCGACCACCATCGAGACCGGGCGCAGGCGGTCGCTGACCACGGACCAACTGGCCGCCAAGGAGTCCGCCGCCGAGGTGCGGGTCTTCGGCGCCCAGGCGTTCCTGCTCGCCGAGCACGACCGGCACTCGCGGGTCATGGAGGACGCGCAGATCGCCCTGGGGGCCAGGCAAACCCGGGTCAGCCTGGTCGGGCGGGCGCTCTCCGGCGCGGGCATCGCCTTCGCCTACCTGACACTCGGGTGGCTGCTCTACATCGGCGCCACACCACTCGCCGTTGCCGGGGCGGCTCTGCTGGCGATCCGTACTGTGCGCTCGTCACTGACACAGGTGGTGCTCGCCGCGAACCGACTGTTCGAGAAGTCGCTCTACATCAGCGATCTCCAAGGATTCTTGGCGCTCGTGGACAAGAGGACCAGGAAGCCGATCGGCAGGCAGGCGCCGGTAGCGCCAGAGGTCATCGACGTGCGAGGAGTGTCGTTCCGCTATCCGGGCGCGACCAAGGACGCGCTCACAGACGTCGACCTGACGATCCGGCGCGGTCAGGTCGTCGCGCTCGTGGGCGAGAACGGGTCGGGTAAATCGACGCTGGCCAAGCTGCTCGCCGGTCTCTACGCCCCGGCGTCGGGGGTGATCAGGTGGGACGGGGTCGACCTGCTCACCGTCGACGCCGCGTCCGTCGCCGACAACGTGGCCGTGGTGATGCAGGACCCCACCCGGTGGCCGCTGACCGCCCGGCACGCGGTGACCCTGGGCCGCCCCGACCGCGTCGACCCCGGCGAGCACCACCTCGACCGGGTCGCCCGCGATTCCGGCGCCGCCGCCGTGGTCGCCACGCTGTCCCACGGCTGGGACTCGTTGCTCACCACCAGGTTCCGCGACGGCCACGACCTGTCCGGCGGCCAGTGGCAACGCCTCAGCGTCGCCAGGGCCCTCTACCGCGACGCCCCCGTGCTCATCTGCGACGAACCCACCGCCGCCCTGGACGCCCGGGCCGAGGCCGCCGTCTACCACTCCCTCCGCACCCTCCACACAGGCCGCACCGTCATCCTCATCACCCACCGCCTGGCCTCCGTCCGCCACGCCGACCTCATCGTGATCCTGCACCAGGGCCGCGTCACCCAAACCGGAACCCACCACCACCTCATGACCACCAACCCCCACTACGCCGACCTCTACAACCTCCAAGCCAACTCCTACCGAGACACCCCGGAAGACCTCCACCACCCCCCAACCCCCCGCCCCGCCGAAACCCCCTAGAGCCGAGCCCCACACTGCTGAATTGTCGGGCGGCGTAGTCGAGGTGGGCTTGAGTGTGGACCGGCAGGTCGGTGCCTTTGGGGAGAGTGTTGGTGTAGGAGTCCGTTGGTGTTCTCGGTTACGAAGATCATTCCACCCGCCGGTTGAAACCAAGGCGCCCCGGATCGGGGAATCCGGCGCCTGCGGTCCATTAGGCGCATGGGCGTTGTGGCTGCGGGTATCAATGCGCGGTGGCGGTGGCGGTGGCGGTGGCGGGGCGTGCCGGGGCGTGACGACAGTGGTGTGGTGGGCAGGTTCGTGTGGGTGTCGCGCCCCGTGATGAGGCGGGCTGGTGTTAGGGCGGGTCGGTGTCGCGGAGGTAGGCGAGGACGGCGAGGACTCGGCGGTTTCCGTCGGTGGCGGGCGGGAGGTCGAGTTTGGTGAGGATGGACGCGATGTGCTTGGCGACGGCGGCCTCGGTGATGACCAGGGTCGTGGCGATGGACGCGTTGGAGCGACCCTCGGCCATGAGCGCCAGCACCTCCCGCTCGCGGCTGGTCAACCGGTGGATCGGTTGCTGCGTCTGGGAAACCAGCGAGCGCACGACCTCCGGGTCGATCGCCGTGCCCCCGTCGGCCACCCGGACCACGGCGTCGACGAACTGCGCGATGTCACCGATCCGGTCCTTGAGCAGGTAGCCGATCCCCACGCCCCCACCGGAATCGAGCAGGTCCGCGGCGGAGGTCTGCTCGACGTACTGGCTCAGCACCAGTACCGGCAGGTCGGGCCAGGCCCGCCGCAGGGCCAGCGCCGCCCGCATGCCCTCGTCGGTGAACGTCGGCGGCATCCGCACGTCGGTCACCACGATGTCCAGTGTGTCCGCGTCCACCGCCGCCAGCAACGCGTCCGGGTCGCCGACCGAGGCGACGACCGTGTGCCCGAAGCGTTCCAGCAGCCCGACCAGCCCTTCGCGCAGCAGCACGGCATCGTCGGCGACGGCTATTCGGAGTTGCCGGTCCCGCACGGTATCCCCACTCGCAGCGTGGTCGGTCCACCGACCGGACTGGACACCACCAGTGTGCCCTCGACCACGGCCAGCCGGTCGGCCAGGCCCTGCAACCCGGACCCCCGACCGATGTCCGCGCCACCGACCCCGTCGTCGACCACCTCCACCAGCAGCAGGTCGTCGCGCACCTCGCCCCGCACCGAGCACCGGGTCGCCCCGCTGTGCCTGGCCACGTTCGTGAGCGCCTCGGACACCGCGTAGAAGGCCGCGGACTCGATGGTGGCGGGCAGGCGTTCGGTCACCTGCAGGTCGACCTTCACCGGCACCTCCGAATGCCCCGCCACGTCCTGGATCGCGGCCGCCAACCCCCGATCGGTGAGCACCTTCGGGTGAATGCCGCGGATCAGCTCCCGGAGCTCGGCCAGCGCGTCGACCGCCAGGGCGTGCGCGTCGTGCAGTTCGGTCGCCAGCGGTGACCCCGGTGGCGCGTCCAGCTGGGCCAGGCCCAACTTGATGGTCAGCATCACCAGTCGCTGCTGCGCCCCGTCGTGCAGGTCGCGCTCGATGCGCCGCCGCTCGGCCTCGAACGCGTCGACCAACCGCGCCCGCGAGCGGATGATCTCGCCCAGCGCCCGGTCCTGCGGGAAGAGGAGTGCTCTCGCCAGCGCCGCCCGCGCGCCCATCCACGCGGTCATCGGGTAAGCGGCCACGAACAGCAGCATGCCGCCCATGGCCGCCAACCAGATCCCGAGCCAGGTCGACGCGTCGGGTTGCAGCGGCGCGCTGAGCAGGAGCAGGGGCGCCCCCAGCGAGAAGACCAGCACCCCGACGTCGATCCACCACAACGCCATCATCGAGGTGACCACGTAGCCGAGTTGCCGGGGCGCCAACCGCCTGCGGATCGGTACCTGGGCGGCCAGTTCCGGGTCCAGCAGCCGCAGCCGCCACAGCTCGAACGGCAATCCGACCAACCGCACGAAGATGACGGTCAGCACCGCGGCGACCGAGATCACCACCAGATCGGGCGCGCGGAGCTTGAAGATCAGCAGCAGCGGGATCGCCAACACCGCGCCACCCGACACCCCGCTCATCGACAGGTACGCCAAGGAGCGCCACGGCCACGCCGAGGTCAGGAATCGGAATGGGCCGCGCGTGAGTGCCGAGAGGGCGTCGTGGCGCGGGGATGACGGGAACACGACGTCCAGAATAGGCGGGGGATCCGGGCTTGGCAGTAGTGCTAGGTATAGTCCCAACACTCGCCCTAGCACGATTGTCGCGGGCCACCCGGCACGATTTCCTTGTCGCATGCCAACACCAGACACCGTCCGGCTCCGATCGGTCAGCAAGGTCTACGGTTCCGCGTCCCGCTCGGTCACCGCGCTGCACGAGGTCTCGACCGAGTTCCGCGCGGGCTCGTTCACCGCGGTGATGGGTCCTTCCGGATCGGGCAAGTCCACACTGCTGCACTGCGCCGCGGGCCTGGACCGCCCGACCAGCGGCGAGGTCCTGCTCGGCGACACCGACCTCGGTGAGCTCGACGAGACCCGGCTGACCGAGCTGCGCCGCGAGCAGATCGGCTTCGTCTTCCAGTCCTACAACCTCGTCTCCGCGTTGACCGCCGCGCAGAACGTCGCGCTGCCGCTGCGGCTGGCCGGTCGCAGACCCCAGCCGGGTGAGGTCGACGGCGCGCTCGCCGAGGTCGGCCTCGCGGAGAGGGGCGCGCACCGGCCGAGTGAGCTGTCCGGTGGCGAGCAACAGCGGGTCGCCCTGGCCAGAGCACTGGTCACCCGGCCGGCCGCGGTCTTCGCCGACGAGCCGACCGGCGCCCTGGATTCCAAGACCTCCCGCGATGTGCTCACCCTGCTCCGCGCGGTGGTCGACCGGCACCGGCAGACCGTCGTCATGGTGACCCACGACCCGGCGGCCGCCGCTTACGCCGACCGAGTGCTGGTCATGGTCGACGGTCGGATCACCCAGGAACTGACCGCGCCGCTGACCACCGAGTCGGTTGCCCTGGCCAGCCGCGGGGGGCTGTCGTGCTGAGCATCGCGTCCCTCAAGAGCCGCTGGACCACGTTCGTCGGCACCTTCGTCGCCGTCTTCCTCGGTGTCGCGATCCTGTCCATGACCGCCTCGGTCCTGTTGTCCGCCCAACCCACGATCCCCGACCGCTACCGCGGCTCACCGGTCGTCGCCCAGAGCAGCCCGGTGGACCAGCAGGACGGCAGGTTCACCGACACCAAGCCGTGGTCAGCTGCGAAAGCGGCAGACCTGATTCGCTCGTTCGAGGCATTACCTGGGGTGGCGCGGGCGATCCCCGACCGCACCTTCTACGCCCAGCCCGTCCTCGGCGGTGTCCCGACCGTGGGCGTTGACGAGGGCCACTCCTGGTCCAGCGCGGACCTGGCGCCGTACCGGCTCGTGTCCGGCAGTGCCCCGGCCACGGCGGGCGAGATCGCGGTATCGCGCACCGTCGGGGTCGGTCCGGGGACGACGCTCACGGTGCTCACAGCGGCGGGTGCTGCCCGGTACCTCGTGGTGGGCACGGTGGACGGTCCCGGCGTCTACCTCAGCGACAGCGAGGCCGGTCGGTTGGCGCCAGGTGTGCGTGTGATCGGTCTGCGTCTCGATCCGGGCGCGGATCAGGACGCGGTCCAGGCAGGGGCGCGAGCCGCGCTGGGTGGGGAGGGGCAGGTGCTGGCCGGTGCGGCCAGGGTCGCGCTGGAACCGATGGCGGACCAGCGGGTGCGGTGGATCGGTGACCAGGTCCTGACCGGCCTCGGCAGCCTGGGTGGATTCGTCTCGATCTTCGTCGTGGCGTCCACCTTCGCCTTCGTGGTCGTCCAGCGGCGCCGGGAACTCGGGCTGCTGCGGGCCGTCGGGGCGACACCCCGGCAGATCCGCCGGATGCTGCTCGGCGAGGCGGTGGTGATCGGCGCGGTCGGCGGGGCGCTGGGAGTCGGATTGGGTGCGATCATGGCGCCCGTCCTCGGCGACCTGCTCGTCAGCGCGGGACTGGAGCCACCGACGTTCACCGTCGAGACGCGGTTCCTGCCGCTCGCAAGCGCTTTCGTGGTCGGGTTGCTGGTCGCGGTGGCTGGCGTCTGGTCAGCGGGGCGGCGCGCGGCGCGGATCCGTCCACTTGAGGCACTCCGCGAGGCGGCGGTGGAGACCAAGCCGATGACGCGGGCCCGGTGGTGGGCCGGGGGAGTGTGCGCCGGCCTCGGCTTGCTGCTCGTCGCGCTCGCCGTGGTGGGTGATCCGGACGACATGATGACGAACTCGCTGTACGCGGCGATGGCGTTGATCGTGGGCGGCACCCTGCTGTCCCCGGTGGTCATCCCACCCATCGTCCGGGTGCTCACCTATCCGCTGGCCACGGGCGCGCTCGGCCTGGTGGTGCGGGAGAGCGCGCTGACCTCGGTGCGCCGCACGGCGTCGACCGCCGCGCCGGTGCTGCTCACCGTCGGACTCGCGGTCCTGGTCGCCGGGATGGTCGAGACGTCCACCGGGGGCTACGCGGTAGCGCGGGAGTTGGCGACCCGAGCCGAGGTCGTCGTCCTCCCGAACGGCACACCAGGTCTCTCAGCTCAAGCCGTCGCTGCCACGCCGGGTGCCGCGTTGCTGCCTACCGAACTCTATGGCGACAACTCCACGCACTATCCCGCGACGGGCGTCGACCCCGTGGAGTTCGCCAAGACCAACACCAGGCTCACGGAGTCAGTCGCGGGCCTGAGTGGCCCGGACACGGCTGCCATCACCGAATCGGCCGCTCGCAGACTCGGCGTGCGGGCCGGTGGCACCACCGGACTGACCTTTGAGGACGGTCAGAAGGTCACCCTGCGAGTGGTGGCCGTGCTCCCCGACGGGTCCTCACCTACCCCGATCCTCTTACCCCGGCAGACGGTTCGAGAGCACGCGCCGTCAGCCTTGACCTCCGCGGTCCACGTCAGCGGCCCCGCTCCCGCGTCGGCACCCCTGGGGGCGCAGGTCCTCGACCGGGCGACCTACGCGGCCAACGCGGACGCCGAGGAAGACCGCCTGGTCCGACTCTTCGTCGTCCTCCTGCTGGTCGTGGCGCTCGGCTACGCCGCCCTGTCCATCGCCAACACCCTCCTGATGTCCACCACCGGAAGGATCGCCGACTTCACCACCCTCCGCCGCGCAGGCGCCACCCGCCGCCAGGTAACCCTCGCGGTGGCAGGCGAGTCCGTCCTGGTGGTAGCCATCGGCGCCACCTTGGGATTCCTCATCGCCCTCGTGGCCCTGTTCAGCATGACCACCGGCCTCTCCCACACCCTCGGCGCCCCAGTACCCCTCACCGTGCCCTGGCCAGTCCCCCTAGCCGCCATCACCACCAGCCTTGCCCTGGCCCTCACCGCCACCACCCTCCCCACCCACCTAACCCTCCGCGACCACTCAGTGACCTGACCCAAGAAACACCAACCCCACCGCGCGCCTGCGAACCGGACCGTTTCCCGCACCTGCCGCACCCAGTACCCCGGTGTGGTCGGGTCACCCTCGGCAGTGCTCACCAGGGCGATGGTCGGCTCGGCGAACGAGAGCCCACTGACCACCCGCTCGAACTCATCGAGCATCGGGTCCATCAGGTGCGAGTGGAACGCGTGCGACACCACCAGGCGCTTGACCCGGCGGGATTGTTCACCAAACCTACGATCCAACAGCTCAAAGAATGCCCGCGACATGGGCGGCGGCCACCTCGCCAATGGAGTGCCCAACGAGGACATCAGGGTGGACGCCCCAGGACTCCAGCAGGCGGAACAGCGCCACCTGGAGCGCGAAGATCGCGGGCTGGGCAGTGCCCGTCTCACCGATCGCAGCGTCATCGAAGGGGGCCAGTCACGAGCCATACACAGAGGGCTATTCAGGCGGTTTCATTCTCGCTCCGTGATCATCAAGTTGGGGCGGTTGAACTGCGCGGTGGCCCGTTTGAGGCAATTCGGTTACTACGCCAACAATCTCAACCAACAGGCCGCCTGACCTGCATTAGACCATCGGTGGAATCGCGTTCAGGCGGAGGTGGCGGAGTCCGTTCGGCGTGTCGCAGTCGCACGATCACCGCCGTAACACCTGTGCTGGGCGAGACCCTCAACGACCACATTCCCGCGGCTGACGACGTGGGCGGTCAGGTCCGTCATATCGTGATCGGAACACTGTCGCCATGCTGGTCATGGGCCATTGATCGGCCCACGCCCAATTGGCTGAATCCGTCCGCCAGCAACAGCGAACGCAAGCAGAAACGGCAGGTATGATGACCTAGTCAGATCTATCGGCTGAACTTCAATCCACCCAGCACGGTTCCCTGTGAATCGGCTAACGGCGTCATCTTCGAAATGGACAACCCTGAACCGGCGCCCATCGTCGATCGGCGCGCCCCGAGCGTCGTGGCCGTTCACGAGAAGAGCGTCAATCGGGAAGGAAACCCGAGTGCTGCTTGGATCGGCCGCGCAAGGGCTCTCAAAGTCCGATTCTCAAATCCGACTCCGGTTCGCCTAATACCACCTTCGCAACAACCGCCACCGCCGTCTTCGGTCGACAGATCTGCCGCCAGGCTCTGAAATTGCGCTGCGAGCGTAACGAGCGGTCGTGTCAGGTGCTCGCGGAGTTCGGCTCCTCCGCCGGGAATTGGGCGGCGTACAGGTGGGCGTAGGGGCCGTTGGCGGCGAGGAGTTGGTGGTGGGTGCCCTGTTCCACCACGGCGCCGGAGGTCATGACGATGATGAGGTCGGCGGAGCGGATGGTGGAGAGGCGGTGGGCTATGACGAAGCTGGTGCGGTTGTGGCGCAGGGCGGTCATCGCGTGGTGGGTCGCGAGTTCGGTGCGGGTGTCGACCGAGCTTGTCGCCTCGTCGAGTACCAGGATGGGGGATGGGGCCAGGGCGGCGCGGGCGAGGGTGATCAGTTGGCGTTCGCCGGTGGACAGGCTGTTGTCGTCGATCAGGGTGTCGTAGCCGTGGGGCAGGGTGCGGATGAGGTGGTCGACGTGGACGGTGTGGGCGGCGGTGGTGATGTCGGTGGGGGTTGCGTCTGGTGCGCCGTAGGCGATGTTGTCGGCGATGGTGCCGTGGAACAGCCAGGTGTCCTGCGGTACCACGGTGATCGCGGCCCGCAGGTCGTCCCGCGTCATCGTGCGGGTGCCGACCCCGTCGAGCAGGATCGTGCCCGCGGTGGGGTCGTAGAAGCGCAGCAGCAGGTTCACCAGGGTCGACTTGCCCGCCCCGGTCGGTCCGACGATCGCGACCGTCTGTCCTGGTTGGACGGACAGCGACAGCCCGTCGAACAGCGGCTCCTGGTAGCCGAACGCCACATCCCGGAACTCCACCGCGCCGGTGACCCGGGTCGGGCGGCGGGGTTCGGCGGGGTCCGGTGGCTGGTCGTCGGCGTCGAGCAGGGCGAAGACGCGGGACGCGGACGCCACGGCGGACTGGATGCGGCCCGCGAGGAAGCCCAGCGTGGTCACCGGCTGGTTGACCTGCGTGACGTAGTGGATGAACGCCTGGATGTCGCCGACGGTCAGCGCGCCCGCGGTGACCCGGACCGCCCCGAGGACGGCGACCACCAGGTAGTTGACGTTCCCGAGGAACGCCACGGCAGGCGCGATCAGACCGGAGGTGAACTCGGCTCGGACACTCGCCGCCCGCAGTTGCTCGTTGTGCTCGGCGAAAGTCCGCGCCGACTCCGCGTGGCGACCGAAGGCGGTGACCACCTCGTGCCCGGTGTACACCTGCTCGACGTGCCCGCTGAGCTGCCCGGTCGCGGCCCACTGCGCGTCGAAGTCGGGTTGCGCGCGCCTGCCGATCACCCTGGTCACCAGCACCGCCGCGGGCATCGTCACCAGCAGCACCGCGGTGAGCAGCGGCGAGATCAGCAGCATCGCGACCAGCGCGCCGGTCGCGTTCACCAGCGACCCCAGCACCCGGAAGGTGATGTGCTGCACCGTCTGCGCCACGTTCTCGATGTCGTTGGTCGCCCTGGACAGCAGGTCGCCGCGGGGTTGGGTGTCCAGGTAGCCCACCGGCACCCGGCTCAGCTTCGCACTGGCCTGCTCCCGCAACCGGTACGCCAGCCGTTGCGATCAGCCTCCCCTGGGCGATCAGGCACACCCAAGACCCCGCCGACAACAGCCCAGCAAGGACGAGAACCCGTGCCATACCGGCGAAATCCCCACCGATGGCGGCATCAGTCGCCGCCCCGAGCAACGCGGGGACGGCGATCGTCAGCCCCAGCCCGGCCACCCCCGTCGCCACGACCCCGAGCGCGCGGCTCCGGTCCGGGGCCATCGCGCCGAACAACCGGAACACGGTGCGGCGGAACTCGCTCATCGTTCCCCCTGGGAGTGCAGGATTTCCCGGTAGGTCGGGCTGATCCGCGACAGTTCCGCGTGCGTGCCGACGGCCTCGACACGGCCCTCGTCGAGCACGACGATCCGGTCCGCCGATCGGACCGTGGACAGCCGTTGTGCGACGACCACCCCGGCCGCGTCCCCGATCTCGTCGGCAAGCGCAGCGCGTAAAGCGGCCTCGGTCGACGCGTCCAGCGCCGAGAACGAGTCGTCGAACAGGTAGATCCGAGGTCTGGCACAACCAATGCCCGCGCTATCGCCAACCGTTGACGTTGACCACCGGAGACAGTGCTACCTCCCTGCGCGACCGGAGTGTCCAGACCAGCAGGCATAGCGGCCACGAAGTCCCGTGCTTGCGCGACCTCTAGTGCGTGCCACAGCTCGTCGTCGGTAGCGTCAGGAGACCCGTAGCGCAGGTTCGACGCAATGGTCCCGGAGAACAGGTATGACCGTTGCGGCACAACGCCAACCAGGTCCGCTAAGGCCCGTCTGCCGAACTCGCGGACATCGACCCCGTTGATCGACACCAGCCCCCTGTCGACGTCGATGAGCCGCGCCACCAGGTTCACCAGCGTGGTCTTGCCCGCCCCGGTGGACCCGACGATCGCGGTCGTCTGCCCAGGTAGGGCCACGAGATCGACTTCCCGCGCGGTCGCCTTCTCGGCACCCGGATAGCCGAAGGTGACCGCCCGGACGGCCAGCCCCACCGGCCCGGCAGGCAGCGGTGCCCCGATCACCGGCTCGGGCACGCCGGGTTCGGTCGTCAGCACCTCGGTGATCCGATCCGCGCTGGCCCGCGCCCGCGGCACCATGTCGAACACCGCCATCGCGACCATGACCGCCATCAGGATCTGGGTGAGGTAGCCGAGGAACGCGACCAGCGCCCCCAGCCGCAGGTCCCCGCCGACCACCCGCGGCCCGCCCAGCGCCGCCACCGAGATCGCCGCCAGGTTGATCACCAGCAGCGCGGACCCGCCGGAGAACGCCTGCAACCGCCCCAGCCGCAGCGCCACCGCCATCAGGTCGCCGTTGGCCGCCGCGAACCGGCGCCGCTCGTGCGCGTCGCGCCCGAACGCCCGGATGACCCGCACGCCGGTGATCTGCTCGCGCAGCACCCGGTTCACCGCGTCCGTGCGGACCTGCGTGCGCCGCGACGGCGGGGTCGTCAGCCGGGTGATCACCCCGATCACCGCGGCCGCGACCGGGATGGCCACGAGCAGCACCCCGGACAGCGGCACGTCCGACCCCATCGCGAGCACGACCCCGCCCACCGCCAGGAACGGCGCGCTGAGCAGGGCCGACAGCGGGGTGAAGACCAGCACCTGCAGCTGCTGGACGTCGTTGGTGGTCCGGGTGATCAGCGTCGCCGTGCCGAACCGGCCGAACTCCCGCGCCGAGAACCGCTACACGCTCGCGAACACGGCCACCCGCAGGTCGGCGCCCACCCCCATCCCCACCTTGGCGCCCAGGTACACCGCCCCCGCCGCGCACCCCGCCTGGACCAGCGTCGCCCCGAGCATCAGCGCGCCCAGGCCGAGGTGTGGTCGGTGTCCCCGGCCAGCACGCCGTTGTCGATCACGTCGGCGTTGAGCGTTGGCAGTAGCAGCAGCCCGAGGGCCTGGACCAGCTGCAACACCACCGCCAAGGCCACCGTCCTGGCGTACGGGCGGGTCCACTGCCGGAGCCGGGAGATCATCACCGGCTCGACGCTAGCAGAATCGTGCACCGGGTGTACTTATTTATCGAGACGAGAAATAGACCTGGTGTAGGGTGGCCGCGTGGATGATCAGCCTGGCCTGCGCGAGCGGAAGAAGGACACGACGCGGCGCCTGCTCTCGGCCGCCGCGCTGACCCTGTTCGAGGAGCACGGCTTCGAGCACGCCTCGTGCGCCGCCATCGCCGAGGCGGCCGAGGTCTCCAAGAAGACCCTGTTCAACTACTTCTCCCTCAAGGCGGACCTGGTGCTCGAGGTCGCCCGCCGCCCGCACGTCGACGAACCCGCCACCGTCGTCCGCCAGCGCCCACCGGGGCAGACCCCGCACGGCGCGCTCCGCGACCACCTGCTCACCGGCCTGGCCGAGCGCCGACCGGTCACCGGCCTGAGCGACGACCCCGACGTGCTCCGGCTCAACCGCCTGATCGACATCACTCCCGCCCTGGCCGAACGGGTCGCCCAGTACCAGCAGGAGAGCCTGCGCCTGCTGGTCGAGGCCCTGGTCGACGAGGGCACGCCGGACCTGGTCGCCCGCCTGGTCGCCGCCCAGGTCCACGGCGCGCACCAGGTCCTCGTCGCCGAGAACACCCGCCGCGTCATGGCGGGCGAGCCGCTGGAGGCGATCCACGCCGACGCGGTCGTGGCCACCGAACACGCCTACCACCTGCTCGAACACGGCCTCGGCGACCTGCTGCGCCGCCCCTAGCTCACCGCTTGCGCGGCGCGATCCGGAACAGGGTGCCGACCTTCACGCCGGACCGCGCCAGGCCGCGCATCTGGGCCACGATGTGCTCGGTCTGGGCCCACGCCGGGAGGAAGAGGTGGAACTCGGCCTGGCGCAGCGCCCCGCCGAGCGACTCCTGGAGGGCGTGGTCGGAGAACGGGATCCCGGGGCCGAGCCTGCGTTTGACGGCCTTCTGCAGCGCGTCGTAGGTGTCCTCGGCGAACGGGTTGTCCGCGGAGAGCAGCGTCGTGGCCTTGGCGTCGCTCCACCGCAGGCCGCCCTGGGTGCCGAACGCGGTGGAACCCAGCGACGGCACGTGGGTGGAGTCGCCCGCGACGTGCTTGCACTCCAGGTTGTAGAGCTTGATGAGATCGCCCTGCTTGGACACCCCGAGGCCGTCGTACCCGTGACCGCCGCCGTGCAGCTTGGCGTCGATCACCGTCATCCTGGGCAGCCCGTACGCGGCGAAGTACCCGGAGGCCACCCCGTAGCGGATGATGTGCTCGAACTCGGCCGAGGACATGGTCGCCAGCTTCAGCTCCGACATCGGCACGTTCACCACCTCGACGGCGCGCTGCACGGTCCGCGCCGCGACCTTCGGCACCCTGGCCGCGACCGACTCGATGGACAGCTGCGCCTCCTTGCCGCCCACCCCGATGTGCCCCTCCTTGCCCGCGTCGCCGCCGCCGATGATCTCGATGACCGCGTCAAGCGCCTCGCCCGCGGCGACCTGCTCGATGCCGCTCGCCGTCGCCAGGGCCGCCCTGGCCAGGTCCTCGCGGCTCGCCCCGGTCGCCTTCATGGCGATCTCCTCGGCCGACCGGAACACGCCGTCGCGCCAGGCCACCAGCTTGCCCATGGCCGCGGACTCGGGGCCGACCGCCGCGACGATCTTCTGCCAACTGCCCACGTTGCGCACCGTCGCGGCGGGCCCCAGCGAGGTGACCGACCGCTCGATCGCCTCCTTCGCGCCGACCGTGGCACCGCGCGCGATCCCCTTGAGCGCCACCGCGTCCGCGACCCGCGACTCCAGCGCCTTGACCGCCTGCGTCGACGTGCGCATCGCCTTGCCCAGCCCGTACACGTCCAGCAGCGCCGCCGCGGTCGCCACCAACGCGCCGAGCATCGCGTCGTCGGCCTGCTCCTGGGTGACGATCGAGTTCTGGTCGGTGACCGTGGACTTCGCCGCCGTCTCCAGCTTCGCCCACTCGTTCCAACTCGCCGCCGCCGTCCCGGCCGACGACGCCAGGCTGATCACCGCCACGATCGGCGTCGCCGCACCCGCCGTCCCGACCTCGACCGCGACGATCAGCGCCAACGTCACCAGCCCGACCAACTTGCTGCCCGCCGCCGCGTCCTCGGCGTGCTCTTGGACGGAATCGGCGGCGAGCTTCTGGGGGAAGAGCTGTTGGTAGGCCGGGTCTGCCGCTAGGACCTGCCGGTGCACGGGAGTCATGTCGGCGAAGTCGAGCGCGCGGGACTGGATGTCGCTCTTGGTCTTCGCGGCGTTGCTTAGGACATCCTTCAGCGCGGCCGTAAGAGCATTGCGCGCGGCGTTGGTGTCCTGTTGCAGCAACGGGTCGGTGCCGCCGCGTGCTGCTAGGGCGTACAACGCGGGGTTCTTGTTGAGGATGCGCGCACTGGTCTGGGTTAGCTCTGTGTGCACCGCTAGCACTGTCTCGTAGTTGGCGATCCCCAGCGCGGGGTCCGGATCCGGCACGGACCGCGTCGTGGGCGGGTTCTGGGGGTCGAACGTCACCAGCGGCCTCGGCACCGGAACGGGTGATCCGCCGATCGGGGAGGAATCGCCGTCCCGCTGCGCTCCCGGCTGCGGCGGTCCATACCCGACGTTCAGCCTGCGCAACGCCGCGAGCCGAGCCTGCGCGTCCTTGATCTGCTGCGCCAACCGCTTCTGCTCCTCGATGGCGACGTCGTTGCCCGCCACCGGCTCCCCGTTGAGCCCGATCCCCAGCCGCTTCGCCTCAGCCTCGATAGCCCGCGTGTTCGCCTCGACATTGCCCGCCGCCCGCTCCCGCACCCGGTCCCCGAACCCGGTCCGCAGGTCGTTCATCCACGGGATGAACTTGACCTCCGCGCCGTGGTCCGCGCATTCCTTCCACAGCGCCCAATCCTGCTCGGTCAACCCATCCCGGTACGCCGACATGGCCCGCCACGCCGACTCCAGCGTGATCTCCTCTTCCCGCCCCACCCAGAGGAAACTGTGGTCCAGCACCAACCGGCAAATCTTGCGCCCCTGATCGAGCGAAATCCCCCCGAACGGCCGATGCTCCCGCAACAGGCTCGCGTCAGTCCCCACCAACACCTCATCCAGCGGCTTCTTCTCCCCACTCCGCTGCACGACCATCCGCGACACCGCCGCATTCCCCACCAACCCCTGCAACCCCAGCGCCTCCCCAGGCACCAACCGGGGTAATCGCCCCTCCGCCCGCCCACCCCCCTTGACCGACCCCGACCCCCCACCCACAACCCCGACCCGCACCCGATCCATCCCGCCACCCACCCGTCCCATAGCCCGATTCGAGGGTACGACCGCCCGCTCACCCCACGGAAGACCGCAACCAGCCCCACCCGTTGGTGCACCTGAAATTGCCCTTTTGGCCTATTGCCAGAACCCGCTGGAAGCAATCACCTGATGTTCTTCGACCGACCGGCGGGGTGTCGCGTCGTATTTCTGCCAGAATTCCCGATGGGCGCCACCCCTGGCGTTGGACGAATTTTCTGCTGTGCTTCACTGGTTGGGCCGCGCTTCTGCGGCTGGCGAAGTGTCGACCCTGACCACCACGATCGTGCTGGTACGGCGAGGCGCTCTCCGTGTCTTCCTCCTCCTCACTGCTCTGACCGCTTCCACGACGCGATCGCGCACCTGCCATTCGAGCGGGTGTGTGACGTTTCCTGGTACCGGAACCGACCAGTCGACCACCGTTGCGCTGTTGTCGCGCACCCGTGGTTCCCCGCCGTCCTAGTGGCTGCGGTGGTCTATTCCACAGGTCGAGCACCTATTCGCGAAGGTGCCCCGTGGTAACCAGAATCCAGTCCGGAAAGGTGCACGCGCACCGCTTCCGGCCACTCCTCGAGTCCGAGGCGGTAGGCGGAGCCCCGATAGTGGGCGAGGTCCCCCTCGACCAGTTCACCGTCCTGAGCCCCGACGTCGAACTCAACGCCGAGCGCAATGCCGTCGTAGAGGCCGACGGCGCCCCGTTGAGCCGGTTCGGCGCACGGCTGCGCGCGACGATCGCCAAGCTCCGCGCGATATCCCCCGGGCAGGTCCCGCTGGGCCTCGTCCGGGCACTGGAAGCCGCTTCCGCCGATGACGAGTACAACATCCGGCAATTGGCCCAGACCCAGATCAGCCGCACCGGGTCGGGGACGATGTACGGGGCACTCCTGCGCTTGCACAGCCCCGTGGTCGAACCGTCGATGATCAACGGGCGGATCCTGGCCCAGACCCAGGCGGCCATGGCGGGTGAGGAGCACGCGCCCGTGGTCCGGGCGGTCGACGCCGAGGTCTTGCGGTTGCCGAGGCTGCTGGTCGATTCCGCCGACCAGGTGCGCCATCAGGCCGACGAAGCCAGGCGTCTGCTGAGTCTGGACCTCTACAAGTACCAGGGTAGCGATGATCGCGAGTTCATCGATGACCTGATCCTCAAGGGTGTCAAGGAACCCCCGCTGGTGGTCCCGTTCCACCTGGACGCGGGTGAGAGCGGGTCGGGCTGGCTGCTCAAGGCGGTTGACGGGGCGCGCCGGACCACGGCGAGTCAGATGATCTTGCACTCCCTGACCGGTCGCGACGCGCGGTTCGCCATGCGGCACTGGTCCGACGGCAGGGGAAAGCTGGAGATCCGCGACATGACCGCCGCCGACGTCCTGCTCGCCAGGCGCTTGCTGACCTTCGAGGAGAGCTCCCTCACCGGCCTGTTCCCGATGGCCTCCGGTCACACCGCGCGCGATCAGGAACGCCAGGACCAGTGGCGGCAGACCATCGCGGTGCGGTCACCCGCCATCCGCGCGGCGCACCGGGTCCGCACCTACTTCGCTTTCGTCGTCCTCGATGTCGAGGCATTCGGTGGGGCCACCTTCCCGCACCCGGCCTGGCAGGTCGTCAACGACGCGGTGCGCCAGCGGCACATGCCCAGGGCAGCGGCCAAGCAGTGGGCGGCGAACGACGTCTGGACGCTCTACGCGATCGATCTGATCGAGGAGTTCGCGAGCCGGGGGATCATTGACGAGGTCGAACGAGCGGCACTGCTCAACCCGCGCGCGGTGGACTTCGCCGATGTCACCCCAGTCAGCCCGGAACGCCCGTATCGCAACAGGCTCGCTGCGATCGCGCACCTCGCCGCCCTGGCGTGCACGGGGGACACGGTCGACATCACCAACCAGGTGCTCGCCGAGAACCAGGAGCGCAGGCACTCCCACGGGCGTGGCCAGATCGTCGGAGCCCAGGCACGGCTGCTGCTCGGTCTGCACGACGACGCTACCGGCGCCTCCATCTCCTCGACGATCACGAGCATGTGCAAGGACAAGGTCTTCTACCGGCTCGACCTGCACCCGGGCGCCACGACCTGGGCGAACCTGATCGGGAGTTCTCCTGAGGACCTGCTCGCCGGGGCCATCGACGACCTGGTCCAGCGGTACGTCCAGAAACCCGCCGACCGCGCGGAAGTCGGTCCTTTCGGGCCGCACCAGCGGGCCCTGGGATTCCTGGGTGGGCTCGCGCTGGCCGCCAACCCGCGGCTGCTGGAGCAGGACGAGCACCTGACCCGCACCGGCCGCGGCGGTCGTGGTGGTAGAGCGAGCACCATCGGCAGGCACGAACCTGCGGTGTTGTTGCGGCACATGATGTCCAGCGACGAAGGGTTGCGTCAACTCGCGGAGATCGTGCGTGCGACCACGCTGGCCGTACCCCGGGTGCCCGCCGACGCCGACGGTGCGCTGACCGAGACCAGGCTGCGCACCGACTTCCTTCCCGAGCTGGGGCGATCGGCCACGGACGTCAGATCCGTGCCCCACGAGGACACAGGGCAAGATCCGCGCGTCGCCTGGCTGATGATGAGCGACAAACTGGAAGAACTGGTGGACGGACTTACCGAGCATGTCGCGCAGATGCGCGGGCACGAGTTCGACGACCGCGTGGTCGGGCCCGCGTTGGAGTTGGAAGGACTTCCCGCCGAGGTTGTCGACCCGCTGAAACCCAAGGTCAACGAGCTGGCCGAGTTCCTCGCCGACGCGAGCGCGTTCTGGCGGATCGCGCGGCGCAGGACGACCTCGGTGGGTGACCCGGAGTGAGACCGCTGGTATCGGTGCGGGTCGAGGACACGGTGCTCGTCGCCCGAATGCTCGACGAGGTCGACGAGCAGCACTGGACAGAGGTCATCGAGTGGTTCGGCGGACTTGGGTTCGACACCGCCGGTGAGGTCGTCCGGGTGCAGGCTTGGGACAGTCCCCGCTTCGCGGGCTGCCTCGTCACCGCACCAGCGGACCGGTTCCAGTGGCGGCTCAGTGCCGGGGCGGAGGCGGTGCTGGCCAGGCAGCGGGCGATCGCGGCCCAGTTCCGCGAGGTGCTCGCCGTTGCCCCGGTCCGTGATCCCGACTGGCCGGATGCCGTGCCCGAACCCGCTGAGTTCGGCTTTCGGCGCGCCCTGACCCCGGCGCAGCGCAGCGACGTGGTCCGGCTGATGGCCATGCGCCACGGAGGCAACTTCGGCGTACCCGGCAGCGGCAAGACCACCGTTGCCTACTGCGTGTGGGCAGCCGAGCGTGCGGTGGGCGCGATCGATGGTCTGCTGGTGCTGGCACCACTATCGGCATTCGAGGCGTGGCGCGACGAGCCTGCCGCCTGCTTCACCGAGGCGGCCGTGCCGCGGGTGCACCTCATGCCGGAACCGATCCCGGCGGGCGCGGACGTCGTTGTGCTCGGCTACTCGCGACTGACCCAGCCGCACGTGCTGGCCGAGGTCGACGGCTGGGCTGCCACACGCCGGGTCATGGTCGTGTTCGACGAGAGCCACCGCGTCAAGGCGGGCCCGGCCGGGACATGGGGCAGGGCCGCGGTCCGACTGGCCGCGCGCAGCGAGCGGCGATACGTCTTGAGCGGCACGCCGATGCCCAACACCGCCGCCGACCTCGCCGCCCAGTTCGACCTCTGCTGGCCCGGCTACGGCCATGACCTCGCCTCCGGCGCACTGCAAGGGGTGCGCGACCGCGTATACGTTCGCACGACTAAGAAGCAACTCAACCTGCCGCGATTGCACACCACGATCGAGCGAGTGCCCTTGGAGCCCGAACACAGGCGCTTGTACGACGCTCTCGCGGGTAGTGCCACTGACACCCTGGCTGACCCTGCGCTCGTAGCCGACGTCGAGGCTTTGGGGTCGGTGCTGTTGCGGCTGATCGCTGCCGCCACGAACCCTGCCGCGATATTCGACGTCGGTACACCGTTGAGCCTGCCGACACTGGTTGACCGGTCGTTGCCCTTGGAAGACCTGGTTCGCAACACCGCGGCCACGGTCCGACCCGCTAAACTCATACGAGCAGCGCAACTGGTTGATGCGAATGCCGCGGCTGGCCGTAAGACCCTGGTTTGGTCGGTTTTCGTTGCCAACATCGCCGCAATGGCAGACCTACTGGCCGCACACCACCCCGCAGTAGTCACCGGCGCTGTCGCCATTGCCGATCCCAGGCTTCCCACTGACCGCGCCAGGGAACTGGAGCGCTTCCGCAACGACGATCGCTGCACGGTCCTGATCGCCACGCCGCAAACCCTCGGCGAGGGAGTCAGCCTGCACACCGCCTGCGTCGATCAGGTCCACCTCGACCGCACCTTCAACGCGGGCCTGTACCTGCAGAGCCTCGACCGCACCCACCGACTGGGGATGGACGCGGCCAGCAATCCCACCGTCACCGTCCTGCTCGCCGAGAACACCGTCGACCAGCTGGTGCACGACTCCCTGGCCGCCAAGATCCGCGACATGTCCAACGCCCTCAACGACCCGACGCTCGCTCGTATGCACCTCCCCGACACCGATGCCACCCTCACCCCCCAGGACCTCCTCTTGGACGGCAGCACCTCAGCCCAAGCCCTGGCCACTCTCCTCCGCCGGGTACGTGGTCACTGAGCACGTCCGCACCGACCGATATTTGATTCATGGTGCCAGGATTCCGCGCAAGGTCGCGAGCCCCGGCAAATCGGTCCTGGGGCCGTGGGAATTCGAAACGTGGCAAAGCAGAAATGTGCTTGGCGGCGATGCGAGTCGAATCAGCTACCAGGAGAGTTGTCTGCACTTGGTGGCGGCGTCGCGGTGTTCGACTTGGAGGGTGGCGTGTTCCAGGCCGTACTCGTGTTGGAGGAGTTCTCGCGCGGCGGCCAGTACGGCGCTTTGGTCCGCGTTCTCCGCCATCGTCAGGTGTGCCGACGCGACCTCCATTCCCGAGGTCAGGGTCCACACGTGCAGGTCGTGCACCTCGGCGACGCCGGTCAGGGCGCCGAGGCGGGTTGCCACCTCGTCGACGTCGACGCGTTCCGGGGCGTGTTGGAACAGGATTCGCAGGGCCCGGCGCGCGAGGGACCAGGTGCGGGGGAGGACCCAGATGCCGATGGCGACGCCGATGATCGGGTCGGCCAGGCGCCAGCCGGTGGTGAGGGTGATGAGGGCGCTGATGAGGACGCCGACGGAGCCGATGAGGTCGGCGACGACCTCCAGGTAGGCGCCGCGGACGTTGAGGCTCTCCTCGGCGCCGTCGCGGAGCAGGAGGAAGGAGACGACGTTGGCGGCGAGCCCGGCGGCCGCGGCGAGCAGGACCGGGAGGCCCGCGACGGTCGGGGGGTCGCCGAAGCGCTCGACGGCCTCGAAGACGACGTAGCCCGCGACGCCGAACAGCAGGATGGCGTTGGCGAGTGCGGCGAGGACCTCGGCGCGGTACAGGCCGAACGTCCGGCTCGGCCTGGCCACCGCGCGGCGGGCGGCCACGATCGCGGCCAGCGCGAGGCCGACGCCGACGACGTCGGTGAGCATGTGCGCCGCGTCGGAGATCAGGGCGAGCGAGCCGGTGGCGAGGCCGACGGCGAACTCGACGACCATGATCGCGGCGGCGATGCCGAAGGCGGCCCAGAGCCTGCCTGCCAGCCGCCCCGATGCGCTTCCCGCGGGCAGGCCGTGACCGTGGCCGTGCCCATGTCCGTGTCCCACCGCGCACCCCTCTCCCCGTCGCCGTCCAACATATAGTCACATGCGCATACATACAACACACTGTGACCCGATCGGCGCCGTTAGCCACTCGAACGAGGGATCATGGTCGCGGACTCCCCGAGGTGCTGTCAGCGCTCTGGTAAACGGGAAGGCGTGGTTACCCCATCGCAGCCGGGGGGCGCGCGCCCGGTCACCGCCCTCGCCCTCGTCCTGTTGTCGCTGGCCACGGCCGCGGCCCAAGCCTCAGGACCCGCCCAACCCCCGGCGAACGCGGCCCCCATCGCGATATCGCCGGTGCGCGATCCGGACCCCGCCGCGGCGGACCAAGCGGGGTCCTCGACGCCACAACTGCTGGCCGCGTTCCCCGCGGTCGGCCCCGTCACCCAACTCCCGGCGCCGATGCCCGTCGAACGCGTCGAGGCCCAGTCGCCGGTCACCTCGACCGGGGTGCCGAGCAACATGCTCGACGCCTACCGCAAGGCCGAGCGGCTGGCCCCGCGCGCGTGCGGGCTGAAGTGGTACCACCTGGCCGCGATCGGACGGGTCGAGTCGGGGCACGCGGCCGGTGGGCGCGCCGACGACAACGGCGACACGGCGCCGCGCATCCTGGGCCCGGTGCTTTCTGGCGGCCCCGGCATCGCCGCGATCTCGGACACCGACGGCGGTGAGCTGGACGGTGACACAACCTGGGACCGCGCGGTCGGCCCGATGCAGTTCATCCCGTCGACCTGGCAGAAGTACGCCGCGGACGGCAACGGCGACGGCGTCCGTAGTCCGCACAACATCTATGACGCTGCCGTGGCCGCAGGGCGCTACCTGTGCTCGGGCGGCATGGACCTGAACAACGTCGACGACCTCGGCGCGGCGATCTTCCGCTACAACCACTCCGGCGACTACGTGGTCGCGGTGACTACCTGGCTGACGGCCTACTCGGGTGGCGTGACGCCTATCCCGCCCGCGCCGCCGGTTGAGGAGGCGCCTGTGGTGGCGGTACCGGAGCAGCCGCCGTCACCGTCGCCGGAACCGGCGCCTACGACGTCACAGCCGCCCTCGGAGACGCCAGCCCCAACGGAGACGTCAGTACCGAGCGAGCCGCCGTCTACGGAGCCGTCAGAGCCGCCGGACCCGTCCGACGCGGTAGCGCCCACTGAGACGACAGAAGCCGCGCCTGAGGTGACGACAGGGGCGGCTATCCGACCCGCGCGTCCGCACCGGCCACACCCGAACCGGCCGGGCCGTGAGAGCTGCGAGAGCGGGGAAAACACCTCCGGCGCGGCTGCGACAACCGCGCCGGAGGGTGACTGCGCGGCGGGCTAGATCAGCCGGTCGCCGGACTCCGGGTGGAACAGGTGGATCTCGCTCGGGTCGCGGAGCACGACCCGCACGGTCTGCCCGAGACCGGGCGGGGTCCGGCCGTCGACGCGCAGCACCAGGCGCGGGCCGGTGGGGTCGTTGGCGACCGAACCGTGCACCAGGGCGTCCGCGCCGAGCTCCTCGACCAGCTCGACCACCAGGTCGAACGCGTTGGGCGAGCCCGCGGGCACCAGGCCGAGCGACTCGGGCCGGATGCCGACGGTGACCGTGCCCAGGTTCTCCTTGGCGATCGCGGCCACCGTGTCGCGGGTCAGCGGGACGTTCAGCTCACCGAGGGCGAGCGTGCCGCTACCGACCATGCTGGTGCGCAGGTTCATCGACGGCGAGCCGATGAACCCGGCGACGAAGGCGTTGGCCGGGTTGTCGTAGAGCGCGCGCGGGGTGTCGCACTGCTGGAGCAGGCCGTCCTTGAGCACGGCGACCCGGTGGCCCATGGTCATGGCCTCGACCTGGTCGTGCGTCACGTAGATGGTGGTGGTGCCCAGGCGGCGCTGGAGCGCGGCGATGTTCGCGCGGGTCTCGACGCGCAGCTTGGCGTCGAGGTTGGACAGCGGTTCGTCCATCAGGAAGACGGCCGGGTCGCGCACGATGGCCCGGCCCATGGCGACGCGCTGGCGCTGGCCGCCGGAGAGCGCCTTGGGCTTGCGGGCCAGGTACTTCTCCAGGTCGAGCAGCTTGGCCGCCTCGGTCACCTTCTCGCTGATGACCTGCTTGGACAGCCCCTGCAGCTTGAGCGCGAAGCCCATGTTCTGCGCGACGGTCATGTGCGGGTAGAGCGCGTAGGACTGGAACACCATGGCGATGTCGCGGCCCTTCGGCGGCACCGCGGTGACGTCGCGGTCACCGATGCGGATCGCGCCCTCGTCCACGTCCTCCAGCCCGGCGAGCATCCGCAACGCGGTCGACTTACCCGACCCGGACGGCCCCACCAGGACCAGGAACTCCCCGTCCTCGATAGACAGGTCCAACCCGTCCACCGCCCGCACCGGCGGCGACCCCGGGTACACCCTCGACGCGCCCTCGTACCGGACCTCGGCCACAACACCCTCCCAGCCGTCGCGCCCGAACCCGTCCAGACGCCCCGCCAACCCACACGAACACCCTGAGCAATCGCCAAGAGGCTAGTGCTGATTCTCTCAAAGGTCCAGACCACTTCGCCGCCGAAGCCCGACCGTGACCCACCCCCCGCCACAGCCCCGCACCCCCGTATGCGCTACTCTTCCCCCCGTCGCACAGCCGACAAGCCGCCCCCGTAGCTCAGGGGATAGAGCACCGCCCTCCGGAGGCGGGAGCGCAGGTTCGAATCCTGCCGGGGGCACTCACTCTGAACGACCTGTGTTCGCGGAATGCGCGAACTGGGTCGTTCGTTGTTTTCTCTGGGGTGCGACCCCAGGCCCGCCCGGAGGGCTTTGCCCCCGGACCCCCAGTTGTGGCGCATGTACGTGGGTTTGTGGTGCGTGTGTGGGTTGTTTTGGGCTTGGGGGGTGGTGGTGGGGTGGCGCGGCTTTATGTTGGGTGTGCGATGTGGACGCACAAGGCGTGGGGTGGGCGGTTTCTGGCGCCGTCGTTGGCTGCCAAGGAGCGGCTGAGAGCTTATGCGGGGTGGTGCAATGCGGTTGAGGGCAACACCACGTTCTATGCGATTCCTGCGCGGGAGACCGTCGAGACCTGGGCGCGGCAGACTGGTTCTGGGTTTCGGTTCGTGGTGAAGGTGCCCAAGGTTGTCACGCACGAGCGCCGGTTGGTCGGTGTCGAGAGTGAGATGCGGGCGTTCCTGGACGCGATCGAGCCGCTGGGGGAGCGGGCGGTGCTGTGGACTCAGTTGCCCGGCTCGTTCGGTCCGTCGGATGTCGAGGCCCTGGGCCGGTTCCTGCGCAGGTTGCCCGCCGACCGCAGGCGTGCGGTGGAGGTGCGTCATCCGGGGTTCTTCGCCGACGCGGGATCGGCGGCGTCGCTGGAGGGGGTGCTCGCCGGTGCGGGTGCCGAGTGGGTGCCGTTCGACACCACGGTCTTCTTCCAGAGCCCGCCGACCAGCGAGGCCGAGGAGGACGCCTGGGGCAAGAAGCCGCGGCTGCCACGGCGGACGCGCGCACTGACCGACCAGCCGATCGTCCGGTACCTGGGCCGCGACTCGGTCAGTGAGACAGTCGACGGCTGGCAGCCGTGGACCGAGGTCGTCGCCGAGTGGCTGCGGGAAGGCCGGACGCCGACGGTTTTCCTGCACACTCCGGACAACGACGACGCCCCCGCGCTGGCCCGCCGGTTCCACGACGACGTTCGAGCGCTCGTGCCCGACCTCGACGCACTACCCGAGCCCGAGCCGATCGAGCCCGCGACCCTGTTCTGAGCGGCATCGAGCGGGACAAGTGCATTCCCCGATCTTTCGGCCGGGATTTCTCGAGGACAGACCCTACCGGTGATCTTGCTGCTCGTGTCCGGCCTGCGACTTCTTTGTGCCGCGGCGGAGCAACTGGTGGAGCAGCCACAGTCCTATTGCGACTGGCGTCAGGATCAGGGCGAACAGGGTTCCGGCGAAGATGCCATAACCATGGGGATCGGTCGACCATCCGATCGCGCTGAACACCACCATGCCGACGAGCAGCACGATCACCGCTGTGGTGCAGGCGAATGCGGCGAGTACGAGGTGTTGGAGGGCTGTCCTTGCTCGGCTCCGCGGTGGGGGCGTCATCCCGGGTCGGGGGTGCAGATGGTCAGGAATGACTTCTGGTTCTCCCGCTGGACGTCGGCTGGGGACTTCCAGCCGGTTTGGCCGAACAGGTAGGTGTCGGGTGGGTGTTGGGGGGATTCGCGGAGTACCTGGGGGATGTCGAGCCTGGCGCCGTTGGCTTTCGGGCCGTCGACGGCGAAGTTGAGGGTGGTTGCCTTGGTCCAGTCGTAGTCCGGGGGGAGGGCTTTCCGGATCTGGAAGGGGCCGTCGGTGTTCGGGAACGCAGTCAGCAGGTCCATGCGCTCCACCGGCACGCCCGGTAGCGGCGCGGTCCACCGCTGGTCCGCGCTGGCCTGCGTGCCGGAGTCGAAGATCAACGTCAGGCCGGTGACGCCCTCGCACGGGGTGCCGGTCCACAGCTTCAGGACGCCGTCGTCGACGCGGAACCCGGCTGCCGGGGGCAGCGAGGGCTCGAACTGCGCCCTGGTGTCGCACGCCGCGGTCGCCGCCGCCACGAGCAGGGCCGCGCAGGCGACCCGCCACCGCCTAGCGGTATCCGCCATCGGAAAGCCCCGCGTCTTCCTCGGTCTCGTTGCCGCCGGTGACCTGCTCCCACACGTACGACGCGAGGAAACCGGTGTAGCCCTCGCGCGCCCACTGCTGGGAATGGCGCTCCTCGTGGTGCAGCAACCGGTCCATGTCGAGATTGCCCTGGTAGGCGCCGTTGTCGCCCTCGTACCACGCGTGCCCCGAGCCTGCCACGTCTCGGAGTTGCTGAGCCGGGTCGGCTGGGTTGTCGATGTTCAGCATGAACGTGTCGCCCCAGGTGGTTCCGCCGCGTTGGCTGAACTGGTCCTGGATGAGGTTTCCGCCCAGGCCCATCATCATGCCGTTCGGGGTGGTCACCAACCGCCCGCCGTTGCCGTGCACGAATCCCACGTCGTCGTTGTAGCTCCAGGAGTTCTCCCGTTGCCGGTCGACGATGCGCTGGAGTTCCGCGGACCCGTACGGGGTGGGCGCGAAGTCGCCGCCGGTGCCGTAGTCGGTGCCCGCGTTCATGATGTAGGTCATCCGCACCGCCTTGGCGGCGTCGTCCCCGCTGATGTCGGTCGGCATCAGGAAGTACGACTTGAAGGTGCCGTCGCCGTCGGAGTCCTCGCGGATCTCCTCCATGCCGTCGAGGACGGCGAAGTCCTCCGGCGTGATGTGGTGGTCGACGATCATCTGCTTGATCGTGTCCACCGAGACGCCCCGCCGCACCGCGTTCTCCAGCCACTGCCGGTAATGCCCGGACGCCGGTGGCCCGGTCAGCAGCCCGGCGTCGCGCAAGGACTGTTCCATCTCGACGACCTGGGCGTCGATCTCCCCACCCTTCCTGGCGCCCGCCAGGGTGGTCGCGTCGTGGTCGCTGATCTCGCGGTCCTGCGCCAGCCGCATGACCCTGGCGAGGGTGGCGTCGATGTTGGTGGCCGCGGTGAGGATCGCCCTGGTTTCCTGCTCCAGCTGCTTCCTGATGGTCTCGCGGTGCCGCTGGGCCTCGGCGCGGTCCTCGGCCTCCATCCGCGACCTGGGTGGCGGGTCGGCGGGCTTGTTGTCCACGATCGTGCCGTCGGCGGCGATGCCGAACTGGTAGGTGGCGGCGAGGGAGTCGTTGTTCGCGACCCGGGACTTCAGCGCGGCGACGTCGTCCGAGGCGACCTGCAGGGCGAGTTCGACGGCGGACAGCTCCGCGATCAGGATCTCGGCGTCGTTGCGCGTGTCGCCCAGCGAGGTGCGTGCCCGCTCACCGGCGGGTCCGTGCCAATCGGGCAGTCTCCTGGCGTCGTCGAGCTCGTCCTGCAGCCCGATGAGCTTGTCCCGCCGCCCGCGCAGGTTCGTGGCGGCCGCGTCGAGCGCCTCGGCGTCCCACCGGCGGACATCGTCATAACCGACAGTCATCGCCCGAACGCCCCCGCCGCGGAGTCCTCGTTCTCGGCATACGCCGTCGCGGCCGCCGAGACCGATTCGCCCCACTGCTCGATCTCGCCCGCCCACCCCTTCGCACGCTCGGTGAACGCCGACGCCAGCCCAGGCGCACATCTCGCCGCATCCCCACCCGGCAACGCCCCGGCGACCGCACCCAACCCGGCCCCCGGATCCACCACCCGCGCCTGATCAGCCGCGGACCCCGCCGCCTTGGCCGCGTTCCGCAACTGCCCGATCTCGACCTCGTACCCGCTCACAGCCCGTGACCACCACCCCTGAATCGGCCATCTGCGGGCGAGGGTACTGGAGCCGAGGAGCAGGTACACGCGATTCGCGAGAGTGCGGTGGGAAAGGCCGGCCCTATCGCGGCAACGAAAAAGGGCCGCGACGAAAGGGTCGGGGATTCCGGCCGGATCAGCCGGGGAGGGGTTGGGCGCCGCGGTCTTTGAGCATTGTGGTGAGGAGGTCTACCTCGGCTTTTTGGCCTGAGGCGATTTTCTGGGCCAGGTTGCGGACGTAGCCGACTCGGGCGTGGTCGGCGGCGTAGGTGGCCATTTCGAGGCCGCCTACGTGGTGGCGGAGCATGAGTTGGAGGAAGTAGACGGTGAACTCGGTGCCTTTGAGGGCGCGGAGTCTCATCAGTTCTTCCGAGGTGGCCATGCCGGGCATGAGGTCGACGCCCGCGCCGTCGGAGTGGGTGTGGGCTCCGGCCATCCAGCGCATGTGGGGCTGGTCGGCGGGTGACAGGGTGGGTTGGCCCCACGCGGTGAGCCAGCCGCTGAGTTGGCCGCTCTGGTCCAGTTGGGTCGACTCGATGTCGAAGGCCAGTTGGCGGACCTCGGTGTCCTCGCTGCGGTCGCGGGCCATCCCGGCCATCGTGATCGCCTGGAGGTGGTGCACGCGCATGTCCTGGGCGAAGCCGACGTCGATCGAGTCCGCGCTCGGGGTCTCGGGGGCGCTGCCGGTGGTGGCGAGGGTGATGAGCATGCCCGCCGCGGCGCCGACCAGGAGGACGACCACGGCGGCGGCCACGTAGACGAGCGTCGACCGCCCGCTCGAGAAGGAGCGGGCGGTCGGCTCGTCGGGCGTGGTCACTGGGAGGGCGCGGCCGCGGACGTGGTCGGCGCGGCCGGGGCGGAAGCGGGGGCCGATGCCGACGGGGCCGTGCCGGCGCCCGGGGTCTTGCCGTCCATGCCGACCGCGTCGGCGCCGGGCTTCTCGGCGACGAAGGGCGGCGGGTTGGCCGGGTCGAAGCCGGTCTGGTTGCTGTCGCAGCGGCCGCCGGGCTCGGGGTTCTGGTAGTTGTTCGCGCGCAGCGACTTGATGAACTGCTCGATGCGCTCGTCCTCGGCGCTGTCGAGCTTGAGCTGGTGGCCCCACGACTGCAGCGAGATCGGCCGGTCGAGGCCGGGGTAGGGCGACATCACCATGTACGCGGTGCCCTCGACCTTGGACTTCAGCTTGTCCAGCTCAGCGCCCTGCACCTTGTCCGGGTTGTACGCGATCCAGACCGTGCCGTGCTCGAGGGTGTGGACCATGTTCTCGTTGCGCACCGGCGCCGGGTAGACGATGCCGGTGCAGTCGGCCCAGACACCGTCGTGCGGGCCGCCGAACGGCGGGCTCTGGTCGTAGGCGACGCGCTGGGTGGCCTGCACGTGCTGACCGGAGGCGTAGGCGACCTTCACCACGCCGCTGATGGCCTCGGACGGGTCCTTGTTGTCGTCGGAGGCGATGAACTTCTGCGCCGCCGAGACCTGGAAGTACGCATAGGTGAACACGCCACCGGCCAGCAGCACGATCGCGGTGATCCCGGCGATCAGCGCCCAGGGCGGGCCCTTCTTCGTGACGACGGAGGCCCGCGCGGCCGAGACCGCGCTCTTCTTGCCACCCTTGCCGCCCTGTGGGCCCTTCTTCTGCGTTCCGCTGGCCATGCCGTCCCTCGGACCTCTGAGCGCGTCGGCTCCCCCGTCCGGGAAGCCCCGCACCTGGTGGGTGCGGAGGCCAAGTCTAGGGAACGGGTGTCTGGTCGGTGTCAACCGAGGTCCGGGTACCGCCTCACCGGCCGGTCGGCGGGATCGCGCCAGGTCCGGGGTCCGACGGGTCGAACTTGGGCGGGTCGTCCTGGTCGAAGCGGTCGGACCCGAGCGCGGCGCAGGACGCGCCCGGCTCGGGGGTCAGGTACTGGTTGGCCCTGGTCGCCTGGATGAACTGGTCGACCCGCTTGTCGTCGACCCCGTCCACCTGCAACTGCCGCCCCCACGACTGCACCGACACCGCCTTGCCCTGGCCGGGGTACGGCGACATGACGGTGTACGGCTTGCCGGTGACCTTCTTGGCCAGCGCGGTGACCCCCGCCTTGTCGAGCTTGTCCGGGTCGTAGGTCAGCCACACCGCGCCGTGCTCCAGCGAGTGGACGAGGTTCTCGGTGCGCACGGCCACCTTGTAGACGACGCCGTTGCACGGTGCCCACACCGCGTCGTGCGCGCCGCCCAGCGGGGGCTTGTGGTCGTAGGCGACCCGCTCGGTCGGCTTGACGTGCTGGGCGCCCTTGTACTCGATGGCCAGCACACCGTCGATCTTCGACGTCGGGTCCTGGTTGTCCTCGGTCGGGCTGAAGCCGGTGTCCGCCGGTGCCTCGGCCTTCGAGGTGACCCCGATCGGGCTACCCGCTTCCGTGCTCGAACAGCCGACGAGCGCGACGCAGGCCGCGGCGAGCGCGAGGTGACGGGCGTACCGAATCATGTGGGTGAGTCTATGGACCCCAGGCAGGTGCCGGGACCCCGATACCTAGACTTGCCCGGTGACCCCCGCCGTGCTCGCTGACCTGGTTCGTTCCGCCGCCGTGCGCGTGCTGGACGACCGCGGGCTCGACACCGGCGCCATCCCCGACGACGTCGCGGTCACCCGTCCCCGCGATCGCAGCCGGGGCGACTACGCCACCGCCGTCGCCCTCCGGGCCGCGGGGAGCCTGGGTGTGCCGCCCCGGCTGCTGGCGCACTGGCTGGCCGACGAGCTGGTCACCCACTCCGCCGTCGCCGAGGCCGAGGTCGCGGGCGCCGGGTACGTCAACCTGTGGTTGACCGCCGAGACCCGCGCCGACGCCGTCCGCCGCGCCATCGACTCGCCCGCGCTGCCCACCCGCGAGATCACCCTCCCGGCGACCGTCCGCACCACGACCGGTGAGATCGCGATGGCCGACCTGGTCGAGGAGGTCGGCGCCGACGCCGCCCGGTTCGCCGCGCTCAGCGACTCCACAGTGGACGTCGACGTGCTGCGAGCGCGGACCGAGGAGAACCCGTTCCACTGCGTACGCTACGTCCACGCGCTGCTGTCGTCGTTGATCCGCAACGGTGAGCGGCTCGGCGTCGTACCCACCACAGTGGACGTCGACCTGCTCGACCACCCCGACGAGATCGACCTGGCCCGCACCATCGCCGAGTTCCCCGACGCCGTCACCGGCCCCCCCGCGCGGACCGTCCGCTACCTGCGCAGGCTCGCCGACCAGGCGTGGGACTTCACCGACCACCACCACGTCCTCCCGCAGGGCGACGAGGAACCGCGCCGCGGGCACGACGCGCTGTTGGCGCTGTGCGCAGGCGCCCGCCAGGTCTTGGCCCACGGGCTGGGGCAGCTCGGAATCACCGCACCGCAACGATTGTAGGAACCATGAGGGCACACCCGGCAGGTCCGCGGCACGCGGATGTCCTGTCGTCGAGCAACACCGCCAGTGAGCGGCCGACCAGCGCGGCCGCGCTCGACGAGCTGGTCGAGTACGTCTGGCCGCGCAACACCGCCCGCGGTGACGACGGGGCGGTCCGGGTCGCGGGCGTCGACGTCCGCGAGCTGGCCGAGACGTACGGGACCCCGGTGTTCGTCGTCGACGAGGACGACTTCCGGGCCCGCTGCCGCGAGCACGCGCAGGCGTTCGGCGACCCCGCGCTGGTGCACTACGCCTCCAAGGCGTTCCTGTCCGTGGAGATCGCCCGCTGGGTGGCCCAGGAGGGCCTGAGCATCGACGTGTGCAGCGGCGGCGAGCTCGCGGTCGCCCTGCGCGCCGAGTTCCCGCCGGAGCGGATCACCCTGCACGGCAACAACAAGTCCACCGCGGAGCTGGCGCAGGCGCTCGACGCCGGGGTCGGCACGGTCGTGGTCGACTCCTTCTTCGAGATCGCCCGCCTCGACCACCTCGCCCGTGAGCGCGGCGTCGTCGCCGACGTCCTCATCCGGGTGACCGTCGGCGTCGAGGCGCACACCCACGAGTTCATCGCCACCGCGCACGAGGACCAGAAGTTCGGCTTCTCCCTCGCGGGCGGCGACGCGGCCGAGGCGGCCAGGCGGGTGCTCAAGTCGGGCGGCCTGCGCCTGGTCGGCCTGCACAGCCACATCGGCTCGCAGATCTTCGACGCCGACGGCTTCGAGGTCGCCGCGCACCGGGTCATCGGCCTGCTGGCCGAGCTGCACGCCGAGCACGGCGCCGAGGCGCTCACCGACGTCACCACCGTCGACCTCGGCGGCGGCCTGGGCATCGCCTACACCGCGCAGGACGACCCGCCGCCGCCCGGCTGGCTGGCCGAGCAGCTGCGCACCATCGTCACCAAGGAGTGCGAGCAGGCCGGGCTGCCGCAGCCGAGGATCGCCGTGGAGCCGGGCCGGGCGATCGTCGGGCCCAGCATGATCACCGTCTACGAGGTCGGCACCACCAAGGACGTGTCCCTCGGCCACGGCACCGGCCGACGCTACGTCAGCGTCGACGGCGGGATGAGCGACAACATCCGCACCGCGCTCTACGACGCCGTCTACGACACCCGCCTGGTCTCGCGCTCCAGCGACGAGGGCGAGCGCGGCGCGCGGGCCGTGCTGTCCCGAGTCGTGGGCAAGCACTGTGAGTCCGGTGACGTTGTGGTGCGAGACTGCTGGCTGCCCGACAACCTTGCACCCGGCGACCTGCTGGCCGTCGCGGCGACCGGTGCGTACTGCTACGCCATGGCGAGCAACTACAACCGGCTGCCCCGACCGGCGGTGGTGGCCGTGCGCGAGGGATCGGCGCGGCTGCTGCTGCGTCGGGAGACCGTGGACGACCTGCTCAGACTGGAGACCCCTTGACCGCGGCGACGAGCGTGACAGCCGAACCGATCCGTGTCGCCCTGCTGGGCTGCGGCACCGTCGGCACCCAGATCGCGCGCCTGCTCACCGAGCAGGCCGACGACCTGGCCGCCAGGGTCGGCGCCAGGATCGACCTGGTCGGCATCGCGGTGCGCAGGCCCAACAAGCACCGCGACGTGCCAGCCGAGCTGCTCACCACCGACGCGGCCGCCCTGGTCACCCGCGCCGACGTCGACGTGGTGGTCGAGGTCATCGGCGGCATCGAGCCGACCAGGGGCTGGCTGCTCGACGCCCTCAACGCGGGCAAGTCGGTGGTCACCGCCAACAAGGCGCTGCTGGCCGAGCACGCGGGCGAGCTGTTCGAGGCCGCCGACCGCACCGGTGCCGACCTGTACTTCGAGGCGGCGGTCGCCGGGGCCATCCCGCTGCTGCGCCCGCTGCGCGAGTCGCTGGCCGGTGACCGCATCACCCGGGTGATGGGCATCGTCAACGGCACCACGAACTTCATCCTCTCCGCCATGGACGAGACCGGCGCCGGGTACTCCGAGACCCTCGACGAGGCGTCCCGGCTCGGGTACGCCGAGGCCGACCCGACCGCGGACGTCGACGGGTTCGACGCCGCGTCCAAGGCCGCGATCCTGGCGTCGCTGTCCTTCCACACCCGGGTCACCGCTGGCGACGTCTACCGCGAGGGCATCTCCGCGGTGACCTCCGCCGACTTCGCCGCGGCCCGCGCGCTGGACCGCACCATCAAGCTGCTGGCCATCTGCGAGCGGGTGCAGACCGACGACGGCGAGACCGTCGCGGTCCGCGTGCACCCGGCGATGATCCCGCGCAGCCACCCGCTGGCCGGGGTGAGCGGCGCGTTCAACGCGGTGTTCGTCGAGGCGGAGGCCGCGGGCCAGCTCATGTTCTACGGGCAGGGAGCGGGCGGTGCACCCACCGCCAGCGCCGTGCTCGGCGATCTGGTCGCGGTAGCCCGCAACCGGACCGTCGGCGGGCGCGGACCGCGCGAGTCGGCCTACGCCGACCTGCCGGTGCGCCCGATCGCGCAGGCGTCGACCAGGTACCACATCAGCCTGGACGTCGCCGACCGCGCGGGCGTGCTCTCGGCGGTCGCCGCCGAGTTCGCCCAGCACGAGGTGAGCATCGCCGCCGTCCGCCAGGAGGGCCGGGCGCACGACGCGAGCCTCGTGATCGTCACCCACTCGGCACCGGACGCCGCGCTACGCTCCACAGTGGACAAGGTCGCGGGGCTGCCGTTCGTGCACGAGGTGGTCAGTGTGATGCGGGTCGAAGGCGAGGACTCATGACCATCCCCACCGGTGTGCGGCCAGGTTGGCCGGGCATCATCGAGGCGTACCGGGCGCGGATCCCGCTGCCGGCGGGCGCGAAGATCATCACCCTCGGCGAGGGCAACACCCCGTTGCTGCCAGCGCCGTACCTGTCGGAGCGCACCGGCAGCACCGTCTACCTCAAGGTCGAGGGGCACAACCCGACCGGGTCGTTCAAGGACCGCGGCATGACCGTGGCCATGACGCACGCGCTCGCCGCGGGCCTCGGGGCCGTCATCTGCGCCTCCACCGGCAACACCTCGGCGTCGGCGAGCGCGTACGCCGCCCGCGCCGGGCTCACCTCCGCGGTGCTGGTGCCGCGCGGCAAGATCGCGCTCGGCAAGCTCGCCCAGGCCGTCGCCTACGGCGCCAGGGTCCTGCAGATCGACGGCAACTTCGACGACTGCCTGGAACTGGCCCGCAAGACCGCCAACGAGTACCCGGTCGGGTTGGTCAACTCGGTCAACCCGGTGCGGTTGGTCGGCCAGAAGACCGCGGCGTGGGAGATCTGCGACGTCCTCGGGCGCGCGCCGGACGTCCACTGCCTGCCGGTCGGCAACGCGGGCAACATCACCGCCTACTGGCGCGGGTACCGCGACTACGCCGAGGACGGCATCACCACCGGCACGCCCAGGATGTTCGGCTTCCAGGCCGAGGGGGCCGCCCCGATCGTGCGCGGGGAGCCGGTGCCCAACCCGGAGACCATCGCGACGGCGATCCGGGTCGGCAGTCCGGCTTCCTGGGCCGGTGCGGTCGCCGCCCGCGACGAGTCCGGCGGGCTCGTCGACGCGGTCAGCGACCAGCAGATCCTTGAGGCGTACCGGTTGCTGCCGCTGCGCGAGGGCGTGTTCGTCGAGCCGGGCTCGGCGGCCAGCATCGCCGGTCTGCTTGCCACCGCCGCGGACGGGCGGCTGCCGCAGGGGTCCGTCGTGGTCTGCACCGTCACCGGGCACGGCCTCAAGGACCCCGACACCGCGCTCGACGGGCTGGTCGAGGTCGAGCCGGTGCCGGTGGACGCCTCGGCGGTCGCCTCCGCGCTGGACCTGGGGTGAGCGGGGGCGTCCGCGTCCGGGTGCCCGCGTCGTCGGCGAACCTGGGCGCGGGGTTCGACGCGCTCGGGCTCGCCCTCGCACTGCACGACGTGCTCGAGGTCCGCCCCGGCTCCTCCCCGCTGACCGTCGTGGTCGGCGGGGAGGGCGCTGGGGAGGTCCCGCTCGACGAGACGCACCTGGTCGTGCGCGCGCTGCGGGCGGCGAGCGCCCACCTCGGGCACGACCCTGGCGGCCTGGAACTGACCTGTGCCAACGCGATCCCGCACGCGCGCGGTCTCGGGTCGTCCGCCGCGGCCATCGTCGGCGGTATCGCGGCCGGGTACGGCCTCGCCGGGGTGGAGTTGGTCGGGACGGCGCTGGAGGACGCGCTGCACCTGGCCGCCGAGTTCGAGGGGCACGCGGACAACGTCGCGGCGAGCCTGCTCGGCGGGCTCGTCCTGGCCTGGACCGACGAGACCACGGGCCGCTTCCGCGCCGCGCGCGTCGACCCGCACCCGGACCTGCGTCCGGTCGCCGTCGTACCCGCCGAGCAGTCCGCGACCCACGTGACCAGGGGTTTGCTGCCCGCGGTCGTCCCGCACGCCGACGCCGCGTTCGCCGCGGGCCGCTCCGCGCTCGCCGTGCACGCCATCGCCGCGCGGCCGGACCTGTTGCTGCCCGCCACCGCGGACACGCTGCACCAGGACTACCGCGAGAAAGCGTGGCCGGACACCTTGCGCGTGGTCCGCGAACTGCGCGCCAGGGGCGTCGCGGCAGCGGTTTCCGGTGCCGGGCCGACCGTTCTCGCACTGACCACGGACGGTGTCCTGCCCGCCGGGGTCGACGTCACCGGTTTCACGGTCATCCCCGTTGCGGTGGACCGATCGGGCGTTCGGGTAGACCCACTCGGCTGAGCGGGAACACCCGCGGTCACCGCGGCGGTGACCCGACCGGGACCACCAGGGCACTGCGCGTGACTCAGATCACCGTCTTCCGTGGCGAAACAGGGGCGACGCGCTGTGAGCCGGTTGTTGCACCTTGAGTGACTGCCGTCTACCCTCGGGGTCGTTCAGTCACCGCGCGCACGGGCGCCCGGTGTCGTTCCGGGGAGTTCTTTCCCCGGGTCGCATCATCTGCCGGGGTATCGGCTCAGTCCTTCACCAAGGTCCGAGTCGGCGCTCGCGGGTACCCGATGGCCGCGGTGGCCAGCAGCTCCCTGTTTTGGCGGCCGTGTCGCAACGGTTGGCCCGGACCCGTGGCCGCCTCCGCGGCGCGGCAGTTCAGCACAGGGCAGTCACGCCGTCTCGCGTTCCGTCGGACGGCGGCCGCTGGTCCACGTTGGAGGCGGGGACCGGTCAGGAAGGACATGTGTGAGCAATACCGATCTACTGAGCAGCGACCCGAAGGCGCAGGCCGACGGCGGCGCACCCCGGCGCAGGGCGGGCCTGTCCGGCATGGTCCTCGCCGAACTGCGCGAGCTCGCAGGCCAACTGGGGATCACCAGCACCACCGGTATGCGCAAGGGCGACCTGATCGCTGCCATCAAGGAGCGGCAGGGCGGCGGCTCCGGCGGGACCGCGCAGCAGTTGCCGCTCAACGGCGCCGACACCGCGGTCGAGGCCAAGCCCAAGCGCGAGCGGGCGAGCAAGGCCGAGCGGCCCGCTGAGGTGGCCGAGGTAGCCGCGCCTGCCGCGCCGGTGGAGACCGCCGCGCCGGAGGCGCAGCGCCAGGACGGTGGCCGGGACAACCGGCGCCGCCGCGGGTCCAGCCGCGCGGCGGGCAGCCCGGAGGCCATCGCGGCCACCGCGGCGCAGGCACCGGTCGAGCAGGCCCCCGCGGCCACCCAGCCCGCTCCGGTCACCCAGGCCACCCAGCCGGTCCAGGCCGAGCAGCCGCGCCGCACCGAGTCCAGGGAGGACGGCAGGCCGGAGCGCCGCGACCGTCGCGACCGCAACGACCGGGGCGACCGCAACGACCGCGGTGACCGCCAGGACCGGGGCGACCGCGGTGACCGCAACGACCGCGGCGAGCGCAACGACCGCAACGACCGGGGCGACCGCAACGACCGGCCCGACCGGGGTGACCGCAACGATCGCGGTGACCGCAACGACCGGGGTGACCGCAACGACCGCGGTGACCGGGGCGGCGACCGCAACCGGCCCGACCGGCAGGACCGGCAGTCCAACCAGTCCGACCGGCAGGACAACCGCCCGCTCGACGATGACGACGACGGCGAGGGCGGCGGTCGCCGCGGTCGCCGCTTCCGGGACCGCCGCCGTCGCGGTGGCCGCGTCGAGGGTGGCAGCGCCGGGCAGAACGACACCGACGTCCGCGACGACGACGTCCTGCTCCCGGTCGCCGGGGTGCTCGACGTGCTGGAGAACTACGCCTTCGTGCGCACCTCCGGCTACCTCGCAGGCCCCAACGACGTCTACGTCTCGCTGTCGCTGGTCCGCAAGTACGGGCTGCGCCGCGGCGACGCCATCACCGGCCAGGTCCGCCAGCCGCGCGAGGGCGAGGCCCAGCGGCAGAAGTTCAACCCGCTGGTGCGGGTGGAGTCGATCAACGGGCTCGAGCCGGACCAGGCCCGCAACCGGCCGGAGTTCACCAAGCTCACCCCGCTCTACCCCAACGAGCGACTGCGCCTGGAGACCGAGCCGCACATCCTCACCACCCGCGTCATCGACCTGGTGATGCCGGTGGGCAAGGGGCAGCGCGCGCTCATCGTGTCCCCGCCCAAGGCGGGCAAGACCTCGGTGCTGCAGGCGATCGCCAACGCGATCACCACCAACAACCCCGAGGTCTACCTCATGGTGGTGCTCGTCGACGAGCGCCCGGAAGAGGTCACCGACATGCAGCGCTCGGTCAAGGGTGAGGTCATCGCCTCCACCTTCGACCGGCCGCCGGGCGACCACACCACGGTCGCGGAGCTGTCCATCGAGCGCGCCAAGCGCCTGGTGGAGATGGGCCACGACGTGGTCGTGCTGCTCGACTCGATCACCCGCCTCGGCCGCGCGTACAACCTCGCGGCCCCGGCGTCCGGCCGGATCCTGTCCGGTGGTGTCGACTCGACGGCGCTGTTCCCGCCCAAGCGCTTCCTCGGCGCGGCGCGCAACATCGAGGGTGGCGGTTCGCTGACCATCTTCGCCACCGCGCTGGTGGAGACCGGTTCCGCCGGTGACACCGTGATCTTCGAGGAGTTCAAGGGCACCGGCAACGCCGAGCTCAAGCTGGACCGCAAGATCGCCGACAAGCGGATCTTCCCCGCCGTCGACGTCGACCCGTCCGGCACCCGCAAGGAGGAGCTGCTGCTCCCGCCGGACGAGCTCGCGGTCACCGTCAAGCTGCGCCGGGTGCTGCACGCGCTCGACAGCCAGGCCGCCATCGAGCTGCTGCTCGACCGGCTGCGCAAGTCCCGCACCAACATCGAGTTCCTGATGCAGGTCGCGAAGACGACACCGGCCGGGAACGACGTCTAGTCGTCGTCCTCAGCCACCTCCGAGTCCCCGCGGGCCACTGGCGCGCGGGGACTCGGTCGTCGCGGCCGCGACCAGCGCCACCGCGGCCGGGATGCCCAGGCACATCGCCAGCCCGTTGGGCACCGCGACGCCGTGCAGCGCGAGCCCGGCGCCGAACACCGCGACCGGGTAGGGCAGCGCCAACGCCGCCCGCTGCGCCGACGACCACCACGTCACCGACGGTCCCAGTGCGACGGTCACCGCCGCGGCCGCGCCGAGCAGGCCGCTGGAGAGCGTGACCGGCCAGGACGCGCCCAGCAGCAACCCGCCGAGCGCGGTCAGACCGAGCACGGACAGCGTGAACAGCACGGGCACCGCCAGCCACGCCACCGGCGTCAGCGGTCTGCCCAGGGCAGGGCGCACCCGTCGATTCTCCGTCGGATCCGGCACTTCCCCGGGGCGTCATCGACGAGTGGACCCGGGGCTGCGGCGGGAGGACGCCCTGGTCCGACGAGCGGTGGAATACCCCGACCGGGGGCCGCGTTGCACCGTTCGCCAGCACGTCTGGCAGACTGTCAGGTCGAGTCCGGCTCCGGTTCACCCCGCCAGTAACAGCTGGTCAGCGGGGACCCGGCGGCCACACGAGAGAGGCGACCACCGTGAAGAACGGCATCCACCCCGAGTACGTCACGACGTCGGTGACCTGCGGCTGCGGGAACACCTTCAGCACCCGCAGCACCAAGACCTCCGGCAGCATCTTCGTCGAGGTCTGCTCCGCCTGCCACCCGTTCTACACGGGCAAGCAGAAGATCCTCGACACCGGCGGCCGCGTCGCCAGGTTCGAGGCCCGCTACGGCAAGCGGGACAAGACCGCCAAGTAGCCACGCTCACGGCGCCCGCCCGGTACTCGGGCGGGCGCCGTTCGCATGGCGGGGCCTGGTCACACCACGAGGGGAGTCGGCGTGGACGCCGGAACACTGAGCCAGCTGCGGGCCGAGCACGCCGAGCTGGAGTCCGAGCTGGCCGACCCGTCGGTGCACGCCGACCAGGACCGGGCGCGCAAGCTGGGGCGCCGCTACGCCGAGCTGTCGCCGGTGATCAAGGCGTACCGCGAGCTGGAGGCCACCCGCAGCGACCTGGAGGCCGCCCGCGAGCTGGCCGACGAGGACGCCGCGTTCGCCGCGGAGGCCGAGGAGCTCGCCGCGCGCATCCCCGGGCTGGAGACCAAGCTCACCGAGCTGCTGCTGCCGCGCGACCCGCACGACGGTGCCGACGTGCTGCTGGAGGTCAAGTCCGGTGAGGGCGGCGAGGAGTCCGCGCTGTTCGCAGGCGACCTGCTGCGGATGTACCTGCGCTACGCCGAGCGGCACGGCTGGAAGGCCGAGGTCCTCGACGGCACCGAGTCCGACCTGGGCGGCTACAAGGACGTCACGGTCGCCATCAAGAGCAAGGGCAGCGACCCCGACGGTGTCTGGGCCAGGCTCAAGTTCGAGGGCGGCGTGCACCGGGTGCAGCGCGTCCCGGTGACCGAGTCGCAGGGCCGCATCCACACCTCCGCCGCGGGCGTGCTGGTCGTCCCCGAGGTCGAGGACTCCGAGGACATCGGCGAGATCCCGGACAAGGACCTGCGCATCGACGTGTACCGCTCCTCGGGCAAGGGCGGCCAGAGCGTCAACACGACCGACTCGGCCGTGCGCATCACGCACCTGCCGACCGGCATCGTGGTGTCCTGCCAGAACGAGCGCTCCCAGCTGCAGAACAAGGCCCGCGCGATGATGGTCCTGCGCGCCAGGCTGCTCGCCGCGGCCGAGGAGGAGGCGGCCAGGCAGGCGTCCGACGCGCGCCGCAGCCAGATCCGCACCGTGGACCGCTCCGAGCGGGTCCGCACCTACAACTTCCCGGAGAACCGCATCTCCGACCACCGCGTCGGCTACAAGGCCCACAACCTCGAAGCCGTCCTCGACGGCGAACTCGACGGCGTCCTCGACGCCCTGGCCACCGCCGACCGCGCCGAACGCCTCGCCAACTCGGCGGGCTGACCCGTGCGCCACCCCCTGCGCCTGGCCATCCGCGACGCGGAACGCATCCTCACCGCGGCCGGGGTGGACTCCCCGCGCACCGACGCGGAACTGCTGGCAGCACACGTGTTGGCGGTTCCCCGGGGCCAACTGGTGATGATCCCCCTGGTCTCCTCCGGCGAGGTCGACCAACTCGCGGGCCTGGTCCGCCGCCGCGCCGCCCGCGAACCGTTGCAGCACCTGACCGGTTCGGTGGCGATGGGCTCGGTCGAGGTCTCGGTGGGACCGGGGGTGTTCGTGCCCCGCCCGGAGACGGAGTTGCTGCTGGAATGGGGACTCGCCGCCCTGTCCGATGTGGACTCACCGGTCGTGGTCGACCTGTGCGCGGGTTCCGGCGTGCTGGCCTTGGCGGTCGCGGCGGCGCGGCCGGACGCTGTCGTGCACGCGGTCGAGCTGGACTCGTCCGCACTGGCTTGGGCTCGTCGCAATTCCGACGCGCGGGTGAGCGCGGGGGACAGGCCGATCCGTTTGCACCACGGGGATGTGACGGATCCCGCGCTGCTGTCCGAGATGGACGGACAGGTGGATCTGGTGCTGTGCAACCCGCCTTACGTGCCGGAGGGGACGCCGGTACCGCCCGAGGTGTCCGGGTTCGACCCAGCCCGAGCGGTCTTCTCCGGCGCGGACGGGCTTACGGTGATCCGCTCAGTGGTCTCCCTCGCCGCACGACTGCTGAAGCCGGGCGGATCGGTGGCCATCGAACACGACGACTCACAGGGCGAGTCGGTACCTGCTCTGCTGCGCGCCCGCCGCGTTCTGTCCGATGTGGACGCTCGCCTGGACTTGGCCGGTCGCCCTCGGTTCGCCACCGCTGTTCGGGTCGTCAGCTGACTTTCGCGGTCAGCTGACTTTCGGCCCGAACTTTCACCCGGTTCAGCGACAGAAGTTATCCACATGTGGATCTTCGGCGGCCTGTGTGAAGATCTTTTGTCGGGGGGTGCCGATAGACTGGCACTGGGACGCCCCCCGGTGTGGGTGGGGGCTGGGCAGGGTCGGGACCGCGTGCGCGCGAAGCGGTTCCGGTGGGGTCAAGGCGTCTGGGCGGGGTTAGCGGACTTGCGTGGGGCTAGGAGGCTTGCGCGGGTTGGAGGACCTGCGTGGGACGGAAGGCTTGCGCGGGTTAGCGGACTTGCGCGGGGTTAGAAGGATTGCGCTGGGGTTAGACGATTGCGGCGGGTTAGCGGACTTGCGCGGGATTAGAAGGGTTGCGGCGGGTTAGAGGACTTGCGCGAGGTTAGAGGACTTGCGCGAGGTTAGAGGGATAGCGCGGGGGTTAGAGGGTTGCGGCGGGTAAGAGGGATAGCGCGGGGTTGGAAGAGTTGCGGCGGGTTGGAGGATTGGGCGGAGGGGCTGGGGTGGAGCTGCTCTGGGTGGGGCACCGTGGGGTCGTGTTCGCTGCCCTGGGGGCCGATGCGCCGACCGGGTGTTCGCCGGGACTCGGTTGCGACTGACGTAGCCGAGAAAGACCGCCTCTGGGCCGCGCTGGGCGCCGGGTAGAGGCAGGCGGGGAAGACGGGGCGCGTCGGGGTGTGTGCCGCCGCGCAGGAGGCTGGGCGGGTGTTCGTGGAAAGGGGCTCTCGGCTGAGGTGGCGTCGGGGTGGGCTGTCGCGCATGGGGGAGTGGGCGGGCCCGCGCGGCGAGAGGGGAGTGGGTCGCCCGGAAGCGGGATTCGTAGTGGGTACGGTCACTCGTGGTGCAGCGAAGTCCACTAAGGAGTGAATCTGGTCAGCGGCTCAGGGGGTGCTGTTGTCGACCATGGTGTTGAAGATCGACTTGGTGTCCGACCAGCGGTCCGTGGTCGAGCTGGCGTAGAGGAAGTACTCGGTCCCGGCGATCCGCCAGTACATCGAGTGGGCTCGGCGCCTGCCCGCGGCCGAGTCGTGTTCGAACTCCCAGTCCACGGCGAGCACGTCGTGGTAGGTGGTGGTGCCCAGGCTGAAGCGCTGGAAGCCGCGGTGGGCCTCGGCGAAGCGCTGTTCGTAGTCCACGTGCGCGGCCACCAGGTCCGCCGCCGGGGCCGCTGAGCCGCCGTAGCGGACGTAGCGGGTCGGGTCGGTCGGGTCGGTCGCCTGCATGGCGCCGGGGCCGCTGGAACGGGTGATGGTCCAGCCGACCGGGATGGTGGTGATCAGGCCGCCGGGGCCCGCGACGCGCTGGTAGCCCTCGGGGACCGGCATCGCGACCGGGGACGGGCCCGTCGTCGTGGTCGACGGCGGGGTGGGGCCCTCGGTGTAGATGTACACCGGATACGCCTGGACCTGGGGTTCCTTGGGGGCGACGAGCAGCACCGTGCCGACCGCCGCGCTCACCGCGGCGTAGGCCACCACGAGTGAGGACGCCAGCCATCGCGAGCTGAGCTGGTATCCCCTGCCCGCTCGATGTCCCCGTCGGCGGTAACTGGTCGTGGTGGCTCCCTTGGCGTCCGGTGGGTCAGATCCCCGGTATGGCGTACTGAGGGTAGCGTGCGCACCTGGGTGATCCAATGCTTCGAACATGGCAGGACGTCACCGCCAAGTGGCGGCTGGTGACCGACAGCGACCACGGCGCCGACTCCGGTCCGGTGGCCGCCCGGCAGTTCGCCGCGGCGGCCCGCGCCGAGTTGCTCGCCGGGCACCTCGACGCGGCTGCGGCCGGGTTCGCGCAGGCCGCCGCGCTGCGCACGGATCCGCTGGACCAGGTGGGAATCGGCGACGTCCAACTGGCCCGCGGCCACTGGCGCACCGCCGCGACCCACTACCGGGCCGCCGCGGACCTCGACCCCGACAACGTGCTCGTCGCCCTGGCCGTGTCGCAGGTGATGGTCGCGGCCGGTGACGCCGAAACCGCCGTCCACGATCTGGAACGCCGCTTCGGCACAACCGCCGACCCGGTACTGCGCTACTACCTGGCCAGCACGTGGACCTCGGTCGGCGACCAGGCCCGAGCGGCCACAGAGGACGAGGTCCTCGTCATCGCCAACGAGCACCAACTCCACCTGTGCGAACAAGCCGCCACCCGAATCCTCGCCCTCGACGTCGAAGACCACGAACTCCGCCGCGGCGCCGAACGCCTCCTGGCCGAGGTCCGCTCCGGTCGCCGCTGGCAGTGGCGTCCTGAGGGCATCGCGGTGAGTCTCGCGGTGTTGGCGGTGTCGTTGGGGCTGACGTTGGTCGCCGTTGGTGGAATCACGGGCAGTGCGTTGCTGGTGGCGGCAGGGATCGTGGCGGGGAGCGGGTTGCTGTACCTGATCGTGGTGCGGTTCCGCCGACAGGCGTGGCAGGAACGGGCTACGGATCTGGCTGATCGGATTGTTCGGCCTGGGGCTTGAGGTTGGGGCTGGGTGGGCGGTGCGGTTGTCCACAGGGGATGGCTGGCTCGGCCTGTTTTGTGGGTGGTGCTCGGTAGGCTGTGTATCGGGGGGTGCTTTGGCGGGTTTGATCTTGAGCTGGGGGTGTTCCGGCTCTCGTGCTCGCCTGCGGCGTCGATGATCAACGGCTCGCCTGCGGCATTGCGTGGGGGCGCGAGAAAGCGAAGAGCTCGATGCGGCGAACTTGTTTTGCGCGGGGCCCCTACGACACCCGGGCAGAACCACAAAGCAGGGGCCGAAAAGCAGGCCCTGCCACGTGAGCGACGCTACGGGTGTCGTCCCCCCACACAAAACAAGTCCGCCCCATCGAGCCGGCCTGGCACCAGCGGATCCGAGGAGCGCGTGGTCGGCCAACGTTGTTCAGGGGTGCGTGGGGGCCAACGCCGTAGAGGGGCGCGGTGGGGCCAACGTCGCACAGTCTCGATCGGTTGGGGCCGGTGACTCCGAGGGGCGCGTGGATGGCCAACGGCTGAGAGGGGCGGTTGTCGGGCAACGTTGTTCGGGGGCGAGTGTGGGCCAATGCCCGAGACGGGCACGTGGGAGCCAGCGCCTGGGAAGGGCGCGTGGAGGCCAACGCCTGTGTGTGGGCACGTTGAGGCAATCGTCCTAGAGGGGCGCGTGAGGACCGACGCCTGAGAGGGGCGCGTAAGGGTCAACGGCTGGCCATCTCGCCTGGGCGGGCCAATACGGCGAGTCGGGGGCTCTGGCCGAGCAAGATCAACTCCGCTCCGGGGGCCCACCCTCCCGGGGTCTGGGGGCCCATCTCTGAATCTATCGCTTTGCCCGTCCTGTCAATAGCTCCGCGCGCGCCCTGTGGACAGCTGACGACCATGTGGACAACCCGAACCAGGCAACCCGGCCCAGACCACCGGTGCCAGCCCGCCCAAGGTCCGCGACGCCGGGCTCGGTGGGGGTTTGCCGTGGTTCGTGACTGCGGGTGGGGGGCGTTGAGATGGGGTTCGGGTGGGAGTGGATCTGCTTGTCGCGGCTGGGGTGGGCAGGGATAGGCTGGCTGGGTGACGGTGTTCGACTGTGGTGATCGTGGGCAGCGGGCCGATGGGCTTGGGGCCGCGGCCAGTGCCGTGCGGTCCGGGCGGCTGGTGGTGGTGCCGACCGACACCGTGTACGGGATCGGGTGCGACGCGTTCTCCGCGACCGCGGTTGCCGGGTTGTTGGCGGCGAAGAACCGGGGGCCGGACATGCCGGTCGGGGTGCTGGTCGGGTCGTGGTCGACCATTGACGGGCTGGTGCTCTCGGTGCCGCACACCGCGCGGACGCTGGTGGAGGCGTTCTGGCCGGGGGATCTGTCGATCGTGCTGCCGCACGCGCCGTCGTTGAACTGGGACCTCGGGCGGACCGGGGGGACGGTGATGCTGCGGATGCCGCTGCACCCGGTTGCCATCGAGTTGTTGCGCGAGGTCGGGCCGATGGCCGTCACCAGCGCCAACAAGTCCGGTCAGCCGCCCGCGGCGACCGCGCAGGAGGCCGTCGAGCAGTTCGGCGACCTGGTCAGCATCTACCTCGACGGTGGTCCCTCCGGTGACCTCGTTCCGTCCACGATCGTCGACCTGACCGGGGACGAGCCGCTGGTGCTGCGCGAGGGCGCGGTCAGCGTCGCCGCCGTGCGCGAGGCGTTGGGCACCGAGGTCCGCACCGCGCGGTAGGGTCGGTCCCTCCCCGGCTTGACCCCTGTGAATTTCCCGTCCGACCAGCAGGAGACGCGACCCGCCGTGCCCACGTCCGACCCGAGTGCCCGCGCGTGATCCCCACGGGCGAGTTCGCTCCCGCGGGCCTCCCGGTCCGCGAGTACCTGCTGGTCGGGTTGGTCACGGCGGTGCTGACCTTCCTGCTCACCGGTCTGGTCCGGCTCTTCGCGATCCGCTTCGGCGCGGTCGCCTACCCCCGCCAGCGCGACGTGCACGTGGTGCCGATGCCGCGGCTGGGTGGGCTCGCGATGTACCTGGGGGTGTGCGGCGGGATGCTGCTGGCCCACCAGTTGCCGGTGCTGCGCCGCGCGTTCGACTACTCGTTCGACCCGACGGCCGTGCTCATCGGCGGTGGCCTCATCGTCGCGATCGGTGTCCTCGACGACCGGTTCGAGCTGGACTCGCTGACCAAGCTGGCTGGCCAGACCACCTGCGCTGGCATCCTGGTGCTCTACGGCATCCAGTGGCTGGTGCTGTGGGTGCCGTGGGGCGGCGACGAGAACGTGTTCGGGTCGGTGCTGATCCTCGACCAGAACCAGGGCGGTCTGCTGGCCATCCTGCTCGCCGTCACCCTCATCAACGCGATCAACTTCATCGACGGCCTCGACGGGCTCGCCGCCGGGGTCGGCATGATCGCCGCGGCCGCGACGGCGGTGTTCTCGCTGCACCTGCTCACCGTCTCCGGCGGCGACGTCGGCAACTACTCGCCCGCGCTGATCGCCGCGACGCTCGCCGGGGCCTGCCTGGGCTTCCTGCCGCACAACTTCCAGCCCGCGCGGCTGTTCATGGGCGACTCCGGCTCGATGCTCATCGGTCTGATGCTCGCCGCCGCCAGCACGACCGCCTCCGGGAGGGCGAACCCCAGCATCTGGGGGGTCACCGACGCCATCGCGCTGCTCTCGCCGCTGCTGATCGTGATGGCGGTGCTGTTCATCCCGGTGCTCGACCTGCTGCTGGCGATCATCCGCCGCACCAGGCGCGGGGTCAGCCCGTTCTCCGCCGACAAGATGCACCTGCACCACCGGCTGCTCGAGATCGGCCACTCCCAGCGCCGCGCGGTACTGCTCATCTACTTGTGGGCCTGCCTGCTGGCCTTCGGCGCGGTCGCGGTCACCGTCTACGACATCTCCGCGGTCGTCTGGGTGGTCGGCGTCGGCGTCCTGATCGCGGTGATCATCTCCGTCATCCCTAGACTGAGGTCACGATGAGCGAGCACAACCCGGACACCGACGGCCAAACCGGTACCGACACCACCACGGCGAGCACGGTGCCCAGCACCCACGCCGAGTCCCAGCTGCTGCTGGCCGACCAGATGTGGCGCGGCGCCAGGTGGCCGGTCGTCGGCGCCTGGGTGGTCGGGGTCGTGGCGTGGACCGTGGTCGGCGGGGTGGCCGGGCTGTGGAGCTCGGTGATCGGCGGGACCGTTGCCGCGCTGTCTGGCTGGGGAACGCTCGTGCTGATGCGCCGCACGGTGGGCTTGAACGTGCAGCTGCTGATGGCCGCGGTGCTCGGCGGTTTCGTGGCCAAGATGTTCGTGTTGCTGATCACCCTCGTGCTGGTTCGTGCGATCCCCGGGGTGCACATCTACGCGTTGGCGACCACCATGTTGGCGGTGGTCCTGGTCAGCGCGATCGCCGAGACCGCGGTGTTCCGGCGGACGAAGATCCCCACTTTGATCCTCCCGGCACAGGACCAGGCCACCGGCAGCACCACCGAGAACTGAAAGCAGTACGGCTGTACGGCCCCCCGACCGGGGCTGATATGGTGCGCGCGGACACCAGTGGTGGCGCCCGAACCTCACCCCTTCGTGGGATTTCGCAGGGATGGCAGCCGCTGCCAGGTACCCCGTGAGCGTCAGGTACGTTACGTCCTGATCGTGACGATTCCCCCGGCGGAGGACCCGACGCCGGCCGGGAGAACCGGAAGGAGCCCAGTGGGCAGGCTTGTGCTGGCGGAAGAAGGCACCTTTATCCCCCCAGGCGCCAAGGATTTCGATCTTCCCGCCATCTTCGGTGGCGTCACCAAGCCGATGGTGTTGGTCGTCCTCTCGGTGATCATCATCCTGGCGTTCTTCCTGCTGGCCAGCCGCAAACTGGCGGTCGTGCCCGGGAAGTTCCAGTTCCTCGCGGAGTCGGTCTACGACTTCGGCCGCAACGGCATCGCGCGTGAACAGATCGGTTCCAAGGATTTCAAGCCGTTTGTACCCCTGATTCTCTCGCTGTTCACCTTCACCCTGGTGAACAACATCTTCGGCATCATCCCGATCATCCAGTTCCCGACCTTCTCGCACATCGGCTTCCCGTTGGCGCTGTCGGTCCTGGTGGTCTTCCCGATCTACCACATCGTGGGCATCCGCAAGTTCGGCCTCGGCCGCTACCTGAAGAAGTCGGTGCTCCCGCCGGGGATCCCCAAGCCGGTCTACATCCTGCTGACCCCGATCGAGATCTTCCTGAAGTTCTTCATGGACCCGATCACGCTGGCGATCCGGGTGTTCGCCGCCATGTTCGCCGGTCACCTGATCCTGCTGGTGTTCACCCTCGGTGGCGAGTACCTGCTGCTCGAAGCCGGTCCCGCGCTCAAGCCGGTGTCGGTGATCGCCTTCGCGATGGCCATCGCCATGACCTTCCTGGAAGCGCTGATCCAGGTGCTGCAGGCATACATCTTCGCGCTGCTGTCCGCGGGCTACATCGGTATGGCCCTCGCGGAAGACCACTAGTCCAGTCCAAGCCCCGGTTCGTCCGACGAGGACGAGTCGAGTTCGAAAGGGATACGCACGTGAGCTCTGCTGTTGTTCTCGCCCAGGCCGCTGAGTCCGCTGGCAGCATCGCCGACCTCAACAAGGGCCTCGCCATGATCGGCTACGGCCTCGGTGCCATCGGCCCGGGTATCGGCGTCGGCATCATCTTCGCCGCCGTCATCAACGGCACCGCCCGCCAGCCGGAGGCCGAGGGCAAGCTGCGTGGTCTGGCCTTCCAGACCTTCGTGCTGACCGAGGTGCTCGCCCTGATCGGTCTGGTGCTCTACTTCATCGCTTCCGCCTGACCGACGTCACTGCGGACCTAAGTCTTAGGGAGACGCCGTGGTGTCGTCGTCACTGATCACCATCGCTGCCGAGGGCAGCCCAAGCCCGGTCATGCCGCACCTGTCCGAGGTCATCCTCGGCCTGGTCGCGTTCGGGATCCTGCTGTTCGTGCTCAGCAAGTTCGTTGGCCCCAAGTTCGAGGCGCTCTACACCGAGCGGACCGCCAAGATCGAGGGTGGCATCGAGAAGGCCGAGGCCGCGCAGAAGGAGGCCGAGGCCGCGCTGGTGCAGTACAAGGCGCAGCTGGCTGAGGCACGGGCGGAGTCGGCTCGCATCCGCGACGACGCCAGGGCCGAGGCCGAGCAGATCAAGGAAGAGCTGCGCGCGCAGGCCCAGGAGGAGTCCGCGCGGATCGTCGCGCAGGGCCAGGCCCAGTTGGAGGCGCAGCGGGCCCAGATCGTCGCCGAGCTGCGCGCCGAGCTGGGGCGCCAGGCCGTCGAGCTGGCCAGTCGCATCGTGGGTGAGTCCCTTGAGGACGAGGCCCGCCGCCGCGGCACGGTCGACCGCTTCCTGACCGACCTCGACTCGGTCTCCGCACCGGCGAAGCGCTAGGGGACGTCCTCGATGACCTCAACTGTGACCGGCGTGCTGCACGCGGCCAGCCGGGAAGCCCTCGCCGCCGTCGAGCTCACGCTGCTCGACGTGCTCGAGGCCGCCCCGGCGGGTTCGGCGGCACTGGGCGGCGAGCTGTTCGCCGTCGTCGGCCTGCTCGACCGGGAGATCGGTCTGCGCCGCACGCTGGCCGACTCGTCGACCGCACCGGAGGCCAGGTCGCGCCTGGTCACCGACCTGCTCACCGGCAAGGTCGGCGTCGGCGCGCTCAAGGTGCTGACCACCGCGGCCTCGGCCCGCTGGTCGAGCCCCCGCGAGCTGGTCGACGGCCTGGAGTCGCTCGCGGTCACCGCCCTGCTGGTCGGGGCGGAGCGCGCGGGCAGGCTCGACGCGGTCGAGGACGAGCTGTTCCGGCTCGGCCGCATCCTGGCCGACCAGAGCGAGCTCGAGCAGGTCCTGTCCAACCGGACCGGTGACCTCGGTGGCAAGCAGGCGCTTGTCCGCGAGCTCATCGGGTCCAAGGTGGACGCGACGACCGAGACCCTGGTGCAGAACCTGGTGGCCCGGCCGCGTGGCCGCCAGTTGGTGCCCGGGCTCGAGGCGCTCGCCGCCGAGGCGGCGCGGCGCAGGGAGCGGTCGGTGGCCCACGTGGTGTCCTCCGGCGCGCTCTCCGCCGAGCAGCAGGACCGCCTCTCGGCGACCCTGCAGCGGATCTACTCGCGGCCCATCGCGCTGCACCTGGAGATCGACCCCGCCATCGGCGGCGGTCTGGTCATCCGGGTCGGCGACGAGGTCATCGACGGCAGCACCTCAGGACAGCTCGACGCGCTGCGGCGTCGGTTCTCCTGACCCCAACTTCCCCCGAAGCAACGAAGTGAGAGCAGGAACTTTCATGGCGGAGCTGACGATCTCGTCGGACGAGATCCGCAGTGCGATCGAAAACTACGTCTCCAGCTACTCCCCGGACGTCAACCGGGAAGAGGTCGGAACGGTTTCCGACACCGGCGACGGCATCGCCCACGTGGAGGGCCTGCCCTCGGCCATGGCCAACGAGCTGCTGGCGTTCCCGGGCGGCATCGTCGGCGTGGCGCTGAACCTCGACGCGCGTGAGCTGGGTGTCGCCATCCTCGGTGACTACGACAAGATCGAGGAGGGCCAGGAGGTCAAGCGGACCGGCAAGGTCCTCTCGGTCCCGGTCGGCGACGCCTTCCTCGGCCGGGTCATCGACCCGCTGGGCAACCCGATCGACGGCCTCGGCGACATCGCCGCCACCGGCGAGCGCGTGCTCGAGCTGCAGGCGGCCACCGTGGTGCAGCGCCAGCCGGTCGAGGAGCCGCTGCAGACCGGCATCAAGGCCATCGACTCGATGACCCCGATCGGCCGCGGCCAGCGCCAGCTGATCATCGGTGACCGCAAGACCGGCAAGACCGCGGTCTGCGTCGACACCATCATCAACCAGAAGAAGGCGTGGGAGACCGGCGACCCGAAGCAGCAGGTCCGCTGCATCTACGTCGCGGTCGGCCAGAAGGGCTCCACCATCGCGGGCGTCAAGTCCGCGCTGGAGGAGGCGGGCGCGCTGGAGTACACCACCATCGTCGCCGCCCCCGCGTCGGACTCCGCTGGCTTCAAGTGGCTGGCCCCCTACACCGGCTCGGCCATCGGCCAGGACTGGATGTACCAGGGCAAGCACGTCCTGATCATCTTCGACGACCTGACCAAGCAGGCCGAGGCGTACCGCGCGATCTCGCTGCTGCTGCGCCGCCCGCCGGGCCGCGAGGCGTACCCCGGCGACGTCTTCTACTTGCACTCCCGCCTGCTGGAGCGCTGCGCGAAGCTCTCCGACGAGCTCGGTGGCGGCTCGATGACCGGTCTGCCGATCATCGAGACCAAGGCGAACGACATCTCCGCCTACATCCCCACCAACGTCATCTCCATCACCGACGGCCAGTGCTTCCTGGAGTCCGACCTGTTCAACGCGGGTCAGCGCCCGGCGGTCAACGTGGGTACCTCGGTCTCCCGCGTCGGTGGCGCCGCGCAGACCAAGGCGATGAAGTCGATCTCCGGCACGCTGCGCCTCGAGCTGGCCCAGTTCCGCGAGCTGGAGGCGTTCGCCGCCTTCGCCTCCGACCTGGACGCCACCTCGCGGGCGCAGCTGGAGCGCGGCACCCGGATGATGGAGCTGCTCAAGCAGGGCCAGTACTCGCCGCTGCCGGTCGAGGAGCAGATCGTCTCGATCTACATCGGCACCAAGGGCTTCCTCGACTCGCTCGCCGTCGCCGACGTGCGCCGCTTCGAGTCCGAGCTGCACGAGCACCTGCGCCACCGCCACGCTGGCGTGCTCGAGGAGATCAAGGTGACCGGCAAGTTCTCCTCGGACAACGAGGAGCGCCTGGTCGCCGCGGTCACCGCGTTCAAGGACTCGTTCACCGCGGGCTCCGGTTCCTCGGTGACCGACGCCCCCGCGTCCGCGCTCGACGCCAACGAGGTGGGCCAGGAGACCGTGAAGGTCAACAAGTCCGCTCCGACGGCGTAGGCGGGCCGCCATGGCACAGCTTCGCGAGATCCGGCAGCGGATCAAGTCGGCCCAGTCGTTCAAGAAGATCTTCAAGGCGCAGGAGCTGATCGCGACCTCGCGGATCAGCAAGGCGCAGTCCAGGGTGGCCGCGGCCAAGCCGTACGCCGACGAGATCACCTCGGTGCTGACCGCGCTGGCGACCGGCGCGACCAGCCTCGACTCGCCGCTGCTCACCCCGCGTGAGCGCTACCGGCGGGCCGCGGTGCTCGTGGTGACCTCCGACCGCGGTCTGTGCGGTGGCTACAACGCCAACGCGCTGCGCCGGGCGGAGGAACTGGTCACGCTGCTGCGTGAGCAGGGCAAGGAGCCGGTGGTCTACGTCATCGGCCGCAAGGGGCTCAACTTCTACAAGTTCCGCCAGCGGTCGGTGAAGGCGAGCTGGACCGGCTACTCGGAGCGGCCCACCTACACCGACGCGGTCGCCGCCAGCGAGGCGCTCATCCAGGCTTTCCTGCACGGCGCCGACGACGTCGACGACAAGCCCGGTGTCGACGGTGTGCTCGGCGTCGACGAGTTGCACATCGTCTACACCGAGTTCACCTCGATGCTCTCGCAGAAGCCGGTCGCCGTGCGGATCGCCCCGCTGGAGATCGAGTACGTGGAGAACCCGGGGCTGACCTCGACGTACGAGTTCGAGCCGAGCGCGGAGACGCTGCTGGGCAACCTGCTCCCGAAGTACATCAACACCCGCATCTTCGCGGCACTGCTGGAGTCGGCCGCGTCCGAGTCAGCGGCCCGCCGCACGGCGATGAAGTCCGCGACGGACAACGCCGACGAGCTCGTCAAGAGCTTCACCCGTGTCGCCAACCAGGTCCGCCAGGCGCAGATCACCCAGGAGATCAGCGAGATCGTCGGTGGCGTCGAGGCGCTCGCTGCCGCAGGAAGTGATGACTAATGACTGCCATTCAGGAACCAGGCACCAAGAACGCGGTCGGTCGCGTCGTCCGGGTGATCGGCCCCGTCGTCGACGTGGAGTTCCCGCGCGGATCCGTCCCCGAGCTCTACAACGCGCTCAAGGTCGAGGTCGACCTCGAGTCGCTGCGCAAGACCATCACCCTCGAGGTCGCCCAGCACCTGGGTGACAACCTGGTGCGCTGCATCTCCATGGCGCCCCAGGACGGCCTGGTGCGCGGCGCCCCGGTCACCGACACCGGCGAGGCCATCTCGGTCCCGGTCGGCGACGCGGTCAAGGGCCACGTGTTCAACGCCCTCGGCGAGTGCCTGGACAAGCCGGGCCACGCCGCGGACGCCGAGCGCTGGCGCATCCACCGCCGCCCCCCGGCCTTCGACCAGCTCGAGGGCAAGACGAAGGTCCTCGAGACCGGCGTCAAGGTCATCGACCTGCTCACCCCGTACGTCGAGGGCGGCAAGATCGGCCTGTTCGGCGGCGCGGGCGTGGGCAAGACGGTGCTCATCCAGGAGATGATCACCCGGATCGCCCGCAACTTCGGTGGCACCTCGGTGTTCGCCGGGGTCGGCGAGCGCACCCGCGAGGGCACCGACCTCTTCCTCGAGATGGAGGAGATGGGTGTTCTCCCGGACACCGCGCTGGTCTTCGGGCAGATGGACGAGCCGCCGGGCACCCGCATGCGGGTCGCGCTGTCCGCGCTGACCATGGCGGAGTACTTCCGCGATGTGCAGAACCAGGACGTGCTGCTGTTCATCGACAACATCTTCCGGTTCACCCAGGCCGGTTCCGAGGTGTCGACCCTGCTGGGCCGCATGCCGTCGGCCGTGGGGTACCAGCCGACGCTGGCCGACGAGATGGGTGAGCTCCAGGAGCGCATCACCTCGACCCGCGGTCGCTCGATCACCTCGATGCAGGCGATCTACGTGCCCGCCGACGACTACACCGACCCGGCCCCGGCGACCACCTTCGCCCACCTGGACGCGACGACGGAACTCTCCCGTCCGATCTCCCAGAAGGGCATCTACCCGGCGGTCGACCCGCTCACCTCGTCCTCGCGGATCCTCGACCCGGCCGTGGTCGGCGACGAGCACTACCGGGTGGCGCAGGAGGTCAAGCGGATCCTGCAGAAGTACAAGGAACTGCAGGACATCATCGCCATCCTCGGCATGGACGAGCTGTCCGAAGAGGACAAGGTGACGGTGAACCGGGCGCGCCGCATCGAGCGCTTCCTGTCCCAGAACTTCTTCGTCGCCCAGAAGTTCACCGGCGAGGAGGGCTCGTTCGTCAAGGTGGCCGACACCATCGAGGCGTTCGACCGCGTCGCCAAGGGCGAGTACGACCACATCCCGGAGCAGGCGTTCCTCTCCATCGGTGGCCTCGACGACCTGGAGCGCAAGTACCAGGCGTTGACCAAGAAGTGAGCTAGGCCAGAACGCGCGAACGGGCCGGTGTCCTCAGTGGACACCGGCCCGTTCTGCGTGGTCACTCGCGCAGCAGGCTGTGTGCCTCCGTGCGGCCTCGCGGGTCCGCCAGGTGGACGGTGGGCACGTCCGCCGGGATGAGCGCCGCGTCCTTGCCCGCGTTCACCCAATCACCGCCAACCCCGCCGTCGAGCCGGGCCTGGTAGGTCAACACCATCCCGGGGGCCACGGCGAGGCGACCCGCCTGGCCGGGGAGTTCGCAGACCCCCACCAGTCCGCCGGTGTCCTTGCGCACCAGTCCGCAGTAGGTCCAGCCGGTGATCTTGGCGGCCGCGTCCCGTTGGGCCAGGAACAGGCCGTCCATGATGAACATGCTCACCACCTCGATGGCCACCACGCTGCCCCCACCCGGCAGGTCGACGATGAACTGGGCGCCGGTGGGCGTGACACCGGCAAGCGGGTCGAGGAGGTTCGCCGCCATGAGCGTCTCGTGCACGTTGTCGCCCAGCGGGCGCGACGTGCTGCCGCTGACCCGGAACACGTCGCCGGGTTCGGTGCGCAGGACGCCCTCCGGGACCGGCTTCGCCTGCCGGTCGGTCCCCAGCGACCATCGCGTGCCCGGCAGGATCGTCAGGCTCTGGTCGTAGCCCGCCGCCACCGGGTCGCCGGTGACGACGCGGATGTTCTCGGGTGGCCCCTGGGCGTCGGTTTCCCCGAGCCAGACACCGTCGCGTTCCACCATGGGCTTCCAGTCGCGCTCGGCGCGACCTGACGTGGCGGCGATCCTCCACGTCGTGGAGACGCTCAGGTTCTTCGCTCCCAGCGCGATGACGGTGCGGTTGTTGGGACCGTAGACGAACGCGAAGCCCTTCGTCGTGGTGCCGTAGGGCTGCGGGAAGGAGTTCACCAGGACGGGCTTGGTGCCGACGAGCAGTCCGACGACGCTGCGCCCCTCGATGATGGTCCCGTCCGACGCGTAGCCGGTGGAGTCGCTCCGCTCGACCTCCTGCACGACCACCGCCACCTTGCCGCCGTCAGTCGTGCCCGCCCAGTAGACGTGCGGGCGGTCCAGGCGGGCCTTGCCCGGCTCGTTGGGCATGCCCGTGTCGAAAGCGGTCACGGCGGCGTCCAGGTATGCCTGGTCGCCTGCGAGGTCGCCGCGGGTCGGTGTGGTCAGCATCGGGTTGACGCCCGTGGTGATCTGCGGCGGGTCGGCCTTGGTCATCTCGACGACGACCAGCCCCGCCGCGGCGATGACCACGGCCATGGCGCCTGCCAGGACCACGCGACGGCGGGTGCGGCGTCGTTTGCCGCCGCGCAGGACAGCCGCGGCCAGGGTTGGAGGGGCCTGTAGGCCCTCTGTGGCCTCCCGCAAGGCGCGGGAGAGCTCTGTGGTGTCCATCTCATCCCCTCGTCTTCTCTGGTGCGGTTTCCGCGAGCAGCTCGCGTAGCCGGGCCACTCCCCGCGCGGTCTGGCTCTTGACCGTCCCCGGCGACACCCCCAGTGCCGCCGCGGTGTCGGCCTCGGACAGGTCGTCGAAGAACCGCAGGACCAGCACCGCGCGCACCCGCGGCGGCAGTGTTCCCAGGGCCTTCGCGATCCGGTCGCGGTCCAGCACCTCGCGTTCGTGCCCGCCCGTGCCCTGCTCCCGCGCGTGGTCGAGCGGCGACTCCGCCACCCGGCGCGACCTGCTCCGCCACCGGTTGGCCGAGGCGTTGGCCAGCGCCCTGCGCACGTAGGGCTCCAGGTCGCCGCGGACCCGGCGGCGCTTGGCGTAGACGCGTTCCAGCACGTCCTGCAGCAGGTCCTCGGCCGCGCCCCGGTCACCGGCGCAGAGCAGGTACGCGGTGCGCAGCAACGCGGTGGACCGGTGCGCCACGAACTCGGTGAACTCGTCGTCCGGTCTGATCGTGCTCACCCCCTGTGTTCGACTCGTCCCGATCGGGACTTCCGCCCCTTCTGACACCGGCCTGGCTGGGGTGGTTGTCGGGTGGCCGACTAGACTGGCCGACAACCGCGAGCTGTGAGGGAGATACGCGTGGCTGAGATGTCGGTCCAACTGGTCGCCGTGGAACGACGCCTGTGGTCGGGCACCGGCACCTTCGTCGTCGCGCAGACCACCGAGGGTGAGATCGGGATCCTGCCCGGTCACGAGCCGGTCCTCGGCCAGCTCGTGCACGGCGGCGTCGTGAAGATCGTCACCGGCGACGGCGAGACGATCACCGCCGCGGTCTACGGCGGCTTCCTGTCGGTCACCGCCGACGCGGTGAGCATCCTCGCCGAGTCCGCCGAGCTCTCCACCGAGGTCGACGTCGACAAGGCCCGCGCCGCCCTCACCGCGGCCGACCCGGCCGAGCGCGACCGCGCCGCGGCGGGCCTGCGGGCCGCCGGACAGTCAGCCTGATGACGGCCTAGCGGGCAGGGGGCGGCCGTGGACATGAGCGTGCTGGTTGTCGCCCTCTTGGCCGCTGTCCTGGTGGTGCTGCTCCTGCTGGTCGCCCGCCGCGTCCGCCTGCTGCGCTCCGGCGGCATCCACGTCGCCGTCCGCACCCGCCTCGACGAGTCCGGCAAGGGCTGGGCCTGGGGCGTCGGCCGCTACCACGGCGACCAGTTCGCCTGGTTCCGCGCCATCAGCCTCCGCACCGGCCCCGACCGCGTCCTACACCGCGACGGCCTCGAAATAGCCTCCCGCCGAGAACCAGACCACGGCGAAACCCCCAACCTCCCCCACGGCTCCCAAGTCCTCCGCTTCGACCCCCCGGACGGCGGAGCCCCCGTGGAAGTGGCCATGGGCCCAGACGCCCTGACCGGCTTCCTCTCCTGGATGGAAAGCGCCCCACCCGGCACCCGCCTCCCGTGGGCTAGCTGACCGCCTGCATCCGCAGCCAGTGCAACACCCACTCGCCGGTCCGGTCCCTGCTCACCCCGCGCACGTCCTCTTCTGCCAAGGGCCCAGCCTTGTCAGCTCACCCCACAGCGTGGTGCGTGTGTCGAGCACGGTCGTCATCCCGCTCTACCTCCGCTTGCGTCGTCCGCTCGGTCACGACCGAGCGTGGCGTGGGTCGCCCTCGTGAGGCGAGACCGCCACTGGGTTCATGTCGACACAACGGGTCGTTGTTGAGGGGGTGCTATCGGCTGATATGCCCGGCATATATGCCGCACGTCTTCGCGTGACCTGGCTGGCCGGTGGTTGTTACCTTGGGTACCTGGTCGGCTACCAGGGTCGACCCGCCGAAGGGACAGCGCATGTGGGGCGACCCGCACGAGCGGCCGAACCCGGAACTCTGGGAACTGCCCGCGATGCGCGCCGCCCTGGCCCGCCGCGACATCTCCGCCGTCTACCTGCTGCTCAAGCGGTACGGCATCTCCCAGCGGCGCATCGCGTCGATGACCGGACAGGCCCAGCCCGAGGTGTCCGCCATCACCCGCGGCAGGCAGGTGATGGCCTACGACGTGCTCGACCGCATCGCGGGTGGGTTGGGGATCCCGCGGGGGCACATGGGGTTGGCCTACGGCGCGCCCAGTGAGGACACGGACGGGGTGGTGGCGGTGCCGGATCGACGGGAGTTCATGGGGCTGTTGGCCAAGGTGGCGATGGGCGCGGCGGTGACCGGTGCCGATCTGGCGCTGTTGGCGAACCCGGCCGTGGCAACGCCGGTGCCGAGCCGGGTGGGGGCCACCGAGGTCAGTCAGCTGCGGGAACTGACGCGGGTGCTGTGGGCGCAGGAGCGACAGCTCGGTGGTGGGGCCGTGCGTGACGCGGTGATCGCGCAGTTGGCATGGGCGCGTGGGCTGCTGCGGGGTACCCACACCGATGAGGTCGATGCACAGTTGCGCGTGGTCTTGGCCGATCTTCTCGCGCTCGCCGGTCGGGCTTCGCACGACGTGGGCTTGTCGGGCTCTGCCCTGCGGTACCTCGGACAGTCTGTTGTCACCGCACAGCAGGCCCATGACCCCGCCCGGGTGGCTTTGGCGTTGGGGCAGATCGGCCGGGTCTACAGCCAGCACGGCGAGAGCGGCCAGGCCCGGGACTCCCTCGGCCTGGGCATGGTCGCTGCCGAACGTGTGCGGTCAGGTCAGCTCACATCGCTGTTGCTGTGCAGCCAAGCTCGCGCCTACGCCGAGTCGCGGGACCCGGCCCGGGCGATGGAATACCTCACGCGTGCCGAAGACGCCATGACGCCTGGTCCGGAAGCGACGGAACCCAGTGGCTTCAACCCGACGCTCCTGGCCAGTGAGCGCGGTCGGGTGCTGACGATCCTCACCATCCACGACCCCCGCCACGCCCCCCGGGCCATCGAAACCTTGACCGCGTCGAACCAGCGCCTCGACCCGGCCCGCACCAAGCGCTTGGCGTTCGGGCTGACCGAGTTGGCCACCTGCCACCTGCGCGGCGGCGACACCGAGACCGGCGTGCGGCTAGGTCACCAAGTGGTCGACATGGCCGCGGGCATCCGCTCGGGGCGCCTCGCCGAGCACCTCAGGCTCCTCCGCGCGGCGGCCCACCGCCAGCCCGAACTGGCCCAGCGCATCTAGCGGAACGGGCCGCCCCCACCGTGCGGGGCGGCCCGTTCGGTGAGCTGGGAACTACCTGGCGGGGTGGACGACGCCTGCGGAGGTGCCGTTGCGGCGGGTGGGTTCGCCGACGGCGAGGATTTGGCCTCGGTCGGTGAACTCGAGGGTCGCGGCGGCGCCGATCTCGGCCTGTTCGGTGAAGGTGTGCCCATACCGGGCAAGCAGCGGATTACCCGTGATGAACGCCGGTTCGGCCGTCACGGACGCGGTGTTGCGCTGGGTGGCACGAGGAGCGGCGACCGCGTCCGGCAGGGAGAGGCCGAAGTCGACGCGGTTGATGATGATCTGCAGGACGGTGGTGATGATCGTGGAGCCGCCCGGGGAGCCGAGGGCGAGCCAGGGGTTGCCGTCCTTGAGGACGATGGTGGGGGACATGCTGGAGCGGGGGCGCTTGCCCGCGGCGGGGAGGTTCGGGTCGGCCGCGGTGCCCTGGGTGGGGGTGAAGTTGAAGTCGGTGAGCTCGTTGTTGAGCAGGAAGCCGCGGCCGGGGACGACGATGCCGCTGCCGCCGACCTGCTCCAGGGTGTTGGTGTAGGTCACCACGTTGCCGCGGGCGTCGGCGACGACGAAGTGGTTGGTGTGGACCTCGTTCTCGCTGGTCGGCGTGGCCGAGGGCGGCGGCGGGGTGCAGTCACCGGGGTTGAGCGGGTTGCCGGGGGCGACCGGTGCCGGGGTGGCGCGGATCGGGTCGATACGGCAAGCGCGGACGGCAGCGTAAGAGTCCGACAGGAGCTGCGCGGTCGGGACGTTCACGAACTTCGGGTCACCGACATAGCGGCCGCGGTCGGCGTAAGCGAGCTTGGTGGCCTCAAGGTAGAAGTGCAGCGCCTGGTCACGCGGGGCCTTCGAGAGGTCGAACCGCTCCAGGATGTTGAGCGACTCGCCGACGGTGGTGCCACCCGACGACGACGGCGCCATGCCGTACACGTCCACGTTGCGGTACCGGACGTGCGTGGGCGCCTGGTCCAAGGTCTTGTAAGAGCGCAGGTCGCCGATCGCGAGCTTGCCCTTGGGCGGGACGATGGTCGCGTCAGAGGCCAGCGGCGGGTTCTGGGCGGCGTTGGCCACATCGCGGCCGACAGCGCCACCGTAGAAGGCTCGCGTGCCGTTGCGCGCGATCTCCCGGTAGGTCTTGGCCAAGTCAGGGTTACGCAGGGTGGAGCCCACGGCAGGCGGAGCGCCGCCCGGTAGGTACAACGCGGCAGTTGAGCTGAACTGCTTGAACCGGGGCTGGTTCTGCTCGATCTCCTTGCGCAGCTGCGGCGTCACGGGGAAACCCCGCTCGGCGACCCGGATCGCGGGCTGGAGCGCGTCGTCGAGGTCGTAGCGGCCCCACCGCTGCAACGCCCGCTCCCACACGGCCAGGTTGCCCGGCGTGCCGACGGACAGGCCGCTGGTAACAGCGTCCGCGAACGCATAGGGCTGACCGGTCGCGGGGTTGATGAACAGGTCCTTGTCCCCGGCAGCGGGCGTGGTCTCGCGCCCGTCGATCGTGGACACCTTGCGGGTCTTGGCGTCGTAGTAGACGAAGTAGCCGCCACCGCCGATACCGGCCATGTTGGGGTCGGTCACCCCGAGCACCGCGGCGACCGCGACCGCCGCGTCCGCCGCCGTACCGCCGCGCCGCAGCACGTCGAGCCCGGCCTGGGTGGCTTGCACGGTGTCGGAGACGACCGCGCCCCCGTACCCCTGGGCCACCGGCACCTTGGGCAGCTCACGGCCCTGGTCGGGCGCGGCAGAGGCGACTGGCGCCACGACCAGGGCCCCCGTCACGGCGACCACCGCCACCGAGCTGATTCCTATACCGCGCCGAGCACGCATCAGGACCTCTTCCCGTTGGTCTCACAGGGGTCCTGTTGTACTCGGCCACCCCCGGGCCGGGGACCGCTGTTCGGACCGCATCACCCGGTGGGTCAGGTGGGTCGGCGTGGGCCGAACGGGTGAGTCAGGCCCGGGTGGGGTCGCCGAGCACGCGCTGCACGTCGGCACCGAGGCGCTGCATGTTCTCCACGAACCTCGGGTAGCCGCGGTCGATGTGGAACACGTCCCACACCTCGGTGACCCCGTCCGCGCACAGCCCGGCCAGCACCAGCCCCACGCCCGCCCGGATGTCGGAGGCCCACACCGGCGCGCTGGAGAGCCTGGGGACCCCCCGCACGACCGCGTGGTGGCCGTCCGTGCGGGCGTCGGCGCCCAGCCGGATCATCTCCTCGACGAACCGGAACCGGGCCTCGAACAGGTTCTCGGTGATCATCGAGGTGCCGTCGGCGACCGCGCTGAGCACGATGGCGAACGGCTGCAGGTCGGTGGCGAACCCCGGGTAGGGCAGCGTCACGAAGTCGACCGCGGTCGGCCGGTCGTGCTGCACGACGCGGAACCCGTCGTCGAAGGTGACGACCTCGGCGCCCGCGGTCCGCAGCTTCTCCAGGACCAGGTCGAGGTGGTGCGGGTCGACGCCCTTGACGGTGATGTCGCCCTGGGTCATGGCCGCGGCGAAGGCCCAGGTGGCGCCGACGATCCGGTCGCCGACCACGCGGTGCTCGGTCGGGGTGAGCGAGGTGACGCCGTGCACGGTGAGCGTCGAGGTGCCAGCCCCGGCGATCTTGGCGCCCATCTGCTGCAGCATGAGGCACAGGTCGACGATCTCCGGCTCGCGCGCGGCGTTGTCGATCACCGTGGTGCCCTCGGCGAGCACGGCGGCCATCAGGATGTTCTCGGTGGCGCCGACGCTCGGGAAGTCCAGCCAGATCTGGGCGCCGCGCAGCTCGTCAGCGCGGGCGACGACGCAGCCGTGCTCGATCTCGCTGCTCGCACCGAGCTGCCGCAGCCCGTTCTGGTGCATGTCCAGCGGCCGCGAACCGATCGCGTCACCGCCCGGTAGCGCTACCACTGCCTTCTTGAGCCTGCCGACCAACGGGCCGAGCACGCACACCGACGCGCGCAGCTTGCCCATCGACGCGGAGTCCGCGCGGTGCTCGAGCTCGGCGGGCGTGGTGATCAGGACCGTGCCGCCGTCGATGTCGACGGTGCAGCCGAGGCTGCGCAGCACGTCGCCCATCAGCGGGACGTCGAGGATCTCCGGGCAGTTGGTGAGGGTGGTGGTGCCCTCGGCGAGCAACGCGGCCGCCATCAGCTTGAGCACGCTGTTCTTCGCGCCCACGACCTCGACCTCGCCGACGAGCCTGGCCCCGCCGCGCACCTGGAAATGCTCTGTCACGGGGGCAATGATGCCCCTGCGGTCCGCATACCGGACCCCCGGGGCGGTCTAGGCTTGGCCGCATGTCGGTACGCATCAACCGCGTGTACACGAAGGTCGGCGACAACGGCACCACCGCACTCGGTGACGGCTCCCGCGTCCCCAAGACCTCCCCCCGCCTCACCGCCTACGCCGACGTCGACGAGGCCAACTCGGCCATCGGCGTCGCCATCGCCATCGGTGCCCTCCAGCCGGACATCGCCGAGGTCCTGCGCACGGTGCAGAACGACCTGTTCGACGTGGGCGCGGACCTGTGCACACCGGTGGTGCCGGACCCGCCCTACGAGCCGCTGCGGATCACCGAGGAGTACGTGACCCGGCTCGAGTCGGTGATCGACGCCTTCAACGACCGCGTCGGGAAGCTGACCTCGTTCATCCTGCCCGGGGGGACGCCCGGGGCCGCTCTCCTGCACACGGCACGGACGGTGACGCGGCGGGCGGAGCGCGGCGCGTGGGCCCTGGTCGAGGCCGAGCCGGAGACCACGAACGTCTTGGCGGCCAAGTACCTGAACCGCCTGTCGGACCTGCTGTTCGTGCTGTCCCGCGTGGCGAACCCCGGCGGCGACGTGCTGTGGAAGCCGGGCGGGGAGCGCTAGCAACGACGTGAACCGGCAGGTGTGACCCCCCGGTTGTCGCTGTGGCCCAGTCGTCATCCGGGGAATACCCGCTGTTCACCGCCTCGCAAGATGGGGTCGGCGAGGTGTTCGAATCGTGCCGGTCCGGCACCCTGCTGGCTCATTGTCCGGTTTGTCCGCGCGGGCCTAGCGTTGTTCTCGCAGCCGAGATCTGGGGAGGCTGCACCTGACAACGTCTGGGGAGCATTCGATGTCAAGAAGATCCATACGGGGTTTGGCCGTGCTCGCCGCCGCCGCGGTGATGGCCACCGTGCCCGCGGCGGCGAGTGGGCAGCCGAAATCGGAGGACGCCGGATCAGCCACAGCGCCGGTGGCCGACCTGGTCGCCGACCGGATCGGCGGGCTCGGGCTCGCTGACTACCGCGACGTGTTCGGCGGGCTGCGAGTCGAGTCGCCGACAGCGGTGACGGTCTACGCGCGCGACACCGGTCGTGCCCAGGAGTTGGTCGCGGCCGCTCGCAAGGACCTGCCCGACGGTGTGGGCGCCGAGGTCGCGGTGGACGTCCGGTCGAGTCCGTTCACCCGAGCGGAATTGCACGACGCGCGCACCGCTTTGTGGAAGCACGACAACGACAAGGCGTACTTCGCCATCCAGGTCCCCGCCCAGGCCGATCGGTTGATCGTCCACGTCGCCGACCCCGGCGCGGTGGCCTCCGCGCTGTCCGCGCGGCCCGTCGTCGAACTGGCGCACGGGATCACGACTCGCGACGTCGAGTTCACCAAGGGCGAGCGACCGGTGAACACCAGCCGGGTCGACGACTCCGCGCCGTACAAGGGCGGGATCCCCCTGGAGGAGTACTGGTACTGGGACTACATCTGCACGTCCTCCTTCGGTGCCAGGAACAGCAGTGGCGCGGAGTTCCTGATGACCGCCCAGCACTGCTTCGACAGCGGCGACGGGGTGTACGACCACGCCGACGACTACCTCGGTGACGTCGCGTTCACCAACGTCTACCTGGACACCGCGGCCATCGCCACCGACGCCGGGTCGGGGGTGTACATCGACAGCGTGAACCAGCGGTCGTACAACCGGGCGGCCTACTCCTGGAACGGCCAGACGGTCTGCCAGAGCGGGTACACCAGCAACAAGGTCTGCAACATCGTCGTCTGGGCCGACAGCATCGAGTGGCAGGACGAGGACGGCCAGGTCCGGTGGGGTGTCGCGGGCTCGGCGGGCGTCGGCGTCGCCACCGCCTGCCCCGGCGACAGCGGCGGTCCGGTGTGGACGATCACGACCACGTCGGCGACCGAGAGCCGGGGGATCACCAGCGCGGGCGGTGTCGCGGTCGGCAACTGCTTCCAGGACGCCTACTGGACCGAGACCGTGTCGATCCTGAACGCGCACGGCCTCACCCTGCTCACTTCCTGATCGGGTGGTGGTGGTGCCGGGACAGCCTGTCCCGGCACCACCACGTCAGCCGAGGTCTTGGACGAGCTCGACGACCTTGTCGCCGCCGTACCGGAACTGGCCGTCGACGTGCACGAGGGCACAGCCGGAAGTGCTGATCTGCACGACGCGACGCCCGGTCGGGTAGTCGAGCAGCAGGTCGTAGCGGGGACCGCGATCCATGGTGCACACGGTTTCCCTGCGGAACGGACGCAGCGAGTTCAGGCTCGCGACCACCTGGTCGAGGTCATGGCCGACCGGATCGGACCACTTCTCCGGCGCGCCGTCCTCGCCCGGGCACAGCCGAACCGACACCGGCACCGCGTCAGGCACCAGCGCTCCCGCGCTCACCTGCCCCGACACCGGGACCGGCAACTGCCCAGTGGGCGGCGGACAGCCCACAGCCGACCCGGACGCGGATCCCGAATACCAGATCATCCCCGTCGCAGCCACGGCGACGAAGGCGATCACCCCGGCCGCTTGCCAATTCGTCCTCAGCCCGAGAGCAGCCACGGCGATCCCCCTGGTGCGGTGTACGGCCTCTTTAACTCCAGATTACACAAGCCGGGCAGCCTCAGGACCCCAGCAGCACGTCGATCGCGGTGCGTTCGTCGGCTGGGAAGACGAGGATGCGGTAGGCGTCGCCGTCGGGGGTGGTGGCTGTGGTGGATTTGACGCCTGCGTGGCGGAGTTGGTCTTCGACGGCTTTGGCGGCGGTGCGGGTGGGGGCGGTGGCGACCTGGCGGAGCAGGCCGTAGTCGTGGTGCGGGTCGGGGGTGTGGAAGGCCCAGCGCAGGACCAGGCCGAGCAGGCCGATGACCACGAGGGCCACCAGCAGCAGGTACGGCGCGGGCAGGTCCATGTGCTCATCATGCCGCGTGTGAGCAAGTCCACCCGCCAAGGTGGTTACCGGCCAGTACCCTCGGGTCACAGTGAACGGAGGTTAACCGGTGCCGTATCCCTCTGATCGCGAGCGCGACCGGCCGTGGGTCATGCGGACCTACGCGGGCCACTCCTCGGCCGCCAAGTCCAACGAGCTCTACCGGCGCAACCTGGCCAAGGGGCAGACCGGGCTCTCGGTGGCCTTCGACTTGCCCACGCAGACCGGCTACGACCCCGACCACGAGCTGGCCAGGGGCGAGGTCGGCAAGGTCGGCGTCCCGGTCGGGCACCTCGGCGACATGCGGACGCTGTTCGACGCCATCCCGCTCGGCGCGGCGAACACCTCCATGACGATCAACGCGACCGCCATGTGGCTGCTCGCCCTCTACGTCACCGTCGCCAAGGAGCAGGCCGAGGTCGAGGGCGCTGACTGGCACGAGGTCGTCGCGCGGCTGGCCGGGACCACGCAGAACGACATCATCAAGGAGTACCTGTCCCGCGGCACCTACGTCTTCCCGCCCGGCCCCAGCCTGCGCCTGATCACCGACATGGTGGCGTTCACCGTGGCCAACGTGCCCAAGTGGAACCCCATCAACATCTGCAGCTACCACCTGCAGGAGGTCGGGGCGACGCCGGTGCAAGAGGTCGCGTACTCGATGTGCACCGCGATCGCCGTCCTTGACGCTGTCCGTGACTCCGGCCAGTTGCCGCAAGAGGAGTTCGGCAACGTTGTCGCGCGGATCTCGTTCTTCGTGAACGCGGGCGTTCGGTTCATCGAAGAGATGTGCAAGATGCGTGCCTTCACCGAACTCTGGGACGAGATCTGCCGTGACCGCTACGGCATCGATGACCCTAAGCAGCGCCGTTTCCGCTATGGCGTGCAGGTCAACTCTCTAGGTCTGACCGAGGCTCAACCCGAGAACAACGTCCAGCGGATCGTGCTGGAGATGCTCGCGGTTTCCCTGTCTCGCAAGGCAAGGGCACGCGCGATCCAACTCCCCGCGTGGAACGAGGCTCTTGGCCTACCGCGCCCGTGGGACCAGCAATGGGCGTTGCGCATGCAGCAGGTTCTCGCCTACGAGACGGACCTGCTGGAGTACGAGGACATCTTCGACGGCTCCGCGGTCATCCAGGCGAAGGTGGACGAGATCCTCACGGGCGCGCGCGCCGAGATCGACCGCGTCCAGGCCATGGGTGGTGCCGTTGCCGCTGTCGAGAGCGGCTACATGAAGACCCAGATGGTCGGGTCCCTAGCCGAACGCCGCCGTCGTATTGAGGTAGGCGAAGAGGTCATCGTTGGGGTCAACAAGTTCGACACCACCGAGCCGAGTCCATTGCAGGCCGAAGGCGCGAAGGCCATCGAGACCGTTGACCCTATCGCCGAGCGGGAGGCCGTTGAGGCTATCCAGCGGTGGCGCGCTTCCCGGGACGAGTCCGCCGCACAGGACTCTCTGGACGCCCTGCGCACAGCGGCCAAGACCGACGCGAACCTGATGGCCGCGACCCTCGCGTGCGCCCAGGCAGGCGTAACCACGGGGGAGTGGGCTGCCGCTCTGCGCGAGGTCTTCGGCGAGTACCGCGCCCCCACGGGTGTCTCCGGTGCCTCCGCCGCGGGTGAGGCAGGGGTCGAGCTGGCCAAGGTCCGCGAGTGGGTCAAGGCCACCGGCGACGAGATCGGCGAGCGGCTGCGCATGCTGGTCGGCAAACCGGGGCTCGACGGCCACTCCAACGGCGCCGAGCAGATCGCCGTAAGAGCCCGCGACACCGGGTTCGAGGTCGTGTACCAGGGCATCCGGCTTACCGCAGACCAGATCGTGTCCGCCGCGGTGCAAGAGGGCGTGCATGTGGTGGGGTTGTCGATCCTGTCCGGCTCACACCTGGAGGCCGTGCCCGCGGTCGTAGAGGGTCTGCGAGCCGCGGGCGCGGGCGACATCCCGGTGGTGGTGGGCGGCATCATCCCGCCGGACGACGCCAAGACGCTGCTAGAGGGCGGTGTAGCGCGGGTCTTCACGCCGAAGGACTACGAGATGACCCAGATCATGTCCGAGATCGTCCGGGTCATCCGGGAGGCCAACGGACTCCCGGCTTAACCGAGCAGCGTCAGCACTTCCTGCGTGCTGGTGACCGTGGCGAACCCGCCGCCGTGGAGGTTGGTGGCGGTCGCCCGGGACAACTCGTCGGCGGTCAGGACAGTGCCATCCGGGCCGGCTTGGTCGAACGTGAAGGTCGCGTCCAACGCCACGTGCACCTCGTAGCCGAGGTTGCCGCCAACGCGCGCGGTTGTCTCAACGCACATGTTGGTCTGGATGCCCGCGAGCACGATCCGGTTGATGCCCTTGGCGGTGAGCCACTGGTGCAGGTCGACGGCGCCGTGGAAGGCGGAGTTGACGTGCTTGGTGAACATCAGGTCCGGCTCCGCGCCGTCCAGTTCCGGCTTGAACCGCGCCCCGGGAGTGCCCTGCTCCAGCGGCGACCCCTTGAACAGGGAGTCGTGCCGCACCAACACCAGCGGCTGCCCCGCCGTGGTCCAGGCGTCGAGCAGGGTCTTGATGTTGGACTCCGCCGCCGGGTTGTTGCGCTTGCCCGCGCGCGGGTCGTCGAAGCCGCGCTGCACGTCGATCAGGATCAGTGCTGTCATGCGGTCAACGGTGCCGGGTCCGCCCAAGGTTCTCCAGGTGCAGAAAAGGCGCGATGCGATACTTTCCTGCCATGCGCGCGATCGGGGTTCTCCTGCTGCCGGGCACCCGGCTGTTCGACTTCGCCGTCGTCAACGAGGTGTGGTCGGTCGGCCGCACCGGCGTCGGCCCGTTCGAGGTCCGGCTCTGCGGCCCGGCCAGGCGCCCGGTCGACCTGCACCCGGCGGGCACGGCCACCCCGACGCACGGCCTCACCGGGCTGACCGGCTGCGACCTCGTCCTCGTGCTGGGCCGAGCCGATCCGGCCGCCGAGGTGCCCGCCGCCGTGCGCACCGCCCTGCGCGCCGCGCACGCGTCCGGCACCACGGTCGCCGCCCTGTGCTCCGGCGCCTTCACCCTCGCCGCAGCGGGCCTGCTGGACGGCCGCAGGGCCACCACCCACTGGGCCCTGCTGGACGACCTCGCCGCCGCCTACCCGACCACCCTGGTCGAGCGGGACGTCCTGTTCACCGAGCACGACGGCCTGCTCACCTCGGCAGGCGTCGTCGGCGGCCTCGACCTGTGCCTGCACCTCGTGCGCCGCGACCTCGGCCCCCGCGCCGCCAACACCCTCGCCCGCAGGCTGGTGATGCCCCCGGTCCGCGAAGGCGGCCAGGCGCAGTACGTCGACGCCCCTATCCCCAACCGCCCCGAACGCGGTGACATCGCCACGACGATCGACTGGGCGCTCTCGGTCTTGAGCGATCCGATCGGCATCCCGGACCTAGCCGCTAGAGCCCGGATGAGTCCCCGTGGATTCCACCGGGCATTCGTCGCCGCAATGGGCGACACACCAGGTCGCTGGCTCTTGCTCCAACGGCTCCGGCTGGCTCAACTGCTCCTGGAGACGACAACCCTGTCCGTTGACCGTGTCGCCACCCGCAGCGGCCTCGGCACATCCGCCAACCTGCGCCGCCGCATGCGAGCCGAGTTCGGCACCACCCCGTCGACCTATAGGCGCACCTTCGCGAGCTAGCGGTCTGTCTCGGCCACGCGTTCGCGGAGGCGGTCGCGGATCTCGTCTGGTGTGTAGGCGCGGCGTTGGCGTTCTGCGCGGGCTATGGCTGCTCCGGTAGCGGCAACGCCGACGACCCCGGCCAGCCCTAGGAACTTCCAAACGCGTCGCATGTGCCGAGGTTACCTAGGCTCAGGGGCATGGGCTCTCTCACTCTGGACGAGGCCGTCGGCCTGACCCGCACCGGTGACCTGTGGCTGTTCCGCGGCCGCACCCCCGCCGACCGGGCGATCCAGACCCTCACCAACTCGCCGGTCAACCATGTCGGCATGGCGGTCGTGCTCGACGACCTGCCGCCGCTGATGTGGCACGCGGAGCTGGGCCGGTCGCTGCCGGACCGCTGGACCGGGGAGCGCCAGCGCGGTGTCCAGCTGCACGACCTGCACGACGCCGTGGTCGTGTGGGCCACGAGGTACGGGCAGAAGGGCTGGCTGAGGCAGCTGCCGGAGCCGGTCACCCCGGCCCAGGAGGACGCCGTCCTGCGCACCATCGCCCGGCTGGACGGCACGCCGTTCCCGTCGACCGCGCGGCTGGCTGGCCGGTGGGCGAAGGGGCGGGTGCCGCTGACCCGATGGCAGAAGCCGAGGCAGGCGGAGTTCGAGAGCGCGTACTGCGCCGAGGTCGTGGCCGCCACCATGATCGAGATGGGCCTGCTCCCGGCCACCGACCGGGCCCACGCCTACGACCCCGGCACCTTCTGGAGCGGCGACGGCCTCGACCTGCCGCACGGCCTGGAGATCGGGGTCGACGTCCCGCCGGGCAGCACCCCGGGCGGCAGCTAGCCGACCAGGCCCGCTTCCTGGGCCAGCACCGCCGCCTGGACCCGCGAGCGCAGGTCCAGCTTGGTCAGCACCCGCGACACGTGGGTCTTCACGGTGGCCTCGCCGATGCCGAGGCGGCGCGCGATCTGCTGGTTGGACAGGCCCTCGCCGACGCAGACCAGCACCTCCGACTCCCGGTCGGTCAGCTGGTCGAGGCCGGGCGGCGACACGACCTCGCGGGGTTGCGCCGCGGCGAAGGCGTGGATCAGGCGGCGGGTCACGCTCGGTTCGATGACGCCGTCGCCCGCGGCCACTACGCGGATCGCATCGATCAGGCGGGGTGCGTCGACGGCCTTAAGAAGGAACCCGGACGCGCCCGCGCGGAGCGCCCCATAGACGTAAGAGTCCATGTCGAACGTGGTGAGCACTAGGACCGCGCAGACACCGTCCGCGACCAGCCTGCGGGTGGCCTCTATGCCGTCGACCTCCGGCATGCGGACGTCCATCAGCACCACGTCGGGCCGTAGAGCCGTTGCCTTGCGAACCGCCGCGGCACCGTCACCGGCCTCGGCGACAACCTCGATGTCAGGGGCGCTGTCGAGGATCATCGCCAGGCCGTTGCGGATCGCGGCGTGGTCGTCGGCCACCAGGACCCTGATCGTCACGCTTCCTCCACTGGGAACTCGGCACGCACGCGCCAACCGCCTTCGACCGGTCCCGCGGAGAGTGTCCCGTGGACCGCGTCGACTCGTTCGGCCATCCCCAGCAGACCGGCCCCAGCGGGGTTCAGCGGCCCGGCAGGCTTATCGCTGGTCACTTCGACTACCAGGGTCTCGCTGGACCGGTTGATCCGCAGCAGCACGACCGCACCCGGTGCGTGCTTCACGGCGTTGGTAAGCGACTCCTGCACGATCCGGTAGGCGGTGAGGTCCACTGCTGCCGGTAGGTCGTCTATCCCGTCCACCTCAACCGTGACGGTCAGTCCTGCCGCGTTCGCCGAGCGGACGAGACGCTCGAACTCGGCTAGCCGCGCGGGCGAGGTGAACGCGTCTTGCCCGTCAGTCGAGCGCAGGAGCCCGATCATGGCGCGCATCTCGGCCAGCGACGCCAGGCTGTTCTCCCGCATCGACCGAAGCACGGTCCTAGTCCGCTGCGGGTCGTGTTCGCGCATCGTGAGCAGGGCCTCGGACTGGATCGCGATGGCCGATAGGTGACCGGCGATCACGTCGTGCAGGTCGCGCGCCATGCCGGCCCGCTCGGCGGCCACTGCCGCGTCCCGGTCGAGCTCGGCGATCCGCGCCAGTTGGTCCGCCCGCGCCCGCTCCGCCTCGGCGATCTCCCGCTGCTGGCGCACGTTGAGCGCCCACCAGACGGGCATCGCCGGTAGTGAGCACGCGCTGATGATGATGAGTAGCGCTAGCCGGAACGAGTCAGCGAAGACGATCGTCACCACGATGACCGCGCCGAGGTAGCACCACAGGATGATGACCACCGTCTGGCTTGACCGTCGCGATCCATAGAGCACAGCCAGGTAGATCAGGTCACCGAAGGCCAGGGCAATCGCCAGCGTCAGGCCCATCGCGATGTCTATGGCCAACAAGGGCACGCCTGCGGCTAGCGCTATCGCCGGTGCCTTGTGCTTAGCGAGTTGGAGCAGGCATAGACCTGCCAACACCACGTATCGCACCCAGAACGGCCCCTTGACCGCCGCCAACTCGATGAGGCTGGGCCCGTCCAAGACGAGGAGGACAACACCGAGCAGGTAGACGAAGACGATCTGCGCGAGCCGCCTGCCCCACTCGTTGACCACCCGACAATCACAGCACACGCCTGCCTGCCCCGACTCAGCCGACAGTCGAGCCCGGGGTCCCCCGAAGTGATGACACCGGTCGCGGCGTCCCATGATCGTCCACAGCGGACCGCGCGGCGGCGCCAGGCCCGGTGTGACCACAAAGGACGGCCGGGGCGTCGATCACCGGGCAGGCGGGCGGTCCCGCCGTGCGCCATACGCCGAGCGGGGGTGGTCACGCACCGTTGATGGTCCACCGGCGCGCGGGGGACGCGCGGGGTGAGCAGGGGTTGCCGCTCGGCGCCCCGGGGGTTGACAGCGCGCAATGGTCTAGTCCATTTTGAGGTGGTCCCGATCACCCTGCACCTGCACATGCCCCCTTGGAGGCAGCCATGACGTCCCGCGCCAAGCGGGCGATCATCGCCCTGCTGTCCGCCCTGTCGGTCACCACCGGCCTGGTCCTGGCCTTCGCGGGTAGCGCCGCCGCGGCCAACCTCGTCGCCAACCCCGGATTCGAGGCAGGCAGCCTCTCCGGCTGGACCTGCTCCGGCGGCGGTAGCGTCACCGGCTCCGACAAGCGCACCGGCAACTACGCGCTGACGGCCGCCCCTGCGGGCTCGGACAACGCCCGTTGTTCGCAGACCGTCACCGTTAATCCGAGCTCGCGCTACACCCTGACCGCGTGGGTCAAGGGCTCTTACGTCTACCTCGGCGCCTCCGGGACCGGCACCACTGACGTCAGCACCTGGAACCCCGGTGGCTCGTCGTGGGTGCAGTTGTCGACCAGCTTCAGCACCGGCGCCAGCACCCGGTCGGTCACCGTCTACCTGCACGGCTGGTACGGCCAGCCCGCGTACCTCGCCGACGACGTGAGCCTCGACGGCCCGGGTACCCCGCCGACCTCCACCACCACTACGACCACCACGACGACGACCCGCCCCACGTCGTCCACCACCACGACGACTACCCCGCCGTCGAGCACCACCACCACTACGACGTCGTCGACCTCCACTACGACGACCACCACCACGCCCAACCCGAACCTGCCGTTGCCCAAGCACGTGCTGACCGGGTACTGGCACAACTTCGACAACGGCGCGAAGGCCCTGACCATCGCGCAGGTGCCGACCACCTACGACATCATCGCGGTGTCCTTCGCCGACGCGGTGCCCGCCGTGCGCGGCCGGGTCGAGTTCAACCTCGACCCCGGGTTGTCCAAGAAGCTCGGCGGCTACACCATCGAGCAGTTCAAGGCCGACGTGAAGACCGCCCAGGGCCGCGGCCAGAAGGTCATCATCTCCGTCGGTGGCGAGAAGGGCACCATCTGGGCCGGTGACACGACCTCGGCCACCGCGTTCGCCAACAGCGTGATCGAGCTGATCCGCACCTACGGCTTCGACGGTGTCGACATCGACCTGGAGAACGGCGTCAGCGCCCAGTACATGGGCCCGGCGCTGCGCAGCATCTACAACGCGGGCGGCAAGATCATCACCATGGCCCCGCAGACCATCGACGGCCAGTCCTCCGGTCAGCAGTACTTCCAGCTGGCGCTGGCGGTCAAGGACATCCTGACCATCTGGAACATGCAGTACTACAACTCCGGCACGATGCTGGGCTGCGACCAGCAGGTCTACTCCCAGGGCACGGTCAACTTCCTGACCGCGCTGGCCTGCATCCAGCTGCAGAGCGGTCTGCGCGCCGACCAGGTCGGCCTCGGCCTGCCCGCGTCGCCGTCCGGGGCCGGTGGCGGCTACCAGTCACCGACCAACGTCAACAACGCGCTGAACTGCCTGGCGCGGGGCACCAACTGCGGCACGTTCAAGCCGTCGACCACGTACCCGGACATCCGGGGCGCGATGACCTGGTCGATCAACTGGGACGCCTCTAACGGGTACGCGTTCGCCAACACGGTGGCGCCGTTCCTGGACACCCTGCCGTAAGAGGGGGCCGACCGGTTGAACGTGCGCGGCGGGGCGAGGGTGCCCGCCGCGCACGTTCTGTTCAGTCAGGCCAGACCGGCGAGCGTTTCTCCAAGAAGGCCGCCATCCCCTCCTTGGCCCCCTTGAGCTGAGACGCCGACGCCATGACCTCTATGGCCAACGCGTAGGCGTCCTGCTCAGGCCGGTCCAGCTGCGCATAGATCGTCTGCTTCCCCAGCGCCTTGGACGCTCCGCTGCCTCTAGTAGCGCGCCGCACCAGGTCCTCTACCGCGTTGTCGAGCTCATCATCCGGCACCACCCGATTGATCAGCCCCCACTCCTCAGCGGTCCTAGCGTCGATAACGTCACCGGTAAGAACCAGCTCCATCAGCCTCTTACGCCCCACAGCCCGCGCCACCGGCACAGCAGGCGTGTGACAGAACCACCCACCCTTACCGCCCGGCAGCGCAAACCCCGCCGACTCGGCCGCGATGGCCAGGTCGCAGGTAGCCACAAGCTGACACCCCGCCGCCGTAGCCAACCCATGCACCCTCGCAACCACAACCTGCGGCACCGTCTGGATGGTCCGCATCAACTCGGTGCACAGCCTGAGCAGCCCTCTTACCCCCAGCAAGTCCCTAGCCGCCACATCCGCGAAGTCATGCCCGGCCGAGAACACCGGCCCCGCCCCCGCCAACACAATCCCCTTGGCATCCGACGTCCCCGCCACGCAGAACGCCGCGAGCAACTCAGCCAAGTGCTCCGCCGACAACGCGTTCCGCCGCTCCGGCCGATTCATGGTGATCCGCACGGTCTCACCCTCACGGGTGACAAGGATGTGCTGGTAGTCGGACATACCCCGACCCTAGCCACCCACCCGCGGCACCCGCCCCATCAACCGCGGTATCAGCTGTTCACGCGGAAGCGTGGTGCTCGTGCAAGAGCAGTTGCGTATAGGCGGCGACGGTCTGGGCGTCGGTGATGTCGCTGGTGCGGATCATGGATTCGAAGGTGGCGCGGGGGAACCAGGCGGCGCGCATGTCCTGTTCCTCGAGTTCGCGGGCGGGTGGGCCCTGGGTGAGGTTGGTGGCGAGGTAGACGTGGCCGCGTTGGCTGGACATGCCCGCGGCGACGTCGAGGGTGCCGATGGGGGTCATGGTGGCGGCGATGAGGCCGGTTTCCTCGCGGAGTTCGCGGGCGGCCAGTTCCCCCGGTGGGAGGACGGCGCGGTCGGGGGCGGTGCCCTGGGGGAACTCCCAGCGGCGCAGGCCGAGCGGGTAGCGGTACTGCTCCACCAGCATCAGGCGCTCGCCGTCGAGCGGGATGACCAGGGCGTAGTCGGGTTTGTCGATCACACCGTAGATGCCGGGGCTGCCGTCGTGGCGGCGGATGCGGTCTTCGCGGACGGTCATCCAGGCGTTGGCGTAGACCTGTGTCGAGTCGAGGCGTTCCACAGGGTGGATCCTGCCGTGCCCGCCGGACGGGCTAACCTGCCCCGGTGCGTCTCGTGATCGCTCGTTGCCAGGTCGACTACGCCGGGCGGCTCACCGCCCACCTGCCGATGGCCAACCGCCTGCTGCTGGTCAAGGCGGACGGCTCGCTGTCGGTGCACTCCGACGACCGCGCGTACAAGCCGCTGAACTGGATGACCCCGCCGTGCTGGCTGACCGAGGAGCCGGGGGTGTGGACGGTGCAGAACAAGGCGGGCGAGAAGCTGGTGATCACGCTCGCCGAGGTCATGCACGACTCCGCGCACGAGCTCGGCGCCGAGCCCGGCCTGGTCAAGGACGGTGTCGAGGCGCACCTGCAGGAGTTGCTCGCCGAGCACATCACCACCCTCGGCGACGGCTACACCCTGGTGCGCCGCGAGTTCCCGACCGCCATCGGCCCGGTCGACATCATGTGCCGCGACTCCGGCGGCGCCTCGGTCGCCGTCGAGATCAAGCGCCGCGGTGAGATCGACGGGGTCGAGCAGCTGACCAGGTACCTGGAGCTGCTCAACCGCGACCCGCTGCTCGCCCCGGTCCGCGGTGTGTTCGCCGCGCAGCTGATCAAGCCGCAGGCCCGGGTGCTCGCCGAGGACCGCGGCATCCGCTGCGTCACCCTCGACTACGACACCCTGCGCGGCATCGAGTCCGACGAGTTCCGCCTCTTCTAGGCGTCGAAGAACGACACCATGGCCTGGTGGCGCGGATCGGGCTGCCCGTCGGGGGAGACCCAGTTGACCGCGCCCACCCGCGCCTCCCACGCCCGGTGCAGGCTGGTGATCGACTCGATGAGGTCGCCTGCCAGACCGGCCGCCTCGTAGAGGTCCTGGTCCGTCGACTGCGAACTCGCCGCGACGATGAGACCGCGCACCCGGGTGGAGTGCCCGTAGCGGAAGCTGCCGGTGCCCAGCAGGTGCGGGTCGACGAGGACCGCGTCGCCGTGGTCCCGGCCGGTTCTGCGGTGGCCGGACGCCTTGGCCGCGGCGTTGGGCAGGAAGCGGGTCCCGTCGTCGCCGACGGTGATGGCGGCCAGGACCACGTCCTCGTCCGGTTCCCACGCCCGCGCGGTCGGGTCGAGCACCACGAAAGCCATGCTGGCCCTCGGGTAGCGGCCGTGCGGCGCCGCGTCGGCCGCGTTGTGGTTGCGCCACACCGATTCCGCGCGCCGCAGCCCGACCGCGAGGAGCACCTCGGCGAACGCGGCGCCGTCGAGCATGTAGTCGTAGGGGTTGCGCCGGTGCCGCGCCCGCACCGCGAGTCCGTCCGCCGAGACGCCTTCCGCGAGGCTCATCCGCTACTCCTTGCAGTCCATCGTGAATACCGCCCGAATTCGTCGCCGGGATACTCGCAGTCCTTCGTGGAAAGCGCCAGTGGTGCCGCTCACGATGGGCACCTATTGGTATAGACCTTGCCGGGCAAGTTGGTCCTATGCCACGATGATCACGCGCTGCCGAGACTGGGGGAGGACACGGTGCGAGGTGCCCGTGCGCGGCGAACTCCGCGATCATCGACTGTTCCTGTGCTGCTCAACCGACCGCCTGTGACCTGGGCGCGCTGAGTTCCAGCACCGACGAAGCGGCGAATTCCGGCATTCACGCCGGTTCGCCGAATGTTTTCCCATTGTGTCACGGGGTGCGTGATTTCCGTATTCACCAAACCCGGCCGTGTGCTGCCCGGCCGGGATGGGACTACCTGGGGAAAGGTATGGTTGTGACTGCGAGCACTTCCCTGACTCGAACGCAGGTGTTCGAGCGGGACGGTTTTGTCTCGACCGGTGAACTGTTGTCAGCGGCCGAGGTCGAGTCCTACCGCGACCTCTACGACCGCTTCCTGCGCGGCGAGATCGACAGCGGCGACAAGCGCTCCGACCTCGGCTCGCACGCCCCGCGCCGCGACGGCGTGGCGGAGAACATCACCCAGATCATGTGGCCGTCCGCGCTGCACCCGCCGCTGGCCGACCTGCCGCTGCACGCCAGGGCGCTGGCGGTGGCGCGCGGGCTGATCGGCGACGACGCGATGCTCGACTTCGACATGCTGATCCACAAGGCGCCGCACTCGGCGACGCCGACCCCGTGGCACCAGGACGCCGCGTACTGGATCGACCTGCCCGACACCCGCGCGGTGTCGATCTGGGTCGCCCTCGACGACGCCGAACCGGACAACGGCTGCATGTGGTACATCGCGGGGTCGCACCGCGAGCCGCTGCGCCCGCACCGCCCCACCGGCGACGGCAAGAACATCCAGACCGACGCCACCGAGGGCGAACCCGGTGCCACGCCCGTCCCGCTGCCCGCCGGTCACGGCGTCGCGCACACGGGCGGCACGCTGCACTCCTCGCGCGGCAACACGACCGACCGGGTGCGCCGCGCCTACATCCTCAACTACCGCCCCGCCGCGATGATCGCGCTGGAGCGCGGGCAGGGCGAGGACCACGGCCTCGGCACCAACGAGCGCAAGGTCCGCAACGCGGGCGCCACCGCCGACGAGACGGGGGCGTGATGGGAGAGGTCAAGCTCAGCGGCGCGGTGATGACCCACCCGAAACGCCTGGCGGAGGCCCAGGTCATCGCCGACGCGGACACCGCGGGCCGGATCGCGGTCATCCTCGATCCCGAACCGGAGGGCAAGCCGACCGCGTTACGCGTGGCACCGCTGTCGTGGTCGTGCGTCCCCGACGACGCGACCCACCACGTGGTGCTGCAGGACGATGTCGTGCTGGCCCAGGGGTTCTACGACCACGCCGAGCGCGCGGCCGCTGCCTTCCCGGACGAGGCAGTGGCCTTCTACGGCGGCTGGGAGGCCCGCAACGGCGCGGTGGCGCGACTGGCCGCGCTCACCGGCGTCGAGTGGGCGTACACGCTGCAAGAACACGTGCCCTGCCAGGCACTGATGCTCCCGGCCGAGTTGGCCCGCGGCTACGCGCGGTTCCAGCGGGAGCACGGCGACGGCTGGCCCTACGACGTCGTCATCCAGCGCTACCTCAACGACCGCGGCGTCCCGGTCCGCTTCTGCACGCCGAGCACGGTCCAGCACGACGACCTGCCCAGCCTCGCGGGCAACAGCTACCACGGGTTCCGCCAGGCCACCTGGTTCACGCCCACGCTCCGCGAGCACACCACCGACCGGTCCCCGCGCTTCCCAGTTGTCCCGTTCTACCAGTACGGCGAGGCGCGGACGGCCGTCCAGCGCGGCGCCGAGTGGGAGTTCCTGGAGACCGACCGGTACCTGCGCCGGATCGGTTTGCTCGACCAGGCAAGGAAAGACCGCGCCGCGGTGAGCACCGACCTGCGGGAACCCATCAGCACCGCGGTGTGGCTGACCGGGTTCGCGTTGGGCGTGGTCACGGCCGATGCCCCCGAGCCGGATCCGGTCGCCGCGGTCGCGGTCATGGACACCTTGGGACCAGGCGGTTTGTGCGAGGACTACACGGCCGAGGAGTTGCTCGGCCTCGCCCCGGCGGTGCGGGACCTCGCCCTGGCCGCGTTCGAGAAGGGCCGCGCCGCCGGACCCGCGAGCACGCTTGCCGAGGTCGCCACAGCCGTGGTCACCGGTGGCGATCCGGACTTCGCCCGCCAACTCGCCCGCTACCTCGCCGACGAGGGCGACCACGCCGAACACCTTGTCCACATCGGACAGATCGACCGGCCGGTCGACCTCTCGGCGATCGAGGGAGCAGGCGCGCTGCGCGTGGTCTACCTCAGCTCGGCCGCCATCTACCGGGGCAGCGACAGCCTGGACATCAGCGAGGACGCCCTCGGCGAGCCGACTGACCCGATCGCCCGCGCGTGGTGGCACGAGGAGCAGCGGGTCCGGCAGTGGGGCGAGCGCACCGGCGTCCCCGTGCAGGTCCTGCGCGTCGCCGACCCGGTCGGCCCGCACGCCCCCGAGGGCACCCCGGCCCGGCGCTGGGTGCACCTGGCCTGGACTCGACGCCCGTTGACGCTCGATGATCGTGGCGTGCACCAGATCCTCGACCACCGGGACCTCGCCGACGCCATCCACGCGGTGCTCGTCAACCCAGCGACCCAGCCGGTCTACAACGTCTCGTCCGCCACCCACGGCGAGGAGGAACTCGCGGGCCTGCTCGCCGAGGTCTCCCGCCGCACGCCGTGGGAATCGGCCGAGAACCCCGACTTGCAGCGCTGGACCATGTCGACCGGCCTGATCGAGGCCGAGCTCGGTTGGCGGCCCCGGTACCCGGTCCGGGAGGCGTTGCGCGCGCTCGCCCAGTGGTACGCCTGCGACATCCACGGCGACTACTCGATCCCACGCTAGGGCTGACCCAGTTCCGCGGTGGCCGCGTGCTCGGACGGCGCGCGGCCACCGCACCCCCCTCACCCCTGGAGCACGAGACACATGTCCGGTATCGCTGGTTGGGTCGACTTCACCCGGGACGTGGCGGCCGAACGCGCCGTCGCGGCCGCCATGACCGACACCCTGGCCGGGCGTGGCCAGGACGGCGCGGGCCTGTGGTGCGCCCCCCGCGTCGCACTCGGCCACCGCCGCTCCGGTGGCGAACACCTGCCCGTCTCCGGCACCGACAGCACCGGTGCCCAGATCGCCGCGACCTACGCGGGCGACATCCACAACCTGCCGGAACTGCGCGTCCGCCTCGGTCTCGGCGGCTCGGTCGGCGACGTGCTGCTGCGGGCCTACCAGGTGTGGGGCCCGGACCTCGCCCGGCACGTCCACGGCACGTACGCCATCGCGGTGTGGGACGCGCGGCGCGAGGAACTGCTGCTGGTCCGCGACCGCATGGGCGTCAAGCCCTTGTTCTACGCCGAGATCGCCTCCGGGGTGCTCTTCGGCTCCGAACCCAAGGCGATCCTCGCCCACCCCGACTTCCAGCCCGCCGTCGACGCCACCGGGTTGCGCGACATCCTGTCCGTCGCGCGCGTGCCGGGTCAGGCGTTCTTCAGCGGGATGCGGGAAGTGCTGCCCGGCGGCACTGTCCGGATCGGACGATCGGGCACGTCCGAGCAGCGGTACTGGCAACTGCGGGTCGGTGAGCACCCCGACTCACTCGACAAGACCATCGAGACCGTGCGCGACCTGCTGGAAGTCTGCGTCGCGCAACACATGTCGGCCGACCAGGTCCCGATCTCGCTGCTGTCCGGCGGGCTGGACTCCAGCTCGCTCACCGCCCTCGCCGCCAAGGTCGCCGCCGACCGGGGCTGGGGCGCGGTGCGATCGCTGGCGGTCAACGACCAAGACCCCGGCGCGGGCGCCGCGGACGGCAACGAGGACCACATCTACGCGCGTGTCATGGCCGATCACGTCGGCGCCGACCACAGCGAGATCTCCTTGTCGGGCTTGGACTTGCTCGACCCGCGGCTGCGCGCCGAGGTGCTGGCCGCCTACGACGTCCCGATCAACAAGGGCGACCAGTACGCGTCGCTGCGCCTGCTGTTCGGGGTCGCCCGCGAGCACGCCGCCGTGGCGTTCTCCGGTGAACTCGGCGACGACGTGTTCGGCGGCTACAACTGGAACCGGCTGCCGGAGTGGATCGCGACCGGCACCTTCCCGTGGGTCGAGGAAGGCCGCCCCCGCTTCACCGGCTACGACACCCTCTTCGACCCCGGCCTGCTGACCGAGTTGGACCTGCGCGGCCACGAACGCGACCGGCACGCCGCCGCCGTCGCCGAGATCGGGGCGAGCGCGGCGATCGACGACCCCGCCGAGGCCCGCTACCGGGAGGTCACCTACCTCGCGCTCACCCGGCACGCGCGCGTCCTGTTCGACCGCCTCGACCGGCTCGGCACGTCGGCCGGTCTCGACATCCGGGTCCCGTTCGCCGACCCCCGGTTGGTCGAGTACACCTTCAACATCCCCTGGGCCATGAAGAAGTTCGACGGACGAGAGAAGAGCCTGTTGCGGGCGGCCATGAACGGCCTGCTGCCGGACTCGATCTCGTTGCGGGTCAAGACCCCCTACCCGAACCTGCGCGCCGGTGCCTACGACCAGGTACTGCGGGAACGGCTCGCCGGGGTCGTGCTCGCCCCGGACAGCCTGATCGCGCCGCTGATCTCGTCGTCCCTCAAGGACTCCGTCCGCGCGCGCGGTGCCGACGCGCTCGCCGACGGGGTCAGCCGGGCCGCGCTGGAAACCGCGCTGCAACTGGAAAGCTGGTTGCGCGGCTACGGCGTCCGACTGGCCATCTAGGCCGAACCCGGTGTCGGGTCGGTGAAATCCCGCCGACCCGACACCCCCGACCTCCTAGGCTTCCAGCACCAGTCCGATCCCGAAGGGGGCCAGCGTGGCCGCGCCCGTCACCACCACCGAACCCAGCCGAACCCGGCTGTGGACCTCGAACTTCGCGCTGTACTTCGTGGCGCGGATCGTGTCGATGCTGGGCGACATGATGATCCCGGTCTCCATGTCGGTCGCCGTGCTCGGCCTGGGCTACGGGGTCACCGGCGTCGGGCTGGCCCTCGGCGCGTGGATGGGCGCTTTCGCGCTGTTCGTCGTGTTCGGCGGGGTGTTCGCCGACCGGTTCCACCCGCTGCCGCAGATGATCGGCGCCGACGCGGTCCGCTGCGCGCTGCAGGCCGGGCTGGCGGTGTACCTCTGGGTGGGCCACCCGCCGCTGTGGTTCATCGTCGTCGCCTCGCTGTTCGGCGGTGTCGCCACGGCGATGTTCCAACCGGGCCTGACCAGCATGGTGCCGCAGGTCGCCAGTGATCCGCACAAGGCCAACGGCGTGCTGCGCGTCAGCCAGGGCCTGGCCACGATGCTCGGTCCGGCGCTGGCGGGCGTCCTGGTCGCCAGCTTCTCGGTCGGCTGGGCGTTCGCGGTGGACGCGGCGACCTTCGCCATCAGCGGGATCTGCCTGCTGCTGCTGCGGGTCCCCCGGTTCGAGGTGGACCGCTCGGAGTCCACCCTGGACAACCTGCGCTCCGGGTGGCAGGAGTTCCGGTCCAGGTCGTGGCTGTGGGCGGTCATCCTGATCTGGTGGGTGCTGGGGGTCACCGTCTGGGGACCGATCCACCCGCTCGGCGCCGCCTCGATCATCGCCGAGCACGGCAAGGCGGCCTTCGGGTACGCCGAGGCCGCGTTCGGCGCGGGCAGCATCCTCGGCGGCCTGGTGGCCATCAAGCTGCGCCCGAACCGGCCGCTGTTCGGCGGCGGGATCGCGATGTTCCTGTTCCCGCTGATGCCGCTGGGCGCCGCGCTGGTGCCCTCGGTTCCCCTGTTGCTGCTGCTGTACGCGATCAGCGGGATCGGGTGGGCGTTCTGGGGTGTGCAGTGGGCGACCACGGTGCAGACGCAGATCCCCGAGGACAAGCTCAACCGGGTCGCCGCCTACGAGATCGCGGGCTCCATCCTCGCCGTCCCGCTCGGCCAGGTCCTCGCCGGACCGGCCAGCGCGCTGTTCGGCGTGCACCAACTGCTCTTCGTCGCCACGATCGCGGGCCTCGGGTGCGCCGTCGCGCTCCTGGCCACCGCGCCCATCCGCCGCCTCACGCGGGTCTAGCCGGACCGAGGGCGGCCGCTCCCAAGGAGACACCCCATGCGGTACCGCATGACAGTGATCGGAACCGGGTACCTCGGCATCACCCACGCCGCGTGCATGGCCGCGCTCGGGTACGAGGTGCTCGGCCTGGACATCGACGTCGACAAGATCCGCGGCCTCAACCAGGGCGAGTTGCCCATCTACGAGGAAGGGCTCGGCGAACTGCTGCGCGCGGGCCTGGCTTCGGGGAAGCTGCGGTTCACGACGTCCTATGAGGAGGCCGGGGAGTTCGGGGACGTCCACTTCCTGTGCCTGGGAACCCCGCAACGCGCCGGGGGATTCGCCGCCGACGTCTCGCAGATCGACTCGGCACTGGCCGCCCTGACCCCATGGCTGTCACGGCCGTCGCTGGTCGTGGGCAAGTCGACCGTGCCGGTGGGGACGGCGCGACGGCTGGCCGACGGGTTGCCGGAGCACGTGGAACTGGCGTGGAACCCGGAGTTCTTACGCGAGGGGTTCGCGGTCGAGGACACGCTGCACCCGGACCGGATCGTGCTGGGCGTCGCCTCCGACGCGGCGGAGCGGGTGCTGCGGGAGGTGTACGCGCCGCTGGGGGACGTGCCGCTCGTGGTGACGGACTACGCGACGGCGGAGCTGGTGAAGGTGGCCGCAAACGCCTTCCTGGCAACGAAGATCTCCTACATCAACGCGATGGCGGAGGTGTGCGAGGCCGCGGGGGCGGACGTCGTGCGGCTCGCCGAGGCGCTGGGCCACGACACGCGGATCGGGCGCCGGTTCCTGGGGTCAGGGCTCGGTTTCGGGGGCGGGTGCCTGCCGAAGGACATCCGGGCGTTCGCCGCCAGGGCCGACGAACTGGGCGTCCCGCTGACCTTCCTGCGCGAGGTCGACGCGATCAACACCCGCCGCAGGCACCGGACCGTCGACCTGGCGAGGGAGTTGGTCGGCGGCTCGTTCACCGGCCGCCGGGTCGCGGTGCTGGGAGCCGCCTTCAAACCGAACTCCGACGACATCCGGGACTCACCCGCTCTCGACGTGGCCCTGGCCGTCCACCGGGCCGGGGGCCTGGTCTCGGTCCACGACCCGGCCGCCATGGACAACGCCCGCAAGGCGTACCCGGTCCTTGGCTACGCCCCGACCCCCCAAGACGCCATCCGCGACGCCGACGTGGTGCTCCTGCTGACCGAGTGGCAGGAGTTCACCGACCTCGACCCCACCGCCCTCGGCACCCCAACCTCCATTGTGGACGCCCGCAACGCCCTCGACCCGCACTCCTGGCAAGCCGCGGGCTGGACCTACCGAGCCCTCGGCCGCCCCGCCCTGCTCTGACCCGGTGGTCGGCGGCGTCCCCGGCCGCCGCCGACCACGTCGACCAGCACGGGCTCAGGTCCCCGCCTCGGCGAAGCCGCGCTTGCGGATGATCTCCTTGCCCGCGGGGGACCCGGCGAACCGGATGAACGACGCCACGACGCTGTCGTTGGCCGGTTCACCCCTGGTGTAGAACAACTCGGGTGCGGTGAACGTGTACTTCCCGCGTTGACCGGGGTCCTGGGGGTCGATGCCGTCGATCTTGACCACCTTCAGGTCCGGCTGCTGCGCGGCGAGGCCGAGTTCGCCGTAGCCGATGGCGCCGGGGTGCCGGGAGATCTGCGCCAGCACGTCCGATGCCTCGGGGGTCTCGCAGCGCACCGGCTTGGTCGCCGGGATGTCCGGTGTCGGTTCGCAGTCGCGCGAGAGTTGGAGCACGCTCTCGCCTTCGGCCAGCACGTTCGTCTCGAACGCGACGCGGGTGCCGGACAGGTAGTTCCGGCTGACGATGGTGATCCGCTGCCCCGAGTCCCACGTCGCCCGCTCGCCGCGGTAGATCTTCTTGAGCTCGTCGCGGCTCAGGGACGCCACCGGGTTGTCCTTGTGCACCACCAGGGCGAAAGTGACCTGGCCGACCTGGTGGGGGCGCAGCGTGGCGTAGTCGCCGAGCGCGGGACCGTCGCTCATGGCCAGGCCGATCGGATCGGTCGCCTTCGCGAACCTGAGCCGGTTCAAGCCGGATCCGCTGGAGGTCGCGGACACGGCGATGTCGGCGTCGGAGCAGAGCTGCTGGTAGGCAAGACGCAGGTCCTCGGCGACCGGGGCGAACGCGCTCGACCCCTCGACGAGCAGCGCGCCCTTCGCGCAGTCGTCGTTCGGCGATTTCGTCAGCCCCACGGCGATCAGCCCGCTGGAGGCGGTGATGATCGCGGCGACTGCGGCGATGAACTGCACCCTTCGCCTGCTGGGGCCGTCGCCGCGGGTCGTGTCGCGCAGGATCTTGCCGCCGTTGAGGATGCCGCTGCAGGTGACCGCCGACCTCGCCGGGTCGGCGGGCGTCCCGGACAGCAGGACGAGCAGCTTGATGCGGTGGTCCCGGTTGAGCGGGACCTTGGGCAGTTGCAGCGCGTTGTCCCCGATCGGCGGCCAGGTCGGGTCCTGCCGCAGCAGCAGGCGCAGCGCCGGGTCGGCCTCGACCAGTTCGACGTCGACCACCCGCCTGCCCGCGAAGTCCAGGTGCAGCGGTGCCTCGAAGTCCAGCGCGCCGATGTCGGCCTTGCCGTTGGGTCGCGTCGAGCGCGTGTGGTCTCACATAATGACCTCACTTCGAGCGCGCACAGTAGCCGGCGGGGCGGGTCGGGGTGATCGAGTTCACCGCGGGTTCGTCGGTCGTTGGGCAAACCGTTCGCTGTACGGGAGCGGTCCCGGCAGCTTCGCCGTGCGCGGTGCTCCTGGCGGGTTCATGCTGTCCCGGTGATCACAGCGAGGTGACTGGGTGGTGGTTGGTGTGCACCTTCTCGCGGAGGCCGACCTGCGGTTGGACGCGGCTCCGATCGACTACGTGCTGCTGGGTGTCTATTTCGTCGTGGTGCTCGGGATCGGGGCGCTGGCGCGCAGATCGGTGTCGAGCAGCCTCGACTTCTTCCTGTCCGGGCGGTCGTTGCCCGCGTGGGTGACCGGGTTGGCGTTCATCTCGGCGAACCTGGGCGCGGTGGAGATCTTCGGGATGACCGCGAACGGGGCCCAGTACGGGATCCCGACGATGCACTACTACTGGATCGGTGCCATCCCGGCGATGGTGTTCCTCGGTCTGGTGATGATGCCGTTCTACTACGGCTCGAAAGTGCGCAGTGTCCCCGAGTTCCTGCTGCGCCGGTTCGGGAAGTTCGCGCACCTGGTCAACGGCCTCAGCTTCGCCGCCGCGCAGGTGCTCATCGCCGGGGTCAACCTGTTCGCGCTCGCCACCGTGGTCAACCTGCTGCTCGGGTGGCCGTTGTGGCTCAGCGTCGTCGTCGCGTCGGTCATCGTGCTGGCGTACACCTCGTTGGGCGGGTTGAAAGCCGCTGTCTACAACGAGGTCATGCAGTTCTTCGTGATCGTGGCGATGATGCTGCCGCTGACCTTCGTGGGGCTGCACAAGGTCGGCGGCTGGGACGGGCTGGTCGCCAAGATCACCGCCGCCTCGCCGGGCACCGCGTCCGAGCAGCTGAACTCGTGGCCGGGCATGAACCTCACCGGCATCGGCAACGCCACCCTCAGCGTGCTCGGGATCGTGTTCGGCCTGGGCTTCGTGCTCTCCTTCGGCTACTGGACGACCAACTTCGCCGAGGTGCAGCGGGCCATGTCGGCCAAGAGCATGTCGGCGGCGCGGCGGACCCCGCTCATCGGCGCGTACCCGAAGACCTTCATCGCGCTGATCATCATCATCCCCGGCATGATCGCCGCGGTGCTGGTGCCGGAGTTGGCCGCGTTCAAGCAGGGCCAGGACACCGGGGTCACCTACAACAACGCCATCCTGCTGCTGATCCGCGACCTGCTGCCCAACGGCATGCTCGGCATCGCGATCACCGGTCTGCTTGCGGCGTTCATGGCGGGCATGGCGGCCAACGTCAGCTCCTTCAACACCGTCTTCACCTACGACCTGTGGCAGGCGTACGTCCGCAAGGACAAACCCGACGAGTACTACCTCAGGGTCGGCCGCGTGGTGACGGCGCTGGGCTGCCTGGTGGCCATCGGCACCGCGTTCATCGCCAGCAACTTCACCAACATCATGGACTACCTGCAGACCCTGTTCGGCTTCTTCAACGCGCCGCTGTTCGCGACCTTCCTGCTCGGCATGTTCTGGAAGCGGATGACCCCGCTGGCCGGTGGACTCGGCCTGATCGCGGGCACCGCCTCGGCGATCACCGTCGACGTGCTCAACCGCAACGACGTGCTGAACCTGGCCGGGCAGGGCGCGAGCTTCGTCGCCGCGAGCGCCGCGTTCGTGGTCGACATCGCGGTCAGCGTGCTGGTGTCGCTGGTGACCCGGCCCAAGCCGGACGCCGAACTGGTCGGCCTGGTGTGGTCGCTCACCCCGCGTGAGCGGCTGCGCCACGACGACACCGGCGAGAACGCGGGCTGGTACCGCAAACCGGGGGTGCTCGCCGCCGGGGTGCTGGTCGTGACGCTGGCCCTCAACATCATCTTCTGGTGAGGAGCGGGGACATGGCTGAGAAGCGGGCCGCGGGCCTGTTCGACCTGCGCGGGGTGCTGGCGCTGCTGTTCGCGGTGTACGGGTTCGTGCTGACCGTGCTGGGCATCGCGTTCACCACCCAGGCGGACCTGGACAAGGCCGCGGGGGTGAACGTGAACCTGTGGATGGGCCTCGGGATGCTGGCGGTGGCGCTGCTGTTCGCACTCTGGGTGCGCCTCCGACCGCTCACCGTGCCCGAGGGCGAGCAGCCGGAGCAGTCCGAACGGGACGCCTGACCGGTTCCCCGCACGGGCCGGGCCGCGGGTGGTTACCGTTGGCCCGTGCGGGGTTCCTTATCACTGATCGCGGCCGGTGCGGCGCTGGCGCTCGTCGCCGGGTGCGGCGCGTCGGTCGACCTGTCCAAGTCCACGTCACCGCGGCGCACGGTGCCAGCCGGGTCCGGCCTCGGGCCGACCACCTCGGCGCCCGGCCCGACCGGCACCGTCGACCCCGAGGTGCTGCGCCGGGTCGACCCGTGCGGGCTGCTCGACGAGGACGCGCTCAAGCCGCTGGGCCAACCGGCGGAGAGCAGGTTGCGGGACTTCTCGCAGTGCTCGAACTACATGAAGGACAAGGACGGCAGGGAGCTCAACTTCACGCTGAGCGTCGGCGACCTCACCATCGGCCAACCCGACGCGGGTTCCGAGATCGACGGCCTGCCCTACGTCCAGTCCGAATTGGACGACAAGTCCGCGTGCTTCGCCACCGCGATCACCGAGACCAACCCCAACCGCGGCATCACGGTGCAGGTCGGCCGCCGGGACAAGGGCAACCTGTGCGTCCCGGGCAAGGCCGTGCTGCAATCGGCGCTCGCCAAGATCCGCACGAGCCCGCCGCGGCTGGAACTGGCGAAGAACACCCTGGTCGAGCTGGAGCCGTGCACGCTGATCTCGGAGACCGTCATCGCGACCGCGGTCGGCGCGAACTCCCGCAAACGGCCCAGCGGGGCGCACGCGTGCTCCTGGAACGGCGACGGTGTGTCGTTCATGCTCACCTTCCGCATCGGTGTCCGCCCGGACACCATCGCCGACTCCGCCGGGACCACCCCGATCAACCTGGGCGACGGCGTCACCGCCCAGCAGAAGCCCGACAAGGACGGCGCCCGCTGCCGGGTCGAGTGGGCGCACGCCGCGTTCCCCGGTGACGACGAGCGCGCCGAGGTCGTGGCGCTGGACTACAGCCGGTACTCGGACAAGGTGGCGGGCGAGGACCCGTGCGCGAAGGTGCAGACCGTGGCCAAGTCGCTGATCCCGAGGTTGCCCAAGCGGTAGCGGGCGGAGTAGGAACGGGTGGGGGAGGCGAGTGATGAAGAAGATCATCAACAACCCGGCCGACGTGGTGACCGACGCCCTGCGCGGGTTGGCCGCCGCACACCCCACCCTGCTGCGAGTGACCCAGGACCCGGCCGTCGTGGCCTGGGTGGGGACGCCGGTGGCGGGCAAGGTCGCCGTCATCTCCGGTGGTGGGTCCGGCCACGAGCCGCTGCACAGCGGGTTCGTCGGCCCCGGCATGCTCGACGCCGCCTGCCCCGGCGCGGTGTTCACCTCACCGACCCCGGACCAGATCCAGGCCGCCGCCGCCCAGGTCGACGGGGGAGCGGGCGTGCTGCTGCTGGTCAAGAACTACACCGGCGACGTCCTCAACTTCGAGACCGCCGCCGAGTTCCTCGACAACACCCGCACGGTCCTCATCGACGACGACGTCGCGGTCCAGGACTCGTCCTTCACGGCCGGGCGCCGGGGCGTGGGGGCGACGGTGCTGGTGGAGAAGATCGCCGGGGCCGCCGCCGCTGCCGGTGCCGACCTGGACACCTGCGCCCGCCTGGCCGAGGCGGTGGTGGCTGGTGCGCGGTCGATGGGGCTGGCGTTGACGGCGCCGACCGTGCCGCACGTGGGCTCGCCGAGCTTCGTGCTGCCCGACGACGAGGTGGAGGTCGGCATCGGCATCCACGGAGAGCCCGGCCGCCGCCGTGAGCCGCTGGCCGACGCGTCCGCTCTCGTGACCGCTTTGCTGGAGCCGATCCTGGACGACTTGCCGTTCACGGCGGGGGATCAGGTGTTGCTGTTCACGAACTCCATGGGCGGCACACCGCTGCTGGAGCTGTACTTGGCGCACGGGATCGCCGAGGAGTTGTTGGCGGCGCGGGGGATCACGGTGACCCGACGGCTGGTTGGCCCGTATGTCACGAGCCTGGACATGCAGGGCATCAGCTTCACCGTGCTGCGACTGGATTCCGCGCTGACCGACCTGTGGGACGCGCCGGTGCACACGGCGGCGTTGCGCTGGGGCGTGTGATGGGCTGCGACGCCCGCTCGGTGGCCGCCGCCGTGGTGGCCGCGGCCGGGGTGGTCGGGGAGCACCGGGACGAGCTTGTGCGGCTGGACCAGGCCATTGGGGACGCTGATCACGGCGAGAACCTGCGGCGGGGGTTCGGGTTCGTGGTGTCGGCATTGGCTGAGTCCACTCCGGACACGCCTGGCGGGGTGCTGAAACTGGTGGCGTCGGTGCTGATCTCGAAGGTCGGCGGGGCGGCAGGGCCATTGTTCGGGACGGCGTTCTTGCGGGCGGCCGGGGCGGTCGGTGCTGTTGAGGAGTTGACGCCGGAACTGGTGAGCGCGGCATTGGGGGCCGCGCTTGGTGGAGTGGTGGCACGGGGCAAGGCGGCGGTGGGGGACAAGACGATGGTCGACGCATTGGCGCCTGCTGCCTCGGCTCGGGGTGCGGACATCGCCGCTTTGTTGGCGGCAGCGGCAGCCGCGGCTGATGTCGGGGCCTCGTCGACTGTTCCTCTGGTGGCCCGGAAGGGGCGGGCTTCGTACTTGGGGGAACGCGCGATTGGGCACATGGACCCGGGGGCGCGGTCGGTGGCGCTGCTGCTGCGCTCCTTCGCCAACTCGGCGGCGGGATCGGGGGTGGGGTTGTGACTGTTGGCATCGTGATCGTGTCGCATAGTGCGGCGTTGGCGGCCGGGGTGGTCGAGGTGGCGGCGGCGATGGCGCCGGATGTCGTGCTGGTGGCGGCGGGTGGGTTCGACGGTGGGCTGGGAACCGACCTCGACGCGGTGACGGACGGGATCGCGGCGGCGCAGGGTGGGGATGGGGTGGTGCTGCTGTACGACATCGGCAGCGCGAAGATGGTCGCTGACCTGGCCGTGGAGATGCTGGGGGATCCCGAGCAGGCCGCCGTGGTGGACGCGCCGCTGGTCGAGGGCGCGGTCGCCGCGGCCGTGGCTGCCCAGGGCGGCGCCACCCTCGACGAAGTCCTCTCGGCCGCCGCCAGTGCACTCAACCTCAAGGACGTCGAGCAGGTGGACGGCGTCGAACTCACCCTGGTCGAAGACCTCCACGCCCGCCCGGCGGGCCTCCTCGCCAGATCCCTCGCCGATCTCGATGCCGCGGTGACCGTCACCCACAACACCCGCTCGGTCGACGCTCGCAGCCCCCTGGCCCTCATGTCCCTCAACGCCCAGACCGGCGACCACATCGCCCTCGCCGCCACCGGCCCCGACGCCGATGAGGCACTACAGCGCACAAAGAGCCTGGTCGAACGCGGTTTCGCTTAGCCGGAGGCAGTCGAGCGGAACCGGTCCAGTGGCGCACTTCACGCCGCGGGCCCCAGCCCCCGTGGCATCATCGGCGCAAGATGTTACCGGCAGGTAGCTACGCGGGAGGTCGCTGTGGCGCGGGAGTTCACCATCGTCGGCGTTGTCGGGTTGGGCACCATGGGGGCCGGGATCGTCGAGGTGCTGGCGCGCAGTGGCGTGCGCGTGGTGGCCGTTGACGTCGATGCCGCGGGGGTGGAGCGGGGGCGCGGGCACGTCGAGCACTCCACCTCGCGGGCGGTCGCCAAGGGCAAGCTCGACGGTGCGGCGCGCGACGCCCTGCTGGGGTTGATCAGCTATGGCACCGCGTTGGCCGATCTCGCCGAGGTCGACCTGGTGATCGAGGCCATCCCGGAGTCGTTGGACCTCAAGACCAGCCTGTTCGCCGAGTTGGACCGGATCGTGCGGCCCGAGGTGGTGCTGGCGTCGAACACCTCGTCGCTCTCGGTCACGCAGATCAGTGTCCACACCGGACGGCCGGGGAAGGTGGTCGGGTTGCACTTCTTCAACCCGGCGCCGGTGCTCCGGCTGACCGAGGTCGTGCGCACGGTCGTCACCGAGCCGGACGTGGTCGCCGACGTGGTCGAGTTCGCCAGGCGGTTGGGCAAGGAGCCGGTGGTGATCGGCGACCGGGCCGGGTTCATCGCGAACGCGCTGCTGTTCGGGTACCTCAACCACGCCGTCGCCATGTACGAGTCCCGTTATGCCACAAGGGAAGACCTCGACGCGGCCATGCGGTTCGGCTGCGGCTACCCGATGGGCCCGCTGGCGCTGCTCGACCTCATCGGGCTAGACACCGCGTACGAGATCCTGGAGACGATGTACGGCCAGTCGCGCAACCGGCTGCACGCGCCGACGCCGATCCTCAAGCAGATGATCACCGCGGGTCTGTTGGGGCGCAAGAGCGGCCGCGGCTTCTACACCTACGACGGCCCAGACTCGCCGACCGTGGTGGCCGACGCGCAGACGCCCGGAACGTCCTCTGAGGACGCAAGGGGAGTGCGCGAGGTGCGGCGGGTCGGCGTGGTCGGAACCGGGACCATGGCCACCGGCATCGTGGAAGTGTTCGCGCGCAAGGGGTTTGACGTCATCCTGCGCGCGCGGTCGGCCGAGAAGGCGGCTGCGGCGATCGGCAAGGTCGGCAAGTCGCTCGACCGCCAGGTCGCCAAGGGGAGACTGTCTGAAGAGGACCGAACTGCGACGCTGGGACGGATCACGCCTGCGGTCGAGTTCGCCGAGTTGGCCGACTGCGATCTCGTGATCGAGGCGGTCGCGGAGGAGTTGTCGGTCAAGCAGGCCGTGTTCGGCGCGTTGGACGAGGTCGTGCAGCCGGGCGCGGTGCTGGCGACCACCACGTCGTCACTGCCGGTCATCGAGTGCGCGGCGGCGACCTCCCGACCGCAGGACGTCATCGGGCTGCACTTCTTCAACCCGGCGCCGGTGATGAAGCTGGTCGAGGTCGTCTCGACGATCTCCACCGGGGCCGACGTCGTGGCGACCGCGGGGGCGGTGTGCGCGCGGGTCGGCAAGCACCCGGTGTACTGCGGCGACCGGGCCGGGTTCATCGTCAACGCGCTGCTGTTCCCGTACCTCAACGACGCGGTGCGCATGCTGGAGGCGCACTACGCCGACGCCGACGACATCGACACCGCGATGAAGGTCGGCTGCGGGCTGCCGATGGGACCGTTCGAACTGCTCGACGTGGTCGGCCTCGACGTGTCACTGGCCATCGAGCGGACCCTCTACGACGAGTTCCACGAGTCCGGCTACGCCCCCGCGCCCCTGCTGGAGCACCTGGTCACCGCGGGCCGACTGGGCCGCAAAACCGGGAAGGGTTTCCGCGACTACAGCCGGTGAGGATAATGACCCCGTGCCCACCTACGAGTTCCGCTGCCGCGAATGCGGCGCCACCTACGACGTCAACCGCCCCATGATCGCCGCCAACGACCCCGCCCCCTGCCCCGACGGCCACCACGACACCGTCAAGCTCCTGACCATGGCGGGCCTGTCGGGCCGTTCCGGCGCGGGGGCACCCCCTGCGGGCGGCGGCTGCTGCGGTGGGGGTTGTTGCGGCTAGGGCAGGAATGTGTGCCAGGCCGTCCGATGCTGCCTGGCGGGAGTTAGAGGGTCGTGAGGATCCGGGGGCCGTCGTCGGTGATGGCGACGGTGTGTTCTACGTGGGCGGCTCGGCGGCCGTCGGTGGTGCGCAGGGTCCAGCCGTCGTCGTCGGTGGTGAAGGGGTCGGTGCCCGCGTGCAGCATGGGCTCGATGGCCAGGACCATGCCCGCGCGCAGGCGCAGGCCGCGGCCGGGGCGGGCCTCGTTGGGGACCGACGGGGACTCGTGCATGGAGCGGCCGATGCCGTGCCCGCCGAAGTCCGGGGGGATGCCGTAGCCCGCGCCGCGCGCGATCGTGCCGATGGCGTTGCCGATGTCGCCGAGGCGGTTGCCGGGGACGGCCACCCCGATCGCCGCCGCGAGGGCCCGTTCGGCGGTCTCGATCAGGCGCAGGTCCGCGGGGTCGGGCGTGCCGACGACGAAGGACATCGCCGCGTCGCCGTGCCAGCCGCCGACGTGGGCGCCGAAGTCGATGCTCAGCAGGTCGCCGTCGCGCAGGCGGGTCCGGTCGGGGATGCCGTGCACGATCGCGTCGTTCACCGAGGTGCACAGGACGGCCGGGTACGGGGTCGGCGCGAACGCGGGCAGGTAGTCCAGGAACGACGACCCCGCCTTGTGCTCGGCCAGCACGTCCCGCGCCACCTCGTCCAACTCCAGCAGCGTGACCCCCACGCCCGCGGCCGCCCGCACCCGCGTCAACGCCGTGGCGACCACCCGTCCCGCAACCCGCATCGCGTCCAGTTCGGCCGCGGTCTTCAGCTCGATCATGCGGATAACTATACCGGTATAGCTATCCCGCGCTAGCATGGCACCCATGGTCCGGCCCCCACTCAGCCCCGACGAACGCCTCCGCGGCGAACTCCTCGGCACCCTCCTGCGCACCGCCCGCGGCCCCCGCAGCATGGTCGAGGTAGCCGCCGCCGCCGGAATCTCCGTCGAAACCCTCCGCAAGATCGAACGCGGCCGAGTCCCCACCCCCGCCTTCTTCACCGTCGCCGCCATCGCAGGCGCGGTGGACCTACCCCTGGCCGACCTGATCACCGCCACCGCGCCTGCGCAACCAGACCAACTCACGGCCTGACCTGGCGCACCGCCCAGGCATGCATCAGTGGCCTGTTGACATGAACGGGGCCGCCACCCAAGTAGGTGACGGCCCCGAGAAGCTGAGAGGTCAGCCAGGCAGGATGGCGGCGATCTCGGTGCCTGCCTCAGGGCCGAAAGCCTCGCTGATGCGCGACACCGCCGTGGGCTTGGCGTACTTCCACTCCTGGGGGCCGTCCGCCTCCAGGACCAGGACCGCGACCATTGAGCCCAACTGGGCCGCCCGCTCAAGGCTCAACCCCTGCGTAAGCGCCGCCAAGAAGCCCGCGCGGAAGCCGTCGCCGACGCCGGTCGGGTCTACCTTCGCGAGTTCCGGCACGGCGCCGACCTGCAAGGACGTCCCGTCCTGGGTGACGATCTCCACGCCCTTCTCGCCCAGGGTTGTGATGCGGAGGCCGACGCGGGACATGACCTCGGACTCGGACCAGCCCGTCTTGCGGCGCAGCAGTTCCCACTCGTAGTCGTTGCCGAACAGGTAGTCCGCGCCGGTGATGAACTCGCGGATCTGGTCGCCGTCCATGCGCGCCAGTTGCTGGGACGGGTCCACCGCGAAGGTGTAGCCGCGTTCACGGCTCTCCGCGGCGTGGCGGAGCATGGCGGCGGGGTCGTTCGGGCTGATCAGGACGAGGTCGAGACCGCCGACGGCCGCCGCGATGGGGGCGAGTTCGATCTGGCGGGCCTCCGACATCGCGCCCGCGTAGAAGGACGCGATCTGGCACTGGTCGTCGTCGGTGGTGCACACGAAACGCGCGGTGTTGGCGACCTCGGAGACGTGGACGCCCGAGGTGTTGACGCCGTGGCGGTCCAGCCAGGAGCGGTAGTCGGCGAAGTCGTCGCCCGCCGCGCCCACCAGGACCGGGTTGGTGCCCAGCACCCCGAGGGCGAAGGCGATGTTGGCGCCGTTGCCGCCGCGCCGCACGACGAGGTCGTCGACGAGGAAGCTCAGCGAGATGCGGTGCAGCTGTTCGGTGACGAGTTGCTCGGCGAACTTCCCCGGGAAGTGCATCAGGTGGTCTGTGGCGATGCTTCCGGTGACGGCAACGGGCACGGGAGCCCTCCCTGTCTCCTCGGCCCGGCGACGCCTGATCGACGTCGAACCAGGCTCGGCGCGGTCATGCGGTTCTACCACCCACCCGGGTGGCATCCGATCACCTTCGAACACTACCGCCTGGTACCACTGGGAACTGCCGCCATCGGGGCCTAGCGTGGCCAGGATGAGCGCATCACAGCAGGTGAGGACCCTGGTCGACGCAGAACCGGAATCCTCGCCACATCACCGGGCCGCGCAGCTGCCGGAGAGCATGGGCGAGCTCATCGCCGACTGCGCGGGCATCCCACCGGAGCTCACCCACCACCGCCCGGCGCTACCCGGCCCGCGCGTCCCAGCCCCCTGGCAGGTCGACGACGCCACCCACGCCCAGGTAGCCGACCTCGACGAATACGTATAACTCTCCCCCGCCGCCCGCCCCCGCCCGGCACCGTTCCCGGCTCGGCGGGCGCATCGCCGCCCGGACAGACGAGGCGACCAGGCGGACCCGAGACGCGCGAAGGGCCCGTGACCAGGTCACGGGCCCTTCGCGGCGCAACGACTAGTGGAACGAGTCGCCGCAGGCGCAGCTGCCGCCCGCGTTCGGGTTGTCGATGGTGAAACCCTGCTTCTCGATCGTGTCGACGAAGTCGATGGTCGCGCCCTGCACGTACGGGGCACTCATCCGGTCCACGGCGACCTTCAGGCCGTCGAAGTCGCGGAACAGGTCCCCGTCGAGGGTGCGCTCGTCGAAGAACAGCTGGTAGCGCAGACCCGCACAGCCACCGGGCTGAACGGCGATGCGCAGGTGCATGTCGTCGCGGCCCTCCTGCTCGAGCAGGGCCTTGGCCTTGACGGCGGCGGCGGCGGACAGTTCGACACCGTGGGTCGCCGCCTCGGTGCCAGTCTCCTGAGCGGTGGTCATCGTTCTCCCTGGGAAAGTCCTACGCGGGCTCGTAACCGACTCAACAGCGCTCGCCCGGCCTTTGTTCCGTGCCTACCGCGTCCATGGTGGCACACCCGGGACCCCGAGCGGCACGGATGCGGTCACCGCCACTGCCTCGCCACGTGTTCGGCCAGGTCAGCCAGGGTTCCCACGGGGTCGAACAACGCGGCGTCCACCGAGCCCGCGTGTTCGGCGACCGCGTGCGCCTCCGCGACCCCGATCGCACCGGCCTGCCTGCGACCCACCGACACCTGACCGGCGAGCACCACGCACGGCACGCCCCGCTCCGCCGCCGACCGCGCCACCGACGTCACCAGCTTCCCGCGCAGCGACTGCCAGTCGAAGCTGCCCTCACCGGTGACGACCAGGTCGGCCCGGTCCAGCACGTGGTCGAGCCGGGTCGCCGCCTGCACCACCTCCGCGCCGGACACCACCGACGCCCCCAGCGCCATCAACGCGAACCCCAGTCCACCGGCCGCGCCCGCCCCTGGCCGTTCCCGCGGGTCTGCCCCGTACCGGATCGCGACCTCGTCCGCCCAGGCCGCCAGCCGCGCCTCCAGCCGGTCGACCGCCGCCTCGTCCGCGCCCTTCTGCGGACCGAACGTCGCCGCCGCGCCGTGCGGGCCGAGCAGCGGGTTCTCCACGTCGACCGCCGCGAACAGCTCCGGCAGCGGACCGTCCAGCACTTCCAGCGCGCCGCGTCCGCCGTCCGTGGTCGCCGAGCCGCCCAGCCCGATCACCACCCGCGACACCCCGGTGTCGCGCGCGGCCAGCACCAGTTCACCGACGCCCCTGGTCGTGGCCGTCTCGCACGCCTCGACGCGCCGGTCGTCGGGCACGAGGTGCAGGCCGACCGCCTCCGCCGACTCCAGGTAGGCGACCCCGTCGTGGGTCAGCCACTTGGCGTCGACGGGCTCGCCCAACGGCCCGGTCACCGAGGTCAGGTGGGGTGTGGCGGCTTCCAGGGCGCCCAGCAGCACCTCGACGAACCCGGTCCCGCCGTCGGCCAGTGGACGGGTCACCAGGCTGTGGGCCGGGGCGCCCCGCCGCCACCCCGCGGCGATCGCGTCGGCGGCCTGGGCTGAGGTGAGCGTCCCGCCGAAGCAGTCGGGAGCGATGACGACTCGCACGGGCGCAGCGTAGCGACCGACGGGCTTGTCCTACCCTTGTCGGCGTGAGGTTCCTGCGCCGCAATTCCGCCGACAAGTCCGAAGCCACCGAGGTGGGGGATGACGCCGTCACAGTCGGCGACGCTGCGCCCAGGGGCCACACGCCCGGTAAGGGCAAGCCGACCCCCAAGCGCCGCGAAGCCGAGGGGCGTAAGCGCGGCCCGGTAGCGCCACCGCCGAAGACGACGCGTGAGGCGCTCAAGCGTGCGCGCGGCAACAAGGAGGACCGCAAGGCCCTCTCCGCGCAGCGCCGCGAACAGCGCGCCGAGCAGCGCCGCCGGATGGCCGACGGCGACGACCGGTACCTGATGCCGCGCGACCGCGGGCCGGTCAAGGCGTACGTGCGAGACCTGGTCGACAGCAAGCGCAACCTGCTGGGCCTGTTCATGCCGCTGGCGATCCTGGTGTTCGTGTCGCTGCTGTCGACCTCGCTGGTGGTCCAGCAGTACGCGACCCTGGTCTGCCTGGTGATGCTGGTCGCGATGGTCGTCGAAGCCGTGCTGAACGGGCGCCGCGTGGTGCGCCGCGTCCGCGAGAAGTTCCCGAAGGAGACCGTCGGCGGCGCCGGGATCGGGTGGTACGCCTTCGTGCGGGCGACCCAGCTGCGCAAGCTGCGCGTGCCCAAGCCGCGGGTCACACCGGGTACCGCCGTCTAGCTCTACCCGACGTGTGGGGCCGTTTCCTCCGGGGAGCGGCCCCACACGTCTGTGCGGAGGGGGCTCAGGTCTCGTCGGGGGTTTCCGGGGCTGGGGCTGCCCAGACGAGGCGGGCCTGGGTGTTGTCGCGGGTGAAGAGGGGGAGCGCGGACTCGGGGGCGGTGAGCGTCATCCGCAGGGGGCGGTAGATGCCGACCAGTTCGGCGCGCTCGGGGAAGGCCATGCCCCAGGCGGCGATGCGGGCGTCGTGGCGGTCGCCGAACTCCTCGACGATGGCGAAGACGCGGGGGGCCTCGTCGGCCACGGCGTCCGCGAGCAGGGCGGCGAACTCGGGCTCGTCGCAGGCCGGGGGCCTGGCGCAGGCGGCGGTGGTGATGGTGGTCATGAATTGCCTCCGTCGTGGGCTAATATTGGACCCCGCTGGTTCTTGTCGTCGCCGCAACGGTTACGGTCACAACCGTGCACCTTCACGATTTGCCAGCGTCACTGGCTACCCAGTGCTGATGAGCTTATTGTGGAACTCCAGTTTGTATAGTCACCTAAACGAGTGATCCGGTGCGGGTCACTCAACGTGATCGGCTGTGGAAGGATCTACGGCCATGACGAGCCCATCGCGGTCGATCAGCATGCAGCGGCGGCTGCTCGGCGCGGAGCTGCTGCGGCTCCGCGAACTGGCCGGTCTGACCCAGGACGAAGCCGCCGAGCACCTGGGCAAGGCGGGCAACAAGATCAGCCGCGTCGAGTCGGGGAAGATCGGCATCGACAAGACCGACCTGGACGTGCTGCTGGAGCGCTACCAGGCATCGGAGAAGGACCGCCTCTGGTGCCGAGAACTGTCCCGCCTCTCCAAACCCAAGCGCGGCAGGCCAACCGGCGAGACGACGCTCTACCTGGGACCGCGCTGGTTCCGCGCCTTCCGGGACCTGGAGACCGACGCCAGCGAGATCAAGGCGGTCGGCGCGGAGGTCGTTCCCGGCATCCTGCAAACCGACAACTACATCCGGGCCATGTTCGACGCCCAGGGCACCGAGGCCGCTGGCGACGAGATGGATGCCACTCTGCGCGTTCGTGCTGACCGGCGAACCTTGCTGACCAGGGATGACGCTGCCCGGTTCGCCTGGGTACTCAGCGAGTCGTCGCTACGCCGCCAGTTCGGCGGCCCAGCGATCATGGCCGAGCAATTGAGGCACTTGGCCGAGGTCGCCGCGTACCCGAATGTGACCCTCCAGGTCATACCGCTGGACAGCCGTTCCTACGAGCCTTGGAGTGCTCCGTTCACGCTCTTCCGATTCGGCCATGAGATGGCCAATGACATCGTCTACCTGGAGATGTACTCCGACGCCGCCTACCTCGACAAGCCACCGGAGACGGTTCGCCGTTACAGCGAGCTGTTTGGAAGATTGCAGGGGGTAGCCCTCGGGCCGGTGGAATCGCGACACTTGGTGGAAACCGTGGCGAACGAGTACGCCGCGGTGGCAACGACAGGGAGATGACAGCTATGTCTGACTGGGCCACGGTCCCGTTCCGCAAGTCCAGCCGCAGCGGCACCAACGGCGGCGACTGCGTAGAGGTGGGCTTCCGCCCCGGCTTGGTCGCCGTCCGGGACTCGAAGTCCCCCACCGGTGGCCTGATCGTGCTCCCCGCTAGCGCCTGGGCAGGGTTGATGTCCACAACCACAAGGAGCTGACCCCATGACCGACTGGGCCACGGTCCCGTTCCGCAAGTCCACCCGCAGCAGCACCAACGGCGGTCAATGCGTGGAGGTGGGTTCCCGCCCCGGCCTCATCGCCGTCCGGGACTCCAAGTCTCCTGCTAGCGGCCTGATCGTGTTCCCCACCAGCGCGTGGACCAAGGCGCTGGCCTCACTCAAGTAGTCCCCAGGTCGCCCGTCCACACCGGACGGGCGACCTGCCCGCGCAGCCCCGGTATCGGTGATCCTTTGCGAGGAGGGTTCCACTCGTGGCGATCCCGGACGAGGTTCGGCGGTTGCGACAGGTGCGCAACGGGCTGCTGGTGAAGCGGGGCTGGACGCGTGGTGTCGAGCTGAAGGTCGCCGAGATCGAAGCCGAGGCATACCGCCTGCTGGGCGACGCGGCCCGGCACAGCGAGGTGGTCCGGTCACTCGCGGAGGTTCGGGCCAAGCTCGACGCACTCCGGGAAGCGCTGGGGCTGGCTGTCGACCTGGTTGGTCAAGCCATCGCCCATCACTCGCGGACCACAGGCATCGGTTCCTCGCAGGCGAGTGCTGCTCCGAGGACCATTCCGCCAGGCCCCATGAGCCCGGTACGCGGCCCGGCAGGCGCCTACGTCGCGAACCAGCACGGCGACCTCTACCCCGAGGAAGCCATTCCGTACCACGAAGCCCTCCAGAGGCGAGTGGTTCGCGGTTCGGGGATGCCGATCGCCGGGTGGATCCAGCTCGACGGCGCCCACATCGGCGAGATCACAGCCACCCCGAACGACCCGTGGGCCGAGGCATCGGCTGAACGGATGGCAGACCTGGACCCGCGGCGTGCGGCGTTCGTGGCTCACCACGTGGAGATGAAGGTGATCGCCATGATGGTGAGCCTGGGATCCCGACACGGCCAGGTGATCATCAATCACGCCCCTTGCGGCTCCGAGCAAGGAGATCCACCGGGCTGCCACACGTCGATCCCCCGATGCCTGCCGACGGGTCGTACGCTCACGGTCCTCGGGACCGACCGCAACGGCGAACCCTTCACACGCACGTACCACGGGAAGGCGAAGTGGTGACCGATTCCCGCGCACCCATCACCCACTGGGGTTTCATCGCCCGGGACGAACTCTCGGACGATGTCGACGTGGTCGGAGAGGTGTCCGCGCTCAACGCGGCAGGCGTGGATGTCGGATGGATGTGGGAACTGGGCGAAACCCGGCCAGACCCCGAAACCGAGGAAGAGGGGCCGACACTGGCCTTCGGTGTGCACAACGCCGTGGGCTTCCTCCAGTGGCACGACGGTGCGGACGTGCTCGTCCCGACCACGGGGACCAACGCCGACTGGGTGGAGTACCGCAGTGCGGGACTGCACCCCGCGCTTATCCGACCCCACGCGGAAGTGCCCGTGGAACTGGTGCTGGCCGCCGTGGTCGAGTACCTGGACACGGGTCAGCGGCCGACTTGTGTCGAGTGGGAACCAGGTGCCTCGCTGAGGTCCCGGTCCTAGCAGGCCCTCCCCACCGTGGTGCGGCGTACGGTGTGGTGGTCGTGCGGGAGGGGGCTCGGGCGACTGTGCTGGCGCGATTGGGCGTTTTAGTGGCTGAGGCCGAACAGCGAGTGGTTCTTGAGGTATGCGTGAGGGTGCTTGGCACGGATCATCCCAACACCCTCACCAGCCGCAGGAATCTCGCCGCTGTACTTGCCCGCAAGTCAGTTGACTAATAGCCCAATGCGGCTGCAAACCAGGAGGGGCCGCCACCCCGGTCAGGATGGCGGCCCCTCGAAGTCCGACTAGAGCTTCACCGGGTAATGCGGCTCAGGCACCACCGGCGTGATGCGGCGCTCGATGAAGATGCCGTGCCACAGCATGAACACCAGCAGCGCCCAGATCCGCCGACTGTGGTCCAGCGTGCCCGACCTGTGCTCCTCCAGCAGCCGCATGACCGCGTTCTTGTCGATCAGCGCGTCGGTCTGCGAGGCCATCACGATGTCGCGGGCCCACTCGTACATCTCGTCCTTGAGCCACAGCCGGATCGGGACCGGGAAGCCCAGTTTGCGGCGGTTCAGCACGTGCGCGGGCACGATCCGGCGCAGCGCCTGGCGGAGGGCGAACTTGGTGGTCTCCTTGGTGATCTTCTCCTCAAGGGGTACCTCCGCCGCCACGCGGAAGACCTCGGGGTCCAGGAACGGGACCCGGAGTTCCAGGGAGTTGGCCATGGTCACCTTGTCGGCCTTGACGAGGATGTCGCCGCGGAGCCAGGTGAACAGGTCGACGTGCTGCATTCGGGTGACCGGGTCCCACGAGACCGACTCGCGGTAGTGCGGGGCGGTGACGTCGCGGTGGCCCACGCCTGGGTCGAACGTGCGGAGCACCCCGCGCAGTTGGTCGTCGCGGAAGATGCGGGCGTTGCCGTAGTAGCGCTCCTCCAGCGAGAGCGAGCCACGGCGCAGGAGGTCCTTGCCGCGGGTGCCCTCGGGGATCTTCGCCGAGACGCGGCCCATGAACTTGCGCAGGGAACCCGGCACGCGCTCGAACGGTGCCAGCGACAGCGGCTCCCGGTAGATCGTGTACCCGCCGAACAGCTCGTCGGCGCCCTCGCCGGACAGCACGACCTTCACGTGCTTGCGGGCCTCGCGGGCGATGAACCACAGCGGCACCAGCGCCGGGTCGGCCACCGGGTCGTCGAGGTACCAGACGATCAGCGGCAGCGCGTCCATCATCTCGTGCGCCGACACCGTGCGGACCACGTGCTTGACCCCGATCGCGGCCGCGGACTCCGCCGCGACGTCGACCTCGGAGTAGCCCTGGCGCTCGAAGCCGGTGGTGAAGGTCACCAGGTCCGGGTTGTGCTCGCGGGCCAGCGCGGCGATCGCGGTCGAGTCGATGCCGCCGGAGAGGAACGAGCCCACGGTGACGTCGGCGCGCATGTGCATCCGGACCGAGTCGCTCATGACGTCGGCGATCCGCTGGTACAGCGCCTCGGCGTCGGCCGGGCCGCGCACCGGGGTGGGGGAGAACCGCGGCTGCCAGTAGCGCTTGGTGACCGGCTCCTCGCCCGGCACCAGCGTGAAGCAGGTGCCGGACTCGATCCGGTGAACAGCGGTGTGCATCGACGCGGGCTCCGGCACGTACTGCAGCGTCAGGTAGTGCTGCAGCGACCGCCGGTCCAGCTCCTGCTTGATGCCCAGCAGCGGCGCCAGCTCCAGGATCGACTTCTTCTCGCTGGAGAACGCCACCCCACCGGGGCCGGCGGCGTAGTACAGCGGCTTGATGCCGAACGGGTCGCGCGCGCCGAACAGGGTCTGCTTCTGCGAGTCCCAGATCAGGAACGCGAACATGCCGCGCAGCCGGGTGACCGCCGCCTCGCCCCAGTAGTGGTACGCCGCGACGATCGTCTCGCTGTCACCGTCGGTGAGGAACCGGGCGCCGTGCCGCTCGGTCAGCTCCGCGCGCAGCTCCAGGTAGTTGTAGATCTCGCCGTTGAACAGCAGCGTGTACCGCTGCGGCGTCTCCGGCGGCCCCCACGGCAGTGGCTGGTGGGAGTGCTCCAGGTCGATCATGGACAGCCGGTTGAAGCCGAAGACGACCTCACCGCCGGTCCACGTGCCGCTCTCGTCCGGGCCGCGGTGGCGCTGGCAGCGCATCGCCGCGCCCACCGCCGACCGCGCCGCAGCGGCGTCCATCTCAGAAGGGCAGACCAGGCCAAGCAGACCGCACACGCTTCTCGCGCACCTCTCCGTGTCGAGCTCCGGCACCGAGCCGGGTGAACCAGGATGTCCGGCGGGGAAGACGTCAGTATGCCGGGCGTGGTTGCCCGCGCCGGGACGTGGTCACAGGTGTGACCGACATCCGAGTCACAGGTGTGACCGACATCCGATCACCCCTCGGGGGGTGTGGCCCGGGTCGCTGGGCTAGGCTCCGCATTGCTCCCACGAGCGCCGATCGCCGCTGCCCAGCGGTGGGTCCGGGGCCAGGCGGGGGCAGCGCAAGTGCGTGGAGTTACCGCTCGAGGAGGAGTCGCGCAGTGGGCACACCCAAGGCCGCAGGCAACCGTTCGCCGGTCGCCCGGCTGACCAAGGTCGCCGGTCTTGTCGCGCTCGTCGTCCTGGGCGCCACCGGCTGCTCCACCGACGAGGTGCTGCGGTTCGGCTGGCCCGAGGGCGTCACCCCGCAGGCCGAGCGGATGCGCGAGTTCTGGACCTGGTCCGTGGTCGCCGCGCTGATCATCGGCGTGATCACCTGGGCGCTCATCCTGTGGCCGGTGGTCGCCCACCGCAAGCGCGGGGAGACGCTGCCCAAGCAGTTCCAGTACAACCACTTCCTGGAGTGGATCTACACCGGCATCCCGGTGGTGATCGTGGTCGTGCTGTTCTACTTCACCGCCACCACCCAGAACTACGTCCAGGCCGAGACCGACAAGCCGGACGTCACCGTGGACGTGCTCGCGTTCCAGTGGAACTGGGAGTTCGACTACAAGAACTACCGCAACACCAAGGGCGCCCTCGACGTCCCGGCCAGCCCCGGCGACACCACGGTCCGCACCATCGGGTCGTCCGCCGAGATCCCGCTGCTGGTGCTGCCGACGAACCGGACGATCCAGTACAACCTGCGCTCCCGGGACGTCATCCACGCCTTCTTCGTGCCGGAGTTCCTGTTCAAGCGGGACGTGTTCCCGTACCCGGACAAGAACAACCAGGACGCGACCTTCCAGAACCGCATCGACAAGACCGGCTCGTTCGTCGGCCGGTGCGCCGAACTGTGCGGCACGTACCACGCGGTGATGAACTTCGAGGTCCGCGCGATCACCCCGGAGCAGTTCGACCAGTACCTGGCGCTGCGCACCAAGGTGAACCCCAAGACCGGCAAGGGCTACACCGCCGCCGAGGCGCTCACCGAGATGAACTGCGGCGAGCTGTGCTCCCCGGTCGCGGTGACCACCAAGCCGTTCAACACCGACCGCACCGCCCGCACCGCCACGAACTGAGCGGTCCACAGCGGACCACGTGCTCGAACAGGTGAAATTGTGAGGACACCATGAAGGTCGAAGCCAGGCTGTTCGACATCACCACCGCCTTCTTCTTCCTATCCGCCATCGTCTACGGCGTCTGGTCCAAGGAGCCGGTCGGCACGGTCGGCCTCATCCTCACCGGCGGCCTGTCCCTGATCGTGGGCACCTACTTCCACTTCATCGCCCGCCGCCTCGACCAGCGCCCGGAGGACAACCCGGACGCCGAGGTCAGCGACGGCGCCGGTGAACTGGGCTTCTTCAGCCCCGGCAGCTACTGGCCGGTGTCCCTCGCCGCCTCCGCCGCCCTGGCCGCCTTCGCCATGGCGTTCTGGCAGATCTGGCTCCTGGTGATCGCGATCGTGCTGATCCTGATCACCGTCGGCGGGCTGGTGTTCGAGTACCACACCCGGCCCAACTCGACGGACTAGTACCGCGCTCCGACGGCCCCGCACCCACCCGGTGCGGGGCCGTTGTGCTTCCCGCGTGCTCGCGCCCTGCGGCGTTCCTCCGGGGTGCCTATGGTGCTGGTGTGGCGGAAATCGCCACCGCGACTCCCTGGGGTCTCGGGTTGTCGCGCCACCCGCCCGCACGGTGGAGGGACAACCCCGATGGACCTGGCGACACGGCGAGCACCGGACGGGTGGGTACCGGTCGAGCACCGGGTGGTGGGGCTCGACCGGCGGTCGTTCCTGCCGGGGCTGGTCACCCTGGCCGTGGCCCTGGTGCTGATCTACGGCCTGCCCGCGCTGAACGCCGCGATCCCGTGGGACAACGAGGTCCGGGCCGGTGACGTGCTGGACCTGGGGGCGGGGGCGACCGCCGTCCCACCACCGGGTTGGCAGCTCGAGGACGGCACGCTGACCGGGGGCGCGGCCGCGTCCCCGACGAGCCTGCGGGTCGTGCTGGTCCGGGGCGGGTCGACCATCGTCCTCACCGGCGCGGCCTTCACCGGGGGTGCGGCCGCCTTCCTGGACCAGGTACAGCGGTCCGAGGACGACGACACCCCCGGCGTCGACGGTCCGCGCGGGACGGTGATCACGGCGTCCGGCCTGGTGGGGGTCGTGCAGGGCCGCGGCGGGCCGGGTGGTGACGGACTCGACGCCGCGTTCAAGGTGGCGGCGGGCACCCCGGCGGAGATCGACGCGGCACCGGCCCTGCTGGTGCGGGTGAAGGCGCCACCCGGGCAGTTCGAGCAGGTGCGCGACGAGGTCGCCGCGCTGCTGCGCAGCATCACGCCGGGAGCGGGCCGATGACCTCCGCGACCAAGGCGGCCCAGCTGACCGCGATCGACCAGTCCGGCTGGGGGCAACCCTTCCGGCTCTTCCAGCCGCACAACGTCGCCTTCTGGGTGTACGTGCTCGGCGTCGGCGGCGGCGCGGTGACGATGGTGCGGTACTTCGGCTCGGCGGGGGCCTTCTACGCACCGGCCATCACCGGCGGCGTGCTGCTGTTCGGGATCTACCTGGTGCCGTGGCTGCTGTTGCTGCGCCACCACAACCGCTACACCGCGCAACCCGCCGGGCTGCTGGCGACCGGGTTCCTCTGGGGCGGCGTCGCGGCGACGTTCTGGATCGCCCTCCCGGCCAACGGCGCGCTGCTGGAGATCTGGACGAAGCTCGGCGGCACCTCCTTCGCCGCGAACTGGGCCGCGGGCCTGACCGCGCCGATCAACGAGGAGTGGGGCAAGGCCCTGGGGCTCGTCCTGCTCATCGGACTCGCCCCGCGCCTGGTCCGCAGCGCCTACGACGGGTTCATCATCGGCGCGTTCATCGGCCTCGGCTTCGAGGTCTTCGAGGACGTCCTCTACGTCTACAACGGTGCCACCCAGGCATTCGGCGTCAACCAGCTCGGGACCTCGGTGCAGATGTTCCTGCTGCGCGGCGCGTCCGGGATCGTCTCCCACGCGCTGTTCAGCGCCATCTTCTGCGCCGGGCTCATGTGGGTCCTGGGGCGCACGCCGGGGGAGCGCACCGTGCCGCGGGGCGTGCTGACGATGCTGACCGCCATGGTCTTCCACTTCGCCTGGGATGACATGGGCGGCCTGTCCGGCGGGACCGGCCTGGCCGTCGTGCTGCCGTTCCTCATCGCGGCCATCGAACTGCCGGTCCTGTTCGCCGTCCTGCGCCGCGCCGCGGGCCAGGAACGCACCTGGACCAGGGACCTGCTCGCACCGGAGGTCGAGGCGGGCACCCTCGACCCTGCCCTGCTCGACGCCGTCAGCGGCCTGCGCAAGGACCGCAAGGCGCTGCGCAAGAAGCTGGGCAAGACCAAGGCCCGCCACCTCCTGGAAAGCGCGGGCGACCTCGCCCAGGAGATCGCCCGCGCAGGCGGCACCGACACCGACCGGGTCGCCCACGCCCGCCACGAACTGCGCCGCATCCGCGACACCCGCTGATCAACGAGCGAAGGGCCCGCACCCACTGGGTACGGGGCCTCTGCTGCTGGTTCAGGGGCCGTGGTCCAGCGGGCGAGGAGTCGCACCGCTGTCGTTCAGGACTCAGACGAGTTCCTGGGAGCGGGTGATCCACCGCGCCAACAGCTGCTCGGCCGCGCCGCTGTCGATGGCCTGGGTGGCCTCGTCGAGGCATGCCTCAGCATCCGTGTACCGGTCACCGGTCACTCCGCGATGGCACCCACCGCGTCAGGACGACACAGCTTCGGGGTGCGGACCGGGTCTTGCGTGCCCTGCGGTTCCTCGGCCGTGAAGTGCGCGGTCGACAGCCTCGGTGGCTCACTCCACCTGGGACGATCCCGACTGCGGTGCCCTGGGGTCGCTGATATCACGCGAAGGGCCCGCACCCACTTGGTACGGGCCCTTCGTGCAGTTCAGGACTCAGGCAAGTTCTTGGGAGCGGGTGATCCACCACGCCAGCAGCTGTTCCGCCGCTCCGCTGTCGATGGCCTCAGCGGCTTGGCCCAAGCCAGCCTCGAAGTCCGCGTACAGGTCGCCGGTGAGGCCGCGGTAGGTAGCAGTGGCACCCGCCGCCGGTGGAATCGGCGAGCTGAGCCCGTCGAGTCGCTGGCGCTCTCGACCTGCCTCTCGGGCATGTGTGTCGCGTGCCGGGCAGGTCTGCCGGAGCGCGATGTGCCTGCTCGGGCCTGACTGGGCTGATCGTTACACCTGGGACGATCAGCCCAGCCTGCCGCCTTGCCTGCGCGGAAGCCCGTCCCTTTTACGACGGCTTGGTGGATTCACGCGCGAAGGGCGCGTACCGGAGGTATGGGCACTTCGCGTGGTTCAGGGCGGTCTAGGCGAGTTCTTGAGAGCGGGTGATCCACCGCGCCAACAGCTGCTCGGCCGCGCCGCTGTCGATGGCCTCAGCGGCTTGGCCCAAGCCGGCCTCGAAGTCCGCGTACAGGTCGCCGGTGAGGCCGCGGTAGGCGGCGATGGCTCCAGCCGCGTTGAGGACGACAGCGTCGCGGACGGGGCCCTGTTTGCCGCCGAGCAGGTCGCGGACGACCTGGGCGTTGAAGGGGGCGTCGCCGCCGCGGAGGTCGGATGGTTGGGAGACGGGGATTCCCAGGCGGGTGGGGTCGAAGGTGGTGGGGGTGACCGTTCCACCTGAGACGATCCACACCGAGGTCGTGGTGGTGGTGGTGATCTCGTCGAGGTTGTCGTCGCCGCGGACCACGAGGACCGACGCGTCACGGGAGGCGAAGACCTCGGCCATGACGGGGGCCAGGCGCAGGTTCGCGCAGCCGACGAGACCGGCGCGCGGCTGGGCCGGGTTCGTCAACGGGCCCAGCACGTTGAACGCCGTGGGGATGCCGATCTGCGCGCGCACCGGACCCGCGTGCCGCAGCGCCGGGTGGAACGCCGACGCGAAGCAGAACGCGATGCCCACCTCGCGCGCGCACGTCGCCACGCCCTCGGGGGACAGCTCGATCGCGACCCCCAGCTCCTCCAGCACGTCCGCCGTGCCGCACTTCGAGGACGCGGCCCGGTTGCCGTGCTTGACCACCGGGGCGCCCGCCGCGGCGGTCACCAGGGACGTCATGGTGGAGATGTTGACCGTGTGCGCCTGGTCGCCACCCGTGCCGACCACGTCGACCGCGTGCCCGTCGAAGCGGACCAACCGGGCGTTGGCCATCATGCCCTCGGCCAGGCCGCCGATCTCGGCCGCCGTCTCGCCCTTGGCGCGCAACGCGACCGCGAACGCCGCGATCTGCGCGGGGGTGGCCGAACCGGACATGATCTCGTTCATCGCCCAGGACGTGTCGCCCGCGGTGAGGTCGGAGTTGTCGAGGAGCTGGTTGAGCAGGGACTTCCAGGTCCGCTCCGCCATCTCAGCCCCGCACTAACGGCAGCCGCTTGGTCCGCAGCACGTCGGCGACGGTCTCGGCGGCGGTCAGCGGGTCGAGCGGGTGCACCACGACGGCGTCGGCCTGCGACCAGGTCGCCAGCCAGCGGTCGTCCTTGCGCCGCACCGCGATGACGATCGGCGGGCAGTCGGTGATCTCGTTCTTGAGCTGCCTGCACAGGCCGATGCCGCCGGTCGGCTGGGCCTCGCCGTCGAGAATCGCCAGGTCGATGCCGCCCGCGTCCATCTCCATCAGCACCTCGGACACGGTGCCGACCTCGACGTAGGCCACCCGGCCGATGTCCGCGGCCGGCCTGCGCCCGACAGCTGTGATGATCGTCTCGCGCACCTCGGGACGGTGGCTGAAGACCAGGACCTTCAGTGCTGCTGTGCTCATGCGCGGCGTCCTGTCGTGATCGGGTGGGCGGACACCCACGATGTTATCGGTCTCACGTCAGCCCGGTTGCAAGACGTCCCACCCGCGCGCGTCCCCGCCGAGCCGACTGGCCAGGCTGACCATCCTGGACCGCTCCCGCGAGCACTCCAACGCCGACACGACCTGCCCGCGCGCGGCCACGACCAGCACGAACCCCGCCTCGCCCGCACCGAGTTCCCGCAGCGTGTAGCCGTCCTGACCCACCACGGCGGTCGCCTCGTCCACCCGGGCGACTGGCAGCGACAGGTGGTGGCGCAGCACCGCCGGATCGGGCGCGCGGAAGTCACCGGACCGGGTGAGAGCCGTCGACGCGGCCTCGGCGTCGTCGAAGCACTCGGCGACCACCACCAGACCCGGCGCGTCCGCGGTCAGCCCGGGACGCTCCCCCTTGGTGAACGCCGTACGGAGCCTGCTGAGAAAGCCCACGTCCCCGCCCCTCTCCCCGCCACACGGGTGTGACGCGGTCTACTCGCGACCCGACCGGGCGAGCCCACTACTCGCAAGACATAATGCGACCCGTGACTGCAGCAGCGCCCTCCATTGGCCAGCGTGTGCACTCGCTGAACCGGCCGAACATGGTCAGCGTCGGCACCATTGTCTGGTTGTCCAGCGAGCTCATGTTCTTCGCCGGGCTGTTCGCCATGTTCTTCACCGTCAAGGCGCAGAACAGCACCGGCCACTGGCCGCCGCCCCTGGAGGCGGGCGGGGAGCCCATCCACCTGGACGTCCCGTACGCGCTGCCGTTCACCATCATCCTGGTGGCCTCGTCGTTCACCTGCCAGCTCGGCGTCTTCGCCGCCGAGCGCGGTGACGTCTTCGGCCTGCGCCGCTGGTACCTCGCGACCCTGGTGATGGGCGCGATCTTCGTCGGCGGCCAGGCGTACGAGTACTACAACCTGGTCAACGAGGGCGTGACCATCCCGTCCGGGGCGTTCGGCACGGTCTTCTTCCTCACCACCGGGTTCCACGGCCTGCACGTCATCGGCGGCCTCATCGCCTTCGTGTACCTGCTCATCCGCACCAAGCTGAGCAAGTTCACCCCGGCCCAGGCCACCTCGGCGATCGTCGTCTCGTACTACTGGCACTTCGTCGACGTGGTGTGGATCGGCCTGTTCGCGGTCATCTACCTGGTCCCATGACCGCCGCACCAGGTCCCGCAGCCGTCAAGCCCGCCACCACCAGCACCACCGGGCCCGAACCGACAGCAAGGGTTGCCGCTCTATGAACAAGAAACTGCCGCGCCGCGGCAAGCTCCGCAGGCGCGTGGCCGGTCTGCTTGCGCTGGGTTTCGCGCTGATGTCGGTCGGCGTCCTGTACTCCGCGTTCGCGCCGGAGCCGCCGGTGGCCCGCGCCGAGGGTGACCCGGCCCTGGTGCGCGAGGGCGAGCAGATCTACAACACGACCTGCATCAGCTGCCACGGCGCCAACCTGGAGGGCGTGGCCGACCGCGGCCCCAGCCTGGTCGGCGTCGGCGAGGCGGCCACCTACTTCCAGACCGCGACCGGCCGGATGCCCGCGGTCCGCCAGGAAGCCCAGATCGAGCGCAAGCCACCGAAGCTCGACCCGCACCAGATCGACGCCATCAGCGCGTTCGTCGACTCCAAGGGCGGCGGCACCAAGCTGCCGGAGGAGAGCGGCAAGGCCCTGGTCGGCGACAACCCGGCCCGCGGTGGCGAGCTGTTCCGGCTCAACTGCGCCTCCTGCCACAACTTCACCGGCCGCGGCGGCGCGCTGTCCTCGGGCAAGTACGCGCCCAAGCTGGACGGCGTCACCGAGACCCAGATCTACGCGGCCATGCTGACCGGCCCGCAGAACATGCCGAAGTTCTCCGACCGGCAGCTCACGCCGGAGGAGAAGAAGGACATCGTCGCCTACGTCAAGTCGGTGACCGACGGCAACAACAACCCCGGTGGCAACCCGATCGGTGGGCTCGGGCCGCAGTCCGAGGGTCTGATCGCATTCATCGTGGGGATCGCCGCCCTGGTCGGTGTGACCCTCTGGATTGGGGCTAAAGCATGAGTTCCACCGACCCCCAGCAGCTGCCGACCGAGGAGGAACTCGCGGGCATGTCCCGCGAGGAGCTGGTCCGCCTCGGTGGCAAGCTCGACGGTGTCGAGGTCGTCGAGTACCCGGACCCGTGGCCGGTCAAGGGCACCCGCGCGGAGAAGCGCGCCGAGCGCCTGGTCGCGCTGTGGTTCCTGCTCGCCGCCGTCGGTGGGCTCGCCTTCGCAGGCGTGTTCCTGTTCTGGCCGTCGGCCTACACCGCGCCGGACACCGACGGGTACTTCCTGTACTCGCTCTACACCCCGCTGCTCGGCGCCACCCTCGGCCTGTCGGTCATCTCGGTCGGCCTGGGCACGCTGCTCTACACGAAGAAGTTCATCCCGCACGAGATCGCCGTGCAGCAGCGCCACGAGGGCGCCTCGTCCGAACTGGACAAGGCCACCCTGCTGGCGCACCTGGCCGACTCGGGCACCCGCAACGGCATCGCCCGCCGCTCGCTGATCAAGCGCACCGCCGGGCTCGGCGCGGGCGCGATGGGCCTCGGCGTGGGTGTCTTCGCCCTCGGCGGCCTGGTCCGCGACCCGTGGGCGCAGACCGACTCGCCCAACTCGCTGTGGCACACCGGCTGGAAGTCCGACAACGGCGAGCGCGTCTTCCTGCGCCGGGCGACCGGCGACCCGGAGGAGGTCGTGCTGGTCAAGCCGTCCGACCTGGACGCGGGCGGCATGGAGACGGTGTTCCCGTTCCGCGAGTCCGAGCGCGAGGACCACGAGGCGCTGTCGAAGGCGCTCAAGCGCTCCGACAACCCGGTCATGATCATCCGGTTGCGGCCCGAGGACGCGGCCAAGGTGGTGAAGCACCAAGGTCAGGAAGACTTCAACTACGGCGACTACTACGCGTACACGAAGATCTGCAGCCACCTCGGCTGCCCCACCTCGCTCTACGAGCAGCGGACCAACCGGATCCTCTGCCCGTGCCACCAGTCGCAGTTCAACGCGCTGGAGTACGCCAAGCCCATCTTCGGTCCGGCGACCCGCAAGCTGGCCCAGCTCCCCATCGCGGTCGATGAGGAATCGGGTTACCTTTACGCCAGGAGCGATTTCATCGAGCCGGTTGGGCCCGCCTTCTGGGAGCGCAAGTCATGAGTGCCATCACCTCGCCCACGAAGCCAACCAACGCCGCCCTGCGCGCGGCCGGTGGCGGCGCGAAGTGGGCAGACGACCGGTTCCACCCGGCCGGTGGCCTGCGCAAGCAGCTGAACAAGGTCTTCCCGACGCACTGGTCGTTCCTGCTCGGCGAGATCGCGCTCTACAGCTTCATCGTGCTGCTGCTGACCGGCACCTACCTGGCGCTGTTCTTCGACCCCTCCATGCAGGAGGTCGTCTACCAGGGTTCGTTCGCCAACCTGCGCGGCCTGGAGATGTCCAGGGCGTACGAGTCCACGCTGATCATCAGCTTCGACGTGCGCGGCGGCCTGTTCGCGCGGCAGATGCACCACTGGGCCGCGCTGCTGTTCATGGCCTCGATCGTCACCCACATGTTCCGGGTGTTCTTCACCGGCGCGTTCCGGCGCCCGCGTGAGGTCAACTGGGTCATCGGCGTGAACCTGTTCCTGCTCGGCGCCACCGAGGGCTTCGCGGGCTACTCGCTGCCCGACGACCTGCTCTCCGGCGCGGGCCTGCGGATCATGTCCGGCCTGCTGCTGTCGATCCCGGTGCTGGGCACCTGGGTGCACTGGCTGCTCTTCGGCAGCGAGTTCCCCGGCGAGGACATCGTGCCCCGGCTCTACACGGTGCACATCCTCCTGCTGCCGGGCATCCTGCTCGCGCTCATCGGCATCCACCTCGCGCTGGTCTGGTACCAGAAGCACACCCAGTTCCCGGGCGTGCGGCGCAAGGAGACCAACGTCGTCGGCGTGCGCATCATGCCGGTGTTCGCGGTCAAGGGCGGCGCGTTCATGGCCGTCGTCGTCGGCGTCACCGCGGCGCTGGGTGGTCTCTTCCAGATCAACCCGATCTGGAACTTCGGACCGTTCAACGCCTCGCACATCTCGGCGGGCACGGTGCCCGACTGGTACATGGGCTGGACGGACGGCCTCATCCGGTTGTGGCCCGCGTGGGAGATCTACCTCGGGAACTACACGATCCCGGCGGCGTTCTTCCCGTTCATGCTCGGCCTGCCGCTGCTGGGTGGCATCGCGACGGTGTACCCGTGGATCGAGCGCAAGTTCACCAAGGACTACGCGCACCACAACCTGCTCCAGCGGCCCCGGGACGTCCCGGTCCGCACCAGCCTCGGCGTCATGGCGATCACCTACTTCATGGTGTCGCTGCTCTCGGCGGCCAACGACGTGCTGGCGGAGAAGTTCTTCATCTCGCTCAACGCCACCACCTGGATGGGCCGCATCGGGCTGCTGGTGCTGCCGCCGATCGCGTACTTCCTCACCTACCGCATCTGCCTCGGTCTGCAGCGCTCCGACCGCGAGGTGCTGGAGCACGGTGTGGAGACCGGCATCATCAAGCGGCTCCCGCACGGCGAGTTCATCGAGATCCACCAGCCGCTCGGCCCGGTGGACGACCACGGCCACCCGATCCCGCTGGAGTACCAGGGCGCGGCGGTGCCGAAGAAGATGAACAAGCTCGGCTCCGCCGGTGCCCCGGTCGTCGGCTCCTGGCTCACGCCGGACCCGGCCGAGGAGACCGCGGCGCTGGCCCGCGCCAGGGCGGCCCAGCACGGCGAGCAGGCGGCGCTGGAGGCCGGTTCGTCGGTCGAGGACCTGTCGAAGAAGCACTGAACTGACTGCTCGTGTGGGGCGGCACCCGGTCGGGTGTCGCCCCACCCGCGTTCGTGGCCTGGTCAACCCGTGCCACGCGTCGAGGATTCGCGATAGCCTCGCTGCCGTGATCGAGCGGGTGTTACGCGCAGTGACGGTGGCGGTCGTGGGGCTGTGGCTCGCCGGGTGCGGTGCCGACCCGGTCGCGGTCTCCGCCGGGGAGGCCCCGCACCACGCCGTGGCCCCGTCGTCCGCGTCCGGCTCGTCACCCGGAGCGTCGTCGGGCTCGTCGCCTAGTGTCGAGGCCCAGGGGTGCCCGTTGCCGCAGTCCGGGTTCGACTGCGACTTCCAGCGCCGCTTCGCCGCCGCCCAGTACTACGCGGCCGGTCGACCGGGCACCGTGGGCATCGTCGTCCGCGACCGCCAGACCGGCGCGGTGTGGCGAAACGACCACGCCGGGGACATGACCTGGACGGCGTCCACGATCAAGCTGGCCATGGTGGTCGACCTGCTGCGCCGGGACCGGGAGCGGTCGATCCGGCTGTCCGCGCACGACCGCGAGCAGATGACCGCGATGCTGCACAAGTCCGACGACGACGCCGCGACCGCGCTGTGGACCAAGTACGGCGGGGCCGACCACACGGCGTTCAACCGGTCGTTCCCCCGGTACGGGATGACCTCGGTGCAGCCCCAGCGCGGGTACAGCAAGGTCTACCCGTACTGGGGCTTCCAGAAGTGCACCGCCGACGACCTGGACCGCCTGATCAACTACGTGCTGGGGGAGCTGCCGGCCGCCGACCGGGGGTTCGTCCTGGAGCAGATGCGCCAGGTCGCGGCCAACCAGCAGTGGGGGGTGTGGGGGGCGGGGGCGGCCGCGCACCCGGGCAACAAGGACGGGTGGTCTGAGGAGGACGGCGGGTGGGTGATGAACACCGTGGGCTTCGTCGGCCCGGGTGAGCGCTACACGCTGGCCATCATGAACAACCTGGCCGGGCGCGGCGGGTACGACGAGGGCCGCCAGACCGACACCGAGATCGCGCGGGTGATCTTCGAGGGGCGCTTCTAGTCGTCGCCGAGGTCGAAGGCGGCCTGGGTGTCGTGGCTGGAGAAGGAGCGGTAGGCGATGTGCGTCGCGGTGTCCAGGACGCCGGGGATCTTGCTGATGTGGCCGGGGATGAGGCGGGCCAGGTCCTCGTGGTCGGTCACCCGGAGGATCGCGACCAGGTCGATGTCACCGGCGCACGAGTAGACCTCGGCGACGCCGTCGACGTCCGCGATGGCCTGGGCGGTCTCGGCGATGGCGTCGGTGGCGGCGCTGATCAGCACGATCGCGGTGATCATGGTGCGGGGCCCCTCTCGCGGGTGTGCTCGACCCGGCCAGCCTAGAGCAGCGGGCCGCTACGCTCGTGCCGCGAGCCGAGGGAGAGGACACGGGGTGCAGACACCGGACGAGTGGCTGGCCGACTTCGAGGCCAAGGTCGCCGACCTGCAGCAGAAGGCCACCGACTTCAAACAGGCCGTCGAGTCGTCGGCCACCACCAAGACCTCCACCGACGGCTCCATCGCCGTCACCGTCGCCCCCAACGGAGCCCTGACCGGCCTCACCCTCACCGACGTCGCCCTCGGCACCACCGGCAAGGCCCTGGCCGACCAGATCATGGCCCTGGTCGTCACCGCCCGCCAATCCGCCGCCGACTCCGTCGCCGAAGCCTTCACCCCCCTCGGCGGCGCCGCCGACATCGTCCAGCACATCGAGCCCCCTGCCGAGCCGACCTCGGAACCCCGCCGTCGCCCAGTCACCGACGACGAGGACTTCTCGGAGTCGACCCCGGTCTACAAGGACAACGACAGCTGGTGACCCTCGCCCGCCGGGGAAGTGTCGGTGGGGTGGGCCGCGTGCTTCGAGTCGATCTCGGTCTGGTGGCGATTTCCGGCTGGCAGCCGCGTTGATCGGGCTGGCTGAGGATGCCGCCCGGTCGCTGGTGGAGTTGCCCGGAGTCAACGCCGGTCGATCCGCGCGACGGCCGCTGGAGGAGCCGGGCAGGTCGCGATGCAGTGGACGCGGCTGCCGAGTGGTGACCTGCTGGTCTTCGTCGAGCAGCCGCGTGGGCGCGCGAGCACTTCTTTGAGATCGACTGGGTCTGCTGGCCGACGACAGCTGGTGACCTTCGCCCGCGGGGGAAGTGTCGGTGGGGTGGGCCGCGTGCTTCGAGTCGATCTCGGTCCGGTGGCGATGTCCGGCTGGCAGCCGCTGCCGCTGACGAGTGCCTTTCGGGATCCGCCCGGTTTATCGGGCCAACGACAGCCGGTGCACCACCTTCGCCCGGGGAAGTGTCGGTGGGGTGATCTAGCTTCGGGTGTGATGAGCACGACGACGAGCACCCGCGCGCAGTTGGCCTTCGACGAGCTGGGGACCCCGTTGCGGGATACGACGTTCGTCGTGTTCGACCTGGAGACGACCGGGGGGAGTGCGGAGCAGGACGCGATCACCGAGTTCGGTGCGGTGAAGGTGCGCGGCGGTGAGGTGATCGGGGAGTTCGCGACGCTGGTTGATCCGGGGCGGGGGATTCCGCCGGAGATCGTGCAGCTCACGGGGATCACGAACGCCATGGTCTACACGGCGCCGCGGGTGGATGAGGTGTTGCCCGCGTTCCTGGAGTTCGCCGCGGGGTCGGTGTTGGTCGCGCACAACGCCGGGTTCGACGTGGGGTTCGTGAAGGCTGCCTGCCAGCGGCTGGGGTACGCGTGGCCGAAACCTGCCGTGGTGTGCACGGTGCGGTTGGGCAGGCGGGTGCTGAGCCGCGAAGAGGCGCCCAGCTGCAAGCTCTCCGCGCTGGCGCAGCTGTTCCGGGCCACGACGACGCCGATCCACCGTGCGCTCGCCGACGCCCGCGCCACCGTCGACGTGCTGCACGGTCTGCTGGAGCGGGTCGGGTCGTTGGGCGTGCAGTCGCTGGAGGAGCTGCTCGACTACATCCCCGAGGTGACGGCCGCGCAGCGCCGCAAGCGCACCCTCGCCGAGCACGTGCCCAACGAGCCGGGTGTGTACCTGTTCCGCGGCCCGTCCGACGAGGTCCTCTACGTCGGGACCGCGACCGACCTGCGCCGCCGCGTCCGCCAGTACTTCACCGCCAGCGAGACCCGGCGCCGCCTGCGCGAGATGGTCGCCCTCGCCGAGCGGGTCGACACGATCACCTGCGCGCACCCGCTGGAAGCCGAGGTCCGCGAACTGCGGCTGCTGTCGGCGCACAAGCCCGCGTACAACCGCAGGTCCAAGAACCCCCGCCACGGCTGGTGGGTTGTCCTGACAGACGAACCGTTCCCCCGGTTGTCCCTCGTCCGCAAGCCCCGCGACGGCGCGCTCGGCCCGTTCCGCGCGCGCGGGCACGCCGAGGAGGCCATGGCCGCGTTGCAGGAAGCGACCGGCATCCGCCCGTGCTCGCTGCGGATCGCGGTCGGCGGCGGCGAGGCGGCCCCGTGCGCGCTGGCCGAGCTGGGCCGCTGCGAAGCGCCGTGCGTGGGACGCCAAACCCCCGCCGCGTACGCCCCGGCGGTTGACGCTGCCGTCTCGCTCGTGGCAGGTCGTGACCTGGCCCCCTTGAACCGGCTGCACTTACGGCTGACTGACCTGTCGTCCAGTCAGCGCTACGAACAGGCAGGCGCGGACCGAGACCGGATGCGCACACTGATCCGCGCCCTCGACCGCGGCCAACGCCTCAGCGCCCTCGCCCAGGTCCCCGAACTCGTCGCGGCCCGCCCGGACGGCAGCGGCGGCTGGGAGTTCGCCGTCGTCCGACACGGCAGGCTCGCCTCGGCCGGGGTCGCCCGCCGGGGGGTGCCGCCGATGCCGGTCGTGGCCGCGCTGGTCGCGTCCGCGGAGACCGTCATCCCCGAGCCGGGCCCGCTGTTCGGCGCCCCAGCGGAGGAAGTCGGCGTCGTCCTGCGCTGGCTCGACAAGCCCGGCACCCGGATGGTCCAGTGCTCCCACCCCTGGTCGGAACCCGCCCACGCCGCCGCCAGCTGGCGCCCCTGGCTCGACCGCGCCGACCGAGCCCGCGCCTCCACCCTGCCCCGCGACTAGCTGACGGTCCTGGGCGACGTCGAACTGCACCCGGACGGCACGGCTGCGCGACCACACCGAGCAGGCACCCGGCGGTGGGACTCGGGAGTCCCCGTCCGGCGCGGGATTGAGGGCAAGTCCCGCTTCGGCCGGGTCCGCTGGGTCGTCGAACTTGCTGACGGCACCATCGACGGGGATGACCGAGCACTCTCGTCGGGAAGTGATCAGCCATCGGTGGGCTGCCTCGTCAGAGGCGTTCGACGCGGTCGGCCTGTGGGCCCCGGTCGCTCTGGCGCACCGCGTACCGGACCCGGTCACCCTTCTGCAGCGGCTCCGACCCCATGATCACGGACACGTGGGCGAAGAGATCGTCGCCGCCCGCGTCCGGGGTGATGAAGCCGAAGCCGCGGTCGCCGTCGTAGCGCGCGACGACGCCCTCGCCGCCTCGTGCGGGCACGTCCCGCGCGGCAGGCCCCGCGGCCGCGGCAGGTGCCGACCGCTGCGGTGCCGTCTGGGGTTCGGCGCCCCGGACCAGGTGCACGTCGCGGGCCTGCGGGCCCTTGTCCCCACTGATCACCTCGTAGGCGACGCGGTCGCCCTCCGCGAGCCACGTCAGCCCCTCGGCCAGGTTCCGGGCGTGAACGAAGACGTCCCCGGCGCCGGAGTCGGGGTTGATGAAGCCGAAGCCCTTGTCCTCGTCGTACCAGGCCACCGTGCCGTCGGCACCGTCCGCGGTAGCAGTCGCGGCGGGCGAGCCTGCCCCTGCTCCCAGTGGGATCACGTGCCCGGCCTGCGGGCCGCGCTCGCCTTCGACGATCAGGAAGGCCACCCGCTGCCCCTCGGTGACCACGCCGCCGGTCACGATGGCGGAGCTGTGCACGAAGATGTCGGCGCCGCCGCCGTCCGGCGACGCGAAGCCGTACCCCTTGCCCGGCTCGTACCAGTTAACGGTGCCGAGCAGGCCCACGGCGCTGCCGGTGGCCGCATCGGCGGTGACGCGAACGCGCAGCGCCTGAGGCCCGCGGTCGTTCTCGCCGACCTCGAACACGACGGCCTGACCCTCGCGGAGCACTTTCGCGCCGCCGTCCTCGACGATCTCGGAAGCGTGCACGAACACGTCCGGCGAGCCGTCCTCGGGCGCGAGGAAGCCGAAGCCCCGTTCGGCGTCGAACCAACGGACGGTCCCTTGCGGCATCAAAGGCTCCAGGTCGAGAGGGCGGGCACTGGCCCCCAGTCTCTCTGACGGACTTCCGGTCCGTCGGGCCGGGCTCCACAGGCGGGCGGCGCGGAGCCAGGGGCGTACTTGCTTGCGCCTGCTCCCCGTGGCGAGGAATCGACACTGGTGGAGGACTGACCAGCGCGTCGTCCATCCGCCGCGGTGCGGTTCCTCGCTGCGTGTTCGCGGCGCAGGGCTAGCCTTAGGGGATGGCCCTGTCCTCGCTGCCCGAACCCCCCGCGGGGTCGGAGTCGTCCACATCGGACGATCCGGGTCCCGTCGTGGAGTGGTCAGGGCTGCCGGACCCGGTTCGCGGGCGGCTCGCCGAGTTGGCGGCGGAGGCGGTCGGGGCGTTGCCGAAGGTCGACGTGCCGCAGCAGTTGCGGGCGGTGGCGCGGTTCGCGCCAGCCAAGCGGGCGCGGCTCGGCGGGTCGGCGATCATCGCCTGCCTGCGGGACGTGCCCGGGTTCCGCACCGCCGTCGTGCAGTGGTGCCGCGACCACAAGCCCGCCGCGCTCGACCTCGGGGGAGACGACCCGGTGACGGTCGCGGCCGCGGCGGTGCTGCTCGGCGAGGAAACCGCGGTGCACTACCTGGAACTGGTGTCGCGGCGGGCGTCGGACTCGTCGCTGCGCGCGGAACGGGACGCCGCGGTCACCCGGTTGCGCAAGGTCGAGACCGAGCTGGAGCGGGTCAAGACCGAGCTGGCGTCCTCGAGCGGCGCCGCTGACAGCGTCCGCGCCGAGGGTGAGGTCGAGCTCGAGCGGCTGCGCAAGCGACTGCGGGAACAGGGCGCCCGGCTGCGCGCCGCGAAGGACGCCGCCGTCGCCGCTGAAGCCGCCGCCGAGACGATCCGGACCGAGGCGAACGCCGAGTTGGCCGTGTTGACCGAACAGCGCGACCGCGACCGTGAACGCGCCGAGAACGAACGCGCCCGCGCCGCCCGCGCCGAGGCCGACGCCGAGATCGCCCGCCAGTCCGCCCGCGAGGCCAGGCAGGCCGACGAGGTCCGACTGGCCCTCTTGGTCGACACTCTGGACGGCGCCGTCACCGGCCTGCGCCGCGAGCTAGCTCTAGGAGGCGGCGGCCCCCGTCCCGCCGACCTGGTGCGTGGGGCCACAGCAGCCCAAGGCGTCGTAGGACGTGTGGAGGACCCGGCAGCGCTAGAGCGGCTGTTGGCACTACCTGCCGTGCACGTGGTCGTCGACGGCTACAACGTCACCAAGACCGGCTACGCCGAACTGTCCCTGGCCGACCAACGCGACCGCCTCATCCGCCAACTCGCCTCCCTCGCCGCCCGCACCTCCGCCGAGGTCACCCTCGTCTTCGACGGCGCGGGCGTGGTCGCCGTCCCGGTCACCGCCCCCCGCGGCGTCCGCGTCCTGTTCAGCGACCCCGGCGTCCTCGCCGACGACGTCATCAAGGCCCTGGTCACCGCGGAACCCGAAGGCAGGCCCGTGGTAGTCGTCACCTCCGACCGAGCCGTAGCCGACGCGATTCGCAGGCGCGGCGCACACCCCGTGCCCTCCGCCGTCCTGCTCGCCAGGCTCGGCCGCGTGTAACCCCGTATGCGCTCGGCCCTCGCCCTCGGCGCGGCGGTGCTGCTCCTGGCAGCCCCGCCACACCACCCGGCGCCCGCGCAGCCCCAGATCGAAGCCGGGACGCTCTACTCGGCGCAAGTCAGGTCCGAGCGCGCACAGGCCGACCCGCCGCAGGTTGAGGCTGGGGTGGCGCCTGGCACTGTGCCGCCCGATACACGGCCAGGTGAGGCGTTCGCGGACTACAAGCCCGCCGCATCGCAGTGGCCCGCGACGGACGTCCGACGCGTGTTCGCCGCCCCCGCAGCGGCCGCGTCCCAGCAGCCCGCTGTCCAAGCGCACGCCAAGTCGTCGCAGCTCAGTGCCACGTTTGCCACCTACGGCGGAGCGTTCCAACAGCCTGTGGTCGAGCCGCAGGCCGAGCAGCGTGCGTCTGGGGTGAGGCCAGGCGGCATGCCGCTGGATGTGCGGCTGGGCGATGCTTTCGCTGCCCGGGTGGCCGCGTTCCAGCGACCTGCGGTGCGCGCACAGGCCGACCCGCCGCAGGTCGAGGCCGGAGTCGGGCCCGGGACCATGCCTCCCGATACACGGCCAGGGGAGGCGTTCGCCGATCCCAAGGTGGCGGCGTTGCAGCGGACCGCGACCGACGTCCAGCGTGAGCTCGCGACCCTCTCCCAGCTCGCGCACTCCGCCCAGGACGAGTTGGACAAGGCAAGTGCGCAGGTCACCGGGGCCACCACGCGCCGGGCCGAGGCCGATCGGGCCGTTGCCGAGCAGCAGGCCGAGGTCGACGCCTATACCTCCGCGCTCTACTCCACTCTTGGCAAGCCGGATGCCGTGCGCGTTCTGCTCACCGCGGGCAGCCCGGACGACTTCCTGGCGGGGAATTCCCTGGTCGGGCGGCTGCGGGCGGATCTTGACGCCCGGCTTGGGGCGGCTGTCGACCGGCAACGAGCGGCTGCGAAGGCCGAAAGCGACGCCCTCGGTGCGCAGCAGACGGCCAGTGAGCGCAGGGCGGAGCTGGACCGGCGCAGTGCGGACGCCTCCAACCGGGCCGCGGCGGTGTCGTCCGAGTTGCGCGGGAAGCTGGCGGACACCGATGCCGCCGTAGTCGCGTTGCAGAAAGCGCAGCTGGAGCGGAACACCACTACGGCAGCCAACTGGAAGGCTTACACCGACCGGCTCGCGGCGGCGAAGGTCGTGCTGCCGAAGGCCGCGGACCTGCGTGATCCCGACCATCTACCTGCCGGGCTGCTCCCGCTCGTTGGCACTAACGGTGCTCGTCAGCCGGGTGTGGCGCAGGTGGTCGTAGGTGGTGATCGGCTGTTGGTGCTCCCCGAGGAGACGCAGAAGGCGGTGACTCTAGCCGTCGGCGCGCTAGGGAAGCCCTATGTGCCGGGTATCGGTGGAGAAGGCCCGACCGCGTACTCCTGTGATGGACTTGTCCGTGCGGCTTATGCGTCGAGTGGCATATCCCTGCCCGGTGCCGTAGGTGAGCAGTACGGCGTTCTAGCACCGGTCACCGACCCTAGGCCCGGAGACGTCGTCTTCATCGGGCCCGCACGGCTCGGTGCGCAGAGCGTCGGGATCGTCCTGGATGAGAAGTCGATGCTCGTGGCCGACGCCAGGTTGGCCGGTGTGGTCGTGGCGGACCTACCTGGGGTCGACACCGTGCTGGGCTTCGGCAGGCCCTCCCTGGCGCTCCGAGACCCCCAAGCGGCACCCAAGGCCACCGACGGTGGGCTTACCTGGCGCTGCGGTGGGGTCCAGCTCCCAGCCCGGTCCGTGGGGGAGGCCGCCAGCGCCTGGGGTGGCTACCCGAACGGTCTTATCCCGCTCACGGCCCTCTGCCCGATCGGCGTCGGTAGTCACGCCCTGCGCTGCGACGCTGCTCAGGGCTACCAGGCCATGTCGGCGGCCTTCGGAGCCGTGTTCGGCCGCCCACTATGCGTCACAGACTCCTACCGGGCTTACACCGCGCAAGTGCAGCTCTACGCGGTCAAGCCCGCTTTGGCCGCCGTCCCCGGAACCAGCAACCACGGATGGGGACTGGCCGTCGACCTCTGCGGCGGCGTTCAGACCGCTGGCTCGGCCGAATACGCCTGGATGATCGCCAACGCCCCGGCGTTCGGCTGGTCGAACCCGCTTTGGGCCCGCCGGGGCGGCGGCCGGGAAGAACCCTGGCACTGGGAGTACGTGGCCGCCTAAGTCGCCATTGATCGACTCGTTTGGGGTAACTTCTCGAACAGGTGAGCGAAATTGTCGGTGCCCTCTCCTAATGTCGTCCTTGATCGACGGCACTGATCGACGGCTGGGGTATCGGAAGGGGATGGACCATGGTCATCGACTGCGACACCTGCGAGGTCCGCGGCGACGCGTGCAAGGAATGCGTGGTCACCGCCCTGCTCGGCGCGCCGCCCACGGTCGACCTCGACGAGCGCGAGTGCGCCGCCATCGACGCGCTGGCCAGCGCGGGCATGGTGCACCGGCTGCGGCTGATCCCGATCGAGAAGTCCGCCTGACGGACCCGACACGCCCGGGGTGAATCCGGCTCGCGGTGAGTGGTCGCTTCGCGCGCCGAGCGGTTTGGGCGATCTGCCACCTGCGGGTGAACTGCACTGTTGTCGTCATCACAGACGGCAGTCGGTACTGCTCCGTTGGTGTTTTCCGCCGGCTGGCAAACCTTTTTCGCCCTCGCCGGTGGACGCGTGGGCTTACTTTTCGTAACCTGTCCGAGATCTCGCGGCCCGCAGCCACCACCCCGAGGTGGCGACGCGAGATCGCCGCCGAATCGGCCCCCTCCCCGGGCTGAACCGGATTCCCCCACGGTGGGGCTGTCCTCGATCGGGCGCGTTGTGGCTGAGCTGTTGTGGCCCTGCCGCATGCGCCGACCCGGTCGGGTGGTCCCCGGTGCCTGGGCGCACCGGGTGATCGTGATCGGCCCCGTCGGCGGTGCGACAGACGAAGGAGTACGCGCGACGTGTCGTCGCATCGACTCAAACGTGCCAAGCGCGGTGCCCTGACGGTCACGGCCGTCATCGCCGTGGTCGCGTTCTCGCCGTCCCCAGCCTTCGCCCAGCCACCCGCGCCGCCGACCACCGCGAGCGAGGCGCTGGCGAAGTACCAGGAGCTCAACAAGCAGACCGAGAAGGTCAACGAGGACCTGCTCAAGGCCAAGACCGACCTGCAGGCCAAGCAGGTCGAGTTCGACAAGGCCACCAACGACGTCGCGCTCGCCGCGGCCAACGAGAAGCAGGCGCTGGCGCTGGAGGAGCAGTTCCGCGGCCAGGTCGACCTGCTGGCCAACGCCTCCTTCCAGGGCGCCAGGTTCAACAAGATCTCCGCGCTGCTGACCGGGTCGTCGGCCGACGACTTCCTCGAGCGGGCCTCCGCGCTCAACGTGCTCGCCGAGGACAACCAGGAAGCGCTGCAGAAGTACACGACGGCGGTCACCACCGCGGCCGACTCGCGCAAGCTCGCCGAGGACGGTCAGCGCAGGGCAGCCGAGGCCAAGGCCGCCGCGGAGAAGCTCGCCGTGGACGTGACCAAGACCCGCGACGACCTCGAGGCGCAGAAGCGGGTCGTGCAGGACGCCTACAGCAAGCTCTCCTCCAAGGAGAAGACCGACCTGCAGGGCCCCAAGGACGACGGTGTCTACCTCGCCCCCGCCGGTGCCGCCGGTCGGGCCATGGAGGTCGCCCTCGCCCAGCGCGGCAAGCCCTACGTGTGGGGTGCCGAGGGCCCGGGCAGCTACGACTGCTCCGGCCTGGTGCTCTACGCCTACGCCGCGGCCGGGGTCAGCCTCCCGCACTCCAGCCGCGCCCAGTACGGGTACGGCAAGTCGGTGTCGCGCAGCGAGCTGCAGCCCGGTGACCTGCTGTTCTACGGCAGCAGCGCGGGCTCGATCCACCACGTCGCGATGTACATCGGCGGCGGCAGGATCGTGCACGCCTCCACCTCGGGTGTCCCGGTGAAGACCGACACCGTCGAGGGCGGCGGCCGCGACTACTTCGGTGCTCGACGCATCGTCGGCTGAGTTGTCTTAGCGCGGACCCGGGGCCTTGGTCGGCCCCGGGTCCGTTCGTTTTCCCGCGTGAGCCGCCGCACGTGGTCGCCTCCCGGGGTCTGCCGCTCTAGGATTTGCCGGTGGCCACCAGGGCGAGGGCGAGAGCGTGGCTGAGTGCCGTGGTCGCCGCGCTGACCCTCGCCGGGCTCACCGTGGCGAGCCTGCCGCACGCGCCCGTCGAGCAACCGGGCCAGGTCGGGCAGGCCCAGCCGATGGGCGCCATCCCGCCGCCGAGCGAGTCCGAGCAGACCGCGGCCGTCGAGCGCGCCACCGCCGTCGACGACCTGCTGCACCGCCGCGCCACCGCCATGGTCAACCGGGACGAGGCCGCGTTCACCGCCACCCTCGACCCGCGGGCCGACCCGGCGTTCCTCACCGAGCAGCGCGCGCTGTTCGCCAACCTCGCCGACATCCCGCTCGACACCTGGTCCTACCTGCTCAGACCCGACGACACCCTGGACCTGACCACGCTCGCTGCGCCTGCCGCCGACCCGTCGGCCGAGCTGTGGGCGCCCGCGGTGGAGCTGCGCTACGGGCTGCGCGGCATCGACCAGATCCCCACCACCCGGCCGATGGGGTTCCTGTTCGCCAAGCGCGCGGACACCTGGTACCTGCGGTCCGACTCGGCGCTGACGGACCTGGGGCGGCGCAGTTGGCGTGGGCCGTGGGACTTCGGTCCTTGTGTGGTTACCCCTACCGTGCACGGGCTGGTGGTAGCGCACCGGGGGAGTCAACCGATGGTTGACCGTCTTGTGCGCGAGCTGGACTCTTCGGTTGCCGCGGTCAGTCAGGTGTGGGGGGACAACTGGCCTAAGAAGGTCGCGTTGATCCTGCCGGACAGCCCAGTGGAGATGCGTGCCCTGGTCGGGCCGGACTTCCCGGTCGAGTCCGTGGTGGCGGTAGCCATCGCCGATAGGGTCGACACCGCTCGTCATACCGCTACCGGGCAGCGGGTGGTCTTGAGCCCGACCGGCGCTAGAGCCTTGTCGGTGGCGTCGCTGCGGGTAGTCCTAAGACACGAGATCACCCACGTCGCCGCGCGCGCCGAGACCGTCGACGGGTCCCCGATGTGGCTGCTGGAGGGCTTCGCGGACTACGTCGGGTACCGCGACAGCGGGATAACTCTCGCCCAAGGTGCCCCTGACCTGGCCAAACGCGTCCGCGACTCGGGTCCGCCCGCCGCGCTGCCCGAGGATCGCGACTTCCGCGCCCGCGACCGCAGCCTGGACCTGGCGTACCAGCAGGCGTGGTCCATCGCCCGCTTCCTCGCCGACCGCTACGGCGAACCCCGCCTGGTCGACCTGTACCGCGAACTCGCGGGCGCGGGCCCCATCTCCGCCAGCGACACCGACGACCTCCTCCGCCGCGTCATCGGCGTCGACCGCGCGGGCCTGCTCAAGCAGTGGCAGTCCTACCTGCGCGCAACCCTGCGCTGACCGCCGCTAGGTTGGACGGGTGCGCAAGACCCTCCTGGTCACCAATGACTTCCCCCCGCGACCGGGGGGCATCCAGTCGTACCTGCACTCCTTCGCCAAGTGGCTCCCCGGCCAGGAACTGGTCGTCTACGCCCCGGCCTGGGACGGCGCGGAGACCTTCGACGCGGCCCAGCCGTTCACGGTGGTCCGCCACCCGGGCAAACTGATGCTGCCCACCCCCGCGGTGGCCCGCCGAGCCCGCGAGATCCTTCGCGCCGAAGGCTGCGACTCAGCCTGGTTCGGCGCGGCAGCCCCCCTGGCGCTACTCGCCCCGGTACTGCGCAAGGCAGGCGCCCGCCGGATCGTCGCCAGCACCCACGGCCACGAAGTCGGCTGGTCAATGCTGCCTGCAGCACGGCAGTCCTTGCGGCGCATCGGTTCTACGACCGACGTGGTGACTTATGTGAGCGGGTACACGCGCTCCCGGTTCGCGGCCGCTTTCGGTCCACAGGCGGCATTGGAGCTACTTCCGTCCGGTGTGGACACTGAGCTGTACCGACCGGACGCCGGTGCCAGGTCGTCGATTCGCTCGCGGCATGGATTGGGCGACCGGCCGGTGATCGTGTGCGTTTCCCGCCTGATGCCTCGCAAGGGGCAGGACGTGTTGATCCGGGCGTTGCCCGCTATTCGGTCGCGGATCCAGGACGCTGTGCTGCTGTTGGTGGGCGGGGGGCCTTACCGGTCGCGGCTGGAGAGTTTGGCCGCGCAGACCGGGGTTTCCTCGCACGTGGTGTTCACGGGGGCTGTGCCGTGGGAGGAACTACCCGCGCACTACGCGGCCGGGGACGTCTTCGCGATGCCGTGCCGGACGCACGGCAAGGGACTGGACGTCGAGGCGCTGGGGATCGTGTTCTTGGAGGCGGCTGCTACTGGGCTGCCGGTGATCGTGGGGGACTCGGGCGGGGCACCGGAGACGGTGCAGGACGGGAAGACCGGGCACGTGGTCGACGGACGCGCGGTGGCGGACATCGCTGCGCGGATCGTGGAACTGCTGGGAGATCCGTCACGCGCCGCGGAAATGGGCGCCGCAGGCCGAAAGTGGATGGAAATGGACTGGACCTGGACAGCCCGCGCCGCCCGCCTACGCCACCTCTTGGACGGCGAAACCGTCTACCGCTTCGGCGTCTGACGGTCCTGTGTGGACGGTAGAACTCGCTCGGCGGTACCAGGTCAGCCGTCCGAGCGGCGGAATGCCGCCGCCACATCCAGCGCCACCCGAGCCGCCCGCTGCGCTGCCTGGGTCTGCTTGTCCTTCTTGTTCAGGCCCATCTCCTCGTCACCGAGGTCGCTCACGCACTTGAGCATCGCCCCGCCCACGAACTCCTTCGCCTTGAACGCCTCCCAGACAGCGTGCAGCACCCCGTGCGCCTCGGTCTCCACCCCGCCCACGTCGGCGGACAGACCGAGCAACGACGACAAGAGCGAGCAGGCAGAGACGTCTGCCGGAGCGTGATCAGTCCAGCAGGTCGGTGTAAGGGGCCAAGACCGCCATGCCTTCGGCCAAGGCTGTGGTGGCGGCGGTTTTGGTGAGGGTGTGGAGTTCGGTCGCCAGGGCTGTAGCGGTCATGTGGCGTTGGGATGTGCCCAGGGTCAGGGCGATGAGTTTGCCTTCGAGGTTGACCGTTACCTCGATGCCGTGGGGGCCGCTTGCCGAGGCGGTGATGGCGTTGAGTTGTTGGGCGATGGTCATTGGACGCGCCAGGTTTCGGGGGGTTGGGGGGCGGGGGTGGGGAGGCCCAGGAGGGTTGGGTCTGCGCCGTTGAGGAGGTGGTGGATTCGGGTGTTGGCCTCGGCGGTGGCTTGGTCGATGACGGTGAGGATCACAGTGGCCAGGTCGGGGCGGCGGAGGGCGGAGGTGGTGATGGACAGGGAGGACAGGATGCCGCCGGGGTGGACGGTGGCTTCTACGCCGTGGGCGCGGGCTGTGGCTGTGGTGGTCATGATGGGTGCACGCCTCCGTAGAAGGTGTTGTGGGACAAGGTATGCGTGCGGCGGGCCACGGAGTCGCCCGCGTTTCCCTCGATGAGGGTTACCTTGTCGCCGTTGACCTTCTCGACGATGCCGATGTGGGTGCTGGTGGACGTGTTCTGGGGGCCGGTGCCGAACAGCAGTACGTCACCGGGTTTCGCGCGGCTGAGGTCGTGGTAGGCCAGGCCCTTCTTCTTGCCCCAGGTGAAAACGGCTCCGGTAAAGGGAAGCAGCGGGATGTTCACGCCCGCGCGTCGCCAGACCCAGGTGGCGAACGACGAGCACCACGGGGCGGCTGGGCCGTACTTGTTCGCGTTGCCAGGGCCTTCGTGGTATCCGAGCTGACTCGCGGCGACCTGGGTGATCCGATGCGCACCCCCAGCACCTGAACCGCCTGAACCACCCGAGCCGCCAGAGCCGCGCGAGTCACCAGAACCGCGCGAGCCGTCAGGACCGGCAGGCTTGGGCTGCTTGCGCGGCTCATGAAGCTCCCGCAGCCGGTGCGCCGCGTCCGCCAGCGCCACCTTCGTCTCCGCCACCTGCTTCGCCGACTCGCCCGTGTACTGCCGCACCAGGTCCGCGACTTCCCCCACCGCGCGCATCAACGCAGGCCGCTGCCCCACGGCCAACCCGGCGTCGAGGACCCGCACCGCCCGCTCGGTGTACTCGTCCAGCAACCGCACCACCGCCCCGTGCCCCGTGACCAACGCCTCCGCTGCCCCCGCCGTGATCACAGCCGCCTTCCCCGCGGCGTCCCCGGTCCCACGCAACGCCGACCGCGTACGGTCCGCGCGCCGCGAGAAGCCGTCCGCGTCACGCCCGACCCAGTCCGCCAGCACGGCGTGCGTGTCGTCCCGGTGCTTGACGCGGTGCTCGGTCAGTTCCGAGTGGACGGAAGCAAAAGATTGTCGTGCAAGGGAAGCGTCCTCGGCCTTTCCTGCCAACTGGTTGCGGTGCTCGACCATCGTGGCCGCGAAGTGCCGGGCGACCTGTCGTGTGTCCACTCGCTACACCAGCCGAGCCGCGTTGTCGCGGTCCTGGCGCCGGTGCTCGGCCCCGGCCCTGGCGACCGCGATCCCCAGCCGCTGCACCTCGTCCGCCGCGTCCCGCACCCGGTCGCGCAGGTCGACCGCGCAGTCGCGCACCGCGTCGGCGAACCCGGACTCCCGCCCGATCCACCCGAACCCGGTCCCGTCGACCTCGGCGAGGCCCCGCCCGCTGCGCCGCACGTCCTCGGCCATCGCGTCGGCTTGCCTGCCGTACCGCGCCAACGCCCCCGGGTCGACCGCGAGACCACCGCCCAACTCGCCGCTGATCAGCCCGACCACGTCATGCTCGTCCATCCCGACCTCCTCGCCCCAACCCTCGCCGCCCCCGCGCCCGGCCGGAACCACCCGTGCACAGGTGATCACGACGGCTGCACACCCGGGCTAGCTGTAGAGGGTCGTCACCTCGGCCGCGCGGGTCTTCAGGATGGCCTCGCGGCGCAGTTTCAGGCTGGGCGTCAGCTCGCCCGCCGACTCGGTGAAGTCGTCGCGGAGCAGGACGAACCGGCGGATGCCCTCGGCGCGCGAGACCAGCGCGTTCGCGGCGTCGACGGCCTTGCGGACCTCCGCGCGCAGACCGGGGTCGTCGGTGGACAGGCGGCTCCAGCCGCGGGTGTTGAGCTCGTCGTGGTCGAGGGTGATCAGCGCGGCGATGTAGGGCTGCCGGTCGCCGACCACCAGGCACTGGCTCACCAGCGGGTGGCGGCGGACCGCGTCCTCCAGCACCCCGGGGGCGACGTTCTTGCCGCCCGCGGTCACGATGATCTCCTTCTTGCGGCCGGTGATCCGCAGGAACCCGTCGTCGTCGATGGCGCCGAGGTCGCCGGTGTGCAGCCAGCCGTCGACCAGCGCGTCGGAGGTGGCCGCCGGGTTGTTCCAGTACCCCGGCGAGACCATGTCCCCGCGCAGCACGACCTCGCCGTCGTCGAGCACCCGCGCGGTGGCACCGGCGACCGGCCGCCCGACCGTCCCGACCCTGGTCGCGTCCTCGGTGTTGACGCAGATCGCGGCCGCCGTCTCGGTCAGCCCGTACCCCTCGTACACCGGGATCCCGGCGCCGCGGAAGAAGTGCGCCAGGTGCTCGCCCAGTGGCGCCCCGCCGGAGATCGCCGCCCGGCAGCGGCCACCCAGCGCCGCGCGGATCCTGGCGAGCACCAGCCGGTCGGCGACGACGTGCTTGGCCAGCAGCAGCAGCGACCCCGGGGCGCGGCTGTACTCGACGGCGACCCGCTCGGCCACGTCGAACACCTGCCCCAGCCCGTTCGCCGCCGCGCGCTGCCTGGCCGTGGCGTGCAGCTTCTCGAACACCCGCGGCACCGCGACCACGAACGTCGGCCGGAACGAGCGCAGGTCGTCGGTGAGGGTCTTGACGTCCGGCAGGTGCCCCAGCGTCGTGCGGCCGAGCACGCAGGCCAGCGCGATGGTGCGGGCGAACACGTGCGCCAGCGGCAGGAAGACCAGCATCGAGTTGCCCGGCCGCAGCAGCGTGGGGAACGCGGCGAGGTCGGCGCGGGCCTGGGCGAGCAGGTTGCGGTGGGTCAGCACCACGCCCTTGGGGCGGCCGGTGGTGCCGGAGGTGTAGACGAGGGTGGCGGTGTCCGCGGCCAGGGGAGTGCGCACCGCGTCGTCGGCCACGTCCGCGCCGAGGCCGGTGAGCTCGTCGATCGCGGAACCGTCGAGCTGCCAGATCCAGTCGACCTCGGGCAGCCGGTCGACGACGCCCTCGACCACCGCCCGGTGCGCCGCCGTCTCCACGACCACGGCCCTGGCGCCGGAGTCGGCCAGGATCCAGGACACCTGCTCGACCGAGGACGTCTCGTACACCGGGACGGTCACGCAGCCCGCCGCCCAGATCGCGAAGTCGAGCAGCGTCCACTCGTAGCGCGTCCGCGACACCAGCGCGACCCGGTCACCGGGCGCCAGACCGGCCGCGACCAGGCCCCTGGCGACGGCGCGGACGTGCGCGGCGAAGTCGGCGGCGGTCACGTCCACCCACGTGCCGCCCAGCCGCCTGCGCAGCGCGACCGCGTCGGGGAAGCGCTCCGCGTTCGACCAGACCATGTCGGTGAGGTTCTCCGCGTCGGTGACCGCGGCCGTCCTCGGCACCCCGTACTCCCGCACACCGACCTCCTGGCTCGCCGCGCTGGACCGTAGCGGGTGGTGGGTCGCCCGCCACGACCACCGTGGCATGCTGCGCTGGTGCCGCAAGTCGACGTGGTGGACGAGACGTTCCTCGCCGTGCCGCCGCCCGCGGTGGCCGCGGTGTTCGCGGACCCCGCCGCGTGGCCCCGGTTCTGGCCCGACCTGCGCCTGGACGTGTACGCCGACCGGGGCGCGGAGGGGCTGCGCTGGACCGTGCGCGGCGCGCTGGTGGGCACCATGGAGGTCTGGCTGGAGGCCGTGCTCGACGGCACCCTCGTGCACTACTTCCTGCGCGCCGACACCCCCGGCCCGCTCACCCCGCGCCGCCTCGCCGCCGAACGCACCCGCCGCCAACTCACCGCCAAGCGGGTGGCGCTGGGCCTGAAGTCGGCCCTGGAGGCAGGGCGGGCCCCCGGGGTGGCCCCCGACCCCGCGTAACCTGGTCGCCGTGCGGGTCCATGTGGTGTCCGATGTGCACGGCAACGCCGAGGCGCTGGCGCGAGCGGGCGAGGGAGCCGACGCCCTCCTCGTCCTCGGCGACCTCATCGACTTCGTCGACTACCACGACCACTCCGGCGGCATCATGGGCCGCGTCTTCGGCCCCGACCGAGTAGCCGTCTTCGCCCAACTCCGCCGCGAACGCAAACACGACGCCGCCGCAGGCTACGCCCGCAGCCTCTGGGAGGGGTTGTCGGACGCCGCTTCGGTTGTGGAAGAGGCAGTGCGCAGCCAGTACAAGGAACTTTTCGCGGCCATGACGGCGCCTACGTTCGCGACCCCGGGGAATGTCGACCAGCCCGCATTGTGGCCCGAGTTCGTTGGCGACGGGGTGCGGGTGCTGGACGGGGAAAGCGTGGATATCGGGGGACTGCGGTTCGGGTTCGTGGGGGGTGCATTGTTGCCGCCGGGAGTGGTGCCTCGGCGGGGGTCGGTGTTCCGGCCCTATTTGCGCACTGTTGAGGATTTCGACGCGGGAGTGGCTGCTTTGGGGGCGGTTGACGTGTTGTGCAGCCATGCGCCGCCTGATTTACCCGAGCTGACTTATGACGTGTTGGCCCGGCGGGCGGAGATCGGGTCTGGGGGGTTGCTGCGGGCCATTGTGGAGCATCGGCCTCGGTGGGCGGTGTTTGGGCACGTGCACCAGCCGTTGGCGGCTCGGGTGCGGGTGGGGTGGACTGAGTGCGCCAATGTGGGGCACTTTCAGCGGACTGGGCGGGCTTATGTGCTGCGGTGGTGAGGTTGTGCACAGGGGGGTGGATCGGTCTGCCCGGTTTGTCGGTGCTGCTCGGTAAGCTGTGTATCGGGGGGTGCTGTGGCGGGTTTGATCTTGGGCTGAGGGGTGTCCGGCTCTCGTGCTCGCCTGCGGCGTCGACGGAACCGCCTCGCCTTCGGCATTGGCCGGGGCGCGATTTAAGTGACAAGCTCGATGGGGCGAACTTGTTTTGCGCGGGGCCCCTACGACTCCCGGGCAGAACCACAAAGCAGGGGCCCAAGAGCAGGCCCTGCCACGGTGAGCGACGCTACGGGTGCCGTCCCCCCACACAAAACAAGTCCGCCCCATCGAGCCGGCTTGGCACCAGCGGATCCGAGGAGCGGTGGTCGGCCAACGTTGTAGAGGGGCACGTTGGACGAATGCTGTAGAGAGGCACGTTGGGCCAACGTCTGAGAAGGGCATGTTGGGCTAGGGCCCGGAAAGGACACGTTGGGCAACGCCCGAGAAGGACACGTTGGAGCAACGCCGGTGAGGGGCGTGTGGGGGCCAACGCGTGAGAGGTGCACGGTTGGGCCAACGATCGTGAGGGCCGGGTGGTGGGCCAACGTCGTAGAGGGGCGCGTGGTCGGCCGACGTGGTTTTGGGGGCGCGTGGGGGCCAACGATCGTGGAGGCCGGGTGGAGGCCACCGTCGCTGGGTTTTCACCCGGCTTGGACCGGCCGCTATGGGCCGGCGGTCGTTCAGCCCGGGGACTTGTCCACAACCCCGGCAACCATCCACAGCCCCCGGTCGAGCCCTATTGACAGATCGGCGGGGGCGATAGGTTCAGAGATGGGGCCCCGGGCCCCGGGAGGGTGGGCCCCCGGAGCGGAGTTGATCTTGAGCTGGCAGTGGGCAGCGCGGCTGGCGGTGGGGGTTGTTGGGGTGAGCGGGGGTGTGGGGGAGTGGTGGGGGGCTGCGGTGCGTTGGGGTAGGGGCGGGGTGGGGTACCGGGTAGCCTGCCGGGCATGGCCGATGAGTCCACGCAGTCGATTGTTGTCGAGGCGCCGCCGGAGAGGGTTATGGCGGTGATCGCGGACTTTCCGGCGTACCCGGAGTGGGCGAAGGCGTTCACCACGGCCGAGGTCGTGGCCGCCGGGGCTGATGGGCGGGCCGAGCAGGTCGCGTTCAGCCTGGAGTCCGGGCCGTTCAAGGACACCTACACGTTGGCCTACCAGTGGTCGGCCGACGGGCTGGTGGTCGACTGGTCGCTGGTGAAGGGGCAGATGCAGCGGTCGCAGAACGGGCGGTACGCGCTGACCCCGGACGGGGCGCGGACCACGGTCACCTACACCCTGTCCGTGCAGCTCGCGGTCCCGATGATCGGCCTGTTCCGGCGCAAGGCGGAGAAGATGATCATGGATACCGCGCTCAAGGAGCTCAAGCGCCGCGTCGAGCAGGGCTGAGTGCGGGTACTGCTGTTCACCGGGAAGGGCGGGGTCGGCAAGACCACCCTCGCCGCGGCCACCGCCGCCCTGCTCGCCAGTCGCGGGCAGCGGACGCTGGTGGTCTCCACCGACCCGGCGCACTCCCTCGCCGACGCGCTGGCCGTCCCGCTCGGGCCGCGACCCTCCCCAGTGGACACCGCGCTGCACGCCGCGCACATCGACGCCAGGACCCTGGTCGACCACTCGTGGCCCGCGCTGCGCGAGCACCTCGGCCGGTTCGCCGCCGGGCTCGGGCTGGCCGCGGTGGACGCGGAGGAACTGACCGTCCTCCCCGGCGTCGACGAGATGCTCGCCCTCACCGAGGTCGCACGGCTCGCGCGCACCGGCGAGTGGGACGTGGTGGTCGTCGACTGCGGGCCCACCGCGGAGACCCTGCGCCTGCTCGCCCTGCCCGAGGCCATCGCGGCCTACCTGGACCGGGCCCGGGCGCGCCTGGTCGCCGACCTCCGCGCGGTCGCCGCCATCGCCGGTGACCTCGCCGGGCACCTGGCCGACCTGCGGTCCCTGCTCACCGACCCCGCCACGACCGGCGTCCGGCTCGTGTTCACCCCGGAACGCCTGGTGGCCGCCGAGACCCGCCGCACCCTGGCCGCCCTCGCGCTGCGCGACATCCACGTCGACGCCCTGATCGCGAACCGGCTCGTGCCGCGCGCCCGCCGTTGGCACGGACCGGCCGCGGCGTGGCTGCGCGCCCGTCGGTCCGAACAGGACGCTGTGCTGTCCGAACTGGACACGGGCTCGGTTCCGCTGCACCTGGTGGAACACCTGGCCCACGAACCCGTCGGCAGCACCGCCCTGCTGGACCTCGCCACCCACCTCTACGGCGACACCGACCCCCTCACCACCCGCCCGCCGGGCCCACCGCTGCTGTCGATCACCCCCGACGGCCAGGACCACCTCCTCCGCCTCGCCCTGCCCCTGCCGGAAACCGCCACCGTCGACCTGGCCCGCATCGGCGACGACCTGGCCATCACCATCGACGGCGTCCGCAGGCTGATAACCCTCCCCGCCCTCCTCCGCCCCCACACCATCACCGACGCCGAGTCCGACCCCACCGGCCTCCTCGTCCGCTTCGCCCCGGAGCACCCATGACCGCCCAGTGCCTCGCGCCCCGCCCGCGGGTCGGCCCCGCCGACTCTCGGCGGGCGGCCGAGTTTGACGTTGTGCGGCGAACGGTTTCGCCGCCTGCTCCGCGCCACGACCATATTGCCGCGCCGGATCTCGCTGGCCACCTCGTCCGCTTCGCCCCGGAGCGGTCATGAGCGCGCAGGAGCCGGGAACGCGGTTGGCGGAGGAGATCGCGCTGCTCCTTTCCCTGGCAGCGGAGCGGGTGGGGCCCTGGTTGGACCGCGTGGCCGGGGAGAGCAGCACCTCGCCTTGTGAGGCGTGTCCGGTTTGCGCGGTGATCGCCTTGGTGCGGGGCGAGCCGAATGAGTTGGCGGCCAAGGGGGTTGAGCGGTTGGCCGATGTGGTGGCGTTGCTGCGGGCGGTGTTGGCGGATCGGTGGGAGCCGGGGGAGCCGCACATGCCGGGGTTCCGGCCGGAGCCGCCTGCCAACGGGCGGGTTCAGCGGATTCCGGTTCGTCGGGCGGGAGCAGCCGGTGACGACGATCGGGGTTGATGTCGGCGGGACCAGTGTCCGCGCGGGAGTCGTGGACGACGCGGGCGTGGTGCTGGCCACGGCGCACGGGTCCAGCCGAGAAGACGTGGACGACGAGATCTGCCGGGTGGTCGGGGAACTCCGGGCCGAGCACGCGGTGATCGCCGTGGGCCTCGCGGTCGCCGGGTTCGTCGCGTCGGACCGCAGGACCGTCCTGTTCGCGCCGCACCTGCCCTGGCGGGCGAGCGCGGTGGCCGATCGGCTGGCGCAGCGGATCGGCCTGCCGGTCGTCCTGGAGCACGACGCGAACGCCGCCGCGGTGGCCGAGTACCGGTTCGGCGGCCTGCGCGGCGCCCGGGTCGGTCTCCTCGTCGCCCTCGGGACCGGCATCGGCGCGGCACTGCTGATCGACGGCTCGGTCTACCGGGGCGCGTTCGGAGTCGCCCCGGAACTCGGCCACCTGCGCCTGGTACCCGACGGCCGGGAGTGTCCGTGCGGCAAGCGCGGGTGCTGGGAGCGGTACTGCTCGGGCACCGCCCTGGCCGCCACCGCGCGGGACATGGGCGCCGCCGAGTCGACCGGCCGCGAGGTCGCACAGGCCGCACGCGCGGGCGACCCGCTCGCGTTGGCCGCCGTGGACGAGATGGCCCGCTGGCTCGGCGACGGACTCGCGCTGGTCGCCGACGTCTACGACCCGGAAGTGGTGGTCATCGGCGGTGGCGTCTCCGGGTCGGCCGACCTGTACTTGGACAAGGCGGTCGACCGGTACCGCGCGCTGATGACCGGCACCGGGCACCGGCCGGTGGCGCGGGTGGTGCGCGCGCAACGCGGGGACGAGGCGGGCATGGTCGGCGCGGCGGCGCTGGCGGCGGGTTGGGTAGGCGGGGCCGGCCGCGTGGGCTGACCGGACGGGTTGGTCGGGCGGGTCGAGCAGGTGGCAGGGACGGTTGCGGGTGGCCAAGGTCGATCAGTCCGACGCGGTCGCCCTGGCGCAGGTAACCGGCGGCGCGGACGGCGGTGTTCAGGCTGCCGCCCGGGCGGACCTGCACGCCGGGCGTCGAGGTGGGTTGGCCGGTCGGGTTGATCAGGCGGGTTGGCCGGGTGGGTTGTGCAGGCGGGTTGATGGGGCGGGTAGTGCGGGCAGCCTGAGCAGGGCTGATGTTCAGCAGGCTTAGCTTCGAGTTGTGAGCCCGCCCGACCTGGGGTGGACTGGTGCCATGGTCACCCGTTCGAAGGACTGGCTCGCCCTCGTCGGCTTCCTCGTGCTGAGCTACGGGGTCGCCGCGCTCGGGTCGCTCGCCACGCTGGACAACGTCCGCGGCTGGTACGCGACCGCCGACAAACCCTGGTTCACCCCGCCGAACTGGCTGTTCGGTCCGGTGTGGACGGTCCTCTACGGCCTGATCGCCGTCGCCGCCTGGCTGGTCTGGCGCCGCCGCGACCGCGAACCGGGACGCGTCAAGGCCGCCCTGGTCATCTGGGGTGTGCAGCTCGCGCTCAACCTCGCCTGGACCCCGGCGTTCTTCGCGCTGCGCTGGCTGTGGCCCGCGTTCGCGGTGATCCTCCTGCTCGACGTCGCCGTGGTCGCCACCATCGTGCGGTTTCGCCAGGTCCGACCGCTCGCGGCGTGGCTGCTGGTGCCCTACCTGGCCTGGATCCTGTTCGCCTCCGCGCTCAACGCGGGCGTCGCCGCGCTGAACTGAAGAGCTGAAACTCCGCTCGCGCCCGTCTAAGGTGCGGCCATGGACGAACTGCTCTGGGCCGGGGCCGACGCCCAGGTACGGGCGTTGCGCGACGGCTGGACCACCGCGCCCGAGCTGCTGGAGTCGGTGTTGCGGCGGGCGGACGACCTTGCCGGGACGCTCAACATCTTCCGCACCGTCTATGCCGAGTGCGCACGGGAGGAGGCCAAGGCCGCCCAGCGCCGCATCGATGCTGGTGAGCGGCTTCCGTTGCTCGGCGTGCCGGTCGCGGTGAAGGACGACCTCGACGTCGCGGGCGACTTCACCGCGCAGGGCGGGCGACCCCAGTTCCCGGTGGCCGAAAAGGACAGTGCGGCCGTCGCACTGCTGCGCGCGGCGGGGGCCGTGATCATCGGCCACACCCGCACGCCGGAACGGTGCCTGTGGCCGTTCACCGAGTCCAAGACCGCGGGCGCCACCCGCAACCCGTGGCACCCGGCGCACACCCCGGGCGGCTCCTCCGGTGGTTCGGCCGCCGCGATCGCCGCGGGCATCGTCGGCGCCGCCACCGGCTCGGACGGCGGCGGGTCCATCCGCATCCCGGCCGCCGCGTGCGGCGTGTTCGCCCTCAAGACCAGCCGCGGCCTCGTCCCCACCGCACCGCGTCCCGCCGAGGGCTGGCAGGGGCTGTCCACGATCGGGCCGATGGGCCGCAAGGTCGCCGACGCTGCCCTGGTGCTCGACGCGCTCGCCGACACCCGCGGCTACCGCGCCGCCGCCGACGCCGTCCCCGAGCCCACCAGGGTCGCGCTGTCGTGGCGCACCCCGCTCGGCGTCCCGACCCTCGCCCCCGCCTGGCGCCGCGCCGTGCTCGACGCCGCCGACACGCTGCGCTCGCTCGGCCACCGCGTCGTCGAGGCCGACCCGCCGCTCGGCGCGCGGCCGACGCCGCAGTTCGTGATCCGCTACCTGCGCGGGGTCGCCGAGGACGTCGCCCGGCTGCCGCACCCGCGGTGGCTGGAGGCGCGGACCAGGCACATCGCCGCGATCGGCAGCCGCGTGCCGGACCGGGTGCTGCGCTGGGCCAGGGCCGCGGAGGCCGACCTGCACGCCAGGATGGCCGGGTTCCTCACCCACCACGACGTGATCTTGCAGCCGTCGTGGACCCGCACGCCGCCGGAGGTCGGGCTGTTCCGCGGTAGCAACGTGATCGCCACCTGGCTCGGGGTCACCGCCCGCATCCCGTACTTCCCGACCTGGAACGTCCTCGGGTACCCGGTCGCCGCGCTGCCGGTCGGGCACGACGGCCGCGGCCTGCCGGTCGGCGTCCAGCTGATCGCGCCGCCAGGGTCGGAGAAGCTGCTGCTGTCGCTGTCCGCGCAGGTCGAGGGCGTCCGGCCGTGGGCGCACCGGCGACCCGCGTTGTGAGCACCGTCGAGGAGCGGATGCGCCGCCGCCACGGCGACTCCGTGCTGCCCTGGCTCGCCGACCTGCCCCGCCTGCTCGACCGGCTGGCGGCCGACTGGGGCCTCGCGCTGGGCGAGGCGTTCGCCGACGGCAACTCCGGGGTGGCGCTGCGGGTCAGCCGGGACGGGACGCCGCTGGTGCTGAAGGTCTCGCCGGACGCCGAGGTGCTGGGAACCCAGGTGCGGCTGATGCGGTTGTACGGCCGGACCGCGCCCACGATCCACGCTGAGGCCAAGGGCGCTGTCCTGATGGAGTACGTCGACGGCGTCGCCCGCTGGCCGGAGCCGGACTGCTTCGCCGCGCTCTTACGCGACCTGCACGCTGTGCCCGACCCGGCCAGGCACGCCCGCGCCGACCTGGCGACCGGTGTGGCTAACTTCTTCCCCCGCTTCACCCCCACTGGCCCGGTGACCGCGGGCCTCTTACTCCGCGCCCGCGCTCTTACCGACGAACTCGTCGCCACGCAAGGCACACCGGTGCTGCTGCACGGTGATCTGCACCGCGACAACCTGCTCGACGCCGGACCGCGGGGCGTGGTGGCGATCGACCCGGCGGGCACCCTGGGCGAGGCCGAATTCGACGCGGTGGATTACGTTCTCGGTCAATCGGACGTCCGCGTGCGATTAGCGGACCTGGTTTCCGTGACGTCGCTCTCCTCCGCGCGCCTGGAACGCTGGTGCCTGGCGTTGGCACCCTTGATCGCAATTGGCCTGCTGCGCCGGGGTGAGCCAATAGACCACCTGGTCGGATTTCTGGATGATCTTGAGATCGCCGGAGGTGGTCACTGAGCGTCAGGTCGCGCGGACGTTCTGGCTGGTCGCGGTCGCGGGTCGTCACCACGGTGGGGTGACAGGTGCCAGGGGGCGGATGGGGTTGCGCCGCGCCGGACCGGGGTGCAATTCGGCCGGGCCGGGGTGTTACGCATTTCCGCCGGGGAGAAGGGCCGGTGAAATATTTCGTCCCGCCGCCCAACCCGGTGGACCGAACTCGTAGTCTGGTGAGGTGAACTGGACCGTCGACGTGCCGGTGGACACCCTCCCGGAACTGCCACCGCTGCCGCCCGCATTGCGCACCCGACTCGACGACGCCCTGTCCCTGCCCGCGGCGCAGCAGCCGGAGTGGCCAGACGGCGAACAGGTGCGCCAGGTGCGCACGCTGCTCGAGAGCGTCCCGCCGATCACCGTGCCCGCCGAGATCGACCGGCTGCACCGGCGGCTGGCCGAGGTCGCCCACGGCCGGGCCTTCCTGCTGCAAGGCGGCGACTGCGCCGAGACCTTCGCCGACAACACCGAGCCGCACATCCGCGGCAACATCCGCACGCTGCTGCAGATGGCCGTCGTGCTCACCTACGGCGCCAGCCTGCCGGTGGTCAAGGTCGGCCGCATCGCCGGGCAGTACGCCAAGCCCCGCTCGGCCAAGAACGACGCCCTCGGCCTCCCGGTCTACCGCGGCGACATCGTCAACTCCCTGGTCGCCACGCCCGAGGCCAGGATCCCCGACCCGTCCAGGATGATCCGCGCCTACGCCAACGCGGGCGCCGCGATGAACCTGCTGCGCGCGCTGACCGGCGCGGGCATGGCGGACCTGACCATGGTCCACGACTGGAACCGCGACTTCGTCCGCACCTCACCGGCCGGTGAGCGCTACGAGGCGCTGGCCACCGAGATCGACCGCGGCCTGCGCTTCATGCAAGCCTGCGGCGTCGAGGACTCCTCCCTGCACAGCGTCGAGGTGTACGCCAGCCACGAGGCGCTGCTGCTCGACTACGAGCGCGCCCTGCTGCGGATGGACAACGCGGGCCCCGACGCCAAGCTCTACGACCTCTCTGCCCACTTCCTCTGGATCGGCGAACGCACCCGCCAACTCGACGGCGCCCACATCGCCTTCGCCGAACTGCTCTCCAACCCGATCGGCCTCAAGATCGGCCCGACCACCACCCCGGAGATGGCGGTCGAGTACGTCCACCGCCTCGACCCGCGCAACGAACCCGGCCGCCTGACCCTCATCAGCCGCATGGGCAACGGCAAGGTCCGCGAGGTCCTGCCCGCCATCGTGGAGAAGGTCGAGGCATCGGGCCACCGCGTCATCTGGCAGTGCGACCCCATGCACGGCAACACCCACGAGTCGTCCACCGGCTACAAGACCCGCCACTTCGACCGGATCGTGGACGAGGTCCAGGGCTTCTTCGAGGTCCACCGCAGGCTGGGGACGCACCCGGGTGGCATCCACGTGGAGCTCACCGGGGAGGACGTCACCGAGTGCCTTGGCGGCGCCCAGGAGATCTCGGACGCCGACCTGTCGGGTCGCTACGAGACGGCGTGCGACCCCCGGTTGAACACGCAGCAGTCGCTGGAGTTGGCGTTCTTGGTCGCGGAGATGCTGCGCTCCTGATTTCTCTTTGTTGTCGAGGCGGTGTCCCTTGCTTGATGGGGCACCGCCTCTTTTTTGTCCATTTGCCTGCCGGTGGACACGTGTGCCGCGGGTGGACGTGAACCGCCCGGAAAGTTGACGAAATCCCGGCCTGGCTCCGAATTCCCCGCGTGTGTGGGATGGTTGCCGTGCGAATCCACCGCAGGGGAATGAGGAGTGCGATCATGACCAAGGGGATAATCCGAACCACAGTCGCCGCAGCCGCGACCGTGGCGTTCGCGGCCATCAGCGTGACACCCGCCTCGGCGGCGACGGCGCGCAACGGGATCTGCGAGGTGGGGGAGTTCTGCCTGTACTGGGGCCAGAACAGGAGCGGGTCGGTCTCCGACTTCGCCACCTCCATCCCGAACTACGGCGACAACCAACCCACCTGCTACGAGTACAAGACCCCCAACCTGCCGGGCTACGGCCTGTGCGTGAAGAACAACGCGACCTCGGCGTGGAACCGACGCTCGTCCACGGTCACGGTGTACTTCAACAGCAACTACGGCGGCGCGTCCGACCCGGTGGGGGCTGGGCAGGCTCGCGATCTTGCTAGCACTTATGCCAATAACGCGTCGCATTTGTTGTAGGGCTGGCGATTGGGGTTGGTGTCGCCTTCGGGTGGGCCGGGGTCTGCGTGGCTGTTGCGGTGTCGGTTGACCGGCGCGGGTTGATCTTGTGGCCCTGCCGCGTGGACGACGCTACGGGTACTGCTCCCCCACACAAAACAAGTCCGCCCCATCGAGCCGGCCTGGCACCAGCGGATCCGAGGAGCGGTTGTCGGCCAACGCCTGAGAGGGGCGCGTGGGGGCCAACGATCGTGAGGGCCGGGTGGAGGCCAAGTTGTTAGGGGCGCGTGGTTGGCCAACGATCGTGAAGGCCGGGTGGGCTGGGGAGTTTGGGGTGGGGGCTAGCTAGACCTGTGCGCCGTTGTCGTCGTCTGAAGGGGGTGGGGATTTGCGGGCTCGGAGGAGGAGTAGGGCTATGCCTGCGGCCAAACCGACCAACGCTGTGGGGGTGGTGATCCTGGCGTCCCAGTTGAGGATGCTGGAGAGGGTCAGCAGGGCCACGCCGGCGATCATCAGGGCGATGGCGATGACGGTCATGGGGCGCAGGCGGGGCAGTGGCGGGGGTTCGGGGGGTTCGTAGTGCTCGTCGTTGTTGTCGTTGGACCAGTCGATCTCGGTGTCGTGGGTGCGCCAGGTCGAGGCGGGGAGGGCGGCGGGGGTGTCCGGTGGGGGTTCCGGGGCGGCGCGGTCCAGGTCGGGGATGTCGCGGCCTACGCCTTCGCGTTCCAGGTCGGCGACGATCTGGGCGAAGGCGGCGTCGACGTCTTCCGGTCCGTCGCCTGGGCGGCCTTTCACTGGGGATCACCTGCCCGGTCGGCACGCACCCGCCGGACGAACTCGACGCTGCGGTCGAAGATGACCGGCGCGTCGTGGTCGAGGGTGGCGACGTGGTAGCTGTTGTCCAGGACGACCTCGGTGACGTCGCGGCTGGAGATGCCAGCCAGCACCGCGGCCGCGTTCTCCGGCTCCACGACGTGGTCGACCGCCGAGCGCAGCAGCAGCACCGGCTGGTCGACCCTGGGCAGGTCCCGGCGCACCGTCCCCCACAGCTTGGCCAGACTCGCCAGCGCGCGCAACGGTGTCCTCGAGTACGCCTGCTCACTGACCCCGGGCTTGGCGATGTCGTCGCTGATCGGCGCGACCGACGGCACGACCCGCGACAGCACCGGCAGCAGCCGCGCCGCGGGCCGGGTGGTCAGCACCGACGGGTTCACCACCACCAGCCCCGCCACCTCGGACCCGTGCTCCTGGGCCAACCGCAGGCACAGCGCCCCGCCCATGGACAGGCCGAAGACGAACACGCTCGCGCACCGCGCCGTCAACTCCGCCAGCGACGACTCCAGTTCGGCGTACCACTGCGGCCAGGTCGTGCGGTTCATCTCCCGCCAGTGCGTCCCGTGGCCGGGCAGCAGGGGCAGCCGCACGCTGAACCCCTCCGCGACCAGCCGGTCCGCCCAGGGGCGCATGCTCACCGGCGAACCGGTGAAGCCGTGGCTGAGCAGCACGCCGACCTCGGACGAGCCGTCGTGTGCGAAGCGCAGGCCATGGTCGAGCGCAGGCACCTCGCGCCCCTCCTATGATCTTCACCGGCGAGCGTGGGACACGGCCATCGTCGCACGAACCGGGCCGCGCGCGCCCCTGTCGACCGGGGCGAATCTCCCCGAGCCCCGCCGTTGTGCTGGGTGCCACGGCGTTCGTAGGCTCGACGGTGCACAACGGGGAGACGGGAGCACTGGTCACGTGCTGTATTGGCTGATGAAGCGGGTGGTGATCGGCCCCATCCTGCACCTGTTCTTCCGGCCCAGAGTGGAGGGGCTCGAACACGTGCCCGCGACCGGGGGCGCGCTGCTGGCCAGCAACCACCTGGCAGTGTCCGACTCGTTCTTCCTGCCGCTGGTGGTGCCGCGCCGGATGACGTTCCCGGCGAAGCTGGAGTACTTCACCGCGCCCGGGCTCAAGGGCCGGTTCAAGAAGTGGTTCCTCACCGGCATCGGCCAGATCCCGATCGACCGCTCCGGCGGCAACGCCGCGCAGGCCGCGCTGGACACCGTGATCCGGCTGCTGCGCGAGGGCCACCTGGTGGGGATCTACCCCGAGGGCACCCGGTCGCCGGACGGGCGGCTGTACAAGGGCAAGACCGGGGTCGCCAGGATCGCGCTGGAGGCCAAGGTGCCCGTGCTGCCGGTCATCATGATCGGCACCGACAAGGCCAACCCGATCGGGTCGAAGGTGTGGAAGCCCTACCCGATCCGGATCCGCATCGGCCCGCCGCTGGACTTCAGCCGGTACGAGGGCCTGCAGGGCGACCGGTTCGTCGAGCGGTCCATCACCGACGAGATCATGTACGCCCTGATGGAGCTGTCGGATCAGGAGTACGTCGACATGTACGCCGCCAAGGCCAAGGAACAGCAGGCGGTGGCCCTCCCGGAGCAGGCGCGCGACCGCGACCGGATGCGCGAGGCGAGCTAGCCGGACCGACCGCGAAAGGTGAGCTTTCCTCTTCCTGTTTGGGCTCATCGGGTGAAAGGTGCCGCCGAGGGGGAACGCTGCGGCCCCGGCGGCGAAACACCCCGGTCAACCAGCGAATCCAGGTGGGGTGCGGTGTCGACCGAAGACGCGGTGGAGTCGGGGCGGCTGGCCAGGTTCGCCGGGCTGGTCGGGGTGGTCCGGCAGACCGACCGGCTCATCGGGGTGGGTACCCGCGCGCACACGACCCCGGCCAGGCGCAGGGGCCGGTCCCGGCTCGCCGAGCTGACCAGGGCGGCGGTGTCGCTGGACTGGGTCGGTCCCGCGGTGCAGGTCGCCGGTGAGCTGGTCACCTCGACCACGCCGCCGGTCGACTGGGACCGCGGCGCGGTCACCTCGGCCGTGCACACCCACATCGCCGCCGTGGACCGCCCCGGGCCCGACAGCGCGCTGGCCGGTTCGGCGTCGCGCGCCAGGGACCTGGTGGCCGAGCACACCGACGGCGGACGGCGGCCCGCGCTGCTGATCGCGCCGTTCCACCCCGAGGACACCAACCCCGGCTCGACCGGGATCGCCGTGGCGCTGCGCCGCGCGTGGACGGCCAGCCCGTGGCACGACGACCTGGCGCTGGTGCCCCGACTGGTCCAACGCCCGCTGCGCGACTTCGACACCGACGTGTGGACCATCCGCGGCACGCTGGCCGGACTCCCCGTCGTGCTGCTCTACGGCCGCCTCGTCGGCGACCGGCTGGTGCCCGCGCTGGCCGCGTGGAACCTGCTCCCGCAGTCGCCGAACACGGTCCTGGAGACCACGTTCCCCGCCTTCGACCTCCCCAGCGGCGTCGACTGGGCAGGCCGCCTGCGCCTGGGCGACCACCTCGGCCGGATGTTCGCCCTCACCGTGGGCAACCTGGGCGACTGGTTCCACCTGCTCACCCACGACCGCGTCCCGCACCTGCACCGCCTGGTCCCACCCGACCACGTCCCGGAACGCCGCATCCTCGCCACCAGCGCCGCCGACGCCCACGACGTCCTGATCACCCGCACCCGCCTCGGCGAACACCGCACCCACGTCCGCCAAGCCCGACTCCTCGCCGAGGGCGGCCTCCCGGACATCGCGGGCTCAGCCGCTCAGGCCGTCCTCACCGAGATCACCCGCAGCGCCGACCTCTCGGTCACCGAACGCGTCGTCCTGCTGCGCGAACTCGTCGGCGTCTTCGGCCTCATCGGCGCCGACGACCACCTCCTCACCACCGAACGCCTCCTCCACACCGCCAGCATCACCCGCGTCTGAACCGTCTGGTCGTGTCCTCGGGCTCCGCCATCGTGCACACCGCAGGCGTCACCCGCGGCTGAAGTCCTTTCAGCGCAAGGAGTCCAGTTCGGCGGTCCACAGCCGGTCGCCCACGACGGCGTGCAGGGTCGGGCCGATGGCCACGGCGGCGGTGGGTTTGCCGGTGGGGCCGGTGATGGTGTGGACAGTCCACGTGGTGGTGTGGTGGAGGGCTTTGAGGGTGTCGCCTTCGCTGACCAGTTGGAGGACGCCGGTGGGGGTCGGGACCGGGGCGGGGAGGACGTCCTTGTCGGTCACCGGGTAGTTCGGGGTGTCGGGGAGGAGGGTCCACGCGTCGCCGGTGAGGTGCCAGAGGGCGAGAGAGCCGTTGAGGCGGCCCGCGGCGTAGCAGTCGGACTGGTCGCAGTGGACGGACATGGCGGCGCCGGGGGACGGGGCGGGCAGCGGGGTCTTGGTCCAGCCGGTGACGCCGGTGGTGGAGTGCCAGGTGACGGGCTCTTCGCGGCCGTTGGCGAACTGCCAGCCGACGACCATGATCCCGGCGCCGAAGCGGGTCGCGGCGATGGGGAACGGCAACGCGTCGCGGCTGGCCTCCAGCGCGGTCCCGGCGGAGGGCTGCCTGATCCAGTCGTCGCCGACGGGCAGCCAGGTGGCGATGTCGAAGCCGCCGGTGGGGTTCTCCCAGTTGCCGACGATCGCGGGCGTGCTCGGGGTGACGACCACGCCGACCAGGTCGCCCGCCCCGTACCCGCCGAAGGTGCTGAACGCCTGGCGCTTCTCGACCACGCCGCTCGCGGTGCCGTCCCACGCGCTCCAGCGGACGTTGCCGTGCGCGCCGCCGCGTTCGCCGCCGACCGCGTACAGCCGGGTGCCGTCGGTGTCCACCTGGGTCCAGCGGGCGAGGTTGCCGTACGGGGTGGCAGGCGTGGCGGGGACCTCGGTGACGGCCCCGCCCGGGTCGCGGCGCAGCAGGGCGGGCACGACCGGTTGCCCGTCGCGTCGGACGCCGACCAGCAGCGACTCGCCGACCGGCGTGAGCGTCACCGGGGCGCCAGCCAGGTCGATCTTGGTGAAGGCGACCGGGGTCGGCCCCTGTGGACCGGCGCAGCCCGCCGCGACCAGTGTGGCGACCAGCACGGCCGCCAGTGCCCGTGTGCGCATGTCGATCAGTATCCACCGGGGGCCGGTGACCTAGGCTTGGTCGGTGCGTTACTTCTACGACACCGAGTTCATCGAGGACGGGCTGACCATCGACCTGGTGTCGATCGGTGTCGTCGACGAGGACGGCCGGGAGTTCTACGCGGTCTCGACCGAGTTCGACCCGGCCAAGGCCGGGCCGTGGGTGCGGGCCAACGTCCTGGACAAGCTGCCCCCGCCCGCCGACAAGTCCTGGTGCGACAAGACCGAGATGCGCCGCAGGCTGCTCGAGTTCCTCACCCCGCCGCGGGCGAAGGACAAGATCGAGCTGTGGGCCTGGTTCGGCGCCTACGACCACGTGGTGCTCGGCCAGCTGTGGGGCGCCATGCCCGCGCTGCCCCGGCTGATCCCCCGGTTCACCCGCGAGCTGCGGCAGCGGTGGGAGGACGTCGGCAAACCGCCGCTGCCCGCCCCGCCGGACGACGCGCACGACGCCCTCGCCGACGCCAGGTTCAACCTGGTCCGCTGGCGCGTGATCGACGACCTGTGGCAGCTGCGCAACGGTCGGTAACCGGCCCACCCTCCTTGCTATACCGATTCAGTTGCCGGCAGTCTGGACTCGGCAGCCGGTGATGACCATCACGGGCGCGAGCGTGGAAGGTCGGGTAGTCATGCGGGTCGGCGTACTCACCGGGGGTGGCGACTGCCCCGGGCTCAACGCGGTCATCCGGGCGGTCGCGCGCAAGGGGATCGAGACCCACGGCTGGGACGTCGTCGGGTTCCGCAACGGCTGGAAGGGCCCGCTCGAGGGTGACCTGAAGCCGATCGGGCTCGACGACGTCGAGGACATCCTCACCAGGGGCGGCACCATCCTGGGCTCCTCGCGCACCAACCCGTACAAGGTCGACGGCGGCGTGGACCGGATCAAGTCGGTCCTTGCCGAGCACGGCGTCGACGCCCTGATCGCCATCGGCGGCGAGGACACCCTCGGCGTCGCCAAGCGCCTCACCGACGACGGCGTCGGCGTGGTCGGCGTCCCCAAGACCATCGACAACGACCTCGGCGCCACCGACTACACCTTCGGCTTCGACACCGCGGTGCACATCGCCACCGAGTCGATCGACCGGCTGCGCACGACCGCCGAGTCCCACCACCGCGCCCTGGTCGTCGAGGTCATGGGCAGGCACGCTGGCTGGATCGCCCTGCACTCCGGCCTGGCCGGTGGCGCCAACGTGATCCTGGTGCCCGAGCGCGCGTTCAGCGTCGACAAGGTCATCGAGTGGGTCCAGCGCCGCTTCGAGCGCCAGTACGCCCCGATCATCGTCGTCGCCGAGGGCGCCCTGCCCGAGGGCGGCGACGAGGTCCTGCTGACCGGCGAGAAAGACGCCTTCGGCCACGTCCGCCTCGGCGGCGTCGGCACCTGGCTCGCCGAGGAAATCGCCGCCAAGACCGGCAAGGAATCCCGCGCCGTAGTCCTCGGCCACACCCAACGCGGCGGCACCCCCACCGCCTACGACCGAGTACTGGCCACCCGCTTCGGCCTCCACGCCGTAGACGCCGTAGCCGACGGCGACTTCGGCGTCATGGTCGCCCTCAAGGGCACCGACATCGTCCGGGTGAAGCTGTCCGAGGCCACCGCCGAACTCAAGACAGTGCCTCTGGAACGCTACGCCGAAGCCGAAGTCTTCTTCGGCTAGGCCGAGAAGAACGAGGAGGGCCAGGCCACGCGGTCTGGCCCTCTTTTGTAGAACCCCGAACACCACCCTCGGCCCTGCCACCTGTTGTTGCCCTCACACACCCCTCTCGGGCATTGGTCCGAACGCGTCCCTCTACAACGTTGGCCTCCACCCGGCCCTCACAATCGTTGGCCTCAACGCGCCCCTCTCAGACGTTGGTCCCACGCGCCCGCCACAGTCGTTGGCCCCAACACGCCCCTCTACAACGTTGGCCCCAGAACGCTCCTCGGATCCGCTGGTGCCAGGCAGGCTCGATGGGGCGGACTTGTTTTGTGTGGGGGAGGACTGCCCGTAGCGTCGTTCGCGGACAGGGCCATGCTCTTCGGCCCCTGCTTTGCGGTCCTGCCACGGGTAGTTCAGGGGCCCCGCACAAAACGAGTTCGCCGCATCGAGCAAAGCTCGAAACTCGCGCCAGGCCAATGCCGAAGGCGAGGCGTCGATCGTCGACGCCGCAGGCGAGCACGAGAGCCGCCACCCCTCAGCTCAAGATCAAACCGCCCACAGCAGCCCCCGATATACAGCTTACCGAGCAGCACCGACAGAACAGGCAGAGCGAGCCACAGACCTGTGGATAACTCGCCCCGCTCATCACCAGGCGAAGACGGAGACCTTGTCGCCCTTGCGGAGTTTGGTGCCCGCGGGGGGTCCCTGGGTGAAGACCCGGCCGTTGGGGTTGGAGAAGGGTTGGAGTTCCATGGTGAGGCCCAGTTGTTGGAGCATGGCCTGGGCTTCGGCGATGGGGCGTTGGTTGAGGTCGGGGACGGTCACCGCGGAGGAGGTGATCACCGAGACGCGTGTGGACGCGCCTGCCTCGATCTTGGTGCCGGTGCCGGGGTCGGTGCGGATCACCCGGCCGCCGTCGACGTCGCCGGAGAAGTCCTGGGGGCCGTCGAAGGGTTCGAAGCCCGCGGCGGTGAGGGCTTGGAACGCCTCGTCGCGGGTTTTGCCGCGGACGTCGGGGATGGGGCGGGGGGCGGGGCCCTTGCTCAGGACGATGATGACGCGTTCGTTGAGCTGGACCCTGGTGCCCGACGGCGGTTCCAGGCGCAGGACGCGGCCGGTGGGGACCTGTTCGTCGTAGGCGTTCTTGGCGTCGTCGACGGCGGCCTGGAGTTCTTCCTTGGCCACGGCGCGCTCGGCCTCGTCGCGGGTGGCGCCGGGGCGGACGTCCGGGACGACCGGTTTGCCGGAGGACACCAGGAGCTTGATCTCGTCGCCGCGCAGCGCCTCGACACCGGCGACCGGGTCGGTGCTGATCACCAGCCCCGCCTCGATGTCGTTGTCGCGCACGGTCGTCACGCTGGGGCTCAGGTCGGCCGAGCGCACCAACTGCTGCGCGGTCTCGGCGTCGCGGCCCGCCAGCGTGGGCACCTCGGTGTAGCGGCCGCTGGAGAACCACCAGATACCGGTGCCGAGCAGCCCCAGCACCAGCACCCCGATGACGCTCAGCAGCACCAACCGCCGGGTCGGGTTGGGCGGTGGCGGCGGCGGGACCTGCTGGGGCACCCCCTGCGCGGGGAAGCCGTACGGGGCCGACGGCGGACTGCCCGCCTGCGCCGCCGAGTCGATCACCTTCTCCAGGTCCGACCGCAGCATCGCGCGCGTCCCCTGCGGCCCGGCCGCGGAGAACCCGGGCATCGGGCGGACGACGGTCGCCGACGGCGGGGGAACCTGCTGCGGCGGGGGACCCGGCTGCGGCGGCGCCTGGACCGTGTTCTCGCCGGTGATCGCCGCGAACGGGACCTTGATCGTCTCCTCCGGGTCGAGCGCGGCGATGTCCTCGACCGCCGCGTGCGTCGGCCCGGTCGGGGCGGGCGGCGGGGCCGAGAGCGCGCCGGACACCCGCACGGTCTCGTCGACGTTCGCGACCCGCGGGATCGGCACCCGCATCCTCGGCAGCGACAGCGCGGCGCGGACCTGCTGCAGCTCGGCCAGGAACGCGGCGCCGTCGGCCGGGCGCGCCCCCGGGTCGCGGCGGGTCGCGCGGACCACCAGCTCGTCGAGCATCGGCGGGATGCCCGGCACCGCCGCGCTCGGCGGCGGGACGTCGTCGTTGACGTGCCGGTAGGCGACCGACAGGGCGTTGTCGCCGTGGTAGGGCGGGGAGCCGGTCAGCGCCTCGTAGAGCACGATGCCCGCCGAGTACACGTCGCCGCGCGCGGTCGCCGCCCCGGTGGTCACCTGCTCCGGCGAGAGGTACGCGACGGTGCCCAGGATGACGCTGCTCTTGGTGGTGCCGACGCTGGAGATCGCGCGGACCAGGCCGAAGTCGGCGACCTTGACGATGCCGCCGGTGCCGATCAGCACGTTCTCCGGCTTGACGTCGCGGTGGATCAGCCCGGCCCGGTGCGCGGCCGCCAGCGCGGACAGCACCGGCTCCATGATCGCCACGACCAGCGGGACCGGCAGCGTGGTGCGCTCGGTGAGCAGGTCGCGCAGGGTGCCGCCGCTGACCAGCTCCATCACCAGGTACACGTGGTCGCCGTCGAGGCCCTGGTCGTGCACCGCCACCACGTTCGGGTGGTGGATGCGGGCCGCCGACCTGGCCTCGCGCTCGAACCGCTCGACGAAGGACTTGTCGTCGGCGAACCGGGAGTCCATCACCTTGATCGCGACCGGGCGGTCCAGCCGGGTGTCGACCCCGCGGTAGACCGCCGACATCCCGCCCCGCGCCACCGGCGCGTCGACCCGGTAGCGCTGCTCCAGCAGCGCCCCGACGAGACTCGGCCCCTTGTCCTCCACAAGGGTGGATCGTACGGAGCCGCGCGCCCGCGTGTACCGACCCCCGCACATCCGCCTGGCCGGGGCGGCGGGTGGTGATCGAGCACCGCGCGGGCCGACCGGATGGTCGACTGCCCACATCCGGTCGATGTGGCATCGTTGGTGCGTGAGTTCAATCCCCGCGGCCGCCGACGTGCTCGACCCCGACGTCCCGGTGCTGCCGCTGCCCGATGTCGCCATCCGCCTCGACCAGCCGATCACCCGCGTGCACCAGGCGCTGCGCGACCACCACCTCATCGCCGTGCGCCGCCGCGGCGTGCTGATGGTGCCCGCCGAGTTCATCACCGACGACGGCGACGTCGTCAAGGGCCTGCCCGGCACCATCACCGTGCTCAACGACTCCGGCTTCAGCCCGGACGAGGTGATCCGCTGGCTGTTCACCGCCGACGACACGCTGCCCGGCAGGCCCATCGACGCGCTGCGCGGCGACCGCGGCCGCGAGGTCAAGCGCCGCGCCCAGGCCCTGGCCTACTGAGTTCCCCTGAGCCTGGCCAGCACGCACCTGGCCACGCCGGGCACCACCACCGACGCCTTGCGCCCGGCGGGCACCACCGCCCGCCGGGTCAGCACGTCGTACCCGGCGGCCGCGATCTCGTCCAGGATCGCCCGGTACAGCCGCGCCGCGGTCGCCACGCAGGGCCGTGACACCGGGTCCAAGAGCGCGATCCCCGGCTCGGCAGCCCGATACCCGGCGTGCGCCATCGCGGCGAAATGCGCCACTGCGCGCCGGGTAGTCCTATCCGGCCCGTTCACCCGAGCCCACGCCAGCCGCTCACGGTCCACTCCGAACGCGGCCAAGTGGTCCGCGGGCAGGTAAACCCGGCCACGGTCGAGGTCCTCGCCCACGTCCCGCAGGAAGTTGGTCAGCTGGAACGCCTCGCCCAGCGCGGCAGCGTAAGGGGCGGCCTCCGGTGACACGGTGCCCAATACTGGCAACAACATCAGCCCGATCACCCCGGCAGATCCGTGCGTGTACTCGGCCAGTTCGTCCAGGTTGGCGTAGTCGGTGACCGTCAGGTCCATCCGCATCGAGTTCAGGAAGACGCCGAACAGATCCCGGTCGATGTTCCAGCGCCGCACGGTGTCGGCGAGTGCGAGCAGCACCGGATGCCCGGTAGCGCCACCGTCGAAGGCATCTTTGAGCGCGCTCTCCAACGCCAAGAGCTCACCGGCAGGATCAGCTCCCGGGTTGTCCACGATCTCGTCGGCCACCCGCGCGAACCCATAGAGCGCGTGCACCGCGGGGCGGCGCGAGGGCGGCAACAGCCGGGTCGCCAGGTAGTACGTACGGCCGTGGTGGGCGTTGATCGCACGGCTGCCCGCGTAGGCCGAGTCCAGCGTCGTCAGCGCGCGCACCCGGCCCATTGGCCCTCCGGGCACGTCCCGCCCGCGGTGCGGTACGCGTCGACCAGCTGCTTGAGCAGGCCATACGCCGAGCCCGCGTCCCCGGTCGCGGTCACCAGGTCCACCCGGCACACCGACCTGGTCTCGCCCATGCACACCGCGAGCTGCCGGTCGGCCCGGTCGGTCCAGTGCTTGCCGGTGACCCCGTACTTCCAGACCTTCTTGCCGCCGTAGCCGATGGAGAACACGAAGTGCGAGCCGTCGGTCTGCCGCGCCTTGGTGTCGGCGGGCGCCGCCTTCGCCAGCGCGGTGACCTTGGTCAGGTCCGGTGCCTCGGCCAGCACCACGGTCGACCACTCCACGCTGTACGGGTGGTTGCCCGGAACGGAGTTGGCCCTGGCGAAGAACTGCACCCACTCCTGGCTCGACAGCGTGCAGGTAGCGCTACCCGCCTGGCCCGGCGCTACCGGACCCGCGAGTGCCTCACACGCCCCTAGTGGCGAGCTGTCGCCTTGCCACTTCCCGCGTACCGACACCCGGACCGCGGCCTTGGTCCCGTTGGTGAAACTCACGACGATCGAGCAACTCGCCGCGCCGCAGCCCTCGAAGGTGTGGCCGCTCTCCTGCACGGTGTTCAGCACGTCGACCGGCGCGGTCAGCTGCCCGGCCACCGCGGCCACGTCCTGGTAGAACTTCGCCAGCTCACCGGTCGCGTCGACGACCGTGGTGGACAGCTTCTTCACCGTCGTCGGCGCCGACTGGCCCGCCGAGTCCAGCTCCACCTTGAGCACCCCGTGCGGCTGCGCCTCCGCCAGGTACACCGCGCCGCTGACCAGCGGGATCCGGAACACCTTGGCCCCGGCGAGGTCGGTGCGCCGCCGGTCGGTCAGCGGCTGCTCGTCGTCGCGCGCCTTGTCGGTGTCGACCACCAGGTACTGGCTCATCGACTCCGGGCTGAACACGTCGGCCAGTTCCACGCCGATCAGCACCCCGGGCACCTTCACCCAGCGGTCGGCCACCGCGGTGCCCTTGTTCTCCGCGTTGCCCACCCCCGACAGCGCCGCCCAGAAGTCGGCGGCCGCCTTGAGGTAGGTGCCGCGCTCGACCACGAGCACCGAGGCCACCTTGCCGTTGACCGTCAGCGAGCCCGCGATCTCCCCGCCGCTCGCGGCCGCGAGGTCGAACTCGACCGGGTCGTTGGACGCCGAGGTCAGCGTGCCCTTGTAGCGCAGCAGCCCGGCCTCGCCGAGGTCGTCGAGCGACTGCACCGCCGACGCGGCGCCACTGGGCGGGCCGATCTCCGCTGGCACCGGCGACCCCGCCACCGCCGTGCTGCACGCGGCGGCCGTCACCAGCACCGCGCCGACCCCCAGTGCCCGGGTGAGCACCCGTGCCACGCCCCGCCAAGCCGCCCCGCGCATGTCGCCGCTCCCCGTCCGCCACCCGCCCACCGCGCGCATTATCGCGACACCGGGTGGCCAGGAGCCAAAGATAGCCTCACAACCCGCTCACGGACCGCCGCCGGGCCGCGCCCACCCCGGTACCGCCCGTCACCCGCAGCGCGGCCAGCCGACCGGAGATCACCACCGGCGGGATGCCCACCCCGGGTGTCGTCCCGCAGCCCGCCAGCACGACGTTGTCCACCCCGGGCACCAGGTTGCGCGGCCGGAACGGGCCGGTCTGGCTGAACGTGTGCGACACCGAGAACGGCGTGCCAGCCGCCAACCCCGACGCCGCCCAGTCCGCGGGCGTGACCAGCCGCTGGACCTCGACGGCGTCGGTGAACCCGGTCAGCCCGCGCCGCTCCAGGACCCGCAGCAGTTCGTCGCGGTAGATCGGTCCGATCCGCGCCCAGTCGACCGGGCCGGTGCGCAGGTTCGGCGCGGGCGCGAGCACCGACACCTGCTGCCTGCCCGCCGGTGCCAGGGTCGGATCAGTCGCGGTGGGTCGGGTGACCAGCAGCGAGGGATCACCCATGAGAACCCCCCGCCGGGTGATCTCGTCGAAGGTGCGCTCCCACTGCCCGCCGAAGAAGATCGTGTGGTGCGCCAGCGCGTCCCAGGACCGGGCGACACCGGTGTGCAGGACGACCGCCGACGGTGAGTAGCGGATCGGGACCGGTCGGCGCGGGGTCACGCCGAGCAGCCGGTAGGCGACCGGCAGGTCCGCGGTGACGACCACCGCGTCGCAGGTGATCCGCTCGCCCGCCGTGGTCCGCACCGCCCGCACCCGCGACCCGACCCGCTCCAGCCAGGCCGCGCTCGTCGAGTACCGGAACCGCACCCCGGCCTTGCCCGCCGCGTCCGCCATCACCCCGGCCACGGAGCCGACACCGCCCGGCCTGGAACTGCTGCCACGCGGGAAGTACACGCCCGCGACGGTGTCCATGTAGGCGATCACGGCGTACGCGGCCAAAGCCCGGCTCGGGGCAACCCCCGCGTAGAGGGACTGGAAGGAGAACAGCCGCTGTAACCGTTCGTCCGACAGGTGCCGCGCCACCGCGGGACCCAACCTGCCGAACCCGCCCAGACAGGCCAACCGAGCCAGGTCGACGCCAAGAAGGTCGAGGGGGGAGTCGAAGTTCGCGCCGATGAACCGATCGCGCTGCACCCGGTACAGGTCGGTCAGCCACGCCCGCAGCCGCAGGTACCCCGCTGCCTCCCGTGGACCGGCGACCCGGCGCACCTCGTCGGCCATCGCGTCCGCGTCGGTGTGCACGTGGATGGTGCTGCCGTCGGTGAAGTGCGCGCGGTAGGCGGGGTCGAGCTTGACCAGGTCGAGGTCCAAAGACGCACCGACCGCCGCTAGAGCTTCCTCGACCAGCTCGGGCATGGTCAGCACAGTCGCGCCGGTGTCGACGCCGTACGGCCCCATCTCCTCCCGGCGCGCGCGTCCACCGGCAGTCGGCGCTGCCTCCAGGACAGTCACCTCACGGCCCGCGCCCGCCAGGTGCAGCGCTGCGGACAGCCCGGACAGACCGGCGCCGATGACCACGACGTGGTCGGTGGGGCCGGGCACCACCCGGGTGCCGCCCACCGCTAGCTGGCCCGCTTGGTCGCGCTTACCGCCAACCCGGCCAGGACGTCACCGGCGGGCTCGGCCAGGTCGACCCCACCGAGCGCGCGCATCGCCGACTCGGTCAGCTCCCCGATCCGCTGCTCCACCTCGGCCACCGCGCCCAGGTCGACCAACAGCTCCCTGGTGCGCTCCACAGTCGCGGAGTCCAGGTTGTCGTTACCGAGCGCAGACCGCATAAGAGCCGCGTCCGCAGCCCGCCCCGCCGCGTCTGCCTTACCGAGCCCGATCGACATCAACAGGGTCCGCTTGCCCTCACGCAGGTCGTCGCCCGCGGGCTTGCCGGTCACGTCGGTGTCGCCGTACATGCCCAGCAGGTCGTCGCGCAGCTGGAAGGCCAGCCCGATGTCGGCGCCGAACGCCCGCAACGCCGCGACCAGGTGCTCGTCGGCCCCGGCCAGCGCGGCCCCCATGTGCAGCGGCCGCTCCACGGTGTACGCGGCGGTCTTCATCCTGGCCACGCTCAGCGACGCCGCCGCCGACTCGTCGCCCTTGGCCTGGGTCAGCACGTCCAGGTACTGCCCGGCCAGCATCTCCGCGCGCATCGCCTGCCACGGCACCAGCGCCGCCGCGCGCCGGTCGGCGGGCAGCTCCGCGCTCACGTACATGTCGTCGGCCCACGCCAGCGCCAGGTCGCCGAGCAGGATCGCGGCCGCGGCGCCGAAGCGCTCCGGCGTGCCGAGCCACCCCCGCTCCCGGTGCCGGGCGGCGAACTCCACGTGCACCGTCGGCTTGCCCCTGCGCACCGCGGAGTCGTCCATCAGGTCGTCGTGCACCAGCGCGCACGCCTGGATCAGCTCCAGGGCGCTCACCGCGCGCAGCACCGCCTCCGCCTCCCGCCCCGACCCCGCGCCGCCCGCGCCGCGCCAGGCCCACCAGGCGAAGGTGGGTCGGATCCGCTTGCCACCGCCGAGCACGAACGCCGCCAGCGACTCGACCGCCGAACCGAACGACGGCGCCATCTCGGCCATCCCGGCGCGCCGCTGCTCGAGGTAGTCGGACAGGTGGCGCTCGACGTGCACCGCGAGCGCCCCGTCCATGGAGTTGTCGATCACCTGGGTCCGCCGCACCCGCCTATCGTGCGCCGGGCGGCCTGGCCAGGGGCAACCGGGGGTCGACGAGTGTGACCGGCACCCCGGGTTGTCCAGACCTCAGGAACGGGGTTCCAGCGGGCGGTACTTCGCTAGGCTTGCCCCATGACGACCGTGGTGCAGCGCATCCGCGTGGGCAGGCCGGTGTTCTCGGTGGAGTTCATGCCACCCCGCGACAGCGCCGACGAGCAACGCCTGTGGAACGCCATCCGCGAGCTCGAGGGCCTCGACCCCGCCTTCGTCTCCGTCACCTACGGCGCGGGCGGCTCCAGCCGCGACCGCACCATCCGCACCACCGGGCGCGTGGCCAGGGAGACCACCCTGGTGTCGATGGCCCACCTGACCGCCGTCGACCACTCCATCGCCGAACTGCGCAACGTCATCGGCTGGTACGCCGCGCTCGGCATCCGCAACATCCTGGCGCTGCGCGGCGACCCGCCCGGCGACCCCAACGGCGAGTGGTCCGCGCACCCGGACGGCCTGCACTACGCCGACGAGCTGGTCCGGCTGGTCCGCGAACTCGGCGACTTCTGCGTCGGCGTCGCCGCGTTCCCCTACGGCCACCCGCGCTCGGCCGACCTCGACGCCGACACCGAAAACCTGGTGCGCAAGCTGCAGGCGGGCGCCGACTTCGCCATCGCCCAGCTGTTCTTCGAGCCCGAGGACTTCCTGCGGCTGCGCGACCGGGTCGCCGCCCGCGGCTGCGACGCGGACTTGCTGCCCGGCATCATGCCGATCACCACCCGCAAGACGCTGGCCAAGACCATCGAGCTCTCCGGCGCCCCGGTGCCCGCGCGCATCTCGGCGCTGCTGGAACCGCACACCGACGCCAAGTCCTTCCGCGCCGCGGGCATCGACCTGGCCACCGAGGTCAGCGAGCGGCTGCTGGCGGAGGGCGTGTCGGGGCTGCACTTCTACACGTTCAACCGGTCCAAGGCGACCAAGGAGGTCGTCAACCGGCTCGGCCTGGTGCCCGCCAGGACCTGAGCCGGTGGCGGGTCCGGTGGGGGCTAGTAGCGGCGCACGGTCGGTGGGCCCGCGGCGCGCACCGACCGCTTGTGGGTGAAGAAGGCCAGCGCCAGCACCAGCAGCGCCACCCCGATGGCGGACGCGCCGACGATGGTGACCCACTTGGTCCAGGAGACGCCCGACTTGTCGGTGTACTGGACCGCGGCGTCGAACTCGGTCACCGCGCCCGGCTTGGGCTTCCAGTTGATCGTGCCGTTGTCGTTGATGCCGTTGGTCCTGGTGACCGTGCCGGGGAAGGTCACCGTCACCTGCACCTCGGCCCGGTCCGCAGGCAGCTCGGTCAGGTCGACCGACCCGGCCATCGTCACCAGGTCACCCGAACGGCGGAAGCTGAGCCGGTACTGCTTGCCCGCGGTGATCGACTCGGCCAGCACGGTCACCTCGGGGAACGACAGGCCCTGGAAGGTGACGGTCTGGCCCACGTAACCGTCCGCGGTGTAGCTCTGCGCGCGGACCTTGCCCTTGAGCTCGGGCGGGATGGTCAGCGCGGGGCCGATGTCGCCCTGCTTGACCGCGACGGAGGCCACCACCAGCTGGCCGGAGACCAGGTCGTCCTCGGACACCGCGAACGACGCCTGCACCCGCACGCACCCGGAGAGGGTGACCAGCGCCAGCAGGGTGAGCGGGATCAGGGCCGCCCACCTGCGCGAACGGGATCGGGGGTGTCGCGTGACCTGGTGCACGCGGCCATCCTGCCGTACCCGTCCACCGCGCCCACCGCCGACTGTTGGGTAACGTGGCTGACCATGGCGTCCTCCCCGCACGACGGCGTGCACCAGATCTGCGACCGCTACGTCGACGACATCGCCGCCGCCGACCCGATCCTGGCGACCCTGGTCGGTGTCGCCGGGCACGACCGCGACCTGCCCGACCTGTCCCCGGACGGCATCACCGCCCGCGCCGACCTGGCCAAGGCCGCGCTGGCCGCCATCGGCGGCGTCGAGCCAGCCGACGCGGGCGAGGCCAACGCCAAGGCCGTGTTCACCGAACGGGTCGGGCTGCAGGTCGAGCTGTTCGAGGCCGGTGAGCGGCTCGCCGACCTGAACGTGATCGCCTCGCCGCCGCAGGACGTGCGGCAGGTGTTCGACCTGATGCCCAACGACACCGCCGACGACTGGGCCGTCATCGCCGCCCGGCTCGGCCAGGTGCCGACCGCGCTCGCCGGCTACCAGCAGTCGCTGCGCGCCGCGGCCGCCAAGGGCGACGTCGCCGCGCTGCGCCAGGTCACCAAGGTCGCCGACCAGTGCCGCACCTGGTCCACCTCGTTCTTCACCGACCTCGTCTCCGGCGCCCAGGTCGAGGGCGCGTTGCGCTCAGACCTCGACGCGGCCGCCGCGGGCGCCTCCAGCGCCTACGCGGGTCTCGCCGACTTCCTCACCGACGAGCTCGCCGCGAAGGCGCCCACCGAGGACGCCGTGGGCGAGGACCGGTACCGCCTGTGGTCGCGCGAGTTCACCGGCGCCCGGCTCGACCTGCACGAGGCGTACGAGTGGGGCTGGGCCGAGTTCACCCGGCTGGAAGCGGAGATGAAGCAGGTCGCCGACCGGATCTCCGCCGGGGCGTCGATCGCCCAGGCCGCCGCCGTGCTCGACGCCGACCCGCGCTACCAGGTCCGGGGCCAGAAGGCGCTGGAGGAGTGGATGCAGCGGCTGTCGGACCAGGCGCTGGCCGACCTGCGCGGCGTGCACTTCGAGATCCCGGACCCGTTGATGCGCCTGGAGTGCCGCATCGCCCCGCCCGGCGGCAGCGTCGGCGCGTACTACACCGGCCCCACCGACGACTGGGTGCGCCCCGGCCGCATGTGGTGGTCCGTGCCTGCCGACCGCGAGGACTTCTCGACCTGGCGCGAGGTCACCACCGTCTACCACGAGGGCGTCCCCGGCCACCACCTGCAGATCGCCACGGCGGTCTACCAGGCGGCGGACCTCAACCGGTTCCAGCGCCTGCTGACCTGGGTCCCCGCGCACGGCGAGGGCTGGGCGCTCTACGCCGAGCGGCTGATGCGCGAGTTCGGCTACCTGTCCGACGACGGCGACCTGCTCGGCATGCTCGACGCGCACCTGTTCCGTGCGGCGCGGGTGATCGTCGACATCGGCATGCACCTCAAGCTGCGGATCCCGTCCGGGCACGGCTTCCACCCCGGCGAGCGGTGGACCCCCGAGCTGGGCCTGGAGTTCATGCTCACCCGCACCATCACCGACCCGACCCACGTGCACGACGAGATCGACCGCTACCTCGGCTGGCCGGGGCAAGCGCCCACCTACAAGCTGGGCGAGCGGTTGTGGCTACAGGCCCGCGACGAGGCCAAGGCCCGTAGGGGCGACGCGTTCGACCTCAAGGCGTTCCACCAGGACGCGTTGGTGATGGGTGCGATGGGGCTCGACACGCTGCGCGAGCGACTGGCCGCTATCTAGGCGAGCGGAAGGGTACGACCGAGGACGCCGAACGGGCGTGGATCCCCCGCGAACTGGTACTCGCGTAGTACGTCGACGAAGTCCAGCTTGCGGTAGAGGTTCCACGCCCGGGAAGGCCCCTCGGGCGTGGACAGCAGTACGTGCGCGTTACCCGTACCTGTCACCAGTTTCCGGATCAGCTCGCCGCCGATGCCCTGCCCCTGGCTGTCCGGGCGCACGTGCAGCTCGGTGAGCTCGAAGTAGTCCTCCATCCACCGCTCGGCGACCTCGATGCCGTGCCGCTCGGTGACCCCGCGCTTGACCTGCTCGTGCCACCACTGCCCGGGAGCGCCCTGGTAGCCGTAGGCGATACCCGCCATCCGGTCCTCGGCGTCGAACGCGGCCACACAGCGCCAACCGACCCGCAGCATGTGCGCCAGCCACATCGGGGCCCGCTGCTCGGCGGTGCCCTTGGGGTAGCGCATGGCGTTCACGTACAGCAGCAGCGCCTCGCGCAGACGACCCCGCAGGTCGTCGCCGGTCAGCTCGGCGAAGCGGGCGACGCGGGGTGAGGGAGCGGCGGTCACGAGGACGGATCATCCTCCTCGACGCCGACCCGCGCAGCCGTGCCCCCGGTGAGGGTCACCAGATCGGCGTAGGTCGTGGGGAACACCGACTTGGGGTGACCGGCCGCCGCCCAGACCACCGGGTACCGCTCCAGGTGGCTGTCCACCAGGGTGCGCAACGGCACCGGGTGCCCGATCGGGGCGACGCCGCCGATGGCCTGGCCGGTGTGCTCCCGGACGAACGCGGGGGTGGCCTTGCCGACCTCGGTGACGCCTACGAGCGCGGCGAGCCTCGTAGTGTCGGCGCGGTGATCACCCGAGGTCAGGACCAGTAGCGGCGCCCCGTCCGCGACGAACACGAGACTGTTGGCGATAGCGCCGACCGGTACGCCTATCGCCTCGGCGGCCGCGGCGGCGGTGCGCACGTCGTCGTCGAGGAAGCGGATCCCGGCCGCTGCCTCGGGCAGTCCGGCCGCGCGCAGGGCGTCGGCGATCGCGGTGACGCCGCGGTGCTCGGGTGTGCTCACCGCTCCATCACACCACCCGCCGCCCGGCCGCGCCCCACACCCCCGCCACGTCACACCGAAGTTCGCTTGAACCCGGTCCCACCACGGGTTACGCTGACTTTGTTCGAACATGAGTTCGAACGATGCCCGGTGGTGGGGCGGGGGAAGCGCCTCACCACCGGGCGCCGCCGGCTTCCCCTCGGCGGGTTCGTCGCTGTCGTTCGTGACGTCTCGATCGGGAGGAGGCCCTAGATGACCAGCACGCTGGACTTCCCCGTCACCCAGGCACCACCGGCCGCCGCGGTGACCCTGCTCGGCCAGGCCGAGCGCGGGTTCGCCGCGGTGTCGGAGCGGGCGACCCCCGCGCACCTGTTCACCGAGTCCTACCTGTGCGCCCTGCGCGCCGCCGCCGCGCTGCTCGCCGCCCGCGGCCGCCCGCACCGGGGGCGGGCCAAGCCGACCAGCGTGTGGACGCTGATGGCGTCGGTGGCCCCGGAGATGCGCGAGTGGGCGGCGTACTTCGCCTCCTGCTCGGCCACCCGCGCCGCGGTGCAGGCGGGCATCACCAGCCGGGTCGGCCCGCGCGCCGCCGAGGACCTGCACCGGCAGACCGCCGAGTTCCTCGCGCTGATCCACCGCGCCGTGCACGGCACCCGGCGGTGACCGGGCTGCTCGCCGCGGACCGACTGCTCGACGTGCTGGAGACCGAGACCACCCTGCTGGCGACCAGCGCCGCGGCAGCCGACCAGGACCGCCCGGTCCCCGGCTGCCCCGGCCTGACCGTCGGCGAGACCACCCGCCACCTCGGCAGCGTCTACCGCATGGCGCTGACCTGGATCCGCACCGGCACCCGCCCCACCCACTGGCAACGCCAACCCCTCGACGGCGAACCCGTCGAGCACTACCTGCTCGACGGCCTGCGCGCCCTGCTCGGCGAACTCGAGGCCAACGCCGCGTCCGCCCCGTGCCCCGGCTGGCACCCGACCGACCAGACGTACGGCTTCTGGCGCCGCCGGATGGCCCACGAGGCGACGGTGCACCGCGTGGACGTCCAAGCGGCCGCGGGCGGGGACATCACACCGGTCCCGGAGGACGTGGCGGTCGACGGCGTGGACGAGGTGCTGACCCTGTGGTTCACCCACCGCCTGGCCGTCCTCGGCGTCTCCGGCACCCGCGCCACCACGGTCGCCGTCCGCACCGCGGGCCACACCTGGCTGGCCGAGGTCACCACAGACCGCACCACGGCCGCGCTGTCACCGCACCCGACCCCCGCCGCCGCAACGGTTACCGGCCCGCCCCAGGCCCTGTACCTGTGGCTCTGGGGCCGCACCGCCGTCTTCACCCCGGCCGTGGACCGCGAAGGAGACCTCGACGCCCTGACCCAACTCTGGGCCCTGCTCCGCCTGGCCACCCGCTGACGGTTCCACAAAGGACTCAAGGTCCTCCCCGGGCTCCCGACCGACCGGTGGAGCCCCCGAACGGGTAGCGGCGGCTGTGGTGGGGAAAGGCGGGAAACGACCCCGGTGCGCCGACAGGACTACGGTGTCGGACATGTCCACCCGGCTGGCGAGTCTCGTGATCGATGCGACCGACCCGGCGGCCGCCGCGCAGTTCTGGTACATCATGCTCGGCGGCACCGCCACCCCTGGCCGCGGCGGCTGCCACCGGCTGGTGGCGCCCGACCTGGGCGGGTGCGGGTTGGACCTGGCCTTCGTTCCCGCCAGGTGGGACAAGACGGCCAAGAACCGGATCCACCTCGACCTGGCGACGGAGAGCCCGCACGAGTACCAGGTGCTGACCTCGCTGGCCGCCGACGTGGGGGCGGTCGAGGTCAACGTGGGGCAGGGGCCGGGGGTGCCGTGGACGGTGTTCCGCGACCCGGCGGGCAACGAGTTCTGCATCCTCGAACCCGGGGACCTCTACCACCACACCGGGCCGCTCGCCGCGCTCGTCGTCGACGCGGTCGACCCCACCAGGCTGGCCACCTTCTGGTCGGCGGCGACCGGCTGGCCGCTGGTGCACACCGAGGAGAACTCCGCGGCGCTGCGGGCCAGCGAGCGGGCCGGGCCGTGGATCGAGTTCCTCCGCGTCCCCGACCAGCGCCGCGGCCCCAACCGCATCCGGCTGACGCTGGCGACCGACGACGAGTCCGACGCCTCGGACCTGCTGACCCGGGGCGCCACCGAGCACGGCGGCGCCTTCCACGACCCCGAGGGCAACGAGTTCCGGCTCGTGCCCAGCCGGGTGCCGACCTGATCCGACGCCGCGTGCAGCGGATCGCGCCCCCCGCTCCGTCTGGAAGTCAGGGCGGAAAGGGTGGGGATGACCTTCGACGAGTACGTGCGGGACCGCGGCCAGGCGCTGCTGCGGTTCGCGTACCTGCTTACCGGCGACCGCCACCTGGCCGAGGACTTGGTGCAGACCGCGTTGCTCAAGGCGCACGGCCGCTGGCGTCGCGTAGCGGCCGCCGACCACCCTGACGCCTACCTGCGCCGCATCATGGTCAACGCCAACATCGACTGGCAGCGCAAACGGTCCAACTCCGAGCTGCCGGTCCAACCGGGCGACGCGTGGTTCGAGGTGGCAGGCGCCGGTGATCACGCCGACCACGTGGCCGCCCGGGCCCAGACGTGGGGCGCGCTGGCGGCGCTGCCACCGGGGCAGCGGGCCGTGCTGGTGCTGCGCTTCTACGAGGACCGCGACGACCGGGCGATCGCGGAGCTGTTGGGCTGCGCGGAGAGCACCGTGCGGTCCCAGGCGTCGCGGGCGCTGAGCAGCCTGCGCACCGCGTGGGGCGAGACGATGGAGCCCGCGGGTGAGTAGGGAGGAGGACCGATGAACGAGGCGGAGCGACGACTGCGGGACGCCTTCACCGAGGGCGCCGCGTACGCCCCGACCGACGACGGCATGCTGGCCGCCGTCCACCACCGCGTCCGGCGGCGGCGGACCGCCCGGCAGGTGGTGGCCGCCGGGGTCGCGGTGATCGCGCTGGTCGGCGGCCTGGTCTTCGCGGCGGGGCGGGTTCGGGACGAGGTGGCGACGTCCGCGGCCGGTGCGGCGCGGTTGCCCGCCTCGGCCGGGGTGGTCGGCGAGTGGGAACCGGTGTCGCTCGTCGGGTTCACCGGCTCCATCGACACCCCGCGGCGCGAGCCGCCACTGGTCCGCTTCACCGACGACGGCCACTGGGAGGCGTCCGACGGCTGCAACGGGTCCGCGGGTCGCTACCAGGCGGACAACGGGGTCTTCAGCGCCACCACGGACGGCCCGTCGACGCTCATCGGGTGCGCCAATGTGCCCAACACCTACGTGCTGACCAAGGCGACGTCCTACACGCTGCGCGGGGACGAGTTGGTGTTCACCATGGACGGACCCATCGTGCTGGGGACGTACCGCAGGGTGGGCTGATCGGTGCTCGGCTTTCGGCGGGTGGCGGCTTCGTGCACTAGCGTCCAGACATGCCGACCCGCTTGGTCAACTTCGTGGTGGACGCCGCCGACCCGCCCGCCCTGGCGCGCTTCTGGGCCGACCTGCTGGGGTGGCCGACCACCTTCGCGGAGGACGGCGAGATCGACGTCACCGCCCCGGAGGAAGACGGCTGGGACATGGACTTGGTCTTCGTGCCTGCCCCGAACCCCAAGCTCGGCAAGAACCGCGTCCACCTCGACCTGTCCAGCGTGTCGCCGACCGACCAGGACGCGACCGTCCGCCGCGCGCTCGGCCTGGGCGCCCGCCCGGTCGACCTCGGCCAGGGCGACGTGCCGTGGGTGGTCCTCGCCGACCCGGAGGGCAACGAGTTCTGCGTCCTCGAACCCCGCCCCGAGTACGCCGACACCGGCGCCATCGCCGCCATCGTCGTCGACGCACTCGACCCCAGCGCCCAGGCCACCTTCTGGGCCGCCGCCACCGGCCACCGCATCATCCGCGACGAACCCGCCTTCGCGTCCCTGCACGCCCCCGACCGCCACGGCCCCTGGCTGGAATTCCTCCGCACCACAGACCCCAAACTCACCAAGAACCCCCTCCACCTCGACCTCGCCCCACACCTGGACGAGGACCAGCACACCGAGGCCGCCCGCCTCCAGTCCCTGGGCGCGACTCTCGCCGATGTCGGCCAGGGTGATGTGCCGTGGGTGGTGCTCACGGATCCCGAGGGCAACGAGTTCTGCATCCTCACCCCTCGCTGAACCCGCCCGGCAGCCTTCCCTTCCCTGACGCGGCTTGGATTGTTGATACGGGCCAACTCTTGCGGCCTGGTGGGGGCCTGGACTCAGGCGCGGAGGCGTAAGCCCTTGGGGGTGGCTCGGAAGCCCGCGTCGCGGAGGATGGTGGACAGGGTGGAGGTGAGGGCTACTTCGCCGTCGGCTTTTTGGACGGAGAGGGGGCCTAGCCAGCCTTCTTTCACGGCTCGGGAGAGGGCTTCGGCGGCGGCGCGCAGGGGTGGGGTGTCGTCGGTGAAGGTGAGGAGGGTGCGGCCGCCGCGTTCCACGTAGAGGGCGGGGGTGCCTTCGACGAGGACGGCGAGGGCGCCTGCTTTGCGGCCGGGGCGGTGTTTGCCCTCGCCGACCGGGTCCGGCCAGTCCAGGGCGGCGCCGTAGGGCTGGGCCGGGTCGGCCGCGGCGAGGACGACGGCGTCCAGCTTGGTGTCCGAAGTGGACTGGATCGGGCGCTGCATGCTGGCCGGGATCGGCCAGCCCTCGCCGAGGTGCACGTCGGGCGCCGGGGGAGCGGCGTCCGGGCGGGAGAGCGCGCGCAGCCGGTCCACCGCGCCGCGAGCCGCGAACTGCGACGCGCCCAGCCCCTCCACCACGTACCCGCGGATGATCTGCCCCGTGTCCTCCATCGCCCGCAGCACCTTGTAGACACCGCTGAACCCGCCGACCACCCGCTCGGTGTCCAACGCGCCGCGGGTCAGGACACCGTGCCGTTCCAGGAACGCCTCCGCGCGGGCGTGCGCGCGCCGAGTCGGGTCCTTTTCGCGTGCCACCACCAGCGACCACCGCCCGCCGACCGTGGGCGGACCCGTACGGCTCGGCATCACCGGTCGTGCCGCGCGCATGCGGGCGTACCGGCCGCGCGGGGCAGTCGGGCGCGGTTTGTGCGCGGCACCCTTGCCCGCGACTAGAGCCCGCAACGGTGCGATCGTGTCGTTGGTGACAAGACCGCCCCACACCAGGTCCCACAACGCGGTCACGACGTCCTGGTCGCCGGGGACCTCCGCGCCACCATCGACCAGGATCGCCCCTGCCCGTTCGGCGACCTGGCGGAAGAACAGCGCCCCAGTGTCCAAAGAAGACAGTACGGCCCCGTGCAGTGGTGTGTCCGGGACCGCTTCCTCGACGTCCGGCAGCAACAGGTCCGCCACGTCCGAGGGAGCCAACGCCACCCACCCGTCGCCACCCGCCAAGGCACCGCTACCGCACCAGGTGACCTCACCTGCCGCGGTCAGCTCATCGAGCAAGGCAGGCGTGTACCCGGGCAACCGGGCAGGCAGGATCAACGACTCCACGGCGCTGGCAGGCAATGGCGCCCCCGCCAACTGCTCCACCACCGACAGCACGTCGTCCGCCGTCGGCGCTGACCGCAACCGACGCCCGATCCCGTGCCAGCTCGGCAAGAACCGCCCCAGCGCGGCAGGCTCGACCGGCTCCACCTCCGCCCGCAGCCGCGCCAGCGACCCGCGCCGCAACCGCCGCAACACATCCGCGTCGCAGTACTCGGTGTGCGTGCCACCCGGCCGCAGTTCACCGCGCACCAACCGGCCCGCGCCCGCCAACCGCTCCAACACCCCCGTCACCACCGAGACCCCCAACCCGAACCGGGCCGCCGCCTCCGCGGCGGGGAACGGGCCGTGCGTACGGGCGTACCGCGCCAACAGGTCGCCCACCGGATCCGCGACCGGCTCGGTGAACGCTTCCGGTACGCCTACCGGCAACGCGGTGCCCAACGCGTCGCGAACCCGCCCCGCGTCCTCGATCGAGATGTAGCGCTCCTCGCCCGCGATCCGCACCAGCAGCGCCCGCCGCGCCGTCGCCAACTCGGCCAACCACTCCGGCTGGACGCCCCGCGCGGCCGCCTCCGCCTCGGACAGGTCGCCGAGGAACCGCAGCAGGTCGGCGGCGTCCTCGGCGTGCCTGGCGTGCCGCTTGGGGTCCAGCCGCTGCAGCGACTGCTCCACCTCGGCCAGCACCTCGGGGTCGAGCAGTTCGCGGATCGCCTCCGAGCCGAGCAGCTCGGCCAGCAGCGCGCTGTCGAGCGAGAGCGCCGCCGCCCGCCGCTCCGCCAACGGCACATCGGACCCGTAGAGGAACATCCCCACGTACCCGAACAGCAGGCTCCGCGCGAACGGCGACGCCGACGGGGTCTCCACCTCGACCACCCGCACCCGCCGCGCCCGCACGTCCGACATCAGCTCGCGCAGCCCGGACACGTCGTACACGTCCTGCAGGCACTCCCGCATGGCCTCCAGCACCACCGGGAACTGCTCGTACTTCGCCGCGACCGACAGCAGTTGCGCCGACCGCTGCCGCTGCTGCCACAACGGCGTCCGCCGCCGGGGATCGCGCCGGGGCAGCAGCAGCGACCTGGCCGCGCACTCGCGGAACCGGGACGCGAACAGCGCCGACCCGCCCACCTCCGCGACCACGACCTGCTCCACCTCCTCCGGGTCGAGCAGCACGTCCTCGACCCCGGCCACCACCTCCTGTCCCGCGTCGTCGACGGCGTCCGGCAGCCGCAGCACGATCCCGTCGTCGGAGTGCGCGATCTGCGCCTCCACCCCGCGCCGCTCCCGGAGCCTGGCCCCGATCGCCAACGCCCACGGCGCGTTCACCTGCGCGCCGAACGGCGAGTGCACCACCAGCCGCCAGTCGCCGAGCTCGTCGCGGAAGCGCTCCACGAGCACCGTCCGGTCGTCGGGCACGTGCCTGGTCGCCTCGCGCTGCTCCCGCAGGTACGCCAGCAGGTTGTCGGTCGCCCACTCGTCCAGCCCGGCCGCCGCCGCCCGCTGCCGCGCCGCCGGTTCGTCCACAGCGGACAGCTCGCGGACGAACGCGCCCAGTGCCCGCCCCAGCTCCAGCGGGCGACCCGGCGCGTCGCCCTTCCAGAACGGCATCCTGGCGGGCTCGCCCGGCGCAGGTGTGACGATCACCCGGTCGTGGGTGATGTCCTGCACCCGCCAGGCCGAGGTGCCCAACAGGAACGTGTCGCCGACCCGCGACTCGTACACCATCTCCTCGTCCAGCTCGCCGACCCGCGACCCGGCGCCGCGCTCGTTCGGCGGGGTCATCACGGTGAACAGGCCCCGGTCGGGGATGGTGCCGCCGGAGGTGACCGCGAGCCGCTGCGCCCCCGGCCGCCCGCGCAGCTCCCCGCTGACCCGGTCCCAGGTGATCCGGGGCCGCAGCTCGCCGAACTCCTCGCTCGGGTACCGGCCGGCGAGCATGTCGAGCACCGAGTACAGCGCCGAGTCCGGCAGCGACGCGTACGGCGCGGCGCGGCGGATCAGCGCGGCCAGGTCGGTCACCGTCCACGGTTCGAGCGCCGTCATCGCCACCACGTGCTGGGCCAGCACGTCCAGCGGGTTGCGCGGGTAGCGGACCGCCTCGATCGCGCCGCCTGCCATCCGCTCGGCCACCACCGCGCAGGAGACCAGGTCGCCGCGGAACTTCGGGAACATCACCCCGCGCGAGACGGCCCCCACCTGGTGCCCGGCCCGGCCCACCCGCTGCATCCCGGCCGCCACCGTCGGCGGCGCCTCGATCTGCACCACCAGGTCGACCGCGCCCATGTCGATGCCCAGCTCCAGCGAGGACGTCGCCACCACGCACGGCAGCCGCCCCGACTTGAGGTCCTCCTCGACCAGGGTCCGCTGCTCCCGCGACATCGACCCGTGGTGCGCCCTGGCCACCACCGGCTCGACCATCGTCGTCAGCCCGGACTGCCCGATGGCCTCGGCCGGGAACCGGGTCATCGCCTCGGACCCCGCACCCGCGAGCTCGTTGAGCCGCGCGGTCATCCGCTCGGCCAGCCGCCGCGAGTTCGAGAACACGATCGTCGAGCGGTGCGCGCGCACCAGGTCCAGCACCCGCTGCTCCACCAGCGGCCAGATCGATGGCCGCTCCGGGGCCTCGGCGGAATCCGGGTCGAGCGGGGTGGCCGGACCCTCGCCGAGGCTCGCCATGTCGGCGACCGGGACCTCCACGCTGACCTCGATGGTCTTCGCGATCGTCGGCCGGACCACGGTGACCGGGCGGCCACCGCAGAGGAACCCGCTGACCTCCTCCACGGGCCGCACCGTCGCCGACAGCCCGATCCGCTGCGCAGGCCGCTCCAGCAGCGCGTCCAGCCGTTCCAGCGACACCGCCATGTGCGAGCCGCGCTTGGTGCCCGCCACCGCGTGCACCTCGTCGACGATCACCGTGCGCACCCCGCGCAGCGACTCCCGCGCGGCCGAGGTGAGCAGCAGGAACAGCGACTCCGGCGTGGTCACCAGCACGTCCGGCGGTGTCCTGGCGAACGAGCGGCGCTCGTCGGCAGGCGTGTCGCCGGTGCGCATGCCGACCGTGATGTCCGGTTCCGGCAGGTCCAGCCGGTGCGCGGCCTGCCGGATGCCCGCCAGCGGGGCGCGCAGGTTGCGCTGCACGTCGACCGCCAGCGCCTTGAGCGGGGACACGTACAGCACCCGGCACCGCTGCTTGGCCTCGCTCGGCACGCCCTCGGCGGCCAGCCGGTCGAGCGCCCACAGGAACGCCGCGAGCGTCTTGCCCGACCCGGTCGGCGCGACCACGAGCGCGTGCTCGCCCGCCGCGGCCGCCCGCCAGGCCCCGGCCTGGGCCTCGGTCGGCGCGGCGAACGCGCCGGTGAACCACTGGCGGGTCGGGGCGGTGAACAGGTCGAGCGCTGCTGCGGTCACCCGTCCATGGTTACCCCAGGTGTCCGACACTGCCAGCAGGGCGGCCGGACCTGTGGATGGCCGGGGTGATTGTGGACAACTGCGCTCAGTGTCCACCCGGGACCTCGCCGTGTTGGCCGTGGGAGCCCGGCGCGGACCTGGGTACGGTAAGGCCCCACCCCGGGTGACCTCGGGCACGTGCGGATCTGGGAGACCAGGCCCGCACGGCGTGTCACGCATGGGAACATCTGCGACGACAACCTGGGGGAGAGCACGGTCGGGGTTGCGTTGAGGGGAGAGCAGTGAACGTCCTGTCGGTCGATCTCGGCACGTCGAACACCGTCGCCGTGCTGTCCGCGCACGGCCGCCCGCCTCGGGTGGTCGACGTCGACGGGGCGTCGATGATGCCCTCGGCGGTGTTCGCGGGTGAGGACGGCGGGTTGGTCGTCGGCCGCGACGCCGAGCGGCGCGCCCGCCTCGACCCCTCCCGCTTCGAGCCCAACCCCAAGCGCCGCGTCGACGAGGGCACGCTGCTGCTCGGCGACACGGTCGTCCCGGTCACCGACGCGCTGGCCGGTGTCCTGCGCCGCGTGGCCGAGGAGACCTCTCGCCAGCTGGGCAACAAGAAGCCCGACGAGGTCCGGCTGACCCACCCCGCGCAGTGGGGTCCCGTGCGCCGCAACGTGCTGCTGTCCGCGGCCAGGCAGGCGGGCATGGGATCGAACCTGGTCCTGGTTCCCGAACCGGTCGCCGCCGCCGCGCACTTCGCCTCCTTTCCCGGGCAGACACTCGGTTCCGGACAGGCATTGGCCGTCTACGACCTCGGTGCGGGAACTTTCGACGTCGCGATCGTTGGTGCTACGCAAAAGGGCTTCGTGGTCCTGGCCGAGGCCGGCCTGCCGGACCTCGGTGGCCTTGACGTCGACCAGGCGCTGTTGGAACACGTGGGCCGTCAGGTCTCCCACCGCGACCCGGCCGGTTGGCAGCGACTGCTGCGGCCTGAGTCCACCGGGGACAGGCGGGCGCAACGCGCGCTGCGCGAGGACGTCAAGGCGTCCAAGGAAGCGCTCTCGCGGCACCCGCAGACCGAGGTCCCGCTGCCGGAGCCGTTCGACGACGTCCTGGTGACCAGGGTCGAGCTGGAGGCCCTGATCCGCCCCGGCATGCTCCGCAGCGTCGAGCTGCTGGCCGCGACGATCCGGTCAACCGGCATGACCCCCGACCGGCTGGTCGGCATCTACCTGGTCGGCGGTTCGAGCCGGATCCCGCTGGTGGCGACGCTGATCGCCGAGCAGCTGCGGGTCGTGCCGACCAGTCTCGACCAGCCGGAGACCGCCGTCGCCCTCGGCGCGCACCACGTGCCCCAAGAGGGCATCACGATGCGCACCGGCGACATGTCCGGCACCATCGACGCCGTCCGCCGCTCCCGCGCCACCGTCCCGCCCCGCACCAGCGGCTTCAACGCGCAGGCACCGCAGCCGCAGTCGCAGCCCCAGGCCCCGCAGGTCCCCCAGCCCCCGTCGACCGGGCCGACCCCGGTGCAGCAGTACCCCAACTCCGCCCCCCAGCGCGTGCAGGGCCCCCCGTCGCGGCCGATCCCGGTCCAGGCACCGCCGTCGGTGCCGACGCAGGTCCAGAGCCCGCCGTCGATCCCGACCCCGGTGCAGCACCACCCCTTACCGATGCAGCGCCAGAACTCGAACAAGGTCTGGTACATCGCCACCGCCATCGTGGCCGTCGTGGTGATCGGCATCGTCAGCATCATCGTCGCCACCTCCGGTGGCTCCACGGTCAACGCCAACTGCGACGACACGACCACCGACGAGCAGGGGTTCACCGCCTGCATCCGGGAGATCGCGGGCCCGGTCGCCGACCACAACTGCGACTCGGGCACGAACATCCCGGGAGTGGGCGACCCGGACACCGCGGGCGCTGTCGCGGTGACCTGCAAGCCGGGCAACGGCTACTACGTCCTCTACTACCAGTTCCCCTCCGAGAGCCTGGTCGACACCAACATCGACGCGGCGTTCTCCACGCTCGGCGAGCAGGGGCACACCGGCGACTGGGACGGTGGCGGCAAGAGCGGCAAGTACCAGTACGCGGAGATCTCGGGCGGCGCGAGCCTGCTCATGTTCTCCGTCTCGGACACACCGGTCATGGGCACCGTGATGGCCCTGCCGGGATCCGACGACGTGCTCTCGTTCTTCAACGAGCACGTCAAGCCCGGTAGCGGCGCCTGATCCCGATGCGCGTCCTGTCCGTCGACCTCGGCACGTCCAACACCGTGGCTGTGCTGTCCGCGCACGGTCGCCCACCGCGGGTGGTCGAGGTCGACGGCGCTAACACCATGCCGTCGGCTGTGTACGCCGGCGAGGACGGTGGGCTTGTCGTCGGCAGGGACGCGGAGCGGCGGGCGCGGCTCGACCCGTCACGGTTCGAGCCCAACCCGAAGCGGCGGGTGGACGAGGGGACGTTGCTGCTCGGCGACGTCGTCGTCCCGGTGTCCGAGGCGCTCGCGGCGGTCTTGCGCCACATCATCGAAGAGGTCACCCGGCAGCTCGGCGGCGCACACCCTGACGAGGTCCGGCTGACCCACCCCGCGCAGTGGGGGCCGGCCAGGCGACACGTGCTGTTGTCCGCCGCCAAGCAGGCGGGCATGGGGTCCAACATCGTGTTGGTCCCCGAGCCGGTCGCTGCTGCCGCGCACTTCACCTCGCTCGGGCACCCGTTGCCGCCAGGTCAGGCGTTGGCCGTCTACGACCTCGGTGCGGGAACCTTCGACGTGGCCGTGGTTGCCGCTACACAGCAGGGTTTCGCTGTTTTGGCCGAGGCCGGTCTACAGGACCTCGGTGGCGTCGATGTCGACCAAGCCCTCTTGGACCACCTGGGGCGGCAGGGCTCTCACCGCGATCCGGCTGGCTGGCAGAGACTGCTGCGGCCCGAGTCCACGGCGGACCGGCGAGCCCGCCGCGCGCTGCAAGAGGATGTCAAGGCGGCCAAGGAAGCCCTGTCGCGGCACCCGCAGACCGAGGTGCCGATGCCCGCGCCGTTCAACGACGTGCTGCTCACCCGCGCCGAGTTGGAAGCCCTGATCCGGCCGAGCCTGCTGCGCAGCGTCGAGGTCCTCGCGGACACCACCCGCTCCACCGGCACCACGCCCGACCGCCTGGCCGGGATCTACCTCGTCGGCGGTTCGAGCCGGATCCCGCTGGTGGCGACCCTGATCGCCGAGCAGCTCCGGATCGTGCCGACCAGCCTCGACCAGCCCGAGACCGCCGTCGCCCTCGGCGCGCACCTGGTCAGCCGCGAGGGCATCAGCATGCGCACCACGACGGTCGAACCGGGCAGGCAACCCACCTACACGGCGCCGGTCACCGGACCGCTCACCGGTCCGCTGCAAGTCAACTTCCCGACGCCAGTGCGCCCGGTAGCGCCACCGAGGCGATCGAAGCTACCGCTGCTGATCTCCGCTGCCGTGGTCGCTGTTCTCGCGGTGGTCGCCGGGATCTTCCTGCTCATCCCCAGCGACGACCTCCCGAGCGCCTCGTCCTGCCAGACCAAGGGCGCCAAGGACTCCACGGGCTTCACCGAGTGCCTACGACAGCTCGCCGGTCAGGTCCCCGGTAGCGCCCAGTGCCAAGCGGGCAAGGCACCCGCGGACGTCACGTGTGCTCTACCTGAGTCCTACACCGTCAACTACGCCCACCTCGGTTCGCGCGAAGACGTGCAAGAACTATTCGACTCCGAGCTCATCGCCATGACTGATGGCGACCACGTCCTCGCCGAGTGGCGCGGCAACGGGCTCGCGGGGGACTTCCGCGCGGGCGTCAAGGGTGGCACCGGCGTCTTGGTCTTCACCGTGACCGACCGCCCCCTGGTCGGGTGGATCTCCCGCAGCGGGACCCGCGGGTCCGGGACGACACCGGACACGCTGGCCGACTTCTTCGCCGCCAAGGTCCAGCCGAGCGGTTAGCGCCGCCGGTTGCGCAGCGCGATGATCCCCAGCACGATCGCGGCGACCAACCCGCCGAGCACGGCGATGTCGATCAGGGTGCTCTCCAGCGCGGACGGCGGTTCGACGGGCACGGTCGCGATTGTGCCCTGCGCCTAGACTGGTCGTCGATGCGCATCACGACCTTCCGGGCCATGCTCGCCGACGAGTTCGGCGCGGGCCACGCCGAGACCATCGCCCACGACCACGTCTTCGCCGCCCTCGGTGGCCGCACCGTCGACCAGGCGCTGGACGCGGGTGTCCCCACCAAGGAGATCTGGCAGGCCGTCTGCGAGGCGTTCGAGGTGCCACCCGACCGGCGCTGATCGCGGCGGGCGTCGGCGTGTCGGTGCCGGAGGTCGAACAGGTGTTCGCTACTGTGGCGTCCGCGACCGGAGCCATCCACAACGGCCCCGTTTGTCCACAGACCGGCGGTGCCCGCCGAGAATCGTCGGTCCTTGCCCGTAGCGTGCTCGGCGTGAGCACGAAACAGACCCGAGGTGGATCGAAGATGCCAGCAGCACCCGACCGGGACAAGGCGCTCGAACTCGCCCTTGCCCAGATCGACAAGAACTTCGGCAAGGGCTCGGTGATGCGCCTCGGTGACGAGGGCCGCGCCCCGATCGCCGTCATCCCGACCGGCGCCATCGCCCTCGACGTCGCCCTGGGCATCGGCGGGCTGCCGCGCGGCCGGGTCGTCGAGATCTACGGCCCGGAGTCCTCCGGTAAGACGACCGTCGCGCTGCACGCGGTGGCCAACGCCCAGCGCGCGGGCGGCATCGCGGCGTTCATCGACGCCGAGCACGCGCTCGACCCCGAGTACGCCAAGTCGCTCGGCGTCGACACCGACGCGCTGCTGGTCTCCCAGCCGGACACCGGTGAGCAGGCGCTGGAGATCGCCGACATGCTGATCCGCTCCGGCGCGCTCGACCTCATCGTCATCGACTCGGTGGCCGCGCTGGTGCCGCGCGCCGAGATCGAGGGCGAGATGGGCGACAACCACGTCGGCCTGCAGGCCAGGCTGATGAGCCAGGCGCTGCGCAAGATGACCGGCGCGATGAACAACTCCGGGACCACCGCGATCTTCATCAACCAGCTGCGCGAGAAGATCGGCGTGATGTTCGGGTCCCCGGAGACCACGACCGGTGGCAAGGCGCTCAAGTTCTACGCCTCGGTCCGGCTCGACGTCCGGCGCATCGAGACCCTCAAGGACGGCGGCGAGCCGGTCGGCAACCGCACCAGGGTCAAGGTCGTCAAGAACAAGGTCGCCCCGCCGTTCAAGCAGGCCGAGTTCGACATCCTCTACGGCAAGGGCATCAGCCGCGAGGGCTCGCTCATCGACATGGGCGTCGACCAGGCCATCCTGCGCAAGTCCGGCGCCTGGTACACCTACGAGGGCGACCAGCTCGGCCAGGGCAAGGAGAACGCCCGCAAGTTCCTGCTGGACAACCCGGACGTGGCCGACGAGATCGAGAAGCGGATCAAGGAGAAGCTCGGCATCGGTGCCAAGCTCGACGCCGACGAGACCGCACCGGCCCCCGTCGAGTTCTGATGCCCGAGGACACCCCCCGGTCCGAGGGGGCCGGGTGGTGGCGCGAGCCCGACCCCGGGGCGGAAGCAGACCCCGCCCCGGGGGCTTGGTGGAGCGCGGACCCCGCTGAGCGAGCAGGGCGGGTCGAGCAGTCGCCGTTCGTCGAGTCGCCGTCCGCAGATCCGGGGTGGGCCGTCGAGCCAGGGCCGCCCGTGGAGTCGGAGCGGCTCGCCGAGTCCGGGTGGCCCGTGGAGCAGGGGCGGCCCGTGGAATCGGGGCCGTCCGGCGAGTTCGGGCGATCCGCCGCTCCCGGCGACACGTGGTGGGGTGACTCGGGAGCTGAGCCCGCCCGGCCGGATCCGACCGGGTCGACCGAGGGCGGTGCGCCCGACCGCGGTGCCGAGTCGGGGGACTGGTGGGCCGAGGGTGCTCCAGCCCCGGCCGGACCCCGGGGTGAGCAGGCGTGGTGGTCGGGTGGTTCCGCCGCGCCCACGCGGCGCAAGCCGGGCAAAGCCAAGCGCCAGAAGCCGACCGCGCCCGACAGGTCCACTGTGGATGGTCCGGCCGCGACGGTCGGGGCCGCTCCTGCTGTCGAACGCCAGAGCGCACCCGATCTCGCCGAGCTGCGCCGCCAGGTCGACGCCGTCACGCGCGAGCGCGGTGAACGGGAGCAGGAGAAGCCCGACCGCGACGACCTGGCCGCCAAGGCCCGCGACATCTGCTACCGCCAACTCGCCGCCCGGGACCGGACCAGGGTCGAGTTGGCCCAGGCGCTGCGGCGCAAGGAGATCCCGGACGACATCGCCGAGGCGGTGCTCGGCAAGTTCGACGCCGCCGGGTTGATCAACGACGCCGCGTTCGCCGAGAGCTGGGTGCGGTCCAGGCACACCCACCGGGGGCTGGGCCGCCGGGCGCTGGCCACCGAGCTGCGCCGCAAGGGGGTCGACGACGAGATCGTCGCCGAGGCCGTCGCCGCCGTGGACACCGACGCCGAGCAGGAGCGGGCTGCGGAGCTGGTGGCCAAGAAGCTCGGCACCATGCGGGCCCTCGACGAGCAGACCAAGATCCGCCGCCTTGTGGCCGTGCTGGCCCGCCGCGGCTACGGCGAGGGCCTGGCCTACCGGGTCGTGCGCGCGGCGCTCGACGCCGCCGAACCGCTCGACTAGCCGCGACGGACCCGTCACGCCCGGTGGTGATCCGCCCGGTCGGGCGGGGATTTCTCCGGCGTCGAGAAGCCGGGTCCCGACCGCCCGCGATGACCTTGAGGGTCGGCCACAGTGGGCAGTGTCACAACGGACACTTCGCCGCGATTTCCCTTGCCGCATAACGGTTGCACCTGCCGAAACAGTGTACGGTCCGCATGATCGTGTGCCCGAGATCACAGGTGTTGACCACCGTTGGCGAAGGGTCGATCACCCACCGACCCGCCGTCTGTGGTACTTGTCACATCTGCCGTTGCAAGGCACAGTCGGCGACGAGCGGTCATCACGGGTCCCCCCTGACGGCATGGACCCCGACCGCGACCAGACCGAGGTACGGAGGTGCGACATGTCGAGTACGGAGATCAGTGAGCTGCAGCGGACCATCGGCCAGCTGCGGCAGTGCGTCGGTGCCCTGCGGGCTCGGTATGGCGACGTGCCCGCCGTGCGCAGGCTGGCCAACGACCTCGAGCGCATCGACATCGACGTCGCCGACTTCACCACCGCGCCATCGACACCGGTGCCGAGGCGGGCGGAGGCGGCCGAGGTCGTCGTCGTGCCCGACACCCCTTACGACCCGGCGCTGTGGCACGGCGCCGACGACGAGGGCGTCGGCGGCTACCAGCGCTAGACCACCACACCACCGCTCAACGACGAGGACACCATGACGTCAGGTGTTGGCGCCCCCACCCGGGCGAGTATCTCCGCGCGCACCCTGCGGACCGACCGGTGGTGGCTCCCGCCCCTGCTCACGAACCTGGGCCTGTTCGCCTTCGTGGCGTACGCGACCGTCCGCTCGTTCATGGGCAAGTGGTACTGGATCGAGGACTACGGCTACCTCACGCCGTTCTACTCGCCGTGCCTGAGTGAGTCGTGCCTGCCGGGATCCAGCCACTTCGGCACCCCGCTGCCGGAGCTGCCCGGCTGGATCCCGCTCGGCTTCGTCGCACTGCCGTTCCTGCTCGGCTTCCGGCTGACCTGCTACTACTACCGCAAGGCTTACTACCGGTCGGTGTGGCAGTCGCCGCCAGCCTGCGCGGTGGCCGAGCCGCACGCGTCGTACTCGGGGGAGACGCGCCTGCCGCTGATCGTGCAGAACGCCCACCGGTACTTCTTCTACGTGGCGCTGCTGGTCTCGGTGGTCAACACTTACGACGCCGTCGTGGCCCTCACCCACGGCCTCGGCGTGGGGAACCTGGTCCTGCTCACCAACGTGGTCCTGCTGTGGGCCTACACGCTCTCGTGCCACTCGTGCAGGCACATCGCGGGCGGCAGGCTCAAGCACTTCTCCAAGCACCCCGTGCGCTACCGCGCGTGGACCTTCGTCTCCAAGCTCAACGTCCACCACATGCGGCTGGCCTGGACGACGCTGGGCACCCTCGTGCTGACGGACCTCTACGTGATGCTCGTCGCCAGCGGTGCCATCTCCGATCTGCGCATCTTCTAAGCACTTTTCTCGAGAGGAACACATGACCGAGGTCGAGCGCCACTCCTACGACGTGGTGGTCATCGGTGCCGGTGGCGCGGGACTGCGCGCGGTGATCGAGGCGCGGCAGCGGGGGCTGCGCGTGGCCGTGGTGTGCAAGTCGCTGTTCGGCAAGGCGCACACGGTGATGGCCGAGGGCGGTTGCGCCGCGTCGATGGGCAACGCGAACTCCAACGACAACTGGCAGGTGCACTTCCGCGACACCATGCGCGGCGGGAAGTTCCTGAACAACTGGCGGATGGCCGAGCTGCACGCCAGGGAGGCGCCGGACCGGGTCTGGGAGCTGGAGACCTACGGCGCGCTGTTCGACCGCACCGAGGACGGCCGCATCAGCCAGCGCAACTTCGGCGGTCACACCTACCCGCGCCTGGCGCACGTCGGTGACCGCACGGGGCTAGAGCTGATCCGCACCATGCAGCAGAAGATCGTGTCGTTGCAGCAAGAGGACTTCAAGGAGACCGGCGACTACGAGGCCAGGATCAAGGTCTTCGCCGAGTGCACGATTACCGAGCTGCTCAAGGACGGCGACAAGATTGCCGGTGCGTTCGGGTACTGGCGTGAGTCCGGTCGGTTCATCTTGTTCGAGACCCCGGCGGTAGTGCTGGCCACCGGCGGTATCGGTAAGTCGTTCAAGGTGACGTCGAACTCCTGGGAGTACACCGGCGACGGGCACGCGTTGGCCCTGCGCGCGGGCGCGACGCTCATCAACATGGAGTTCGTCCAGTTCCACCCGACCGGCATGGTGTGGCCGCCGAGCGTGAAGGGCATCCTGGTCACCGAGGGCGTGCGCGGCGACGGCGGGGTGCTCAAGGACTCCGACGGCAAGCGGTTCATGTTCAACTACATCCCGGACGTGTTCAAGGGCCAGTACGCCGACGGCGAGCAGGAAGCCGACCGCTGGTACACCGACCAGGAGAACAACCGCCGCACCCCGGACCTGCTGCCCCGCGACGAGGTGGCCCGCGCGATCAACTCCGAGGTCAAGGCCGGTCGCGGGTCGCCGCACGGCGGGGTGTTCCTCGACATCGCCAGCAGGCTGCCTGCCGAGGAGATCAAGCGCAGGCTGCCCTCGATGTACCACCAGTTCAAGGAACTGGCCGACGTCGACATCACCGCGGAGCCGATGGAGGTCGGGCCGACCTGCCACTACGTCATGGGCGGCGTCGAGGTCGACCCGGACACCGCCGCGGCCAGTGTGCCCGGCCTGTTCGCCGCGGGCGAGTGCTCCGGCGGCATGCACGGCTCCAACCGGCTCGGCGGCAACTCGCTGTCGGACCTGCTGGTCTTCGGCCGCCGCGCCGGTCTGGGCGCCGCGACCTACGTCGAGTCGCTCACCGACCGCCCGGCCGTCACCCAGTCCGATGTGGACTCCGCGGCCCGGTTCGCGCTGGCGCCCTTCGACCCGCCTGCCAACGGCGTCGAGGAGAACCCGTACACGCTGCAGAACGAGCTGCAGCAGTCGATGAACGACCTGGTCGGCATCATCCGCAAGTCCGACGAGGTCGAGCAGGCGCTGGCCAAGCTCGCCGAGATCAAGTCCAGGATCGGCAAGGTCACCGTCGAGGGCCACCGGCAGTACAACCCCGGCTGGCACCTGGCCATCGACCTGCGCAACATGCTGCTGGTCAGCGAGTGCGTCGCCAAGGCGGCGCTCACCCGCACCGAGAGCAGGGGCGGCCACACCCGCGACGACTACCCGATGATGGACGCCCAGTGGCGCAACACGCTGCTGGTCTGCTCGGCGGAGAACGACGACCCGCTCGTCCCGAGCGTGGCGATCACCCGCAAGGAGCAGGAACCGATGCGGGGCGACCTGCTGGAGCTCTTCGAGCTCACCGAGCTGGAGAAGTACTACACCGGCGGTGAGCTGGGCTCCCACCCGGGACGAGAGGACTGAGGTGCCCTACAAGGCGAAGTTCAAGGTGTGGCGCGGCGACGCCGATTCCGGTGAGCTGCGGGACTTCCTGGTGGAGGTGAACGAGGGCGAGGTCGTCCTCGACATCATCCACCGGCTGCAGGCCACCCAGGCGCCGGACCTGGCGGTGCGCTGGAACTGCAAGGCGGGCAAGTGCGGCTCGTGCTCGGCGGAGATCAACGGCAGGCCGCGGCTGCTGTGCATGACCCGGATGTCGACCTTCACCGAGGAGGAGACGGTCACGGTCACCCCGATGCGCGCCTTCCCGGTGATCCGCGACCTGGTCACCGACGTGTCCTTCAACTACCAGAAGGCCCGCGAGATCCCCTCGTTCACGCCCCCGGCCGACCTCGCCCCCGGCGACTACCGCATGCAGCAGGTCGACGTGCAGCGGTCGCAGGAGTTCCGCAAGTGCATCGAGTGCTTCCTGTGCCAGAACACCTGCCACGTGGTCCGCGACCACGAGGAGAACAAGGAAGCCTTCTCCGGCCCCCGCTTCCTGATGCGCGCCGCGGAACTGGAGTTCCACCCGCTCGACACCGCCGACCGGGTCCCCTCCGCGCAGGACGACCACGGCCTCGGCCTGTGCAACATCACCAAGTGCTGCACCGAGGTCTGCCCCGAGCACATCGCGATCACCGACAACGCCCTCATCCCCATGAAGGAACGCGTCGCCGACCGCAAGTACGACCCCGTCGTCTGGCTAGGCTCCAAGATCTTCCGCCGCGGCAAGTCCTGACGGAGCGGTTCCCGGCCCACTGGCAGAGCGGCCGCGAGCGGGTGGACTTCCCCCGCCCGCGGCCGCTCTGTCGTTGTCGGATCAGCCCCCGCCGCCGGTGCCCGCGCCTGCGGGGTCGGTGGCGGAGAGGGTGGCCGTCGCGGTCTTCTTGCCCTGGCTGAGGCGGCGTTCGACGTAGATGGCCAGGCGGCTGACCGCGTAGTTGACGGCGATGAAGATGACGGCGACGACGAAGTAGACCTGGATGGGGTTGCTCAGGTTCTGGATGATGATGCCCGCGGTGCGGACGGTTTCCTCGTAGCTGATGATGAAGCCGAGCGAGGTGTCCTTGAGGACCACCACCAGTTGGCTGATCAGCGCGGGCAGCATCGCCCGGAACGCCTGGGGCAGCAGGATCACCGACAGGACCTGGCCGCGGCGCAGGCCGAGCGACTCGGCCGCCTCGCGCTGGCCCTTGGGCAGGGAGTTCACCCCGGCCCGGACGATCTCGGCGATGATGACCGAGTTGTACGCGGTCAGGCCGATCACCAGGAACCACAGGTTGGGCAGGTCGACGCCGAAGCCGGGCAGCACCCGGGCGGCGAAGAAGATCAGGATGACCACCGGGATGCCCCGGAACAGCTCGATCACCCCGACGACCAGCCAGCGCCACGAGCGGCCCGCGGTGATCCGCAGCACCGCCAGCCCGGTGCCGATGACCAGGGAGAACGCCATCGCCAGGGCGGCGGCGACCAGGGTGTTGACCAGGGCGTCGCCGAGCAGGTTCCACACGTCGACGAAGTCGTCGGACGACGGGTCGGTCAGCGGGGCCCACTTGTCCTGGTCGAACTGGCCCTTCTCGGCGAGCCGGTTGCCCACCAGGGCCAGCACGCCCGCCAGCAGGACGCCCGCCGCGGCGCTGCCCAGCAGGACGCGGCGGCGGGTGCGGGGACCCGGCGCGTCGTAGAGCACGGACGTGGTCATCGGGCGATCGCCACCTTTCGCTCCAGCCAGGCCAGGCCGAGGCCGCTGGGGATGGTGATGACCAGGTAGCCGACCACCACGCCGATGAGCACCGGCAGGGCGGCCTCGCCCCTGGCCGAGGTCAGCGTGTCGCCGACGGCGAACAGGTCGCCGCCGATGCCGAACGCGCCTGCGATGGCCGAGTTCTTGATCATCGCGATGATGACGCTGCCCAGCGGCGGCACGACGGTGCGCAGCGCCTGCGGCAGCACCACCGAGGACAGGGACTGGCTGAAGGTCAACCCGACCGCGCGCGCGGCCTCGGCCTGGCCTGCGGGCACCGAGTTGATGCCGCTGCGCACCGCCTCGCAGACGAACGCCGAGGTGTAGAGGACCAGGCCGGTCACCCCGAACCAGAAGTACGCGCCGTTGACGCCGATCTCCGGTAGGCCGAACGCGCAGAAGAACAGCACCACGGTCAGCGGGCAGTTGCGGAACACGGTGACCCACGCGGTGCCCACCCAGCGCAGCGGCGGCACCGGGGACACCCGGAACCCGGCGATGACGGTGCCGATGACCAGCGCGCCGATCGCGGCGAACGCGCAGATCCGCAGCGTCTGCAGGAAACCGCTGAGGTAGAGCGGGAAGTTGTCGATGATGACGTTCACGGGTGACTCCGAGCCCGGTAAGGCCCCGGGGCGCCCGCCGTCGGCGGGCGCCCCGGAGGACGGGTCAGCAGATCAGCTGCAGGTGGCGGTCTCTGGCAGCTTCGGGGTGTTGGGCGCGACCTTGCCCGCGGTGTCCTTCCACGCCTTCTCGTAGCTGCCGTCAGCCGCGGCGGCCTTGAGGGTGTCGTTGATGAACTGGCAGAACTTGGTGTCGCCCTTCTTGATGCCGATGCCGTAGGGCTCCTTGGTGAACGGCTTGCCCACCAGCTTGTAGGCGCCCTCGGACTTGTCGACCAGGCCGAGCAGGATCACGTTGTCGGTGGTGACGGCGTCGACCTGGTTGTTCTTCAGCGCGTCGGCGCACTTGGAGTACACGTCGAAGAGCACCAGGTTCTTCTCGTCGATGTACTTCTTGATCGTCTCGGCCGGGGTGGAGCCGGTGACCGAGCAGACCTTGGCGCCCGCGTCCTTGAGCGAGTTCTGGTCGGTGATCTTGTCGTTGTCCTTCTTCACCATCAGGTCCTGACCGGCCTCGTAGTACGGGCCCGCGAAGGAGATCCGCTCCTTGCGCTTGTCGTTGATGGTGTAGGTGGCCACGACCAGGTCGACCTTGCCCTGCTCGATGACCTCCTCGCGGACCTTCGACGGGGTCTCAACCCACTCGATCTTGTCAGCGGCCAGGCCGAGCTTCGCGGCGACCAGCTTGGCGATCTCCACGTCGAACCCGGTCGGCTTGCCGTCGAGGCCCTTGAGGCCGAACAGCGGCTGGTCGAACTTGGTGCCGATGCGGATCTTGCCTGCCTGGTTGAGCGTGGCCATCGTGGTGCCCGCCTCGAACGATGCCTTGGCGTCCACCGACGGGTTGCCCGATCCGGAGTCGCTTGACTTCCCGCACGCGGTCAGCGAGAGGGCGAGTGCGGCGGTCACGGTGCCGACCATGAGGCTCCGGAGTCGCATGTGTGCTCCTTCGTTGTCGTCGGCTGCGGTCCAGCCGGGTGTGCTGCCTTCCCCGGGGGAAGGTCAGTGGGTGAGGATCTTGCCAAGGAAGTCCTTGGCCCGCCCGGACTTCGGCGCGGTGAAGAACTCCTCCGGCGTGCTGTCCTCGACGACCTCGCCGTCGGACATGAAGATCACCCGATGGGCGGCCTTGCGCGCGAAGCCCATCTCGTGCGTGACCACCAGCATCGTCATCCCCTCGGCGGCCAGCCCGGTCATCACGTCGAGCACCTCCTGGACCATCTCCGGGTCCAGCGCCGAGGTCGGCTCGTCGAACAGCATCACCTTGGGGCGCATGGCCAGCGCCCTGGCGATCGCGGCGCGCTGCTGCTGCCCCCCGGACAGCTGCGCCGGGTACTTGTCCGCCTGGTTGCTGATCCCGACCCGCTCCAGCAGCTCCAGGGCCGTCGTGCGCGCCTGCGCGGCGGGCACCTTGCGCACCCGGATCGGGGCCAGCGTGACGTTCTCCAGGATCGTCTTGTGCGCGAACAGGTTGAACGACTGGAACACCATGCCGACCTCGGCGCGCAGCCCGGCCAGCTCCTTGCCCTCCGCGGGCAGCGGGCGGCCGTCCACCTCGATCAGGCCGGAATCGATCGGCTCCAACCGGTTGATCGCCCGGCACAGCGTCGACTTGCCGGACCCGGACGGGCCGAGCACCACGACGACCTGCCCCTGCGGCACGTCGAGGGTGATCTCCTTGAGCACGTGCAGCGGACCGAAGAACTTGTCCACCGCGGCCATCCGGACCATCGGCCGGGCGGTGTTCGGTTCGGTCATGGCGTCCTCCGAGCGCTGGCGTACCGGGTGTGCGTCAGGGGTCTGGGGATGGGTGTCTGCGGAAACCTACTCCGGCTCGCCCACCTCTCCCATGGGCCTTGAGCAACACTTAGGGTCTCAACTCTGTCACACAACCGCCTGGGGATCGTGGAGGTGCGCGGTGCGCGTGCTGCTCGTGGAGGACGACGACCGGGTCGCCGACGCCCTGACCCCGGCCCTGGTCCGCCGTGGCCTCGCCGTGCGCAGGCTCGCGTCGGGGGCGGGTGTGCTCGACCTGGTCGGCGAGGTCGACGTGGTGCTGCTCGACCTCGGCCTGCCCGACGTGGACGGGATCGTCCTGTGTCGACAGATCCGCGCGGCCAGCGACGTGGCCATCATCGTGGTCTCGGCGCGCGGCGAGGTCGACGACCGGATCCTCGGTCTGCGCGCGGGCGCGGACGACTACCTCGTCAAGCCCTACGACGTCGACGAACTCGTCGCGCGGGTGCACGCCGTGCGCAGGCGCCGCACCGACCGCGGCGGCGGCCCGAGCGGGGTGTTCGAGCTCGACGGCGTTCGGGTCGACTTCGACCGCCACGAGGTCACTGTGGACGGTGCGCCGATCTCGTTGTCGCGCAAGGAGTTCCAGGTGTTCGCGCTCGTCGTCGACGCCAAGGGCGCGGTGTGCGGGCGCGAGCAGGTGCTGGCCGAGGTGTGGGGCAGGGCTGGCGCGGCGGAGAACCGATCATTGGACGTGCACGTGGCCACGCTGCGCACCAAGCTCGGACGGCCCACGCTCATCGAGACCGTTCGGGGGGTCGGGTACCGCTTGTCGGGTCAACCGGGCAGACTCGCCTGAGACGTACCCGGGGGGAGGCGCGATGCGGACGCGGTTGCTCGGCATGGTCTGGTTCCTGGTCGCGCTGCTGGTGTTCGGCCTCGGCGTGCCGCTCGCGCTGTCGGTCGCGGGGTCCGAGCAGCAGAAGCTGTTCCTGGACCGGCTCACCGACACCAACCGGTTCGCCTCGATGGCCCAGCGGCCGCTGACCGACGACACCGCCGACTCGATGAGCGAGGAGTTGCAGCGCTACTTCGAGCTCTACGGCGTCGCCGTGCTCATCGTCGACCAGGACAGCAGCCCCCAGGTCAGTTCCGGCTCCACCGGTGGCATCGCCCCGGTCGACCTCACCTCCGACGACGTGCGCAGGCAGGTGCAACGCGCGCTGGCCGGTCGCCGTCCCGAGTCGGGCGCGCTGCTGCTGCCGTGGAACGACCGGCCGCTGGTGCTGGCCGGTCCGGTGCTCGTGGACGGCGAGGTGCGCGGCGCGGTCATCACCGTGTCGCCGACTGAGAGCAGCCGCACCAGGGTGCTGTGGTGGTGGCTGCTGATCGCCGCGGGCGGGGTCCTGTCGTTCGGGTTGGCGCTGATGCTGGCGGTGCCGGTCATCCAGTGGATCCTGCGGCCGGTGCGGCGGTTGGACGAGGCGACCGGGTCGCTGGTGGCCGCGGTGGTGAGCGGCCGCGAGGCGGAGAAGGTCGCCGACGAGCACGGCCCGCCCGAACTGCGCAAGCTGGTGCGCTCCTTCGACCAGATGGCCGCCAGCGTCGGCGACGCCCTCGCCGCGCAACGCGCGTTCGTCGCCGACGCCTCGCACCAACTGCGCAACCCGCTGACCGCGCTCAAGCTGCGGCTGGTCAACCTGGAGGGCCACGTCGACCTCGACGCCGACGACCACCGGGTCGCCGCCGCGGCCGAGGCCGACCGGCTCAACCGCATCCTCGACGAGCTGCTGGCCATGGCGCGCGCCGAGAACACCGGCGGCGACCTGGTGCCGGTGGACGTCGACGCCGTGGTCGCCGAGCGGGTCGCGGACTGGCGCGTGGTGGCCGACTCGCGCGACATCACCCTGGACGTCGCGGGAGCCGCCGGTCCGGCGCGGGCGATGGCGCCCGCGCGCGGCCTCGACGGGATCCTGGACGCGCTGCTGGACAACGCGTTGAAGTTCACCGGCGCGGGTAGCTCGGTGCGCGTGTCGGTCGCGGTAGACGGAACCGCCGGGGTAGTGGCGGTCAGCGTGCGTGACCACGGACCTGGTTTGCGCGCGGACGAACTAGAGCGCGCCACAGACCGGTTCTGGCGTAGTGGCGCTCACCAGAACGTGCCCGGTTCCGGTCTGGGACTCGCGATCGTCAGCCGCATCGTGGCAAGGGCAGCAGGAGACCTGCGGTTGGACCTACCTGAGGGCGGCGGTCTCCGCGTCACGGTAGATCTACCGGTGCACCGCTAGATCTTCTCGCCGCGGTAGAACTTCTCGGCGCCCGGATGCAGCTTGATGGGGTCTGTCTCGATCGCTGACTGGAGGTCGATCGATAGCGCTGCCGGGGTCTGTTGGGCCAGTTCGGGCAAGGCCGCGAAGAACTCCCGGATCAAGCCCTCGGCGAGGTCGTCGGACATCTGGTCGGTGACGAGCAGGAAGTTCGGCACCGCCAGCGTGTTCACCGGCCTGCCCGCCAGGTGGTAGGTCGACGCGGGGATCGACGCCGAGTCGTACACCGGGTACTGCCTGCGCAGCGCTGGGATGTCGTCGGCCAGGTCCAGCAGCCGGATCGCCATCGCGTCGCCGAGCCCGGAGATGGCCTGGGTGGGCAGCCCGCCGGACCAGAAGAACGCGTCGATCCGGTTCATCCGCAGCGCCTCCACCGACGAGGCCAGGTCCAGGGACTGCTGGGTCAGCATCCCGGGGGAGTCCAGGCCGGTCAGCGCCAGGATCCGCTTGGCGATGAACTCCACCCCCGAGTCCTTCGCGCCGGTCGCCACCCGCATCCCGCGCAGGTCCGACAACTGCTGGATGGGGCCGTCGTCGCGCACCACCACGTGCAGGTAGTCGTCGTGGATGCGGGCCAGCGCGCGGGGCGACCGCGGCCCCGAGGTCGGCTTCGACGCCACGTCCGCGGCGCTGAAGGCGATGTCGACCTCGCCGGAGAGCAGCTTGTTGACGTTGTCCGGCGACCCGCCGGTGGCCAGCACCTCCGGGCGCTGCGTGCCGAGCCGCGCCTGCCACACCCCGGCCATGAACTGCGAGATCGTGTTGTAGACCCCGGCCTTGTTGCCCGCGGCGACCCGCAGCCGCACGGCGGGGAACTGCGTCTCGCACCCGGCCAGCAGCGTGAGCACGACCACGGCGAGGACCGCCACCGTCCTGCGCGCCCCACCACCACGTGCCATTGCACGATCGTGCCAGAGGGCCAACGGCGTGACGTGCGCTTCGCCGGGAAACGACAGCGCGGGTCGCCGGGGGTGCTCGGGCCGCTGACGGCGCGGCGTACCCTCGGACACCGAGATGAGCGCGCGAACCTACCAAGTCCGCACCTACGGGTGCCAGATGAACGTCCACGACTCCGAGCGGCTGTCCGGCCTGCTCGAGGACGCGGGCTATGTTGTCGCGCCCGAGGGCGCGCAGGCCGACGTCGTCGTGTTCAACACCTGTGCTGTGCGGGAGAACGCCGACAACAAGCTCTACGGCAACCTCGGCCACCTAGCACCGGCCAAGACGGCTAACCCTGACATGCAGATCGCGGTCGGTGGCTGTCTCGCGCAGAAGGACCGCGGCGAGATCGTCCGCCGCGCGCCCTGGGTGGACGTGGTGTTCGGCACGCACAACATCGGGTCGCTGCCGACCCTGCTCGACCGGGCCAGGCACAACCGCCAGGCCGAGGTCGAGATCCTGGAGTCGCTGGAGGTCTTCCCCTCCACGCTGCCCGCCCGCCGCGACTCCGCGCACTCCGGCTGGGTGTCGATCTCGGTGGGCTGCAACAACACCTGCACCTTCTGCATCGTGCCCGCGCTGCGCGGCCGCGAACGCGACCGGCGCCCCGGTGACGTGCTCGCCGAGGTGTCCGCCCTGGTCGCCGAGGGTGTGCTGGAGGTGACGCTGCTCGGGCAGAACGTCAACTCCTACGGCGTGGAGTTCGGCGACCGCTACGCCTTCGGCAAGCTCCTGCGCGCCTGCGGCGAGATCGACGGCCTGGAGCGGGTCCGGTTCACCTCCCCGCACCCGAAGGACTTCACCGACGACGTCATCGCCGCCATGGCCGAGACACCGGTCGTCTGCCACCAGCTGCACATGCCGCTGCAATCGGGCTCGGACCGGCTGCTGCGCGAGATGCGCCGCTCGTACCGGTCCGCGCGCTACCTGTCGATCATCGACAAGGTCCGCGCCGCGATGCCGGACGCCGCGATCACCACCGACATCATCGTCGGCTTCCCCGGCGAGACCGAGGCCGACTTCCAGGCCACCCTCGACGTCGTGGCCCAGTCCCGGTTCACCAGCGCGTTCACCTTCCAGTACTCCAAGCGCCCCGGCACCCCGGCCGCCTCGATGCCGGACCAGCTGCCCAAGCAGGTCGTCCAGGAGCGCTACGACCGCCTGGTGGCCCTGCAGAACGACATCGCCTGGCAGCTGAACAAGGAGCAGGTCGGCCGCACCGCCGAGGTCGTGGTCGCCACCGGCGAGGGCCGCAAGGACGCCGACACCCACCGCATGAGCGGCCGCGCCCGCGACAACCGCCTGGTCCACTTCACCCCCGGCGAAGCCCCCATCCGCCCGGGCGACGTGGTCGAGACAGTGATCACCTACGCCGCCCCGCACCACCTCGTCGCCGACGGCCCCCTCCTCTCCCACCGCCGCACCCGCGCGGGCGACAACCACGAAGCAGGCATCCGCCCCAAAACCCCCGGCGTCACCCTCGGCCTCCCGGGCTTCGGCATCCCAACCCCACTCCAGCCCACCGGCGGCTGCGGATGACCTCGCCCGTTCTGCTGCGCATGGTTCGCGGCGCCGCGTCCGGAGTTCCGCTGGCGATGGAGTGGAGCGCGCGGATGACTGTCGTGCGGTGTGGATGTGGCTCGGTGCGTGCTGTCGCCTGCTGGGCGCCCCTGGCTGTGGGTGGAGCGTGTGGATGACCGTCGCGCGCTGCGGATCTGGCGCCTCGGTGCGTGGTGTCGTCTACTGGGCGCGCCTGGCTGTGAGTGGAGGGCGCGGGTGACCGTTGTGCGATGTGGATCTGGCGCCTCGGTGCGTGGTGTTGCTTGCTGGGCGGCCCTGGGTGTGTGTGGAGGGTGTGGGTGACCGTCGTGCGATGTGGGTCTGGCGCTGAGCTGAGCTCGGTGCGTGGTGTCGCTTGTGGGGCGGCCCTGGGTGTGTGTGGAGGGTGTGGGTGACCGTCGTGCGGTGTGGATCTGGCGGTGTGCCGGGCTCGGTGCGTGGTGTCGCTTGCGGGGCGCCCCTGGGTGTGTGTGGAGGTTGTGGATGACCACCGACGACCAGGATCTCGCGGCGTTGCGGGCCGAGATCGACTCCGTTGAGCGTTCGGCCGTGGTGGACCTCGGCTTCCGGGCGATCGTGCTGTCCATCGCGGTGTTCGTGCTGATCGTCGGCTACGTGCTGCCGTGGATGGGCTCCGCCGCAGGCTGGCAGGTCCTCCTCGCCGCCGGCGACGCCACCGGCAAGGCAGGAGCCGTCCCCCGCCTCTTCGCCGCCACAGCTCTGGCGTTCGGCATCCTCGCCTCAGCCCTGGCCCTGGTGCTGCGCCGCTGGACCCTGACCTGGATCGCCGCCCTCGGCGGCTGGTTCGCCGCGGTCGACGGACTCCTGGCCATCTGGACCCGCCAGTCCAGCGCGGGCCTCAACTCCCCTGGCCCGGGCCCCGGCTTGATCATCAGCGAGATCGCCATGGTCACCCTGGCCGCCCTCTGGCTCAAGACCGCCTGGTCCCGCCCACCCGAGCCCCGCTAGCACCCCCGCCCTGCCTCTGTCTGTCAGCCCCCAGCGGTCTAGCCAGCCCACTTCGCCGCCCCCTCTCGGCGTTCGGCTCACGACTCACGGCCCCATCGCCAACCCAGGCCACCCCCACCTGCCGTGAGCCTGCACGCCCTCCAGCCACCAAAGTCCCTAGCCCTCTGTCCCGGTCGCCCAACTCTGGGCCTAGTCCGCCCACCCCTGGTCTCGGCAGCCCACCTCTGGTTCCGGTCCGCCCAACCCTTGCCCCCACAGCCCGACTCTGGCCCGCCCCTGCGCCGCCACCCTCACCGCGCCCAGGCACCTCTACCGCCCGCCGTTACCCCCACCTCAACGGCCTCGCGCGCGCACGCCAGTCCTGCCCCAGCCCCCACCCTCTCCGGGGGGCGTCCCAGGTCCCAGCCTACCGGGAGCCGCCGACAGAGGATCTTGAAACAGGCCGCCGAAGATCCACATGTGGATAACTTCTGTCGCTGGGACGGGTGAACTCCACAGGGGCGCAAATAGCTGTCGAGCGGGCCGAAGGAAGTGCGGCTGGCAGCCAGGGGTCGCTCGGGTGGGTTACAAGAGAAGAGGCCCGAGGGAAGTCGTTCGCGGGGACGGGAAACGGCCCCCGGCGGGAGTGCCGGGGGCCGTTTCGGAGGGGGTGTTAGCGGGAGGCGACGGCCTGTTCGGCGGCGGTGAGCCATTCGCGCCATTGGGCTGCTTGGGCTTCGGCTTGGTCGGCTCGGCGTTTGTCGCCCGCGGCCCTGGCTTTGGCGGCTTGGGTTTCGTACTGGTGGACGCGTTCGCGGAATTGGGCGGCCCTGGCCTCGGCCTCGGGGTCGGTGCGGCGCCATTGGGCGTCGGCGGCGGTGCGGACCTTGTCCTCGACGGCGCGGAGCCTGCCTTCGAGTTCGCGGATGCGTTCGCGGGGGACCTTGCCGACCTCTTCCCAGCGTTCTTGGACGCGGTGCAGTGCGGTGCGGGCGGCGTCGAGGTCGGTGGTGGTGATTTTCTCGGCCTCGGTGAGGAGGTCTTCCTTCTTGCGGGCGTTGTCGGCGAACTCGGCGTCGCGTTCGTCGAAGACGCTGGAGCGGCGGGCGAAGAAGGCGTCCTGGGCGGCGCGGAAGCGTTGCCAGAGGGTGTCGTCGGCGTCCTTGGGGGCGCGTCCGGCGGCCTTCCACTCGACCATGAGGTCCTTGTAGCGGCCCGCGGTGGGGCCCCAGTCGTCGGACTCGGAGAGCCGCTCGGCCTCCTCCACCAACTCCTGCTTGCGGGACTTCGCGGTGGCCCGCTGCCGGTCCAGGTCGGCGAAGTGCGAGCCGCGCCTGCGGTTGAACGTGTCGCGGGCCTTGGAGAAGCGGCGCCACAGGGCCTCGTCGGTCTTGCGGTCGACGCCCTTGATCGTCTTCCACTCGTCGAGGATGGTGCGCAGCCGGTCCCCGGCCACCTTCCACTGCGTGGACTCCTCGGAGAGCTTCTCCGCCTCCTCCACCAGCTCCTGCTTGCGCGCGACGGAACCGGCCCTGGCCTCCTCGCGGGCGTGCTTGGCCGCCTCGACCGCGACCGAGGCGTTGGCCAGCACGAAGTCGATCCTGGCCGCCAGCGCCGCGAGGTCACCGACCACGTGCGCCTCGGCCAGCCCGTCGCGGATGTGCTTGGCGTTGGTCGCCGCCTGCTTCGGGTCGCCCGACCCGGACGCCAGCCGGGACGCCAGCAGCTCGACCTCGGTGCGGATGTCGTCGAACCGGCGGGCGAAGTGCGCGAGGCCCTCCTCCGGCTCACCGGCCTGCCACGAGCCGATCGCGCGCTCACCCTCGGCCGTGGTCACGTAGACCGTGCCGTCGGCGTCTACGCGACCCCACTTGCCCGGGCTCGACGCCGCGACCGGTACCTGCGGTCCACCTTCCACGGTGGGCGCGGGGGCCACCGGGGCGCGGTTGCCCGCGACCTGGCTGGGAGCGGGGACGTCAGCGGGCGTCACGTCCACGACCGCGGCCACGGCGGGCTCGTCGGTCGCGGCGCGGTCAGCTACCTCGGGGGTGCCTGCGTCGTCAGAGCCGTGGGTGTCCGCGGTGCTGGTGTCGGCGATCGTGGAGGCGTCGTCCGCGGGGGCCTGCTCCTCGGTGGGTGCCGCCTCGACCGCGGTGGTGTCGACTGCTGCCGTCTCGACTACCGCTGTCTCGACCGCTTCCGCCTCGACCGCGCCTGCCTCAACCGGTGCCGCCTCGACTGCTGCCGACTCAACTGCTGCTGCCGACTCGACCGGTGCTGCCTCAACCGGTGCTGTCTCGACGGCTGTTGCCTCGACCGGGGCCGACTCGACCGGTGCCGCCGCGGCGGGCGTCGCCTCGGCCGTGGTCGCCGGTGCCGCCTCGGGCTCGGTGGGTGTCGGCGCTCCCGCGGACGGTGTCGTGACCGGAGCGGCCACCGCGGCCTGGTCCGGCTCGCCGCCGCTGTCCTGCTCCGCCACTGCCCCGGCGCCGTGGTCCCTGTCCGTCATGGCCGACTCCTCCTGCCTGCGTGCCCGCGTGAGCGGACGCCCCGCTCACGCGGGGCCCAGCACTGTGCGAACGGCCCTCGGGCCGTGCGGCTTCTCCTACCCGCGCGCATTCAAACAGGTCAGGAGGCGCCTGGGTACTCCGGAGGGCCGCAATGGTCATCATGGTGCCGCAAAAGGTGCTGTCCGTGGGCCGTCGGCGCCAAGTTTGTTCGACGGACAGTAACCTCGGGCCCGTGATCCGCCGAGTCGCCGTGGTGCCGCACCCGCCCCTGATCGTGCCGGAACTGACCGGCGGGGGCGACCGGGACGCCGACGCCGTGCGCGCCGACTGCGTCGCGGCCGCCGCGTCCTTCGCCGACGCCGCGCCGAGGTGGTTCGTCGTGGGCGCCTGCGACCGTCCCGGCCGGTACGGCCCCGAGGTGGCGGGCACCTTCCGCGGGTTCGGAGTGGACGTTCGAGTCGGCCTGGGCGCCAAGGCCGACCTGGCTTTCGCCGATCCGGTGCTGCCGTTGCCCGCCCTGGTCGCGGGCTGGCTGCGCGCCGCGGTCGGCGGACCGGACGTCACGGCGCGCATCGTCCCCGTCGATTTCTCGCCGACCGACTGCGCCGCCGAGGGAGCGCGGATCGCCGAGGAACTGGCCGGACCGGACCCGGTGGGCCTGCTCGTCCTCGGCGACGGCTCGCACCGGCACGGAGAACGGTCCGTCGGCAGGCCCGACGCCCGTTCCGCGGCCTTCGACGACGACGTCACACGCGCCCTCGCCTCGGTCGACCTCGACGCCCTCGCCCGGTTGGACCCGGCGTTGGCCGCCGAGTTGGGTGCGGTCGGTCGCGCACCGTGGCAGGTGCTCGCGGGCGCGGTGCGTGCCGACGGCCGGGAGTGGCGGTCGGTCGAGGCCCGCGTGTCCGCCCCGCTGGGGGTCGCGTATCACTTCGCCGTGTGGGAACCCGCGTGATCCGGGCGATCGCCATCGTCGGCCCCACCGCCACCGGCAAGTCCGACCTCGGGGTCGCCATCGCCGAACGCCTCGGCGGTGAGGTGGTCAACGCCGACGCCATGCAGCTGTACCTGGGCATGGACATCGGCACCGCCAAGATCACCCCCGCCGAACGCCGCGGCGTCCCGCACCACCTGCTCGACGTGCTCACCGTGACCGAGACGGCCTCGGTCGCCGCCTACCAGCGCGCGGCCAGGGCGGTGATCGAGGACATCCTGGCCCGCGACCGGGTCCCGGTCCTCGTCGGCGGCTCCGGCCTGTACGTCCAGGCCGTGGTGGACGAGTTGGAGTTCCCCGGCACCGACCCGGACATCCGCGCCCGCCTGGAATCCGAACTCGCCGCGGTCGGCTCGGCCCCGCTGCACGCCCGACTCGCAGAGCAAGACCCGGTCGCCGCCGAGTCAGTCCTACCGAGCAACGGCCGCCGCATCGTCCGGGCCCTGGAGGTCATCGAACTGACCGGCCGCCCGTTCTCCGCGACGATGCCCAAACCCGGCCCCGCCCGCTACGACATGGCCATGATCGGCCTCGACCGGGACCCCACCGCCCTCGACACCCGCGTCGACCACCGCGTCGAATTGATGTTCGCCACCGGCTTGGTCGACGAGGTCCGCACGCTGGAAGCCCACGGTCTCCGCGAAGGCAGGACCGCTGCCAGAGCCCTCGGCTACCAGCAGGTCCTCGCCGCCCTCGACACCACACGCGAGGCCAGTGGCAGTGCACCCCATCAGCCCTTCGACCGCACCGGCGACACTGTGCTCGACCGCAACGGCAACACCGTCATCGACCGCACCGGCGGCCCCAGTGGCCCGACAGCCCTCGACCGCGCCGGTGACCTCAGTGGCCAGGCCGCCCGAGACCGCTCCGACGACCTCGCGTTCGCCGAGGCGGCAGCGGACACCGCCCGAGCCACTCGCCGCTTTGTCCGCCGTCAACGCTCCTGGTTCCGCCGGGACCCCCGCATCACCTGGCTGGACGCCGCCCGCCCGGACCTCTTGGACGCTGCCCTTGCTCAGGCCGCCACCGTCGCCAAGACTTGACCCGACCTAGGTCACCAAGACCTGACCCGGTCATCGGCCTGACCCTCGCCACTGGCCTGACCTAAGTCAGTGGCCTGACCCACGCACTGGCCTGGCCCAAGCCACTGGTCTGTCTCACACCACCGGCCTGACTAGGGCGTCACGTCTTGGCCCACGTCGACAGCTCTTGGCCACGTTGGCGCTTCACCCGTGCAGGGTGCGGTCGGCGATGTTCAGTTGTGGATAGTGGCAGGTGCGTCCTCCTTTCGGGGTCGATTCCCCGGGGTGTCGATGGGGGCGGGGGCGTGGTGCGGGCGCGGCCGTAACCTGGTGGGGTGGCGATCGCGTTTCTCAAGGGGCATGGCACGGAGAATGACTTCGTGCTGCTGCCCGACCCCGATGGCGAGCTCGACCTGACCGCGGGGCGGGTGCGGGCGTTGTGCGACCGGCAGCGTGGCCTCGGGGCCGACGGGGTGCTGCGGGTCGTGCGAGCGAAGGCACTCGCCGACGCGCCCGCCGGTGTGGACGGCGACGCCTGGTTCATGGACTACCGCAACGCCGACGGGTCGATCGCGGAGATGTGTGGCAACGGTGTCCGGGTGTTCGCGCGCTACCTGAGTGACGCGGGACTCGTCGACGGCCCCGAGTTCCCGGTGTGGTCCCGGGCCGGAGTGCGACCCGCGACCGTCCACCCCGACGGCACGGTCACCGTCGACATGGGCCGGATCCGCGTGCTGGGCCAGTCGACCACCACGGTGAACGGCAGCACCCACACCGGCCTCGGTGTCGACGTCGGCAACCCCCACCTGGTCAGCGTGGTCGACTCGGTGGCCGAGTTGGACCTGACCACCCAGCCCGCCTTCGACCACGAGTTCTTCCCCCGCGGGGTGAACCTCGAGTTCATCGAGGTCGTCGGCTCCGCCGAGATCCGGATGCGCGTCCACGAACGCGGCGTCGGCGAGACCCGGTCGTGCGGCACTGGCACCGTCGCCGCGGCCGTCGCCGCCCTGGCAGCCAGGCGCCTGACCACCGGCGCCGTGACCGTCCACATCCCCGGCGGCACCGTCACCGTCACTGTCACCGACGACACCAGCACCCTCACCGGTCCGGCCGTGTTCGTGGCCGAGGGCACCCTCACCGAGTCCTGGTGGGACACCTACGCCTGATCTACCTCACCTCCTTCTCGTGTCTCGAACCGACGACCACTCGGGGCGCTCGTCCCGCCAGGTGCTCTCCGGCCCGTGGGTGATTGATACCCGTGAGTTGGGTAGGCGTCCCGGCTCGAGCAGGTCGGTGCGTCGCGTCGCGACCGCGACCTACGTCCTGGGCCTTGAGGGTGTCATTGGGGTGCCGGTCGGGGCCGAGGTCGTGTTGGACCTGTTGCTCGAGTCGGTGGTCGAGGGTGTGTTGGTGACCGGCACCGCCGGCGGGCCGCTGGTCGGGGAGTGCTCGCGCTGTCTGGACCCGATCACCGACGAGGTCACTGTCCGTGTCACCGAGCTGTTCGCCTACCCGGACAGCGCGACCGACTGTGTCGTTCTCGCCACCGCCCGCGCTCGCAAGCGATGCCCTCTTCCGCTGTTGCCGCCTTCCTCGGGCCGCCTCCTCGTCTGCGGCCCGGCTGTGTGCCTCCGGTGGCTCGTCACCCGAGGACGTCGTGGTCTGGACCTGCGTCGCGCCTGCTGCTGAGGCCGCCACCGGTGCGGGCCCGGGGGGCGAGGTTGGAGGTGGTGTGTCCGCCGTTGGCTTCCGTGGCCTCGGTCGTGATCTCCCGTTCTGTTCGCAACGGTGAGAACACCACCCACAGGCACGACAGGGCCCAGCCAGCGACCGCGATCCACATCGTCTGGCGGATCCCGAGCGCGGTGCCGAGCGCGCCGCCTGCCAGCGCGCCCAGTGGCAGCGTGCCCCACACCAGGAACCGGATGCTGGCGTTCATCCGGCCCAGCAGGTGGTCCGGGCAGATCGCCTGCCGGTAGCTGATCTGGGCGACGTTGTAGACGACGCCGGTGAACCCGATGGCGACCTCGCCGACCACGATCAGCCCGAGCCGCCAGTCCGGCCCGGCCAGCGGGATCAGCGGCCCGAACAGCGCGCCGACCGCCGGGACGAGCCAGATCGCCCTGGCCTGGCCCAGCACCCGGATCACCCGGGCCGACACGGCCGCGCCCACGATCCCGCCCACGCCCGTCAGGCCGAGCACCACGCCTACGGCCGCCGGGGACAGGCCGAGCACCCGGACCATGAACAGCACCAGCACCGCTCCCTGCACCCCGAAGAACAGGTTCCAGGAGGCCGTGCAGCCCGCGATCGCCCGCAACCGCCGGTTCGTCACCACGAACCGCAGGCCCTCGGCCACCTCCGCGCGCAGGTTCCGATCCGGTAATCGCTCCGGCCTCGGCTCGTCCGTGGTGATCCGCGACAGGCACAGCGCGGAGGCCAGGTAGCCCAGGCCGGTGCCCGCCAGGGTCGTGGCGGCGCCGATCAGGCCGGTCAGGCCGCCACCGAGGGCCGGTCCGCTGAAGACGGCCACCGATTGGCTCGCCTGGAGCTTCGCGTTTCCCTCCATCAGGTGATCTCGGCCCACCAGCGCGGGCAGGTACGACTGGTAGGCGATGTCGAAGAACACCGTGCAGGTGCCGACCAGCAGCGCCACCACCACGAGCTGGGTGAACGAGAGCACACCGAGCAGGCCCGCCACCGGGATGCTCAGCAGCAGCGCGGCCCGGACCAGGTCCATCCTGATCATCAGCGGCCTGCGCCGCACCCGGTCCACCCAGGCACCCGCAGGCAGGCCGATGAGCAGGAAGGCCGCGGTCTCGGCGGCGACGAGCACCCCCATCTGCCCCGGTGTCGCGTGCAGCACCCCGACGGCCAGCAGGGGCAGCACGACCGAGGCGATGGCCGTGCCGAACTGGGCGATCGTGTCGCCTACCCACAGCAGTCGGAAGCCGGGGTGGCCGCGCAGGGTGGAGGTCATGACACCAGGATGCCGCGAGTGATTGGAAACTGTCAATCACTTCTCGGTGCGCCGTACCCTGGTCGGGTGAGTGACGACCCGCGACCACCGCGCCGCGCCGCCAGCCCCGTCGAACTGGAGGCGCTCGGCTCGGCCGTCCGGCTGCGGATTATCCGGCTGACCTACCAGCGCCCGCTGACGAACAAGGAGATCGCCGAGCGGCTCGACAAGGACCCGGCGACCACGCTGCACCACGTCCGCAAGCTGGTCACGGCCGGTTTCCTGGAGCCGCAGCCCGCCAGGCGCGGCAACCGCGGCGCCAAGGAGATCCCCTACGTCTCGACCGGGTTGTCCTGGAGCCTGCGCTACGACAACGAGGAGCGGGTCGACCTCACCGAGGCGATGCTGCAGGCGTACCTGGCCGAGGTCGCCGGTACCGACCTGGGTGAACTCCACCAGACCAGGTTGGTCGTGCAGGTCGACGAGGACGACAAGTCGGAGTTCATGCGGCGGCTGGGTTCCCTGCTCGACGAGTACCAGAACCGCCCGCTGAAAGCGGGGGCCGAACGCACCGCCATCTACGTCGCGTGGTATCCGGGGGAATAAGTGGGTCGAATCCGCCGCTGCACCGTGCGACCATAGGGACACCACGACACCGGAGGGGTGCCGTATTTCGCATCAGAACGAAGGATGGGTTCACCAGGTGACAGAGGAAAGCACTCAGCACGGATTCGACGGCGCGTTGTCCGACCCGGCTGACCTCTCCCTGGGTGAACTCGAACTCGAGGAGCGGTCGTCGCTGCGGCGGGTCGCCGGGCTCTCGACCGAACTGCAGGACATCACCGAGGTCGAGTACCGGCAGCTGCGCCTGGAGCGCGTCGTGCTTGTCGGGGTCTGGACCGAGGGCACCGCGCTGGAGTCGGACGCCTCGCTGGCCGAGCTGGCCAGGTTGGCCGAGACCGCGGGCTCCGAGGTCCTGGAGGGCCTCGTCCAGCGCCGCGACCGACCGGACCCGGCTACCTACGTGGGCTCGGGCAAGGTCCTGGAGCTGGCTGAGGTCGTTCGCGCTACCGGCGCCGACACCGTTATCTGCGACGGTGAGCTCTCTCCGTCGCAGTTGCAGCAGCTGGAGGCCAGGCTCAAGGTCAAGGTCATCGACCGCACCGCCCTGATCCTGGACATCTTCGCCCAGCACGCCAGGTCCAGGGAGGGCAAGTCCCAGGTCGAGCTGGCACAGCTGCAGTACCTGCTGCCGCGCCTGCGCGGGTGGGGTCAGACGCTGTCCCGGCAGGCCGGTGGTCGAGCCGGTGGCGCCAACGGCGGTGTGGGTCTGCGTGGTCCCGGTGAGACGAAGCTGGAGACCGACCGCAGGCGCATCCGCGCGAAGATCTCCAAGCTGCGCAAGGAGATCACGGCGATGGCCACGGTCCGCGACACCAAGCGCGGCCAGCGCACCGCCAACGAGATCCCCAGCGTCGCCATCGCCGGGTACACCAACGCGGGCAAGTCCAGCCTGCTCAACGCCCTCACCGGGGCGGGTGTGCTGGTGGAGGACTCGCTGTTCGCGACCCTCGACGCCACCACCAGGCGCACGCAGACGCCAGAGGGGCACACGTTCACGCTGACCGACACGGTCGGTTTCGTGCGGCACCTGCCGCACCAGCTGGTCGAGGCGTTCCGCTCGACGCTGGACGAGGTGGCCGACGCCGACCTCGTGCTGCACGTGGTCGACGGGGCGGACCCGATGCCGGAGTGGCAGGTCAACGCCGTGCGCGAGGTCCTGCACGAGATCGGCGACCGGCGCGGCAGGGCGATGCCGCCGGAGCTGGTCGTGGTCAACAAGGTCGACGCCGCCACGGAGTTCGGCCTGGCCAGGCTGCGGCACCTGCTGCCGGGGGCGGTGTTCGTCTCCGCGCACGCCGGGACCGGCATGGACGAGCTGCGCGAGCGGGTCGCCGAGCTGCTGCCCCGCCCGGAGCAGGAGGTCGACGTGCTGGTGCCGTACTCGCGTGGCGAGCTCGTGGCCCGGGTGCACCGGGAGGGCGAGATCATCTCCGAGGAGCACACGGGCGCTGGTACCCAGCTGCACGCGAAGGTCAAGCCCGACCTCGCGGGCGTGCTGGAGGCGTACGCGCGCACCACGGTCTGACAAGCACGGAGCACAGGGCTCCCGGGGAGACAGGCGTCTCACCGGGAGCCCTTCGTGTGAACGCTGTGCCATCCACGCGCGTCTGCGTCTCTATAGCCGTGACATGACTACGGTGGATGGGGAACAGGGGAGGTGGCTGGGTGCGGGGGTTGGCGACCGCGGCATTGGTCGTGTGGTTGAGCGTGATGGGGGCAACGGTGGCGTCAGCGCAACCGCAGACACCCACCGACGCGTGCGTCCAGTCGGACAAGAGACTCAGCGAGCTGTCAGGGCTAGCGACGGATGGCGAGCGTTGGTACGCCGTGAACGATGGTGGCACCAAGTCGACTGTCTTCGTCCTGGGGCATGACTGCAAGGTCCAGAAGGTCATCAACGGCCCCACGGACCCGTTCGACGTCGAGGACATGGCCCGCGCGGCGGACGGCACCTTCTGGCTCGCGGACACAGGTGACAACGAGAAGAAGCGCGAGACCGTGGCGCTGATCGAGCTAACGCCCGCTGGTAAGACAACCTTGCACCGTCTGACCTATCCGGACGGTCCACACGACACAGAAACGCTGCTGCTCGACAAGAACGGCACGCCGTACCTGGTGACCAAGAGCCCGTTCGGCGTGTCCGAGGTGTACCGCCCGAGCGGAAAACTGGCCTCCCCCGGCCCAACTCCACTCGAACGGGTGGGAGAGGTGCAGATCAGCAGCACCGACACCAAGGGCGGCCCGGTCAACCCGGCGATCGGCTCGATGGTCGTGACCGGCGGGACCGTCAGCGCCGACGGCACGGTCGTGGTGCTGCGCACCTACACCGACGCCTACCTCTACCCGGCCCCGGACGGCGACATCATGGCCGCGCTCAAACGCAAGGGCGTGCGCGTCCCACTGCCCGACGAGAAGCAGGGCGAGGCGATCGCCCTCGAACCGGACGGCACGCTGGTGTCCGGCTCGGAGGGCGTGGGTTCACCCATCCGCGTGGTCAAGGGCGCCGCCGCACTGCTCACCACCGAGGCCGCGCCCCCGACCGGCACCAGCGGCGAGGCAGGCCCTACCGCGACGGGCACGTCCACCGACGGCAACGGCATGTCGACCGTGCCCGCGCTCGGCATCGCCGCGGTCGCGATCGGCGGCACGCTGTTCCTCATGCACCGCAGGGCCGCCAAGCGGTCCTGAATCAGAGCCTGCGCAGCACCGCGACGACCTTGCCCAGGATCGTCGCCTCGTCGCCGGGGATGGGCTCGTAGGCGTCGTTGTGCGGCAGCAGCCACACGTGCCCGTCGCGGCGCTTGAACGTCTTGACGGTGGCCTCGCCGTCGATCATGGCGGCCACGATGTCGCCGTTGTCCGCGGTCGGCTGCTGGCGCACCACGACCCAGTCGTCGTCGGCGATCGCGGCGTCGATCATCGAGTCGCCCGCCACCTTCAGCATGAACAGCGCGCCGTCGCCGACGATCTCCTTCGGCAGCGGGAACACGTCCTCGATGGCCTGCTCGGCCAGGATCGGCCCACCGGCGGCGATCCGGCCGACCACCGGGACGTAGGTCGGGGTGGGACCGGCCTCGGACTGCTCGATGAGCACCGGGCTGACCTGCTCGCCGCGCAGTTGCGCCGCGGAGGCGTCGGCGGCGAGCACCCCGATCGCGCGCGGGCGGTTCGGGTCGCGCCGCAGGTAGCCCTTCTCCTCCAGCGCGCGCAGCTGGTAGGCCACCGACGAGGTCGAGGTCAGGCCGACCGCCTCGCCGATCTCGCGCACGCTCGGCGGGTAGCCGTTGCGCTGGACCCAGGACCGGATCACCTCGAGGACCTGGCGCTGGCGCTGCGGCAGCTCGGCCGCGTCGACCCGCGCGTGGGCGGCCGGGAAGCTGCGCACGTTGTCCCCCGTCGCGGGCTTCCTCTTCTGCGCCCCCGCTGGCTTGCGACCACTCGTGCCTGACACTGCGCTGCCTCCCTGCGGCTACCACCGGCGGGCCGGCGCTACCCCGAGTTTGTCCTCGTCATGACCGTGGAGCGGACTTCGATCTTCTCCGACATCGACGTTAGCCCGCCGACCTGCGCAGATCAAACACCTGTTCGAGCGACACGCCGGGCGGGTCTCGATTTTGTCGGTGCCAGGTGGTAGACACTCGCACGGGCGTTCGATCGAACGGCAGTTCGAACGCGGTTCGGCGGGAGGTAGGCGATGGCGGCACTGGCGACATCGACGACGGTGGAGATCGAGACGGGGTCCAGGGCGGGTAAGCCCAGGTTGACCCTGGTGCACGGCTTGCCGGTGCGGGTGCCCGCACCCGGTCGGTCGGTCGGCAAGGGCAGGCTGCGACCACCCACCCGGCGGCGTCCCGTTGGCGCGCCACATGTGGTCGCCGCGCCCGACTGCGGCCCGCGGCGCGCCCCGATGTCGCTGCTCGTCGTTCTCGGCCTCGCGGCTCTTGTCGCCGCCTTGGTCTATGGCGTCGGCGCGCTCGCGAACTCGGTGGCCGTGCAGTCTGAGGTGCCGTCAACGACCACTGTGGTCCGCGTCGCCGCCGGTGAGTCACTGTCCGATGTGGCCGCCAAGATGGCCCCGGACAGCGACACGACCGCCGTGGTCGAACGCATCCGCGAGCTCAACGGCCTCGACGACGCCACCGTCCGGCCCGGACAGCCGCTGACCGTCCCCGTCTCGCGCTGACCCCGTTCCCGCCGGTGGTCCGCACGTGTTCATGATCACTCGGCCGGGTGAGATCCGCCCCGTGCCGGGTTCCGCCGGGTTTACCCGTGCCCGCCGCTGGGGATCGCACCGCCATGAGCCTGACAGCCGGTGTCCCATTCCTGCGGACGGGTGACCTGCGCCCTTCACCCGGTCGACGCAACCGCAGGGTGCCCCGGTGACAGCGCAGCGTGGTCGTCAAGCCTTTGTCGAAGCCCGTCGGCGTGTCTGAGTTGCGCCCATGTAGGGTCAGAGCATACGGTCGACCCCAATATCTAGTGGTTACACAGCTGTAGTTAGTCCACAGGTTGGGGTGGGTTATCCACCGACCATCCACGCGTTATCCACAGTTCGATCACCATGCGTGTCCGGTCGCGCTCCGCCGGAGGAGTGGACACGCGGGGAGTGCGGGAGAGGTCATGCGCTGTCCGTTCTGTCGGAACTCCGACTCGCGGGTCGTGGACTCGCGGGAGGTCGACGACGGGCAGGTGATCCGCCGCAGGCGCTCCTGCGCGCAGTGCAGCCGCCGGTTCACCACCGTCGAGGAGGCGATCCTCGCCGTGGTCAAGCGGTCCGGGGTCACCGAGCCGTTCAGTCGCGACAAGGTGGTGCGCGGCGTGCGGCGCGCCTGCCAGGGCAGGCCGGTCGACGAGGACCAGCTTCAGCAGCTGGCGCAGAAGGTCGAGGACGCCATCCGGGCCAGCGGCAGCGCCGAGGTCCCCAGCCACGAGGTGGGGCTGGCCATCCTCGGACCGCTGCGCGAGCTCGACGGAGTCGCCTACCTGCGGTTCGCCAGCGTGTACCGGTCCTTCTCCTCGGTGGAGGACTTCGAACGGGAGATCGCCGACCTGCGGGCCGCCATCGCCAAGGGGACGGCGCACGAGCATGAGCAGTAGGCGGCACAGGAGCAGACGACCCCGGGGCGGGGAGCGTCGACCAGGACTACGGCCGCATCGGACGGGGAGCCCGGACGTGGCCACGGCAGCACACGGCGTATTGGACGAGGGAGAGGGACCGGTCATGACCGAGACCGTCGAGACCGCGGTTGACCAGGTCGCGGGCGCACCGCGGCGGGGGCTGCGGGTGGAGCGCGTCTACACCACCGAGGGGGTGCACCCCTACGACGAGGTCACCTGGGAGCACCGCGACGTGGTGATGACCAACTGGCGCGACGGCTCGGTGAACTTCGAGCAGCGCGGCGTCGAGTTCCCCGACTCCTGGTCGGTCAACGCGACCAACATCGTCACCAGCAAGTACTTCCGCGGCGCGGTGGGCACCGCGGTCCGCGAGAGCTCCCTGCGCCAGCTCATCGACCGGGTGGTCCGGTCCTACGTGGCCGGTGGGGTCGAGCACGGCTACTTCGCCACCGACGCCGACGCGGTCATCTTCGAGCACGAGCTGACCTGGATGCTGCTGCACCAGGTGTTCAGCTTCAACTCCCCGGTCTGGTTCAACGTCGGCACCAGCTCCCCGCAGCAGGTCAGCGCCTGCTTCATCCTCGCCGTCGACGACACGATGGACTCGATCCTCAACTGGTACAAGGAAGAGGGCCTGATCTTCAAGGGCGGCTCGGGGGCGGGCCTCAACCTCTCCCGCATCCGCTCCTCCAAGGAGCTGCTGTCCTCCGGCGGCACCGCGTCCGGCCCGGTGTCGTTCATGCGCGGCGCCGACGCGTCCGCGGGCACCATCAAGTCCGGTGGCGCTACCCGCCGCGCGGCGAAGATGGTCGTGCTCGACGTCGACCACCCCGACGTGGAGGAGTTCATCGAGACCAAGGCCCGCGAGGAGAAGAAGATCCGCGTCCTGCGCGACGCGGGCTTCGACATGGACCTCGGCGGCTCCGACATCGCCTCGGTGCAGTACCAGAACGCCAACAACTCGGTGCGCGTGTCCGACGAGTTCATGCACGCGTTCGAGTCCGCGGGCCAGTTCGGCCTGCGCTCGCGCACCACCGGCGAGGTCATCGAGCGGGTCGACGCCAAGGGCCTGTTCGGCAAGCTCGCCAAGGCCGCCTGGGAGTGCGCCGACCCCGGCATCCAGTACGACGACACGATCAACGCCTGGCACACCTGCCCGGAGTCCGGCCGGATCACCGCGTCGAACCCGTGCAGCGAGTACATGCACCTGGACAACTCCAGCTGCAACCTGGCCTCGCTCAACCTGATGAAGTTCCTCGCCGACGACGGCACGTTCAACGCCGAGACCTTCGTCAAGGCCGTCGAACTGGTCATCACCGCGATGGACATCTCGATCTGCTTCGCCGACTTCCCGACCGAGCCGATCGGCGACACCACCCGCAAGTTCCGCCAGCTGGGCATCGGCTACGCCAACATCGGCGCACTGCTGATGGCCACCGGCCACGCCTACGACTCCGAGGGCGGCCGGACGCTGGCCGCGGCCATCACCTCGCTGATGACCGGCACCGCCTACCGCCGCTCCGCCGAGCTCGCGGGCATCGTCGGCGCCTACGAGGGCTACGCCCGCAACGCCGAGGCGCACCAGCGGGTCATGCGCAAGCACGCCGCCGCCAACGACCTGGTCCGCACCTACCACGCCAACGACGCCGCGGTGCAGAAGGTCGCGACGCGCGAGTGGCAGGCGGCGCTGGCGATCGGCGCGCGCAACGGCTGGCGCAACGCCCAGGCCAGCGTGCTCGCCCCGACCGGCACCATCGGCCTGATGATGGACTGCGACACCACCGGCATCGAGCCCGACCTCGCCCTGGTCAAGTTCAAGAAGCTGGTCGGCGGCGGCTCCATGCAGATCGTCAACCAGACCGTGCCGCGCGCGCTGACCTCGCTGGGCTACCAGGCCGAGCAGGTCGAGGCGATCGTCGAGTACATCGGCGAACACGGCCACGTCGTGGACGCCCCCGGTCTGCGCCCCGAGCACTACGAGGTGTTCGACTGCGCGATGGGCGAGCGTTCGATCGCGCCCATGGGCCACGTGCGGATGATGGCCGCGGTGCAGCCGTTCATCTCCGGTGCCATCTCCAAGACGGTCAACATGCCGGAGGCGGCCACCGTCGCCGACGTCGAGGAGATCTACTTCCAGGGCTGGAAGCTGGGCCTCAAGGCGCTGGCGATCTACCGCGACAACTGCAAGGTCGGCCAGCCGCTGTCGGCGGGCAAGGGTGCCAAGGCCAGCGCCAAGGCCGAGCCTGAGACGGTCGTCGAGTACCGCCCGGTCCGCAAGCGCCTGCCCAAGAAGCGCCCCTCGCAGACCGTGTCCTTCACCGTCGGCGGCGCCGAGGGTTACCTGCACGCGGGCTCTTACCCTGACGACGGCCTCGGCGAGATCTTCGTCAAGCTGGGCAAGCAGGGCTCGACGCTCGCGGGCGTGATGGACGCGTTCTCCATGTCGATCTCGGTCGGCCTGCAGTACGGCATCCCGCTGGAGTTCTACGTCTCCAAGTTCCAGAACCTGCGCTTCGAGCCCGCGGGCATGACCGACGACCCGGACGTGCGCATCGCGACCAGCGTCTTGGACTACCTGTTCCGCAGGCTCGCCCTCGACCACCTGCCCTACGACAAGCGCGCCCAACTCGGCGTCTTCACCGCCGACGAACGCTCCGCCCAGGTGGCCGCCGACTACAGCGGACCGTCCGAGGTGGACCTCGAGGGCATGCGCTCCTCGGTCGAGTCCAGCCCCCGCACCGCCGTCGAGGCGCCGGTCGAGGCCCACAGCTCGACCGAACTGCTGGAACTGCACCTCGGCAAGGCCGCCGACGCCCCGCTCTGCATGACCTGCGGCACCAAGATGCGCCCTGCGGGCTCCTGCTACGTCTGCGAGGGCTGCGGCTCCACCTCCGGCTGCAGCTGATCCACCGTCACTCAGGGGAGTTCACCCGGTCGGGTGGACTCCCCTGAGTGCTGTTCGCCTGCCGTGCTCCGTGCGGTCCAGCAACTGCTGGTAGGTGATGATCTCGGCGGCCACGATGAGGCTCCGGCGCAGATGGTGGTCTTTCCCGTGCAGCTTGGCTGTGGTGCTTTGGGGTCAGGGGTGTGGGCGTGCGCCGGAGTTGGTGTGGGACTGGTGAAGATCTCTTCGATTCGTTGTCCGCCAAGGCATTGTCGGGGGTATGACGGATGAGGAGTGGTTGGAAGAGTTCACGGAAGAGGCTGCTCGGCGGATGTTGCGGCAGGAGCCGGAGTGGGGGGATGGGGCGGAGTTGGACCCTGCTGTCGTCCGTAGTGTGCAACGGTTTCAGGTAGGTGAAGATGGGGATGGGGCGAACCTGGTTGAGAAGGCGGGGGACGGCCCCTATGGCGCGGCGGTTGCTCTGTTTGTTGCGGAGGAGCAGAACCACGCTCGTATGTTGGCGCGGTTGCTAGAGGCTGCTGGGGCGTCCACTATCCAGTCGCACTGGAGTGATGTTGTCTTCGTTTGGTTGCGTAGGGCGCTGGGGCTCAGGTTGGAGCTGATGGTCCTCACCATCGCGGAGGTGGTGGCGCTCGCGTACTACCGGGTGTTGCGCGACGGGGTCGGGGATCGGCTCGCGGGGGAGGTTGCCGCGCGGTTGTTGGCCGATGAGCGCAGGCATGTGCCGTTTCACCTGCATCGGCTCGGGCGGGTGTCGGGGGTCAGCCGGGTCGCGTGGCGGGTGTTGTTCCTCGGTGCTGTGCTCGTCGTGGCGGTGGACCACGGGTCGGCGCTGCGGGTACTCGGTGTCGCCCGGCGTGGGTTCGTGCGGGAGGCATTGGCCGAGTTCGCAGCGGCCACGTCGCCGGTGGCTGTTTACGAACTGGACGGTCTTCGCGTGAGGTGATCAGTGAGGCTCGAAAGGAGTCGTACCTTCGCCGCCTACCGTGCCGGACACCACCTGGCACCGGCGCGCGCGGAGGGACAGGTGGAGTTCGCCGACCTCCTGGCCGGTGAGCCCCGTCACCCTTGACTTCGACATTGGTCGAGGTTCGATGCTGGTCCCATGACCAAGACGATGACCGCGGTGGCGGTCACCCAGTTCGGTGCCCCCGAGGTGCTGCGCCTGATCACCCTCCCGCTGCCAGAGCCGGGACCGGGTGAGGTGCGGCTGCGGTTGCACGCGGCTGGGGTGCAGCCGTTCGACGTCGCGGTCCGCCGGGGGGTGGGGCCGCCCGCCGGGCAGGCGGTGCTGCCGCAGGTCATCGGCAACGAGTACGCCGGGGTGGTCGACGCCGTTGGCGCTGGCGTCGACTCGGTCTCGGTCGGCGACGAGGTGCTGGGGTTCGCCGTCTACGGCAGCTACGCCCAGTACCGGATCGCTCCCGCGGCGAACCTCGTGGCGAAGCCCGAGAGCATGCCGTGGGCCGTCGCCGGGTCGTTCACCGCAGGCGCGCAGACGGCATCGATGGCCATCGAGGACCTGGGGGTCCGTGTGGGCGAGACGCTGCTGGTGCACGCGGGCGCGGGGGCGGTGGGCACGATGGCGATCCAGCTGGCCCGGTTGCGCGGGGCGACGGTGATCGCGACGGCCAGCCTCGCCAACCACGACTACCTGCGGGAACTCGGCGCCATCCCGGTCGAGTACGGCGACGGCCTGGTGGAGCGGGTCCGCGCGGTCGCCCCACGGGGTGTCGACGCGGCGTTGGACGGGGCCGGGATCGACGCCCTCACCGCGTCGATCGAGCTGGGTGTCGACCCGGACCGCGTCGTCACCCTGGTGGTGTGGGACCGGTACGCGGAGTTCGGGGTGCGGCGGGTGACCGGGACCCGGTCGGCCGCGCGGCTGGCCGGTTTGGTCGACCTCTATGACCGCGGGTTGCTGCGCGCTCACGTGCGGTCGCGCTACCCGCTCGCCGCGGCTTCGCACGCTCATCGCGAGGTAGAGACTGGTCACGGCAGGGGAAGGGTGGTGCTTGTCATCCCCTAGCGGCTCTATGCTGACGTCACGCGCGCGGGGCTCGGGGGAGTCGTTCCGGTGCTGTGTCGCTGACCTGGGGGACAAGTGATCGGGAACGAACCGCGGTACGACTACGCCCCGGTGGGCAGCAGCAGGGTTTCCCGGCGCGACTTGCCGTTGGTGATCCTGGGTGTCCTGGGCACGTTCATCATGGGCATGTTCTGGTTCGCCGCCATGCGCGGCTACGGTGCACCCAGGGTGATCGAGGGAACCCCTTACGCGGTGGGCGAGCAGTCAGAGCTGTCTGACGCCGATACACCGGTCGACATCGCCAAGAACTCTCTGCTCGTGCCGGGACGAGAGGTGGCAGCGGCACAGTGCGCGATGCCGCCTCTTGGCACTACCGCGGCTCAGTTGGAGGCTTTCTACCGCGAAGGTCTGGTGTGTCTGGACCGTGCCTGGACGCCGGTGCTCCGCGCGATCGGCAAGCCGGTGGTCTCACCGAAGCTGTCGATCGCCGACGTCCCGAAAGCCCGGTGCGGGGTGACCCCCACCGAGGACGAGGCGCTGGCCTTCTACTGCAACCGCGACCGGACCATCTACATGCCCAGGGAGCGGCTGATGCGGTCGGCCGGCGACTCCGCGCCGTACCACCTCGCGGTCCTCGCCCACGAGTACGGCCACCACGTGCAGGCGTTGACCGGCATCCTGTCCGCCTCGGCGCTGCGGGAGGACACCGCGGCGGAGCACGAGGCGCTGGAGATCTCCCGGCGCACCGAGTTGCAGGCCAACTGCCTCGGCGGCCTGTTCCTCGACGCGGCCAGGCGCGGTGGCGCGTTGACGTCGGACTTCGTCGACGAGGCGGCCGACAGCTTCGGTGACACCCTCAGTTCCGAGACCCACGGCTCGCGACGAAACCAGTTGGCCTGGGCGAAGCGCGGAACCGCAGGCGGCACTACGGCCTCCTGTGACACCTGGTCCGCCGAATCGGTCGACGTCGAGTAGTCCGTTAGCCCTGCCGCCACAGGTTGAGCACGCGGTCGATGTCCTCGCGGATTCGTTCGCGTGCGGTAGCCCTGGGGACTCCCGCCATCAGCATCGCGTCGTAGTCGGTTTCCTCGTGCCGGATGGCAGCGACCACGGCCAGCGTCACCGCGTGCTCGTCGAGTGCCTGGCCCGCCGCCGACCGGCCGACCCGACCGCTGCTGCGGGTGCCCGCGTGCTCGGCGATCCCCTGGGCGCGGTCGGTGGCGAGACCGGGGAACAGGTCCCGGATCCGCTCGGCGAACGCGGCCTGGAACACCAGGTCCTGGGCCGCCCGACGGCCCCGGTCGCGGGCCTTGCGGCGTTCCCGCAGGTCCTCGTCGGCCAGGCACTGCTCCTCGGCCGTGTCCAGCGCGGCCCGCTCGACCAGCAGCCCGCGCCGGTCGAAGCGCTTGCGCGACTTGCTCCACCGCACCACCACCGCGGCCAGCCCGCTGGCCTTGCGGGCGCGCCTGGTCAGCGCGGCGTCCCCGGCGGGCAGGAACACCAGGTGGTCCATGTCGGCGCAGTCCAGGCACAGCGGCTTGTCGTCCTCGACGAAGTGGAAGTCGCCGGTCTCGCCGCACTGCGAGCAGTGCCAGCGCTTGTCCGGGTTGATCACGACGAGGTCCGGCGCCTTCGCCTGCCGTTGCACCACCTTCGCCAGGCGGGCGGGTGGCAGTGCCGGGTCGGCCCACTGGGTGCGGAACGCCTGCTCGACCCCGGCGTCACCGGAGTGGCTGAACCGCAGCACCCGCCGGTCCCGGGTCGCCGCCACGTAGTCCACTTCGGACTTGAGCAGGCCGAGCCCTGCGGCCCACTCGTGCAGGTAGGTCATCGCCTCGACCAGGCGCTCGGGCCCCACGGCGGCGAGGGTGTCCAGGTGCGGTTCCTGCCCCAGCTCCCACGACTGCACCGACCGGCTGCCCAGCCACCCCAGCTCGGAGAGGACCGCCAGCGGTGCGACCACCTTCTTGCGCTTGAGCAGGTCTTCCGCCACGGCCGTCACCCTGCGGTCCAGCCGTCCGCTCACCTCAGCCTCCGCTCACTGCTCGTCCGTGTCGGCCAGCGCTCGGTACGCGGGCCGCAACCATTCCACCAGAGGGCGTCCGCCGACCGTCAGCGGTAACGGGCCAAGTTGGTCCAACACCGCGTCCGGCGCTGCGCGGACCGAGGCCACTGCGGGCACCGTCACTGGTGATCCCCAGAAGTCGTCGAGTACGTCAACGAGCGCGTCCTCGTGCGGCGTCTCTGGCTGCAAGAGGGAGCCGCGCAACCCGTCCAGCAGTTGCTGTCTCCCGCGTCCACGCCAGGCAAGGATCTCGAAGGGGTCCGCGTCGAAGGATTCCGCCAGTAGGTAGCAGATCGCGGCTAGGTGCTTGCACGGTACTTCCCAGTCTGGGCACGAGCAGTCCATCGACAGCTCTCTTGCGCTATCGGGGAACAATCGCAGCCCCGCGCGCGCGAACACGTCCTCGATGTCTTGCGGTAGCTCACCTGCGAGCAGCTTAGCGCGGAACAACGCTTGTCCCGCAAGCGCTTTCTCCACCTCATACCACTCGGGTTCGGTGAACGCCTTGATCCCGATCCGCACTCGGTAGGGCTCTTGTCGCGATCCCTGAACCTGTGCCATGACGATGCTCGTGGACAACGACATGCTCAGCACCTGGCCAGCACGCGCGTAGCGCCTACCGCGCTCGAAACGCCCACCTAGCCCTAGAGCCTCTAGCGACTCGATGAATCGGCGAGACCACCACGTCCGCCCGATGTCACCGCGCTGGGTGCTGGCCCTAATGCCGTCTTCGACCGGGATCGCCTTGGTCGACTTGTCCCGCCACCACTCGTCGTCAGGCACCGACGGCCTCCGACGACAGGGTTACCAGCTCGCGCAGCTCGGTGGTCGACAGCTCGGTCAACCAGCTCTCACCGGTCCCCACCACGAGCTTCGACAACGCGCGCTTGGCCTCGATCATCGTGTCGATCTTCTCCTCGAGCGTGCCGAGGCAGACGAACTTGCGCACCTGCACGTCCTTGCGCTGCCCGATCCGGAACGCCCGGTCGGTCGCCTGGTCCTCCACCGCCGGGTTCCACCAGCGGTCCAGGTGGATCACGTGGTTGGCCTCGGTCAGCGTCAGCCCGGTGCCGCCCGCCTTGAGCGAGAGCAGGAAGATCGACGGGCCCGACCCGGACTGGAACCGGCGGACCATGGCGTCGCGCTGGGCGCGGGACGTGCCGCCGTGCAGGAACAGCACCTCCGTGTCGAACCGGGCCGCCAGGTAGGGCACCAGCATCGCGCCGAACTCGGTGAACTGGGTGAAGCACAGCGCCCGTTCCCCCTCGGCGAGCACCTGCTCCAGGGTCTCCTCGAGCCGGGCGAGCTTGCCGGAGCGACCCGCCACCCGCGACCCGTCGCCGAGGAAGTGCGCCGGGTGGTTGCACACCTGCTTGAGCTTGGTCATCGTGGCCAGCACGAGGCCCTTGCGCTGCACGCCGTCGGCCTCGTCGACCTTGGCGAGCATGTCGTCGACCACCGCGCGGTAGAGCGACGCCTGCTCGGTGGTGAGCGTGCACAGCTGGCGCATCTCCAGCTTGTCCGGCAGGTCGTCGACGATCGCCGGGTCGGTCTTGACCCTGCGCAGCACGAACGGCGCGGTGATGCGGCGCAGTCGCGCGGCGGCCTCCTCGTCGCCGTGCCGCTCGACCGGGACCGCGAACCTGGCCCGGAAGCGCGACAGTGGGCCGAGCAGCCCGGGGTTGGTGAAGTCCATGACCGACCAGAGTTCCGCGAGCCGGTTCTCCACCGGCGTGCCGGTTAGGGCCACCCGGTGCCGCGCGGGGAGCGACCGCATCGCCTGGGACTGCCTAGAGGCGCTGTTCTTGATGTTCTGGGCCTCGTCGAGCACGATCCGATCCCACGGCAGCGTCGCCAGCAGCGGTGCGTCACGGGAGGCGATGGCGTAGGTGGTGAGAACCAGGTCTGCCTCACCGACGGCATCAGCCAGGTCTATGCCAACGAGCCTGTCCGCGCCGTGGTGGATGTGCACGCGTAGACCTGGTGCGAACCGTTCGGTCTCCCTCTGCCAGTTACCGACAAGCGACATCGGGCAGACCAAGAGCGTCGGAGGTCTCTTGCCCTTCGCTCGTGTCGTTGCCTCTAGCGCCAAGAGTTGGACCGTTTTGCCCAGACCCATGTCATCGGCAAGGCACGCACCCAGGCCGACCCGGTCGAGGAACGCCAGCCAGGCAACGCCTCGACGCTGGTACGGCCGCAACTCGGCGGTGAAACCCTCCGGGGTCTCGACCGGCTCCAAGTGCGCCTCAACGGCGCCGGATAGCAAGTCCGCCAACCAACCTGAGCCGCTCACGCCGACAACCGGTACCGGCAGCCCCTCTTCCTCCGGCGGCATACCGGCGAGATCGAGCACTTCGCCGACGGTCATCTGCCCGGTTCTGGTGCGCTCCAGGAACGCCAGCCCCTCGGCCAAACCGCGCTGGTCGACCTGCACCCAACGGCCGCGTATCCGGACTAGAGGTACCTTCGCTGCCGCTAGATCGATCAGTTCCTGCTCGGTGAGTGTCTGATCTCCTAGCGCCAGATCCCAGCGGTAGTCGACCAACTCGTTCTTACCCAGAACCGAGTTGCGGCTCACTGTTCCTGCTGTGCCCCGACTCGTAGTAGTCAGCCGAAGCCCAACACCGGATGACACACTCCAGCCTGACGGCAGCAAGACGCCGAAACCGGCTTGGTCAAGCGCGGCGGCACTAGTGAGGAACCGGTAAGCGCCTTCGGTGTCCAGACTCAGCCCGGCAGGCGCGTGCTCACGCAGACAACCGTCCAGATCCGGGAACAGGCGTGCGGCCCGACCCAGTTCCGCCAAGAGCAACTCGTCCGGTCGCGTCACCCAGCGCCGCAGGATCGCCCCGCCGTCGCCTTGCCATACGTGCGTGGCCGGTACTAGGACGCTCGGGTCGTCCACCGCCCGCAGCAGCAGTTCCAGCGTCCAACCCAGGGTAGGGGAATCCTCCTCAGGTGCTCGTAGCCGGAAACAGGCGCGGACAGGTCCATCGAACTCGACCGCGGACCGCCACACGCGCAGGCTGTCGGCCAAGCGCGCGGCCTGCTCCGGGGGGACGTCGAGCAGCGGATCACCGGTCAGCGCCGCCAGCAGCGCCCGGCCCGCCGACGTGCTCGTGCCAGACGGGCCGAGCCGGGTCCCGGCCAGCCGTGACCGGGCCACCGAGTCCACGAACGCGTCCAGCACCGGCCGCAAGACGTCCTCGGCCCGCCTGCCCGTCAGCCCGTCGACCTGCGCGGCCCGCAACACCGGCGGCACCGCGTCGCGCAGTCGGGCGTACCTGGCCGAGTCCGTGCCCGACAGCGCGGGGCGCCAGCGGGCGACCAAGCCGTCCTCCTCGGCCACCACCGTCGGCAGCACCCGACCCCGGCCGACCAGGTCCTCGGCGAAGGCCACCACGGTCGCCATGAACCGCACGCTGGTGCCGGTGCGCACGTCCCCGAGCCGGGGCACGCCGTGCCGGGCGAACACAGCCGGTGACATCCTCGCCACCGGTACCCGCCACGGGTGCAGCCGCACCTCCCCGCGCGGTGTGACCCGCTTGGCCAACGGGTCGAGCACCAGTTCGGGGGAGGCGCAGGGGCCGGACGGGTACGACGGCAGCAGTACCGGCACCTCGTCCGACACGCCCACCACCAGCGAGGACAGTGCACGCGCGGGTACCGCGAAGGGGTGATCGGCGACCCCTTTGGCAGCCCTGCCCGGCCTGCGCGCGGGCAGGGCTGAGTCCTCCGCCCAGAGCGCTACCTCTCCGGCGACCGTAACGAGGCAGTGCAGCGCCAACACCCGGTAGACACTACCCAGCGGGACCGACGATCCCGCTGGGGCCGGTGGGCTAGTGCGGCTATCCGGCCAGGGTGCGCAGCAGGAACTCGTAGACGATCGCCGACATGAACGCGCGCTGCGAGTTGTCCGCCGCCGCGCCGTGCCCGCCCTCGATGTTCTCGTAGTACCGCGGCGCGTGTCCCAGTTCGATCATGCGGGCGGCCATCTTCCGCGCGTGACCGGGGTGCACGCGGTCATCCCTGGTCGAGGTCACGAAGAAGACCGGCGGGTACTTCGTTCCACTGTGGACGTTGTGGTACGGGGAGAATGTCTTCAGGTAGGACCAGTCGGCGGGATCGTCCGGGTCGCCCCACTCGGCCATCCACGACGCGCCCGCGAGCAGCAGGTGGTAGCGCTGGAGGTCCAGCAACGGGACCTGGCTCACTACGGCGCCGAACAGTTCCGGGTAGCGGGTCAGCATCACACCGGCCAAGAGGCCGCCGTTGCTGCCACCCTGCATGCCCAGCCGCTCAGGCGTGGTGATCCCTCTTGCGACTAGATCCCTCGCTACTGCCGCGAAGTCCTCGTAGGCACGTGGTCGGTTCTCCCGCAGTGCAGCCCGGTGCCACGCGGGGCCGTACTCGCCGCCGCCGCGGATGTTGGCCACGACGTAGGTGCCGCCGTGCTCCAACCAGCCACGGCCAAGGCCACCGCTGTAGCTCGGGGTAAGGGACACCTCGAATCCGCCGTAGCCGTAGAGCAAGGTGGGACCGCTCGTGTCCGTGCCGCTCACGACGAAGTACGGCACCTTGGTGCCGTCGTCGGAGGTCGCGAAGTGCTGCTCGACGCTCAGCCCGTCGGCGTCGAAGAACGCGGGCGCCTGCCGCAGCGTCTCCAACCCGCCACCGACCTCACCGCGCAAGAGCGTCGCGGGCTGCAGGTAGCCGCTCACGTTGAGCAGGTACTCGTCGCTCTCGTCGGGATCGGTGTCGATGACATCCGCGGACCCCACCTCGGGCGCGCCGGGTAGCTCTGCCCGGCTCCACTCGCCTTGACCCGGCGTCAGCACCTCTAGACGCGTCTTGACGTCGGAGAGCTCCACGAGGATCAGGTGGTTCTTCGTCCACGCGGTGCCGCTGAGCGAGGTGTGCTCGTCCGGGACGAACAGGACGGTCAGGTCGCGCTCACCGGTCATGAAGGTCTCGAAGTCGGCGGCCAGCAGCGAACCGGTCAGGTAGGTGGAACCGCCCACGGTCCAGTCCGAGCGCAGGGTGATCAGCAGCCACTCGCGGTGCACGTCGACGCCCGCGTCGTCCGGCACCTCGATCTTGGCGAGGTCGCCGTCCGCGGTGACCAGGTACTCCTCCGAGGTGAAGAAGTCCGGGAAGCGGCCCACGAGGTCGCGCTCGAAGCCTGGCGTCTGATCGCGGTACGCGTAGACGGTCACGTCCTCGGGCTTGCCTTCGAAGACCGTCTCCGCTGTCTCCAGCGGAGTGCCCCTACGCCACCTCTTGACGACACGCGCGTAGCCGGACGTGGTCAGCGAGCCTTCGCCGAAGTCGGTACCGACGTAGACGGTGTCCTCATCGATCCAACTGACCCTGGTCTTCGCCTCGGGGAGGGTGAACCCGTCCGCGACGAACTCGCCGGTCCGGAGGTCGAACTCGCGCACAACCGTGGCATCCGCACCACCGCGTGACAGCTCTACCAGCGCCAGGTTGTAATCGGGCTTGAGCACCGACGCGCTGTTCCACACCCAGTTCTCGCCCTCGGCCTCACCGAGCGCGTCGACGTCGAGCAGCACCGTCCACTCCGGCGTCGCGCTGCGGTACTGCTCAAGAGTCGTCCGTCGCCACAACCCACGCGGGTGGGCGGCGTCCTGCCAGAAGTTGTAGAGGTAGGCCCCACGCCGCCGCGGGTACGGGATGCGGTCGTCGGCGTCGAGCACCTCCAGCAGTCTCGCCTTGGTCGTCTCGAACCGCTCCCCGTCGGTGAGCACGGCGGTGGTCTCGGCGTTCCGGTCCCGGACCCAGTCGAGGGCCGTCTCGCCGGTGACGTCTTCGAGCCAGAGGTAGGGGTCGGCGTCGTCGGTCATGGGCGCCAGTCTGCCGGCGGGTGGGCTAGCGTGGGGGTCGTGGAGCTGGGATTCGCCTTGCCCGTGTCGGGCTCGTGGGCCACTGTCGACAACCTCGTGCGAGTAGCGACCCGGGCGGAGGAGTTGGGCTATCGGTCCTTGTGGACGATGCAGCGGCTCTTGTCTCCGCCTGACGACAGTTGGGGCGACGCCTACCGCAGCGTGTTGGACCCCATCGCCGCGTTGTCCTACGTGGCGGCCAGGACCAGTCGAGTGCGACTCGGTGTCGCCGTGCTCAACATGCCGTTCTTCGCTCCGTCTCTCCTAGCCAAGCAGTTGGCCACGCTCGACCTGCTCTCCGGTGGGCGTGTCGACGCCGGTTTGGGTATCGGGTGGTCCGCCGAGGAGTTCGCAGCTGTTGGTGCTGACTTGGCTGGTCGGGGCAAGAGGGCAGACGAGTACATCTCGCTGCTGCGCCGCCTCTGGACCGAAGAGGTCGTCGACCACGAAGGACCCCACTATCGGGTGCCCGCGAGCCGGACAGACCCCAAGCCTGCCCAGGCCGGAGGACCGCCGATCCTGCTCGGCGGCGCCGCCGAGGCCGCACTGCGCCGCGCGGGCAGGCTGGCCGACGGGTGGATCAGCAGCAGCCGGGCCGACCTGGCCACGATCGGCGAGTCGGTCCGGGTCGTGCGCGCCGCGGCCGAGGCGGCCGGACGCGACCCCGACCGGCTGCGGATGGTCTGCCGCGGTGTCGTGCTCATGCGCCCCGACCAGGGCGAACGTCCGCTGACGGGCAGTGTGGAGAAGATCAAGGACGACATCGGGGGCCTGGCGGAGCAGGGGATCACCGAGCTGTTCGTCGACCTGAACTTCGACCCGGCCATCGGTACCCCGGAGGCCGACCCGGCGGCGTCGATGGCGCACGCCGAGTCGGTCCTGACCGCCTTCGCCCCGATCGACGCCTAATCGCGCCAGCCGGTGAGGGTGACGTCCTTGGCCACGTCCACCCGGAAGCCGATGGTGATCTCGCCTGTCTCCGAGGGCGGCACCGTGAGCTTCCAGGTGACCTCGCCGATATCGGTTTGCTCTGTCGGCTGCGGCTTGAGGACCAGGTCGCGCACGACGACCGACTCGCTGCGTGACACCGGCACCTGGTCGACCACGGTGATCCGCGCCGGTCGCGGCCCGAAGTTGCTCACCTTGATCTGCCAGGTCGCCTCTTGGCGACGGGTGCCGCCCAGCACCGCCTTGGAGGCCGAGCGCTTGACCAGGTCTCGCTCGACGCGGACGCGGTCGTCGATGCCGAGGGTCAGCTCGACCTCCTCGCCCGGTGCCCACGCGGCCAGGTTGGTCACCCCGACGAACTCCGCGTCATGGAAGATCGACGCCCGGCCGGGCCGGATTGTGTGTTCGGAGGTGTTGGTCGCGGTCGCCCGCAGGTAAGCCTCTGTGCCGACCAGCGGGACCGTGACGTGGTCGAGCTCCGCGGACAGCTCGACGGTCGCGACAGTCGTGCGGTGAGCGCTACTGTCCGAAGGTACGGCTACCAGGCGTGATGGGCGGTAGACGGTCGCCGCCTCGCCGTGCTCCACGCTCGCGTAAGACTCAGCGATCGGTGGCGGCGGTGAGTAGCCCCCCGGAGCCGCCGCGGCAGGCATCGCGGCCCCGCCCGCCATGCCGAACCCTCGCTGCATGTCGTGGCCCTCGCCGGCAGACACGCTCTTCCGACTCGCCTGCGGGACAGGTCGTAGGACGTCGAGGTACCAGGGCGCCAGCTCGGGCACGTCCACGCTGGTCGCGGGCCGGGCCGTGGACAGCCGCAGGTCGCACTCCGGCCAGTCCTCGCCGGTGTGCTGCGTGACCAGCCCGTACCAGGTCAGCGTCAGCTTCGTGCCGACGAGGCGCACGTCGTAGCGGGACTCCCAGTTCGCCGAGTCGACGAGGTAGGAGACCTCCAGCTCCACATCGCCGTCCGCCGCCACCGCCAGCTCGACCTCGATCGCGGTCGTGTCCGGCAGCCGCTGACCTTGGCGCCCGGCGATCCGCCGCTCGACCTCGTCCAGCTCGGCCTGGGTGGTGCGCACGGAGTCGATCAGCTCGCGCCGCCGCGCGTACACCTCCGCCAGCTGCTCGGCCAGCGCGTCGCCCACCTGGGCCACCCGAGCCGGGTCGGTCTCGTCCTTGGCCAGCGCCTGCGCGAAGGTGCTGCCCGCGCGCCTGCCCAGCGTCGTGATCAGCTCGGCCCGCGCGTCCAGCACGCTGCCGCGGTCACCCAACTCCTGCAGCGCCGCGTGGAGGGTGTCCCTGCGCTCCTCGAGCTCGCCGAGCGGGGCGTCCTGGGTGCGATGGTGGTGCTCTGTGCGCACGTCGACGCCGAGCACCGTCGCGCGTCCGATGCCCGCCACGCGAATGGAGTCCGCGTGCAGGTACTGCGGTAGCCCACCGATGGTGACGCGGTGCTCGCCCGCGCTTAGCGCTACCTCGCCGCTACGGGTGATCCGCGCCTGTCCCGGATAGACGGTCACGGCGGTGATGCCTGCGTCAACTCGAATGGTCACGCCGCGAGGCTACTCACCGGAGCGCTCGACGGCATCGATCCTGGCGAGGAGATCGGCCTTGAGCTCGGGGCCGCAGAACGCGGACCGCACCCCGGTTCGAGCGATGTCGGCCAGCTCTCCCCGGCCAAGGCCGAGGTGCTCGTGGCAGAGCAGGTACTCGCGGTCGAGGTGCGTGTGGAACATGCCGGGGTCATCCGTCGCCAACGTGACCGGTACACCTGCCTCCAGCAGTAGCGGCAACGGGTGCTGCTTGATGTCGACCACGGCGCGCGTGCGGAGGTTCGACGTCGGGCACACCTCCAACGGAATGCCCTCGTGGGCCAGATGGCGCAAGAGGTCCCGGTCTTGAACCGCGCTCACCCCATGACCGATGCGTTCGGCGCCGAGTTCCCGGACCGCGGCCCAGATCTCCTCCGGCCCTACGGTCTCACCCGCGTGTGGCACCGAGTGCAGGCCCGCCTCCCGTGCCCGGTCGAATGACCGGCGGAACGACGCGCGCGGCATACCGGCCTCTTGACCGCCCACCCCAAAGGCAACGGTGCCTTCCGGCATGTGCGCGAGGACCCAGTCGACTGTCCTCTCGTCCTCGGCGCGCTCCAGACCTGCCGGGATGTCGAAGATCCAGGCCAGGACGACGCCATGTTCCGCGAGCGCCCTCTTACGCCCGTCGGCCAACGCGTCTGACAACTCCGCTGGGTCCATGCCGTTGTTGAGGTGGTCGAACGCGGTGATGGTCACCTCTGCGTAGTGCGCGTTAGAGGCAGCGAGATCGCGGGCGATGCCAACAAGCAAGGTAGTGATATCCGCGCCAGTACGGACTAGGCGCGAGACCTTGCCGTAGACGGTGATGAAGTGAGTGAAGTCGGTGAACTCGTAGTACCGCACCAGGTCGTCGCGATCGGTGGGGACACCGCCATCCGGGTGGCGGCGGGCGAGTTCGAGAACCGAGTCCAGTGGGGCCGAACCGACCAGGTGTAGGTGCAGTTCGACCTTGGGCAGGGCGTGGATGTAGGCGTGCACGGGTGACCTCTCGGAATGTGGGATGGGGTACGCGGGGGCACAACACGCGCGCATCACCAGGCGAGGTCGCCGCGCTCGTGATCTTCCCCGTAGAGCGGGAGCGGCACCAACCAGCCGAGGATCACGGACACGCCCCGAGTCTGGCCCAGCGGCTGTGGGGCGTCAAGACGACCATCCCTTGTAGACGGAGCGGAAGGCCCTTGACACCCGCTCCGCGGCGGGCAAGGGTGCGGGCAGGTCCCCTGCCGAAGATCTGGAGAACCCCTATGAGACGTGCGAGATCCGCCGTCGCTGGTGCGCTCACCGCCCTGTTGGCCGTGCCGCTCGTCGTGTCCCCGGCCGCTGCCGAGCCGGAACCACCCGCCCCCGTTTTCGTCGACGGTCAGGCGCAGCCCGTGTTCAGCCCCACCGACGTCGTGCGCGAGTCCCTGTGGGTCTCCGCGCCGGTCGACAGCGACAACGACGGCAAGGACGACCTGGTGCACGTGGAGGTCGTCCGGCCGAGGGCGACCGAGCAGGGGCTCCGCGTCCCCGTTGTGTACCAAGCGAGCCCGTACTACGCGGGCGGTAACCCCGTCGACAACCACAACGTCGACGTCGAGCTCAACGTCCCCGACAACCGTCCTGGTCCGAAGGTGGCAAGCGCTTCCCTCGACGGCCCGAACCCGGCTATCACCTGGCGGTACGAGCAGTACTTCACCGCACGTGGTTTCGCGGTCGTGTACGCGGAATCCCTCGGCTCTGGCCTGTCCACCGGTTGCCCCACGAGCGGCGGCCGTAACGAGACCATCGGCGCGCGCTCGGTCATCGACTGGCTCAACGGCCGTGCACCGGCGCAAGACTCTGCGGGTACCCGTGTCACCGCCGGTTGGACCACCGGCAAGGTCGGCATGATGGGCGTGTCTTACAACGGCACCCTCCCCAACGCGGTTGCCACTACCGGTGTGCAGGGCCTGGAGACGATCGTGCCGATCGCCGCCATCTCCAGCTGGTACGACTATTACCGCGCCGATGGCGCTGTCGTGGCCCCCGGGACCTTCCAGGGCGAGGACCTCGACGTGCTCGCCAAGTACGTCCACACCCGCGCGGACCGCACCGCGTGCGCGTCGGTCATCAACGACCTCACCGTCGAGCAGGACCGCGTCACCGGCGACTACAGCAACTTCTGGGACGAGCGCAACTACCTCAACGACGTGCGCAAGGTCCGCGCGTCGGTGCTCGCCGTGCACGGCCTCAATGACTGGAACGTGAAGATGACGCACGTGGCCCAGTTCTACGAGGCCATCAAGAAGCAGGGCGTCGAGCACAAGATCTGGCTGCACCAGTCCGGGCACGCCGACCCCTACAGTCTGCGCCGCGACCCGTGGCTGATCACGCTGAACAAGTGGTTCTCGCACTACCTGTACGGCATCGACAACGGGGCCCAGGACGGCCCTAGGCTGACCATCCAGCGCGAGGACAAGACCTGGGTCGAAGAGGCCGAGTGGCCCGCGCCCGCCGCGTCCCTCGCCACCCTCTACCCGGGCGCCGGTGGCGCTACCTCCGGCGCGTTGACCATCTGGCGGCCGGACCGCCGCGTGGTCGAGTCGCTGACTGACGACGCCAGCAAGCTCGCGGAGACCCTGGCCAACGCGCCCACCTCGCCCAACCGGTTGGTCTACCTGAGCCGTCCTTCGAGCACCCCGCTGCGCTTCAGCGGCAAGGGTGAGGTCTACCTGCGGCTGTCCTTCACCCGGCCCGCTGCCAACGTGACCGCGCTGTTGGTCGACCGCGGTCCTGACGGCAAGTCCACCGTCGTCACCCGCGGCTGGACCGACCCGCAGAACCGCAAGAACATCAGCCGCACCGAGACGATCCAGCCGGGCAAGTCCTACGACCTGCGCGTCGACCTGGTGCCGGACGACTACGTGCTGCCCGCCGGGCACCAGTTCGGCCTGGTGGTGCTCTCCAGCGACAACGACTACACCCTGCGCCCGGCACCGGGTGCGGGCTTCTCCGTCGACCTCAAGGGCAGCAACCTGACCCTGCCGGTCGTCGGTGGCCTGGAGGCGCTCAAGACCGCCGTCGGCTGACGTGTGGGGTGTTGACACGATCCTCTAGGGGTTCGTGGGTGTTCCTCCCGCGGTGAGGACCGTGGTCGGATCGTTCGCGACGTTCCCCAGTGGAGGTGGCGAATGATCCGGTCCTCGGTCGCTCTGGCAAGCACGACCGCCGTCGCGGCGGCTCTCCTCGTGTTCGGCGGGGGAGTCGCCTCGGCGGCGCCCGCGTTCCAACTCCCGTTCCCGTGCGGGCAGGTGTGGGACGGGCAGACCCGCACCAACCACAGCCCCGCCAACGCGGTGGACTTCAACCGCGCCAACGACGACGGCGACGCCGTAGTTGCCGCGGCCGCCGGTCGCGTGTCGCGAGTGGACAACGAAGGTAGCGTCAGCTACGGCCGGTGGATCGAGATCGACCACGGTTCCGGTTGGCGCAGCCGGTACGCGCACCTGTCGGCGCAGCGCGTCACTGTCGGGCAGAGCGTCTCGCGGGGCCAGTTGATCGGCAACGTCGGGAGCACCGGCGGGTCCACCGGGCCGCACCTGCACTTCGAGCAGACGCTCAACGGTTCCCCGCAGAAGGCCGTGTTCAACGGGACCCAGGCCCTGTACTGGGGAACCCGCGCCTACACCAGCCGCAACACCTGCTGATCCACCGGCGCCGCGGCCGAGTTGTCCACATGGCCCCGAGTTGTCCACCGTCGAGAACTGACCTCTGCCGCCCGGCTGCCCAGCCGCGCACAGTGGTCCCATGACGACAACCACGCTGCGCCACACCGACCAGATCATCGCCGCGCTCCCGTACCTCATCGGCTTCGCGCCGACCGAGTCCCTGGTCGCGCTGACCATCCGGGACAGCGGGGAGGTCGGCCCGGTCGTCCGGGTCGACCTGCCCGGTCCGCGGGGGCGGGTGCCGATGGCCGGGCACCTCGCCGAGATCATCACCGGCCACCAGGTCGCCGTCGCCCTGCTCGTCGTGGTGGGCGGCGGCGAGGAACCGCTGCCGCACAAACCCTTCGTCGCGGCGGTGACCACGGCACTCGCCGATGTCGGGGTGTCCGTCGAGCACGCGTTCTGGACCAGGGCGGTCGAGGCGGGCAGGCCGTGGCTGTCCTACACCAGCCCGGAGCTGTCCGGCACGGTCGCCGACCCGGACAGCTCCGCGGTCGCCGCCCAGTTCACCCTGCACGGCGTCGTCGTCTACTCCTCGCGCGAGGACATGGCAGACACCCTCGCCGCCGACCCCGAGGCCGACCTGGACCGCAGGGCGTCCCTCATCGACGCGATCGCGACCGCGGACGAGTCGACCACGGCCGAGAAACTGGCCCTGGTCCACGGCACCGTCGAGCGGTTCGCGATCCGGCCGCCCGGCGTTCGTCCACACGCGACCGGCCCGGCGCCGACCGATCCCGAGCTCGACGACAGCACACTCGCCCGACTGGCGGTCGCCTTGTCCGACCCGCACGTCCGCGAGGCGTGCCTGTCCATCGCCCTGGGTGCCCGAGACCGCGCCGCCGCGCGCCTGTGGACCAGGCTGACCCGCGCCTTGCCCGCACCTGAACGAGCGGAACCCGCCGTCCACTTGGCGGTCAGCAACTACCTGCGCGGCGACGGCGTCTACGCCAGGGTCGCCCTCACCGTCGCACTGGCCGCCAACCCACGGCACAGCCTCGCCGCCCTCTTGGACTCCGCCGCCCACCACGGCATCCCACCCGACGACCTCCGCGCGCTGATCGCCGAGGCAAGGACCACGCCCACCCGCGCCGGCTTCGGCTGATCGTGTGCCGCCGCCGAACCACCTGCGCCAGGGCCCACCACCAACGGCGTGGGCCGCGGTCCGGGTTGGTCGTGCCTGATCCCCGTGCTCGAGGTCGGCCAACGCGACGTCCGTGCCGTCGACCGGGCCATGATCTTGGTCGTACCGGACGGTGCGCTGCCTTGATCGTCCACGCTCGTTAGCGGTCGGTCCGTGCTGACTGCCAGCGAGCGTGCAGTGCCGACCACGGTGTTGACCGCTCGGCACCGGGTCTGTTGTGGACGGTCGAGGTGAGATGTGGTCAGGCGCGGTCGCGGGTGAAGGCCCAGGCGTCGGTGATGATGGTGTGCAGGTCGGTGCGTTCCGGCTTCCAGCCGAGGTTCTCGGCGGCAGCGGTGGCACTGGCGACGAGGACGGCGGGGTCGCCCGCGCGGCGGGGGGCGAAGTCGGCCGGGATCGGGTGTCCGGTGACGTCGCGGCAGGTCTGCACGACCTCGCGGTTGGAGAAGCCGGTCCCGGTGCCGAGGTTGTAGACCTGGTGCTCGCCCGCCCTGGTGTTCGCCAGCGCGAGCAGGTGGGCCTCGGCGAGGTCGAGCACGTGGATGTAGTCGCGGACGCAGGTGCCGTCCGCGGTGGGGTAGTCGTCGCCGTAGATGGAGATGGCGGGGCGGGTACCCAGGGCAACCTGCAGCACGATCGGGATCAGGTGGGTCTCGGTCGTGTGCCGCTCACCGAAGCGGCCGTAGGCGCCCGCGACGTTGAAGTACCGCAGGCTGACCGCGGCGATGCCGTGGGCCTTGGCATAGGAGGTGATGGCGTGGTCGATCGCGAGCTTGGTCGCGCCGTAGGTGTTGGTGGGGCGGGTCGGGGCGGTCTCCAGGATCGGGACCTGCTCCGGCTCGCCGTAGGTGGCCGCCGTGGAGGAGAAGACCAGGCGGGGCACGCCGTTGTCGCGCATCGCGTCGAGCAACCGCAGGGAGGTGAGGACGTTGCCTGCCCAGTACTTCGCCGGGTCCACCATGGACTCGCCGACCAGTGACTTGGCCGCGAAGTGCAGCACGCCGTCGAAGCCGCCGGTGAGCAGGTCGGCCGCCACGTCGGCGATGTCGGCCTGCACGAAGGTGGCGCCATCGGGCACCGCGTCGGCGTGGCCGGTCGACAGGTCGTCGACCACCACGACCTCGTGGCCGGTCTCCACCAACCGCGCCGCGCACACACTGCCGACATACCCGGCCCCGCCCGTCACGAGCAGCTTCACCGTCGTCCTCCTCCTGCTTGTCCGTGCGGTCGTCCCGGCGGTGGTCCCGCTGGGTGCCGCACTGGTCGTGGTCTGGCTGTTCGTCTTGTCGGTCGGCTCAGTGGTCGCGGCCCGCGCCCGGCGACGGCGCCGCGGCGAACAGCCTCGGCGCGGTCAGCGACCGGTCGGCGAACGCGGCGCGCACCGCGTCCCGCACGGCGTCGTCCACGGCCGGGGGCACCACCGCGATCGCGGACCCGCCGAAGCCGCCGCCGGTCATCCTGGCACCGAGCGCCCCGGCGCCCACCGCCGCCTCCACCGCGATGTCCAACTCCCGGCACGAGACCCGGTAGTCGTCGCGCAGGCTCGCGTGCGACGCGGACAGCAGCGGGCCGATGTCGGTGCCCGCCCGCAAGGCCGCCACGGTCGCGAGGACCCGGTCGTTCTCGGTGACGACGTGCCGCACCAGCGGGCGCAGGTCCTCGGGCAGCCCGCTCAGGTCCACGTCGGTGTCGACCTCGCGCAACGACCCGACACCCAGCAGCGCGGCGGCCCGCTCGCAGCCCCGGCGGCGGTCGCCGTAGGCCGAGTCGGCCAACGAGTGCCGCACCCTGGTGTCGATCACCAGCACCGGCGCGTCGAACGGGATGTGCTCGGCCGCCCCCGACCGCACGTCCAGGAACAGCGCGTGCCCCGCCACACACCGCAGCGACGCCGTCTGGTCGAGCAACCCCGTCGGCGCCCCCACGAAGTCGTTCTCCGACCGCTGCACCCACCGGGCGACCTGCTCCAACGAGGGCCGCCCACCTCCGCCCTCGCCTCCGCCCGCGGACGGCCCGATGGCGCCCACGTACCCGGCGGCCGCCGCCAAGGCGGCGCCGGGGGTCGTGCCGCCGGGGGTCGTGCCGCCGGGGGTCGTGCCGCCGGGGGTCGTGCCGCCGGGGGTCGTGCCGCCGGGGGTCGTGCCGCCGGGGGTGGATGGGGGTGCGATAGCGGGCGGGGATGGTGGGGTGGCTGAGGCGGGGGTGGTGCTTGCGACTGGGGTGCCGTCTGGTGGGAGGGCGGTGGCCGGGACTGGAGTCGGGCTGGAGGTCGGGATGGTGTCCGGGGTGGGGGTGATGTCGGACAGGCCCAGGAGGGCCAGGGCCACGGCGCACTGGAGGGCGTGGGAGGAGGAGAGGCCCGCGCCTGCGGGGATGTCGCCGGTGATGAGGAGGTTGGCGGATACCGGGTAGCCTGCGTCTCGGAGGGACCAGGCGACGCCGTAGACGTAGGCGGACCAGCCGGTGACCCGGCCGGGGGTGAGGGCGGCCACCGGGACTGGGTCGGCACGCTGGGGTATGCCGTCGTCGCCGACGGTGATGGCGGCTATGTGGCCGTCGGTGCGGGGGGACGCGGCCACCGCGACGCGGTGGGGCAGGGCGAAGGGCAGCACGAGGCCGTCGTTGTAGTCGGTGTGCTCGCCGATGAGGTTCACCCGACCGGGGGCCGACCACACCCCGACCGGGGCATGTCCGTGCACCTCGCGGAACCGCTCGGCGGCCCGGTCGGCCGGGGTCACAGCAGTCGGGCCAGCACCGCGTGCAGCATCGTCGGGCTCAGCTCGGCCGTGGTGCCCGCGCCGGTGATCGGGATACCGCTGCCGTCCTGGTTGGCCGGGCCGACCTCGATCACGTTGCCCGGCAGCGCCCCGACCGACTTCAGCTCGGTCATCAGGTCGGGGTCCATCTGGATGTGCTCGGCGATCCGGCGCACCTCGACCCGGCCGCCGCCGCGGCGGGAGACCTCGTCGACGCGCACCAGGCCCGCCTCGATCGGCGGGGCCGGCTCGTCGCCCTCGCCGAGCTTGTCCAGGCCGGGGATCGGGTTGCCGTAGGGCGAGGTGGTCGGGTGGCCGAGCAGCTTCACCAGCTTGCGCTCCACGGCCTCGCTCATCACGTGCTCCCAGCGGCACGCCTCGCTGTGCACGTGCTCCCACTCCAGGCCGATCACGTCGACCAGCAGGCGCTCGGCGAGGCGGTGCTTGCGCATCACCGCGACGGCCAGCGAGCGGCCGTGGTCGGTGAGCTCGAGGTGCCGGTCGCCCGCGACGACGACGAGGCCGTCGCGCTCCATGCGGCCCACCGTCTGGCTCACCGTCGGGCCGCTCTGGCCCAGTCGTTCGGCGATGCGGGCACGCAGGGGGACGACGCCCTCCTCCTCGAGCTCGTAGATGGTGCGGAGGTACATCTCGGTGGTGTCGATGAGATCGTTCACGCCGGTTCCCCTTCGTCGCCTCCATGTTAGTCGCTCGCTCCGACAGAGCAGCGGGGTAGTAGCAGGCAGTGACCAAGGGCCCGGGCCGGCAGGATGTGGGGGTGAGCGTCTTCTCCTCGGCACTCGTGTCGACCGCCGAACTGGTGTCGCTTCTCGACAGTGGACCCCGGCCCGTGTTGCTGGATGTCCGCTGGCGCCTCGGCGGCCCACCCGCCCGCGACGACTACACCGCCGGACACCTGCCCGGTGCCGTTTTCCTGGACCTGGACCGGGATCTGGCCGCCCCGCCGGGAGACGGCGGTCGACACCCGTTGCCGCGACCGCACGACTTGCAGGCCGCGCTGCGGGCGGCGGGCGTGCGCGCGGGCCACCCCGTTGTCGTCTACGACGCCGACAACGGGTCGGTCGCCGCGCGGGCCTGGTGGCTGCTGCGGTGGTCCGGCCACACCGAGGTGGCCGTCCTCGACGGCGGTTACGCGGCCTGGGTGGCAGGCGGCGGCGAGATCAGCACGGTGGAGCCATCACCTGAACCGGGTGACGTCGAGGTGCGCCCCGGCGCGATGCCCGTGCTCGACGCCGACGAGGCCGCGGCACTGGCGGTCGACGGTGTCCTGCTCGACGCCCGCGCGCCCGAGCGCTACCGCGGCGAGGTCGAGCCGATCGACCCACGGGCAGGGCACGTGCCGGGTGCCGTCAACGCGCCGTTCGCAGGCCACACCGGCCAGGACGGCCGCTGGCTCGCTCCTGAACTGCTGGCGGCCCGCTTCGCGGAGTTGGGCGTGCTCGGCCGGTCCGTGGGCGCCTACTGCGGTTCCGGGGTGACCGCCGCGTCGGTGGTCCTCGCGCTGGAGGTCGCCCGCGTCACCGCGCCGAGCGCCCCGGCCGCCCTCTACGCGGGGTCCTGGTCCCACTGGAGTCGCGACCCGCGGCGCCCCATCGCCACCGGGGACAACTGACCGGATCCCCGGTCGCCCGAGGCGGTCCACCGCGGATCCGGCATGGTCACGATGTGGTGGCCGCCGGTTGAAGACTTGGCCCCGCCGAGGAGTACGGGTCGCCACGGGATCACCGCCGGGTCACGGCGGCAGCCCGCCGGGGACACTAGGGTGCTGGCATGGGTGATCGGGTTGGTGCGGCCGTGGTGTGGGACCCCGCGTTGTTGGGGTACGACCTCGGCGGCGATCACCCGTTCAACCCCGTCCGCCTCGAGTTGACCATGCGGCTGAGCCGGGCGCTGGGGGTGCTCGACGGGGTCGAGCCGGTGGCACCGGAGCCCGCGGGCGACGCGGAGATCGGGCGGGTGCACCGGCCGGACTACGTGGCAGCGGTGCGGGAGGCGCCGATGGCCTCCTGGGACGTCGGCCACGGGCTGGGGACCTCCGACAACCCGGTGTTCGACCAGATGCACGCCGCGTCCGCGCTGGTGGTCGGCGGATCGCTGGCGGCGGCTCGGTGCATCGCCGAGGGGCGGGCCGACCGGGCGGTCAACCTGGCGGGCGGGCTGCACCACGCGATGCCGGACCGCGCCGCCGGGTTCTGCGTCTACAACGACTGCGCGGTGGCGATCTCCTGGCTGCTGGACAACGGGTTCGACCGGATCGCCTACCTCGACGTCGACGTGCACCACGGCGACGGGGTGCAGACCGTCTTCTCCGACGACCCGCGCGTGCTGACCGTCTCGCTGCACCAGCACCCGGCGACGCTGTGGCCCGGGACCGGGTCGGTCACCGAACTCGGCGGGCCGGGTGCGCAGGGGACCTCGGTCAACGTGCCGCTGTCGCCGGGGACCAAGGACGCCGAGTGGCTGCGGGCGTTCCACGCGACCGTGCCCTCGCTGCTGGGGGCGTTCCGACCGCAGGTGTTGGTGACCCAGTGCGGAGTGGACACACACGTAGAGGATCCGTTGGCGGATCTAGCGCTGACTGTCGACGGGCATCGTGAGATCTACCGGACGCTGCGGGATCTCGCGGAGCAGTACACCGACGGCAAGTGGCTAGTCATGGGCGGCGGCGGTTATGAACTGCTGCGGGTAGTGCCACGCTCGTGGACGCACCTGCTGGCCACCGTGCTCGACAGGGACATCCCCGTCGAGACCTCCGTCCCGGTCGACTGGGCCACCACGGTGCGCAAGCTCTCGCCTGATGTGGTGCTGCCGTCGGTGATGGGAGACGGCGTTGACGTTGCCTTCCAGCGTTGGGGTGGTGGGCGGGAGCAGCCAGTGGACACCGTGATCCGGGACGTGCGTCGGGCTGTCTTCCCGTTGCACGGCCTGGACCCTGACGACCCCAGGGACTGACATGGCCGACGAGCGCGACCCCTTCGCCTACCCGCCGCAGTGGGAGGCCGATGTGGTGCTCTCTGATGGCGGTACCGTCCACTTGCGCCCGATAGTGCCCTCGGACGCCGAGGCCCTCCGGGCCTTCCACGGCAGGTTGTCCGAACGCACCAGGTACTTCCGGTACTTCGGGCCGTACCCGATGATCCCGGACAAGGACCTCGCGCGGTTCAGCACCGTCGACCACCACGATCGCGTCGCCTTCGTCGCCCTCCTCGGTGGCGACATCGTGGCCGTCGGCCGGTATGAGCGGTTGCCCGGTGGTGACTCCGCGGAGGTCGCGTTCGTGGTGCAGGACGGTCACCAGGGCCGCGGCCTGGGGTCGATCCTGCTCGAGCACCTCGCCGCGGCGGCCAGGGAGCGCGGGGTCGGCCGGTTCGAGGCCGAGGTGCTCGCCGAGAACGCCCAGATGGTCCGGGTGTTCCGGGACGCGGGTTACCAGGTCAGCCGGGCCTTCGACGAGGGCGTGCTGCACCTGGAGTTCGCCGTCGACCTCACCGAGGCGTCGGTGGCGGTGGCGTGGTCGCGTGAGCAGGCCGCCGAGGCGCGCAGCGTGCACAACCTGCTGCACCCGAGGTCGGTGGCGGTGATCGGGGCGTCGACCGACCGCGCGAAGATCGGCAACGCCGTGCTGGGGAACCTGCTGGCCGCCGACTTCACCGGGCCGGTGTTCCCGGTCAACCCGGAGCACAAGTCGGTGCGGGGCGTCCGCGCCTACCCGACCGTGCTGGACATCCCCGACCCGGTCGACCTCGCGGTGGTCGCCGTGCCCGCCGCCGGGGTCGACGAGGTGATGGACGCCTGCCTGGCCAAGGGCGTCAAGACGCTGGTGGTCGTCAGTTCCGGCTTCGGGGAGACCGGGCCGGGCGGCCGTGGTGCCGAACGCAGGTTGGTCGACGAGGCCAGGGCGCACGGCATGCGGGTCGTTGGTCCTAACGCGCTCGGCGTGGTGAACCTGGACCCCGCCGTGCGCCTCAACGCCACTCTTGCGCCGACCTTGCCAGGGCCAGGCCGCACGGGCTTCTTCTGCCAGTCGGGAGCTCTAGGCACGGCCATCCTCGCTGACGCCGCCGCACGAGGTTTGGGTCTGTCCACTTTCGTCTCCGCCGGTAACCGTGCGGATGTCTCGGGCAACGATCTCTTGCAGTACTGGGAAACTGATCCGGCTACCGATGTCGTCTTGCTCTACCTGGAGTCCTTCGGCAATCCGCGCAAGTTCGCCCGCCTCGCACGGAGACTGGGGCGGAGCAAGCCGGTTGTCGTCGTCAAGTCGGGTCGCAACACGGTTCTACCGGCGTTGGCCAAGACAGGGGTGGCCGTTGACGACGCCAGCGTGCAGGCACTGTTCGAACAGGCCGGTGTCATCCGCGTCGAGTCCATCGCCCAACTCTTCGATACTGCCCTGCTGCTCGCCCACCAACCGTTGCCCCCAGGAGAACGTGTTGCGGTAGTCGGCAACTCTTCGGCTATCGGAGTCTTGGCTGCCGATGCGGCTCTAGGACAAGGATTGGTTCTCGCCGGTGATCCGGTGGACGTTGGCGCGCAAGCTGGGCCGGATACGTTCGCGGCCGCAGTCGCTGACGCTCTCCGCCGGGAAGACGTCGACGCGCTCATCGTCGTGTTCGTGCCACCGTTGGCGATCCCTGGCACCACCTATGCGCGAGCCCTAAGAGAGGCCGCGGAAGGACTACCTGAAGCCGGTACGAAGCCGATCGTCTCAACCTTCCTGGCCGCTGAAGGGATCCCGGCGGAGCTGGCCGTCCTAGGCCCAGATGGCGCTCCGACGCACGGCTCGATCCCGTCCTACCCCAGCCCTGAACGCGCCGCGCTCGCGCTGGCAAGAGCCACCACTTATGCCCGCTGGAGATCGTCGCCTCCGGGGATCTTCGTTCGCCCGGCGGATATCGATCCCGCGGCGGCCAAGTCCATCGTCGAAGCCGCGCTGTCTAGAGAACCCGCCGAGGTGGAGCTAACCGACGACGAGGTGATTGCGCTTCTCGGCGCCTACGGCATCGAGGTCATGCCGTTCCACGTCGTGTCGGATCCCGACGCCGCCGTCGCCGCGGGTGCCGAACTCGGTCTGCCGGTGGTGATGAAGACCGCGAGCAGGCAGTTCCGCCACCGCAGCGACCTCGTGGGCGTGCGCTTGGACCTGACCGCGGAAGACGCCATCCGCAACGCCTACGCCGAACTCACCGTCGTCGCGGGCGTTCCCGAGGTCTACGTCCAGCGGATGGCCCCGAAGGGCAACTCGTGCAGCATCGGCCTCCAGGACGACCCGTCGTTCGGCACCGTGGTGTCCTTCGGCCTCGCGGGTGTGGTCAGCAACCTGCTCGGTGACCGCGCCTACCGCGCCGTCCCGCTGACCGACACCGACGCCGCTGGCCTGATCCGGTCCCCTCGCGCCGCCCCGCTCCTCGCGGGCTACGCGGGCGGTGAACCGGCCGACCTCGCGGCGCTGCAACGCCTGGTGCTGCGGGTCTCGGCCTTGGCGGAGGACATCCCGGAGATCCGCGCCCTGATGGTCGAGCCGATCCTCGCCTCCGCCGCGGGCGCCTACGTGACCGGCGGCCGTGTCACCGTCGGGCCGCCGCCGTCCAAGCACGACAGCGGACCGCGCAGGCTCCGCTCCAGCGGCTGACCGCGTGCCCCCTGGTTGCCAGGGGGCACGCGGGACGTCATGCCGAGACGGACACGTACCTCTTGCCCTCGGTGGTGATGATCTCCACCGACCCGACGTCGTCCGGCGCGATCAACGCCGCCCCGTCGAGGTTCGTGCCCTTCTGCGCGCCATCGGGCGACACCAGCCAGCTACCGGCCTCTTCGCGTGTGCCGTCCTTACCGACCACGACGACCCGGCAGCGTTCACCGGCCGGGATACCGGTTACCGAGACGTTGAGCCGAACCCACCCGGCAGCGGGTACGACCTTCGCCGTCAGGCGGGCCCCTGTGTTCGGGTCACTCCCGGACAGGAACCGCGTCTTGACGTTCTGCGCCTCGGTAGGGCCAACGGTGACCGTTGGCTGTGCCACCGGCGTGCTCGTGGAGCGGCCGATGACCACTCCGGTCCCGAGCACCGCGGCGATGACCACGGCCGCCGCGACGCCCGCGATGGCGATCGACCGGTTGCGGGAGGCGTTCGCCTCGCTGCGGACCTGGCGCAGGGTGCGGGCCAGCAGCAGGTCGCCGTCGTCCGGCGGTCCGTCCAGCAACGCCTCCTCGGGCAGCTCACCCGCCATGTCTCGCACCTCCTCCAGCGCTTCCAGTTCGACGCGGCACTCGGCGCAGTCCGCGAGGTGCCGCTGCACCGCGGCGCGTTCGTCGTCGTCCAACACACCCAGCGCGTACGCGCCGAGCAGGGGGGTCTCGTGGGTGCTCATGCGGGCGTCCCCTCCAGCGCGGCTCGACCGGACATGGTCGCGCGCAGCGCACGCAGGGCGTAGTGCGACCTCGACTTCACCGTACCGGGGGCGATGCCGAGCTCCTGCGCGGTTTCGGCCACGCTGCGGTCCCGGAAGTAGATCTCCATGAGCACCGTGCGGTGCTCCTCGGAGAGGCCCTCGATGGCGGCGAGGACGCTCATCGAGTCCACTACGCGCTGCGAGTGGTCCACGGCCACCGGTACCGCCGTCGGCGACTCCGCGACCTCGGCGGGCCGGGCCGCCTTGGCCCTGACCTTGTCCACGATGAGGTTCTTGGCGACGGTGAACAACCAGGCGCGCACCGACCCCTCCTTGCTCATCAGGTTGTCGGCGTGCCGCCAGGCCCGCACCAGTGTCTCCTGGACGACGTCCTCGGCCGCTGCCCGATCGCCGGTGAGCCGCACGGCGTAGGCCAGCAGGGCCTTGCCGTGTTCCTCGTAGAGCGAGCGGACCAGCGCCTCGTCCCTCGATGTCGCCCGTGTCCGGGCGAACAGCCTCGCCATGCCGACTCCCTGTCCAACGGCGTCCGGTTGCGCTTTCCCGACTGACACGGCGCGCGGGGCGCGGCGGTTCGATCTATTTCCCGACTAGCACTGCTTGCCGGTGTTCACGCAGGTCACGAGCTCGGCCATGGCCGCGTCGGTCCGCACGTTGATGAAGTGCGCGTGGTCGGAGGCGGGCGCGCGGTCGGCGACCTCCGGGAAGCTGTCGATGCCGAAGTCGGCGCCGTCGGGCAGGTCGTAGCCCACCTCGACGCGCAGCTTGGGCACCGGGAAGCTCGACCGGGGGCACCACCCGTCCGCGCCGGGGAACCGCAGGTGCGCCTTGTGGTCCGGGCTGTCGAGGCCCTTGCCGTCCCAGCAACTGGGGAACTCGTATACGCGCAAGGTGCGGCTACCGGACGGGCAACTCGGGTAGGACAGGCTGATCCGGTCCGTGAACCCCGCACAGCTCCACGTACCGCGCGCGGACGGCCCTGCCTTGGCGTCGCCGGTGACCGTCTTGAGGAACCGCGGCATGGCCACAACTTCGCTGACAGGGCTACCGACGAAGGTGATGCTGACGGAGTCCGGTGTGCGTACCTCGCCGTGGTGTCCGCCCCGCCGTAGCACCGGCCAGTAGTAAGACGAAAGATCCCCGTCACGGCAGGTGGTCTTGGCGGAGGTAAGGACCTCATCGGTGCTGAACGCGTCGGTAGCGACGTTGCCGACGTAGTCATGCAGGTGGTGAGCGCCGTCGCGTACCCCGGGGGAGGCGACGAGGTTGTCGGAGTTCCGGTGGCCGTCCTCGTTGCGGCCGCAGTCCACCGCGTAGCTCCCGGTCGAGGCCGACGGGGTGGCCGAGGGGGCGGTGATCGGGGGGACCGACCGGATGTCGACGGGGTCGGTGGGGGCGGCGGCGCACCCCGCGGCGAGCACACCGACCAGGGCCAGCGCGCTGAGGCGAATCACATGATCACTTTGAGGCGGGGCCACAACCGGCCAGTGAACACGACCGCACCACCGGGTGGCGGCGGAGTGAATGGGCTGCGCCGAATGCCCCAGTACGGTCGCCTGGCGCCGCTCAGCCGCGTTCGAGCACCAGTCCGACGCCCAGACCGGCCGCCGCGCTCACCCCGGCCACCCCGAACCGGCCCGCCCGCCGTTCCAGTTCCTCCAGGCAGCCGCCCACCATGATCGCCCCGGTCGCGCCGATCGCGTGCCCCATGGCGATGGTGCCGCCGGAGGGGTTGAGCCGCTCCGGCCCGGCGTCGAAGTCGCGGCGCACCCGCAGGCACAGCGCGGCGAAGGACTCGGCGAACTCGACCACGTCGACCTCGTCGACCGCCACCGCGGCCCGCCGCAGCGCCAGGTCCATGGCGGTCTGGCCGCCGGTCAGCATGGTCACCGGGTCGTCGGCCACCACCGCGCTGGCGGCGATCCTGGCCCTGGGGGTCAGCCCGAGCCGCCGCGCGGTGCCGATGTCGCCGACGACCACCAGCGCGGCGCCGTCGGCGAGCCGGGGAGAGGTGGCGGCGGTGTGCCGGTGCTCGATGCGCGCCGGGCGGCCGCGGCCCGCCAGCGCCAGCGCGTCGTGGCCGTCGGCGCCGAGACCGGCGAACGCGGGCGGCAGGGTGGCGAGCACGTCGCGGCTGCTGTCGGCGCGCACCAACTCGTCGTGCTCCAGACCGCCGACCGGGACCAGGCTGCGGGCGAACGCGTCGGCCCGCCACGCCGCCGCGGCCTTGTGCTGGGACTCCAGCGCGTAGCCGTCGAGGTCGTCGCGGCTGAACCCGTCGAGGGTGGCGTTCAGGTCGGCCGCGACGCCCATGTGGACCGACCCCGTGCGCCGCACCACCTCCGCGTCGGTCCACAGTGGAGCCCGGTCGGTGAACGGCGGGACCCGGGACGTGCTCTCCACCCCGCCTGCGACCACCAGGTCCACCTCGCCCGCGCGGACCCGGGCCGCCGCCAGCGCGACCGCGTCGATGCCGGAGGCGCAGAACCGGTTGACCACGACCCCGGGCACGTGGTGGCCCCACCCGGCGAGCAGCGTCGCGGTCCTGGCCGGGTTGCCGCCCTGCTCGCCGACCTGCGACGCGCAGCCGAGCACGACGTCGTCCACCACCCCCGGGTCCAGCCCCCGGTCGACCAGGGCGTCTAGCAGCGGGACCAGCAGGTCCAGCGCCGACAGGTGGTGTAGTCCACCGCGGGCCGACCCGCGACCGCGGGGCGTGCGGACGTAGTCGAGCAGGTAAGCCTCACCCACCGCACACCCCCTCTTACGGAGCCTGGCCCGGTTACCGCCCCAGTTGTAGTCTCGGATTCCCGGCACTGGCAACCGCTGGGCCGTCCGCGCCCCGCGTCGCCGCCGCCGAACCAGGGGGTCCGAAATGGATGTGGAGGTCCTCGGGCGGGTGCTGAGCACGCTGCCCGAGCACGACGAGCACCCGTACCGCAGCGGTCCGTGGCGGCCGCAGACCGTGGAACGCGCCGCGGCCGACCTGGAGGTCGTCGGCGAGATCCCCGCGGACCTCGACGGCGTCTACCTGCGCAACACCGAGAACCCCGTGCACCCCGCGCAGGCCACCTACCACCCGTTCGACGGTGACGGCATGGTCCACGTCGTCGGCTTCCGCGACGGCAAGGTCTTCTACCGCAACCGGTTCGTCCGCACCGACGGGTTCCTCGCCGAGCAGCGGTCCGGGAAGTCACTGTGGGCGGGTATCGCGGAGAACCCCGACAGCGCCCTAAGAGCTGACGGCTGGGGCGCACGCGGGCGGATGAAGGACGCGGCGAGCACTGATGTCGTAGTGCACGCCGGTGTCGCCTTGGCCACCTTCTACCAGTGTGGTGAGCCCTACCGCATCGACCCGCTCACCCTGGACACCCTCGGCAAGTCACCGTGGACTCCCTCGGGTGGGGTGTCGGCGCACCCGAAGGTCGACCCGGTCACCGGCGAGCTCTTGTTCTTCAACTACGGCAAGGAAGAGCCGTACCTGCACTACGGCGTCGTTGACGCCAACGACAAGTTGGTGCACTGCACCGACATCGCCCTTCCCGGCCCACGCCTACCGCACGACATGGCGTTCACGGAGAACTACGCGATCCTCAACGACTGCCCGCTCTTCTGGGAGCCAGAACTCTTAGCCAAAGGCGCGCATGTAGCCCGATTCCACCCGGAGCTGCCGTTGCGACTAGGTGTGTTGCCGCGTCGGGGGAGTGGCGATCAGATCCGCTGGTTCGAGGCAGAGTCGACCTTCGTGCTGCACTTCGTGAACGCCTACGAGGACGGCGACGAGATCGTCGTCGAGGGCTTCTTCCAGTCCGACCCCGAGGGCAAGGCCGCGCGGTGGCCGGGTGATCCCGCTTACGCCCGCCTGTTCCGCATGCTCTCCCTCGACGGCATGGGGACCCGGTTGCACCGCTGGCGGCTCGACCTGACCACCGGCCGCACCCGCGAGGAGCGGCTCAGCGACGACATCACCGAGTTCGGCGTGGTCGACCAGACCCGCGCGGGCCGCCCGAACCGGTACGCCTACGCCTCGACCGGCGAGCCGGGCTGGTTCCTGTTCGACGGGATCGTCCGGCACGACCTGCGCACCGGGGCCCAACAGCGGTACCGATACGGTGCCGGGGTGTTCGGCAGCGAGACGGCCTTCGCTGCCGGGAGTGGTGACGGTCACCTGGTCACCATGACGACCGACGTGGCCGCCGACCGCTCCGAGTGCCTGGTGTTCGACGCCGCTCGCGTCGAGGACGGCCCGGTGGCGCGGATCCGGCTGCCGGAGCGGGTGAGCAGCGGTACGCACGCCACGTGGGCGCCGGGGGAGTCGTTGCCCGGGTGGCGGGACGCGGACGACCCGGCGGCCGCCGTCGGGCTGTCGGGGCGGTGACGGCGGCGTGTCGGCCGGTGCGGCGGGTGGTACGCCGCGTGGTGAGGCAGCCGCGCGGGGCGACGGGGGATGTGACGTGGGGGAGAGAGCTGTGGTCGCGGGGTCAGGCACGGTGCGCGGGGCATGATCCATCCGCCGGATCGGTCCAGTGCTCTCGGCGCTGGTGGGGACAACGCCATCGCTTACGCGATCGGCACCGTTGCCGATGAGTGGACGCTGTTGATCCTGCGGCACGCGTTGCGCGACGGCACTACGCGCCCGGCGGACTGGCAGCGGTTGTTACCGATCTCTAACGCTGTCCTGCTGTCGCGGTTGCGGCACCTGAGCGATGTCGGGGTGCTCGTACCGGTCGGTGACCGGCCCGGTCGCCGCGAGTTCCGGTTGAGCCCGCGCGGTGTCGGGCTCTGGCCGTTCCTGTTGTGCGTGTGGGGGTGGGAGCTCACGTGGGCCGGGGGCGTGCGCCCCGACCTGACCGAGATGCGGCACATCGGCTGCGGGGCGGTGTTCCGGCCGGTCCTGGTGTGCCGGGCCTGCGGGGTGCAGGTCGAGCCGCGGGAGGTGGACGCCGAGTTCGGGCCGAGCGGCTCGTGGCCGAGGTCGACGCCGACGGCGACGTCGCGGCGGCGCTCCAGCGGGTCGACCAGCCTGGGCGGCGGGTTCTTCCCGGAGACCAGGGCCGTGGTCGGGAACCGCTGGTCGGCGATCATGCTCGGCGCCGCCTACCTCGGTGCCCGGCGGTTCCCGGACTTCCAGCGCAGGCTCGGCGTGCCCGCCACCGTCGTGGCCGACCGGCTGCGCACGTTCAGCGAGCTGGGGGTCCTCGCCCCGTCCGGCGACCCCGACCGGGCGACCCGGTCGAGCTACCACCTCACCGACAAGGGCCGGGCGCTGTTCCCGGCGGTGATCACCGCGCTGGAGTGGGGGCAGCGGTGGTTCGTCGCCCCGGAGGGGCCCGCCGTGCTGCTCGACCACGGGGGTCACCGGTTCGAGGCGGTCCTGGTGTGCTCTGCCTGCGACGAGGCGCTGGCGGGTCGCTCGATCGAGGCCGTGCCCGCGCGGTGATCGACCCGCTCGTGCAACCCCGGCGCGGCCGGGATCCGTCCCTGGGGCATGAAACGCCTAGGAACCATCATTGGCGCAGGCGTTCTGCTCACGGTGATGACCGCGTGCGCGGGACAGGAGACCGCAGGCAGCCCGGACCCGACGTCGGCTCCCCCGTCGTCGACCCAGCCCGCTGAGACGTCCCTGCCGGGCGCCGTGCCACCGACCGAGCCGGATCGCCAGCCCGCCGTGGCACCTCCCACCGGGGGCACCGAGGTCCCCGCGGCGCAGATCGACGCTACCGGTGTCGCACAGGACTATCCGACGATGGTGTGGACCGAGGACGGTGGCACTGACGTCGGCGTTGTCGCCCAGGAAGGTGGCTGCGGCAAGGCGAGCGCGGAGGTCACCGAGCAGACCGCGACCCAGGTCGTGATCACTCTCGTGGAGACGCAACCGCCCAAGCCCGCGCAGTGCACGATGGACCTGCGCTTCCCGAAGCTGTCCGTCCACTTGGACTCCCCGTTGGCCGATCGCAAGGTCGTGCTCAAGAGCGAGCAGCGGGTTCGGTAAACCGCGTACCAACGCCCAAAACGACCATCTCCCCCCTGGTGCCCCGGTCGGTATTGCCCCGCCGACCGGGGCACCGCTCGTGCGTTCGTGCAACCGGGACGGCGTCGGCTACCGTCCTTGGTTCATGAAGACCATTCTGTCCACGGCTGTCGCGGCCCTGGCCGCCCTCGCGCTCGCGGGGTGCGGCGGTGCGGCCGACACGGCCGACCAGGCGCCCAGCTCGGGCGCGACCCCGCCCAGTTCGGCAGCCCCCACCGAGGGCGGCGCCCCCAACTCGCAGCCGCCGCAGACCGGCCCCGCGCCGACCAAGCCCCCGGCGCCCCAGGTGACCGTCGCCCCCGACGGCAAGGTGACCGTCCCCGCGGGCTACCGCGAGGTCCCCGCCAAGCAGGTCGACGCGAAGGCGCTGCCGGAGTCGTACAAGGAACGCCGCGTGTGGACCTCCGAGGACGGCAAGGCGTTGCAGCTCGTCGGGATCGCCAGCGACTCGTGCGCGGGTGTCGACGCCCAGGTCGTCGAGTCCACCGAGGCCGTCGTCAAGGTGTCGCTGAGCGCCATGACCTCGCCCCAGGGCGGCGGTGAGGGCGGCAAGATGTGCGCCATGGTGGTCACCCCGCGCCCGGTCGAGGTCCCGCTGGAGCAGCCGCTCGGCACGCGCACCGTCATCGTCGTCGCGGGCAACTAGCACCCCACCCGTCCCCGAGGTCGGGGCAAGCACCCTGCCTGCCCCGACCCCCGCGAGCTACCGGGTGGGCCAACCCCCGTAGGGGACCGTGATGGCCTCCAGGTTGTGGCCGTCCGGGTCCAGGAAGTAGACGCCCCGCCCGCCGTCGTTGGTGTTGATCCGGCCGGGGCGCGAGTGCATCGGGTCGGCCCAGTAGTCGATGCCCCGCTCGATGATCCTGCCGAGGATCTCGTCGAACTCCGCCTCTCCCACCAGGAACGCCAGGTGCGTGCTGGTGAGCGGGAGGCCGTAGTCGGCGTGGTTGGCGTAGTCGAGCGTGACGCCGTTGTCCAAGGCGACCACGACGAACGGGCCGAACGCCCTCGGGGCCTGCCTGCCGAGCATCTCGGCCAGGAAGCCGGCCCCGGCGTGCTTGTCGCTCGCCAGGACCACGGTGTGGTTGAACTGGATCACTTGCGGAACGTCACCTGCAGCGTCGGCGCGCTGGTGCCCGCGAAGAAGTCGTTGCCCTTGTCGTCGACCACGACGAACGCGGGGAAGTCCTCGACCTCGATCCGCCAGACCGCCTCCATGCCCAGTTCGGCGTACTCCAGCACGTCGACCTTCTTGATGCAGTCCTGCGCCAACCGGGCCGCCGGGCCGCCGATCGAGCCGAGGTAGAACCCGCCGTGCGCGGCGCACGCCTCGGTCACCTGCTTGGACCGGTTCCCCTTGGCCAGCATGACCATCGACCCGCCAGCGGCCTGGAACTGCTCGACGTAGGAGTCCATCCGCCCGGCCGTGGTGGGGCCGAACGAGCCCGACGCGTAGCCCTCGGGGGTCTTGGCCGGTCCGGCGTAGTACACCGGGTGGTCCTTGAGGTAGGACGGCATCGGCTCGCCCGCGTCCAGCCGCTCCTTGATCTTGGCGTGCGCGATGTCGCGGGCCACCACCAGCGGACCGGTCAGCGACAGCCGCGTCTTCACCGGCAGCGTCGACAGCGTCGCCCTGATCTCGGCCATCGGCCTGGTGAGGTCGATGCGCACCACCTCGTCGGACAGGTCGTCGCCGAGCACCTCGGGCAGGAACCTGGCCGGGTCGCGCTCCATCTGCTCCAGGAACACCCCGTCCGGGGTGATCTTGGCCTTGGCCTGCCGGTCGGCCGAGCAGGACACCGCGATGCCGACCGGGCAGGACGCGCCGTGCCGCGGCAGCCGGATCACCCGCACGTCGTGGCAGAAGTACTTGCCGCCGAACTGCGCGCCGATGCCGAACTCGCGGGTCATCGCGAGCACCTGCTGCTCGAGGTCGACGTCGCGGAACGCGTGCCCCAGCGGGGAACCCCCGGTCGGCAGCGTGTCCAGGTAGCGCGCCGAGGCGAGCTTGGCGACCTTGAGGTTCTGCTCCGCCGACAGGCCGCCCACCACGACCGCCAGGTGGTACGGCGGGCACGCCGCGGTGCCCAGGCCGCGCAGCTTCTCGTCCAGGAACGAGGCCAGCCGCTGGGGGTTCAGCACCGCCTTGGTCTCCTGGAACAGGAACGTCTTGTTCGCCGACCCGCCGCCCTTGGCCATGAACAGGAACTCGTAGGCGGGGTCGGTGCCCGGCTTGGTGTGGATGTCGATCTGCGCGGGCAGGTTGGTGCCGGTGTTCTTCTCGTCCCAGAACGTCACCGGCGCCATCTGCGAGTACCGCAGGTTCAGCTCCTGGTACGCCTCGTAGATACCGCGCGCCAGCGCCTGCTCGTCGGTGCCACCGGTCAGCACCGTCTCGGTGCGCTTGCCCAGCACGATGGCCGTCCCGGTGTCCTGGCACATCGGCAGCACGCCACCGGCGGAGATGCACGCGTTGCGCAGCAGGTCCATCGCCACGAACCGGTCGTTGCCGCTGGCCTCCGGGTCGTCCACGATCGCCCGCAGCTGCGCCAGGTGCGACGGCCTCAGCAGGTGCTGGATGTCCTTGACGGCCTCCTTGGCCAGCAGGGTCAGCACCGCGGGGTCGACCTCGAGGAAGCGCCGCCCCGCCGCCTCGACCAGCCGCACCCCCTCCTGGCTGACCAGCCGGTACTCGGTCGCCCGGTCGGGGCCGAGCGGCAGGACGTCGGTGTAGTCGAAGTTCGTGGTGGTGGTCACGATGAGCGGGCTCCCTTGCACGCGTCCGGATCCTGCAGAACGTACTCCTGCGCACCGGTCCCGCCGGTGTGATCCGCACGTGGCACTGGCCACGCCCCCGGCGCGGCCATCCCTGCCGCACACAGCATCGGATCGCATTCCGGCGCGCTGTCGGCTATTGCCACCCCACCAATGGCAGCCTTATTTAAGGCGTGATTGACGACTGCTTTAATCCTACTGTCGGGCGTGTTTCTCCGAATTGCGCAGCCGCTATTCTTTGCACTCGGCAGCCGAGCGCGGAGGAGTCACGTGGCGGGCGTTGTGGGGGACTGGGACGCCGTGTCGACCGAGATCCGGCGCCTGATGCACGAGCGGGAAATGAACCAGGCCACCCTCATCGACGAATCCGGGATCTCGAAAGTCGTCGTCGCCGAACTCCAGTACAACCGGGTGCGGCGGACCCGCTCCGACCACGTCCTGCGGGCCTTGTCCAACGCGTTGGGCGTGCACCCCGAACACCTGCGGGATATCGCGCACGGCAGGCAGCCGCAGCCGCTCGGCGAACCGCCGATCCGCTCCGCGACCGACATCGCGGGCAGGCTGGACGCGCTGGACTACCGGATGGCCGAGCTGACGCAGATCCTGCGCAGGCTGGAGAAGGCGATCCTCAAGAGCGCCCCGCCGCAGGCGGTCGACGCCAGGACCCCCGACCGCGACTAGCGTGCCGGAAGGCCGGGGCGGCCCCCGGCCGTCCCGACCTCCCGTCGCAGGCAGCGGGAACTCCAGTATCGAGTCCCGCGCCGCGTGGTTCGTGTGGGGTTGTAGAAGACAACGCTGCCGTGACTGAGGTCACATGTCAATGCGGCTATCCGTGTGAATCGCACCGCCCGCCGCGGGGGCGTCAGCTGGCGTACGCGCGCAGCTTCTCGGCGCGCTCGCCCTGGCGCAGCTTCGACATGACCTCGCGCTCGATCTGCCGGACCCGCTCGCGGGAGAGGCCGAAGCGCTTGCCGATCTGGTCGAGGGTGCGCGGCTGGCCGTCGTCGAGGCCGTAGCGCAGCCGGATGACCGACTGCTCGCGGTCGTCGAGGGTGGCCAGCACCCGGCGCATGTCGTCCTGCAGCAGGCCGGAGATGACGGCGCTCTCGGCGTCGACGGCCTCGCCGTCCTCGATGAAGTCGCCGAGCGGGGCGTCCTCCTCGGCGCCGACCGGCATGTCCAGGCTCACCGGGTCGCGGGCGTGGTCGAGCAGGTCGGCGACCTTCTGCGTGGTCAGCCCGGCCTCCTTGGCCAGCTCGTCCTTGGTGGCCTCGCGGCCGAGCTGCTGGTGCAGGTCGCGCTTGATCCTGGCCAGCTTGTTCACCTGCTCCACCAGGTGGACCGGCAGCCGGATGGTGCGGCCCTGGTCGGCCATGCCCCTGGTGATGGCCTGGCGGATCCACCAGGTGGCGTAGGTGGAGAACTTGAAACCCTTGGTGTAGTCGAACTTCTCCACCGCGCGGATCAGACCCAGGTTCCCCTCCTGGATCAGGTCGAGCAGCGGCATGCCGCGGCCGGTGTAGCGCTTGGCCAGCGACACCACCAGGCGCAGGTTCGCCTCCAGCAGGTGGTTCTTGGCGGTGAGCCCGTCGGAGATGAGGGCGCGCAGCTCGGCCCGGCGGGCGGGCGAGAGCGCCGGGGAGGTGTCGAGCATGTGCTGCGCGAAGACCCCCGCCTCGATGCGCTTGGCCAGCTCCACCTCCTGGGCCGCGGTCAGCAGCGCGGTGCGCCCGATGCCGTTGAGGTACACGCGCACCAGGTCGGCCGCGGGCCCCTGGGCGTCGAGGTCGGCAACCTCGTAGGTGAGTTCTTCCGGCTCACGCTGCTGCGGGACCGTCATGGTGGCTCCCTCCCCCTGTTGGTGGTTCTGCCTGTCAAACGTGGCGGGGGGTGGATTCGTTCCCATGCCCTCCCACTGTGATGACGTCACCGGGAGCTCGGGCGTTGTTCCACTTTGCCTGAGGTTTCGCTGAGAACTCCGGGGGTAGTCACCCGAGCACGGTGACAGTGCGGCATCCGGTGTCGCATCACCCTTCGGGTGGACGAACGCGTCAGTCGAGTGGGGTAGGACGACTGTCTAACGGCGACGGTCAGTGGTGCGCGCCGGTGCTCAGAGGTCGATCAGAACGGTGAACGGACCGTCGTTCACGCTCTCCACCGCCATGGTCGCGCCGAACCTGCCGGTGGCGACGACGGCACCCCTGGCGCGCAGTTCGGCGACGGTCGCGGACACCAGCGGCTCGGCCGCTTCCGGTCGGGCGGCCGCGATCCACGACGGCCGCCGCCCCTTTCGGGTGTCGCCGTAGAGTGTGAACTGACTCACCACGAGTAGCGGTGCGCCGGTGGTGGCGCAGGACTGCTCGTCGCGCAGCAGCCGCAGTTCGTGCAGTTTGCGGGCCATCGCCAGCGCGGTGTCCGAAGTGTCGTCGACGCGCACCCCGAGCAGCACCAGCAATCCCGGCTCGGTGATCTCGCCGACCACCTCGTCCTCGACGGTCACCCTCGCCCTGGTGACCCTGGCGACGACGGCCCTCATCCCGCCCGCCGGTACGGACCTGGGTCCGGTTGCCCGGTCACGCGAGTTCCTTCGGCAGCAGCATCCCGTGCGTCACCAGGTCGGCGACGACCGGCAGCGCGGCGCGCACCACCGCGTCGGTCGGCAGCCCGTGCGCGGCCGCCAGCAGGGCGAGCAGGTCGCCGAGCGGGACCTGGCCGCGGCAGCCCGCCAGCAGCGCCGTCACCAGCTCGTCGGTCTCCTGCTGCCAGCCGGGACCGTCGGTGCGGTGCAGCCTGCGCACGAGTTCGCGCCAGCCGTCCTCGGCGGGCTCCGACACCCGCTCCAGCACCACGGTCGGCGCCACGGTGAACTCGGTGGCCAGTACCCGCGCGGGGTCGCTGTTGGCGCGCAGCCAGGCGACCCGGTCGAGCCAGGTGCCCGCCTCGGGGCCCAGCGGGTCGTCGTAGGCGTGCCGCAGGTCCTCGCAGGCCACCTCGGTGTCGCTGTCGGTGGCGCGCAGCGTGACGAAGCCGAACCCGACGCCGACCACGTCGTTGGCGTCGAACCAGTCCAGCCAGGCCGACGCCTTGGCCGAGCCCTCCGCCGAGCGGGGGTCGATGCCCGCGTCGCGCAGCCAGGTGCCCACGTACATCGCGGGCTCGGCCACGTCGCGCTGCACGAACCAGGCGTCGATCCCCTCGTCGGGCAGCCACCCGGTGACCCGATCGGCCCAGTCCTCACCGCGCCGGTGCAGCCACGACGCCAGCAGCTGCCCGACCCCGCCGGGGGCCAGCACGGCCGGGAGCCCGCGCACGACCAGCGCGCTCGCGTCGTCGCCTGCCAGGCCGGAGTCGCGGTACACGTAGTCCACCCGCGGCGGGCCGACCACGAACGGCGGGTTGCACACCACCTGGTCGAACCGCCGACCCGCGACCGGGTCGAACCAGGAGCCGCGCGCGGTCTCCACGTCGAGGCCGTTGAGCCGGAACGTCGCCGACGCCAGCGACAGGCAGCGCTCGGACAGGTCGGTCGCGGTGACCCGGCCCGCGTGCCTGCTCGCGTGCAGCGCCTGCACCCCGCAGCCGGTGCCCAGGTCCAGCAGCGTGCCGACCGGCCTGCGCACGGTGGCCCTGGCCAGGCTCAGCGACGCGTGCCCGATCCCGAGCACGTGGTCGGTGCCCACCGGCGATCCCGACTGGTCGGCGTCGAGGTCGGCCACCACCCACCACGAGCCCTCGTCGTCGCCGTAGGGGCGCAGGTCGAGCCCGGCGCGCGCGGTGTCGTCGTCGAGGCGCAGCAGTCCACTGGTGACGGCGTCCGCCTCGTCGACACCCCGCAGCGCGGCGCGGGCCTGGGCGGCCGGGACCCGGTCGCCGACGAGGAACAGCCGGATGAGCGTCGCCAGCGGCCCGCCGTCGGTGGTCGCGCGGCGGGCGGGCTCCGGCTCGCCGCGGCCGAGCGCGGCGTGCGCCTGGTCGCCCAGCGCCGCCACCACCCCGTCGGCGTCGTAGTCGGCCACCCGCAGCGCCTCGGCCAGGCGCGCGCAGAACTCGTCCGAGAAATGGGGGAGCACGCCGGAATGCTCGCACGTGACCGCGTCGTCGACCCGGATGGGCCGCGCCCGCCCGGCGGCGGGTTGTCTAGAGGCGGGTGATGAGGTGGAAGTGCCCGGGGAGGCGGTAGCGGGCGATGATTTCCGCACCCAGTTCGGTCGCGGCGTCCCTGGCCTGTCCCGCGGACGGCAACGGGCCCAACAGCGACAGCAGGCCACCGCACCGCAGCGGCGCGGTCACCGCCCGCAGCAACGCGACCGGGTCTTCCGCGTAGTGCAGCAAGTCGTGGCACAGCACCACGTCGAAGTCGCCCGCGCGGAACAGGTCCGGCGCGTCCTCGGCGCCCGCCTGGGCCACGCGCACCGTCACACCGCGCGTGTACGCGTGGGCTAAGGCGTCGGCCAACATCGCGCCAGCCGGGTCGAGGATGGTGACCTCGTGGCCCAGCGCGGCCAGCGGGACGCCGTCCTCGCCGCGCCCGCCCGCCACGTCGAGCAGCCTGCACGGCTCGGTGAGGTGGCGGGCCAGGTTGGCCTCGGCCATGCGGTGTCGGGTGGACGCGCCGAACCCCTCGACCGCGAATCCAGTCATAAACACTCTTTTTACCGGCATCCGGGGGGTTTCCGGTCCAGTTCTACCCGGATGGCGCAGTTCGCCCGCGCAGGTGAGAGGATGGCGGGTGGAGGTGGTGTCGTGAAGGGCTCCGAGCGGGACGACACCCCGGTTCTGATCACCGAGGCCGAGCCGTCGTACGAGGACCAGTTCGCCGCGCGCAAGCGCAAATACATGATCATGATGGGCCTGCGCATCCCGTGCCTGCTGTTGGCGGGCCTCACCTACCAGGTCTGGTGGCTGGCGCTGGGCTTCGTCGCGCTGTCGATCCCGCTGCCGTGGATGGCGGTGCTCATCGCCAACGACCGCCCACCACGCAAGTCGGAGAAGGTCAACCGCTACCAGCGCGACCCCAAGGCCATCGAGGCCGCGGACCGCCAGGTCATCGACGGCTGAGCGGCTGGGCCCCCACGCGCGACACGGCCCGCGCCCCGGCCTCGGCACCCGCGCGCAGCACCGCACGTGGTGCCGCTCCGCGTAGCCACGCCTGTAGCGCTCCCGCGTTGAAAGCGTCACCGGCGCCGGTGGTGTCAACGCACTCCGTTGGCACCGCGGGCTCCTCGACCACTCCGTCGCGGTCGACCCAGTACGCACCGTGTTCGCCACGCGTCACCGCGGCCGCGGAGACCGCGTCGAGCACGTTTCGACCGCCCAGCGCGAGGTACTCGTCGTGGTTGGGCAACAGCAGGTCGACGCCCTGGACCGCGTCGAGGAACGTGTCGTCGACGAGGGCGGCCGATTGCGGGTCCACCGAGGTCGTCAGGCCGGACGCGCGGGCAGCGGCCAAGATCGCCATTCCTGCTTCGCGGGTGGCTTTGTCCACGAGCACATAGCCGGACAAATGCAGGTGTCGAGCCCCATCGAGTGGCGGTAGATCTGTCAGGCGGAGAAGTGCGTTTGTTCCTCTATCCGGAAACATCGTGCGCTGGCCGATGGCATCAACGAGAACGACTACACACCCCGTGCTGGCAGTCGAATCTACTGTGAACACACACTGAACGCCCCTAGCGGTGAGTTCTGCCCTCGCCTGGGTGGCGGCCGCGTCATCGCCCACACGTGACACCAAGGTGACCTGTTCGCCGAGGTGCGCCAGCCACGCGGCCGCGTTCGCGGCGGCGCCACCGGAGCGCAGCGTGGTCTCGCCGAGCGTGTCGTCCCCCCAGGCGATGGGCGTGGCGTGCCGGACCACCACGTCCAGCGCCGTGTCGCCGACCACGACCACCAGACTCACGGACACCTCCGGGAACGCACTCGCGCGGACACGGGACCTTACGGTAGAAAGGCGCCCCGCTCAGTCTGCGGCAACCCCGCGAAGACGACCTCCCAAGGAGCCCGGTGATGGCGCGTGTGCAGACCGCGCTGGTCGCCGCCGGGTTCCGCCGCTACGCCACCTACCGGCAGGCCACCCTCGCCGGGGCGTTCACCAACACCGTGTTCGGGTTCTTGCGCTGCTACATCCTGCTCAGCGTCGCCGCGGCCGCGGGCGGGGCCATGGTCGGCTACACCCGCCCGCAACTGGTCAGCTACGTCTGGCTGGGGCAGGGGCTGCTCGCGGTGGTGAACTCCTGGACGATGCTCGACCTGGCCGAGCGGGTGCGCACCGGGGACGTCGTCGCCGACCTGCTGCGCCCGGTCGATCCACTGTGGACGTACCTGTGGACCGACATCGGCCGCGCCGCCTTCGCCGCGTTGACCAGGTTCGTGGCGCCGCTGGTCGTGGGCGCCATCGCGTTCGGGCTCTATGTCCCGCAGAGCCTCTTGACCTATCCGCTGTTCGTGCTGTCCACCCTGCTCGCGATCGTCGTGTGCTTCGCGTGCCGGTACCTGATCGGTCTGACCGCGTTCTGGTTGCTGGACATCCGGGGCGTCACGATGTTCTGGGTGTTCGTGTCCGGCGCCGCCAGCGGGCTGTACTTCCCGTTGGCCGTCCTGCCGGAGTGGTTGAGCACCGTGCTGTGGGTGGCGACCCCGTTCCCGTCCCTGCTCCAGGCGCCACTGGACATCGCGGTCGAGCGAGGTGGCACCGGGCACGCGCTCTTGGTCTGTCTGGGGCAGGTCATGTGGATGGTGCTCTTGTTGCTCGCCTGTCGCTGGGTCCAGACGCGCGCGGTACGGAAGCTGGTGGTGCAGGGTGGCTGACATTCTCGACACCGCGCGGGTCTACGGGAGGGTGCTCCGCGCGCAGGTTCGCAGCCAATGGCAGTACCGCACGTCGATGGTGCTGGAGATCCTCGGCAGCATGGTCGTCAACGGCTTGGACATCGCCACCGTCTTCGTCCTGTTCTCCGTCACCGGCGCGCTCGGCGGGTTCGCAGGCACCGAGGTGCTCCTGATGGCCGCGCTGTCGGCGGCCTCGTTCACCGTGGCCGACCTGGTGGCCGGCAGCGCGGACAAACTGCGCGAGTACGTCCGATCAGGGTTGTTCGACTCGCTGCTGCTGCGACCCCTGTCAGCCCTCTTGCAACTAGCGGTCATCACCTTCGCGTTGCGCCGTATCGGCAGGGCAGTGCAAGGGGTCGTGCTCTACATCATCGCGCTGTGCGTGGCGGACATCCCGTGGACGGTCGAACGCGCGCTGTTCGCCGCCATAGTCCCGATCTCGGGCGCCGTGTTCTTCGCCAGCCTGTTCGTCGGGGGTGCCACGGTGGCGTTCTGGTGGGTCGAGTCCGGCGAGGTGGCGAACGCGTTCACCTATGGCGGGCGCGACTTCACCTCGTACCCGAGCACCATGTACGGCGGCTGGTTCCGCGACCTGTTCACCCTGGGCATCGGGTTCGGCTTCGTCGCCTACTTCCCGAGCCTCGTCCTGCTCGGCAAACCGGACCCGTTGGGCCTACCCACCGCCGTGGCGTGGGGTTCGCCGTTAGTCGCGGTCATCGCCGCCTGCCTCGCCACGCTCTTCTGGCGCGTCGGCGTCCGCCACTACCGGAGCACGGGGTCATGATCATTTCGGCGCGCGGTCTGCGCAAGGAGTTCACCGTTTCGCGCAAGGTCGGCCGGTTCCGCAGGGAGCGCCACGTGGTGTCCGCTGTGGACGGTGTCGACCTCACCGTGGAGCGCGGCGAGCTGCTCGGGTACATCGGCCCGAACGGCGCCGGTAAGTCCACCACGCTCAAGATGCTCACCGGCGTGCTCACCCCGAGCGCGGGCGAGGTCAGCGTCTGCGGTCTGGAGCCGGTGGCCAAGCGCACCACTCTCGCGAGGCGTATCGGCGTTGTGTTCGGGCAGCGCTCACAGCTGTGGTGGGACCTACCGCTCGAAGAGTCGTTCTCCCTACTACGGCACATCTACCGGGTTCCAGAGGGCGATCACGCCGCTCGACTGAGGCAGTGCACGGACCTGCTGGGGCTCGACGAGTTCCAGCGCACTCCCGTGCGTCAGTTGTCGCTAGGGCAACGCATGCGCGGTGAGCTCACCGCCGCCCTCTTGCACGGCCCCGAGGTGTTGTTCCTCGACGAGCCCACGATCGGTCTCGACGTGCTCAGCAAACAGGCCGTGCGGACGTTCCTCGCCGATGTGGACAAGCGCGGCGACACAACGGTCGTGCTCACCACCCACGACCTGGCCGACATCGAGAAGCTCTGCCGCAGGCTCGTGGTCATCGACCACGGCCGCGTGGTGCACGACGGCACCCTGGACGAGCTGCACGCCCGCTACCGCTCACGCCGCACGATCGTCGCCGATCTGGACAACCCGTGGCCCGAGGGTCTTACCCTGCCGGGCGCCGTTGTCACCGCGGTGGAAGCGGACGCACGGAGGGTCACGCTCACGCTCGACGGAATGGCAGCAGGAGAGGTCGTCGCGGCTCTAGCGCAAGCCGTCTCGCTCAGAGACCTCTCGGTGCAAGAACCCGACATCGAGGACGTCGTCGCGCGGCTCTACCGAGACGAGAGCTGAACCGCGACCTCGGCGGCCACGCGGGCGTTGTCCGCCACCAGTTCAGTGTTGGCGCTCAAGCTCGCCCCACCGCTGCCGTTGTGGAAGAACTCCAACAGCGCGGGCGTGACGTCCTTGCCCCGGATCCCGCGCTCTTGCAGCAACGCCATGCCCTCGCTGAGGAGCCTGTCGTGGAGTTCGCGGTCGAGTTCGTACTCCACCGGCACGGGGTTGACCAGCAAGACGCCCGAGGCCGTGAACGTGCTGTGCGCCGCGATCACCGCGGCCGCCTCCGCGGGGGTGTCCACCCGCCACGGCACCGTGTGCGCTGACTCGCGCAGGTAGAACCCGGGGAAGTAGTCAGTGCGGTACCCGACCACCGGCACTGACTTCGTCTCCAGCACCTCCACGGTCGCGGCGATGTCCAGGATCGACTTCACGCCGGAGCAGACGACGGTCACCGGCGTGGTCGCGAGGACGTCCAGGTCCGCGGAGACATCCCAGGACGCGCTACCGGCAGGAACAGAGAGATGCACGCCACCGAGGCCGCCGGTCGCGAACACCTTGATGCCCGCCTGGTGCGCTAGCGCTGCCGTGCTGGCCACGGTGGTAGCGCCATCGCGCTTGAGTGCGTAAGCGGGCCCGAGGTCACGCAGCGACAGCTTCGCGAGACCAGGGGAACACACGCGCTGGAGCTGCTCCGGCGTGAGCCCGATGTGCGCCACGCCGTCGAGGACCGCGATGGTGGCGGGCACGGCGCCCGCGTCCCGCACGATCCGCTCCAACCGGGCGCCGACCTCCAGGTTGCGCCCCTGGGGCAGCCCGTGGGCCAGCAGGGTGCTCTCCAGGGCCACCACGGCCCGCCCCTCGGACCGGGCGGCGGTGACCTCATCGGCGATGACCAGGTGTGGGCTCATCCCGACATCATGGCAAACGCCGCGGTTCCCGACCCGCTCGTCAGGCGGGACAGCAGGCGCTACCAGGAACGCAGGGTGACGATGCGTTCCTCGAGCTGCTCGATCGTGGCCATCGCGGTCGGCGGACCGCCGCAGGCGCGGCGCAACTCGCCGTGGATGAGGCCGTGGGGCTTACCGGTGCGGTGGTGGGCCATGCCGACCAGCGCGTTCAGCTCCTTGCGGAGGTTCGCCAAGCGCTCTTGCACTGACTGCGGCTGCGCCCGCGCCGCCGGTTCCTCCGGCTTCGCCTCCGCGGCCCTCCTGGATCTCGCCGCCACCTGCTGCTCTTGCCGCTGTCTCAGCAGTTCACGAACCTGGTCCGGTTCGAGCAGCCCGGGCAGACCGAGGTACTCCTCTTCCTCGACCGTGCCCGCCATGGCCGCGGTGCCGAACGACGAACCGTCGAAGATGACCTGGTCCAGCTCGGCGGAGGCGCCCAGGGAGGTGAACGCCTTCTCCTCCTCGCCCAGCTCGTCCTTGGTCCGGTTGGCGTCGGCGACCAGCTCGTCGTCCCAGCCCTCCTTCTCCCGGTGCGGCTTGCCCAGCACGTGGTCGCGCTGCGCCTCCAGCTGGCTGGCCAGGTCGAGCAGCACCGGCACCGACGGCAAGAACACGCTGGCCGTCTCACCCTGCCTGCGCACCCGCACGTACCTGCCGATGGCCTGGGCGAAGAACAGCGGCGTCGAGGCGCTGGTCGCGTACACGCCCACGGCCAGCCGCGGCACGTCGACGCCCTCGCTGACCATCCGGACCGCCACCAGCCACCGCGAGTCCGAGTCGGCGAACTCCTGGATCCGCCCCGATGCCTTCGGGTCGTCGGAGAGCACCAGCGTCGGCGCCTGCCCGGTCATGGTCTCCAGGATCTGCGCGTACGCCTTCGCCGAGACGTGGTCGGAGGCGATGACCAGGCCACCGGCGTCCGGCACGTGGTGGCGGACCTGCGTCAGCCGGGTGTCGGCCGCGCCGAGCACCGAGGGCACCCACTCGCCGGACGGGTCGAGCGCGGTGCGCCACGCCCGCGCGGTCTGCTCCGGGGTCAGCGGCTCGCCGAGGCGCGCGGTGAACTCCTCGCCCGCGCTGGTCCGCCAGCTCGCCTCGCCCGAGTACGCCAGGAAGATCACCGGTCGGACGACGCCGTCGCGCAGCGCGTCGGAGTAGCCGTAGGTGTGGTCGGCGCGGCTGCGCTGGAAGCCCTCGCCGTCGGGCTCGTAGTCGATGAACGGGATGGGGGAGTCGTCGCTGCGGAACGGGGTGCCGGTCAGCGCCAGCCGCCGCGCGGCCGGGGTGAACGCCTCGCGGACCGCGTCGCCCCAGCTCTTGGCGTCGCCGCCGTGGTGGATCTCGTCGAGGATGACCAGCGTCTTGCGCTGCTCGGTGCGCACCCTGTGCAGGCTCGGGTGCGCCGCGACCTGCGCGTAGGTGACCGCGACACCGCGGAAGTCGCGCGAGGTGGCGCCCATCGAGTTGGTGAAGTTCGGGTCGATCGGGATGCCCGCGGCGGACGCGGCCGCCGCCCACTGGTGCTTGAGGTGCTCGGTCGGCGCGACGATCGTCAGCGTCTCCACCGTGCGGTCGGCCAGCAGCTCGGCGGCCACCCGCAGCCCGAACACGGTCTTGCCCGCGCCGGGGGTCGCGACCGCGAGGAAGTCCTTCGGGCGGGTCGTCAGGTACTTCGTCAGCGCGCGCCGCTGCCAGTCGCGCAGCGGCCGCGCCGGGGCGCTCGCTCGGGAGTCCGGTTCCACCTCGGCCCGGGTCACGGGATGCCCCAGCTCCTCTCCACCTGCTCCGGACACGGTGATGCCCTCAGCTGGTCGGCACGGCGTCGAGCGCGGGACCGGGGTGAGGGCGCCGTCGAGGATACCGCCCGCCCGGCCAAGATCGCCGCAGGCCGCGACACGCCGGGGCCCGCTCGACGCCGGTGATCAAGCCGATCGGGTGGTCATGGACCATGCTTGACCCGGTATGACCGCGCAGCCAGCACCCCAGGACGGCCGCGACGGCACCCCCGGCGGCCCGCCCGCGCGGCGTGGTCCGTCCCGGCTGCTCAAGCGCACCCTGTCCAAGGCGTGGGAAGGCAACATCTTCTCCGAGGCGGCCGAGGCCGCGTTCTGGCAGGTCCTGTCCCTGCCGCCGCTGCTGCTCGGGCTGCTGGGCAGCCTCGGGTTCGTCGCCGAGTGGTTCGGCCCGGACGTGGTGCTCGCGGTGCAGGCCGACCTGATCGACATCTCGCGCAAGGCGTTCAGCGAGAACGTGGTGACGCAGATCATCGCGCCGACGGTGTCCGACATCCTCACCGTCGGGCGCGGCGAGATCGTCTCGGTCGGCTTCCTGATCTCGCTGTGGGCAGGCTCGTCGGCGATGTCGTCGTTCGTCGACGCGATCACCGTCGCGCACGGTCAGTACGGGGTCCGCCACGAGGTGTGGCAACGGATCTTCGCGCTGCTGCTCTACATGGCCAGCCTGGTGCTGCTGATCATCGGCCTGCCGGTGCTCGCGCTCGGCCCCGACCTGCTGCCCAACCTGTTCCCGGAGTCCTGGCAGCCGACCATCAACGCGTGGATCGGCACCGCCTACTACCCGGTGATCGGCATCCTGATCGTGCTCGCGCTCACCACGCTCTACAAGCTCGCCCTGCCCCGCAAGCTGCCGTGGCACCGCGGCGTGCCCGGGGCGATCATGGCGATGGCCGTGTTCGTGCTGTCCAGCATCGGGTTGCGCCTCTACATCGGCTGGATCACCACCACCGGCTACACCTACGGCGCGCTCGCCACCCCCATCGCGTTCCTGCTGTTCGCCTTCTTCATCGGCCTGGCCGTCGTGATCGGCGCGTACTTCAACGCGGCCATCGAGGAGGTCTGGCCGTCGAAGCTGACCAAGCGCCAGCGGCGGCGGTGGCGGCGGTTGGAGATGGAGAAGGCGGCGGGCAAGAACCGGCAGCGCGACACCGGTGGGACGGCAGCGCGAGCACCGGGTGAACACCCGACCGCGGACCTGCCGACGGAGTCCACCCGGTCGTGGGATCGGGACCGCAGCCAGGGGTGAGTCATACTTTTGTATGACTCGGCGCTGGTGGGAATAGCCCCGTGGGCTGAGTCCCTCCTCAGGCTCCCTGTGCCAGGCTTCCCCCAATCCACCGGTGATGTGGCCCGCCGAGCGCGCGCCAGGGGGTCGCCGGTGTCCACAGTGCTCGTTGTCCGAGGGGAACTACGCAGATGTCCGTGCTGGCACGACTCAGCCTGGGCAACCGGGGTCTGGTGGGCTTGCTCAGCCTGCTCATCATCGGCTTCGGCGCCATCGCGTTGCCGTCACTGAAACAACAACTCCTGCCCTCCATCCAGCTGCCGGGCGCGGTCGTCATCGCCGCCTACCCCGGCGCGTCCCCGGATGTGGTGGACAGCCAGGTCGCCGAACCGATCTCGGCAGGCGTGCGCGGCGTCGCCGGTGTGGAGAAGATCACCACCCGGTCCGCGGAGAGCTCGTCGACCGTGCAGGTGCAGTTCGTCTACGGCACCGACATGGACACCGCGATCAGCCAGCTGCAGCAGGCGGTCAACCGCGTGCGCCCGCAGCTGCCGCAGGGCGTGGAGCCGACGATCATGCAGGGCAGCACCGACGACCTGCCCGTCGTCGTGCTCGCCGCGACCTCGGGGCCTGACGAGGTCTCCACCGCCGCCCGGCTGCGCGCCGACGTGGTGCCCGCGCTGGAGGGGATCAGCGGTGTGCGCGAGGCCGGTGTCAGCGGCGCCCGCACCCAGCAGGTCACGGTCACCGTCGACTACGCCAAGCTCGGCGCGGCAGGCGTCGACCCGTCCGCGTTGGCCGCCACGCTGTCCACCGCGGGCGCGACGCTCCCGGCTGGCGCGGTCACCGAGTCGGACAAGACGCTCACCGTCCAGGTCGGCGGCCCACTGACCAGTGTGGACGATCTGCGCGCGCTCCAGCTGCCCGCACAGGGGAAGCCGATCACCCTCGGCGAGGTCGCGACTGTCGAGTCAGGACTCGCGCCTGCCACCGTGATCACCCGCACCGACGGCAAGCCCACCCTCGGCGTCACGGTCACCATGACCCGCGACGGCAACGCGGTCGAGATCTCCAAGGCGGTCAACGACAAGCTCGCCGACCTGGAGCGCTCCTCGGGCTCCGACCTCACCGTGGTGTTCTCCCAGGGACCGGAGGTGGAGAAGGCGATCAGCGGCCTGACCACCGAGGGCATGCTCGGCCTGGCCTTCGCGGTGCTGGTGATCCTGCTGTTCCTGCTCTCCATCCGCTCCACGGTCGTCACCGCGGTGTCCATCCCGCTGTCGGTGCTCGTGGCGCTGCTGGTGATGTGGACCGGTGACCTGTCGCTGAACATGCTCACCCTCGGCGCGCTGACCATCGCGATCGGCCGGGTGGTGGACGACTCGATCGTCGTGCTGGAGAACATCAAGCGACACCTGGAGTACGGCGAGGAGAAGCTGCACGCGATCCTCGACGGCACCAAGGAGGTCGCAGGCGCGGTGACGGCGTCCACCCTGACCACGGTGGCGGTGTTCGCGCCGATCGCGTTCGTCGGCGGTATCGCGGGCGAGCTGTTCGGGCCGTTCTCGCTGACGGTCACCGTGGCCCTCGTCGCGTCGCTGCTGGTGTCGCTGACCATCGTCCCGGTGCTCGCGTTCTGGTTCCTCAAGCGCCCGGCGGTCTCCGCCGACCCGGCCGCCGCCGAGCGCGCTTTGCAGGAGGCGCTGGACAAGGAGCGGCGCAGCCCGTTGCAGCGCGCGTACGTCCCGGTGCTGCGCTTCGCCACCCGCCGCCGCTGGGCCACGATCCTCGCCGCGGTGATGATCTTCATCGCCACCATGGGCCTGGCCGCGCGGCTGGAGACCAACTTCATCGACGACGACGGCGGCACCTCGGTTCGGCTGACCCAGGAACTGGCGCCCGGCACCAGCCTCGCCGCGCGCGACGCCGCGGCCAAGAAGCTGGAGGACGTGCTCGCCGCCACCCCGGAGATCGAGGTCTACCAGGTCACCGTCGGCGTCGACGACTCGTTGGCGGGCTTCGGTTTCGGCGGCGACGGCAACACCACCGTCGACGCCACCCTCAAGGCCGACATCGACCGCGACGCCGTGCTCAAGGGCATCAAGGACCGGCTCGGCACCGGCGCCGGCACCCTGGAGACCGGGGCCTCCGCCGCGGCGGGCGCCTCCTCGTCCATCGAGGTCGTCGTGACCGCGCCGGACGCCGCCGGCCTGACCGCCGCGACCAAGACCGTCCAGGACGCCGTCGCGGGCACCCCGGGGCTCACCGACGTGACCAGCGACCTGGCCCGCAGCTCACCGCGGGTGGAGATCGTGGTCGACCAGCGCGCCGCGGCGGCCAAGGGCCTGAGCAACCAGGTCATCGGCCAGTTCGCCGCCCAGGCGCTGCGCGGCACCCCGGTGGCCGAACTGCCCATCGGCGGCGCCCGCCAGCAGGTCGTGCTGCGCACCGGCGCCGCGCCGACCGACGTCGCCGCGCTCAAGGCGCTGCCGCTGCCCAGCGCGGCGGGCCCGGTCACCCTCGGGCAGGTCGCCAGGGTGTCCACGGTCGACGGCCCGGTCCAGGTCACCCGCACCGACGGCGACCGTAGCACCACCGTCACCGCCAAGTCGACCTCGTCGGACCTCGGCGCGGTCACCAAGGACATGACCAACCGGCTGGGCAAGGTCGCGCTGACCGGCGGCGCGAAGTACTCCGTCGGCGGGGTGAGCGCCGACCAGGCCGACACCTTCGCCGACCTGGGGCTGGCCATGCTGGCCGCGATCGCCATCGTCTTCCTGATCATGGTGGCGACGTTCCGCAGCCTGGTGCAGCCGCTGATCCTGCTGGTGTCCATCCCGTTCGCGGCCACCGGCGCCATCGGGCTGCTGCTGATCACCGGCACCCCGCTCGGGCTGCCCTCGCTCATCGGCATGCTGATGCTGGTCGGCATCGTGGTGACCAACGCCATCGTGCTCATCGACCTGATCAACAGGTACCGGGCGGACGGGATGAGCGTGCGGGACGCGGTCATCGAGGGCGGTCGCAGGCGGCTGCGCCCGATCCTGATGACCGCGGCGGCGACGATCTTCGCGCTGCTGCCGATGGCGGCAGGCATCACCGGCGAGGGCGGGTTCATCGGCAAGCCGCTGGCCCTGGTGGTCATCGGCGGCCTGATCAGCTCGACGCTGCTGACCCTGGTGCTCGTCCCGACCCTCTACACGATGGTCGAGAACTCCAAGGAGCGCCGCAGGGCCAAGCGGGCCGCCAAGCACGCGCCGCGCCCGGCCGCGGACGAGCCGGAGTTGCAGCGGGTCTGACCTCCCGCGCTCCCAAGGGCCGCCCCGGTGATCCGGGGTGGCCCTTGCGCGGTCACGCCTTCATCGACTCGTAGATCTTCTGGCAGTCCGGGCACACCGGCGAGCCCGGCTTGGGCGACTTCGTGACCGGGAAGACCTCGCCGCACAGCGCGACCACCATGGTCCCGGTGACGGCGCTCTCGACGATCTTGTTCTTCTGCACGTAGTGGAACATCTTGGGCGTGTCGTCGCCCGTGGTCTCGGTGCCCTCTGGCCGCGTGTCGACTTCCGGCCGGGTCTGCGTTGGTGCGCTCACCCGACCATTCTGACACCAGAACCGGTCCCCGCGATCGCCTCGGCCTGGCAGGATGCGCGCATGTTCCAGAAGGTCCTCGCTGGTTTCGGCGCCGGAGGCGCCAAGGTCGACGCCCAGATCCTCGACCGGGCCACCCGGCCGGGTGGGCTGCTGCGCGGAGAGGTGCACCTGCTCGGCGGCAGCGTCGACCAGCAGGTCGACGCACTCGGCGTGGCGCTGCTGGCCAGGGTCGACACCCCCGACGGGCCGCGTGACCTGCCGGTGCAGCAGGTGCACCTGGCAGGCAGCGAGCTGGTCAGGGCGGGCGCCAGGGTCACCGTGCCGTTCGAGGTGCGGCTGCCCTGGGAGACACCCATCACCTCGGTGCTCGGCAAGCACCTCACCGGCATGGCCGTCGGCCTGCAGACCACCCTCGACCTGTCCGGCTCCGTCGTCGACGCCCAGGACGTGGACGCCGTCGCCGTCGAACCGCTGCCCGCCCAGCACCGCGTCCTCGACGCGCTGAGCCGCCTCGGCTACACCTTCCGCACCGCCACCCTCGAACGCGACCGCGTCGACGGCCTCGACCAGCAGCTCCCGTTCTTCCAGGAGATCACCTTCGACGCGCCCGGGCCGTCGGGCCTGACCTCGCTGACGGTCACCTTCCTGGCCGGGCCGCAGGAGGTGCAGGTCGTGCTGGACGCGGTGAAGCAGGTCAGGGTCGCCAAGGGCGGCGGTCTGGGTGGCCGCTCGCGCTCGTTCCTGGGCACCTTCCCGGTGCGGGACGTCAACGCGCCGTGGGAGCGCCAGCTGGAGGGGTGGCTGCGGCAGGTCGCGGCGCCGCGCGGGATCTTCGACTAGCGCCACCACCCACCCTCGTGGACCAGCGACGAGCCAGGCCCGGCCTGCTCGTCGCCCGCCCACGAACGCCCCGGCGGCTCCGCGACCCCGCTGACGCCCTGGGCGGCGGCCTGCTCGCCGACCACCCAGGACAGCACCAGCGGCGACGGCGTCCTGGCCCGCAGCCGCTGCTCGGCCAGGACCGGTTCCAGCTGCGCCATCTGGATGCCGTCGAGCCAGAACCGCAGGTCCTCCTCGGTCGCCGCGGTGTCCGGGTGCTCGGCGCCGAGCACCCGCAGTTGGCCGTCGCGGACCTGTTCGAGGTCGCGCACCGCGCCTGCCGGGTCGCCGTCGTGCCCCCGGCGGTTGGCGATCAGCCGCCGGGTGGTGAGGGCGTCCGGGTGGTCGGGGCCGAGCAGCCGCGCGAGGTCGGTGAGCAGCGCGCCGAGGTCGGTGTCGTCGTCGCCGGTCTCGGCCAGCGCGAAGGCCAGCCACGCCCGGGTGGTCACCGTGTCGACGTGGTCGGGGCCCAGGACGGCGCGCAGGTCGGCCAGCACCTGCGCCAGGCCGTCCACCGCGGCCCCGGTGTGCCCGGCCTTGCCGTGCCAGCGGGCCGCCTCCGCCCTGGCCCGCAGCACGTCCGGGTGCGCAGGCGGCAGCACGGCCGCGGTCTCCACGGCGTCCTCGAAGTAGGTGATCGCCTCCAGCACGTGCTGGGAGTGCCCGAGGTTGGCGCCGGTGCGGAACACCAGCTCGGTCTCCCCGCTCGTCCACAGCAGCGACCCGGCGTGCGCCTGGAGTGCGACGCTGTTGGCCCGCAACGACCGCGCCAACCCGGTGTCGCTGCCGGAGTCGACCGGCCACAGCTCCACCAGTGCCCGCGCCGCGACCCGCGCCACCCGGGCCAGGTGCCGCGGCGTCATCCGGTCCCGCGACACCCGCTGCACCAACGGGTGGGTCTGCACGCCGTGCTCGGGCCGGAACAGGTCCACCATGGACAGGTTCAACCGCTCCAGGCACCGCACGGCATCCCTGGCGTCGTCCTGCCCGACCCGGCGGCCGGACTCCTCGCCCAGGTACGCCAAGACCGCCCCGGTCGCGAACAGCTCCACCGGGGCACCAGCGGCGTCCAGCACCGACATCAGGTCCAGCAGCGGCTCGGCGACGCCCACCGGGTCCAGCTGGTTGGCCAGCTCGATCGACAGCGACCACGCCGCGGCCAGGGTGCCGTGCAGGTCGTCGCTGACCAGGTCGATGACCTTCTTGCGCCGGTCGTTCCACCGCCGCCGGTACTCCGCGTAGGACAGCTCCCGGTCCACCATGTACGCCGCGGCCTGCGACAACGCCAGCGGCAGGTACCCCAGGTCGCTGGCCAGCGCACGGGCCTGCCCGTCCGGGTCAGCCCGGCCGGGCAGCCGGTCGACCAGGAACTCCGCCGCCTCCGGCGGGGTGAACAGGTCGACGGTGACCACCTGCCTGCGCGCGGAGATCAGCTCGGCGTCGCGCCTGCGGGTGGTGATCACCACCTGGTTGCCCTCGGCGGTCGCCGGTTGCAGCCCCCGCAGGTCCCGCGGGTCCCACAGGTCGTCGAGCACCAGCAGCCACCGCCGCGCCGTGGTGTTGAGCCAGGTCAACAACTGCGCCGCGGCGTGCTCGGGGTCCTGCGGCGGCGCGTTGAGCAGCGCCACCGCCGTCTGCGCGTAGTGCGAGATGATCTGCTCCCGCGACCCGGCAGGCGTCCAGATGACCACGTCCACCAGGTCCTGCGCCCACACCCGCCGCGCGTGCGTCGCCGCGATCTGGCTCTTGCCGACACCGGCCATGCCCGAGAGCACGATCTCGCGGTGCCCGCCCGCCCGCTCGAAGAACCGGTCGACCTCGCGCCGCAGGTGGTGCGCGGGCGCGGTCGGCACGGAGCCGTCGAGCAGCCTGCGCTCCACCGGAGAGGCCACGATCCCGTCCTCGATCGCCCGCTCGTAGAGCTCGATCCTGGTCTTCGCCTGCCGCCCCAGCTTCTGGTACTTCTCCCGCACCCGCCGCAGGTACTGGTGCACCGTCGGCGCCCGCACGTCCAGCTCACGGGCGATCCTGGCCACCGGCACGTCCGCGACGAACCGGCGCACCACGTCGCTCTCCCGGGGGCTCAGCTCCGGCTTCCCGTCCTGGCGCGCCCCGGCCAGCCTGCGCGGCTGCTCCTCGGCGTCACGCCCCAGCCACCGCGCCGCGACCCCGGCGCACCCCGCGCAGACCGCGATGACCGCCCCGGTCGGCAACTCCAGCGCGCCGGACGCCGGGTTCCCGCACGGGATCCCGCAGACCACGAACTCACAGCCCCTGGTCTGACCGGCCGCCGCTTCCCGCTGCCTGCGGGCGGCCGACCGGCAGGTGGCCGAGCAGAACCGGCGCGGCCTGCCGCGGGGGTCGGTCCTGGGCGGCAACGGGCGGCCGCACCGCGTGCACCCGGCCATGACCCTCCCCGGTTATTCCGTGCCGCCGCCCGGTCTGGACGATGTCGTGTCCGTCGCGGTGAGCTGCGTGGACTCCATTATTCCGTGCCGCGAACGGCGGTTGCGAGTGATGTCTACTGGTAGCCGGTGCGGCGGGTGATACTGGTGCGACCTGCGCACAGATGCGTGCGTACCTCCTCATCCAGAGGGGGTGCGGACCCGCACCTGGTTTGGTGCGGGCCCCCCGGGCTAACGCGGCCCTTCGTTTCGAGGCGTTATGACCGCGTCGCCCAACATCACGAGCGCCCTCGCCACCATGGCGGGGGTTTCGTGCTTGGTGAGCACGCATCCCGCCTCGGCGACCAGCAGAAGCCCGCGCATCGGCTTCCACTTTCCGCGGATCACTCGCTCGAACCAGTGGAGCCATCGCACCGCCCGGTTTGGCGGGCACCGCTCCGACGGTTCGTTGTGTTCCTCGTGGTCCACTCGCGTCCTCCTCGTCGTTCGGCCGGACTCGGCTGACTGCCGAATTCGTGCCGCGAGACGAGCCCGACCGGGTGAGTCGGAGAAGCGGTTGCACCCGTGGGAACGCGCGACTCATGTGCGCGCGCACATGTGCCACGGGCAAACGATCCCGTAGTACGCGCGGGCGCACAAGGGACCCGTGGGGCGGCTGCGGTGGATGTGCTGCCGGAGGCGGGCGGGATGCGGTGACCGGTAGGTCTACCGCGATGACAGGCACGCAAAGTGATGTCCGTGTCCCCGTTGCGGCGGTGTCAACGCGGGTGAAACCGCGCTACTCACCGGTTCGAACCAGGCCCCGACGGCCACCCGAAGATGACCTGAGAGTTTCCTGAGGGTTACCGGCGTTACCGGATCGTGTCCGCGCGACCGTGTCTGAATCGAACAAGTATGCTTTCGCTCACCGGATCGGGGGCATATGTTGTGCGGCACAACATTCTCATCAAACGAAAACCGCCAGGGCCCAGGTGGTGCGTCGTGTACGCGGAAGGGACTTTCCCATGCGGTTGGCACATCTGGCGGCGGTTACCGTCTGTGCACTTTCCCTGGTGGCCTGCGGGGCCAACCAAGCCACCCCGTCGGCGCCACCGGCCTCCGGCGGCGCGACGACCGCGGCCCCGGCCGGGGGCATCAAGGTCGGCGTGATCCTGCCCGAGACCGCCACCTCGGCGCGCTGGGAGGGCTTCGACAAGCCGATGATCGAGGCCGCGATGACGGCCCAGGGGCTCGACGCCGACGTGCAGAACGCCCAGGGCGACGTGCAGAAGTTCTCCACCCTGGCCGACGGCATGATCAGCCAGGGGGTCAAGGTCCTGGTGATCGCCGCCATCAACAGCGAGGTCGGCTCCTCGGTCGCGGCCAAGGCCAAGGCCCGCGGCATCCCCACCATCGACTACGACCGGCTCAACCTCGGCGGCAGCTCCGACTACTACGTCTCCTTCGACAACGTGAAGGTCGGCGAACTGCAGGGCAAGGGCCTCGCCGACGCGCTCAAGGGCAAGCCGGGCGCGCAGGTCATCGAGATCGAGGGCGCCCCGACCGACAACAACGCCACCCTGTTCCACAACGGACAGGAGAACGTGCTCAAGCCGCTCTACGACGCGGGCACGCTCAAGCTGGTGCAGTCCCAGGCGATCGACGGCTGGGACAACCAGAAGGGCGGCGTCACCTTCGAGCAGATCCTGACCGCCAACGGCGGCAAGGTCGACGGCGTCGTCGCGGCCAACGACGGCCTCGCGGGCGCGGTGATCACCGTGCTGCGCAAGAACGGCCTCAACGGCAAGGTCCCGGTCACCGGCCAGGACGCCACCCCGGACGGCCTGATGGCGGTGCTGCGCGGCGACCAGTACATGACCGTGTTCAAGCCGATCAAGGAAGAGGCGGAGGCGGCCGCCAAGCTCGCCGCCGCGCTCGCCAAGGGCGACACCGCCGCCGCCGACTCGATCGCCAACGCCAGCAGCGACGACACCAAGGCCAACCGCAAGGTCAAGTCGGTCCTGCTCGAGCCGAAGCTGACCACCAAGGACTCCGTCAAGGACGTGGTGGACCAGGGCTACGTCAAGGCGAGCGACATCTGCGGCGGCGACCTCGCCGCGGTCTGCAGCCAGCTCGGCATCAGCTGATCCCACCCGGCGCCGCCCGCCCGCGGTCGTGGGTGCCGCGGGCGGGCGCCCTCCCCGCAAGGAACCGCCATGAGCGAACCGATCCTGGAACTGACCGGGCTCAACAAGAGCTTCGGCCCGGTGCACGTGCTGCACGACGTGGACTTCACCGTCCGCGCGGGCGAGGTCACCGCGCTGGTGGGTGACAACGGCGCCGGTAAGTCCACTTTGGTCAAGTGCGTCGCGGGCATCCACCCGATGGACTCCGGCGCCGTCCACTTCAACGGCGAACGGGTCAGCATCACCGGCCCCCGCGACGCCGCCGACCTCGGGATCGAGGTCGTGTACCAGGACCTCGCGCTCGCCGACAACCTCGACATCGTGCAGAACATGTTCCTCGGCCGCGAACGCGGCAGCGGCTGGCTGCTCGACGAGGCCGCGATGGAGCAGGCCGCCCGCGAGACCCTCGCCTCGCTGTCGGTGCGCACCGTCAAGTCCGTGCGCACCCCGGTGTCCTCGCTCTCCGGCGGGCAGCGGCAGACGGTCGCCATCGCCAAGTCCGTGCTGTGGGAGAGCAAGGTCGTACTGCTCGACGAGCCGACCGCCGCGCTCGGCGTCGCGCAGACCAGGCAGGTGCTCGACCTGGTCCGCAGGCTGGCCGAGCAGGGCCTCGGCGTGGTCCTGATCAGCCACAACATGGCCGACGTGTTCTCCGTCGCCGACCGCATCGCCACGCTCTACCTGGGCCGGATGGTCGCCGAGGTCAACACCCGCGACGTCACCCACGCCCAGGTCGTCGAGCTCATCACCGCGGGCCGCTCCGGCGACCTGGGGCTGGCGCGCCCCGAGAGCGCCGCCATCTGACCCTCCCGTACCCCCCTTGCCACCCGAAGCCAACGAGCGAGGAACCATGACCAGTACCGCCACCCCCCGCGGTGAGGGGGCCATCGCCGACTTCGGCATCGACACCACGGCGCAGTCCACCGGCGAGGCCGTGCGCGACTACGCCGCCCGGCTGCGCGGCGGCGACCTCGGCTCGCTGCCCGCGGTGCTCGGGCTGGCCGCGCTGGTCGTCGTGTTCTGGGTGCTGTCGGAGGGCTTCATGACCCTCGACAACACCGCCAACCTGCTGGCCCAGGGCGCGGGCAAGATGATCATCGCGATGGGGCTGGTGTTCGTCCTGCTCCTGGGTGAGATCGACCTGTCCGCGGGCACCGCGTCCGGGGTGTGCGCCGCGGTGATGGCCATGCACTACGTCCGGTCGGGCAACCTGCTCGGCGGCATGGGCAACACCGTGTTCTCCGTCTTCGTGGGCGGCCTCGTCGTCGCCGCCCTGCTCGCGGTGCTCATGCGGATCTGGGCGGGCGCGGTCCTGGCGCTGGTGGCCATCGGCATCGCGCTGTCCGGCGCGGCCCCGAACCCGTGGCTGGAGATGCTGCTCGCGGTGTGCGTCGGCGCGGCCATCGGCGTGATCACCGGGTTCCTGGTCTCCAAGATCGGCATGCCGTCGTTCGTGGTGACGCTGGCGCTGTTCATCACCTGGCAGGGCGTCATCCTCCAGTTCATCGGCGACGGCGGCGTGTTCGGCATCGGCACCCAGCCGGTGCTGTTCGCCGTGGCCAACGGCAACATGTCGGTCGCGGGCAGTTGGGTGCTGTGCGGGGTCGCGGTCGGCGGCTACGCGCTGGTCGTGCTCGGCGAGCACCTGGGCAGGCTGAACCGGGGGCTGGTCACCGCGCCGACCCCGATCGTCGTCGCCAAGATCGTCGCGGTCGCCGCACTCGCCGTGCCCGCCACCTACGCGCTGACCCTCAACCGGTCCTCCAACGACTTCATCGTCATCCAGGGCACCCCCTACGTGGTGCCGATCGTGCTCGTCCTGCTGGTCGTGGGCACCTACGTGCTCAACAGGACCCGCTACGGCAGGCACATCTACGCCGTCGGCGGCAACGCGGAGGCGGCTAGGCGCGCGGGCATCAACGTCAGCCACATCCGGGCCAGCGTGTTCGTGGTCGCCTCGGCCACCGCCGCGCTCGGCGCCATCGTCTACTCGTCCAAGGTGGGGTCGGTCGACCCGCAGGCGGGCGGCCTCAATACCCTGCTGTTCGCCGTCGGGGCGGCGGTCATCGGTGGCACCTCGCTGTTCGGCGGGCGCGGCAAGGTCTTCCACGCCGTGGTCGGCGGCCTGGTGCTCGCGGTGGTGGAGAACGGGTTGGGCCTGCTCAAGCAGCCCGCCGCCGTGGTGAACATCGTGACCGGGCTCGTACTGTTGCTCGCGGCCACCGTCGACGCGCTGTCGCGGCGCAGGGCGGCGCTGAGCAGGTAGGACGGTCGGCGGAGGGGCGAGCAAGGTGAGCAGCACACCCACCGCGGGCGCGCGCCCGGACGAGGTGCGCAGGCACAACCGCACCGCGCTGCTGCGCAGGCTGCACGTCGTCGGACCGTGCACCAGGGCGGCGCTGGCCACCGAGCTCGGCCTCAACCGCAGCACCATCAAGGCCCTCGTCGACGGGCTCGCCGAGTCCGGGGTCGTCGAGGAACGGGTGCCCCGCGCCCGCTCCGGCGCCGGGCGGCCGTCGCTGCTGGTGCTGCCGCAGCCGCTGGCCGCGGTCGTGCTCGCCGTCGACATCCGGGTCGAGCAGGTCGCCATCGCGCTGGTCGGCCTCGGCGGGCAGCTGCTCGGCCGGGACAGCTGGAACCTGCGCGGCCGGGCAGGCGAACCCGCGGAGATCATCACCAGGATCATCGAGTCGACCAGGCTGCTGGCCGAGGAGCTCGGCGTGCGGATGGTCGGCGCGGGCGTCTCGGTCCCCGGCGTCGTCCGCCGCGGCGACGGCCACGTGCACGAGGCGCCCAACCTGAAGTGGACCGACGTCCCGCTCGGCGACCGGCTCACCGGCGCGTTCGGCGTCCCGGTCCGCGTCGGCAACGACGCCGAGATCGCCGCCCTCGCCGAGCACCTGCGCGGCGCCGCCCGCGGCTCCCTCGACGCCGTCTACGTCTCGGCCGACATCGGCGTCGGCGGCGGCGTCATCTCCGACGGCACCACCCTGCGCGGCACCGCGGGCTACGTCGGCGAACTCGGCCACATCGTGGTCAACCCCGACGGCCGCGCCTGCTACTGCGGCAGCCACGGCTGCTGGGAGACCGAGGTCGGCGAACTCGCCCTGTGCCGCGCACTCGACCTGCCGGAGCACTCCCCGCGCGGCATCGTCGTCGCCGAACTGCGCGCCCTGTCCGCCGACCCCGACCGGGTCGCGGCCACCCTCGGCGACTTCACCCGCTGGCTCACCCTCGGCCTGATCACCGTCGTCAACGTCTTCGGCCCCGAACTGGTGGTCCTCGGCGACCTGTTCACCGCCCTGCCCCCCACCCTGGTCACCGGCGTCGCCGCCACCATCGCCGAGCGCAGCCTGGTCAGCAGGGCCATCGGCGGCACCAGGGTGGTCACCTCCACCATGGGCGCCGACGTCAAGCTCATCGGCGCCGCCGAACTCGCCTTCGAACCGGTCCTCGACCTGGTCTGACCCGCCTGGGAACGCTGTGCCCGGGAACGCGGGAACGGGCGGGGCCCGTCGGCCCCGCCCGTTCCCGGTCGGTTCTGTCGTTGGAGTCGTGTCCGCCGGGCTTCTCAGCCCTTCTGCAGCTCCGCGGCCATCTCGCGCAGCCTGTCCTCGTGCGCACGGGCGTGGTGCCCGCAGAACAGGAGCTCGCCTCCGGAGGGAAGTACGGCGCGGACCTGGGCCGCCGCTCCGCACCGGTCGCACCGGTCGGCCGCGGTCAGCTCGGGGCGGGTGAGCGTCGTAGTCGTCATGGGAGTTCTCCCTCCGTCCCGGCACCGGTGAGGCCCGGTGCCCTTTTCGGCTGCGGTCACGGAGGCGAACTCTCCGCCGTGGTCGCTCTTCCTACTCTTACAGACGCTCGAGCCTCCGGCAGTGTTCCCGCGCCCGTTCTCCGAGAGCGGGCCCACGGATTAACCCGGATGGCCCAGAGCTACCTGGAATTTCGGCCCCACGCTGGGCTTCTCCCGGCGCAGAGTTGGTGCGTACCCGTCGTTCTGCCCTACGTCGTTCACCATCGGCGAACACGGCGCCAACCGTAGGAAAACCGAAAACGCCACACCTGAGTGTTGCCGCACAGCCCTCCCGATGTCCACAGCCCACTCCAGGTAGCCGCACGACCCCCACGAGCGACATCCGGGCCAACGCCAAGGGGCTGCCCGCTCAGGTGAGTGGGCAGCCCCTTGGTAGGTCGGCTTGGGTGTCCTCGGTTTATTCGAGGTAGTCGCGCAGGACCTGCGACCGCGACGGGTGGCGGAGCTTGGACATGGTCTTGGACTCGATCTGGCGGATCCGCTCGCGGGTGACGCCGTAGACCTGGCCGATCTCGTCGAGGGTGCGGGGCTGGCCGTCGGTGAGGCCGAAGCGCAGCCGGACGACGCCTGCCTCGCGCTCGGACAGCGTCGCCAGGACCGACTGGAGCTGGTCCTGCAGGAGGGTGAAGGAGACCGCGTCGACGGCGACGACGGCCTCGGAGTCCTCGATGAAGTCGCCGAGTTGGCTGTCGCCCTCGTCGCCGATGGTCTGGTCGAGCGAGATGGGCTCCCGGGCGTACTGCTGGATCTCCAGCACCTTCTCCGGGGTGATGTCCATCTCCTTGGCGAGCTCCTCCGGGGTCGGCTCGCGGCCGAGGTCCTGGAGCAGTTCGCGCTGGATGCGGCCGAGCTTGTTGATGACCTCGACCATGTGCACCGGGATGCGGATGGTGCGGGCCTGGTCGGCCATCGCGCGGGTGATCGCCTGGCGGATCCACCACGTCGCGTAGGTGGAGAACTTGTAGCCCTTGGTGTAGTCGAACTTCTCCACCGCGCGGATCAGACCGAGGTTGCCCTCCTGGATGAGGTCCAGGAACGCCATGCCGCGGCCGGTGTAGCGCTTGGCCAGCGACACCACCAGGCGCAGGTTCGCCTCGAGCAGGTGGTTCTTGGCCCGCTCGCCGTCGCGCACGATCCACCGCAGGTCGCGGCGCATCTGCGGCTGGAGCTTCTCGTTCTCGTCCTCGGACTTGCGCACCCGCTCCGCGGCGTAGAGACCGGCCTCGATCCGCTTGGCGAGCTCGACCTCCTCCTCGGCGTTGAGCAGGGCGACCTTGCCGATCTGCTTGAGGTAGGCGCGGACCGAGTCGGCGGAGGCGGTGAGCTCGGCGTCCTTGCGGGCCTGCCGCAGCGCCTCGGACTCCTCCTCGTCCCAGACGAAGTCGCCGTCCTTGCCCGACTCCTTGGGGTCCTTCTCCTCGGGTTCCTCGACGGGCTCCTCGACCGGCTCGACCTCGACCTCTTCCAGGTCGGACAGGTCGGGGTTCTCCAGGTCCTCGGGCTCCTCGCCCTCGGGCCCGTCGCCAGCCTTCTTGGGGCCGCCCTTGGCCGCGACGGCCTTCTTCGGGGCGCGCGCGCCCGCGGCCTTCTTGGCCGCGGCGCCGGTCGTCTCTTCGTCCTCGGCGCCCTTGGTCGTCTTGGCGGCGCTGGCCGACGCCGTCGAGCGTCGGGTTGCGGTTCGTGCGGCTGCCACGTACGCCCTTTCACAACAGTCCATCGCGGCCGCGGCCTGAAATGGTGCGATGACCAGGCCGTTGCCGGGAGTTCGGGGGAGAGCCCTCTGGCTTGTTCCGCCGTGGGCCGTGTTCCATTGTAGCGACGTACGGCGTGTCCCCGGGAAACGCCAAGGCCGAAATGTCTCGACCGGTGTCGCGAGGGGGGTGCTACCCCGCTGTGACCTGGCGCGCGGCGTACGCGGCGCCCACGATCCCGGCGTCGTTTCGCAGCTCCGCCGCCACCACCGTGGTGCGCACCTTGAGCAGCGGGAGCCACTTGTCGGCCTTCTTGCTGACCCCGCCACCGGCGATGATCAGGTCGGGCCAGATCAGGTCCTCGAGCCCGGAGACGTACCGGCTCACCCGGTGCGCCCACTCCTCCCACGACAGGTCCTTCTCCTCCTTGACCGAGGCCGCCGCCCTGGTCTCGGCGTCGTGGCCGTCGATCTCCAGGTGGCCGAACTCGGTGTTGGGCACCAGCCGCCCGTCGAGGAACAGCGCGCTGCCGATGCCGGTGCCGAAGGTCAGCAGGACCACCACGCCGTCGCGGTCGGCTGTCCGGCCGTAGTTGATCTCGGCGATCCCGGCGGCGTCGGCGTCGTTGAGCACCACGACCTCGCTGTCGGGGCGGCCGAGCCGCTTGGCGAACAGGGCGGCGGCGTCGGTGCCGATCCAGCCCTTGTCGATGTTGGCCGCCGAGTGCGCGACCCCGCGCTTGACCACCGCGGGCAGCGTCACGCCGACCGGCCCGGTCCAGCCGAACCGCTCGACGATGTCGGCCACCACGTCGGCCACCGCGTCGGGTGTCGACGGCACGGGGGTCGGGATCCGCAGGCGGTCACCGACCAGCGCACCCGCGTCCAGGTCGACCTCGCACCCCTTGATGCCCGATCCGCCGATGTCCACGCCGAAGCCGCGGGCTGCACCCATCCCCGGTCCTCTCGTACTCGATTCAGTCCTTGGGCAGACCCTAGCCGCCGGGTCGTGGTGTGGTCGGATAGCCGGGTGCGTGACCTAGCTGAGATCGCGGTGGCCGTCGCCACCGAGGCGGGGGAGTTGGCCAGGTCGACCCGCGAGAACGCCATCCGCGACGTCGACACCAAGAGCACCGGCACGGACGTGGTCACCGCCGCGGACAAGGCCGCCGAGGAGCTGATCCGGGATCGACTCGCGGAACTCCGGCCGGGTGATGCTTTCCTGGGCGAGGAAGCAGGTGGCGCTACCGGATCCGGTGTCACCTGGGTTGTTGACCCCATCGACGGAACAGTGAACTACCTGTACGGCTACCCCTGGTACGCGGTCTCCGTGGCTGCCCAGATCGAGGGCATCTCGGTCGCAGGCGCGGTCGTGGAGCCCGCGTCCGGCCGGACCTGGTGGGCGGCACAAGGGGCCGGGGCTTGGCTCAACGGGGAGCGGTTGAGCGTCTCGGCTCCGGTGGACCTGTCGGTGACGTTGATGGCCACGGGCTTCGCCTACTCCGCCGAACGTCGGCGCGCGCAAGCCGCTGCGGTCGCGAACCTGATCGGGACAATCCGGGACATCCGCCGCAATGGGTCCGCTGCTCTGGACCTCTGCGCGGTGGCCGCCGGGTGGGTCGACGCCTACTGCGAGCGCGGCCTGTCCCGCTGGGACTGGGCAGCGGGTGCCTTGATCGCGGCCGAGGCCGGAGCCGTGGTGGAACTGCCGGGCGCGACCACCGACCTGGGCGCTGACGCGATCTTCGCCGCCTCACCCGCGATCGCCGGGCCGCTGCGGACCGCCCTGGTCGAGGCGGGCATGGGCGCCTTCTAGCGGCGCGAGCCGGACCCGAGCGGTCGGGTCAGCAGTTGACCTGGCGGGCGGAGTCCAGCAGGGACTGGTCGATCGGGGCCGCGGTCGAGCCGTCGTTCTGCAGGCCGCCCTGGGTGTCGGGGTTGGCCTGGGACCACTCGGTCAACTGCTCCAGCGCGCGGCGGGCGGCCGGGGTGGGCTGGAGGTGGTCGAAGCGCTTGCCGAGTGCCAGGTCGACGGTGGCGTCCTGGCGCTCGTCGCGGACCAGTTCGGCACACGGGTCGACCAGGCTGAGGGTGCGGGCGACGCCCATGCCCTGCTGGCCGAAGCGGATCTGGGCGCGGCAGCCGAGGGTGCCGTTGGGGTAGATGGCGTCGTTGCCCGGTTCGCCGATCTGGGTGAAACCCAGGTCGCGCAGCGACTCGGTGACCGCGCCTGCCAGCCGGTTCTGGCCGCTGGCGTTGATCACGCGGACCAGGGCGCCAGGCGCGGGGCTCGGCGGGGTGCGGTCCAGGGCGTCGGTGGGCAGTTGCTGGCCCAGCGTGGGCAGCGGCTGGCCCTCCACCGGGACCACGGTCGGCGGCGGGGCGCATGCCTGGGCGGTGGTGACCGCGCCGTCGGACTGGATCACCCGCAGCCACACGATCCCGGCGACCAGCCCGAGCACCGCCATCAGGATCACCGCGGGCAACGGCCGCCGCCTGCGGTAGCGCTGGGTCCTCAGACCGCCTGTCGACACGCGCGGACCCTCCCTACGGACCCCATGGCCCCACCCCCCTGGACGCGCGGCCCGGGTCGCACACCAGGGCCGTCAGACGTCGCTGCTCAGCCTATTCGTTTCGACGCGGGACGCGGCACGGACCCGCCGGTGCGCTGGCGTGCCGCGCGCGACCGGTCGGTGGCGGGACGTCACCCCCGGGCATCGCACCACGCGCGACCGGCGCGGGGCAAGCGGGTTCGCCCGGTTCGCGACACGCCGGACACCCGGCGTCACCACGGCGGACACCCCCAGCAGGGTGACGCTGTGCGCGCCGTGGTCCGCCATGGGCTACCCTCTGCCCGCTCCAGTCGCCGAGGACGGCCCGCGGAATCGATTCCGACGGGCGGGCGGACCCGACGCGGCCTGCGAGACCTCCGTCACTCGGGTGGCGGGCACAAACCGGGGCGCTGGAACGTTGTCCAGCGGCACGACCCACATCCTGAAGGACCGCAGGGGTGAAATAGATGGCGACCGACTACGACGCACCACGGCGCAGCGAGGCCGACGATCTCGCGGAGGACTCCCTCGAGGAGCTCAAGGCGCGCCGCAACGAGAACCAGTCCGGAGTCGTGGACGTCGACGAGACCGACACCGCCGAGAGCTTCGAGCTGCCCGGTGCCGACCTCTCCGCGCTCTCCGGCGAGGACCTGACCGTCCGCGTGGTGCCGAAGCAGGCTGACGAGTTCACCTGCTCGAAGTGCTTCCTCGTGCACCACCGCAGCAGGCTGGCGGAGGACAACGGCGGCGTGTTCGTCTGCCGCGACTGCGCCTGAGACCGAGGACCTCGGTGCCCCGCGCGGGCACCGGGGGAGTTTGGGCTGGGGAACAGCCGGGTCGCCCGCGGATCCAGGGGCACCCGGCTGTTGCTGTCCCCAGGTTCGGCCCTGCCCGCGAGCCTGCGGCGGGTCGGTTCAGCGAAGTGCCCCGAGCTGGGCCGCCGTGCCGGGCGGCTCAGTCCTCGGCGCGCCTAGTCCCTGATGGATCCAGTCCCGATGCGTTCAGCTCTCGGTGCGCCCGGCCCGGCCCGCGGCGATGGCCTCGGCCAGCTCCCGCGGCCGCCGGGTGCTGAACACCCAGTACGGGGTCGGGTCCTCCGGGTCGGTCACCCGCACCCGCAGCAGCGGGCGCACCCAGCCGCGGTGCAGCAGGAACGCGGCCGGGTCCAGGTGCGGCCCGAGCACCTTGCGCTTGGCGGCGGCCTGCCCGCTCGCCCCGACCACGTCGAAGACCTCGACCTCGCCCGCGTGCTCCAGCGGCAGGTGCGCGTCGCCGACCCACAGCTCGCCGTCGACGACGGCGACCCGGGTCGTGCCAGCGCGCAGGATCAGCACCAGGGTCAGCGGGATGATCACCACGTACGGCAGCCAGGCGCGCACGCCCGGGTGGCCCATGTGGATCTCGGCGGCCAGCAGCGTCGCGGCGACCAGCGGCAACGGCCACCAGTACCAGGTGACGTACAGCCGTTCCCGGTAGGCGGCGCGCGGCGGCGCCGCGGTGGCTGCCGTGCCTGAGGTGTCGGTCACGGGCCCAGGGTAGTCTCGCCGCTCGTGCCCAGCGTGGAGGTCCTGCTCACCCGTACCGATCCCGGAGTCCCCATCCCGGCCTACGCCAGGCCGGGTGACGCCGGGGCCGACCTGGTGACCACATCGGACGTGGTCATCGCGCCGGGGGAGCGGGTGGTGGTGGGCACCGGTGTCGCCATCGCGCTGCCGGAGGGGCACGCCGGGTTCGTGCACCCGCGTTCGGGACTGGCCGCGAGGCTGGGGCTGAGCGTGGTCAACACCCCGGGCACCATCGACGCGGGCTACCGCGGCGAGATCAAAGTCTGTTTGATCAACCACGACCCGCGCGAGTCCATCGCGCTGCGCCGGGGCGACCGGATCGCGCAGCTGGTGGTCCAGCGGGTCGAGCACGCGGTGTTCCGCGAGGTCGCCGAGCTGGGGTCGTCCCAGCGCGGTGACGGCGGGTACGGGTCGACCGGCGGGCACGACGTGCTCGTGGGTTCGGCGGGGTCGGGAAACACGACGGAGGAGTAGTGGCACTGTTCGGGCGCGGTAGACGCGGGCGCGACGAGGACGTCGAGGTCGGCGCCATCACCGATGAGGACGACGTCGACCTGCCGGTCGCGGTCGAGGCACCGGACGGCCCCTACGACGAGGCCGACGCCCCCGACGACGACTTCCCCCGGCTGGACCTGGGGTCGGTCCGGGTCCCGGTGCCCGACGGCGCCCAGCTCCAGGTGGAGATGGACCCGTCCGGCTCGGTCCGCGCGGTGCACGTGCTGACCCCGGTCGGCCAGGTGACCCTCAACGCCTACGCCGCGCCCCGCTCCGGCGGGCTGTGGCGCGAGGTGTGCGGTGAGCTGGCCGAGCAGCTGCGCGGTGACGGCGCCACGGTCCGCAGCCACGCGGGCGACTGGGGCCAGGAGCTCAGCGCCTCCCTCGGCGAGATGAGCCTGCGCTTCGTGGGGGTCGACGGTCCCCGCTGGATGCTGCGCGGCGTGGTCGCCGGTCCCCCCGAGCTGGCGGACACCAGCGCGGCCGCCCTGCGCGAGCTGGTCCGCAACTCCGTCGTGGTGCGCGGCCAGCAGCCGATGCCGGTCCGCACCCCGCTGCAGATCGACCTGCCGAAGGCGATCGCCGAGCACATCGCGGCCCAGCAGCCCGCCGAGTAGTCCGCAGGCGGGCGCGCGGCGTCGAGCGGCGCGCCCGGCCGGGCTCAGCGGGTGGAGCGGGCCTGGAGCCAGGCCAGCACGGTGGCGCGACCGAGGGATTCGCGGTCCGCGCCGAGTGCGGCGAGCGTGGTCGTGCCCAGGTGGGCTCGCGGGAGCGCGTCGACCCACGTCCGGGCGATCTCGGACGGGTGAATCGGGTCGTCCGTGCAGCACGCCACCCCGGCCGGGACGTCCAGGGACGCCAGGTCTGCCACTGTCGGCGCGGGCTGATCGGCCGCCACCAGCAAGGAGTCGGCCAACCCGGCGCCGTGGGCGGGCCACGCGCGGGACAGCTCCGCGGCCAGCCACGGGTCCACCCCGGCCACGGCGGCCGCCAACGCCGTCTCAGTACCTCTAGCGCGCACGTCAGCAGCGCTGTACCGCGCCGCGACGGCCGCAGGTGCGTCGCCAGGTTCACCGGTCCAGGCAGGTAGGGCTAGCAGCAAACCAGCGCACCGCTCGGGATTTCGCGCCGCCCACAAAGCCGCCAGGTGTGCGCCGAGGGAAATACCGCCGACCAAGACTGGGCCTGTTGTAGCGTCCAGCGCCTCTAGATGGCCCCTGACCAGGTCTTTCCCCGGTCGCGGATCAGGAGCACGCAGGGTCACGCCGACAGCGGCAAGAGGTCCGGCGAAAACGGACCGAACGAACATTGCGTCCGAGCCGGTACCCGGTAGTAGTACCGCCATTAGCGGCTGGGTCACACTCACGCCGCGATCCTTGTCCAGTGACCACCCGGCGCGGTTACGCTGATTCGGCATGGGCCGCGAAAAGCTAGTCGGGGACGGCCCCCTCACGGGAGAAGACTGCGCTATGGCCACCAAGGGGGACGGATACTGGCACCGTCTCGTCAAGCGGCTCACGGTCGACGTGGACCAGCTCGACGCGGACGACCTGTCCACGCACGCCGAGGCCCAGGGTGCCAGGCGGGCCTGCGACTGCCGATCCGGCGAGGAGGTCACCGTGTTCGGCCGGTTACGCACCGTCGAACTGTGCCCGAGGGACGCCGCGGCCACGCTGGAGGCGGAGCTGTTCGACGGGACCGAGGGCGTGACACTAGTGTGGCTCGGGCGTCGCCGTATCCCGGGCATCGAGCCTGGCCGGACCGTCAAGGCCCAGGGCAGGATCGCGGTCAGGGACGGGCGCAAGGTGCTCTACAACCCGTACTACGAGCTGCAGACCACGGCTCCCTGACGAAACCGGTGCCATGACCAACCCGGCCGCACATGTCAACGGTTCGGGTGACCCCGACCGTCGCGACGACCTCGACGAGCAGCGGGACCCCGGCGAGCAGGGCACCGAGGAGACCGAGGAGCCGCAGCCCACACTGCTGGAGCAGATGGGCGGCATCAGCGGTCTGATCTACTCGTCGCTGCCGGTCCTGGTGTTCGTCCTGGCCAACCAGCTGGGCGGGTTGACCGTCGGCATCTGGAGCGCGCTGGGCAGCGCCGTGCTGATCACCGTCATCCGGGTGGTCCGCAAGGAGCCGCTGCAGCCCGCGATCTCCGGGTTCTTCGGGGTCGGCATCGCCGCGTTCATCGCCTACCAGACCGGGTCGGCGAAGGGGTTCTTCCTCTTCGGCATCTGGACGAGCCTGGTCTACGGCGGGGTGTTCGCGCTGTCCATCCTGTTCCGGTGGCCGCTCGTCGGCGTCATCTGGTCCAGTTTGAACGGGCACGGTCAGGGCTGGCGCAAGGACAAGAGGTCGGTCTTCGCCTACGACCTGGCGACGGCCACCTTCGTGCTCATCTTCGCCGCCCGCTACGTCGTGCAGAAGTGGCTCTACGACGAGGACCTCACGGGCTGGCTCGCCGCCGCCCGCCTGGCGATGGGGTACCCGCTGTTCGCGGTGGCCCTCGTGGTCACGGTGTGGGCGGTCCGCAAGGCCAAGCTGCGGCAGGAAGAGCTGGAGCAGACCGAGACGGTCGACGACGAAACCGTCGAGGCGGCCCTACGCGCGAAGTACTCGGACTGACTTCTCCCGCCACCCACCCCGTCATCCCCGCCCGGCACGGTTCCCGACTTGGTCGGTCAGCTCGCCCGAGGCGCCCCCGACCCGGTCGCCGGGAACGATGCCGGGTGGGGACGAGGGGGTGGTGGCAGGAGGTGTGTCTCAGTGTCCCAGCGCGTTGCGGATCTCGCCCTCGACGTGCGCGGATGCCACGAACAGCAGCTCGTCGCCGCCCTCCAGCGGGTCGTCCGGCTGCGGCACGATCACCCGGCCGCCGCGCAGGATCGTCACCAGAGCGGCGTCGCGGGGCAGCTTCACGTCCCGCACCGGTCGGCCCGCCCAAGGCGTGTCGTCCGGCAGCGTCATCTCGACCAGGTTGGCCTGCCCCTGCCGCAGCGTCAGCAGCTGCACGAGCCCGCCAACGCTGACGGCCTCCTCGACCATCGCGGCCAAGACCCTCGGTGTCGACACGGCGACGTCGACGCCCCACGCGCTGGTGAACAGCCACTCGTTGCTCGGGTCGTTGACCCTGGCGACCACGCGCTTGACCGCGAACACGGTCTTGGCCAGCAGCGACACCACCAGGTTCACCTTGTCGTCGCCGGTGGCGGCGATGACGCAGTCGCACAGCTGCACGCCCGCGTCCTCCAGCGAGGCCAGCTCGCAGGCGTCGGCGAGCACCCACTCGGCCTGCTCGACGGTGTGCGGTTCGAACTGGGTGGCCTCGCGCTCGATGAGCATGACCTGGTGGTCCCCGCCCACCAGCTCCGCGGCGATGGAGCGGCCTACCGCGCCCGCTCCGGCGATGGCGACGCGCATCAGTTGCTCTCCTCGGGTGCCTGTGCCGCGGCCGCGGTGACGTCGCTGAGGGTGCCGGACAGGGCGGCGACGTAGACGTGGTCGTCGGACTGGATGACGGTCTTGGCCACCGGCAGCACGGCGGTGCCGAACCGCATCACGAACGCGACCCGGCAGCCGGTCGCGCCCTGGAACTCCTTGACCGTGTGGCCGATCCAGTCCTCGTGGTAGGGCACCTGCAGCACGGCGACCCGGCCGGTGGGGTCGCGCCACGCGGAGGCGACCCCGTCGGGCAGCAGCGTGCGCAGCAGCCGGTCGGTCGTCCACGGCACGGTCGCCACGGTCGGGATGCCGAGGCGCTCGTAGACCTCGGCGCGCTTGGGGTCGTAGATGCGGGCCACCACGTGCTCGACGCCGAAGGTCTCCCTGGCCACCCTGGCGGAGATGATGTTGGAGTTGTCGCCGCTGGACACCGCCGCGAACGCGGCCGCCCGCTCGATGCCCGCCTCGATGAGCACCTGCCGGTCGAACCCGGTGCCGACGACCTGCTGGCCGTGGTAGTCCGAGCCGAGCCTGCGGAACGCCTGCGCGTCCTTGTCGATCACCGCCACGCTGTGGTCGAGCCGCTCGAGGGCCGCGGCCATCATGGCCCCGACCCGGCCGCAGCCCATGATCACCACGTGCACGCCAACCGCCTCCTCGCTCCGGTGAACCCGATCGGCACCCACCGCGGGTGATGCTGCCCGATCGTGGACGAACCTACCGGTGGGTGCGCCGGATCGGTGATGTGACCGCCTACGCTGTGCGTCCGTGTCCAAGTTCTCCACGGCGGCGAAACGACTGGTGGTCGGGCGTCCGTTCCGCAGCGACCGGCTGGCGCACACGCTGCTGCCCAAGCGCATCGCGCTCCCGGTCTTCGCCTCCGACGCGATGTCGTCGGTCGCCTACGCGCCGGAAGAGATCTTCCTCATGCTCTCGGTGGCCGGGCTCTCGGCGTACACCTTCGCGCCCTGGGTCGGCGTGGTGGTCGTCGTCGTGATGCTCACCGTGGTCGCCAGCTACCGGCAGAACGTGCGCGCGTACCCCTCCGGCGGCGGTGACTACGAGGTCGCCACGGTCAACCTGGGCAAGCAGGCAGGGCTAACGGTCGCCAGCGCCCTGTTGGTCGACTACGTGCTCACGGTGGCCGTGTCCATCGCCTCCGCCGCGGCCAACATCGGGTCCGCGATCCCGTTCGTCGCCACCCACAAGGTGGAGTTCGCCGTGGTGGCGATCGTGGTGCTCACCGCGATCAACCTGCGCGGCATCCGCGAGTCCGGCGCCGCGTTCGCCGTCCCGACCTACGCCTTCATGGCAGGGATCGTCCTGATGATCGGCTTCGGCCTGTTCCGCGGCCTGGTGCTCGGCGAGGACATGCGCGCCGAGAGCGCCGACCTGCAGATCAACGCCGAGCACGGCGAGCTGGCCGGTCTCGCGCTGGTGTTCCTGGTCCTGCGCGCGTTCTCCTCCGGCTGCGCCGCGCTGACCGGCGTCGAGGCCATCAGCAACGGCGTGCCCGCCTTCCGCAAGCCCAAGTCGAAGAACGCGGCGACCACGCTGCTGCTCATGGGCGGCATCGCGGTGGTCATGCTGATGGGCCTGATCGTGCTCGCCCAGCTCACCCAGGTCCGGGTGGCCGAGGACCCGGCCACGCAGCTGGTCAACGCCCCGCCCGGCTACGAGCAGAAGACGATGGTCGCCCAGATCGCGGGCGCGGTGTTCGACGGCTTCCCGGTCGGGTTCTTCTTCATCACCATCGTCACCGCGCTGATCCTCGTGCTGGCCGCCAACACCGCGTTCAACGGCTTCCCGGTGCTCGGCTCGATCCTGGCCCAGGACCGCTACCTGCCCCGCCAGCTGCACACCCGCGGCGACCGGCTGGCCTTCTCCAACGGCATCATCGGCCTGGCCGGGTTCGCGATCGTGCTGGTCATCGCCTTCGACGCCGAGGTGACCCGGCTGATCCAGCTCTACATCGTCGGGGTGTTCGTCTCGTTCACCATGAGCCAGACCGGCATGATCCGGCACTGGAACCGCAAGCTGGCTGGCGAGACCGACCCGGTCGAGCGGCGCAGGATGCGCCGGGCGCAGGCCATCAACGCCTTCGGCCTGGCGATGACCGGCTCGGTGCTGGTGGTGGTGCTGATCACCAAGTTCCTGCTGGGCGCCTGGATCGCGATCGCCGCGATGGCGGGCATCTACCTGGTGATGACCGGCATCCGCAGGCACTACGACCGGGTGGCCGCCGAGCTGGCCCGCGCCGAGGAGGAGGGCCCGTTCGTGCTGCCCTCCCGGATCCACACGATCGTGCTGGTCTCCAAGTTGCACCTGCCGACCCGCCGGGCACTGGCCTACGCGCGGGCCACCCGGCCGGACGTGCTGGAGGCGATCACCGTCAACGTGGACGACGTGGACACCAAGAAGCTCGTGGCCGAGTGGGACAAGGAGCGGTTCTCGGTGCCGCTGAAGGTCATCGAGTCGCCCTACCGGGAGATCACCAAACCGGTGCTCGACTACGTCAAGAGGATCCGTACGGACAACCCGCGCGACGTCGTCACCGTGTTCATCCCCGAGTACGTCGTCGGCCGCTGGTGGGAGCAGGTCCTGCACAACCAGAGCGCGCTGCGGCTCAAGGGCAGGCTCTTGTTCCAGCCAGGCGTGATGGTGACAAGCGTGCCGTGGCAGCTGGCGTCGTCGGAGAAGGTCGCCGAGCGCGACCTGATCGCTCCCGGCGCCATCCGTCGTGGCCTTACCGGTAAGGACGCACCGAAATGACCAGCGGGACAGTGGCGGATTGGACCGGGCGCCGGTTCGAGGTCGAGGTCGGCGCGGTGGCCCACGGCGGCCACTGCGTGGCCAGGGCCGACGGCCGGGTCGTGTTCGTCCGGCACGCGCTGCCGGGGGAGCGGGTGGTCGTCGCCATCACCGAGGACAAGGGCGGCTCGTTCTGCCGGGGTGACGCCGTCGAGGTGCTGTCCGCGTCGCCGGAACGCGTCGAGCCGCCGTGCCCGCTGGCTGCCCCAGGCGGCTGCGGCGGGTGTGACTGGCAGCACGCCTCGGCCGACGAGCAGCGCAGGCTCAAGGCGGCGGTCGTCGCCGAGCAGCTGGAACGCCTGGCCGGGGTGCGGTGGGACGTCGAGGTCGAGGAGTTGGCAGGGGGCCTGGAGCACTGGCGCACCCGGACCCGGCTCGCGGTGGACCGCTCGGGACGCGTGGGGTTCCGCGCGCACCGTAGCCACAAGATCGTGCCGGTCGCGGACTGCGTGATCGCCGCTCCCGGCACTGTGGACGTCCTCGCCGGGCAGGAATGGACTCCTGGCGCGGAGCTAGAGGTGTCCGTTGACGCCACCGGTCGTACCCACGCCAGCGAGCTCCTGCCGGACAAGGGGCGGCTGCGCAGCGGTAAGCCTGTCTTGCGCCCGCACCGGGTGTTGGGGTCGTCGATCGCCGTGGAGCAGGCCGCCCGCCGGGAGTGGCGGTTGGACGCGCACGGGTTCTGGCAGGTCCACCCGGACGCCGCTGACGTGCTCGCCGAGGTGGTCGCGGACTGGACCGGTCTTGCCGAAGGTGGCGCGGCCTGGGACCTCTATGCCGGTGTCGGCCTGTTCGCGGCCGTCTTGGCTGGGCAGGTAGGCGAAGACGGCACGGTGGTCGCGGTCGAGTCGTCCCGCCGGGCAGCCGAAGACGGCGCGGAGAACCTGGCCGACCTTCCCCAGGTCCGGGTGTTCGCGGGCAAGGTCGAAGACGTCCTCGCCGACGGCGACCTACCCGCTCCTGACGTGGTCGTCCTCGACCCGCCGCGCAAGGGCGCCGGACGCTCGGTCGTCGACGCCATCGCAGCCCGTGAGCCCGCTCGCGTCGTCTACGTAGCCTGCGACCCCGCCGCTCTAGCCCGCGACGTGGCTACCTTCGCCGACCACGGCTATGCCCTGACGAAGCTGCGAGCCTTCGACACCTTCCCCATGACCCACCACGTGGAGTCCGTGGCGCTGCTCCAGCGCTAGCGGCCGTTGTCGTCCACTGGCCCGGGTGGACCGAACGGGCGCGGTCCACTCACCGGAGGGCGTCCCGGGCCTGCCGCGTGCCTGCCCGGTCCACCTGACGGTGCCGGGTTCTCCCACGGCGGTGGTGGGGCCGCGTGCCTGCCGCCCTGCGGTCCTGGAGCCCCGTGCGGTGGGGTTGCCTGCGGGGACTGCTGCACGGGCCTGCCTTGCGGCGGCTGGCCCGTGGGTGGCCTGCCCTGGGGCGGCTGGGTGGCTGGTTGGCCACCGGGTGGTGTCGCCTGCGACAGGGGGATGCCGTGCGGGGGCGTGCCCGCCGACTGGGTCTCCGCGGAGACGGCCGGGGGCATGCCCGCGCGGGCCCGGAACCAGTCCGGGATGAACTCCTCCGAGCGCGGGAACGAGCGCAACTCGTCGACGAACCCGACCGGCGGCGGCACGCGGCGCCAGGTCGGCTCCACGTCCGGGTCGAACTCGCACTCGAAGGTCCCCGGTGGCGCGATCTCGTACACCGCGCCGATCCAGGTGCCCCGACCTGGCCGGTACATGCCCGCGCGCAGCCTGGCCAGGCCGTCGACCACCTCGGCGGGCGGCCGCACCGGGCGCGCCACCCCGTCCGGCCCGGTCACCAGCAGGTCCGCCTCGACGTGCCGCCCGACCGACCGGTACTCCGCGCGCACCCTGGTCCACCCCTGGCCCGCGGCGCGCACCATCTCCCTGCCGACCGCCTTGGTCATCCGGTCCAGCTCGGCCCGCGCCACCACTGGTTCCACCCCGGTCACGCCGCGCCCCCCGAAGACGCTGATGTCGCCCGAGGTGGTGATGCCGCCCCAGGCGGGGATGTCACCAAAGACACAGCAGAAGCCAAGCCCACCGGTCACTTCCCCCTGTCCAGCCCCCACGACGTGTCGCGAACCCTACCCAATCGGGGCCGCGCGCACGGCCGGGTCCAGCAGGAACAGCGTGATCAGAACCGCACCCCGGTGACCCGGATGGGCGATCGCCGGACGCGCTCCCGGCGCCGATACCGGAAGTCGGGGGTGCCCGACCGCTCGTAGACTGGGTCGAAAGCCCGCTCCCGCTGCCGACATCACGACCCCACACGACACCGCTCTCCGACGAGGTGACGACGCGTGACCCTGCTGGACTCCGTGCACGGACCGGCCGATCTCCGGCGGATGACCCACGAGGAACTCGACCGGCTCGCGGTGGAGGTCCGCTCGTTCCTCGTCGACAAGGTCACCAGAACGGGCGGGCACCTGGGGCCGAACCTGGGGGTGGTCGAGCTGACCATCGCGCTGCACCGGGTGTTCGACTCGCCAGCCGACGGGCTGATCTTCGACGTCGGCCACCAGGCGTACGTGCACAAGATCCTCACCGGTCGCCGCGACGGGTTCGACGAGCTGCGCCAGCAGGACGGCATCTCCGGCTACCCGAGCCAGGCCGAGAGCGAGCACGACCTGGTCGAGAACAGCCACGCCTCCACCGCGCTCTCCTACGCCGACGGCATCGCCAAGGCCCACGAGCTCCGCGGCGAGAAGCGCACCGTTGTCGCTGTCGTCGGCGACGGGGCCCTCACCGGCGGTATGTGCTGGGAGGCGTTGAACAACATCGCCGCCGGGACCGAGCGGTCGGTCGTCATCGTCGTCAACGACAACGGGCGCTCTTACTCGCCCACCATCGGTGGCCTGGCAGACCACCTGGCCACGCTGCGCCTGCGTCCCGGGTACGAGCGCGCGCTCGAAGGCGGCAAGAGGGTCCTCCAGGGCACCCCGGTCGTCGGCAAGCCCCTCTACGCGGCCCTGCACGCGGCCAAGCGCGGCATCAAGGACGTGCTGAGCCCGCAGGCCATGTTCGAGGACCTGGGCCTGAAGTACCTGGGCCCGGTCGACGGGCACGACCTGGAGGCGCTGGAGGCCGCGCTGCGCCGGGCGAAGGACTTCGGCGGGCCGGTGATCGTGCACGCGGTCACCCGCAAGGGCAACGGCTACCCGCTCGCCGAGAACGACGAGCTCGACCAGATGCACCAGACCGACCCGATCGACCCGGTCACCGGCAAGCCGCGCAAGTCCAAGGGCACGGTGTGGACCTCGGTGTTCGCCGAAGAGCTGGCCGCGATCGGCGCCGAGCGCGAGGACGTCGTGGCGATCACCGCCGCGATGCTGCGCTCCACCGGCCTCGCGCCGTTCGCCGAGCGCTTCCCGGAGCGGGTGTTCGACGTCGGCATCGCCGAGCAGCACGCGATCACCTCCGCGGCGGGCATGGCGATGGGCGGGCTGCACCCGGTCGTCGCGATCTACTCGACGTTCCTCAACCGCGCCTTCGACCAGATGCTGATGGACGTCGCGCTGCACAAGCAGCCGGTGACCGTCGTGCTCGACCGCGCGGGCATCACCGGACCGGACGGCGCCAGCCACCACGGCATGTGGGACCTGTCCATCCTCGGCGTCATCCCGGGCATCCACATCGCCGCGCCCCGGGACGCGGCCACCCTGCGCGAGGAGCTGCGCGAGGCGGTCGCCATCGACGACGGCCCGTCGGTGCTGCGCTTCCCGAAGGCCACCGTCGGCGACGACATCCCGGCGCTGGAGCGGCTCGGCCCGGTCGACGTGCTGCGCCGCGACGACTGCCAGGACGTGCTCCTGGTGACCGTCGGCTCGTTCGCCGCACTGGGCCTCGCCGCCGCCGAGCGACTGGCCGACCAGGGCATCGGCGTCACCGTGGCCGACCCGCGCTGGGTCACCCCGGTCCCCGCCGAGCTGGCCGCCCTGGCGCGACGGCACAAGCTGGTCGTCACCGTCGAGGACAGCGGCCGCCACGGCGGCTTCGGCTGGGCGCTGGCCGCCGCCCTGCGCGACGCCGACGTGGACGTCCCCCTGCGCGACCTGGGCATCCCCAACGAGTTCCACGCCCACGGCACCCGCGACGAGGTCCTCGTCCGCCTCGGCCTCACCGCCCAGCACATCGCCCGCCGCGTCACCGGTTGGGCCTCAGACCTGATCGGCACCGCGGTAGCCCCAACCGAGCAGACAGAGTCAGCCGACCGGAGCTAGAGCCAGCTGCGCCGGGGGTTGTGTGAACCCCCGGCGCTTGCTCTAAGCGCTAGACCTAGTCGAGTTCGCGGGTGACGCCGTAGCGCAGGCGGGCGACCTGGCGTTCGTAGTCGGCGCGTTCGGTGCGGTCCAGGGTGCGTGGCTTGCCCAGCAGCGACGCGCGCCAGTACAGCTCGCAGCCCCACTCCAGCAGCAGGGCCCGGTGTGCGGCGGTGGCCAGGTCGGCGCCGAAGGTGATGCCGCCGTGGTTGGCCATCAGTGCCGCGGTCCGGCCGTCGAGGGCCTCCAGGACGGCGTCGGCCAGTTCGGTGGTCCCGAAGGTCCGGTACGGCGCGACCGGGACTGTCCCGCCCAGCTCCACCAGCTGGTAGTGCACACACGGCAGCTCGTCGACGACCAACGACAGCGCCGTTGCCATCGGGGCGTGGGTGTGCACTACCGCGCCCGCGCGGAACCGTCGGTAGACACCCAGGTGAAGGTCCAGTTCGGACGTCGGCGCGAGTGTTCCCTCGACTACGCCGCCGTCCTGGTCCACGACCGTCACGTGTTCCGCGCGCAGGTCCGCGAGCCGGGCGCCGGTAGGGGTAACCGCGACCAGGTCGCCCTGACGGGCGCTGATGTTGCCCGCCGTGCCCAGGACCAGTCCCGCCTCGGCCAGCGCCCTGGCGTGGGAGGCCACCTGTTCGCGCAGCGAGCGCAGCATCATGGGGTGATCATGCCCGACGGGAGGGGCCGGTCGGGGCGTGTGGCACCGTGGTGGGGTGCGGATTCTGATCGTGGAGGACGAGGCCGCCCTCGCCGAGGCCGTGGCCCGGGGGCTGCGGCGCGAGGGCATGGCCGTCGACATCGCCCTGGACGGGGACGAGGGGCACGAGAAAGCCTCGGTCACCCGCTACGACGTGGTGGTGCTCGACCGGGACCTGCCCGGTATGCACGGCGACCAGCTGTGCCGCGAGATCGTCGCGTCCGGCGCGCTGACCAGGGTGCTGATGCTCACCGCCAGCGACGCGGTCGCCGACCGGGTGGAGGGCCTCTCGCTCGGCGCCGACGACTACCTCGCCAAGCCGTTCGCGTTCCCCGAGCTGGTGGCCAGGGTGCGCGCGTTGGCCCGCAGGGCGACCCCGGTCACCCCGCCGGTGCTGGTCGCGGGCGATGTCGAGCTCGACCCGGCCCGGCGCACGGTGACCAGGGCGGGGCGGCCGGTGGAGCTGACCCGCAAGGAGTTCGGCGTGCTGGAGGTGCTGCTCGCCGCGCGCGGGTCGGTGGTCAGCAGCGAGGAACTGCTGGAGCGGGTGTGGGACGAGAACGCCGACCCGTTCACCACCACCGTCCGGGTGACCGTGATGACGTTGCGCAAGAAGCTGGGCGACCCGGGGGTGATCGACACCGTCGTCGGTTCCGGGTACCGGGTGCCCGCACCGGCCGGTGAGCCGGGGGTGTGACCGACCGCAGGCGCGGCCCGGGGCTGCGGGCCAGGATCACCCTGCTGGCCACCGGGCTCGTGGCCGTGGTCAGCGTCCTGCTGCTGTGGCTCGGGTGGGTGCTGGCGGGCGAGGTCGTCAACTCGGTCCCGTCGCTGCCGTCCGGTACGACTGTCGTGGTCGGTGGGATCAGTGTCGAGGCGGATCAGTTGGCGGAGGCGCTGTCGAACGACGCTAGAGACCGCCTGCTGCTGGCTGGCTCGGTGGCGTTCGTGTGTGTGGTGGCGGCGACCGCGTTGTTGGCCTGGGTGATCACCGGGCGGGTCTTGCGGCCACTGAGGGAAGTTACGGCTACCGCGCACCGGTTGTCCGTGGAGTCGCTGGGGGAGCGGATCAACCACCAGGGCGCGCGCGACGAGGTGGCCGAGCTTGCCGACACGTTCGACGCGATGCTCGACCGGCTTCAGGCGGCGTTCTCGGCGCAACGGCAGTTCGTCGCCAACGCCAGCCATGAGCTGCGCACGCCTCTAGCCGTTATCCGCACCGAGCTAGACGTGACTCTGTCCGATCCGGACGCTGACACTGCCGAGTTGCGCCGCATGGCCGACGTCGTGCGCACCGCGACCTTGCGCGCCGGCGACCTCGTCGAGGCGCTGCTCGTCTTGGCCCGTACCGACGGCTTGGGCGTTGGCGCTACCGGCCCGGTCGAGCTTCCCGTCGTCGTCTCCGGTGCCTGGCGCTCCACGCGAGCCGACGCCGAACGCCGCGGCATCACCGCCCGCTTCCACCACGACCACGCCACCGTCACCGGCGACACCGCCCTGCTGGAACGCGTCGCGGGCAACCTCCTGGAGAACGCCGTCCGCCACAACCTCGACGGCGGCTGGATCGAGGTCCGCACCACCAGCGGTCCACAGTGGACCACCCTGGAGGTCGCCTCGTCCGGCCCGGTCATCCCCCCCGACCGCGTCCCCGAACTCTTCGAACCCTTCCGCCGCGGCGGCGTCGACCGCACCTCCCACACCGGCACCGGCCTGGGCCTGTCCATAGTCCGAGCCGTAGCCCGAGCCCACGGCGGCACCGTCCAAGCCACCCCAGTCCCGTCCGGCGGCCTCCGCGTGGTCGTGACCTTCCCGTCCCTCTAGAGCTTCGCCACCCGCCTGAGCTGCCCCTCGACATATGCCCGTGCCCGCCGCTGCCCACCCCGCACCGCGATGGCAACCTCCAACTCCCGCAACACCTTGACGACCCGCTGGCCATCCGGCGCCCACCCGAGCCGCTGACACTCGACAAGCCAATCAACCGGACTCGTATGCCCCCGCAACCGATTACACCCGCGACAAGCCGCGACCTCGTTCTCGACCCAGGAAGGCCCACCTTTGACGCGCGGTACTAGGTGGTCGGTGGTGGGGACAGCCTGACCGCGGAACGGGCGCGCGCACCAGATGCAGGTAGCGCCATCACGGCCCAGAATCAGGTCCATCCGCTCAGCGCGCCCGACATTCACAACCTGCTGGCCAGCGCTTGAGCGTCACGCGGCGTGCGCGTGGAAGTTCGCCACTCGCACCGCCAAGTCCCCACCCGCACATCGCCACCCATGCATCCATCCTCCGTCACTCCTGCTGAGATCGCAGCCCAGTGGGAGGGTTGTGTAGGCGTTCGGCTAGGCCGAGTGCGTAGAAAGTCCCGTGACCTCCATCGTGGCCAACCGCTGCGCCAGGTACGCCAACTCGTCGCGCATGCCGCGGGGGTAGAAGTCCCCACGCCACGGGCGGTAGGTCCAACCGGAGGTGCCGACGTGGATCATTGCTCCGTGGTGGCGGAGTTGATCACGGTCCGCACCTCCGGCTCACCTCACGCCGGGACCGAGGCCACCCCCGGGGCCAGGAAGGGCTTGCCGTGCACGCGTTCGGACACCCCGGCCCGGTCCAGGTACGGGGTCACGCCGCCCAGCCAGAAGGGCCAGCCTGCGCCGAGGAGTAGGCACAGGTCGATGTCCTGGGCCTCGGCGACCACGCCCTCGTCGAGCATGATGCGGATTTCCTCGGCCATCGCGTCGAGTACCCGGTCCAGGACCTCCTGCGCGGTCAGCGGGTTCGGCCCGAACTGCCACAGTGCGGCCACTTCCGGGTCGACCGACTGGTTGCCCGCGCTGTCCCACGTCCACACCGCGTTCTTGCCCGCCGCCACGAACCGGCGCATGTTGTCGCTGACGCCGAAGCGGTCCGGGTATGCGCGGTGCATGGTCTCGGCGACGTGCAGGGCGACGGGGGCGCCGACGAGTTGGAGCAGTACCAGTGGGCTCATCGGCAGCCCGAGCGGCTCGGTCGCGCGGTCGGCCACCTCGAACGGGGTGCCCTCGTCGATCGCGCGGACCACCTCGCCCATGAACCGGGTCAGCAGCCGGTTGACCACGAACGCGGGCGCGTCCTTGACCAGCACCGACGACTTGCGCAGTGCCTTGCCCACCGCGAACGCCGTGGCCAGGGTCGCGTCGTCGGTCCGCTCGGCGCGGACTATCTCCAGCAGCGGCATCACCGCGACCGGGTTGAAGAAGTGGAACCCGACCACCCGCTCCGGGTGCGCGAGACCGGCGGCCATCTCGGTGATCGACAGCGACGAGGTGTTGGTCGCCAGCACGCACTCCGCGCTGACGTGCGCCTCCACCTCGGCGAACACCCGTTGCTTGACGCCGAGTTCCTCGAACACGGCCTCGATCACGAAGTCCGCGTCCGCGAACGCCGCCTTGTCCAGCGACCCGGACACCAGTGCCCGCAACCGGTTCACGCCGTCCGGTGACAGCTTTCCCTTGGCGCCCAACTTGTCGATCTCGTCGTGCACGTACGCCACGCCCTTGTCGACGCGGGCCTGGTCGATGTCGGTCAGCACGACCGGGACCTTGAGCTGCCGCACGAACAGCAGCGCCATCTGGCTCGCCATCAGCCCGGCGCCGACGACGCCGACCTTGGTCACGGGCCGCGCCAACGACTTGTCCGGCGCGCCCGCGGGTCGCTTGGCCCGTTTCTGCACCAGGGTGAACGAGTACAGCCCGGCCCGCAGCGGGTCGGTCATCAGGACGTCGGCCAGTGCCTCGGTCTCGGCGGCGTACCCGGCGTCGAGGTCGTTGGCGCGCGCCAACTCCAGCAGCTCCAGCGCCTTGAGCGCGCCGGGCGAGGCGCCCTTGGTCCTGCCGTGGACGATGCCCTTCGCGCGCTCGACGGCCGCGTCCCAGCCTGCGCCTCGGTCAATCTCCTTGCGCGGAACGGAAACCACGTCATTGACCACATCGGACGCCCACGCCAGCGACCGCTCGATGAAGTCGGCCGACCCGAGCAGCACGTCGGTGATCCCGAGCTCGGCGGCCTGCGCGGGCTTGAGCACCCGGTTCTGGCTCAGCGCGTTCTCGAAGATCACCGTCACCGCGGCGTCCGGCCCGATCAGGTTCGGCAGCAGTTGCGTGCCGCCCCACCCGGGGAACAGGCCCAGGAACACCTCGGGCAGCGCGATCGCGGCCGTGTTGTCCGACAGGGTCCGGTAGTGGCACGACAGCGCCAACTCCAGGCCGCCGCCCAGCACCGCGCCGTTGACGAAGGCGAAGGTCGGCACCGGCGACTCGGTGAACCGCCGGAACACGTCGTGCCCGGTCTGCGCGATGTCCACGGCGGACGACCGGTCGGCGACCTGCTCCACACCGGACAGATCGGCCCCGACGGCGAAGATGAACGGCTTGCCGGTCACCGCGATCGCCGAGGGGTCCGCGGCGACGGCGGCGTCGAACGCCGCGTTCAGGCTCACCAGGCTCTGCGGCCCGAAGGTGGACGGCCGGGTGTGGTCGTGGCCGTTGTCGATGGTGATCAGCGCGACCGGCTTGGCCAGCCCGGCGACCCGCACCAGCCTGGTGACCGCCTTGGTGACCACCTCGTCCGGGAACGCCTTCGCGGCCTGCTCGTGGGTCAGCATCACTTGCCCCCGTCCCAGTTCGGGTTCTCCCAGATCACGGTGCCGCCCATGCCGATCCCGACGCACATGGCGGTGATCCCGTACCGCACGTCCGGCCGCTCGGCGAACTGCCGCGACAGCTGCGTCATCAGCCGCACCCCGGACGAGGCGAGCGGGTGCCCGCAGGCGATCGCCCCGCCCCACACGTTGACCCTCGGGTCGTCGTCGGCGAGCCCGAAGTGGTCGAGGAAGGCCAGCACCTGCACGGCGAACGCCTCGTTCAGCTCGAACAGCCCGATGTCCGAGATGGACAGACCGAAGCGCGCCAGCGCCTTCTCCGTCGCCGGGACCGGCCCGATCCCCATGACCTCCGGCTCGACCCCGACGAACGCGTAGCCGACCAGCCGCATGCCGATCGGCAGGCCCAGCTCCCGCGCGGTCTCCTCGGCGGCGAGCACGCACCCGGTCGCGCCGTCGTTGAGCCCCGCCGCGTTGCCCGCCGTCACCCGGCCGTGCGGCCGGAACGGGGTCTTCAAGCCCGCCAACGCTTCCACCGTCGTCCCCGGGCGCGGCGGTTCGTCCTCTGTGGCCAGTCCCCAGCCGAGTTCGGCCGAGCGGGTCGCCACCGGCACCAGTTCCGGCCCGATCTTGCCCGCCTTCACCGCGTCGGCGAACTTCTCCTGGCTGCGCGCGGCGTAGGCGTCGCAGCGCTGCTTGGTCAGGTCCGGGAAGCGGTCGTGCACGTTCTCCGCGGTCTGCCCCATCACCAGCGCGGTCGGGTCGACCAGCTTGTCGGCGATGATCCGCGGGTTCGGGTCGACGCCCTCGCCCATCGGGTGGCGGCCCATGTGCTCGACCCCGCCCGCGATGACCACGTCGTAGGCGCCGAACGCGATGCCGCTCGCGGTGGTCGTCACCGCGGTCATCGCGCCCGCGCACATCCGGTCGACGGCGAAGCCGGGCACCGACTTGGGCAGCCCGGCCAGCAGCGCGGCGGTGCGGCCGATGGTCAGGCCCTGGTCGCCGATCTGCGTGGTCGCCGCGACCGCCACCTCGTCCACCCGCTCCGGCGGCAGCTCCGGGTGGCGGCGCAGCAGCTCGCGGATGACCTTGACGATCAGGTCGTCCGCGCGGGTCTCGGCGTAGACGCCCTTCGGGCCCGCCTTGCCGAACGGCGTCCGCACGCCGTCGACGAAGACGACCTCGCGGGCGGCGCGCGCGGCTGCGGGGGCAGCGGGTGCGGCCACGGGTGCTCCTTGGCTCGATCTGGCTCGATGGGGCTACCGCGTGGTAACCCAGGTCCACTCTACCGCTTGTTACCGGCGGGTAATCAGACGATCCCGACCTGTTCGGCCATCCGGTCCACCGCGAACCCGAAGAACGCGTCCGCCGGGTCCGCGCTGCCCACGAGCTGGCCGAACAGTTCGAAGCTGACCATCCCGAACAGCTGCGTCCAGGCAAGCACGACCCGGGCGAAGGCGCCCGTCGGCACGGTGACCGGCACGGCGTCGGCGATCGCGTCGAACTGCCCGCGCAGCACGGCCGGGATCTCGCTGTCGCCGACCCCGGCCGCCGCCGCGATTCCCAACAGGACGATCGGCACCCGGACCGCGGCGGCGACGGTGTCCTGCGGCGCCTGGTAGCCGGGGATGGGGGAGCCGTAGATCAGCGCGTACTCGTGCCGGTGCGCCAGCGCCCACTCCCGGACCGCGGTGCAGGCGCCGCGCCAGCGCTCGACCGGGGTGTCGCCGCGGTCGGCCCGCTCGACGGCCGCCCCGAGCGCGTCGTAGGCGTCGATGATCAGCGCCGTCAGCAGGTCGTCGCGGCTCGGGAAGTACCGGTACAGCGCCGAGGACACCATGCCCAGGCTGCGCGCCACCGCCCGCAGGGAGAGCTGGTGCGCGCCGTCGGTCGCCAGCTGCCGCCTGGCCTCGTCCTTGATCTCCCTGGTCAGCTCGTGCCTGGCCTTGTCGCGTGCCGTTCGACCTGCGCTCATGCCGTCAGTCTGACACCGACGAGAGCGCTGAACAAATTTGAGAGCACTGCTCTTGACAAGCCGCGCGCCGCCGCGTTGACTACGACCGACAGAGAGCGCCGATCGCAAATGAGATCACCGCTCTCGCCACGGGAGGAGTCACCATGACCGACAAGGCCACCAACGCCCGCTACCTGCGCCCCGGCCGGATCGTCCGGCTGCTGCGGTTCGACGCCATCGTGTCGTTCCTGGTCCGCCGCGGCTTCGACGTCTGGGGCGCCCGGGTCCTGTCCGTGCGGGGCCGCAAGAGCGGCGAGCCGCGCAAGACCCCGGTCAACCTGCTCACCATCGACGGCGTGCAGTACCTGGTCGCCCCGCGCGGGCACACGCAGTGGGTGCGCAACCTGCGGGCGGCGGGGGAGGGCGAGCTGAGCGTCGGCAAGCGGGTCGAGCGGTTCACCGCGGAGGAGCTGCCCGACGAGGTGAAGCCGCCGATCCTGCGCGCCTACCTCAAGCGCTGGGCGTTCGAGGTGGGCGCCTTCTTCGACGGCGTCAACGCCAAGTCGACCGACGCCGAACTGCTCGCCGCAGGCCCCAGCCACCCGATCTTCCGCGTGACGACGGCGGCATGACACCGGCGTCGGCGCGCGAGACCTAGCCCGCCGACGCCTTGAGGGCCGTGGTCAGCGCGTCCAGCGTCAACCCGACCTGCCAGTTCCTGGCGCCACCGGCGAGCAGCACCTCGGCGACCGACCCCTCGTCGATGTCGGCGGGCGGCTGCCAGCAGGTCCGCCGGACCAGGTCCGGCTGGAGCAGGTTCTCCACCGGCAACCGGTGCGCCTCGGCGATCTTGCTCAACGCGCCGCGCGCGGCCGCGAGCCGGGCAGCGGCCTCGGGGTCCTTGTCCGCCCAGCGGTTGGCGGGCGGTGGGCCGTCGGCGGGCGGGGCCGGGTCGGGCAGGTCGGCCTTGGTCAGCGCCGCGGCGGCGCGCAGAGCCCGCATCCAGGTGTTGGCCAGCCTGCGCTGCGCCCGCCCCTTGAACACCGGGAGCTGCAGCAGCGCCTGCTCGTCCTGCGGGTTCACCGACGCCGCCTGGATGATCGCGCTGTCCGGCAGCACTCGGCCGGGGGCGATGTCGCGCTCGCGGGCCATGCCGTCGCGGGCCTCCCACAGCGCCCGGATGGCCGCCAGCCCGCGCGGGGTCCGCACGCTGTGGATGCCCGAGGTGCGCCGCCACGGCTCCTTGCGCGGCGGCGCCGGGTCCGCGGTGCGCAGCGCCTCGAACTCCTCCAGCGCCCACTCCAACTTGCCCTGCTCGCGCAGCTCGGACTCCAGCGCGTCGCGCAGCTGGATGAGCAGCTCGACGTCGAGGGCGGCGTAGTTCAGCCAGTCCACCGGCAGCGGTCTGCGCGACCAGTCGGCGGCGCCGTGGCCCTTCTCCAGGTGGTAGCCGAGCAGCAGCTCGACCAGCGTGCCGAGGGCGACCCGCTCGAAGCCCGCGAGGCGACCGGCCAACTCGGTGTCGAACAGCTTGGCGGGGCGCAGGCCGAGGTCGGACAGGCAGGGCAGGTCCTGCGACGCCGCGTGCAGCACCCACTCGTCGGTGGCGAGCGCGGCGATGAGGGCGTCGACCTGGTCGTCGACGGCGACCGGGTCGATCAGGAAGGTCCCCGCGCCCTGGCGGCGCACCTGCACCAGGTAGGCGCGTTGGGAGTAGCGGTAGCCGGACGCCCGCTCGGTGTCCACGGCTATCGGGCCGTGACCAGCGGCTATGCGGCCTGCCGCGCGGTCGAGGGCCGCGAGGTCGACGACGACGTCGGGGGTGCCCTCCGCGGGCTCGGTGAGCAGGACCGGAGCAGGCGGGTCGGCGGCGCTGGGTCCTGAGCCGGGGATCGTCACGGCCGATGACCCTACGGCACGACCGGTGCCAATCGTCGGAGATCAGCAGCAGTCGTGTGGCTGGGCCATGCCCAGCCCAGCCACACGACTGCTGTTGTCTACCGGATGACGCCTGCCCGCATGGCCAGCGCGACCATCTGGGCCCGGTCGCCGGTGCCCAACTTGCGGCCGATCCGCGAGAGGTGCGACTTCACCGTCAGCGCCGAGAGGTTCAGCGCCTCGCCGATCTCCTTGTTGGACTGGCCGTCGGCGACCAGTTGCAGCACCTCGACCTCGCGCGCCGACAGCTCGCGCGGGGTGTTGTCGGTGCCGGGGACCCTGGTGCCGGTGGCGAGGACCGGGGCGACACTCGGGTCGGCGTAGACGCCACCCTCGAGCACCCTGCGGACCCCGTCGGTCACCACGACCGGCGACGCGGACTTCAGCAGGTAGGCCTGTGCGCCTGCCTGGAAGGCCGATCGAACGGCGTACGGGTCGTCGGACGAGGCGAGCACGACGATGCGCGGCCAACCGTGGCTACGCAGCTCCGTGACCAACTCGATCCCGCTACCGTCAGGCAGACCCAGGTCGAGGATCGCCAGGTCGCACGGCCCGGTGGCCTGCGCTCGCGCCCTCGCCTCGGCCACCGTGGCGGCCTCGTGCACTGTGCCCGCGCCCATCTGTGTGAGCCGAGCCGCTATCGCCTCCCTCAACAGTGGGTGGTCGTCGACCACCAGCACTGAGAACAGCTCCTCCCGCGGGTGCGGGACCATGTTCGCCGGCAATGAGCCGGCTGGCGTGGTTCGAACGGCCTGACCTAAGCCGACGGCAGCCACGTCACTACCTCCCTGGAGTCGGTCGTTGCCCCCCGACCGGCACTGGGACTTTCGACCAAACAGCCGCGCCGCCGTTGGACCGAAAGTGGTGTCGACGAAGGCAGCCTAGCCGCCCAAGCGGGTTAGCGGGACGATCAATCGGGTAAGTATCCGATCGGGTTGTGACTGAAGCCGGGGCGTGTCACACGATCGGGTGAGTCCCTAGACGGTGACGTAACGGACGGCCTCCGCTACGCGATGAAATGGAGTCACGGGTAGTGCACACCCCCTCAGTCGACTGGGCCCGACAGCTGCTGGCCCGGACCCCGCTCGTCGACGGTCACAACGACCTGCCGTGGGCCCTGCGTGACCGCCATGGGAGCGTTCCCGCCGTCACCGCCGCCCGCAGCGACCTGCACAGCCACCTCGACGGCCTGCACACCGACCTCGGCCGGCTGCGCGACGGCGGTGTCGGCGCCCAGTTCTGGTCGGTCTACGTCCCCTGTCAGCTTGCCGGACACGAGGCCGTCTCCGCGACCATCGAGCAGGTCGAACTCGTGCACCGCCTCGTCGCCGCCTACCCGGCCGACCTGGGCCTGGCCACCACCGCTGACCAGGCAGAATCCGTTTTCGCCTCCGGCAGGGTCGCCTCGCTGATCGGCGCCGAGGGCGGCCACAGCATCGCGGGCTCGCTCGGCGTCCTCGGCGCCCTGCACCGGCTCGGCGTGCGGTACATGACGCTGACGCACAACGACAACACGCCGTGGGCCGACTCCGCGACGGACGAGCCCGCCGTGGGCGGCTTGTCCGATTTCGGCCGCGAGGTGGTCGCCGAGATGAACCGGCTGGGGATGCTGGTCGACCTGTCCCACGTGGCCGCCACGACCATGCGCGACGCCCTGGACGCCACCACGGCACCGGTCATCTTCAGCCACTCCTCGTGCCGCGCGGTGACCGAGCACCCCCGCAACGTGCCCGATGACGTGCTCGAACGCCTCCGCGGCAACGGCGGCGTGCTCATGGTGACCTTCGTGCCCCGGTTCGTCTCACCCGCCATCGCGGCCTGGGACGCGCGGATGGCCGAGGAGATGGCGGCGGTCGGCCGCAAGCACGCCGACCTCGCCGACCGCGAGCGCTTCCACGAGACCTGGGAAGGCCGCCACGAGCAGCCGGTCGCGACCCTGGAGGACGTCGTCGCGCACCTGGAGCACGCGCGCGAGGTCGTCGGGGTCGACCACATCGGCATCGGCGGCGACTACGACGGCTGCCCCGAGATGCCCACCGGGCTCACCGACGTCGGCGGGTACCCGACGCTCTTCGGCGCGCTGCTCGACCGGGGCTGGAGCGAGGACGACTGCGCGAAGGTTGCAGGGCGTAACGCCCTGCGGGTCCTGCGTTGCGCCGAAGAGGTGGCCGACACCGCCGAATAACTGGCAAAAGGTAATAAGTCATGAGCGTCCGGTAATCGGACAGCGCGCCGGATTCGGCCAATTCCCGTCGTGGCCCCATCGGCGCAACGCCGTTGCGCTGACTCCCAACTGGCAACCGGTAACGCATTTCGCCGTTTCGATCGTGGCTACCGTCACGCTCGATCGCCCCCGCGCGCGCGAGGGCGGCGTTCGGGAGGAGACGAGCTTGAGCCCTTCATCCAGACGTTTACCGCCGTGGCGGGTGCTCGCCGCGGTCGGGCTGAGCGGGGCCGTCGTGTTCGGCCTGACCGCCGCCACGGCGACCACCGCGGCCGCCGCCGACAACGTCCTGCGCAGTGACGCCGACGTGGCCCGCTCCTGCTTCGAGCGGCTGCTGCCCACCGGCACCAGGGGCACCGCGCACCGCGAGGTCACCTCGTCGGTCACCGGGCTCGTGCAGGCCAGGCTGACCGCGCACGGCTCGGGCACCGGCGACTGGGACCTCGCGGTGTTCGACAAGAAGACCGGCGCCGTCGTGGCCGCCTCCGCCGCGCTGCGCAGCGCGGAACTCGCCGAGAGCTTCGTGGCCAAGGACCAGCAGCTGGTCGTGCAGGCGTGCCGCTACGCGGGCACCTCGCGCACGGTGAAGCTGGGCGTCGACTTCCTCGCCATCAACAACCAGGGCGGGCCGACCACCACGCCGCGCGCGGAGATCGTGCGCGTCGAGACCCCCGACCGCCAGCAGAAGGACCGACTGCTCGCGCTCGACCTCGACGTCACCGAGAAGGCCGACGCCACCGGGGTCGAGGTCGTGCTCGCCGACGACGCCGACCGCAAGACCCTCGCCGACAGCGGGCTGCGCTCGACCGTCGTGCAGGCCGACCTGACCGCGCGGTCGATCGCGAACGCCAAGCAGGACAAGGACTTCGCCGGCCGGGGCAAGGCGTCGGTGCTGCCGTCGGGGCGCACCTCGTACCGCCACCTCTACGAGTACGACTACGAGATCAAGGACCTCGCGCGCCGCAACCCCGGGCTGGTCAAGGCGTTCACCCTGCCCAACGCCACCTGGGAGGGGCGTGAGGTCAGCGCGCTGGAGATCGCGACCGACGTCGACAACGCCACCGACGGCAAGGCCGTCAACGTGCTCATGGGCGTGCACCACGCGCGCGAGTGGCCCGCGGGCGAGCACGCCATCGAGTGGGCGCACGAGCTGGTCAAGGGGTACCGCTCCGGCGGTGAGATCCGGGCGCTGGTGGGCAAGACGCGCAACATCGTCATCCCGATCGTCAACGTCGACGGCTTCTCCATCTCCCGCGAGGCCGAGCCCAAGGGCGACTTCACCCGCTTCGACTACGAGATGAAGCGCAAGAACTGCAACGTCAACGACTCCCCGGAGGCATTCCGCACCGGCGTGTGCAAGGCCAACCCGGCGGGCCGCCAGCGCGGCACCGACCCCAACCGCAACTACGCGGGCTTCTGGGGCGGCGCGGGCGCCTCGACCGCGTGGAGCAGCGACACCTACCGCGGCTCCGCGCCGTTCTCCGAGCCGGAGACCCGCAACATCCGCGCGCTGGTGTCCACCCGCCAGGTCACCAACCTGATCACCCTGCACACCTACTCGAACCTGGTGCTGCGCGTGCCGGGCGTCGCCGACGTGCGCCCGCCGCTCGACGAGCCGGTGTACAAGGCGCTCGGCGACAAGATGGCCTCCCGCAACGGGTACACCAGCCAGCCGTCGTGGGCGCTCTACGACACCACGGGGTCCACTGAGGACTGGTCGTACTTCGCCACCGGTGGCTACGGGTTCACCTTCGAGATCGGCACCAGCGAGTTCCACCCGCCGTACGAGACCGGCGTCATCGCCGAGTACGCGGGCATCGCCCCGGCGCCGGGCGCGGGCAAGGGCGGCAACCGCCAGGCGTTCCTGGACATGCTGGCCAACGCCGCCGACCCGGCCGCGCACTCGACGCTGATCGGCTCGGCCCCCAAGGGCTACCAGTTGCAACTGCGCAAGGCGTTCCAGACGCCGACCTCGCCGGTGGTCAACGCCGACGGCACCGTCGGCCCGCCGCTCTACGTCGCCGACACGCTGACCTCGAACCTGACCAGCACCGGCGGCCGCTTCAGCTGGGCGGTCAACCCGTCCACCCGCCCGTACGTCGCGGGCCGCTGGGGCCGCGACCCGAAGGGCCCGGCGCAGACCGGCGTGACGCTGCCCAACCCGCCCGGGGTCCCGGCCGCGAACACGAACTTCCCGGAGGACATGACCGCCGAGCGCATCCCGTTCCACGTGGACGGTCTGCCGAAGGTGGACAACGGCAAGCTCCAGGTGTCCATCAGCTGGGCCACCCCGGCCACCGACTGGGACCTCTACATCTTCGACGCCGCAGGCAACGTGGTGACCTCCTCGGCCAGCGGCGGCACCACCGCCGAACACGCCGTCCTGCTCGACCCGCCCGCTGGCGACTACACCGCCGCCATCGTCAACTACTCCCAGGCGGGCCCCGAAACCGACGACTGGACCAACCTCCGCGTCGACTTCGCCTCCCCGCTGCCGACCACCTACGGCCCCAAGGAGCCCTACCAGCTCACCTGCTCCGACAAGCGCGGCCGCCTCATCGGCCTGACCGACGTCTACATCGACCGCTCCCAGACAATCGACGTGGGCGACATCTGCCAGCGTTCCGCGCGCACCAACAAGGAACGCAAGCGCTGATCCTGCTTTTCCGCACGGGCCGCCCTTTCCGGGCGGCCCGTGCCCTTTTCACGCCCAATCCCAACCGGACCAACACCACGCCTCGCGGCGCTTTCACGGCAAAAGCATCTCGTCCGCAGCGGTTCTCTCGCCCCACGCCGGGCTCTTACCCCCACCGAACCCGCTTCGCGCGCCCGCGCCAGTCCGGCCCCAGCCCCCACCCTCTCCGGGGGGCGTCCCAGGTCCCACTCTACCGGCACCCACCGACAGAGGATCTTGAAACGGGCCGCCGAAGATCCACATGTGGATGACTTTTGTCGCTGAACCGGGTGAACATCCGAGCACGGCAAAACACAGAAAGCCTGCTCAGCGCCCAGGAAAGCACCGCCCCACCGGCAATACCGGCCTACGGCACCCAAGCGATTTCGATCATGCCCCGACCACCTTGCCCGACAGCGAGCGCCACAGGGCCGAGCGCGCCGCACAAAGCCACCACTCGATATCCCCAAGCGCGCCAACCCATCCGTGTAAGCCCGCAAGGCCCGGTAACGCCACCACGCCAAGCCAGCCCAACCGGTCACGGATTCCCTATCGCAGCCGCTTCGCGCGCACGCGGTCCCGACCCTGCCCAGCCCCCGCCCACACCGGGGGGCGTCCCAGTGCCAGTCTACCGGCACCCCCCGACAGAGGATCTTGAAACGGGCCGCCGAAGATCCACATGTGGATAACTTTTGTCGCTGAACCGGGTGAATTGCCGCCACCTTGCCGTGCTGTTCCAGCAGGTCAAAGGCAGGGGAGGGCGAGGAGAGCGGCGGGGCCGGGCCAGGTCGTGGAAAAGGAGCTACTCGCCCTTGCGCTGTTCGAAGAGGGCGACGCCGACCGGGGGGAGGCCGACGACGCTGGCCATGAGGTCGAGGAATGCCTCGCCGTGGGGGTGGAGGTCGCCGGTGGGGGTCCAGGAGGCGCGGAGTTCGAGGTCGTCGGTGCGCTCCGGGCCCGCGATGTCGCCGAAGCGCGCCGAGGAGGTGTCGGTGACGGTGCCGCCGAGGGCGGTGAACTCGGCGCCGGACGCCTCGAGGGCGTCGGTCAGCCAGGACCAGCCGACGCTGGGCAGCAGGGGGTCGTCGGCGAGTTCGGCGTCGAGTTCGGCGCGCACGTAGGCGACCACCCGCAGCACCCCGTCCCACGCCTGCTGGCCATCGGGGTCGTGCAGCAGGATGAGCCGCCCGGTCGCCTGGACCTCGGCCGGGCCGGTCGCCTCCGCGGTCAGCGCGAACGCCCAGGGGGCCAGCCGCTGGGGTGGCCGGACCTCGGCCAGTTGCAGTTCTGGCCGGGGCCGCAGCGACTTCAGCGCCTGGACGGCCTGGGTGAAGAGTTCAGGCGCGGTCGACGTTCCAGTCACGACTGGTAACTGTAGGACCACCCGAGTCGGTGAGCGGGGAGGGCGCGCCGACCACGCACACCAGGTTCACGCCACCGACAGTGTGACCTTCTGCCCACGCGAACGGGGACGGGGGTGGTCGTGGGACCATGGCGGACGCGATGACTGAACTAATCACCCCGGCCGCCGCGCGCCGCCGGAGCCTGCCGACCGCACCGTTCCTGGTGGCCGCGCGTGGTGGCGTACCGGACCGGGTCCCGGTGTGGTTCATGCGCCAGGCCGGCCGCTCGTTGCCCGAGTACCGCGCGTTGCGCGCCGGTACCGCGATGCTCGCCGCGTGCTTCGACCCGGCAATGGTCACCGAGGTCACGCTCCAGCCCGTTCGCCGCCACGGTGTCGACGCCGCGATCCTGTTCAGCGACATCGTTGTGCCGTTGGTCGCCGCCGGTGTCGACCTGGACATCGTGCCCGGCACCGGCCCGGTCGTCGCCGCACCGTTGCGCGATGCCAAGGCCGTCGCCGCACTGCCGAGGCTGCACGCGCACCAGGTGGACGCCGTTGCCGACGCCGTCCGCCTGCTGACCGTCGAGCTGGGTCAGACACCGTTGATCGGCTTCGCAGGCGCGCCGTTCACGCTCGCCTCGTACCTGGTGGAGGGCGGCCCGAGCCGCAACCACGAGCGCACCAAGGCACTGATGTACGGCGACCCGGTCACCTGGCACGCGTTGCTCGACAACCTCGCCGACACCGCACTGGAGTTCCTCCGAGCGCAAATTGCCGCCGGGGTCGACGCGGTGCAGTTGTTCGACTCGTGGGCGGGCGCGTTGTCACTGCGGGACTACCGCGAGTACGTCCTGCCGCACTCGACGAAGGTCCTGTCCGGACTCGTCGACGCGGGCGTCCCGAGGGTCCACTTCGGCGTCGGCACCGGCCACCTGCTCGGCGCGATGCGCGAGGCGGGCGCCGACGTGGTCGGGGTGGACTGGCGCACCCCGCTCGACGTGGCCGCGCGGGCCGTCCCCGGCGCCGCCGTGCAGGGCAACCTGGACCCGGCCGCGCTGTTCGCCGGTGACGAGGTGCTGCGCCGCGAGGTCACCAGGATCGTCGCCGAGGGCAGGTCCGCCGCCGGGCACGTGTTCAACCTGGGCCACGGCGTGCTGCCGGACACCGACCCGGATGTGATCACCCGCACCGTCGCGTTCGCGCACAGCCTGTCGACCCCGCGGTGAGGGTCGCGGTCGTCGGCGGCGGGATCTCCGGCCTGACCGCGGCCCACCGCCTGCGCGTCCTGCTCGGCCCGACCGCCGAGATCACCGTGGTCGAGCAGTCCGACCGGCTCGGCGGCAAGATCAAGACGGCCGAGCTGGCTGGCAGGCGGTTCGACGTCGGCGCCGAGGCGTACCTGGTGCGCCGCCCCGAGGTGAGCGCCCTGCTCGACGAACTCGGCCTCGCCGACGGCGTCGCGCACCCGACCGGCGCCCGCTCCACCGTCCGCGCGGGCGGGGTGACCAGGCACATCCCCGGTCGCCACGTCATGGGCGTGCCTGCCGACCCGGCCGCGCTCACCGACCTGCTGACCCCCGAGGGCCTGGCCAGGGTCGCCGCCGAACCGGACCTGCCGCCGCTGACCCTCGACGGCGACACCGCGCTCGGCCCGCTGCTGCGCACCCGCTTCGGCGACGAACTGCCCGAGCGCCTGGTCGACCCGCTGCTCGGCGGCGTCTACGCGGGCGGCGTCGACGCCCTCGGCCTGCGCGCCACCCTGCCCGCCATCGCCTCGGCCCTCGACGCGGGCGCGACCTCGCTCACCGAGGCAGCCGCCCGCTCGTTGCCCACGCCCACCGGCCAACCTGTCTTCGGCACCCTGCGCGACGGCCTCGGCACCCTGGTCGATCGCCTCGCCGAGTCCGCCACCGTCCGCCTCGGCGTCCCGGTCCGCGAACTCGCCCGCACCGCCACCGGTTGGCGCCTTACCCTCGGCGCCAACGCCCCCGCCCACCAGCCGCCCGACCCGGTCCTCGACGTCGACGCCGTGGTGCTCGCGGTCCCGGCCCCCGCCGCCCGCAAGCTGCTCGACGGCGTGGTGCCGGTCGCGTCCGCCGCTTACGGCCGGGTCGAGGTCGCGTCCATGGCCGTCGTCGCTTTCGCGCTGCCGGAGGGCACGGAACTGCCCGGGACGTCCGGGGTGCTGCTCGGCACGGCCGAGCGGCGACTCGACGGCACGCCGTTCGCGGTCAAGGCGTTCACCTTCTCCGCATCGAAGTGGACCCACCTCGGCGGCGAGTCGGTGATCGTCCGCGGCTCGGTCGGCCGCTTCGGCGACCCGGGCGCCCTGAAGGCCGACGACGCCGAACTGACCCGCCTGGTCCGAGCCGACCTCATCGAACTCACCGGCGTCGCCGCACCCCCCATCGACACCGCCGTCACCCGCTGGGGCGGCGGCCTCCCCCAATATGGCCCCGGCCACACCGACCTGGTCGCCGAGGTCGAACGCGCCATCGCCGCCGAACCCGGCCTGGCCGTGGCAGGCGCCACCCTGCACGGCGTCGGCATCCCCGCCTGCGTGGCCACCGGCACCGCCGCCGCCCACCGCATCGCCACCCACCTGCACGACCGCCGCGCCGGGTAGTTCACTTGCCCGGCAACCGCGCCGGGTGGTTCATCGGTGACGTGGTCGTGCGGTGACGTGGTTGCCCGGTGGTCGCCGGTCAGGCCACTGCGCATCCGACGGGACCCCACATCGTCACCCGGCGCCGAGTTCGGCCACACCCACAGCGCCCACCCGACCGCAGCGCCCACCCGACCGCAGCGCCCACCCGACCGCAGCGCCCACCCGACCGCAGCGCCCACCCCACCTCAGCGCCATGGCCACAATTGCGCAACGCCCACCCCCGGCACCGCCCCGAGCCCGCCGCCGACCAAGATCAACTCCGCGACCGGGGCCCGCCCTCCCGGGGTCCGGGGTCCCACTTCTGAGAATATCGGAGTTCGGGTGCTGTCAAGAGGGCCGCGCGCGGCCTGTGGATGGTGCGCGGGGTTGTGGACAACTGCGCGGAGCCCGGCCTCCGTCCGCGCGCCTGGACTTCGTGAACGCCTGCACGCCGACCGGGGCACGGGGGCGACCGATCGGCGTGTCGCGGGCCACCTGCGGCGGCGGGAGGTCGGGGGAGGGTGCGACGATAGTCGGCATGGCGCGTCTGAACTATGCCGAGCTCAACGACACCATCCGGTACACGATGTGGTCCGTGTTCCGGATCGAGCCGGGGCGGCTGCCCGATGATCGGGGGAGCGCGGCCGCGGAGACCACGGAGTTCCTCGACGCGTTGGCGGGCAAGGGGGTCGTGGTCCGCGGGGTGTACGACGTCGCGGGGTTGCGGGCCGACGCGGACTACATGATCTGGTGGCACGCCGAGGAGATCGAGCAGGTGCAGGCCGCCTACACCGGGTTCCGGCGGACCGCGCTGGGGCGGGCGTCCACGCCGGTGTGGAGCCAGGTGGCGTTGCACCGGCCCGCGGAGTTCAACCGCAGCCACGTCCCCGCGTTCCTCGCCGGTGAGGAGCCGCGCCGGTTCATCTGCGTGTACCCGTTCGTGCGGTCCTACGAGTGGTACCTGCTGCCCGACGACGAGCGCCGCAAGATGCTGGCCGACCACGGCAAGGAGGCCCGCGACTACCCGGACGTGCGCGCCAACACCGTCGCGTCGTTCGCGCTGGGCGACTACGAGTGGATCCTCGCCTTCGAGGCCGACGAGCTGCACCGGATCGTGGACCTGATGCGGCACCTGCGCGGCACCGAGGCCCGGCTGCACGTCCGCGAGGAGATCCCGTTCTACACCGGCACCCGGGTGCAGCCCGCCGAGCTGGTGGCGAACCTGCCGTGAGGCTGGTCGGCGACGAGCGGGTCGTGGCGGGGCCGTACCGCGTGGCGCACCTGGCCGCGCGGTGCGTCGGCCTGGTCACCACCCTCGCCGCCGACCTGCTGCGCGAGCGCGGCACGGAGCCGGGCGAGGTGTCGGTCGACCTGCGGCACGCGGCGGAGGCGTTCCGCAGCGAGCGGCACCTTCTTGTCGACGGCGCCCCGGTCGGCGACCTGTGGGCGCCGTTGTCCGGGGACTACCGCGCCGCCGACGGCTGGCTGCGGCTGCACTGCAACTACCCGCACCACGAGGCCGCGGTCCGGTCCGTCCTCGGCGACGACGTGACCGCGGCCGTCGCGGCCAGGCAGGCGTCGGAGGTCGTCGAGGCCGTCCTGGCCGCCGGTGGGGCCGCGGCGCAACTGAGGTCGCCCGCGGCGTGGGCGGACCACCCGCAGGGCCGCGCTGTCGCCACGGAGCCGCTGGTCGCGGTGGAACGGATCGGTGACGGTCCGCCGAGGCCGCTGCCGCCCGCCGACCGCCCGCTCACCGGGGTCCGGGTCCTCGACCTGACCCACGTGATCGCAGGCCCCGTGTGCGGCCGCACCCTCGCCGCGCACGGCGCCGACGTGCTGCACGTGGGCGCCGAGCACCTGCCGGTCATGCGCCCGGCGCTGGTCGACACGAGCTTCGGCAAGCGCACCACGTGGCTGGACCTGCGCGACCCCGAGAACGCCACCAGGCTGCGCGAGCTGTGGGCCGACGCTGACGTGCTCGTCCAGTCCTACCGGCCGGATTCGTTGTCCCTCAGGGGCTTCGGCCCGGACGATGCTCCACAAGGGACGATCCTGGTGTCCCTGTCCGCCTACGGCCACACCGGGCCGTGGCGCGCCCGCAGGGGTTTCGACAGCCTCCTGCAACTGGCCACCGGCATCGCCCACCGCGGCGACAGCAAGCCCGTCCCCCTCCCGGCGCAGGCACTCGACCACGGCACCGGCTGGCTCGCGGCCTCCGGCGCCCTCACCGCCCTGCGCCGCCGCGCCACCGAGGGCGGCACCTGGCACGTCAAGGTCTCCCTGGCCCGCACAGCCCACCTGCTCGACTCCCTAGGCTGGATCGACTCCGTCGAGGACGACTCCCCGGTCGACGCGTACCTGTCCGAAGTGGACGCACCGATCGGCCGAGTCCGGCACGTCCTGCCGCCCGGTGGTCTCCCGGCTGCTCCGCCGCGCTGGGACCACGGTCCGCGCGTGCCCGGTTCCGACCCCGCCACGTGGTGAAACGGCCGCCGCCGCGCTGGGGTCATGGACCGCGCCTGCCAGGTTTCGACCCGCCACGTGGTGAAACGGCGGCCCACCCCGAAAAGGGGTGGACCGCCGCGTTCATCCACTGAGGACTAGTGCTTGTTCACCAGGTAGGCGCGGATGATCGTCTGTTGGACCGTCCCGCCTCGCCCGTCCTCGGCCTTGGCCTGCAACGACACCGAGGTGGCGCCGCGCGGGTGGTCGAGTACGAGTTCGTTGCCCCGGACCTGGGCCCTGCGCCAGGTCTTGCCCTCGTCGTAGGACACGTTCACCGACAGGTTGCGCGGGTCGACGTGGCTGCCGTTCTCCAGTTGCAGGGACACCGGGATGGTGAACCTGCCGACCGGGGCGGAGTTGTCGTCGCGCAGCGGGGCGTGGAAGCGCACCGTCGACAGCGGAACGGTCGTCTGCCGGGAGTCGGAGCGGAACGTCCAGGCCGCCGAGACCTTGGTGCTCACGCCGAACGCCGGGTCGCGGGTCGCCTCGGTTTCCAGTCGGTAGTTCGCCGCCCCTTGCGGCACGGTGAACTGGCCGCTGCCGGGATCAGCCGTCTCGCCGACCTTGACCCCGTTGCGCGACAACGTGGTCTTGGCCGAGGTGACCGCGCTGCTGCCCGCGTTGCCCCCGCCGTCGCCCCACAGGCCGATGCCGAACGCGAGGGTGTCGCCGTCGCGCTCGGCCCACGGGTAGGCGGAGCGCGGCAGCGCGGGACCGAACACGCCGAAGTTGACCCGGTTGCGGTGGGTCTGCCCGGCCTTGGACCGCACGGGCTCGGCCACGAAGTACAGGTCGACCTCGGGCTGGTCGCGGCGGCCGAAGAAGATCGAGCCCTCCCACTGCACGGTCCCCGCGTTGACGTACTCGACGACCTCGTCGCCGTCGAAGGTGCGCCCGACGCCGAGCAGCCCGCCGCGACCGGTCAGCGACGTGGCGAACAGCGCGCGCCCGCTGGTGCTCCCCGGCAGCGACGGTCCGACCTTCGTCCGCAGCGTCGCCAGGTCCTTGCGGTGCACGGTCCTGACGAACCCGGTCGGCACGGACTTCTCCTGGTACCAGGCGAAGTTGTAGAAGTCGCCCGTGTTGGCCTGGGCGTCGTAGTACACCGCCGACAGCGACCAGATGAACACGTTCGCGGGCAGTTCCGGGCCGATCTGCCCGGTGCTGAACCCGTCGAACAGCGCCCCGCCGATGCCGATCCCGATGTCGTAGCCCTCGATCGTGGTCACCTGGTAGCCCGCGACCGCCACCCACAGCGGGACCCTCGGGTCCGGCGGCGTCACCTTCACCGGCTTGGTCTTGCGGGCGTCGACGACGACCTCGGTCGCCCCCTTCACCTCGAACGCCGGGTACGGCAGGCTCCGCAGGTCCTGCTTGCCGCCGGTCGCCTCGTACAGGTTGTCCAGGATGTAGGACCCCTTGGGTAGGCGGAGCGTGACCGCGCCCGAGGCGTCCGGCACGGCACCGGTGAAGAAGTCGGACCCGAGGCCGATCGCCAGCGTCCGCCAGTCCTTGCTCGGTTTGCCGTCCGGCCCCAGGTAGCGCAGCCGCACGTCGTAGCTCTCGACCTCCCGGTCCAGCGCGACCGGCGTGCGCAGCGACTGGCCGGGGCCCGACGCGACGACGCTGCCGGAGTACGCGCCGTCCGCGGTGCCCACCCGGGCGTCACCGGTGACCTCGACCGTCGCCGACCCGCCCGCGGGTACGGTCACCCTGGCCGGGGTGACGCCGAAGAACCCGGCAGGCGCGGGCTTGCCGTCCGGCCCGGTCCCCTCGACCTTGACGTCCAGGGTCACCGCGGTGGCGGAGCTGTTGCGGTAGGTCAGGTCCTTGGTGACCGCGACGTCGTCCTGGTGCGGCCACAGCTGGGTGCCGAGGCTGACCGAGCCGGGCGTGGTGGTCAACGACTGGGTCAGCGCCCTGGCCACGTCGACCCGACCCGAACCCTGGGCGAACGCGCCCGCACCGGCGGTCGGCTTGGCCGAGGCGGTCAGCACGGCCTTGAGCTGCGCGCCGCTCCAGTCCGGGTGCTGCTGGGCCAGCAACGCCGCGGCACCGGCCACGTGCGGCGCGGCCATCGAGGTGCCCGAGAGCGCCACGTAGCCGGGCTCGACCTCGTCGCCGATGAACCCGTTGGCGGCCTTGGCGGCCACGATGCCGGAGCCGGGCGCGGTGATGTCCGGCTTGATCGCGCCGTCACCGACGCGCGGGCCGCGGCTGGAGAAGGGCGAGACCGAGTCGTCGCGCTCCACCGAGCCGACGGTCAGCGCCGCGTCCGCGCTGCCGGGGGTGCCGACGGTCTGCGCGCCGGGGCCGGAGTTGCCAGCCGAGATGACGAACAGCGTCCCCTTCTCCGCCGAGAGCCGGTTGACCGCCTCCTCCAGCGGGTCCACCTCGGGGGTGTCGCCGCCGCCGAGGCTGAGGTTGACGATCTTGGCGCCCGAGGCCACCGCCCACTCGACGCCCGCGATGATCCACGACAGCTGGCCGCCGCCGGAGGCGCTGAGCACCTTCGCGTCGATCACCTTCGCCCCGTGCGCGACGCCCTTGTACTTGGCGCCGCCGCCCGCGACGGTCGACGCGACGTGCGTGCCGTGCCCGACCTGGTCCTCGGTGGTCGGGTCGTCGGTGAAGTTGCGCTCGGCGACCTCGCGGCCCGCCAGGTCGGGGTGGGTCTGGTCGACGCCGGTGTCGACGACCGCGACCGTCACGCCTGCGCCGGTGAGCCCGGCCTGCCAGGCCGCGGGGGCGCCGATCTGCGCGGTGCTGCGGTCCAGGGTGGCCTCGACCTTGCGATCCAGCCACACCTTGCCGCCAGCGGCGGTCAGCGAGCGCCAGGAGTCGGCCAGCGCGGCCTTGTCCGCCGCGAGCGCCCTGGCGCCGACGACCGGCAGTTCCCGCACCGACCGCACGCCGGCGGAGCGGGTGCTCGGGCCGGTCTGGATCAGCGGCAGGTCGCCGCGCCGGTCGTCGTAGCCCGCGTCGGCGAGCGCGGTGACGTCGAACAGCTGCCGGTCGAGCACCCCGGAGAGCACCAGCGGCAGCGCGTCGGACGGGAAGACGTAGGTGTGGCCGCCGCGGGTGTAGGTCTGGAACACGACCCCGGCGCGGCGCGCGTCGGGCAGGATCGCCGGTCTCCTGGTGCCGCCGGAATCGGTGCCGACGAGCACCTTGTCGCCGGTGAGGAGGGTGACGGTGGCCGCTGGGCTGCCCGCCCGGCCGCCGGACGGCTCGGCCGCCGCCTGGGCTGTCGTCGCGAGCGCCATGCCCAGGACGAGCGTTGTCGAGGTGAGTACCGCTGTCGTGCGGATTCGCATGGGAGTACCCCGGTCCTTGGTCGGAGAAGGGGAACACTGAAGGGCCGGATCACCGGCAGTGGAAAAGGAATGTCGAATGTCTGGCCCCAGTGCCGAAGAAGCTATCCAGGGCCGACCCCGGATCGCAATCCGCCAAGTGACTGATCGCCCCGACCGCGAATAGCGCACCGGCGGTTCCCACTGGTTGGGAATGGTCCACAGGCGACAACGTGGTCAGGTGCCGGTGCCCGGCGTTAGCGTGGCCCGGTCCGCGCCACCGGCGGACGAGTTGCCCACCAGGAGGTACCCCATGGTCGTCCGCACCACCGCGTGGCCCGTCGGCACCCCGTGCTGGGTCGATCTCGGCACGGACGTCGAGCGCGCCGCCGCGTTCTACTCCGCCCTGTTCGGCTGGCGGGTCGAGATCGGGCCTGCCGAGTTCGGCGGCTACGCGAACTGCTACGTCGGCGAGCACCCGGTCGCCGGTCTCGGTCCGCTGCAAGAAGGCCAGGCCAGCGCCTGGGTCACCTATCTGTCCACTGAGGACGTGACGGCGGGCGCGGCCGCGATCGAGGCCGCCGGCGGCCAGGTCGTCGCGCCACCGATGCCGATCGGCGCACTGGGGGCGATGACGGCGGCGGTCGACCCCACCGGGGCGTTCTTCGCGCTCTGGCAGTCGGGCACGCACACCGGCTCCGACCTCACCGCCGAACCCGGCTCCCTCGTCTGGGCCGACCACCTCAGCGCCGACCCGGCGGCGGCGAAAGCCTTCTACGGCAGCGTTCTCGGCCACACCTACCGCGAGGTCCGGCCTGATCCACACTACTCGACGGCGCACCTGGGCGAGGCGGACGAGCCGGTCGCCGGACTCGGTGCCGCCGCACCGGGAACCCCGCCGCGCTGGACGGTGTACTTCGAGGTGCAGGACGCCGACGCGGCCGTGACCAAGGTCATCGAGCTGGGCGGTTCGGTGCAGGAGGGGGTGACCGACACCCCTCACGGCAGGCAGGCGGTGGTGTCCGACGATCAGGGTGCGCGGTTCGTGGTGAACACCTCACCCGAGTCCTGACCCGGGACGCGGTGGGTGGTGGCCGTACCCCAGTAGCGGCCGCCACCCACCAGCCCCCGGTCGCGTGCCCCTGGCGCCGGTCCGACGGCGAGGAGGTCGCGTTGAGCAGGTGGATCGGTTGCCGCGCCCCGGTTTCCGGGCGTGCGGGCAGGCGGAGGCAGGTGGTGTGGTCCATCGGGTCGATGCTGCCGAGACCGCCACGAGAACCCAGGGCACTGACGATGATCGTGTGCGGCGCGCGTTCTCGGTAGTAGGCCGCACCGGGCAGCAGGGGCCCGACGACGGCGGTTGCCCGACCGGCCTGGTGACGCCCCCGAGCACCACCAGGCCGGTCACCGCCCCTTCCGCCACCAGCGACGCCTGGCCCGCGGCAGGTGCCCGTGCTCGACCGCCCACTCCGCGAAAGCGGCCGCGTCCTCCCGGAATCGCGAACCGGACCGCCGCGGATTCCCGCGCGCGTAGTCGGCGAACAATTCAGCGAACCGCTCCCCGAGCGCCCCCGCCGTTTCCGGATCGATGTCCCGCACAATCCGCCGCCGTTTTCCCAACAACGCCGCCGCCTCCACCCGAACCACCTCGGCGTCGAATCCGGGCGGCACATCCGCCCCCGCCAGCACAGCCCGCAACAACGCCCCCTGCGCCGCCGCCACGTCCTCCCGGCTCACCTGGTCACCTCGGAGACGGACCTGCGGCGGCTCATCGGTCGACCACCGCGCGGATCGCGGCCAGTTCGTCGGCCAGCACGGTGTCGGCGGGGTAGTGGTCGTCGCGTTCGAGCAGGACGCCCGGGGGGCGGACGCGGTCGCACAGTTCGCCGAGCAGGTCCAGGACGCCCTGGGGGACGGCGTGGGCGTGTGTGTCGTGGTAGACGCCGTCCACCTCCATGCCGCCCGCGACGTGGACGTAGGCGAGGCGCTCCAACGGGAGGCCGTCGAGCAGGGCTACCGGGTCGGCGTCGAGGTTCTTGGCGTTGGCCCACATGTTGGCCACGTCGACCAGCAGCAGGCAGTCGGTGCGCTCGACCAGTTCCCGCAGGAACCGCGCCTCGGTCAGCTCCGCGTTCGGCCACTCCAGCAGCGCGGCGATGTTCTCCAGCGCCAGCGGCCTGCCCAGGATCGACCTCGCCTCGGTCACGTTGGCCACCAGCACCTCCAGCGCGTCGCGGGTGCGCGGGACCGGCATCAGGTGTCCGGAGTCCAGCCCACCGGCGCGCACGAAGCACACGTGGTCGCTGACCAGCGGCGCGTCGAGCAGGTCGGCCACCGCGGCCAGGTGCTCGACCCGGTCGGTGTCGAGCGGCTCGGCGCCGCCGAGGGACAAGGAGACGGCATGGGGGAGCACCGGGAGCCCCCTCGCGCGCAGCACGCGCAGCGACTCCGGGAGGTGGTCGCGGTGGATGTTCTCCGCGACGACCTCGACGAAGTCGACCCCCAGCATCCGCTCGACGGTCAGGTCGATCTCCGACCGCCAGCCGATGCCCACTCCCAAGTGCTCACCCATGCCGTCATCCTCCCCCTACCTCCCCACCCCGGGGCGTCTAGACACCTCCACCGCCTCCGCAGCCCCCACAACCCCCGCCGCCTCCGCAGCCCCCGCTGTGGCCGCCGGAGTCACCGCCGCCGCAGCCCGCCGAGTACGCGCCGGACGAGCCGTCCGCGGTGCTGTGGGTGCGGGAAGCCGTCGCGAAGCGCGCGACCGTCTCGTCCGGGTGCCCGGCCAGGCCCGCGAACACGACCACCCCGACGGACCCGGTGAACACGTACTGGTCGGCCGTCGGGCTCCCCGTCCGCCTGGCCTGCCTGGTCTCCCGCAGTACCCGCTCACCGGCGTAGGTCCGCTCCGGCACCGGCACCGACGCGATGAGCACCGCCAGCCCGATCGCGCCGATGACCGCGAGGGTCAGCCAACCGGGCTCGGACTCACCGCCGACCTCGCCCACCCAGCGCGCCACGCCGACCGCGGCCACGACCGCCATCGGCAGCGCCGAGCGCCGCGCCCACCGCCGCCGTCCCCCGACGACCAGGCCCTGGCGCGCCAGCGCCGCGCCGATCGCCGTCACCACACCCCGGCCCGCCACCGCCGACACCAGCACCCAGGTCGACCCGTGCCCGCGCTGCTGGATGACCCGCAGCACCGCGGCGTCGACCTCGTCGTCCCGCTTGCCCGCCTTGGTGCCGGAAACCACCGACAACCGGCCGTCGCGGGTGGCCCGCAGCTTCCCCTTGTCCAGCAGCCGGGTGATGGCGAGCTCCACCACCCGCCGCGCGCCGCCCGCGAGGTAGGCCAGTTCCTCCACGCTGAGCCTGGCCTGGCCCTCGACCCTGCCGCCGCGCGCCTTGATCCGCACGGCGGCGGCGAGCAGTGCCGCGAACGCGATCGCGACCAGGTACAGCCGAAGGAAGTCAGGCCCTGAGACACCCCATGGTCGATCCATCTCTCCCCCTACCCCGGGGAGCGCCCACCCTCGGCTTTCCCCTGTGTCCCACCGGGTTTCCGCTCCCGGTCGCTGACCATGCTCGGGGTCGTGTGACCGGCGGCACAAGCGTGCTTGAGCAAGACTTAGGGGTACCGAGGGCTGGATTTAGGCTTCTTGACCCCGCCTTGATGTGACCCGCGGGTAGGGGTGCGGCTCAGGCGTCGGGCACCAGGGTCAGCGACACCGAGTTGATGCAGAAGCGCTGATCGGTCGGCGTCGGGTAGCCCTCGCCCTCGAACACGTGGCCCAGGTGGCTGTGGCAACTCGCGCACAGCACCTCGGTGCGCACCATCCCGTGCGCGCGGTCCTCGCGCAGCACGATGCTCTCGCCTGCCAGCGGCGAGAAGAACGACGGCCAGCCGCAGTGCGACTCGAACTTGGTGTCGCTGCGGAACAGCTCGGCACCGCACGCGCGGCACCGGTACACCCCGACCGTCTTGGTGTCGGTGTACTCGCCGGTCCACGCGGGCTCGGTGCCCGCCTGGCGCAGCACCGCGAACTCCTTGGCCGACAGGTGCGCGCGCCACTCCTGCTCGGACTTGACCACGCGCGGGGTCGCGCCGACCACCGGTTCCATAGCCACTTGTGCGCTCACTCCTCACTCACGGGGGCAGATCGCCGACGGGTCAGAACAGGACGCCCGCGATGAACACCAGGGCGTCCCACGCGGCGACCACCACGCCCAACAAGATGAGCGCCGCGAGTATGCCCGCGGTCAGCCGGTAGTGGCCGCCGAGCCGGTTGGCCGACTCGGCGAAGTCGCGCACCCCGCCCAGGTAGCCCTCGACGGTGTAGCTCGGGCGGACCTGCTCGACCCGGTCCAGGTGCTCGGCGAACTCGCGCGCCTCCTGGTCGGCGGGGTCGAGACCGACCAGGTCGTCGTGGAACCGGTTCGCGCGGGCGCGGCGCACCGCGTCGCCGGACTCCTCCGAGTCCCCGAACGTCCCTGTCTCGGCCATGTGTCCACGGTAACCCGGCGGTCCAGTGACCGGGCTTACCTCTCGCCGAGTGGGCGCTCCTCGGGGGGCGTCACCGCGTCCTTGACGTGCAGCACGGAGGTGAAGCCCCACTCCTGCAGCTTGCCGAGCTGCGCGCCGAACTTGCCGCGCCTGCGCACCGCCGACGCCGTGCGGCCGCCCTGGCGCACCTCCCGCGCGGTCGCGGTGACCACGGGCAGTGGCACATCGGACTCGTAGAGCACCGCGACGGCGTCGGTGGCCGTGGTGCCCTCGATCAGGTCCACGATCCGCTCGAAGCCGATGGAGAAGCCGCAGGCGGGCACCTCGCGGCCCAGCGAACGGCCGATGAGCCTGTCGTAGCGCCCACCGCCCGCGATGGAGCCCTTGCTCGCCGGGTGGGTGATCTCGAAGATCTGGCCGGTGTAGTACCCCATGCCGCGCACCAGGGTCGGGTCGAACTCCCAGGCCAGGCCGTCCACCCCGGCCAGCGCGGTCGCGGTGTCGGCGAGGTCGGCCACCACCTGCTCCGGGAGCCCCGGCAGCGCGTCGAGCAGGCGCTTGTCCAGCGTCGTCTGGTCGCCGCCCTGCAGGTCGGTGATGCTCGCCTGGAGCCGGTCGACCGCGGCGTCGTCGAGGCCGCGGCCGGACAGCTCGGCGCGCACCCCGTCCCAGCCGATCTTGTCGAGCTTGTCGAGGGTGATGAACAGCCCGGCCCACTCCGGCTCCGGCAGCCCTACCGAGGCGGCGAGCGCGGAGAGGAACCGGCGGTCCGACACCCGCACCGTGGCGCCGCTCAGGCCGGCGGCGGCCAGCGCCTCGGTCGTCGCCTCGATCAGCTCGACCTCGGCCAGCACGGTCTCCTCACCGAGCAGGTCGATGTCGCACTGGTAGAACTGCCGGTAGCGGCCCTTCTGCGGGCGCTCCGCGCGCCACACCGGGCCGAACTGGAACGACCGGAACGGCTGCGGCAGGCTCGCCTGGTTCGCGCCGTAGAAGCGGGTCAGCGGGACCGTCAGGTCGTAGCGCAGGCCCAGGTCGACCAGGTCGGTCAGCGCCGTGTCGGCGGCGACGGTCTCGTCGAGGCCGCGGCGCAGCACCCGGTAGATCAGCTTCTCGTTCTCGCCGCCCTGCCCGCCGGTGAGCCTGTCGATGCCCTCCAGCGCCGGGGTCTCGATGCGCTGGTAGCCGTACCGGTGGTAGACCTCGGTGATCCTCGCCAGGACGTGGTCGCGCACGGCGACGGTCGCGGGCAGCAGGTCACGGGTGCCCCTGGCGGGGCTGTTGTCCATCTTCACCGGTGGTGGTCCTTCGTCGTCGAGGTGTGACCACGTTACCGAGCCGCGCGCGCGGTTTTCCGGCCGCCCGTAGGCTTGGCGGCATGGCGCCAGCGGAGGAGATCGAGGTCGGCGGGCGGACCGTGCGGGTGTCCAATCCGGACAAGCCGTACTTCGCCGAGCTGGGCATCGTCAAGCGGCAGGTGGTCGAGTACTTCCTGGCGGTGGGCCCCGGCATCCTCGGCGCGCTGCGTGAGCGCCCGACCACGCTGGAGCGCTGGCCGGGCGGGGTGGTCGAGGGCGCCAAGCTCTCCACGCGCGCCGACCACACCGGCGACGCCTTCTACCAGAAGCGGCTGCCCAAGGGCGCCCCCGACTACGTCGAGTCCGCGCGGATCACCTTCCCCAGCGGCCGCCCCGCCGACGAGGTGTGCCCCACGGAGCTGGCGGTGGTCGCCTGGGCGGCGAACCTGGGCACCCTCACCTTCCACCCGTGGCCGGTCTCCCGCCCCGACGTCGACCACCCGGACCAGTTGCGCGTCGACCTCGACCCGCAGCCGGGCACCGACTTCGCCGACGCGGTCGCCATCGCGCACGAGGCGAGGGACCTGCTGCGCTCCCTGGACATGGACGCCTTCCCGAAGACCTCCGGCGGCCGCGGCGTGCACCTCTACATCCCGATCGAACCGCGCTGGACCTTCGTCGAGGCCAGGCGCGCGCTGATCGCCCTGGCCCGCGAGCTGGAGCGGCGGCTGCCGGAGCGGGTCACGGTGAACTGGTGGAAGGAGGAGCGCGGCAGCCGCGTGTTCATCGACTACAACCAGATGGCCCGCGACCGCACCATCGCCTCGGCGTACTCGATCCGCCCCACCCCCCGCGCCCTGGTGTCCGCTCCCGTGACCTGGGACGAGCTCGGCTCGGTCCGCCCCGAGGACTTCTCGGTGCTGACCATGCCCGCGCGCTTCGCGGAGGTGGGCGATCTGCACGCCCCCGTGGCCGACCACGCCTACTCCCTCGAACCCCTCCTCGACATGGTCGCCCGCGACGAACGCGACCACTCCCTCGGCGACCTCCCCTATCCCCCCGAGTACCCCAAGATGGCGGGCGAGCCCAAGCGCGTCCAGCCCTCCAAGGCCCGCGACTGACCCACGGCGCCTGCGGGCCCGGGTGAGGCGGTCTGGTGCCCTGGACCGGAAGTCGGGGCCCTCGGCGGTAACACCCGTTCGGGGGCGAACGACCTTCCCCGTGACCTCACTGGGTTGTCGCGCCGTTTCCGGGCGGGGGCGGCGGGCGATCCCGGTGGGTTGGCTCCACTGTGGTCGAACGCGGCCACGGCCGTCCACAGGGGTGCGCGTGCACCGCCGCGGCAGTCCACGATACGCGGGAACCGCCGTGCCCGCACCGATGTTGCTCCATCCGGTGGACCGCGTCCGATCCGGCGGATCCGGACCAGCCGAAACGTCGCCCGCAGCACTTACACTGCCCCGATAGGCCCGAGGCGGAAGGGGACGAACCCATGTCGGAGACCTACCTCGTCCGCTACGTCGGCGGCCCCCTCGACGGCCGCGTGGACACCCTCGACGGCGCCCCGGACGACCCCCGCTCCACGGTCACCCACGTCCACTTACACGGCGGCCCGAAGATCGTGCACCACTACGACCTCGAATACGCCCTCGAATACGGCTGCGAGTACCGCGTCCGCGAACCCTGAGTCCTCACAGGACAGACCCCCGGGCGGCTACTCGCGTGGCCCCCACCGGGCAGGCCCCACTGAACAGGCTCCACTGAGCAGGCCCCTGGGACTGAGCCCCACGGGGCAACCCGCTACCTGGCAGCTCCCACGGGACTGCGTCGCACGGGACGGGCTCTCACCGGACGGACCAGCCACCGGATGGCGGCTGCGCACTACGCCTCAGCCGAACCTGTGGATGACTGCAGGGGTTGTGGAAGGACGGGCGCGCCGATGATGAGCAGGCAGAGGTGGCAGCGGGGGCCGTCGGTGGTGCCGCCCGCGAGGTCCGGTGGTGCGGCGTGGGTGCAGGAGGCGCGGTAGTGCTGGTGGGACAGGCGGGTGCCCGCCGCCATCGGGAAGGCGTGGAGGACGCCGTCGTAGCAGCTCCGCCACCACAGGTACCGGACGCTCATCACCGTGAAGCTAGGTGCCGTCGCGCACGGTGGCACCTCGGGCCGCCCGAACGAGTGACTGTCGGTGCCACCCGGCACACTCGGCACCCGGAGAAGGGGGACGCGTGGCGGAATCGGGTGCGCTCGGGCCGGACGAGGTCGAGCGGTTGCGGGTGGCGTTGGCGGAGGGCAAGCCGACGCCGGTGTGGTTCACCTCGGTCGCGGTCGGGGTCGAGGCAGGCTTGCAGGCGAAGGTGGTGGCGTTCGACGAGCCCGCGGAGGGTGACTTCATCCAGGTCCGGCCGCACGGGTCGCGCGATGTGCTCGCGTTCTCGCCCGCGGAGCTGACCACGGTCAAACCGAGGCCCAAGCCCGCGCGGATCGCGCCGCCACCACCGCAGGAGCCGGAGCCGCTCACCGTGGTCCAGGGCATCGAACCGGCCGAGCCGAGCAGGCCGCGGCAGCGCGCCAAGCAGCAGCAACCGGTCGAGATCACCGTCACCCTGCACGCCACGCCCGACGGGGAGTGGAGCGTCGACGTGCTGGTCGGCAAGAAGCGCACCGTGCGCTGGGTGCCGGTCCCGGCGGGTGACATCGCCAGGGTGGCCAAGTCGCTGCCCGCCGAGGTGGGGGCGGCGATCGCGTTGTCGCTTGACGCGGCGCGGGAGCGTCAGCTGCGGCGGGTCGCGGAGCTCAAGGCCGAGCTGGAGGCCGCCCAGCGGGCGCTGCGCGACCTGGGCTGACCGTCCACAGTGGTCACTGGCGGGCGTACCTGGTCGCCCCGGCCGACGCGGCGACCACGCACACGATCGCGATCCACTGCGGCGGCCGGAGCTGCTCGCCGAGCACGAGCAGACCGGCGACGGCGGCGACCGCGGGTTCGAGGCTCATCAGCACGCCGAAGACCCGCGGCGGGATGCTGCGCAGCGCCTTGAGCTCGAGGGAGTAGGGGATCACCGAGGACATCAGCGCGACGCCGAGCCCGGCGAGCAGCACGCCGGGCGCGAGCAGCGCCGTCCCGGCCCCGGCGATCCCGAACGGCGCCACCAGCAGCCCGGACACCACCGCGGCCAGCGCCAACCCGGAGCCGTCGGTGGTCCGGCTGCCCAGCGCGGCGCTGAGCAGGATGTACCCGGCCCAGCACGCGCCCGCCGCCAGCGCGAGCAGCAGCCCGACCACCGACACGTCGCCGCCGGTGTTGGCCAGCAGGACCACGCCCGAGGCCGCCAACAACGCCCACAGCCCGTCGAGCCACCGCCGCGACCCGGCCAGCGCGACCGCCAACGGCCCCAGGAACTCGACCGTCACCGCTATGCCCAACGGGATCCGATCCAGCGCGGCATAGAAGCACAGGTTCATGACCCCGAGCACGACCCCGTAAGCCACGATCACCGGGATCGCGCGCCGGTTCGCGCGTAAGGACGGTCGCCACAGCGCGACCAAGACCACCGCCGCTAGGACTAACCGCAGCGTCACCGTCCCAGCTGTTCCCGTGGTCGCGAACAGTTGCTTCGCCAGCGCCGCACCCACCTGCACGCTGACGATCGCCGCCAGCACCTGCACCGTGGGTGGCGCTGCTCCGACCATCCTGGGCACCCCGGAGAGGACTGCCGACCAGCGCGGCACCGGACTGCGATCAACCTGCGCGACCACCACGCCCGCACACTACGACAGCGCCCCCGGATTCATCCCATGTGTTTCGGTTGGCGCTGCTCACGGGGCCGCTCACCGGGTTCTCACCCGGGCCGTGCCAAGGTGGGGGTGTTCGGTCGGCGAGGGAGAGGGACGGCGCAGGCGTGAGGGTTGGTCGCGGTGTCTTGCTGCTGCCGCTGGTCCTGCTGGCCGCCTGCACCGCGGGGCCGTCGGTCCGACCGGGCATCGTGGTCAACGACGGCGGCGACCCGGGTGTGTCGACCTCGAGCGCTGCCCCAGGTCCCGCTCCGGTGCCGCAGCTGAACCAGCCGAACCCCGGGCGCTCCATCTGGGGACCGTGCGGGCCCGAGGTGCTGGCGGCGTTCCCCGCACCGGCCAAGGTGGACATCGCCTGCGGGAAGATCACCGGCACCCTCGACTCCCCGTACGCGCCCGGTCGCGGCGGTGTGCGGCTCCAGGTGCTGAAGGCGGGCACGGGCCCGATCCCGCTCGTGGTCGTCAACGAGGTCGACGGGCTGCCGGGGACCGTGTACGCCGCGCGCCTGGCCGAACTGCTGCCGCCCGAGCTGCTGGCGAAGTTCTCCCTGGTCGGGATCGACCGGCGCGGGACGGGCAACTCCGACGCCGTGCGGTGCGTGCCGGAGGAGGTCCGGTTCGCGCTGCTCGACGCCGACCCGCGCGCGCTCGACGTCGAGGGCCTGGTCGACCAGGCGCGCACCGCGGGCCAGCAGTGCTCGATCGCGCTCGAGTCCCGACTGCCCGCCATCGACACCTGGCGCACCGCCGCCGACGTCGAGTCGCTGCGGGTCGCCCTCGGGATGGACCGCCTGCACGCGATCGGTCACGGCGAGGGTTCCCGGGTGCTCGCCGTGTACGCCGACCGCTACCCGGACCGGGTCGGCCGCGTGGTGCTCGACGGCGCCCCGGACCCGAACGAGGACGCCGTCGTCGCGCTGGAGGGGGTCGCGGCAGGTGCCGACGCCACCTTCGCCGCGTTCGCCGACGACTGCGCGAAGCGGGCCTGCGAGCTGGGCGCGAACGCCAGGCAGGCGTTCGCCGAGGTGCTCAACCAGGCCGCGAGCGCCCCGCTGGCCACCGACGACATCGACCTGACCCCCGGCCTCATCCTCCGCGCCGTCCAGGCCGCCCTCGCCGACCGCGCAGGCTGGCCCGCCCTGTCCAGGGCGCTGGCCGATGCCCGCGGCGGCAACCCGACCGCCCTCGCGGCGCTGGTCACCCCGCTGGTCCTGGAGTCCGAGGAGGTCCCCGCGACCTTCGACGCCACCCTGGTCACCCGCTGCAACGACACCAAGTCCCGACTGTCCACAGAGGCCCTGAACGCGGCCGCGAAGGACTGGAACACCCGCTACCCCTACTTCGGCGCCCTGACCGCCGAGTGGCTGGCCGTCTGCAGCCCCTGGCCGGTCCCGTCGCACCCGGTCAGCACCCCCACCGCGCCGACAGCCCCGCCGATCGTCGTGCTGGCCACCGCCACCGACCCGCTGACCCCGTTGTCGGGCACCGAGCGCGCCGCCCAGCAGCTCACCACCGCCACCCTCATCACCTGGCAGGGCACCGGCCACGGCGCCCTAGGTCATTCCCCCTGCGCCACCGAAGCCGCCCAGTCCTTCCTCCTCAACGCCACCGCTCCCCGCGACGGCACCGTCTGCCCCCCGTGACCCCTCCTCGCGAGGCGTGACGGAGCGGTAGTAGGACATCAGCGCGAGCAGTGCCATGGCGACCTCCGCCGCCGTGTGCACCGCCTGGATGGCCGAGTTGTGGGCGTACGGCTGCACCGCGCTGACGCTCATGATCAGCCCGCCCAGCGCGCCCACACGAGCGAGCAGCAAGGGCCGGGGCACTCCGTCGAACGCCACCTGGGCGAGCAGCACCCCGACGGTCACGGAGGTGTACGCCGCCACGGCAGCCGAGTCGTCGAGGTCCAGGAGCACCAGGTTGGCGTTGATGAGCAGCAACGCCAGGAAACCGCCGTCGAACCCCACCCGCTCACCGCGGCTGCTCCGCCGCAGCAGGTCGCCGATCGAGCACCCGGCCAACAGCACCACGCAGAGCACCAGCGCGACGGTGAGGTAGAGGTGCTCGCCGTCCTGGATCCACCTGGGAGCCAGGGCGTTGATGACCACCCCGGCCATCCCCGAGGCCAGGAGCACCAGCCTGCGCACCGACAGCTGCCCGGATCCCTTGCCGGGTGGGCGCGTGGTGAAGGCGACCAGAACCCCAGCGGCCGCGCCGATCGCGATCGCCCAGAACGCCAGGCCGACGACGGTGCCCCCGTGCCGGAACCACAGCTTGGTGAGCAGTATCAACAGCACTATCCCCGACCCCGCCAGCACGCCGGGCGACCAGCGCTGGGAGCGGTGTCCGGTCGGGACGGTCGCGAGGACGAGCGCCACGACCACCGAGGTCACGAGCGCCAGCACCGCCAACGGACCCAGCTCGGCGAACCTGGCGTTGCCCACCGGTACCGCCAGGCCGATCGACAGCGCCAGTGCCGAGGCGGCACTCACACCCCGGGCCCACCTGTTCGGCGTGGCGGACTCCGGGGCCTCGGGACCGGTGTTCCCGGGCCGGGGATCAGCCGCGCCCTCACCGGTGCCGGGAGTTGGGGTGACCAGGACCGGGTCGGACGGCTCCCCGTACCCGGCGTCGGCCAACGCCGCCTTGGCAGCGGTGCGGACCATGTCGCTGTCGTCGGTGGTCAGGATCTCCAGCGCGAGGCGGGCCGCGAGCGCTATGCCCCGGTGCTCGGCCGTGAGGAGTTCGGCCATCTCCCGCACACCCGCCACCCGGATGTGGGCGAGCCTGCTGGAGGTGGCCAGCAGGATGTCCTCGGGCAGCGTCGCGGGCCGCACCGCGGGATTGCGGGCGACGTGGAACTCGCCCTCCAGTTGCGCGGCCCACCAGCTCGGTGTCTGGCTCGGCGAGCGGCTGCGGACGTGCTCGAACACGTAGTCGTACAGCTCGACCAGGCTGACCAGCCCGTCCCGGTTCTGGTCGGCGTCGCCGGTGCTCAACCCCTCGACGAGGGCGTGGGTGAACACCGAGGGGCTCGGGGTGTCGCCATCGGCCAGGGTGCCCGCCTCGAAGGCGTACTCGAGTGCGCTGGACGCGGTGATGACCGCCCGACCCCGACCCTGGAAGTCGCCGCGCATGTCGATCGCGCCGCCCGCCCGCGCGGTCATGTTCCTGCCGAACGCACCGGAGTAGCAGCAGTCGAGCAACAACACGACCTGACGGGCCCGGGTTCGGTTCATGAGCTGGTTGACGGTGTGGGCCGGAACGGCCGTGCCCGCCAGCCTGCGCAGTTTCGTGGAGGACGAGGCGAAGTAGAGGTCGCCGTTCTCGTCCTTGATTCCGTGGCAGGAGAAGTAGAGCAGGAGCACGTCGGTGGAGAGCCGGTCGTCGAAGAACTCCTCGACCGCTTCCATGACCTCCGGGGAATCGCCGTCCAGGATGGTGCGGACGTCGAACCCGCCGATCCGGGGATCGCGCAGCACCGCCGCGAGTTGCTCGGCGTCCTGCGCGGGCGCGTGGAGTTGGCTGAGACCCGCCTGGCTGTAGGTCGAGTTGGCCACGATCAACGCGTACCTGTTGCGGATTGCGGGTTGCGCGGTGGCCGATCCCGGGGTGTTCGCCGTGCTCATCGACTACTGGTCTCCTCGGGCATTGTCGGCGCGCAGTTGTGGAAAGTGAAAGTCTCTCGCCGCAGGAACCGTAGTCTACCGAGTTGTCCGCGATGACCAGGACTGATTGTCGAAAGGTTGCGACGCCGTACGAGGAAGCGCGTCGTTCGCACCGGGTTGCGCGTTACGCGCCATCGCGCGTCCATTTGAGTGAAGGTGTCGGATAGCGCGGTCGGATATGGGTGCCGCCAGGTCACGATTGGTCCGAAGGGCGCTTGCGGCGGCAGCTGAACCGATACTCTGCGCCGATGGCTGATGATGTCGACAGACGGCGGAGACGGAATCCGGGAGCACTCCTCGGCGAGTTGCTCTGGGTGGGACCCGCACTCGGCCTGGTGGCCGTCCTGGTGGTCGTCGGGTTCACCCTCTCGAACTCGGGTAGCCGATTGGCGGCCGTGGGAATCGCGGTCACCGGCTTTTGTTCGATCGTCTTCATCGCGGCCTACCGGGTGCGGCTGGCGCACGAGGTTGGCACCGCCTCGATCGCCCGCTGGCGGTGGCCTTCCCTTGGGGTGACAGTGGCCCTCGTGGTCGCGGGCGTCTTCGTGCCCCAGGCCATCGCGGTCGACTCCCCGCCGCACGAGGAGTCCAGCCCAGCAGGCCCGATCATCGTCGGTTCGAGCGACGACGGCGCGGCGTCCTACCTCGCCGCGGACAAGACAGTGGTGATCGGGATCAACGGAAACCTCCCCGGGTGGAGTTTGGAGTCGAACGGCACTTACTCCGGCTTCGACGTGGACCTGGCGAACTTCCTGAAGCAGAAGTACGGATTCACCCTGAGGTTCAAGAAGCTCACGCAGCAGGAACGGCAGAAGCAGTGGGATGGGGTGACCAAGGATCCGGCGGATCTGGTCATCTCGGCGTTCTCGATCACCGAGGACAGGCGCGCTGCCTTCGGCATGGCAGGTCCCTATTATATTGACATGTCGACCATGTTGATCAGTGGTCCCAAGCCGGAGGAGGTCAACGGCAAGTCCTACGGCTGTGCGGTGCCGGGCACCACCGGCTACACGGCCATGGTGAATTTGAAGACGCGGAAGGAGAGGGAATTCCGCACTCCGCTGGTGATCGACGAGTCGCAGATCGATCTGGCGGGTTGTCTCGCGAAGTTCTTCGCCATCGATGATGACACGGCTTTCATCTTCTCCGACTGGAGCATCATCCGGGCGAGCAAACCCGAGGTCTCCATTGTCAGGTACGAGGACAAGAGCCCGCTCTTGGACATAGGCCCTGCATCGTCGAGTTCGTCGACGGAGAGATATGGCATCGCGTTCCGGCCGGGACATCCCCAGTTGTGCCGGGATCTCACGAAGGCGATCGACGAGTTCATCGCCGGTGGGGGCGCGAGCGCGTGGACGAAGGCGTACAACGCCAACCTGAAGGATCGCTCAGTGCTCAACACCGACGACTGGCACCACCCTAAGGTGACCGAGGAGCGCTTTTGCGGCTTGCCCGGCCCGGGTGGCTCGGACTAGCGGGCGCGCACATCCCCCCGCAGAACAGCCGCGAGGTCGTAGTTCGCAGGCTCCTCCAACTGGTCATACGTACAAGACTCCGGCGTCCGGTCCGGGCGCCAGCGCACGAACTGCGCTGTGTGGCGGAAGCGGCTCGGGTACCCGCCCTCCGTGTGTTCGTACGCGACCTCCACCACCCGTTCGAGCCGCAGCGGTACCCAAGGCTGCTCGGTGGTCCGCCATCGGGAGATCGCGCCGGGGACCCGGGCCTGGTCCACCTGTTCCCCGCTGATCCACGGGTGGTTGGCCGTTCCCCCGACCATCAGCTCCGCCAGTTCGACCGCGAGCGCGCGCCGGTTGGCCGCCGTGAAGGAGCCCACCACGCCCACGTGGTTGAGGTTGCCGGTGCGGTCGTAGATGCCGAGCATGAGGGAGCCGATGGCCTCGCCCGGGGTGGTGCCCTTGTGCCAGCGGATGCCGGAGACGACGCAGTCGGCGGTGCGGGAGTGCTTGAACTTGAGCATGGTGCGCTTGTTCGGGGTGTACGGGCCGCCCGCGGGTTTGCCCATGACGCCGTCGAGGCCCGCGCCCTCGAAGAGGGTGAACCACTGCCTGGCCAGGTCGGCGTCCATGGTGGCCGGGGTGAGGTGGACCCGGTCGGTCGGGGTGATGGCGTTCTCCAGGAGGCGGCGGCGGTCGTAGCCGGGGGCGTCCATGAAGAGGTCGTCGTCGAGGGCGAGCAGGTCGAAGGCGATGAAGCGGGACGGGGTCTTCTCCGACAGCATGGTCACCCGGCTCGCGGCCGGGTGGATGCGCTCGGCGAGTGCGTCGAAGTCGAGCCTGCCGTCGATGTCGACGACCAGTTCCCCGTCGACCACCACCCGGTCCGGCAGTGCCTCGCGCAGCGCCACCAGCGCCTCCGGGAAGTACCGGTTGAGCGGTTTGCCCGACCGCGACTGGAGGGTGGCCTCCGGGCCGTCGCGGAACACCAGGCAGCGGAAGCCGTCCCACTTGGGCTCGAACACCAGGCCCTCGCCGTCGGGGATCGACTTCGACGGCTTGGCCAGCATCGGTTGGACCGGCGGGGTCAGCGGTAGCGCCACGGGGCCATCTTGCCTCGTCAACGCCCGTCGCGCTGCCCCTCGCGGCGGTAGCGCAGCATCAGGAACCCCTCATCGGTCAGCACCGACGCCAGTGATAGTGCTACCGGCACCGTCTCCGGCCCCGTGGCGGCCCGCCCGGAAGACCCACCGGCCAGGACTGGCGACACGGTCAGGCACATCTGGTCCACCAGGTCTGCCGCGATCAGTGACCCCAGCAGGCGGGGCCCACCCTCGCAGTTGACTCTGCGCAGCCCACGCGCCGACAGCTCCGCTAGCGCTACCCCCAGGTCGACCTCGATCTCACCCGCCACGATCACGTCGACCCCCGCGTCGACCAGCGCGGCACGACGGTCAGCCGGTGCCTGCAAGGTCGTGATCACCAGAGGTGGGACAACCGTGTCCCGGACCAGATGCGAGTCCGGTTCCACCGACCCGCGCGCGGTAACCACGGCGATCGGCGGTAGCGCACTCAGCCCGAGTCGAGCCCGCCGCGTCGCGCGCACCTCCGTGGCCTTCACGCCCCGGTAGCGCTCCGCGCGCGCGGTGCCCCACCCGACCAGGATGACGTCGGCCAGGTCCCGGCCAAGAGCGAGGATGCGCTTGTCACCCGGGCTCGACAGTCCTGCCGACCGCCCGTCGACCGATACCGCGCCGTCGGTGCTGGTGACGAAGTTGCTCTGCACCCACGCGCGGTCGAGGGCGGGCGGGTAGTCGTAGATCCGCTCCAGCTCGGTGTCGTCCACCACATCGGGTGAAGCCTGACCTGGGGAAACGCGGGTGGGGGGCCACAGCCTGTGCACGGCACCATCAGAGCACGCCGTTACGCTCGCTCGCATGTCCGCTCACCTGGTCGACCGGGAGCCCGTGGTCGGCGCCGAGGAACTGGTCGCCGAGCTGGTCCCGCCGCCGCGCTTCGGCGTGGTCCGGTTCGACACCTACCTGCCCAACCCGCAGGAGCCGTCCCAGGCGGCGGCCGTCACCGCGTGCGCGGCCTTCGCCGACCGGGTGACGGGGGCGGACAAGGGCCGGTCCCTGCTGCGCCGGGTCTTCGGCGGCGGCAAGCCCGACGGCAAACCCGGCCTCTACCTCGACGGCGGCTTCGGCGTCGGCAAGACGCACCTGCTCGCGTCGGTGTGGCACGCGGTCCCCGGCCCGAAGGCGTACGGCACCTTCGTCGAGCTGACGAACCTGGTGGGAGCGCTGGGTTTCCGGGAGGCCGTCGCCCGCCTGAGCGAGCACCGGCTGCTGGCCGTCGACGAGTTCGAACTCGACGACCCCGGCGACACGATGCTGGTGACCCGGCTGCTGGCCGAGCTGACCGACGCGGGCGTCTCGGTCGCGGCGACCTCCAACACGCTGCCGGACAAGCTCGGCGAGGGCCGCTTCGCCGCCGACGAGTTCCTGCGCGAGATCCAGGCGCTCTCGGCCCGGTTCACCGTGGTGCGGGTCGACGGTCCCGACTACCGCCACCGCGGCCTGCCCGACGCGCCGCCCCCGGTGTCCGACGCGGAGTTGGCCGCGCGCGCCGAGGCCACCGCGGAGTCCACTGTGGACGACTTCGGCGCGTTGTGCGCGCACCTGGCCCGGTTGCACCCGTCCCGCTACGGCAAGCTCGTCGACGGCGTGCGCGCGGTGCACCTGCGGGGTGTGCGCCCGCTGTCCGGGCAGGACGTGGCGCTGCGCGTGGTGGCCCTCGCGGACAGGCTCTACGACCGCGCGATCCCGGTGGTGGTGTCCGGCGCGCCGGTGTCGGAACTGTTCACCGCGGAGATGCTGCGCGGCGGCTACCGCAAGAAGTACCTGCGCGCGGTGAGCAGGCTCGTGGCGCTCTCCCGCGACGCGGCGACCCTGACCGGCTGAGGATCAGGCGGCGGGGGCAGGACTCAAGAACGGCGGCGTCCGCCACCGCTGGGCTTCTCCGGCGGGCGGTGCTCGTCGATCAGCGCCCAGACCGAGACGCCGGTGCCGGACTCCGGCTGGCCGCGCTTGCCGCCCTGCGGTGGGGGTTCCTCGGCCTTGGCGCGCAGTTCCTGGCGTATCTGGTCGTAGATGGGTGTGTCGGTCACCGCCATCCTTTCCGTTCGCACGAGGGCACTGCCAGGTTACGCACGGTACGCCTGTTCGCGCCGCAGGCGAAGCGCCGGGTGTCGGCCCGGCAGCAGGTCGAGGACCGCGGCCACGGTGATCACCGCGCCGATGGCCCAGCAGGAACCACCGACCGTGTCAGTCAGGTAGTGGTAGCGCAGGCCCACAATCGCGCTCACCGCGGCACCGGTCAGCACCAGGCACACCACCGCCGTCGCGGTGGTGGCGCGCAGCCGCCGCCCCTGGGCCGCGTTCGACGCCGTGACCAGCGTGAACACCGTGAGGATCGAGACGAGGGCGGTGGTGTGCCCGCTGGGGTAGGCCAGGTACCCGTCGAGTTCGCGGCCGACAACCGGCTTGAGCACCCAGGCGTTGAAGGTGACCGCGACCGCCGGGCCGAACACGGCCAGTAGCGCGACCCGGGGTCGGCTCACCCGATGGGCCACAATCGCCATGAGCATGATCACACCGATCAGCGCGACCGGGTGGGTGGCGTAAGAGAGCGGCTCCGCGATACCGGGCACGGCGGTGAACACCCGGTCGGCGGCCGCGAACCCCAGCGAGTCCACCTCGGGCACCGGGCCGCTCACCTCGCGACCCACCAAGCCGACGACGCCGAAGCACGCGGTCGCCACCCCCACCGCGGGCAGCACCATGAACCTGGGCATCAACCGGTGCGCTTCCACGCCCACCACTATGCCCGGCGGCCGCTCTTGGCCAACCGGCTGCCGAAAGTCATTCGCCGCCGCGTCTCGGAGTGAGCGACTATGCACACCGTGGGTCATCTTGAGGCGAACGGACTGTCTTACACCTTGCCGGACGGGCGGGTGCTCTTCCGGGACGCCGGCCTCAAGGTCAACGCCAACCAGGTTGTCGCGCTGGTAGGTGAGAACGGCGCGGGTAAGACGACCATGTTGCGCATCATCTCCGGTGAGCTGACCGCGCCCGACGGGTCAGTCTCCGCGCGTGGCGGTATGGCCGTCATGCCGCAGTTCGTGGGTTCCGTCCGCGATGACCGTTCCGTCCGCGACCTGCTCCTCGCGGTCGCACCGGCCCCACTGCGCAAGGCAGCGCAAGAGCTGGACGACGTCGAGATGGCGCTCATGGAGACCGACGACGAGCCCACCCAACTCCGCTACGCCGCCGCGCTGGTGGACTACGACGAGGCCGGGGGATACACAGCCGAAGTCCTCTGGGACACGGTCACCATCGCTGCTCTAGGCATGCCCTTTGACAAGGCGCGGTTCCGCGAGGTTCGCACGCTCTCCGGCGGTGAGCAGAAACGCTTGGTCCTGGAGGCGCTGCTAAGAGGACGCGAACAGGTCCTCTTGCTCGACGAGCCGGACAACTACCTAGACGTACCGGGCAAGCGTTGGCTGGAAGAGCGACTGGCCGAGACAGACAAGGCCGTCCTGCTCATCAGCCACGACCGCGAACTGCTCAACGCCGTGGCCACCCACGTCGTCACCGTGGAGGCGGGTACCGCGTGGACACACGCGGGCAAGTTCGCGACCTGGGCCGAGGCGCGCGAGGCCCGGTGGGACCGGATCGCCGAGCAGCAGCGGCGGTGGGACGAGGAGCACGAGAAGCTCAAGGAACTGGTCCGCTCATTGCAGCGCGCGGCCACCATGAGCGACGGCATGGCCAGCCGCTACCGCGCGGCGCAAACGCGGTTGCGCAAGTTCGAGGAAGCCGGTCCGCCGCCGGTGCCGCCGCGTCCGCAACGGGTTACCCCACGGCTCACCGGTGGCCGTACCGGGGTCAGGGTCATCACCTGCGAGCAGTTGGAGCTGACCGGGCTGATGAAGCCGTTCGACATGGAGGTCTTCTATGGCGACAGGCTCGCGGTGCTGGGCTCCAACGGTTCCGGCAAGAGCCACTTCCTGCGGCTGCTCTCCGAAGAGGACTCGGTAGCGCACACGGGGGTTTGCCGGCTCGGCGCCAGGGTCAACCCCGGGCTGTTCGCGCAGACCCACCAGCACCCCGAGTGGGTCGGCCGCACCCTCGTCGACATCCTGTGGCACGGCGACGACACCCGCCCCGGCCTCGACCGCGGCGCCGCCGCCTCCGCCCTGAGCCGCTACGGCCTGGCCGCGGCAGGCGAGCAGCGGTTCGAGACGCTGTCGGGCGGCCAGCAGGCCAGGCTGCAGATCCTGCTGCTGGAACTGTCCGGCGCGACCCTGCTGCTGCTCGACGAGCCGACCGACAACCTCGACCTGCACTCGGCCGAGGCGCTGCAGGACGCGCTGACCGCTTACTCCGGCACCGTCGTCGCGGTCACCCACGACCGCTGGTTCGCCCGCTCGTTCGACCGGTTCCTGGTGTTCCGCTCGGACGGTCGGGTGTCCGAAGTGGACCGGCCGGTGTGGGACGAGCGCCGGGTGGTCCGGGAACGCGGATGACCGGGCGGGGCGGCTCCTGCCACCGCCCCACCCGGCTCCCCACCCCTGACCAGCGCGGGCCGACGCGCTGTCAGACCTTCACCTGGCCAGTGCCTCCCCCGGCGCACCGTCCGCGCCGGGAGAACCCGGGGAACACAGGCGAGTCGCCCGTGTGAGGGCTCCCGGGTCCGGCCCGATAGCCGTGCGGTGGGGTGCCTACCACCGCACGGCTACCGCTGGTCGTCAGGACTATCAGCGGCGGGCGCAGGTCCCGACGCGCTGCCAGTTGTAGCTGTACCCGGGGGTCTCCCGGTAGCTCCACGTGCTGTTGCGCCACTCGTAGCCCTGGTAGGACACGCTCGACTGCGGCGGGTACTGGGTGTAGGAGTTCCACGCCTGCGCGGAGCAGGTGGGCGGCTCCGGGTCCGGCCCGGGACCGCTACCGCCCACGTACTGGTTGACCCACGAGCGGTACGCGGTCACGTCGGTGTAGATGGTGGCGTTGCCGGTACCGCAAGTGCTGCCGTTGGCGCCCGCGCGGCTGGTAGCCCCAACGAGTCGCCACGCGGTGCCGACCTTGACCACGGCAGGGCCACCGGAGTCGCCGTAGCACGCGGTCTGGCTGGTCGTGCTGTAGATGCAGAGCTCGGTCGAGGCGTTGAAGCTCTGCGAGCACATGTTGTCCGGGTTGATCCGGGTGTCGAGCTGCTTGAGCGTGGTCGACGCCCCACCGCAGCCCTGTTGCGGGCAGGTCTGACCGAAGCCGATGAGCCTGGTCGACGCCTGCGCCGCGGGGGAGGAGTCGTTGATGCTGATCGGCGCCTGCGACACGGTGCTGGAGAGCTTGAACAGGGCGATGTCACCCGGCCCGACCTGACCGCTGTAAGACGGGTGGCGCACCACCTGCGAGACGGAGGCGAGAGTGCCGCCGCTGCCGGTGTTGGTGGAGCCGATCCGGATGCGGAACTGCGACGCGGGCATGATCTGGCCGTTCTGCCCGGTCACGCAGTGCGCCGCGGTGACCATCCACTGCGACGCGATGAGCGAGGCCCCGCAGCCGTGGCGGCCGTTGACCTGCATGGAACCCATGAACGAGTAGGTCTCGGTCGCCTGGCTGCCGCCGACGATCGCGGGCGACATCGTGGGCGGGTCGGACGGCGGCGGTGCCGCCAGCGCGCTGGGCATGGCCACGGCCGCGGCGGCGAGAACCGCCGGGATGAGGGCAGCCCGCAGCAAGGTGCGGATTTTCATGAGGAGGTTTCCTTTGACGCAGGGAGAAATCTCGTCCGCCCGGTACCGGGGTGGCCGGGCGTGGAACCAACTATGTGCGGCGCGTGAACTACCGAAACAATCCCAACGTTGCATAGGGTCCGCCTATGGACATGGAACTGCGCCAGCTGCGTGCCGTTCTCGCCATCGCCGAGGCGGGCACCCTCACCGCGGCGGCGACCAGACTCGGCGTGACCCAGCCGTCGGTCAGCGAGTCGTTGCGCCGCGCCGAACGCGTCGCCGGGGGCGCGTTGTTCCAGCGCGGCCCCGGGGGTGCGGTACCGACCGCGCTCGGCGAGGTCGTCGTGGCGCACGCGATGGCGGTGCTGGAGGCGATGGACCGCTTCACCGCCACCGCCGAACGCCACCACCCGGCCCAACTGCCCGCCGCGGTCCGGTTCGCCTGCTCACCCGGGATGCTGGTGGCCAGCCTGTCGGTGCTCGACCCCGCGGTGCTCGGCGCCCCGGTGTCGGTGCGCACCATGGCCGAGGTGGGCGCCCAGCTGGAACTGCTGGTCGACCACCGGGTCGAGGCGGCGCTCGTGGTCGAACACCCGCACTGCCTCACCGAACCACCGCCCCGGGTGCGCAGGCGGGTGGTCGCGGTGGAGCCGATGTTCGCCGCGGTGCGCGAGGAGCACCCGCTCGCCCACCTGCCGGAAGCCCCCATCACCGCCCTGGCAGGCGAGACCTGGTGCGTCGGCGAGTCCCACGACGACGGCCTCGCCGAGAACCTCGCCGCCGCCTTCGGCCCGACCACAGTGGACATCCGAGTCGGCGTCGACCACACCACCGCCCTGCAACTGGCCGAACTCGGCGAGGCCGTCCTGGTGGCCATGCCCGGCTCCCGCCACCGCGCGGGCCTGGTCCAACTCCCGTTGACCGGCACCCCGTTGCGCTCCACCACCAGTCTCCTGTGGAACACCGACGGCCCCCTGGACCCCACCCACATCGACCGCCTCTGGCTCGAACTCGTCCGAGCCCAGCACGAGGTCGTCGAACAAACCCCCGCCTACCGCCAGTGGCTCACCCGCCACCCCGAGTGGACCACCACCCCCGCCGACCACTCGTAACGCCCACCAGGACCCGAGTCGTCAGCTGGGAAGTCGGGCCGCCGGGAGCCGAGCCGTCGACTGGGGTGACGGGTCCGTCAGGAGCCGAGCCAGCCGGGGTTGGCTGACCACCAGCCGGGGAGGCGGCCTTGGGTGGGGATCATGGCCCGGTAGGTCTCGACGAGTTTGTCGCGGATCTGGGTGGCGTGGTCGGCGACGACGCCGTTGGTGGGCCACAGGAGTAGGTGGCGGACGCGCAGGGGCGAGCCGCGCAGGGGGCGGACGACGCCGGGGAGGGTGACGCCGCTGCTGATGGCCTGGACGGGGAAGGCGACGGGGTCGCCGCGGCGGATGAGTTGGGCGGCGACGAGTTGGTCGAACTCGCGGACGGTCACCCGGCCCGCCCCGGCGCGGTCGCACTCGGCGATCAGGTGCCGGTTCATCTCGTCGTCGCCGCTGGCCCACAGCAGCCAGGTGACCCCGGCCAGGTCCATCAGGTCCACTTCGGACTTGGCGGCGGCCGGGTGCGACTCGGGCAGCAGCACGAAGATCGGCTCGGTCCCGACCACCGTCATCCGCGTGCCGGGCGGCGGGACCGTCTCCCGGCCGGGGAAGTCGACGTGCAGCACCAGGTCGACCAGGCCGTTGGCCAGCGCGCTCAGGCAGGGCGCCTGCCGGTCCAGCACGGTCAGGTCGATCAGCCGGTCGCCGAAGACCTCGCCGACCACCTCGCAGAACCGCGACGCCAGCACCGTGGAGCGGGTGCCCAGGCGCAACATCGGGGTGCTCGGCCCGTCGTGGGCGCGGCGCACCGCCTTGGTCAGCGCGTCGAGCGCGGCCAGCACCTCGCGGGCGTGCGGCAGCAGCACCCGGCCCAGCGTGGTCGGCCGCGCACCGTGCCTGCCCCGGTCGAACACCGGGCTGCCGAGCACCTGCTCGATCCGGCGCAGCTGCGCGGTCAGCGACGGCTGCGACAGTCCGAGCGCCACCGCCGCCTGGGTCACGCTGCCCGCGGTGCCCACGGCGTCGATGTAGCGCAGGTGGCGCACCTCGAGCTCCATCCGGACCACTATGCCGTGGCGCTCGGACTACTGGAAGCGGCGCAGCAGGAATCCGTGCTCGACGAGGTCGTCGAGGCCGAACTTCTCGACCATCCGGTGCTCGGGGCGCGGCTCGGCCAGCAGGTGGTCGATCTCGAACCGGTCGCCGAAGTAGGCGTCGACGTCGGCGGGGCCCACCGAGAACGGCGGCGACGGCAGCGCGGGCCGGTACTCCACGGTGTTGATGAAGTACCAGGCGCCCGGCGCGGTCAGCGCGGTCACCGCCTCGACGTAGCGGTGGCGCATGTCCTCGGGGAAGGCGATCAGCGACGCGCGGTCGTAGACCAGGTCGACCGGCCCGATGTCCTCGGGCGCCAGGTCGAACAGGTCGCGGTTGAGGATCGTCAGGTTGCCGACGGTGAACACGCCCGGCTTGGGCTGCCGCGGGCTCAGGTCGTTCTCGGCGATGAACTCGTCGATGGCCTTGGCGACGAGTTCCACCCCCACCACGCTGCGCGCGTGGGCGGCGAAGAACAGCAGGTCGGCGGTCTTGCCGCAGAGCGGGACCAGGACGGTGGCGTCGTCGAGCAGGCCCCGGTCGGCGAGCAACCGCGCGTGCGGGTGGACCGAGGGCAGGTGGAAGCTCGTCTTCGAGCCGCCCTCCTGCCAGGAGTCGATCCAGAACTGGGTTTCCACCCGGGGGATTGTGAACACGCGCGGGCCCGATCGGCAGCCCCGGCCGGTTGGACTATCGGGTGACGCGCGGTCACCCGCCGTGAGGGGACCGCGTGGCGGCCGGGGCCCTCGTGCCCGGCCGCCACGGGGGGATCAGTGGCCCGCGACGACCTCGGCGATGACCTCGACGCCCCGGTCGACCTCAGCCTCGGTGATCACCAGCGGCGGCGCGACCCGCAGCGTGGTCTCGTGGGTCTCCTTGCACAGCACGCCGCGCGCCATCATCGCCTCGGACGCGGCCCGCCCGGACGGACCGCCGGGGGCGATCTCCACACCGGCCCACAGCCCGCGCCCGCGCACCTCCGCGACGCCCCGGCCGACGAGTTCGTTGAGCGAGCGGTGCAGGTGCTCGCCGAGCACCCGCGAGCGCTCCTGGTACTCGCCGGTGGCCAGCAGCCGCACCACGGCGCGGCCGACCGCGCAGGCCAGCGGGTTGCCGCCGAAGGTCGACCCGTGCTCGCCCGGCTTGAGCACGCCGAGCACGTCACCGCGCCCGACCACCGCCGACACCGGCAGGATGCCGCCGCCGAGCGCCTTGCCCAGGGTGTAGAGGTCGGCGCGGACGCCTTCGTGGTCGAGCGCGAACAGGGTGCCCGTCCTGGCGAGCCCGGACTGGATCTCGTCGGCGACCAGCAGCACGTTGTTCTCGTCGCACAGCCGCCGCAGCTCGCGCAGGTACCCGGCAGGCGGCACGACGACCCCGGCCTCGCCTTGCACGGGCTCGACCAGGATGGCGGCGGTGCGGTCGGTGATGGCCGCGGCGACCGCCTCGACGTCGCCGTACTTGACCGCGGTGAAACCCGGGGTGAACGGGCCGAAGTCGGCGCGGGCCACCTCGTCGGTGGAGAACGACACGATCGTGGTGGTGCGGCCGTGGAAGTTGGACCCGGCGACGATGATCTGCGCGGTGTCCTGCGGCACGCCCTTGACCTGGTAGGCCCACTTGCGGGCGATCTTGACGGCGGACTCGACGGCCTCGGCGCCGGAGTTCATCGGCAGCACCAGGTCGGTGCCGGTCAGCTCGGCGAGCTCCCGGCAGAACAGGCCGAGCTGGTCGTGGTGGAACGCCCGGCTGGTCAGCGTGACCCGGCCGAGCTGCTCGACGGCGGCGGCGACGAGCGCGGGGTGCCGGTGGCCGAAGTTGAGCGCGGAGTAGCCCGCGAGGAAGTCCAGGTAGCGCTGTCCCCGCACGTCGGTCACCCAGGCGCCCTCGGCCTCGGCGATCACCACCGGCAGCGGGTGGTAGTTGTGCGTGCTCCACCGCTCGTCGAGCTCGATGAAGTCGGCCGTGGTGGGTGCGACAGCAGTCATGACCCCAGGCTAGGTCCCCCCGCTGACGATTTCATCCGCTGGGCATTGCTTCTAGCGCCCGTTCGTTGCGCCATCACACACAGATGAGGTGAAACGTTGCGTCACACCACGATCTGGTGAACGACCTAGTGCGTCAGGGATGGCGAGTTCGCGCCCTCCACCACCAGTTTGGGCTGTCCGGACCCATCAGCGGAAATCGACCACACGTCGTTGACCCCGTCGTCGCGCTGGAGTGCGTACGCGACGGTGGCGTCATCGAGCCAGATGGCCTGGTCGTCCACACTGCGGGTCTCACCTAGAGGGGTGCTGCTCAGCGTCGACAGGTCCATCACCGACAGCCGCCACCCCTTCTTCGGGTCCGCGTCGATAGCGGACTTGTAGGCGATGCGTTTTCCGTCCGGCGAGAGAGAGGGACATTCCACGTTGGCCGTCAGCGTTCGCACTGTCCGCGCCGCTAGGTCTCCCTCGACCAGGTAGCGCTTACCGCCGGTTCCCAGGGTCGCGTAGAAGCGATTGTCGTCGGCGGTGAAAGTGACACCCCAGTAGTTGAAGTCGACGGCCTGGTGCGGCTTGCCCTCGACGGTCGCGGCGAACTCCTCCAGTGAGTGCACTACCGCGTCGGTCTTGGTGTCGAGAATGCCGGTCTGCGTCGAGAAGCCGGTGGTGGCGTAAGAGTGGCCGTCCAGGAAGACCGTCCACGACACCATGCGGCCGCTCGCGGACACCTTCAACCGGTTGGGGAACCCGGTCAGCGGCACTGACTTGATCTCGTTGTCCTTGATGTCCAGCAGCGACAACTTCGTGCCTACGAGCGCGTCGACCGGTCGTAGGCACGCGACCGTGCGTGCCGCTTGATAGGCGCGGTCGCACCGCACGGTGGACAGACCGCGGGGTGAGTGCGGGTCGGTCGCCGAGGCCCACCCCAGCACGCCGTTCGTGAGCACCTGGAGGGAGCGCCGGTCGACGCCGTCGTCGGGAGGCGCCACGGACGCCATCCGCGGCACCTGCGCCGCCGAGGGCGGTGTGGATGTGCGGGCCACGTAGAACAGGGCGGCGCCCGCCAACAGCGCGGCCGCGGCGAGGGCGACGAGGATCCTGGTCTTGACGGTCATCACGGCTGCACGCTCCGGTTCACCCGCGCGAAGATCAGCGCGGTCACGACGATGGTGACGACGACAGCGCCACCTGCCGCGGCACACGCCGCGGTCGGTCCCCACAGTTGCCAAGACAGGCCGAACAGCACCGAGGAACCCAGGTACGCCAACGCCTGCCCTGTTTGCACTAGTGCCATGCCGGTGGCCCGTAGTTCCTTCGGCAGGACTCGCCCGGCCAGCGCCATCAGCACGCCATCGGTCGCGGCGTAGAAGAAGCCATAGAGAACCAGAACGAGGACGATCAGCGCGATCCCGTCGATAGGACCGATCAGCGCGAGATAGACCAAAGCGAGCGCGGAATACCCACCGAGCATGACCTTCGCCCGGCCGATCTTGTCGGCCAGAACGCCTAGAGGGGTCGCCAGCAGCAGGTAGACCAGACTCGTGCCGACCGCCAGAAGCGGGAACCAGCCCATGGACAGGTCACCGCGCTTCTGGAGCAAGAGGTAGACGAACCCATCGCCGACCACTACGAGTCCCAGCAACGACGCGGCCAGCAGCAGCGCGCCCACGCCCTTGTGCCGTACCAGCCCCAGTGCCGCACGGATGTCCACGGCCTTCGGCTTGGCCTTCTCCCGATGGTCACGCACGAACAGCACCAGGACCACGACGCCGAACGCGGCAACGAGGAAGCTGATGAAGAAGACCGCGTCGAACTCCTGCGATCCCGCCCACATCAGCACGCCCACCGCCGCCAACGGGCCGATGAACGCGCCCAGGGCGTCCATCGAGCGGTGCACGCCGAACGCGCGGCCCAGTTGGTCCTCCGGGGTCGACAGGGTGATCAGCGCGTCCCGCGGCCCGGTGCGCAAACCCTTGCCCGCCCGGTCGGCGGTGATGGCGGCCCCGATGCCCGCGAGGGAGTTCCCGGCCGCGATCAGACCCAGCTTCGCCACCGCGGCAAGACCGTAGCCGACGCCCGCGACCGTCTTGTGCCGCCTGGTGCGGTCGGCGACATAGCCACCGACGAGCCGCAGCAGCGCGGTCGCACCGGTATAGAGGCCATCGATGGCCCCGTAGGCGAGAGGGCTCATGCCCAGTCCCACCACGAGGTATAGCGGTAAGACAGCAGTGACCATCTCGGAGGAGATGTCGGTGATGAGGCTGACCGCGCCGAGCGCGATCACATTGCCACTCACTCTCCTCTTGAGACGGTTGGGCACCTCGGTGACCTCCGGTCGACTCACCGTGGACAGGTACACGCGCAACCTCCGTGGTGGGGTGCTGCCGGGTCACCACGGGAGAACCATGGTGACCCGGCAGCACGGTGGTCGTCTAGCAGCGCTCGCTACCCCGAGGACCCTGCGAAGGTCGGCTCGCCAGGTCGGGAACGATGCCGGGCGGGGACGGCGGGGTGGGTCGCGGGAGGAGTGTTACTAGTGACAGGCGTTGGAGCCGCTGTCGTTGTAGGTCTTGCCTGCCTGCGGCACGAACTCCCAGTTGTAGCTGTTGGCGTGCAGGGTGAACTTCAGGACGCCGAAGGTGTTGTTGTTGCGCGCCTCGCTGTTGGGCTGGATGGTGCCGAAGTTGTAGAAGCCGGCACCGCCCATGCCCGCGACGAAGTGCCGGATGCCGCGCGACGAGTCCGCCGAGCCGCTGGGGTTCATCGGCGCGAACCGCTCGTAGTGGTGGTTGTGGCCGGTGACGATGACCTCGGCGTTGTAGTCGTAGAGCGCCTGCACGAGCGGGCCGGTCGCGGTGCTCGGCGCGTGGTCCGCGCCGGAGGTGAACCGCGGCTTGTGCCAGTACGCGAGGGTGCACGGCTTGCTGCTGGCGGCGAGGTCCGACCGCAGCCACTGCTCCTGCGCCGAACCGGTCGACATGCTGATCTCGCTGTTCAGCGACACGACGTGCCAGGTGCCGAGGTCGTAGGAGTAGTAACCGCGACCGGACGGGCCTGCCTGCGCGCCGAAGTAGCTGTAGTAGCCAGAGGCGCCGGAGGTGTTGTAGTCGTGGTTGCCCGGCGCCGGCTTCGTGCGCGCCTTGTGCCTACCCCACGTCGGGTTGTAGTAGTTGTTGAACTCGGTGGTGGTGCCGTCGTTGTAGACGTTGTCACCGGTGGTGTAGACCGTGCCCGGGATGTTGTCCAGGAGCGCGGCGGTGGCGGTGTCACCCGAACCGGAGTTGGAGATGTCACCGGCGCCGACCAGCACGGGGTCACCCGACGGCTGCGACGTGGTGGTGGTCGGCGGGGTGGTCGTGGTGGGGGTGTCAGTGCTGACGATCAGCTGCGGCGCGGTGGCCGAGCCGGACTCGCGCGAGTCGTAGTCGGCACCGTCGCTGTTGGTCGAGCTGATGGCGATGCTGTAGGTGCCGTTACCGGTGACGACGGCGCCCACGTTCACCTCGTACCAGGCGTTGCGGCTGACCGCGCCCAGGGTGCCGAGGGTGGCACCGTCGATGGTCGGCTGGTTGGCCCAGGTGGTGCCCGTCTCCGACCAGCTGGTGCTGCTCAGCGCCCGGAAGGTGCCGCCAGCCGGGCTGTTGGACCCGCTGACGTCGTCGGTGTGCACGCGCAGCTTCGCGCCGGTGACCTGGCCGGTCACGCCGCTGACGGTGAACCGCAGGAAGGCCCGCTTGACCGGGGAGCCGTCCACCCCGAGTTGGCCGGTGGTGCCGTAGTTGGTGCTGGTGGCGCTGTTGTCGACGTAGGTGTCGGCGACCGGGGTGAACGTGGTGGTGGCCGCGGCGGCGGTGGGTGCGGTGGCGACCGCGACGACGGTGGCCGCCGCGATGGCGACCGCCCCGGCCACCGCCCCGGTGACCCTGGCCGTCCTGGCTCTGCGACTGGACATGTCCAAGCCTTTCCCTGCTTCGGTAGTCCGTTCGGGCCCTCCAACCTTTCTGGCAGCCGCCAAACGATCACCACGTGGTTCCGGACCGTCAGATGACCTGCGGGTGAACAGTGCGGTCGGCGGCAGCGGCGCTGACCGGCCAATACCACGTCAGGGGGTCGCGGGGCCATGACCAGGGACGCACAGTGATCAGGCGATAGCTCTAGAACTCATATTCCAACAGTTCTAGAACTAATAGCTTGACGGCGGTGTGCGAGATCAGTGAACATCTCTGCCATGAGCAACCTGACGATGGGGCCGCCGACCGCGCGGGGGTACTTCGGGCGCTTCGGCGGGCGGTTCGTCCCCGAGCCGGTCGTGCCCGCCTGCCGCGAACTGGAGGCGGCCTTCACCGACGCGTGGGCCGACCCCGCGTTCCGCGCCGAACTCGACCACCACCTGCGCCACTACGCCGGGCGGCCCTCACCGGTCACCGACTGCCGCGGCCTGGGCGCCGCGCTGGGGGTGCGCGTGCTGGTCAAGCGCGAGGACCTCAACCACACCGGCTCCCACAAGATCAACAACGTGCTGGGTCAGGCGCTGCTGGCCAGGCGGATGGGCAAGCGGCGGATCGTCGCCGAGACCGGCGCGGGCCAGCACGGGGTGGCGACCGCGACCGCGTGCGCGCTGTTCGGGCTCGAGTGCGTCGTCTACATGGGCGAGGTCGACGTGGCCAGGCAGCGGCTCAACGTCGAGCGGATGGAACTGCTCGGCGCCACCGTCGTGCCGGTGACCTCGGGGAGCCGGACGCTCAAGGACGCGGTCAACGAGGCGCTGCGGCACTGGGTCGCCGCCGTCGACGACACCCACTACTGCATCGGCTCGGTCATGGGCCCGCACCCGTACCCGTGGCTGGTGCGGGAGTTCCAGCGGGTGATCGGCGAAGAGGCCAGGGGACAGTGCGCCGACCTGCTCGACGGTGGCACTCCCACGCACGTGATCGCCTGCGTCGGCGGTGGCTCTAACGCTGCCGGGACGTTCGCGGGCTTCGCGGACACCGACGCTGAACTGATCGGTGTCGAGGCGGCCGGTGGCGCTGCCATCGGGAGTGACCTCGTTGGCGTTGTCCACGGCTCCAAGAGCATGTTGCTGCAAGACGACGCCGGGCAGGTTCTTGAGGCGTACTCGGTCTCCGCCGGTTTGGACTACCCGGGGATCGGACCCGAACACGCGCACCTGTCCGACATCGGCCGTGCGCACTACCCGTCGGTGACCGACGACGAGGTCATCGAAGCCGTTCGCGTTGTCAGCCGGACAGAGGGCCTCATCCCGGCTCTTGAGTCCGCGCACGCGTTCGCCTACCTGCTCCGCGAAGCCGGTAGGGCTATCCCGCATGGATCGACGGTGCTCGTCACCCTCTCCGGCCGCGGTGACAAGGACATGGAACAGATCAGCGACCTGCTCGCCCAGCGCAAGGAGTCCCAGTGACCGCCCTCATCGACAGCCTGCGCGAGACCGGTAGGCCCATCCTGATCCCTTACGTCACCGGCGGCGTCACCGAGAACTGGATGGATCACGTGCACGCGGCGGTCCACGCCGGCGCCGACGCCGTCGAGATCGGAATCCCCTTCAGCGACCCGGTCATTGATGGCCCGGTAATCCAAGCCGCGTCCGTCCAAGCCCTCGAACGCGGCACCACACCGGACACGGTGTTGCGCGACCTGGCCTCTTACCGCGGAGCAGTCCCCCTCGTCGTGATGACCTACTACAACCTCGTCCACCGCTACGGGCACGACGCCTTCGCCCGCCGACTCGCCGACGTGGGCGTCACCGGCGTCGTGCTCGCGGACCTGCCCATCGAGGAATCCGCCGAGTGGACCGAGGTCGCCGACGCGGCCGGGGTGGCGACCGTGCAGATCGCCGCACCCAGCACCCCGGACGGTCGGCTCGCCGAGGTGTGCGAGCGCAGCCGCGGGTTCGTCTACGCGATGGGCGTCATGGGCGTGACCGGGGAACGCGCCGTGCTCGCCGACTCCGCCTGCGCCATCGCCCGCCGGGCCAAGGCGGTCACGGACAAACCGGTGCTGGTCGGGGTCGGGGTGTCCACCCCGGAGAACGCCGCCGTGGTCGCCGAGCACGCCGACGGGGTGATCATCGGCGCGCCGGTGATGCGGCGGATCGCCGAGGGCGGGTCGGTGCGGGACCTGGTCGGCCGGTTCCGGGCGGCGCTGGGCTGCTGAACCCGGGTGTTCGGCGAAGGGGGTCCAGAGTGGAGCCGCCCGGGAGTACGGTGTGCCACGCAAGCGGGTCCCGAGTGGGAGGGTGCGGCTGTGGCGCCGAAGTACGTCGCGATCCAGGACGACCTGGTGCGCCGCATCGCCGCCGCGGAGTTCCGGGCGGGCAGGCCGCTGCCGCCGCAACGCGAGCTGAGCGAGGAGTACGGGGTCAGCCTGATGACCCTGCGCCAGGCGTTGCGCGCGCTGGAGGACGAGGGCGTCGTCGAGCAGGTCGCTGGCAAGGGCACCTACGTGCGCGCCCACCGCGTCCCCTACCTGGCCGCGGGCCTGGGCAGCATCGTCGACGACCTCGCCGCGCAGGGCATCGCCATGACCACCGTCCAACTCCGCGCCGAGGTCGTCACCCCCACCCCGGACATCGCCCGCCGCCTGCGCGCCGACCGCGTCCTGGAAGTCGAACGCCTCCGCCTGGTCGGCTCCCACCCGGTCGTGCACCAACTCTCCCGCATCCCCGCCGCCCTCGGCACCGCCCTGCTCGACGCCGACTTCCGCACCAGGTCCCTCTACCACCTGCTCACCGAGCTCTGCGGCAAGATCCCCGCCAGAGCCACCGAGACCATCACCCCCGTCGCCGCCACCCCCGACCTGGCCGCGCTCCTCGCCGTCCCCCCGGGCACCCTCTGCCTGCGCAGCACCCGCCTCACCCTCGAACGCGACGCCACCCCGCTGGTCGACGACGAGGCCACCCTGGTCAGCGACCGCATGGAGGTCTGCATCGAACGCGAGACCACCACCCGCGAGTTCCGCTACCGCCTCGGTACCTCCACACAGGACTAGTCCGCCGCTGCGGCTGCTCCCACCCGGTCATTCGGCTACGGACGCCCGGTCGCCAAGCTGTGGATCCGGGGACAGTCGCGCTGTGTTGCCCGATGCGCAGGTGTTTCGCTGGGGTGCACTTGCCGACCTTGTCAGTGACCGGCACGACGACGCCTCCGCACGCGGTCGCGAAGGTGTGTCCAGGCATGTGGCCGCTAGCCGCCTTGCTGAACCGCCATCGCCGGACGCCCGCAGGTCTCGCCTGCGGTAGGGAACCGCCCATGAGCAGCGCGCAAGGGGCGAGGGTTGGTGGCGCGTCGCCGCGCACCCGCCACCGCCGTGGGCGCTGACCACGGTCGAGCCCTGCCCGTCCCCGGACGCGGGGAAGGGCCGTGCGGGTGGGGCGCCCGCACGGCCGGTCCGTCCCCGGGTGGTCAGCTGATCTTGGCGATCACCTCCTTGGCGGTGTCGATCGGGATGCTGAAACCGATGCCGACGCTGCCCGCGGCACCGTCCACGCTGGACACCGGTGAGTAGATGGCCGAGTTGATGCCGATGACGTGGCCGAGGGTGTCGAACAGGGGGCCGCCGGAGTTGCCCTGGTTGATGGAGGCGTCGGTCTGGATGGCCTTGTAGGACACGGCGGTGGCGGTGCTGCCGCGCATGCCGCGGGTGCCGGTCTCCGAGGGGATGGAGACGTCGCGGTCGAGTGCGCTGACGATGCCGGTGGTGACGGTGCCCTGCAGGCCCGCGGGGGAGCCGATGGCGATGACCTCGTCGCCCACCCGCAGCTGGGACGAGTCGCCGAGCACGGCGGCGGTGAGGCCGTTCACGCCCTGGGCCTGGATGACCGCCAGATCGGCGTTCGCGTCCGTCCCGACCACCTCGGCGGCCGCGGTCTTGCCGTCGGCGAAGGTGACGGTGATCTCCTTGGCGCCGTCGACGACGTGGTTGTTGGTGAGGATGCGGCCGTCCGCGGTCAGGACCACCCCGGAGCCGATGCCCTGGGCGTTCGCGGTGCGGGTGCTGATCTCCACCACCGTCGGCATGACCTTCGCCACCACCGCGCTGACGTCGGTCGGTGTGGTGGCCGCCACGGTCTGCGCGCTGGTGGCCACGGTCGCGAACGGGGTCGACGCGCCGTCCGAGCCGAAGTACGCGCCCGCCGCGCCGCCCAGCACACCCGCGCCGAGCACCGCCGCGGCCACCAGGCCCACCGCGCCCCGCCGGATCTTGCTGCGCGGTTGCGGTAGCCCCGGCGTCAGGTACGGGGGCTGACCGTGGCCCAGCGGGAACCGCGGGTCGAAGGGGCTCCCCGAGCCGTGCGGACCACCCGGCGGCTGAGCACCTGCGGACCGGGTGCCCGGCGACTGCGTGGTGGCGGCCTGAGACTGGGTACCGAGCGGGTGCGTGCCGTGCGTGTGCGTATCCGGGTACCCCGCGCCCGACCCCTGCGACATCGGCGGGGTGTACGGGGACTGCGGCGTCTGGGGGGACTGGGGCGGCAGCTGGGGGTGTTCGTTCATGGGTCCAACTCTCGGACCGGCGCATGTGAGGAACCTGTGGAATCCCAAGGGTTTTGCCAAGAACCCGGGCGGGGCCGTCCACCGGGCGGGAGCACGGGCTGCCGCGCGGGTGCTCGTGCGGATAGGTTGTCCGGCGTGACCAGTGAGAACTCGTTCCTGCGCCTACAGGCCAGGACCCAGCGCTTCACCCTCGGCTCCCCGAGGGAGTTCCGGATCGCCCCGGACGGCACCCACCTGCTGTTCCTGCGCTCGGGCTCCGGGGAGGACCGCGTCCACGCCCTGTGGCAGCAGGACCTCGCGACCGGGCAGGAGACCCGCCTGGGTGACCCGGTGGCCCTGCTCGGCGGCGCCGAGGAGCTGTCGCCGGAGGAGCTGGCCCGCCGCGAGCGCACCCGCGAGCAGGGTGGCGGCGTTGTGGGCTACGCCACCGACAGCTCGGCCAGGGTCGCCGCGTTCGCGCTGTCGGGCAGGCTGTTCACCGCCGACGCGCTCACCGGCGACACCCGCGAGCTGCCCGCCGCGACGCCGGTCGCGGACCCGAGGCCGAACCCCACCGGCACTCACGTGGCCTACGTCGCCGACAACGCGCTGCGGGTGGTCGCCGTCGACGGTACCGACGACCGCGCGCTGGCCACCCCCGACGGCGAGGACCGGGCGTGGGGCCTGGCCGAGTTCGTCGCCGCCGAGGAGATGAACCGCACCCGCGGCTACTGGTGGTCGCCGGACGGCACCCGCCTGCTGGTCGCGCACACCGACAAGCGCGAGGTCCAGCGCTGGTACATCGCGGACCCGGCCAACCCGGGCAGCGAACCCGCCGTGGTGGCCTACCCGGCCGCGGGCACCCCGAACGTGCGCGTCAGCCTGGCCGTCATCTCCCTCGACGGCACCAGGGTCGAGGTCGACTGGGACGGTGTCGACCTGCCGTACCTGGTGACCGCGCACTGGTCGACCGGTGGCCTGCCGCTGATCGCGGTCCAGTCCCGCGACCAGCGCACCGTCGAGATCCGCACCGTCGACCCCGACACCGGCGCCACCGAGGTCCTGCACACCGAGACCGACGAGCACTGGATCGAGATCACCACGGGCATGCCCGCCTGGACCCCGTCCGGCGAGCTGGTCCGGGTCACCGCCCGCGACGGCGCGAACCGCCTGCTCGTCGGCGACACCGTGGTCAGCGGCGACCTGCAGGTCCGCTCGGTCCTCGACGTCGCCGACGACGTGCTGTTCACCGCATCGGCGGAGGACCCCACCCAGGTGCACGTCCACGCGGGCGACCGCCGCCTGTCCACTGTGGACGGCGTGCACGGCGCGGCCCGCGCCGGTGGCGTGACGGTGCTGACCTCGTGGTCGCTGGAGTGGTCCGGCCCGCGCGTCCAGGTCCTGCGCGACGGCGCGGCGGTCGGCGAGGTCGCCAGCCTGTCGGTGGACCCCGGCGTGGTCCCGAACGTGCGGCTGCTGACCGTCGGCGAGCGCGACCTGCGGGTGGCGCTGCTGTACCCGACCGGTCACGTCCCGGGCAGCCGCAAGCTCCCGGTGCTGATGGACCCCTACGGCGGTCCGCACGCCCAGCGCGTCCTGTCGACCCGCAACGCGTACCTGAACCCGCAGTGGCTCGCCGACCAGGGCTTCGCGGTCGTCGTCGCCGACGGTCGCGGCACCCCGGGTCGTGGCCCGGTCTGGGAGCGGGAACTCGCCTTCGAACCCGCCGACATCACCCTCACCGACCAGGTCGACGCCCTGCACGCGGTCGCCGCCACCGGCGCCGACCTCGACCTCACCAAGGTCGCCATCCGCGGCTGGTCCTACGGCGGCTACCTCTCGGCCCTGGCCGTCCTGCGCGCCCCCGACACCTTCCACGCCGCCATCGCAGGCGCCCCGGTCACCGACTGGAGCCTCTACGACACCCACTACACCGAGCGCTACCTAGGCCACCCCACCACAAACCCCGACGCCTACACCCGCAACTCCCTCATCGACGACGCCCCCAAACTCACCCGCCCCCTCCTGATCATCCACGGCCTGGCGGACGACAACGTGGTGGTCGCCCACTCCATCCGCCTCTCCAGCGCCCTGGTCGCGGCAGGCCGCCCCCACACCCTCTTGCCCCTTCCCGGCGTCACCCACATGACCCCCCAGGAAGACGACGTGGCGGAGAACTTCCTCCTCCTCCAGGTCCGCTGGCTCAAGTCCGCCCTGGGCGTGGACTAGTCAGCCGCGCACCACCCCTTCGGCACGGGTGCGGCCTTTCCCCACCGGAAGGCCGCACCCCACTGCCGTCTCTCTCTCCCCCCCGCACACCCCCGGCCCGCCCCCGCCTCCGTTCAAGATCAACTCCGCTCCGGGGGCCCACCCTCCCGGGGCCCGGGGCCCCATCTCTGAACCTATCGACCCTGGCGGTGTGTCAATAGGGCTCGGCGGGCGGTTGTGGATGGTTGGCAGGGTTGTGGACAGGTACCTGTCTTTGACCGTTCGTCGGCGCGAAGCCGCCGGTCCAAGCCGATCGAGACTCAGCGACGTTGGCCCTCACCCGGCCTTCACGATCGTTGGCCCAACGTGCCCCTCTACGACGTTGGCCCCAACGTGCCCTCTCAGACGTTGGCCCAACGTGCCCCTCTACGACGTTGGCCCCAACGCGCCCGCCACAGGCGTTGGTCCTCGCGCGCCCCTCTCAGACGTTGGCCCACAACCGCACCTCTCAGACGTTGGCCGACAACCGCTCCTCGGATCCGCTGGTGCCAGGCCGGCTCGATGGGGCGGACTTGTTTTGTGTGGGGGGACGGCACCCGTAGCGTCGCTCACCGTGGCAGGGCCTGCTCTTGGGCCCCTGCTTTGTGGTTCTGCCCGGGTGTCGTAGGGGCCCCGCGCAAAACAAGTTCGCCGCATCGAGCAAAGCTCGAAACTCGCGCCCCGGCCAATGCCGAAGGCGAGGCGTTGACCGTCGACGCCGCAGGCGAGCACGAGAGCCGGAACACCCTCAGCCCAAGATCAAACCCGCCACAGCACCCCCCGATATACAGCTTACCGACCAGCGCCGACAACCCAGGCCGAGCAAGCGACCGCCCTGTGGACAACCCACCCCCAACCCCCCACCCCACCACCGATTTGTCCAACTCCGGCAATCCACTCGTGTGTCGTCCTGCCTCCACCCACCCCCCGCGCCGGTAGCGTGCACCGTGAGGTTCGTGCTGGTTGGGAGGGGTGGCATGTCGTCGAGGTGGGGGCTTTCACTGCCGTTGACCGGGATTCCGCTCCCCGCGCACCGCGACCTGGTTCGGGAGTTGCCGGATCTGGGCTACACCGATGCCTGGTCGGCCGAGACCGCCGGGTGTGACGCGTTCACCCCGTTGGTCCTAGCGGCTGAGTGGGCGCCGCAACTCAGGTTGGGGACCGCGATCGCGCCTGTCTTCACCAGGGGGCCGGGTGTGTTGGCGATGAGTGCGGCGAGTGTCGCGGAGATGGCGCCCGGGCGGTTCACGTTGGGGGTCGGGGCTTCGTCGTCGGTGATCGTGGAGGGGTGGAACGGGGGTGTGTTCCGCAGGCCGTACCAGCGGGTTCGGGACACGGTGGCGTTCCTGCGGGCGGCGTTGGCGGGGGAGAAGGTCAGCGCGGACTACGACACGTTCTCCATCTCGCGGTTCCGGCTGGAGCGGCCGCCCGCGACGCCGCCGGAGATCATGGTGGCGGCGTTGCGGCCGGGGATGTTGCGGTTGGCGGCAAGATTGGCCGATGGCGCTATCACGAACTGGTTGGCGCCCAGTGACGTAGCCAAGGTCAAGGCTGAGTTGAAGCCCGACACCGAACTCGTGGCGCGCATCTTGGTCTGTCCGACGACGGACAAGGACGCGGCGCGCGCGTTGGGCAGGTTGCTCATCAGCAGTTATCTCACTGTGCCCGTCTATGCGGCGTTCCACGAGTGGCTCGGGCGGGGTGAGGTGCTCCGGCCGATGCAAGAGGCGTGGGCGCGCGGTGATCGAGCGGCTGCGAACGCCGCGATCCCGGACCACGTGGTGGACGAGTTGATCGTGCACGGCCACCCCGATGAGTGCCGCGAGCGGGTGTCCTCCTATGTGGACGCCGGGGTGTCCGTGCCGATCCTGTCGCTGCTGCCCACCGGCGACGACCCGGTCGGGCTGGTGCGTGCCCTGGCGCCCGCGCGCTGAGCCAAGCAAGATCCCCAGGAGGGCTCGAACAGGCCGGAGGTGACCGCCGACTATCTTGGTAAGGATAGGCAAACCTAAGAAAGGCGCGGGGATGGTCCGGGTGCACGCGAACGGGCTCGACTGGGTGCCGGGTGGGGTGAGCGGCGGTGATCGCACGGCCGCCGCCGCGCTGGCGGGTGCGGAGACGGTGGGTGGGCTGGTGTCGGTGGCCCTCGCGGCCCTCGGGGCCGGGGTGCGGGAACGCGGCGGGCCGTTGCCCGCGGGTGGTCCGGCCGCGGTGGCCAGGGCGGTCGCCGGGTTCGACCCGCTGCCGGTGGACGGGGTGGGGGCCGAGGCCGCCATCGCCGAGTTGTCCGCGGTGCTGGCCGCCGGGTCCGCCGATCCGGTCGACCCCTGGTGCACCGCGCACCTGCACTGCCCGCCGCTGGCCGTGGCCGCCGCCGCCGACCTGGTCGCCAGCGTGCTCAACCCGTCGATGGACTCCTGGGACCAGGCCCCGGCCGCAAGCGCGCTGGAACGATCGCTGACCGACAGCGTCGCGCGGTTGTGCTACCCGGCGGCCGCGAGCCCGGACGCCCTGGTCACCAGTGGCGGCACCGAGTCGAACCTGACCGCGATGCTGCTCGCCAGGGAGACCCTCGGGCCCGACGTCGTCCCGGTGTGCGGCGCGAACGCCCACCACAGCGTCGCCCGCGCTGCCTGGCTGCTCGGCCTCCCGCGCCCCGTGGTCGTCCGCACGTACCTCGACAAGGTCGACCCGCGCGCGCTCGCCGACGCTCTAGCGGAGTTGGACCGACCTGCCGTCGTTACCGCTACCGCAGGCACCACGAACTCCGGCGCGATCGACCCCCTTACCGAGATCGCGGACATCGCCCACGCGGCGGGCGCCTGGTTGCACGTCGACGCGGCCTACGGTGGCGCGCTGCTCTTCAGCGCCCGCCGACACCAACTAGCGGGCATTGACCGCGCCGACTCCATCGCGCTAGACCTGCACAAGCTGGGGTGGCAGCCGATCGCGGCCGGAGTGCTCGCCTGCCGCGACACCGCTCTAACCGCCAGACTCGCCACCAACGCCGACTACCTCAACGCCGACGACGACACCGAGGCAGGACTACCGGACCTGCTGGGCCGTTCGCTGCGCACCTCCCGTAGACCCGACGCGTTCAAGATCGCCGTGACCGCGCGTGCGCTCGGTACCGCGGGCATCGGTGAACTGGTCGACCGCTGCTGCGACACCGCGACCCACGTCGCGCGCGCCGTCGCGTCTCACACCGCCCTGCGCCTGTGGGGAGAGCCGACGCTGTCCACGATCCTGCTGCGCCCGCGCGTGGCAGACCTGTCAGACGACGGTGACGCGCTCGTCGCCGCTGTCCGAAGAGGACTCCTCGACGACGGTGCCGCTGTCCTGGGCCGCGCCACGATGCCGGACCACGACGGCACGCCGAAGCTCTGGCTGAAACTGACCCTGCTGCACCCGCACGCGACCCCCGGGGACTACCTGCCGTTGCTGGACCTGGTGGCGGACAAGGCGGAACGGTGCCGCTAGACCTCGTCGGTGTCGGCATCGGTCCGGCGAACCTGTCCCTGGCCGCGCTCGCGTCCGGGGTCGGCGGCCTGCGCGCGAGGTTCCTCGACCGGTCGCCCGAGTTCCGGTGGCACCCTGGTCTGCTCATCGACGGCACCACCCTCCAGGTCCCGTTCCTGGCCGATCTCGTCTCCCTCGTTGACCCAACGCACCCGTTGTCGTTCTTGGCCTACCTGCGCGACAAGGGCCGTCTGTTCCCCTTCTACTTCGCCGAGCGCTTCCACATCCCCCGCGCGGAGTACGACGACTACTGCCGCTGGGCTGTCAAACGTTTGCCCTCGTGCACCTTCGGGCAGAACGTCACCGAAGTCCGCTGGTCGGCAGCACAAGAGGCGTTCGAGGTCGTCACCGAGCACGAGACCCTCTTAGCCCGCAACGTCGTCCTCGGCGTCGGTACGGAACCGGTCATTCCCGGCGCGCTGGCTGGCTTGGCTCACCACTCGGCGGACTACTTAGACGTCAGAGACAGCCTCTTAGCCCTAGACGACGTCACCGTGGTGGGATCGGGGCAATCAGGCGCGGAGGTCTTCCTCGACCTCTTACGCAGACGCCAAGGTGGTCTGCGCTGGCTCACCCGCACCCCAGCCTTTGCCCCCATGGAGTACTCGAAACTCGGGCTAGAGCAGTTCACCCCCGACTACACCCGTTACTTCCGTGGCCTCCCCGAACCCACCCGCGACGCCCTCGTCCCCGCGCAGTGGCAGCTCTACAAGGCGATCAGTGCCGACACCATCGCCGAGATCCAGGACGAGCTCTACCAACGCACTGTCGGCGGCGGCTGGCCCGATGTCACTCTCACCCCGGGCGTTGAGGTTACCGCCGCCCGAGGTGATGACGGGACCATCGAGTTGACTCTCCGCCATGACCATCAAGGCGCTACCGCCATCGTGAAGACCAACGCCGTCGTCTGCGCTACCGGCTACGCCGAGCGCGACATCACCGGCATTCTCGGCCCGCTCGTAGGCGCCAAGGACGCGGCAGGCAGGTACACCGTGGACGCCGAGTTCCGCGTCGGCCTCGCCCCGGGCGTCACCGGGTCGGTGTTCGCGCAGAACGCCGAACGGCACACCCACGGGGTCGGCGCGCCCGACCTGGGCCTGACCGCCTGGCGGTCGGCGACCATCCTCAACGCCGTGTCCGGGCGGGCGGTCCACCCGCTGCCCCAGCGCACCGCGTTCACGACGTTCGGACTGGTGCGGGAGACGGGGAGGGCGATGTGACGGCTGCTTGGCGGGACGCGGGTGCGCTGGTGACGCACAAGATGCTGGGGGAGCTCAGCTACGAGGGCCTGCTGCGGCCGGAACCGGACGGGCCGGACGGCTGGCGGCTCGACCTCGGCAGCGGCACCGAGTACCGGTTCGCGGCGCGGCGCGGCGCGTTCGAGTCCTGGGCCGTGCGCCCGGGCAGCGCGACCCGCGACGGCGAACCAGCCGACGACCCCAGGACCCTGGTCGTCGACGCCCGCGCCGAGCTCGGCCTGACCGGGCTGCGGCTGGCCGACGTGCTCGCCGAGCTGACCGCGACCGTCACCAACGAGGCGGCCAGGCTCGGCCACGCCCCTACCGCCGCCGAACTGTCCACGATGGACTACGACGAGGCCGACGGGCACCTCACCGGCCACCCCAGGCTGGTGCTCAACAAGGGCAGGGTCGGCTTCTCCGCGCACGACCGGGCCAAGTACGCCCCCGAGTCCGGCGCCGGGTTCGCCCTGCCCTGGCTGGCCGTGCACCGCGACCACGCCACCTTCAACTGCGTGTCCACCCTGACCGAGGAGAAGCTGCTCACCGCCGAACTGGGCGCCGACAAGCTGGCCGCGTTCCGTGCCAAGCTCGCCGACCCCGGCGACTACGTGCTGGTCCCCGTGCACCCGTGGCAGCTCGACGAGGTCGTCGGCACCCTCTACGCCAAGGAACTGGCCACCGGCGTCGTCGTCCCGGTCGGCGAGAGCACCGACCGCTACCGCCCGCACCAGACCGTGCGGACCCTGGCCAACGCCTCGCACCCGACCAGGCTGGACGTCAAGACGGCCGTGTCCGTGCGCAACACCCTGGTCTACCGGGGCCTGGCGTCCGCGGCGACGCTGGCCGCGCCCGAGGTCACGACCTGGCTGCGCGCGGTGCACGAGAGCGACGAGCTGCTGCGCGACCGCTACCGGTTCGACCTGCTCGGCGAGATCGCCAGCGTCTCGGTGCGCCACCCGCTCTTGGCCTCCGTCGACGAGCTGCCCTACCGCTTCCACGAGACCCTCGGCGCGCTGTGGCGGGAACCGATCCGCACCCGCCTCGCCGACGGGGAACGCGCCATCTCCTTCGCCGCCCTGCCCTACCGCGGCCCCGACGGCGTCTCGGTGATCGCGCACCTCATCACCACCTCCGGCCTGTCCACCGAGGACTGGACGCGCGGGCTGCTCGACATACTCCTGACGCCCCTGCTGCACTGGCTGCTCGAACACGGCGTCGGCTTCTGCCCGCACGGGCAGAACCTGGTCCTGGTCGTGGGCGCGAGCGGCAAGCCCAAGCACGTCGCCATCAAGGACTTCGCCCAGGGCGTCGACCTGCTCGACGAGCCGCTGCCCGGCTACGACCGGCTCGGCGCGGCCGCGGGCGCCGACATGCTGCGCTGGCCCGCGCACCTGCTGGCCCAGTCGCTGTTCAGCTCGGTGTTCGCCGGTCAGCTGCGGTTCCTGGCCGAGGTGCTCGACGAGGAACTCGGCTTCGCCAGGCCCCGGCTGTGGGCGCTGGTCCGCGAGATCGTCTCCGCCTACCGCGACACCCACCCCGAGACCGCGGCCCGGTTCGACGCGTGCAAGCTCTTCGCCCCGGACGTGGAGCGGGTGTGCCTCAACCGCGAGCACCTGGCCGGTCAGGGCTTCGACAAGGTCGACCGCGACGACGAGTTCGACGTCCGGTTCGGGCGGGCGCTCAACCCCCTCGCCGGACCGGACCCCGAGGGGGCGTGGTGAGCGTCGAGCACACCAGACCGGTCGGTCCGCGGACCCTGGCCGAGCGCGCGCAGGCGGCGTCCGCGCTGTCCGGGGCGTTGCGCGGCGCGGTCGCGGCCGGGTCGGTGCGCCGCGTCGTGTGCCTGGTGCCGGACCCGCACGCCCGCTTCGCCGCCGTCGAGCTGTCCGCCGGGTACTTCGTCGACACGGTCCTGAGCAGCGGGTACGGCATGTGCGCCTACGTGTTCGGCTGGAACCCGGCGCGCCAGGCGGTCAACGCCTCCGCGGTCGACCAGTTCCTCGGCGGCTACGGCGACCTGCGCATCCGGCCCGACCTGGCGACCCTGACCCCGGACGGGCCCGACACCTGGCTGGTGGTGTGCGACGTCGAGTGGCCGGACGGCCGGTCGGTCCCGGAGGCGCCGCGGACCACGTTGCGCGAGCAGGTCGTGATGGCGGAGAAGCTGGGGCTCGTCGCGTCGGTGGGCATCGAGCACGAGGTGACGTTCACCTCGCCGGACGGGGTCCCGCTGACCGGCGGCGGGCTCGACTACGCCGTGGGCGGGCTGTCGCCGATGTCCGGGCTGCTGGCGGACGTGCGGTCGGCGCTGGACGGCCTGGGGCTCGGTGTGGAGTCCGCGCGCGGGGAATGCCACCCGGGCCAGTTCGAGGTGGTCCAACGACACCGCGACGCTCTTGCCGCGTGCGACGACGCGATGCTGCACCAGCTGGTCGTCCGTAGGGTCGCAGCCGAGCACGGAGTACGCGCGGGGTACCTGGCGGCAGAGTCAGCGGGGACCGGTGGGTCCTGCCACGTGCACTTGTCCCTGTCGGACCCGGCAGGGGTGTCGCTTGTGGCCGGAGCTAGACCCGACCAGGTGTCGACCCTGTTCGGGCATTTCCTCGCCGGCGTCCTGCGAGCCGCCCCAGACCTGACCGCGTTCTGGGCGCCTACCTGGAACTCTTACGTCCGCCTCCGCACGTCCCCGTTCTCGCCACGGTCACTGCGGTGGGGGAGCGATGACCGCACCGCCGCCGTTCGACTGGCCGGGCGCGGTCAGTCGCTACGGATGGAGGCACGGTTCGCGGGCGCGGACGCCCAGGTACACACCGTCGTCGCCGCCCTGATCGCGTCAGGCTTGTCGGGCGTCGAGGAACGGCTGGATCTACCTGCGGAGAACAGGCAGGTCGGGGATCTAGCCCGAACGCCGTGGGAGGCCCTGCAGAAGCTGAGCGGGTCGAAGCTGGCGGTAGCGCTCTTGGGCCAGGCCGTTGTGGACCACCGCTTGGCGATGATGGGCGAGGAGCTGGACGCGGGACTAGAGGCCGTGAACTCGTGGCACCGCGAGCGAGGCGACCTGCGGGTCTAGGCCCGCTCGCGGAACACGACCCACCGCATGCAGACGTACATGTAGACGGCCTCGCAGGCCCCCGCGGCAAGCCGGGCCAGGTGGTAGTCGACGCCTAGAGCCGCCAGCCCACTGCCCACGCCCAGGATCCACGCGAGGTAGTTGACCGTCACCACCACGACGTACCGCCCCACCTGGGGCCCGACGTCCGCGTGCGACCGGAAGTTGAACGCCCGGTTCAACACGAAGCTCAACCCGAACGCGATGACATACCCGATGGTGATGCTCACCGGCAGCGGCCACCCGAACCCGCTGCGCATGACCGTCAACAACCCCATGTCCACGCCGAACGTGAACCCGTTGATCACCGCGAACCCCAACAGGCTCGGCGGCACCACCCGGGACAACCCGAACGGCAACCGCCGCACCACCGCCACCATCACGGCTGCGAACCGCTCCCCGCGCTCCGCCCGCCGCACTTCCCGAACCGACATACCGCCATCCTGACCACACCGGGTGTCCGGTTGCCATCGCGCAGGCGAACACAGGGTCACCACGGTGTCACTGCGACCAGATCTGCGCCGCCGCCAGGGCGATCGGCAGCGCCACGAGGGTGAACTGGGTGAACAGCGAGATGGTGCCCATCCGCAGCGGCCGGATGTCCGCGCCCCGGCTGCGGTCGATCTCGGCCAGGTACGGCCCCATCCGCGCGATGTCCTCGCGCACGTCGACGCCGTCGCGCTCGGCGAGCGCCTTGATCTGCGCCACCCGCAGGTCGACCGCCTTCGCCCCGGCCTGCCGGAACAGCACCCACGGCGCCAGCGTGAACACCGGCATCAGCAGCACGTACAGCGCGACCAGCACCCCGATCCAGGCCACGTTGGTGACCCCGAGCGAGGCCAGGACCGTGGTCAGGCTCGTGCCGAGCACCGCGTTGGCCCACATCACCGTGCGGTAGAACCGCGCCAGTGGGGCCCATCCGAACCGACCGTCCCCGTTGAGCCAGTCGGCACTCGGCTCGACCAGGTAGTGCATGGCGATCGTGACGTAGATGGCGCACAGGCCGACCACCTGGAACGCCAGGATGATGAAGATCGCGTACCAGGCCAGCAGCAGGTAGACCAACCTGGCCAAGTGGTGCTTACCGCCCGCCCACCAGTGCTGGTAGGCGTCTTGCAACCACACCTGGTGCGCCTCGTCGGACAACCCCTGCGGCGCCACAGTCTGGAACAGGCTGTTCTCCATCCCCATCGACAGCAGGACCGCCAGCACCAACGACACCACCGCCATCGGCACCACGAGCAGCGCCCGGTGTGCCACGAGGGTCTCGTTGACGTGCCTGACCAGGTGCCCGAACGCCTCCCGAGTCGACTTGCCCGCCACGATGGCGTCGATGCGCAGCAACCGCGACACCCTGGTCGAGCGGATCTCGTGCTTGGCGATGATGGCCCCGTTCTCGGCCAGCGACGACAGGCACTTCGACAGGTACGTCCAGTGCCGGTGCAGCAGCACCGTGCCCGCCACGACGCTCGCCGACAACAACCACGTGGTGACGTCGCGGACCAGCGGGAACGAGGGCAGGCTCGGCTCGGCCACCGGGACCCGCAGCACCCGCTTGACGTCGGCGACCGCCTGGAAATCAGCCGCGGTGCCGATGGCGCCCGCCGACGCCGCCGCGATCAGGACCGCGCCGAGGTAGCCGACGCCGACGATCAACAGCCAGGCCGAGTGCCAGCCCTGGAACCACTTGTAGATCCCGGTGAACCCGAACGGGTCGAGGTCGGTGGTGGCGATCCGGCGGTCGGCGAGCGGGTCGACCTCGTCGGGTTCACACGTCGTCATCCAGTCCACTCCTGATCAGCAGGGTCGCCAACTCGGCGGGGTGCTCGAGCCAGGGCCAGTGCCCGCAGCCCGCGATGACCTCGTCGCGGTGCACGTCGACCAACCCGCGCAGCAGGCGGCGGTCCTCGTCGGTGATCAACCGGTCCGAGTCGCCGGTGATCAGGTCCACCGGCTGCCGCACCGAGCGCAGCATGGTGTCGTAGGCGATCGCCTTGGCGGTGAACAGGACCCGCAGCACCGCCGGGCTCCCGGCGCCGGTCAGGGTCTCCACCAGCAGGTCGCCCGCCAGCGCCCTCGGGTCGGCGACGAAGGGCCGCAGCAGCGCCGAGCGCAGGGTCGCCGAGCGGGCCATGGCGGTGAGCAGCGCGTGGGGGACGGGGATCAGACCCGCCAGGAACTGGGTCGCGACGGTCAGCCCGAGCAGCGGGTCCCGCAGCGCGCGGCTGGGGTGCTGGGTCAGGTCCGACGCCCGCACGAGCGCGCCGCTGACGAAGACCAGCCTGCGGAACCGCTCGGGGGCCAGCGCGGCGACCTGCGCCGCCATGACGCACCCAACCGAGTGCGACACCAGCACCGCGTCCCGCACCTGTTTCGCGGCGCAGAACCGCGCGATCGCCGCCGCGGCCGACCCGACGTCGAACGCCCCGGTCGCGGTGCGGCTGCGCCCGAAGCCGGGCACGTCGACCGCCAGCACCCTGGCCGAGCGGCCCACCTGCCTGGCGATCTCGCTCCACTGCTCCAGCGAGCCGCCCAGGCCGTGCACCAGCAGGTACGTCCCACCGTCCACTGGGCCCTGCTCGGTGTAGCGGACGTCGTGCTCGGTGTTCGTCCGGCCGTCCATGCCTGGTCTCCCCACCGCTGGTGACTTGACCGGGAGTCGACCGCGGGGCGTTCCCTGTTATGCCCAGCGGCGTGAGGGACCGAAATCCGCGCCAGAAACAATCAAGCATGACTGCTTGAAACTTGCCGCGGCGCGTGCCACGGTGGGGTGGTGATCGAGCTGTCCGTGTTGCTCGCCGATCTGCGGGCCGAGGGTGCCGAGTTGGATGCCCTCGTCGCCGAGTTGCCCGAGCGGGAATGGGCGAGAGCGACGCCCGCGGTGGGGTGGACGGTCGCGCACCAGGTGGCGCACCTGGCGTGGACCGACGAGCGGGCGTTGCTCGCCGCGACGGATCCGGTGGGGTTCGCGGCCGAGTTGGCGGGCATCACCGAGCGGTTCGTCGACGACGGTGCCGAGCAGGGGGCGCGGCTGGAGCCCGCCGAACTGCTGGCGCGGTGGCGGGACTCCCGGAGCAAGCTCGCCGAGGCGCTGGCAGGCGCGGACGGGAAGCTGCCCTGGTACGGGCCGCCGATGAGCGCGGCCTCGATGGCGACGGCGCGGATCATGGAGACCTGGGCGCACGGCGGGGACGTCGCGGACGCGCTCGGGGTGCCGCGGACGCCAACGCCGCGGCTCAGGCACGTCGCGCACATCGGGGTGCGGACCAGGGACTTCGCCTACCTGGTGCGAGGTCTGCCGGTACCCGACGCGCAGTTCCGGGTCGAACTGGTCGGGCCGGACGGCGTGTGGACGTGGGGTCCCACCGCGGCCGAGCAGCGGGTCACCGGCCCCGCGCTGGACTTCTGCCGGTTGGTGACCCAGCGGGTGCACCGCGACGACACCGGACTGGTCGCCGTCGGCCAGGACGCCGAGGTCTGGCTGGGGATCGCGCAGGCGTTCGCCGGGCCGCCGGGGGCGGGGAGGGGGAGGTCGTGATCCGGATCGGGAACGCGTCCGGGTTCTACGGGGACCGGTTCGACGCGGTGCAGGAGATGCTGACCGGCGGCGACCTCGACGTGCTCACCGGGGACTACCTGGCCGAGTTGACCATGCTCATCCTGGGGCGGCAGCGCCTCGAGGACCCGGCCGCCGGGTACGCGAAGACGTTCCTGCGCCAGCTCGAACGGTCGCTCGGGACGGCGAAGGAGCGCGGCGTCAAGATCGTCGCCAACGCCGGTGGACTCAACCCGGCCGGGCTCGCGGACGCGATCCGGGGCCTGGGGGTCGACGTCGCGGTGGCCCACGTCGAGGGCGACGACGTGCGCGGGCTCGGGTTCGACGGCGCGCTGACGGCCAACGCTTACCTCGGGGCGTGGGGGATCGCGGAGTGCCTGCTGGCCGGGGCCGATGTGGTGGTCACCGGGCGGGTGACGGACGCCTCGCTGGTCGTGGGCCCGGCCGCGGCGCATTTCGGTTGGGGGCGCACGGATTTCGACCGGTTGGCGGGGGCCACGGTCGCTGGGCACGTGTTGGAGTGCGGAACACAGGCCACGGGCGGGAACTACGCGTTCTTCACCGAGTTCGACGCCACGCGCCCCGGCTTCCCCATCGCGGAGATCGACGCGGACGGCAGTTCGGTGATCACCAAGCACCCGGACACCGGTGGCGCGGTCACCACGGAAACGGTTACCGCGCAACTGCTCTACGAGATCCAGGGCGCCGACTACCTGGGTCCTGACGTCACGACCCGGTTCGACAGCATCGTCCTCGCCGACGACGGCCGGGATCGGGTTCGGATCAGCGGCGTGCGCGGTGGGCCGCCACCGGAGACGGTGAAGGTCTGCGTCAACACCCTCGCCGGGTTCCGCAACAGCGCCACTTTCGTCCTGTGTGGACTCGATGTCGACGCCAAGGCCGCGTTGGTGCGGCAACAACTGGACCTCGACGGTGTCACGTGGACCTTGGCGCGCACCGACCACGTCGACGCCGATACCGAGGAAACAGCCAGCGCTCTGCTCCACGCGACCATCAAGACGCCGGATCCCGCTGTGGCCAAGGCGTTCTCGCGCGCGACCGTCGAGCTGGCGTTGTCGAGCTATCCGGGCTTCACGCTCACCGCGCCGCCCACGGATGGGACGCCCATCGGGGTCTATCGGCCAGAGTACGTGTCACCTGTTGCTGTCGAACATGTTGCCGTCCTGGCTGATGGGACGCGCCGCGCGATTCCGTGGACGCCAGGGGCGCCTGTCGCGTCGCGCACGGTCGAGGTGGAGCCTGCCTCGTTCGGGGCCACCAGGCGGGTGCCGCTGGGGACGGTTGTCGGTGCTCGGTCCGGGGACAAGGGCGGCGACGCCAACCTGGGTGTCTGGGTTCGCGATCCGGCCGCCTATCCTTGGCTGGTAACGGAACTCACCGCCGCCCGCCTCCGCGAACTGCTGCCGGAGACCGCTGAGTTGACCATCGACCGGCACCCGCTGCCGAACCTGCACGCGGTCAACTTCGTCATCCACGGCCTCCTCGGCGACGGCGTGGCCGCCGCGACCCGGTTCGACCCGCAGGCCAAGGCCCTGGGCGAGTGGCTGCGCTCCCGGCACCTCGAAGTCCCCGAGGAGTTCCTGTGACCCTGTTCGACACCCCCGAACGCCGGGAGTTGCGTGCCACGGTCCGCCGGTTCATGGACTCGGAAGTGTTGCCGCACTTGGACTCCTGGGAACGCGCGGGCGAGCTGCCCCGGTCGCTGCACCGGGCGGCCGCCGAGCTCGGCCTGCTCGGGATCGCGTTCCCGGAGTCGGCGGGCGGCGCGGGCGGGGACCTGGTCGACGCGCTGGTCGTGGTCGAGGAGATGCACTACGCGGGGGCGTCCGGCGGGCTCATCGCGGGGCTGTTGACCTGCGGGATCGCCGTGCCGCACCTGGTGGCGGCCGGTCAGGTGGACCGGTGGGTCCGGCAGGCGCTGGCGGGGGAGATGATCGGCGCGCTCGCCATCACCGAGCCCGACGGCGGCTCCGATGTCGCCGGGATCCGCACGACAGCGGTTCGGGATGGCTCGCACTACGTTGTCAACGGGGCCAAGACGTTCATCACCTCCGGGGTCCGGGCGGACTTCGTGACCACGGCCGTGCGGACCGGCGGCCCTGGGGCGCACGGGATCTCGCTGCTGGTCATCGAGAAGGGCACGCCGGGGTTCACTGTGGACCGCCAGCTGGAGAAGATGGGCTGGCACTGCTCGGACACGGCATCACTGTCCTTTGTCGACTGCCGGGTTCCGGCGGAGAACCTGGTCGGCGCGGAGAACACCGGCTTCGTCCAGATCGCGGTCAACTTCGTCGCCGAACGCCTGACCCTGGCGGTCCAGGCATACGCGACCGCCCAGCGCGCCCACGACCTGACCGTCCAGTGGTGCCGCGACCGGCAGACCTTCGGCCGCCCCCTGATCTCCCGCCAGTCGATCCAGATGACCCTGACCGACATGGCCCGCCGCATCGACCTCGCCCGCACCTACACCAGGTCCATCGCCGCCCGCCACCTGGCAGGCGAGGACGTCATCACCGAGGTCTGCTTCGCCAAGAACACCGCCGCCGAAACCGCGGACTGGGTAACCCACCAATCAGTCCAACTCCACGGCGGCGCGGGCTACCTCCGCGACTCCGAGGTGGAACGCCACTACCGAGACACCCGAATCCTCTCGATCGGCGGCGGCACCACCGAAATCCTCACCCTCCTAGCCGCCAAACGCCTCGGCCTCACCCCCTGACCCACTCGGCGTCCCACGCTTGCCAAGACTCGGCCATGGGGGGAGTTCGTGGGGTAACCCTCTCGATCGGGTGGTCTTGCTCGACTGGTGGGGGGTGGCGACTGAAGATCGGGGCATGACGTCGTGGGTGGGGGTGAGGTGGTGATCACTGATGCCGAGGTGGCTGAGCGGTTGCGGGTGGGGATCGCGGGTCGGTGGGTGGGGGATGACCCGGTGTCGGCGGCGGCCAGGTACGCGATGTTGCCGCCCGGGCGGTTGATGCGGCCGTTGTTGTTGGTGCGGAGTGCGCTGGCGGTCGGCGGGGTGCTCGACGAGGCGGTTCCGGCTGCGGTCGGGCTCGAGTGCGCGCACGTCGGCGGGCTGATCCACGACGACCTGATCGACCAGGGCGAGTCGCGGCGGGGGCGGCCCGCGGTGCACAGCGTGTTCGGGGCGGAGACGGCGATCGTCACCGGGAGCGCCCTGTTCTTCACCTGGTTCGAGGCGTTGGCCGACTCCGGTGTACCCGCCGAGACCCTGGTCGAGGTGATGCGCGTCCAGGCCGATGCCGGGCGGCTCGCCTGCCGGGGTGCCGCGATGGAGGTGGCGATGGCCGAGGGGGTCGACACGCCGGTGTCCACCTACCTGGAGATGGCCCACTACAAGACCGCCGCGATGACCTCGGCCGCGTGCCGGACGGGTGCCCTGCTCGGCGGCGCCGCCCCGGAGCGCGTCGTGGCCCTGTCCGGGTTCGGCGAGGCGCTCGGCATGGCCCTGCAGATCCGCGACGACCTCGCCCCCCACCGCCAGCACTCGGACATGGCGGGCAGGCGCGCCGTCCGCAGGCCCACCCTCCCCGACCTGCTCGCCCAACGCCGCTCCCAAGTCCTGGTCGACGTCGTCCACCAGGCCACCGACCTGGCCGACCACTACCTCGACCGCGCCCACGCCCACCTCGCCCAACTCCCCGACACCCCCCACCGCCGCGCCCTGGAGTCCTGGACCCACTCCGGCCCCGTTCCCACCCCGCGCTCGAACCAGGACAACTGACCCGAACCGCAACGGCAGCCGCGCCCACCTCGCCCAACTCCCCGACACCCCCACCGCCGCGCCCTGGAGTCCTGGACCCACCCCGGCCCCGTTCCCACCCCGCGCTCCAACCAGGACAACTGACCCGAACCGCAACGGCAGCCGCTCCCACGCCCACCCCCCAGCAGCATCGGCGCACGCCTGCCGGCACGAGCACGGCCGCCACCGCACCCACACCGAATGCCGCTGGCGCGCCGGGTAGCCGGCGCTCGGTGCAGTCGCCCACCCCGAGCCCGCACCAGCAGCATCGGCGCACGCCTGCCGGCGACGAGCACGACTGTCGCGGCACCCCACACCGAAGGCGCCAGCGCCCCGGGTAGCCAGCGGTCGGAGCGGCCTCGCCTGGGCCGGGTCCGAGCCGCGATCAGCCGGACGTGCTGCTCCGCGCCTGCCTCGAGCCCGTGCCTCACCTGGAGTCGCCTGGACGGCGATCAGCGGTATCCGAGCCGCGCGGTTGCCGACCGGCGCTCAGCCCGCGGCCACGCCTGGACACCCCAAGAATCGCCTGTCAGCCGCACTCCGTCGCCCAGCCTGCTCGTGCACGCCCCGGCATCCGCCACTACCGATAAAACAATCAAGCGTGCATGCTTGAAAAGCGGCACCCAGCGTGCCACGGTGGGGTGGTGACGGTGCTGCGCTCCTCGGTCGATCCCGGTGCGGCGGACTTCCTGGCCAACCGGGACGGCATGCTGGCCAAGATCGCCGAGCTCGACGCCGAGCACGCCAAGGCCGTGGCCGGGGGCGGCGAGAAGTACGTCAGCCGCCACCGGGAGCGGGGCAAGCTGCTGGCCAGGGAGCGGGTCGAACTGCTGCTCGACCCCGACTCGCCCTTCCTCGAACTGTCCCCGCTGGCCGCGTGGGGCACCGACTTCCCGGTCGGCGGCAGCCTGGTCACCGGCATCGGCGTCGTCGAGGGCGTCGAGTGCCTGGTCAACGCCAGCGACCCCACCGTCAAGGGCGGCGCGATCAACCCGTGGGGCATGCGCAAGGGCTTCCGGGCCGCCGACATCGCCGCGCAGAACCGGCTGCCGACGATCACCCTCGTCGAGTCCGGCGGCGCGGATCTGCCCACCCAGAAGGAGATCTTCATCCCCGGCGGCCGCACCTTCCGCGACCTCACCCGCTCCTCCGCCGCCAAGGTCCCCACGATCGCCCTGGTCTTCGGCAACTCCACCGCGGGTGGCGCCTACCTGCCCGGCATGTCCGACCACGTCGTCATGGTCCGCGACCGCGCCAAGGTGTTCCTCGGCGGTCCGCCCCTGGTCAAGATGGCCACCGGGGAGGACGCCGACGACGAGTCGCTCGGCGGCGCCGAGATGCACGCCCGCGTCTCTGGCCTGGCCGACCACCTCGCCGAGGACGAGCGGGACGCCATCCGGATCGGCCGCAGGATCATCGCCCGCCTCAACTGGCGCAAGCAGGGCCCGGCGCCCGCGACCGACTACACCGAGCCGGTGCACGACCCGGAAGACCTCCTCGGCATCGTGCCGACCGACCTCAAGATCCCGTTCGACCCCCGCGAGGTCATCGCCCGCGTCGTCGACGGGTCCGACTTCGACGAGGTCAAACCGCTCTACGGCACCAGTCTGGTCACCGGCTGGGCCCAGCTGCACGGCTACCCGATCGGCGTCCTGGCCAACGCCCAGGGCGTCCTGTTCAGCGACGAGGCGCAGAAGGCCACCCAGTTCATCCAGCTGGCCAACCAGACCGACACCCCGCTGCTGTTCCTGCACAACACCACCGGCTACATGGTCGGCAAGGAGTACGAGCAGGGCGGCATCATCAAGCACGGCGCCATGATGATCAACGCGGTGGCCAACTCGCGGGTGCCGCACCTGTCCGTCCTCATCGGAGCGTCCTACGGCGCGGGCCACTACGGCATGTGCGGCCGCGCGTACGACCCGAGGTTCCTCTTCGCCTGGCCCAGCGCCAAGTCCGCGGTGATGGGGCCTGCGCAGCTGGCGGGCGTGCTGTCGATCGTCATGCGCCAGGGCGCCGAGCGCCGGGGCCGGCCCTACAACGAGGAGCACGACGCCGCGATGCGCGCCATGGTCGAGGGCCAGGTGGAAGCCGAGTCCCTGCCGATGTTCCTGTCCGGCATGCTCTACGACGACGGCGTCATCGACCCCCGCGACACCCGCACCGTGCTGGGCATCGCCCTCTCGGCAGTCCACTCAGGACCGGTCGAGGGCGCCACCGGCTACGGCGTCTTCCGGATGTGAGCCCAGTGCGACCGATCACCTGCGTCCTCGTCGCCAACCGCGGCGAGATCGCCCGCCGCGTGTTCCGCACCGCCCGCGCGCTCGGGCTGACCACCGTGGCCGTGTACTCCGACGCCGACGCGGACTCCCCGCACGTGGCCGAGGCCGACACGGCCGTCCGCCTGCCCGGGACCGCGTCGGTCGACACCTACCTGCGCGCCGACTTGCTCGTCCGGGCCGCTGTGGCCGCGGGCGCCGACGCCGTGCACCCGGGATATGGCTTCCTGTCGGAGAACGCCGCCTTCGCGCGCGCCGTCCTCGACGCCGGGCTGACGTGGATCGGGCCCGCGCCGGAGGTCATCGAGCAGATGGGCTCGAAGATCGAGTCCAAGCGCCTGGTCGCCGCTGCAGGGGTTCCTGTCCTGTCTGAAGTGGACAACCCGACTGCCGCGGATCTGCCCTTGCTGGTGAAGGCATCCGCGGGTGGCGGCGGACGAGGCATGCGGGTCGTGCGCGATCTCGCCGAGCTGGCGGGCGAACTGGAAGCGGCCCGCTCCGAGGCGCTGTCCGCTTTCGGTGACGCCACGGTGTTCTGCGAGCCGTACCTGGAGACCGGGCGCCACATCGAGGTCCAGATCATGGCCGACCAGCACGGCACGGTCTGGGCGGTCGGCGAGCGCGAGTGCTCCATCCAGCGGCGGCACCAGAAAGTGGTGGAGGAAGCGCCATCACCGCTGGTCGAACGCACGGAAGGCATGCGCGACAGGCTTTTCGCGGCAGCCAAGGCCGCCGCGGGCGCCGTCGGGTACACCGGCGCAGGCACGGTCGAGTTCCTCGCCGACGAGACCGGCCGGTTCTACTTCCTGGAGATGAACACCCGCCTCCAGGTCGAGCACCCGGTCACCGAGTCGACCACCGGCCTCGACCTGGTCGCCCTGCAGTTCAGCGTCGCTGAGGGCGCCCGGCTGCCGATCGAACCGCCGCCGTCGCGCGGGCACGCCATCGAGGTCCGCCTCTACGCCGAGGACCCGGCCAACGACTGGCGCCCGCAAACCGGGACGCTGCACCGCTTCGAGATCCCCACCGACGGCGTCCGGGTCGACTCCGGCGTCGAGACCGGCTCGGTCGTCGGCGTGCACTACGACCCGATGCTCGCGAAGGTCATCGCCTGGGCGGTGGACCGGTCCACCGCGGCCCGCGTCCTCGCGGGCGCCCTCACCCGCGCCCGGATCCACGGCGTGCGCACGAACCGCGACCTGCTGGTCCGGGTCCTGCGCCACCCCACCTTCCTGGCGGGCGACACCGACACCGCGTTCCTCACCCGCCACGACCTCACCGCACCCCTGCTGGACGCCGAACCCCCCGCCGCCCTCGCGGCCGCCCTGGCCGACGCCGCCGCGAACCGCGTCGCCGCCCGGGTCCTGGGCCGACTCCCCAGTGGGTGGCGCAATGTCGTCTCCCAACCCCAGACCAAGGTCATCGGTGACCACACCGTCCGCTACCTGCTCGGCCGCGACGGCTGGCTCGGAGACGGCGTCCGACTCGTCGAGGCCACGCCTGACCTGGTCCGACTCGCCGTCGACGGGGTCGTCCGCCGGTTCGAGGTCGGCCGCGCACCCGGGTGGTCCTTTGTGGACACTTCGGCGGGCTCTGTCGCGTTCGAGGTCCCCGAACGCTTCCCCGACCCAGCAGCCCGGGTGCCAGCGGGCTCGCTTCTGGCCCCGATGCCGGGGACAGTGGTCCGAGTGGCCGCCGCCGTGGGCGACCGCGTCGACGCCGGACAGGTCCTGCTGTGGCTGGAGGCGATGAAGATGGAACACCGCGTGGTCGCGCCGATCGCCGGTGTGGTCGCCGAACTGCCGGTGGCCGCGGGCGACCAGGTCGACGTTGGCCGCGTACTGGCGGTCGTCCGCGCGGAGTCGGCAGGCGAGCCGGACCAGGCTGTGGCCGACGAGCGGGGCGGGTCGATTCCGGCCGATACCGCCGTGCGGAGGCACACGGAGCAGGCCGAACGCGACCGCGACGAGCCGGGTCCGAGCGTGCGTGATGCGGGCGCACGGATCGGCCCAGTGGGAGACGAGTCCGTGCTAGGGGAACCTGTGGAGGGGTCGTGAGCTTCGTCGAGTCCGAGGAACGGCAGGCGCTGCGCGAGGCGGTGGGGGATCTGGGGCGCAAGTACGGGCACGAGTACGTGCTCAAGGCCGCGCGCTCCGGTGGGCACACGACCGAGCTGTGGGACGAGGCGGGCGGGCTCGGGTACCTGGGCGTCAACGTGCCCGAGGAGTTCGGCGGCGGTGGCGGTGGCATCGGGGACCTGGCCGCGGTGTGCGAGGAGTTGGCGGCGGCCGGGGCGTCGTTGCTGCAGATGGTCGTGTCGCCCGCGATCTGCGCGACGATCATCGCCCGGTACGGCACCGGCGAGCAGAAGCAGCGGTGGTTACCGGGATTCGCCGACGGCACGGTGCGGATGGCGTTCGCGATCACCGAGCCCGACGCCGGGTCCAACTCGCACCGCATCACCACCACCGCGCGCCGCGACGGCGACGGGTGGCTGCTGACCGGCCGCAAGACCTACATCTCGTGCGTCGACGAGTCGCAGGCCGTGCTCGTGGTCAGCCGCACCGAGGACGCCAGGACCGGCAAGCTCAAGCCGGTCCTGTTCATCGTGCCGACCGACGCGCCCGGGTTCACCTACCGGCGCATCGAGATGGACATCGTCTCCCCGGACCACCAGTTCCAGCTGTTCCTCGACGACGTCCGGCTCCCGCTCGACGCACTCGTCGGGTCGGAGGACGCCGCGCTGATGCAGCTGTTCGCCGGGCTGAACCCCGAGCGGATCATGGCCGCGTCGTTCGCGGTCGGCATGGGCCGGTTCGCGGTGGACAAGGCTGTCGAGTACGCCAAGACCCGGCAGGTCTGGAAGGAGCCCATCGGCGCCCACCAGGCCGTCGCGCACCCGCTCGCCCAGGCCAGGATCGAGCTCGACCTGGCCAAGCTGATGACCCAGAAGGCCGCCTGGCTCTACGACTCCGGCGACGACATGGCCGCCGGCGAGGCCGCCAACATGGCCAAGTACGCCGCGGGTGAGGCCGTGGTCCGCGCGGTCGACGCCGCCGTGCAAACCCACGGCGGCAACGGCCTGGCCAGCGAGTACGGTCTCGGTGCGCTCGTCGCGGCGTCCCGGCTGACCAGGATCGCCCCGGTGAGCCGCGAGATGATCCTGAACTTCGTGGCGCAGTTCACCCTCGGGCTGCCCAGGTCCTACTGAGAGGAACGGCATGGGCGAGGCAGTCCGCGAACCGCGCCAGGACCGCAGCCGGGCCACCCGGGGCCGCCTGCTCGCGGCCGCGGTCGACTGCCTCGCCGAGGTCGGCTGGACCGGCAGCACGGTCTCCGTCGTCGCCGAACGCGCAGGCGTGTCCCGGGGCGCCGCCCAGCACCACTTCCCGACGCGCGAAGACCTCTTCACCGCCGCCATCGCCTACGTCACCGACGAACGCGTCGAGTTCCTCCGCGCAGCGCTGCCCACCCTGCCCCCGGGCCCGGACCGCACCCGCTTCGTCGTCGACGCGATCGGCGAGATGTACGCGGGCAAGCTCTTCAAGGCCGCACTGCAACTGTGGGTCGCCGCCGCCTCGGACGAGCAACTGCGCGTGCAAGTGCTCCCGCTGGAAGCCCGAGTGGGCCGCGAAGCCCACCAGCTGACCGTGGAAGCCCTGGGCGCCGACGAATCCCACCCCGGCGTCCGCGAGGCCGTCCAAGCCACCCTGGACCTCGCCCGAGGACTCGGCCTGGCCAACCTCCTCACCGACGACACCAAACGCCGCCACCGAGTCCTGGCCGAGTGGACCACCGCCTTGTCGGCCAAACTCGCCACCCTCGCCTGACGGGGGGCCGTTCGGGGCGGTCCGATCTTGTCAGTCGTGGCCGATGAATCCTCTGTGGACAGACAGAACCCGCCAGTGGGATTCGGTGAAGTGCGCCTGGGGGCACGGGTCCGGTGCGTCCGGGCGCGGTGGTGTGGAGTGATCCTCATGTTTTCCTCGCGCGGCCGTTCGGGGTGTCGCGGGCGGACTCCGTGGAGTCGGGGGGGTCGACTGGGTACGGTCAGGCGGAGAACGTGACGCGCGGCGTTGTGGTCCCCATCGGCGCGGTGGTGGGCGGCGGCGGTGGGTCACCACGTGACCGGTTGTGTGCACTCTCCGTGAAGGAGACGACCTGGGGTGCCGCTACCAACGGGTGACGTGGCACCATCTGCGCACGCGCGGGGACCGGGAAGGACGCACGCGATGAACGACCGGACCGAACAGATGGACGACCTGCAACTGGTCGCCCTGCCCACCGCTGTCGGGTGCACGGAGATGTTCGTGCGGTTCTCGGCGACCGAGTGGAACCTCAGGCCCATGCGCGACGCCGCAGCTCAAGCCGGGCGTGCCCTGGCCGCGGCGGTGGTCGGCGCGGTGGACCAGTCCAGTGCGGGCATGCTCACCGCCCGGATCAGGGTCGCCGGTCCCGATCTGGTCATCGAGATCGAGACGCCCAGGGTCGTGCGGACCCCGGCCATTCCGGATGGTCCACGAGTGGGCGTCACTGAATTGGGTGACGGGCGTTATCTGCTGTGGGCGAGCCTCCCGCTCCCGGGCGGGATGAACGCGTCAGCGGTGCCGCTGCCCCGGCGGCAACGCAGGCCCTCGCCCGCCGCGGCGATCGAGGCAGCGCGCGAGCCGGTCAACGACGACGGCGACGACGTGATGCAGCGGATCCTGTTCGGCCTGTCCAACACCCAGGACCGGCACCGCCGCTGACCAGTCGGCCGGGGCACGGGATCGGAGTGAGGATGCGAGGATCGCACGCCCCCACCTTGGAGGCGGTCGCGCGGGTGGCCGGGGTGTCCCGGTCGACGGTGTCGCGGGTGATCAACAACCTGCCGGGGGTCAGCAAGCGGGCCAAGCTCGCGGTGGACACCGCCATCGCCGAGTTGCGGTACGTGCCGAACCAGGCCGCCCGCAACCTGGTGACCCGCAGGACCAACTCGATCGCGCTGGTCGTCTCCGAGCGCGGCGACCACGTCTTCAGCGACCCGTTCTTCGCCAAGATCCTGCGCGGCGTCTACGCCGGGATGACCGGCAGCCGCAGGCAACTGGTGCTGCTGATGGACCAGGACCGCGAGGACGGCGCCCTGGAGTCGTACCTGTGCGGCGGCCACGTCGACGGCGCCGTCGTGGTCAGCCTGCACCGCGGCGACCCGCTGCCCGCGCGCCTGGTCGAGGCCGGGCTGCCGGTGGTGCTCGTCGGCAGGCCGCTCTCGGGCATCAAGGTCCCCTACGTCGACTCGGACAACTTCACCGGCGCCGCCGCCGCGGCCAGGCACCTCATCGCCACCGGCCGCCGCGCCATCGGCACCATCGCCGGACCGCAGGACATGGCCGCGGGCGTCGACCGGCTCAACGGCTGGCAGGCATGCGTGCCAGAACCCGGCGAGCGCGTCGCGTACTCCGACTTCAGCGTCGAGGGCGGCGCGCGCGCCATGGCGGAACTGCTGGCCGAATTCCCGGACATCGACGCCGTGTTCGCCGCCGCCGACATTATCGCGGTCGGCGCGTTAAGGACCCTCGCCGAACACGGTAAGCGCGTGCCCGACGACATCGCGTTAGTCGGCTTCGACGACTCCGTGCTCGCGACCACGACAGCGCCACAACTGACCACCGTGCGTCAGGACGTCGAGGAGTTGGGGCGCACCACCACTTGGCACCTGCTCGCGCAACTGTCCGGTGACCAGCCGTTGCCGCCATCGGTGTTGTTGCCCACGGAGCTGGTGGAACGCTCGTCAACCTGATCGCACCCGGCATGCGTACCCAGTTGCCACTTATCCACACCGTGAAATTTCACAGTCACCGGTATGAGTGGTATCTGTGCGCCACGCCGCTGCCTCTTATCTCACAATGAGGTCACGTTCATAACATCGGTGGGGGTCGAAACCGATGCAACCTCGTGCAGGGGTCGAGCATCCAAGTAGATGACCGACACACCACCGAAGAGGGGGATGACCGACCATGAGTGAGCCTGCCGATCAGCTGAGCCACCGGGCCCGCGCCATGCTGCGCGCCGTCGCCGAGGGCAGGGCGCACCTGGCCAGCGGCGCCGAGCCCGACCTCTACATCGACGGCGTCCCGTGCTGCGACCAGTTCGCCGCGCACCTGCTCACCCACGACGGCCTGGTCACCGCCACCCACGGCCGCTTCGGCGAGCTCGTCCCCGCGACCCTCACCGAGGCGGGCACCACCGCCCTCGGCGCGGCGATCCTGGCAGCCTGAGCCACCCGGACCGGCCCGCTCGACAGACGGGCACGGTGCTCGACGCGGCTCCAACTGGAGTGCTCGGCCGCCACGGGCCGCCAAGCCCTGGCCGACTGGGTCGAACCTGACCGGGCTCGCCAGATCTGCCCACCAGGCTCAGCCGGGCACGGGCACCGCTCGACGCCACTCTCCGCGCATGCCAGGCGACTCGACGCTTTCTCCGCGCATGCCAGATGACAGGTGGCTGCCGGGCAAGGCGCCGACTGTTCCGGCGCACGCCCGGCGACGAGCAGCCACCACGGCTAACCGAACAGCGGCCCCGAGGCGAGGTCCGCACCGGCGTCGGCCCACCACGTGGCCTGGGCCGGGTCGGTCAGGCCGGTGACCAGGACCGAGATGCCGACCTCGCGCACCATCGGCACCAGCCCCAGCGTCGCCCGGGTGAACAGCGCCGCCGGGTCCGGCTTGGCCAGGCGGCGGACCACGTGCTCGGACATCCGGACGGTCTGGATCGGCAGGTCCTCCAGGCAGGCCAGGTCGCCGCGGCTGCGGCCGAAACCGGTCAGGACGGAGCGGACGCCGATGTCGACCAGGACCGTCAGGTTCTCCTCGGCGGGCATGTCCGGCGAGCACAGCGACTGCACCGGCATGCCCAGTTCCAGCCGGTCGGCCTCCAGCCCGGTCTCGGCGAGCACCCGGCGCACCACCATGACCAGGTCCGGGTCGGCGGCCTGCTCGGGGGTCAGCTCCAGGTACAGCGCGGAGTCGGCGGCGGCGGCGTGCTGGGCGGCGTGGCGCAGCGCCCAGTGTCCCAAGGGGACACCCAGGCCGGTGTCGCGCAGCACCTGCTCCAGCCGGTCGCAGCCCAGGGTGCCGAACCTCGGGTGCTCCCAGCGCAGCAGGGCCTGGGTGGAGATCCTGGTCCGGTCGGCCAGCGTGACCAGTGGCCACCGGTCCAGGTCCAGCTCGCCGTTCTCCCACGCGCCGGGGATACCGGCGGCCAGGCGGTAGTGCTCGCGGTAGCGCAGGTTCTGCTCCGGGTCGACCGTGCACCACTGCCTGCGGCCCTGCAACCGCAACCGGCGCCTGGCGATGTCGGTCGCGCGCAGCAGCTCACCGGGGTCGCTGGTCGGCGAGGGCAGGCTCATCACCGCGATGGTGGCCGACGCCGCGACCCCCTCACCGTCCACATAGGTCGCCTCGGCCAGCACCTCGTTGATCTCGGCGGCGATCGAGCCGACGTCGAGCCCGCCCGGCCCGTGCACCAGCATGATCCCGAACTCGTCGCCGGTCAGCCGGGCGATGACCCCGGGGTGGTCGCCGACGACCTCGCGTAATCGCTGGGCGACCGCGCGCAGCAGGTGGTCGCCCGCCTCGCGGCTGATGCCGTCGTTGACCACGGCGAAGTCGTCGAGCCCGAGGTGGAACACCGACACGTCCGCGCCAGCGCCGAGCGCCTCCTCCAGCCTGCTGAGGAACGCCTGCCGGTTGGGCAGCCCGGTGAGCGGGTCGTGCGTGCCCTGGTAGCTGAGCCGGTTCTCCAGCAGGTACAGGTCGGAGATGTCCTCGACCATGGTCACGTGGTGCGCGGGCAGGTCGTCGCGGTCGCGCAGCAGCGACACCCCGATCCGCACCCAGGTCGTCTCGCCGTCGGCCCGCACGAACTGGGTGCGCTCGTGCAGTTGGTCGCACAGCCCGGCCGCGAGTTCGTCGTAGCGCTCCCGCAGGTACTCGCGCTCCTGCGGGTGGAACAGCTCGTCGACCGCGGACACCAGGAGCGTGCCCTCGCGGTGGCCGAGCATGGTCTCCAGCGCCTCGTTGGCCCGCACCGAGCCGCCGTCGAGGTCGGAGATCACCATGCCCAGCGCGGAGGTGGTGAACAGCTCGCGGAACCGGGCCTCGCTGGCCCGCAGGTCGCGCTCGAAGTCGGCGACCACCAGCGCGTCCGACGGCCGGACGGCCAGCGCCTCGGCGAACCCGGTCGCCAGCGCCGCGATCGCCGCCGCCGTCTCGTCCACTGTGGTCAGTCGGAGCAGTCCGGCGGCCAGCACCGAGGTGCTGACCCGCAGGCAGTCCGCCGCCCGGTACCCGGCCTCGACCAGGCGCGCGCCTGCCCTGGCCGCGCGCGAGGGGTCGGCGACCACCGAGGCGATCAGCTCGTCGAGCTCGCGCGCGGGCAGCGGGTGGCCCGCGTCGACCATCCCGGTCAACGCGGTGGCCCACTCGGTGGCCAACTCAAGCCGGTCCACGCCAGAGAAGTCCTCGCCGCATTCGTTTTCCGACTGGGGGTGGCGGCCCCGGATGTGCTGCCGGGTCTGTGCCGCCGGTGCTGCCTGAGAAATGCCGTCCTGCCTGAGAAGTACTGTCCGCGCAAGAGGTACCACTGTGCACCCGAACGTGGAGCCCGCGCCACCCCATCAGTCCAAGTCGGCCCGGAGTTGGCTAGGCCGAACGGGTGGCATTTGCCGTCTCAGGGGACTTGGGCCGCGATCGACGACACGCACGGTGGTTCCGGCGGTCGTCCCGGTGCGCGCTGGCGGCACGCGTGCGGCGATGCGGGATGGGCAATCGCGTCAAGGGCAACCCATCTGGCGGATTCGACCACGGAGCGCACCTCTGCTTCGGCGTTGGTGCCATTCAGATTACTGACAAACCCCCACGTCCGTTCGGGTCATCCTGCGACGGTGCGTGATCTACCCAGAGTGATCATCATCTGCCACGTGGCAGATCGCCACCTGGCCGTCGGTGCCACTGTGGACACTCCACCCCGGCCGGTCGGAGCACCAGGCCGCGCAACCGGATCGCCACCACCCTGGCCAGTTCGCCGACCGCCGCCGCTCGCTCGACCGCCCGGTCGTTGCCGGAGCGGTGCCGCAGCAGCGCCAACACCTCGTCGCGCCCCAACCCCGCCGCGCACAGCGTGAACGGGTGCCCGACGCGCTGCTCGTAGATCAGCTCGGCGCGCCCGAGGTCCGGCCACCGCTCGCGCACCCGGGGCACCTGGTCGAGCAACGGCAGCACCTCGGCCCAGTCCAGAGTGGCCAGAACGGCGGCGGACACCTCCTCCACCTCGCCCAGCGACCGGAACGGCCGCTGCGCCACCACCTCCCGCGCCCACCTGGCCGACCCGCAGCAGCGCGACAGGTCGGCCACCGCGGCCGCCTCGGCGGCGCCGTTGAGCAGGTCGAGCAGGGACGGCATCCCCCCAGTACACCCCGTCGAGCCCGCGCGGCGATACCCGCGCGCGACCGGACCGGGCCAAAGCGGTCCACCGCGATCGCGTTGCCGCGCTTGGGGTCCGCTGGGATCTGTGCCTTCGGCCGGATGCCCGCTGCCGCTCGCGATCTTGGTGCCCTAGGGTCCGGTCCATGCGTAGGGGAGTCGTGGCGCTCGCGGTGGCGGGCTTGGTCCTGGCGGGATGCGGCAGTTCGAGCACCGACCCGTGGCGGGAGGTGGACATCCCCGCCGCCGCGGGGGACACCACCAGCCAGTGCGGTCCGGTCGGCGTGATGGACGTCCCCGCGGGCTGGCGGGTCGAGGCCCCGAACCACACGTACAAGTCGGGCGCGCTCTACATCAAGTGCGTCATCACGACCGGCAACTCGGCGGACGGCACCATCGAGGTGTACGACTCGACCTCCGACACCGTCCCGTCCCCGCGCCAGGTCATCCAGGACAGCATCAACCCGGCGAACGACCCCACCAACATCGACATCCGCGACACCACCCTCGGCACCGCCAAGGGCGTCGAGGCCACCTGGACCACCGGCTACCAGAACCGCGCCTTCGCCTACCACGTCGAGTCGACCGACCGCACCATGCTCGTCATCGCCACCGGCGCCAAGGCCGAGAAGTACGACGAGGTCCTGCTCCCCGCATACCTGCTGGCCAGGAAGAGCATCCACGACTGAGATCTGCCCTTCACAGCGTCGAAAAGCGACTGCCCGCCACCGGGGTACCGGTGACGGGCAGTCGGAGTGCTGATCAGGCGTAGGTTTCGCCCTTTTCGGACTTCTCCACCAGCGACGCAGGCGGCTGGAAGCGGTCGCCGTAGGCCGCGGCCAGTTCGCGGGCGCGGGCCACGAAGCCAGCCAGGCCGCCGTCGTAGCCGTTGATGTACTGGATGATGCCGCCGGTCCAGGCCGGGAAGCCGATGCCGAAGATGGAGCCGATGTTGGCGTCCGGCACCGTCCGCAGGACGCCCTCGTCGAAGCACTTCACGGTTTCGAGTGCCTCGGCGAACAGCATGCGTTCCTGCATGTCCGCGAACGGGATCTCCGTGCTGCCCGACCCGAACGCCTCGGTCAGGCCGGGCCACAGGCCGGTCCGCTTGCCGTCCGCGTACTCGTAGAAACCGGCCCCCGCCGAGCGGCCCTTGCGGTCGAACTCGACGACCATCCGGTCCAGCACCTCGGTGGCCGGGTGTTCCGGCCAGGTGCCGCCCGCCGCCTCGATGGCCGCGCGGGCCTCATCGCGGATCTTGCGCGGTAGCGTAAGAGTCAGCTCGTCCAGCAGTTGCAGCGGCGGCGCGGGGTACCCGGCCTGCGCACCGGCCTGCTCGATCGACGGGATCGCGATGCCCTCGCCGACCATCGCCAGGGCCTCGTTCATGAACGTGCCGATGACGCGGCTGGTGAAGAAGCCGCGGCTGTCGTTGACCACGATCGGCGTCTTCTTGATCTGCTGCGCGTAGTCGAACGCCCTGGCCAGCGCCGCGTCCGAGGTCTTCGCGCCGACCACGATCTCCAGCAGCGGCATCTTGTCCACCGGGGAGAAGAAGTGCAGGCCGATGAAGTCCTCCTGCCGCTTCACCCCCTCGGCGAGCCCGGTGATCGGCAGCGTCGAGGTGTTCGAGCCCAGCAGCGCGTCCGGCGCCACCAGGTCCTCGATCTCGGCGAACACCTTCTTCTTCAGCTCCGGGCTCTCGAACACGGCCTCCACGACCAGGTCCGCGCCAGCCACGTCGGCGGCGTCCGCGGTCGGCGTGATCCGTGCCAGCACCTCGTCGGCCTTCTCCTGCGTGATCTTGCCGCGCGACACCGCCTTCGCGAGGATGCCCGCCGAGTACGCCTTGCCCTTCTCCGCGCCTTCGAGGGTGACGTCCTTGAGCACGACCTCGATCCCGGCCCGCGCGCTGGAGTACGCGATCCCGGCGCCCATCATCCCGGCGCCGAGCACCGCGACCTTGCGAGCGGTGTAAGAGGGCTGACCGGCCGGGCGGCTGTTGCCCTTGGTGATCGCCTGTAGGTCGAAGAAGAACGCCTGCGTCATGTTCTTCGCGACCTGACCCACGGCCAGGTTCACGAAGTACTGGGTCTCGATCCGCGTCGCCGTGTCGACATCGACCTGTGCGCCCTCGATCGCGGCGGACAGGATGTTGCGCGGCGCGGGCATGGGGGCGCCCTTGAGCTGCTTGCGCAGGTTCGCCGGGAACGCGGGCAGGTTGGCCGCGAACTTCGGGTTCGACGGTGTGCCACCGGGGATCCGGTACCCCTCGACGTCCCACGGCTGCTGCGCGCCCGGGTTCGCCTTCACCCAAGCCTTCGCGGACGACAAGAGCTCCTCCGGCGTCGACACGACCTCGTCGACCAGACCGAGCTCCTTGGCCTTGAGAGGCTTGTGTCGCTGCCCTTGCAGCAAGACGTTGAGCAGCGCGTTCTGGATACCCAGCAGCCGCACGGTCCGGGTAATGCCACCGCCACCCGGCAGCAGACCTAGCGTCACCTCGGGCAGACCGATCTCACTGCCTCTTACGTCCAACGCGATCCGGTGGTGCGTCGCGAGCGCGATCTCGTAGCCGCCACCGAGCGCCGCGCCGTTGATGGCCGCGACCACCGGCTTGCCCAACTGCTCAAGCCTGCGCAGGTAGGACTTCATGGTGTTGACCGTCTTGGTCATCTCGGCGGCGTGCTCGGGACGCGCCTGGATGAGCTGGTTGAGGTCACCGCCCGCGAAGAAGGTCTTCTTGCCCGAGGTGATCACGACGCCGGTGATGCTGTCGCGCTCGGTCTCCAGTCGCTCCACGGCCTCGGCGAACGAGGTGCGGAACAGGTCGTTCATGGTGTTGGCGCCCTGGTTCGGGTCGTCCATCGTCAGCGTGACGATGCCGTCGCCGTCGACGTCCCAGCCGATCATGCTCATGGCTCCTCAGACTCGCTCGATGATGGTCGCGACGCCCATGCCGCCGCCGATGCACAGGGTGACCAGGCCGCGCCGGGCGCCGCGGCGCTCCAGCTCGTCGACCACGGTGCCGGTGATCATCGCGCCGGTCGCGCCGAGCGGGTGGCCCATGGCGATCGCGCCGCCGTTGACGTTGATCTTGTCGTGCGGGATGTCGAGGTCCCGCATGAACTTCAGCACCACCGCGGCGAACGCCTCGTTGAGCTCCCAGACGTCGATGTCGTCCGGGGTCAGGCCCGCCAGGCGCAGCGCCTTCTGCGCGGCGGGGGTGGGGCCGGTGAGCATGATGGTCGGCTCCGCGCCGGTTACTGCTGCCGACACGATCCGCGCGCGCGGGGTCAGCCCGGCGGCAGACCCTGCGGCCTCGTTGCCGATAAGAACCAGGGCGGACCCGTCGACGATGCCGGACGAGTTCGCGGCCGTGTGGACGTGATTGATGCGCTCCACGTGGTGGTACCGCTGCAGGGCCACGGCGTCGAACCCGCCGAAGTCGCCGATGCCCGCGAACGACGGCTTCAGCTTGGCCAGGCTCTCCACGGTCGACTCGGGCCGCATGTGCTCGTCGTGGTCAAGCAGTACGACGCCGTTACGGTCCCGCACCGGTACGACTGACTTGGTGAAGTACCCCGCCGACCATGCGGCCGCCGCCCGACGCTGCGACTCGACAGCGTAAGAGTCGATGTCGTCGCGGGAGAAGCCCTCGGTGGTGGCGATAAGGTCCGCGCTGATGCCCTGCGGGACGAAGTACGTGTCGTAGTTGGTCTCGGGGTCGTTGAACCACGCGCCGCCGTCGGAGCCCATCGGCACCCGCGACATCGACTCCACGCCGCCCGCCACGATCAGCTGGTTCCAGCCGGAGCGGACCTTCTCGGCGGCGATGTTGACCGCTTCCAGGCCCGACGCGCAGAACCGGTCGATCTGCAGGCCCGCGACGCTGTCGGGCAGTCCGGCGGCCAGCGCGGCGCTGCGGGCGATGACCGAGCCCTGGTCGCCGACCGGGGACACGACGCCCAGGACGATGTCGTCGATGGTCGCCGGGTCGAGTTCGGGGTGGCGGGCCGTGAGCTCGTGCAGGAGGCCGACGACCAGCGAGATGGGCTTGACCCCGTGCAAGGAGCCGTTCTGCTTGCCGCGACCGCGCGGCGTGCGGATCGCCTCGTAGATGAAGGCTTCGGTACTCACTCTGCCGATCCTCTCCCGAGCTGACTGGCGCTAATGCCCATTAACATACTCGCCGGTATCAACTGGTTGTCAACGTGCTGGGTTCCGCCTACCGTTGTAACTCCGCTCTCACCCCAGGAGGCTGTCGAGTGACTCGCGGTGTCCAGGGGGACCGACAGGGCGGGCGGCGCAACCGCAAGGCTGAGCTGGCCGCTGCCGCCGCCGAGCTGTTCGGCCGACGCGGGTTCCACGCCGTCGGGGTCAACGACATCGCGGCCGCGGCCGGGGTGACCGGCCCCGCGCTGTACCGCCACTTCCAGAACAAGCAGGACGTCCTCGGGTTCGTCCTGCTCAACGGCATCGATGCCCTGGCGGAGCGCCTCGCGGGCCCGGTCGAGTTGGCCGAGGCGGACCCCGCCGCTGCGCTGCGGCCCCTGCTGGTGACCGCCGCCGAGGTCTCGATCGAGCAACGGGCGCTCACCGCGCTGTGGCGGTGGCAGGGCAGGCACCTGCACCAGGGCGACCAGAAGGAGATCCGCCGCCGGGTGGGCGCACTGCTCGGCCAGTGGATGACCGGCCTGCGCCGGTTGCGCCCGCCGCTCGACGCGGGCGAGGCCGACCTATTGTGCTTCGCCGTACTGAGCGTGTTCGGCAGCGTCGGGGATCACCGGGTGGGGCTACCCGCGCCGGAGTTCGCCTCCCTGTTGGCGTCACTGGCCGAGTCGGTCGTCCGCGCCCCGATCGCCACCGGCTCCGCCGCACCGGCCTGGCGCGGCGGCCCGGCCCAGACCCGCCGCGAGGAACTCCTGACCTCCGCGACCCGCCTCTTCCGCGAACGCGGCTTCCCGTCCGTCAGCATGGAAGACATCGGCGCCGCCACCGGCATCGCGGGTCCTAGCGTCTATAGGCATTTCGCCTCGAAGTCCGACATCCTGCTAGCCGCAAGCCGCCGCATGTCCGACCGCCTGCGATGGGGTCTAGAGGAGTCGCTGAGTAGCGCAGTCGACGCCTCCGACGCCCTAAGACGCCTCGCCCGCTCCTACGTCGACACAGTGATGCGGTCAGACGACCTTATTGCTGTCTATACGACGGAACTGGTGAACCTGCCCGAGCGCGACGCCAAGGAGTTGCGAGCGCTCCAACGGGGCTACGTCGCCGAGTGGGTCCGACTGCTGCAGGAAGCCCGCCCTTCCCTGTCCGAACCAGCCGCCCGCGTCACCGTTCACGCCGCCCTCACGATCGTCAACGACCTACCGCGCACCGGCCGACTCGCCGGACGGCCTTGCCTGGCAGCAGAACTCGCCGGATTGGTCTCGGCCGTACTCGGCGTCTAGTAGGCGTTCGGCAGCCTGGTCCGGTGCTAGGTTCGGATAGTGGTGCGAGAGCTGGCGGTAGCGCCGACGGGTTTGAAGCCGGTCTTGGGTGACAGTGGCTGGCCGGTGCTAGGGCACACGGTGCCGATGTTGCGGCGGGGTGTGGATTACCAGCTAGAGCGGTACAGGAGGTTCGGGCCTGTCTCGTGGGTGAACGTGTTCGGGACGAAGATGGTCGCCGCCGTTGGGCCTGACGCCGCGCGGGAGGTGTTCGTCAACAAGGACAAGGCGTTCTCGCAAGACGGGTGGGCGTTCTTCCTGGAGAAGTTCTTCCCCCGAGGTCTGATGCTCCTCGACTTCGACGAGCACCTGTTCCACCGGCGGTTGATGCAAGAGGCGTTCACCGCTCCACGCATCGACGCTTACACCGCGCGGGTTGCGGAGGTCGTGCGCCGTGAGATCCCCAGGTGGCCCGAGCAGCTTGATGTCTATCCCGCGCTCAAGGCGCTGACGCTGGACGTCGCCGCCGAGGTGTTCATGGGGGAGCCGAGCGACCCGCAGTTGAACGACGCGTTCGTCGGGGTGGTGCGGGCGGGGACCTCGATCGTGCGGTTCCCCGTGCCCGGCGGTCGGTGGGCGGCCGGGATCCGGGGTCGACGGCGGCTGGAGGAGTACTTCCGCGCGGGCGCGAGCCAGGACCGTGTGGGTGATGACCTGTTCACCGCCCTGTGCCACGCGCGCCTGGCGGACGGGTCGGCGTTCAGCCAGGAGGACGTGGTCAACCACATGATCTTCCTGATGATGGCCGCCCACGACACCGCCACCATCACCACCACCGCCGCGCTCTACCACCTCGGCCTGCACCCGGAATGGCAGGAACAGGCCCGCGCCGAGGCCCGCGAGATCGGCCCCGGCCCCCTGTCGACCGCCGACCTGGACCGCCTGGTGGTCCTCGACATGGTCATCCGCGAATCCCTGCGCCTGGTCACCCCGGTCCCGTCCCCCGCCCGCCGCGCCATCGCCGACACCGAGATCCAGGGCCACTTCGTCCCCGCCGGAACCATGGTCACGGTGACCCTCTGGCTTAACCACCTGCTCCCAGAGCTTTGGCCGGACCCGCACACCTTCAACCCACTCCGCTTCGAAACCGACATCCCCCGCTACAACTGGCTCCCTTTCGGCGCGGGCGCCCACAAGTGCATCGGCCTGCGCTTCGGGATGTACGAGGTCAAGACCCTCCTGCACCAGCTACTGCTAACCCGAAGCTGGGCCCTACCCCCGAACTACCGCGTCCGCTGGGACCCGACAGCCCTACCTGTCCCCGTCGACAACCTGCCGATGACGCTCAAGCGCCTACCGTGACTGTTAGCGCTCACGCCACGCAAGCGGCGACACGGTAAGGCTTCTAGGGTGCGAACATGGCGATCGAGGACGAGGTGGCTCGGCTGCGCGTCGTGCTCGATGATCTCCGTGCGGTGCGGGGCGTGTTGCTTGCCGTGGCGACCACGCTGGACGAGATCCTCCAGACGGTCATCGACGTTCTAGGGCGACGAGGACGCACCCGATCGGCGTCACGAACTCCCACGGGGATCGCTACCCGGAACAAGCCACCCCGTACCACGATGGCCTTCCGCCGAGGGTGCGTCGGGCCAGCGGCATGCCCATCGTCGGTTATGTCCAGCTCGACGGTGTCGACATCGGGGAAGTGACCGCTATCCGCACTGATCCCTGGGCGCAGGCCGCTGCCAGGCGGATGACCGACCTCGGGCACCGGCGCGCCCCTCGGTTGTACTTCCACATCGAGATGAAGGCCATCGCCATGATGATCGCCAACGGGACGCGGCACGGGCAGGTCATCATCAATTTTGCCGTCACCTATCACGGGAAGGCAACCAGGTGAGTGATTCGGTCCTGCACCACGGACAGATAGTGATGGATCAGCTCCCGCCGGGGTTCGACTTGGCTGCCGCTGTGCGTGCACGCCATGACGCGGGAGTCGCGATCGGATGGATGTGGGACCTGGTCGCGAGTCGCCCCCCGGCAAGCGTCGATGAGCAGCCCGCGCTCACGGTGGGTGTCAAGGATGGCATCGGCATCCTGGAGTGGAATGACGGCCAAGTGGCTTACGTCCCCGCCGGCGGTACCGGCGCGGACTGGACTGAGTACTGGATCGCTGGGCTGCATCCCGCCGACGTGCCGCCGAATGCCCATGTTCCGCTCGACACGGTGTACGCCGCGATCGTCGAGTTTGTGAGCGTTCGGACTCGGCCTGCCTGCGTCGACTGGGTGGAGGCGGCGACGTTGTTGGCCAGGTTCGAATAGGGCAGGCGCGAGCAGCGGGTGGTACCGGCGATATCGCCGGTACCCGCCGGGGGCCGGTTGCTCAGGCGGCGTTCTCGTACTGGGTGAGGGCATCCTGGACGCTGGTGACAAAGCGGGACAGGGCGCCTGCTTCGATGATCAGGTGGAAGCCGTCGGAGTGGCCGCCGAAGCGGAGTTGGACTTCGGTCCTGGTCACCTCACAGCTGATTTCGGCGCCGGGGCGAATGGTGGCGTAGACATCGATGTCCGGATTGCGCGTCACGGGCGAGACCCTTCACTATTTGCCACGAGCGCGGGCCGTTCCCGCGCCGGTAAGGCGAAGCTAGGGCGTTGCCCACCCTGGCAGAAACACCAAAGGAGGACCGCCGTGCCCAGCGGCACCCACAAACCCGCGTCCCCGAAAGACCGCGCGCTGGGCGCGGAACTCCGCAAGCTCCGCAACGCCGCAGGTCTCAGCCTCGCGGCCGTGTGCGAAGTGATCGACTGGAAGGAGTCAACCCTCAGTCGGGTGGAACGCGGCCAGCGCAGTCTTTCACCCGAAACGGTGATGGCCCTTGCGTTGATCTACAAGATCCCGCATGAGCAACGGGAGAGGTTGATCGCCTGGTCCAAGGAGACTCCCAGCGTCGGCTGGTGGGACCGACCACCCGCTGGTGTTCCGCGTGAACTCGGCGCCTTGGCGGCCTATGAGAGTGAAGCGATTCGCTCGACGGACTGGAGCCCGACGATAATCCCGGGGCTGCTGCAGACGCCCACCTACGCCAAGGCCACCTTGCGCGGCTGGGAGATCGCCGAGCGGGAGATCGCGCCGCGACTGGCCGCGCGGGAGCACAGGCAAGACCTGTTGTCGCGCGGCAACTTCGAGTACACGGCGCTGATCGGGGTTGCTGCTCTCCGCAACTGCCTCTGCGGACAGGCCGCCTTCGCGGAGCAGCTTTCCCACTTGCTGCGGGTGTCTAGGCGGGACAACATCACTCTCCGCATCGTCGAGGAGCCGACAGTCCTGATGGTGTCCGGTTGGTACTTGATGGACTTCGACTACGTCGGATCAGCGTTGCTGATCGAGCACTACGACTCGTCAACCTTTCTCTTCGACCACGAGGTCAAGCCCTACACCGAGGCGAAACGGTGGTTGATCAAGCATGCTTTGTCGGCCGAAGAGAGCAAGGATAGGCTGAAGAGCGAGATCGACCGCCTGCCTCTTGGAGATTGACATGTCCGCTGAACCCCTGCGGTTCAAGAAGTCCAGCCGTTCCGCCGCCAACTCGAACTGCGTAGAGGTAGCCCAGACCCTCGTCCACCTGCGGGACAGCAAGAACCCGACTGGGCCGTCGCTGGTGGCTGACGCCGCCGCGCTGATCAGGTTCGCCAAGACTCGCTAGGAGCGCGCCATGCGGTTCAAGAAGTCCAGCCGGTCTGGCCCACACACGAACTGTGTCGAGGTTGCCCACACGCTGTCCCACCTGCGAGACAGCAAGAACCCGGCAGGGTCATCTCTGTCGGCCGATGCTGCTGCGTTGATCCGGTTCGCCAAGACTCGCTAGGAGCGCGCCGTGCGGTTCAAGAAGTCCACCCGATCCGCCGCCAACTCCGACTGCGTCGAGGTGGGTAGCACCCTCCGCCACCTCCGGGACAGCAAGAACCCCCACGGCCCAGTCCTCACCGCCGACATCGCCGCCCTGGTTCGTCACGTCAGGTGACAAGCGGAATGGGGCTCCCCGCGTGCGGGGAGCCCCATCCGGTGGTGGTGCGTTACTTCAGGTTGGTGTCGACCGCCGTCATCAGGACGCCGGGGTCGCCGGACATCTCCCAGGCCATGATGCCGAGGAGGCGCTTCGACTTGAGCCAGGTGATCTTCTGTTGGATCGACCAGGTGTCGTCGAAGGTCCACCACTGGCCGTTGGTGCCGCCGGTGTGGCAGGCGGTGGCTATAGAGGCCGTGTCGTGGTAGATCGTGCAGTTGGGGACGCTCGCGAGCAGGTTGCTGTACCCGCGTGTGCCCGCCTCTTCGGCGAACTGGCCGGGAGCGGCGCCTGTCGCCGACTGCCACTCGCCCTTCTTGCCGTTGTCGGGCACGCCCTGCCAGCCTCGGCCGTAGAACGCTAGACCCAACGTCAGCTTGCGTGGGTTCGCGCCCTTGTCGGTGTAAGCCTTGATGGCGCCTTCGACGCTGAACTTGTTGTTGTACGGGTCGTCCGCGTCCGGGTACAGGTTGCCCTGGTGGCCGGTGCGGTTGGGCTCCCACGAGTTGTCGCTACCGGAGCCGTGGAAGTCGTAGCCCTGCACGTTCGCGACGTCGAGGTAGTCGAAGATCTTCGGGACGTCCCAGCCTGCCTCGACCTTGCCGGGGTCGGCGGGGGTGAACGCCTGGAGCTCGTACCTCTTACCCGTGGTCTTGCTCTTGGCGTCGAGCTGCTCGCGGAACTCCTTGAGCAGCGCGGTCAGGTTGTTCTTGTCGTTGGGCGACCAGTGGTTGCCCGGGTGACCGTCAGCGCTACCGGGCCACTCCCAGTCGATGTCGATGCCGTCGAAGATGCCCGCCGCGGTGCCGGGGCCACCCGCGCCGCCGTATGCCTTGATGTTGCCGTTGATGTACGTGTCGATGCACGAGGACACGAACTTCTTACGGGAAGCATCGGTGGCGGCGACGTCGGAGAAGTACTTCGAGTAGGTCCACCCGCCGAGGGAGATCAGGATCTTGATGTTCGGGTACTTCACCTTGAGCTTCTTGAGCTGGTTGAAGTTACCGCGCAACGTCTCCCAACCGGTGTCGCCGACGCCGTCGACGGACTGGCCCGCGGCGAACGGCCGCGAGTAGTCGGCCTCGGCGTCGCCCGCGCCGTCACCCTGGCTCGGGTCCTGCGGGTTGGCCGTCGTGCCCTTGGTGACCCCGGTGAGGCAGGTGAGGTTGACCGGGTCGATGTTGCCGAACGCGTAGAGCAGGTGGGTCAGCTTCGCCGCTGCCCCGTTGGTGACGAGGTTCTTGACGAAGAACTGCCTGCCGTAGATGCCCCACTGCACGAAGTACCCGACGCGGGCGTACCCGTCGACGATGTCCTTCGTGGTAGCGGAAACAGCCGCGCTCTGAGCCGACGCGTTGTCGTAACTGTCGCGCGCCCGCACCGTGAAGCTGTAGGCGGTAGAGGGCGACAGACCGGTCACCTTGGCCGTGGTGGTGGTGGCCGTGGGGCCCGCTGCGCCGTTGACGAAGATGTCGTAGGCGACAACGCCGGTGTTGTCCGTAGAGGCATTCCAGGCGAGGGTGACGCTGCCTGAGTCGGTCGCGGTGGAGCGCAGACCGGTGGGCACGGTAGGAGCCTGGGTGTCGTCGGACGGGTTGCTGGTGGTCACGGTCAACGGCGCGCTAGCGGCCGACGAGAGACCGTTGGTGTCCTTCGCCTTCACGGTGAACGTGTAGGCCGTGTTCGGCGTGAGGTCCTTGACGTTCGCCGTCAGGTCCGGCGTGGTGGCGACAAGGGCGGTGCCCTGGTACAGCTCGTAGTTCGCGACCGGCAGCGAGCCGATCACCGAGGCGTCCCAGGCAAGGGTGATGGTCTTGGTCGTCTTCACCGTCGCGCGCAGGTTGGCCGGGGGTGCGGGCGGTGTGTCGGGGGTGCCATCGCAGTTGCCGTTGTCGACGCGGCACTTGCCGGGGGTCGCGGCCGCGCTGAGGCGGAACGACGGGCTGTACGGGTACGTCGAGCGACCCGGCTGGATCGTGTTGATGTAGTAGGCGGGGGTAAGCGTGACCCGAGTACCGGTCTGGCTCACGGTGGCGTTGGCATTGGCGGTCGCGGTGACACCAGCAGGCAGCTCGAACTGGATGGACCAACCGGTGACGGCAGCACTACCGGAGTTGGTGACGGTGTACTCGCCACTGGTCCCGGTCAGCACAAGAGCAGCGCGCAGCGAACCCGCCGCCGAGGCCGGTTGGTTCACGACGATCAGTGCGGTGGCGGCTAGCAGGAGGCTCACCGCCGCGGTGGACAAACGACGAAGGGTGCGTCTCATGGGGATGGCTCCAGGGGATGACGGAGTAGGCCCTGTGTGGTCTAGACCACACTCGAATCTAGCGGGTGGATCGGTTTAGGTCTAGACCAATGGTCCGGCGGAATTCACCAGTTGACCCTGGTCGCGCTCCCCGTCCCCGGCCCGCTCCGAATTCGGCGCCTGCTCGCTTGTCCGCCCGGGTTGTCCACAACCTCCGCGGTTGTCCACAGAATCGGCGCATCCGCTGTCCGCCCAGCTCAGCGCTCGATACGTTCGTGGTGTGACTCGAACCAGTGGGAACGCCCCCGATAAGTGGCAACGCGCCGATGACCCCTCGAATCCGACCATTCGGACCTCGACCGCCAAATTCCGCACCCGACTACCTCGACGACGCGGGGTAGTGGACCTCTTACCGCCATGACCACATCTGGGGCGCCCATGGTCCAGCGGCGGTGCGAGAAGTCCGCACCGCCGCCGGCGGGAGTGGCTCAACTGGCAATCGGTGCCGCCCGCGTGCGGACCTGGGGGCAGACCGCACACGCGGCGGGGCCTTCCTGGGACCACCAGCGGCAGGTGTCGCGGATGCCGCAGTGGGGGAGGTTCTCGACTGAGTGACTCGGGTCCGCTGGAGCGCGGTGGCCGCCCGATGAGTTGCTCGACGCTGGGGTGTCCGGGGTCGGGTAGGTGTCGTGGGCGGCGTCGAGGGCGCGGCAGGTGCCGTCCCAGAAGGCGCAGCCCTTGGTGGCGCACGGGGTCGCGAAGCGGTAGCGGGACTCCAGCGGTGCGCCCGGGTGGGATTGGTCGACTTGGGATTGGAGGTGGGTGCGCAGCGAGGGAGTGAGGGTCGGGCCGTGCGGGGTGAACACGACCCGGCCGCCGGGGCCCATGATGCCGAGCAGGGTGGCGCCTGGGGTGGCCTGCCCGCTCGGGCAGGTGTGGGTCACTGCTCCCGCTTGCCCAGGTAACCCTGCACCTGCTCCGCCAACTCGAGCGCGCGCGGCCCTGCGAGCAGGTAGCGCCCGATCAGCTCCCACTTGCGCAGCCGGGTGCCGCCGAACTCGAGGTAGGGCACGTCGCGCCCGATCACCCGGTCGACGGCGGCCGTCCCCGCCTCGGCCACCGCCTGGGCGATCAGCGCCTGCTGCGACTCGGACAACTCCAGACCGTCGACAACGAACTTGAACTCGGTCGCCATCGGGGGGCTCCTTCCCGAAAGGGGGTTTTCCCGGTTCGTCGCGACGGCCGGAGCGGGTGTGATGGCCAGGTGCGCAGCCCTGCCCCTTTGGGCAATGCCTATCTGGGCAAGGGGGAAGGCGAGAAAGCGACCAGGTTCTGTCAGGCGTGACGAGGGGGTGGCGGCAGTACGGTGGACGGGCATGCGCGACACCGGCTGGGGAGGTCTTTGTGAGCGAGGAATTGCCGCCGTACCTGGGTGTGCTCGTGGTCGATGCCGAGCGGTACGGGTCGAACAGTGATCCGGGGCAGCAGAAGCTGGCCGAGGCGATTCCCGAGGTGGTGCGGGTCGCGTTCGCGGACAGTGGGCTTGAGCACGTCTGGGATGGGCGACTGTTCCCCCAGGACACCGGTGACGGGCTGGGGCTCGGGTTCGACAGCAGGCACCTGCCCGCCGTCACCGAGTCGGTGTTCGGGGCGTTGCAGGAGGCGCTGGTGGCCAGGGATGTGTGGATGCGCAAGGTCCACCGCGGGCTGCGGCTCCGGCTGCGGGCGGCGCTGCACGTCGGGCCGGTCCGGCCGCTCGGGGGTGGTCGGGCGTTGGTCACCGCGCACCGACTGCTCGACGCCGCCCCGCTGCGCGACGCCCTCACGCGTTCGGATGAGGACCGCACCTTCCTCGCCGCCCTCATCTCCGACCGCGTCCACGACGACATCATCGACGCCGGGTACGCCACCCTCCCGACCGCCGCGATCCCGGTGCACATCAAGGAATACCGCGCCACCGCCCACCTCCACGTCCCCACCCCCAGCGGCGACCTCCTCACCACCGGCCTGGTCCCCGCACCCACCGCGTCCCCCACCCCCGACACCCCACCCACCTCCCACCCCGACACCCCCGGCTCCGTCCACAACTCCATCTCCGGCACCCACAGCGGCACCGCCATCCAGGTAGGCCACCTCCACGGCGGCCTCACCAACCGCTGACCCACCCCAGCCGTCCCGGAATCAGGTGCCGTCACGGCGGGACACCGCGATCGCTGACCTGCCCGCCCGGTCCGGAGCCAGGCGCCGTCACGGCGGACCGCCGCGACCGCTGCCACCTTCGGGCGCGATGGCACCAGGCAAACGCCCACACTGTCGGCGACGCCAATCACCCGTCTGCCGCCGTCGAGCGCGCCTACCACCCCGCCTGCCGCCGTCGAGCGCGCCTACCACCCCGCCTGTCGCGTCGAGCGCGCCTACCACCCCGCCTGTCGCGTCGAGCGCGCCAATCACCCGCCCGCCGCCGGATCGCGGCGGGGAAGAGCAGCCCGCCGTCGCCGAATCCTGGCTTGTGTGGCTTGCCGCGCGGCGCTCGCCGAGAGGTGCGGCCGAATGGATGATCTTCAGGATCACCCCGTCTGCCGTCGATTCCCGGGTTGTTCTCGCGCGTGACTGTTTGTTGTCGTTGAGGTCGGCGAGTCACCGAGTGGTTTCTGCAGGTAACCGGTTTCCGCCAGGGGCGTTGATTCTGCGGTTGGCACCGGCAGAGGTGCCGGAATCGGCCATGCTGGTGGGTTTTGTCCGGTTTTCGGTGACTGGGCGCGTCAGGGGCTTCGGGGCTGGTGAATTCCCATCACACAACGGGATTCGTGGCCAAACGTGCCGGGTGGAGTAATTTTGGTGACTTGGGGGTTCAGGCGAAACGTTGGCGGGGGTGGGGCGATGTAAGCGACGCCGGCGTGGTCGGTCTTGAACTGCGGTCGAGGACGTGACATGGGATTTCTCCGCCCCCGTCGGGCGCGTGTGCTGGTGAGCGCGCTCCTGGCATTGGTGCTGGTCGCGCTGGGTCTGCCCGGTTACGCGGCCGCTGTGGCTCCCGCGTTCGTGCAGAAGGTGAGCGCCAGGGCGATCGCGGCGAGCAAGGCCGTGACGCTGCCGGGCAACGTGACCGCCGGGAACCGGATCGTCGTGCAGGTGGGCGTCTGGAGCAGCGGTAACGCCACCGCCAAGACCGTCAAGGACGCCGCGAACAACACCTACACCAAGCTCACCGCCGTCACCGCGTCCGACGGCACCGAGTTGAGCGTGTGGAGCGCGCCGGTCGTGAACGGCGGCGGCACCAAGCCCGCCATCACCGTCACCGCGACCGCGAAGGCCGACCTCGGGATCGCGGCCGTCGAGTACTCCGGCCTGTCCCAGGTCGCCGACGCCACCGTGGTGGACCAGAAGTCGCAGGCCACCGGGACCAGCACCGTCGCGGGTGTCGTCACCTCCGGCCCCACGCCGGTCACCACCGGTGACGGGCTCGCGCTCGGCTTCTACGCCGACTCCGGTTTCGGCAAGACCCTCGCCGCGGGTGCCGGGTTCACCGAGCGGGTCAACGTCTCGCCGACCTCGGACATGGAGTTCGTGCTCGAAGACAGGCCCGTCGGCATCGGTGAGCAGCCGAGCGCGGGTGTGTCGACCGGTGCGGGAGTGCCGTGGTCGGTGGTCACCATCGTCTTCAAGGCAGCGCAGGGCGGCGGCAATGGCCCTACCGCGCCCGGTTCCCCCACCTCCGTCACCGCGCAGGCAGGCAACGCGAGCGCGACCGTGAACTGGACTGTCCCGCCCAACGGCGGTAGCCCCATCACTTCCCTCGCCGTCACCCCTTACGCGAACGGCGTCGCGCAGGCACCCATCGTCATCAGCGGTGCGGTGGCCACGCTCGCCGTGCCGGGTCTGACCAACGGCACCTCTTACACGTTCACCGTCACGGCCACGAACACCATCGGCACCAGCGCGCCGTCCGCCCTGTCCAACGCCGTCACGCCTACCGCGTCCCCTCAGGGCCAGTGGGCGCCCGCGATGACCTGGCCGTTCGTCGCCGTGCACATGGTCGCGTTGAACAACGGCAAGTACTTGCTGTGGGACGGCTGGCACCAGCCCGAGCCGACCTACCTGTGGGACCCGGCCACCAACACCTTCACCACGATCATGGCGCCGGACAGCATCTTCTGCGCCGCCAACGCCCACCTGCCCGACGGCCGCGTGCTCGTCGTGGGCGGTTACGGCGTGGTCTCCACCGGTGAGCTCGGCATCAAGGACACCACCATCTTCGATCCGGCCTCCAACACCTGGAGCCGCGGCGCGGACATGCACTACCCCCGGTGGTACCCGAGCGTGACAGAGCTACCTGACGGCCGTTACGTCACCATCAGCGGTAACACCTCTGACGCCTACACCTGGGCGGAGCACCCAGAGGTCTACGACCCGGCGAACAACACCTGGACCGTCCTGTCCAATGTGAACACCTCGCAGATCCACGAGGTCGAGTACCCCTTCGCCTACCTGGCCCCCAACGGCAAGGTGTTCACGATGGGGCCCTCCGAGGACGTCTCCTACTGGCTCGACGTCAACAACCAGACCTGGACCCCGGTCGGCGCCAGCGGCGTCATCAACGGCTCGTCGACCATGTACCGGCCGGGCAAGATCCTCTACAGCGGCGGCTCCACCACGGTCTCCGACGGCGCCCCCGCGATGGCCAACACCTCGGTCATCGACCTGACCGCGCCGACCGCGGCGTGGCGGCAGACCGCGCCGATGAAGACCGCGCGCGACTTCCACACGCTGACCACCCTCGCCGACGGCAAGGTGCTCGCGGTCGGCGGCGCCCCGTCGAGCGACCAGAGCAAGCTCAACACCAACATCCTGACCACCGAGATCTGGGACCCGGCGACCGAGCAGTGGTCGACCGCCGCGTCGATGTCGGTGCCGCGCCAGTACCACCAGACCGCGCTGCTGATGGCCGACGGCCGGGTGCTCGTCGCGGGCGGCGGCCACCACATCAGCGCCACGGTGCCCGGCCAGTTCTCGGCGGAGATCTACTCGCCGCCGTACCTGTTCAACGGCGCCCGCCCCACCGTCACCGCCGCGCCCGCGAGCACCGCGTACGCGCAGACCATCTCGGTGTCCACCCCGGACTCGGCGGACATCAGCGCGGTCAACCTGGTCTCGATGGGCGCCAACACCCACCAGAGCGACATGGACCAGCGGTTCGTCCCGCTGCAGTTCACCAAGGGTGTCGGCAAGCTGGACATCCAGACCCCGGCCGGGGCGACCCTGGCACCGCCGGGTGATTACATGTTGTTCGTGGTGAACTCGGCTGGCGTGCCGTCGGTGGCCAAGACGGTGCGGATCCTGCCGTCGATCACCGCCCCCTCGGCCCCGTCCGCGGTGGCCGCCGTGGCGAGCAACGCCTCGGCGACGGTCACCTGGTCCGCGCCCGGCGACGGCGGCAACGCCATCACCGGCTACACCGTCACCCCGTACATCGGCTCGACCCCGCAGACCCCGGTCGCCGTGACCGGCACGTCCGCACAGGTCACCGGCCTGACCAACGGCACCTCTTACACCTTCCGCGTCACCGCGACCAACGCGATCGGTACTAGCGCCCCGTCGACCCCGTCGAACGCGGTAACCCCCTCGGCGACTCCTATCCCCGGCTACGTCCAGCAGGTCACCGGGCGCGGTCCCGGCGCGGAGCGGGCCGTCACCACGCCGTCCGCGGTGCAGGTCGGGGACCGGATCGTGGTCCAGGTCGGCGTGTGGAACACGGTGGGCTCGCGGGCGACCGGCGTGCGCGACTCGGCCGGGAACGTCTACACCAAGATCTCCAGCACCGTCGCGACCGACAACACCGAGCAGAGCATCTGGACCGCCCCCATCACCTCCGGTGGCGGGCAGAAGCTGACGGTGACCGCGTCGGCCTCGGCGTCGGCCGACATCGGGGTCGGTGTCGTCGAGTACTCCGGCCTCTCGCTGGCCGCCGGGCTCGGCGCGGTGGACACGACCGTGTCCAACAAGGGCACCACCGCGGTCGCGTCCTCCGGGCAGACCGCGGCCGTCACCGACGACAACCACCTGGCGGTCGGCTTCTACGTCGACTCCGGGTTCTCCAGGAACCTGACCGCGGGCGCCGGGTTCACCCCGCGGCTCAACTCCTCGCCCGCCGGTGACATGGAGATGCTCATCGAGGACCAGCTCGTCGTGCTCGGCGCCCGACCCAACGCGACGGTCAACACGGTGGCCAACACGCCGTGGATGGTCACCACCGTCGTGTTCAAGCACGGCTGATGGACACCGACGTCACTCCGGGGACCCGGCCGTCGCCAGTGCGGCGGCCGGGGGTCCTGGCCGGGGCGGCCGTCGCGGTCGCCGCTGTGGTCGGCGCCCAGTTCTGGCTGTTCGGCACCGCCGACGACACCCCGGCCGCCGCCGTCGACGGGTACTTCAAGGCCGCCATCGACGAGGACTGCCCGGCGGCGTTCGACCTGCTGACCGACCCCGTGCGGGGCAGCTACGGCACCGTCGAGCGGTTGTGCGAGCGGGCGAGGGCGGACACCATGGTCTCGTTCCAGGTGGGTGACACGGTCACCACGCCGGAGGGCGCGAAGGTCACGGTGACCCTGGTCCGACCCAACCTGACCCTGGTCGACGCGGTGACGATGGTCCAGGTCGACGGGAAGTGGAAGATCGCGTCGTTCGAGGTGCTGTCGTCGGACCGGGGCCACGGCCGCCCCTGACCGGGTGGTTGGCCAGGAGGATCTGATGGAACGCAGCAGGCTCACGCCGCTGGTCGGCATCGGCGCGGTCACCGGGGCGGTGATCGCCGCCGGGATCGCCGCGCTGGCGCCCGTGCCGGTGCTCGGGCTGCCCAACCCCGGCGCGGTCGTGCGGTACGGGCTGCCCTCGGTCCGGGTTCTGGCCGAGGTCGCGGCCGTGTTGGTCGTCGGCGCGCTGCTGGCCGCCGCCGTTCTCATGCCGCAGCGGGACTCCGGGCGGGCCACGCGCCTGGCCGGGACCTTCGCGGGGTGGTGGGCGGCGCTGGCCGCCGCGATGGTGGTGCTGACTGTCGCGGACGCGCTAGGTCAGACCGTGACGGGCGTGCTTCCGCTGCTAGGACCTGCGGTGGGACGTCTGTCGGTCGCGCTCGCCTGGCTCGTAGTGGCGAACCTGGCCGCGTTGGTCTGGGTGGGTGTTCGGCTCCAGTTGAAGCCGTTGCCGCTGTTGGTGCTGTCGCTCATCGGTGTGGCGCCGGTAGCGCTGACGGGACACTCGTCGGCCGGTGGTGACCACGACATCGCCAGCGACAGCCTCATGCTGCACGTGGTCGCGATGTCGTTGTGGGTCGGTGGGCTCGTTGCGCTTCTAGTCCTGCTCAATCGCTCTTACGCTGCCACCGCCGCGCGGATGTATTCGGCCGTGGCGCTGGGTTGCTGGTTCATCGTGGTCGTGACCGGCGTGGTGAACGCGTCGCTGCGGCTGTCGCTGGGTGACTTGGACACGCAGTACGGACTGCTCGTAGTGGCCAAGACGGCTGCCGCGCTGCTCCTCGGCTTCTTCGGCTACCTCCACCGCACCCGGACCTTGCGCCTGGCCGATGCGGGACGTCCGCGTGCGCTCTTGCAGCTGGGTGCGGTTGAGATCCTTCTTATGCTGGCGACGATCGGCCTCGCGGTAGGGCTGAGCCGGACACCTGGGCCTATCGGCGAGCGTCGGAAGCTGTCGGCCACGGAGGTGCTGATCGGGTTCCCGCTGCCGGAGCCGCTCAGCGTGGTCAGGGCTGTCCTGGACTGGCGCTTCGACCTGGTCTTCGGGTCGGCGGCTGTCGTTGCTGCCGTCTGGTACCTCGACCGGCTGCGGCGTAGGACCGAACCGTGGCCGGCCGAGCGAACGGCCTCGTGGCTGGCAGGGTGTGCGCTGTTGCTCGTGGCGACCAGTTCTGGGCTGGGGAAGTACGAACCGGCCCTGTTCTCCGCGCACATCGACGTGCAGCTGATCTTGGGTCTTGCCGTACCCGCGCTGTTGGCCCGGGGCAAGCCCAGAGCGCTGATAGGACCTGTCGCGGTCTGGTTGCCCCGCCCGATCATCGCCGCCCAGTTCGCCGCAGCGATCCCACTGGTGACCTACGCGCTCGGACTGTACGACTCCGCCGCTGGGCTTCACTGGGCCCGGTTGGTCATCCTCGGGGCGTCTCTAGCGACAGGGTTGGTGCTGTTCGCCCGCGTTAGCCGCGGCCCCGTGCTGCTCGTCGCCGCTGCCTACGGTCTGACCGGCGTCGTGTTGTTGTGGCGGGATACCGCGCTGGGTGCCGGGTTCTATGGCCGACTGGCACTGGGATGGCAGAACGACGTTCTGGCCAACCAGACCACCGCGGCCTGGACGTTGCTCGTGGTCGCCGTGCTCCTCGCCGCCTATGCCGCACTGACCACGCGGAAGACCAAGGTCACCGAACTCGTTGCCGCTTGACCCCTTCGACCAACGCGAACATCCCCACAGTCGCCAAGACCACGACAGCCACAACGGATGCGATGGCAGCGGCAACAGGTGGCGCCAACGGTGACACCCCGGCGATGGACTCGACGGCGACGAGCGCGATTAGAGCCGCGTAGGCCACAACGGTCGACCACACCAACTTCAGGCCAAGGTCAGCCCGCACGGCTGAGCGGTCCAAGAGCCACGCCACCACAGGGACCACCAGGATCGCGTGCATCGCGACCGCGTGGAGAGGCTTCAACGCACCAGCTGTCGTGTACGCGAGCTGCGGATCCCCACTCCGACTGGCGATCACCCCACGCGCGATCATCGCCGCCCCTGTCGCCAACGCGACCAATAAAGCGATGAGACCGAACCGGATGGCAACGCGCATGCCCGGCGCGGATTGTCTGGTTCCGGCAACCGCCGCCACTGTGAAAGCGATCGTGGTCAGGATGAGCACCCCGCCGCCTGCCGCGAGGGTCATCGAGACAGCCGTGTCGAACCCGGTCTCGAAGTTGAAATGCGATGGAACACCCCGCCACGCTTGCATGCTGACCAATACGACCTCGCCCGTGCTCGCCCCCGCGAACAGCCCTAAGAGCAGCCTGCGAGCGCGCATAGCCACAAACGAGGTAGCCCAAGCGACCGTGACAAGGGTGAGGCCGAACGACAGGCCAAACGTCGCCGCCTTGCGCAGGGACAAAGGCCCCATCCACGTCCACCCGGTCACCAACAGGACTACGACGTGCACCAGCCCACCGGTGAACAGCGCAGCCCCCAGCGCATAGGACAAACGCTCCACGGGACGGGCATCGCGCCAGATTCCCATCAGCATGTGGCAAGTGTCGCGCACCTCCGCTTAGAACCCTGTCAGGCTAACCGGACCGGAGGTGGGAATGGCAGCCTACGAACGGACCCTAGACGGTGTCGTCGGGCGTCGAGTTGGTTTGGGAGATGCGCCCAGCCCTGGTCCTCCTGACCGTGACAGCGTCCGCGCTGCTCGGTCTTGCTGTTCCCGCCGCACATGCGAGCACGGACGCGCAGCGGCCCACCTACCTCGGATCGCTCACCCTCATCACGGGCGATCACGTGACCCTGCACAAGGTCGGCCAGCGGCTCGTGCCCGCGGTCGAACCGGGACCCGGGCGGGTCGGCATCCAGTTCGCCACCGCTGGAACCGGGGACAGCCTGTCGGTAGTCCCGTCTGACGCATGGGCGCCGTTGCAGGCGGGCAGGGTGGACCGGCGGCTGTTCGACGTCGCCGCCCTGCTGCGCGACGGATACGGGGACGAGGACCGGGCCGACCTTCCCCTGATCGCGCCCGCCGCCGCGCCCGGCACCGGCATGGCACTGTCCAGTGTGGACGCCAAGGCGGTGCGGGTGCCCAAGGCCGAGACGGGCGCGTACTGGACGCGGCTGAGCCAGAGCCGGGCCGCGGGGAAGGTGTGGCTGGACGGGGTGCGCAAGCCGAGCCTGGACGTGAGCGTGCCGCTGATCGGCGCGCGCGGGGCGTGGGGCGCCGGGTGGACCGGCAAGGGCGTGCCGGTCGCCGTGCTCGACACCGGGATCGACGGCACGCACGCCGACGTGCGCAAGAGCATCCAGGCCAGCCGCGACTTCACCGGCGAGGGCGGCGAACTGGCCGACGCGGACGGGCACGGCACCCACGTCGCCTCCACGCTGGCGGGCAACGGATCGGTGTCGGCGGGCAAGTACGTCGGCGTCGCGCCCGAGGCCAAGCTGTTGATCGGCAAGGTGTGCGGCGGGTGGGGCTGCGCCGAGTCGGCCATCCTCGCGGGTATGCAGTGGGCGGTCGACTCCGGCGCCAAGGTCGTGAACCTGAGCCTGGGCGGCACCGACACCGCGGACGTCGACCCGCTGGAGGAGGCGGTCAACCGGTTGAGCGACAAGGCGTTGTTCGTGATCGCCGCGGGCAACGACGGCGGCTACGGCGCGGAGACCGTCGCCTCGCCCGCCAGCGCGGACGCCGCCCTGGCGGTGGGCGCGACCGACAAGTCCGACCGGTTCGCCGGGTTCTCCTCCCGTGGTCCGCGCGTGGGCGACGCCGCGCTGAAACCGGAGATCTCCGCGCCGGGCCTGAACATCGTCGCCGCGCGGTCGAAGTACTCCAACCTGGGCACGAAGAAGGACCGGTACACCTCGCTCAGCGGCACCTCCATGGCCACCCCGCACGTCGCCGGGGCGGCGGCGATCATGGTGCAGCGCCACCCGGACTGGTCACCGCGCCAGATCAAGGCCGCGCTCATGGGATCGGCCAAGCAGCTGGACGGGCCGACCGCGTTCGACCAAGGTGCCGGGCGCGTGGACATCGCCAGGGCGGTCAACCAGGTCGGCGTCACCGACCCGCCCGCGGTGTCGATCGGCAGGCAGCCGTGGCCGCACAACGACGACCAGACGGTCACCAAGAAGCTGTCCTATGTGAACACCGCGGCGGTCCCGCTGGTGCTGCGGCTGTCGCTGGCGGGCGGCGCGCCCGCGGGGATGTTCCGGTTGTCGGCCACCGAGGTGACCGTGCCCGCCCGGGGACGTTCCGAGGTCGAGATCACCGTCGACACCAAGGTCGAGGCGCCGGACACGGTCCACAGCGCGTGGGTCGTCGCCGAGGGCGGTGTGGAGCGGATCACGACCCCGGTCGCGGTCGACCGGGAGCCGGAGAGCTATGACCTCACCGTGCACACCGTCAACGCCTCGGGCGAGCGGTCCGACAGCAACTTCAGCCTGCTGTTCGGGGTGAGCGCGAACCGGTACCGTCCGATCTGGACAGTGGGCGGCGAGGGCAAGGTCCGGGTCCGCAAGGGCACCTACCACCTCGACACCGTGATCTCCGCGCCGACCGGGGACGGCCGGGTCACCTCGCGCAAGGTCGTGGAGCCGAACGTGGTGGTGTCGGCCGACACGACGGTCGAGCTGGACGCGGCGGACGCGAAACCGATCGTGATCGACTTCGACCGGGCGGACGTGCGCTCCCGGGTGGTCGGCACCGGCTACGGCCGTCGACTGCCGTGGGGCACCCTGTACGCGGGCGTGCTCGGCGACACCTTCGAGCGGATCTTCACCACCCAGCGCGGCGGCCCCATCCCCGATGTCGTGGCCGATGTCGGTGGCGCGTTCTACGTGCCGGACGCCGCGGGCGGTGTCGAAGGCGCTCCGGTCACCTACAACGTGGCCTGGTTCCAGGGCGGCGCGCTGCCGGACGGGTTCACCCGGCACGTCGCCGACGACTCGCTCGCCCGGGTCGAGACGACCTACCGGCAGGTCCAGACCAAGCGCAGCGGCACCAAGCTGTGGTTGGTGTCCGAACCCGAGTTCCAGACCGGGTCCGGCTACGGGCTGCCGATCACGCTGCCGCTGACCAGGACCGAGTTCCACGGTGCGAGCGGCGAGGACTGGTCGGCGGAGTTCCAGCAGTGGCGGGTGGTCAAAGGGCAGGTGATCACCGAGTCGGTGTCCTCGGGTGATGTCGTCAAGCGGGCCCCGGGTCAGACCTACCGCGAGGAGTGGAACACCGCGGTGTTCGGCCCCTCGCTGCCCAAGGACGGCTTGGCCGTTCGGGTGAACGACACCATCTCCATCGGGGTGCCGATGCTCACCGATTCGGCGGATCGGACCGGCGCGTCCCTTGTGGACTCGGCGGAGACCTCGCTGTACCGGGAGGGCGAACTCGTCGGCACCTCGACCGAGCCGGGGCAGGGGGTGTGGGACGTGCCGGAACAGGCCGCCCGGTACCGGATCGACGCGACAGTAGAGCGCAGCACCACGCTGTCGCCGCGCGTGCAGACGTCATGGTCGTTCACCTCCGTGCGTCCGCAGCCGCAGTCGCGCAAGGGCGGGGCGATCCTGCCGCTGCTGGCCGTCCGGTTCGCGCCGGTCGGGCTGGACCCGCGCAACCACGCCGTCGGCCGGACGACACGGGTCGGCGTGAGTGTGGCGCGGCAGCCGCAGTTGGGGAAGGTGACGCTGACCCAGCTCACGTTGTCCGCCTCGTTCAACGACGGGATCACCTGGGTGGACGTACCGGTTGTGGACGGCGCGGGATCGGTTGTGCGGCCGGCCGGTACTGCGTTCGTGTCGTTGCGGGCCAAGGCGATCGACCGAGAGGGGAACGAGGTTGAGCAGACAGTGATCCGCGCCTACGGCGGATGACGCGGTCGGCCGGACGGGCGCCACCAGTGGGTGAGCCCGTCCGGCCCGGCGCGTGGTTGCGCCGAATGTCGGCTACGCGCGGGTCGCAACCGAACCACAACCCCGGTGCGGTGTGCTCAGCCTCCCTGTCATTCCCTGCTCCAGTGGAGGCTTCACGCAATGAACGCCAGGTTCAGGAAGGTGTCCCGACGCTTCGCGTTGTTGGCGGGCACAGTCGTCGTGGTCGCCGGGTTCGGCGGCGCGGTGCCCGTTGCCGCGGCGCCCGCGCCCGCCACCAAGCCCGCGCAGATCCTGTTCGCCGACACCCCCACCGCCGTGCCGGACACCTACATCGCGGTACTCGCCGACCAGCAGGCGTCGCCGGACGTGGTGAAGCGGCGCGCCACCGAGGCGACGCAGAAGTACGGTGTGACCGTGCAGAACTCGTACTACACGGCGCTGCGCGGGTTCCAGGTCAAGGCCAGCGTCGAGCAGGCGCGCCAGCTCTCGACCGACACCGCCTTCGAGTACATCGCGCAGGACCAGGAGTTCGCCACCCAGGCGCTCGGCGTGCAGACCGCGCCGCCGTCGTGGGGGCTCAACCGGATCGACCAGCGCTCCCTGCCGCTGGACACCAAGTACCACTACCCGCAGACCGCGCCGAACGTCTACGCCTACATCATCGACACCGGGATCCGCTACACCCACCAGGAGTTCGGCGGTCGCGCGATCTACGGCATCGACACCGTCGGCGGCGTCTTCCCGCCCGGCAACGACTGCCACGGCCACGGCACGCACGTCGCGGGCACCGTCGGCGGCAAGACCGTCGGCGTGGCCAAGCAGGTCCAGCTGGTCTCGGTGCGCGTGCTCAACTGCGCGGGCAGCGGCACCGGCGGCGGCGTCATCGCGGGCGTCGACTGGGTCACCAACGACGCCATCCTCACCGGCCGCAAGGGCGTCGCGAACATGAGCCTCGGCGGCCTGAACTTCCCGCCGCTCAACACCGCCGTCACCAACTCGATCTCCGCGGGCAACGTCCACTACTCCGTCGCCGCGGGCAACTCCAACGCCAACGCCTGCGGCTACTCCCCGGCTAGCACCCCGGCCGCGACCACCGTCGGCTCCACCGACCCCAACGACACGCGCTCGTCGTTCTCCAACTTCGGCTCCTGCGTCGACCTGTTCGCCCCCGGCCGCAACATCTACTCCGCCCACCACACCGCCGACAACGCCTACACCACGATGAGCGGCACCTCCATGGCCGCCCCGCACGTCACCGGCACCGCCGCCATGTGGCGCCAACGCTTCCCCGGCGACTCCGCGTGGCAGACGGCGACCTCGCTGACCGCCAACGCCACTCCCGGCGTGGTCCTGAGCCCCGGTGCAGGTTCCCCGAACCTGTTGCTGTTCGCCAACCACATCCCCGTCTAACAGTCCACTGTGACCAGTCAGACCCCGGCGGTTCCGTCGCCGGGGTCTGACCGGCGAACGTATTCGTAGATCCTCTCGGTGCGCTCCAGGGCCTTGGCGTGACCGGGGTCGTGGCGGGCCAGGTTCTGGAAGATCGCCAACGCCTCCTCGGCGGCGGTGTGGGCTTGCTGGGACGGGCCGTGCGCGAGGGCGAGGTTGGCGAGGCAGATGGCCAGTTCGACGCGGTAGGCGCCGCGGTTCTCCCCGGCCAGTTCGCGGAAGAGGGCTGCCGCTTCGGAGTGGGCGGTGATGGCGCCGGGGGTGTCGGCCATGAGGTCGAGGGTGATGCCGTGGTTGTTGAGGCAGGTGGCCAGGTCTGAGCGGAGTTCGGGCCTGGTGGGGAGGAGGTTGTGGTAGATCGCGATGGACGTGCGGTGGCAGTCGTCCGCGCTCATCAGCCTGCCCATCTCCCGCTGCACGGCGGCCCGCGCCTCGAACGCCTCGGCCGTGGTGGTGGCCCTGGGTTGGCTTGACGCCAGCGACACGGCTTCCTCGGCTGTTTGCAGGGCGGCGTCGAGGTTGCCGGTGGCGCAGTGGGTCAGGGAGAGGATGGTCAGACTGTGGGCGAGTACGGCGGGGCCGCACAGCCTGGAGGCGCGCAGTGTCTCGACTGCCTGCTGCGCCAGCTCGGGGGCTGGATCGTCCGAAAGGGATAGTCGGGCGACGATGGTCTGGATGTGGGCCAGGTTGGTACGGTGCGCGTCGGGGTTCTCGGCTGCGAGCACGACGGCGTCGTCTAACGCGGTCTTGGTCCTGTGGTCGATATAGCCGCGTTTGCCGACGGCGTACTCGATCGTCGCAAGGTTGATGAACGTGGTGGAGAAGTTGCGGACATCGTGGCTGTCATTGCCCACCATGAAGCTGTCGCCGATGACGTCCAGAGCGCGGTTCGGGCGGCCAAGTGCCAGCAAGGTGACAGCCCGGTTGTTCAGGCTGACCGAGTGGTTGTGCCAGGAGAGGTCGGAGGGATCACGATTGGCGAGATACAGGTTGGCCGCGTGTTCGGCCGCGCGCACGGCCTGCTCGATGTGCTCCTCCGCGTAGTAGGCGACAGCGAGTTCGTTGGCCATGGCGGCGTCGAGGTGGGGGGTGGTGCCGATGTGGATGGCCTCGTCGTACCTGCCTGCCCGGTTCAGTCGGATCATCATAGCCGCGTCGTCCTTGGTCACGGCCCGGGTGAGCTCGACCGCGAAGTCAGCCAACACCTCGCTGTAGTCCGGCACCAGCGCGACGAACCGGCGGCGCCTGGCCCTTGCCTTGACCTTGCCCAAGGCGTCGAGGAACGGCTGCGGATTCGCCAGTGACGGAACCAGGGCGAGGATGAGTTCGGCCCGATGCGTGTCCTCCACGAGCAGATCGATGAGTTCGGTGAACTCGCCTGAGCCGGATGCCTTGTCCAGGAGCAGCAGGAGCCGAACCCGTTCCACGGCGGTCATCATCCGGAAGAGACGGCCAACACCAGCTTTCCCGAGTACGTCGAGGCAGCCTTCCCGCAGGAAGCGTGGTGCCGAGATGAAACCGTGTTCGGACGGGTAGAAGCGGGCGACTGTGTCGGCCACCGCCTCGTTGGCCGCGATCTCCAGTGCGCGGGCTCGGTCGGCAGGGTTCAACGCGATGAGCCTTGCCGTGTCGTCGAGGGGAAGGTCGTGGACCCCCTGCCACATAGTTGTCTCGTGGCGCAGCAGCGCGGTGACATCGCCCGGTGGGTTGCGGTGGGCGCGTTCGAGGTCGTGTGCGAGTTCGTATATCCCCAGCCGGATTCCCTGCACAATCCGACCGGTTCTTCGCAGTGGGACATCGGGGGCGCCGGTGACGACGGGGGTGATCACCGAGATCGCGGCGGAGGGGAGTGGGTGGTCGGAGAGCAGGAGAAGGTGGGTTCCGCCTTGTGGGAGCGGGATTGTGGCGTCGGGGGGCGGGTTGGCGCAGACAATCAACACTGGGTCGTGCGGGGAGAGGGCGAGGGAGTCGAGGTGGGGCCAGTCGAGCCAGGCGACTGTCCACTCACGAGGGAGGCCGTTGGCCAAGCGGGCGGTGAGAGTGGGGTGTGCGGGGAGATCGGGGTTGGCGAAGTTCAGGACCGGATTGCTGGTGTGGAGGGTGTCGAAGGTGTCCAGCCAGGGTTGTTCGGTGGGGGTGGGGAAGGCGCCCAGGGCTGGGTTGAGGAGGGGGGCGGGGGTGAGGACGTGGCCGAAGGTGGGGAGGGTGGGGGGTGGGGTGGAGAACTCGGCCAGTTCCAAGGGTTCTGGGAAGCACGCGCCTGCGTGCGCGGCTACTACTTCGCGGAAGTTCTCGCGGTCCAACAGGGTTCGCGTAGTGAGAACGGCGTGGTGGGCGGGGCTTCGCGGGGTGAGGGTGGGGATCACGCCCACGACCAAGCCCTCGTGGAAGACTATCGCGCCGCCGGAGAAGGTGTAGCCGTCGGCGTCGCGGATGTGGCGGGGGTATTCGACGGCGAGGGAGTCGGCGAAGGGGAGGGTGGTGGTCCACACCAGGCGGGACGGGGCAAGGGATCGGCCGATGACCTTGTGCTCGCCCTCGGCGCCCCTGGTGATCGGGGTGCCCCAGCGGACCGGCTGGAGGTCGGGGACGACGTCCTCGGTGGTGGTGAGCAGGGCCAAGCGCCCGGAGCGCCAGATGACCGTGCCGGTGGTCGTGGTGGATTCCCCGATGACGCCAATCTCCACCTGGTCGGGGAGTGTGTCGCCCGCGGCGAGGAGCAACGCCAGGCGCGAGGTGATGAGGAGGGCAGTGCGGTCGCCGACAGCGACGACCCGGGCGAGGGTCTCGTCGACCTGCCTGGTCGTCGGGGTCGCGATGGGAGCCGCGGCGTCGAGGGTGTTCAAGAGGTCTGTGGCGGCGGTGGCGAACTGCTGGGATTCGGCGGGGAGGGTGGCTCGGGCGGCGGGGTCAAGGATCAGGGCCGAGACGCCGGCGGGGGTGGGGGTTTGGGTGGCTATGTGGGCGGTCAGGGTCTCGACCAGGTCCCAGGCGTCCTGGTGGGTCAGGTGGGCCTGGATCAAGGGGGCGGCGGTGGGGCGGAAGGCGAGGACGGGGTAGCGGGGGTCGGGGGTGACGACGGTGAGCAGGCCGCTGGAGAGGAACTCGGCGATGTCCGATAGGTCGGCGTCGGGGACCATGGTGTGTCGGATCAGGTGCAACAGCGGCAGACCGAAGCGGCTGAAGTGGGAGCAGAGTACGGCCAGGCGGACAGCGGCCGGTGTCGCGGTGTGCAGAAAGGACTCGGCGACCTCGGTGATCGTCGCGGGGATGCTGGGGCGGACCGGGGAGTCCACGAGGATGGCGTCGCAGCCGGGGTGGGCGCCGCGCATGAGGGTGTGCGACCAGCGGGCGATCGAGGCCGGGGTCAACGACACAGTGGGGACGCCTGCGGTGAGGCGGCCAGGAGTGAGGGCGTGGGCCCGGACGCGGCGTTGGTTCAGGGCGGAATGACGCCAGAGTCGTTGCGGCAGCGGGTCGATGATGACCGTGGGAGTGGTGGCCGCCGCAGAGCGCACCAGGTTCCACAGTGGACCGGAGCGCCACTCCGGGGCGGTGAAGTCCGACAGGAACATGACCAGGCGGCGAGCACCTGGGGTGCGCAGGCGCCGGGGGAGCGACGTGATCGGGCCGTCGTCGTCGCGCACCGTCGCGGTGGCCGGGGTGAGGTGCCAGGTCCGGACCTGCCGGAACGCGCCCATCCGGCGCAACAGGGCCACGAACGCCGACACGTCGTCGTGCCACACCGACATCGTGGTGCTGGTGTCGACGACCACCACCACGTCGAACCAGCGCTCCGGCTCCGGCGCGACCACCGGCACCAGGATCCCGTCCGCCGCGTAGCGTTCGACGGTCGCGTCCACGTCCAACCGGTCACGCACTCCGGCGCGCCACGGCTTGAGGAACGGCCGCAGCGCGCGCCCCATGGCCAACAGGTCCACCGACGCGCGGGTCACCGGCACGGTCGTCGGCTTGCCCTGCCTGCGCTCCGGGCTCGACGACGTCCGCTCCACCACCGGCCGCCGCTCGACGGGTGCGGGCGGGTCGACGCGCGCGGGCATGGGAACGACCGGCGGCGTGACGACAGGAGCCTGCGGCGGCACGACCACCGGCTCGACCGGCGGCAACACAACCTGCCCCGCCAGCCACACCGCGTCCGCCACCGCCCAGACATCCAGTTCCGGCACCGCGGCCGAGATCGCCGCGACCACTCCCGCCAGCGCGTCGGTCATGACTCGACGGCCTCGGTGCCCGGGTCAGCCATGGTTCAGCGATCGCAATAGGAGGTCCCGCAGGCTTTCGGTGTCCGCGCCGCCTGGACCCGTGACCACGTGGATGACGTTGAGCAGCTGGTCCACGGCGAGGACGTCGTTGTCTTCGAGGCGTTGGGCGAAGGCCGCGACCAGCTCCGACACCGGCTGGCTCAACGGGTCCACATCCAGGTGCGCGGCGACGATCCGGCGCAGCTCCACCACCCCCGGCTTGGGCATCGTGAACCGCACGCAGCGCCGCAGGAACGCGGGTGGGAAGTCGCGTTCGTCGTTGCTCGTCAGGACGATGAACGGGAACTCGGTGCAGGCGACCTTCCCCGAGGACACGACGCTCGTCTCAGTGCTCTCCCAGTGCCGCACCGCGATCTCGTCCACCGCGTGCCGGGTCAGCTCCGGGATCTCGAACTCGCCGCGCTCCAGCACGTCCAGCAGATCGCTGGGCAGGTCAAGGTCGCTCTTGTCGATCTCGTCGATCAACAACGCCCGTGGACGGTCCGAGGGCAGCAGGGCCGTCCCGAGTGGACCGAGCCGCAGGAACTCGGCGATGTCGTCCTCGCCGTGGTCGATGCCCTCCCGCCGCAGGTTCTGCGCGTGCACGCGGCCCAGGGCGTCGTAGCGGTAGAGCGCGTCGCGCAGGGTGCTGCGGGAGGTGATGTGCCAGCGCAACACCTGGCCCAGGTCCAACTCGTGCGCGACCTGCTCGATGATCGTCGACTTGCCCGACCCCGCCGTCCCGGACACCAGCAGCGGCCTGCGCAGCAGCACCGCCGCGTTCACCGCCTCCACCAGCCCCGGCGGCGGTTGGAACCGCGCGTGCGACGACCGACGCGGGAAGGTCCGCCACGGCGGTGGGTCGGGCAGCACCTCGCGCCGCTGCTCGCCGTCACCCCGGTAGTACCGCGCCCAGGTCATGTCCACCTCTCAGCTCGCCGTCGGGGGGTTCATCTCGCGCCTGGCCAGCCGTCGGCCGAACACCAGCCAGTCCTCGTCGTGCCACACCGACCGCAGGCAGCGCAGCGGGGACCCGTCGCGGTACGCCGACGCGAGTCCCTCCGGCAGCGACCCCCACCGCTCGTACAGCGCGGTCAGCCAGCCCTCGCCCTCTTCCCTCGGCCACAGCAGGATCGGGCAGTACGGCAGCAGCAGGTCCAGCACCGCGGCCAGGTCGGCAGGCCGGTGGTCGATGGCGATGGCCCCGGTGAACTCGCTGTTGGCCAGCCGCTCGTCGAGCACGTCGAGGTCGCCGAGCGCGTCGGCGCCGAGCGGGTCCAGCGGCACCCCGGCCGTCGCGCCCACCCGGTGCAGCACGTCGTGGGCGTTGTCGTGCAGGTCGGCGCGGTAGGTCGTCGGGTCCAGCCAGCCGGTCCACTGGGTCAGCACCTGGTGGCGGGCGCCGAGGAAGAACCGGCCCGGCCTGCTGCGCTCCGGGTACCAGGTGGCCAGCAGGTGCGCGGGCGCGGCCAGGTCCAGGTGGCGCAGCCGCTCGCCCGGCCGCAACCGCCCGTCCGCCCACGCCAGCGCCTGCCCGATCGCGGCCTCGGCGCCCGCCTGGGTCCGGTCCGACTCGAACACCGTCTGCGGGGTCGGGCTCTGGCCGGGCCGCAGCAGGTACGCCTCCACCGCGTCCGGCCACAGCGGGGCCTCGGCGGCAAGGCTCACCACCAGCCGCAACTCCTTGCGCCCCGCGAGCGGGACGTGCACCTCGCTCGCCGCGTCCCGCAACTCCGGCTCCGCGTGCGCATCCGCCGCCCAAGTCCGCAACGCCGGGTGCTCGCCACCCGCACCGACCGCCTTGGCCAACGCCACCAGCAACCGTGCGACCGCGGCCTTCGGTTTGCCCCGCGCCGACCCGTTGAGCGCAGCGTCCTCCAACACCCGCACCAGCAGGCCCGATCCGGACCCGTCGCCGGTCAACCCGACCGCTGTTGCCGCCGCGCGGATCGCGTCCGTCGACAGGTCCAACTCGCGCGCGCACTCGGCGGCCCGCACGGCGTAGAACAAGGCGGAGTGGGTGTGCAGGATCCGCCGCGTGCCCAGGGTGTCCTGCGCTGACTCGACGGCCGCGCGCAGTTCGTCGAACCGCTCCCGCGTCCAGACCGGCGGCACCGGGAACTCGCCCCAGGCGTGGAGCAGCCGGTCGACCGTGGCGCGGCCGAGCGGTCCGATCACCTCGCCGAGCAGGTGCGGGACCCAGACCCGGTTGGGCACGAGGGGAACGGGGTCGCCGGTGAGGGTGGCGCCGATTGTCGCGGCAAGCGCGGGGTCCAGGGTGATGTGTTCGTCACCGGCAGGGTCACCCGCGGTGATCACGGCGCTGAGGGCGAAGGTGGCGCGGAGGTCGTCCGTCGCCGCGGTGAGGACCGTGCCGCCGTCGACGGTGACCGGGTGCGCGGCGCCGTGCAGGTCGAGCAGCGCGGTCAGGGGAACGATCTCGGCGCAGTCTTGGAGCAGTTGCCGCAGGTCGACCATGGCGCCGTCGGCGGTGACGTAATGGTTGCCGCGAGCGGCCCCCAGGACGGCCAGCACGAGCGTGGCACCCGCCCTCCCCGCGGTCCTGGCCGCGGTCATCACCCGCAGCCGGGCGTCGGCCGGGTCCGCGAACGAGACTACCGGCGGCCCGGACATCGCCTTGAGCGCCGGGTCGGTCAGCGCGGCGTGCAAGGTGGACGCGGCCCGTTCCAGGGCATCCGGCTGCCCGACCGCCCCGCACCGGGTGGCGACGACGAGCAGGTGCCGCGTCATGGTCATCCGCTCGCTCGCCGCTCCTGTCACCGGGCAATGATCACAAGGCTAGATCGGTGCCGGGAGCGGTGGCGTTTCGGCTCAGACCGCGGCCCGTTCCCCGGCCAAGCGCTGGGTGCCGGACTGGGTGCGGAGCGGGACCTCCCTGATGGCGGCGACGCAGACCACCGTCGCAATGGACAGCACGGCCGCCACCAGCAGGATCGTCGCCGTCGCGTCGCCATAGGCGGTGCGGACGATGGTGGCCACGGCGGGCGGGAGTTGGTCCAACGAGCCGATGCCCGCGCCGCCGGAGCCCGCGGGGATCCCCGCGTCGGCGAGGCCCTGGGTGGTCAGGGTGCCCACGCGGCCGGCGAGGATCGCGCCGAGGACGGACACGCCGACCGTGCCGCCGAGGGAGCGGAAGAAGGCGACGGTGGAACTCGCGGCGCCCAGGTCGGCGGGGGCGACGGTGTTCTGCACGGCCAGGACCAGGTTCTGCATCGTCATCCCCATGCCGACGCCGAGGACGAACAGGAACGCGCCGAGCAGCACCATGTCCGTGGTGTGGTCGATCGTGCCGAGCAGGCCGAAGCCCGCGACCATCAGCGCCGAGCCGACCACCAGGAACGCCTTCCACCGGCCGAGGCGGGTGATCAGGATGCCGGACAGGGTGGACGAGAGCACCGACCCGATGATCATCGGCAGGGTCAGCAGCCCGGCCGCGGTCGGCGAGTAGCCCCTGGCGATCTGGAAGTACTGGCCGAGGAAGACCGCGCCGCCGAACAGGGCCGTGCCGACCGCGATGCCGGCCACGGTGGCGAGCGCGGTGGTGCGATCGGCGAACAGGCGCAACGGGATGATCGGCTCGGCCACCCGCGACTCCACCCACACCGCCAGCGCCAGCAGCACCACACCGGCACCGGCCAGCGCGAACGACGTGCCGGAACCCCAGGCGAACTCGCTGCCCGCGAGCGTCACCCAGATCAGCAGGACGCTCACCCCAGCGGTGATCAGCGCGGCACCCCAGTAGTCGATCCGCACCCTGCGCCGCACGACGGGCAGGTTCAGCGTCCGCTGCACGACCAGCGCCGAGAGCACCGCCAGTGGCACGCACACGAAGAAGCACCACCGCCACCCCAGCCAGCTCGTGTCGACGATGACCCCGCCCAGCAGCGGACCCGCGACCGTCGCCACCGACATGACCGCCGCGATCGGACCGGAGTACCGGCCGCGCTCCCTGGGACTGATCATCGCCGCGATCACGATGACGACCAGCGACTGCAGCCCCCCGAGCCCGAGGCCCTGCACGACGCGCCAGACGATCAGCACGTCCATCGACTGCGCGAAGCCCGCCAGTACGGAACCGGCGGTGAACACGCCGATCGCCAGCTGCACCAGCAGCTTCTTGCTGACGAGGTCCGAGAGCTTGCCCCAGATCGGGGTGCTCGCGGTGGACGCCAGCAGCGCCGCGGTGATCACCCAGGTGTACTGCCGCTGCGAGCCGTGCAGGTCCCGGATGATCGTCGGCAGCGCGTTGGACACGATGGTGGAGGACAGGAACGCGGTCAGCATCGCCAGCAGCAGACCGGTCAACGCCTCGATCACGCGGCGGTGCTCCATCCGGCCGCTCGCCTCGGCGCCGGTCTCGGTTCCGGTCTTGGCCTCGGCCTCGGCTTTGGTTCCGGTTCCGGCTCCGGCTTTGGTCTCTGTCTCGGTTCCGGGCTCGGTGGGGAGCGCTGTGGACTCAGTGGGCACGGGGGGACTCCTTGGTGGACAGGCCGCGCACGTCGTCTTCGAGCCTGCGCAGCAGGGACAGGAGGGTGGCCGCGTCGTCCTCGGACCAGCGGTCGAGTGCCGCGAGCAACCGCTGGGCCTCCTTGTCGCGGTGTCCTCGGAGCCAGTCGGCGCCTTCGTCGGTCAGGGAGAGCAGCCCCGCCCTCCCGTCCTCCGGATCGGGCCGCCGCCTTATCAGCCCATCGCGCACCAACCCGACGACCTGCCTGCTGACCACGGACGGATCGACCGCCAGCCCACAGGCCAACTGCCCAAGCCGCTGCTCGCCCGCGTGGTCGAGGAACGCCAACAGGGCAGCGGCGGACCGCTGCTCCTCCTGCCTGAACCCCCGCCCAGCCCGCACGACCGCCCGGAACACCTCGATCAACGCACTGGCCGTCACCCCGGCGACCATGACCGCCTCCTGTGGTGGTTGGGATGGCCAACTATAAGGAGGTTGGTTGTAGAACGCAACTACTGGGTGGTGGGAGTCGCCGGACGGTCAGGTCGGCATCGGGATCGCCCCCTCGCCACGCCTTGATCGACATCAGGACCGGGAGATCGCGGCCGCTCTTGCCAGGGTGATGTCGCGGGTGAGGGTGAGGAACCGGGTGAGCAGTTCATTGATCGTCACCCGGGAGACCCCGCGCCCGCAACGGGCCGACTCCGCCGCCTGCTCCAGGGCGCGTCTCGCAGGGAGCAGGCGCGAGAAGATCCCGTCAAGAGGTTCCTGGAGCGCCGCACACGCCAAGCCGGTGATCTCCCCGGCGGCGGCGACAAGCGCGCGACCGGCCACCGCACCGCACCTCGACGCGATCGACACCTGCCCCGCGCTTGCCGCGAGATCCCGTTCCGCAGCGGCCATACCCGCGCGCAGGAGCGAATCGCAGAGTTGTGCGCCGAGGCGAGCGGCCCGACCGGTGTGGTCAGTCGGGAACATGGTCGGGATCAGGGATCCGGTCACGGGGTTGTCCGCGGTGAGCAGGCGGGTCAGGGCGTGCGCACTCCTCAACGCGTGCAGGGGGAACCACGACCGAGCGATGAGCCGCTCGGCGGCGGTGCGAGCCGCGAACCGCGCGGCGTGCTCGGTGATCGACTGCCCGTGCGGCACCGATGGGGTCACCCGGTGGGTCGTGGGCAGGATGGCGTCCAGCCCCGCCTCGATGTCGACCACACCGGTCAGGGCGGTGGTGACGGTGTCGTGGAGCAAGGCGTCGGCGATCTCGGCCTGGGTGTGACCGCTCAGGCTCCAGGCCATGACCTGGCGTTTGGCGCGGGGTGAGCGCGGTGAATGCCTACCTGAGTTCCCAGCCCTCGATGTCACCTGCGCGCAGCAGCAGGGAGTGCGGCAGCGGGTCCGTCGGGGTCTCGGGCTGGTTCACCCGGTGGCGGATGACGGCGCGGGACGCCACCCGGCGGGTCCAGGCGTGGGGGTGGGCGATGGTGTGCCAGTGGTGGTAGGCGCTGATCATCGTGTCCTGGGCGATGTCCGCCGCCTCGGCGAGGGTGGCGCCCTGCAGGATCAGGAAAGCCACCAGGGGCTTGATCGACGCCCGGTAGAACTCGGTGAAGGTGGCGTCCGTGGTGCGTCTGGCTTGCCACCAAAGGCGTAGGGCGGTGGTGACCAAGCCGCCTGCTGTTAGGACTAGCACCTCGGTCGTGGTCTTCGCTCCGTTCGGCTGATGTGGGTAAGAGGCTGGGCTTTGCTGTCACGAGGGTTCACCCGGGTGGCCCACCAGGGCGTGGAACTCCGCACCGGTGCGGGATGGTGTTTGTGGACTGTGCGCCGTTCAGGGGACGTGGGGGCGTTTGGTGTACGGGGGCGGGACCTGGTGGGACAGTGGGGCGACACTGGTGCGACCAGGGAACGGTGGGCTGATGACCACTGCGAGCCGGTGGCCTCCGGCGAGTTTGCTCGGCGGTCTCGACGAGCGGGTTCGGCGGGAGTTGCTGGGGCTCGGGCAGTCCATCCGGGTGCGCGACGGCGACCGGTTGTTGCGGGCGGGGGATCCGGCGACGCACGTGTACCTGTTGCTGCTCGGGTGGTTCAAGGTCCACGCCAACCGGCCCAGCGGGGACGAGGCGCTCATCGCCGTGCGCTCCGGTGGTGACCTGGTCGGTGAGCTCGCCGCGTTCGAGGGCCGTCCCCGCACCGTGTCCGTTCGCGCCTGCGGCCCCGGCGTGGTCCGCCGCATCGACCGCGAGGACTTCCTGGCCTTCCTCACCCAGCACGGCCCCGCCCTCCGCGCCGTCCTGCGCGCCGTCTCCGAGAAGCACCGCTGGGTGACCCGAAGACTCACCGAGTTCGCCGGGTACGCGGTCCGCCGCCGGGTCGCGTGCGTCCTGGCCGAACTCCTGGAGAAGGACCTGCGGCACCAGACCGCCACCGCCATCCCGGTCCAACTGAGCCAGGCAGAACTCGCCGCCCTGGCCGGGACCTCGGTCCCCTCCGTGCAACGGGTCCTACGCCAGTTCCGCGCCGAGGGCCTCGTGGAGACCCGCTACCGGCGGGTGGTGGTGACCGACGTGGCCGGTGTCGCCCGCTTGGCCGGGACCGAGCAGGCCGTCGAGTGCGTGTGGTGAGTAGGCACACGCGTAGGTGCGGCAGTCGCGGGATGGCTCGCCGAGAAGGAGCGCCGCGCGGAGCCGCCGATTCGGAGGGCGCGGGGGCGTGCGGGATGGCTGGGGGTGCGGCCCGACACGCGAACCGGGCGGGCCGTCGAGGACTTGGTGGGTGGGCGCACGCGTAGGTGCGGGTGTCGCGGGACGGGACGTCGAGTGGGAGTGCCGTGTGGGGATGCCGATTCGGAGGGCGCGAGGGTGCGGCCCGACAGGTGAACCCGGGCAGGCCGTCGAGGACGTGGGCACACGCGCAGGCGCGGCAGTCGCGGGACGGGGCGTCGAGCGGGGGTGTGGTTTTGAGGGGCGCGGGGGTGCGGCCTAATAGGCGGACCGAGCTCGGCTGTCGAGTGTGTGTGGTGATCGGGCGCATGCGCGGCAGTCGCGGGATGGGGCGTCGAGTGGGAGTGCTGTGTGGGGATGCCGATCCGTAGGGCGCGGGGGCGCAGCCCGACAGGTGATCCGGGCAGCCCGTCGAGGATGTGGCACACGCGTAGCTGCGGCAGTCGCGGGATGAGTTGCTGGGAGGGTGCTGTGCGGGGATGCCGATTTGGGGGGCGCGGGTGTGCGGTCCGATAGGCGGACCGGGCTCGGCTGTCGAGTGTGTGTGGTGATCGGGCGCATGCGCGGCAGTCGCGGGATGGGGGCGCCGAGTGGGATTGGTGCACGGAGACTTTGGTTCGGAGGGCGCGGGGGCGCGGACGGACAGGTGAACCAAGCAGGCCGTCGAGGACGTGGCACACGCGTGGGTGCGGTAGTCGCGGGATGGGGCGTCGAGTGGGAGCGCTGCGCGGAGACGCTGATTCGGCGGGTGCGGCCCAATGGGCGGACCGAGCACGGCCGTCGAGTGGGTGCTAGAACGGGGTTCGTAGGGCGGCGTTGATGGTGCCTGCCAAAGCCGTCGCCGACCTGGCGAGGGTGTGCCAGTCGGTGGTGGGGGTTGGGGTGGGGGGTTCCTCGGATTCCCAGTGGGCCTGGCGTTCGGCCAGGTGGGTGAAGAGGGGTTCGTAGGCCGAGGCCAGCAGGCGCCAGATCTGGTTGATCAGGGTGGCGGTGGTGCCCTCGACCGCGCGCGGTAGGCCGGGGGCGCGGGCCGGGAGCGGGATCGCGACGTCCTCGGTGGGGGTGGTGACCTTGGCGAGGGTGTCCGGGGTGGGGGGTGGGTCGACGCGCAGGACGAGGGTGTGGGGTGGGCGCCAGGGGGCTGGGTCGGACAGTTGGGCCGCGAGCCAGTCGGCGTCGGTGGTGATGCCGGTGAGGATGTGGTGCTCGGCGCGCATGGCCTGGTCCATCAGTTCCGCGCGCAGCCGGTTGGGCAGGTGGGTGTCCCACCAGGTCCGCTCGTCGCCGACGCGGGCCAGGTCGGCGGTGAGCCTGGACAGGACCGCGGCCCGGTCGGCGCGCAGGTGCTCGCCGATGCGGCCGATCAGCGCCAGTTGCCGGTCCGAGAGCTGGACCCGCAGCAGTTCCCAGGTCCTGGCCCGGCTCGACCTGCGGTCGATGGACTGTCCACTGTGCACTCTTCGGGCGTCGGCGATGGTCTCGCCCGCGCTGGTGGCCATCGCGGTGCACTGGTCGGCCAGCCGGGCGGCGATCCGGCGTGCGCGCAACCCGGCGCGCTCCTGCGGCGGCGCCGAGTCGAGCAGGAACGCCCGCACCGCCACCGTGGCCGGGTCGTCCGGCGCGGCACCGGGGCCGGACAGGACCGCGATCCGGCCGACCCGCGCGGAGATGTAGGTCAGCACTCGACCGCGTTCGGCCGAGGTGAGCCGGTCGAGCATGGTGACGACCACCGCGAGCGACGTGGTGTGCGCGGCGACCGCGTCCTCCAGCAGCCGCGAGTGCCCCGCGCCCCACACCCCGGTGGCGGGCACCGCGAGCAGCACCCCGTCGGTGTCGGTGACCGCCGCCAGCGGCGCCCCGCCCGGCTGCCACGGCGCCTCCAGCAGTTCCACCCCGGACAACCCCTCGCGCCCCAGCACCCGGCTGACCAGCGTGGACTTGCCCACCCCCGGCTCGCCGACGACGTTGACCCGCCAGCCGGGCCGGTCCCGGCCAGCCGCGAGCCGCTCGATCGCGGCCGAGGTCCTGCTCCGGCCGTGTTCGGCCGCCAGGCGCGCCACCTCGCGCAGCCACCGCGGTGTCGACGTGATGATCTCGCGGCTCTCGATGGTGCCTGCTCCCTCGCGATCGCGGCCACTGCGCGGTCATCATGGGCCGCGCCGCCCGCGCAGATGCCATCAGCGGAGGGGATTGCCCGAACTGCCCGCCATCCGGACGCCATTGCGGACCACTCTCCGGTCCACTGAGGACGACACCGCCGGGTGTCGCGGAAAACGGCCATCCAACCGTCTACTTGGGACGCGCGATGCCGGTGTGGCGGGAATCGGACGCCGAATGGCCCTGTGTCACCGGTTGTGCGGCGGTGTGGCAATCTGAAGATCGCGAACCGGCGTCGGTGGGGAGCGGGTTGGGGGTTTCGGCGTAGTGGTGAGGCGTGGACCCGCGGCGGTGCTGGTCGCGGTCGGGGGACTGGCGGAGTTCGCGGGGCTCAGGGATGTCGTGCACGCCGTCGAGGCGGATCCGGATGTGCTCGTTCGGTGGAGCGCGGTGGGCGGAGCCCCTGCGGTGGAGCGCGTGTTGCGCATTGCCTGCGTCCCATCGGTGCCGTGGTCGCGAGCCGACGGGTTCGACCTCGTCATCGCCTGCCACGCCACCGGCGAGGTCCCCGGGCTGGTCGTGAGCATCACCGACAGCCATGACATCCCGGTGGCGGTCGGCGTGTCGACCGAGCGGGACCGGCCCGCCGCGGAGGCGTCCATCCCGGGCGCGGCAGGACGGACGTTCGTGATGGGCGATCCGACCTGGGCCAGGGTCCGGGACGCGGCCGAGAGGCGGGCGGAGTTCCGCGAGCGGCTGGGCATCCCGGACGGCGTGACGCTGGTCGCGCTGGGGTGCGCGCGGCCGGACGCGGTCTCGCTTGTGTTGTCCCGGTTGCCTTTCGACGAGTTCCGGGTGGCCACGGTTGTCCCCGGCGGCACGGGCACCGGCGGTCTCGTCGCGGTCTCGCCGGAGTCCGAGTGGATCGCCGTGCTCATCGCGGCCGACGTGGTCATCGGCGACCCCGGTCCGGCCACCCGCTACGCGCGAGGACTCGGCCGGGCGACGCTCACCCCCGAGGTCATCGACGGCGACGTGTTCGCCGCCGTGCGCGGCACCAAGTCCACAGTGGAGCCCATGGCCGCGCCCGCGTCCCCGCGGCTGGTGCGGGACAAGGTCCGCGAACTCGTGGACCTACCGGCAATCGACACCACCGTCGCATCAAGACCGTTCGGATCGTTGGACCCGGCAACTGTGGAAGCCAAAGCCTTTCTGGTGTCCACAAAGGAATCGAACGACGTCGTCACGGTCGCCCGCGTCCCGTACCTGCCCAACAGCCGCGCGGGCGAGGACGTCCTGGCCGTCGACGCCGCCGAACCGGACCCGGTCTTGCGCGCCAACGCCGAGATCGTCGTCCATCCGAACGCCGACGACCCGGCCGCCTGGGTCGCCGAGGCGATCGCCACCTCCCACTGCGCGCTCGCCGTCGCCGCCGGGGATCGGGCCCACTTCGCCTGGTACACCGGGCAGACCTGGACCGCGGACGTCCCGGGTCTGGCCCTCATGGCCGTCGCGGGCGCGGTCTACCACCACGTGGTCGAGAACGACGCCATCGCCGAGCCGATCGACGTCCGCGTCGGCGGCACCACGGAGCGGGTCACCTTCAGCGCGGGCTAGTGCGGCGCGTTGAGGATGCCTTCGAGCAGACCGGGGTACAGCGCGTCCAGGTCGGCGCGGCGCAGCGAGGTGATGCGGGCGGTGCCGCTCGGCCGCACGGAGACCACCCCGGCCTCGCGCAGGGTGCGCAGGTGGTGGGTGCGGGTGGACTTGCTGACGGGCAGCTCGATCGACCCGCAGGCCACGCCCTCGCTCAGCGTGGCCAGCTCGCGGACCATGTGCAGCCGGACCGGGTCGGCGAGGGCGTGCAGCACCCGCTCGATGCGGATCTCGGCCAGGCTGGGGTGGGGCAGTTCCTCGGGCACCGATCCATAGTACGAGACATTTCGTAGTTTGATACATCTCGTACTACGATCGCTCTCGTACCAAGCACCAGGCCAAGGGGGAACTCGCATGTCACCACGCACGTACCTGCTCGCGGCGGGGGCGTTCACCGTGGGAACCAGCGGCTACGTCATCTCCGGGCTGCTGCCCGAGGTGGGCCGCGAGCTGCACGTCTCGACCTCGGCGGCAGGTCAGCTGGTCACCGCGTTCGCCATCGCCTACGCCATCGCCTCGCCGCTGCTGGCCGCGGTCACCGGCCGGTGGGAGCGCAAGCGGCTGGTGATCGCCGCCCTGGTCGTCAGCGCGGTCGGCAACGCCCTGTCCGCGGTGGCGCCCACCTTCGAGCTGCTGCTGGCCGCCAGGGTCGTCGCCGCGCTCGGGGCCGCGGTCTTCACCCCGGTCGCCACCGCCATGGCGACGGCGATCAACCCGCCCGAGCGTCGCGGCCGTGCGGTCGCGGTGGTCTTCGGCGGGCTCACCACCGCGCTGGTTGTCGGTGTGCCCGCAGGCAGCCTGCTAGGTGGCTCTATCGGCTACCACGGTGTCTTCGCCCTCGTGGCCGCAGCGTCCGCGCTCGCCGCCGTGGTGAGCGTCTTCTGGTTGCCCGTGGTCGAGGCCCCGCCCGCGGTGGGCATCCGGGAGCGGTTCGCGGTACTGGCCGACAGCCGCGTGCGGATGGTGTTGGGCATGACGGTGCTCGGCTGCCTCTCGGCGTTCGCGGTCTTCACCTACGTCGCGCCGCTGCTGGCGACCACGGCCGGGCTGCACGGGAGCGCGATCAGCCTGTTGCTGCTGTCCTACGGCGTCGGCGGGGCGATCGGCAACGTGCTGGGCGGGCGGCTGACCGACCGGTTCGGCAGCAGGCGGCCGCTGCTGTGGTCGTTCACCCCGTTCGTGATCATCCTGGCCACGCTCCCGCTGACCGCGGTCACCGCGGTCTCGGCCGGGGTCGTGTTCTTCCTGTGGGGCCTGTGCACCTGGTCGGTGAACCCGCCGATCCAGAACTGGCTGATCGAACTCGCCCCGCGCACCAGCGGCCTGCTGCTGTCGATCAACGCGTCGGCGATCTACCTCGGTGTCGGCCTCTCCGGGGTGGTCGGCGGGCTGGTGATCGACTCGTGGGGCGTTGTCGCGCTCCCGCCGGTCGCCGCCGCGGTGGCCTCGCTGTCCTTTGTGCTCCTCGTGCTGGCCGGTCGCCGCGACGGTGCGGTCGCCGAGGCGGAGCCGGTTCCGGTCCGGGCCTGAGCACCGCGACGACCCACAGGCCCGCGCCGGGTTCGGCGCGGGCCTGTGGTGTGTCCTGCGGGTTTTGCGAGGTTTTGCGCGGGTTCGTGTCCTACCCCGCTTCTCGCCCTAAACAGTTATCCGCGGATTGCCCTGTTTGTCACGGGTCTGCACGGCCGGGTCGTCGGACCACACGCCGCCCTCGGTGAGGTAGCGGAAGGACAGTGCGGTCCCGGCGGGTAGCACCACCGAGGTGGAGCGCTTGCCGTTGGAGCGGCCGCGCAACACGTGGCGGCCCGGTGTCCAGCCGTTGAAGCAGCCGACAACGCTGGTCGGTCCCGGCGGGGTGTCGCGGTCGAGGGTGAAGGTCACCCTGACCTTGGCGAAGGGCAGCGGCTTGAGGTTGATCATCTTCGGGGCGGGTTCCTCGGTGCTCGGGTGCGCTGGTCGAGCACGGAGCCTGCCCGGCCGCCGCCCGCGGCACCAGCGCCATCACCCGGACGTGTCGATTGCGACGAACGGCCGCGAATGCGCCGCCCATTGCCGAGCAGCCGAAACGACAGAACTCGGACATGGATGTTGAGACCTCGACCACATTCGGGTTCTCACGCTTCCCAGATGATGGTCCGATCGGGCGGGGTTGTGGCGCGAATCTCTCCGCCGCCCGATCCGGGTGTTACCCGGGGTCCGGTGTTCCCATTACTTCCCTTGGGGTGTTACTGGATCGTCGAGGGGCGTTAATGCCGATTCAGATGCACGTGCAAGTTACCCGCGAGTATCGAATGCGGCGAACGCGAGAGATATTCGGACACCGACTCCCGAGTGCGGAGTCGTTCGTACCAAAAGGATTCTGAACCGGCCACAGTGGACCATGGAATCGCTCCCCAATTCCTGTGATCGGGGTCACAGAAACGGGCTCGATAATCCGTCGTTGGGTCGCGAAACCGTTTTGCGAATGCGTCGTCTGATCGTTCAAACAAGTTTGGCGGGATTTCGCCGAGCCCCTCCCGGCAATGTGGTCGGCACAATGCATAGGGGTTCGATTGCTCCGTTCGGCGGTAGCTGGTCTCCTCCGCCGCTGGTCAACATTGATTGCGTTCGAGGATTGAATCCGGTGAACGCGGGGAACACAGATCACAGGTGTCGTCGGAGTCGGCGGACTTGTTTACCCGGTCGCCGACACCGCACCCACCACGCCCGGTCCCACCCGAATTCCGCGCGTGGCCCCACCGTGCCCACCGGCACCTACCAGTGAGGACCCATGGACGCATCCGCAGGTACCCAGATCGCGGCCAGACTCGGCGAGTTGGCCGCGGCGCACGCCGTCCCCGGCGCGCAGTTGGCCATCCACCACGACGACCGCACCTGGACCTGGTGCACCGGCGAGGTCCGGCACGGTTCCGGCGAACCGATGACCGACGCGCACGCCGTCCCGGTTGGATCGATCACCAAGGTGGTCACCGCGGCCACCGTGCTCGCGCTCGCCGTCGACGGCGACATCGACCTCGACGAGCCGCTCGCCGAGCAGGTGCCCGGCCTTGCCGTGCTGCCCGACTTCGCCGACACCACGCCGCGGCACCTGCTCAGCCACACCTCCGGCCTGCCTTCCGACACCAGGGAAAGCGCGCTGACGTCGGCTACCACACTGCGCAGGCTCCTGCACGACTCGGCCTCCGGGCTGACCCCGATCGCCGAGCCGGGCACCGCGTTCTCGTACTCCAACGTCGGCTACCTGCTGCTGGGGCACGCGATCGAGTCGGTGACCGGGATGGACTGGGCCGAGGCGGTCAAGGCCATCGTGCTCGGCCCGCTCGGCGTGGACACCCGGTTCGTGGTGGGTCGCCACGCGTCGACCAACGAGGTGGTGACCGGGCACACCGTGAACCGCTCGCACGGCTCGGTCCGCCCGGTCGCCCAGTCGCTGACCGCGCTGGAGGCCCCGGCGGGCGCCCTGGCCGCGAGCGCGGCGCAGCTGGTCCGGTTGGGACGCGCGCTGGCCGGTGCCGAGGGCAACGACCTGCTCGACCCCGGTTCGCTCAAGGAGATGCGCGGCGCGGTCCCCTCGGCCGAGCCGTTCGGCATGGCCGACGGCTGGGGCCTCGGCCTCGCGGTCTACGACAGCACCGGGCGCACCGTGGTCGGCCACGACGGCACCGGCGACGGCACCTCCGCGCACCTGCGGATGCACCCGTCCAGCGGCACCGTGGTGGCGTTCACCGCCAACTCGGGCTCCGGCTTCGCGATGTGGCGCACCCTGGCCGACGACCTGGCCGACCTGGGCATCCCGGTCGCGGGCTTCGACCCGGTGCCGCGCGTGGTCGAGCCGGTCCCGGTGCCCGCGGGCATCGCGGGCGACTACGCCAACGGCGACACCGTGTACTCGGTGATCCCCGGCGTCGGCCTGCCGCGGCTGACCGTCGACGGCGAGCCGTTCGCCGACCTGACCCCGCTGTCGGGCCTGCGCTTCGCGATGCGCGACTGCGACACCGGCGAGACCGACCAGGTCGGCCGCTTCCTCGCCGACGACTCCGGCGTGCCCGCCTGGCTGCAGGTCGGCGGCAGGCTCGCCCGCAAGACCACGGCCGCGTTCGCGGCCGCCTGAGCGCAACCCCCGTCCTCCCAGGCGCGCGGCCGCCTCCCCGCGCCCACCCGTCGTGCTCATGAAAGGTCAGACCAGGATGTCCGCCCGGTTAGCGAATCCGACGCTGTTGGACCTCTTCGCCGCCCAGGTCGCCCGCGATCCCGAAGCGCCTGCGTTGCGCTCGGGGAACCGGGTGGTCGACTACGGTGAACTGGACCGGTGGTCGGACCGGGTGGCCAGGGCGCTGGTCGCGCGCGGCGCCGGGCCGGAGCGGCTGGTCGCGCTGCGGCTGCCGCGGTCGGTGGACATCGTGGTGGCGCAGCTGGCGGTGCTCAAGGCGGGCGCGGCGTACCTGCCGGTCGACCCGGCGTACCCGGCGGAGCGGATCGCCGACATGCTCGCCGACGCCCAGCCGCTGCTCGTGCTGACCGATCTGTCCGAAATGGACGAGAACGCGGATGCCGAGCTGCCGGAGCGCGCCTATGAGGACCAGCCCGCCTACGTCATCTACACCTCGGGTTCGACCGGACGGCCCAAGGGTGTCGTGGTCACCCACCGCGGCCTGGCGACCTTCGCGCTCGCCGAGGTCGAGCGGTTCGACGTGCGCCCCGGCGACCGGGTGCTGCAGTTCTCCTCGCCGAGCTTCGACGCCTCGGTGCTGGAGCTGTGCATGGCCTACGCCGGTGGCGCCGCCCTGGTCGTCCCGCCGCCGGGGCCGCTGCTGGGTGAGCAACTGGCCGAGGTCCTGCGCGCCGAGCGGGTGACGCACGCGCTCATCCCGCCGGTCGCGCTCTCCACCGTGCCAGAGGGCACCGAGCTGCCCGACTTCCGGACCCTCATCGTCGGCGGCGACGCCTCCTCGGCCGACCTGGTGCGCCGCTGGGCACCCGGCCGCACCATGATCAACGCCTACGGGCCGACCGAGTCCACCGTGGTCACCTCGTGGAGCGACCCGCTGGTCCCGTCGCCCGACTCGCCGCCCATCGGCCGCCCGATCACCGGTACCCAGGTGCACGTGCTCGACGACGACCTGCGCCCGGTCCCCGAGGGCACCCCCGGCGAGTTGTACGTGACCGGTGTCGGCGTCGCCCGCGGGTATCTCGACCGCCCCGGCCTGACCGCGCAACGGTTCCTGGCCGCCCCCGACGGCACCCGCATGTACCGCACCGGCGACGTCGTGCGGGTCGACGCGGACGGGAACCTGGAGTTCGTCGGCCGCGCCGACCACCAGGTCAAGATCCGCGGCTTCCGCATCGAGCCCGGCGAGATCGAGGCCGAGCTGGCGAAAGACCCGACCGTGGGCCGCGCGGTCGTCGTACCGCGCACCGAGACCGGAATCAAGCGGCTGGTCGCCTACGTCGTCCCCGGCGACGGACACCCCGAACCGCACGCGCTGCGTGCCCTGCTCGTCGACCGGCTGCCCGCGCACATGGTGCCCGCCGCGATCGTCGTGCTCGACGCGTTCCCGTTGACCCCCAACGGGAAGCTCGACCGCGACGCCCTGCCCGCCCCCACGGTCGGGGTCGCCGAGGAAGACCATGTCGCGCCGCGCGACGAGCGGGAGCGGCTCGTCGCCGACATCTGGTCGCAGGTGCTGGGCGTGACCTCGATCGGGTCGGCCGACGACTTCTTCGCCCTGGGCGGCGACTCGATCCTGGCCGTGCGCGCGCAGACCCGGATCGCGTCGGCGTTCGGCACCACGGTGTCCGGTCGCGCGATCTTCGACGCCCGCACGGTGTCGGGTCTCGCCGCCCTGCTGCCCGAGCAGCCCGCGACCTCCGCCGTCATCCCGCCGGTGTCGCGCGACGAGCCGCTGCCGCTCTCGCCCGCGCAGCGCCGGTTGTGGCTGGAGGAGCAGACCTCGATCGGGCCGGTCAACAACACCGGGTTCGCGCTGCGGATCACCGGTGTGATCAACCGCCCCGCCCTGCGCCGGGCGCTGGACCGGCTCGCTGCGCGCCACGACGCCCTCCGGACCACAGTGGACGGTGAGCACCAGGTCGTCGCCGAGCACGCCGCCCTGCCGCTCGCCGAGCGTGACACCACCGACCTCGACACGACCCTCACCGAGCTCGTCGCCGCCCCGTACGACCTCGCCACGGGGCCGCTGACCCGGGTGACCCTGGTCGCGGAGGGCGCCGAGCACGTCCTCGTGGTCGCCCAGCACCACATCGTCACCGACGGCTGGTCGGCCGCCCTGCTGGTCGACGAGCTGACCGCGCTCTACGTCGAGGAGACCGGCGGCCCCGCCGCGGACCTGCCCGAGCGCACCACCCAGTACCCGGATTACGCCGCGTGGCAGCTGGAGCGCCCCGAGCCCGACCTCTCCCACTGGCGCAACCGGCTCGACGGTCTGCTGCCGCTGGACCTGCCCACCGACCGCCCCCGCCCGCCGGTGCGGGTCGGCTCCGGCGCGGTGCTGCGCCAGGACCTGCCCGCTGACCTCGCCGCCGGGCTCACCACCCTCGGCGCCGCGCACGAGGCGACGCTGTTCATGACCCTCACCGCCGCCGTGCAGGTGCTGCTCGCCGAGCACGGGCGCACCCGCGACGTCGCGGTCGGCGCTGTCCGGGCGGGCAGGCCGGTCGCGGAGTTGGACGCGGTCGCCGGGTTCTTCGTCAACACCCTGGTGCTCCGGTCCCGGATCGACCCGTCGCTGCCCTTCAGCGACTTCCTCACCGCGGTGCGGGAGACCGTGCTCGACGCCTTCGACCACGACGACGTGCCCTTCGACCGGCTCGCCGACCAGCTCAGCACCGTCCGCGACCCGAGCCGCACGCCGCTCGTGCAGGCCGTGGTGGCGCTGCAACAGCCGCTGGTCACCAAGCACGACGCCGCCGGGCTGCGCCTGGTCGACGAGCCGCTGCCCCGCCCGGCCGCCCGGTTCGACCTGGTCGTCGAGTTCTGGCCGTCCGCCGAGGGGCTGCGGATGGTGCTGGAGTACGACACCGCGCTGTTCGACGCCGCCCGGATCGCCGCGCTGGCCAAGGAACTCACCGCGCTGCTGCGGATCGTCACCGCCCGCCCGGACACCCCGCTGGGCACGCTGGTCGACCTGCCCGAGGGCACCGCCGTCGTCGTCCCCGCGCCCAGGCCCGCCGAGCCGAACCGCTATCTCGCCCCGCGCACCCCGGTCGAGGCGACGCTGGCCACGGTGTTCGCCCAGGTCCTCGGCGCGCCCAGGGTCGGCGTGCGGGACAACTTCTTCGCCCTCGGCGGCGACTCGATCCTCAGCATCCAGGTCGTCACCGCCGCGCGGGCCGCCGGGCTGCTGCTCACCGCGCGCGACGTGTTCGTCCACCAGACCGTCGCCGACCTCGCCCCGCACGCCACCGAGATCGGCGCCGACACCCGCCCCGAGGCCGGTCCGGAGTCCGGCGCGGTGCCGCTGACCCCGATCCAGCGCTGGTTCTTCGACCACTACACCGCCCACCCGCACCTGTTCGACCAGACCTGCGTGGTCGACCTCGGCCAGCCGGTGCTGCCGGATGCGTTGGCCACGGCCATGTTCGCCGTGCTGGAGCACCACGACGCGCTGCGCATGCGGTTCACGCGCGCCGCGGATTGGCACCAGGACAACGCCTCTGTCGGCGAGTCGGGCGCCATCGGTGAGCACGGGCCGATCTTCCTGGTCGAGCTGCACGGCGATTCCACTGTCCAGTTGCGAGCGCACCACCTCGTGGTGGACGGTGTCTCGTGGCGGGTGATCGCCGAGGACCTGCGCACCGCGCACCGGCAGGCGGCCGCGGGGGAGCCGATCGTGTTCCCCCGGCGCACCACGTCGTTCCGGGAGTGGGCGACCAAGCTCGCCGAGCACGCCGTCGCGGGCGGGTTCGCCGACGAACTGCCGCACTGGACCGATCTGCGCGCCGAGACCCGGGTCCCGCGCGACCACTCCGGCGCCAACACCGCCGCCTCCGAGCGCTCGGTGACCGTCACGCTCACCGAGGACGAGACCACCGCGTTGCTGCGGGAGGTCCCCGAGGCGTACCGCACCCAGGTCAACGACGTGCTGCTGACCGCGTTCGGTGCCGCGCTCTCGCGTTGGACCGGCCGCGCGGAAACCCTGGTGCACCTTGAGGGTCACGGCCGGGAAGACCTGTTCGACGGGGTCGACCTGTCCCGCACCGTCGGTTGGTTCACCACCATGTTCCCCGTCGTGGTCGGTAGTGCCGATGATTGGGGCACCGCGCTCAAGTCGGTGAAGGAGTCGCTGCGGGCCACTCCCCGGCGCGGCATCGGTTACGGCGCTTTGCGTTACCTCGTCGGCGCGGACCTGGACGGCGACGCCGAGGTGTCGTTCAACTACCTCGGTCGGTTCGACGGCACCGCGGACCTCGCGCTCGACGCGCACCCGGACTCCCGGCGCCCGCACGTGCTCGACGTGGTGGGCCAGGTCGAGCGGGACCGGCTCGCGATCACCGTCTACTACAGCGAGAACCTGCACCGCGAGACCACCGCGTCGACCTTCGCCGAGTCGATCGCCGACGCGCTGCGCCTGATCGTGCGGCACTGCGCCGAGGGCGGCCGGGGTCGCACGCCGTCGGACTTCCCGCTGGTGCGCCTCGACCAGTCCACTGTGGATCGCCTGGTCACCCCGAACGTGGTCGATGTCCTGCCGCTGACCCCGATGCAAGCGGGGATGATCTTCCACGGGTTGTCGCAGGGCGGCCAGGGTGGGAGGGCGGGTGAGGGAAAGCAGGGCGCGTACTTCCAGCAGACGGCGTTCGTGCTTGACGGCATCGAGGACATCGACCGGTTGGCATCGGCGTGGCGGCAGGTGGTGGACCGGGCGGCGATCCTGCGCTCCTCCATCGTCTGGGAGGGCGTCGCCGAGCCGGTGTCGCTGGTGCACGGGCACGTCGACCTGCCGATCGCCCAGCTCGACTGGACCGGCGGCAACCGCGAGGCCCTGCTGGCCGCGCTGCTCGACGCCGACCAGCGCAGGGGTTTCGACCTGGCCACCCCGCCGCTGATGCGGTTGGCGCTGGCCGAACTCGGCGGCGGCCGGGTGCAGGTGCTGTGGACGTTCCACCACGTGCTGCTCGACGGGTGGAGCATCTTCGGCGTCCTCGCCGACGTCGCCGGTGCCCACGCCGGTCGCGCGCTGCCGGACCGCCCGGACTTCGCCGAGTACCACCGCTGGCTGTCCCGGCAGGACCCGGCGGCGGCCGAGCTGCACTGGCGTTGCGTGCTCGGCGACCTGGAGGCCCCGACCCCGCTGCCGTTCGACCGGCCGCGTGCGTCGGTCCCCCAGCCCACCACCTCCGCCCGGCTCGACATCACGCTGACCGACGCCGAGACCGAGCGGCTGACCCGGTTCGCCAAGGACCACCGGCTCACCCTCGGCACCGTTGTGCAAGGCGCGTGGGCGCTGCTGCTGGCGCAGAACAGCGGTCACCGCACCGGCGGCCAGGTCTGCTTCGGCGCCACCGTCTCCGGCCGCCCCGCCGACCTGCCCAGGGTCGAGGCGATCACCGGCATGTTCGTCAACACGCTGCCCGTGGTGACCACTGTGGACGGACCGGTCGCCGGGTGGCTGGCCGGGGTGCAACGCGCCCAGGTCGAGTCCCGCGCCTTCGAGCACACCCCGCTGACCAGGCTGCACGGCTTCAGCGCGATCCCCGGCGGGGTCGACCTGTTCGACAGCGCGGTGATCTTCGAGAACTACCCGGCCGACGGCCCTCGGCTCAGCGAGCTGACCGCGGTGGAGAGCACCACCTTCCCGCTCAGCGTCACCGTCTACCCGGGCGAGCGGCTGCGGCTGCTGTTCGGCTACGAGCCCGGCCTGTTCGACGCCGAGACCATCGAGACCCTCGCGGCCCAGCTGAGCAGGCTCCTCGCCGAACTCGTCGTCGATCCTGACCGCCTGGTCACCGCCATCCCCGCGCTCACCGGCGCGGACCGCGACCGGGTCCTCGTCGAGTGGAACGACACAGCCGTCGACGTCCCGGACACCACGCTGACCGCGCTGCTGGTCGAGCAGGCGGCGCGAACCCCCGACGCGCAAGCGCTTGTCTGCGGGGACCGGCGGTGGACCTACGCCGAGTTCGACGCCGAGGTCAACCGGCTCGCGCACTGGCTCACCCGGCACGGCGCCGGTCCGGAGAAGATCGTCGCCGTCTCGCTGCCCCGCTCGGCGGAGTTGGTGATCGCCCTGCACGCGGTGCTCCGCGCGGGTGCCGCCTACCTCCCCGTCGACCCGGAGCTGCCCAGGGACCGGGCCGCGTTCCTCGTCTCCGACACCGACGCCGTGCTGCTGCTCGACGCCATGCCCGACACGCACGACCAGCCCGACACCACGCCCGAGGTGGCGGTCGCGCCGGACAACAGCGCGTACGTCATCTACACCTCCGGGTCCACCGGCCGCCCCAAGGGCGTCGTGGTCGCGCACCGGGCGATCGTCAACCGTCTGCTGTGGACGCAGGGCCGGTTCGACCTCGGCGCCGACGACCGGGTGCTGCAGAAGACCCCGGCGAGCTTCGACGTGTCGGTGTGGGAGTTCTTCTGGCCGCTGGTCGTGGGCTCCACCCTGGTCGTCGCCAAGGCGGACGGCCACCGCGACCCGGCCTACCTCGCCGAGTTGATCCGCGCCGAGCGGATCACGACCGTCCACTTCGTCCCGTCCATGCTGCGCGCCTTCCTCGCCCACGCTGACCTGACCGGCCTCGACGGGCTGCGCAGGGTGCTGTGCAGCGGCGAGGCGCTCCCGGTCGACCTGGCCGAACGCTTCCACGACGCGCTCGACTCCCAGTTGCACAACCTCTACGGACCGACCGAGGCCGCCGTCGACGTCACCCACTGGATGAGTCAGCCCGGCGAGTCGACCGTGCCCATCGGGCTGCCGGTCTGGAACACCCGGCTCTACGTCCTCGACGCCGACCTGAACCCTGTGCCGGTCGGCGCCCCGGGGGAGCTGTACCTGGCCGGGGTCCAGCTCGCCCGCGGGTACCTCGACCGCCCCGGCCTGACCGCGGACCGGTTCGTCGCCGACCCGCACGGGCGGCCCGGCAGCCGGATGTACCGCACCGGCGACCTGGTGCGCTGGAACCGGATCGGGGCGGTGGAGTACCTGGGTCGCACCGACCAGCAGGTCAAGATCCGCGGCATGCGGATCGAGCCGGGTGAGATCGAGGCCGCCCTCACCGCCAGGCCCGAGGTGGCCGACGCCGCCGTGATCGCCCGTGACGGCAAGCTCGTCGGCTACGTGACACCGTCCGATCTGGACACCAAGGCGCTGCGGGACGCGCTGGGCAGGGAACTGCCCGAGCACATGGTCCCCGCCGCGTTGGTCGCCATGGACGCGCTGCCGCTCACCCCGTCCGGCAAGCTCGACCGCAAGTCGCTGCCCGACCCGGACTTCGGCCCCGCCGCCGAGTTCACCGCCCCCGAGACCGGCACCGAGGAAGCACTGGCCGAGATCTGGGCCGAGGTGCTCGGCGTGCCCAGGGTCGGGGTCACCGACAGCTTCTTCGACCTCGGCGGCGACTCCATCCTCAGCCTCCACGTGACCGCCCGCGCCAACGCGGCGTTCGCGGTGGAGCTCACCCCGCGCGACGTGCTGACCGCCCGCACCGTGCGCGCCCTCGCGGACGTGGTCGAGGACCACATCCTGCGCGAACTCGAAGCCCTCGCGGGCGAGTCACTCTAAGCCCCGGGAGGCAACCACCATGACTGTGTCAAACACCCCCCCGCCCTCCCAATCATCGGACTCTCGCAGAAGCCGCCTCGACGCCCTCCCCGCCCACCTCCGTGCCCAGATGGAGAAGCGCCTGGCGGGCAAGGCCGGTTCCGCCAAGGTGGAGACCATCCCGACCGCGCCCCGCGACGGCGCGCTGCCGCTGTCGTCGGCCCAGCAGCGGCTGTGGTTCCTCAGCGAGTTCAACCCCGGCGGCAACGACTACAACTCCGGCACCGCCCTGCGCCTCACCGGTGAGCTCGACGCCCCCGCGCTCACCACCGCCATCCGGGCACTGGCGAACCGGCACGAGTCGTTGCGCACCACCTTCCGAGAGGACGACGGCAGGCCCGTGCAGGTCGTGCACGAGTCGGTCGAGATCGACGTCCGGACAGCCGACTGCACCGAGCAAGCGCTTGCGGACACGCTGCAAGCCGAGTTCTCGCAGCCGTTCGACCTCCGCCGAGGACCGCTGCTGCGGGCCCTGCTGCTGAAGTTGGGCGAGCGGGAGCACGTGCTGCTGCTGACGGTGCACCACATCGCGGTCGACGGCTGGTCGCTCGCGGTGCTCACCGAGGAGCTCGCCGAGCTGTACGCCGGGCGCGAGCTACCCGCGCCGACGCTGCACTACGCCGACTTCGCCGCGTGGCAGCAGGAACGGCTCACCGGCCCGTCGATGGACAAGCACCTGGCCTACTGGCGGGAGACGCTGTCCGGGGTCGAGCCACTCGCCCTGCCCACCGACCGCCCGCGCCCGCCCGTGCGCACCCCGGCAGGCGCGGCGCACCAGTTCACCGTCTCCGCCGCCGTCACCGCGCGGCTGGCGAACCTGGCGCGCGCCAACGACACCACCCTGTTCACCACCCTCATGGCCGCCAGCCAGCTGCTCGTCGCCCGCTACAGCGGTGTGGACGACGTCGCCCTGGGCACGGTCACCGCCGGGCGCGGCCGGGCCGAGCTGAACAAGGTCATCGGGTTCTTCGTCAACACCGTCGTGCTGCGCTCCACTGTGGACCAGAAGACCAGCTTCGTCGAGTTCCTGCGCGCTGTCAACGGCACCGCGCTGGACGCCTTCAGCCACGACGAGGTGCCGTTCGACCGGCTCGTCGAGGCCGTCGGGGCGCCTCGCGACCCCAGCCGCAACCCGCTGTTCGACGTGCTCGTGCTGCTGCAGAACGCTTCCCGTGGCCTGCCTGAGTTCCCCGGCCTCGCCGTGGCGGAGGTCGACCTGCGCCGCTGGGCGGCCAACTTCGACCTCAGCATCGAGTTCAGCGAGCGCGCCGACCAGCTCGACTGCGTGCTGGAGTACAGCACCGACCTGTTCGACCCGGCGACCATCGAGCGGTTCGCCGGACACCTGCTGACCCTGCTCTCGGGCATCGCCGCCGCCCCGGACCGGCCGATGACCGAGCTGCCCTGGCTCACCGGCACCGAGCTGCGGACCGTCACCGAGGGCTGGAACGACACCGCCCTACCCGTCGCCGCGGTCACCTTCCCCGCTGTGTTCGAGGAGCAGACCCGCCGCACGCCGGACGCGACCGCGCTGGTGTTCGCGGGCGAGGCGCTGACCTACGCCGAACTCAACGTCCGCGCGAACCGCGTCGCCCACCACCTCGTTGCACAGGGCGTGCGTCGCGAGCAGGTAGTGGCTGTGTCGCTGCCGCGTTCGGTCGACGCGGTGGTCGCCCAGCTCGGCGTGTTCAAGGCGGGTGCGGTGTACCTGCCGGTCGACCCCTCGCTGCCCGCCGAGCGCCGCGCCCACCTTGTCGAGGACTCCGGCGCTGTCCTGATCCTCGATGACGCGCTGCCGGTCGACGGGCCGGACACCGACCCCGAGATGGGGCTGCGGCCGGACAACACCGCGTACGTCATCTACACCTCCGGGTCGACCGGCAAGCCCAAGGGTGTCGCCGTCGAGCACCGGGCGCTGGTGAACCTGCTGCACAGCCATCGCGCCGACTTCGCCGGGGGCGACCGGCTGCGGGTCGCGCTCTCGGCCGTGTTCTCCTTCGACACCTCGCTCGAAGGTCCCGTGCTGATGGCGGGCGGCCACGAGCTGCACCTGCTCGGCGACGACGTGCGCCTCGACCCCGACGCGCTGGTCGCCTACGTGGTCGGCGAGCGCATCGACTTCCTCGACCTCACCCCGTCCTACCTGCGCAAGCTCCTGCCCGCCGGTCTGCTCGCCCACCCCGACCACAAGCCCGCAGTGCTGATGCTCGGCGGCGAGGCCCTCGGCGACGACCTCTGGCGTGAGCTGGGTTCGCTGCCGGACACGGCCGTGCACAACTTCTACGGCCCCACCGAGACCACCGTCGACGCACTGTCCACTGTGGTCGGCGGCGAGCGGGCCACGATCGGTCGCCCGCTGCGCAACCTCCAGGCGTACATCCTCGACGCCGACTTCCGGCCGCTGCCCGTCGGCGTCCCCGGCGAACTGCACATCGCGGGCGCCCAGCTCGCCCGCGGCTACCTGCACCGCCCCGGGCTGACCGCCGACCGGTTCGTCGCGGACCCGTTCGGCCCGGCCGGGTCCCGCATGTACCGCACCGGTGACCTGGCCAGGTGGACCAGCGACGGCACCGTCGAGTACCTGGGCCGCACCGACGACCAGGTCAAGATCCGCGGCTTCCGCATCGAACCGGGCGAGATCGAGGCCGCACTGCTGGCCCGCCCGGGTATCCGTGAGGCCGCTGTCGTGGCCCGCGAGGACGGCGGCCACCGCAGGCTCGTCGCCTACCTCGTAGCCGATGCCTTTGACACCAACGAGTTGCGCGCGGCACTGAAGGGGACGCTGCCCGACTACATGGTGCCCGCCGCGTTCGTGGGCCTCGACCGGCTCCCGATGACGCGCAACGGCAAGCTCGACAAGGCAGCCCTACCCGCGCCTGAGTTCAGCGCGGCCGAAGCCGAGTACGTCGCCCCGCGCGACGAGACCGAGGAACTGCTGGCCCAGTTGTGGGCCGACGCCCTGGGCACCGAGCGGGTCGGGGTCACCGACAACTTCTTCGCCCTCGGCGGCGACTCGATCCTCAGCATCCAGATCGTGTCCCGCGCCCGTCAGGCCGGGCTGCGGCTGACCTCGCGGGACGTGTTCGTCAACCAGACGATCGCCGAGTTGGCGCTGGTCGTCACCCGTGAGGCCGCGCCGACCGAGCAGGCGATCCCCGAGGGTCCCGCGCCGCTGACCCCGATCCAGCGCTGGTTCTTCCAGACCCACGGCCCCCGCGCGCACTTCACCATGTCGGTGCTGTTCGACCTGGCCGAGGACACCGACCTCACCGCGCTCGAAGGCGCTCTGCGGGCCGTGGTCGGCCACCACGCCGCGCTGCGCAGCCGGTTCCGCCAGGTCGACGGCCAGTGGCGGCAGGAACCCGCCGCGGTCCAGGTGGACCTCGCCAGGGGTGGCGGCATCGAGGCGGCCCGCGCGGAGATCGACCTGGCTGATGGCCCGCTGCTGCGCGCTCTGCTGCTCGACGACGGCAGGCTCTTCCTCACCGTGCACCACCTCGTCATGGACGGCGTCTCCTGGCGCGTCCTGCTCGACGACCTGGTCACCGCCTACACCCAGCTGCGCGACCAGAAGCCCGTCGACCTGCCCGCGGTCGGCACGACCTTCGCCGAGTGGTCCCACCGCCTCGGTGACCTCGTGACCGCCGGTGGTCTCGACTCCGCGCTCGACCACTGGGTCGCCGTGCCGGACCCGGCGCCGCTGCCGACCGACCGCACCTCCGACACCACGGGCAAGAACACCGCGGGGACCACCGCGTCCGTCACCGTGCGGCTCGAGTCCGCCGTGACCGACGCCGTCCTGCGCACCGTGCCCGAGCGCTACCGCACCCGCGTCAACGACGTCCTGCTCAGCGCGCTCGGCCGGGTGCTGACCCGGTGGACGGGCGAGCACACCGCCGCGATCACCCTGGAGGGCCACGGCCGCGAGGAGGTCGTCGACGGCGCCGACCTGACCCGCACCGTCGGCTGGTTCACCACCCAGTTCCCCGTCGCCCTCGACCTGCCCGGTGGCGACTGGGACACCGTGCTCAAGTCCGTCAAGGAGCAGCTGCGCGCGATCCCGCACAACGGCCTCAGCTACGAGGCGCTGCGCTACCTGACCCCGGACAGCCCGCTTGCCGGGCGCCCGTTGCCGCGCATCAGCTTCAACTACCACGGCCGCTTCGACACCGACGACGAGAACGGCCCGTTCGGCGCCCGCCACGACGCCGGTCCCGAGGTCGACCCGAACGCCGAGCGCGACTTCGACCTCGACGTCATCGGCCTGGTCGAGTCCGACGAGCTGGTGCTGACCTGGGAGTACTCGACGGCGCTGCACCACGGCGCGACCGTGCGCAGGCTGGCCGAGGCGATGCTGGCCGAGCTGCGCGGGATCGCCGCGCACTGCGCCGCCCCCGGCTCCGGTGGCCGCACCCCGTCGGACTTCCCGCTCGCGCGCCTCACCCAGTCCCAGGTGGACACGATCGCGGGCGACGGCTCCGACATCGAGGACATCTACCCGCTGACGCCGTTGCAGGCGGGCATGGTCTTCCACACCCTCGTCGACTCGGACAACGGCGCCTACGTCGACCAGGTCCGGCTCGTGCTCGACGGCGTCACCGAGCCGACCGCGCTGGTGGTCGCGTTCCAGACCGTCGTCGACCGCACCCCGGTGCTGCGCACGGCCGTGGTCTGGGCCGATGTCGCCGAGCCGGTGCAGGTCGTGCGCCGCACGGTGCCGCTGGACGCCGACGTCCGCGACTGGCGCGACCTGTCCGAGCGCGACCAGGACAAGGCGCTGACCCACCTGCTGGCCGTCGACCGCGCCAAGCCGTTCACCTTGGACACCGCGCCGCTGCTGCGCATCTCCGTGCTGCGCTTGACCGACGACCGCGTGCTGCTGGTGTGGTCGTCGCACCACGTGCTGCTCGACGGGTGGAGCACCGCGCAGGTCTTCGGCGAGGTCGTCGAGCGCTACACCGCGCTGGTCGAGAGCACCGCGCCCACCGCGCCGGTGCGCAGGCCGTTCCGCGACCACGTCCGCTGGCTGTCCGAACAGGACAGTGCGGCCGCCGACGCGCACTGGGCCGGGGTGCTGGCCGGGTTCGCCGAGCCGGTGGCCGTGCCGTGGGACCACGCTCCCGCACAGGCACACCGGACCGAGTCGAGCGCGTCGGTGAAGACCGTCATCGACCCGGCGGAGTCCGAGCGGCTGCGTTCTGCCGCTCAGCGCGCCGGGCTGACGGTCAACACCGTCGTCCAAGGCGCGTGGGCGCTGCTGCTGGCGCGCTGGGCGGGCACCACCGACGTCGTCTACGGCACGACCGTGTCCGGTCGGCCCGCTGAGCTCAGCGGCGTCGAGGCGATGGTCGGCATGTTCATCAACACCGTCCCGACCCGGGTCCTCGCCGACCCCTCCCGTCCGGCCGGGGCGTGGCTGCGCGACATCCAGGCCGCGCAGAGCGAGTCGCGCCGGTTCGACTACCTCGCGCTCTCGCGCATCCAGTCGCACAGCGCGGTCGAGCCCGGGGCGGCGCTGTTCGACAGCGTCGTCGTGTTCGAGAACTACCCCTTCGAGGACGCTTCCCGCGAGGGTGGCGTGCGGGTCACCGAGGTCACGGCGGTCGACACGACCAACCTGCCGCTGACCCTGTCCGCGCACGTCGACGACCGGGTCCACCTCGACCTGGGCTACGACCCCGCGCTGCTGGACCGGCCGACCGCCGAACGGGTCGCGTTGTGGCTGCGCACTCTGGTGACCGCGCTGGTCGAGGACCAGGACCGGGCCATCGGCACGCTGCCCTGGGTGTCTACTGAGGACCGCGAGCGGGTGCTCCGCGCGTTCAACGACACCGATCACCCGCTGCCGTACGAGCCGCTCACGGAGGTGTTCGAGCGGCAGGCCGCCTGCACCCCGGACGCGACCGCGCTGGTGTTCGGCGACCGCGTCCTGACCTTCGCCGAGGTCGAGTCGGCCGCGAACCGGCTGGCGCACAAGCTGATCGCCGATGGTGCCGGTCCGGAGACCGTCGTCGCGCTGACCATGCCCCGGTCGGCGGACACGGTGATCGCGATCCTCGCCGTGGGCAAGGCCGGTGCCGCGTTCCTGCCGGTCGACCCGACCCTGCCCGCCGACCGCGTCGCCTACCTGCTCGACGACGCCAAGCCGGTGCTGGTGCTCGACGGCACGACCGACACCAGCGGCTTCCCGGAGACCAGCCCCGGCCGGGAGATCCGCCCGGAGCAGACCGCGTACATCATCTACACCTCGGGCTCCACCGGTCGGCCCAAGGGTGTCGTCATCAGCCAGGGCAACCTGTCCGCGCTGCACCAGGACCACCGGATCGACATCACCAGCGTCGACCGCACCCGGTTCGCGCTGACCGCGACCTTCTCGTTCGACACCTCGCTGGAAGGCTTGCTGTTCCTGGTCGACGGGCACGAGGTGCACGTCATCGACTCGGACCTGCGCATCGACCCGGCTGCGTTCGTCGACTACATCAGCACGCGCGGCATCGAGTACGTCGACCTCACCCCCACCCACGCCACGCACCTGGCCGCCGCCGGGCTGCTGGACAGCGGGCTCAAGGTGCTGATGCTCGGCGGCGAGGCGCTGTCGGAGAAGCTGTGGCGGGACGCGCAGGCCAAGGGCTTGCGGGTCGTGAACTACTACGGCCCCACCGAGACCACAGTGGACGCGACGGTCCTGTTCTCCGGCGAGGCCGAGCGCCCGCTGATCGGCCGCCCGCTGCGCAACACACAGGCGTACGTGCTCGACGAGAACCTCGACCCGCTGCCGCCGGGCGTCCCCGGTGAGCTCTACCTCGCGGGCGTCCAGGTCGCTCGCGGTTACCTCGACCGCGCCGGACTGACCGCGTCCCGGTTCATCGCCGACCCGTTCGGTGCCGCCGGCACCCGCATGTACCGCACGGGCGACCGAGTCCGCTGGACCGAGAACGGGCTGCTGGACTACCTGGGCCGCGCCGATGATCAGGTCAAGATCCGCGGGTTCCGCATCGAGCCGGGTGAGATCGCGGCCGTGCTGCGCGAGCGGGCGGGGATCAGCGACGCCGCTGTCGTCCCGTTCACCGACGCCACCGGTACCCGCCTGGTCGCCTACGTCGTCGGTGCCTTCGACGGCGATCCGCGCACCGAGCTGGCCAAGCAGTTGCCGGACTACATGGTGCCCGCCGCCGTCATCGCGCTGCCCGCCCTGCCGGTCAACGCCAGCGGCAAGCTCGACCGCCGCGCCCTGCCCGCGCCGGAGTTCACCGCCACCACCGCGCACGTCGAACCGCGCACCGAGGCCGAACGAGTCGTGGCCGCCGCGTGGGCCGATGTCCTGGGGGTGCCCGAGGTGGGCGCCGAGGACAACTTCTTCGCCCTCGGCGGCGACTCGATCCTGAGCATCCAGGTGGTGTCCCGGCTGCGCGCCGCGTTCGGCACCCAGATCTCCCCGCGCGCGGTGTTCGACCACCCGACCGTTGCCGCCCTGGCCAGGGCCGTCCCGGGGGAGCGGACCGACGCCATCCCGGTCCTCGACCACAGTGGACCGGTCCCGCAATCGTTTGCGCAGCGCAGGCTCTGGTTCCTGGACCAGTTCGAGCCGGGTGACACCGAGTACGTCAGCCCGACCGCTCTGCGGCTGTCCGGCGATCTTGACGTGACCGCGTTGACCTCGGCGTTGACCGCGCTCATCGCCCGGCACGAGTCGCTGCGGACCACGTTCGACGAGGTCGGCGGCGAGGCTGTGCAGATCGTCCACGAGCCCTACCCGGCCGATCTGGCCGTTGTGGACGGTGACCCGTCGAGGGTGCTGGAGCGGGAAAGTGCCCAGCCGTTCGACCTGCGCCAGGGCCCGCTGCTGCGCACCACGCTCGTCCGGGTCGCGCCGCGAGAGCACGTGCTGGTCCTGACCCTGCACCACATCGTCACCGACGGGTGGTCCACCGCCGTCCTCACCGACGACCTCGGCGCCCTCTACCGGGCCGAGCTGTCCGGTGTGGACGCCTCGCTGCCCGAGGTCCCGGTCCGCTACACCGACTTCACGGTGTGGCAGCGGGAGCAGGGCAGCGACGTCGGCTTCTGGCAGGCCGCGCTGGCCGGGATCCAGCCGCTGGAGCTGCCGACCGACCGCCCGCGCCCCGCCGTGCGCACCACCTCGGGTGCCAAGCACGAGTTCACCCTGCCCGCCGCGACCCTGGACGCGCTGCGCCAGGTCGGTCGCCGGGTGGACGGGACGCTGTTCACCACCCTGCTCGCCGCCTGCCAGGTCCTGTTCGCCCGCTACAGCGGCCAGTCCGACATCGCGCTGGGCACCGTTGCCGCCGGCCGCGACCGCGCGGAGCTGGAGCGGGTCGTCGGGTTCTTCGTCAACACCGTGGTGCTGCGCTCCTCTGTGGACCTGCGGGCGCCGTTCGCCGAGGTCCTCGCGCGGGCCCGGGCGACCGCGCTGGAAGCCTTCGCCCACCAGGACGTGCCGTTCGAGCGGGTCGTGGACGCGGTGGCCCCCGAGCGCGACGCCAGCCGCAGCCCGCTGTTCGACGTGATGGTGCTGCTGCAGAACACCCCGGACGAGGTCCCGGCCATCGCGGGCCTGACCGTCACCGAGGTCGACACCCCGGTCACCACCGCGACCCACGACCTGACCGTCGAGTTCCAGGAGTCGACGACCGGCCTGCGCGGCGCGGTCGAGTTCAACCCGGACCTGTTCGACCTCTCGACCGTCGAGCGCTTCACCGGGCACCTGACCGCGCTGCTCACCGCCATCGCCGCCGACGCCGACCAGGTCGCGGGCGACATCGCGCTGCTGGACCCCGCCGAGCGGCAGCGGATCGAGGCGTGGCAGGGCACCCGGGGTGGCGAGTTCACCCCGCTGACCAGCCTGTTCGCCGACCAGGTCGCCCGGATCCCGGACGCGGACGCCGTCGTGTTCGGGTCGGACCGGCGCACCTTCGCCCAGGTGGAGTCCGCCGCGAACCGGCTGGCCCGCTACCTCGTCGCGCGGGGAGCCGGGCCGGAGCGCCTGGTCGCGCTCGCCCTGCCCCGCTCGGCCGACGTGGTCGTCGCGATCCTGGCGACGCTGAAGTCCGGCGCCGCCTACCTGCCGATCGACACGACGCTGCCGCACGAGCGGGTCGAGTTCCTGCTCGCCGACGCCGCCCCCACGGTCGTCCTCGACGCCATCCCCGACCTGGACGGCTGGGACGACTCCGCACTGGAGATCGACCCGCACCCGCGCGGCGCCGCCTACGTGATCCACACCTCCGGGTCGACCGGCACCCCCAAGGGCGTCGTGGTCGACCACGGCAACCTCGCCGCGCTCGCCGCCCACCAGGTCGCCGAGCTGATCGACCCGCTCGGCCCCGGGCTGCGCTACGGCCAGACCTCGGTGTTCTCCTTCGACACCGCCGTCGAGGGCCTGCTGTTCCTGGCCGCCGGGCACACCCTGCACGTCATCGACGAGGACACCCGGCTCGACCCGCACGCCCTCGTCAGCTACGCCACGGCGAACCTGGACGTGCTGGATGTGACCCCCGCGCACGCCCGCCGCCTGGTCGAGGCCGGTCTGCTCGACGCCGGTCTCCGGCTGTTGACCCTCGGTGGCGAGGCCATCGACCCGGCGCTGTGGCGTGAGCTGGCGGCCGCCGACCTCACGGCGGTCAACCTCTACGGGCCGACCGAGGTCACCGTCGACGCCACGTGGGCCACGATCACCGGCGACCGCGCCACGATCGGCAGCCCGCTGTCGACCACCCGCGCGTACGTCCTCGACCAGGACGCCCACCAGCAGCCGATCGGCGTGCCCGGTGAGCTGTTCCTGGCCGGACCGCAGGTCACCCGCGGGTACCTCGGCCGACCGGGGCTCACCGCGGACCGGTTCGTCGCCGACCCGTTCGGCGCCGCGGGCAGCCGCATGTACCGCACGGGCGACCGGGCCCGGTGGCTCGCCGAGGGGACCCTGGAGTTCCTGGGGCGCGCCGACGACCAGGTCAAGATCCGCGGGCACCGGGTCGAGCCGGGTGAGGTCACGGCCGCGCTGCTGCGCCACGAGAACGTCCGCGACGCCGCCGTTGTCGCCCGCCCGCACGGCGGCCACCTGCGGCTTGTCGGTTACGTGGTTGGTGACGAGTCCGACTTCGCCGCGTTCCTGCGGGTGACGTTGCCGGACTACATGGTGCCGTCGGCGTTCGTGCTGCTCGACCGGCTGCCGGTCACCCACAACGGCAAGCTCGACCACCGCGCCCTGCCCGAGCCGACCATCGTGGCCGCCACGCACGTGCCGCCGCGACCGGGCACCGAGACCACCCTCGCCGGGATCTGGGCCGGTGTCCTCGGCCTGCCCGAGGTGGGCGCGACGGACAACTTCTTCGCCCTCGGCGGCGACTCGATCCTGAGCATGCAGGTCGTGTCCCAGGCCAGGGCGGCCGGTCTGGCGATCACCTCCAAGGACGTGTTCGTCCGGCAGACCGTCGGCGAGCTGGCCACGGTCGCGACCCCGACCGCCGTCGCCGTCGCGCAGCCGCTGATCACCGGTCCCGCGCCGCTGACGCCGATCCAGCACTGGTTCTTCGCCACCCACACCGCGCAGCAGCGCGACCACTTCACCATGGCGATGACCTTCGAGCTGGCACCCGGCGTCGACCACGACCGGCTGCTGGCCTCGGTGGGCAGGGTCGTCGAGCACCACCCCGCGCTGCGCACCCGCTTCTTCGAGACCGACGCCGGATGGGTCCAGGAGCCGACCGACTCGGGTATCACCGAGGAGATCGACATCGCAGCGGGCCGGATGGTGCGGGCCGTCATCGCGGATGACCGGCTGCACCTGGAGGTCCACCACCTCGTCATCGACGCCGTGTCCTGGCGGGTCGTGCTGGCCGACCTGGAGCGCGCCCACCGCGGCGAGTTCCTGGCCCCGGCCGTCCCGTTCGGACAGTGGGCGCACCGGCTGGCCGACTTCACCCTCGGCGGCGGGTTCGACGCCGACCTCCCGCACTGGCAGGCGATCCCGTCTACCCCGGCGTTGCCCGTGGACGGTCACGGCGACAAGGACACCGCCGCCGGGTTCAGCGTCTCGATGCCTGCGGACGCCCTGCTGCACCAGGTCCCGGACGTCTACCGCACCCAGGTCAACGACGTGCTGCTCGCCGCGCTCGCCCGCGCCGTCACCGACTGGACCGGGCAGCCGCACGCCCTGATCACGCTGGAGGGCCACGGTCGCGAAGAGGTCATCGACGGCCTGGAGATCGGCGGCACGGTCGGCTGGTTCACCAGCCAGTTCCCGGTCGCGCTGCCCGTCGCCGACCAGTGGGCCGACACGCTGAAGGCGGTCAAGGAGTCGCTGCGCGCGATCCCGAACCGCGGCCTGGGCTACGAGGCGCTGCGCTACGTCAAGGGCAGTCTCGACCACACGCCCGAGCCGGAGATCGCGTTCAACTACCTGGGTCGCTGGGACGCCGGTGACGGCTCCGGTGACCTGCTGCGCGACCAGGTGGCCGACCCGGAGCGCCAGGGCCCGGTCATGCCGCGCAGCCACCTGATCGACGTCACGGCCGCCGTCACCGACGGGGTGCTGACCCTGGACTGGGAGTACGCGCCGGGGATCCACGACGAGGCAACGGTCCGCGGTGTGGCCGAGCGGATGGTCGCCGCGCTGCGGGAGATCGTCGCGCACTGCGCCGAGCCGGGCGCCGGTGGCCGCACGCCGTCCGACTTCCCGCTCGCCCGACTGGCCCAGTCCGAAGTGGACGTGTTGGTGGGCGATGGTTCGGACATCGCGGACATCTATCCGCTGACGCCGTTGCAGGCCGGGATGCTGTTCCACGGCCTGCTCGACGCTGACTCCTACGTCAACCGCACCCAGGTGCGGCTGCGCGGGGTCACCGACGTACGGCGACTCGGCCAGGCGTGGCACGAGGTCGCCGAGCAGAACCCGGTGCTGCGCAGCCGCGTCGTGTGGCAGGGCGTGGCGGAGCCGGTGCAGGTCGTGCACGTCGGTTCGCGGATCTCGGTGGAGTACGGGCCGATCGGCGAGGTCGGCATCGACCTGGTGCGCGGGCCGCTGACCAGGGTCGTGCTGCACGAGGTCGAGCCCGGCGTGGTCGACCTGCTGTGGGTGTCGCACCACCTGTTGCTCGACGGCTGGAGCACCGCGCAGGTGTTCTCCGACGTCCTCGCTCGGTACGCGGGCGCTACTATGGCTGCCCGCAGGCCGTTCCGCGACTACCTGGCCTGGCTGGCCGAGCAAGACTCCACGGCGGCCGAGCGGCACTGGCGCGCAGTGCTCGCCGGGGTCGAGGGGCCGACCGCGCTGCCGTACGACCGCCCGCCGGTCGACGCGCACCGGGCCCAGTCCAGCGCCCACGTCCGCGCCGCGCTCCCGGTCGGGGAGGTCGGCGCGCACGGGTTGACGCTGAACACGGTGGTTCAGGGCGCGTGGGCGTTGCTGCTGTCGCGCTACAGCGGCGACCGCGAGGTCGTCTTCGGCACCACGGTGTCCGGTCGGCCCGCCGACCTGCCCGGGGTCGAGGACATGGTCGGCATGTTCATCAACACCGTCGCCAGCCGGGTGCTGGTCGAGACCCGGGGCAGCGCCCTGCCCTGGCTGCGTGGACTCCAAGCGGCGCAAGCGGAGTCGCGGCGGTTCGACCACGTCTCGCTGGCGCAGGTCCAGGCGTGGAGCGGGGTCGGGTCGCTGTTCGACAGCGTCGTCGCGTTCGAGAACTTCCCCGACGGCGCCGAGACCGACGGTGCACCGGACGTGGAGACTGTGGACGGTGCCGAGGCGACGACTCTCGCGCTGAGCCTGTCCGCGCACCTCGACGGCGACCGGCTTCGGGTGGAGCTGGGGTATGACCCGGCGCTGTTCGCTGACGGTACGGCACAGACCCTTGTGGACCGGTTGGTCGCGCTGGTGTCCGCGTTGACCGAGGACCCGACCCGGGACCTGGCGCAGCTGCCGTGGCTCACCGAGGCCGAGCAGGCGCTGGTCCTCGATGGTTGGAACGACACAGCCGCCGAGGTCGAGCCCGTCGCGTTCCCCGCTTTGGTGCGGGGAGAGGCGGGGACCGTCGCGGTCGAGCAGGGGGACCGGGCGCTCACCTACGCCGAGCTGGACGCCGCCGCGAACCAGGTGGCGAACCTGCTGCGCACGCTGGGTGCCAGGGCGGAGCAGATCGTCGCGCTGCAGATGCCCCGGTCGATCGACCTGGTGGTCGCGCAACTGGCGGTGCTCAAGACCGGGGCCGCGTACCTGCCGATCGACCCGGGCTACCCGGCCGAGCGCATCGCGTACATGCTCGACGACGCGCAGCCGGTGATCACCCTCGACGCGCTGCCGGTCGCCACCGGGTTCCCGGGCACCGCGCCGGAGGTGGACATCGCGGTCGACTCGCCCGCGTACATCATCTACACCTCGGGATCCACCGGGCGGCCCAAGGGCGTCGTGGTGACCCACCGGGGGTTGGCGAACTTCGCCGCCGCCGAGGCCGACCGGTTCGACGTGCGGGCCGGGGACCGGGTGCTGGCGTTCTCGTCGCCGAGCTTCGACGCGTCGGTGCTGGAGCTGTGCATGGCGCTGCCCTCGGGGGCGACGCTGGTCGTGCCGCCTGCCGGGCCGCTGGTCGGGGAGCCGCTGGGGATCGCGTTGCGGGACCTGCGGATCACGCACACGTTGATCCCGCCGGTGGCGCTGGCGACCGTGCCGGACATCGAGCTGCCGGACCTGCGGACGCTGATCGTCGGCGGGGACGCGTCGTCGGCCGAGCTGGTGCGGAGGTGGGCACCGCACACTGGGCTGATCAACGCGTACGGGCCGACCGAGGTCACCGTGGTGGCCACGTGGACGGCGCCGCTGGCTGCGGGAGATGGGGCGCCGCCGATCGGGCGTCCGCTGCCGAACACCCGGGCGTACGTGCTGGATGACGACCTGCGGCCGGTTCCGCCTGGTGTGCCTGGTGAGTTGTACGTGGCCGGGGTTGGGTTGGCTCGGGGGTATCTGGGTCGGGCTGGGTTGACGGCGTCGCGGTTCTTGGCGAATCCGTTTGATGGTGGGCGGATGTACCGCACGGGTGATGTGGTGCGGTGGACGGCCGACGGGTCGCTGGTGTTCGTCGGGCGGGCTGACGACCAGGTGAAGGTGCGTGGGTTCCGGATCGAACTCGGCGAGATCGAGTCCGTGATCGGGGCCCAGCCCGGAGTGTCCTCTGTGGCCGTTGTGGTGCGGGAGGACGAGCCTGGGGTCAAGCGGCTTGTCGCCTATGTGGTCGGGTTCTCCGTCGGGCTGCGGGAGGCGCTGCTGCGTTCGTTGCCGGAGCACATGGTCCCGGCGGCTTTCGTTGAGCTGGACGCGCTGCCGTTGACCGCCAACGGCAAGTTGGACCGGCGTGCGCTGCCCGTTCCCGAGTGGACGGACAGTGGCGACTTCGTCGCGCCGCGCACTGAGGCTGAGCGGGTCGTTGCCGCTGCCTGGGTCGACGTGCTCGGGGTCAGTCAGGTCGGGGCGACGGACAACTTCTTCGCGCTGGGTGGTGACTCCATTCTCAGCATTCGCGTCGTCGCCCGGCTGCGGGACGCACTCGGGACCGATGTGTCGCCTCGGGTGCTGTTCGACAACCCGACCGTCGAGTCGCTGGCTCTCGCGCTCGGTGGCGCGCCCGCTGCCGAGACGATCCCGGTGTTGCCGGACTCGGCTTCGTCTCCGCTCTCGTTCGCGCAGCAGCGGCTGTGGTTCCTCCAGGAGTTCGAACCGAACAGCACCGAGTACGTCACGCCGCTGGCCGTGCGGTTGCGCGGGCCGCTGGACCTGGGTGCGCTTGAGGCCGCGATGACGGCGCTGTCGGCGCGGCACGAGTCGCTGCGGACCACGTTCCACGGCGAGGACGGCCAGGGGACGCAGGTCGTGCACCCGGCTGCCTCGGTCGCGGTGCCGGTCGTGGACATCACCGAGGCTGGGTTGGCCGCTGCTCTGGACCGGGCAGCGGGGGAGCCGTTCGATCTGGTGACCGGGCCGCTGGTGCGGCCGGTCGTGTTCCGGATCGACGCGCTGGACCACGTGCTGGCGCTCACGATGCACCACATCGTCACCGACGGCTGGTCCGCCGGTGTGCTGATGGCCGACCTCGCCGAGCTGTACCGGGCCGAAGTGGACGGTGGCGAGGCTGACCTTCCCGCGCTGCCGGTGCGGTACCGGGACTTCGCGGCCTGGCAACGTGGCCGGACCGACGTGCTCGCGGAGCAGTTGGAGTACTGGAAGTCCGAGCTGGCAGGCGTTCCCGCGCTGGAGCTGCCGACCGACCGGCCGCGGCCGGCAGTGCACACGACCTCGGGCGCGCAGGTGCTGTTCACGGTGTCCCGCGAGGTCGCTGACCAGCTGCGGGCGGTGGCGCGGGATCAGGACGCCACGCTGTTCATGGTGCTGGTGGCGGCGACACAGACGTTGCTGCACCGGTTCACCGGGCAGGACGACATCGCGGTCGGCACGGTCGCCGCAGGTCGAGACCACCCGGATCTGCACAACCTGATCGGGTTCTTCGTCAACACGCTGGTGCTGCGCTCTACTGTGGACTCGTCGGTGCCGTTCGCGGAGTTCGTCGGCCGGGTCCGGTCGACGGTGCTCGACGCGTTCGGCAACCAGGACGTGCCGTTCGAGCGGGTCGTCGACGCGGTGGCGCCGGAGCGCGACACCAGCAGGACGCCGCTGTTCCAGGCGATGGTCGTGCTGCAGAACGCCGTGGGCCGCGCGTCGGGGCTGGCCGGGCTGGACGCTTCCGATGTCTCGTTCCCGGTGGTGACGGCCGCCTACGACGTGACGGTCGAGTTCCACGAGGTCGAGGACGGCGGGCTGCACGCGACGCTGGACTACAACACCGACCTGTTCGACGCCACGACCGCGCACCGGCTGGTCGCCGGGCTGGATGTGCTGCTGGCGGCGGCTTCGAGTTCCCCGGCCACTCGGCTGGGTTCGCTGCCGGTGCTGACTTCGCAAGACCGGGACCAGGTGTTGGTCGCCTGGAACGACACCGCTGTCGCGACCGAGCCGCGAACCGTGCCGGAGATGGTGCGGGCGCAGGCGCTTGCCCGGCCGGATGCTCCGGCGATCATCAACGGCGACACCGTGGTGAGCTGGGGCGAGCTGGACGCGCGGACCGACCGGGTGGCGCGGGCGCTGGTCGCGCACGGCGCTGGGCCGGAGCAGGTCGTTGCTGTCCGGTTGGGACGGTCGGTGTCGTTGATCGTCGCCGAGCTGGCGGTGACCAAGGCCGGGGCGGCGTTCCTGCCGATCGACCCGAACTACCCGGACGACCGCATCGCGTACATGCTCGACGACGCGCGACCGGTGCTGGTGCTCGACGGCGAGCTGCCGGAGGCCGACTCGGGTGACCTGCCGGTGCCCGCGCTGGCGAACCCGGCGTACGTGATCTACACCTCCGGGTCCACCGGGCAGCCCAAGGGCGTTGTGGTGACCCACGCTGGTCTGGCGAGTTTCGCGGCGGCCGAGGTCGCGCGGTTCGACGTGCGGCCGGATGACCGGGTGCTGGCGTTCTCGTCGCCGAGCTTCGATGCGTCGGTGCTGGAACTGTGCATGGCGTTGGGTGGGGGAGCCGCTGTTGTGGTGCCGCCGCCGGGGCCGCTGCTGGGCGAGCAGCTCGGGGATGTGTTGGCCTCGCAACGCATCTCGCACACGCTGATCCCGCCGGTGGCGCTGGCCACCGTGCCGGAGCTGGACCTGCCCGCGTTGCGGACCCTGATCGTCGGTGGGGACGCGTGTTCCGCGGAGTTGGTGCGGCGGTGGGCTCCTGGGCGTCGGATGATCAACGCCTACGGCCCGACTGAGTCCACTGTGGTCGCAACCTGGAGCTCGCCGTTGGAGCCGGGTGGGGTTCCGCCGATCGGGCGGCCGATCGACAACACGCGGGCCTATGTGCTGGACGCGGACCTGTCGCCGGTGCCGGTTGGTGTGCCCGGTGAGCTGTATGTGGCCGGGGTCGGTTTGGCCCGGGGGTACCTGGGCCGGCCTGGGTTGACGGCGTCGCGGTTCATCGCCAACCCGTTCGATGGTGGGCGGATGTACCGCACGGGCGATGTGGTGCGGTGGACGGTCGACGGGGAGTTGGTGTTCGTCGGTCGAGCCGATGACCAGGTGAAGGTGCGCGGGTTCCGGATCGAGCTCGGCGAGGTCGAGTCGGCTCTGCGTGCGCACCCCGACGTGGTCGACGCGGCTGCCGCCGTGCACACCGACCCGGCTGGGCACAAGCGCCTCGTCGGTTACGTTGCCGGTCCCGCCCTGCCGGACGGTGCCGCGCTGCGCGAGTTCCTGACGGCGACGCAGCCCGACCACCTGGTGCCGACCGCGTTCGTGCCGCTCGCAACGTTGCCGGTGTCGCCGAACGGCAAGGTCGACCGCAAGGCCCTGCCCGCACCTGATCTGACGGTCAGCACCGTTGCCTACGTGCCGCCGTCGACGCCGGTGCAGGAAGCGCTGGCGAAGGTGTGGGCCGATGTCCTCGGTATCGACCGGGTCGGCTTGGCGGACAACTTCTTCGCCCTCGGCGGCGACTCGATCCTGAGCATCCAGGTGGCGGCGCGGGCCAGGCAGGCGGGCCTGAAGGTCGCCACGAAGGACCTGTTCCTGCACCAGACGATCGCCGACCTGGCGCCGGTGGTGACCTTTGTGGACACCACGGCCGACCGCGCGGTGGTGACCGGTCCGGTCCCGCTGACCCCGATCCAGCGCTGGTTCCTCGACACGCCTCGGGCGGGGTACCACCACTTCAACCAGGCGCACTACGTCGAGCTGGCCGCCGAGCCGGACATCGCCGCGCTGCGTGCCGCGCTGTCGGCGCTGACAGCGCACCACGACGCGCTGCGGCTGCGGTTCGCCCGGGACGACGACGGGTGGCGGCAGTGGAACGCGGACGTGGCTGAAGAGTCCCTTGTGGACCTGGTGTCGGTGGCGTCCGAGGCGGAGGCCGAACAGGTCGCCGACTCGGCGCACGCCGGGTTCGACCTGGCGACCGGGCCGCTTCTGCGCGCCGTGCTGTTCCGCTTCCCGGACCGCTTCCGACTGCTGCTGGTGGCCCACCACCTGGTGGTCGACGGCGTGTCGTGGCGCATCCTGCTCGACGACCTGGACACCGCGTACCACCAGGCCCGTCGCGGTTCGACGATCGACCTGGGCGCCAAGACGACGTCGTTGCAGGAGTGGTCGCGCAAGCTGACCGAGTTCGTGTCCACGGGCGGCCTCGACGACGAACTCCCGTACTGGACCTCGGTCACCGGCGCCGCACCGTTGCCCGTCGACCACCCCGCAGGCGCGCCGGCCGTGGACGCGGTCTCGGTGTCGCTGAGCCCAGAGGCCACCGACGCACTGTTGCGCGGCGCGCCGACCGCGTACCGCACCCGGGTCAACGACGTCCTGCTGGCCGCCCTGGCCTGGTCCCTGGGCCGCTGGACCGACCAACCCCGCGTCGCCATCCACCTCGAAGGCCACGGCCGCGAGGACGTCCTGTCCGATGTGGACATCTCGCGCACGGTCGGCTGGTTCACCACCATGTTCCCGGTGGGCCTCGACGTCCCCCAGGGCAACTGGCGCACCATCGTGAAGGACATCCGCAAGCAGTTGCGCAAACTCCCCGGCAACGGCTTCGGCTACAGCGCCCTGCGCTACCTGGGAACCCTCCAGGACGACGCCGACCCCCAGGTCTCCTTCAACTACCTGGGCCAGTTCGACTCCCGCTCCGCCGAGGAATCCACCACCCTCTTCGCCGAGACCCTGGGCGCCATCGGCTCCGACCACCACCCCACCGACCGCACCGGCCACCTGATCGACATCGTCGGCGACGCCACCAACGGCCGCCTCGAGTTCGCCTGGTACTTCGCCGCCGACCGCTTCGACCGGAGCACTGTTGAGGCGGTTGCGGGGGAGTTCGAGGCTGCCTTGTTGGCGATCGCCGAAGACTGCGCGGGTGGGCGGTGATGGTTGTCCACAAGGTCTTGGATCGTCCACAGGGCTCGGATTCAGCCTCTCAGTGGTGCCGGGGTCTCACGGTAGGCTGTGTGTTGGGGGGTGCTTGGCGCGGGTTGATCTTGGTTGGCGGGGTTGTCCACAGGGTGGTGCTCGGTCGGGCTGGATTGTCGGTGCTGCCCGGTAAGCTGTATATCGGGGGGTGCTGTGGACGGTTTTATCTTGAGCTGAGGGTGTCTGGCTCTCGTGCTCGGCTGCGCCGTCGACGGTCAACGGCTCGCCTGCGGCATTGCGGTGGGGCGCGAGTTTCGCGCTTTGCTCGATGCGGCGAACTTGTTTTGCGCGGGGCCCCTACGACACCCGGGCAGAACCACAAAGCAGGGGCCGAAAAGCAGGCCCTGCCGCGAACGACGCTACGTGTGCCGTCCCCCCACACAAAACAAGTCCACCCCATCGAGCCGGCCTGGCACCAGCGGATCCGAGGAGCGGTTGTTGGCCAACGCCTGTGGCGGGCGCGTAAGGGCCAACGTTGTAGGAGGGCACGTTGGAGCCAACGTTCTATAGGGGCGTGTTGGGGACAACGTTCCAGAGGGGCGTGTGGGTGGCCAACGTCGGAGGGGTTGGCAATGGTGCTGTGTCGAGAGCGCGCCTCGGAACTGTCACTGGATCTCGCGGGCAGTGGGCCAATGCCGCTCCTCGGAGCGACCGAGCTCACGCGGTTCGGGACTGTGCGGCGTCGGCCTCAAGCCGATCTTGTGCTGGGGCAGTGGTCGCGGTCCTTGGTTGAGGTTGCGCTGGTGGGGGAACTAGGGATCGGGGAGGGTGTGCGATGACGGCTGTGGAGCGGGTTGAGGTGCCGTTGTCGCGGAACCGCAACTACACGCTGTTGTGGGTGGGGCAGGCTTGCGCTGAGATCGGGTTCAGCGCGTCGATGATCGCGTTCCCGTTGCTGGTGCTGGCGCTCACCGGGTCGGCGGCGGCTTCGGGGTTGGTGCTTGCGGCGGACGCGGTGGCGCAGTTGGTCGTCGGGTTGCCTGCCGGGGCGTTGGTCGACCGGTGGGATCGCAGGCGGGTGATGCTTGCGTGCGAAGCGGCCAATGTTGTTGCGTTGGGGTCGTTGGTGGCGGTCATCGTTGCGGGGGCGGCGACGGTGCCGCACATGGTTGCGGTGGCTGTGGTGCTCGGTGTGTGCCGGGCGCTGTTCGAGCCCGCTGAGGACGCGAGTCTGCCGTCGTTGGTGCCGGACTCGCAGCTCGCGACCGCGATCTCGCTCAACGCCGCCCGGTCGTCCATCGGGCAGATGGCGGGCAACGCCCTCGGGGGCGCGCTGTTCGCGGTCGGCCGGTGGGTGCCGTTCCTGCTCGACCTCGTCACCCACTTCATCTCGTTCGTCGCCCTGGCGTTCATCCGGATGCCGAAGCGCGCGCCGAAGACCGAGGACAGCCACCTCGGGCGGGAGATCATCGAGGGCATGCGGTGGGTGTTGGCGCACCGGGAGGTCCGGGTCACCGCCGTGTGCGCGTTGGCGTTGAACTTCTTCTTCAGTGCGTTCTACCTGGTGGTCATCGTCCTCGCCGAGCGCGGTGGGGTGTCGGCGGCCGAGATCGGCATCATGGCGGCGATGCTCGGGGTCGGTGGCATCGTCGGCTCGCTCATCGCACCGTTGCTGCACCGGGTGCTCAGCCCGTACGTGTCCATCGTCGGGGTGTTCTGGGTGCTGACCGTGCTTGCCCCGCTCGCAACGTTGACCGACCAGGGGCTGTTGCTCGGTGCCCTGTTCGCCGGGATGGCCCTGCTCGCGCCGACCGCGAACACCACCATCACCACCCACCAGCTCCTGCTCACCCCAGACGAACTGCGTGGCAGGCTCAGCGGCGTCATGAGCGTCGTCGTCGGCGGCGCTGCCGCACTGGGCCCGGCCCTGGGCGGTGTGCTCGTCGAGGCCGTCTCGCCGGACACCGCGGTATTGGTGGCCGCCGCGGGGATGGCGGTGGTCACCCTGCTCGTCACGATCAACCCGACGCTGCGTCGGTACCCGGGAAAGTCCGAGAGAGAGGAAGCAACACCGTGAGGGACGACATCGCCTTCCAGGTCCTGGTCAACGACGAGGACCAGTACTCCCTGTGGCCCGCCGACCGCGAGGTCCCCGCCGGGTGGCGCCCCGACGGCTTCACCGGCACCAAGGACGAATGCTCCGCCCACGTCGACGAGGTGTGGACCGACATGCGCCCCCGCTCCCTCCGCGAGGCCATGAACCCCGCCTGACCCCACCCCGGCGGCGGCCACCCCGGCCGCCGCCGAAGGGCTCCGGTGCGCACGGGAGCCGGGATTTGCGATCACCGCCCCACCGCCGCGCTACGTGGCCGCGCGCCCGGATGTTCCAGGGGCCGCGATCGCGGCTCGGCCGCGCACAAGCCACCCCTGTCAACGGCGACACTGCGCCAAGCCAGATTCCCCGGCGTGCGCGCGACCACCCCTGAGCCGCCATGGGTGCCTAAGCTCAACTCGACGCGCGGACGACCAGTTCCGTCGCGAGGACGATCGACTGCGGTAAGTCCTGTTCCCCGCTCAGCTCGGCCACCAGTCGCCACGCGGCTGTGTTGCCCAGGTCCTCCGCCGACTGCCGCACCGTCGTCAACGCGGGTGTGCACACCGTTGCCGCGACGGAGTCGTCGAAGCCCACCACCGAGACGTCCTCCGGCACTCGTGCCCCCACCGACCGCAGGTATCGCACCGCCCCGATGGCGATCGCATCGGTTGCGCAGAACACGCCGTCGATGTCCGGGGTCGAGGCCAGTAGTCCGGCCAATGCCGCCGCGCCCGAGTCCGGTGTCAGTGCGCACGGCACCACCCCGGCGGGCGGCGACGCACCCAGGGCGCGCCGGAACCCGGCCACCCGGTCGACGCACGCCGCCACGTCAGGTGGTCCAGCCAGTACCCCCACCCGGGCCCGCCCGCGCGCCACCAGATGCCGCCCGGCGAGCACCCCGCCGCCGAGGTTGTCCGAGTCCACATAGGCCAGTCCGCCGCTCAGCGGCCGTCCGACGAGCACCACCGGCACCGACAACCCCCGCGGCAGCGGATCGTGCCCGTCCATGCTCACCACCAGACAACCGTCCACATCGGACACCGAGGGCGGGTTCACCGCCACCACCGCCCGCCGCCCGCCGAGCCCCGATGTCACGCCCCGCAACACCCCCGTCAGGAACGCGTCGTCGAACACCCGGTCGTGCACCTCGGACACGACCACCGCCACCGTGTCCGTGCGCGTCCCGGCCAGCGATCGCGCGGCCTGGTTCGGCAGGTACCGCATCGATGCGACAGCCGATTCCACCGCCGCGCGAGTCGCCGGGCTCACCCCCGAGGAGCCGTTGAGGACGCGCGAGACCGTCGACCGGGACACCCCGGCGAGCCGCGCCACCTCTTCCAGGTTCACCCCAGTGCTGCCCCGTCGAGGCCGCGGCGGCCGAACGCGGCGAACACCAGCAGGACCGGCACGGTGGCCAGGGTGGTGCCCGCGAGCACGAGCGGGTAGTCCACATAGTGTCCGGACTGCAACCGTTCCAGTGCAAGTTGCACCGTCGGGTGGTCCGCGTCGAGCGCGACCAGCGGCCACAGGAAGTCGTTCCAGCTGGCCATGAACGTGAACATACCCAGTGCCGCCAGTGCCGGGCGGACCGACGGCAGGCAGACGTGCCAGTAGGTGCGCGCCAGCGAGCAGCCGTCCACCCGCGCGGCGTCCACCAGTTCCGCCGGGACGGCCGAGAGCGTGTACTGGCGCATCCAGAACACCCCGAGCGCGGTCACCAGGTTCGGCACGATCACCGCCTGCAGCCCTCCAGCCCAGCCCAGCTCCGCCATCGCCAGGTACAGCGGGATGATCCCCAGCTGCGTCGGCAGCGCCATCGTCGCCACCACGAACCGGAACATCCGGTCCCGGCCGGGGAAACGCGCCCGCGCGAACGCGAACCCGGCCAGGCTGGCGAACACCACGGTCGAGACGGTCACGGTGCCCGCGACGACCACGCTATTGCCCAGTGCCCGCCAGAAGGGCACCGTGTCGAAAACCCGCCGGGCGTTGTCCAGGAAGTGCCCGCCGGGCACCAGGGTCGCGCCGGTCATCGACACCGCGTCCTGGCTGCCGACCAGGAACGCCCAGTAGTACGGGAACAGCGAGCCCGCCACGAACGCCAGCAGCAGCAGGCAGGTCGATGTCCTCACCCGTCGACGCCCGCCATCCGCTTGGTCAGCCGGTAGTTCCCCCAGGCGAGCACGGCGACGAGCAGCACCAGCACCCAGGCGAGCGCCGAGGCGTAGCCGAGCCTGCGCGTCTCGAACGCCGACTGGTAGACGTACAACGCGACGGTCTGGAACTGCCCGGACGCGCCGCCGTTGGCCGAGCCCGGTTGCGCGTCGAGCAGCTTGGGCTCGGTGAACACCTGGAGCCCGCCGATGGTCGAGGTCACCACCACGAACAGCAGCGTCGGGCGCAGCAGCGGCAGCGTGACGTGCCGGAACCGGCGCCACCGGCCCGCACCGTCCACAATGGCCGCCTCGTACAGCGTCGGCGGGATGGCCCGCATCGCCGCCAGCACGACCAGCGCGTTGTAGCCGGTCCAGCGCCAGTTCACCATCACCGCGATCGCCACGTGCCCGGCGAGCCGGTCGGCCTGCCAGTCGACGGGGCCGAGCCCGAGCCCGGCCAGCGCGGCGTTCACCAACCCGTATCGGGGGCCGAACAGGTTGGCGAACACGATCCCCACCGCCACCACGCTCATCGCCGTCGGCGCCAGCACCGCGACCCGCCAGCCGGTGCTCGGCCGCGGCGCCGCGTCCAGCAGCGCCGCGACCCCGACCGCCACCACCAGCTGCGGGCCGGTGGCGAGCAGGAAGATGCTGAGCGTGTTGACCAGCGCGGTGCCGAACCGGTCGTCGCCGAGCAGTTCGGCGTAGTTGGCCAGTCCGACGAAGGTGGGGGAGTCGCCGACCAGGTCCCACGAGAACAGCGAGACGTACCCGGTGTAGAGCAACGGGAACAGGCCGGTGACGGTGAACAGGACGAAGAACGGCGCGACCAGCAGGTAGGGCGCGAGCCTGGTTCTCACCGGGCGATCTTCTCGGCGCCCTGGACCAACCGCCGCCACCCCTCCTCCGGCGTGGTCCCCTGCTCGACCGCGCGCAGCGCGGGCGTCACCACGGCCTCCTGGATGCGCCCGTCGCCCGGCCCCTTGTACTGCGGCGTGGACACCTTGCGGGCCTGCGCGGCGAACAGCTCCCCGGTGCGCGCCCCGCCGAAGTACTCGTCGACGGTGCCCAGCAGCCGCGGCGAGGTGAGCGCCTCGACCTGGCTGGGGAAGTTCCCGGTTCGTGCGAACGCCCGGATCTGCTGCTCCGGCGCGGTGAGCCAGGCGGCCAGCTCGGCGGCCTCCCTGGGGTGCGCGCTCTGCTTGGGGACCGCCAGGTACGACCCGCCCCAGTTGCCGCCGCCACCGGGGAACGCGCCGGTGACCGCCCAGCGGCCCGCGTTCCCCGGACCCGCCTGCGCCTTGATCACGCCCAGCATCCAGGACGGGCAGGTCTTCGTGGCGAACGCGCCAGCCCGGAACCCGGCCTCCCACTCGGCGGAGAACGCGGTCAGCCCGGCGGACTGGCCCCGGCTGGTCGCCGCGGTCACCGCGTCCCAGTTCTGCCTGATGGCCGGGTTGGTCGCCACCACCAGGGTGTCGTCGGTGTCGAAGTAGCCGGTCGGCAGCTGGTTGTGCATGGCGTTGAAGATCTGCGCCGCCGAGTCGAACCACGGTTTGCCGGTGCGGGCGAGATAGGCGTCGCCGGTGGCGAAGTAGCTGTCCCACGAGGAGAACAGCGGCTTGACCAGCTCGGGGTCGGTCGGCAGGCCCGCGGCGGCGAACAGGTCGACCCGGTAGCACATGGCGAGCGGGCCGATGTCGGTCCCGTAGCCGATGAGCGAGCCGTCCCTGGCCTTGGCCGCGGCGTACTTCCAGTCCAGCCAGCGGTTCCCGGTGACGTCCCTGGGGCCGATCACCGCCAGGTCCTGGAACAGCCGGGCCGCGGCGAGGGCGTCGGACAGGTGCCCCTCCTCGATCGCGACCACGTCGGCGAGCCCGGATCCAGCGCCCAGGCGGGTGAACAGCTGTTGGTGGTAGGTGCCGCCCTGGCCGGTCCGCTGGTGCCGGACCTTGATCCCGGGGTGCTTGTGCTGGTACTCGATGAGCAGGTCCTCGTAACCGAACTCGGTGAACGTGGCGATGCTCAGTTCCAGCGGCGCACCGGGTTCGCGCGCGGCGATCCCGGTGCCACAGGCGGACGGTGCGGTGATGAGGGCGGTTGCGGTGGCGATGGCGAGGGCGCGGACCCTCCACGGTTGACGGCGCACGGGACCCCTCAGAAGTCGAGTCGGGGGTTGGGAGCGCTCCCACGGCGGAGCTGATCATCAGTGTGGCCTGGATTACACAGCGGTGTCAAGATCCCGGGAAAACGGGGTCTGACAAGGGAAATCGCCTGGGAACGCTCCCGGTCACGCCCGGCCGGTGCTCTAGACCACTCGTTTACAGTTCGCCCGCCGGAGGTTGCTCGCCGTGAGGGCGGCACCCACCATGGAGTCCCTCCGCTCAACCCACCACCCAGCGCGGCGGCGCCCGCGGTCGAAGGGGGACCAGGTGGACGACACCGGCGAGCACGCGGCGTTCCGCCGAGCCCAGCGGCGCGTGCCGGACCTGTTCACCCCCACCGGCGCGCCCCGCACGGTGGTCGTGGTGCCCAGCCTGAGCATGGACAGCACCAGCCTCACCAAGATCCCCGGCATCGGCCACTACGAGGAACGACTGCTGTTCCTGCTGCAGTTGCTCAGGGACCCGCACACGCGCGTGGTGTACGTGACCAGCGCCGCCGTGGCACCGGAGGTCCTCGACTACGCGCTGGACCTCGTGCCGTCGCTGCCCCGCGGGCACGCCAGGGCGCGCCTCACCATGCTCGACTGCGCCAGCACCGAGCCCATCCCGCTCACCGCGAAGATCCTGCGCCGCCCCGGGTTGCTCGCCCGGTTGCGCGGACTCGCCCGCCAGGACGCGGTCCTGGTGCCGTTCATCAGCTCCGACCTCGAACGCACCCTGGCCGTGCGGCTGGGGCTGCCGCTGTACGCGCCGGACCCGGACCTGGCCGAGCTGGGGTCGAAAACCGGTTCCCGCAGGCTGTTCCACGCGGCGGGCGTCCCGGTCGCCGACGGCGTCGAGGGCCTGCGCGACGTCGGCGACGTCGTGGACGCGTTGGCGCGACTGCGCGGACGCGACCCCACCACGGCCCGGGCGATCATCAAGCTCAACCACAGCTTCGGCGCGGGCGGCAACGTCCTGTTCTCCTTCGCGGGCGCTCCCGCCTCCGGCTTGGAACCCTGGCTGCGCCGGGAACTACCGCGCCGGGCGGTGTTCGCCACACCGCCGGACGAGTGGGAGCGGTACGCCGGTGAGGTGGAGGTCATGGGGGCCGTGGTGGAGCGGCTCATGGAGGGCGACGAGGTGACCTCGCCGTCCGCCCAGATGATGATGGGCACCTCCGGCGAGGTGCGGGTGTTCACCACGCACGACCAGGTGCTCGACGGGCAGGTCTTCGCGGGCTGCGCGTTCCCGGCGCGCGCGCAGTACCGGCTGGAGATCCAGGCACTGGCGTTGCGGGCCGCCCACGCGCTCGCGGCGCGGTCGGTCGTCGGGATCGCCAGCATCGACTTCGTCTCGGTGCGGACCGGTGCCTCGTGGCAGCACTACGCGCTGGAGCTGAACCTGCGGATGGGCGGCGGCACGGCTCCGTACTTCCTGCTGCACGGTCTGGTCGAGGGCGCTTACGACCCCGCGACCGGGCAGTACCTCACCCCGGACGGCACCCCGCGCTCGTACTTCGCCACGGACCGCCTGTACCGCACCGAGTACAGCGCACTGTCCCCTTCGGACGTCATCGACACCCTTGTCGGCGAACGCTTCCACTACCGCTCCGGCACCCGCACCGGGACCGTGGCGTACATGCTGGGCGCCCTGGAGATCGGCCGCTTCGGCGTGGTGTCCATCGCCCGTGACACCCCCACCGCCGAGGCCAGGCACCACGAACTGGTCCGGGCCTTCGACGCCCGGGTGGCCCAGGTCGCGCAGACCGGCTGATCGCGGTTCACCCGAACAGGGCTCGTGTGGACCCCAGGCGGTTGACCCGGGGCGGCCGCGGGTATCCCTGGTCAACCGATGTCACTCCAGGGAGACCGCCATGGCCGATCTCGACGGTGTCACCTTGGGGGTGGAGGAGGAGTTCCTCCTGGTCGACCCCCGCCGCGGCGCGCCCCGCCCGGTAGCCCCGGATGTCCTGGCCGACCTCCCGCACGCGCCGTGGACCGGTCAGGCCGAGCTCTTCCCCACCCAACTGGAGATCGCCACCGGCGTCTGCGCCGACCTCGACTCGCTTTCCGGTCAACTCCACGAAGCCAGGCAAGCGGTACGGAAAGCCGCCGAGGCGCAGGGCGTCGTCCCCATGGCTTCTGGCGTACCGGTCGTTGACGGACCTCTGCTCGAAAGGCCCGCGGGGCAGAGGTTCGCGGCGATCCACGAACGGTTCAGCGCCGTTGTCGAGGACTACCAGGCTTGTGGATGCCATGTCCACGTCGGCGTCGCGGACCCGGATCTCGCCGTCGCCGTGATCAACCACGTCACGCCGTGGATCCCGGTTCTGGCGGCACTGGCCGTCAACTCGCCGATCAGGGGCGGGCGCGACCGGGGGCACAGCAGCCTCAGACAACTGGATCAAGCCCGGTTCCCCGGTTCCGGGCTCCCGCCCTGGTTCGGCTCCGCCGCCGACCACGACGAGCAGGTGGCCCGCCTGGTCGACTGCGGGACCATCCTCGACGACCGGATGACCTTCTGGCTGGTGCGCCGGTCACCGCACCTGCCGACCGTCGAGGTGCGCGCGGCGGACACCGTGCAGCACCCGTGGGCGGCGGTCCTCCAGGCCGCGCTGGTGCGGGGCCTGGTGCGGGCGGCGCTCAAGGACCTCGAGCTTGGTCGAGAAGGGCCACGGCTCGACCCGCAGCTCGGCGCGGCGAGCCTGTGGGCCGCGGCACGGTACGGCACCGGGAAAGCGATCGACCCGGTACGCGGCGTGGCGACGACCGCCGAGGAAAGGGTGCGGGCCATGGTGGAGTGGATCGGGCCCGGGCTGCGCGAGGTCGGGGACTGGGAGTTCACCCAGACCGCGGTCCGCCGCGTGTTCACCGACGGCACCGGCGCCACCAGGCAACGGGACGCCCTCGCCCGGGGCGACCTGGTCGCCTCCGTCACACGTGTGGGGATCACGGAGTTGGGGTAACCGCGCCGCAGGTTACGGAAAGGACCTGCGATGACTCTGCCCTCCCCACGCGGTGAACTCTCGGCGGCTGTCTACTCCGCACTCAGCGGCCACCGCGGTCCTCTCCCCACCGCCGACCGCGCCGACCCCCACGGCGACGACCTGGCGCTCGCCCTGCACCTGCTCTACGAACTGCACTACCGGGGCTTCCCCGGAGTGCGGGCGGAGTTGGAGTGGGACCTCGACCTGCTTCGCCTTCGGGCAGGCATGGAACGAAGACTCCTCGACGCCCTGCGGTCCGAAGTGGAGGGTGGGACGGACGTCACCGGGGAGCTGGACGAGCTGTCCGTCGAGGTCGTGCCCGGCGCCGGGGTGTCGCACTTCCTGCGCGACCACGGGCAGTGGTCACAGGTCCAGGAGTTCTTCATCCACCGCTCGATCTACCACCTCAAGGAAGGCGACCCGCACGCCTGGGTCATCCCGCGGCTGAGCGGCCAGGCGAAGGCGGCGCTCGTCGCGGTGGAGTACGACGAGTTCGGGGCGGGGCGGGCGGATCAGGCGCATTCGCGGCTGTTCGCCGACCTGCTGGACGCAGCCGGGTTGTCGAGCGGGTACCTGCACTACCTCGACGTCGTCCCCGCGCCCGCGATCGCGACGGTCAACCTGATGTCGATGTTCGGGCTGCACCGGGCGCTGCGCGGTGCCCTGGTCGGACACTTCGCCGCCGCTGAGATCACCACCGCGCCCAGTGCCCGCCGCACGGTTTCCGCGCTGCGCCGCCTGTCCGCGCCGCAGGCTTGTGTCCGGTTCTACACCGAACACATCGAGGCGGACGCGGTCCACGAGCAGGTCATGCGGCACGACGTCGTCGGTGGACTGCTGAGCGACGAGCCGGACCTGGCTGCTGATCTCGTGTTCGGTGTGCAGGCGACCGAGCTGCTCGAAGGGCGGCTGGCCGACTGGCTGCTCGGCTCGTGGCAGGGCGGGCGTTCGTCGCTGCGCGAATCCCTGGCGGCGGCGTGACCGCGCGTGACACCACGGTCCGGATCACCGGCGGGCCGGTGCTGGTGGACGGGCCGGTGGTCGTGCACGGAGTGGACGGTTCGGTAGTCCGATCGGAACGGTTCGTGACAGCGGTGTGCACGTGTCGGCGCAGCAAGATCTACCCGTTGTGTGACGCCAGCCACCGCGAGGTCCGACGCGCCACCGGCTCCTGCGCCCCGGCGGACCGGGACGCAGGAGCCGAGTGAGCTACGGGTTACGGGTTACGGGGACAGCTTCTAGGGGAACAGCTTCTAGGGGAATAGCGGGGTGTCGGCCTCGCAGGTACCTGACGGCAGGGCGCCGTCGAGCAGGTAGCCCTCGATGGCCTTGCCCACGCAGGAGATCCCCACCGCGCCGTGCCCGTAGTTGGCGACGGGCAACAGGGCCGAGTTCGGCATCAGGCGGTGCAACGCCCTGGCGCCGCTGATGGGTGTGGACGGGTCGTGCGTGTTGTTGACGATCAGCAGTGGTGCCGAGGTCCACTTCTGCCACGGCCCCTGGTAAGCCCCCGGTGAGCGGACCGGCCACGCCCGGCAGGCGGACCCGGTCCAGCTCCACATCGGACCGAAGTCCGGTGCGGTCCGGCCAGCCCACGCGGCCGAACGCACACCCGCGTCGCGGTCGGTCGGGTTGTCCGTCTCACCGCAGGCAACGCCCTCGAACCCGGGCGAGACCTGGCCTGCCGTTTTCTTGAGCAGCGACAACGAAGAACTCGCCCGCATGCCGCGGCTGCTGGTCGCCTGGTAGGTCTCCTCGATGGCGGTCATGAGGACTGGGTAGGTGTCGGCGGAGAGCAACGCGGTGTGCGCGAGGCCGATGAGCAGCGGGTAGCTCACCGGCCCGTCCGGGGTCTGCAACGGGGCTTCCTTGGCCCGCCGTACGATCGCGTCCCACTTCTCGCGCGCCGAACCAGCCGCCGCGCAGCGCGTCGGGCCGACTCGGTCGCATTCGGACAACGCGCTGGTGAGCGCCTCCCACGCGCCGTCGCCGCTGGTGAGGCGAGCGGTGACGAGGTACCGCGAGTCCCCGCCCCTGCCGGTGCTCCACTGCACCGGGTCCACGACACCGTCGACGACCATGGTCCGGATCCGGTCCGGGTAGAGGGCGGCGTACGTCGCGCCGACGATCGACCCGTAGGACAGGCCGTAGAAGTTGAACATCCGGTCACCCACGGCCCGGCGGACCAACTCCAGGTCGCGGACGGTGTCGGCGGTCGACATGTGCCGGATGACCGGGTTGGCGCCCCGCGCGCACAGGGTGCGCAGGTAGTCGTCGTAGGCCAGCCGCGCCCGCAGGTCGTCCGCGGTGTACGGGAACGGGTCGTCGGGCTTGGCCACCTCGGCCGGTCCGCCCCGCCGGGGTGTGCAGGTGACCGGTTCGCTGCCGCAGCCCCTGGTCACGCAGTTGCGGGACCCGCCGATACCGCGCGGGTCCACCCCGACGATGTCGTAGCGGGCCCGGACCCGCTCGCCCAGCAATTCCCCCGCGACCAGCGTGAAGTCCGCCGCCGCGCCGCCGGGTCCACCGTTGTTGACGAACAGGGTGCCGACCTTGTGGCGCTGGTCGGTCGCGGGCAGCTTGGTCGCCCGCAGCGTGATGGTCGGACCACTCGGTCGTGCGTGGTCGAGCGGGACCACGAACGCCGCGCACTGGAGCACCGTGTCATCCGGACACTGCCGCCACCGCACCCCGCCCTGCGCCGCGGCGGTGCCGGGTAACGCCAGCGCCGCGACCGTGACCGCCGCGAGGACGGCCACCGATCTGTTGAACATCGTCGTGTCTTCCCCTCTGTCGTGCCTGCCCCACTTCTACGGAACAGTCACGTAGCCGGGACTCACACCGCGGGCTTGTCCTGCCGTCATTCCCCAGGTGGATACTGGCGCCATGCCCCCACGCTGCCCCTGCGGAACCGGCCACCCCTACGCCGACTGCTGCGGCCGAGCCCACCGCGGCACCCCGGCCCCCACCGCCGAAGCCCTCATGCGCTCCCGCTACACCGCCTTCACCCGCGCCGACACCGACTACCTCACCCGCACCTGGCACCCCGACACCCGCCCGACCAACCTCACCCTCGACCCCGACCAGCACTGGACCCACCTGGAAATCCTGTCCACAGAGGCCGGAACCCCCACCCACACCACCGGCACCGTCGAGTTCCGAGCCCACTACCACCACCGAGGCCACCCCGACTCCCTCCACGAACTGAGCCGCTTCACCCGCCTGGCCGACCAATGGCTCTACCTCGACGGCGACATCCGCTGACGCTTTCGCGTGACTGTCGTCTTTCTGTCGTGCCTTCACCGATCCCTGATCCGCCGACATCCGGCATCGTTGTCGGGGTGACCACCGCCCGGGTATTCCTCAGCCACGCCCCAGAAGACGAACCGCAGGCCGAACTCGTCGAGATCGCCTTGCGCGCCCGGGGAATCCCGGTGGCCCGCGGCCGGGACCTCACCCTCTTCGACGGCATCACCGACAAGTTGCGGCAGGCGGTCGACGAGGCGTCGGTGTTCGTCGCGGTCTGCTCGCCGCGGTACCTCGTGCGGCACGCGTGCCAGTGGGAGTTCACCCGTGCGGTGCTCGCGGCCCAGCGGTTGGGTGAGCCCGCGGACCGGATCGTCGCGGTGGGTTGCCAGGACCCCACCGGGTTGGCCGAATGGGTGCGTGCGGACGAGATCGCCGACGTGGTGGCGGCGAAGGTCGAGCAGGCGGGCCGGGTCCCGTTGTGCGGCACCCGCGAGCCGCAGCCCGAGCGGCTGGCCCGGCCCCGCCGCTTCGTCGGCCGGTACGCCGCGTTGTGGGACCTGCACCGCACGACCGGGCCCGTCGTGCTCACCGGCAAGGCCGCCAGCGGCAAGACGACGCTGGCCGAGCAGTACGGCGCGCTGTTCCGCACCGCCTACCCGGGCGGGGTGGAGTGGGCGGAACTCGACGAGCACGACCCGCTCGACTGGTACACCGCCGACCTGCGCCGGGTCGCGGCGGAGCGCTTCGGCGTCGACCTGGCCGGGCTCGGGTTGGACCAGGCCAGGGACGCCCTCGCCGAGTTGCTGACCGTCGCGGGTGCGGACGTCTGCTGGTTCGTCGACGGCGTGCCCCCTGGCTGTGACGCCCGGCGGTTTGTCCTACCGTCGCCGCGTGTGCGCACGGTGCTGACCGCGCGCGCCGCCGACCGCGGCTGGGGCTTCACCGAGGTAGCCGTACCGCCGTTCACGCCGGAAGAGGCGCGGCAGCCCGACCACCGCACCGGCGGGGACCACGTCCGGGCCGTGCTGGCGTTCGCCGCCGTGCTCGACTCCGTGCCGATCTCCGGAGACGTGCTCGTCGACGGGGTCACGCCGGTCTACGGCTCCGCCGCCCCGATGGTGGTGGCCCGGGTGCTCGACGACCTCGACGGCGTCCTGCACCCGGTGGACCTCCCCGACTGCGCCGGGCGCCAGACGTGGCGGCTGCACCCGCTGGTGGCCGCCGAGGTCCGCCGCACCACCGACGCCGCCGTCATGGTCGACCGCGCCGCCACCGTGCTCGACCGGGTGCTCACCGACCCCAGGGCGGGCCTGCACAGCCTCCGCCACGCCACCAGGGTGGCCCGGGACGAGGCGCTGGCCCCGGTGGCCCGGCAGGCGCTGCTGCGAGCCGTGGCGGTGCGACTGGAGGCACGGGGGGACAACGCCGCCGCCTTCTCGGTCCGGGTGGCCGCGGGCGACCACCTGGCCGCCGCGTGGCTCGCGCTCACCGCGGGCGCCGCCCCGGAGGTCCTCCGCGAGGCCGCGCTGCTCGAGGGCGATCCCATCAGCGACTACCGCGCCCGGTTCCTCACCGCGGCCGCCTACGACCTGCTCGGCGCGCACGACCGCGCGGACGCCGTCCTCCCCGGTCTGGCGACCGACCCGGTGCCGGTGTGGGCCACCGAGCCGGAACGCGGACGCATGGCCCTGATCCGGGTACGAGCGCTCCGGGCCCGCGGTCACCACGAGACGGCACGAACCCTCGTCGAGGAACTCCTCCCGCGGATCCAGCGCGCCTGCCCCGACCCGGGTCACCGCGGCGAGTGGGCGGCCGCCGCCGTGGAACACGCCCACCTGCTGCTGCTGACGGGCGACCGGGAAGCCGCGCGGGAGAAGGCGGCCGAGGTCGAGATCGTGCTCCGAGCCGCGGGACTCGCCCGGCACCGGCTCGCGCAGGAGGCGGGCGCCATCGTCGTCGAGGTCACCGCGGACGTCGCCGCCGCGTGCCGCGCCGTGCGGCGGGCCGAGACCTGGTACGGCCCGGCCGACTCGCTCACCACCCGCCTGCGCGAGGTCCACGGCAGGCTGACGGTCCCCGAACGGGCCGCCCCGAGATCGCGGCTGTCGCGGCTGCTGCGCGCGGTGTTCGACTGAGCCTCAGAACGCCCAGCCGATGCCGTAAGACCGGGCGGGCCGCAGGTCCGCGAACTCGGCCCGCGCCTCACCGGTGTCGTCGACGCGCGAGGACGGCCTGTTCGGCGTCGGGTCGGCGGCCTCCTTGGAGAACTCGCCGTCGATCCGCCACACCCGCGTGGGCAACCGGTGCGACTCGAAGCGCACGTTGAGGTCGAACCGCTCGCAGTCGAACTCGGGGGTGCAGCAGTAGAACGGCGCGATGGCCCGCGCGCGGACCCGGAAGAAGAAGTCGTGCTCGTCGCCGGGGCCCAGTGTCCTCGGCGGGCGCAGCGTGAACGCGACCCGGTCCGCGGAAACCTGTTCGAGCGCGCGCACCTCGCCGCCGGAGATCTCGTCGATGCCCAGTGCCGCCAGGTCCACCGGACCCCCGGCCTGCCCGGACGGGCCGACCGACAACGAGTGCCGCACGTCGAGCAGGTCGGGCTCGTGGCTGACGATGCGCCGGGTCTCGAACACCTCCACGTCGTCGCCGCGCAGCACCAGCCGCACCTGCAACCGCTTGGTGTGCCAGGGGACGCCGTCCGCGGCTCGCGCCACCTCGCGCGTCGGCCGCGCGCAGGCCAGCTCCGCCAGTAGGTAGACGACCTCGTCCGCGCGCCGCTGCACGGTCCGCAGGTCCCGGTCCACGACGCGGCCGTGCGCGGCCAGCCTGCCGGTGTAGGTCTCGTTCGCCGGGTTGTCCACGCCGAACACCGCCCGCGCCAGGTCCCGCCTGCCCTCGGGCAGCAGGCCGACCAGGCCGCGCACGAGGGCGACCAGCTTGTCGCGCACCGCCCCCGGCGGTTCCGCCTGCGTTACCCCCGCCAGCTCGCGCAGCACCGGTCCGGCCACGGTGGGCAACGAGACCTGGTGCAGGCCCAGTCCCTTGCGGACGTCCTTGAGCTCCTGGCTGAGGATCCTGAGCCGAGTGTCGGCGTCCACTCCACACCCCCATCTCACCGGCGGGCACCCGAGTCTACCCAGTGCACCGCCTCGGGCGGGTCCCACGTCCCGTTTCACGTTCGGCGTCGGCGCCGCTCCCCGGTGTTTCCCGCAGGAGGAAAAACCTGGAAACAGGAAACCCCTGTCGCCCCCCGCCGCCCGGCACAACCATTCGAGGTGTCGGATTCACCCGGCGCGGCGCGCGGGAACCACCCACCGAAGGAGAACACGATGCACACCCACTACGTCCTCACCATTGTGCTGCTGGCCGTCGGTCTGCTCGGATGACCGCGTTCACCCGGGGGTGGCCGACGCCCATCCCCGGGTGACCCATCCGAGGCGACGAGAACCAGGAGCCATGACCGAGTTCGGAACCCTGTTGCGCGACCGCAGGAAGGCCAAGGGCATGTCGCTGGACGCGCTGGCCGAGAAGGTCTTCACCAGTCGCGGGCAACTGAGCAAGATCGAGAACGGCAAGGCGAACGCGAACCCCACCGTCGTCGCCGCCTGCGACACCGCGCTCGAGGCGGGTGGCGAGTTGGTCGAGGCGTTCGGCAAGCACGAGGTCGACCGCGCCGGTGGTGGGTTGCGGGGCCTGCCCGATCCCACCGGGCACTTCGTCGGGAGGGCCGAGGCGCTCGACGTGCTCGCGTCCGTGCTGCGCGGCGAATCCGCCCGGATGTGCGTCGTGCACGGTCTCGCCGGGGTTGGGAAGACAACCGTCGCGATCACCGCCGCCCGCGCGGCCGAGGACGCGTTCCCGGACGGCCGGGTCTTCCTGGACCTGCGCGGCCACACCCCGCGCACCACCCCCGGCACCGGCCCGGTGGAGCCGCTCGAGGCGCTGCACACCCTGCTGAGCCTGCTCGGCGTCAGCCGCGAACGCCTCCCACCCGATGTCGACGGCCGCTCGAACCTGTTGCGGGACCTGGTGCGCGACCGGCGGATGCTGCTCGTGTTCGACAACGTCGCCACCGTCGCACAGGTGCGCCCGCTGCTGCCCGCGGGCGGTACCTGCCGGGTCCTGATCACCAGCCGCGGCAGGCTGCCCGCGCTGGACGAGGCGTGGTCGCTGCCGCTGGGCACACTCGGCACCGACGACGCCGTCGCCCTGCTGCGCTCGGTCGCTGGCGACCGGGCGCCCGCCGGTGCGCAGGCGCGGGAGATCGTCTCGTTGTGCGGCAACCTGCCGCTGGCGATCCGCATCGCGGCCGCCAGGCTGGTGGCCGGTTCCGGCACCCGGCTGCGCGACCGCCTCGCCGACGAGCGGACCCGGCTGCTGGTGCTCGACGACGGCGAGCGCGGTGTGGCCGCGGCGTTCGCCGTCTCCCACGACGCCCTCACCCCCGCCGAACGCGCGCTGTTCGGCCTGCTGGCCGTGCACCCCGGCCCCGTGCTGGAGATCCCCGCGGTCGAGGCCATGTCGGCGTTGCCCTTCGGCGAGGCCGAGGCGCTGCTCGACCGGCTGCACGACGCCGGTCTGATCACCCTCGACGCCGCCGGGCACATCGGCATGCACGACCTGGTGCGCACGTTCGCCCTGCGCCACGCGCTGCCGCCCGACCCCGGGGTGCGCGCGGCCGCGGTGGTCAACCTGGTCGACTACGCGCTGGCCAGGGTCACCGCCGCCGACGAGGTGCTCGAACCGTCGCGCTACCGTCCCGACACCGGCCGTCCCACCTCGTGCGCGCCCTTCGCCGACACCAGCAGCGCGCTGGCCTGGCTGCGCGTGCAGTGGCCGACGCTGGAACGGGTGGTGGACCTCGCCGCCGAGCACGGCCTGCACCGGTCCTGCTGGCAGTTGGCGTTCGTGCTGCGCGCGTTCTTCTTCCGCGACAAGCTCTACGAACCGTGGCTCGCGACGCACCAACGCGCGCTCAAGTCCACCGCGGCCCTGGACGACCTGTCGGCCACCGGGATGATCCGCAACAACCTGGGCATGGCCTACATCGACGCGGGTCGCATCAGCGACGCGGTCGACGCCCACGAACGCGCGCTGGCCGCCTTCACCGACGCGGGCGACGAGCGTGGCCGCACCGACGCGCTTTCCAGCCTCGCGTGGGCCCGGCTCTACCACGGCGAGGCCGCGATCTCGGTGCGCGACCTGACCACGGCGCTCGAGGCGTACCGGGCGGCGGGTCGGGTCCGCAACATGGCCATCGCCCGGCGCGGGATCGCGCTGGGGCTGACCAGGCTGGGCCGCCACGACGAGGCCGTCGAGCACGCCGAGGCCGCCCTCGCGCAGGCCGAGGCCGAACTGCAGCCGGTCGACGCGCTGATGGCGATCAACTGCCTGGCCTGGATCCACTTCTGCGCGGGCAGGCTCGACCTGGCCGTGGAGCTCTACACCAAGGCGTGCGGTCTCGGTGAGCTGGCGGGCAGCGCCTACGAGCGGGCCCGCGCGCTGACCGGCCTCGGGAACGTGGCCGCGCTGCGCGGTGACCGGGTCGCGGCCAAGCAGCACTGGGGCGAGGCCGACCGGCAGGAGACCAGGCTGCTCTCGGCGGTGCTGGAGGAGGCCAGGGTGCGCGCGGAACTGGGCCCGTGACGCACCCCGGCCCCCAGCCCATCGGCTAGCCCTGGGTCACGCTCCCGCCGGACTGGATGATGTTGCCGTGCACCACGGCACCGGTGATCGAGTTGACCACCCCCGGTTTCCCGTTGTGCGCCGGGGGCCGCTGCGGCGCGACCACGGTCCGCCGGGGCAGGTGCGGCTCCTGGCCGGGCGACGGGGGGACGTACGCGGGCTTGTCGAGCATGACCCGCAGCAGTTCCTCCATCCCCGCCGTGGTGAAGTCGGTGATCTTGTAGTAGTTCGCCCCGTAGGGCTGGAACACGATCGGGATCTCCTCGACCCCGTGCCCGGGCAGCAGCACCGGCAGGATCTTCTTCGTCCACAGTGGACGATTGCCCTGCAACCGGTCGCGCAGGATCGCCGCCTCGCACTGCATCCCGAGGTTCGCCGCCGCCGTCGCGTACCCGTCGGCGACCCCGCGGTACACCTCGCTGGCGACCACGACCACGAAGTCGGCCGCGTTCATCTCCCGGACCGCCCACGTGTACCAGTCCTGGCGCTCGAGGTGCCAGCGGTCCAGGCAGACGTCGATGCTGTTGTCGACCAGGGCATTGGCCAGCACCAGCACCAGGTCCTTGTGCTCCTCGGAATCGTGCGTGTAGGAAACGAACGCCCGCGGCATCGCTTCCCCCCTTTCCTGCAAGCGACGGAGAAAGCCCGCGAGCCGGTGCCCTCGGGCGGTCGGTTGGTTGGTGTGAACTCGCCCCCGCTACCTGGCCCCGTGGCGCGCGCGGACCATCTTGGTGATGATGTCCTGCTCCCGCCCGTCGGTCCACCTGCCCACACTGCCCAGGGTGTGCTGGCCACCGAGGCCGGTGGTCGGGCTGATGCTGCCGTTGGCGATCTTCATGGTGAACACCTGGCTGTGCGCCAGGTAGTACTCGCCGTCCGCGCGTGCCGGGTCGAGCGTGGGGCGCGACGGGCACCGCGCTCGTAGAACTCCTCGCACACCAGGCTCCACAGCACCCCGGCCAACCGGCCGTAGCGGGTGTGCTGCTGGACCATCGCCTGGCGGACGTGGTTCTCGACCCGGTCGATCTCCTCGGGTACCCGGTCGCGCGGCGAGCGGCCGTGCAGCAGTGCCGGCCGGGCGAGGAATGGTGAGCGAGCCGTGGACGGTGGAGTCGTTGACGGAGTTCCGTGGGTCTGTCATGCCTCACCTCGGGGACGGGAAGGGCCTCGTGGGTCGGGGAGTTCCGCCGGGGTCGGCTACCAGCGGACGCCGTAGGACAGGTGCGGGGTCAGGTTGGTGAACGTGGTCGCGATCTGGCCGGTCGCGTCGATGGGGATCGGCGGGTGGCTGGTGAGGTCGTCGTCCACCTCGGCAGGCAGGACGCCGTCCAGCAGGAGGGCGTGGGTCGGGAAGCGGGGCGGCGGGAACACGACCCGCAGGGAGAAGGTGGTGCACGGGGTGTGCGGGGTGCAGACGTAGAGCGGGTGCATGGGGTCGGGGTGCAGGCGGACCGAGATGGTGTGCGGCTGGCCCGCCCGCAGCGGGGCCGGGAGGCGCACCGTCGCCGCCACCCGGTTGCGGGACTTCCTGGTGCGCTCGACCAGGGTCCCGCCGTGCACCACGGCGATCGCCAGGTCCTCGACGCCGGTCTTGGTCGACCAGCCGAGGGTGATCTCGGTGAGGTCGGTGTCGGCGATGACGCGGCGGAACTCGAAGACCTCCGGCGTGCCCGCCAGCGACACCACGGCGTGCAGCTCGTCGGTGTGCCAGGACTGGCGCGGCCGGGTGGTCGCCAGTTGGGCGACGCTGGTGATGCCCTCGTCGACGCGGCGGCGGATCGTCCGGCTCTCCCGCTTGAGCTCGGTGCCCGCCCAGGTCAGCCGGTCGGCGTAGAACGGCTGGCGGGTCTGCTCGCTGAGCGCGAACGCGGCGGTGAAGCACAGCCGCAGGTCGTCGGGGAGCCTGCCCGCCAGCTCGGTGAGGGTGGTGATGACCTTGTCCCGCGCGGTGACGTCGTCGTCGTTGTCGGTGACCGCGCACAGCGCGCGCAGGGCGGGACCCAGGCGGGGTGGCAGCGGTGTCGTGTGCACGGCTCGGCCCCGGCGCAGTGCCTTGAGGTCGGTGGTGAGCGGATGCATGGGCCTCCTCTGTCGAGCAGAGTGAAGCGGCCCGCCGGGGTCCCGTGTCCTGTTGACCCGCTGTTGTCCTGGCTTTGTCCGGCCTTTGTCATGTCGGTGGGGGTTTCCCGGACCGGAACCGCGTTGGCGACAGGAAACCCGGGGCGGGCGGCCGCTCGGCGGTCACCATGGTGGGGAGGAACTGCGACGAGGAGGACGTCATGGCGATGTTGGTGGCACCGGGTCGGGTGGTCAAGTTGGGGTTCTGGTTGTTGGTCATCGGGTTCACCGTGGGGTGGTTGGTCGGTGTCACCTCGTGACCGGGTTGTCGCGGGCGGCACTGTCGTTGTCGGGGAGTGACGGGATGGGGGGTGCAGGGGGGCGGTGACGGGCGGGCGTTGCGAAGCTGTGGGCAGGCACACAGGGAGGCGGGTTGATGGACGTCATCGTGGTGGGCGCCGGGTCGGCGGGGGCGGTCGTGGCGCGCAGGCTGGTGGACGCGGGGGTCACCGTGCGGCTGTTGGAGGCCGGGGGGCGCGACACCAACCCGGCCATCCACGACCCGGCGCGGGCGGGGGAGCTGTGGCACGGGCCCGAGGACTGGGGGCACCACACGGTTGCCCAGGCCCACGCGGCCGGGCGGCGGCTGCACCTGCCGCGCGGGAAGGTCCTCGGCGGGTCGCACGCGCTCAACGCCATGATCTGGGTGCGGGGCGCGGCGTCCGACTACGACGGCTGGGGGCTGCCCGGGTGGGCGTGGTCGGACGTGCGGCCGGTGTTCGAGCGGGTCGAGCGGGACCTGCTGCCGATCACGGTGAACGAGCCGCTGCACCCGGTCCAGCAGTCCATTGTGGATGCCGCGGTGCAGATCGGGATCGAGTTCAACCCCGACTACAACGCGGGCACCCTCGACGGCGTCTCGGTCGAGCGGATCACCGCGCGCGACGGGCGCCGGGTCAACACCTGGATCGCCTACGGGGAGCCGATCGTCGGCAAGCCGGGGTTCACCGTCCACACTGGAGCCTTGGTGCACCGGGTGCTGTTCGAGGGCACCCGCGCGGTCGGTGTGCTCGCCGACATCGACGGTGTCGCAACGGAGCTGCGCGCTGACCACGTGGTGCTCGCCGCGGGCGCTCTCGCCTCTCCCGCGATCCTGTTGCGCAGCGGGGTCGGCCCGGCCGACGAGTTGCGCGCGCTGGGCATCGACGTCGTCGCCGACCGGCCCGGTGTCGGCAAGAACCTGCACGACCACCTGCTGGCCCCGGTGATCTTCGCGACCGACCGGCGCGAGGTCGAGCCGCCGGTCGCCGGGCGGTCGGTGACCCAGACGCACCTGTTCTGGCGCAGCAGGCCGGGGCTGCCGGTGCCCGACACCCAGCCGATCCACTTCAGCGTCCCGATGTACGAGCCGTGGATGACCGGCCCCCCGACCGGGTTCTCCCTGATGGCGGGCATGGTCACGCCGCGTAGCCGCGGGTCACTGCGGTTGTCGGGGCCCTCGGCGGCCGACGAGCCGCTGATCGACCTGGCCGCGCTGGAGCACCCGGACGACCTGGCCAGCCTGGTCGCCTCGGTCGAGCAGTGCCGTCGCCTGGGGGCTGCCCCCGCGCTGGCCGAGTGGGGTGCGCGCGAGCTCTACCCCGGGCCGGTCGACGACGTCGTGGAGTACGTGCGGCGGACCGCGATCACGTACCACCACCAGGTCGGCACCTGCAAGATGGGCACCGACGAGCTGTCCGTGGTCGGCCCCGACCTGACCGCGCACGCGCTGACCGGCCTCACCGTCGCCGACGCGTCGGTCATGCCCACCGTCCCCACCGGCAACACCAATGCCCCGGCGGTCATGATCGGCGAGCAGGCGGCCGCGTTCCTGCTCCGATAACCGGTTGGTGAAGCGGGCCGCCCCTGCTTACGGTGGTGGCCTGATGGCGATCTCGTGCACCGACCTCGCGTTCTCCTGGCCGGACGACACCCCCGTGTTCGAGGGGCTGTCCTTCACCGTCGGCGCAGGCAGAACCGGGCTCGTTGGGGTTAACGGCTCCGGGAAGAGCACTCTGCTGAAGCTGCTCGCCGGGGAGTACCGGCCGAGCGCGGGCAGCGTGGTGGTCGACGGGCTGGTCGGGTACCTCCCGCAGACCCTCCCGCTCGGCGACGACCTGAGCGTCGCCGAGGTGCTGGGCATCGACCGGGTCCTGGCCGCGCTCCTGGCGGTCGAGTCCGGCGACGTCCGCGACGAGCACTTCACCACCATCGGCGTCGACTGGGACGTCGAGGAGCGGACCAGGGCGCAGTTGGCCCGGCTCGGCCTCGCGGACGTCGACTTCGACCGGCGGCTCGGGACGCTCAGCGGCGGCCAGGTGGTCTCGCTGGGGTTGGCGGCGCAGTTGGTCACGCAGCCCGACGTGCTGCTGCTGGACGAGCCGACCAACAACCTCGACGCGGACGCGCGGGCCCGGCTGTACGAGGTGCTGGCGGAGTGGCCCGGCTGCCTGCTGGTGGTCAGCCACGACCGTGAGTTGCTCGACCGGGTGGACCGCATCGCCGAGGTCACCCGCGGTGAGGTCCGCGTCTTCGGCGGCAACTTCACCGAGTGGGACGCGGCGTCCCGCGCGGCCCGCGAAGCGGCGGAACGGACGGTGCGCGACGCCGAGCAGGAGGTCAAGCGCGAGAAGCGGGAGCTGCAACAGGCCCGTGAGCGCGCTGCCCGGCGGGCGGGCAACGCGGCGCGGACGTTGGACAGCGCCGGGCTGCCGCGGATCTTCGCCGGGAACATGAAGCGGCGCGCGCAGGAGTCGGCCGGGCGGGCGGACGGGACGCACTCGGCGCGGGTGAGCGGGGCCAGGGCGCGGCTCGACTCGGCGAGTCGCGCGGTTCGGGACGACGACCGGCTGGTGCTGGAGCTGCCGGAGACGACTGTCCCAGCTGGACGGACGTTGTTCCACAGGACCGGTGTGCAGGCGCGAGGGTTGTTCGCCCCGCCCGGGTTGACCCTGGACATCCGGGGCCCGGAGCGGATCGCGCTGACCGGCCCCAACGGCTCCGGCAAGTCAACGTTGCTCCGCCTGATCAGGGACGCGGTACCCGCCGCCTACCTATCGCAACGCCTCGACGTCCTTGACCCCACGTTGTCCGTCTCCGACAACCTTGCCCTCTCCGCCCCGTCGATGCCCCGCCCCGACCGCATGAACCTCCTCGCCCGTTTCCTCTTCCGCGGCGACCGCGCCCACCTCCCCGTGTCCGTCCTATCGGGCGGCGAACTACTCCGCGCCACCCTGGCGTACGTCCTGTTCGCCGAACCCGCCCCGCACCTGTTGTTGCTCGACGAACCCACCAACAACCTGGACCTCGCAGGCGTGACCCAACTCGAATCCGCCCTCACCGCGTACAAGGGCGCCTTCGTGGTGGTCAGCCACGACACCCGCTTCCTGGCATCGCTTTCTCCAACCCGCCACCTGACCCTCACCAACGGCACCCTGACCGGCTGACCACGCCTCGGAAGTTGCTCAGCTGTCGTCCGGGGTGGGGGTTCTGGCGAAGGGGTGGCCGAGGGCGTCGGGTTCCGGGGTGGAGAGGGCGGTGCGGAGGAAGCGGCGCATGACGGGGGAGTGTTCGTCGGGGCGCCAGCAGACGGCGGATTCGGTGATGGCGGTGTGTTGGCGCAGGGGGCGGGCGACCAGGCCGGGCCAGACCTGGGGGATGTGGTCGGTGGTGAGCAGGGCGACGCCCGCGCCGGACTCGACCAGGGCCAGTGCGTGCGGGACCGAGTCGGCGCGGTGGCGGGGTGGTACCGGGGACGGGGCGAAGTCGGTGTCGGACAGGGCGATGCGGTCGTCGAGCAGGGTCGTCAGGTCCACCCGCTCCGCGCCCGCGAACGGGTGTGCCGCGGGGAGCACCACGACCAGCGGCGCCCGGCTGACCACCGCCACCTCCAACCCGCTCGCCCGCCGCGGCGACGACCGGTGCAGCAGACCGGCGTGCGCCTCCCGGTGGTGCACCCGGTCCAGCACTTCCGCGTCCGACACCTCCACCAGCGCCAGGTCCACATCGGACCCCAGCGCCCCCACCAGCCGGGTCACCAGGCGCGGCGCGATCGAATGGCCGATGGCCAGGGCGAGTTTGCCGTGCGTCCCCAGTCCGACCGCGCGCACGGTCTCCGAGGTCGCGGACAAATCGGCCAGCAACCTGCGCGCGTGCTCGGCCAACAACCGGCCCGCCGCGGTGACCGTCACCCCCCGCCCGTGCCGCACCAGCAGCTCCACGCCCAGTTCGCGCTCCAGGGTCCGCAGCCGCACGGTCAGCGGGGGCTGGGTCATGTGCAGCCGCTCGGCGGCCCGGCTGATGGTGCCCTCCTCGGTCACCGCCAGGAAGCACTCCAGGTCCCGCACATCCATACGCGCAGAATATAGGACGGGTCCGCAAAGTGTATTGGACGTATGGCCCCGCGCTTCGCACACTCATCGGATGTGAGCCGGGGCACTGGCGGCGCACCCGGTCCCCACCGACAGAGCGAGGCGTTGTGAGCACCCTGACCACCGATGTGCTGGTGATCGGCAGCGGACCGGCAGGCGCGTCGGCCGCGTTGTTCCTGGCCACCCATGGCGTCGACCACATCGTGATCACCAAGTACCGGTGGACCGCCAACACCCCGCGCGCCCACATCACCAACCAGCGCACCGTCGAGATCCTGCGCGACCTGGGCGTCGAGGACGACGTCCTGGCCCAGGGCACCCCGCAGGACCTGATGGGCGACACCGTCTTCTGCACCAGCCTCACCGGTGACGAGATCGGCCGGGTGCGCACCTGGGGCACCCACCCGGCCCGCCGCGCCGACTACACGCTGGCCAGCCCGTCGAGCAACTGCGACCTCCCGCAGACCCTGCTCGAGCCCATCCTGATCGGCCACGCCGCCGAGCGCGGCAGCCGCGTCCGGTTCGACACCGAGTACCTGGGCCTCGAACAGGACGAGGACGGCGTCACCGTCACCGTGCGGGACCGCCTCTCCGGGCACACGTACCCGATCCGGGCCAAGTACGTCATCGGCGCCGACGGCGGCCGCAGCCAGGTCGCCAAGGACGTCGGGCTGCCGTTCGAGGGCCAGATGGACCTCGCGGGCAGCATGAACATCGTCTTCCACGCCGACCTGTCCCGCCTGGTCGAGCACCGGCCCAGCGTCCTGTACTGGGTGCTGCAGCCCGGTTCCGACATCGGCGGCATCGGCATGGGCCTGGTGCGGATGGTGCGCCCGTGGGACGAGTGGCTCATCGTGTGGGGCTACGACATCTCCGGCCCGCCGCCCGCGGTGGACGACGCGATGGCCACCAAGATCGTGCACGACCTCATCGGCGACGACACGATCCCGGTCACCATCCGCTCCACCTCGTTGTGGGGCAACAACAAGATGTACGCCACCCGCTACCGCGCGGGCCGCGTCTTCTGCGCCGGGGACGCCGTGCACCGGCACCCGCCGTCAAACGGCCTCGGCTCGAACACGTCCATCCAGGACTCCTACAACCTGGCCTGGAAGCTGGCCATGGTGCTCAAGGGCCAGGCAGGCCCGGCGCTGCTCGACAGCTACGACGCCGAGCGCGCGCCGGTCGGCAAGCAGATCGTGTTGCGCGCCAACAAGTCCATCGACGAGTTCGGCCCGATCTTCGAGGCGCTCGGGTTCACCGAGTCCGACGACCCGGCCGAGAAGATCGCCAACATGCGGGCCAGAACCGAGAACACACCCAAGGCCGCCGAGCAGCGGATCGCGTTGCGCAAGGCGTTGGAGCTCAAGGACTACGAGTTCAACGCGCACGGTGTCGAGTTAGGACAGCGCTACAGCTCCGGCGCGGTCGTCGCCGACGGCACCCCGGAGCCGGAGCACACCCGCGACCCCGAGTTGTTCTACCACCCGACCACCTGGCCGGGCGCGCGCCTGCCGCACTGCTGGCTCGGCCGCGACGGCCAGAAGGTCAGCACCCACGACCTGGCGGGCAAGGGCCGGTTCGCCCTGCTCACCGGCATCGCCGGGCAGAAGTGGGTGGCGGCGGCGGAACTGGCGGCCAAGCAGTTGGACATCGAGATCGCCACCTTCGTCATCGGCGCGGGCCGCGAGCACATCGACCTCTACGACGACTGGGCGCGGTTGCGCGAGGTCGAGGAGTCCGGTTGTGTGCTGGTCCGACCGGACGCGCACGTCGGCTGGCGGTCCTGGGCGCTGCCCGCCGACCCGGCCGGTGACCTGGCCGCGGCCCTCGCCCGGCTGCTCGACCGCGCCGCGAACTGATCGAGCAGGAGGCCATTCGTGTCCGATTTCCGCTACACCGCCGGGCCGACCCGGGTCGTGTTCGGCTCGCACACGCTGGCCGACGTGCGGCCCGAGGTGGAGCGGCTCGGGCGCACCCGGGTGCTGGTGCTGGCCGACCCCGGCCTCGGCACGGTCGGCGACCGGGTGCGGGAGGCGCTCGGCGCGCTGGCGGTGGGCCGGTTCGACGGCGCGGCGATGCACACGCCGGTAGCGGTAACCGAGCAGGCGTTGGTGCTACTGCGTGAGGTCGGAGCTGACTGCGTTGTCGCTGTCGGCGGAGGTTCCACGACAGGTCTAGCGAAGGCGTTGGCGGTAAGAACCGGCGTCGACCAGGTAATCCTGCCGACGACGTATGCCGGGTCCGAGGTCACGCCCGTGCTCGGCGAGACCGACGGCGGCGTTAAGACGACCAGGTCATCACCGGACATCCTCCCCGAGACGGTCATCTACGACGTAGAACTGTCGAGGGGTCTACCGCTGGGCATTACCGCTACCAGCGCGATCAACGCCATGGCGCACGCCGTCGAGGCCCTCTACGCCCCCGACACCAACCCCGTGACCGACCGGCTCGCGCTGGAGGCCATCGAGCGGATCGCCCGCGCGCTGCGCCGGGTCCGGGTCGACCCGACCGACGCCGACGTCCGCGCCGACCTGCTCACCGGCGCCTGGCTCGCCGGGACCTGCCTCGGCACGGTCGGGATGGGCCTGCACCACAAGCTCTGCCACACCCTCGGCGGCACCTTCGGCCTCCCGCACTCGCCGACGCACGCCGTCGTCCTCCCGCACGCCCTCGCCTACAACGCGCCGCACGCCCGGGACGCCGTCCGCCGCGTCGGCGAGGCGCTGGGCACCACGGACGCGCCTGCCGCGATCCACGACCTGCTCGTGGCGACCGGTGCTCCGACGTCGCTGCGCGAGCTGGGCCTGGCCGAGGCCGACCTGGCCCGCGCCGCCGAACTGGCCGCCGCGAAGCCGTACCCGAACCCGGCGCCGCTCACCGAGGACGGCCTCGCCGGTCTCCTGCGCGCGGCGTGGGCGGGGCAGCGGCCCACGCTCGGCGGCCCGCCCAGGCTGGACTGGCTCACCGACCAGGTCGTGTCCACCATCGCGGGCCCACCGCGGCTGCGGCACCTGCTCGGCGACCTGGTCCGCAGGCTGCACGGGTTCGCCGTCGACAACGACCTCACCCAGGCCGAGTGGCAGGCGGGCATCGGGTTCCTCACCCGCACCGGGCAGCTGTGCGACGACAAGCGGCAGGAGTTCGTGCTGCTGTCGGACACCCTCGGTGTGTCCAGTGTGGTCGACGCGCTGACCAACTCGCGCACACCGGACACGACGCCGTCCGCGGTGCTCGGACCGTTCTACGTGGAGGGTCCGCCGGAACTGGCGCACGGCACCGACGTGGCCGACGGGCTGCCCGGCGTCCCGCTGCACGTCGAGGTCACCATCACCTCGACGGACGGCAAACCCCTGCCCGGCGCGGTCGTCGACATCTGGCAGTCCAATGAGGACGGCTTCTACGACGTGCAGCTGCCCGAGCTGGAGGGCCCGGTGCTGCGCGGCCGGTTCCTGGCCGACGACGCGGGCCGGGTGCGGTTCTGGTCGATCCTGCCCTCGGAGTACCCGATCCCGGCCGACGGCACGGTCGGCGACATGCTCACCGCGACCGGCCGCCACCCGTACCGGGCCCCGCACCTGCACTTCATGCTCGCCGCCGAAGGTCACCAGCGGCTGATCACCCAGCTGTTCGTGGCGGGCGGCAAGTACCTGGACTCGGACGCGGTCTTCGGCGTCAAGCAGGACCTGGTCGTGGACTTCCCGGCGGGGGCAGGCACGCCCCCACCGGGGAGGTCGGTCACCGGCGAGTGGCGCGACCTGCGCTTCACCTTCCGGATCGCCCCGGCCTGATGAGGGGTCAGGCCAGGGCGGGGTCGTACTCCTCGGGGTGCACGGTGTTGCTGAGCAGGCGACCGTGCGCCCCGAAGGTGAAGTGGGTCGGCTGCTCGCCGGTCTCGTCGAGTCCGAACAGGACGCCGTGGGACCGCAACCGGTGGGTGTCGCGGTGGTCGGCGACGGTCACCGAGGCGCACGGGATGACCTTCTCGCGCCAGGTGAACACGTAGATGCCGGGGCGCAGCCGGTACACCGAGTTCTCGTCGGTGTCGGCAAGACCCTTCTCGGGGCCGGACAGGCACTGCCAGGTGTACCAGTGCTCGCTGAGGTAGACGTGCTCGTAGGCGTGCTGCTCGCTGTAGACCCACATGGTGCGGCGACCGATGAGCGCCCGGGTGGGGGCCGGTGCCTCGCCGGTGACGTCCGCGCCCTCGATGACGGCGGGGGTGAACACCTGGGTGACCCGGGGGACGCCACCGCCGTTGATGGTCGTGGTGACCACCAGGGCGCGGCCCGCGCGCAGGTCCAGGAACAGCGAGATCGCCTCGTTGGGGCGCGCCTGGGGGTGGAACTGGGTGTAGTAGAGGTCCTCGTCGACCAGGAACGTCTCGCACTGGTCGACCCCGTGGTCCCACTCGATCCGCGACCCGGCGAAGGTCGCGGCCAGCACCGGCCCGTCCGCCCCGCGCAGCACCACCGCCCGCCCGTGCAGGTCCCCGACCGTCGGCGCCTTGTTCTCGTCGAACCCGGGCGCCAACCCGTCGAGCGGCAACCAGGTCGAGGTGTCGGACAACGCGGTCATCGGCGTTCCTTTCTCCGGGTACCCGGAAGTCTCGACCCCGCACCCCCGCGCGCGGAACCGCGTCTACCCTGCCCGTGCGGCACCGAACAAGGACGGTGCGCCGCAGACCAACCACCGCCACCGGCGACAACCGCAGGATGTGCCCCATGGACCTCGGCCTCGACGGCAGAAAAGCACTGGTCACCGGCGGTGTCTCCGGCATCGGCCAAGCCTGCGCGCAAGCCCTGGAGGCCGAGGGCGCCCGAGTGGCGGTCCTCGACCGCGCCCCCGGCACCCGCTTCCGCGCCGACGTGACCGACTCGGACTCCCTGGCAGCCGCGGTGGGAGCGGCCGTCGAGTGGCTCGGGGGGCTGGACATCGTGGTGGGGTGCGCGGGCATCTCGGGGCCGGTGGGGAACCTGCTGGTGGACACCTCGGCTGAGGAGATCGCCGGGGTGCTGGCGGTGAACGTGCTGGGGCAGCTGCTGCTGGCGAAGCATGTTTATCCGCATATGGGGTATGACGGGTCGATTGTACTGCTGGGGAGCGACTCGGCGTTTGTTTCTGTGCCGGGGATGGTGCCTTATAGCGCGTCTAAGGGGGCTGTGGTGTCGATGACGCGGGCGTTGGCGGTGGAGTTCTCGCCGGTGCGGGTGAATTGTGTGTGTCCGTCTATTGTGGATACGCCGATGGCTCGGGGAGATCTTGGGGATCGGGCCATTGATGAGGCTGAGTTTCCGGTGCAGGCGGCGGGGGATGTGGCCAATCAGGTGCTGTACCTGGCTTCTGAGCGGTCTCGGACTGTTAATGGGCAGGCGATATTGACGGATTTCGGGTATTCGGCGCGGTCGGGGTTTCCTGCTTGAGGGGTGGTTCTCGGGGGCTTGTGCACATGGGGGGTGGTTGTCCACAGGCTGCTGCTCGCTCGGTGCGTTGTGTCGGTGCTGCTCGGTAAGCTGTGTATCGGGGGCTGCTGTGGTGGGTTTGATCTTGGGCTGAGGGGTGTCCGGCTCTCGTTCTCGGCTGCGCCATCGACGATCAACGCCTCGCCTGCGGCATTGGCCTGTGCGCGATTTAAGTGACAAGCTCGATGGGGCGAACTTGTTTTGCGCGGGGCCCCTACGACACCCGGGCAGAACCACAAAGCAGGGGCCCAAGAGCAGGCCCTGCCACGGTGAGCGACGCTACGGGCATCGTTCCCCCACGCAAAACAAGTCCGCCCCATCGAGCCGGCTTGGCACCAGCGGATCCGAGGAGCGGTGGTCGGGCCAACGTCTGGGAGGGGCACGTTGGGGCCAACGTCGTAGAGGGGCACGTTGGGCCAACGCCTGTGTGGGGCGGGTTGGGACCAACGCCTGTGAGGGGCACGTTAGGACCAATGCCTGTGTGGGGCACGTTGAGGACCATCGCCTGAGAGGGGCGCGTTCGGGCCAACGCTGGTGAGGGCCGACGATTGTGAGGGTCGGGTGAGGGCCAATGTCGGTGGGGCACGCGGGGAGCAAGGATCGTGGTGGGTGTGCAACAGAGGGGCGTGAGAGACCACAGGGTGGTCTCTCACGCCCTCGGTGATCGGGGTGGCCGCCGAGCAGCCTGGGGGTTATTCGCCCAGGTAGGCGGAGTGGAGGGTTTCGGGGGTGGCTAGGAGGTCTTGGGCGGAGCCCTGGTAGGTGACTCGGCCGGAGGAGACGACGATGGCGTCTTGGGAGACGCCCAGGGCTAGGTGGGTGAATTGCTCTACCAGGAGGATGGCGGCTCCTTCCGTGGCGAAGCGGGTGACCATGGGGAGGAGGCGGGTGAAGACGACGGGGGCCAGGCCGAGGGACATCTCGTCGATGAGGAGGAATTTGGGGCGGGCGGCGAAGGCGCGGGCCAGGACGACCATTTGCTGTTCGCCGCCGCTCAGCAGCGCCGTGGGGGAGTTTCGGCGCTTGTCCAGTTCGGGGAACAGGGCTAGCACCTCGTCGACGCGGGGCCAGGTGCGGGCGGTGAGTTTCAGGTTCTCCAGCACCGTCAAGCCGGGGAACACGGCGCGGCCCTGTTCGATGTGCGAGAGGCCGAGTTTGGCGCGCGCCACCCTGGAGTGCTTCGTGACCTCCACGTCTCCGATGTGGACGGAGCCCTTGGCGGCGGGGACGACGCCGGAGATGGCTTCCAGCAACGATGTCTTGCCCGCGCCGTTGGGGCCGACCAGGGCCGTGATGCGGCCCGGCTCCAGGGTGAAGCCGACCTCGCGGATGACCGGTCCGGCGCCTCGGGTGACGGTGATGTCTCGCACCTGCAACGCGCTCACAGCAGCTCCGTTTCGCCCATGTACGCCTTGAGGACCGCCGGGTCGGCCAGCACCTCGGCCTGCGGACCGCTGGCCAGCACCTGGCCGAAGTCCAGCACCGTGATCGTGTCGCACACCGAGCGGACCAGGTCCAGGTCGTGCTCGATCAGCAGGACCGACACGCCGAAGCGGGCCGGGACCTGGCGCAGCCGCGCGCCGAGGGCGACGTGCTCCTCGTGCGGCAGGCCGGCGGCGGGTTCGTCGAGCAGCAGCACCTTCGGCTTGGCCAGCAGGTGCCCGACGACCTCCACCAACCGGCGCGCGCCGACGTCGACGCGGCGCAGGGGAGTCCGGGCCGGGGGGCACCCGAAGAACTCCAGCGCCTCCGTGATCTCCGACGACGACAACCGGCGCCGGGCGACGAACCGCACGTATGCGCCCACGGTCAACCCGGCGGGCACACGGTCCTGTTGGAACGTTCGACGCAGACCGGCCCGGGCGCGCCGGGTCGGCGACAACCCGTTCAGCGAACGCCCATCCAGCTCCACCGCCCCGGTCGCCTGCGGCAAGAACCCGCTGATGATGTCGACCAAAGTGGACTTACCGGCCCCGTTCGGCCCGATCACCCCCAGCACGCCGTTCGACGGCACCGCCAGGTTCACGCCGGACAGCGCTTTCACCTCACCGAAGCTCACGCTCAGGTCGCGCACCACCAGCACCGGCTCGCCCGGCGGCGGCACGTCGACCTCGGCGGGAGGCGCGGTCAACTCGACCCCGGCCGCTTCCTTGCTCCTGCGCCGCCACAGTTCGCGCACGGCCGTGCCCAGGTTGCCGCCGGTGGTCAGCGCGTGCGTGCCCAGCAGGCCGAACACCACGAAACCCCAGTCCTGCGGCACACCCCAGCGCTTGAGCAGCTCCGGCACCGCGACCCACAGGACCGCGCCGAACACCGCCATGTCGATCAGGTGCGCGCCGGACATGATCGCCAGCACGTACAGCGCGAGCGACTGCATGGCCGTGAAGCTCGCCGGGAACGCCAACCCGACCTGCCCGGTCAGCAGTCCACCCGCGACACCGCCGAGCGCCGCGCTGACGGCGAACGCGCTCAGCTTGGACGTCCGCACGCTCGCCCCGGCCGCCGCGGTGCCGCGCTCGGAGAACGCCACCGCCTGCCAGCCGCTACCCCAGCGGGTGCGGCGCAGGAAGTGCACCAGCAGGCAGCACAGCGCCAGGACGATGGTGCCGAGCCAGAAGTAGCCCCGGTCGTCGGAGAACGACTCCGGTCGATCGACCGAGACCCCGTCCACCGTCCCGGGGAACTGGATCTGCACCAGCGTCAGGTCGGCCGCCGCGGCGAGACCGAGGGTGACGACCGCGAGGTTGATGCCGCGCAACCGCAACGCGGGCAGGCCGACCAGCACGCCGACCAGCCCCGCCGCGATCCCGCCGCACACCAACCACACCAGGAAGCCGCCGGGGGCGCCGATCCGGTTGAGCCCGGACACCACCCACGCGCCGACCGCCGCGAACGTCAACTGGCACAACGACACCATGCCCGCGCTGCCGGTGACCACACCCAGCCCCAGCAGCGCGATACCCGCCACGATCGCGCTCATGCCCAGGTACACGAAGTACCCGTCGAGCCCGACGCTGAACAGGTAGCCCACCACGATGGCCGCGCCCGTGACCACCAACGGGACCCCGAACCGGGTCAGCGGCCCGGATTCAGCGCGCGACATCCCACACCTCCTTGCGCTGCGACCACAGCAAGAGCCCGACGATGACGAGGAACGGCAGGAAGTAGCGGACCACCGAGAGGCTGTCGACCTGCGCGACGGCGCCCTGGGCCATGCCGAGCACGAGCCCGCCGACCACCGCGAGGTCGAGCCTGCGGAACCCGCCGAGCAGCGCGGCGGCCGCGGCGGGCACCACGAGCATCGACAGCGAGGTCGCGTCGTTGGACTGCGACGGCGCGACGATCGAGATCACCAGGGTGCTGAGCAACCCGGTCACCGCCCACACCGCGACCGCGAGCGGCTTGGCCGGGATGCCCATCAGCTCCGCGGTCGTCGGCCGCTCGGACAGCGCCCGCAGCTCCAACCCGAACGAGGTCCTGCCCAGCAGCGCCCGGCAGCCCACCGCGATGGCCACCGAGAGCACCACCGTCACCACCGTCACCTGGCTGACCACCACGCCGTTCACCGAGAACGCGGGGCCGTCGAGGATCGGGTGGAACGGTTGCGGCTTGTTGCCGAACAGGATGAACGACAGCGAGATCAGCAGCAGCAGCACCGCGACGGTGACCGCGGAGCGGGTGCCGATGTCGGCCTCGGCCAGCCAGGTGGAGATGATCCAGCCCAGCAGCGCGCTCAGCGCGCCGCCGAGCAGGATCCCCGCCACCGTGGCCGCCCAGGTCGGGAGTCCGGCGTGGACGGACAGGTACACCGCGACGTAGCAGCCGAACATCCCGGTCGCCGACTGGGCGAAGTTGACCACCCGCACCAGCCGCGACATGAGCGTCAGGCACACGGCGAGCACGGCGTAGAGCCCGCCCGCTGCCAGACCGGCCAGCGCTCCTTGCAGCATCGAGACTCCCTTGCCGGTGGACTTTCCTTGCCCTGGTTGGTTCTTGCGCGCGCCGACTAGCTCTTCGGGATGCGCAGCCAGTCGTCGGCGGCCAGTTCCCACTTGTTGCTGCCGGTGGTCAGCTTGATCGGCCAGCCCGCGGTGTTGTCGTGGTGGGTCTTGCCCTTGCCGAACACGTACGGGGTGCCGACCATCGGGTCGCTGATCGGCTGCATCTCCTGCAGCGCCTTGGTCACCGACTCGCGGTTGATCTCACCGGAGATACCCTTGATCACCTGCAGGAAGTACTTCGCCGCAAGGTAACCGCCCTGGCTGAACGAGGTCAGCGGGATGTTGTTCTTGGTCATCAGCTCCCGCCACTCCTTGTTCTGCGAGCTGGCGGAGTCGGTGAACGGGTAGAACTCGGCCGGGACGTAGACGCCCGCGCCCGCGTTGCTCACGGCCTTGGCGTAGTTCTCGCTGTAGACGCTGGTCAGCAGCAGCCAGGTGACGTCGTTCCAGCCCTGCGCCGCGGCGGCCTTGAGCTGGCCGATGGAGTCCGGCTCGACCGGGTTGACCGTGATGGACTTGCAGCCGGCCGAGCGCGCCTTGACGATGTAGGAGGTGTAATCGGAGCCGCCGTAGGGGACCGTGGCGTCCATGTAGGTCAGCTTCTTGCCGGTGATCTTCGTCCACTCGTCGATCGCGGCCTGGTAGGAGGGCAGCGTGTTGCCCGCGATCTCCAGCAGGGCGCAGATGTTGTCGAGCTTGAGCACCTCGGAGCCGTAGAGCAGCGTCAGCGTCATGTCGTGGTACGGGCCGACGTTGGCCGGGGAGATGTTGGGGCTGTTGAAGCAGGCCGGGTCCACGCCGATGCCGGAGATCGACAGGATCTTCTGCTGCTCGTAGTACTTGTTGTTGATCTCGCACTCGATCAGGCTCGACGAGCCGACCAGCGCGACGGCGTTGTCCGCGCCGACGACCTCGCGCGCGGCGGTCGCCGCGGCAGCCGGGTCGCCCTTGTCGTCGAGGGCCTTGTACTGGATCTGGCGGCCGTTCACCCCGCCTGAGGCGTTGGCGGCGTCGAAGACGGCCTTGGCCGCGGCCGACGCCTCCGGGAAGGTCGCCGCACCGCTGAGCGCGTTGACCGAGCCGACGACGATCGGCCCGCTGCCGGAGCCGCTGCCGCCACCGCTGTCGGCGCACCCCGCGGCGACGAGTGTGACCGCGGCGGCAACCGCCACGCTGCGCATGATCTTTCTCATAGCGGTCCCTGTCTGTGTTCTCGGCTGCGTTCGCTTGCGCTCGCAGGGGGCACGGGATCTGGAGGGGCGATCTGAAGGTGGAACGGACCTTACGAGTGGCCCGGCCCACGTTCCTTGACTTTGCGGGCACGCGTGTTGTCGTGCGCGGCACGGGGTGCGACCCAGGTCACGAACCGATCTCCCGGCGGAGGCTTTCCGCAGCTCACAGCCCTGGACGACAAGAAGCCGCCCTCGAGCACGGAGGTGCTCGGAGGGCGGCTTCCTGCCGCGCGAGTCGTCTCATCGGGTGATGGTCGACTCGATCGCCGGTGCTTCCTGACCGACGCGGCTGCCGGTCAGGGGTGCACCTGTGGGCCCTAATCGATGGCGGCGGCCACGGGTACTGAGTCGACGATCTGCTCGAAGCTGGCCACGGTGTCGCCGTCGAACTTCCAGACGTGCGCGACCCGCGCGGTGAACGACCGGCCGGATTTCTTGTTGGTGGCGTGGTAGTGGCCGAGCCCGATGACGGTCTGCCCGCCGTCGACCAATTCCGCGAGGGCGAAGGTGTAGCCGTCCCAGTCCTTGCCGATGGCGAAGAACACGTTCTCCCGCACCTCGTCCGGCCCGGTGTAGGTGCCCGCGTAGGGGAAGCCCTCGGCCTCGGTCCAGGTGGTGGTGGCGGTGATCGGGGCGAGCATGCCGTCGAGGTCACCGCGGTCGCTTGCCGCGTAGTGCGCGGCGACGACGTCCACAGTAGACAATTCGATCTCCTTGGTTGGGCGGATCCCTTCCAGCAGACCGGTCTCGTGCGCGCGGCCGAGCGGCGGTTGGGCCGCCAAGCCGGGCACGATGCCGGGTGGGGAAGAGGGGGTGGGTGGCGGGAGGGAGTTACACAGGCTGGACGTCGGGGTACACGACGGCGCCGAGGGGGTAGATGTGGCCGCCGCCGGTGGAGTGCTCGGAGCGGCCCTCGCCGTTGAGGCCGAGGAACACGCCGGTGGTGCGCAGCGCGATGCTCAGGTCGTGCAGCCACACGCTGGCCACGGCGATGCGGAACTCCCGGAAGCAGAACAGGTACAGGCCGTCGGCGAACTTCCAGACCGTGGACAGGTCGGTGTCGCCGTGCCCGCGCTGGATGCCCTCCAGGCACTGCCAGGTGTAGCGCTGCGAGGACACGTAGACGTGCTCGTAGAGGTGGTTCGGGCTGTACCGGTAGAGGTTGCGCTTGCCGATGAGGTCGCGCGACGGGCCGGGGGCCTCGCCGGTCGGCTCGCCGCCGTTGGTGGTGCCGGTCCAGAACGTCTGCTGGACCCGCGGCTGCCCCTCGACGTCCTCGCCGCCGATCACCGACAGCACACCGAGCGCGCGGTGGCTGGTGGTGGAGAAGACCAGGGTCAGCGACTCGCCCTCGACGCTGGTCAGCGGCAGGTTGACGAAGAACACGTCCTCGCGCACCGCCACCGCGTCATAGGGGTCGCGCACCCCGTTGCACGTCACGTGCTCGGCGTCCTCGAACCTCAGGTCGAGCACCGGGCCGTCTTCCAGGGCGATGACGATCTCGCGCCCGGTCAGGTCGGCGTTGGGCAGGCGGTAGGTGGCGATACCGTCGGCGAACTCGTCGTAGGTGCGCCACTCGTCCTCGGCAGGGGTCGACATGGCCCCATCGTGCGAGCCGGGTGGCCGACTCGGCCAGCGCGCGCACCCGCACCGAGCGCTGGCCGGCAAGAGTAGGGCGCTGGGGGTCAACTACCCTGGACCGGTGCGTCAGGTGGGGGCTTGGCTGTTCGGTGGGGCGGTGAACCTCGGGCTGGGGTACGCGTTCGTGATCCCGGCGCAGATGGTGGCGATCGCGCTGATCGCCTACGACGAGGAGATCAGGCCGGAGTTGGGGTTCGGGACGTTCCTGCTGCTCGTGGTGGCGATGGCGGCCTTCGTGCTCGGCCTGTTCGCCGCCACCTGCGTCATCGCGACCTCGGTGACGCAGGTGCCCAAGCGGCTGTACTGGTCGGTGTCGACCGCCCTGCTCCTCGCCCCGGCGGCGGTCTCGATCGCCTGGCCGTGGGCGTGGGACCGCGTCGGCTACTGGTGACACGCGGCGGGGCGGGCACCTCCTGCTGAGGTGCCCGCCCCGGTCCCGGTGAACTCGGTGGACTCAGCCCAGGGTGAGGGCCAGGTCGTCGAGGACGAAGGACGTCTGCAGGGAGGCGTCCTCGGTGCCGGTGAACTTCAGGGTGAAGGTCTGGCCCGCGAGGCTCGACAGGTCGACCGTGCGCTGGGTGTAGCCCGCTGCCTTGTTGGCGTTGGAGTACGTGGCCACAGTGGACGAACCGGCCTGCACGGTGAGCTTGTCGTAGACCGTGGTGCCGGTCTCGGCGGTGTCGATGTGCAGGTAGTAGGTCAGGGTCGCCTTGCAGCCGGCCGGGATGGTGACCGACTGCGCCACCGAGTCGGTGTGCGTCGCGCCGTAGCCGTTCAGCCACGCCGAGTAGGTGCCGCCGTGCGCGGGCTGGCCCTGCGAGCTGAACTGGCCGATGACGCCGGAGGTCTGGGTCCAGCCGGTGGCGCCGGACTCGAAGCCCGCGTTGGTCAGCTTCTGGCCGGAGCAGCCACCGGTGGGCGGCGTGGTCGTGGTCGGCGGGGTGGTGGTGGTCGGGCTGGTCGGCGGCGTGGTGGTGCCGCCGGTGCAGGTCGGGTCAGCGGACTGCGCCGGGACGCTCACCGCGTCCCACGCGGCCTTGACGGTGTTGAACTCGGTGCAGCTGCCCTGGTACAGGTTCTTGGCCGCCTGCAGCGTCCAGGTCCGGTACTTGAGGTAGGAGCTGGACGAGGTCTTCATCAGCATCGCGTTGTACATGATCTTGATGGCGGCCTGGATGCCCAGCCCGGAGATGGAGCTGTTGTTGCAGGTCGGGCTGGTCGGCTTGCCACCGCCGGGGTTGTTGCCCTCGGCGAGCAGGTAGAACCAGTGGTTGCCGGGACCGGCCGCCGCGTGCACCTCGCCGCCGGGGACGCTGCTGGAGTAGCAGTTGGCGTTGTTGTTGACCAGCGACGGGTTGTACATGTTGCGGATCGGGCCGCTGCCGACCAGGTTGATCTCCTCACCGACCAGGTAGTCCGGCGGGTCGTACTGGCTGGCCTCGTTGGCGAACGCCTCGGTCGCCGCGCCGAAGGTGTCGGCGACGAACTCCTGGGTGCCCGCCTGCGAGATGCCGCCGGGGGTGTGGTCGTCGACGCCGTGGCCCATCTCGTGGCCGACCACGTCGAGCGAGCTGATCCAGCCGTTGGACTGGTTGTGCCCGATCTGGACCTGGGTGCCGTCGTAGAAGGCGTTGAGGTCGTCGAGGCCGACCTTGATCGGCCACGCGCCGCCGCTGCCGTCCATGCCGTTGCGGCCCAGCCACTGGGTGAGCATCTTGCGCTCGGTCTCGGCGGCGAACAGCGCGTCAACGCAGCCGGTCTCCCGGTTGGTGGCCTGGCCGTTGCCCCAGCTGTCCGAGGTCTTGCTGAACGGGCTGGAAGCGCTGATGTCCTGGCAGGACAGGTTGGTGGTGTTCGGGTCGCGCAGCACGTAGTTGCTGCCCGAGTGCGTGGTGTCGAGGGTGACCGGGCCGCTGTAGGCGGAGCTGCCGCTGCCGTGCGCGACGTGCTCCTGGGTGCGCAGGACCTTGCCGTCGGTGGCGTCGACGTACACGCTCAGCCTGCTCGGCTCGCCCGCGGCGGTGGTGCCGGTGACGGTCGACTCCCAGGCCAGCTTCGCGGTGCCGAGCGACACCACGACCAGCCTGCTCGCCTCGGTGCCGGTGACGGTCTTGAGCTGACCGCGCGCGGTGGTCTCCGCCTGCTCCTTGCTGAGCTTCGCGGTGGTGGCGACGCCCTGGATGGTCTGCTCCTGGGCGACCGAGGTGTACTTCACCGACCCGGCGTTGTCGGTCACGACCACGAAGTCGCCGCCGACGACCGGCAGGCCCTTGTAGGTGCGGTCGTAGGAGACGTACTGGTTGCTGCCCGCCGAGTACACCTTGCGCTGGACGAACGTGTCGTCGGCCGAGGCGTGCAGTGCCGCGGGCCGGGAGTCGACGAGCGAGGCGGCCGCATGGGCAGCGGTGTCCTGAGCGACCTGGGCGGACTGCGCGGTGGTGGCCTGGGTGTTCGACGTCGCCGCGACAGCGCTGCCGATCACCACCAGACCCGACACCAGCGCGCCGCCAACGGCGAGCAGGCGATGACTGGGCTTCATGAGGGTGTGGCTCCTTTCCCGGCCGCGTCGACGCGAACCGGAAAATGCAGGGAATGCGCCAGTGGAAAGCGCACCGGAATCCGGTGTCGGCACTTCGGTCGAGTGTGGCCCCTCGCCGCTCTCCCGCTGCCTTTTCCGGACGGACTGACGTTAACTCCGGCGCACTTCACGGGGAACGCCAAGATATTCACACAGGGCAAGTGTTAACACGTCAATCCGGACGTCAGCGGCCACAATGGGCAATGGCTTCGCCCGATTCCTCCGAAAGGGGTGCGAAAGGGTTTTCACCGGAAATGGCGGGTAGATGAGCTCTGCCGCGCCGGGTCTGATTGCGCGCGGCCACCGGCCCGGGTTGTGCGGGTGGTGGTGAGCGGGAAGGCTCTGCGGCCATGGGCACCACGACACCGGACGCGGCCGCGTTGCTCGGCGGCCTCCCGGTGGTCGTCTGGGCCGCGCAGGTGGGCACCGGGCGGCTCACCTACGTCTCCGAGCGGGCCGAGGCGCTGCTGGGGCACCCGCGTGCGGCGTGGTTGGCCGACCCCGGGTTCTGGGCCGCCGTCGTGCACCCCGAGGACCGCGCGGCCGCGGTGTCGGCCCGCCGCGACCTGGTTCCCGGTGCCGACGGGTACGAGTCGGACTACCGGGTGGTCGCCGCCGACGGGTCGGTGCTGTGGCTGCACGACGTGGTGCACGTGGAGCGGGACGGCGACGGCGCCGCGACCGGGCTGCGCGGGGTGTCCTTCGACATCACCGAACGCAGGACCGCCTACGAGCGCGACCGGTTCCTCGGCGCGCTGGAACTGGCGTTGCAGCCGCTCGACGACGCCGAGGAGGTCGTGGCCACCGCGGTCCGGGCGCTCGGCGAGCACCTCGGCGCCGACCGGTGCGCCTACGCCCGCGCCGAGTCCGACGAGGACCACTTCGTGATGAGCGGTGACCACGCGACCGGTCTGCCGCCGCTGCCCGGCCGCTTCGCCATGTCCGCGTTCGGCGCGGGCGCGGTGACGGCCATGCGCGCCGGGCGGCCGTGGGTGGTCGTCGACAGCGCCGCCGACGACCGGCTCGTGCCCGCCGACGACGACGCGTACCGGGTGACCGGGATCCGCGCGGTCATCTGCTTCCCGTTGCACAAGGCGGGCCGGTTCGTCGCGGCGATGGCGGTGCACCAGGCGACGCCGAGGGTGTGGACACCGGAGGAAATCGACACGGTCGGCGTTGTCGTCTCCCGGTGTTGGGAATCCCTGCAACGCGTCCACGCCGGACGGGCGCTGCGGGAAGGCGAACAGCGCTATCGGATGCTGTTCGAACGCGCCACCGATGGCGTCTGGGTCGTCGACCACCAGTTGCGCTATGTGGAGGTCAACCCGGCGGGGTGCGTGTTGTTCGGCGCCACCCGCGCGGAGATCCTCGGCCGGACCGTCCACGATTTCCTGGCCCCTTATGAGAGCGACCGGCTGGCCGGATTGCTGCGCAGGCTGGGCGCGGGCGAGGTCACCACCGAGGTGTGGGACGTGCGGCGCGGCGACGGCGAGCTGATCGCCCTGGAACTCGCCGTGCAGGCCACGCCGACCGGGATGCAGGCCATCGGGCGGGACGTCACCGCGCGCAGGCGGGCGGAGGCGGAGCGTGAACTCCTGCTGCGCCGCGAGCACGAGATCGCCGAAGCGTTGCAGCGCAGCCTGTTGCCCCGCGAACTGCCGAGCCTGGCGCGGTTGGCCACGGCGGCCCGGTACCTGCCCGCGGCGAGGTACGCGCAGGCCGGGGGCGACTGGTACGAGGTGCTGCCGCTGACGGACACGGTGGTGGCGCTGTCGGTCGGCGATGTCGTCGGGAAGGGGCCCACCGCGGCTGCCGTGATGGGCCAGTTGCGCAGCGCGTTGGCCGGGTACCTGCTCGACGGGCACACCCCCGCGGCGGCCCTGGAGCGGTTGGACGCGTTCGTGGCGCGGACGCCCGGGGCCATGGGGTCGACCTGCGCCTGCCTGACCTTCGACCACGCGACCGGGCGGCTGTGCTGGTCGTTGGCCGGGCACCCGCCGCCGCTGGTGCTCGACTCCCGGCCGCGGTTCCTGACCGGCGCCGCGGGGCCGGTGCTGGGGGTCGCCGGGCGCGCGCCGTATGTGCAGGAGGAGACGGTGCTGGCGCCGGGCACGTCGGTGCTGCTCTACACCGACGGGCTGGTCGAGCGGCCCGGGGTGGTCATCGACGAGGGTCTCGGCAGGCTGTTCGAGGTCGCCGTGGCCGCGGCCGGGACCGCTCCGGACGACCTGGCCACCCGGGTGACCAGCACGCTGCTGCACGACGGCCACGGCGACGACGTCGCCCTGGTCGTGGCCAGGTTCATCCCCCCGCCCCTGCGCGAGCGCGACCTGCCCGCCACCACCGCCCGCCTCGGCTGGCTCCGCGTCGCGGTCGACGAGTGGGCCCGCGCGGCGGGCTTGTCGCAGGCGCTGCGCAACGACCTCCACCTTGCCTTGGGCGAGGCCGCCGCCAACGCCGTCGAACACGCCTACCCCGACGGCCCCGGCACCTTCGACCTCACCGTCGCCCGCACCCCGGACGGCGCCGTCGCCGTCGAGGTCCGCGACCGGGGCCGCTGGCGCCCCGAACCCGCCGACAACACCCACCGCGGCCGCGGCGTCGACATGATCCACGAACTCGCGGACGGCGTGACGTACACGCGGGAACCCGCCGGGACGACGGTGGGCTTCCGGATCACCGGCACCGGGTCACGTCCCGACTTGCCGGTGGGGCCGTCGATCGCGTCCGCCGTCCGGCTGAGGGGAGCGATCGACTTGGCTGCCGCGGGGGAGTTGCGGGAGTCGTTGCTGGTTGAGGCCGCCCGGGGGCCGCTGGCGCTGGACATGTCCGATGTGGACTACCTGAGCAGCTCGGGCGTGGCACTGCTGCTGGAAGTCGCCGCGGCGTGTGTCGGCACGGTGACTGTGCTGGTGACCGCTGGGGGTGCCGCGGCGCGGATCTTGGCACTGTCGGGCTTGTCGGCCGCACTGTCGATCCGGGTCGTGTCCTAGGTGGCGCTGGGGCGCTAGTTGACCGCTGGGGTCGGCTGCGAGGTCTATCGGTACTGGCGGGCGCTACGGGGGTGCGGTGGCGGGGGTTCGCCCGCGCCGATGGTGACACTTGGTCGGTGCGGCCAGCGAGTGCGCTGCCGGACTCGACATCGGGTGGGTTCGTGTCGCAGGTCTGGCTGGGATCTGTGCTGCGCGGCGGGAACCGACCGGTGGCGCTGTGTCGAGCATCTTGGCGTTGTCAGGGCCGTCGGCTGCGCTGTCGATCCGGGTCGTGTCCTGTGCGGTGCCGGAGAGTTGGTCGACTGTCCGGGGGCGTGGTCTCTCGGTACCGACGGGCACTACGAGGGCGTGGCGGCGGACCGTGTGGTGATGGTTCGCCGCGCCGATGTGCTTCTCGGTGGGGTGTGGTCGCCGTGCGGTGGCTGAGGTAGCGCTGGTGTTCCGCGTCGTGTGTCTGGCCGGGATCGGTCCTGTGCGGCGGGAGTTGATCAGCGGCGGTGTCGAGCATCGTCGTGGATCTTGGTGTTGTTGGCAGCGCTGATGACTCGGGTTGTGTCCTAAGTGGCGCTGGGGATGGGCCGGTGGCGGGAGGTCCAGAGGGCGGCGAGGACGCCCAGGGTGGCGTAGGTGGTGATGGCCAGGGGGATGGTGGCCGGGTGGTCGCGGGTGGTGACGGTGCCGACCAGGGCTGGGTGGATGACGTTGCCGAGCATGCTGCTGGTCAGCAGGGCGGAGCCCGCCAGGTGGGCGTGGGGCGTGATGCGGGCGAGCCAGACCAGGGCGGTGGGGATGATCGGTGCCAGTCCGAGGCCGGTGAGGGTGTAGCCGACCGGGGCCAGGGTGGGGTTCACGGCGATGACGAGACCGGCGGTGGCCAGCAGGAAGGACGCCGGGACGATCACCTCCGGGCCGCGGGCAACCAGGGGGATCAACAGCCTGCCGACCGCGAGACCCGCCCAGAACAGGGCCGTCATCCTGGCTGCCGCGGCCGGGTCGGTGCCGGTCCAGGTCAGGTGCGTGCTCACCCACGCGCCCGCGGACGTCTCCACGCCCGCGTACAGGAACCCGATCACCGCGAACGGCGCGATCGCCACCACCGTCGCCCGGTCCACCGGCGGTGTCGGCGTGTGCGCCCCGACCGGACCCGCCACCACCGGCAGCGCCACGACCGCCGCGCACGCGATCGCCGCCAGCACCGCGGGCAGGTCCCACTCGGCCACCAGCAGCGGCGCCGCGATCGCGCCGACGCCGAACACGGCGTTGACCAGGTTGACCATCACCACACCGCGCGGGCCCGCCGCGTACCCGGTGTTGAGCACCAGTACCGAGCCGCCGAAGCCGACACCCCCGACCACCGCGCTGACCAGCAGGAACCCCCACGTCGGCGCCAGCGCGGCAGCGGTGAGACCCCCGCCGAGCGCGATCAGCGCACCCGCCAGCACCGGCCGCGGCCGCAGGCGCCGCGAGAGCAGCCCGCAGGTCAGGATCGCGACCAGGGCGCCGAGGTTGTACGCGCTGATCACCTCCTCGCCGCCGCCGGTGCCCAGGTCGTAGCGCACGCGCAGCCACGGCAGCGCCGCGCCCCACGCCGCGGCCGAGGCGCCGAGGGCGAGGAAGGCCGCGAACCCGGACGGCAGGGTCGCGCCCGACCTGGTCCACAGTGGTCGGCGCACCGGCTCACTTCCCTTTTTGTCTCACCGCTGGATAAAATCGGACACGCTCCACCGTAGGCGAAGGAGACCCCGTTGCCCAGACCCACTGCTGTGGCGCGGCTCGCGCGGCTGCTGCACGACGAGGGGCCGATGAACCGCGCCGAGGCCACCACCCGCCTCGGCCTGACCCGCACCGCCGTCGGCGAGGCCGCCGCCTGGCTGACCACCGCGGGCGTCGTCGCGGCCACGACCGTGCCGCCGTCCGGTCGCGGTCGCCCGTCGCCGCTGCTCGGGTTCGACGACCGGGGGCCGGTGGTCGTCGTGGCGCACCTGCGGCCCCGGCGCGCGGACGTCGCGATCATCGGGCTCGGCGCGACCGTCGTCGACCGCGCGAGCGTGGCGGTGACCGGCTCGACCCCGCAGGCGGTCCTCAGGTCGCTCGCGGCCCGGATCCGCGCGGCCGCCGAGCGGTCCGGGCGACCGCTGGTCGGGGTCGCGGTGGGCATCGCGGGGATGGTCCGGCCGGGCGGGGTGGTGCGCACCGCGGTGCACTTCGAGTGGGCGGACGTCCCCGCGCGCGACCTGCTCCAACGGCACCTGCCCGACGACGTCGCGGTCGAGGTCAGCACTGACTCCGGGCTCATCGCGCTCGCCGAACGCCGCCGGGGCGCGGGTCGCGGTCCCGGGCCGGTCCTGGTGCTGAGCTGCGAGCACACCGGCATCGGCGGCGCGCTCGTCGGCACCGAGACCCGCGTGCTGGAACCGGGCCACCTGTCCATCGACCGCAAGGGCCTGCCCTGCCCGTGCGGCCAACGCGGCTGCCTCGAGCTCTACGCCGACGGCCGGGCCATCACCCGCACCACCGGCGTCGCACCCGAGCACCTGGCCCACGTCCTCGCCCGCGCCGAGTCCGGTGCCGCGCGCGAGCGCAGGGCCGTGCTGACCGCGGCCGACCACCTGGGGACCGGGCTGGCGAACCTGGTGAACGTGCTGGTGCCCGCGAAGGTCGTGCTGACCGGGGTGCTCGCCGACCTGCACCGCATCGGGGGCGATCGGATCCGGGAGCAGTTGGGCCGTTCGGTGGTGGCCTCGGCGGACGGGGTCGAGGTCGTGGTGGGCCAGGTGCCGCGGTCGGTGTTGGTCGGGGCGGCGGAATCGGCCTTCGAGCACTTCCTGGAGCGGCCGTGGTGCTGATCGGTCCACAGTGGAATCAGCGGTGCGGGGCGTAACGATTTCCGGTGCGCGCCGAGTGATCAGGTGACTCGACCACCGAGAGCACCGGGAGCGCGCGATGCCCAAGTACGCCAAGGCCGCGGCCAAGCCGAGGAACTTCGCCATCATCCTGGCCGGTCACGTCACCGCGGACGGGATCGTCAAGATCATCGGGGCGCTGCGGGCGATCGGGCCGGGGCCGGTCACCCAGCAGCCGGACCACATCCTGGCCAGGATCACCTGGAACACCGGGTTGGCCGACCTCGCCAACCTCAAGCTGAAGCTGGAGGCCGCCGCCGAGGAGCGGGACGCGGTGGACGAGATCGACCTGCTCGGTTGAGAACCCGCTGCTCGTGGTACGTCGTGGATAACCCGCTCGCCGCCGACTCCCCGGAGTTCGCCATGTCTGCCTTCCGCACCGCCACCGCCGCCATCACCCCGCCGCGGCCCTCCCGGCCCGTCGACGAAGCCGAGTACGACGACCTCTGCGCGTGCCGCTGCGGTCGCTTGCCGGGCACGCACACCGCCGGGCAGTGCACGCAGCGCTGAGCTCGGTCACCGCACTGCCGCAACAGCGATGGTCGCGGCCACGGCACTGCCGCAAACACGATGTTCGCGACTGCCGCATTGGCGATATCTGCGGCCAGTACACCGCTACGCAGGTGAATGTCCGCGGTTGCGCTCCGCTCGGCCGCCGCACCGCCGCTAGGTGACATCTGCGGCTACCGCACCGCCGCGAGGGTGACGTCGGTGAGCATCCCGGCCGACACCAGTACGAGCACCACCCCGAACGCCCGGCGCAGCACCACGGGGGACAGTGCCGCCGATACCCGCCGCCCGTCCCAGGCAGCCAGCACCGCCGTCGCGGCGAACGGGCCGACCACCGCCCAGTCCACGGTCGTCGGCCCGGTCGCCAGCCGAGTGCCCAGCGCCACCAGCGAGTTCACCGCGATCACCAGCAGGCTCGTCCCGATCGCCACCCGCATCCGCAGGCTCAACGCCGTCACCAGCGTCGGCACCGCCAGGAACCCACCCCCGACGCCGAGCAACCCGGTGACGGCACCGAGCCCCGCGCCCGCCCCGACCGCTCGCGCCGCCCGCACCGGAACGTCCACACCGGACTCCCTGGGTGCCGTCCCCAGCAGGACGACCGCCGCGACCCCGGCCAACAGGGCAAACGCGGCCGTCAGCGACCACGCGGGCAGGTGCCCGGACAACACCGCCGCGCCAGCCGACACCGGCACCCCGGCCCCCGCGAACAACAATCCGGTGCGCCAACAGATGTCACCCCCACGCGCGTGTCGCACCAACGCGACCACCGAGGTCACACTCACGATCAACAAACTGGCCGTGGCCGCCACCGACGGCGTCATCCCCAGCAGGTACACCAGGGCGGGCACCGCCAGCACACCCCCACCGCCGCCGAGCGCCCCCATCGCGAACCCGACCACACCCCCGGCCACCAGCGCCGCCACCATCATCGGCACCTCACCTGACCCACGCCGGGCTCGGTTGGTGGACGGGGAGACCGGCGGTGGTCCAAGCGGTGAAGCCGCCCAGGAGGTCGGTGGTGTCGGTGAAGCCGTGGGTGCGGAGCGTGGAGGCGGCGACTGAGGAGCGGTAGCCACCTGCGCAGAAGAGGACTGTGGGGCGGTCTGTGGCCAGTTCGCAGAGGCGGGATACCAGCTCGGGCAGCGGGATCAGGAGCGCGCCGGGGATGGTCCCGTGGGTGGCGATCTCACCGGGCGCGCGGACGTCGACCACTTGGCGGTCGGGCAGGACGCTGGAGAGCTCGGTCGGTGTCAGGCGGGTGGCGGTGACGATCGGCTGCGGTCGGGTGAACCCCCGCACCCGGTCGAAACCGATGCGGGCCAAGCGGTTGCGGGACTCCACGGCGTTCTCCGGCTCGCAGACGAGCACGATGTCGTGCTCCGCGTCCAGGACCGTCCCGGCGATCTCGGCGTACCGGCCGTCGAGGCCGACGTTGATCGACTCGGGTAGGTGGCCCGCCGCGAACGCCGCCGGGTCCCGGGTGTCGAGCAGCACCGCGCCGTCCGCGACGGGCACCTCGGGCACCGGGTCGTGCTCGTCGAAAACGGGTCGGGCCTCGCGGTTGCGCCCAGCGGCGTAAGCGAAGTAGTTCGGCGCCGTCGGTTGGCCCGCGCACACCGCGCGCACGAACTGGCGCTCGGTCATCGGCGCCAGCGCGTAATTCGTCCGCCGCTGCTCACCCAGGGTGCCCGAGGTGGCCGTCGACAGGTTCTTCCCGCACGCCGATCCCGCGCCGTGGCCGGGGAAGACCCGGGTCGAGTCCGGCAACTCCAGCAGCCTGCGCGTCGACCGGTACAGCGAGATCGCCAACTCCCGAGCCGTCCACCCGTTGGCGGACAACAGGTCCGGCCGCCCGACGTCCCCCAGGAACAGCGTGTCCCCGGTGAGCACACCATAGGGCTCTTGGTCCTCGGCGTGCTCCCGCACCACCAGGCAGATCGACTCCGGCGTGTGCCCGGGGGTGTGCAGCACCTCCAGGTCCACCTCGCCGAGCGAGATCCGGCGCCGGTCGGCCAGGCGGTGCACCGGGAAGTCGACCTCGGCCGCGCTGCCGTACCCGATCACCGCGCCGGTCGCCTCGGCCAGTTCCAGGTGCCCGGACAGGAAGTCCGCGTGCACGTGCGTCTCCAGCACCCACTCGATCCGCAACCCCAGCGCCTCGGCGTCGGCCAGGTACGCGCCGATGTCGCGGCGCGGGTCGACCACGGCGGCCAAGCCGCTCGCGCGGTCGCCGACCAGGTACGACGCCTGCGACAGGCACGCGGTGTAGTACTGGGTGAAGACCAGGTTCGTCACGCCCGCCCCCGCAGCATCAGGTTCCAGTAGAGGAACGGCAGGCCGTGGCGCTTGAGGTACCACATGTCCGCGCGCTCCCGGCTGGTGTTGATCACCGGTATCGATGGTGTCGGGCGCATCGTGTAGTCGAACTCGGCGAGCAGCACCCGGCGCCGCGCGGTCGTCAGCGGGCAGGACGCGTACCCGCCGTAGCGAGCGGTCGGCTCCGCGCCGCGCCGGGCTGCCAGCAGGTTCGCCACCAGCACCGGGGCCTGCTTGCGGATGGCCGCGCCGGTCTTGGAGTTCGGTGTGGAACCGGCGTCGCCCAGCGCGAACACCTCGGGGTACCGGACGTGGCGCAGGGTGTGCTTGTCGACGTCCACGTACCCGGACCCGGCGGCCAGCGGTCCCGCCTTGATCCAGTCCGGCGCGCTCTGCGGCGGCACGAGGTGCGCCATCGTGTAGGGCAGCGCCGTGCTCCCGTTGATGACCACCTCGTCGCCGCGCACCTCGGTGACCTCGCTGGAGAAGTGCACCGTGATCCCGTACCGCCGCACCACCCCGGCCAGCACCTCGGCGAACTCCGGCACCCCGAACAGCGTCGGCGTCGGCAGTACCAAGTGGACATCGATGTCGCGCAGAACGCCTTGCTCGCGCCAGTGGTCGGCGGCTAGGTAAGCGATCTTCTGCGGCGCGCCCGCGCACTTGATCGGACCGGACGGCATCGCGAACACGGCAGAACCGCGCCGGGTGCTCCGGATCAGCTCCCAGGTGCGAGGCGCCAGGTCCGCGCTGTAGTTGCTGGACGCCGTGCCCGCGAACGACTCCGTCATGCCCGGGACCGCGTCCCAGTCCAGCTGGATGCCCGGGCACACGACCACCTGGTCGTAGCGCAGGTCGGTGCCGTCGTCGAGACGCACGTGCCGGGCCTCGGGGTCGATCGAGACCGCCGCGCGCCGCACCCAGGTGACCCCCTTGGGCACGACCGACGCCTGTGGCCGCGCGCTGTCCCGCATCGGCGCCCGCCCGCCGCCCACCAACGTCCACAGTGGCTGGTAGTGGTGGGTGTCGGCCGGGTCGACCACGGTGACGTCGCGCAGCCCCGCTCGCAGCAGCCGCGCCGCCACGGTGATGCCCGCGGTGCCCCCGCCAACGATCACGACCATGCCGCCTCCTCCGTCCAGACACTCACTTGTCCAGACATTCACCGTAAAGGGTGACCGCTAGGCGGGGAGAGTAAAGGTAGGTACATTTAGCCGGTGGACATTCGGTGGCAGCGGGTGCAGGACGACCTCCTGCGGCGGATCCGGGCGGGCGAGTTCGCCGCGCACTTCCCCAGCGAGGCCGAACTGGTCGCGGAGTACCAGGTCAGCCGCACCACGGCCCGGCGCGCGTTGCAGCGGCTGCGGGCCGAGGGCGTGGTCACCGCCGAGCGCGGCAAGCGGCCCCGGCTGCGCGTCGAGCAGGGCGTCGAGCAGCCGCTCGGCACCCTCTACAGCCTCAACGCCTCGGTCAGGACCGCCGGTCTCACCCAGCGCAGCGTCGTGCGGCGGCTGGAGGTCCACGCCGACGGGGTCGTCGCCGACCACCTCGGCCTCGACGGGTCCACCCCGCTGGTCCACCTCGAACGGCTCCGCCTCGCTGGCGACGAACCACTGGCCATCGACCGCGTGTGGCTACCCGCCGAACACGGCCGCGCCCTGCTCACCGCCGACCTGACCGCCATCGGCGTCTACGCCGTCCTCGAACGCACCGGCCTGCACCTGGACCGAGCCCGCGAGAACATCCGCGCCGTCGCCTTCTCCCCCCTCGAACGAACCCTCCTCACCTGCCCCGTCGGCCTCTCCATCCACCGCCTCAGCCACGCCCAGGGCCAACCCAGGGAATGGCGCCACACCCTCGTCCGCGGCGACCGCTTCACCCTCACCGCGGCCTTCGACGGCTGACGCATCGAGACGCACGGGACGAACCGCGCGTCCGGCCAGCAGTCGTCCAGGTGGCGTTGAGCTTGTGGTTCTGGTGCGAGTGGCCAGACGCTTGCCCGTGGTCGAGTCGATCGGGTCGGCGCCGAAGAGCTAGGGACAGCCGGTCCAGGGCCCTCGGTGACGGCGCGGCCGGGCAAGTACGGGGTCGCGTCGCAGCGAGGGCCGTCGATGTTGCCGCCCGCCGTGGCTCGCCGGTCGTTGACCATCGTCTCGCCCGCTGTGTGGCCGCCGGCGGAGTGACCGGCCATGCCGAATCGCGTGTTGTCCGCGATCGCGGTGCCGCACCCAGTCGAGCGTGAACCGCGCGTCGGCATGGAATGGCGCCACACCCTCGTCCGCGGCGACCGCTTCACCCTCACCGCGGCCTTCGACGGCTGACGCCCGGTCGACCGTCACCGGCCGTAGACGGACGCCGCCGAGTGTGTCGACAGCAGGTAGAGGCCGGTGGGATCAAGTTGTCTCGGCTTCAACAATGCAGCAGGCTGGGCGGCACCGGAGGACGGGAGAGGCGATGGGACTGCTCGAGGACGGCGCGTGGCAGGGGAAGGTCTGGACCGGGGCGTGGACGGCGGGTGGTGGGGGGACCTACACCGCGGTCGAGCCCGCCACCGGGGAGGCGCTCGGTGCGGTCGGCAAGGCCACCCCGGCGGACGTGAGCGCGGCGGCGGCCAGGGCGGTCGCCGCGCAGCGGGCCTGGGCCGCGGCACCGTACGAGCTGCGCGCTGCCGTCCTGCGCGGGGCCGGTGACCTGCTGACCCTGCACGCCGAGGAGATCAAGGACTGGCTCTCGCGCGAGTCCGGCGCCATCCGCCCGTTCGGCGAGTTCCAGGTCCACACCAGCGCCCAGGAGTGCTACGAGGCCGCCGCGTTGCCCTCGCACCCGTACGGTGAACTCCTGCGCACCGGCGCGCCGCGGCTGTCGTTCGCCCGCAGGCTCCCGGCCGGGGTCGTCGGCGTGATCGCCCCGTTCAACGTGCCCACCATCCTGGCCATCCGCGCGGTCGCCCCCGCGCTGGCGCTGGGCAACGCCGTCATCCTCAAGCCCGACCCGCGCACCGCGATCTCCGGCGGCGCCGTCTTCGCCAGGATCTTCGCCGAGGCCGGACTCCCCGAGGGCCTGCTCCAGGTCCTGCCCGGCGGCGCGGACGTCGGCGAGGCGCTGGTCACCGAGCCCGCCGTGCGGGTCATCGCGTTCACCGGGTCGACCAGGGCCGGTCGCGCGGTCGGTGCCCTGGCCGGTCAGCACCTCAAGCGGGCGCACCTGGAACTGGGCGGCAACTCGGCGCTGATCGTGCTGCCCGACGTCGACGTCACCGCGGCCGCCTCGGTCGGCGCCTGGGGCACCTTCACCCATTCCGGGCAGATCTGCATGGCCACCAGCAGGCACCTGGTGCACGAGTCGATCGCCGAGGAGTACACCGCGCTGCTGGCCGAGAAGGTCTCCGGGCTGCCGGTCGGCGACCCCTACCGCGACCAGGTGGCGCTCGGCCCGCTGATCGACGCGGGCCAGCGCGACCGGGTGCACGGCCTGGTCACCGCCAGCACCGAGGGCGGCGCCACGGTCCGCACCGGCGGCACCTTCGACGGCCTGTTCTACCGCCCGACCGTGCTCGGCGACGTCCCGGTCGACGTGCCCGCCTACCAGGAGGAGATCTTCGGCCCGGTCGCGCCGGTCACCCCGTTCTCGTCCGTCGACCAGGTCGCCGCCCTGGCCGCGGACTCCGCTTACGGGCTGTCCCTTGGCATCCTCACCCGCGACGTCACCGCCGGGCTCGCCCTCGCCGAACGCATCCCGTCCGGCCTGGTCCACATCAACGACCAGACCGTCAACGACGAGGCAACCGCGCCCTTCGGCGGCGTCGGGTCGTCCGGCACCGGCTCCCGGCACGGCGGCGCGCAGGCCAACATCGAGGCGTTCACCGAGACCCAGTGGGTGACCCTGCGCGGCGACCTGCCGAAGTACCCGTTCTGACCCTCCGGGACCGGAAGCCAGTTGTGGAGGAATGGTGATGGCGTGCGGAGGGTCTGTGGTGACCCGCCCGCACGCCTGATCCCGCGCCGTATCCTCCGATCGCCCGGCTAGCGGCGGGCAGCTGACTTCTCCAGTCACGGGGGGCACCGGACATGGCCGACATCAAGGTTCTCGAGGCGCAGCAATGGGTCAACGCGACCTACGGCGCCGTCCCGGGGTACGTCCGGTGCCCCGAGGACGGCCGCACCGCGTGGAGCACGATGTTCTCGCTCACCCGGGCGCTGCAACACGAACTCGGCATCACCGCGCTGTCGGACAGCTTCGGCCCGACGACGCTGTCGCTGCTCACCCAACGCGGCAACGTCGGACCCGGGTACAGCAAGCCGAACATCGTGCGGATCGTGCAGCACGCCTTGTTCTGCAAGGGGTATTGGGGCGGCACGGTCAACGGCGTCTACGGCCAGCAGACCCTCACCGCCGTCACGCAGCTCAAGTCGGACATGGGCCTGGGCGGCGACGGGACCGTGCCGCCCAAGGTGTTCAAGGCGTTGCTCACCATGGACGCCTACGTGCTGCTCTCCGGCGGCGACGAGCAGGTGCGGGCCATCCAGAAGTGGCTCAACAGCCGGTACCTGGCCAAGTCGACGTTCTTCGTCATCCCCTGCGACGGGCACTACTCGCGCGACGTGCAGAAGGCGCTGATGCGGGCGCTGCAGTACGAGTTCGGCGTCCCGGAGGACCAGGCGACCGGCAACTTCGGACCCACCACACAGGATGGTCTGCGCGCGCACCCGGTGTCGCAGGGGCAGTCCGGGGTGTTCGTCCAGCTGTTCAGCGCGGCCTGCGTGTTCAACGGGCCGGTGCCGGACGACACCATCCCCGGCAACAACTCGCTGCCGGTGCGGGCGGTGTTCAAGTCCGCTTTCGACGCCGACCTGAAGCGGTTCGTCGAGTTCTTCCAACGGTTCTCGTCGTTGCCCGCCACCGGGTACGGCGACTACCCGACGTGGGCGCAGCTGCTCGTCTCCAGCGGCGACGACACCCGGCCCGCCACCGCGTGCGACACCCGGTTCCACATCAGCGTCACCCGCGCCCAGGCCCTGCGCGCCGCCGGGTACACAGTGGTCGGACGCTACCTGGACGAGGACGCCAATAGCACGCTGGACAAGGAGTTGCAGCCCGGCGAGCTCGAAGCGATCTTCGCGGGTGGGCTGCGGGTGTTCCCGATCTCGCAGTACAACGCCCGCCTGCTGGGCGACTTCACCTACGACCAGGGCTACCAGCACGCCTTGCGCGCGCACGCCAGGGCGGCGGGCTACAAGTTCAACCGGGGCGCGGTGATCTACTTCGCGGTCGACTACGACGCCACCGACGAGCAGATCGACAGCAACATCCTCCCCTACTTCCGCGGTGTGCAGGCGGGTCTGGCCAGCCAGGGCAAGTGGTACATCGCCGGTGTCTACGGGTCCCGCAACGTGTGCACGCGGGTGACCGACGAGGCGTATGCCCGGTTCTCGTTCGTCTCCGGGATCTCGTGGGGCTTCTCGGGCAACCTCGGGTTCCCGCTGCCCGCGAACTGGTCGTTCAACCAGATCAAGGAGTTCTCCTTCGTCGCCGGGGCCGACCGGTTCGACCTCGACCGGGTCGTGCACCGGGCGGGGAGTGACCCGGGTGTCGGGCCGGAGGGCGTCGGCGGGCAACAGTCCCCTGTGGACACCTACCTCCGGTACGTCGACGACCTCTACGCGACCGCGGTTCGTTACGGCAAGGGGGATCCGAACCTGCGGGTCGCGGAGTTCCTGCGGTACCCGACCTATGTGGACCTGTACTCGGGCTGGCAGAACCTGATCGGCGATGTGGACCGGGACTGGATCGCTTACGCCTCCACCAAGGGTCCCGCCAGGGTGAACCGCTACGCCGACCCCGGCTACGGCGTGGACATCGGCGTCGACCACTTCGGCGCGACGGTGAACGCCGTGCTGCTGCGGGGAACCGGGGCGGGCACCACGGCCGACCGCGGCGACTTCGGCGGCTGGGGCGGGGACCTGGCCACGTTCTACGGCGAGTGGCGGGCCAACGGCACCCAGTACGCCTCCGGGTACGCGTTCTGCGCCGAACGGCTTGCCAAGATCACCGTGTGCTCGTCGTTCCCGTTCAACGACCTGGTCGAGGACGTCGACGGCTACCTGGTCGGCACCGCGGTGCTGGCGGGCACCCCGATCAACACCGCCGTCCGCGACCACCTCACCGGCGGCTGCCTGTCCCGCTTCCGCCGCTTCGTCGACCTGCGCCACGGCGGCCGCGCCGACCACGTCGTCGCCACCGCCCGCTCACTGCTGGGCAACGCGGGCGACACCGAACTCGCCGCACTGCGCACCGCGGCGATCAAGAAGACCGGCGGCTGGGACGCGCTGCTGCCCGGGCACATGCCCGACAGCAAGCTCGACCCGTTCCTGCAGGGTTACGCCGACACGCTGCTCGGCCTGGTCGGCCAGGAGAACGCCCGCAGGGCTCGGTTGAGCTGATGGACCTGCCCGGAGCCGTCGCCACCACGGCGCCACTGCTCGCCGTCGCCGCCGTGGCGATGACGCTGGGGCACCGCGCTTTGCGACGACTCCCGGGCTCGGTCCGCCGATGGGTGGCGGTGTGCGCGGTGGCGGGGTTGCTGACCGTGGCGACCTACGGCTGGGGCGCGGCGCATCTGTACACACCGGACATCGCCGAGACCTGCGCCACCGTCCACCGGGTCGCGTGGGACAGCCGGTTCGGCACGACGAGCCTGCTGCCGCTGAGCAGGCTCTGCGCGGCGGGGGTGGACCTGGTGCCGGGGTACGTCAACCCGGCTCTCGCGGCGTTGGCGTTGGCGGTGGTGGCGTCGCTGGGGATGGCCGTGCGGGCACTGCGGCGCGTGGTCCACGTGTGAGTTGGCGTGACCGGTCTGGTGCCGGGCACGTGTTGGGGTGGAACGGGTCTGGAGGGGTTCGGGCATGGAACAGTTGGGGCGGCGGGGTTTTCTCGTCGGTGTGGGTGTGGTGGCGCTGTCGGCCGGGATGGCGCTGCCCGCGTCGGCCGACCGGTGGCCGGGGCGGTACTCGGCCAACGGCTGGCCGGTCCGGGCGAAGGGCCTGACCGAGGTCGGGGTCGAGGGCTCGGCCGCCGCGATGACCGTCCTCGGCGGCGCCGTCGCCACCCTGCTCGGCCACGTCGCGCGCCGCTTCCACTACGAGGTGGCCGAACTCGGCCCCGGCGACATCCACAGCCACACCACCGACCCGCGCGTCGGCGCGCCCCTGGAGTCCAACTACCTCTCGGGCACCGCCATCGCGATCCTGCCCACCCGCTTCCCCCTCGGCGCCACCGGCGGCCTGTTCCCGCACGAGATCGCCGTCCTCCGCGACATCCTCGCCGACTGCTCCGGCACCATCCGCTGGGGCGGCGACGACCCCACCACCCCCAAAGAAGGCCACTTCCAACTGGACGTCCCCCCACGCGAAGCCGCCCAAGCCGCCCACACCCTCACCAGCGCGGGCACCATCCCCGACCCGTTCGCCCCCACCCGCCGCTCCCGCGCCCTAGCCCTGGAACGCCGCCAACGCCGCCGCTGACCCCGACGTTCCCGCCACTCCCGTGTGCCAGCCTTGGCGTGCTTGGCGTGCTTGGCGTGCTTGGCGTGCTTGGCGTGCTTGGCGGGGCGGCTGGGTGACCGGGTGAGCGTGGCTGGGCTGCCGGGTGAGCTGTGGCTGGCTGAACGTGGGCGGGAGGTGTGGTGGGTTGTCCCCATGTCCTGGGTTGTCCACAGCCTGGCGCGCGGGCCTATTGACAGATCCGCCAACGCGATAGGTTCAGAGATGGGGCCCCGGGCCCCGGGAGGGTGGGCCCCCGGAGCCGAGTCGATCTTGATCCAGGGCCGCGGGCTTGGCCTCGCGGCGGACCAGCCGGAAAGCGGCCGGTCAGAGCGCGAGCAGGCCGCAGAACAGGCAAACCGGAGCGCGGGGTGATTGGAGCGCGAGTGTCCCGCAGAACAGGCAGACCGGAGCGCGGGCCGGTTGGGAGCGCGGGCCCGATCGGGTCAACAGGCCGAACAGGCAACGGCCCGACCAGGCAACAGGCTGATCGGGCAGTGGGCTGAACGAGCAGTCGGGCTCGTCAGGGGTGGCGGGCTCATCCGGGGTGGCGGACAGGTGGGGATGCGGGCCTGCCTAGTGCTAGGCCGCTTGGAGACGGGCCAGCCTGGTGGTAGGCCCGCTTGGCGACGAGTCCCGCCTTGTAGTGAGTTCGGAGTGGGACGGCAGAACTGCGTGGGCGGCTTTCGTGTCGCCCGTGCGTAGGTCCCTCTACTCGGTGTGCCCCGGCAGCCGCCTGAGGGTCTGCGGTGGTCTGGGTGTTGGCGATGAGTGCTGCTGGGAGTAGGGCGGGGTTGGTGATGCCTGCCGACTCGGATCCGCGTGGTGGGGAAGCGGTCGGGGGGTGGGAGTAGTGGGTGGTGCTGCGATAAGCCGAATGGGTTGCGCCGTTTCTCCGGGGCTGCCCGGCGGTGGCGGGACAATTGCGTCCTTCGGGTGAACTTCGCAGGTTGCACGGGAAGGAGCACGCGCAAAGGGCTCGTGCGTGGCGGGTGATCGACTCGGTGGGGTGGACCACTGGTGGTCGTGGTGGCCGGGTGTGGCGATCGGAGGTGTGGGGCGATCTGCGGATAGCCGGGATCGGCTGGTGGACCAATCCGGGGATCCGGCGGGCGGTGTGGGGCGGCGAAGTGGAGATCGCACCGTTTGTGGATATGCGGGCGGGTCTTGGAGGCTTCCCGGCCATGGCGACGACGCGGTCATCTCCCGCGGGTATGTGGATCCCGGTGCACGACGAGTGGGACGGGGTGCCGGTGCGGCTGCTCGGCGAGGGGGCGTTCCTGCCCAAGCCCCTGCCGTCGGACGTCGCGCTGTCCTCGCGCACGCACCGGGGCCTTGCCGACGCGCAGGAGGCGTTGGGGCGGTTGGACGAGGCGACCGTGCGGCTGCTCGACACCTCGGCGCTGGTGCGGGCAACGCAGGTGCGCGAGGTGCAGCGGTCCGCCCGGTTGGACGGGATCAGCGCGGCGCTGCTGGAGGTGCTGGTCTCACAACTGCCCGGCGTGCGCCCGGAGACGGCGGTGGAACCGGCGATCAGCAGCTACCTGCGCGCGGGTGACACCGGGTTCGCCGCGGTCGGCGCGGGCGTCACCGACCACGTGCAGCTGATGTCGTCGGTGGCCGAGGCGTTCGCCGGGGTCGACCACGCGGGGACCGGGATCTGGCGCACCCACCACTCCTGGCTCGGCGGCACCGAGCCGTTCCTGCTCGCCAGCCCACCCGGTGCGGCGAGCCGGGCGGCGTTCGAGCAGTTCTCGGCGTGGTCGTCGGGCGAGACGGAGGTCCCGGTGCTGGCCAAGGTCGCGCTGGGGCACTTCTTCCACGAGGTGGTCCGCCCGTTCCGGCACGGCAACGGCCACATCGCCCGGCTGTACGTCGGCCTCGAACTGGCGCGGTCCGGGGTGCTGCGCGGCCAGGTCCTGCCGCTGTCGACGTGGATCGACCGCAACCTCGACGAGTACCGCGCCCGCATCCGCCGCCTCGCCGACGAGGGCGACTACGAGCAGTGGATCGCCTTCTTCGCCGACGGCATCCGCACGGTCTCCCGCGACGAACTGCGGCTGATCACCGAACTGGAGGCCGCGCACGAGGCCCTGCTGCGCCGACTCCCCGGCAGGCGCACCGGCAACATCCGCAAGGTCCTCACCACCCTGATCGCCACCCCCGTCACCAACCACCGCCAGGTAGCCGAACGCCACGGCATCACCACCAAGAACGCAGGCGACGTCTGCGCCCGCCTGGTAGACGTCGGCGTCCTCCACCGCCTTGACGAAAAACCCTACGCCAAGGCGTACTACGCCCCAGACCTCTTGCGCCTACTCAGCCTGACCGGCACCACGCCCTAGATCACCAGACCAACAGACGGGCACAACAACCACGAACGCCCCCGCACCGTCGCGAGCCTCCTCTAGCAGAGAAACACCAGCCCAACGCTGCCCTTGTCCGGGACCCGCAGACACAACCAGACCAGCCCACCACCCGATTAGCCCACCACCCGATTAGCCCACCACCCGATTAGCCCACCACCCGATTAGCCCACCACCCGATTAGCCCACCACCCGATTAGCCCACCACCCGATTAGCCCACCACCCGATTAGCCCACCACCCGATTAGCCCACCACCCGATTAGTCCGCCACTCCGGATGTGCCCGCCACCCCCGACGAGCCCACTGCTCGTTCAGCCCGCTGCCTGTTCGGCCTGTTGCCCCGATCGGGCCCGCGCTCCCAACCGGCCCGCGCTCCGGTTTGCCTGTTCTGCGGCCTGCTCGCGCTCTGACCGGCCGCTTTCCGGCTGGTCCGCCGCGAGGCCAAGCCCGCGGCCCTGGATCAAGATCGACTCGGCTCCCGGGGCCCACCCTCCCGGGGCCCGGGGCCCCATCTCTGAACCTATCGCGTCGGCGGATCTGTCAATAGGCCCTCGCACCAGGCTGTGGACAACCCAGGACATGGGGACAACCCACCACATCCCACCCGGTCACTGACACTCAACCAGCAGCCCAGCCACGCTCACCCGGCTTCTCGGCGCACCAGTTCACCGGCTGCTCAGCCAAGGTAACCGGCCGCCCTGCCACGCTCACCCGGCGACCAGCGGCGTCGACGAAGACCTCCAGGCCATAGGCGCCGTCCCACAGCGCGAACTCCGCGTGCAGCGGCCAAACCTGTTGCCCCACAACGACTCAAACAGTGCTGCCCAAGGCGGAGCGGCCGGTGCGGGACGTAGCCCGGTGTCCCGCACCGGCCTTCCCCCTACCCCACCACTCGGTCGAAGTTCGCCAATGCGTGGCGGGCCACGGTGCGCCCCAGGTCGACGCCCACCTCGTCTGCCACCCGCGTGTGGATGCCCGACCACACCCGGGCGTTGACGTTGTCGCGGGTCAGGTCTCGCCAAGCCTGGTACTGGATTGTCACGCCGGGGGCCGTGGGGCTGGTCAGCGTGAACGCCTGGTGGGAGCGGGGGCCGGTGAGCGAGGTCAGCACCTGCTCCGAGAAGCCCGCGTAGGTCGCGTGGCCGCTCGGGTAGTCCGGATGCGCGGGAGTGACGTGCAGCGGGGTCCAGGAAGGCAGCCCGCCCGCGCGCAGTGCGGTGACCGGGCGCCAGAGTTGGTAGGCGTACTTCGCGTCGGATGTGGCGATCTGGGTGTCGACCGCGGCGACGTTGTACTTGGCCACCAGGGCGACGCGGTCCGGCACTGTGGCGCGGGACTCGGAGAGCGCCACCCGCAGCGGGGTGATGAAGGCCGGTTGTGAGCCCTGGTACCAGAACGACGCGATCCGAGTCTGGGACTCGGTGCGGACCGTGCTGTCGATCGAGCCGTAGTCGCGGACCTCGGCGAGGTCGCGGCGGTACCGCGCGGAGTCCAGCGCGGGCGGTGGCGCGGGGCGGAACTGGTCGGCGCGGCGCAAGGTGAAGGGCTTGGCCGCGCGGTTCCCGTACTGGATGGCCGGGGCGTACGCGGGCGGAGTCGGTTGCCACACACCAGGTCCGGCGGCGGGGACGGGGAACGGCGCGTTCACCGACGCGGGGTCCAGACCATCTCCCTCGCGCTCGGCCAGGGTCCGCCGGGCCTGGTCTGAACCAGCCGCGACGCCCCGTGCTTTCGCCGGACCGTCGGGGACGCGGGCCAGTGTGCGTGCCAACGCCTCGTCCACCTCCGCGGCCCGGCTGGGCACCAGGCGGACCAACGAGTCGTGCACGGCGGAGGCCACCGCGGCGTCGGTGAACGCCCGGTCGTGCCCGTGCCGGACCGCGCGGGCGGCGGCCAGCCAGCCGATCGCCCACGTCCGGTTGTTGGTGATCTGCGTCGGCGCGGGCGCGGCGGCCAGCACCCCCGCGGTGACGTCGTACCACTCCACCACCACGTCAACCCGTTGCCGCGCCTGGGCTTGCGGCGCGGCGACGACCGCGCTCACCACCACCGCGGCCGCCAACCCACCAAGTCGGTATCGCACGTGCCCTCCCCGTTCCGAACACCCGTCGTCACCGTTCAACCACGCGCGAGCACCGCACGTCCAGCGGGCCCACTGGGTGGATCGGGGGTTGCCTTCCCGCTGGGAGTCGGCAAACGCGCCCGGACCTCGGCTGCGCTCGGTAACATCGGCCACCCCCGGCGTGACGGTCGCGCCGACGAGAGGAGCGGGTGCGGTGATGGCCGACAAGGCCCCGTTCAACCCGTTCGTCCCGCCGCAGCGCCGGGTGGGCAAGGCCATGCTGAGCCTGCGTCCCATCGACGACCCCGCGCACGACGAGCACTACGTGGACGTGTGCGGCAGTGCCCGGGCCTACCAGCGGCTCACCGGCTCACCGGACGTGGTCGAGGACATCCTGACCACCGGCGGGTACGTGCTGGCGTTCGGCGAGTCCGGCTGCGGCAAGACCGCGCTGGTCAACCGGTGCGCGAACTGGGTGCGCGCCGCGCTGCGGGAGGCGTTGGACGCCAAGGTCCTCGTCGTCGACCTGCGCCGCCACGCGCTGGCGTTGGAGTCCTCCAGCGTGGCGACCAGGATCGGCTGGGCGTGCGGACGGCTGGTGCGGGCGCTGCGCGACGAGGACGCGCTGGTCGACCCGGCCGCCCCCGAACTCGACTCCGGCGACCCCGACCTGATCCTCCCCGAGCTCGACGCCCTGCTCGACCCCAGCCTCGCGCTGGTCGTGCTGCTGCCCGACCACCTCGACCTGGTCCGCGAGGTCCTGCTCTACGCCAGCGGCATGCTCAGCCCCCGCGTGCTCTACCTGGCCGAGTCCGCGCTGCTCACCGACGCCCAGGTGCGCGGGATCGAGCTGGCGCTGGAGGACACCCGGCCGCCGATCGTGCTCCGCTTGCGCACCTTGACCAGGGCGGATGTGGCGCGGTTCGTCGACGACCGGCTCCGCCGCCACCGCGCCGCCGGCCGCTACCCGGGGGTCGCGGACCCGGCGCTGACCGAGCTGGTGTCCACCAAGTCGGTCAAGACGCTGCAGCGGACCCTGGTCGGCACGTTCGAGATGTTGCGCGGAGAGGCCGTGAACTACAGTGAGTCCTACGCGGTGACCCTCGAGGATCTGAATCGATACACCAGAGGAATCCAGTCATGAGCGGCCTCGATCCGACCCCGGGGCGGGAGCACCGGCGCAACCCGTACACCGCGATGGCGGTCGCCACCACGTCCGTGGTCGACGGCGACGCGGACACCGCCGACGTCACCGTGGTCACCGACGCGATGCGCCGCGCGTACCGGACGCTCGACGACTACCTCGAAGCAGGCCCCGGGGCGTCCTCGGGCGTCGTGATGGCCCTGCTCGGCGACTACGGCCTGGGCAAGACGCACCTGGCGGTCCGACTGGTGCGGCGCGCGCGTGCCGCGCTCGGCGGCCCGACGAAGGCGATCTACCTCGACGCCAACGCCGAGGACTTCCTGTCGCTGTACCTGCGGTTCATGCGGGAAGTCGGCAAGGACGCCCTGGTGGCGCAGGTCCGCGACTACTACGCCGACGTGGTCGCCGCCGCGTTGCAGGAAACGGGGTTGTCCGGGGACGCGTTGCAGGCGCTGACCGCCGGGCAGGTGACCCCGCAGCGGGTCATCCGCGAACTGGGCATGCTGGAGAGCGCGCTGCTGCGGCGGGTGCAGGAGACGCTGGTCGGGGTCACCGGCGACCACGACTACAGCACGGTGCTGACCCTGTTGCTGCGCAACGGGTTCGACGACGCCGTGTGGCAGTGGCTCACCGGCGGCGAGCCGGACGAGATCCTGGTCGACCGGGGTATCGCGCGCCGGATCGACGACGAACTCGTCGCGCTGGAGGCGTTGCGGGTCATCGCGCTGCTGTTCTCGGGGCTGCGCAACCGGTTCGTGCTCGTGATCGACGAACTCGACAAGATCTTCTCCGCCCGGCACCGTCCCAGTGAGACGCTGATGGCCCGGTTCCAGGACCTGCTGGCGGTCAGCGCGCGCACCGGTGCCTGTCTGGTCCTGTGTGGACTCCCCGATGTCTGGGAGGTGCTGACCCCGGCTGTGCGCGAACGGATCCCGGTTCGGGTCGAGCTGGCCGGGCTCACCGACGCGGAGATCTCGGAGTTCCTGCTGGAGTCGCACCGCTCGGTGCTGCACCAGGACGGGATCGAGCCGTTCACCGCCGTTGCCGTGCGCACCATCGGGAGGCTGACGCGCGGGTACGCGCGGGACGTGATCAGGTTGTGCCGCAAGGCTTTCCGCCTGGCGGACAACGCCTCGGTCGCCGCGGGGGACGAGGTGCTCGTCGACGAGGCGGTGCTCCAGGCCGCCGCGGCCGACGAGTTCGGCGCGCCCAACCTCGACGACGTCGCCCACCGGATCTGGCGGCTGGCCGAGGGGCAGGGCTGGCACCCGCACCGCGACCACATGCTCGGCGCGTCCCCGGCGGCCAGGGCGGACTTCTGGATCACCTTCCCGGAGTTCGACGGTGGCTGCGCGCTGCTGGTCACGCCGTCGCTGGTCTCCGCCGCGGCGGTGGCCGGGCTGCTCGACCGGATCGCCGCCCTGCGCGCCGCCGCGCCGGGGGCCGAGGTCGTGGTGGTCGTGGTGGGCGTGCCGACCGACGTGGCCGTGGTGCGGGTGCGTGACGCGCTCGACCGCGACCCGCTGGTGGTCCGCCCGGACAGCGTGGCCGCGGATGTGTTGGCAGCACTGGAATCCGCCCGCACCCGCCTACCCCGCCGCGACGACACCGACGACGTCAGCGGCCTGCGCAGGCAGATCGACACCTGGCTCGCCCGCATCGCCAACGGCCAACGCGAACTGGCCGACACCCTCGCCCGCCGCGTCGACGACATCGCCGCGACCGTGCACCCGGTCGTCGTCCAGGACGCCACCCTGCCCCCGACCCTGTCTGGCCTGTTCGACGAGGCCACCGCCGCGCTGTCCGACCTCGCCGAGATCCGCGTGGCCCCGGAGTCCTTCGCCCACGACGTCATCACGACCGCCGACCCGCTTGTCGTCGACCTGCGGCAGCACTCCGTGGTCGCCGCCACCGGCTCGGCAGTCCTGCTGCGCCAGGTCATCGAGACGTTCCGGGTGGTACTCGCCCAGTGGTACCGCACCAGCACAACCCCCGTGGACGCCACCGCCCGCGACGTCCTGGACCGCATGTGCGACACCTACGACAACATCGCCGACTCCTTGCCATCGCGAGGCTCCCTCACGGAACTGGTGCGATCGGGACTGCTGGCGGGATCGGTGCGCCAGCGCGCGGAACGGGCCTTGGCGGACTTCAGCTTCCGGGTGCGCGAGGCCGTGCTGGACTCGGTGGCCAACCGCTGAATGCTGTGGTCCACTGTGGACGCTTGAGGGACGACTTCGAGGGGTGCTGCCTGCTCGGCGTCAGGAGTCAGGGAGAGGTGAGGTGCTGGGCCAGGGCGTGCATCTGGTGGTCGGTGTGGCGGACTCGGGTTTGGTCGAGGGTCACGCCGACGAGGTAGTGCTGGCGGGGGAGGCGGCGGTAGTAGATGGCGCCTTGTTGGACGTCGAGGACTATGCGGTGGAGGGGGCCGCCCAGGGCTTCCGAGGTGGCTTGGTTGAGCTGGTTGGCCAGGCCGGCCAGTTCGTGGCCGAGGGTGTTGTAGAGGGTTCGGCGGTCCTCTGGGGTGGCCAGTTCGTGGAAGCGGGACAGTTCGGGGGAGTCGAAGCAGTCGGCTGCCGCCAAGCGGTCGCCGCGGGCGTAGTAGGCGAGGCCGTGCAGGCCGTCCAGGCTCAGGGTGGGGAGCAGGGCGGCCAGGATGTCATCCGGGCCGGAGGAGCGCAGGACGGGTTCGGCGGCGGGGATGGCGGGGCCCTCGTCGGCGAAGCCGCCGTGGTTCTGGGTGGGCAGGCGGTCGGCGGCGCGCAGGTGGTCGACGACCCCGGCCAGCGCCGCGTCGGCCCGCTCCCGCTCCGCCACCGACGCCGCGGCCGCGACGGTCCCGATCACGTGCCGCCCCGGCCGCACCGTCTCGCAGAACACCGCGCCACCCTCGGCGTCCAACACGGTCCGGATCAACCGCCCCGTCCGCAACGGCTGCACCTCCCGGTCCAACCCCCGCCACGCGACGGCCAACCGGACCCCGAGCCGCAGCACCGCGTCCCACCGGTCCGCGCCCGCCACCCGGTTCACCCCGTACACGAAGTCGTCCTGGTCGAAGAACCCGACGCAGTCCAACCCCGGCGCGGCCGCGATCGCCCCGCGCAACTGCTCCGGCAACTCGACCGGCACCTCGGCGTGCTCATCAGCGGTCTCGACCCGCCAGCCCGTCTCAGGCACCGCCCACCTCCCGGGATCTCCCAGCCACCGCGCAGACGGCATGCAGACGACGAAGGCGAGCGGCAGTGCCCCCAGGCGGCGTGACCCGGATCCGCTCGCAGGCGGCTCTGGACTGCCTGCCCGGCTCAGACATCGCCGGCCTCCAGCATCGGCGCTCGTGCAGTTGTGCCGACGAGGACGAGCGGAATCCCCCGCGGTGCGACCTGGATTCGCGCGCGACCGTCGGCGGCTTCGGACTGCCTGCCGGTGTCCGACATCGCCCACCTCCCAGGACTCAACCCTGGGGGCGAGCCGGTGCCTGCGAGGGGAACAGCAGGATCCTCCGGCGGTGTGATCAGCGCGGTGGCGGGTATGACCCGCTGGCCTGTCTCAGGCATCGCTCACCTCCCTGGACCCGGCCCTCGCCCAAGCGGCCGACTGGTGACGAGGAGGGCGGGCGGCGACGGTTTCCGTTGGTGTGGCCGGGGTTCGCTTGGGTTCACCGGTGGCGTCAGCCTCAGATCTGCGGGATGTCGACATCGATCACCTGCCAGGGGCCGGGGGCGCCGTCGGCGACCTGGGTGTTGGTGGTGGCGGTTGTGGTGAAGGGGTGGTCGAGGGGGAGGTACTCCTCGCAGGCGGCGTGGGCGGTGGTGGCGATGGTGAGCGCTTCGGGGCGGTTGCCCGTGGCGGCGGTGGCGGCGGCCAGGGTGATCGTGGCGGCCAGGGTCCACGGGTGGGCTCGGCCGAGGGTCGACTCCAGTGTGGACTGTGCGGCGCTGATCTCGACCAGGCCCGCGTCGGCCGCGCCCCTGGCGTCCAGGGCGAGGCCCAACCCCAGCTTGCCCAGTGCCACGAACGGATGCGAGGCAGTCAACCCGATCGTGTCCACCAAGCCGGTCAGCGCCGACCTTGCCAGGCGTTCGGTCTCGGCGGGTTCCCAGCCGTAGACGCGTTGGGTCGCGGCGAGGGACAGCATGCAGGCGAACCGGTCGGGGTGCGTGTCCCGGCGGACGGAAGTGAGGTGGCGCAACGCGTTGGTGATGTCCGCCCGGGCGGATCGGGGGTCGCGGCCGCGTTTGGCGATGCCCAGGTGCCACTCCATGCTGCCGCGCAGTTGCAGGTCGCCCCAGTGCGTGTGCCGCGCCTGCCTGCTCGCCTCTTCCAGGTACGCCTCGGCTTCCGGCAGCCCCAACTGCGACGCGTAGATGCCCGCCTTGCCCAACGCCCACACGGTGTCCCTGTGGTCGTCGCCGTACAGGCGGGCCAACCGCTCCAGGTGGGCGCGCTGGGTGCGCAGCGCGGATCCGGCGTCACCGGCGAGGAACTCCGACACGGCGAGGTTGTTGGTCGCCCACTGGGTCTCCGGGTGGTCCGGACCGAGCACGGCGGCGTGGTGCTGCCGCGTCACGGTGTCCTGCACCAGCGCGTCCGCGAACCGCCCGAGGCCGCGCAGGTTGCCGCCCCGGTCGCGCGCGGTGGCCAGGGTGCGCGGGTCGGCCACCCCGTGCACCCGCTTCTGCACCCGCAGCACCGCCTCGTCCAGCGCCAGCGCGCCGTCGCGGTCGCCCAGTTCGCGGCGCAGGTTCGCCAGTTGCGTGCCCATCCGCAGCCGCAGCTCGTCCTGCTCGCCGAAGCGCTCGGTCCACGACTCGAACACCTCCTGCCCGGACGCCAGTGCCGCGCGCCGCACCCCCACCCCGCCGAAGGCGAAGAAGAACCTGGCCTGGTTCACCAACCACCTGCGCACCGCGGGGTCGTCGCTGCCGGTCGCCCCGGACGGCCCGATGTGGGTGCCCAGCTCGACGAACCGCGCCCGGTGCCCGGCGGTCACCTCGAACGGCGCGTACCCGGCCAACGCCCGCAGCACCGCGGTCCGCCGCGCCAGCCTGGTCGCCGGGTCGATCAGCTCGGCGATGGTCGAGCGCAGCACGTCACCGACCCGCACCCGCTCCCGACCCCAGTCGACCTCGAACAACCCGTAGCGCTCACCCAGCCACAACGCCCGATCGATCAACGGCGGGAACACCAGCAGCTCGTCGGCCGCAGGCCCGATCCCCAGCCCGAGCTCCGCCCGCCACGGCAGGGACCGCACCAGGTCCAGGGCCGCGCCGAGCGGGGACAGGAACGCGCCGAACTCGGCCACCAGGGCCGCCACCGCGCCCAGGTGGCGGTCGATCGGGGCTAGACCGGGGGTGTCGTGGTCGCGGGCGGTGGCAAGAGTCAGCCGGGCCATCCGGTGGATGGCGGTGGGGCCGGTTGTGTCGGCGCGCAGTCGGGACAACAGGTCCGTGCCCGCTACCTCGGCCGCTTCATAGACATCCAGGTAGCTCGACCTCGTGCCGTCTGTCAGAACCGTGACTTGCTCGCTGAGCCAGCACGCGGCCAGGTTCAGCGCCAGCGGCCAGTGGTCGAGCTCGGCGGCGACCTGGGCGGCCATCTCGGGTGGCAGCCCCGTCGCACCCCGGCGGACCAGCGCGGCGCCCTGCTCGGTGGACAACCCCGTCACCGGGACCTCGGCGTCCACCTCGTCGCCCTCGGCCACGCTGGCCACCGTGATGATCACGTGGCCCCGACCGCTCTTCGGCAGCAGGTCGACGATCGCGGACACCTCGGGCACACCGTCGTAGACCAGCAAGAACCGCAGGTTGGTGTCAGAGGCGAACCGATCGAGCGCGGCCATGCTGCCGTAGTGCTCCGGCTCGGCGCGTAGGCGGCTCGCGAGTTCCGCAAGCTGCACGAGGGTGGCTTGCGGCTCATGCGCTGGTAGCCACCACACGACGTCGTACGCGAAGGCGTTGCGGTGAGCGTAAGCGAGAGCCAGTTCCGACTTACCGACTCCGTGCGCGCCGGTCAACGCCACGGTGGTGACACCGTCCGACGCAGGTAGCGCTGCCCGCAGCCGGTCTAGCTCAGCGTCCCGGTGGCCGAAACGAACGCTGGACGCAGGTAGCCCGAACACCGCCGACGGCAGACCAGGCACCTTCGGTGGAACGTCCGGCGGCAGCGGCGGTGTCGGGTAGCCGAGACCGCTGAACAGCCGCTCCCGCAGCACGTCGACCCGGTCGCGCACCGACCTGAGCATGGCCTCGCTGATCCGCCCACCGGGCACCGACACCGGGTGCAGCAGCACATCCGCGCCACCCGGATCCGCCGACCCGAGCGCGGCGATCCGCACCACCGGCAGGTCACCGGCGCCCGCCTCGCACACCGACACGTTGACCTCGGCCAACTCCGCCGCGACCCAGTCCACCCACGGCCGCAGCGCCGGTTCCGCGGTCACCACGACCCGCTGCTCGTCACCCACGTCGATCCCGGCCACGCGGCGGTACCGGCCGCGCACCAGCTCACTGACCCGCCGCGGCGCCACACCCCGGTCGGCGTCGACCATCGTCGCCAGCCGCACGTACCGGGACCACAGGTCGTCGGCTTCCTCCGCGACGACCGCGAGCAAGGGGGTGGCGGTGACATAAGACAGCTCGGGCAGCTCTACATACGGGTCGGTCAGCCGCGAGCGAGGAGGCAACACCGGGCCGAACGCCTGCCGGATCGCCGTGCGCAACCCGTTGACGCGGTGCTCGGCGTCGTCGACCCGGAACCGGGTAGCCGCGACGACGATGTCGACCCGTAGCGGCGCCGATCTGCGGACAGCGTCAACAGTGTCGACCGCGGCACCTAGCGTCGGTACCAGCGGCTCGAAGCACACGACGACCGTGTCCCCGAGAACGCTTGCCGCGCGCAGGGTGGCGCTGTGGCCACCAGAGGGCAGCGCTACCAACACATCGTCGTAGTCAGCGGTGGTCAGGGTCTTACGCAGGTCGGCCAAGGCGTGTTCGTCGACCGTGGTGTGCCGCAGCGACGGCAGCCCACCATCGAGGGAGAGCACGTCAACCGACCCAGGCAGGCTGGGAACCACGTGCGCCGCCAACTCCCGCTGGTCGCGCACTCGGCCGCCGCCAGCGCCACCGACCGCCTGCGCCGCCGCCCACACCTTGTCCGGGCACGCCTGCCGCCCGGTGTGGAAGACCCGCAGGTAGTCACGCACGGAGGTCAGTTCGTCCGACCAGTCGAGCACCAGGACCCGCCGACCGGCCCCGGCGAGCACACCGCACAGGTTCGCGACGGCGTCGACCCGGCCCGCGTTGTCCACCACGGACACGAACACGGTCACCACGGCCTGGCCACCGGTCGTCGGCACGCTCATCGCGGTCCCCTCACCCGGCCGTCCCACCCGACAGCGAGCTCTGGTGCGCCTGGTACCGGGTCGGCAGCGCGGCGAGCTGACCGAGCACCCCGGCCAGCGACTCCCGCAGCACGCACTCCGGCAACGCGGCCAGCTTCGCGAAATCGAGGGCGGAAACGTCGAGCAGGTGTGAGCGCAACACCCCCGAATCCCCCGGGGAAGGGCTTTCCGAGCCGTCCACCCGCACCCCCTCCGGCGAATCCTGGCGCACCCGACGCGATACCCGACCCGCTCGAACCCCCGATCGGACCGGTCTGCTTCCCCGACCCTATCCGCCGGTGCGTCGCGGAGTGCTCACGCGGAGCGAAGATACACCGATCAGCCGACACCCGTGGCCGCCTCGGCCGTGTTAAGTGGGAGTCGGACCCGGGCCGCCGCGCGCCGCCCGGGGCGCACGCGTGCGGGTCGGTGGACCGCGGGAAGCCGTGCGCGGGACCGGTGTGCGCGGGGACGGGGAGGCGGATGCGGGCACGGCTGCCGACGCGCCAGTTCGTCGTGAAGCTGCACGGCCGCTGCGACCTGGCCTGCGACTACTGCTACGTCTACGAGATGGCCGACCCGCGGTGGCGCGCCAAGCCCGCGGTGATGGCCGGGGCGACCGTGGCCGCGCTGGTCGAGCGGGTCGCCGAACACGTGGTCGCGCACGGGCTCGACCACGTCGACGTCGTGCTGCACGGCGGCGAGCCGCTGTTGGCGGGCCCGACGCGGATCGAGTCGTTGGTGCGCGCGGCGAGGGAGCGGATTCCGGCGCGCGTCGCGTTCACCGTGCAGACCAATGGGATGCGGTTGGACGAACGATTCCTGGCGCTGTTCGCCGAGTGGGACGTCCGGGTCGGGGTAAGCCTCGACGGGACAAAAACGGGACATGACCGACATCGTGTCCGTCGTGACGGCCGTGGAAGTCATGACGCGGTCACCGCGGCGCTGGGAAAACTGACCGGACCCGATTTCCGGCACCTGTTCGCGGGCTTGTTGTGCGTGATCGACCTCGCCGCGGACCCGCTGGCGACCTACCGCGAACTGCTCCGCTTCGACCCGCCGGTCGTCGACTTCCTGCTGCCGCACGGCAGTTGGAGCCGCCCACCGCCCGGCAGGCACCCGGGTGACCCGGCGACCCCGTACGCCGACTGGCTGATCCCGGTGTTCGACCAGTGGTACGGGGAGTCACCGCCGCGCACGGTGGTGCGGCAGTTCGCCGAGGTGATCACCCTGTGGCTGGGCGGGACGTCCGGGGTCGAGGGACTCGGCGCGCAGGTCTCGCCGCCGCTGGTCGTGGCCACCGACGGGGCGATCGAGCTGTCGGACATCGTCGCCGCCGTGGAGCCGGACGCGGTCGACACGGGGCTCAACGTCCTTGCCGACCCTTTCGACGCGGTGGCCCTACCGCCCGCCGTGTTGGCGCACGAGTGCCTGACATGCCCGGTCTTAGCCGCGTGCGGTGGAGGTCACCCAGCGCATCGTCATCGCGCGGGAGAGGGGTTCGCGCACCCGTCGGTGTACTGCCCTGACCTGTTCCGGCTGACCAGCCACGTTCGGGCGCGGTTGGTCGACGACCTCGCCGCGCTGACATGAGCGCCGAGCTGGTCCGGCACACGCTGTCCGGGGCGGTGTTCGACGACCTCGCGGCGGGTGGCGGCGGGCCGGACGTGGCGCGGGCGCTGGTGTCCGCGCGCCGGAGTCGGACGGTGGCGTTCCTCCGGCTGCTCGCGGTGGATCCGGCCGCTACCAGGGCGTTCGCGGTGTTGGGGGAGTTGCACGCGCGTGATCCGGTGGCGGTGAACCGGGTGCTGGACGATCCGGTGGTCGGGCTGTGGGCGACCTCGGCGTTGCTGCGTCGCGGGATGCCGGGCTGTCTGTCGCACGTCGTGGCGGCGGCCGCGATCCGGGCGGGGGCAGTGGTGGACGTGCCGGATCCGTTGGTCGCTGTCCTGCCGTCGTTGGGGGCGCTTGACCCTGTCGCCGGGGTCGTGCGGACGGATCGGTTGCGGTGGAAGGCTTTTCCGGCGGTTCGGCTGGCCCCTGGGGTGAGGTGGACCCTCGGTGGGTGGCCATCCGGACTGCTGCCGGAAGGGTTGGGGGTTGCCGCGACGCCGGACCTGGGTCGGTGGCGGGAAGGGTTGTCCGGTGCTTGGGAGCTGCTGAGCGCGGATCACCCTGTGCTGGCTGAGGAACTGGCCGTGTTGGTCACCGCTGTGACACCATTGGAACCGTCGGACGTGGGGGAGGCGAGCGCGACTGTGGGGGACGCGCTCGGGTGTGTGTTCCTGTCACTTAGCGCTGACGCCGAGACGATGGCGGTAACGCTGACGCACGAGTTGCACCACGCCAAGCTGACCGTGCTGATGGACCTCTTCCCCTTGTTCGATCTCACCGACACACGGCTGTTCCACGCCCCCTGGCGGACTGACCCCCGTCCCATCGCGGGCCTGCTCCACGGTACTTACGCGCACCTGGCCATCGCCGCGTTCTGGCACGACCGGCAACGGATAGCGCCGTCTTCCAGAGCCCGCCGAGAGTTCGCCCGGTGGCGTGAGGCAACGTGGACGGTTGCGCGGACCCTGCTCGACAGTGGGGCGCTGACGCCGCTGGGGCAGCGGTTCGTGCGGGGGATAGAGGAACAGGCTTCAGGGTACGGCCGGTAGGGACGTCGGGATTCGGTCCAGGATATGGGCTCCTGCGGTGAACAGGACGTAGGTCACGACGATGGCCGGGGCCACAACCGTAACCGTGCCGGGAAAGTTCGGCTCTAGGAGCAACGCCAGGACGATCGCGGTTAAGCCGTTCTGCTGGCTTAGGGCAAGACACCAGCGGTCGTATCGGGGAAGGCGGATGGCGATAAGAGAGCCGACCAGCATCTGCGCCCCGAACGCCGCTACCCCTAGCAGCAGCCCTTTCAACAGCAATCCCAACGATCCTGGCCCCACGACGCCCGCCAACACCGCTCCCAGCGCGACCCCTGCCAGGAGCAGCGCCCCGGTCAGGATCCGCTCGACTGCCTTCTCCGCCCGGGGTTCGCCTTCGAACGGCCGCACCACGAGCCCGGCCAGCGCGATGCCCAGCATCAGGCCCTGCGTCGCCGCGACCGCGAGGGCCGCTGGTGCTGCCAGGAGTACCAGCCATCCGGGAAGCCGGGAGCGGAGGAGGAGCCACAGCCCGGCCACCACGACCGCGTACCCGGCGTTGAGGAGCAGGCTGGTCCCGAAGTCCGCCAAGCCCGCGGCGAGGACACCCGGTGTCCCGAGCGCGAACGCGGAGAAGTAGACGACGAGCAGCACGGTCACCGGATCGTCGAACGCCGCCCACGCCGACAGGATCGCCTTGGCCCGCTCCGACATCCGCCGATCCATCGTCGCCGCCACCGACAACGGATCAATCTGCGCGACCGCCACCCCCAGCACCACACTCACCGGCCGCGAATCAACCAAGTACATAACCCCGGCAATCAACGCAGTCTTAGCCAGCACGCCAACGGTCACCGCGAGCACAACCACGCCTACATTGCCCCGCAACTCCTCTAGCGCAATACCCCGCGTACTCCCGTAGAGCCCAACGGCAAGCAACACCACGACAAACAGGTGGTACGCCGCGCTCGTGTGCACCCCACTGACCCCGAACAACCCCGCAACAGCCCAACAAACCCCGATAACCCCCACCAACACCAGCGGCAGCCGCGCACCCCCCGACAAGACCGCTGCCACCTCATCCCACACCCGACGAATCCCCGATCGTATCGCGCTTCGCCACCGCACCAGTGCCACGACAGACCTCACCTCACTAGGCCGAACGTGTGGCCGCTATCCCAGATTCGCGACTGGCCGCCGTCCCGCCGTCCCGCCGCCTGCCCGCCGCTGCCCGCCAGCCCACCTATCGACCCCGGCGACTTGTCAATAGGGCTTGGCCGAGGGCTGTGGATGGTTGAAGGGGTTGTGGACAGATCCCCTGACGCCCGGTCGGTAGCACGATCTGGCGCGGGAGAGGGGACCTCTCGGCGAAATAGTCCACTGCGGACGGTCACGGCTGGTCGAGGAGGCGGCGGAGGCGGCTGGTCATGATGGCGTCGAGGTCGACCTCCGGGGTGCCGCGGTGGTGGGCGTCCTCGTACGCCTCGTGCAGGAGGCGGCGGAGGGCTTCGGCGGAGAGGCCGGTGGGGGACCAGCGCTGTTCGATCCAGTCGATCGCGGCGGGGCTCAGTGGGGGGATCGAGGGGGCGGCGGCGGTGAGGCGGGTGGTGGCGAAGCGGGCGATGTCGCCGGGAGCCAGGGGGCCGAGGGGCAGGACGACGACGTCGTCGGGGGCCTCGCGGAGGTGGGACGACTCGGTGAAGAGGATCATCCGGTCCCCGGCCGCGCCCGCGTACCAGCGGAGTTCGGCCGGGAGTTCCACCGGCGGCAGGAGCACGACCAGCAGCGTGTCGGTGGGCAGCACCGCGTCGACCTCGTCGAACACCCCGCGCGGGTCGTCGCACGGGACCTCGAAGTGAGCGGCCAGCCCGCGGCAGACCGAGTCGATCCGTTCCCGCACCGTCAGCGCCAACGGCTCCCGGGACAGGTCCACGCACACGACCGGATCGCCGGTGTCCAACAACCACCGGGCACACCGCTGCGCCAACGTCGACTTCCCGCACCCCGACGGCCCCGTGACCAGCACCAACCGCGGCGGCGAGTGCGTGAAGGCGCCGGTGAACCGGGTGAACCCGGCCGCGAAGTGGTCGATCTCGGCGACCACCGCCAGCAGTTCCGGCCGCTCGACCAGGGGCAGGGCCGCGGCGGTGAACGGGTTGGTCCACCGCGCGTGGGTCATCTGCCCGTCCCTGGTCCGCGTGCCGAGCGAGCCTGCACGCCGATCCAATACCACCGGCGCTCGGTGATCAAGAGACCGCGCGGCGCCTCCACAGTGGACCAGGCGCCACCCGCGCCCGCACGGCCGGTACGAGCGGCTTCCCGCCCACCCGGGAACCACGCGGATCGCGAGTCCACCCACCGGACAGCGCCCGGGAGAGCGGGTCCGGCATCGCGCCCAAGCTGTGCCAGACGGTGCCGCGGCGCAGGCCGCTGACCTGGCCCCCCGACCGCACCTGGTCGGCCATCAACGCCACCGGTCCGCGACCGCGGTTCCGACCGCCGCGCCCAGGCGCCGCCGCCGATGATCCGGTACTGGAACGCCCGCCGTGGTCCGCGTCCGCGCGCACGGACGCCACCCGGATCGCGAGTCCTACCTCCCGGCCTGCGCCTAGGGCAGCAGCTCCGCCGCGTGCTCGAGCAGCCGGTCGTAGGCGGCCGGGTCGTCGGCGTCGATGACCGGGAAACCGACGCCGAAGTCGCCGTTGACCCACCTGGCGGACACCCCGGGGTTGGCCTCGTCGGTCCCGTCGTGCAGGAACACGTGCGGGCTGCAGTTGACCCTGCCGCCGCCCGCGGCCTCGAACTGGTCCATCACCGCGCGCCGGGCACGGCCGTCGTCGATGGCCTCGGCCAGCGCGGTCACGTCCACCACCCGCGTCTCGCGCGCCACGTCCAGGATGACGTGCCGCATCGAGATCGTCCGCCCCTCGGCCCAGAACGCGACCCGCAGCGCCAGGTCGAGCGCCTCGCTCTCGGGCAGCCCCTGCGCCTTCGCCGCCTGCACCGCCTCCAGCGCGGGCAGCGTCGTCACCGGGTACGTCCAGTCCGGGCCCTGCCACAGCCGCCAGCCCGCCTCGGGCTCCAGCGCGCCGACCACGGCGATCTCGGAGTCCACCCCGGGGCGCTCGTTGACCGAGTGGTTGAACAGCTCCAGCGGGAACGCCCGGTGGTCGAACCACAGCCGCCCGGCCAGCCCCAGCCTGCGGCGCGCCTCGTGCAGCCGGTACACCCCCAGGTGGGCGAACGAGCAGTTCAGGTCGCTGTACACCACGACGCTGCTCGGGGCCTTGGGCAGCCGCGGGTCGACCCCGGACCGTTCAGTGCTCATCTGGTGTCCTCCTTCACCGGGTCGCAGGCGCCAGGGCGGTGGGCCTGAGCCACTTTGAGCAGGCCGGTGGCGCAGACCTGCTTCTCCTCGTCGGTCAGGTGCGCGGCGAAGTGCTGCTCGATGCCGCGCAGGTAGACCGGGACCGCCCTGCGGAAGGCGGAGCGGCCCTCGTCGGTCAGCACCGCCCACACCACGCGGCGGTCCTGGCCGTCGGTCTCCTTGCGGACCAGCCCGTCGGCCGCCATCTCGTCGACCAGCCTGCTGACCCGGGTGCGGCTGAGCACCACCCGGTCGGCCAGGTCGCGCATGCGCAGCCCGGGAGCCTCGGCCGCCTGGAGCTCGAGCAGCACGTCGTACCAGGTCAGCGGGACGGTGCCCGCCCTGTCCAGCTCGGCCTCGATCGCGCGCAGGGCCGCGTTGTAGGCCAACAACACGGACCGCCACGCCTCGATGCCGAGATCTTCGGTGCGCAGGGGGAGTCGCATGCCGATGAGTGTAGGCGATTGCGTGCGTCCGCACATATCTGTTACAGTGCGTGCAGACGCACATTTTCTCGGATACCACCGAGCACCGCGTCGACCGCACCACCCACTCGACCGCACCACCACTCGCCCGGCCCGCCGCACCGGCGCCGCCAGGTCACACCAGAAGGGGGGCCGTCATGGCTCGCGTCATCACCACCGACGAGGTCAAGCAGCGGATCGACACCGGGTCGGCTGTCGTGCTGGAGGCACTGCCGCAGTCCTACTACGACGAGGCGCACCTGCCCGGCGCGAAGAACCTGCCGCTCGACGAGGTGGACGACCGCGCCGCGGCGCTCATCCCGACCAAGGACGCCGAGGTCATCGTCTACTGCTCCGACGACACCTGCTCCAACTCGGGCATCGCCTCGGAGCGGCTCGCCGAACTCGGCTACACGAACGTGTTCACCTACGTCGCGGGCAAGCGGGACTGGGTCGGCTCCGGCCTGCCGACCGAGTCCGCCGAATAGCCCCCCCGCGCACCGAGAAGGAGACAGACATGACCAACACCGAATCGGCCGGTACCGCCGCTGGTCGCGTGCTCGGCGGCGTGGAACTGCCCGCAGCGGGCACCTGGAAGGTCGACCCGGGGCACGCCGAGGTCGGCTTCGTCGGCAGGCACTTCATGCTCACCAAGGTCCGCGGCCGGTTCACCGGCGTCGAGGGCGTGGTGACCGTCGCCGAGCAGCCGGAGGACAGCTCCGTCGAGGTCACCATCGACATGGCCTCGGTCACCAGCGGCGACCAGACCCGCGACGACCACCTGCGCTCCGACGACTTCTTCGACGTCACCGAGCACCCCACCGCCACCTTCCGGTCCACCTCGGTGTCCTGGATCGGCGCCGGTGGCGTCCTGGAGGGCGAGCTGACCATCAAGGGCGTCGCCCGCCCGGTGACGCTCAAGGTCGAGCACCTCGGCCTGGTGCGCGACCCGTGGGGCAACGACCGCGCGGTGTTCTCGGCCAAGGGCAGGATCAACCGCGAGGACTGGGGCCTGAGCTGGAACATGGTGCTCGAGGCAGGCGGCATCCTGGTCTCCAAGGAGATCGACCTCGAGCTCGAGGTGGAGCTCATCCACGAGAAGGGCTGAGCGGGACCCGGCCACCCGGGGCGCCGCGCCGACACCGGGCGCGGCGCCCCGGCGCGTCGGGGGCAGGACCGGACTCGGGAGGCGTGCGCTCCCCGCGGCTGAGGGGCCCGCGGGGAGCGTTTGTCGTATCCGGACCCGTGACCGTGAGGGGGTGCGCCCGGATGTGGGCGGATCGGATGAGGGGAATCAGCCGCTTGGCCAGTTGTTGTCCATCCGAAGGGTGTTGTTCGTCGTTTGTGGGACGCGCTCGGTGGACATTGCGGAAAGCGACAACGGGCGTTCACAGCGTGATTTAGCCAGCTTCCGACCTTGTCCGATGCGTCCGGCTCGGGACACCCGACAAGGTGCGGCGGACTCCTTATCGAGTGAATTCCAGACAGCTTGTTGCCCGGTGCGGTGGCGTGTGGCATCGTCTGCGACATCGGTTTCGACTCGATTAAATGGGGGTCTCCGGTTCGTTGTCACGCGAACGGATCCCGGTGTGGTCACAGTGCGGCGCCGCGTTGTCCAGCGCCCTGACCAGCTGAGATCACACCTGGCCTGCCGCGTGGACCGGAGGCGGGGAATAGGGCTGCACGTTCATCATCGCGTTCATGCACGCGCGCTCACCGCAGCGCACTGACGTGGTGAGGTGGGGCACGAGGGGGTTAGGGGCGCCGTAGCCGCAGGTGCGGGGGAAAACGCAACCTGGGCGCGCGGACCGGGACGGTCGTGTCGATCACGGCCGTCCTGCTTTCGCGCGCCGGAGGTCGCGTGGTCATTTCCGCGCCGCCGCCGTGGTGCCGCCGCGCCGTCGAGTGCGGCCACCGGCCACAGGGGGAGGAAACTTAGCGTGAACACCACGCCGACCACCACAGAGGTGTTCTCGACCGGGTTGGTCGACCTGACCCAGCACGAGATCCAGGCGCTCAAGACCGAGTTCAACCTGGCCGACGCGCACACCCACCAGCGGCAGTCGCCGAGCCAGCGCGCGATCGTGGCCCGGCTGCCGCAGCTGTGGTACGAGGCCGAGGAAGGCAAGCAGGCCGACTACGAACACCGCTTCACCGACGCGTTCTTCCGGCTGCACGGCCAGCACACCGCCCTGACGCTCAACCGCACGCTGCTGTCCTACGCGGCGTCCATCTCGACCCTGGTCGCCGCCATGTACCTCAAGCGGCACCGGATGTCGGTCTCGCTCGTCGAACCCTGCTTCGACAACCTGCACGACGTCCTGGGCAACGTCGGCGTGCCGCTGTACCCGGTCGCCGAGTCGCTGCTGGACGAGGTCGGGTCCATCTACGACAACCTCGCCGCGCACGTGCGCACCGACGCGCTGTTCCTGGTGGACCCGAACAACCCGACCGGCGCCACCCTGCTGCGGCACGGCAGGCGCGGGTTCGAGGAGGTGCTGCGGTTCTGCCGCGACCACGACAAGCTGCTGCTGATCGACTTCTGCTTCGCCTCCTTCACCCTGTTCGACGACACCCTGGAGCGCTTCGACATCTACGAGCTGCTGGAGGACTCCGGCGTCACCTACATCGCGCTGGAGGACACCGGCAAGACCTGGCCGGTGCAGGACGCCAAGTGCGCGCTGCTCACCAGCAGCCGCGACATCTGGCTCGACGTCTACAACATCCACACCAGCGTGCTGCTCAACGTCTCGCCGTTCGTGCTCAACATGCTCACCCAGTACATCGAGGACTCCGCCGCCGACCGGATGGCCTCGGTGCGCTCGGTGCTCGACACCAACCGCGACGCCGCCATCCGCGCGCTGGCCGGCTCGCCGCTGAGCTACCAGGAGCCGGTCGCGAAGGTGAGCGTCGCCTGGTTCCGCGTGCTGCCGCCGCTGTCGACGGCCAGCAGGCTGCAGAGCGTGCTCGCCGACGACGACCTCTACGTCCTGCCCGGCCGCTACTTCCACTGGAGCGAGCCGAGTCGGGGCGAGGAGTACGTGCGGGTGGCACTGGCCCGCGACCCGCGGATGTTCGCCAAGGCGATGACCAGGCTGCGGGCCGCCGTCGACGCGCAGGTCCGGTAGTGGCGCCCGCGACGCTCGTCGCCGAGTTCGTCGACGCCGCGCTGTTCATGGGCATGCACAGCGCCGACGAGCGGGTCCGCCTGGCCTGCAAGGGGTTCTTCGTCGACCGGCTGGCGACCGGGGTGGTGATGAGCCTGGAGCAGGTGGGTCGGTGCGACGACATCGTGTGGTCCTACCCGCGCGAGGTCCAGGACGCCTACTACCCGTTCATGGACAACCTGCACACCGACATGGCGGTGTCCAGGGTCGGCTACACCGCGACCGACGTCACCGCCGCGTTGGGGTTCACCGACCTGGCGCACCTGCCGCTGACCGAACGGCTCACCGTGAGCCAGGTCGTCGCCAGGGGCGGCACACTGTTCACAGTGGACAGTCGGTACCCGACCGGCGGTGGGCTGCCGGTGCGCGGACCGGACCAGGTCGACACCGAGCCCGTGTTCCCGGACAAGCTCGAACAGCTCTACCGGGAGTCGCTGGTGCTGCGGGTCGCCCACTCCGCAGGCGGAAGGCGGTGACCCGGCGGTGGTGACCGTTCTCGGTGTCCCCAGCGGCGGCGTGATCGTCCCGCTGGTCACCCCGCTCGCCGCGGACGGGACGGTGTCCGAACCGGACGTGGCCAGGCTGGTGGCCGCGGTGGCCGGGCACGTGGTCGCCCTCGTGCCCGGTCTGAGCACCGGCGAGGGCTGGGCGCTCGACGACGACCGCTGGTCGGCCGTGGTCAGCCACACCCTCAGCCACCGCAGGGGGTTGCCGGTACTGGCGGGCACCCAGCGGCGCACCACCGCCGAGGTCGTGGCCAGGGCGGCCAAGGCGGTCGCCCTCGGCGCGGCCGGAGTCGTCGTGCCGACCCAGTCCGGGTCGGGCGTCACCCAGCGGGAGATGTACGAGCACTACGTCGCGGTCACCGCGACCGTGGCCGCGCCTGTCGTCGTGTACCACGAGTCCGCGGTGACCGGGAACCTGCTCGACCCGGCCACCCTGCTGCGCGTGTGCGAGTTGGAGGGGGTCGTCGCCGTCAAGGACAGCGGCGGCGACCCCGCCGCCACCCGCGCCCTGCTGGCCGCCGCGCCACCGGTCGCGGTGTGGCAGGGCTACGAGGACCTGGTCGCCAGGACGCCCGGGGTGGACGGCTGCGTGCTGGCCCTGGCCAACCTGGAACCGGACCTGTGCGCGCGCTACCTCGCCGGGCAGGCGGCCGCGGCCGACCTGGACGCGGCGTGCGCCCGCTACCGGCTCGCCGAGCCGGATTGGTACCGGCACGTGAAAGCACACCTGTGCCGCCGAGGGGTCATCTCGACCGCGGCGGCCGTGACCCCGGTGGGGGAGGAACCTTGACGACGGCGGTGGACAAAGACCTGTCCCTGCTGCGGACCGGCGACCGGCCGCAGCGGGACCTGTTCCTGGACAACAGGAGCGTGCCGACCGCTGCCCGCTACGCGCGGATCGAGGCGGCCGAGGCGGACTGGATCGTCGCGCTGGTCGCCGACATCGAGGCCGACACCGCGCCGCTGGCCACCAGGGCGGACTGGGTCGCCGCGCTGGCGGTGATGCTGGCCGAGGAGCGCGACGGCGCGCCCAGCAGCCGGTACCTGGCCGGCGAGGCGACCAGGGAGCAGTTCGCGGTCGTGGTGGAGGAGTTCGCGCCGGACGGGCTGACCGAGGCGCAGAACTTCTTCCCCGCGGTGGCGCGGTTGCCGATCCGGGCGCAGATGGCGGTGATGCGGGTGATGATCGACGAGTTCGGCTGCGGCAACATCGCCCAGGCGCACTCGCAGCTCTACCGCGACCTGCTCGCCGAGTTGGACTTGCCGGACGAGCTGCCGGAAGTGTTGCGCGACACCAACGACGAGACCTACGCGTTCCTGAACTCGTTCTACTGGTTGGCTTCCCGCGCGGTCGACGTCGAGTACTTCCTCGGCGCGCTGGCCTACCTGGAAGCCGCCATCCCGGACGCGTTCGCCTTCCAGGCCCGCGCCTGCGAGCGGTTGGGCATCGCCAACGGCCGCTACTACACCGAACACATCCACATCGACGACTTCCACATGAGGGAGATGCAGACCGCCATCAAGGAGTACGAGGCGGCGCGCGGGCTCGACCCGACCAAGTTGCTGGTCGGCGCGACCCTGCTGTCGTCGCTGCTCGGCGCGGCGATGGACGCCGCGGTCGAGAAGGCGGTTGCCAAGACCGCCGGTGGGCGGTGACCGTGGCTGGGGAGCCGACGATCCGCCAGGTGTCGGAGCAGGAGGTGGTGATCACGGTGGGGGAGCGCGAGTTCCGGATCGCCGCCGAGTGCCCGCACCGCTTGGGCCGACTGGTGCACGCGCACGTCAACCCGCGCACGCTGCGGGTGACCTGCCCGCTGCACAAGTCGGTGTTCGACCTGGCCACCGGGTGCCGGGTCGCGGGACCGGTCAGCGGCGACCTGCCGGTGACCGAGGTCGTCCCGGAACACCGACCCGGGACGTGAAGGGGGAGAGCAACAGCTATGAGCCAGACATACTCCGCTGAGCAGGTGTGGCTGCCCGCCTCGGAACTGGTGGCGGACTGGGACTCCGGGTTCCACGACCTGCTGCTCGGCGACCGGTTGCGGATGAGCGCCTACGCCGAGGCCATCGCCGAGGTGGTGCGGCCGGGCGCGGTGGTGCTCGACCTGGGCACCGGCACCGGGATCCTGGCCAGGTGGGCGCTGGAGGCGGGCGCGGCCAGGGTGTACGGGCTCGACTTCGCCGAGTCGGTGCTGGCCACCGCCGCGGCCCGGCTCGCCGAGGCGGGGTTCGCCGACCGGTTCGTGCCGGTCGCGGGCCTGTCGTTCGAGGTGGACCTGCCCGACCGGGTCGACGTGATCATCTCGGAGACGCTGGGCAACCTGGTCGACAACGAGGGCTGCGTGGCGATCCTGGCCGACGCCCGGCACCGGTTCCTCGCCGAGGGCGGCGTCGTGCTGCCGCGCTCGGCCGAGTGCTACCTCGTGCCGGTCGCCGCGACCACCGCGCACCAGCGGGTCACCACGGGTGACGTGCACGGCGCGCAGTCGATCGCGGGCAGCGACGGGGGACTCGGGTCGCGCGACCCGTTCTCGCTCTACTACGACACGATCGTCCCGATCTCGACTCACCTGGCGTCGCCGCGCGTGGTGACCTCCCAGGTGTTCGGCGCGGACGCGGTCGCCGCGGGCACGGTGTCCACTCCGTACACGGTCCGCAGGGACGGGGTGTTCACCGGGTTCAAGGGGTACTTCGTGTCGACCCTGTCGCCTTCGGTGGCACTGGACCTGTCGGGCGACGACATCGCCACGGGGTCTACTTCGGACAGTTGGAAGCACGCTTACCTGCCGGTGCGGGAAGCGGTCGAGGTGCGACAGGGGGATCGGTTGGTGCTGGACTACTCGTGGACGCCGCGGGGTTCGCTGGGCAACGACTACCGGTGGAGCGGGCGGGTGCTGCGCCGGGGCGAGGTGGTCGCGGAGTTCGACCACGGGACCGCGGCGCTGGTGCGGGGTGCGGCATGATCGACAGCCCGACCTCGATCGACAGCGCCGTCCTGGCCGAGAGCGGCGAGGTGACCGTCGCGGAGCGCAGGCCCCGGGTGCGGGAGTACGACGTCGTCGCGCTCCAGGTTCCCATCGCCTACAACGCTTTCGGCGACCACGACCGCCGCGGCGCGCTGTACGTGCTTGCCGAGAACGCCCCGGTGTTGCGGGCGGTCGCGGCGGACTGGCCGGATCCGTTCCCCAGCTACCTGACCGACCCCGACCTCGTGCCCACACCGCACCCCCTGGCCGTGCCGCTGGTGCTGCGCGCCCGCCGCGGTGAGTTGGTGCGGGTTCGGCTGACCAACGAGCTGCCGCGCCCGGTTGGCATCACCGCGCAGGGCGTGCGTTACGACGCCCGCCGCCACGACGGACTCGACGCGGGCGCCAACCCGGACAGCTCGGTCCGGCCGGGCGGGACCAGGGTGTTCGAGTGGCTGTGCGAGCACGAGGGCGTGTTCCACTTCGGCGACATGGCCGACGTGCGCGGTGAGGGCACCCAGAGCCGCGGCCTCAACGGCGCGCTCGTCGTCGAGCCGCGCGACGCCACCTGGACCGACCCGCGCACCGGAGGTCCGTTGCCCAGCGGCATTTCCGCCGATGTGCACACCCCGGGCCGCAGCTTCCGCGAGCACGTCATCTCCATGATGGAGTACCCGAGCAACGACAACCCGGTCACCCCGCCCGCCGGTCACGACCACGGCGGCGGGCACGATCACGGGGCGCCGCTGCTGGCGGGGATGGCGCCCTTCGCGGTGCCCACCGACGAGCGGCCGGACGACATCGGTGACCTCGAGCCGGTCAGCAACGCGATGCTGCCGGTGAACCTGCGCATCGAACCGCTGGGCTGGCGCCAGCACGTCTACAACCAGTTGATGGAGCAGCACCGGCTCGACCCGGTGCGCGACGCCCAGACCGGCGAGGAACTGCACCACAGCTCCTGGGTGTTCGGCGACCCGGCCACGCCGGTGTTCTTCGGCTACCGCGGCGACGACGTGGTGCTCCGGTTGGTGCACGGCGGGATGCGCGACACGCACGTCTTCCACACCCACCTGCACCAGTGGCGGGTCGACCCGGACGACCACGGGTCGCCGGTGGTCGACTCGGTCAGCCTCGGCCCGCAGCAGGGGCTGACGCTGGACCTGGTCGGCGGGGCGGGATCCACCCAGCACGCGGTCGGCGACGCGGTGTGGCACTGCCACCTCTACCCGCACTTCCACATGGGCATGTGGGGCCTGCTGCGCGCGTTCGACGCGCTGCAGGACGGGACCGGGCACTATCCCGATGGGACGGTCATCGAGCCGCTGATTCCGTTGCCGGGCAACCAACCGCCTGTGTCGACGGCGCAGCGACCTGGGTGGCCCGCGTTCATGCGGGAGGCGGCGACCTTCCCGCAGAAGTCGCCGCGACCGCCGCGCACACCCGGGATGCCTGTGGGGATGGGCCGTGAGCCGACCGGACTGGAGTCGGCCGCGTTCGTGCCGGACGCGCAGCCGGGGGAGGCGTTCACCAAGATCGGGCCGGTCGGTGCCCCGGTGCGGCGGTACCACCTGGTGGTCACCACTGCGACCCTGGTGCAGACCGGTGACGTCCACGACCACGACAGTCCACTGTGGCACGACCACAGTGGACACTTCTTCGCGCTCAACGACGACGTGGAGGCCGCGGGCGGGATCGAGGAGTTCCGGCGGCAGGTCAACGCCGGTGAGCGCGAGGTCGAGCCGCTGGTCATCCGGGCGCGCAAGGGCGAGGTCCTGGAGATGACGCTCACCAACCACCTGCCGACCGGCAAGCAGGCGGCGACCGCGTTCGACCCGGAACTGCCCTACCAGGCCGAATGCGGCCTGCACTCGCACCTGGTCAAGTACGACCCGCTGGTCTCCGACGGCGCCTGCATCGGCTGGAACTACCTGTCCGCGACGACCACATCGGACTTGCGCGACGAGCACGCCGACGGCTACCGCTCGTGGGTGTTCCGCTGGTACGTCGACGACGACTTCGGCACCGTGCTGTTCCACGACCACCTGCTGCCCAACTACCGGCAGCGGCACGGCCTCTACGGCGTGCTCGTCGCCGAACCCGAGGGCGCGACCTGGGTCGACCCGGCCGACCACAGCCGGGAACTGCCCTCGGGCAGCCAGGCCGTGGTGCGGCTGCCGGACGGCTCGGCGTTCCGCGAGGCGGTGCTGGCGGTCGCCGACTACGTGCCGTCGTTCGAGCACTCCGAGCACGGCCACGGTGGAGCCATCAACCCGCCGCTGGCGCCCGGCGGGATGGACGAGCAGGGCGTCATGACCGTCAACTACCGCAGCGAACCGCTCGACCTGCGCGGCGGCGACCCGGCCGACTGGTTCTCCAGCGAGGTCCACGGCGACCCGACCACCCCGCTGCTGCGCGGCTACCCCGGCGAGTCGATCCGGCTGCGACTGGTCGACGGCTCGTTCGACAAGCAGCACAGCTTCACCACCCACGGCCTGCGCTGGCGCGACTGGCCGGACCGCGCCGACACCCCGTGGCGTTCGCAGCAGACCCTCGGCGTCTCCAACGCGGCCGACCTGCACCTGGAACCCGCTGCGGCGCCGGGTGATCACCTGTGGTCGTTCGCGGCCGCGGATGACCTGTGGCTGGGGTGCTGGGGGCTGATCCGTCTACATGAGACCGAGCAGGGCGACTTGCCCGCGCTGCCCGGCGCGCACCACGGCGGCGCCGTGCTGCCCGAGCGCGGCCCGGTGCGGCGGTTCACGGTTCGGGCGCGGGCGCGGACCCTGGAGTACAGCGGGGAGCGGTTCGACCCGTTCGGCCTTGTGTACGAAGTGGATGGTGCGGAGTTCGACGGCCCGCTGGTGTTGCGGGCCAGGGCGGGGGAATGGGTCGCGGTCACGCTGGTCAACGAGCTCGACGGGCCACCGCCCGCCAGCGAGTTCGACCCGGTGCTGCTGGCCCGCGACAACCCGGCCCGGCGCGTGGTGTCCGAGCGGGTGTCGCTGCACCCTGTCGGGCTGCGCTACGACACCGCCGAGCACGACGGCACGCGGGTCGGTGAAAACCCTGACAGCACAGTGAAACCGGGCAGCTCGCACACGTACTGGTGGCATGTGGACGAACCGGGCGTCGTCCTGCTGCGCGACCACGCGGACCCGATCACCCACCTCCGACGCGGCCTCATCGGCGCGCTCGTCGTGGAAGAGGCGGACGCGACGCCCTACGACCTGCACGGCCACCGCTCGTGGACCGGCGCCCAGGCGGTGATCCGGCGGCCAGGCAAGCCCAGGGTGGTGCAACAGGTGATCATCGCCCAGGACGGCCTCCGCCTCTTCCACGACGGCGACCTCACCCAACCGGTCCGCGACCTGGTGTCGGAGGCCAAGGACGACCTGGGGCAGAAGGCGTACAACTACCGCTCCGCCCACCTGCACCCGGTCAGCCCATCCCTCGACGACCGGACCCCGCCGACGCCGCTGGTGCGGGCCGAGGTGGGCGACGAGGTGGTGCTGCACCTGGTGATCGCCGGGTCGCGCATCCGCAACCAGGGCTTCTCGGTGCACGGCCAGGTGTGGGACGTGTCCGAACGCGGCCGAGGGCCCTTCGTGTCCACCCTGGGCGCACTGGCCACGGGATCGGCCCGGACCGCGCGGTTCACACCGCGCCACCCCGGGGACTACGTGTACCGCACACCCAACCTGCACTGGGGCGTCAGCGAGGGCTGGTGGGGCCTGATCCGGATCTCCTAGCGCGCGACAGCCTCCCCTGTACCGCTGCGGTGGTGCGGGGGAGGCGGCCGTAGGAGACCTACCAGCTCCCCCACGCCCTGAATCACCGTCGTCCCGCCCGCACCACCCCCGGATCCGTGCCCACCCGCGCCCCTCCTTCGGGTGGAGTCCCACCACCGGGGTCGGGAGTGTGGTCCCCTGGAGGGACCGACCCGGGTCGAGCCCCGGGGCGTCACCCAGGGACGGCACCAGGGGGTGAATGTCTCACCCGGTCGGGTAACCCCGCCCGCCGTGGCGGCAGGGGTGGCGCACGCTCGGGTGGTGACAGCATCACCGGTCAAGCGGGTGCGCGGGCTGCAGTGGACCTGGGTCCTGCTGCACGGGCTCGCGGTCGTGGTCGCCGCCCTGTTGCCGGGGGATGGGGCCAGGGTGGCGCTGGTGGTGGCGCTGGTCGCGGTGGACCTGGTGGCGGTGAAGCCGTACGGGTTGTTGGTCGGGGAGCGCGGGTGGCGGCGGCCGTGGGGGTTGTTGGTGCTCGCGCAGGTCGTGGCGACCACGGCGTGGGCGGTTGGTGGGGTGTGGGTGGCGGCCGCCGCGGCGGTGGCGGCGTTGGGCGCGGTGCTCGTGCTGGGGAAGGCGTACCGGGCGCGGCACGGGGTGCTCACGTACATGGACGCGTGTGTCGTCGTGGTCGCGGTCGGGGTCCTGGTGTGGACGGTCCCGGGCACCGGGTCGACGGTGCCGCTGTGGCTGTGGGTGCCGGTGTTCGCCGGGATGGCCGCGCGGTTCGCGCACACCGGGTGGCGGGCGGCGCCGTGGCTGCTGGCGTGGACCGCGGCCTGGCTGTTGGGCGCGGTGCTGGCGCGCGCGGGCCTCGGCGGGCAGTTCGCCTGCGTGTTGCTGTCGGCGGCGTTGCTGGTCGGCGCGCGGTTCGCGGTGCGGGTGCCCTCGGCGCGCAACCGGCCGGAGTGGGCGACCCAGACGACGCTCACCCTCTGCGTGCTGCTGCTGCCCGTGGTGCTGCTGCTGCGCGCCTCGCACGCGACCACCAGGGACATCGTGGTGATCGCGGCGGGGTCGTTGGTGGTGACCGTGCTGCTGCTGGTCCGGCTGCCGCTCTCGCACCGCAGCGGACCCACGGACCCGGCGCTGCGGGCGGAGCTGCGCAGGCGGCTGGTCCGGCTGTGCGCGTTGTTCGTCCTGCTGGCGATGCTGCCGGTGGTGCTGCTGGCGTACCTGTCGATCAGCGTGGCGAACGGGATGGTCAGCGGGGAGGTCGACCGCAGGCTCACCCACAGCACCGACGTGGTCGCCGCCGAGCTGGAGGACCGGCTGACCGGGATCGGGTCGCTGGTCAACGCCTACGCGCAGCGCCCGACCCTGCGCGCGGCCTCGTTCTCCGCCACCGCCCCGGATCCGGCGATCTTCGACGCGGTGCGCTCGCTGCAGGGCCAGCAGCCGCCGTTCCTGGCCGCCTGGGTGCTCGACGCGAGCGGCCGGTTGATCACCATCGCGCCGCCGACGGTGGTGGTGCAGGGCACCCAGTTCGCCGACCGGGACTACTTCCGGGGCGCGATCCGCCGCGGCGGGCCGTACGTGTCGAGCGCGTTCGAGTCGGCGGTGGTGGGCAACCCGGACGTCATCGCCATCTCCGCGCCGATCACCGACCTGGGTGGCCGGGTGCTCGGGGTGATCGCGGTCAGCTACCCGGTGGGTCCGCTGACGAACCTGGTGGACCGGGTGGCCGCGGCGCAGGACGTGTCGGTGGTCGTGGCCGACACCCGGGGCACGGCGGTCGGGCGGGACCCGGGGCCCGGCCTGGTGTCCGCGTTGGGCACGGCCGGGGTCGAGGCGGCGCTGAGCGGCAGGAGCGGTGCGGCGACCACGGCGGAGGGCGAGACCGAGTACCAGGCGGTGTACCGGCCGATCCCGGCGTTGGGCTGGGCGGTCGTGGCCAGGATCGACGCCGCGAAGGCGTACGCGGGCACGGCGTTGCTGACCGGTCGGATCGTGGCGATCACGACGCTCATCGTGCAGGTGCTGCTCGGCGCGCTGGTGCTGGCGGCGCGGACCGAGCGGCGCAGGCGGTTGGCCGAGGTGCGGCTGGCGGCGCGCGGCGAGCAGGTGCGGGAGATCCTGCAGGCGGCCGGGGACGCGTTCATCGCGATGCGGCCGGACGGGCGGGTGTCGTCGTGGAACGCCCAAGCCGAGGTGATCTTCGGGTGGACCGCGGCCGAGGCGCTCGGGGTGCTGCTGGTGGACCTGGTGGTGCCACCCGAGCAGCGCGACGCGCACACCGAGGGGGTGCGGCGGGTGGTGGGCGGCGGTGACCCGCACCTGCTGGGGACCACCAGCGAGGTCGTCGCCCGGCACAAGGACGGGTGGACGTTCCCGGCCGAGTTGACCGTGTGGCGGTCGGGCGACGGCGCGGAGGTGGTGTTCAGCGCGTTCGTCCGCGACATCACCGAGCGCAAGCAGCACGAGCGGGACCTGGCCGACGCCCGCGACCAGGCGCTGGCCGCGTCCAGGATGAAGTCCGCGTTCGTGGCGAACATGAGCCACGAGATCCGCACCCCGATGAACGGCGTGCTCGGCCTGTCCACGCTGCTGCTCGACACCGACCTCGACCAGCGCCAGCGCGACTACGTCTCGACGCTGCGCCGCTCGGCGGACGCGCTGCTGGAGGTGATCAGCGACATCCTGGACTTCTCCAAGATGGAGGCGGGCAAGCTGGAGATCGACCCGGTGGACTTCGACCCGAGGTCGGTGGTGGAGGACGTGGTCAGCCTGCTCGCGCCGACCGCGCGCACACCCGGCCTGGAGATCGCCGCGGTGGTGCACCCGGCCATCCCGCCCGCGCTGCACGGCGACGCGCACCGGATCCGCCAGGTGCTGATCAACCTGGTGTCCAACGCGATCAAGTTCACCCCGGGCGGCGAGGTCGTGGTGTGGGTGTCGATCCCGCCTGCCGACCAGTCCGACGGCAGGCACCGGGTGACCTTCACGGTGACCGACACCGGCATCGGCATCCCGGCCGACCGCCAGGAGCACCTGTTCGACGCCTTCACCCAGGTCGACGTGTCCACCACCCGCCGCTACGGCGGCACCGGGCTGGGCCTGGCGATCTGCAGGCAGTTGGTGGAGCTGATGGGCGGCACCATCGGGATGCGCAGCAAGCCGGACGAGGGCAGCGCGTTCCACTTCACCCTGCCGCTGCCGCCTGCCACCGCCCCGCTGCCCGCCACCCGCACCAGCGGCGCGGTCACCGGCGCCGCGGTGCTCGTCGTCGACGACAACGCCACCAACCTGCAGGTCGTGGCCCAACTCCTGCGCACGTGGGGCGCCCAGGTCGCCACCGCCTCCACCGGCGCCGAGGCGATGGCCGTCCTGCGCGCCGCGGCCGAGGCAGGCCAACCCTTCGACGCGGCCCTGCTCGACATGCGCATGCCCGACCTCGACGGAATCCAACTGGTGGCCCGGATCCAGGCCGACCCCGCCACCGGCTCCCCCCGCCTCGGCATCCTCAGCTCCACCACGGAAGCGGAGGAATCCCGCCGAGCCCGCCGCATGGGCGTGGACGTGTACCTGTCCAAACCCATCCGGGCCGCGGCCCTGCGCGACGCCCTCGGCCGCTTGCTGGCCGACGAGGGGCCGGTCGTACCACCCCAACAGGCACCGGCGCCCCGCCTTGAGCCGCGCAGGCCGAGCGCGGGGCGGGTGTTGGTGGCCGAGGACAACGACATCAACCAGCAGGTGGTGGTGCAGATGTTGAGCACACTGGGATACAGCGCGGATGTGGCGGAGAACGGCGAGCAGGCTTTGAGCATGCTCAGCACGGGGGATTACGACGTGGTGCTGATGGACTGCCAGATGCCGGTGCTGGACGGGTACCAGGCCACGACGCAGATCCGGCAGTTGCCCGCGCCGCGCAATCAGGTGCCGGTGATCGCGTTGACGGCCTCGGCGTTGGCCTCGGATGAGAAGCGGTGTCGGGATGTGGGGATGGATGACTTCCTGACCAAGCCGTTGCGACGGGAGCAATTGGAGGCCGTGCTGCGTCGGAACGCGATGCCGGGGGCGCCGCAGCCCCGGCGGGAGAATGACCAGACGTAAGTGGGTGGCCGTTCACTCGGCTCGGTGGGTCTCGGGTCGGGCAGGGTTGGCGCTGTCCCCGGTGCCAGGGGCCAGTGGGTCTCGGTCAGGCGACCAGCCAGGCGAAGCGGGTGCGGGTGGTGCCGGGGGTGGCGGTTTTCACCGCTACGCGCAGGACGGACACCGGGATGACGCTGTGGCCGTCCGGGCCCGGTTGGGAGATGTAGGGCTTGCCAGCCCAGGCGTCGCCGGAGACCTCGTAGCCCAGGGGGTCCTCGTGGTACTCCCAGGTGGTGGCGCGGTGTTTGCGGGCCACCTCGCCGAGGTACCAGGCGGCGCCTTGGACGAAGTCGGCGTTGGCGGGGGCGGTGAAGTCCGCCAGGGTCGGGGTCCTGGTGAGCACGAGGTCCTCCACGGCGTCGAGTGACTCCACCGAGAAGTCCCACGCACGCCCCGAGTCGGCCGCCCACCGGTCCCACTTGGCCGCGCGCTCGTCGAGCCACGCCGCCAGCCACGGGTGCGTCGAGCGGGTGACCGCGCGCTCCGGCAGCGGCGGCAGGCTCTCGGCGACCTCGGTGAAGATCGTGCCCGCGCGGGTCTGGACCGCCTGGCCCATCAGCAGCGTCGGGACGATCAAGCCGGGGCCGACGTGCGCGCCGGGCACCACCACCGGCACGTCCGCGCGCTCGTCCCACTCCCACTCGCCGCCGCTGAGCCTGCGCAGCGCCTCGCCGAGGTAGGCCACGACCGACTCGGTGAACGACGGGTCCGCGCCCGGCACGAACCGCTCGACGAACGCCGATTCCAGGTGCCGCAACGACTCCACCGAGTAGTCGAGCGGGAATCCGCCGCACACGTAGAAATCGCGCAGGCGGTCGACGAACGGGTCGACGTCCGCGCGCCACTCTTCCCCGGGGTCCACACCCGCGAGCCTACCAACTTCCCGCCACGCCAAGGTGTCCGAGCGGATACCGGGCGCTGACCAGTGAATGGGACCCCGGTCCGCGAAACTGCCGGTGGGAACGGCCGAAACCGCCTGCCCCGGCCGGGGTGGGGGGTGTACGGTCCGGTGATTCATCGAGGTGGCAGGGGGTGCCGCCGTCGACGACGCCCCGTGCCGGAGGGGACCCGCTGTGAGTTCTGCCAAGGGGGGCTCGCTGTCCCGGCGAGTCAGAGGAGCCGCTGCCGCGCTGGCGGTGCTGGCCACGGTCATCACGTGGTCGCCGCCGGTGGCCGACGCCCAGTCGGCGCAGCGGTGCGCGGACATGTTCAACGTCACCAAACCGACGCCCGCGCGCAACCAGCTGCCCGGGTTCGGCAACACCGTGCCCGCGCCCAAGAACGCGAGCCGGTACGACTACGACAACCCCGGCGAGGCGGCGCGCGGACTCGGCCTGCCCGACCCGGAGGACCTGGCCGACTACGGCGAGGACAGCTCGCCCTACAAGCCCGGCAGCAAGGAACACGTCTACACCACCTGGAACGCCTACCAGAAGCGCAAGGCCAAGGAACTCAAGGACTGGAACGACGGCGGGCAGGTCGGCAAGAAGCCCAGCGAGGCGCTGACGTACCAGAAGTGGCTCAACCGGTACGTGCCGAACATGGGCAACGACAACAAGGGCACCGCGTTCGAGGGGCACGCCACCCGCGACATCGGGCTCGGCGGCGCCGACTGGATGTGCCAGGACCGCATCCGCGACGCCCAGGGCCGCCCGGTCAGCGGCCGGTTCTACGACGCCATCAACCACCGCGAGAAGCTGATCTACGAGTTCAAGGCGGGCAGCGGCGTCGACCGCGAGCAGGTGCGCCGCGACCAGGAGTTCGCGCGCCGCCACGGCTACCGCATCCAGTACGTCTTCGGCCGCAACCCGAGCCGGGCCGCCCGGCAGGCGCTGATCGACGCGGGCCTCGAGCCCGCCGAGACGCGCCGGGCGACCGGGCGGGTGCTCAAGCCCGGTGTGCCGACGCCGGGACCGTCGTCCGGGCTGCTGAACCCGACCCCGGCCAACCCGGGCAAGGGCGCGGCGACCGACCTGTTCGACAGCGCGGGCCGCAACCGCGAGCAGGCGCGCTCGGTGCAGGACGTCGACGACGACTTCGCCCGCCGGTCCGCGAGGCCCGACGGCAAGGTCGACGGGCTGCCCCGGCGCCCCGGCGGCATCGACTTCTCGACCATGGAGCTGCGGTACCTGGCCGAACTGCCCGATGGCGGCGCGGTCGAGTTCGCGTTCGAGGCCGACGAGAACCTCGACGAGGAAGAAGAGCCGTCGTTCGGCGGTTTCGAGGTGGCGCAGCTGACCTCGGACTCGCTGTTCACCTGGCTCGCGCTCCCGGAGTCGTCGTTCTGGGTCAACCTCAACCCCGACCAGCCCGACCAGATCCTCGACGACGAGCTCGCGAGCACCGACGCCGGTCGGGTCCTGTTGGAGGCGGACCTGCGGATGAAGCGCGTGCTGGCGAAGGTGATGGTGCCGGACAACCCGATCGGCACCCGGTTCTGGGACTCGCTGCGCCACGTCAACGGCGCGCCCTGCTGGGTCACCTACCGGGTGTGGGCCGAGGCCGCGCCCGCGTCGGTGCGCGAGGACGGCGGGCAGCTCTACATCCTCGACGCGCCGCTGAAGGTGCAGGCCGAGCCGCTGGCGATCACCGTGCCGCCCGGCCAGGTGTGCACCCAGCCCGAGGACGTCCAGGAGTACAACTTCGGGCGCATCAAGGAGATCTTGATCCCCGAGGTGGAGAAGGCGGTCAACACGACGCCGGACTTCCAGGACCTGCGCAGCGTTTACCACGCGCGGGTCGCGGCGGCCTGGCTGCGGCAGCGCAACGAGGCCAAGCCCAACGCCTACGCCCCGATCATCGACAGCGGTGACGTCACCAAGTGGCCCGCGCGCACCCCGTGGAGCAAGCAGAAGGTCTACGAGGACTACCTGAAGTCCTTCCGCGAAGGCGATTACACCTTCACCCGGGAGTACGAACAGGACGGTGAGGTGCTCACGTTCACCTTCGCCACCGGTGGCGTGGACTTCGGGAAGTCGCCGCGCGCGCCCATCCCCGCGGAGACCTTCACCGCGCAGTACCCGACGCTGCCGGACACCGTCACCGACGCCCGCGCCGACGTCGTCGAGTACGAGGACACCACCGCGTCCTGGCTCGGCGCGGACAACGCCCGCCGGGTCGAGCCGCCGACCACCCAGCCGCCGACCACCCAACCACCCACGCAGCAGCCGACGGTGAACCCACCGGCACCGAACCCGCCGACCCAGCCCGCGCCGCAGGGCAGCCCGTCGCCGCCGCTGGCGCAGACCGGGGCGGCGCCGTTGGGGCTCATCGGCGTGGCGGCCCTGCTCTTGGTCGCCGGTACCGCGCTGCTGGTGTGGCAGCGCCGCCGACGCAAGAGTTGACCGAGCGCTAGGGAGAGGGGGCGGCCCGTCTGGGTCGCCCCCTCTCGCGTTGACGCAGGTCAGGCGTGCGTTCCCTGTCACATGGACTCCGTCGACGGACAGGTGTAGGCAGAGAGCCAACCGAGGACTGGAGACCCGACATGCGGTACCTGATGACGAGCAAGGCAGGCGGCCAGGCCCCCGACGAGCGCCTCTACCAGGAGATGGGCAAGTTCGTGGAGGAGCTGACCGCGGCCGGTGTGCTGCTGGCGACCGGGGGACTGGCGCCCGCCGGGATCCGGGTGTCCTCGGTCGGCGACGAGATCACCGTGACCGACGGCCCGTTCGCCGAGGCCAAGGAGGCGGTGGCCGGGTTCGCCCTGGTCGAGGTGCGCTCCGCCGAGGAGGCCCTCGAGCTGACCAAGCGGTTCCGGCGCATCGTCGGCGACGGCGAGAGCGTCATCCAGCAGGTCTTCTAGTCCCGTGGTCGACGTCCACCGCACCCTCGACGCCGCCTGGAAGCTGGCGGCGGCGCGGGTGGTCGGTGCCCTGACCAGGATGGTCGGCGACGTCGGGCTCGCGGAGGAGTTGGCACAGGACGCGCTGGTCGCGGCGCTGGAGCAGTGGCCGCGCGACGGGGTGCCGGACAACCCGGGGGCGTGGCTGACCACGGTCGCCAAGCGCCGCGCGCTTGACCACCTCCGGCGGGCCAAGCGGATCGTGGCGGCGGGCGAGGAGGAGCGGGCGCAGGACGCCGACAGCGGCGACGACGTGCTGCGGCTGGTGTTCCTCGCCTGCCACCCCGTGCTGCCCACGGTGCAGCGGGTCGCGTTGACGCTCAAGCTGGTGTGCGGGTTGACGACCGAGGAGATCGCCAGGGCGTTCCTGGTCGACGCGCGGACGATCGCGGACCGGGTGGCCCGCGCGAAGCGGGCCCTTGCCGCCGAACCGCCGCGTGCGGCCGGGCAGCTCGGGTCGGTGCGGGAGGTCATCTACCTCGTGTTCAACGAGGGCTACTCGGCGACCTCGGGCGATGACCTCCTGCGGCCCGGACTGTGCCTGGAAGCGTTGCGGCTGGGCCGGGTGCTCGCCGAACTCGTCCCGGACGACCCCGAGGTGCACGGCCTGGTGGCGCTGATGGAGCTGCAGGCGTCCAGGTCGGCGGCGCGGACCGGGCCCGGCGGCGAGCCGGTCCGGTTGCACGAGCAGAACCGCGGGCGGTGGGACCAGTTGCTGATCCGGCGCGGGTTCACGGCTCTGCTGCGGGCTCGGGGGAGCGGGCCGCCCGGGCCGTACGTGCTGCAGGCCGCGATCGCCGCCTGCCACGCGGGGGCGCGATCGGCCGAGGAGACCGACTGGGCGCGGATCGTGTCCCTCTACGACGCGTTGGTCCACTTGGTACCGACACCGGTGGTCCGCCTCAACCGCGCCGTCGCCGTCGGCATGGCCGACGGCCCCGAGGCCGGTCTGGCCCTGGTCGACTCCCTCACCGACGACCTGCGCGACTACCACCTGCACCCCAGCACCCGCGGCGACCTGCTCCTGCGCCTGGGCCGCCACCCGGAAGCGGCCCGCGAGTTCGAACGCGCCGCCACCCTCACCGACAACGCCTCAGAGCAGGCGTTCTTGCGCCGCCGCTCAACCGAGGCCGCCACACCTGTCGGCCGCGTGTTGGTCGACACCGCCGCTGGCTTCCTCACCAGACCCGACCTCGACCGCTCAACCCTGCGCTCTTATGCCCAAACCCTGGCCAGACTCCGCAAGGCTGTCGGCGACCGAACCCCGATCGCGGCCCTGACACCCCAGGACATCGCCGCCATGTTCACCGCGGCGTGGTCCACCGCGTCCCCGAAGACCTGGAACCGGCACCGGGCTGCCCTGCGCTCGTTCTGCTCCTGGGCGGGCATCCCGGACCTGACTTCCACTGTGGACAGGCGAAAGGAGGTCAAGAGGCCCACGGCTGTCGTCGACCTCGATCACGTGTGGCAGCTACCCGACGCCCCGCCACGTGAGCGCCTACTGTGGACACTCTTGCGCGAGTCCGGCGCCCCCGTCCGGGCAGTCCTGGATCTCAACGTCGAAGACCTCGACCTACCCGCCCGCCGCGCCACCGGCCCGATCTCCCTGCGGTGGCGCGAGGACGCGGCCCACCTCCTACCGCAAGTCCTGGCGGGCCGGGCCGCGGGCCCGCTGTTCCTCGCCGACCGCCGCCCCGGCCCCGGGCGTCCGCCGCGGGAAGGAGACCTCTGCCCCGTCACCGGTCGAGGCCGGTTGTCCTACGAGCGGGCCGAGTACCTGTTCAAGCGCGCCACCGGTCTCACGTTGGGCGCGCTGCGGAAGTAGCCACCACCGGTAGGGGCGCGGGAAATGGGGATGAACCACACCCCTACCGGCGCGACACCGCAGGCGGGCGGTGTCGGCGGAGGTGGCTATTCGTCGAGGAAGTCGGGCTGCTCGGCGACGATCTCGTCCCAGAGGAGCTGGAAGCTGAACCAGCCAAGCTGCCGGTCGCCGAAGCCGTCCTTGGCGGCGATGGCCTGTTCGTGCGCCATCGGCTTGGGGTCACCGGCGGCCAGGGCCAGCAGTTGGACCTCGGCGCAGCTGTCGAAGGTGAAGAACCAGTGCACTGCCTCCTCCAGCGACCCGCCCACGGTGATCAGACCGTGGTGGCGCAGCAGGATCGCCCGCTTGTCGCCCAGCTTCTCGGCGATGTCGCGGCCCTGCTCGACGGCGACCGACGGGCCGCGGTAGTCGTCGTAGAGGACCTGGTCCTGGTAGAACGCCGCCGACTCCTGGTCGTAGGGCTCCAGCAGCCTGCCCAGCGCGCCCAGCGCCCTGGAGTGCGCGGTGTGCGCGTGCGCGGCGGCCTCCGCGTGCGGGCCGAGGTCGTGGATCGCCGAGTGGATGACGAACGCGCTCGGGTTGACCGGGTGTTTGCCATCGACCACGGTGCCGTCGCTGTCGACCAGGATCAGGTCGCTGACCTTGACCAGCTTGAACGACACGCCGAACGGGTTGACCCAGAACAGGTTCGGCTGCTCGGGGTCGCGCACCGAGATGTGCCCCGAGATGCCCTCGCCGAAGCCGTACTTGCCGAACAGCCGCAGCGCGGCCGTTAACCGCTGCTTGCGGTGCTGTCGTTCAGCGGCTGGGTCCTCGAAGGTGGCTGCCGAGGGCATCGGCAGGCCGGTGTGGGTGTCGGCGAGGTAGCCGGGCTTCGCTTGCTCCACAGTGGACATCAGAGAACTCCTCCAAGCTCGGGGGGTGTCATGCGGGCAGCAGCTCGTCGGCGCGGACCGCGGTCGCGCTGCTGTGCTCGCTGATCGCGGCGGCGATGTCCACCGCGCGGTCCACCAGCGACTGCACGCCGAAGGTGAAGAACAGGCTGCCCAGGGTCGGGTCGCCGAGGCCGTAGAGCCGCGGGTTGGGCACGCCGTCGACGGTCAACCGGCTGGTCGCCCGCTCCACGTGCAGGCCGCCGCGCGGGTGCGGCTCGGCGGCGCCACCGGCGACCAGCGAGCTGAACAGCGGGGTGGCCTTCTCCGAGAGCTTGCGCAGCCGGGCGTTCACCGCGTTGACCACGACATCGGCCCGGTGCTCGGTGGTGTGCTCGCCGCGGGCGGTGGCGAGTCGGAAGCCGTGTCCGGTCGGCTCGATCCCCACCAGCCCGCTGACCAGTTCCACCTGGCCCGCGTCGATCAGCCGCAGCAGCACCGCCGCGTTGCCCGGCGGCATCGGGCAGCACAGGCTCATCAGCGCGCGGTCGTTCTCCGCCAGGACGAGGTTCTTGTCCTGCTCGGTCAGCAGCGGCCAGATGTCCGGCCCCGCCTCGGGCACCGCCTGCTGCACGATCCGCATCGCGATGCTCGGCGAGTCCACCTCGGCCAACTGCCTGCGCAGCCGGTCGACGGCGTCCTCCGAGCGCACCGCGTCGATCTCGCGGCGCACGGTCGCGATGTCCTCGCCCGCCTCAGCCAGTTCCGCGGCCATCACCGCGACCAGGTCGGTCAGGGTGAGCCGCTCGCCCTGCGCGGCCAGCGCGCGGAACCGCGCCGGGGTGAAGTGGCGCAGCACGTGGTGCACCGGCCGCTGGCGGACCCCGGGCAGCACGTTGCGCCGGGAGAACAACCGGATCCGGCCCTGGTGACCGCGCGCGGCCAGCGCCAATACCACGTCCACCGCGGTGAGCCCAGCGCCGATCAGGGCGATGTCGGCGTCGGGAGCGATACCACTCAACGAGTCCCGAACGGGATACGGTTCCCCGATGAATCCAGGATGTCCGGAAAGCGCGTACAGGTCGGCCGGTCGGCCCGCTCCCACGCTGAAGACAGCGTAGTCGACATCGTGCCGGACCCCCTTGTCCGTCCACATGCTGAGCCCGTCCGGAGTGGACTGCGCCCGCTCCACCCGGTTGCGTACCAATTCCACCCGCCAGCCGCGCCGCACTAGTGCCAAAAGCGCAGCGCGGGCCGACTGTTCGAGGTAATCCCCGTAGACCGCGCGGGGGACGAACTGGGCCCCCGACAGCGGGTCGCTATAGGCCGAACGTGAACCCTCGAACAGGTTCCGGCCCGCCAGCCAGTCCGCCATGTGGTGATCATCACCCGCCCGCACCGACATGTCCTGCGGGGTCGCGTTGACCCGGACGACATCGAGATCAGGCTGGTACGGCCTGCCCCGCCACAGGTGCTTCGACGGCTCGAACACGGTGATCGCGCCCGGTGCCAAGTCGGTCCGCGCCGCGAGCGCGTCGAGCAGGCACACCGCGGACGCACCGCCGCCGACCACGCCAATTCTGGATAAGGACGACATGTCCCCCCTTTGTTATCCGAACCCCCGGTGGTGTCAAACGCCAGCCCGGCGTAATCAGTGCGCGCAAAAAGAGCATCCTTGTCGCACTGTTCGGCCTCACATTACCGCCGGGGTTGGGGTCGGGTTAGCGATCTCGCGCGCAGTCAGTTGCGAATAAGCGCAGCGGTACCCCTGTAGACGACGAGTTACCCCCTGTATACCTACAGTGATCGTATTGTGATGCATCTGGCTGTACGGTTTTGGGTGATTCCCAAAAACCAGTCACCGGGTTAGTCGGCTCCGGTACGCTCGCGGGCGGAGTTTGCCCGGCCATGGTCCAACAGAAGATCCCGGGGGTCGGCCAGTGACCAATGCGTCCGTCGCGGTTGCCGCGTCGCCGGTTATCGAACCGGCGCGCGCGTTCGACCTGTGGGGCGACGAGGTCCGCCGGGTCTGCGGCACGCTGCAGGTCATCGGCGACCGGGACCGCTTCGGCGCGGGCACCATCGCCACCAGGGTGTTCGGCACCATGCGGGTGTCGCGGATCACCGCGGACCCGCACGCGGTGGTGCGCCACGACCGGGTCGCCAGCAACGAGGGCGGTCACGTCTACGTGGTGACCCTGCTCAACGGCACCGCCCGGCTCTGCCAGGACGGCACCGACATCACCGTGCGCACCGGCGACCTGGTCGCCTTCGACAGCAGCAGGCCCTACACACTGGCCATGCCGCAGCCGTTCACCATGGTCGGGGTGCGCGCCCCGCACCGCTCCCTGGGGATGACCCCGCAGAAGACCAGCTCCATCACCGCGGCGCCGTGGAACGGCAAGACCGGGGTCGGCGCGCTGGCCAGCCACACCTTCGCCGCGCTCGGCTACCACCTCGCCGAGCTCGACGACGCCGCCCGCGAACCGCTGGGCACCACCGTCGGCGGGATGATCACCACGCTGTTCGCCGAGCGGCTGTGCTCGTCGGTGGTCGACCCGGCCGCCGCGCGGCAGCTGCTGGTGCTGCGGATTTGCGGATACGCGCAGGAGCACATGGGCGACAGTGCGCTGAGCCCGGCGATGCTGGCCCGCCGCCACAACATCTCCTTGCGCTACCTGCAGGTCCTCTTCGCCGAGCAGGGGTCGAGCCCGGCCCGCTGGATCCGCGACCAGCGGCTGGAGCGGCTGCGCACCGACCTGGTCAACCCCCGCTACGACCACCTCACCGTCTCGGCCATCGCCGAGCGCTGGGGCCTGGTCGACGCCTCGCAGGTCAGCAGGCTGTTCCGGATGAAGTACGGGGTCTCGCCGCGCGAGTACCGCAGGACGCGCGGCGAGACCGCCGGGCTCAGCCCGCTCAGTCCTCTCGGTCGTGTGGCACCGGGTTGGCGGTGAACCGCTCCGGCCGCACGAACACCGCGGCCCTGCGGTCGGCGGCCATCTCCCGGTCGTAGACCTCGAAGTCGTCGTGCTGCCCGCCCGCCGCGGTGTAGATCTCCCGCAGCAACGACGGCAGCCGTTCGGCGGACACGCCCTCGTGCGCGTCGTCCGGTCCGGCGATCTCCACCCCGCCCGCGACCGCGATCCAGTCCCAGCCCGCGCGGAACACCAGCGTCGCCTTCGGGGTTCGCCGCAGGTTGCGCAATTTGGTGGTACCGCCGCGCGAGACCAGTGCCAGCACGCGCTCACCGGTGACCGGGTGCTCGACCACCCCGACGTTCACCACCGATGTCGCGGGCTCCCCGTCGGCGCGCCGCGTCACCAACACCGCCAACCAGTCCTGTGTGGACGCCAGCGCGACCACCCTGGCCAGCCCTGACTCCGTGTCGATCCCCTTGCCCGCCATGCGGACCACACCCCTCGTCCTGTGCGTGAAATGAGCAGAGAGCGTGCGCGCAAGCACCACGGCAGGCGCACCCCGCGCGGATACTATCGGTGGCGACGGGATGGGGCAGCGCAGGTGATGGGGATCGCCTGCCGCCCACGGCGCGCACGCGGCCCCCGGTACGGCATCGACCGAGCACAAGACTTCCGAGTAGGAGCCTGCGGTGGGCGTTGACTTGCGCGTAGCCATGCGGAACTTCGCAACCGGTGTGTGCGTGATGAGCACCAAGGTCGACGGTCCGAACGGTCCGGAGCACGACGCGGTGACCGTCAACTCGCTCACCTCGCTCTCTCTGGACCCGCCGCTGGTGTCGGTCTGCCTGCGCCAGGACTCGGTGTTCCTGGCAGACCTGCTGGTCAGCGGCAGTTGGGCGGTGTCCATTTTGGACATCGGGGCGTCCGACGTCGCCAGGGCGTTCGCCACCAAGCGCGAGCACCGCAGGGCGGCGCTGGCCACGGTGTCGGCGGTGCCCGGTGAGCACACGGGCGCGCTGGTGCTCGACGGGCCGAGCTGGCTGGAGTGCGGCCTGCGGCAGGTCGTCGAGGTCGGCGACCACACGCTGCTCATCGGCGACGTGCTGGCCACCGGCAGCCAGGACCGGCGCCCACCCCTGGTTTTCCTGCACGGCGAGTACCACGCCGTTGGCGCAGGCGGCGCCAACCGGCACGACAGGGAGGTTCGGACCCGATGACCGCATCGGAGACAGCAAGCGCGACATCGGAAACGGCAAACGCGACGTCGCACAACGGCGCCGAGTCGCAGGCAGCCGGTGCGGCGGCGGCACTGGCCGCGGCCGAGGGCATCGTCGGCGCCGACCGGGTGAGCAGGGGCGGACCGGGCGACAACACCGGGCTGTTCCGCCAGCGCGACATCGTCGCCACGGTCCGGCCGAGCACCGCGGACGAGGCCCAGCGCGTCGTGCGGGCGTTCGCCGCCGCCGCGGGTGGGGTGTCGCTGCACGCCTACAGCACCGGGCGCAACTGGGGTCTGGGGTCGCGGGAGTCCGCGACGGACGACGTCGTCGCGCTCGACCTGTCCGGGCTCTCGGCGATCCGCGACATCGATGTCGCCGCGGGCTGGGCGGTCGTCGAGCCCGGTGTCACCCAGGGTCACCTGGCCGGGCTGCTCGCCGACACCGACCGGATGGTCAACGTGACCGTCTCCACCGCGCACTCCAGTGTCCTGGGCAACGCGCTCGACCGCGGTGTCGGCCTGCGCCACCAGCGGGTCGAGGACCTGGTCGGCCTGGAGGTCGTGCTGCCGGACGGCGAGTTGGTGCACGTCGGGTGGTGGCCGGAGGCCGAGCGCAAGACCCCGGTGTACCCGCACACCCTCGGCCCGTCGCTGGTGCAGCTGTTCGTCCAGTCCAACCTGGGCATCGTCACCGGCGCGACCGTCCGGTTGCTGCCGCGGCCCGAGGCGCTGCGCGTGGTGCGGCTCAACCACACCCCCGAGAACCTCGGCCCCGCCACCGCGCTGCTGCGCCGCTGGGTCTCCCAGGGGCTCGCCTCTGGCGTGCCCAAGTTCTACAACCCGACCGCCGCGCGCGGGTACGGCAGCGCTCCCGGTCAGTTCCTCGCGCACGTCCCGGTCGACGGCACCGAGGCGTCGGTGGCCGCGCTGAGCGCCATCATCGCCGACGAGGCCGTCAAGTCCGGTGTGTTCACCGAGGTGTCCACCACCGACGCCACCGACCCCGACGCGCCGCACCACGAGGTCACCAGCCTCGTCGAGCGCTCCTACCTCGGCGACCCGGACGTCTCCGACCGGGTGTTCGAGCAGAAGATGGGCATGCGGGCCGACCAGCTCGACACCGACCTGGGCTTCCTGTTCTTCCTGCCGCTGCTGCCCTTCACCGCCGAGGCCGTGGTCACCGCCGAGCGGCTGCTCGGCCAGGTGCACGCCGAGACCGGGATCCTCGCGGGCGGCACCGGCAACGTCCTCGGCGACGACCTGGTCGACCTCGTGGTCGCCATGAAGTTCGACCGCGCGGACGCCCAAGCGGCGCACCGGGCACTGGACCGGTTGTACGAACTGTTCGCCGAGCAGGGCTTCCTGCCCTACCGACTCGACGTCGACCACCACGAGTGGATCGACCGGGTCGGGGGCCGACCGAGCGCCAGGGCGTTCGCCAGGCGGCTCAAGGACTCCCTCGACCCGACCGGGGTCATCGCGCCCGGTCGCTACCTCTAGGCCAGGAAGGGCACGCAATGACCATTGTCGACACCGTTGAGACCACCGCGCCGCTGACCGCGCAGGACGTCCTGGCCAGGGCCAGGGCCGCGGTGCCCCTGCTGCGCGAGCGGTCGGTGGACATCGAGCGCGAGCGCTGCCTGCCCGCCGACGTGGTGGAGCTGCTGCGCTCGACCGGCGCCTTCCGGGTGGCACTGCCCAAGGACAAGGGCGGCCCCGAGCTCAACCCGATGGAGCAGACCCAGTTCATCGAGACCCTCGCCACCGGCGACATCTCCGCGGCCTGGTGCGCCATGATCGGCATGGACACCCCGCTCTACGCCCGCTTCCTCGGCGAGGAGGTCTCCGCCGAGCTGTTCACCAACGACGACACGGTGACCGCGGGCCTGATCCTGCCGATCGGCCGCGCCGACCGCGTCCCGGGCGGGTTCACGCTCAACGGCCGCTGGGGCTTCGGCAGCGGCATCACCCACGCCGACTACGTCGTGGCCGGTGCCTTCGTCCACACCGACGGCGAGCCGGAGCCCAGCCCCACCGGGCAGCCGATGCACTGGCGCATCCTGATCGCCAAGCGCGACCAGTTCGTCGTGCACGACACCTGGCACACCACCGGTCTGGCGGGCAGCGGCAGCCGCGACTACGAGGCCGTCGACCTGTTCGTCCCCGAGGCGCACTCGTTCAGCTTCGCCACCGCCACGGTCTCCGGCCCCAACTCCACCCCGGACGCCATCCTGCGCAACATGCCCGGCGTCCCGCTCGGCCTGGCCCGCGCCGTGCTCGACTTCGTCCGCGAGCTCGCGGTCACCCGCACCGACCGGATGAGCGGCGTGCCGTGGTCGGAGATCTACCGCATCCAGTACACCATCGCCGAGGCGGAGATGGAGCTCGGCGCGGTCCGCGAGCAGGTCTACGGCTCGCTGCGCACCCAGTGGGAGCTGCTCAACGCGGGCATCGAGCTCACCCCGGACCAGCGGGTCGCCACCGTGCTGGCCCGCACCAACGCCTTCCGGGTCGCCCGCTCGATCGTCATCAAGCTCGCCGACCTGGTGGCCACCGCGTCCATCTACAAGCCGTCCCCGCTCGACCGCTGGCTGCGCGACGCGCAGACCATGCGCCAGCACGTCATCGCCCAGGACCAGGTCCTGCAGTCGGTCGGCGCGCACCTGCTCGGCGGCACGCCCAGCAACCCGTTCAGCCTCGGCATCGTCCAGTAGACACTGTGCAGTAGGCGTCGTCCTTGTGGACATCAGTGCGCAACGCAACGGCCCCGCGATGGTCATCGCGGGGCCGTTGTGCTGCCCGTCCCCGGCGGGAGGACGGCAGACCTCGTTGGTGCTACTGGGCTATCACAGCGGTGTGGTCGGGAACCTGTTCATGTGGCTGGGTTCCGTTGCCTGTATCGGTTCCGGAACGCTTCGCTGTCCACTCCAGCTCCCGTAACACTCCGTTGTCGCGTTACGCGCCGACGATGACCTGCGGGTCGCCGGTGTACCACACGTTGTCGATCGTGACGTGCTTGATGCGCCAGCGCTTCCCGTCGCGCACCAGGGTCGCGGCGTAGAGGTTCTTCAACAGCGCGTGCCTGCTGTGGTCGTCGGCGGGCAGGTGCTGCGCCTCCACGATCGCCGACAGGCTGGCGGTGTCACCGTCCACGCTGACCCGGGTGTTGGTGACGCTGTGCGTGGTGTGCAGCCGCGGGTCGAGCACGATGCCCGCGATCATCTCGATGCCCTCGAACAGCGGCACCTCCAGCCCGCACTTGGTCGCCGCAGGCCGGAAGTCGAACTCGGCGTCCGCGGTGAACGCCGACTCGAACAGCGCCCGGTCGCCCAGGTCGCGGCCGAAGGCGAAGCGGTGCAGGGTGTCGACGATCTCCTGCCGGTCGACCAGTTCCTGCAGCGCGGACGCGGTGTCGGCGGCCAGCGCGGTGTCCGTCGTGACGTACACGGTTCTCCTTCTTCGGTGGGGGTGTGTTGCTGACTGACTGTCCGGTGTGGAGGTCAGATCGCGGCGAGACCGCGCAGTGCGGCCCGCCGCGGCTTGCCGGTGCGGGTCTTGGGGAACTCCCCGTCGGCCAGGTAGACCACCCGGCTCGGGTCGACCCCGTGGCCCTCCCGCACCGCCGAGCGCACGGCACCTTCGTCCGGCGCGCCCTCGACGAACAGCACCAGGCCGTCCGCGCCGACCGCCGCGCCCACGGACCCCTTGCGGGCACCGGGGAGCTCGGACACCGTCGCCTCGATCGCGCTCGCGTGGTGCGACCGCCCGCCGACGCGCAACGCGCCAGCGGTGGTGCCGGTGATGGTGAGCAGTCCGTCGCGCACCAACGCGATGTCACCGGTGTCGAGCCAACCGTCCACGGTGAACGGTGTGCTCCCGATGTCCGCGTAGCCGGGGGTCACCGAGTCGCCGCGGACCTGCATCCGCCCCTCGGTGCCGACCTCGACGACGACGCCGTTGTCGTCGACGACCCGGACGGAGATCCCCGCGTGCGGCCTGCCGACCGGGACCGGGTCGGTCACCGCGGCCGGGTCGACCCGCAGGTCGATCACCCCGGCCGAGGTCTCGGACATGCCCCAGCCCGGCCGCACGGCGTCCGACGGGAGGCCGAACGGCGCCAGGGCCGCGGTGAACCGGCGCAGGGTGGCGGCGCGCACCGGCTCGCCGCCGTTCATCACGTAGTGCAGGCCGGTCAGGTCCCAGGTGCCGGTGCCCGCGCGCTCGGCGATCGCCTCCAGCGCGGACGTGGTACCCCAGGCGACCGTGACACCGAACCGGTCGGCGATGTCGAGCCAGCGCGCCGGGTCCTCGGTGATCCACAGCCGGTGCGCGTGCACCTGCGTGCAGGCCAACTGGGTGTCGCGCAGGTGGAACATCACCAGGCCGCCGACGTGGTCGAGCGGCATGGAGTTGAAGGTGACCTCGTGCTCGTCGAGGCCGTTGTCCTCGATGGTGGCCGCCGACCGGCTCAGTACGTTGCGGTTGGTCAGCGGAACCGACTTCGGCTCCCCCGAACTGCCCGCGGTGCTGGTCAGCAGGACGGCGTCGTCCAGCTCGGTCTGCACCCGGTCCTTGTCCGGCTGGCCCTCGACGAGCTTGGCCACCGGGCCGACCCACCTGGGGCCGCGCGGCAGCGGCTCGTCGGACACCAGCCAGCGGTACTCGGGACCGAGCCCGGTCGGCGCCGCACCCGTGGGCACGGCGACGAAACCCCCGAGCACGCAGGCCCAGAACGCGGTCACCAGGTCGCGGTTGTCCGCCTGGTGCACCACGACCCGCTCGCCGACGCGCACCCCGGCCCGGCGCAGCCCGCCGAGCACCCGGCAGGCGGCGTCGAGCAGGTCGGCGTAGGACAGCCGCGACTCGGTGCCGTCCGCGGCGATGAAGTGGATCGCGGTCCCGATCGAGCGGGCCGCCGCCCTGGTGAGCACCTCGCCGAGGCCGTGCGCGTCCAGTTGCGGGGACGGCCCGCCGTGGATGACCGACAGCTCCGACATGGAACCCCTCCTTCTCCGCAGCAGTGCGGGGCGCGCCGGTCGGCACGCCCCGCACCGCGGTGGGGTACTAAGCGGCGACGCGCTTGCGGCGCAGCGCCGAGACCAAGGTGGCCAGCAGCGTCAACGCCGAGACACCCGTGATCACGTACATGCCGTTGTGGTAGCTGTCAATGGTGTTCGTCGCACCGGCGCCGCCCTGGCCCGCCGCCATGGTGGCGGTGACCACGGCCAGCAGCAGCGCCGCGCCGACCTGGTAGCCGGTCTGCAGCACACCCGCGGCCAGGCCCTGCTCCGAGTCGGCCACACCGCTGGTGGCCTGCACGTACGAGCCGGTGAACGACAGCGGGAAGGCCACGCCGATGAGCAGCATGGTGGGCAGCAGCACCGCGACGTAGCTGGAGTCGGTGTCGATGCGCAGGAAGGAGATGTAGGCCAGCGTGTAGGCGACGAAGCCCGCGAACATCATCCACTTCGGGCCGAACCTGCCGAGCAGGCCACCGGCGCGCGGGGCGATGATGGCGATCAGGACGCCGCAGGGCAGGAAGGCCAGCGCCATCTCCAGCGGCGACCAGCCCCGGGTGTCCTGCAGGTAGAGCGAGCCGATGAACTGGAAGCTCATGTAGGTGCCCAGGATGGCCGCCGCGGTCAGCGCCGCGCCGATCAGGCCGCCGTTGCGCAGGAAGCCGAGTCGGATCAGCGGGTTGGCGGTGTTGCGCTCGATCAGCACGAACGCCACGACCAGCACGATGACGCCCGCGAACTGCAGCAGCGTCTGCGCCGAGACCCAGCCGACCTCGGGGGCGCGCACGATGGTGAAGACCAGCAGCAGCATCGCGCCGGTGACGCTGATGGCGCCGGGGATGTCGTAGTGGCGCTTGCCGGTGGCCGCCTCGTCCTTGCGGACCAGGACGGAGGCACCGATGAGGATGGCCAGCGCGATCGGCACCGGCAGCAGGAAGGTCCAGCGCCAGCCGATCTCGGTGAGCAGACCACCGGCGACCAGGCCGAGCGAGAAGCCGAACGCGCCGCAGGCGGTGTAGATGGCGACGGCCTTGTTGCGCGCGGCGCCCTCGGGGAACTGGGTCAGGATGATCGCCAGACCCGCGGGCGCGGTGAACGCCGCGGCCACACCCATGACGAACCGGGCCGCGATGACCAGGAACCCGTCGGTGGCCAGGCCGCCGATCAGCGAGGCGATGCCGAAGATGGCGACGGCGACCAGGAACACCTTGCGCCGCCCGACCAGGTCGGCCATCCGGCCGCCGAGCAGCAGGAACCCGCCGAAGCCGAGCACGTAGGCGCTGACCACCCACTGCACCGACGAGGTGGACATGCCCAGCTCCTGCTGGATGGGCGGCACCGCGATGCCGACCATGGCGTTGTCCAGCGCGTCGAGGAACATGGCGCTGCACAGCACGATCAGGGTGGCCCAGAGCCTGCCACTCCACTTCTCGCCGTCGGTGGCCTTCGGCTCGGCCACCTCGGACTTCGGGTCCACCACCGGCGGCGGCGTCTCCTGCGGCGTCGCTTCCTGTGACGCGGTCATGGCTTTTCCCCACTCCAGGTTGAACTACAGGGTCTCGGGCGGAAACAATTTTTGAACTTGAGGTACAAAACTCTCGCGCGGTCAGCCGCCCCGATGACCGTGCGGGATGACCGTCAGATCGCCATGATCGCGGCGTCGATCGCGGCGTCGAACCGGGAGCGGTCCACCCTGGCCTTGGCCAGCACCCGCAACCCGATCATCGTGCTCTGCATGAGGCACGCCAACGCCTTGGGGTCCTTCTCGGCCGCGATCTCGCCCGCCTGCTGCGCGGCGATGAACGCCGTGTGCAGCACCGCCTGGGACGAGTCGAACGACCGACCGAGCAGCCGGGCGGCGTGCTCGTCGTGCGGACCGATCTCCACCGCGCTGTTGACCACCAGGCAACCGCACCGGTCCGGGTCGGCCAGGTCGGCGTCGACGAACCCGGTGAGCATCGCCCTGATCCGGTCCCGGATGGTCCCCTCGGTGTCGAGCACGGCCCTGAGCTCGTGCAACGACACCCCCGCGTAGTGCTCCAGGCTGCGCAGGAACAGCTCGTGCTTGCTGCCGAAGGTGTTGTACAGGCTGCCCTTGCCGATCCCGATGCTGTCGGCGAGGTCCTGCGGGGAGGTCTCGGCGTAACCGTTGACCCGAAAGGTCTCGGCGGCCTGCGCCACCGCCCGATCAGGGTCGAATTTCCGGGGTCTCCCCATGGTCGGGAACGGTAGACTGTTTTAGACCTTGAGGTCAAGTATTCGGCGAGGAGAGCGCTCATGACCTACACCTTCAGCGACCGACCCGGGTGGGACGCGATGTTCCGGCAGGGCGAGCTGACGCTGGGGCTGATGTACCCGCTGGAGTCCTACTCCGGTGCCGTCCCCCGGCTCGACGTCGCCGAGCAGGTGGAGCAATCGGTACTGGCCGACCAGCGCGGGTTCGCCGCGCTCTGGGCGCGCGACGTGCCGCTGCTCGACCTGTCCTTCGGTGACGGCGGGCAGCTCCACGACACCTGGGTCTGGCTGACCCACATCGCCGCCAAGACCAGCCGCATCGCGCTGGCCACCGGCTCGACCGTGCTGCCGCTGCGCAACCCGATCGACGTGGCCAAGGCCGCCGCCTCGCTCGACCAGCTCAGCGGCGGTCGGCTGGTCATCGGCGCCGCGACCGGCGACCGCGGCGTGGAGTTCCCGGCCTACGGGCTCAACCGCGACCACAGCGGCCAGTTGTTCCGGGAGTCGGTCACCACCATCCGGCGGCTGTGGGCCGAGGACTTCCCGGACGTCGACTCCGTCTACGGCACCCTGCGCGGCACCGACCTGCTGCCCAAGCCGGTCGGGCGGCGGATCCCGCTGCTGGTCACCGGCAACAGCCGCCAGGACATCGAGTGGATCGCCGAGCACGGCGACGGCTGGCTGATGTACCCGCGCCCGATCGTCCAGCAGCGGATGATCACCACCGCCTGGCAGCAGGCGACGCCGGAGTGGAAGCCGTTCGCCCAGTCGCTCTACATCGACCTGGAGGAGGACGCCAACGGCGTGCCCAAGCCCATCCACCTGGGCTTCCGCTCCGGCTGGCGCGCGCTGGTCGACCACCTGGGCCAACTGCACGACATCGGCGTCAACCACGTCGCGATCAACCTGAAGTACGGCCGCAGGCCAGCGCCGGAGGTGTTGCAGGAGATCGCGGAGAACGTCCTGCCGCACTTCCCGACCGTTTTCCCGGAGGCAGCGAAGGTCCACTGAGGGTCCCCGCCGGGTCGGGGGAGCGGGGTTCCCCGACCCGGTTCGGCATTCGCCGGACGTGGCGGCCGTCACTGTCCGCGAATGCGAACGACTGTGCACCGCGGGCCAATTCCCGCCATTTCCGCACGTCACGAAACAAAGGGCGGGCGGTTTCAGCAGGGCGCGAGCGGATTTCGTGAACCAGTGAAATCAAGTACGCCCAGCAGGTCCTGTTCGCGGTGCCCGCGCGCGATGACCTGCACCCCGACCGGACACCCATCGGCGGCGAACCCGACCGGCACACTCGCGGCGGGGTGCCCGGTCAGGTTGAACAGCCAGGTGAGCGCCGTGCTCATCCGCCCCCCGGGGCCCCCGTGCCCATGCGGCCCACCCGGCGTCGTCGGCGTGAGGATGAGGTCGACCCGCTCGAACACCTCCGCCAACCGCCGCCGGTTCTCCGCCAGGTCCACGGCCTCGCCCGCCCGGTACGCGAACCACGCCTCCCGCGGATCGAGCAACTCCACCGACACCTCCACCAGCGGCACCCCCACCGCCGCCCTCGCAACCGCCGCCTGCCCATCCTCGGTATCAGCAAACCCCAGATCCGCCGACCACGCCGCCGTCAGCCCACCAGCGTCGGTGCGTGTCATCCGGTCGCGTAGGGGTAGTCGACGGCGTAGTAGCAGTTCGAGGCTGGTTCGGATGTCTGTTGACCACGCGCCGAGGATGCCGGGGGTGACCAGGGTGTCTGAGGTGATCTTCACGCCGGTCACGCCGCACCACGCTGCTGGGATTCGCACCGATCCCGCGCCGTCCGCGCCCGTGGCCAGTGGGACGACCCCGGCCGCCACTGCCGCGCCCGAGCCCGCGGAGGAGCCGCCCGGTGTCCGGTCCGCCCGCCACGGGTTGCGGGTCAGGCCCCTGTCCGTGCGCCCCCAGGTCCGCCACGGCGTGCCCGGGCCTGGGACGCTCGTGGTTCCCAGTACCACGCATCCTGCTGCTACCAAGGCTTTCCCCACTCGGCGCTCGCCGAGCTTCACCCCGATCGGTACTCCGGCGAGCGGCAGCACCTCCCCGTCCCGCAGTCGCCGGTCGACCTCCCGCGCCGCCGCGATGACCTCGTCCGGCGCCACCCGCTGGAACGCGTTGAGCCGTCCGTCGACCTCCCGCCACCGCCCCAGCGCCATCCGCGCCACCTCGACCGCCGACACCTGGCCGGTGGTGACCAGCCGGGCGATGTCGGTGCCCGAGGTGGCCAGGTAGTCGGCGATCACCGGGGCTCCTCCGTCGCGTGTGGATCGACTCACTGTCCACACGCGACTGAACGGGTCAGGCTCCCGCGGTGGGCAGTGCGCGGACGGTGCTCGTCCGGCGGCTGAAGCCTAGCTCGGACTCGGCCTCCACCAGCAGTTCCCGCACCTCCCGCAACCGGCCCGCCACCGAGTCGCGGTGGCGGTGCAACGCGCGGACCTGTGCTTCCGCGCTGGAAACCACCCGCAGTGCCTGCTCCTCGGCCCGCTCTCGCGCGCGGGCCAGCTCCGTGGTCTGCTCGGCCCGCCGCGCGGACATGGCCAGGTCGAAGTCGGCCATCACCCTGCCGCGCAGGCTCTCGGCTTCCTCGTCGAGCTCCTGCCGTCGGCGTTCGGCCGCCGCGGACTGGGCGGTGATCAGCGTGTGCGTACGGGCCGTCAGCGCGGTGTGCTCGGCTTCGGCGACCCGGTTGAGGCGTTCGTGGCGGTCGCGGGCCGCGGTCTCCATCGCGCGGACCGTCGACCAGCTCCGCGCGGCGACGGCCCGTGCTCGCGCCAGCAGTTCCTCGGCCTCCGCCTGGGCCAGCTGGATGACCCGCCGCGCCCGGTCCTCCGCCCCCGCCAGGTCGACCGGCGCCCGGCAGATCCGATCGATCCGTTGCCGCAGCACCAGGTTCTCGCGCCTGACCCGCTCCAGCTCGTCCGCGACCCGTTGCGCCTTCTGCAATGCCGCGTCCCGGTCCTCGCTCACGTATCGCAGATCCTCTTCCGCGCAACGGATGTACTCGCGCACCTGCCGCTTGCGGTATCCGCGCCAGGCGAGGTCGAAGCCGGTGGACAGCGGCACTATCTCGGACATCGGGAGCCTTCCTCAGAGCAGGATGAGCAGGACGAAGAACAGGCACACCACCACGTTGACCAGCCACGTGTGGCTGGTCAGCCACTCCCGCACCCGCGGCATCGCCCGCCGGGCCCGGTCGCCGAAAGCCAGGTAGGCCAGCAGGGGCAGCGCGGCGATGACCGTGGTCGCCAGCACGAACGGCCACGCGGCCAGCGCGGGCGACCCGGTGCGGGCCAGGTCGGTGCCGACGGTGAGCAGGACGACCGCGTCGGACGGGAAGAGGGTGATCAGCAGGGCCGCGGTGAGGAACGCCCTGGCCGCGCCCGCCGCCATCATGCCGGTCAGCCACCTCGGCGGCTCGACGCTGTCGCGCTGCACGAGGTTCCACAGCGCCAGGCCGAGCAGGATCGCCACCAGCGTGATCTCGATGCCCAGCCCCATCGGCTCGACGTCGACCAGGACGCGCCCCGCCAGCCACGACGTCACCACGACGCCCGCGCTCGCCCCGACCGCCACGCCACCGATGAACGCCAAGGACAGGGCGACCGGCCGCCGCGCGGTGACGAACACGAGCGCCGACAGGATCTGCGGCCCCGCCATCATGGTGATCGCCAACGGCAGGATCGCCGTACTACCGGACACGTCCACCTCCTGCCACCAGGGAGCGGGGACCGGTCGACAGGTCCCCGCCCCGGTGCCCGCGCGCGGCGCGGACCGTCGTGGTCATCACGCGAACGCGGCGCGCAGCGCGGTCTCCTGGTCCTCGCTCAGGTTCGTGTGCACCAACTCGGCCTGGTCACCGGGGAACGCGGCGCGGACGCGGTCGACGACGACGTCCTCGGTGAGCAGGAACAGCGCGGAGGTCCCCGGGGTGACGGTGGCCCGCACCTGCCCGATGAACGCGTCGTCGATGCCGATGTCGGTGAACTTGCCGCCGAGCGCGCCCGCCGCGGCGCCGACCGCGATGCCCAGGATCGGCATGAAGAACAGGATCCCGAACAGCAGCCCCCAGAACGACCCGGTCAGCGCGCCCGATCCGGCGAGGCCGTGCAGCTGCTTGGTCTTCGGCTTGTTCGCGTCCTCCGGCCAGGTCACCACCGCCGCGTCGACGAGGGTGACCGTGCCCTCCCGTTGCAGTTCCGCCAAAGTCTCCTGCGCCCGCGCCGCTCCTTCTGCCGTGCCGAACTTCCATACCGTCAAGGTCGCTGACATGCGGTGTTCCCTCCTCCTCGGCCCTGCGCCGTCGACACCCAGTCTCGCCGCGCCGCCGGTGCCCGCGCATCGCATCCGGCAGGTGAGGTCCGCGGGGCAACGCCGAAGATCACTTCGGCGTCGTACCGGTGCGCGGCGAGCAGCGCCGCCCGAGCTTGGGGGAGATGTCCTATGCCACAACGACCTCGACGGCACCGGACCGGGGTGGTCGCCGCCGCCCTCGTCGCGGCGGCCACGATCGCGGTGGGGCCGGTCAGCGACGCCAGGGCCCAACCAGCCCCGGATGCGGGATCGACCACCGGAGCGCAGGGCCAGGTGACCCTGGTGACCGGCGACCGCGTCACGGTCGTGGGCAAGCGCGCCATCGTCCGACCCGGTTCCGGGCGCGGGCACGTGCGGTTCGTGCAGCGCCTCGACGAGCGGGGCGACCTGCACGTGTTCCCGTCCGACGTGCTCGCGGACCTCGGCGCGGGCAGGCTCGACCGGCGGCTGTTCGACGTCACCGCCCTGATCCGGGACGGGTTCGACGACCGGTCGACCTCGACCACCCCGCTGATCGCCACCTACGACGCGAACACCACCGCGCCGAAGATCGCCGCCACCGAGCAGCGCGCGCTGCCCAGCATCGGCGGCGCTTCCTTCGCCCTGCCCAAGGGAACCCCGCTGGTGGGCACCCGGGCCGCGGGCTTCACCAAGGTGTGGCTCGACGGCCGCGTCACCGCGTCGCTGGACCGCAGCGTGCCGCAGATCGGCGCCCCGGAGGCGTGGAAGGCCGGGTTGACCGGCAAGGGCGTCACCGTCGCCGTGCTCGACACCGGCGTCGACGAGACCCACCCGGACCTGGCGGGCGCCGTCACCCGGTCGCGCAACTTCAGCGACTCGCCCGACACCGACGACCGGGTCGGCCACGGCACGCACGTCGCGGCCACCGTCACCGGGTCCGGCCGCTACCAGGGCGTCGCGCCGGACAGCACCCTGCTCAACGGCAAGGTCCTGGGCGACGAGGGCGGCGGCTACGAGTCCGACGTCATCGCGGGCATGGAGTGGGCGGCCGCCGAGGGCGCGGACGTGGTCAACCTCAGCCTGGGCAGTTCCAGCCCGTCCGCCGGTGACGACCCGGCCTCGCTGGCGGTCAACCGGCTCACCGCCGAGACCGGCACGCTGTTCGTCATCGCCGCGGGCAACACCGCGGGCCAGGTCGGTTCACCCGCCGCCGCCGACGCCGCGTTGACCGTCGGCGCTGTCGACCGCGACGAGTCGCTCGCGCCGTTCTCCTCCCGCGGCCCGCGGGCAGGCGACGGGGCGATCAAGCCCGACATCACCGCGCCCGGCGTCGGCATCGTCGCCGCCCGCGCCGTCCACGGCCAGATCGGCGACCCGGTGGGCGACAAGCACGTCGCGCTGTCCGGCACCTCCATGGCCACCCCGCACGTCGCGGGCGCCGCGGCCCTGCTGGCCGGGCAGCACCCGGACTGGAAGGCCGACCGGCTCAAGGCCACCCTCGTCGGCACCGCCAAGCCCAACCCGGCGCTGACCCCGTTCGAGCAGGGCGGCGGCCGCGTGGACGTGGTTCGCGCGACCACCCAGCAGCTCACCGCGGAGGTCGGGTCGCTGAGCCTCGGCATCGCCCGCTGGCCGCACAACGACGACCCGGTCATCACCCGGACTCTTACCTACCGCAACGCGGGTACGAACCCGGCCACTCTCGCTGTCACCGCTGACATCCGCGGTCCTGGAGCAGCTCCTGGCTTGCTGACCGTGTCGCCGTCCCAGGTTGTCGTACCTGCGGGTGGCACGGCGTCGGTGACGGTCACCGCTGACACCCGGGTCGCCGGTCCTGACGGCGTCTACTCGGGCGCTGTTGTCGCCACCAGCGGCTCTAGCGTCGTCCGCACGCCGTTCGCGGTGGACAAGGAGGTCGAGAGCTACGACGTCACCGTCGAGTTCAAGAACCGGTCCACCGACCCGGCAGGCTACTTCTACCGGTTCGTCAACCTCGACCAGCCGCGGGGGTACGGCAGCTTCGACAGCCCGGCCAAGTCCGTCGTCCGGCTGCCCAAGGGCGTCTACTTCTTCGACGGCGACTCGTTCGGGCCGAACGACGTGGTGGTCGCGTACGAGCCCAGGGTCGAGATCACCAAGGACACGCACCTGGTGGTCGATGGCAAGAAGGGCACCGAACTCGCGGTCACCACCGACCGCCAGGACGCGCGGATCGGCAGCGGTCAGACGCTCTTCGAGGTGGACACAGCGTACTCGACAACCGGCAGCGGCATCATCACCTCGACCTTCGACTCGTTCTACTTCATCCCCTCGACCACGGTGGCGAAGAAGGGGGCCGCGCGGTTCACCGTGCAGGCCAGGCTCGCGAAGCCGGACGCCGAGGGAGGGTTCGCCGGAAGCCCTTACCAGTACTCCGTCGGTACGACCTACCCCGACCGTGTCCCCAACAACCTCAAGCGGCACTACCGCGACCGCGACCTGGTCAGCGTGCGCGGCGAGGCGGCGGCTCAGGGCAAGGGCGGCTTCGGCACGTTCAACGGTGTTGCGCGGCTTCCGCTGCCCGCCAAGCTCGACCAGCTCTACAGCCCGGGTATCGAGTGGTACGAGTCGTTCTCCCAAGGGCCTTCCGATTGGGAGGCGCAGGCAGTCCAGGCAGTCGACCGGCCGGTGGTCTACCAGGCAGGTAGGCCCACCGTCCAGAAGTGGAACTCGGGCGTGTTCGGCGCCGCGCTACCCGACTCCGACTACACCGGTGTCTTCCGCGAAGGCGACGAGATCGGTGTCCGCATCCCGCTCTACTCCGACCAAGACCCCACCCACTCCGGCTACTCCACCACGGCGGCGTCGAAGACCGAGCTGTTCCGCGGCACCGAACTGGTGGCCAGGTCCGACTACGGCGGCGACCTCCGGGCCGTCCTGCCGCCGGAGCGAGCCGCGTACCGCCTGCGCGCCGAGGGCACCCGCGAGGCCCCGTTCGACCTGACCACCAAGCAGACCGTCGAGTGGACGTTCACCACCGAACACGCCCCCGGCGACTCGGCGGCCCGCGTCAAGCTCCCCGTGGTCCGGTTCGCCCCGTCGCTGGACGACCACAACCAGGCCAAGTCAGGCCGCCTCTTCGTACTTCCCATCTACACCCAGCGCTCCGGTGACGCTGGCGTCTCCACCCCGACCCTCAAGATCTCCTACGACGACGGCGCCACCTGGCTCCCGGCCCCCGTCATCGCCAACGGGGCCAACCCGTTCGCGCTCCTCTACCACCCGGCATCAGCGAAGTACGTCTCACTCAAGACCACCGCCAAGGCAACGGATGGCGCCACGGTCGACCAGACCATCATCCGCGCCTACGGGCTGAAGTAGCTCTCTAGCTCTGTCCTGGGGCTGTGGTCGACCTCTGTGGTCGGCCACAGCCCTTATTACTGAGCGGCGGTGAGCACCGCGCGGTCGGCGGGCCTGAGGGTGGTACCGACGGCTGGCAGGGTGAAGGTGAAGCGGGAGCCGCCGATGGGGTTGTCGGTGGCAGTGATAGTGCCACCGTGCCGTTCGACGATGCGCTTGCAGATGGCCAGCCCCAGGCCGGTGCCCGCGTAGTCGGCGGTGTGGTGGGCGCGGTGGAAGTTGTCGAAGATGGCGTCGTGTTGGCCGGTGGGGATGCCGATTCCGTTGTCGGTCAAGGTCACTCGGACAGTGTCGCCCCGGCGCGTTGAGGCCAGGTGCAGCCGAGGGGTGATCCCGGGGGCGGTGTACTTGATCGCGTTGCCGATGAGGTTGTCCAGGAGTTGGCGCACCAGCACCAAGTCTGCGTGCACCGGCTCCAGCGGCTCTACATAGAACTCGGGCACCGCTGCGTCAGTCGCTAGAGCTGTGTCGATGCGCGTGGCGGTGATGTCGTCCACCAGGGCAGTCATGTCTACCGCCACCGGTGCCACGACAGCGTCCCGCGCGGTCGTGTACGCCAACAGGTCGCTGATCAGCCCGCGCATCCGGGTCGCCGCGCGCGTAACGCGACCGAGCCCGGCTTGCGCGCGATCCAGCGCTGGGTGAGCGGGTACGGCATCTAGCGACTCACTGGCTGCGTCAGTCCAACCCTGTACCACTGTCAGCGGGCTCAAGAGGTCGTGCGCCACTACTCCGGCGAAGGTGGCCAACTCGTCGCGGTGACGACGCTCGGCGGTGACGTCGTGGAACAGAACGACAGCGCTACCGTGCCCGTGGCCGTCAGGGAGCGCGGTCGCGTTGACGCTGATGATCCGTCCGCCCGGCACACCGTCGTTGCGCACCAAGATGTCCATCTCGTGCACGTCGTGGCCTGCCAGCACCCGCGCGTAAGGCGTGTCCTCGGTGGCCATAGGTGTCCCGTCGAGGTGGAACAGTCCATAGTGCTCACTGTCCCGCACGGTGTCATCGGGGCTGATGCGCCCACCGATCAGCCGCGTCGCCGCCGGGTTGCGCAGGGTGACCCGCCCGTCGGCGTCCACCACGGTGAGCCCGTCGCCCATGGAGTCGATGATCGCGGCCATCAGCTCGGCCCGGCGCGTCGCCTCCTGCTGGCTGGCCGCCAGCTCCCGCAGCAGCGCGACCCGCTCGTCGCGGCCGAGGGCCAGGGCGAGCCCGACCACGGCCACCAGGGTGATGAACAGCTGGACGATCAACGCCTTGGCCGCGTGCGAGCCGACCGAGGCGAACGGCCCCTCGCCCTGCAGCGTGGAGACCACCGCGATCGTGCCGACCGCGAAGTTGTGCACGACCACGAACGCCGTGGGCAGCCGGTTGGCCGCCCACACGGTCAGCGTGATGAGCGAGAACGCCAGCGGCAGCGTGTGGTTGATCGCGAACACCACGAGGTAGGCGGTCATCGACCCGGCCGCGATCGCGAGGTACTCGCCGATCCGCCACGGGGACGTCCGCGCGAGCCGGGACCTGGCCGCCGCTACCCAGCCGGGCGCGCTGACGGCCCGGCCGACGAACAGCCCGAGGGCGCCGACGAGCAGGACGCCCGCCGTGTTGCGGGCGAGCCACACCGCGGCGGCCATCCACGAGTAGTGCCCGGTGATGATCCACAGCGCGGTCGGGCCGACGGCGACGCCGCTGAGGGTGGCCAGCGCGGCGGCGCCGAGCAGCCCCCACAGGTCACGCGGGCCGACGGTCGAGCGCCGTGTCCACAGGTCCGGGTTCCAGCGGGCGAGGACGGCGACGAACACCCCGGCCTGGATGAGGTTGGCGGCGACGGCGACCACGGCGAGCCCGAGACTGGCGCCGGTGGACATGTTGACCGCGATGGTGACGGCGGCGAGCACCGAGGCGTCCACCCACAGGGTCCTGGCGCCGCGCTGCACGCAGAACCACACCACCGCGACCCCGGCGGCGGGCCAGACCATGCTCAGGTTGGTGCTGTCCATCACCGTCAGCCGCCCCGCGACGGACGCCACGAGGTACAGCACGGCGAACAGGGCCGTGCGCGCCAGTGAGGTGCCCACCATCATGCGCGGGTCATCGGCGCGCGCTGGTCACTGCTGAGCGCTTTCCCCGCACGGGTGATGGCCGAAATGCTCGATCACGCTCGGTTGACACGCTCGGTAAGGTCAGGAAAACCCTTTTCCGGCCGGGGTGGGAAAGGGGTCGCAGTACCCTATCCGGACGGTATCACCGCAGGTGAGGCGGGTGGAAATGGATCAACTCGGCTCTTTCGGCCGAACCGGGACGACGGTGGCGGAATTCAGCGCCCCCTTTCTGGAACACGCCTGGTGCGACTCCGCGCCGACCGCCATCACCACACTGGGGGACGCCGTTCTGACCCTCGAACGCTGCGGCACCGTCCGTCGCGACGGCATCCCGGTCTCGACGCTGGACCGCCCCTCGGGCTTCCTGCACCAGGTAGGGCCAACGGTCGTTGCAGGCGGACGCAGCGGCACCCTGTTCGACGCCCTCACCGGCCGTCCGCTCTACCGACATCGGTCAGCCCTCACGAGTGCGGCCACGTTCACCGATCACATCGCGATCGGCACCAGCACCGGCGAGGCGGTGGTACTCACCGCCAGTAGCTTCCAGCCCGTCACCACGGTCACCCCGCCTGGAAGCCCACTCATAGACCTGGCTGTGGCCAACGGTGTGGTTCTCACGCTAACGGCGGACGGCAGTGTCACCTGGTGGGACATGACCACCGGCGAACGGTTGGGCCATAAGCATGATGTGCACGCCAACGCCTGCATTGCCCTGCCGGACAACCGTTTCGCAACCGTCGGCACCGAACTACGCTTCTGGACCGAGTCGGAGGCGACAACAGTCCAGAGCCCCCATGTCCTCACCACGCTCGCGGTGACGACCGACGGCATGTTCATCGCCACCGGTTCCCCCACCGGTCCGCTGGCCCTGTACGACCTACCCACCCGCGATTGGCTCACCACACCCATCACCGGTGTCGCGGCCCTACACAGATCCGCCGACCTCTTCATCGCCTGCACCACCGACGGCCGGTTACACGAGATCTCGCCCCATGCCCTGCTCGACGGGGTTGTGCCGCGCTCGGCACCGAGCTAGACACGTCCCATGACAGCAGGTGAACACCCCCTTCCGCAGGTCACGGACCGGCAGGCGTGGCAGGCGAGAATCGACGAACTGCGGGTCGGGGAGAAGGCCCACACCAGGGCCGGGGACGCGCTGGCCGCCGAACGCCGTCGACTGCCGATGGTCGAGGTCGACCCGGCGACCCAGCTGACCGGCGCCCACGGCCCGGTACCGTTGATCGACGTCTTCGACGGCCGGTCCAAGCTGGTGGCGTACTTCCACATGTGGCACACGGGCAAGCCCGCGGCGGACCAGTGCGAGGGGTGCACCTTCTCCACCACCCACATCACCGAGCTGTCTTACCTGCACTCGCGCGACGTCAGCTACGCGACCTTCTGCCAGGGGCAGTACGAGGAGAGTTCGCGCTACCGCGACTTCATGGGCTGGACCGTCCCCTGGTACTCCGTGCCACCGGAGTCAGTGGACCGGCTGGTCGCGGACCGGCACTTCGGCATCCTGGTCAGCTACCTGCGCGACGACGACAAGGTCTACGAGACCTACTGGACCACCGGCCGCGGCAACGAACCGATGTCCCCGTCGTACGGCCTGCTGGACCTGACCGTCCACGGCAGGCAGGAACTGTGGGAGGACTCGCCCGAGGGCTGGCCGCAGCGGTGGGGATCGCGGGGTGGCCAGTTCCAGCAGGACGGGCGCCCGACCGCCCAGTGGTCCCGGATCAAGGCAGGCCGCGACGACGACCTCGGTACGTGAACGCCGAAGGGGGGTGACCCGGTGCCGGATCACCCCCGTGTCGACTAGTGCGCCAACGCCTCCTGCTCGTAAGGCGTCTTCTCGCCCGCCTCGACCGGGAACGGCAGCCGGTTGCCCTCTGGCGGCAACGGGCACGTGGCGTAGGCCGTGAACGCGCACGGCAGGTTCACCGCGCGGTTGAAGTCCAACACCACCGCTCCGTCGGCGTCAGCGTCGCCTACCTCCAGCGACCGGTTCGCCGCGTAGGTGGTCACGCCGCTGGTGGCGTCGGTGAACAAGACGCTGAAGCCGCCCTTCTTCCCGTTGAACGCGGTCAGTGTGTGCTCGACCCCGCCCACCGTGAACCGGATGACCCCCGGCGCGGTGTAGACGTGCGTCAAGCCCGCCACCACCGCGCCCACCGTCGTCGGCCGGGGCTCGTCGAAGGGCTCGAACACCCCGCGCACCACCCAGCGCTCGTCCGGCTCGTAGGCGGGCACGCCGCGGAAGCCCGCCAGCACCTCCGCCGCCGGGTCGTGCACCCGGATCAGGTACCCGCCGCGCCGGGCGATCTCCACCTCGACGTCCCCGGCCCGCACCCGCGTCCCCGGGCCGCTGAGCACCAGGTCGAACCGCGTGACCTCGGTGAGCGTCGTGCCGTCGTGGCTCAGGTCGCCGCCCGCCGGGTCGACGTAGGCCGCGTCGTCGTCCTGCCACCACAGGCCGGGCAGGCCCTGGTAGGCGGTCGGCTGCTCGGTCAGCCAGTCCAGCGACACCAGCGCCAGCCACCCGACCGGGTCGACCAGGTTCCGCTCCCGCTCGGCCTTCCACGCCTGCCACTGCCCGGCGAACTCGTCGGTGCTCATCCCGCCCGTCCCTTCCCTGGCTGGTAGATCTACGTCACCAGCCAATAGCCCCGGCGGGGGAGCCGCTATTCCGGCTCCCACATGCCGGGAGATCAGAACCGGGGCACGGCCACGGCGGTGTAGGTGGTCGTGGGCGTCGGCGGCGTCGAGAAGCGCGCGTTGACCGCGTAGAGGCGGTCCCCGTAGGCCGCGACGGTGGTGGCGACGTCGAACCGGTGATCGGTCAGCCGCCGCTCGAGGACCCCGGCCGACCCGTCCGGCCGCAGCCCGACCTTGGCGATCCGGTTGCTGCCGTTCTCGACCACGTACAGGTCACGCCCGAGCCGCAGCAGCCCATCGTTGCCGACCACGCTCTCCCCGCCGAGATCGACCGCCTTGGCCACCCCGGTCGCCGGATCGACCCGGAACAGCTTGCCCGACGAGGTGTGCCCGACGATCAGCGCCCGCCCGTCCGGCGTGCTCGCGATCCCGTTGGCGTTGAACGAGTTCGGCGTGTTCACCCACTCCCCACCCAACGGCACGGTCACCGCGGCGGCGGGCAACGTCCCGTCGCGCCCCAGTGGGACCTTGTACAGCTGCCCCAGGAACGAGTCCGTCACCCACACCGCGTCCCTGGTGACCACGACGTCGTTGAGGAACCCGCCCGCCACCTTGTACTTGGCCAGCACCACCCCGTCCCTGGTGTCCACCACCCTGATCTCACCGCTGCTCCCACCCGCCACGAACAACCGGTGCCGCCCCGACTCGACCTTCAACCCCACCGCCGACCCCCCGACCGGCGCGCTCAACTGCCGCCCCACCCCCGTCCGCAGATCGACCTGCCGCACCCGCCCATCCGCCAACGACCCGAAGTACCCCACCGGCCACTCCCCGACCGCGATCCCCTCCGGCCGGAACCCGTCCGGCAACCGCAACTCCTCCGGCCACCCCCGATCCCCACTCCCACTGGCCGGAACAGCCCCACCCCCCACCGCGAGAACCACCAAGACCCCCACCACAACCCGCATCCACCTCGTCATCCCCCAGACTCTGCCCCGCCACCCACCCCACCCCAGACCACCACCCGGGTGACGCCATCCCCAGAACACGGCTTCGCGCCGGTCGAGATGATCGCGAACGCAGCTACTGCACAGTCACCGTCTGCCATCATCCTGAGGTGAGTGCAACCCCACCGAAGATGATTTCCATGACCGCAACAGTGCGTTCTGCTTACGGTGCGTCAGCGGAGGACCCCGTAGTCGACGGGTACCCTAATTTCCACTACCTCACTGCGGCGGTCGACGGGACCCGGATCCCGATGTCCAGCGGGATCAACCTGACCAGGATGGTGGCCTCTTCGGACGGGGTCCGCCGTCCTGTGCTCGTGCTGCGCTCCAGCCCGTGGAAGGCCGGGCAGGAAAGCAATCCCTGGCACGACATCTACGACCTCGACAACGGCTACGTCCGGTACTTCGGTGACCACAAGATCGACGACGGCATGCCGTTGGGGCGCAGCAGGGGCAACGCCGCCTTACTCGACGCCTGGCCTGCCCACCGGGGCGGGACCCAGCAGGAACGCCTTGCTGCGCCGCCGATCCTGTTGTTCCGCTCCATCACGGTGAACGGTGTCGTGAAGGGCTACATGCAGTTCTGCGTGTCGCCATCATGGAGCGCCTCGAGCACGTGATCCAACGTGACCCGGTGACGGGGAGGAGCTTCGCCAACTTCGTCTTCGACCTCGCGGTGCTCAGTCTGGCCGAAGACGGTGAGCAGGTGGACTGCCGGTGGTTGGACGATCGCCGTGACCCCGACCTGACCGGTGCGCAGACCCTGCGGTTCGCGCCGAGGGCGTGGCAGGAGTGGATCAAGCTCGGGGATCCGGTGCTGACCAGGATCCGCCGTCGAGTGGCCGCGAGCCGGGTGCGCACGGCGGGTGAGCAGCGCCCGGTTCCCGGCTCGTCCGAAGACCGGTTGCTGGAGAAGATCTACCGCCAATTCGACGGCAACAAGGTCCAGTTCGAACTCCTCGCTTCCCGCGTCGCCGGTGCCGTGTTCCGGAATCGGGGTGGCGGGTACGCAGAGGGTTGGCTGACCCGCGGATCGGGAGACGGTGGGGCCGACTTCGTGGGCCGTCTGGACATCGGGACCGGCGGCGCGATGGTTCGATTGGTCGTGCTGGGCCAGGCCAAGTGCGTCGCGCCGACCAGTTCCATCAGCGCCGAGCAGATCGCCCGCGTCGTGGCCCGATTACGCCGCGGTTGGATCGGTGTGTTCGTGACCACCGGCGCTTACAGCCGCGCGGCCCAGTTGGAGATCATCGAGGACCAGTACCCGATTCTCCTGATCGACGGCCGCCACCTCGCCGAGGAGGTTCGGCGGCTGTCGTTCGAGAGCCATGGGGGAGACGTCGACGCGCTGCTCGCGGCGATCACCACGGGCTATCCGGCTGCGGTGAGTGCTCGCCGCCCCAAAGAAGTCCTGAACTTGTGACAGGTGCTGCCCTGACCCGGGGGGCATCGAGCCCACTGACGTCAGCAGCCCGGATCCCCGAACTCCCACTCCACGTCGTCAGTGTCGACCACTGTGACGTCAGCGCGGGTCTGGCATAGCTGCCGATCACCCGTCTCGATGGGGAAGCAGGCCCCGTTGGAGTGCGGAGACCACCGCGGCCGTGCGGTCGTTGACGTTGAGTTTGGCGAAGGCGCGGAGCAGGTGTGTTTTCACCGTCGCCTCCGTGATGTGCAGGCGGCGGCCGATGTCCGGGTTGGACAGTCCATCCGCGACCGCGAGTAGTACATCCACCTCGCGCGGGCTGAGGGTGATGCGGCGGCGGGTGATGAGGCGGGTGGCGATGGTGGGGGCGAGGGTGGTCTCGCCGCGGGCGGCGGCGCGGACGGCGGCGGTGAGTTGGTCTCGGCCCGCGTCCTTCAGGAGGTAGCCGAGGGCACCGGCGGCGATGGCGCGTTCGATGTCGTTGTCGGTGTCGTAGGTGGTGAGCATGAGGACCCGGGTGGCCGGGTGTTCGGCGACGATCCGGCGGGTGGCGGCGACCCCGTCGAGCACCGGCATGCGCAGGTCGAGCACCGCGACGTGCGGCCGGAGCCGGGCGATGAGGGCGAGTGCGTCGTCGCCGTCGGCCGCTTCGCCGACGACGTCGAGGTCGGGGGCGGTGCCGAGCAGGGCGACGACGCCCGCGCGCATGGCGGGGTGGTCGTCGGCGACGACGACGCGCACGGTCATGTGTCCTCCGGGATCTCGGCCAGGACCCTGGTCCCGTCGCCTGGTGAGCTGGTCACGGTGAGGTCGCCGCCGAGTTCGGCGAGCCGCTGCCGCATGCCGGTGATGCCGAACCCCCGCGCGTCGCCGACCGTGAACCCGCGGCCGTCGTCGGTGACCTCCAGTTCGACGCCGTCCGCCCGCGCCGCGAGTACCACCGTGACCGTCGAGGCGGCGGCGTGCTTGCGGACGTTGGCCAGCGACTCCTGCGCGCACCGCAACAACGCCCCCCGAACGCGCGCCGCCGGTTCCACCTCGGCCAGGTCCGCGTGCACCACGATGCCGGTGTCCTCGGCGAAGCGCGCCAGCAGGTGCCCCACCGCGCCGGTCAGCGACCCCTCGTCGGAGGGCGCCGCCCCCACGAGCACCCGCGCCTCGGCGAGGTTCTCCCGCGCGGTCGCCTCGATCGACGCCAGGTACCGCCCGCGCCGCTGCGGGTCCGCGGCGATCCGCGCCGCCTCGGCCAGCGCGACGATCGAGGCGAACCCCTGGGCCAGCGTGTCGTGGATCTCCCGGGCCAGCCGGTCGCGTTCGCGGACGGCCCCCTCGCGCCGGTGGGCCTCAGCCAGTTCCCGCCTGGTCCGCGCCAGTTCGGCACCGAGCGCCCGGTTGCGCAGCCACCACAGCCCGACCGGCACGGAGATCAAGAAGGCCCCGGCGGCCACCACTGCGTTGCCCGCGCCGTCATCCCGCGCCACCGCCCCGACCACCACCGCCACCGCGGCCGCACCACTGAGCCAGCCCGCGAGCGTCCGCGCGAGGAGCCAGAACTGCGGCAGCGTCAGCACGAACAACGCGGCACCCCCGCCCGGCAGAAACCCCATCGCCCCGAGCGCGGGGATGAGCAGGACGAGGTAGGTCAGCCGGATCGCCCGGTGGTCGGGCAGCAGGGTCACCAGCGCGTACCCGACGCCCATCGCGCCCAGGACGACGACCGACCAGAACCGCCGCGTCCCCGTGTCCCCGAGCACCGCGACCAGGCCGGGGCACAGCCCGAACACCACCCAGACCAGGGCGTACCACCCGCGCATGTCGCTCAGCGTACGGATCTCGGCCACCACACCCGGTCCCCGAGCACCAGCAGCAGCGACGGCAGGACCAGCGTCCGGACCACGAAGGCGTCGACCAGGACGGCCACCGCGAGGCTGAGCCCGGTCTGCTTCACCTCGATCAGGTGCACCCCGACGAACGCGGCGAACACGGTGACCATCACCAGCGCGGCACTGGTGATCACCGACGCCGACCGGCGCATCCCCTCGAACACCGCCCGCCGGGTGGGTACCCCGGCCAGCACCGCCTCGCGGACCCGGCTGATGAAGAAGAACTGGTAGTCCATCGACAGGCCGAACAGGATCACGAACAGGAACAGCGGTACCCGGGAGCCGATCGACCCGGTCGAGGTGAAGTCCAGCAGCCCCTCCGCCCACCGCCCCTGGAACACCCACACCAGCACGCCGATCGCCGCCGCGGCCGAGAGCAGGTTGAGCACCACTCCGATCACGCCCAGCACTACCGACCGGAACGCCACCGCGGTGATGAGCAGCGTCACGAGCAACAATGCGCCGATTACCCAAGGCAGCCGTTCTTGTTGGTGCCGCGGGTAGTCGACATACCGTGCGACGTCACCGCTAACCGCGTACTCGACGCCCTTCATCTGCCCGAGCACGGCCGGGACGTACTGCTCGCGGAGGCGCCGCAGCGAGTCTTGCGCTGCCTGTTCGCTGACGAAGTGCGGCACCGCGAGATCCAAGACCTGGGTGCGGCCATCGGCTGACGTGCGCACTGTGGCCGGTCCGCTGATAGAGGGATCGCGCAGGGCTAGATCCGCGATCGCCTTGGTCGCTTCAGGACCAGCCCCGCGCACTACGACCTGGTGGATCGCCTTCACCTCGGGAAACGTGTCGGTCAACTGGTGGTATGCCTGCACGGCCGCCAGTTCGCGCGGGTGGGTCTCCGGCCCCATGTCCGTGATGCGCATCCCCAGGATCGGCGCGGCCAACGCCAGCAGCACCAGGGTCGCGGCCACCAGTGTGCGGACGGGGTTCCGCTCGATCCCGCGGATCAGCGCCCCGGTGACCTTCCCGGCGGGTACCCGCCTGGCCCGCCGTTCGCTGGTCCTGCCGAGCAGGACGAGCGCCGCGGGCAGGACCGTCATCGAGCTGACCACCGCGACCAGGGTGACCAGGACCGCCCCGGTGGCCAGCGAGGAGAAGATGACGTCGTCGACCAGGTAGAGCGTCGCGCTGGACACCACCACCGCGAGCCCGGACGTCACCACCACCCGCCCGGCCGTCGCCGCGGCCAGGTCGACCAGGGCGACGGCGCAGAGCCGACCACCCGCGCGGGCGCGTTCCTCCCGTTCCCGCTTGAGGTAGAAGAGGCTGTAGTCGACCCCGACCGCCATCCCGATCAGCAGGATGACGTTCGTCCCCACGCCCGCGTCGGGGAACACGTGCGAGGCCACCATCGACAACCCGACCGCGGCGGCGATGGACGACAACGCCAGCAGCACCGGCACCAGCGCCAGCCCGAGCGAGAAGAACACCAGTACCAAGGTCACCAGCGTGACCGGCAGCGTGATCATCTCGACCCGCGCGATGTCCTGCCCGCGCTGCTGCTCGACCGCCCGGCCGATCGACGCGCGCCCGGTCTGCGTCACCACCACCTCGGGACGCGCCCGCTGCACCGCCTCGGTCCGCGCCCGCACCTCACCCGCGGCCCGCGCCGCCTCGCGCTCGTCGACCCCCAGCGTCAGGTCGATCCGCACCGCCCGCCGATCCCGCGACCACACCGGCTCGCCCACGGCCACGACCCCGGGAACCCCCGCCAACCCCTGCGTGACAGCCGTGACCACCCCAGCGTCCACTGGCATCTCAGCGCCCACCGCCCGCCCGGTGATCATCACGTACTCCACCGGCCGCCGCCCGACGCCACCCTCCGCCGCGATCCCTTCGGCCCGCCCCGCCTCCCCGACCCGGTAGTCCGCCGTCACCGCGGGCCTGTTCCCGACCCCCAGCCCGACCCCGAGGCACAGGGCCACCAGCACCACCCAGCCACCGACCACCCACCACGCCCGCCGCGCGCACCACCCAGCGACCCGAACCGAGAAGTTCCCCATGTCCCAAGGCTCGCGCCCCACGACCCCCACGCACCACGCCCGACCCACCGACACCCGTTGTCCCCCAACCGGTGGACACGAGCGTCCTCGTCAGCCGTGGATTCCGATCACCGGCCGACTGCCCCGCCCGTGGAAGCTCTACTGTGGACTGATTGTCGCCGGTGCGCCGGACGTCCTCCACCCGCTGGGAAGCGTTGCCGCCGCGCGGTATTCGAGTTGACCAGCGTGCGGGGTCTGGGAGCATCCTGATCATGACTGACGCCTTCGCGGCCAAGGCCACCTACGGTCAGGTCCTCGCCGTCCCGAGGTTTCGGGTGCTGTTCCTCGGGCGGGTGCTCGGCATCTCGGCGGACACGCTGCGCTCCGTCGCGCTGGCGGTGGTGGTGTTCCGGCGGACGGACTCGCCGTTGTTGGCGGCGGTGGCGTTCACGGTCGGGTTCCTGCCGCAGGTCGTCGGTGGGCTGTTCCTGGGGGCGATGGCGGACCGGTTCCCGCCGCGCGCGCTGATCACCGCGGGCTACGCGCTGCAGTGCGTGGTCGGGCTGGTGCTCGCGTTCGGCAGCCCCTCGGTCGCGGGCAGCCTGGTCCTGGTCGGTGTCGTGGCCTGCCTGGCGCCGGTCACCTCCGGGGCGTTCGGCCGGGTGCTGGCGGAGATCCTCACCGGTGACGCCTACGTGCTCGGCCGGTCCCTGTCCTACCTGGTCGCGGTCGCGGCGCAGCTGATCGGGCTGGCCGCAGGCGGAGCGCTGATCGCGTGGCTGGGGGTGGAGCGGACGATGCTGGTCACCGCCGGGATGCACCTGCTCGCGTCGGTGATCAGCCGCCTGCTCTTGCCGCGCACGGAGACGGCCCGGTCCGGCGGGTCGATCGTGCGTAAGAGTTGGCAGGGCAATGCGGCGCTCGTAGCCGCTCCCGGCGTCGTCCCGCTGATCCTGGCGCAGTGCCTTCCCGCCGCCTACATGGCAGGAGCCGAGAGCCTGCTCATCCCTTACTCCGTGCAGCGCGCTTTCAGCCCGGGGGAGACCGGACTCCTCTTGGCCTCTCTACCGGTAGGCATGCTCGTCGGCGACATAGTGGTCGGTAGAGCCTTCGCGCCAGCAACACGGGAACGCCTGGTCTTACCGCTACTGCTGGTGCTAGGCGCGCCCCCAGTCGCGTTGGCTCTAGTGCTGCCGTACGCGGGTGTCGTCGCGGTGTTCGCGGTCGCGGGCTTCGGGTCGGCCTACCTGCTGGGGCTGCAACGCCGCTTCCTGGAGGCGGTTCCGTCCGACCTCCAGGGGCAGGGCTTCGCGTTGCTCTCGACCGCGACCATGACCGTCCAGGGCATCGGCCCCCTGGTGTTCGGCGCGGCCGCCGAGTTCGTCCACGTCGGCCCGGCGATGGCGCTGACCGGCGTGAGCAGCCTCGTCACCACGGTCCTGCTGCGCCGCGTTCACCGGGGGTAGAGCCTGATCACCTTGCCCTCGATGGTGGCCAGCAGGTACCCGCCGCCGTAGTCGTCGGTGACGTAGAGCTTCAGGGCCGGGACGTGGTCGATGAGGCCGGTGTCGACGATGATGTAGCGCATCGACGGCTTCTCGACGCCCAGTTCCTTGTTGGCCCGCTCCCACAGGGCGGGCAGCGCGTCCCAGTTGACCTTGTTCAGGTCGACCACGGCGCGGTCGTTGTCCACCCCGTCCGGTCCCTTGCGGGTCGCTGTGCCGTTGCGGTACTCGAAGTCGTCGAACCCGTTCTTCACCGCCGCGGTCGGCGCGGTCGCCATCGCGTACTTGCCGTAGATGGTCAGGTCGGACACCTTGGTCCCGCCCATCACCTCGCTGAACGCGCTGACCACCTTGCGCGCGCCCGCCGTGGTGAGCAGCTCGTCCGGCGCCGCCGCGACCGTGGTCGTCGTGGTCGTCCGCGCTGCTTGGCTGGTGCGCTCGGTGGTCTTCTGCCCGATCGTGGTGGTGGCGGTGACCTGCGAGGTTGTCTCCTCCGGTGGCCCCCCGCTGCCCGCCGGGGTGTTGCCGCTGTTCAGGACCTTGATGAGCACCAGCGTGACGGTGAGGACGAGTGCGGCCGCCACCACGCCGACGATGGCGCGGGTGCGCGCGGTCTTGCGGATCGGCTGCGACACCTTGTCCGGCAGCCGGTACGCGGGGTATTGGTGCTGCCACGGACCTGTGGACGGTGCGGACAGGACCGGCCGGGCGGGCGTGGGCGGCCCGTGGGGTCCGGTGGGGATGGGCCTCGGGGGCGTGTGGGGTCCCGGGAGGACTGGGCGGGCCGGGGTGGGCGGCCCGAGCGGCGTCCCCTGCTCGGCCGCGGCCAGCATCCGGTCGAGGACCTCGGCGGCGGGCCGGGCGTTCGGGTCGGGCACGAGTACCGCGCTGAGCACGGGCCCGAGCGCACCCGCGCGCCGCGGCGGCGGGACCGGCTCGGTCATCACCGCGGCCAGGGTCGCCATCGTCGTCGCGCGCCGCATCGGGTGGTAGCCCTCGACGGCCACGTACAGCAGCATCGCCAGCGACCACAGGTCCGACGCGGTCTTCGTCTCGTCACCGAGCAGCCGCTCCGGGGCGATGTACTCCGGCGACCCGATCACCTCGCCGGTCGCGGTGAGCTGCCCGGAGTCGTTGAGCGCGGCGATCCCGAAGTCGGTGAGCACGGCACTGCCGTCCAGGCGCAACAGGACGTTGCCCGGCTTCACGTCCCGGTGCAGCACCCCGGCCGCGTGCGCGGCGCGCAACGCCCCGAGCACACCGCGTCCGATGCGCGCGGCCTCGGCGGGCCCGAGCGTGCCCTCCAACAACCGCGCGTCCAGCGAGGTGCCCCGGACCAGCTCCATGACGATCCACGGGTACGGCGAGTCGTCCGACTCGATGATCTGGTAGATCGAGACCACGTTCGGGTGCTGCAACCGGGCCAGCGCCCGCGACTCCCGCAGCACCCGCTCCCGCTGCTGCGCCGCCAGGGCGGGGTTGTGGTCGAACAACGCGGCGTCCGCGGGTCGCATCTCCTTGATCGCGACCTCGCGCTCCAACCCCACGTCCCTGGCGCGCCAGACAGTGCCCATACCGCCACTGCCCAGCCGCCCCAACAACTCGAACCGGCCACCCACCACGCGCCCGGTCTGCCCTCGCTCCGACACCGCGCACACGCTAGCAACCCCAGCACGCCACCCCGCCGACGCTGGCACATTCACACAGGTGAACGCCCCGATCGCCCTGCGAACCGGGTGCCGATCCGACCACCCAGCGTCACCCCCGGCCTGCGCCCAGGGCGCGGTCGAGGAGTGGGAGCAGACGATCCCAGTGCCGCCGCAGCCCGGCGGGGTCGAAAGCGTCGGTATCGGACATCGTGTAGCCGTGGACGGTGCCCGGGTAGACCTCGGTCGAGTAGCCGACCCCCGTGGCGTCCAGCGCCTGGTCCAGCTCGGCGATGGTCTCCGGCGTCATGTCGTTCTCGGCCAGTCCGAGGTGGACCTGGGCGGTGAGGTCCCGCAGGAGGCGGTGCGGGCTGTCGGGCGCGTCGGTGACCAGGAACCCGGGGTGGAACCCGGCGACCGCCCCCACCAACCCGGGACGCGCCGCCGCCGTGCGCATCGCGAGGGCGGCGCCGACGCAGTACCCGATCACCCCCACCGGCCCGGTGCCGACCTCGGGCAGGGCGCCGAGGAACCCGAGGTAGGCGTCGGCGTCGCGCAGCACCCGCGCGGGCGTGTGCGCCTCGATCAACGGCATCACCCCGGCGATGATCGAGGACCGGACGTCCTCCCCGATGTGCTCCGGGAGTTCCACGACCGGCGCCGGGCCCGTCCGGTAGTAGATGTTGGGGACGAGCACGCAGTACCCGTGCCCGGCCAGCTCCCGCGCCCTGTCCTCCAGGACGGGCCGCACCCCGAAGGCGTCGGTGTAGAGGAGCACCCCCGGGTGCCGCCCGGGCCCTTCGGGAACGGCGACGAAGGCGTCAGCCTCCCCGTCGGCCGTGGGGATCCGCACCGTCCTGGTAGCCATGGGTCTTCCTCTCGATCACGAACTCTGCCCGTCAGCGCAGGATAGGAGAGGCGCGGAACGCCGGGGCGTGTTCGTGGAGGAAGGCGTCCAGGGTGCGCGGGGGGCGGCCAAGCAGGTGGGTGATGGTGTTGTTGGGGTGTTCCGGGTGGGTGGTGGCCAGGTGCTGGATCTCCAGGACGTGGTCGACGAGCCAGGGCGGGGCGCCTGCCAGTTCGGCGCGCAGTTCCGCCGGGGTGAGGGTGACGCAGCGGGTCGGGGCGCCTGCCGCGGTGAGTCGGGCGGCGATCTCGGGGTAGGAGATGGCTTCCGGGCCGGTGAGGACGTGGGTGCCGGTGGTCTTGGTGATCAGGGCGGCGACGGCGACGTCGGCCACGTCCCTGGCGTCCACCATGTTCAGCGGGGTGTCGCCGGTGGTGGTCGGGAACCAGCCGGTGGCGCGGACGCGGTCGGCGTGGAAGAGCAGGTTCTGGAAGAACGCGTACGGCCGCAGGAACGTGTGGCCGATCCCGGACGCGCGGACCGCCTCCTCCACGCGGTGGTGCATGCGGGCGATGGCGACCGGCGAGTCGGCCGGGCCGGGCGCGGACAGCTTGACCAGGTGGTCGACGCCTGCGCGGGCGGCCTCGGCGACCACGCCGAGTTCGATCTCCTCCTGGCGCGGGCCGTTGCCCATGGCCAGGAACACGCCGGACGCGCCCGTCAGCGCGGCCCGCAGCGCACCGGGGTCGGCGGCGTCCCCGACGACCTGCTCGACGCCCGGCGGGACGGTGCCCGGGGTGCGGACGAGTGCCCGGGTCGGCACCGCGCGGGTGTGCAGGGCGGGCAGGACGGCGCGTCCGGTGGTGCCGGTGCCGCCGATGACGAGGATCATGAATCCTTCTTCCGGTTGGAGGTGCGTGCGGCTGTGATGACCCCGCCGAGCGCGGCTGACGGCACAGCGTCGAGGAACAGCGTCGATCCGGCGAGTCCGGTGTGGACCAGCGCGAGACTGGCCACGAACGCCAAAGCCGCGCACAAGCAGGCGGCGACCAGCATCCGGACCGGGCGACGCCCACCGCGCGGTCCGAAGGTGACGGCCAGCGCGGCGAGCGCGGAGGGGATGGCGATCGTGGTGACCGAGGCAGCCGCCAGCCGGTGGTCCGCCAAGGCCAGGGCACTCGCGTAGCTCATGGCGGCGGGCATGACGTACGCCGGGATGACGTTCGCCGCGACCGTCGCGAGGGTTGTTCGGGGCACCGTTGCGCTCTTGGGGGTTGTTGCCACGCCGTCAACGCTAGGTTCGTTGTCCCAGGTGCACTAGTGGGTGAGATCCGAACGGACTGTTCCATCCATGGGACAATGACCGCATGGAAGAACTGGGTGACGTCGCGATCTTCGTCCAGGTCGTGGCGGCGGGGAGCTTCTCGGCCGCCGCGCGGGCGCTGTGGATGCCGAAGTCGTCGGTGAGCCGCCGAGTGGCCCGGCTGGAGAACCGGCTCGGCGTGCGGCTCCTGCACCGCACCACGCGGTCACTCGCCCTGACCGATGCCGGACGCGCCTACCACGCGCGAGTATCGGTGGCACTGTCCGAACTGGACTCGGCAGCGGGCGCCGCCGCGGACACCAGAGAGGCACCGCGCGGCGTCGTGCGGTTGGCCGCCAGGCCGGACGTCGGCGCGGAGGTGCTGCCGGAGTTGGTGGCCGCTTTCCTGGCCCGCTATCCGGAGGTGCGGGTGGACATGACCCTGTCGCCGTCAGTGGACTTGATCGAAGGCGGATTCGACCTGGCGCTGAGAGCGGGACCCGAGAGCCGCGGGTCGACCCGCCTCCAAGACACCCGCTTCCGGCTCTTCGCATCGCCGGTCTACTTGGCGCGCAAGGGAATCCCGCAACGCCCGGCAGACCTGAGTGGACACCTCTGCCTCCGGTTCGGCGACGCGGACCACTGGCACCTGCACGGCCCGCGCGGCGAGATCTCCGTCGCTGTGACAGGCCCCCTCGCGGCCGACGACCTGTCGTTCGTCCGACGGTCGGCAATCGCGGGCGTGGGCATCGCCCTTCTGCCGGACCCCGCGGTGGCCGCGTCCGTGCGGTCCGGCCTGCTCACGCCAGTACTGCCGGACCACCACGCCGAAGGCCAACCACTGCACCTGGTGGTCCCCTCGAACCGCCACCTACCCCTGCGAGTGGCCGTACTACGTGACTTCTTGCTGGCCAACTTCCCCCGGTGAAAAGACCGCGGCGCACAAGTCGTGCGCGCCTCGGCTGGTGCCACGGTCACGCTTGGTCCACAGTGGAGCTTTTGTCCTGCTAGCTGGGCAGCTCGGGGGCATACAGGGTGCGGAAGTACCAGCCCGCCGGGAACTGCGCCGTGCTCTTGTGCAGGCACTCGCTGGCCCACTCGACCCGCCCGGGGCTGGAGTCCCGGTACGCCTGCGCCTGGACCTCGCACTCGGTCACAGTGGCATAGGGCCCCACATAGGTGAACGGCGGCGGCGCGGCCACAGCGGGCGTGACCGCCCCCGCGACACCACGACGGCGAAGCAGAAAGCGAGGACCAGTCGACGCATGGTGGAGACCCTTCGGTGATCAGCACCCGGACCCGCCGAACGTACAACGCCGGACTCCACCCACGACCCCTTCCCACCAGAGTGCGGCCGACCGGATCACCCCACACCCCCGCTCGGCGGGGGCACCTCGGACCCACCGCCCCACCGGGTGGCCGCACTGGACCTGTCCCCCTGCTCGCCGCTCTTCCACCCGGGTCGCGGTGATCATCGGCGGGCATGGATCCGGGAGTTGTCCACAAGGTCGTCAGCCATCCACAGCCCGCGCGCGACGGCTATTGACAGGGCAGGGAAAGCGATAGGTTCAGAGATGGGGCCCCGGGCCCCGGGAGGGTGGGCCCCGGAGTGGAGTTGATCTTGATCGGGCCGGGTGGCCGGACTGGACTGCTCAAGCCGAGCCTGCCTGCCGAGCCGAGCGGCCGAGCTGGGCGGGCTGAGCCAGGTGTGGTCGAGCAGGGGGGTTGTTGGGTCAGTGGCCGAGTTGAGCGGTTGAGCTGGCTGGTTGAGTCGGGTGGTCGAGCTGGCTGGTCAAGCCGAGCTGGCTGAGCTGGCTCGTCGAACCCGAGCGATCAAGCCGAGCGGCCGAACCGACCGCCGAACCGAGCGGCCGAGCTGGCTGGTCGTGCCGGGTGGCCGGCTGGGCTGGTCGAGCCGAGCTGGCCGGGCGGGATGGTCGAGCTGAGCGGTTGAGCCGGGTGGTCGAGCATGTTGGCCACGCCGAGCTGGTCGAGCTGGCTGGTCGAGCTGAGCGGTCGTGCCGGGCGGTCGTGACGGGCGGCTGAGCCGGGTGGTCGGGCCGAGCGGCTGACTGGGGTGGCTGAGTCGGGGGTGGTCGAGCACGGGGTGTCTGCCGGTGGCCGAGTTGAGTGGTTGAGCGGGGAGGTCGGCTCAGCTGGTCGGGCAGGTGGCCGAGCTGGATGGTCGAGCCGGTGCGGTCGAACCCGTGCGGCTCAGCTGGCCTGCCGAGCCGAGCGGCCGAGCTGGGCGGGCTGAGCCAGGTGTGGTCGGGCTGGGTGGCTGGGGTGTTCGAGCGCCGTGCCGGGGGTTAGGGCTCCTGGGTGGAGCACTCCGCCGCCCGGCTCAGCAGCAAGGCGCGCTCGCGGGCGTTGTCGGTCAGGGTGGCGGCTCGTTCGAACTCGGCGCGGGCCTCGGTGGGGCGGGCGAGTTTGGTCAGCAGGTCGGCGCGGACCGCGGGGAGCAGGTGGTAGCGGGCGAGGGTTTTCGCGGCGACCAGGGCGTCCACCAGGTCCAGTGCGGCGGCCGGGCCCTCGGCCATCGACACGGCGACGGCGCGGTTCAGGTCGATCACGGGGGAGGGGGCGACGTGGGCCAGGACGGTGTAGAGGGCGGCGATGCGGGCCCAGTCGGTGTCCTGGGGTGTGCCTGCGCGGGCGTGGCAGGCGGCGATCGCGGCCTGCACGGTGTACCGACCGGTGCCCCCGCCCAGGGCGACCGCCCGGTCGAGTGCGGCGAGTCCGCGTTGGATCAGCAGCCGGTCCCAGCGGCCGCGGTCCTGGTCGAGCAGGGTGACGATCTCGCCCGCGGCGTCGGTGCGGGCGCGCAGCCGGGACGCCTGCAACTCCATCAGCGCGGTCAGCCCGTGCACCTCGGGTTCGTCCGGGGCGAGCGCGGCCAGGACCCGGCCCAACCGCATCGCCTCCGCGCACAGTGCCGGGCGGACCAGGTCGGGTCCCGCGGTGGCCGAGTAGCCCTCGTTGAACAGCAGGTAGACCACACCGAGGACGGACGCGAGCCGGGGCGCGAGTTCGGCGCCGGTCGGCACCTCGAACGGCACCCGCGCGTCGGCGAGCGCCTTCTTCGCCCGGACGACGCGCTGGGCCATCGTCGCGGTGGGGACGAGGAACGCGCGGGCGATCTCCTCGGTGCGCAGCCCGGCCAGCATCTTCAACGTCAGCGCCGCGCGGGCGGGCGGGGTGAGGACCGGGTGGCAGGCGGTGAACATCAGCCGCAGCACGTCGTCCTCGACCTGGTCGTCGTCCTCGACCCCGTCGGCGCGCTCGGCGGTGCGGCCGAGTTCGGCGACCTTCTCCGCCAGCCGGACCTCGCGCCGGACGCCGTCGACCGCGCGCCGCCGGGCGATCGTCATCAACCAGGCGCCGGGTTTGTCCGGGATGCCGGTCACCGGCCACTGCTCGAGCGCGGCGACCAGGGCGTCCTGGGCCAGGTCCTCGGCGACGCCGACATCGCGGACCACCCTGGCCAGCGCGCCGATGAGCCGGGCCGCCTCGATCCGCCAGACCGCCTCGACCGCCCGGTGGGTGGCGGGCATCGGCTCGTCGACTGGCACGCCCGGACTCAACCCGACCCGGCCGACCCGCGCAACCCGCCGCGTCCTCGCCGGTACCGGCCGAGAACGCGGCGGGTCGCGGGAGTCAGTCCGCGTTCTCGGCGCGCCACTTGGCCACGTTGGCCCGCCCCTGCTCACCCACACCGTCGACGAACGCGGCCACCTCCTCGGTGGCGTTGTCGCCGAAGTCCGCCGCCTCGAAGATCTGCCGGATCTCCACCTCGCCGACCCCGCCGGGGATCAGGTTGGGGCTGCGCTTGACCCACTCGACGGCCTCCTCCTTCGAGGCCACCTCCAGGATCGTGAACCCGGCGATCAACTCCTTGGTCTCGGCGAACGGCCCGTCGACCACCGTGCGGTCGTCCCCGTCGAACAGGACCCGCGCCCCCTTCGAACTCGGGTGCAGGCCGTCGCCAGCGAGCAGCACACCGGCCTTGACCAACTCCTCGTTGTACCGGCCCATCTCCACGAGCATCTCGGTGCTCGGCAACACCCCAGCCTCGGACTCAGCCGTCGCCTTGCCCATCACCATGAACCGCATGATCACAGCCTCCACGTCATCCGAACCCCGAGCCGTCCGCCCGGTCCACCACACGTCGAACGGGCACACCCGTTTTCGACATCCCGGCCCGACAATCTTCCAAGATTCTTCCCGGGGCCCAGTCGCGGCCGGAATGTCCGTTATGGACGAATGGTCTCGGCTAGAAGCCCATGTCCTTCAGCAACTTCCGCCAGAAGCCCAGTTTCCTTGGTGGCGGCTGCGGTGCGTGGACGGGCTGGGGCGGGGAACCACCCGCGGATGCGGGATACGGGGGCGCGGCCTGCCGTGGCTGTGGGTTGTGCCTGACGGGCGCGGGCATGGGCTGCCGCGTCGATGGCTGCGCGAACCCAGGCGTCGAGTAGAGCTGCGATGCCCGCAGGAGCACGTCGTCGGGGGAGTCCTGCGTAGTGGGCGGCTTCGCGGGCGTCGACATCCGGTAGACGCCACTGGTGGCGCCGCGGTCCACAGGGGTACCCGCCAACCTCGCCTTGGCCCGGTCGGCGCTGAGCGTCTGGAGGGACAACGCCCGGTCCAGTGTGATCTGGGGGGTCGCGGGCTTGCGGCCACCTGCCGTGTACGAGGTCACCAGGCTGGTGACGGTCACCCAGCGGCCCTTGAGGCCCTCGCAGCGCTCGCCGTGGATGCCCGCGAGCGCGCGGCTGGTGCGGGTGAAGGCGACGATGGTGAACGCGCCCGCGCAGAAGTTGCCGAAGTTGATGAACGTCATCGTCTTGCCGCCCGCGTGGTGCACGTGGACAGCGGTCACCTTGCCCACGACCGGAACCGTGTCGCCCACCCTGGCGAGCAGCGCCGTGCGGTCGGCGCACGACAGCGCCTGGGGACCGCTGGGGCGCTGCCGGGGAGTCGCGGGAGCCGCGTGCACGGCGGGCCGCTGTCCCGCGAGGATCCCCGGCACGCTGGAGAAGGGCGCGCCGCACGCGTCGCGCAGTCGCCGGGCGCGCTCGCGCAGTGCCGGGACGCGGTCCAGCGCGGCGAACACCCTGGAGGTGCCCGGGGCGGCGAAGTCGTCCTGCTCGAACAGCAGGTTCTCGCCCGTAACCCGCCACAGCCGAGGGTCGTGCCGAACCGCGTCGAGGGACAGGTCGATCACGGCTGAGGCGAAGAGGTCCAGGTCGGCGTGGTAGCTCTGGCCCCGGTCGGGGTGCTGGTAGTTGCGGTGCCCCGACTCGGAGGCACCCAGCGCGGCCAGCGACGGCAGGTACATCCCGTCGTAGTCGATCAACCACACCTTGGCCGACGGGTCGACCAGGATGTTGCCGTGCTGCAGGTCGCCGTGCGCGACGCCTGCCGCGCGCATCCTCGCCACGGCGTCCTGGACCTGCCCGCGCACGTGGTCGACCAGGTGGGGCTTGGTGAGGTTGTCGTCGATCCAGCTGTCTAGCCGCTGCCCGGAGATCCACGGCATGCGCACGATCGGGAAGCGGGCGCCGTTGACCAGGATCCCCTGCGGGACGTAGCGGACGTCGATCAGGAAGCCCATGGTCGGCTGGTTGGCCCGGATGAACTCGGCGATGGCCGCGTAGCGCTCTGCAGGTGGTTGCCCAGTTTGTGGAAGCACCGCACGGCGTGCAGCCGACCGCCGGTGGTGATGGTGAAGGTCAGCGCGAAGCCCCCGACGCGGAGTCGGGTACCTGCAGCTGGTTGCGCCGCACCTCGCCGCGCCGCAGGTCCGGCTCCGCGAACGACACCTGCGGGATCTGCAGCGCCTGCTGGTAGTCGACGAGTTGGGGCAGCTTCACGTCAGCACCACGCACACCGTCGAGTCGTCGTTGGCCAGCCCGCGCCCGCGTTCCCGCTCGACGTACGCGGCGAAGTCGGCCGCGCTGTCGAGGTGTTCGTGGACCGCGGGCACCACGTCGTCGCAGGCGTGCGACCGCAGCAGGTGCTGGGCGACGGCGTCGGTGGCCAGCACGAACACGTCGCCGTCGGCGGCCTCGCCCTCGGTGCGCCAGATCGCCGCCGCGTCCAGGTCGCCGCTGGTGCTGATCAGCGCCGGGAACCGGGAGAACTGCGTCCAGTCCTCGAGCGGGCCGACGGAGACCAGCCGTTCGCCGCTGAGGTGGAACAGGCAGCTGTCCCCCACCCCGGTCGCGGCGTAGCGGTCGCCGTCGACGCGCAGGCCGAGGAAGGTCGCGGCAGACCCCTCGGCCAACTTGGCGACGGCGTACCAGGGCAGCGCGTCATCGCGCACCGCCGCGTGCCACCGCTGCCGCAGTTCGGCGAGCACCTCCGGTGTCAGCGGATCGGCGCCTGCCGTGTAGGACTCGGTGAGCAGTCTGCTCCAGACCTCGGGCCGGGCGGCGGTGGAGGCGCCGTCGGATATCGCGACCAGGCCGAGTGCGGCGTCGCAGGCCACACTGTCCTCGTTCTCCTCCGGCTGCCTGCCTTGGGCACGGTCTGCCACCTGACGACGAGCGAGCGGGTGGTGGCCATGCCGCTCAGCCGGTGCCCGCAGTGAGCTCGTTCAGGCCGCCCGGCGTCACCGCGCGGGTGCCGATGTCGAGGAACTCCGTCACCGCGACCGCCTTGGCGTTGTAGAGGAACCCCCGCGCGCCCGGCCCGATCCGGTAGCCCGCCACCCCCGCTGCCTCGGCGAGCTGCGCGGGCAGTTCGCTGGACATCTCGAACAGCATGGTCGCGTAGGCGTCGGGCAGCGACTTGGCCGAACTCGGGAAGGCGACCTCGCCGACCGGGCCACCGGACAGGTGGACGTTGAACAGCAGCACCTGCCCGTCGTCGGTCCGCGTCGAGCGCAGCGCGGCAGCCGCCTGCCGCGGGTCGCCGTCGGTGCTGACCCCGTCGGTCAGGTTGATCACGATCGGCGGGAAGCTGTCGCGGAACCTCGCCGTCCACGCGGTCACGACCTTGGTGGCGACCTGCAGGGCGCGCACCATCGGGGTACCGCCGTCGCTCACCGGGTCCAGCCACACCGGCATGGCGAGCGGGGCCTCGATGATGCCGCCCGCGCCGTCCGGGATCTTGCGCAGCACTGGTCGATCCGCCTCGGCTCCCGTCCGACCTGGCTGATCGGCAGCACCGGGTTGGCCGTGTCGGCCCCGTGCAGCGCGAGGTCCACGTCGGTGCCGTAGCCGATCACGCCGACGTGGAAGTAGTCGTGGATCGTGTTGTCGCCCTTGCTGCACTGCACGACCGCGCTGCTCAGCAGCCGGTTGACCACGTCGGCCAGCGCCTTCGCCTTCGCCTTCGACGTCCCGTCCGTGCCCCACTGCTCCGACATCGAGTACGACTGGTCGATGAGCAGGAGCAACAACGCCGGCTGCCGCCGGTTGATTTCCGCGTGGTACACCGACATCCTCCTGGTCACCGCTGGGCCACCGATGGTAGCCGGCCACGGCCACCCCCGGTGCCGTACCGCCGGGAATCCCCGCACGGCGTCGCGTAATCGCCACTACCCAACCGGGGAGGCCCACCGCGTCGCGCCTCCGGATCTGGCGCGGTCATCCTCGCGCGCGTTGTACCGATCCGGACGAGATGAACGCGAGGAACCGAACGGCGGTCGGCGCGGAAATGTCCACTGTTTGTCCAGGATTCTTCGAGTCCCGTATTCCCAGACCCCGGGAGGTCCGGCCGAGTTCGACGCAGTTGGCGAACGCGTCACTACGCCTGCTTTTTCGCCAGACTGTCGTGAATGATGTCATCAAAGCCTCCAGGCTGAGCCGAGCAAACGGCTCGTCAAGTATTCCGCCGGCTCGCCGGGAATGGCATCCGCTGGTCGGGTGGTGCGCAATCCTCGCACTTGCGTCCACGCTGTGTGCTCGGGCGTGCGTCGTCGGTGACCGGCGACAAGGCGGGCGCGGTGTCGGACGCGCGCCGCGGCCGGTTCCCGGTCACCGCGTGCTAAATTCGCTGTCACTGACAGGTTGACCGTGACTCGATGGAGTGGATCCCATCCGTGGCGCGGCGAGCACGCCGGATTCCCCGACCCCGGAGGCTTCACGTGAAAGACACCCATGTCCCCGCGATCCAAGCCCTGCGCCTGGGCGCGGAGTTCCGGCGGCTGCGCACGGTGTCCGGGCTCACCCAGCAGCAGGCCGCTGACGCGCTCAACTGGTCACCTCGAACGCTGATCCGCAGGGAGAACGGCCTGGACAAGGTCACCGCCGCGACCGTGCACGCCCTGCTCGGCGTGTACGGGGTGACCGACCGGACCGAGCAGGACCGCCTCCTCGGACTCGCCGAGGAGAGCAGGCGCCCCTCGCCCTTCAGCGAGTACCGCGGCGCCGTGCAGCCGCAGCTGCTCACCCTCCTGGAGTTGGAGGGGGCAGCGCAGGCGATTCGCCAGGTCCACTCCGTCCTGCTGCCCGGGCTGTTGCAGATCGGCGACTACACGCGCGCGCTCCAACCGATCGACTGCACCCCCGAGGACCACCTGGTCAAGCAGCTCGAGCTCCGGCGGAGGCGGCAGCGCCTGCTGGAAGCGGACCGTTCTCCGGCGTACACTGTCCTGCTCGATGAGTCCGTCCTGCACCGCCACGTGGGAGGCGCGGCCGTGATGGCGGCGCAACTGCGCCACCTGCTCCGACTCGGCGACGCGGGGAAGGTGGACGTGCGGATCATCGAGTACTCGGCGGGTGCGCACCCGGGTCTCCGGGAGTCGTTCGCGATCTTCGACCTGGCCCCGGAGGGTGACGGTCTGGTCCTGGCGAACACCATCGTGTTCGTCGACCATCCCGTGCACAGCGCTTTGGTGCGCGACGACGAAGACCGCATAGCCGGTTACGGCAAGACGTTCGACGCGCTGACGCGCCTCGCCCTCTCCGCCGAGGAGAGCGCCCGCCGCATCGCCGATGAGCTTTCCCGGTACCCCAGCCCGTAACCGCCTCGGAAATCGACGACACACCCGCGTCGCGTCTTTCCTCACCAGGAGTGTGATGAGCGAGCAGGCTGGTACTTCGCAGCCACCCGCCGAATCGGGGGGCGAGCAGAAGTCCGTCGAACAACGGCGGGATTCTCTGCCCGCCAAGGAATCCGATCAGCGCCCGAGGCTGTACGAGATCGTGGCCAAGGCGTTCGGCAACGCCATCAGCTCCGATGCCAAGACGCGTCGTGCCAAGTCGATCGTGAACACGATCATGGCCTGGCCGACGGCGATCCTCCTACTGGCGGTGATTTTCCTGAGTCAGCATGACATGCCGTGGAGATGGATTCTTCCGTCCGCGGCCGGGGCGGCGACGGCGGTCGGGGTGATCCTCAAGGTGGTCCGGTGGTACAAGAGGAAGCCTGATCGGAAATGAGGGGGCCATCGACGCGATGACCCGGTCGCCGAACAATCCGGCGAGCAGGGTGACCGTCAAGCCGATTCCCAGGGGGACGCCCCAGCTGTCCGGTCTGATGAGGTCGTGGCTCAGAACCGCCGCGGCAACGGCGGCAAGCCCCGCGGCCGAGCAGTAGACGACGGCCGCCACTGTCCGATGTGGATTCCTGCCGGTCATGACCTCGGACTCCGGGTGATTGTGTCGGCGACTGGCACGGAGGACTTCCTTTCCGCAGGCCCGTGTCCGCGCCTCCCCCGGCGCGGACCACCTCCCGGCGACGAGACTACTGCACACGGCGGCCGGAAACGCCGTGCGCGAGCGGCAACCGCCCGCACGATGGGGTGATCGTCGACCACCCCGGGCCCGTTCATCCAACCACCGCCCACCGTCGATAGTTGATCTTGGCACGGGCGTCGCCGATATTCAACGCCGACGCCCACGAAGCAAGGGTCGCGCGGGGGTGCTCCTGCGTTACGCCATCACCCCGCCACCTGCGAGAACAGGCAGGTGCCCGCAGCTGCGGACGGCAAAAGTCCTGGTCAATTGTCACAATTGAGCAAGAATCGATTGTGTCCAGCGCATGACCATTAGCACGCGCACGCCTGGAATGGCGGATTCTCGCTGAACGGTGCCGTGGCGCGGCCGAACGTCCGCCCATCCGCGGGCCAGTGGTGCGACGCGCGAACGGCATCTGCCTGTGTGCTGCGGCAACCGAGTCCCAGCAGCGGCCGCCCGAACCTGGGTCTGGCGACCAGCTGCCGGTCCGCAGTCGGTGCGGCCCCGGTCCGTCGCGCGCGACGGACCGGTTGATGGCCCACCTCAGCGCCAGGACCGCCTGTCCTGTCTTGGGAATCAGCTAGGCAGGGTTCGTCATCAGTACCTGCACGATTTGCGCTTCGCGCCGGAATCGGTGGGTTCGTCAGTCCCGCCACTGCTCCGCGACGGGCTTGCCGGGGAACGGTTTGCCGATGAGGGCGAGGGGGATGAAGAAGCAGACCTGGCCGATGGCGGTGGTGAGGGTGGTGAGGGCCTTGTCGTCGTAGTGGGTGGTGGCCCTGGTGTAGAGGTCGTCGGTGACTCGTTCGGTGTGGGGGTTGGGGGTGAGGACGGCTTCTACCAGGGCCAGTGCGGTTCGTTCGGGGGCGGTGAAGTGGGGTGAGTCCTGCCAGGACGCGACGGCGGTGATGCGGTCCTCTGGCTCGCCCGCCGTGCGCAGGCCCGTGGTGTGCCGGACGGTCAGGTAGGTGCTGCCGACGATCTGCCCGGCGCGCAGTTGCACCAGGCCGATGGTGGTCGGGGAGACCGAGCCGTTGGCGGTGGCCGCGAACAGGGCCGCGCCGACCTGGTCCAGTTCGGGGATGAGCTTGGTGGGGTCGGGCAAACGCGACGTGGTCATGGTTTCCTTCCCGGAACTCGCGGTGGTCACTGCCATGACGGGTCGCGAGCGGCGGAGGTGACCGTGCCCGGGCTGTCACACCCGGGGCGCCCGGTTCGTCATGCGCACGACCGACCCGAGAGGCGACCCGTGGACGAACACGACTTCCTGGCTCACCGGTTCGAGGGGCACCGCGCGCACCTCAAGGCGGTGGCCAACCGGATGCTCGGCTCGCCGACCGACGCCGACGACGCCGTCCAGGAGGCGTGGCTGCGGCTCGCCCGCACCGGGACCGCGGGCATCGACAACCTCGGCGGCTGGCTGACCACCGTCGTCGGCCGGGTCTGCCTGGACATGCTGCGCACCCGCAAGCAGCGCAGGGAGGACCCGCACGACGCCCGGCTGCCGGACCCGGTCGTCACCGGTCCCGAGGACGAGGTGCTGGTCGCGGACGCGGTCGGGGTGGCGCTGCTGGTGGTGCTGGAGTCGCTGAACCCGGCCGAGCGGTTGGCCTTCGTCCTGCACGACCTGTTCGGCGTGCCGTTCGAGCGGATCGCCCCGATCATGGACCGCACCCCGGCCGCGGCCAGGAAACTCGCCAGCCGCGCCCGCCAACGCGTCCAGGGCGCCCCCGTCCCCGACCGGGCCGCACAACGCCGCGTCGTCGACGCCTTCCTGGCCGCCGCGCGCGGTGGCGACCTGACCGCCCTGATGGCAGTCCTCGACCCCGATGTCACGCTGAGAGCCGATGGCGGGAAGACGCGTCCCAGCCAGGTCCTGCGCGGCGCCGACGCCGTGGCGGGCCGGCTCGCCACCTTCCACCGCATGGCCACCACCACGACCAGCCGCGCCGCAGTGGTCAACGGCACCGCCGGACTGGTCAACACCGCCGGAGACGCGCTCGTCTCCATCATGGGCTTCACCACGGCCAACGGGAAGATCACCGGGATCGACATCCTCGCCGACCCCGACCGCCTCGCCGGTCTCGACCACTGCTCGGTCTTTTAGGCAGCCCTGCCAGCATCGGGCGGTCGGGTGGTCGGGGCACTTCGGAGGAATCATGGCGGTCGACGAGAACCCCAGCGCGTTCACCGTGTGCGTCGTCGGTGCCGGGCCGCGTGGGGTGGCGGTGGTGGAGCGGATCTGCGCGAACCTGCGCGCGCTGGGCGGTGCCGCGCCCCGGGTGGTGGTGCACCTGGTGGACGCGGTCGGTGACGGTGGCGGTCGGGTCTGGCGGACCACGCAGCCGCGGGAGCTGGTGATGAACACCGTTGCCTGCCAGGTCACCATGTTCACCGACGAGACCGTGCACTGCGCGGGACCGGTGGCGCCGGGGCCGAGCCTGTACGACTGGGCCCGGTTCGTCACCGAGGGCGTCGACGACTACCCGGAGCCCGTGCGCTCCGAGGCCGCCGCCCTCGGTCCCGACTCGTACCCGTCGCGCTCCTTCTACGGCCACTACGTGGGTTGGGTGCTGCGCGGACTCATCAGCACCGCGCCCGCGTCGCTGTCGGTACGGACCGTTCGCGCCACCGCGGTCGCGCTCGACGACGACGCTGACGGGACCCAGGTGTTGACCCTGGACAACGGGGATCGGTTGCGCGGCTTGAACTCCGTGGTCCTCGCGCAGGGCCACGTCGACCGTGAGCCCATCGGCCCGGAGTCGGCGCTGATCGGGTTCGCCGCCCGCGCGGGCCTGCGCTACATCCCGCCGAACAACCCGGCCGAGGTCGACTTGAGCGGGATCGAGCCCGGTGAAGCTGTTGCGCTGCGCGGGATGGGGCTGAACTTCTTCGACTACATGGCTTTGCTGACCACCGGCCGCGGCGGCCACTTCACCGAGACCCCGGAAGGCTTGGCGTACCAGCCATCCGGACGCGAACCCCTGCTGTACACCGGTTCTCGCCGCGGCCTGCCGTACCACGCCCGCGGCGAGAACCAGAAGGGCGTCGCGGGCAGGCACGAACCGATGTTCCTCACCGAGGAGCGCGTCGAGCGGTTCCGCGCCAGGGCCGCGGCGGGTTCCCCGGTGCACTTCCGCCGCGACCTCTGGCCGCTGATCACCTCCGAGGTGCGGCTCGCCTACCACGCGGCCCTGATCGCCGAACGCGACGGCCGGTGGATGGCCCGCGCGTTCACCCTGGAGTACGTCGACGTCGCCACCACCGACCGCGCCACCGCTGTGGAGTCACGACTGCTGGACCGCTACGGCGTCGCCAGGTCCGAGCGCTGGGACTGGGATCGGGTCGTGCGGCCGTGGGGGGAGCGGACCTTCTCCTCGCACGCGGAGTACCAGGGCTGGCTGCTGACCCACCTGCGCGAGGACGTGGCGCAAGCCGAGCTCGGGAACGTCCGCGGGCCGCTCAAGGCGGCCATGGACGTGCTGCGGGACCTGCGCAACGAGATCCGCTTGGTGGTAGATCACCGGGGTCTCGCCGGAACGTCCTACCGCGACGAGCTGAACCGCTGGTACGGCCCGCTCAACGCCTTCCTGTCGATCGGGCCCCCGGTGCGGCGGATCCGGGAGATGATCGCCCTGGTCGAGGCGGGCGTGCTGACCGTGCTGGCCCCGGGCGTGCAGGCGCGACCGGCCCCGGGCGGCACCGAGTTCCTGGTGGGCGCGAACACCGTGCCCGACACGGTGACGGTGACATCGCTGATCGAGGCCCGCCTGCCCGAGCCGCACCTGGAGCACACCACGGACCCGTTGCTGCGCTACCTGTGGATCACCGGCCAGTGCGCCCCGTACCACATCCCGGACGACGCCGACACGGCCTCCGCGGGCTTCGACACCGGCGCCGTCGCCGTCACCACCCGCCCCTACCACCTGGTGGACGCCACCGGAGCCGCCCACCCCCACCGCTTCGCCTTCGGCGTCCCCACCGAGTCGGTCCACTGGCTCACCGCCGCGGGCATCCGCCCCGGCTCCAACTCCGTGATCCTCACCGACGCGGACGCCATCGCCCGAGCCGCCCTGAACTTGACTGATGAGTCCGCCGTGGACTCGATTCCGGCCGCCCGCCTGACCAACTAGAGATCCGTAGGTCCGCTGTGGACCTAACCTCCACACAAACCGCCCGCCCTCGCCAGCTGGGTAGGGCGGTCAGGAGCCCACGCTCTGGGAGAAGTGGAAGACGTTGTCCGGGTCGTACGCGTGCTTGACCTGGGTCAGGCGGGTGTAGTTGGGGCCGTAGTAGGCCGTTTGCCAGTCGGGGAGGCCGTTGTGGCCGTAGTTCTGGTAGGTGTGGCCGGTGGAGTGGGGGGTCATGGTGGTGAAGCCGGTGTCGGCCCAGTGGGTGGCTGTGGTGTGGTCGTCGGGGGTGGTGGCGGTGGTGAGGGCGGCTGAGAAGCCGAGGGCGAACTGGGCTGTGCGGTGGGGCCAGGCGGTGGCGGTGACCGGTACTCGGATGGCTTGTCCGCCCCAGGCGACGAAGTTGAGGGAGCGGTTCTGGCCGGGGCGGCGGTTCGCCTCGAAGGCCGTGAGGATCGCGTCGATGCCGGTGCTGGGGATCGCGCGGGCGAACGTGCGGTAGCGGTGCGCCACGAAGGTGGTGCGCGGCAACAGGGCGTCCGGGGTCTGGCCGGTGATGTGGCACTGCGACGCCGTTTTGTCCGAGCAGCCGAACGCGCGCATCATCGCGGTGGCATAAGGGAGTTCCTCGGCGGTGTTGCTGGTGGGCGCGGCGCCGACGGCGGAGACCAGGCGGGCGATCGCGGCGTCGGCCGCGGCCTTGGTGCCCAGGTGCGCGCCGACGACCTGCAGCAGCGGTACGGCGGCGGGTGCCGAGTCCGGCAGCACCGCGACCAGGACCGACGCGAGCTCGTCCTCGCCGGTGATCACCCACCGCTGCCACGCGGCGATGACCTCCGCCGCCCGGTCCCAGCTCCAGGTCAGCCGGTAGCTCACCACCCGGCTCAGCCGGGTCGGCAGGCTCTCGAACTCGGTGACGACGCCGAAGTTGCCGCCACCGCCGCCGCGCAGGGCCCAGAACAGGTCGCTGTGCTCGGTGGCGCTGGCCCGGACCGCGCGCCCGTCGGCGAGCACCACGCGGGCCGAGACCAGCCGGTCGGACGCGGTGCCGTACTTGCGGGTCTGCCAGCCGAGGCCGCCGCCGAGGGTGAACCCGCCCGCGCTCACCGTGGGGCAGCCGCCTGCCGGGAGCGCGATCCCGTGCGGGGACAGCGCCGCCACCGAGTCGACGCCGCGCAGCCCCGGTCCGAATCGGACGGTCGAGCCGGGGACCACGTGCGCCAGCCGGGACGTGTCGACCACCAGGCCCGGGGTGGTGGACCAGCCGTTGAAGCTGTGGCCGCCGCTGCGCACCGCGAGCGGGATGCCGCGCTCGCGGGCGAACCGGACCGAGGTGCTGACGTCCGCGGTGCTCGCGCAGTAGACGATCGCGCGCGGGTTCACCGCGTCGAACTCGGCGCTGACGAGCTGCTTGGCGCTCGGGTACGCGGCGTCCGACGGCAGCACCACGGTGCCCGCGATCCGCTCGCGCAGCGCCGAGACGTCCTTTGTGGACCGAACGAGCGCCGCGCCTGCGGCGGGCGCGGCGAGCAGACCGGTGGACGCCAGCGCGGTCCCGGTGCCCAGCCGCAGGAATGACCGTCGAGTGCGCACGCGCGTGCCCCGCTTTCGTCGAACGACCGGCAATGGCCTTTTCGCGCGACCACGCTAGCAGTGATCCACGGCGGTGGCACCGGTGTCTTGCTCGATATTCTAGGTCCTGGTGTATTCGCAGTAGCGGTATCGCAGACCGGTGGAGGAATTCAGCCAACCGGTGCTCGGTTCCACCTCGGTGAGTTGCCACCCGGTGTCCAATGACGGGGCGTGTGCGTCGCCGCGGAATGTGCCTGCCACATGGGTGACGTGCACCTGGGTGGCCCATTCGATGGCCACCCGGTAGATCTCCCCACCACCAATCACCCACCGCGGTCCGGATGGGACCATGGCCAATGCCGCCGCCAGCGAGTCGGTGACGTCCGCGCCCTCGGCCCGCCAGTCGTCTTGCCTGGTCAGGACGATGTTGCGGCGCCCGGGCAGTGGCCGGAACCGTGCGGGCAACGAGTCCCAGGTGCGCCTGCCCATGATGACCGCGGCACCGGCAGTTTTCTGCCGGAATCGGGACAAATCCTCCGGCAGGTACCAGGGTATCGTTCCATTGCTGCCCAACACGCCATTGGTCGATTGAGCCCAGATCAATCCCACGCTCATACTGCTACCGGCGCCGGAATCGCGGGGTGGTGTCGGTAGGACACGATCCTCAGGTCGGCGTAGGTGTAGTCGAACAACGACGGCGCCGGGGTCAGTCGGAGTTCGGGGAAGGGGAACGCGGCGCGGCCGAGCTGTTCGCGCACCTGGGTCTCGTGGTTGTCGTACACGTGGCAATCACCGCCGCACCAGATCAGCTCGCCGGGGACAAGGCCCACCTGCTGGGCGACCATCGAGGTCAGCAGCGCGTACCCGGCGATGTTGAACGGCAGCCCGAGGAACAGGTCGGCGCTGCGCTGGTAGAGCTGGCAGGACAGCCTGCCGTCGGAGACGTGGAACTGGAACAGCACGTGACAGGGGGGAAGGGCCATCTTGTCCAGATCGGCGACGTTCCAGGCGGACACGACCATCCGCCGCGAGTCCGGGTCGGTGCGCAGCGTGCGCAGGACCTGCGCCAGCTGGTCGACGTGGCCGCCGTCCGGGGTGGGCCAGGACCGCCACTGCACGCCGTAGACCGGACCGAGGTCACCGTCGGGCCCGGCCCACTCGTCCCAGATGGTCACCCCGTGCTCGGTCAGCCAGCCCACGTCGCTGTCCCCGCGCAGGAACCACAGCAACTCGTAGGCGATGGAGCGGAAATGGACGCGTTTGGTGGTCACCAGGGGGAACCCGGCCGCCAGGTCGTAGCGCAACCGGTGGCCGAACAGCGACCGGGTGCCGACGCCGGTGCGGTCGCGTTTGCGCGTGCCCTCGGTCGCCACGAGGCGCAGCAGGTCCTCGTACTGGGTGTCGGGTGGGGGCGAGTCGGTCATCGGGGTGTCGTCGTCTCCGGGGTCGGGGCGGGGTCAGTGCTCGCGCAGCCAGTCGCGGACGCCGACCAGGGCGTCCCCGCCGCTGGCGGCGTCGATGTCGGTGGCCAGTTCGGCGATCGTGACGGTGCCGAGCGCGGCGCGCCAGGCCAGTTCCGCGGCGCCCATCGCCCTGGCCACCGGGCAGCGGTTGGCGCACCTGGCCGGGTCCGCCGCGAGCGGGCCGCGCCTGCGGATCTCGGTGCAGCGGAAGAAGGGCGCCGGTCCGTCGATGGCCGCCACCACGTCGAGCATGGTGATCTCGGCGGCCGGCCTGGTCAGCGTGTAGCCGCCGTCCTGGCCCTGGGTCGAGCGCACCACGCCCGCCCTGGCCAGGGCCTGCAGGTGCTTGGCGAGGTAGGCGGGCGGGACGTCGTGCAGTTCGGCGAGGCGCAGGGTGGGCACCGGGTGCTCGGTCTGGCTGAGGCTGACGCAGCAGTGCAGCGCCCACTCCACCCCGTTGGACAGCTTCATTCGCCCGATCCTAGATCTCGGACGAGATGTGTCCAAGTTGATCGCCGTGTGCTAGGTTCCGGACATTCCTTGTCCGAATTGAGAGGTAGCGTCGTGACCGACACCGAAAACCCGTCCAGGACAACGGGAACACCCGTTGACCGGGCCAGCGCGACCAGTGCCGACCGGGCCGCGCTCGGCCTGGCGGCGGTGGCCCTGTTCGTCGCGGCGGTCAACCTGCGCCCCGCCATCGCCGCGGTCTCCCCGCTGGTCGACACCATCCGCGCGGACCTCGGGCTGTCCGCGACCGGCGCCTCGCTGCTGACCACCATCCCGACCCTCGCCATGGGCCTGTGCGCGCCGCTGGCCGCCGTCGTCGCCCGCCGCCGCGGCCTGCACGGCGGCGTCACCATCGGCCTGCTGATCGTCGGCATCGGCACCCTCGCCAGGGTCCTCGGCAGCGCGACCTGGCTGCAGTTGTTGTGCGCCTTCGCCGTCGGCGCGGGCATCGCCATCACCCAGACCCTGCTGCCCGCCGTGGTGAAGTCCCGCTTCTCCGCCCGGCCCGGTCTGGTGACCGGTCTCTACACCGCGGGCCTCGGCCTCGGTGGCGCGGTCGCCGCAGGAGCCACCGCCCCGCTCGCGGATGCCTTCGGCTCGTGGCCGGTGGCGCTGGGTTCCTGGGCGGTGCTGGCGGTCGCGGGTATCGCGCTGTGGTCGGTGGCCAAGAACTCGCTCAACCTGGGTGATGCCTCCGGCGTGCGCCGGTTCACCACCGTCGGACTGCCCTGGCGCAGCTCGACCGCGTGGCTGGTGACCGCGGTGTCGGCGGGCAACTCCGCGCTCTACTACTGCGAACTGGCCTGGATCGCGCCGCTGCTGACCAACGACGGCGGCCGGACGGAGTCTTCCGCAGGCGTGCTGCTCACCGTCATGATCTCCATCCAGGTGGTCGCCATGATCGCGGTGCCCGCCCTGCTCGGCGAGCGCCGCGACCAGCGCGCCGGCCTGGCCGTGACGACGGTGCTGACCGCAGCCGGGTTCCTCGGCTTCGCCATCGCGCCGGATTCCACCGCGGTCGTCTGGCTGTCCATCGCGCTCATCGGCATCGGCCACGGCGGGCTCTTCCCGCTGGTGCTGACGCTGCCGGTCACCGCCGCCCGCGACGCCGCGGAAGCGGGCCGGATCAGCGGTATGGCGTTCTTCGTCGGTTACGGCTGCGCCGCTGCCGGGCCGTTGCTCGTCGGCCTGCTGCGGGACGCGACCGGCAACTTCGAGTTGGCGTTCGTCCTGCTGGCCGTGGTCACCGCGGTGCTGGTGGTGCCGATCCTGGCGCTGTCGCCGCACAAGCTGGAGGAGTAGTCGCAAGCACCCGGCCGCCCCCCGGCGGCCGGGTACCCGATCGTGTCGCAACCCTGGGGGGATTGAGCATGGTGTTGACGCATGCCCGCGTCGCCGTCATCGGCGCGGGGATCGCCGGACTGGTCATCTCGACCGCGCTGCGGGCGGCGGGCGCCGAGGTCGCGGTGTTCGAACAGGCGGCGGAGTTCAGCCCGATCGGTGCCGGTCTGCAACTCTCACCCAACGGGGTCCGGGTGCTGCACGCCCTCGGGCACACCGAGGGGCTGGCCGAGAAGGCCGTGCGGGCCGGGTCGATCGAGATCCGCCGCTGGGACGACGGTGCCGTGCTCTCCGCTGTCTCGCACGGCGACGACTGCGTCACCACCTTCGGCGCCCCCTACTACCTGATCCACCGCGCCGACCTGCACGAGTTGCTGGTCAGCAGGGCGGGCGAGCACAACGTCCACATGGGACACCGGCTGGAGCGCGTCGTGGAGTGCGGCGGCGGCGTCGAGCTGCGCTTCGCCAACGGGGCCCGGTTCGGCGCGGACCTGGTGATCGGCGCGGACGGCACCCACTCCGCGGTGCGGGCCGCGATCGTGTGCGACGAACCCGTCTTCTCCGGCTACTCGGTGTACCGCGGGCTCATCCCGGCCGGTGTCGTTCCCTCGTTAGCCACCGATCCCCGGGTCTTATTCTGGTTCGGCCCCCAGCGGCACGTGACGTACTACCCGATCCGCTCCGGCCGAACGATCCACTTCAGCGCCGTGTGCGCCACCGCCGACGGCAGGCCGGGGTCGAGCACCACCGGCGCCGAGACCGCGGAACTGGCCGCCGCCTTCACCGACTGGCACCCCGAGGTGCGCCGCGTGGTCACCGCCGCGCGGTCGGTCACCCGTTGGGGCCTGTTCGACCGGGACCTTGTGCAGCGCTACCACGCGCACCACGCCGTCCTGGTCGGCGACGCGGCCCACCCGATGCTGCCGTACCTGTCCCAGGGCGCCAACCAGGCCCTGGAGGACGCCGCCGCGCTGCTCGACCGGCTTGGCCCGTGGCTCGCGGGCCAGGTCAGCCTGGACGACTCGCTGGCCCGCTACGAGGCCGACCGCGGCCCGCGCACCGCCGAGGTGCACCGCCAGTCCCGGTTGCGCGGCGAGGCGTTCCACCTCTCCGACGGCGATCGGCAGCGCGAGCGCGACTTCGAACTGGCGCACGAGCAGGACCTGGACCACCTCGCCTGGATCTACGGCCACGACACCCGCGCGGCCGATCTCGAGCTCACCGAGTGAGGTCGCGGGACCCGCGACCCCGACCAGTCACTGTCCCGTCGGCACTGGAGGACCCATGCACACCCTCGTTCGGCGATTACTGCGCGGCAACGGCTTCTACCTCGGCCTGATCTTCGAGACGGCGGCGCGGCGCCGACCGGACCTGGAGATCACGTTGGACCGGCCGCTGGCCTGGGCGCCGGACACGGGCACCCGGTTCACCGCGGCGGGCCTGGCCGACATGGTCGACGACATCGCGGCCCGGTTGTGGGCGGCCGGGGTGCGCCCGACCGAGCGCGTGGCCATCTACAAGACCAACAACTTCGACATCGCCCTGTTCGCCTGCGCCGCCGCGCGCATCGGGGCGGTGCCCGCGCTGCTCTCGCCCGCGCTGGACGGGGAGACCGCGTTCGTGCTGCTGCACCGGCTGGACCAGCCGTGGCTGATCACCGACGGGGACACCCTCGACGGCGCGCTCGACGACGTCCCGGTCGCGGGCGCCACCAGGGGCGTGCTGCTCACCGCGGGGGAGAGCAGGCTCGGCACCGGCCACCTCGCCGACCTGGCTGGCGCGCCGCGCAGGCCCGCCGTGGTGCTGCACCCAGGTGAACCGTCGCTGATCTCGCACAGCTCCGGCACCACCGGCATCCCCAAGCTCGCCGTGCACTGCCCGGAGGCGGGCTACCACCGGCTCATCCCGCAGCAGTTGGCCGCGTGGCCCATCCGCGGCCGGGAGAAGGCCGCGCTGTGCATGACTTTCGTGCACTCCCGGTTCTACCAGGGCCTGGCGATGTGGCTGAGCCTGGGCAACCCGCTGGTGATCGCGGTCGACCCGGACCCGCGCTCCGTTGGCCCGCTGCTCATCCAGACCAGGCCCGGCTACGTCGAGACGCACCCGAACAACTACGTCGACTGGGAGGTCCTCGCCGACGCCGATGGCGCGCCGCTGTCGAGCGTGCGCTACTTCGGGGCGACCTTCGACGCGATGCACCCGCGCACCATCGAGCGGATGCTGGGGGCGTCGCGGCGGCCGAGACCGCTGTTCCTGCAGGCGTACGGCCAGTCCGAGATCGGTCCGGTCGCGGGCCGCTGGTACACCCGGCGCACCGCGGGCGACGCCGACGGCCGCTGCGTCGGCGTGCCGCTGCCCGGGTTCATCTCGCTGCGGGTCGTCGACGACCAGGGCAGGCGGGTGCGCCGCGGCACCGTCGGGCACCTGCAGGTGCGCAGCCGCACCAGGATCCTGACCTACCTCGGCGAGCACGAGCGCTACACCAGCCAGCTCGACGACGGCTGGTGGCGGCTGGGCGACATGGGTTACCTGGACCGCAAGGGTTTGCTGCACCTGCTCGACCGCGAGGCCGACCGGATCGCCACCATGGAGTCCAACCTGGAGGTCGAGGACGTGCTGATGTCGCGGCTCGAGGAGCTGCGGGAGATCGTCATCGTCGCCGGGCCGACCGGGGAGCCGGTGCCCATCGTGTCCACTCGCGACGACGCGCCGCTTGACCTGGAGCGCTGGACCAGGGCCGTGCGCGACCTGCCGGAGATGGCGCAGCCGCGGCAGATCGACTTCGACCAGCTGCCGCGCACCTCCACCTGGAAGATCCAGCGCCACCAGCTGGCCAAGCGGTTGCGCGCCGAACGGTCCGCGCCACCGCAGCGGGCCACGCGCGAAGAGGGGGCCGGGGCATGAGCGACGCGACGACCGCGCAGCGGGAGCTCATCGAGCTGCTCACCGGCTTCTGGCGCAGCCAGTCGCTGTACGTGGCCACCGAACTGGGGATCATCGACCGGCTCGACCCGCTGCGGCCCACCGCCGCCGCCGAGGTCGCGCTGTCGCTGGGGTTCGACACCGACGCCGTCACCCGGCTGCTCGGGTACCTCGGCAGCGTCGGGGTCCTCGCGGGCGACGAGGCCACCGGCTACACCCTCACCGAGGTCGGCGCGCTCGCCCGCACCGACGCCGACGGCACCATGCGCGACCACATCACGTTGTACGGCAACCAGTTCTACCGGGCCTGGGGCGAGCTGGCGCACTCCATCCGCCACGGCGGCTCGTCCTTCGCCCAGGTGCACGGCGCCGACCTGTTCACCCACCTCAAGGCGAACCCGGACCTCTCGCACGCCTACGAGCGGATGATGGTCGCGGGCGCGCCGTTCTTCACCGCGGTCGCCGAGGCGTTCGACTTCTCGGCCGCCTCGCTCGTGGTGGACGTCGCCGGTGGCCACGGCGCGCTGCTGGAGCACGTGCTGCGGGCCACCCCGGCGTTGCGGGCGGTCCTGTTCGACACCCCGCACGTCATCGCGGAGGCGGCGCGGCACCCGATCGCCGAGCTGGCCGACCGGTGCGAGCGCGTCGGCGGCGACTTCTTCGCGGGTGTGCCGGAGGGCGGCGACGTCTACGTGCTGTCGCGGATCCTGCACTGCTTCGACGACGAGGCATGCCACCGGATCCTGACCACCATCCGGTCCGCGATCGCGCCGGGCGGGTCGCTGCTGGTGCTGGAGCGGCTCACCGGCGCAGGCGCCTCACCGCTGTCGCACGGGTTCAACATGCACATGCTGGTCGTGCTCGGCGGTGGCCGCGAACGCGACGAGCCGCACTACCGGGACATGCTGGACAAGGCCGGGTTCAGCCTCGGGGCGGTGCACCCGCTGCCGCTGGACACCCGGCTGCTGGTCGCGACCCCGCGGCAGCCATGATCTTCAAACTGCTCGGCGCGCTCTCGGTCGGCCACCGGGGCAGCCTCACCCCCACCGCGACCAAGCAGCGCCAGGTGCTGGCGCTGCTGCTGGTCAACGCCAACACGACCGTCCACCAGGCGCACCTGATGGAGGAGCTGTGGGAGTGCTCGCCACCCGCCCACGCGATCGCGGCGCTGCAGACCTACGTGATGCACCTGCGCAAGGCGTTGCGCCCGCTGGCGGGCGGGGAGACCCGGCTGCGCACCCGCAGGGGCGGCTACGAATTGGTAGTGAACGACGGCGAGCTGGACGTCGACCTGTTCGACGCGCTGGCCCGTTCGGCGGGCACCGCGGACCCGGGCACCGCGGCCGAACTGCTGCGCGAGGCTCTACGGCTGTGGACGGGTCCCGCGCTCGTCGACGTCACCGCGGGCCCGGTCCTGCGCGCCGCGGCCTGCCTGCTCACCCGCCGACACCTCGACGTGGTGGGCGACCGGGTCGACCTGGACCTGGCGCTGGGCCGCCACCACGACCTGCTCGGCGAGCTGAGCGCGCTCGTGCACGGCCACCGCACCACCGAGCGGTTCACCGCGCAGCTCATGATCGCCCTGCACCGCTGCGGCAGGCGCGTCGACGCCCTGGCCGCCTTCCACCGCCTGCGCCAGGCCATCACCGAGGACGGCGGCGGCCCGCTGTCGCGATCCCTGCACGAACTCTACTCCGACATCCTCTCCGCCGACCCGAAACTCGACCCACCGCCCACCCCGCGCCCCACCCTCACCCTCGACGTGGTTCCCCGCCAACGCACCTGCCCCATGGAACGGACCTCCCCCAAGGAATGGGCAGCCATCTAGCCCGGCTGGCTGCCCGCCCAGACCCGCAGGTCGACTCACCCCCCTGGTCGGCCTGCGGGTCCTCCCCCGTTGACGGTGGGGCTTTCCGCCGCCGCCAACAACACCTCGGCCAGCGCCGCGAGGGCGGAACTGTCCACAGTGGCCACAAGGGGGATGGCGTCGCGGTGGTTGCCGCCGTTGATGGCCTTGACGAGCAGGAGTTCGACAGCCACCGGGTCGTCAATGCCCGCGACCGCCTCGGCGAGGTCTGACGCGGTCCCTGCCAGGCAGGGGGTTCCCCGCCCTCGACCGCGGCAGGGAGGTCGAGACCTGCCTTGGTGAACAACACCGCCAGTTCCCCACTCGATCGATCGGTCTCGCGCCTGATGCCCATTTCGAACTCGGCCAACGCGGCGCGGGACAGTCGAGCGGCCAGATCGCGGAATCCGGCGTCGGCGAGCGCGGTTCCCACGTCGATGAGCAGGGGGAGGTTGTCGGGGTCGGCCATCGTCCTAGCCGCCACCGCGGCGGATGCGGCGAGTTCGCGGGCCCGGTGCCGGTCGGGTTCGACCGCCGCACGGATCGCCAGGTGCCTGGGCCTGGAGAACCGCTCGGGCTCCCGCAGCGCGAGCAGGCGGGCCGCGACCCCGGGTTCCCCCATCGCGAGCGCTGCCGCGTCGGTCGCGGCGAGCGCGCCGTACCACTGGTCACCGGCGAGTCCCACCATCTTCTCGACGGCGTCGACCCGTCCCGCTCGGACGAACGCCACGCACAACTCGCTGAGCCCGTAAGGCGAGACCCACCACATCCCCTGGAAGAGGCGGTGGATGATCGAGTCCCGCCAGGCCGGATCACCGACCGCGGCGGCGTACTCGACGATCATCGCCTCGGTCGGCTGGTCGAGGGACTCCTCCCGGATGCCCATCAGCCGTTCCAGTTCGGCGCGAGCGCTCGCGACCCCCTGGACGAGCCACCGGGCGTGCGCGGTCAGGATCATCGCCTTGGTGTCGAACGCCCAGGGTGACCGCTCGGCGATCTCGACCAGTCCGGCGGCGCACTCGGTTCGCCCGCACCTGGCCGCGGTCCTGGCGAGTGCCGCCTGACCGCGCAGGACGAAGATCGGGTCCGGTTCGCTCTCCAGCAACCGTTCCGCGCGGTCCAGCAGTCCGTCCACTTCGGATTCCCAGCCGAGTGGCGCGCGGTCGGCTGCCGCGTCGAGGATCGACAGCACCGCGGTGGCCGCCGCAGCTCCCGTGTCGAGCGCGGCGGCAACGGTCAACGCCCGATCGAACAGGACCCGGGCGCGCTCAGCGCTGTTGGTGACGCGCATCATCTCCACCAGCGGCCCGACCCGGCCGGTGCCCTCGGCCAGCGCGGCGGCGCGGTCCCGGTGGCCCAACGCCTCCCACACCGCGGGCAGCTCATCCGGGATGTTCCAGTTCCGCGCGACCACGTCGCTGCTGGTGTGGGCCAGCACCAGCAGCGATCCCAGATCGGGCGGATCGACGAAACGCGTGGCCGCCGTCGTCAGTTCCGCCATCGCCAGGGCGTCGCCGCCGGTGTGGTCGAGCATGCGGTCCCGGCGGACGGGATCGGTGACCAGGGCGAGCAGGCGAGCTCGGTCGGGGATGTCGGCGAGCATCCGGGAGTAGCCGCGCAGGAGGTACACGGGGGTGTTCGGCGGCCATCCCCGCGACCGGTAGGCGTCGGCCCAGTCGTGGAGTCTGGCGCGGTACTCGGCGAGAGCGGGGCCGAAGGCGTCCTCGGCGGCCTCGCGCAGGGTCTCGTGGGCGAACAGGTGGACCACGATGCCGTGGGAGGACAGTCGGCCGCGGATGCTGCGACCGAAGAGGCCGCGGGTGAGGCGGTCGACCTCCCACCGGCTGCAAGCCGGTGAGCTCGTGCACGTCCTCGCGGGTCAGGCCACCGCCGGACGCGGTGATCAAGCCGAGCACGGGGCGGTTCGGGCCCGCCAGCAGTGCGTGCAACTCCTCGGTGGCGCTCGCCCGGACATCGCCGGCCGCCGAGGACATCCGCAGCGGCGACGGCGACACCGCGCGCAGGGCGTGACCGGGGCGGACGTCGGTGGGCAGGTCGGGGGACAGGCGGCTGGCGACCACGACGTGTACCACGGGCCGCTCGGGCAGCAGACTGGCGATGCTGCGTTTGCGGGCCGCCCCGCTGGTGTCCTCGTCCAGTCCGTCGACCACCAGCACCAGCCGACGACCGGCAGACCTGGCACGCACCGCCGCCGCGTCGAGCAGCCGTCGCGGCTGACCGGCGCGGGCGTGCAGCACCGTGCCCGCCGACTCACCCACGTACGCCGCCAACTGCTCAAACGCCGCGTCCAGGAACGCGTCGCTGTCGGACTGGCCCGCGTACCGGCTGGTGATGAAGAACGACACCACGTCCACGCCCGCGGGCGGGTTGGTCGCGAACCACGACAGCAGTGCCGACTTGCCCGCCCACGGCCCTGCCTGCCACCACAGGTACGCCTCCGGTCCCGAGCAGAACCGGGTCAACTCGTCCAGTTCGTCCTCGCGGTCGAGCAACTGCACGGGGCGATCGACCGCGGTTCATCCTGGTAGGCGGCTCGCACCACCCGAGCGGGCTCCGGCGGGACCACGTCGCGCGGCGAACCGCTCCACCCCACCGCCGCCTGGACGTCCGCGGGTGCCCGGTGCAGGTGCTCCACCCGGACCGCCGCCAACCGACCAGGTCCGTCGGACGCGTGGTGCCGGGCCAGCACGCCCACGATCGCACCGTCCACCCACACCGCCGCCCCGGACATGCCCTCCCACGGCGACCCCGAGGACACCCGCTCCGGCGGCACCGGCACGGTGAACTCCAGCGTCTCGCTCCGCCAGCCCGACAGGCCGGTCACGGTTCCCGATGCCTGGTGGGAGTCCCGGAAGTCCCCGCGCAGCTTCCACAGCGGGAACCCCACCGCGTGCGCGGGCAGGAAAGCCGCGTGCCGCCCGTCGATCACACCGAACTCCACCGGTGGCACGGTGTCCGGCGGGTCGATCCGCAGGACCGCGACGTCCCCGGCCGACCACACGACGGTCGCGGGGGATGTCCACTCGCCGGGGAGGTCCGACAGGAATCGGACGGTCACCTCGACCGCGTCCAGCACGACGTGCGCCGCGGTCAACACCGCCCCGGTCGACACCCGGTAGCCGGATCCGCGCCGCCTGCCCGAGTGGCCGGTGACGATGAGCTCGGCGACCCGGGCCCGTTCAGCGCTCGGCACCGCGCTCGGCGCCCGTGATCGCCACCGACCCACCCGCGTGCGTGGGTGTCAGCGACAGCTTGACCCGCTGGGTGTGGTGGCGCGCCACCTTGGCGTCGGTACCGACCTCCACCACCCAGAACTTCGCCTTGCCGCCCGCCTTGGCCTCGCGCTCGACGACGACCGACACCTCCACCTCGACCGCGCCGACCTCGAACCGCAGGTCCGCGCCCGCCCCGGCGGTCATCGCCTCGGCCAGTTGCTCCCGCAGGTGCCCCACCAGCTCGACCAGGTCCATCCTCATCCAACGCCTCCTCCCGGCACACAGTGCTATCGGTCGGGGATCGGATTTGGTCTCGGCACCCGCGTCACGCCGACAGGGCGTCGCGCTCCACCAGTCTGCCCAGCGCCAGCGATCCGCCGTGGTCGACGCGCACCGCGTCCAGGGTGGACAGCCAGCCGCCCCGCCAGTCGGCGTGCGCGAACGGGTAGGGGGAGCGGGCGAGGTGCACCTGCAACACCCCGTCGACGACCCTGGTCCGCACCCCGGGCAACGGCACCCCCAGCGAGTCGGGGCCGAGCCGACCGCACGCGTCGGTGGCGACGAACCCGGTCTCCGCCGTGCCGTACGCCTGGCCGACCAGCACCCCGTAGCGGGCGGCGAAGTCGTCGTACACCGACTGCGCCAACACCCCGCCTGCCGACACCGCCAGCCGCACGCCCAGCCGGACCTCGGCGTCGACCAACCCGGCGAAGGCGGCAGGCTCGCCGAGCACCACGTCGACCCCGGTCGCCGGGGTGAACACCAGCGAGCCGCCCGCGGCCATCGCGTGCAGGGTGAACGCCAGGCCCGCGAACCGGGTCAGCCTGGTGGCCACCAGCACCGCGTCCCCGGGCGCCACCAGCGCCAGTCGGTCCACTTCGGACAGCAGGGACTCCGGGGAGCGGCCGACGGCGGCCAGCCGCCCTGGGGTGAACTGCACCAGGCAGTGCTCCGACGCCGCGGCCCTGCCGCCGGGCAGCCGCCCCACCAGCACCCCGCACTCGTCGACGAACCGGCCGGGTGCCCGCGGGCCGCTGCCGATCACCACCTGGAACTGCGGCCGGTGGCGGACGAGCAACCCGGCCCGGTCCGGCACCCCCGGGTCGACGTGCAGCACCTGGGCGCCCAACGACCACAGCGCGAACAGCGACCACAGCTGGGTCAGGCTCGCCGTGCCGTGCAGCGCGACGGTGTTGCCCTGGCCGATGCCCTGCGCCCGCAGGACACGGGCGAGCCCGGCCACCCGCGTGCGCATCGCCGCGTAGGTGACCGGGCTCGCCGCGACGGCCCACAGCGCGTCGTCGGCACCGCCGAGCAGTTCGGCACCCCACCAGGAATCCGCCGACACCGCGTCCATGCTGTCCCTCCCTCGGGGAACCGGTCCGCCGGTGCGCGCGGGGCAGGGCGCGGTCACCGGCGGACCGGTGCGGTCACTTCTCCACGCAGAACTCGCCGACCGGCCAGCCGACGTGCCGCTTGTCGGTGGCCAGGTAGCCCAGCACCTGGTCACCTGGCTTGAGTTCGGTGACGTTGAGGACCTTGGCACCCGGGCCGAGCACCCGCACGTGCCAGTCGTCCTGCACGATCAGGTTGATCCGGCTGCCGTCGGGGCCGACCGCGGTGATGCTCAGCAGCGGGCGGGACTCCAACTTGGTCCGCCCCACCACGATCCGCCTGGTGCGCCCGTCGGCGCCGACACCGAGCACCTCGCTGCCGGACTTGAGCTCCGAGAGGTAGTTGGTGCGGTTGTCCTGCCCGAGCACGTAGGAGTGCAGCGCGCCCGCGTTGATCCGGAACGGCCTGGTCGGCATGTACGGCAGCGGGTGGGTCTCGCTGCAGCACAGGATGAACCCGTGCGCGTACGAGCCGATCAGCATGCCCTCGTCCTCCTCGAACTGCGAGCAGGTGTCGACGCACACCCGGTCGCCGAGGCCGCGGTGCTCGATGGACTCGATGGTGAGCGAGTCGAGCACCAGCGGGGCGCTCTCCTCGGCCAGCAACCGGACCAGGGCGAACACGTCGTTCGCGGTGCGCGGCGCGAGCAGCACGCCGTCGGAGCCCTTCTCCAGCACGTCCACGATGATCCGCGCGTCGTCGACGTCCTCGGCGTGGCAGATCAGCATCCCCGGCGCCGGGTCGGCGGCGGCGATCACGATCTCCAGCGGGATCTTGGTCGGGTCCTTGAACCGCACCACGGTGTAGGGCAGCGCCACCGCGGCCGCGCAGGCCAGGGTGAGCGTCGGGTCGTCGACGACGTTGACGAACGCCCCGACCGAGCCCCGCACGCCGCGCACCGCGGTCAGGTCCTCCTCGGTGGCGACCTCGCGCAACTCCACGAGGTCACCGGTGGCCGCGGCGTCGTGGCCCGGCCGCGGCGCGAGCACCCGGCGCACCGTGTTGGGCAGCGTGGCCAGCAGCGCGGGGTCGTCGCCGACGATGGCGTCGACCCTGGCGTGGATCGCCGCGTCGAGCACCGCCTCACGCTGCTGCTCGGCGACGGAACGGATGTCGATCCAGGCGTGTTTCACCGCGCACCTACCATTCGGTCGTCATCGATTCGGGGGTTGTTCCCCTTGGGTACCGGCAGTTCGAGCGCCACACTGTCCACAGTGGAGCTATCCGGGTTGCCGCCGTGGATGACAGCGGCGATCTCCCGCACGGTCTGGCGCGGCGACGCGCTGGTGAACACCCTGCGGCCGACGGCGAGGCCGTGGCAGCCCGCGGCCAGCGCCGTGGTCGCCAACTCCGGCCCGCTCAGGTCGGTCAGCACGCCACCGGCCACCACCACCGGCAACGGGGAGGCGGCCACCACGTCGGCCATCGCCGCCGCGGGCGCGGCCAGCGGGAGCTTCACCAGGTCCGCCCCCAGGTCGGCGGCCACGGTGGCCACGTGCGCCAGCAGGTCCGGGTCGAACTGGCTGCTGATGCGCGGCCCGCGCGGGTACATCATCGCCAGCAGCGGCACCCCCCAGCGCTCGCACTCGTCGGCCACCGCGCCCGCGTCCGCCAGTTGCCTGGACTCGGTCGCCGAGCCGATGTTGACGTGCACGCTCACCGCGTCCGCGCCCAGCCGCACCGCGTCGGCCACCGTGCCCACCACGACCTTGGCGTCGGAGTCCGGGCCGTGCGCCGTGCTCGCGCTCAGGTGGACGATCAGCCCGCAGTCCGCGAGCACGGCGGCGGGCAGCGTCCTGGCCCGGCCCTTGTGGACCACGATCGCGTCCGCCCCGCCCGCCGCGATGTCGCCGACCAGCCGCCCGAACCCGTCGGCGGTGCCGATCGGGCCGTCGGTGATGGTGTGGTCGAGCGGCACGATCAGGAACCTGTTGTCGGCGCGGCGGGACAACCTGGCCAACCGCAACAGCTTCCCCGTGAGTTGCACCGGCACGGCGCACCTCCCCCTCGGCATCTGTCGGAAGTCGTGCTTGCCTCGATTTCACCGTCGCATTCCCCGCTAAAGAACCGAGCGACAGCGGGTTCCGGTGGAATGCGGGTGGTGCCGCGGGCAGCCCACAGCGGACCACCGGTGCTGGTCCACTTTCGCTTTCGATGCCGGGAATCGACGGCGGTCGGGGTGAATTGCCCGCCGAGAACCGGGAGAGCGGCTCCTCGGCGGTCGAGAAAACGTCAGCCGGTGCTGAGCACGGGCGGCGCGAGCACGGCGTCGGCGGTGCGGACGGCCTCGCACAGCCGCTGCAAGCGCGGGCTGGGCAGCATGCCGAGCTGGTCGCCGAGCAGGGCGCCGAGCCGCTCGTAGACCCGCAGCGACTCCGCGGTCCGCCCGCACCGGTGCAGGGCCACCATGAGCTGGGCGTGGGTGTTCTCGTGCGTCGGGTGCGCCTCGACGAGCGCGCGCAGCTCGCCGACCAGCTCCGCGTGCCTGCCCAGCCGCAGGTCGGCCTCGATGCGCTGCTCCAGCACGCCGCGCCGGTGCTCGGTCAGCTCCACCTGGAACGCGGTGATCGACGGGCTCGGCGCGACATCGGCCAGCACCGGACCGCGCCACAGCCGCAGCGCCCGCTCGAACTCGGCGGAACCGCGCAGGTCGTCGCCCGCGCGCACCGCGTCGCGGCCGGCCAGCACCGCCGCGGCGAACAGGTGCGCGTCGAAGTCGTCCTCGGCCAGCAGCAGTTGGTAGCCCTGCTTGCGGGTCACCAGCAGCTCACCTCGGTCGGCGCCGGACAGCGCGCGCAGCAGCCTGCGGATCTGGAACACGTAGGTCTGCAGGGTCGACATCACGGTCTTGGGCGGGTCGGCCGACCACAGCTCGGCGATGCAGCGGTCCACCGGGACGAACTCCCCGGCGTCGATCATCAGCAGCGCCAGCAGCTGCCGCGACTTCGGCGCGCTCGGCACCGCGCACGCGACGCCGTCGGTGGCCATCAGCGCACCAAGGACCCCGAATCGCATCCATTCCCCCACTGGCGTCGACCCCGCCGCGATCCGGCACCCGGAAACGGTCCCCGCGTGCTCGGACAAAGCGGACCGGGAATCGGGAGGGGCCATTGTTCCGCACTGCTGCGATCGCGTTGTGAAATCCCATCGTAGCAGTGCACCGGTGCGCCATCAGGGTGATTCCGCTGGTCGTGGACCCCCGCCGATCAGCCCCGGCTACCCGCCGCGGCGACCTCGTCGACACCGGTGTCCGGATCGGCGAAGCGCGCCACCCCCGGTACGACGAGGCACAGCGCGCTGGTGGCCGCGACGACGACGGCCGCGCCGACCAGCGTCGGGCCGGTGCCGACCGCGCCGACGACCGGACCGACGAGCAGGTACCCCACCGGCAGCAGGGCGAACGCGCCGAGTTGGTCGAGGGCGAGGACCTTGCCCAGCACCTCACCGGGAATACCGCGCTGCAACGCCGAGAGCCAGTAGACGAAGAAGAACTCGACGGCGAAACCGCCGATCGCGAAACACGCCATCACCACGGGCAGCGGCAAGGGGACCGCGAGGCTCAACGGCACCAGCGCGTAGCCGGACAGCACGCACATCGACGCCACACCCTTGGCCCTGGGCCGCCACCGGCCCGCCAGCGCCAGCCCGGGCAGCGCGCCGATCGCCATCGCCGCCAGAACCGCGCCGTAGGCGAGGTCGCCGCCGAGCCGGTCGTGCGCGATCAGGGGCAGCAGCGTCAGCGCCGCCGCGGTCCCGGTCATCAGGTGCACGCTGGCGGTGGACATGACGGCCAGCACCCAGGGCCGCTCCCGCATGGCCCGCACCCCGGCCGCCGCGTCGGCGAGCACCGAGCGCCCCAGCGCGGCGGGAGCGGTGTCGTCGAGGCGGAGCACGGTCAGGCCGCTGATGGCGAACACGGCGCCCGCGGCGAACAACGCGGCGCGGGGGCCGACGAAGCTGACCACGGCCGCGCCCGCCAACGCACCGAGCACCGCGGCACTGCGTTGCGCCGCCGACACCAGGGCGTTGCCGCGTTCGAGCATGTCGCCGGGCAGCAGCGTGGGCACCATCGAGCGGAAAGCCGGGCGCGACAACGCCTCGCCCGCGGCCACCAGCGCCACCACCACGGGCATGACCAGCAACGGCAGCGAGGGCAGTGCCACCGCGGTCGCCAGCAGCAACGCGCCGCGGAACCAGTCCGCGCCGAGCAGGACCCGGCTGCGGCGCACCCGGTCGGCGAGCACGCCGCCCACCAGCAGGCACAGCACCAGGGCGACGGCGCGGGCACCGAGCACGAGGCTCACCTCGGCCACCCCGCCACCCCGGCTGATCACGTAGAGGCTGACCGCGACCGGCAGCAGTTGGTCGCCCACCGCGCCGCACGCCTGACCCAGCCACACCCGCAGGAACCGCGGGTGCGCGCGCAACCCGCTCACCGCGAGTACACCGAGACGTGCCCGGTGCTGCGCGAGTCGAACGGGCGGCCTTCCCAGCCCGACCAGCGTTCGCCGAGCCCCAGGCCGCCGAGCCGGGCCATCAGGTCCAGTTCGGCGGGGGAGATGTAGCGCTCCACGACCGGCAGCACCGTGGGCGGCCCGCCGTCGAGCACGACCGTGGTGGTCACCTGCCGCTGGGTGGCGACGTCCACGCGGATCTGGGTGATGGCCACCCGGTCGGCGCCGACCTGGCGCACGCCGTGCTTGCTGCCCGAGTGCAGCAGCGCGACATCGGGGACCGACGCCTCGACGACGAGGACGCCGTCGGGGCGCAGCGCCTCGGCCGCGCGCGCGATACAGTCCACTTGGGACTCCTGGGTGCACAGTTGGAACAGGGTGTTGCAGCTGAGGTAGACGAGCCCGAAACCGACCGCGGGGCCCAGTTCGGCGAGCTGGATGACCGCCGCGTCCCCGTCGACCACCCGGATCGGTTCGTCGACCACCTTATCGCGCAGCTTGCGGGCCATGCTCGGCGAGGCTTCGACGGCGGTCACCTCGATCCCGGTGCGCGCCAGCGGAAGGGTCAGCCTGCCGGTGCCGGGGCCGATCTCCAGCGCCTCCCGGCCGTCGGCGAGCTCGGCGAGCACCGCCACCGCGTACTCGGTGTCGTCGAGTCGGCCGAACCACTCGTCGTAGACCTCGGCCCAGTGCTCGCCGTACGCCGCCGACCCGGTCACCGCGCCACCGGCCCGGTGGTGAGCAGGCCGATGTCGGTCAGCACCCGCACGAGCTGCTCCGCGCCGGGCGGTGTCAGCTCCTCGTCCCAGCGGCCGCGGTCGAGCGTGCCGGTGTCGCGCAGCTCGTCCAGCGCGCCGCGCACCTCGACCGGCAGCCGCACGCGCTTGCCGGAACCGTGCAGCGCCAGGGAGTCCCCGTCGTCGACGACCCGGAACCGCACGCCCTCCCGCACGCGCAGCGCCTGCGGTGGCGTGGCGGGCGGCAGCACCGGGACCGGCTCGGCGGGCATCTCCGCGAACGCCCGGGACCGGATGGCCCACAGCAGGTCCGCCGGGTTCGCCGACTCCGCCGCCGCGGCCAGCCGCTGCGCCAGGTCGCGCAACGCCGCCCGCGCCACCTGGTCGTCGTCCTCCAACTCCGCCAGCGACACGCTCTCGCGCAACCACTCGTCGCCGGGGCCCGCCACCGCGACCAGCTCGGTCAGCAGGTCGTGCCGGGTGATCTGCGGGATGGCGAAGGTCAGGTGGATGGACAGCTCGTCGGTGGTGCGCGGGGAGTGCATGGTGCCGCGCGGGAAGTACAGCGTGTCGCCGGGGCGCAGGGTCAGCTCGTCGAGCGGCGTCGACGCGGCCGCCAACTCCGCGCGCCTGCTCGCCGACACGTCGAACCACGCCTGGCTGGGCAGCGGGTGCGCCAGCGGTTGGGCGCGCAGCTCCCAGTGCTTCTCGCCCGCGATCTGCAGCACGATCACGTCCTGGACGTCGAAGTGCAGGTCGACGCCCTGCGAGTGCGGCGGGGTGACGAACGCGTTGACCCGCACCGGGTGCCCGACGTCCGCCGAGAGCGCCTGGGTGAACCGGCGCAGCGGCGGGTGGTAGCGGTGCAACGCGCGCAACACCAGCGTGTGCCCGGACGCCAGACCGGCGCGGACCGCCTCGGTGCTCAGGAACGGCGCCGAGCCGGGCCGGTCACCGGGGTCGGCGTGCCCGGCGTCGATGAGCGCGGACTCCTTGCCCGCGCGGACCAACCGCGCCGAGGTGGTGCGCAGACCGCCGTCGGCGAGCAGGTTCTCCAGCACCGCGGCGGAGAACAGGTCACCGAAACCGCCGGGGAGCTCGGCCGCGGTGGTGTGCAGGTGCCGCCGGTGCTGGACACCGGCGCGGAAGGCCATTGTGGACAGAGTGGTGCAGCGCGCCAGCGCCATGGGTGCTCCCGGGGTCGTGGATCGGGTCGGCTTCAGACCGCTGCCGGGCCGGGGAAGGCGAAGTCCACCGGCAGCGCCAGGTCGGCCCGCTCCGGGACACCCGCGCCGAGCAGGTACACCGCGAACTCCTGCTCACCGTCGACACCGAGGTAGCGCTCGACCTCGGTGTCGGGGAACGCGACGGTCTGGAACGGGCCGAGCCCCAGCGCGGTGCAGACCAGCGCGAAGGTCTGGCCGTAGTGGCCCGCGTCGTACATCCACAGCCGGTACGCCCTGGGGTGCCGGTACTTCCACGCCAGCCTGCCCGCGACCGCGGTGGTGAACACGGTGAACGCACCCTGATAGGAGGCTTCCTGGTGGTAGCTCAACTCGGCGACCCGCTCCCGGGTGGCGTCGGTACGCAGCAACTCCAACGCGTGCAACCTGGGCGAGTAGTGATAGAGCCCCGGCGCGACACCCTCCACGGCGTAGACCGCCAGATACGCCTCGACCTCGTGCCTGCCACCCGCCGACGCGCTCACCCTGGCCTGCTGCGGGCCGAACACACCACCGTCGAGGAACCGCTGGGGAGCGAAAGCATAGAACAGCACGGTGCCGAGCTGGTCGAGGCTCACCGGGTCCGCGCTGAAGCGGCGGTGCGTGCGCCGGGAGGTGAGGACGGACTCGACCGGCTCGCGCAACGGCAACGGCGCCCTGGGCAACATCACCACCCTCGCGCCGGGGTAATCCTTGAACACCGGCGGCGGCGCGCCATCAGCCGCGATCGCACTGGCCTCGGCGTCGCGCTCAGGGGAGTCGACCAGGTAGTTCGCGTCCCGCGCGTCGGTGTGGAACCGGCGCGCCACCGCACCCCAATACCGCCACAACACCGGGGTCTCGATCTCCTCGGTGACCAGGATCCCGAGGTCGACCATCTTGCGCAGCGCGGCGTCGGCCTGCGCGGCGGTGTCCGGCCCGAGCCCGTCGGTGAGCGCGTCGAGGTCGGTCCACTCCCCGGCCCGGTCGAGCAGCCCGAACAGCGCGGGCGGCACCCGCACCCACTGGTGCCGGTCCGGCAACCCCACCTGCAACCCCTCCGGCTGCCACCGGCACACCAACCCCTCCAGGCGCCGAACCTTCACCGCGAACTCCTCGGGTCTTCGGCGATCGCGCCGCACGGATCGTAAAATGGAGATCCGGCCGCGGGGCGCCACATACGCCCCGCGACCGGCCCTCGACTACCCGACTCAGGTGCCGGGGTGGTGGAGCAGCGTGGCCGCGTCCTCGACGATCTCGATGTCGTACATTGGTGACCCTCCCCTCAGTCAGCGTCACTGTTCGTGCGAACACAGCCATCACAACACCGCCCCGCACACCTGTAAAGCGATCACCGCGCGCCCTTGCGCATTCCTTTAGTCGGCGCCGCTGACCTGCGTTTCCCGGCCACGTGCCTTAGCAGAACTCGAATCCCCGACCAATTGGTCAACCCCAATCTGCCGGACCCTTTTCCCACCGCGCGCCGCTCACCCGGTCGCCTCGGCCAGCGCGACGAGGATGCCCGCAGGACCGCGCAGGTAGCAGAGGCGGTAGCTGTTCTCGTACTCCACCAGCTCACCGAGCAGCTCCGCCCCGTGCGGCCGCAACCGCTCGACGACGTCCTCGATGTCCTCGACGGCGAACATGACGCGGTGCGCGCCCAACACGTTCGCCGGAGCCCACGAGTCCCCGACCCGCACCGACGGCGAGTGGTACTTGGTCAACTCGATCCGCCCGTGCCCATCCGGCATCCGCATCATCGCGATGTCCGACCGAACCCCCGCCAGCCCGACCAACCGATCCACCGCGGCACCCTCGACCGTCGCCTCGCCCTCGAGTTCCAACCCCAACTCGACGAAGAACGCCTTCGCGGCGGCCAGATCGTCGACAACGATGGCGATGTTGTCCATCCGCCGAATCCCACCACGCCCAGAGGTGTCGCCCACGGTCATCTCCATTCAGCAGTCATCCCGGCGGCCAGTGTCCTCGTTGACCTCGTTGGCAGGCAGGCGCGGGCAACACCGCGTCCGCGGCGTCGCGGACGGCCTGCCCGGCGGTGAGGTGACGTCTCTCACACAAGATAACTAATCTAGTTAGTGACTTAGCTAGTAAGCTGATGACATGACACCCCCAGCAAGCACCGCGCCCGGCGTGGGCAACCCGGTCATGGAGCGCCTGCAAGAGGTGGGCGCGCTGACGCGGGTGATCGAGAAGGGGTTGGGCGGGGTCCTGGGTGTCAACGGCACGGGCCTGTCCGCGATGGAGCACCTGGCCGGCGAGGGCCCGTTGACCGCGAAGGACATCGCCGACCGGCTGCGGGTCTCCACGGCGGCGAGCACGCACATCGTGGACCGGCTGGAGAAGGCCGGGCACGTCGTCCGCCGCCCGCACGCCACCGACCGCCGCAAGGTGCTGGTCGAGCCGGTCCAGGAGTCGGTGACCCGGCTCTTCGACCACCTCGACCCGTTGCTGCGCGGTGTGGAGGGTCTGGTCGAGGCGCTGAGCCCCGGCGACCGGGACGTGGTGGCGAACTTCCTGAACGAGGTCGTGCGGATCTACACCGACACCGCCGACTCCCTGCCCCGGGGCTGACCCCGTCTCGACGACCCCGCCCTCGGGCGGGCGCTGATCACCTCAGGTCGGAGAAGAAGACATGGCTGTGCAAGAGAAGAAGACGGCGCGATCGATGTGGTGGCTGCTGGCCACGGTGCTGGTCGTCGAGCTGATGGACCTGCTGGACTCCACGATCGTCAACGTGGCCGGTCCCGCGCTGGAACGGTCCCTGGGGGCGAGCCCGGTGGGCCTGCAATGGGTGATCGGCGGCTACGCGTTGACGCTCGGTGCGGGCCTGGTTCTCGGCGGGCGCCTGGGTGACCGCTACGGCCGCCGCCCGATGTTCCTCATCGGACTGATCGGCTTCATCGCCGCGTCGCTGCTGTGCGCGATCGCGCCGAACATCGGTCTGCTGATCACCTTCCGGTTGGTCCAGGGCGTGGCCGGGGCGATGATGCTGCCCCAGGGGCTGGGCATCCTGCGCGACAACCTCACCCCGCGCGAACTGACCAAGGCCCTCGCCGTGTTCGGCCCCGTCCTCGGGCTCGGTGGCGTGCTGGGCCCGGTGCTGGGCGGCGCGCTCGTCGACTGGGACCTGTTCGGCCTCGGCTGGCGGCTGGTGTTCCTGGTCAACGTCCCGGTCGGCATCGCCGCGCTCGCTCTGTCGTGGCGGCTGGTGCCCCGTGCGGAGCAGACCAGGACGTTGCGAGTGGACATCGTGGGCGCCGTCCTCGTCGCCGCCGCGTCCGCGCTGCTTGTCTTTCCGCTCAACGAAGGGCAATCCGCGGGGTGGCCACTGTGGACATGGCTGTCCCTCACCGCGGCGGCACTCGGCTACGTGGCGTTCGCACTGTGGCAGCGCCGCGTGGTGCGCCTCGACCGCGCCCCACTGGTCACGCCGAGCCTGTTCGGCAAGTCCGCGTTCACCGTCGGACTGGTCGCGGTCGCGCTGTTCTTCGGCGGCCTGATCGGCACCCAGTTGGTGCTGACGTTCTTCCTGCAGATCGGCCAGGGCTTCACCGCGGGACAAGCCGGACTGGGCAACCTCCCCGTCGCCCTCGGCACGGCAGTCGGCGGTGGCATCAGCGGCGGACTGCTCGCCGCGAGACTCGGACGCGCGGTGCTGCAAGCCGGTGCCGTGGTCCAGTTCGCAGGCATCGCCTGGCTATGGCTCGCCCTGGCCGACACGACCGACTTCACCATCTGGCACATCGTCCCCGGCAGCGTGGTCACCGGCATCGGCGCCGGAATCGTCATCGCCGCCGTCTTCAACACCGTCCTCGGCGCTGTCGCCGACAACGAGGTCGGCTCCGCCTCCGGAGTCCTCACCGCAGTTCAGTCCATCGGCGGCTCAGTAGGCGTAGCCATCTTCAGCACCGTCTTCTTCGCCGGTGAAGCCACCCCCAGCTTCCGCAACGCCCTCATCATCCAAGCGGTCATCATCGCCCTATTCCTCCTCATCTCCCCCCTATTCCCCCACCGAGCCCGCCCCGACGACCCAGCGGCCGACGTGGACACACCGACCACAGCGGGAGAGGTCAGCCTCCATCGGTGACCGGACCCCACTGAGCCGCCTCGAAGCAGGCCGCCTGCCACTGCCCCTCGGCCGGGCTCAGTATCGTGTTCCCCACCACCGGTACACCGCGAAACAAGTGCCGTCGTTCGGGCCACCGGCTTGTTTGCCTACCCGTTTGAGTGGTGTTGTCAATGCGGAGTTGCGAGTTGGCCTCATCGACGACGCCGCAGCAGCCCCAGCGGGGAGGTGCTGGCAACAAGCGTTCATGCCGAAATGGGTCGCCCGGCCGCCGAGTCCATGTGTACGTCGAACAGCAAGCACACCGCCCCCACCTGCCACTTTCCCCTCTCGTTCACCGCGCTCCTCCCCGGTCTGCTGACCCGGCGCGCACCTTGTACCAGTGTCGTCAATCTGTCATGTGTTCGGCCTCGACCGGGTGATTGAGCTCACCCCGTCCGCGGCGATACTGTGTACGGGCTTCGTCGTCGGCGTGAGGGAAAATCATGAACCGCATCTGGGAAGCAGATCCGTCAGCCGGATTCGCCCGGCGCCTGGGCAAACCGGCAGCCTTGCTGGACCCGCCGCAGAGCGGCGTTCGTGATGGTTGTCCGGAGATCTGGGCGATGGACAACGGCGATGTCGCGGTCATCGGACGAGACCTGACCGATGTCTATCGGTCCTACCTTCCCGACAATGTGCGAATAGCGGACGACGAGCGGCTCGTTATCATCCCGGGCAACCTGCTCAGTTCCGCGAAGCCGGACATCGCTGATGCTTGAACTCGAACGAGCTTCCCTCGCGCTGGACCCGGGGTCAGGCGAACGGCTGGCTCTGGCGCAGTACCGCGCCGATTTCGCGGAGCGACAGCGCGCCATCCGGGGCGGTGACTCGTGGAAGTTCGAGCGAAGGCAGTATTTCGAGGAACACCACCTGGGTAGCGACGAGTTCCGCCGGGGTGATCGGAGGGCCGCTCGTCGAGCTATCGACGCGGGCCGGGCCGAGTTCGCGAATTGGGTCACTCAGGATAACGCGAACGGTACGACTTTCTACCGGGTTCGCGTAGTGGAAGAGCCGCTGACGTCCTACCTTCAATGGGAGATCCTCCTACTGCGGGCGCAGGCCGAATGTGGGAACAAGATACGGGTCGTCCCTGCCGAGGTGATCAGGAATCTGGAGGTCCACGGCGTCCTCCCTGAAGTGGTCACCCTTGGTGGCCAAACTCTCTATGAAGTCGTCTACACCCCGTCGGGCGTTCTGGACGGCGGCGTGCGCTATTTCGATCAGCGCAAGATCGAGCACTGGCAAACCTTCGTCGAGCGGCTGTACGAATCCGGCGAAGACGTCGTCAACTACGCAGCTCGAACGCTGAAGGATGTGTAGATTCCAGGGTGAGTGGGCGACGTGACGAGGGGGCTCCGGAAACCCGGTCGGAGATCACCGGGGGCTCGCGGGATGTGGTACAAGCCGGTGAGGTGAGCGGTGGGATCCACTTCCACCACGCCAAAGCCGAGATCGAGCACCCGGTCGCGCGGCGCCCGCGGCAACTCCCCGCGGACATCTCGACGTTCATCAACCGCGCCAAGGAGATGCGGCTGATGGACAAACTGGCCGCCGAGCAGTTGGGCAGGCCCAACGCGGGCGCTGTCCACGTCATCACCGGGATGGCGGGCGTGGGCAAGACCGCGCTCGCCATTCGGCAAGCCCACCGGTTGGCACCCCGGTTCCCGGATGGGCAGTTGTACATCAACCTGCGCGGATACGACCCGGGCATCCCGATCAACGCCCTCGTGGCCCTGAGCAGGTTTCTGGTCGAACTGGGGGTACCGGTCGCCGCGGTACCCGGGGATACCGACACCGCGGCCGCGACGTACCGATCTCTTGTCGCGGATCGGGCGATTCTCATCGTCCTCGACAATGCCGCATCGGTCGCCCAGGTGCGTCCACTGATACCAGGTGGCGCGAACTGCGTCACCTTGATCACCAGTCGCAACCAGTTGTCCAGCCTCACCATTCACGAAGGTGCCAGGCGAATCACCATCGGCACGTTGACCGAACGCGACAGCGTCACCCTGCTGCGCAAGACCACCGCCGGGTACCGCACCGAGGACCCGCCGCACAAGGTGGCCGAACTCGCCCGCCTCTGCGCCCGGCTCCCACTCGCCCTGCGCATCGCCGCGGAACGGGCGGTGAGCCACCCGCACACCTCCATCGACGAACTCATCGAGGGGCTGCGCGGCGAGTCGTCGCTGTGGGACATGCTCAGCGTCGGCGACGAAGGTGAGGAGGAATCGGTTGAACCGGTCTTCTCCTGGTCCTATCGCGCGCTCTCCGCCGATTCGGCGCGGCTCTTCCGGCTGCTGGGCGTACACCCGAGCTACGACCTGAGCATCAACTCGATAGCGGCGTTGTCGGAAACCCCGGTCCGCCGCACCAGGCAACTGCTGGACAGCCTGGTCGCCGCGCACATGATCGAGCAGATAGTCCCGGGCCGCTACGAGGTCCACGACCTGCTCCGCGCGTACGCCCTCGACAAGGCCAACGTCGACGAGACACCCGGAAGTCGCGAGAAGGCGCTGGTGCGTGTCCTCGACTGGCACCTGCACACAGCAGGCGCGGCCCGTGAACGCCTCACGCCCGCGTACGGACACGTGCCGTTGGAGGATCACGGCGGTGAGATCACCCCACAACTGTTCGCCGATTACGACAGCGCCGCCGACTGGGCCGAGGCGGAAGACGCCAATCTTCCAGCGCTGGTCGCCGCGGCCGTCAAAGCCGGGCTGGACGGCCACGCCTGGCGGCTCGCGCTGCTGGCCGCGAACGCCAGGGCACCCTCGGCGCCTGCCACGACCTGGCCCGCCGTCGGTCTCGCGGGGGTGGCGGCAGCGCGCCGCACCGGCGACCGGATGGGCGAGGCCGACCTGTACCGAGCCCTCGGGTACGCCCACGTCGAACTCAACCAACTCGACGAGAGCCTGGTGAACCACGGGAAGTCGGTGGAGCTGTACCGGACGTTGAACGATCCGGAAGGCTTGGCGGAATCGCTGAACGCCCTGGGTGTCGCGAACATGCGATGGCGCAAACTAGCCGTGGCAGCACGGTGTTTTCAGGAGGCAAAGGAGATCGTCGATCGCGGCGGTTCACTTGACTGGCAAAACCTGCTCGTCGTGAACATCGCGAGCGTGCACCTGGAGGCGGGTCGACTCGACGAGGCCCGCAGGGGAATGGAGCAGTCGTTGCGCTTCAACCGGGCCGTCGGCAACACGCGCGACATCGGCCACGCGTTGCGGCAGCTCAGCGCCATCCACCTCGACCAGGGCGCGGCCGCCACCGCGTTGCGCCTGGCGAAGGAGGCCGTCGACCTGGCACTCGACCTGCGCAACCACATGGTCGAGGGCTACTGGCTGCTGGCCGTGGCCGACGCGCACACCGCGCTCGGGCAGTTCGACGACGCGCTGACCGCGTACCAGCGTTCAGCCGCACTGCACCGACGCCTCGGTGATCGTGGCCGTGAAGCACGCGCGTGGCACGGCACGGGTGTGATCTACCAGCTCCTTGGCCGCACCGAGGAGGCAGCCGATTTCCACCGCACCGCGGCCAAGACCCAACACGAACTCGGCCACGCCTGGTACGAGGCCATCGCCCGCGACAGTCTCGCCACGGCCCTCGCCGACCGAAACCCCGCCCAGAGCCTTGACCAGCTGCGGTCGGCCCACGAACTGCTCCGCGCGTTCGACGACCCACGTGCACGGGCATTGCGCGACACCGTCGAAGCCAAGCTTCGAGAGATCCACGACCCGCGGTAGAGCGCCGATGTCCCCTGCTCGCGCCGAACTCCCCGGATCTGGCGACCCGTGGTCGGTAAGCTGCGCACAGCCAGCCAGCAGAGGAGGCCGACCGGTGACGGCGAGCGATGAGCGGATGGTCGGCGATCTCGCGAAGGCCATCGCCGAGTCCGACTTCGCCTGGTCGCTGGTGCTGGTCGGTGAGGACCAGCGCGACAAGCTCGCCGCGCTGACCAGTGACCTGCGCGGGAAGCTGTCGACCACCGGCGACGGCAAGCAGATCACCTCCGGGTACGCCTACTGGGGCATCGGTCCGACGATCGCGTGGGCGCACGCCTGCACCGACCCGTTCTACCTGGTCATGAAGCAGAGCCTGGACTCGTTCACCCGCCGCTGGGGCCGGGTGCGCGGCAAGCTCGGCGACGGCTTCCACTACGTCAGCTTCGGCGTCGGCACCGGCCACAAGGACGGGCTGATCGTCGAGCACCTGCTCGACCGCAACCCGGACATGGTCTACCTGCCGGTCGACATGAGCTCCGAGATGCTGCGCCTGGGCACCCAGGAGTCCACCCGCCGGGTGCGGCTGCCCGGTCACCGGGTGGTGCCGGTGCAGGTGGACTTCGCCATCCCGCAGAACCTGACCGAGCTGCGCGGCCTGGTCCACCGGCTCGTTGGCGACGAGCCGGTGCTGTACTCCTTGCTGGGCAACACGCTGGCCAACTTCGACGACGACGCCGAACTGCTCACCAACCTCACCGCGTTGGCGCGCCCGCAGGACCGGTTCCTGCTGGAGGTCGCCAGCACCGACGCGGTGTCCGACGAACTCGCCCAGGACGCGGTCGAGGAGTACTCGCGCAGCCGCGCCTACCGCGAGTTCGTCACCAGTGCGCTGCTGCACAACACCGACCTGACCATCAACACCGACGCCGTGCGCTTCCGCGGTGCGGTCGAGGGCGACCGCGCGCTGCGGGTCAAGGTGATCTACCAGAACCAGACCGGCGGCGACATCCAGATGATGCTGCCCGACCGCACCCGCGTGCCGTTCCCCGAGGGCGACACCATCCGGCTCTACCTGACCCGCAAGTACCTGCGGAAGGCGCAGGAGGAGATGGTCCACGCGGCGGGGATGCGCAAGGTCACCGCCACGCACTCGGACTTCTCCGCGCCGCGCAGCGCGCAGGGGTTCGGCATGGACCTGCTCCTGCTCGCGCCGGGCGAGGCGCCCGCACCGCCCGCCGAACCGGGGAAGCGGACCAGGGCCGACGAGATCTGGGAGAACTGACCCGGCATGACCCGGATCGTCATCACGGTCGTCACCTTCGGCGCGCTCGTGGTCGCGCTGGTCCTCGGCGTGGTCTGGTTCGCTGTCTCCCCGGACGGGCAGCGCTGGGAGCCCGCGGTCAACACCCTCGCCCTGCTCGCGGGCATGACCGGCATCTTCGCCGAGCGGTGGGCGGCCCAGCGCGAACGCCGCAACCAGGCACTGGAGTCCATCGGGGTCGAGCTGAACCGGAACCTGGAGACGCTGGCAGGCGAGGCGTTCAGCGCCGACGGCCCGGTGGGCAGGCGGCTCTACCCCCGGCTGATCCAGTCCGCTGTGGACTCCGCGTTCGCCTCCGGTGCGCTGAGCCCGCGCCGCGACGCCGAGCTGATCGACCTGCTGCACCGCTGGCGCAGCTCGGTCGGCTCGGTGAACCGGCGGCTGGAGCTGACCGAGACCCTGATGTTCACCAGCGCCTCGGCCGACGAGGTCGAGCAGTTCAACCGCGCCCTGCACAGCGCGGGCAGCTTCGTCCAGGGCGTGCGGACCCTGCTGGACGAGGTGCTGGCCTACCTCGGCACCATGCGCGGCGCGCCGTCGAGGCGGATCACGTCGCCGTTCCGGTAGCCCCGCCCGACGATCGACAGCGCCCGCACCGTGCCCGGGTTGATGACGAGATGGTTGACCGCTCTTCACGAGTACGCACAATCCCCCTGATCTCGCACGCAGGCGCTCCCGAGGTCTCGGACACGACCAGCGGAGCGATCTCCTCGTACCGCGAGGGCCCGGCGGGTCAGTCGGGTCGGACCAGGCCGTGCCGGTAGGCGAGGGTGACCAGTTGTGCGCGGTCGCGGGCGCCGAGTTTGCCCAGTGCGCGGCTGACGTGGGTCTTGGCGGTGGCGAGGCTGATGAACAGTCGCTTGGTGATCTCGTCGTTGCTCAGGCCCTCGGCGACGAGGGTCACCACTTCCCGTTCCCGGGCGGTGAGGTCGGCGAAGGTCGTGTCGTCCACCGCCGGTGGCGTCGGGGTGGTCAGCCGGGCGATGAGTCTGCGGGTGAGACCGGGGGCCAGTAGTTCCTCGCCGCCTGCCACCACCCGGATGCCGTGCAGCAGTTGCGCCGGGGCGGTCGTCTTGAGCAGGAAACCGCTGGCGCCCGCGGAGATGCCCGCGACCGCGTAGGCGTCGTCGTCGAACGTGGTCAGGATCAGGATCCGCACGGCCGCCAGGTCGGGGTCGGCGGTGATCCGGCGGATGCCCTCCAGACCGTCGGTTCCGGGCATCTGGATGTCCATCAGCACCACGTCGGGGCGGGTGCCGCCGGTCAGCTCGGCGGCGGTCGCGCCGTCACCGGCCTCGGCGACGACGACCATGTCGTCCTCGGAGTCGATCAGCACCCGGAAGCCCGCGCGCACCAGGGACTGGTCGTCGGCGATCAGCACCCGGATCATCCGCGGTCCCGAGCAGGCAGTGTGCACCGCACCTCGAAGTGGTCCCCCTCGCTCGACACCGCCACGGTACCGCCGAGCGCGGCGGCCCTGGCGCGCATGCCGTCGATGCCGTGTCCGCCCGCGGGCGCGCGGGGGGTGTCCGTCGCGGCACCGTCGTTGCGGACCACCAGGTCCACCGCGGTCGGACCGTAGGTCAGCCGCACGGAGACGCTGGTTGGTCGTGCGTGTCTGCGCGCGTTGGTCAGTGACTCCTGCACGATCCGGAACGCGGCCAGGTCCACCCGCGGTGGCAGCGGCAGGCGGTCGCCGCGCACGGTCAGCTCCACCGGGGTGCCGGTGGCCCTGGTGACGTCGAGCAGTGTGTCCAGCCGCGCGAGACCACCCCGGGTGGTGGCATCGCCGTCCACCCGCAGGACCCCGAGCAGCACCTGCACCTCCGCCAGCCCCTCGTCGCTGATGGTCTTGATGGTGCTGAGCGCGTGCGCCGCCTGCTCGGGCTGCCGCCGCATCACGTGCACCGCGACCCCGGCCTGCACGCTGATGGTGGCCATGGTGTGGCCGACCACGTCGTGCAGCTCGCGGGCGATCTCCAGGCGCTGCTCGGCCGCGCGCAGCCGCGCCTGTTCCGCGCGCGCCTCGGCGATCCGCTCGGCCCGCTCGCGGGACCCCGCGGCGTACGCGCGGTGGTAGTGCACCGCGGCGCCCAGCGCCACCGCCACCACCTCCAGGCACAGCGCGTTGACCGCGCGGTCGTCGAACCACGGCACGTCCAGGGTGGTGTGCACGACGACGGCCGAGACCGCGGCGGTGAGCAGCCCGCCTGCCGAGCCCCAGCGCCAGCCGCGCTCCGCGGCCACCGTGTAGCAGCCGATCAGCGCGGTGACGGTGACCAGACGGCCCGGGTACGCCAGCAGGAACCACGCGGCGGTGACGGCGTTGGTGCTCAGCAGCACGGCGAGCGGCGCCGACCGCCGACAACCGAGGGCGGCCCCCACGACGACGGCCAGCGCGACCGCCCCCGCGTCCAACTCCCCGGCCGGACCCTCGGGGCCGATGCCGGTCCGGCCCGCGATGAGCATGAGCACCGCGATGAGCAGACCGACCGCGCCGTCGGTCACCCGCGGGGCGAGCCTTGTCACCATGGCCTCCGTTCGGCGCACCACGCCGACGCGATCGTCGCCGGTGCGCGCACACCCTCCCGCACCAGCACAGCGCGGGGGACGGGCGGTCGGTGCCGGACCCGGTGGTGCCAGGGCGCGGTGGGAGTGGGGCAACCGTTCATCGGCCAGATCATCGCCCACTGTGGTGGGTACGCGCGTCGGTCTGCCGAGGTACCGCCGGGGGATGACGTGGACACCCGGCGATACCGTCCGCGGCTGATGTGCTCGCCCTTGGCGTGTCGGCAGGATTGCCGCCATGAGACGCCGCAGCTTCCTCACCGCCCTCGCGCTGGCCGGACTCGCGGGGTGCGACACCGCCGCGGGACCGGTCACGAGCGGGTTCGGCAACCGGCTGCGGATCCCGCCTCTGCTCGACCCGCCGGTGGACGCCTCGGGGGTGCGCCGGTTCGAGTTGGCCCTGCGGCGTGGACAGACGGAGTTCCTGCCGGGGAGGCCCGTTGATACCTGGGGGATCAACGGGACCTACCTCGGGCCCACGCTGCGGGCCCGCCGGGGGGACCGGGTCGCCTTCGCGGTCGCCAACCGCGTCGGCGACCCGACCACCCTGCACTGGCACGGCATGCGGCTGCCCGCGGTGATGGACGGCGGCCCGCACCAGGTCATCGCCCCGGACAGCATCTGGAGTCCGGAGTGGACGATCGACCAGCGGGCGGCGACCTGCTGGTACCACCCGCACCCGCACGAGCAGACCGCGCGCCACGTCTACCGCGGCCTGGCGGGCCTGTTCCTGCTCGACGACCCGGACGCCCCCGAGTTGCCCCGGCAGTACGGTGTGGACGACATCCCGGTGATCATCCAGGACAAGCGCTTCGACCAGCGCGGCGCGATGATCGAGAGCTTCGACGGCACCTTCGGGCTGACCGGGGACACCGTGCTGGTCAACGGCACCCTCGGCCCGTTCCTGGACATCACCACCACCAGGGTGCGGTTCCGGTTGCTCAACGCCTCGAACGCGCGGATCTACGGCGTCGGGTTCGCCGACCGCAGGACCTTCCAGGTGATCGCGACCGACAGCGGCCTGCTGCCCGCGCCGGTCGACGCGGACCGGGTGGTGCTCAGCCCCGGCGAACGACTCGAGATCGTCGCCGAGTTCACCCCCGGCGAGCAGGTCCTGCTGCGCAGCACCGGCGACACCTCCGACGGCGCCAACGCCATCGAACGCGGCGACTTCGACCTGGTGTCGCTCAACGCCGAACCGAGGCTCCGGCAGGTACCACCGGTACCGGCGGTGCTCTCGACGGAGCCACCGATCCACCCCGCCCCGAACGCCCGCGTCCGCCGGTTCGTCCTCACCGGCTTCGAGATCAACCACCGCCCGATGGACCTGACCAGGATCGACGAGGTCGTCCCCGCGGGCGCGCAGGAGATCTGGGAGATCGACAACACCACCTACACCCACAACTTCCACATCCACGACGCGGCGTTCCGCGTGCTCCAGGTCAACGGCGCCGAACCCGAGGCGTACCTGCGCGGCCCCAAGGACACCGTGTACGTGCCGAAGCTGGCCAAGGTCCGACTCGCGGTGCGCTTCGGAACGCACACCGACCCGCGGACCCCGTACATGTACCACTGCCACATCCTGCGACACGAGGACCAGGGCATGATGGGCCAGTTCGTGGTGGTCGCCCCCGGCACCGAGGACGGCGTGTCCCGGCAGCTACCGGCCCCCGCTCACCACCGCTGACGCGGCGGCGAGCGGGTCGACGACTGGCGCTTCAGGCGGACATTCCCGCACCCACCGCCGACCCGGAACACAGGTCTCACGGGAAGGGTCAACCTGCGCCGGAACAACTCCCGCTCGCACCGGCCGGGGACGCGCGACTAACGCGGAGTGGCGAAACCCCTGACGAGGAGCAGTACCGGGAGCGCGAGTTCGAAGAGGCCGCCGGGGACGTAGAACGCGATGCCGGGACCCGAGTCGAGTGAGGACAGGTTGAGCAGGTCGAGGACAGCGCCGACGAGGAGCGACAGGTAGCCGATGACGCCGAGCACCGCCAGCAGGAGCGGGACCAGGCGGGAGGTCACGAGAACGATGGCAAGGGCGAGGCCCGCGGCGCCGGTGAACGCGTAGACGAGCAGGGGCCCGGTGACCAGGTCGGCTGCTGCTGCCAGCAGGACCAGGCACTCGCCGAGTCGGAGCGCCAGGTAAGCGGTCGCGAGGATCGGGCTGTGCGGCCGCAGGATGGGCAGCAGCGCGATCCCGATCCCGGCGACGGCGAGGCCCGTGTAGGCGAGCAGGACCGCTCCGGCCGCGGTGCCCGGCATCGCGTCGGCCGCGGCGAAGGACGCCGTCGAGGTGAGGAACAGCAGGGCCACCAGGGTGGCCGTCGTTCTCGGTGACATCGGAGGTCTCCCTTACGACGTAAGTGCGGATAGATATACACTTACGTTGTAAGGTTGGTAAAGCGGTCGCTGTGGGGACCCTCAGGAAACGATCGGGTGCTCGGCCGACTGTCGGTACGTCAGGCCGGATCGGGACGCCGCCCGCTCGCGGACGAACTCCGCCGGGGTGGGGCTGCCGAGGTCTCGAACGCCCCCGGCAGCCGGATCCGCGTTGTCCGACCTGCTTGGGAGCATCCGGCCTGCTACTGCGCGGTGGGAGCGGTGATGCCAGCGGAACGCAGCAGGGCCGCGAGCGTCGCGTAGGTGCGGTCGAGGTCCACGGCCCCGGGGGCGACGCGCCACTGCTGGTGGATCCCTATCACGACGCCCAGCAGTACGGTGCTCAACTCCTCGGCGCCGACGCCGTCGGGGCGGGGGAGGCGGGTGACCCAGGCGCGGACCTGGGCGCGGATCGCGTTGTGCAGGCCGACGTACACCTCGCGCAGGGGTGCGTCGGGGTCTTCCGCCTCGACTATGAGCTTGGCGAACAGGCCGGTCGAGGGGGCTCGGGTGAAGGCCGTGAGGGTGGCGAGCACCTGGTCGACCGTGCCGGGGTCGAGGGCGCCCGCCGTGGTGGTGAGCCGGGTCGCGATGTCCTCGACCACGGCTGCCAGGAGGCCCTCCTTGCTGCCGAAGTGCCACGGGATGGAGCCGCGGCTGACGCCGGAGCGGGTGGCGATGTCCTCGAAGGTGGTCCGCCGGTAGCCGCGCTCGGCGAACAGCGCGGTGGCCGCCTCGACCAGCAGTCGGCGGCTCTGCCTGCTCGTCTCGGCGCGTCGCGTGCTTCGGGTCACAAGCGGTCAGCCTACCGAACGTCTGCCAGCTAGCATCTTCTGTGTTGGTCAACATAGAAGTGGGGGAGTGATGACCCGACTGGAGACCGCCGACCACGCGGTGCTGCCGTGGCGGATCCACGAGATGACCGCCGACTTCCGCGTCGAGGACACCTGGTCGTTCCGCACGCCGGGCGCCGGTCCCGACGACTTCCCGACGATGCTGGCGGCGCTGCGCTCCTCGGGCGACTACCAGCCGCCGTCGACGCGGTGGCTGTTCAAGGCGCGGTGGCGGCTCGGCGAGCTGTTCGGCTGGGACCGGGACCGCCTGCCGGGTGCCTCGCTGCGGGACCGGCTGCCCGCGGACCTGCGGGAGGCCCCGCGCGGCCGGGACAGCGCATCGATGCCGCTGAGGGCGGTGTACGAACTGGACACCGAGAGCGCGCGGGAACTGGCGAACAAGACCGTCCACGCGGTGATGCACCTGGGCTGGACCCGGCGACCGGACGGCGAGTACGAGCTGCGGATGACGGTCCTGGTCAAGCCGAACGGCTGGTGGGGGCGCGCGTACATGGCCGCCATCGCCCCGTTCCGGTACCTGGTGGTCTACCCGGCGATGACCCGGCAGTGGGAGCGCGCGTGGCTGGGTCGGTGAAGGCGAACCGGACCGCGGGTGCTCGCCGGTACGCGGTCGCGGGCGGAATCCTCGTGGTGCTGGGGATCGGGCACGCCGCGTTGATCCCGGTCGTGGCGTGGCCGAGTGTCAGCGGGTGGGTGCGCGACGGGCTGTGGTCGGTCGTGCCCTTCCTCGACGGGGCGGCGCCGTCGGCGGAGGTGGGGACGTTCTGGTCCGGTCCAGGGGGGTTCGCGGTGCCGCTGGTCCTGCTGGGCGGCCTGATCTGGCACCTGGGGCGGCTCGGGGTACGGGTGCCCGCGGTCGTCGGGTGGGTGCTGATCGGGTGGGGCCTGGTCGCCGGGGTCCTGTTGGGACCGTCGCCGTTCTTCGTCATCGCGGTGGCCGGATCGCTGCTCGTGTGGAGAGTCCGTCCCGGACGGTGACGCAGGCCCTGTGTCGGCGGGGGAGTGGTTGCCGTCGCGCGGCCCGGCCCTTGCGCCGGAAGCCACCCCAGGGCCAAGTGGGTTCTCCACCAAGGGGTAGCGGCGGCGGGCTTGGTCCGCGTGGTCCAGGGCGCGCTGCTCGTCACCCGACCGATCCCACGCCAGGGCGAGCAAGCCAGGGCGATCCGCCACGCGGCGAGCCGGTCGTGGCGGAGTCCACGTCGGGCGAGGTAGGTCTCGAACACCCACGCGAGTTGCCAGGCGACGCGGAACCGCTCGTGTGCGACGGCGGCGTGCTGCATGGCGGGCGGACCGGTGTGTTCGGCGTCGAACCAGGCGAGAGCGCGGGCCTCTCAGGCAGCGGTGGGACGTGACCGCCGTGCGCCGGAGGATCCAGGTCGGGGGGCGACCGGTGCTTGTCCAGCAGCCGGTTGGCCAGGTGGGCGTGGGCGCGGCCCGCGACGATGCCCAGGGCGAGCGGGTACCCGTGGCACAGCCGGATCAACTCGGTCACCGCCGTGGCCTCGGCCGCTGACCACCCAGGCGTCGGTCCAACAGTTCGCGCGCCTCGGTGTCGGACATGACGTCCACGGCCAACCGCCGTCCACCGTGCCGGGCGATCAGGTCTTGCCGGTACCACCAGCGCCGTGGATGGCGAAGATCAGCGGCGAGGTGCCCGCGACACGTGGCCTTCGATTCGACGTAGCCAGCACCGCGGTGCCCAGTCCACGGGCTTCCAGCGCCACCAAGGGCCACGATCTCCACCGCGGTACCGCCCGGATGCCTGCGGCGGACTTCCGGCAACGGTCCGGTCGACCGAGGACGGTGTTCCCAAGGTCGCCCGGGTTCGCACCCGATGCCGGTGTTCGAGAAGCCGTGGCACCGGCCGACCGGTGCTCGTCCGACCCGGTGACCACCCTTGAGCGGTGGTGCGACCCGACCCATGATCGTGATCATGGACCTGGGCGAGTTGCTGACCACGAAGATCGGCCGGGGGTTCGACCACCTGGACGCCGACGGTGACGGTGTCCTCGACGAGCGCGACCACGTGCTCATGGGCGAGCGGGTGGCCGAAGCCCTCGGGCACGTGCCCGGCTCGCCCGGCGAGCGGCGGATCGTCGACACGTACCTGCGGATCTGGCGCGAGGTGCACCTGCCACACGTGCCGGATGGCGAGACCGGGATCGCCCGCGCGAGCTTCATCACCTCCACCGGCGCGCTCACCGGCGACCCCGAGACCGCGCGCGCCACCCTGGGCGCGCTGGCCGAGGCGTTCCTCGACCTCGCCGACGTCGACGCCGACGGCACGGTGTCGCCCAGGGAGTTCCTGGCCTTCCAACGCGGCCACTTCCCCAACCTCTCCGCGGCTGACGCGGCCGCGGCCTTCGCCCACCTCGACACCGACGGCGACGGCACCCTCTCCACCGGGGAGTTCATCAACGCCACCATCGAGTACTGGACCAGCCCCGACCCCGACGCGCCGGGCAACTGGTGGCTGGGCGACCCCCACCGCTGAACCGCGGTCGCGGGCTGGGAACGCGGCGACCACTGGCCCCCCGACCCCGCCGCCTTCGCACCGCGGTCACGAGCCTGACCTGCACAAACTGTGGGTCAGGCAAGTTCACCATGAGGAACTGGCTGTCGCACGACAGCGCCATCACCTTGGTACGACTCGGTTTCGCGGGCATGGCTCCCGCCTCCGCTCGAGGCGCCGTTCGACTCAGCGGGAGAAGTCCACTCCCTGGGCGAGCGCCACCCGGCCGGAGAAGTTGACGGTGTTGGTGGCGCGGCGCATGTACGCGCGCCAGGCGTCGGAGCCGGACTCGCGCCCACCCCCGGTCTCCTTCTCACCGCCGAAGGCGCCACCGATCTCCGCGCCCGAGGTGCCGATGTTGACGTTGACGATGCCGCAGTCGGCGCCGTCGGCGGCCAGGAACCGCTCCGCCTCCGCCTGGTCGCGGGTGAAGACACCGGCCGAAAGCCCGTGCGGCACACCGTTCTGCAGGGCGACCGCCTCCGCGAAGTCCTGGTAGGACAGCACGTACAGCAGCGGCGCGAACGTCTCCTCGAGCACGACTGCGCTCTGTTCGGGCATCCGCAGGACGGCGGGCCGGATGTAGTACGCCTCCGGTGCCGCGTCCACCAACTCCCGACCGCCACCCGCCAGGACCACCCCACCTCGCGCCACCGCGCGCTCGGCGGCCGCCCGCATGGCATCGTGCGCCGCGCCCCGCACCAGCGGCCCGACCAGTGTGCCGTCCTGGAACGGGTCACCGACCGGGAGGGTGCGAAACGCCGCGGCGAGCCGGTCGGCGACCTCGTCGACCACGTCCTCGTGCGCGATGACCCGGCGCAGGCTCGTGCACCGCTGTCCCGCGGTGCCCGCGGCCGCGAACACCGCGGCGTTGACCACCAGGTCGAGGTCCGCCGACGGGGCGACCACGACGGCGTTGTTGCCGCCCAGTTCCAGCAGGCTGCGCCCGAACCGGGCGGCCACCTGCGGCCCGACCTCCCGGCCCATCCGGGTCGACCCGGTGGCGCTGACCAGCGGCACCAGCGGCGAGTCCACGAGCCGGGCGCCCGTGTCCGCCCCGCCGAGCAGGACCTGGTTGAGCCGCGGCGGCGCGCCGCACTCCGCGGCGGCCCGGTCGAGCAGCGCCGCGCAGGCGAGCGCGGTCAACGGGGTCAGCTCGGACGGTTTCCACACCACCGTGTCGCCGCAGACCAGGGCCACGGCCGCGTTCCACGCCCACACCGCGACCGGGAAGTTGAACGCGCTGATCACCCCGACCACGCCGAGCGGGTGCCACGTCTCCATCAGCCGGTGCTCCGGCCGCTCCGAGGGCATGGTGCGCCCGTAGAGCTGGCGGGACAGGCCGACGGCGAAGTCGCAGACGTCGACCATCTCCTGGACCTCGCCGAGGGACTCCGACTCGATCTTGCCAGCCTCGGCGGTGACCAGCGCGGCGAGGTCGGCGCGGTGCTCGGTGAGCAGGGCGCCGAACCGCTTGACGAGCAGGCCGCGCACGGGCGCGGGCACCGTCCGCCAGGCCAGGAACGCCCGGTGCGCCGCGTCGACGACCTCGTCCACCTCCTCCGGGCCGTGCGCGCGGAGGTCGAACAGGGCCGCGCCGGTGACGGGTGTGCGCGCCGTGAGGCCGTCGCCCGCGAACGCCGCCAAGTCGACCCCGCACCGCTTCAGCGCGGTCACCACTCGGGCGTTGACCTCCGCCGTGCCGCTGACGGCCATCACCGCGTGCCCGCCTTCTCGCGGAGGTTGACATCATTGCCGATCCAGTCGTCGACCGTGGGAACCGTTGTTTCCAACCGTTTTCGCCATACTGCGCGATCACCCCGATGGCGGTGTTCGTCAAGCCCCACCCTGTTAGCATCATTTCGGTTGGCAAGTACCAGACTAATCCACAATGGACGGATAACTGTCCACAATCGCCGGTGTGATGATTCCGCTCCACCACATACCTCTACCGGTTCCTGGGGATTCTCGACTCGGCGCCGCGCGGGGATCTCGATGCTAGGGGGGACTCATCGTCGAGGGCGGCGCGCTCGCCGTCGAGAACGCGCTCAAAGCCGCGTTCGACTGGAAGACGCAGAAAGCGGGCCTGGCCGAGGAGGAGGTCGACCGCCTCCAGGTCCTGCACCTGGAGCACTCGTTCCACGGCCGCAGCGGCTACACGCTCTCCCTGACCAACACCGAGCCCGCGAAGACCGCTCGGTTCCCCAAGTTCACCTGGCCGCGCATACCTTCGCCCGCCCTGCGACACCCGCCTGTCGAGCACGAGCGGGCCAACCGCGCGGCCGAGCGGCGGACGTTCGAGGCGGCCGAGGCCGCGTTCGCGGCGGCAGGCGGGATGATCGCGTGCTTCGTCGTCGAGCCCATCCAGGGTGAGGGCGGCGACAACCACCTCAGTGCCGGATTCCTCCGGTCCATGCAACGGCTCTGCCACGACAACGACGCGCTGTTCGTGCTCGACGAGGTCCAGACCGGCTGCGGCATCACCGGGACGCCGTGGGCCTACCAGCAGCTCGGGCTCAGCCCGGACCTCGTGGCCTTCGGCAAGAAGACCCAGGTGTGCGGTGTGATGGGCGGTGGGCGGATCGACGAGGTGCCCACCAACGTCTTCGCCGTCGCCTCGCGGATCAGCTCCACCTGGGGCGGGAACCTCGTGGACATGGTGCGTGCCACCCGCGTGCTGGAGACCGTCGACCGACTCGGACTCCTGGACACCGTCGCCCGCACCGGGAAGCACCTGCTCGACGGGCTGACAACCCTGGCCGCCAAGCATCCCGACGCGGTGCGCAACCCGCGCGGCCGCGGACTGATGTGCGCGGTCGACCTACCCGGCACCAAGGTCCGCGACGACGTGCTGGCCCGGATGCACCACGAGCACAAGGTGATCGTCTTGCCGTGCGGGGCGCGGGGGCTGCGGTTCCGACCCCCGCTGACGGTGACCGAGGACGAGCTCGACCTCGGTCTCGACGCGCTGGCGGAGTCCGTCCGCGCGCTGGGCGCCTGACCGCACCTCTCACCCCTGAGTGGCTCGGTGGTGCCGGTGGCGGTCGACCACGGCGCAGGCCCGGCCCGCCTGCGCGGCGTCCACTGTGGAACCGAGGTGTCAACCGCGATCGGCACTCCTCCGCGCGGCAGCAGCGGTCGCGGACATCGACCCGCGCCCCGCCGGCGTCTCCCCGAGGAGCGCGCCGCGGTAAGGGATTGTCACCCGGTTCGCGGTAGCGGCACCGCCGTGGATGGCACCAAGGTCGAGGACATGGCCCAGACACCGGTAGGCAGGACGCCGTTCGACGGGATCTATCTCCGGCCTGATCCTCGTGCCTACTTCGGCGGTCTCGGGCGTTTCGGCTACCAGACCCCGCACCACGCGCAGTCCGTGTTCCGCCGCCTGGTGGCGGCGAGGTCGGGGACGGTGTTGGACCTGTGTTGCTCGTACGGCGTCAACGCCGCCTTGCTCAACCACCACCTCACCCTCGACGACCTCTACGCCCGCTACACCGCGCCGTGGGCGACGGAGCTGGAAGTGGCCGACCTGGTCGAGCAGGACAAGGAGTTCTACGCGTCCCGTCGCCGTGACGACGCCGTGCCGGTGGTCGGCGTGGACATCTCCGCCCCCGCGATCGAGTACGCGGTGGCGGTTGGCCTGCTTGACGCCGGTTTCACCGAGAACCTGGAAACCGGCCCCGCCTCGCCTGCGCTGGTGAAGGCAGCCGGTGCCGTCAGCCTGATCACGGTCACCGGTGGCGTGAGCTTCCTGTCCGCGAGAACCTTCCACCAGCTGCTCAGCGCCGCAACCGAACCGCCGTGGGTCGCCGCGTTCGTCCTGCGCACGGGCTCCTACAGGCACATCGCCGACGCCCTCGCCGAGCACGGGTTGGTCACCGAGGCCGACGCGGAGCACACCGTGGTGCAACGCCGATTCACCGATCTGGACGAGCAGCGCTACGCGGTCGCCGCCGTCACCGCCACTGGGGCCGACCCGACCGGAAGAGAGACCGAGGGCTGCTTCCACGCAACGCTGCACCTGTCCCGACCACCGCGAGACCTGACCATCCCCTACAACAGTCTGACCAACACATGACCGCCCACGAAGACACCGGCCGGAATGCGATCGGCGCAGTCGTCGCCGAGTATCGCGGCATCCTACGAACTGCTGCCCGACAGCACCCGTCGCGCGTTCGCCTTAACCACTCCCGAAGTGCACCCGTGGCGGCCGGTCCAACTTCCGCCAGAGCTTCTGGAGCCTGGGACAGCGCAAACCCCGACGCTCCGGCCGCAGAGAATCACGCCCAGCGATCCTGCCGTGGTTCACCCTTCCACGAAGGCCACCACACCTACGCCACCTGTTGACCAAGGACGGCGACGGTAGAACACCGCTGTCTCTCCATCGTCTCCATTTGACCACTGAAGCCCCGCCCTCCGAGGTGGAGGACGGGGCTTGTCACCAGTGTAGATAACTGGTGGGCGATACTGGGATTGAACCAGTGACCCCTACCGTGTCAAGGTTGCCAAATGATGGGCTGACCTGCGGAAACTGCGGTTTCCGCAGGTCAGCATTACCAGTTGCGGCGAGTTGGTCGGCGTTGAGGCGCGTTGCATCTGGTTCCGATCCCCACCGAAACCCCATCTGATCTTGTTACCAGAGGCGCCGGAGGTCTAGGTCCCTGTTGCGGAGAGTTACTCGCCACTTGGCTACGTCGGGGTGGTTCAGGGCAGGGAGTCGACCCACCTTCGACTGAGGTCGCGGACGAATTGTTGCCCTTCCGCGAGCGACATGACTCGACCTGGTGGGGTTGCCGGTGGGCGTCGGGCGTGTCGCGCGTCTGTGCCGCTGGCGTCAGGGTGATTGGCCGCGTAGCCGAACTCGTCGAGGTCGTCAGAGGTTACCCAGCCTGTCGCTAGCAGCGCCGCCTTGCCGCCGCAGGCCACTTTGATGATCTCCATTGCTTTCCAGAGCTGGTCCCAGCCAATATGCTCGGCTCGACCGAGCAGCAGGAGAAGGTCGTCGACGTCGGGATGGTCGGTGGCACGCTTGAGTTGCCGATATCCGTCAGGCGTGGCTGGTTGGCTGGATGTGGCTCCGCCCACGGTCATGACCGGGAAGGCGCTCATGCGCGCTTCGGCAGTGCCCACAACCACCACCGTGAGGTCGTCGCGGAGCCTTGCTTGATCGCCAGCCATGAGGTGGGCGTCGGAGCCGCCACCTTGCGGGTGATCGCGGTGGAAGCGGTATCCGAGTTTGACCGGTCGGTAGCTGGGGTCGTCAAGCGTGGCCCAACCGTTCAGCCGAGCAAGGATGCCGGATGCGATCTCGACGAGTTGTCCGCCGTCGGTGAAGTCCGCGCTGCCGAGGGCGGACGCTTCGAGAAAGGTTCCCCCGTCGGCGACGATGATGCGAGGGTCGCCTTCGGAGAATCGGCGCGCGAGCGCGGCGAGGTCGAACTCGTGGCCGTCCAAGAGTGCGCGAGTATTCATGAGGTCACCTGGCTTGGATGCATAAGTTGAGCAGTGATGGTGACTCCGGCTGAAGTCGGTTGACGCTCTAGCTCATCGACTCTTGACATCTTGGTGGAAATCGCAATCTGACGCGCCGTATCCACATCACGCTGACTCATCCCGAGTCCGCACTGGGGTCGTGGCGCGTCATCGTCGTGAGTGGTAGAACTGCCCGATCGCCGCAGGGGCTACCCAGTCGACTTGGTCAGGTGCTCCCGCAGTTCCCGGGTGGCTCGACGCTGCGCATGAGGGTCTCCATCGTTGCTGTCGATCTCGTCGAGCAAGCGGATCAGGTCTTGCCTGGTGCTCTCGAACTCGATACGCAGCCCGATGGTCATGCTGTCGTCCTGGTCCGCACCGACGACTATCAAGGGCGTCGCCGAGTCTGCGCCTGCTTGGCGGGCGTGGTCAACGAAACGTTCCAGGTCACCCAGGGGCAACGTGTCCCCCGGGTAGGGCAGGTCGAGTTCTATGCGTGAGGTCACGACGTCAGCCTATCTCCGGCTCCATGCTGCAGCTCCGAATCAGTTCCGTTGTTATCTTGGCGTGCCCTGTCGGCGACGGGCGCGCCAGGTAGTTCTCAACGAGATCCAAGGTGATGCTTGGCGAGCCTTCTGATCTTGGTAAGGCGCTTGGAGATTGCGCTGCGGTTGGGCTAGTTGGACCGCGTTGGAGTGCAGTCATCGTTGGTCCTGCTCAGTTCATTGCAGGAGGTGTCGGTGTCCTGAACGTCCTCGGTCTTGATCTTATTCCAGTCGATCTGTACGCCAGTGATACCGATCTTGATACGGAACGACGTCCCCTGGTCGGCCAGCATGCCGACCAGCGACCGGAGGAGCAGGAAGGTTCCCAGGAGCGGGATGATCCAGTGCGTGGCGATATGGGTGCCGAGGATGCTCATGACGCCTCGAAGAAGCTGGCGGCGCGCTTGCGGATTCGGTCCAGGCGCTTGGACACCGCGCTGTGGTTGGCGTAGCCCATCTGATCGGCGATGTCGGTGAGGCTGGTCATGCCGCTGCGTAGGAGGATGATGAGTTCGCGGTCCTTGGGCTTGAGTAGCGTCATGAAGTCACCGACGAGGACGCGATCGATGACCTCCGTCTCCGGGCCGTGGACAGGCACCCCATCGGGCAGTTCGACGAACGTGACCTTGATCTTCAGGCGTTTGTGGTGGATCTTGCGCTCGAAGTCTTCTTTGGCGTAGCTCCATCGGTCCGAGAAGTCGTCGGCCACGCGGTTCGACTTGATCGCGTCGATGATCTCCCGCAACTTGCCGCTGGCATCCGCCTCGTCGACGACCATGTCCCTGACGTCTGCGGCGTCGGCCTCGCCTAGCCATACATCCCCACCTTGACGTGGAACGCCCCAGTAGGTGCCAGTCAGAGGCGAGCCGTCGGCCAGGCGCGGCGATTCCGGCGCTACGGCATCACCGACCTGGGGAAACTCGGACAGCAACGCCTGCACCACTGATGTCACCGCGGGCAGCCAGAAATCGAGGTTGTGGGCGAGCAGACGCATAGGGTCGTCCCGAGTGAACGCGGCCATCGATGACCCCGAAACCAGATCGCGCCACACGACCGAGGCCCACGCCCTGGATAGTGCCTCCGAGAAGTTGACGGGGAGGTACGGGTCCACCGGAGTGTGCTCAGCCACGAACGGCCACTGCCCACCGTGCAGGAGGGGCAGGCCATGCCGCTCGACCACCGTCCGCGGTAGCAAGTGGAACAGCGGCGCGTACTCGTGGTACCTCGACCTGGTTCGAGGGATGAACACGACGTTGATGTCACCCTGCTCCGCGATCGCCAGCATCCGCGGACTTAGATCCGCTTCGGCGATCACCCGCCTGCGGAACTGCGCCGCCTCCCACTGCATGTTCCACTTCGCGATCTGGCCGGTCATGGCCAAGGTCAGCTCGCTGCTACCACCGCTGATCGGCAACGTCACGAACTCCGGCGCCTCAGGTTCCCGTGCGCGCAGCATCCGGCGGTACAGCGGTGCCGGTGACATCGTCCACAATCTCGGGTACAGATCTGAGGTCGCGCGGTGGTCACTGGTGTCAAGTACGACGTCGGCACGACCACCGCGTACCCCCGTCACCGTGGCACCGACCGCGGCCTCAGCATTTGCCTGCTCTGCTCTCATACCCTGCTCACGACACTCGAACCGCGATCCGTTCCAGTCCTCCAGAGCTTTCCTCCCCAGGATCCCAGCCGCTCACCTTGAGCGGCGGTCCCCACAGAGTTGACGCAACGCGCGATGGTTCCGCACTCCCGTACCTAGAGGTCAGGCCGAGGACCGCTCGCTCATCCAGCCCGACCCCAAGGTCCACCCGTTCCCACCGCCCGCATCGAGCCTCCGGTCACCAGGCCGCGGACAAACCGCGTGACCTCGGCTGGCCCGCTTCGTCCGGAAGCCCGTGGCAGCTCCAAGGCTTGCCCGCATAGTAGATCGGGGAAGGGTCGTGGAGGCGGCGCACCGCCGTAGGAGTTGTACTGGCCTTCGGCCGGGTCGGTTGCCGGGGCGGGCCGCACGCCATCACGGCTTGCGCGAGTCGCTGGCCGGGCTGAGTCGCTGGTGCGTGTTACGCACAATTCCGGCAACTTCCGATCGCCACGAATCACTATTTGATCTTGATCGTGGAACGAAACTCTATCTGAGGTGCGACAACTGGAGCCGATGACCCAATCTAACTTTTAGGAGTCAGCCAGATAGTCCAGCAGGCGCACTGTGACGGTCTGCGACTCCGCTAACGGGTAACTGGTCCCGACATTTTGGTGACATGCTCGGAACCGATCGCACCAACGTGATCATGCTGGTGCTGAACGATCAATCAATGACGTGAAGTCGGCTGGCCAACGGTGAGCAAGTAGGTGAAGAGCGGAGACGATCGAGGAGATCGGAGCACCGTTGGTGGCCGAGACGGTCATGTCAGCAAAGTCAGTGCGCATGACCGAGTCTGCGGTGTCGTCGCCGATGCGTCGGACATGGACTTCGGTGACATGGAAGCTATCTTCGATGGAGTCGCGGATGAGTCTGACGTCTCCTCGGACGTCACCGCTCTGCTCGGCGCTGACCAGGATGCGACGCGACACGCCACGTAGATCGACAGCATCCAATGCGAACCCACTCAGCAGTTCAGCAATGTCGTCCCATCGGGCGGCCAAGCTTCCGTCTCTACCTCGCAGCCTGCGCGCGTCGGTCGTGACCAGCACGCGCCATCGGCCGACGTTGGCGATCAACATCCGGTTGCGGACACGCCACGTTGAAGTCTCGGAGTCAGTCTCGTCTTGGGCTGCCGGGTGTTCTTCTTGATCACCATCGAGTGCTTCCGACTCGTTGTCGATCACTAGTTGCGCTCGACGCGCTCGCCATATCTGTGCGTTCGCGACTACCAGCGGACTGACATCCACATCTTCGAGGATGTCGGTCATGTCTTCTAGGCGCTCAAGCGACATCATCGAACCGATACGAATCCACAGATCAGGTTTGGTGACCGCATTCAGGTTGTTGAGCAGGTACGGAAGCAATACTCGCAATTCGACATCTGACAACTCTCCGCCGAATGCGGTCTCAGAATGGCGGACATCTTCGGGCGAGATGCCGAGGTGGAGCAATTCGGCTGCACGTTGCAAACGAAGCGCAGCGTCTTCGGTGAAGACTTCCTCAGTCGACTCCTGAAACGAGTGCAGAAAGTCTGCATTGAAGTTGCTGTCCTCGGTTTCGGGTGTTGCGCTGCGGATGAGACGTCCGGCATCGTCGGCGGTCAGCAGCCCTCTGCCACCCTTGACCAGGTTGGTTTGAATAAGGCGCACCAGCGGCTCGCCAGGTCCGCCGAGGTTGGTGGATCCTTCACTGCTTGCGGGCGCAGCCACCTCAGCCAGGGATGCTAGATCCGTCACCAGCACACGGCGAGCCTCCTGCGCTTGGCGGCGGAGCGCGGACGGAGGCTCGATCCGAGAATCCAACGACACCATCATCGGCTCTCGCGCGGCGAGTGCTTGAACCTCAGCGGCGGTCGATGGCCTAAGTGTGTTTCGGATGAAGATCGGCCTGCTGTCCGACTTGCCTGCCTCGCGCCATTCGACAACCAGGTCGGGCATATACGAATGATTGAAGTATTCGGTTGCGACGATCTTTGCGTCAGGGGTCAGCGAGGCGACCTCTTCGGTGACGGCTTGCTTCACTCCTGTCACGATTTCGTGCGGGTTGGTCGACGCCATTGCCAACCGGACCCTCTCGGCCACAGCATCGCCGCGGGCATTCATTTCTTGCCCTTGCGGTTGAGTCGACTCTCAACGATCGACAACTCCTCCGCGCTGAGCATGAGCCCCTCCTGGCGCTGGTGGACGACAAGCAGCCAGAGGCGGTCGGCCACTGTCGACAGTAGGTCGATGTCAATCGCTTGACCGTCGAGAACTTCGGGATGCTTGCCCAGGGCCGCATTTATGCGCCCAGCCGAAGTCAACGCTGTCCAGTCTGTCTGATTGAAGGGATGCCGCGTAATCCACATGAACTCGCGTCGCCCGTCTTCACCGTTTTTAATATCGCGAGCAGTAATACTGTAGGCGTTGGCGAGAAACTCCCAATACTCCTCGCCCTGCTTACCTCCGGTCGATGTATAGTTCTTCACTTCAACATAGACCGGACTCGGCGGCGAGGTATGGATACTTCCGAACAGGTCGTACCTTTTCATTTTGTTATCGAGCCGCGTCAACGTGCAAATTGGAGCATTATTGTACGCGTCGAAGGGGAGATCAATCCAGGTCGTGCTTTCCAACCAACGCTTGGCGAAGTCGACGCCATCTATCCCGTCCTGTTGCACAGACTCGGCGGCCGACATGACTCAAGCTTAACGCGTGCGACGCGCATGAGCGTACTTGGACACCTTCGGAGTGTCGCTCGATGGGTCTGCCGTCGTGGACAGCAGCCACTTGAACGCCGACGCGTTGACAGGAGTCGTTCGATCACCCTCTTGGTTGAACTCGACGCCCCAGGTCAGAGGCACGCATCGGCTGACGGCGACCTCGATCGGACTTGCGCGCTTCGCGCGACCCAAGATCAAGATCTCGATCTTTCGCCCGATCGTGTGACGACCACAGTCCAGGATTGTCAGACCCTCTCGTTACTTTGCGCGCATGAACAACCCCGTAACGTCATGGGCGTCTGGGCCTATGATTGCGTTGGACCTGGAGACCACCGACGTCGACCCTCACCGGGATCGCATCGTGACCGCATCGATAGTCATCATCACCCCAGGTTTGCCCGGCGAAACAACCGAGGTGACCACGCTCAACTGGCTGGCCAATCCTGGCGTGGACATCCCGGTCGAGGCCACCAGGCTGCACGGCGTCACCACCGAACAGGCCCAGCATGATGGACGACCAGCAGCCGACGTTGTCGCTGAGGTCGCCGCGGATCTGGCTCAACTGTGGACGCCCACCACGCCGCTGTGCGCGTTTAACGCCTCCTATGACTTGACCATGCTCGACGCCGAGTTGCGTCGTTACCACGGTCGCGGTCTCCCGCTCGGAGGATCGGTGATCGACCCATTGTGCATCGATCGACATCTGCGCCCGGTTAGTGGCTGGGACGACAGGCGCACACTGGCCAACGTATGCGCGCATTACGAGGCTCGACTGGATGCGGCCCACTCCAGCGCGGAGGACGCGATCGCAACGGCCCGCCTGGCCTGGCTGCTGGCAAAGCGCCATCCGCAAGCAGTTGGCCTGCTTGACCTCCATGAGTTGCACAAGCGGCAAGCTGGTTGGTTCCAAACCCAGGAGAACACTTACGCCAACCGCCAGGAACGCAAACTCAAGCAACTCGTGGCCCGCGGTGCCAGTAGTGAGAAGACCGATCAGATGCGCGAGCGGATCGCCAAGATCCGAGCGTCAGCCAAATACTGGCCACTCCGACCTGACCTCGGCGACACTGCCCAGCCCGTACGCACACGACCAGCGGCACCCCAGCCAGGAGAACCGGCCAACGCCCGCGCCTCTTGGACTCCGGAGTTGGATGCCTCGCTACGCGAGGAATGGCTGGCAGCAGACCCCGGCGCCCTGGCTGAGACGCTACGCAAGGAGCTGGCCACCCAGTTCAGGCGGACCCCAGGCGCGATCCGGTCTCGTCTGTTGAAGATCCGGTGTGATCCCGAGTTGCCGAGTAGCACTTGTGACGAACAGCGCGCCGCGGAGCTCCAGCGAGTCTATGACGCCGAGTACGGGCGATAGTGGCTGCATCGGGTGCTGCCTGGACATGGTGACCTTGCCAGGCAGCACCCGGCTCGTCTCCATCGCCAAAGCGCAGATCGTCAGTCCCCACCCAGGATGAACTCTGCACAAGCCGCCAATTGTGGAACAAGCCCCAGTCCAAGTCAGCCGACACCTGACAGCAAGTTGCCTCCACGAGGCGCCAAGAGGCTCGGCCTCGCCTTCGCTCTAGACTTGATCGGGTGGACCTCTCCGACGCGATCTCGATCAGGACACTTGACGGGGGCCTGTCCACCGAGCTGCAGGCACGAGGTCATGATCTTTCTGACCACCTGTGGTCAGCTCGACTGTTGATCGACGATCCAGCCGTGATCGTTGCCGCTCACGTGGCGTTCTACCGGGCTGGAGCGTCGGTGGCGACGACGGCCACCTATCAGGCATCCTTCGACGGGTTCGCTCGCCGTGGTGTTGACTACGGTCAGGCCGAGCTGATGTTTCGGCGGGGAGTCGAGCTGGCGCAGCAGGCTCGTGCTGAGCTGGCGGAGGACGGGCATCAGCGTTGGGTAGCGGCGTCGATCGGCCCATACGGTGCGGCGTTGGCAGATGGGTCGGAGTACCGCGGTCGATACGGGCTCAGCGTGGGCGAGTTGACGGACTGGCATCGGCCACGGTTGAGCGTGTTGGCGGACGCGGGGGCGGATGTGCTGGCGTGTGAAACCGTGCCCGATGTTGATGAGGCTGAGGCGCTGGTGGCGGTGCTTGGGGAAATCGGCACAGCCGCGTGGTTGAGCTACACGGTGGAGGGCGGTCGGACTCGGGCCGGTCAGCCGCTGGATGAGGCATTCGGCCTTGTGGCGGCCAGCCGCGAGGTCATCGCCGTTGGGGTGAACTGCTGCTCGCCGGTAGAAGTCGGCCCTGCGATCGAGGTTGCCAGAGCGGTGACGGACAAGCCGGTCATCGTGTACCCAAACAGCGGTGAGCAGTGGGATGGTAAGTGGTCGGGTTCGTCCGCGTTCACCGCTGGGATGGCCCGGGAGTGGGTAGCAGCCGGAGCGACTGCGGTGGGTGGCTGTTGCCGGGTGACTCCTCAGCAGATCGCGGAGCTGGCCGCGGTGCTCGACGAGACCAAGTCCTAGATCGTGAGTGCGAGAGCCTTGCGGAGAGCGCGGGCCAAGTCGGTGATGGTTCCTGGTGCTGCGGTTCGGTCGAGGAGGTCGAGACCGTGTTCGACGGTGCGGTCGCCGCGGCGGGAGCCTACGAGCCCGATGTGGCCCAGCAGGACCTTCATCGATCGTTCGGCGTCGGGCCAGGACTTGTTGATGACGTGGGCGACGAAGGCTGAGGCGCGGTAGCTGTAGAAGGTGCGGACGCGGTGCTCGGAGATGCCGTTGGCCGCCAGGTCGAAGAAGTCGAGTGCCCTGCCGCGCTCGCCCAGGTCCAGTTGGATCTTCCCCTCGTGCCAGGCGAACTCGGCGTCGTCGACCCACCAAGCCCAGTGTGGGTCGCGGTCGGAGACGCCGTCGGCGTGCAGGTCCCGGGCTAGACGGAAGGTCTTACGGGAGTCTCCGTCGGCGCCGAGCTCGGCCAGAGCACGCGCCTCGCGCAGCCGGAACAGCGACTGAAGCCGTGGGGTCAGCTTTGCGTCGAGAGCGGACCTGGCGATGTCGAGGGCTTCTTGAGCGTGGCCGAGGTGGCTGGCGTGCATGGACATGTTCTGCATGATGAACAGCTCCATGCTCCGGTCGCCCGCTCGCCGGGCCAACTTGAGAGCTTCGACGTTCATCTCATGAGCTTGCTGGTGCCTCTCCGCATCGTAGAGGCTCCAACCCGCGACCTCGGCCAGCTCGGCGGTGGCCGCATCAGCGTCGCGCGCAAGGCCCTTCTGGATCTCTGAGGTCTTGACCCGGTGACGTGCCTGCTTGAACGCCTGAACGATCAACGGGGAAGTGACCGCACCGCCATACTGCTGATCGAGGCGGACGAAGCCCTTGATCTCGCCATGCAGCCGTTCAATGTAGTCCGAATCCACCCTTACCTTAGTCGAAAGTGGGTGAGGAAGCGCGGTAATATTGGGGTGCAATAGTGCTGGCGCCCCGCCGAACGGAGAACCATTGGCGATTTGCGCCTTTCGGTCTTCCTGCGCCTGCTCAAGTTCAATGATCCTCGCGCGTTCCTGGTAAGTGTAGGCCCGGTCATACTCAGTCAGCAGCGCGCCACCGGCCTCATACGCCTGGTCGGCCGCCTCCCAGAAGCTCCTCGGAGCGGACTGCCGTCCTGCCTCGATGTGCGAGATGCTGGTGCGCGAGTAGTGCGTCAGTCGCCCGAGGTCCGACTGCGTCAGCGGCGAAGCCTTTCGCCAACGGGCCAAGCTGGCCCCCAGCGAGTGCCAGCGCGCCCCGACGTCCTCGCGTCGACCAGTCATCCAGATTCCCAGAGTTCGTCCGACAACACCTCCTCCCAGCCTAGCCAGTGCCATAGATCAACTTGTCTGTCCAGGTGTGGGTCTAACTCCCACACCCTTCCCGCGTCGCAGTGGTCCGTAGTTAGTTGTGTACGTAGCGCTAACGGCGCTGTCCGCCGATGCCGCCAGGTAGGGGGCGACGCGCCACGCAGATCACGTGGTCATCGGTGACCGAGACGAGCGTCAAGGAGGGCAGGTTGGCAACTCATGATCATGCTTCGACACCCGGCCGTCTTGACGATCGCGGGCACGGCCATTGCGTTCTTGATCTTGTTGGTGGCTCTGCGCAGAGTCGGCCGCGCCGAGAACGGCCATACCGGTGATCAGGCTTCACCCGCTGTGGGCTCACCGCCGCCAGTGGGACGAAGCGAGAACGAGTACCCCACGGTTCGTCTGCCACCACTCCAAGACGTGGACGCGGTGCGCCTTGTGCGGGGGCATGTTCGGTTCCGCCCCGCGCCCGCAGACGCCGACGAGCCCTAGCCACTCCACCCCACCGACACCGGCCGGAACGTAGAACAGGCACCTCCCGGTCGGGCCAAGAAGAAGATCAACGAAGGGATCACCATGATTGCCACCCTGGACGAGTTCGCCCTGGATGTGCAGATCGTCTCCGACTCTCCCGCGGGGGAACCGGCCGCGTGCGCGACCGACGACGGGTGCGCATCCACGTGCGCCTCCTCGTGCGTCAGCAACGTCTGACCTGATCACGGCGCCGGGACTACCCGTCCCGGCGCCACCTCGTCAGGAGGCTTCGAGATGTCCACCGACAGCAAACTCCTTTACCGCCACACCGGCGCCGCACTCTTGCGAGCTGCTGCCCGCCCGCTCGACGAAACGCAGGATGACTGGCCCGACCTGGGCGATACCGAGAGCTGTCGAACATGGTTGAAGCGGACGTGGTCGCGCTCCACCTTCGCGGACGCCGTGCGGATCGCCAGTCCCACGTTCGCGGAACGGCTCGACTCGTTGGACTCGCTGCGCCCGAAGGAAGTGCGACGAGCAGCGGCAACCGCGGTTCGATACGCGCTGCGCGCGTGCACCCGGCATACCCCGTTCGGACTGTTCGCCGGTGTTGCGTCCGCGGAGATCGGCTCGCCCGGGATGAGCCGGTGGGGGCAGGGGCATCATGAGGTCGCGCGTGTCGACTCCCAGTGGCTTGCGGGGGTCATCGCACGTCTCGAAGCCGAACCGATTCTCCTGGAACGGTTGAAGGTCATGTTCACGAACCTTGCCGTCGAGCGAGGTTCGCGGTTAGAGGCCCCGTGCGGACCGGAGACGGTCAGCATTCGGCTGACCGGGCCGGTAGCGTTCACGCAGGCGTCTGCCTCGACGCCCATCCTCTTCGCCGAATTGGTCGACCTCCTGCTGGCGAAGTACCCGAACGCGGACCGGGCGACGATCACCAGGATGGTGAGCGAACTCGTCCGCCAGCAGGTCCTGATCACGAGCCTGCGCGCTCCCCTGACCGTGGTTGACCCGCTTGGTCACCTGCTCGACCAACTTCATGCCGCAGGCGCCGAGTACGTGGCCGGTCTTGAAGCGCTTGTCGATGAACTGTGCGCCGTCGATGTTCTGATTCGTCGGCACAACCGCCATGCGTTGGGCGACAACCAGAACCGCGCCGTCCGGATCGAGATCGGGCGTCGAATGCGGGAGGTCTCCACCGGCGGGCGGACTCCCTTGGCGATCGACCTCCGCCTGGACTGTGACGTGCGTGTTCCCGAGCAGGTTGTTCGCGACGTCGAGGGCGCGGCCACCGCGTTGGCTCGGCTCACCGCACAGCCGACTGGCGAGCCTGCTTGGCGCGACTACTACACCGTGTTCTGCGACCGATACGGCACCGGCACTCTCGTCCCGCTGACCGAGGTAGTCCATCCGGACAGCGGGTTGGGGTTTCCTTCTGGCTACCCGGGAAGTGTTCGCCCTTCTTCCTTCCGAACCGGCTCGGACCGGGACCAGACACTGTTAAGTCTGGCGTGGACCGCCCTGGCCGACCAAAGACGAGAGGTTGTCCTCGATGAACCCGCTATCGAGTCGTTGATGGTCAGCGAGGCCACGCAGCCTCGGTATCCGGCTCACGTCGAAGTGGCAGCCCGCATCCACGCCACCGACATCAATGCGCTGGATCAGGGTGACTACCTGCTCACGATCACCCCAGGCCGGAGCCTCGGGACGTTCACCTCCAGGTTCGCCACCATCGCCCCGGGGACCGATCTGCGCAGGATCTACGCGTCTGTCCCGACAGTCGCCAGGCAGGCCGTCCCCGCTCAGTTGTCTTTCCCGCCGGTGTACGCACACGCCGAGAACGTCTGCCGGGTACCCGAATACCTCCCGGACGTCCTGTCCCTCGGAGAACACAGGGCAGACGCCACCATGGCACTCGACGATCTCGCAGTCACCGCCACCCGGGATGGCTTCCATCTGGTGAGTCTGACCAGTCAGCGGATCATCGAGCCGCAAGCGTTCCACGGGCTCGCCCTGCAGAAGCAGTCACCACCCCTGGCCAGGTTTCTTGCCCACCTCTCCCGCGGTCTGCAAGCTTCATGGCACAAGTTCGATTGGGGCAGCCACGCCAACCAGATGCCCTATCTGCCAAGGATCCGCCACGGCCGTGCGATCCTCTCGCCCGCACGCTGGCGTCTTGCCAGTGCCGACGCGCCCAGTCTGGAATCCTGGCGTAAGCGCTGGGACGTTCCTGACCTGGTCGAGTTGGCCGCCGACGATCGCAGCCTGCGACTGAACCTCAACGAGTCCACCCACGTCGCGCTGCTCGTCGCCCACATGGAGCGAACCGGCGACGCGACCCTCGTCGAGACGATCAACGATCCTGGAGAACTCGGCTGGATCGGCGGCTTCGCCCATGAGATCGTCTTCCCGCTGACATCCACCCAGGCTCCCGCGTCGGCACCTACAGGAAGAACTGCGCGACGGATCTCCTGCCGAACCCATGGCGTGGTGCCTGGTGCGCCAACAGCGGCGTGGTTGAACGCAAAGCTGCACACGCACCCGCAGCGGATCAACGAGATCATCACCGACCGGCTGCCCACGCTGCTCGATCCCCTTGGCGGACCGCCGTTCTGGTTTGTCCGCTACCGCAGCGCAACTGAGACCGATCACCTCCGACTCCGACTACCAGCCGACGGCACGGACGTGCATGTAGCACTCGGTCGATGGGCAGAGGCTTTGCGTCGTGACGGGGCCATTTCGCGGTTGGTGCTCGACACCTACTTCCCCGAGGTTGGCCGCTATGGAGCGGGTGAAGCGATGGCCGCCGCCGAGAACGTTTTCGTAGCCGACTCCCAGGCCACCGCCGCGCAACTCCGCTACCTCCCGGAGCAGCGCGAGGCGATGGTCGTCGTGAACATGGTCGCCACGGTGTGCGCCCTCCTCGGAGGCGAGGTCGCGATCCAGTGGCTTGTCGATCACCCCGCTCCGCCGGGCCCGGCTATCGACCGACCTTTGTTCGATCAGGTATTGGCCTTGCTCCGCGGTCCCGCGACGAGCCCGCCGGATGGGTGGAACCAGACCCTCATCCAGACCTGGGAGCGACGCGCCGAGGCTCTGGCCGCCTACCGCTCCCACCTCACCGACGATAACCAGGTTGCCACGGCAGTCGAGTCGTTGCTGCACATGCATCACAACCGGCTGATCGGCATCGACCGCGACTACGAGATCCGCTGTCGACGCCTGGTTCGGCAGGTCGCGCTCACCTGGGCACACCGACGCGGAGGCAGCCGATGACGCCGACCGACTCCCTCGCCGACGGGGCGGCGGGCATAGCCCTGCTCCACTTCGAGCGTGCCCGCACTGGTGCCTGCGCGACCATCGACGCCCACCCGTGGGCGGTCACGATGACAAAAGGGCCAGTCACCGCCCACCCCGATGTCGCGAGCTTGTACCGAGGTGCCCCCGCAGTGGCGTTCGCCCTCCTCACCGCAGGTCATCCCGCCTATGCCGCTGCTGTAGCCGACCTCGACGAACACATCGTCACGCTGACTCGCGAACGCCTCGAACGTGCCCACCGCCGCATCGACAACTCCCTGCTCCCCGACATCCGCGAGTTCGACCTGATCAGCGGCCTGACCGGGATCGGTACCTACCTGCTGCACCGCGGTCACCACCTGCTCACCGAGGTGCTGGCCTACCTCGTACGCCTCACCGAACCGCTTGGTGAGCTGCCGGGATGGTGGTGCGGTCCACCGACTGACGGCCTGGCAGAAGAGTGGATCGGCGGACACGGCAATCTGGGCCTCGCCCACGGCATAGCCGGACCACTGGCGCTGCTGGCCATGGCGATGCGCCGTGGCCTGGTCGTCGATGGGCAGGTGGAGGCGATCTCCACAATCTGGCGATGGTTCGACGACTGGCGTGTCGGAACTGGCCGCGAGGCGTGGTGGCCCGGCAGGATCACCGGAGCCGAACTCGTGACCGGGACCGTCACACAAGCCGGTCCACAGCGGCCCTCGTGGTGCTACGGCACTCCTGGTCAGGCCCGTGCTCTGCAACTCGCTGCCCTGGCCCTCGGCGACACACGAAGGCAACAGCAGGTGGAGAACACGTTGGCAGGCTGCGTCACCGACCCCAGCCAACTGGGGCTGCTCGTCGACACCACCCTGTGCCATGGCTGGGCAGGCGTCGTCCTCACCACCTGGCGAGCAGCAGCGGACGCCGGTCCCGACAGCGAGCTGGCCGCCCACCTGCCCCGCCTCCGAGAACTCCTCGACCACCATCTCCAGACGTCAACGACGCCAGGCCACGGCCTACTCGAAGGTGAAGCTGGCCAGCAGTTGACCTGCCTGGCCATCGACACCGACCAGCCTGTCCGGACCACGTGGGACCTGTGCCTGCTGGTGTCCGGCTGAGCCACACTCAACCCATCACTACGGAAGGACCTGATGAACACCACCACCGACAGCGTCCCGGAGACGCTGCGGGCCTGTATGGTCGACACCATCCTCGCCGCAGGCCACGCCCAAACGCCCGCGGTGGAGGCCGTCCTACGCGCGCTGCCGCGGCACCGGTTCGTGCCCGAGGCGAGCCTGGAGGACGCCTACGCCGACATCGCCGTGATCACCAAGCGCGCCGCCGACGGCGCGGCGTTGAGCTGCGCGTCGGTGCCCACGGTTGTGGCGATGATGCTCGACCAGCTCGATGTGCACCCTGGGCAACGGGTGCTGGAGATCGGCGCGGGCACCGGCTACAACGCCGCCCTGCTCGCCGAACTCGTCGGACCCGACGGCGCCGTCACCACGGTCGACATCGACGAGGAAGTCACCGCTGGGGCCCGCCGCGGCCTCGACGCGACCGGCCACGACCACGTCCGGGTGATCACCCGCGACGGCGCGCTCGGTGCCCCCGAACACGGCCCCTACGACCGCATCATCGTCACCGTCGGCGCCTGGGATCTCCCGCCCGCCTGGCACGACCAGCTCGTCCCCGGCGGCCGGTTGGTCGTGCCGCTGCGCTGGCGCGGCCAGACCCAAGCGGTCGCCTTCATCCGCGAGCAGGACCGGCTGCGCTCGGACCGCATGAACCTGTGCGGGTTCGTCCCCATGATCGGCCAGGACGGCGAGAAGAACGGCACCATCACCACCGACGGAACCGTCACCCTCTACTACGACATCGACCAGCCCATCGACCCCACAGCGCTGACCGGCGTCCTCGACCAGCCCCGAGTCAGTGTCTGGTCCGGGGTCACCATCGGCGCGTCCGAGCCCTTCGATGGCGTGTGGCTCACCCTCACCGCCACAGACCCCGCCACCTGCCGCATCGCCGCCAAGCAGACCGCCATCGACAGCGGTCTGTGCACCCCCGCCATCGGCTCCCGCAGCCCCGCGCTCGCCGAGGACGTCAGCCTGGCCTACTTCACCTACCGGCGCCTCGACGCTCCCGAGGCCCGCTTCGAGTTGGGCGCCCACGCCCACGGACCAATCGGCGAACAGCTCGCCGAGCGACTGTGCGCCCAGATCCGCACCTGGGACAACGACCGCAACCACCACCCCCAGATCCATGCCCGCCCCGCCAACACCCAGACCGTCACCCTGCCCGCCGGACAGGTCATCACCAAGCGAGACAGCACCCTGGTGCTCTTGCCGTAGCGCCACGCGGCCTGGTCATCGGTCGCCCGATGACCAGGCCGCCTTGCTGTGCACGCTTTTTGTAGGTGGAAGTTAGACGATCAGAATCGAAAACAGCGCTCCCGCAGCCAGGGCTGGCCCCAAAGGCACGTCGCGACGCTCGCTGGATCTGCGCCCGATCAAGCAACTCGCCCCGTGAAGCGCGCCGATGAACAGCCCGATCACAATGGCCCGAATTGCTGCCGACCAACTTGTCCAACCGAGAGCGAGTACCAGCAGAGCCGCGAGCCGGATGTCTCCTCCGCCGATGAATCCCGGCGAGATCAGATAGGCGATGGTGAGCAGCACCAGACATACGGCGGAGCAGATGACGCCGCGTATGAGCGGTTCCGGCTGGCGACTCAACACAGTGGCAGCAGCGAACAAGATCGTAATAGCGGCGGCAGCAGCGATGATGGGTTTGGTGGGCAGTCGGTGTTCGCGTATGTCGATGGCTGCGAGCGGGATGATCAGCGAGGCGAGGACCGAGTACGCCACAAGCGTCGCGCCCATGCCCAGCCTTGCGGCGAGGAGCGCGTAGGTCACCGAACCGCAAGCCATCACCAAGCGGTAGTCGACGGACGACGAAGTGGGAAGAGCGAGCGACCGCACCAGGGCGTTGGCAGGGGTGGCCGACAGGGTTCCGACCAGTGCCCAAACTCCGATAAAGATCCAACTGTCCACCATGTCCCTCTGGTTCTCGGCGTGACCCGAATGATGGAAGTGGGATTCTCCATGGTGGCAGCTTCAAGTCAATAGAGCGCCGGATTGTCACGCTAGGTGTAGTTGACCTAGAAATGACGACGCCCGTTAGGCTGTTCGGGTTGTATCCGTGTTTTGGCGGCATTGCGTCATGTGCGACTCCTCATGGAGACGTTGATGTCCCCTGGGTGAGGGGCTGTAGAAGTCATAGGACGATGCTGGTGAGCCCGTTGGGGCGAACTGACTCTCACTCTGGGGGTTCTTGTGTCTCCGAAGACGATCGCGGCCGTCACCATGGCGGTGGTGGTGCTGGCGGCGGGGTGCGGTGGCTCGTCCGCCGATCCGCCGCCGACCTCGGCCGGGCTGCCGACGAGCTCGCCACCGAGTACCGCGGTGGCGACGACTACCGAGTCGGCGGACGAGCGGGATGGCCGCGCGGCCTCCGACGCCTACCTCGGCATGTGGCGTGCGATGGCGCAAGCCGGGCTGACCTCGGACTGGCAGTCGGTGGAGCTGGCGAAGTACGCCAAGGGCGAGGCGTTGAGCACGATCACCCGCAGCCTCTACCGCGACCACACGAACCAGGTCGTGACCAAGGGCGAGCCGAAGAACAATCCGCAGGTCACCAGCGTGGAGAGCAACACGGTGACGATCGCGGACTGCGGGGACAGCACCAACTGGCTGAAGTACAAGACCACGGGCGAGCTGAAGGACGACACCCCTGGTGGTCGTCGGGCGATCACCGCGGAGGCGACGCGCCAGGACGATGGGTCGTGGCGGGTCACCTCGTTCGTCGTCCAGGCGGTGGGGACATGCTGAGGCTGACGATCTCCGCCGCCGGATTAGCCATGGCCGCGGTGGTGGCCTTCGCGCCCGCGGCGACAGCGGACGATGGATGGGGTGGTGCCGACTGCGGGCAGGTGCCCGTCGCCGGGTGCGATGTCAGCGCCGGGGGCGGCGGCGGACACAACGGCGGAGCGGTGCATCTACCCGGAACCGGCGGGGACGACGATTCCGCGGTTGGCCCGGACTACTCGGGGTGCCGGTGGGACAAGGTCGACGACTACTCGGAGCCGGGGCAGCCGACCACGGGCGGTGGTTGGTACCTGCTGACGTGCTTACCGGACTTCCAGGACGGTCCGTTCTGGGTGGCGGATGCCGCTCCCGCGCCGGTGTCGCCGCGAGTGTTGGCGGAGACGGCGCGGAATCGGTTGTCGTTGCCGCGGCCGTCGATCTTGGCGAGTCCGGCGCAGAACCAGCTTGTGAATCTGCCGACCTGGTTGTGGGTGGACCGCGGGGCGTGGGTGCCGGTGTCGGTGACCGCGTCGGTGCCGGGGGTGTCGGTGACCGCGACCGCGCGGCCGACGGCGGTGACCTGGTCGATGGGTGACGGGACGACGGTCACGTGCAACGGGCCTGGTGACCCGTTGCTCGGTGGTGATCCGCGGGCGGCGTCGCCGACGTGCGGGCATACCTTTCGGCGGGCGAGTGAGCGGTATCCGGTGACCGCGACGATCCATTGGTCGGTGTCGTGGGCGGGTGCCGGGACGGGTGGGACGTTCCCCGAGTTGACCACGTCGACCACGACGGCGTTCCGTGTGGTGGAGATCCAGGCGCTCGGCGCTCGCTGACTATCTCGTATAGACGTTCTCAATCTCATTCTTCTTGCTGGGTGCGCTGTTTCTCTGAATGCGTGCCGGGGCGGAGCTGTGCCTGAAGGAGGGCATCGGGTGGCAACTGTGACATCGCGGTCGGCTGCGGACGAGAGATCCGGTCCGCGTGGCTGGTCGAGCACCAAGCGGGCGGGCCGCGCGGCGACGGGTTCTCGGGTCAACGGGGCTGTGCAGCGGCGGCGTGCGCCGTATCTGCTGCTCGGCGTTCTGCTGGTGGTGGTGTGCGCGGGTGCGGGGGTGTACGTGGCTACGCAGGCGGGCAACCGGGTCACGGTGTTGGCGTTGGCGCGGGCGGTGACGGTCGGCCAGGTACTTGCGGGGCAGGATCTGCGGCAGGTCAGCATTTCCGTCGACAGTGGACTGGACGTGGTGACCGCGGCGGAGTCGACCGCGGTGGTCGGAACGACGATGGCCTACCCGGCACCGGCGGGGACACTGCTCAGCAGAGGGCTTCTCGGCGCCGCCCTGGTTCCTGACGCCGGGTCGGCGATCACCGCGGTGGGGCTGAAGGACGGTCAGTTCCCGCCGTCGCTGACACCCGGCACGCACGTCCTGGTGCTCATCAGCCCACCAGCCTCCACCGCGACTTCGACGGCGTCGGTAGCGCCGCCGCGCACGGTCCGTGCGGTGGTGACCGATGTCCAGGCGCGGCAGAGCGAGCAGACCACGGTGGTGTCGCTGGAGCTGCCGGAGGCCAGTGCCCGTGAGTTGGCGGGAGCGTCCGCGGCGCAGGTGTCGGTGGTCGCGGTCGGGGGTGGCCGGTGATGTTGGTCGTGGTCTGCTCGGTCAAGGGTTCCCCGGGGGCGACGACCCTGTCGGTGGCGTTGGGCGCGCGGTGGACCGGCCCCGAGGAGCCGGTCGTGGTCGAGGCCGATCCGGGGGGCGGGGATCTGTTGGCGCGGTGGCGGCTGGAGGAGAACCCGGGGCTCAAGTCGCTGGCCGCGGCGGCGCGGCGCGACAGCGACCCCGGTCTGCTGGCCCAGCACACCCAGGTGTTGCCCGGTGGGTTGCGGGTGGTGGCGGGGCCGGTCGGCGCGGAGCAGGCCCGCTCGGCGCTGGCGGTGTTGGCGGGTGGGTCGTCCTCGGTGGTGCGTGCCGCGGCGGAGGTGGCGGGGCAGGTGGTGATCTGCGATGTCGGGCGGATCGACGCCCAATCCCCGGCGCTGCCGCTGCTGCGCACCGCCGAGGTGACCGTGCTACTGGCGCGGGCGCGCGACGACGAGCTGGCGCACGTCGCGCAGAAGCTCGACACCGTGGCGAAGTGGACACCACACCCAGCCCTGGTGCTGGTCGGCGAGGGCTACCCAACCCGCGAGGTGGAGCGCGAGCTGGGGGTCGACGTGCTCGCCCGGCTACCCCATGACCCTCGTGGTGCCGCGGTGCTGGGCGGGCAGCCGGGGCGCCGCTCGCCGTCGCGGTCCGCTCTGGGCAAGGCCGCCGCGTCCTTGGCAGACCTCCTGCGCGCCCAAGCCCCCACCCCGCAGGACAACCTGCCCGCCGACCTGCCCGCTGCCGATGTCCACCTGAACGGAACCCGCCCATGACCGAGACCACCACCTTCACGCGCGTAGCCGCTGCGCAGACCGGCGTCGAGTCGGGCAGCGAGGTCGAGGCCATCGGTCGGATGCGGGAGTCGCTGCGCCTGGCCGTGGCCGCGCAGCTCGGTGACCGGGTCAGCGCGGACGACGCAGCCGGGCGAACGCCCATGACCCCGCCCGAGCGCCGCGCGCTCGCCGCTGTGCTGGTGCAGGAGGCCGCGGACGCCTACGCCAACGGCGAGCTGGAGCGCGGCGGCACCCTGCTGTCCCCCGAGGTCGAGGCCCGGGTCACCGCCGCGGTGCTGGACGACCTGGTGGGGATGGGTGGTCTTCAGCCGCTATTGGAGGACGAGTCCATCGAGAACATCAACGTCAACGGGGACCGAGTGTTCGTCCGCTACGCCGACGGCCGCCGCACCCGCCTGGCGCCCGTCGTGCCGACCGACAACGACCTGATCGACCTGATCCGCGACCTCGCCGCCCGCTCCGGGATGGAGGAACGCCGGTTCGACCGCGGCTCGCCGATCGTGAACTTCCGACTCCCCGACGGTGCCCGGGTCTCCGCGGTCATGTCGGTGACCGAGCGGCCGTCGGTGTCGATCCGGCGGCACCGCTACAGCACGGTCACCCTGGCCGAGCTACGCGAAATGGGCACCCTGGACGTGGCGCTGGAGTCGTTCTTCGCCGCCGCGGTCCGGGCGCGACGCAACATCCTCGTGGCCGGCGGTACGGCGATCGGGAAGACGACGATGCTGCGCGGCTTGGCGTCGGCGATCCCGCCCGAGGAGCGGTTGATCACGATCGAGGACGTAGCCGAACTTGGGTTCGGCGACGACGAACAAGCCCACCCCGATGTGGTCGCGTTGCAGGCGCGGGAGGCGAACATCGAGGGCCAGGGCGCGGTGAGCCTGGCCGATCTGGTGTGGCAGGCGCTGCGGATGTCGCCGGACCGGGTGATCGTCGGCGAGGTCCGCGGACGCGAGGTCATCCCGCTGACCAATGCCATGAGCCAGGGCAACGACGGCTCGATGGGCACCATCCACGCCAGTAGCAGCAAGGGCGTGTTCACCAAGCTCGCCGCCTACGCCGTGCAGTCCCCGGAGCGGCTGGACATCCACCAGACCAACATCCTCATCGCCTCCGCCCTGCACCTGGTGGTGTTCCTGGACAAGCCCCGCGGTGAACCCCACCGCCGGGTCGTGTCCTCCATCCGCGAAGTCGTCAACGCCGAGGGCTCCCAGGTCGTCTCGAACGAGATCTGGCGGCCCGGCAGCGACCGCCGCGCGGTCCCCGGTGCCCCGATCCGCACCGAGACCATGGAGCTGTTGATGGACGCGGGGTTCGAGCCGGATCTGCTCGACAACCCGGACGGGTGGTGGCAGCCATGACCGCCACCACCGCACTACTCGCGCTCCTCGGCGTCGGTGTCGCCGCGGGCCTGTTGTTGATCGCTGCCGGTGCCCGCGGGGTTGAGGCCACGGACGTCCCGTCCAAGGCCCAGCTCTGGATCGCCGGACTGCGTCGGCACGCCCACGCGCGGCTGCTCGCCGCCGCGGTGTTGGCCGGGTTGGTCGCGGGGATGGTCACCGGGTGGCTGGTGGGTGGGGTGTTGACCGCGTTGGCCGTGGCCGGGTTGCCGCAGGTGCTAGGCGGCACCCGCGGGCACGACCGGGCGCTGGCGCGGATCGAGGGGATCGCGTCGTGGACGGAGATGCTGCGCGATGTCATCGCCGCCGCGGCCGGGCTGGAGCAGGCCATCCTCGCCACCGCCGCCACCGCCCCCGAGGCGATCCGCGCCGAGATCGAGGACCTGGCGACGCGGCTGGACCGAGGTGACCGGCTCGGCCCGTCCCTGCGGCTGCTGGCCGATGACCTGGCCGACCCGACCGCGGACCTGGTGCTCGCCGCGCTCGTACTTGCCGCCGACCACCAGGCCCGCCAGCTCGCCGAACTCCTCGGCGAACTCGCCGCCGAGGCTCGGGAGCAGGCCGCGATGCGGATGCGCGTGGAAGCCGGGCGGGCGCGCACCAGGACCAGCGTGCGGGTCATCCTGATCACCACCCTCGCCTTCGCGGGCGGCCTGGTGGTGTTCAACCGCTCCTACCTGGAGCCCTACGACGCCGCGTTCGGCCAGCTCATGCTGCTGCTCGTCGGCGCCCTGTTCGCCGTGTCGTTCGTCTGGCTCGGGCGCATCGCCCGGCTCCGCCCCGCCGCGCGCGTGCTCACCGGCCTCACCCAACTCCCCACTGGCGCGACGGAGGTCCAGCCATGATCACCGGCCTGCTCCTCGGCGTTGGGTTCGGCATCGGGCTGTGGTCCCTCGTCGTCTGGATCGCGCCGCCGCGGCAGGGTCTGCACGCGATGCTGGCCGCGATCACCGCCGGACCTGCTCCGGCGCCGCTGCTGACCGCGGACTCCGGGGGTTGGGGGTTGCGAGTCGGGAAGCCGTTCGTCCGCCCGTTGGCCTCGCTCGGCCTGCCGACGCCGCGGGTGCGGCGGGATCTCGCGGTGATCGGCAAGTCCCCACAGCACCACCTCGCCGAGATGGCCGTATACGGCATCACCGGCCTGGTCCTGCCCACCCTCGCCCAAGCGCTACTGCTCGTCGCCGACATGCCGATGCCGTGGCAGATGCCCGCACTGGTCGGACTCATCCTCGGCATCGTCGGCCTCCTCGTCCCCGACCTCACCGTCCGGCAAGAGGCCGCCCGTCGCCGAGACGCGTTCCGGCACTCCCTGGGCGCCTACCTCAACCTGCTGCGCGTCCTGCTCGCCGGTGGCGCGGGTGTCGACGGCGCGCTCACCGACGCGGTCAAGGTCGGCAACGGATGGGCGTTCGCGCAGATCCGGCGCGCGTTGACCACCGCCGCCGCGACCCGCACCACACCGTGGGCCCGACTCGGGCAGCTCGGCACGGAACTCGACGTCACCGAGCTGTCCGAACTGGCCGCGTCCCTGTCGCTGGCCGGTACCGAAGGTGCCCGGGTCCGCGCGTCCCTGGCCGCCAAGGCCAGCGGGATGCGCACTCGGGAACTCACCCACGCCGAAGGCGAGGCCCAGTCCGCGACCGAACGCATGAGCCTTCCAGTCCTGATCCTGTTCCTCGGCTTCCTGATCTTCCTGGGATTCCCCGCCATGTCCCGCGTCCTCATCGGACTCTGATCACCCACTAGGAGAACCATGAACGTCCACCTGGCAGTCCTTGTCGCCCGCATCCGCGCCAACTGGCAGCGCCTGCGCAAAGACGAGAACGGGTACAGCACCGAAACCGTCCTCGTCACCGCACTGCTCGTGGTCCTGGCCCTCGCCGCGCTCGCCATCCTCGCCGCGAAAGTGACCGAGAAGGCGAACGGCATCACGATGTGACCGCGCCCATGACCACAACCCCACCCCACACTCTGCGGGCACGCCTGCGGCGACTCGCCCGGGATGACCGCGGCGCGGTCTCGGTCGAACTCGTGATGGCGACACCGCTGCTGATCCTGTTGCTGCTCACGGTGATCCAATTTGGCCTGTACCTACACGCCTGCCACGTCGCGCAAAGCGCTGCCTCACAAGGTCTCTCGGCCGCGCGCGTGGCGGGCGGCACGGCCGAGTCCGGTTCGACCGAGACCCGACGCGCGCTCGACCTTCTCGGCGGCGGTGTCCTCGGCGGAACCACGGTCACGTCCACGCGGACCACCGCGGACGCCTCCGTCGCGGTCACCGGAGTCGCCGTGCAGGTGGTGCCCTTCCTGACCCTGACCGTGCACGCCGAAGCCCACGGCCCGGCCGAGGTCTTCCGAGGAGCTGGCTGATGCTCCTACAACTGAAATCGCGGTGGCAAAGGCTACGCGTCGATGAGCGCGGGTCGGCAGCAGCAGAGCTGACGGTGTTCACGCCGGTAGCCGTGGCGCTGCTGTTGTTCGTCGTGTTCTGCGGGAGGCTGGCCGCGTCCGAGATGCGGGTGACCGACGCCGCGCACCAGGCCGCGCGCTCCGCGTCGATCTCCCGAACTCCTGGTCAAGCCGACCAGAACGCCCGCACCACCGCCGCGACCGCGCTCGCCCAAGCCGGGGTGACCTGCCAGAACCTCACGGTCGCCACCGACACCCAGGGCCTACGCCCCGGCGCCGCGGTCACCGTCACCGTGTCGTGCACGGTCGGCCTGTCCGACCTCGGCTTGCTCGGCGTTCCTGGCAACCGCACGGTCAGCGCCACCTACACCTCCAACATCGACACCTACCGCGGAACCTGACCATGCCCCCACCCGCCACCCTCCGCAGACTGGCCGCCAACGCCCACCGGCTGCGTCACGATGACCGCGGGCGCGTCACCGCGTTCGCCGTGGTCATGGTCAACGCCTGCCTGTTCGTCGCCGGCCTCGTCCTCGACGGCGGCATCGCCCTCACCGCCAAGGTCGACGCCCTCGGCCAAGCCCAGGAAGCCGCCCGAGCCGGAGCCCAACAAGTCGACCTCGGCGCCTACCGCGGCGGCGTACTCCGCCTGGACGTCCCGCGCGCGAACCAGGCCGCACACGACTTCCTCACCGCCGCAGGGCATTCCGGCACAGTGACTGTCGCCGGGAACCGGGTCACCGTGACCGTCACCATCACCCGCCCCACCCAACTCCTCGGTCTCCTCGGCGTCGGGACGGTCACCGCGACCGCGACCGGCACCGCCGAGGCCGAACGCGGCGTCACCCGCGCCGACCCGTAACTCAAGAGGCCACCCATGACCAACCGGATGTCCGCCCTCGCCCGCAGCGTCGCCGCCGCCGCGGTGCTCGCACTGGTCCTCGGCGGCCTGCCCTGGGCACTGGCCCACTACATCGGCTGGCCCCTGCCCACCCAGTTCCCGACCTGGAACGACATCACCGGGACCCTGCTGGCCCCGATGAGCACCGGCCTCGTTCTCGACATCCTCGCCTGCCTCGCCTGGTGGATCTGGCTCCTGTTCACCCTCGACGTCCTGCGCGCCACCCGGGACGTGCTCCGCGGACTGTCGCTCCCCGACCTCCCAACCGCGGGCCCGATACGCGCCGCCGCGGTCGTGCTGGTCGGCAGCCTCCTGCTGCCGCTGCTCGCCACCCGCACACCCGCGGCACCCACCCACGTCGCCCTCACCGCCCTGGCGACCCCCGCGACCTCGATCAGCGCCGCGGCCACCCCCACCCAACCGGCGCCTGCCACGCCGGTCCCGCTGGTCGCGCCGCCGCCAGGCATGGTGGCCATCGCCGACACCGTCCGCCTCCCACAACACGGTGTGCACGACAGCCTCTGGCGCGTCGCCGACCGCCTCCTGGGCGACGGCAACCGCTGGCCCGAACTGCTCACCACCAACCGCGGCATCCGCCAAGCCGACGGCCGCGCCCTCACCAACCCCGGCGTGATCCGACCCGGCTGGATCATCACCGCCTTCATCCCCGCCCACGAGCCGGCTAACCAGCCCCAGGTGACGCCAGTGGACCCGCCGCCCCTTGTCCCGGAGCAACCGATTCCCGCACCGACGACACCCCACACGCCGACCACACCTCCGGCGCCAGTGACCACAGAGTCCACCCAGGCTCGACCCACCTCCACCCCCAACGTGAACACGACAACGCCGCGCGCGCCTGAACGCCCGCCTGCGGACCTCGAATCCTCGGAGCCGGGTGAACCTGTCGGCGCCTTGCCCACGGGCGCCTACGTCAGCCTGGGGTTGATCGCCGCGATCAGCACACTGGTGGTGGCGCTCCGGATGGCTCGTCGACGCCGGTACCGGCCCGGCAGCGGGGACCGCTCGGACCTCGCCCGCCCCATCGCCCCGGTCGTCCGCGCGATGCGCGCCCACCACGATCTGGCCCCAGGGCCGGACGCCACCGAGGCCCAGGTCAGTCTGCTGCCCGCGGTTCCCGACCAGTCCGCACCGTCAACGGCGGTGCTCGTGCCGACAGCCCGGACGGCACCACCAGGCCGCGGACTGGACCTCACCATCGACCTCGCGCGAACCCGCGGCATCGGCCTGACCGGGCCGGGCGCGGCGGCGACCGCACGAGCGATGCTCCTGCACCTGCTCGCCCAGCACCGCGGGCGCGCCACAAGGGTCCTGATCCCCGAGCCCGACCTGGCCCTGCTCGGCCTCCCGCCCGCCGCGGCACCTGCCTCGCTGTGCGTGCTGCCGACCCTGGACGACGTCCTCGACGAAGCCGAGACCGAGCTACTAACCCGCACCCACCGACCCGCTGACAACCATCCGCCCCTGGTCCTGCTGGCCACCCCCGCACCGCACACCGAGCGGCGCGCGCAGAACATCATCGACCTCGGCGCCACCGTCGGGATCGCGGCCATCCTCATCGGCCACTGGCGCCCCGGCATCACCCTGCGCGTCCACTCCGACGGCACCGTAGGCGCCACCAGCACAGGCCCCGCCACCACGCTCACCGGCACCCGGCTCTACCACCTCGACCCCACCGACACCGCCGACCTCCTCCAGCTCCTCGCCGAAGCAGCCGACGAACTCGACGACACCGAGGAAACCGAACAACTCACCGAGGAGCACGCCACCGAGACAAGGCCGCCATCCGAACCCATCTCGTACGACACTCCGCCACCGCTGGTGGCCCTCCCCGAACGCCCCGAACACCAGCAGCGCGACGCCGTTGTGGCCCAATGGCGGCTCGCCGTGCTGGGCAACACCGACCTACGCCTGCACACCGCCAGCAACGCAATCGTCCCGGCGATCAGCCCGAAACACCGCGAAATCCTCGCCTACCTCGCCATCCACCCCGACGGCGTGCGTCGCGACATCCTCAACGACGCCCTATGGCCCGATGCTCCCCGCGCCCGCCCGTTCAACGCCCTGCACAACGCCGTGTCCACCCTGCGCAAACGCCTGGTCGAAGCCAGCGACGACCAGCTCGGCCAGCTCGTGCTCACCGACGACGGCCGCTACCGACTCGACCCCGCCCTGGTCCAGGTCGACTACCTCCAGCTCCAGCACGCGCTGGCCCACCCCGAGCCCGACACCGACCTCGCCGCTCTCTACCGCGGCGACCTCGCCCACGACATCAGCACCGACTGGATCGAGCCCGTCCGCGAACGCCTCCGCCGCGACGTCCTCGACGCCCTCAGCAGGCGCGCACTCCACCACGCGGACCAGCCCCACACCGCGCTGGCGACCCTCGAACAAGCCCGGGCGCTCGACCCGGTCAACGAGGCCCTGTACTGCCAAATCGCCCGCCTCCAGGCCACCCTCGGCCAACACGACGCCGTCGCCCGCACCTTCGCCCTGCTACGCACCACGCTCGCCGACATCGACCAACGCCCCAGTCCCGACACGCTCAACCTGATGAGGTTCCTCCAGCAACGCCGCGCCCAACCCGACGCAGAGGCAAGCTGACCGGTCCCCGAGTTGAGTCAGCAGGCTTCGCTGCCGTCGTCGAGCCCCCGGCGCTGCCGATACCGTGACCGGGCCGCTGCGATCACCTCGTCGTGCCGCACCGCCCACCCCGCCAGCACACACAAGTCCGCCAGCAGCTCGTCCCCGGCCCGCGTCAGCTCGTAGGAAACAGACCGAGGGAACGTCCGCTCCACTGCGTGGCGGACGATCAACCCGTTCTCCACCATCCGCTGCAGCGTCCGCGCCAAGCTCCGCGGCTGGATGACCGCCTTCCGACCCGACCACGGATCGAACGGCGCATCCGCCTGAATACGCTTCAACAACACCGAATAGTTGAGCCGACCGGGCTTGAGCGCGACAAGAACATCACTCAGCCAATCGTATTCCAGGATATGCTTGAGGTCTCTCGACCTGCGCAGAATATCCACATCCCCCATCGTCATCTCTCTCACTCCGTGATCAATAAACGCCCAACCTCAACGGTCGGTCGACCGCTGACGAGTGTGGCAGTATCAATATCGACACCTTCTCTCCGGCGCCGGTTCGACGAGGTTGCGAGCTGCATCCTCACCGGGCGTGGCCGCCAACATACTATGAATAATGACCCTTTCCGAGGATATTCTCTACCTGTGTAGACGCTCGCTCTCCCTGCGTGGCCGCCGCAGCAGAACCTCCACGGAACGTAACCGCACGAATCCGGGCAGTTGTCCACGCACCTCCTCCTCCCACGCCTGCGCCCATCCCTCCTCCCACTAGGCGGGAGGAGCCCGCAAGTCGTGTCGCCGCTGGTGGGAGGGGGTCCTAGATCCTCCCGCGTGTCGGCCAACTCGGCAGCAAGCCGGGTAGGTGCAAGTCGGCCTGACCGTGCATGTGCCGGTCCGCGGTCCGCGGCTCCGGCTTGCTGCCTAGCGGGTCTGCGAGTTTCAGTGTTGCTGTTTCTTCCGACAAGAGCGCCGGAAGAAACAGCAACACCAGCCCGCGCGCACCCCTACGTTTCGGTCCCGAATGGCGCACTTACGGCCCATGGAATGCCCGGCAGGGTTCGCTGCTGCTCGATGATTCGTCGATGCGCCCTGTTGTCCAGACCTAGAAGCCCGTTCCTCTGCGTCCGCCGCCCTTCGTCCACACCACTGTGGCCGACGGACGGCATCTCAGCGTCGCTCAATCGCCCCGCTAGGCGGCCGGACTCTTTCGACGGTGTCCCTGTCCGTGATATGCGAACCCCGCACAGCCCGGTAACCAAGCTAGCTGGATCGCTCCCAGCAACTGGAGCCACGTGGGAGCGATCCGGCTGCGGGCTCACGAAAGCACGCTCGATCGAAGATGAGCGGATGTTCGTCGGGTTTGAACCTGTTTCCGGCGCGAGGTCTTCGAACGTCCGTCCGATCCTGATGGGTAGAGCCGCCAGCTCGCTCCCATGGTCCGTTGTCAGACATGGCTCTCACGTCCGCTCGTCCCATTCGGCGTAACCGGTGGTAGGAGTTGCAGCTTTCGCTGCCGCCAGCGGTCCTGTGGGTAGGAGAAGAGGAGATGACCATGGCACTGGATGCCGCACTGCTGTCCACCGTGATCGCCGGACTTGCCGTGTTACTGCCCGTTGTCGCGACCGCGTTGCGCCGGTCGGGGTTGTTGGGCACCGTCGAACGCCTCCGGCGTGAGCGGGCCATGGTACAGATCGTTCGGGAGCAGCAGCGGATGGCCGCGTTGCCGCTGCCGCCGGGCACAGAGTTGTCCCACTCGGTGAAGGACGGGCTTCGGCTGGTTGTCCGACCAGAGGAGCAGGATGACGATGAGAAGGTGACGGGTTGAGCCATAAACATGTCGACGAGTCCGACGCCGACGAGCCGTCGACCGATGTCGGGTCGTCGACCACGCCCACGGATGAAGAAGACCCAGGCACGTTGCGGGATCTTCAACTTGCCCCGCGGTCGAGCCGTCCTGCCACCACGCCGCTGCGCGCCGTGTGGAACGGCGACGTCGAGGCGGTCGAGCGGATCGTCCCGGTTGCCCCGGTCGACCGGACAGAGTCGGAGGAAATCGGGCAGGAGAGGGCGACCAAGCCCGAGACGTTCGACTTCGACGGCTTCTACCTCGCGCACGGGCGCCGTCTGATCGCGAAACTGACCAAGGTGTGCGCGAGGGATGCTCGGCTAGCGGAGGACATCGCCCAGGAAACGTTCATCGTCGCCTATCGCCTCCGCGACCAGCTCGACGAGCTCGACGACCCGGCGGCGTGGCTCACGACGGTGGGGACACGGGTGGCGATCAAGCACTTCCAGCGCGAAGCCCTGCGTGCGGAGCGGACCGCCAAACACGCCGCCGGTGAGCTGGCCGCGGCCGAGCTCGACGAACGGGTCCTGCTCAGCGACCTGCTGCACCGCGCCCTGAGCCCTCAAGAGCGACAGGTGGTGGAGTACCGATACCTCGACGGTTGCCACCGGCAGTGGATCGCCGACCGGATGGGAATCTCACTGCGCACCGTGGACAACCGGATTAGTAGCGCGCTGGCGAAATTGCGGCGGCACATCGCACAGTCGAAGGAGGACGAGTCGTGACAATGCCGGAGCACAGGGATGACGCGGCCGTGCGGTCGCTGGTCGAAATGAAGCGGGCGCTTACTGAGCTGAAGCTCGACGCCCTACTCCGCACGGGTAGGACCGGCTCGACCACCGACATCCACGATATCGATGCGATTGTGACCGAGGTCGCGACTGGAGTGGAGAGCCGGCAGACGACGACCAGCGACGAACCCACGTCATTGCACTACGAGGCGTGGCCTGTCACGTCGACCCAATGACCACCACCTGATGATCACAGCCTGGATGACCCACCCGGCCGTCCCGCCCGCCATCGCGCGGCCGACGACGGCCGGGCTCTGTTCCCTGATCGGCGGCCACCATGACGATCGATGACTTGACTCGCAGGTTGCGCGCCTGGCTCGATCGATACGACGCGGAGCATGACCCGGCGACGGTGCTTGCCCCGGCCGCATTGGCGGACGCTCTCGCGCTCGGAGAGACGATCGGCGATCACGTCACCGAGCATGCGGAGGCTGCGGCGGCGGTCGGGCTGTTGCACTGGTACCGCTACCTCCTGCTGCCCGAACCCGACGACCGCCCCGACTTGGATGAGGCGATCGCAGTCTTCCGCCAAGTTCAGCGGTCGCGACCGGACCTCGTTCCCGACGCGGTGCGGGAGGCATTGGCCCCCGCCAACATCCCTTGTCCAGACAACGACCCGTGGACGCTGATGGGCGGCGACCTGATTGGCGAATACGAGGCGAACGGCGACCGGAACACGCTGGACACCGCCATCGCGGCATTCCGACTGGCACTCGCCCATATGCTACCGGACGACCACCGTGCGCAGCTGGCGACGTTACTGAGACTCGGCAGTGCATTGCTGCTGGACGGCGAATCAACCGGCTCGCCATCCGTGTTGGACGAGGCAGTGGATGTCTTTCGCAAGTCGCTGGATCTCGGCGACCGAGACCGCAGTCCCGGTCTGACCGGCCTGATGGCTGCGCTGTACCTCCGCTACCGGCGTCACGGTCGGTCCAACGATCTGGACGAAATCATCGAGGTCGGGTATGAGGCTGCGGGGTCGGTGCCGCAGGACGACCCCGAGCGTTTCCGCCTGCTGTCGCTGCTGGCGATCGCGCACCATGCCCGGTTCCAGTACACAGGCGAATCATACGAACTCGACCGCGCGATTGACGCTGGTGCTAATGCTGTCGCCAACACCGACGAGGACCATTCCGAACTAGCAGGCAGGCTGTCCAACCTTGGCATCGCGCTCCGCGCGCGCTATGAACGCACCGGCGATGTAGAGGATCTAGAGACTGCCATCGACGTCACCCGCCGAGCAGTCCACGCCACACCCACCGACCACCCCGATCTCCCACGCCACCTGTCCAACCTTGGCATCGCGCTCCGCGCGCGCTATGAACGCACCGGCGATGTAGAGGATCTAGAGACTGCCATCGACGTCACCCGCCGAGCAGTCCACGCCACACCCACCGACCACCCCGATCTCCCACGCCACCTGTCCAACCTTGGCATCGCGCTCCGCGCGCGCTATGAACGCACCGGCGATGTAGAGGATCTAGAGACTGCCATCGACGTCACCCGCCGAGCAGTCCACGCCACACCCACCGACCACCCTGACCGAACGGGTGCCCTCCTAAACCTCGGCGGCACGCTGCTGGCGAACGGTGAATCGTGCGGTGACCGGGAGTTGCTGACCGAGGCCGTCCGCGTGCTTCGTGCCGCCTCGAACACTACGGTGGTCGGCTCACCGATGCGTGCACTCGTTACGACGTATCTGGGTCGGGCCGCTGCAGCGGTCGGTGACTGGCAATTGGCCGTTGAGGTGTTCGACATCGCGATCGACGCGGTCGACCAGATGGTGTGGCACGGAGCCGACCGCGACGATAGCGAGTTCCACCTGGCCAAGTTTTCTGGTCTCGCATCGGACGCCGCCGCGTGCGCATTGAACGCGGGTGATCCCTCACGCGCCGTCGAACTGTGGGAACACGGTCGAGGCGTGCTACTCACGCAGTCGCTTGACCTATCCACGAATCTGACCGAACTCGCGCGGCGCGCACCGCACCTCGCAGCCCGCTTCGCGACCCTGCGGGACCGGCTCGGCGGCCTCGGCCCGCAGGGAAATGACGATCCGTCGTCGTCACCGGAGCAGCCCGAGCGTGTTGCTCGGCGTGAGTGGAATGATGTGGTGGAGGCAATTCGCGGATTGCCTGGGTTCGAGGGGTTTCTGCGTCGGATGACGACTGCCGACCTGCTGGACGCGGCTGCGGCAGGCCCTGTCGTACTGCTCAACGTGAGTAGGTACCGGTCCGACGCTCTCGCGTTGACCAGCGACGGTGTGTCGGTGATTCGCTTGCCGGAGGTGAACCCGGAGAAGGTCGAGCTCCGCTTGGCCACGCTCGATGCCGCAGTGACATGGGGAGGATCTCGACATCAGGAAGACCGTCTGCTGGACGAAGTCCTTGGGTGGCTCTGGGATACAGTCGCCAGGCCGGTGCTCGACGGCATCGGGCTGACTAGCCGCCGTGCACCCGGTGATGATCTTCCGCGACTGTGGTGGTGCCCGTCGGGCACGCTGTCGTTCCTGCCGCTGCACATGGCGGGCTATCACGACGCACCTGCGGGCGATGTCCCGACAACCGTGCCAGACCTGGTCGTCTCGTCCTACACGCCGACGATCCGCGCATTGGTCCACGCACGCCGTCAGCGCGCCGGGAAGACACGCGCTCCGCATGTGTTGGCCGTGGCAACGTCCCACGCCCCTGGTGTGCCCGACCTGCCAGCCGCGAGATCCGAGGCGGCGGCGCTGGGCGACATGTTCCCCGCGAGTGCGGTAGTGCTGGCGGACGCCGACGCAACTCGGGACGCCGTGCTCGCCGCGATCCCTCAAGGCACAATCGCGCACTTCGCGTGCCACGGCATCACCGACCCGGTCAGCCCATCGTCCAGCGGCCTACTACTCGCCGACCAGATGCTGACCGTGCGCGATCTGGCTGAACTCCGGTTAGAGGACGCCGAACTCGCCTACCTCTCCGCATGCGACACCGCATCCCCTGACCCGCGGCTGGCCGACGAGGCGATTCACGTGGCGACAGCCTTCCAGTTGACCGGGTTCAGACACGTGATCGCGACCCTGTGGCCATTGACGGATAACGCGGCCAAACTCATCGCAGAGCAGTTCTACAAGCACCTGAACCAGAACGGCCGTCCGACCCCTGACTGCGCCGCCTTCGCCCTGCACGCCGCCACTCGTACCCTGCAAGCCAGGCGTCCCGGGTCGCGCAGGTGGTGGATGTCCATGATTCACGTCGGTCCGTGAGCCCTGCCGGATCACCCCTCGACCAAGACAAGCCGGGCAACCTCGACAACGCAGTCGAGTCCGAGAGCACCTGAGCTCATCAGCCCGGCGCGTCCTCTTGCTTGGTGCAGAGAAGTAGCCAGAAGGCCAAGGGCGCTCCGCCGGACGCGTGGCGCGCCCTCGAGTTCGGCGACTTGCCCTACCTCCACGCCATCGGGTTCAACGCCGATGAAGGCGCCCGGATCACGCGCGATGCCGCGTACTCCATGGGCGGACAGCGCATCCCGACCTACCCGATTCACGAGTGGGGATGGACCCGACAGGACTGTGTCGACTACCTCCTGCGTGAGCTGGGGGTGGTGTGGCCGAAGAGTTGCTGCCGCCACTGCCCCTACGCGGGCAACCGACTCGGCTGGCCCGAACAACGTGCACGGTTCGCGGCCCTGCCCGCGGAAGCGGCGCAGCACGTCATCGACGAGTATGTGTGCCTGGCCCTCAATCCGCGTTCGGGCCTGTTCGGCCCCGGTAGGTCGCTCATCACGCGGCTTCGCCGCGACCAGGTGACCGAACCCGTCACGCTCGCCGTCGCGCGAATGAAGACGATGCCGTGGGCGATCTACCGCGTGCGCCGCCTCTACCACGCTCCCGTGAACGCGATCCGATCCGTCGACCGGATCCTGTTCGCGGGACACCGCACCATCCACACCGAACTGGCCGAGATCGGCCGACTCTGCGGTATCGCGTTGACCAGGAACGAACAGATCGCCGGAGCACCCGTCCGCGACGGCGACCGCGACATCCACCCCCGCCTCTGGCTCCGCAGACGCAGCGAGAGCACCTACCCCACCTTGGAGGAGTTCTCCACCGTCGCTCCCGCCTCGCGCAGGACAAGGAGCTGCCCACCTTCGCCGCCATGTGGGCCACCCACACCGACCCCGTCCTCGCGCGGCTGGAGCCCCGCGCGGACGCGGCCATCACCGCCGTACATCAAGCCCGCCATGTCGCGGCCTGAAAGACCCCGCAAGGAACCGACCATGACCGTTCTCGACGACCTACGCGCCCGCCTGTTTCTTCTCCGCGCCGCCGAACCACCGGCGCCTGCCCTACACCAGTACGTCGCCGTTCACGGAGTGGTCGAAACGGTCGAGCACATCTGGGATCGCAGCGCGCCTGCTGCGGTCCTCAACGAGATCACCCGCCCGGGAGCGCAGATAGGCGACGACCTACGCGCACTCGACGCGGGCACGGCACGCGTCATTACGCCCGAGGACAACGACTGGCCCACCGGTCGCCTGACCGCCTTGCCAGGTGGCGGTGCCCCTCTGGCCCTCTGGATGCGCGGCGACGCATCCCTTTCCGGACTCACCCACCAGGCCGTCACCATCACCGGCGCCCGCGCCGCCTCCTCCTACGGGGAGACGATCGCGGCGGAGATGAGCTACGACCTCACTGAAGCAGGGGTGACCGTGATCAGCGGTGGCGGGTTCGGTGTGGACGCCGCCGCTCACCGCGGCGCGCTCGCTGCCAACGGTCCGACCATCGTTGTCCTGGCGCACGGGGTCGACCAGACTTACCCATCCGCACACGCCCAGTTGTTCCAGTCCGTGATCGACAACGGCGGGCTACTGGTCAGCGAGTACCCGCTCGGTGCGCGACCATCTCGCGTCCGACTCCACACCCGGTGCCGACTGCTGGCCGCCCTCACCGCGGCGACCGTGATCGTCGAAGCGGGCCAGCGCAGCGGTGCCTTCGCCGTCGTCCGAGCCGCCAACGAGTTCGGCCGCCGGACCTACGGCGTGCCCGGCCCCATCAACTCGGCCACGTCGGTCGGCGTCCACGAGCTGCTGCGCACCGGCGCCGCAACCCTGGCCAGCTCCGTCGAACACATCAACTACCAGGACGGACTGCGATGACCGATCCCCACCACTTCCACACCGCGCTAGCAGCGCTCGACCTACCCGCCGCATGGCAGATGGACGTGACGATCCGCCCACGACGCCGCACCGCGGCAATCCAAATCCACCCCGGCGGCACCGTCGTCATCCTGGTCCCACCGACGGCCGAACCGGACGACATCGCCCGGTTCGTCGACCGGCACCGCCACCGGATCTCCGAGCACGTCCACACAACCACGCGCCTCGCTTCCAACCACGCGGTGAAGGACTTCGTCGACGGCGAGGAGTTCGACCTACTCGGGCGCAGTTACCGGCTCCGTCTCGTCACAACGCCGCCCCCGGGCGTCGACCAGCTCCCGGCGATCACCGCGGACGGTGTCCTGTACGCGCGGACGCAGCGCCCGGAGCTGGTGCGTCGCGCGGTCATCGGCCTGTACCGGCAGGTCGGACTCGCGTGGCTGCGTCGCGAGGGTCGTCGCTACGAGGTCGACGGCCGCATCATCGGCCTCACCTACGCCGTCCGCGACCTCGGACGCCGCCGCTGGGGCATCTACACCTCGCCCTCCGTCCACACCACCACGCTGCACTGGGCGGCGTTCGGCCTGCCGACCAAGCTGATCGAGTACGTGCTGGTCCACGAACAGGCCCACGCCACCCAACCCGGTGGACCCGCCCACGGACGCGCGTGGCAACGACAGATGAACCAGTGGATGCCCGACTGGCGACAGCGTCAGACCGAACTCGCCGAGGTCGGCCGTCACGCATGGCTCGGCGGCTGGAACCGCAGTTCATGAGGCGTACGCATCACCGTCCGAGTGGGCTTCGGCCCGAACACGATCCTGTCGAACTGGTCCGGTCTGAGACCCGCCATGTGTTGAACTAGAGTGTCGTCGTCTACGGCGTAGTTCGACATGGTGTGAGGGATCTATGACCAGCGCGACGAACGACCACGGCGAGCAAGAGTTGAGCAAGGAGCAGCACCTCACGCTGCTTGAAGAAAGCGCGGCAGAGATCAAGGGGCTCCTGGACAGGTTGGAGAAGATCCGTAAGAGGGAGGCAGCCCTCCAGGCCGAGCGGGTTGAGATCCACACCGACCTCAAGCAGGCCCGGGAACTCCGGTACAAGCGCCTGACCGCGGCCCTCGACGCCAAGATCCCCAAGTCGCACGCCGCTACCCGACTGGGCATGGACCGAACCAACTTGTACAAGCTCCTCGACGGCAGAGACGACGGGTCAAGCACCAGCACGGGCTAGAAGTCGACCAGCAGTGTGCCGAACTCGTTTGGCACCACACGCAGTCGCCAGGCCGAGCGTGCACCTACAAACGGATTTCGTCACCCACACGGGTCTACCCGCAATGTTTACTTGCGCGGCTCTTCCAGATTTCCGTCCTGAGCCTTGCTCGAACCGCCCTCCTTGTCGCCTGAATTTCCCGTTGCTGAATTCAGTTCAGACGAATCAACTAACAGCGTGTTGGGCCGGCGTTCTGTTGGCAGATCTTCAATGGAGATTCCGTCAAGTTCGATCCGTAGACCGTAAGTCATATCGTGCATTACCGGAAACAGGTCCCATTGAGTCGACAGTACCATTAGTCGGCTCTCTTTCTCCAACTCTTCTAGATAGTCAGCCGCCCTTAGCAGTACCTGAGAGGCCGAGTTTCCCGCGAACTCAATCCAGCACGTGGTACCGCGACGGAATCCCGGCACCCCTGCTGCAGGCCCCAGAGGTTCAGGCTCATCGATGTAGTCCGTAGGCGCTGGCATAGGCATGGCCGCTCGGGCCACCGCAAGGCTCGTCTGCATCGGATTTCTACGAAGAACCGTATAGAATAAGGTCTTGGTCAATGCACACAAAGGCAAATACTGCGACTCGTCAAACTCCCTTGGTGTGCTGACCGGATTGTCCAGAGCTTGCTGAACTTCCCGTTCAAACACATTTACACCGTGCGTTGTCATATTTACTATAGGCGCGCGCGGCGTTGCCTGCGCCGCAGCAGCGGCAGTTTTTACCGATTTCCATCCGACAAAGTACGCATAGCCCAAGGAGTACTCAGCGACCAACTGCTCCACCGCCTCAATCAAACGAGGGGCGTGATTCTCGGGCACCGCTGGTAGATTGTGCCGCTTCAACTCGTGCGTGAACCAACGCAGCGCCTCCGCCGCCAGCACGCAATGGATCATGCAGAGCAGATCTTCCTGGCGTTGCGCAGTCATGTTTGCGGGAGTGAGCCGCTCACACAAGTGCGCATCCAACATCTCCCGCCCCTTGTCCGGGCTCGGCCCAAACGGAATGCGAAAGACGGTCTCGGTTGGATAGTATTGTGTCGTACGCATTGGCAACTCAAGCTTTTCCAGATCGCCCCCGGAGTTCGCCCACGCCTGATCATATGTGGCAGGGTTCCAAACAAACGCGTTTGGCGACGTGCTTGAGTCAGGAAGCAGGAGGCCTGCATTGCGGGCGTTATTGATCATCGGCCCGACGGTCGCGACATCAGCATGAAATGGGAAATTATGGTGCCACCGCCCCAAGGGCGGCATGGGGTCAAATTGGGCTGCATAACGCAGGAGCGTCAAGGTTGCCAGTTCTGCGTCTACCTCCCCAGTGGACAACTCCCCCTTCCGCTGATTTTGCCCAAAGTCCGCCTCGATCACCTGCCGCTGGTGCTGGCGCCACATATCGCTGCCAACTTGATAGCGCTCTTGCAGGAGCCGGGCGCGTTCTTTCTCTTCTTGTCGCTCTTGGCGGAGCCGTCTAGATTCGTCAGACTCTGGCGACAGGAGGGCGGCAGCTCGCTGTGTCAGCTTCGGATCACAGTTTACACAGCTTACAAGCTCGCCCGAGAGAACAGAACTCAGACCCGATCTGCTGCGGAGACGAAGCGGTCCTTCGCACTCGGGACACTGTGCGCCAGATACGACCACGCTAATTGCCGCGATAGCTATGACGTTTGCCTGCCCGCGACCGCGGGTGTCAATGCTTTTGACAGACAATTCCCATGTCGGCTGACCATACTGATCTACGCCGGAGAAAGACCAGTATTGATATCCGATCTCTACCAGTTCCGCTTCGACACCCGCAATAGGCTCCACATCGAGTTTGTAGTTGCCCGGCAGGTCAAAAGTCATCGACTCACTCCGTGAAAGCCAAACATGGCAGGTAGGCGGGGGCGGCGGCGCACTACTCTACTACCTTGAGAGTGGGCGATCGAACCCGGCTCGCCTGTGGGCGACCCGGTCAGTACTTCACGCGGACAAGTCGCGTTCGGTCCATTGTTACCTTGCTGTCCAGTGCTCGCCGTCCGACTCTATGACTAGGTCTGCTACGGACCGTGGCGCGGACGAGACGCCGACTGCGACCTGGACTCACACGAGGTCAACGTTGCGCAACAAGGATATCTTGACCAGCCGGACGGCTCGCACCCATGTAGTCGTCACCACGCCACCGGTAAGAGGCGATCTTGATCGTCTGGCCGAAGTCTGGTGCGTGGATCATCTGGCCGTGGCCGATGTAGAGGCCGACGTGATGGATGCGGGCGGGCGTGCCGTAGAAGACGAGGTCGCCGGGGATGAGGGGTTCGCCGTCGGGGACACGAGGGCCTGCCCTGTACTGGGTGGCGGCGGTTCTGGGCAGGGTGATTCCGGTGGAGGCGTAGGCGGCGGCGGTGAGGCCGGAACAGTCGAATCCGGCGTCGCCTGCGTCGGGGCCGTTGCCGCCCCATTGATAGGGCAGGCCGAGTTGTCCGGTGGCGTAGTTGATGGCTTGCTGGGCCGCGGCAGCGGGTGAGGTGTTGGCTCCGCGGCCGATGGTGCTGGAGTAGGTCTGGGCTTGGGCGAGGACTTGCGCGACGTACCAGTCTGCGTGGTTGTAGGAGTAGATGGCGGCGTCGAGGTCGCCGCGGTTGATGCCGTTGTCGCAGAGCAGGTGAGCGGCGGCGAAGACGGCGTCGTGGGGGTTGTAGCGGGAGGGCGGGATGGCGCCACCTGGGGGCAGGGTGTGGCGGGCAGTGACGCTGTTGAAGGTGGCGGCGAGGAATTGCATCGGGCCGCCTGCGCCCTTGTTGTTCTCGCCGTCCTTGACGCCGGGGAGTTGGCTGCGGCCGTGGTCGGTTTCGATCTTGCCGATCGCGGCGAGGATGCTCCAGCTCAGGTCGGGGCAGGTGGGTGCGGCTGCCAGGTAGAGGTTGAGGTAGTCGGTCGGGATGTCGGTGATGGCTTGTTGGTTGGGTTGGTCGTCGCCGCCGAAGAGGGCGGTGACCAGGCCGTTGCCGATGGCTCCGATGATCGCGGGAATGGAGATGACGGCCGCGGCTCCGATGAGCGCCAGTTTCAAGCGGCTCCCCACTGTTGGCGGGTCTGACCGTCCGGTGGGGTGGGTGAGGGGCTGTCGAGCCGTGATCGGGTCGAGTTCGGCACGGCGGTGGTCAGGCGGTGCACTAGGTCGGCGGCGGGAGTTCGGCGGGGCCATTTGCTGGCGAACTCGGCGAGCCGGACGCGCCTGCTGGAGCTGACGGAGGCGGGCAGGGGCAGCCAGCGGTCCGCGGCGGGGTCGTCACTGGTGGCCGGTTGCTGGGGAGAGCTGGTCGCTAGGGGGACGAGTTCGGGTCGGGGCAGGGTGGCGTGGGCGTCGGCGAGTGCCCGGCGGACGTTGGCCTCCCGGTGGGCGGTGGGCAGCCAGAGCAGCAGTGGGGTGATGATGCCGGTGCTGACTGCGAGGCGGTGGTAGTCGTGAAGCTTGGCGGCCAGGATGCGGAGTGTTTCGGTGCCGAAGTCGAACTCGACGAAGAACTCGATCTCGGTGCCGTGTTCGGCCCAGCGGCCGTAGCCGTCGGGGCGGACGATGTCTCCCCACAGCCGCCTGCATCGGGCCTCGGACCACCAGGTGGTGAGCAGGCCAGTGTCGACGTCGGTGCGGCTGGCGTTGCTGAGGCTGGTGAAGAAGCCGTTACAGCCGATGGTGTGTGCCAGGCGCAGGGAGTGGGCAATGCCGATCGCAGCGTCGTGGCGGTAGCCGAGTTCCGCGGGGTCGAGGCCGTGTTCGTAGGCGAGCGCGGTGGCTCCGGCGATATCGAGCACGTAGTGCATAGGGGCCGATCCGGTGGTGACGAACGGCTGGAACCGGTCAAGCACACGCCACTGGTAGAGCTTGCGGAGTCGTTCGTTGGCGGTGCGGCGAGCTGCCGCGCTCCAGGCCAGTTCGACGATCTGGTGGGTAGTGAGGACCTTGTGTTCCCACAGCATGTGGGCCAGCCACCGGTCGCGCTGGGTGAGGCGGCTGGCCAGCCGGGCGTGATGTTCGCCGCTGACCGCGGCCCGGGGATTTGGTCGGGTGGGGGCGTGTCCGCGCAAGGCGCGTTGGGGTGTTGCGTTGGTAGTCACGGGTTCTCCAAGGAAGCGTTGGCGCGGCCGGGTGTCTGTAGGTCGCGTAGGTCTACGCCGCGTGGCGGGGATCTTGTGTTCTCTGTGGAGCGTCGGTTCGTGGTGCTGGGGGTTGGTTGTTGTTGCGTGCTGCGGCGCGGATGGTGCGGGCGCGTCCGGGGATGGCGGGCGGCAGTTTCTCGGTGACTGCGGTGAAGGCTGGTGTCTCGGCGCCGTTGACGACCAGGCGGGCGACGATGTGGAAGACGTCGAGGTGGGAGAGGTCGTGTTCGGTGACGCGCGGGGCGGTGTGTCGGGCGAGTTTGCGGGCGTCCTCGGGGGATGAGTTGAGGATGAGTTTGGTGCGGGCGTTGGCGCTGATGGCTTCTTCGAGTTCGCGGGCGAGTTGGGACAGGAACTGGTGGGCCAGGGCGAATCCGACTCGGTAGCCGCGGAACTCGGCGAGCATGTCTTCGAGGCTGAACGGAAGGTTCATGAAGTTGTGGACCTCGTCGAGGTAGACGCTTGCGTCGCGGCGGTGGTGTTGGGGTAGGCGGGCGCGGCGGGTGGCGGCTTGCCAGACCTGGGCGACGACGATGGAGCCCATGAGGCGAGCTGTTTCGATGCCGAGCGCGTCTTTGCCGATGCGCACCAGGCAGATGCCGCCGTCGAGGACGGCGTCGAAGTCGACTGTGGACTGTCCCTCGGCGATGGCGGAGCGGACGAACGGGCGGAGCAGCAGGCCGCGGAGTTTGTTCATCAATGGGGCGATGATTTGTGCTCGGTAGGACTCGGAGAGGCTGTCGTACCACTGCCAGAACCCGGCGAGGACGGGGTCGTCGATCTGGGCGATGGCGCGTGCGCGGGTGGAGTCGACGGTGAGCAGGCCGGGCAGGTCGATGAGTCCTGGGGTGCCGGGCATCGAGGTGAGGGTGAGCAGTCCGGAGCGGAGGATGTCCTCGGTGCGGGGTCCCCATGATGAGCTGTAGATGCGGCTGAAGATGGAGACGAGGTTGTCGACGGTGCGTTCACGGTCTGCGCCCTGGAGGGGGTTGATCACCGGCGGGCGGGTGCGGGAGTCGGCGTCGAACAGGGTCACCTTCGGCCCGAGGTGTTCGGGCAGCCGGGCGAGGATGTCGTTGACGAGGTCGCCCTTGGGGTCGATGACGACCACGCCGCGGCCTGCTTCTGCGTCGGCGAGGATCATCCGGGCCATCAGCTCGGACTTGCCGGAGCCGGTGGCGCCGAGGATGTGGACGTGATGGCGGGCGTCGGCGACGTGCAGGCCGACGGGGCGGGAGTGTCCGGAGTCGCTGCGCCCGATCGGCTTGATCAGCTCCCCGGTGGTGGGGATGCCGGGCGGCGGGGGCACGGCTCGTGCTCCGGCGCGCTGTAGGCCAGGGGTGGCGTCGTCGGTGGGGAGGTGGGCGAGCGCGGCCAGCTCGGGCACCGACAGCAGGTCCCCGCGGGTCATCCGGCGGGCGGCGAGCGTCGTGGCGGGGTGGGTGAGGCGGGCGCGGCGGTAGCGGTTGTGGCCGCTGTAGGCGGCGAACGCCGAGGCGATGGCGTGCGCGCGCCCTGCCATCACCGCGCGGGCGGCGGTGACCGTGTCGGGGTCGTGGGTGGGGGCGGTGGTGGTGACGGCGTAGCGGACGCGGGTTTCCCATTGGGCTCCGCGGAGCTTGTCGACGATTGCCCGGTCCTGCGCCCCGAACTCCAACCGGGACTGCGCATCGACGATGCCCGCCGACCGAGCACCGGATCGACGGCGGGCGCCCGGGGTGATCAGGTCCAGGATGCGGCCCGCCCGGCTGCTAGAGCGTCCGGGGTGCAGGCGGCGGGCTTGGGCGCGGGCGCGGGTGACTCGCCGTCCGGCGACCGGGCGGGCCAGGATCTGCACGCACGCCTGCTCACCAGGTGCCATACCGACCGGGGCGCCCAGCAGCGCGCGGATCGGGTCCACCGGGTGATCGACCCGCAACGGCAAGCCCTCGTGCCGGGCAAGGCGCAGCTCGCCGCCCGCGGCGATGGTCTCGGTGCCGTGGGTGAGCGGCGGGTTCGCGGGAGTGGTGGAGGTGTGGGCGCCGGGCCAGGCGGCTTCGATCGCGCGCTCGACCATGCCGGGCGGGATGACACCGGGTACCCAGATGCGGATGTCGACCTGGTCGGCGCGGAATCGGTACTCGAACGCGAGGTGTGGTTGCCCGCGCAGTGCCCTGCGCCAGCCGGGTCGGATGAGGCCGAGGAGGTTGGACCACAGGGCGGTCGCGCCGTGCGGGTCGACCACGGGTGGAGCGAGGATGGTGATCACCCGGGCGTCGGCGACGAGGCGTTGGTGGAACCGCTCGCGCATCCGCCGCCGGACCGCGACCAGCACGGTGACCGCGATGACCAACGCGGGACCGGCGATCGGCCCCCACACGATCGCCCACGCCCGCAGGTGGGCGAGCACGAGCTGCATCGCGCCGAACGGGTCGCGCAGGTAGCGCCCTAGCCAGGAGTTCACGCGGCCTCCCGCTCGGCGCTGTCGGTCGGGACGGTCCGCAGGTGTCCCGTGCCTGATTCGGCTTGCCACTCGCTGAACCTGCGGCGGTTCATGCGGTTCACGGCTGAGGGGATGCGGTTTGCCGGGATGCCGACCAGTCGCGGCCCTTGGACCGCGTGCAGGTCGGATGAACTCTGGGAGTGCCATCCGGCGTCGGTAATGGCGGCTTCGTCGGGGAAGACGTCCGCGACCCTGTCCGCGACGAGGTCGATCGCCTCGTCTTGGGTGCCGCCGAGGGAGTACACCCATCGCAGGTTCGGGGGCGGGTCGGGTTCGACGAGCCTGCGGAATCGGTCGATCTCCTTGGTGTAGGTGTAGAAGGTCACCGCGGGCCGGGCGCGGCAGACGCGCAGCCAGGCGGTGAGGTAGTCGTCGGAGAAGAAGTCGCCGGCGTCGTGGATGCGCACCCACGCGCCCGCGGCGAAGCGGCGGTGGCCGAGTTCGGCGATCATCCGGGTTTCCCACCCGGTCAGGTCGTCGAGCACCAACGCGAGGTTGGCTTGGTGTCGGGCGCGGACGACCGGCCAGGTGTAAGTGCCGTGGCGGGCGTAGCAGACCTGACGGCATACCCCGGCGGATGGGCAGGTGCTGTAGGTGCGGCCGTCGGGTAGCCGCCCGGCCCAGGCGGGCAGGGTCCAGTTGTGCACGCCGATGGCGCGTAGGCGGCGGTTCTGGGTGAGTAACCGCGGTGGGGCAGCGTCGTGTGGCAAGGAAGTCTCCCGGGAGTGAGCAAGCAGAGTGGTGTGAAAGGGGCCCGGTTTCAGGCGACGTCGATGTACTCGGACTCCGCATCGCCGTCGGTGAATGCGGCGAACTGCGCGGGGTCGGTTACTGACATTCCCCGACGTTTCCCGCTGGCATTCTTTTCTCGTAAGCGCCGCCACTCAGGCCACGTGTCGTTCACTCGATAGGATGAATGAAGCTCAAGCAACCCGTGGCGACACCCGCCTCGTCTGCGACTTGTTCGACCTCGGTAGCTGGCGCCCATCGCCGTACCTCGACCGTCGGCCAACCGAAATCGTCGACTTCGAGAACAGCAAGCATTGACCCGTGACCAAAACTCGATGGAATCGAGACCAAATCGGTAGACCATCAAGGACACTCAATCCACGGGAGGTAGCGATGAAACTCAAGCAGGACAGCCGAGTGCTCAAGCGCAAGGCGTTGGACTCGCTGACCTCTGCGATTGCGGCGTTCAATTCTCCTCACGGTCAAGGCCGGACAACCAAAGTTCTCTTGTACTTGCAACATGCATTCGAGATGTTGCTCAAGGCTGCGCTGGTTCAGCGGGGCACGAAAGTATTCGACCGAGAAACAGGCAGATCGATCGGCTTCGAGAAGTGCGTTCGACTGTCTGCCGAAAGCGCCACGATCAAGCTTAACGAAGATGACGCTGGTACCTTGCGCACAATCGATGCCATGCGCGATGACGAGCAACACTGGTATAACGAGGTCAGCGAACAGGTGCTCTACCTGCATGCCCGCGCTGGGGTTACACTGTTCGACGATATTCTGCAGCGCGTCTTCGATGATCGGCTCGCCACACACCTTCCCACCCGCGTGCTTCCGATCTCCGTCGATCCGCCCCGTGAACTGTCTGTCATTCTGAATGAGGAGTACAGCCAGACCGCCGCCTTGCTGCAGCCCGGACGACGCGCTGGCCACGAGGCACGCGCCCGTATCCGCACTCTCCTGGCCATGGAAGCTCACGTCCAACCAGATGTCCGCGTGTCGAGCAAAGACGTCGATCGGGTCGAGCGCGGCATCCGCAATGGCGATCCCCTCAACAAGGTCTTCCCTCAACTGGAAAACATCGCGACCACTATTGACGGCTCGGGTATCACTCTGACCGTCCACTTCACCAAGAAGCAAGGTCCTCCGGTCCGCTACGTCGCTGACGAATCGATACCTGCCGCAGCGATCCGCGAGGTCGACCTGTTGAAGAAGTATCACCGATCGCCAACTGAACTTGCTGAGGCTCTGGGAATCACCATTGCCCGCAGCACGGCCGTGCGTCGACACCTCGGTCTCGATCAGGATGGCCCCCACAGTCACCTGTTCGAACTTGGTTCCATGCGACAACGGCGCTACTCGGACAATGCATTGGCAGCGATGCGCGAGGCAATGGGAACCGTCGACATAGAAGCGATCTGGCAGGGACACAAACCTCGCGGGCGAGCGAAGAGCCCAGGACCGGCCTGCACCGTGCCTGGATGTCAGGCCGCGTGAAAGCTGGTTTTCGTGCGCCTTAGACGTTCGCCAACTTCAGCTCATAGGTATGCTCATGGCACGTCGACCCATCCGGAATCTTTCTCCGTATCAGGCAAATTGGCCAGAACCTCTGGGGAACTGGTGATCAGGTAGTCCTCTGTGGGCGAGGCGAGTGACTGGAACGCGACGTGCTGCACACCGGCGGAGAGCAAGCCCTGGCCGCGGTCAGCGGCGAGGAGGAACTGGCGTTCGCCTTGGCTGAGGTTGAAGACCTCGGCGATCTCGTCGATGGCCTGGGGTGCCTGGCGGAGCAGGACGGTGGTCGCGGCGTTGGCGATGACGGCTTTACCCAGTGGGGAACGAAGGAAGTCGAGAATGTCCTGTGTGGCCAGTAGGAGTCCGGCCCAGCGTTTCCGGGCGGCTTTGGCCATCTGGTAGAGGAATCGGGCGCCTGCCTCGGTGGCCATGAGCAGCCACGTCTCGTCGACGACGACCAGGCGGGGTTTGCGGATGGCGGGGTTGGACACTTGCCGCCACACCGTGTCCAGCGTCAGCAGGGTGCCGATCGGCTTCAGTTCGTCGGGCAGGTCCCGCAGGGAGTGCACGACCAGGTGCCCTTCCGGGCGGGTGGTGGTCGGTCCGGCGAACAGGCCGGAGAACGCGCCCTCGGTGAACGGAGCCAGCCGCGCCGCGAGCTCGTGCGCACCGGGCTCGGTCCGGCTGGCCAGCGTCGCGGCGAGGTCGGCGAGCAGGGGCGCCTGCCGCGTCCAGGTGCGGGGGTCCGCGGTGATCCCGGCCTGCTGGTAGGTGGCCGCGACCGCACGGTCCAACGCGGCCCGCTCGGACGCCGACAGTTCCTCGCCGAACAGCACCGCGAGCACCGTGTGCAGGAACAGGCTCCGGCGCAGCAGCGCGTCCCGGGGCGCGGTGCGCCTGCCGTCGGCGCGAGTGTGGATGGGCAGGTCGAGCGGGTTGACATGGACCCCCTCGGCGCCCAGATGCACGTAGGTGCCGCCGACGGCGTGCGCGAGGCGGGCGTATTCGTCCTCGGGGTCGATCACGTGGATCTCGACGCCGCGGTAGAGCGAGCGCAGGATCTCCAGCTTGGTCAGGTAGCTCTTGCCCGCTCCGGATCGGCCGAGGACGACTCCGTTGTGGTTGTCCAGCGCCCACCGGTCATGGTGGACCAAGCCCGAGGACCCGAGGTTGTAGCCGTAGAGCACCCCCGCGGGTGCGGCGACCGAGGTCGGGTCCGGAGGCGGCAGATCGGGCGAGGTGAACGGGAAGGCTGCGCTGAGCGCGGCGGTGTCGAAGGTGCGCTTCATCCCCACCAGGTCCAAGCCCATCGGCAGGCACGTGACCCAGCCCTGGACGCTGCGGTAGGTGGTCGGTTTGGCGTCGAGCAGAAGCGACGCGGCCAGGGAGCGGACCGCGGCGACCTCGGTGGCGAGGGCTTGTTCGGTGGCGGCGTGCACGGTCAGGTAGAGCCCGAGCCGGAACAACCGCCCCTCTCCGCGCGCGACCCGATGCGACAGGTCGTGGGCGTCCTCGGTCGCGGCCTCCACGTACGGGTCGAGCAGCCTGCCCTTGTCCGCGGTGTGGCGTCGGCCGGACTCCAGTTTGGCCAGTTGCTTGCGCAGCCGGGTCGCGGCGGTGGCCGGGTCGATCGGGTCGATGTGCAGGCTCACGTCGACCCGGCCCGGGTAGGTCAGCAGCGGGGCGAGCCATCCGGCGTGGACTTCGCGGGGGTAGCCGGTGATGGCGAAGCTCGCGACGAAGTCACCGCCCCCGACCTCCAGGTGCCGGGCACCGACCGAGATGGCGTCCGGGGTGAACGCACTCGCGCTGCTGGCAGGCTGCTGCCTGGCCTTCGCCTGTCGCTTAGCCATGTCCGTACCTCCCCGCATCGTCGTCGGTGTCGAACTCGTCGTGCGCCTGGTGCTCGTCGTGGTCGTCCCAGTCGCTGCCCGCGGCGGTGGTGATGACCTCGTCGGCCCCGGCGAGACCGCTGGAGGGTGGGAGCAGCGAGTCCGGGTTGAGCGCGGCGGAGAGCACGCTGGTGGCCTGCCCCGCGTCCAGCGCCGTCACCGTGATGCCCGCCGGGGTGAGCAGTTCGGCGGCCTCGGCCAACCGGCGGGCAAGCCGCGTCTCCGCGGCATGGCGAACCGCGTCGTCCTGTTCGGACTGCTGCGCCAAGCGCTTGCGCCGCCGTGCACCGAGGACGGCCAGCACGGACCGGCCGTCGGTGTCGGCCTCGGCGAGTGCGCCCAGGGGTTCGCGCAACACCAGGAGGATCTGCCTGCGCAGCAGGTCGGTGGTCGCGGCCAGGTGAGCAAGGTAGTCGGCGTGCTCGCGCGCGGCGGCCTCCAGCGACGGGTGCGGCAACGCGCCCGCCCGCTCGTGCAGCTCGCTGATCTGTCCGGACAGGTCCAGGCGTTCGGCGCGGATGAGAATCTGCACGGGGGCGCTGAGGCTGTGCAGGTAGCGGCCGAACGTGGCCACGAGGGCTTCCTGCTCGGTGCCGGTGCGGAGGCTGAAGTTCACCGATCCGCACACCGCCACCACGGCCAACCCGTCCCGCCCCAGGTCGATGACCCCGGTATCGGTCACCGCCTCGGCCGGTAGCCGCAGCGGCGCGGGCGAGACCGCGGGCGCGGTGCCGTCCCCTGGGTCGCGGTGACCCACTCCGGTGCCGGGCGCACCCCCTCGGGGGCGGCGACCCGGCGGGACGGGCTCATCCGCTGCCGGAGCGCGGCCAACACGAACGCGTCCATACCGATGCCGTCCCGACGACCGAGGGCCAGCAGCGCCGCGGCCCCGGCGACCGGGATGGCAAACGCCAGGAAGATCGGCAGCGGCAACCAGGACCGCGTGGCCCCATAGACGACATAAAGAAGCAGGACCGGCACGGTCAGCAGCAGGAGCTGGCGAGCGGTGAACGGCCCGAGGACCTTGTCCGCCATCTCGACATCAGCGGGAATACGCACGACCTGGCTCATGTGGGTTCACCTCCAGTGGGGCGAGACGACGTCGTCCGGGGCGCGGGCTTGGGTGCCGGGTGCGCTGGCGGCGGGGTGGGTGCGGCGGACGTGGGTGAACTGAAGGTGGGTGGCGGGGGCGCCTGCCGGTTCCGGGGCGCGGGCTTGGCCGGTTGGGGTGTGCTCCGGGCTGTGGTTGCCGCAGGTGTGGCGGGTGCCTGTCGGCCCCGCGGGGGCACGGGCTTGGGTGTCTGTGCTGGAGGCGTGGTCGGCTGGGGCGTACGTCGGGCCGTGGTTGCCGCAGGTCGTGCTGGCGCGGCAGGGGCCTGGCGGATGGGCTTCGAGTTGGACGGTGCAGGCGCCGCGGCCCGTGGGGGCGCTGGGGTCGCGGGAGGCGGGGTCGAGTTCCTGCGTGCGGTGCCTCGGCGAGCCGGGCGGGTGGGACCGACGGGGGAATGGGACAGGCGTGCCTGGCCGCCCGGGGGCTGGAACAGCACCGGGGCCGCCTCGGCGGTGTGGCCGCGGCGCTCGCGCCCCTGATCGGGGACGGCGGTGCTGAATTGGGTCGCATCGGGTGCGCTGTCGGCCTTGACCGGGCGGGGCACGACCGGGGGCTGCTCGGGTCGGAACCGGGGCCGGGTGGCCGGTTGGTTCGCGCGGTGGGCGACGTCGGGGGGAACCTCGGCGCTGAACCCGGCCGGTTTCGGCGTGGTGGTGGGCGGGGGCAGGGGTGTGCTGGTGGTGGGGTCGTCGGGGGTGGCGGGGCGGAAGGTGAGCACGGTGTCGTCCTGGTGCGGTGTCCATGCGGCGTGGTCGCGGGTGGGGGTCTGGGGGCTGGATTGCAGGAACCGCGGCTGCGCGGGGGCGGTGTGTCGACCGGCGCGGCGGCGTTCCCGTGCCTGCTGCGCGGTCAGGCGCGCGCCGAGCCGTTCGCTCGGGTCCCGACGCGGACGGGCCGTACCCCTAGCGGGGCTAGTCCGCGCGGAACCGGCCTGCCGTAGCCGACCGGTGCGGGTCCGCGCCGACCCGCGCGGCCACCTGCCGAGCTGCCGCTGCGGAGTAGGCCGAAGGCTTTGCCCATGACGTAGGCGCGGGCCAGGCTGCCGAGCATCGATCGGCCGCCACCGCCGCGGGCGGGGCGCAGGCACCAGAACGGGATGCGGAACAGCACGTAGAACAGCGCCAGGCAGACCAGGATGTTGACCAACCCGCTCGCCGTCGGCCCGAACACGGTGAACCCGCCCGGGGCCAGGAACACGCGCAGGCCGGTGACTAGGGTGAAGCTCTGGCCGATCTGGATGGCCAGGCACCCGGCGAAGGCTTTCCACCAGGTACGGGGCACGTACTCGGTCTGTGGGAGAGCGTGGAGCATGTGGGCGAGCGGGGCGGAGGCGATGAGCATGATCGTGATCGCGACCCGGACCGCGTAGGTGACCAGCAGCGCGATCAGGATGCCCGCCAAGACCATCCCGAGCAGGATGATCCACAGCCCGCCGGTGAGGCTGTTGATGACCAGCGTCTTCAACGTCCCCGCGGCCGATCCCGGGTCGACGCCGCCGTCCAGGATCGCGACCGCGAGACCGTTGGCGATGTCGATGGCCTTGGTCGCCAGGAACAGCGACAACGCGCCCATCAGGAACCCGACCGCCATCCGCGGCGCGATCTCCTCGATGGAGTATCGAGTTTGGACGGTCTGGTAGCTCATGACGATGATGCCGCCGATGAGCACCAGGACCACGTAGCAGGCGAGCAGGATTTCCCAGGACTGCGCCCACAGCTCCCCGACCCGAGGAATCGACGACGGCGTCGGCGTGGACAACAGCGTCTGACCGAGGAGGTCGAGTAGCGGGTTCAACGCGGCGGTGACGATTCCGCGGAAGAACCCGTCGATAGCCTCGGAAATACACGCGCCGATATCGGTGATGCCGCAGTCATCGCTGGGCTGCTCGCCAGTGCCGGGCTGTCCTGGTTGGTTCGGGCCACTCGGCGCGGTGGTCGCGGTGGGGTCGGGAATGCAGTCCTGGCCGGTGCACGGCGGACGGGTAGTCGCAGTCGGCGCCGGTGGCTGAACACAATCGACCGACGGCAACGGTAGATCCGGCGAACAGGTCGGCAGCGGCTGCAACATGCAGGTCGGGGTCCACGGATTGCACGGGTCGGGCGCGGTGGTGGAACCGGGCTGCGCGACCGCGGCCAGACTCACCGCGGGCGTCGACGAGGCCGCGGTGCCCTGCCCGGCGGAGAACAGCAAGATCGTTGCCAGCGCCACCGGGACGATCACCAGCAGCGCCATCCACCGCCGCCCGCGGGTACCCGCGTGACCCCGCAGAGCCCGTGTGAGAGATCCGCCGCAGGCGGGTACGCGTGGAGTGAGCATCGTCCGTGCGTCGGGGGCAATGCTCGGGGCGTTGTCGGGATCGGCCATCGTCAGAGCCCCACGATGGTCTTCAGCGCCCCGACCACCAGCGGCGCCAGCGCCGCGAGCCCGTAGCCGAGACCGGCGGCCTTGAAGCAGTCCTTCGCCTTCTCGTGCTCGCCCGGATCGCCACCGGCCATGCTCCGACGGACACCGCCGAGAGTCAGGAACACCGTGGCGATGCCGCCCAAGATCCCGATGAGCCAGTTACGGATGTTGTTGAGCACGTCGGTGAAGCTCGCCGCCAACACGATGTCCATCGTCTCGGCGTGCGCGACACCGGGGGCCAAGAGGATGAGCAGAGCGAGCGCGACGACCGCGGCACAGGCTAGGCGACGGCGCTTCGCGGTCGGTCGAGCACTGTCCTGAGTGGATCTTGTGGTGTTGGTGGGGTTGGTCAGGCGCATCGGGGGACCTCCGGGGAGTCGATGGAGCGCGGACTTTCGCCGCGGCCCTGAACTCCGGATTTCGGGTCGTTTTTGGACAGCTCGGGTCCAACTTTTTCGACCGACTTGCCCTCGCTGTCGGTCACCACGCGTGACAGTGGGGCGGGGTGCGGAGGTTCGTCTCCGGCCGTGTCGGTGGGGTCCTGCTTCGGCTCGGTGGTGGTGCGGGTGAGGACCAGGTCTGCGACCGGGTCGGTCGAGTCGGTGGCGACGGTGGTCTCGCGCAGGTACTCGGCGAGGCGGTGCTCGGCGCGGCTGCGGAACTTGTAGGCGGCCCACTCGCCGACCCCGCGCTCGCGCGCCCAGTCCGCGATCGGGATCTCGTCGAGCCGGGTCGCGCCGATCACCTCGGCTTCAAGCCGGATCAGGACCCCGGCCTCGACCGCGCGGGCAAGCACCAGATCCGGGTGTCCCCACGGCGGTGTCGGTGGGCGTGACCCGCGCCCGGAGGGGACCGGGGTCGGGCGGTCCAGCGCCTCCCGCAGAGCGCGGTGCCCGGCGCGATAGGCGGCCCACCGGAGCCGGACCATGATCCGCGGCTGGGTCAAGTCCACACCCGCCAGCGCGGACAGGAAACCGCGCAACACCTCCGCGTGGATCTCGCTCGGGTCACCCGCGAACCGCCTGGACAGAGTCGCGGCGACCGAGGTCAACGCGGGCAACGCGACACCCGTGGCGACCACCGTCCACGTGCCGCCCTCGCGGCGCGCGCGGCCCGCCAGGTACATCCACATCGCGTCGCGGGTGGACTGCGGGCAGTGCCGCGCCAGCAGCAGGTCCCGCAGCTCGTCCACCGGCACCAGCCGCCCCGGCAGCCCACGGAACCCGCGGCAGTCCACCGACACCGGGCTGGGCCCGGTGGTCAACGCAGCGAATGTCTCACGAGCGATATCGAGTGAATTGCGCTCACCCGAGCGCCGCCGAGGACCGGGTTTGGTATTGGACATCAAGGGCTCCTTGCGTCGAAGAGGAAATCAACGACGCCAGCAAGCCACGACCACTACTAGCAAACAGCTAGCCGACAACCACCGACCGCTTAGCAGACGCTTAGCGCCCGACTAGCAAACGACTAGTCCCGCCACGGCGGACGGCCGGGAAAGATCACCTCGCCGACGAGGGCAGGACCTCCCGGCCGCGCCGACTAGCACGGCTGACCAGCGGCGCTAGTAGCTCGCTAGTCGCTCTATACATCATCGACGTGCCCACCAGCACACCAGTCGACCAAGCCGGACAAGATCGTTCGTCGGTGTCGTAAAGAATCTTGAGATCTTCACGGGCGTGATCGGCCGGCCTGGGAGCGCACTAAGCACTGCTTGGGCGGTCCAAGTGCCCAGTGGTTGAAATAGTTCAAGATTTTCGTCGTTGCCGTGTCCAAAACCGGCGGTCATTCCGGAGTTCAGGGGCGTTCACACACCCCACCGCAGAGGACTCCTCATGACCGCCTTGTCCGACAACGAACACCCCCGGCGTCGCCGCCGCACACCGACCGAAGGCCGACACCGAGCCGACGGTCGGAACCGCGCCGTTCCCGACCTTCCCGGCGCACGGCGACCGGAACACCGACGCCGCGTCCGCGGCCGTGCGCCCCGCCCGGCGACCGTCTGGCCCTGCGCCTCCAGCCCGACCCACCCCGCCGCCGCGGGTGATCTCGGGCGGCTGGCGCCGTGGCTGCTGACCGCCACCGCCAAGATCGTCACCACCTACACCACCCCCGGCCAGAGAGTCCTGCTCGTCGGCGCCGTCGACCCGTTAGACCCGACCGGCCCGGCCCACCTCGGCATCCCACGCCCGGCCCGCACGAGCCCATTGTCGGGCCTGACCGAAGCCGCCTGGACCGTCCTCCGACTCGGCCGCGGCACCCGAACCCACCTCACCGGACCGGGCGCTATCGACCCCGCCACCCGGCCGGAGACATCGACCCGCCACAGCACCACCAACTCCCATCGAGCCCCCGCCGGGGACGGCCCGAGCGAGTCCGAGTCCGGACCCGGACTGCGCGTCACGGATCTCCTCCGCACCAGCGGGCGTAGTCCAGCCTGGACCGCCGACGAGTCCCGGACCGAACCCGCCGGAGGTCCGACTGGTGGGTCCGTCGACCGCTACGACCTGATCATCATCACGGTCCCACCCGGCGCCACCGACTGGCTGCGACCCGCCGACTGGGCGCCCGTGCTGACCCCGACCGGCACCCTCGCCGTCGTCACCCACAGTCACAGACAAGGCGGTCGACTCGTCGGCCCCGCCGCCACTGTCATCCCTCAGACAACCGAGGCCGGGCTGCTCCTATTGGACCGGATCGTGCTCCTCACCACCACCCCGCGACGCGCACCCGCACGCCGCGGCCACCGCCCCGGAACCCTCGACCCCGCGGGCCCCGCCGACACCACCGAATACGTCGATCTCCTCCTGTTCGCCACGACCGACAGCGGTGAGGCCCGATGAACACGAACACCCCCGACCCGTCCGACCACCAGGCCCCTGGCGGGGGCTCGGTCTGGCTCACCGGACAGACCGACCTGGCCACCCAACTCGCCGACGGCGGCTACCACCCCCGCACCGCCACCGACCCCGACCTCATCCCGCCCGCCATCGCCGCGGAGATCATCTCCCGTTACACCTGGCCCGGCGAACTCGTCCTCGACCCCGACTGCGGACCCGGCACCACCCTCGTCGAAGCCCTCCGCCATGGACGCCCCGCCCTCGGCCTCACCACCAACCCCCGCTGGTGGCGACTCGCCCGTACCAACATCACCGCCGCCAAGCACGCGGGTGCCTGGTCCGACGGCAGCGTCCTCGACCACCCCGCCACCGCCCTCACCCACATCCGCGCCGCGGGCACCCGAGGAACCGCCACACTCGCCATCACCGCCCTCCGCAACCCCACACGACCGGACGCGGTCACCGACCTCACCACCACGCTCAACCACACCCGCGCGGTTCTGCACCCCGACGGCCACATCGCCGTTGTCGCGGCACCCACCCGGGACGCCCGCGGTGAACTCCTCGACCTCCCCACCACCATCCACACCGCCGCACGCGCAGCAGGACTGGTCCCCGTTCACCACGCCATCGCCGTCACCGCCGCCCTCCATCACGAACGCGTCCACACCCGCGCCAGCCTCACCGAACGACGCCGAGTCCGCAGGCACCCCAGCGGTCGACCGATCGCGTTGGTCGCTCACCGCCACGTTCTGGTCTTCCGCCCCGCTCATGTGGCCGTACTTGCCTCCGCCGCTCGCGGTGTCCGCGACGTTGACGGATCATCGGTCGGTGTTGCGCGTTACCGCCGAAATGAGCTGCAAAGCAGGCGACTCACGGAACCGGTCATGGAAGGTGTCGCCGCATGAGCACCCTGGCGCCGGTGCGGCTACGGATCGTCCCGGTCAGCTTTCGGGAGGCGACTGCCTTCATCGCGGCGCATCACCGTCACTACAGGCCGCCACGGGGCATGAAGTTCGCGATCGGCATTGAGCACGCGGGCCATCTTGTCGGAGTGGCCACCGCGGGAAGGCCCGTTGCCCGGTTGCTCGACGACGACAGCACAGTCGAGGTCACCAGGACCTGCACTCTCGGCCACCACGGTGCCAACTCCAAGCTGTACGGCGCCTGCTGGCGTGCGGCCCGCGCCATGGGCTACGACCGCATGGTCACCTACACCCAGCACGGCGAGACCGGAGCGAGTCTCCGTGCCGCTGGGCTGGTCGCCGTCACCGACCTGCGTCCCCGATCAGGCTGGTCCACACCGGGCAGACCGCGACAAGACCGAGGTGTCGACAGGATCGCCAGGGTGCGCTGGGAGATCCGCGCGGGGGATGCCGCCGCAGCCGTCTGACGGGAGACCGGCGGCAAGGTTCTGGGGTTTGCGCTGCACGGTAAACAGCTGGTACAGCTGGCAATCCGGCCACCACGATGACGGATTCCCGTACAGGCGTAGCCCTTCTCAGATGCTTCACCGACGAGGGCGAGTCAGTCATGTCTACACCGAAGGAAGGCAGTGCCGATAGCGACACCTGTACGTGTCCGTCCACAGGGAAGGGAGATGAGTCCACGAGCTACGAACTCGTGAACAGTGTCGATGAGTTGGCCAAGGCGGTTCGCGCGCTCGTGGCGAGATCGCCGGTGTTGGCGGAGGAACTTCTCACGGCCGATCAGGTTGGGGACCTGTTCCACATGTCACCGCGGACGTTGCGTGATCTCGCCGCGTGCGGGCAGATCCCTCACCGCCGGATCGGCAAGCACTACAGATTCAGTCGCGACGATATCGCGGCGATCATCCAGTTCGCGGAGCAAGCGCAAAGGTCCGCATCACCTAGAGCGGGAATGACAAGGAAGGGAGGTCTCTCATGGCGTACAGCGAGTTAATCGGCAAGACATGGAGATCGCGATACAAGCGCCCGGACGGAACCTGGGGCAGCCAGTCCGGCTTCTCCTCCGAGAAGGCGGCGCTGGACTACGGCGACGAGCAAGAGGCGTTGATCCGGCGGAACATGTGGATCGACCCGCGTGAGGCCGAGACGCCGTTCGGGGTGTTCGCGGAGGGCTACCTGGCCGCGATCAAGCCTCGGCTCGCCGAGGGCACGGCGGCGAAGTACCGGTCTCACCTGGACTCCCATCTGATCCCGCAGTGGGGCGACTGGCCCTTGATCGGCATCTTCAACAGCTACGTCGAGATCGAGAAGTGGGTCTCGGAGCTGCACGAGGAGTACGCCCAGACCACGGTGTCATCGATCTTCGCCACCTTCTCGACCTTCATGAAGGCAGCGGTCAAGGAGCGGATCATCCCGGCCAGTCCGTGCAGCGGGGTGCGGGTGTCCTCGGGTGACTACGAGCTGGAGCGGTTCGTCGCCTCGCCGGTGCAGGCGCTGCGGGCGGCGATGCGGCTGTACGAGGCCGGGCTCGGCGTCGGCGGGTTCACCCTCTGCCTGCTCGACGTCTACACCGGTGCCCGGTGGGGCGAGTTGGCCGGGCAGCAGCGGCACGAGTACGACGACCAGAGCAAGGAGATCAGCGTTCAAGCCCCGCTGAAGGAGGTCGGCGGAACGCTGAAGAAGCACGGCACGGCGTTGGTCGACGTCCCGCCGCCGCAACCGGCCAGGCGTCGCCGCGGGCTCTCCGCCCGCAAGGGCAGGACGAAGACACCGGCCGGAATGCGATCGGTGCAGTTACCGCCGAGTATCGCGGTGTTCTACGAACTGCTGCTCGACAGCAACCGTCGCGCGTTCGCCTTCACCACTCCCGAAGGGCACCCGTGGCGGCGGTCCAACTTCCGCCAGCGATTCTGGCGCAGGGCCTGGGACGGCGTGAACCCCGACGCCCCGGCCGCGGAGAACCACGTCCCGGCCATCCTGCCGTGGTTCACCTTCCACGAAGGCCGCCACACCCACGCCACCTGGCTGACCGAGGACGGCGTTCCCGAGGTCGCCCGCCGAGCCAGGTTGGGGCAGAAGATGAAGGGCATCGGCCGCACCTACGACCATGTGACCGAGGTCATGCGCAAGCAAATCCTCGACGCGCTAGAGGCGCGATGGGACTCGAGCCTGATTGCCCTGACGACCGCCGAACGGTCACAGTTGGTGACGTGGTTCCCACACCTGAAGCCGGTGTTCGCAAGGCTGGAGATCGAATACCGCGACGGTAAGAATTCCGCCGTCTCCCAATCGTCTCCATTTGACCACTGAAGCCCCGCCCTCCGAGGTGGAGGACGGGGCTTGTCACCAGTGTAGATAACTGGTGGGCGATACTGGGATTGAACCAGTGACCCCTACCGTGTCAAGGTAGTGCTCTCCCACTGAGCTAATCGCCCGAGGCGGAGGCGGGAATCGAACCCGCGTACAGGGCTTTGCAGGCCCTTGCCTAAGCCACTCGGCCACTCCGCCGGATCCCGAAGGGTGTTGGCCCCCGGGGGGCCGGCGCAGAGGCCGAACCGCTTTCCGAGCGGACGACGGGATTCGAACCCGCGACCCTCACCTTGGCAAGGTGATGCGCTACCAGCTGCGCTACGTCCGCGCGCCACCGGTTTTCCAGCTGGGCTTCTCGCCCCGGCCGGTTCTCGGTGGTGCGAGAAGAACTCTATAGGACGGCCGATCCCGGCTCCAAATCGGGGGTCTGTTCCCGACGTTCGCTCAGGTCAGGTCGGTGGAGATCAAGTGCGTGAGGGCCTCGTCGACGTCGACCCAGAGGTGCTCGTTGCCGGGGACGACGACGTCGTAGGTGCGGTCGAGGAAGTCGGCGAGCTCCTGGGCCGATGCCTCGAACACGGCGTGGCCGGACGGGGAGCTGAGCTCGATCACCACGACCTCGGGGTCGTCGACGGCGGGGCGGATGCGCACGTCACCGTCGCCCGCCTCGGCGATGAGGCCGTCGGCGAGCAGGTCGCGGGCGAAGACCCACTCGACCCAACCGGCGCGGCCGGTGCGGAAGGCCGCGACCACGGCGTACGGATCACGCGTGTCGTAGCGCAGTTCGACCTTCACCGGGACCGCGGGGGTCCTCGGCGCGAGGAGGTCGAACACCGCGGTTGACCGCAGCGTGACGTGATCGTTTCGCATCGTCGCTACCCTTCTGCTCCCCTCCCAGCCAAACGACTGAGTCCCTTCCATGTGACGGCACCACGCCGGAGCCGGGACGTGGATCGCCTGAGCATCACCCGTCCGGTCCACTAACCTGTGCGTAGGGCCGTCGTACCACTGCTCAGCGTGACGAATCTGCCAGTGGCTTCTCCATACTGGCTGGTTTTCGGCCGCGCCGGTAGCGCCCTGAGCACGAATGTTCCTTCCCTGTTTTCCTCACCCGCGGCAATGCCGCGCTGACCTGCGACACTCCCCGCCGCTGTGGTGTGAGCCACCCCTTCGCGCAGGTCACAGGTGGGTCAAGACGCTTGATCGTGCCGCTCGAACGGCCCAACGGCACAATGGGGGCAACGGCGAGGGGGATGGTGCGGACGTGACGGACGAGGCGCGCGAGCAGGGTCGGTTCCGCCCCGATTGGGCAGACCGCAACGCCACGACCAGGACGGTGTGGCGGGTGGGAGTTGGACTGGTCGGTGGACTGGTCCTGGTCGCCGGGATCGTGATGATCCCCTACCCCGGCCCCGGCTGGCTCGTCGTCTTCGCGGGCCTGGCCATCCTGGCCGTCGAGTTCACCTGGGCCCACCGAGCCCTCACCTACGCCAGGGGCAAGTACGACGCCTGGACCGACTGGCTCAAGCGCCAACACCTGGCCGTCCGCCTGCTCACCCTGGCCCTCACCGGCCTCATCGTGGTCACCACCATCTGGCTCCTCAACGGATTCGCCCTGGTCGGCGGCTGGTTCGGCATCCACTGGCCCTGGCTGGGGTCCCCCCTTTTCGCCTGACCAAGACCATCCTGTACTCTTTCCCCAGTCGATGCGGCCCAGCCGCACCGGGCGATTAGCTCAGCGGGAGAGCACTTCGTTCACACCGAAGGGGTCACTGGTTCGATCCCAGTATCGCCCACGCAGGTCAGAGGCCCTATCCGGTTCACTGGATAGGGCCTCTGCCGTTGAGTACAGCCGCGAGATGCAGCAGCAGGTCACTCGAAGTGGCTCAGCTTGCGAACCCGCGTCTTCGCGCACCGCGTGTCCCATGACTGCCTGAGGCTGTGGGCGCTATCGGGGTGCTGTAGCGCACCGACGGCGACAAGCAATCGGTGATCAACGAGTGCGGTTGCCGCGGACAGCATCCTGGCTGCGTCGACAGAATAGAGCCTGGACATGCCGTGCAATTCGTCAGCGGTCAGTTGGGATTTCCCGAGCTTGGCTTGGCGCGACCACTTGTCAATGGGGTCGTCGGGGAACAGGTCGACCAGGGGGAGTTCCGAGACTAGGGCCATCAGGATCAGCACGACGTTCGCGGTGCAGGTCGCCAAGCGCTCGGTTGAGGTGGTGGTCGCGGGGCGGTTGAACATGCCCAGGGCGACGATGGACAGGACCAGGAGTTCGTGTTCGACGTCGGCACCCTCGCGCTTGGCCACCTCGCGCTGGGCGAAGCGGACGAGGAGGCGCTCGTGCAGTTCGGTCTTGGTCAGCTTCGCCTGACCGGCCCGCAGGAGGTCGAGGAGACCCAGGGGCAGCACGTCGCCGTGGTGGTGACGAGCCGGGTGACCGTCGCGGACCGGATGCGCGTGGATAGACCGACAGCTGGGCGATCGAGCCCGCGCTGAAGGACCCGACCGCGAGGCCGGTCGCCTCGTGGCGGGAGAGCTGGGGAGGTCGATCCTGGCTTGGCGCCTGGCGGCTGACCGCCTCGGAGTAGGCGGTGACCAGCAGGACACACGGGCGGCGCGTCGGCGTTGGACGCGGTCGAACTGTGAGAGCTTGCGGCACCTGTCGAGCCACCCGGCCACCAGCTCGTTGGCCAGACGGCTCAGTTCGAACTTCGCGTCGAAGACCGACGGCGCGTCGGCGGAGACAAGGGTGGTGCCCAGCAGGAGGCCACCGAGGACCTTGTCGAGCGCCGCGACGACCGGGGAGTTGCCGGTGCCGAGGATCTTGACCGCGTCCCGGTAGGTCAGTCGGTGCACAGTCACATGATCGTGGTGCGCCGGGATCCGCTTCAGGGCCGTACGGGTGAAGCAGGGACCGGCTGCCTGGTCCGACAACGTCGAACGCAGAGCACCTCCGTGGCAGGATCAGCTGGTGACCACAGCCGAAACACGACTGCATCGGCGGATACGCCTGGACTTCCCCGAACCCGGCTCTGCCCAAGAGATCCTGCGCCTCCTGGCAGATCTTCCACACCAGACCGGTGACAACACCCTCGGCACCGAGCGCGTGCACGCAGCCATCATCCTGCTCGCCCAAGGAGACCTCACGCGACTCCACCACGCCCTCACCTTGAGCACCCAGGACTGGCGGGACCTGCTCGTCACCGCAGAACTGGCCGACGGTGACTGGCCAACTCGGCTTGACCAGGAACTCGGTCCCATCACGTCCAGTTCGTCATCCCAAGACAGCAAGTAGCTCGGTCGCGTGGCTGCCGCCGCTGGTCAGCGAGTTCGACGACTTCTTCGAGCTGGGGTGGCAGGACCTGGACCAGCGGGCCAGCGTGGTCGGTGCGGTGACGGGCTTGCTCGCCCTGGTGACGAGCACGGCGCTCGCCCTGTTCGCTCTCTGGCTCGGTTTCCGCGATCGATCGTATACCACGGCGTCGAGAGCTGGGTCTTCCCGGGTGAAACCCAGGAAGTTGCCGAAGGTGACCACCTTGACGGCGCGACGTGCTCGGGTGCACGAGTCCGCGCCGTTACCGGTACTAGACGCCGCCCGGCACCGACAGTGGAGTCGGGCGGCCAAGGTGGCCCGGGAGTCGGATCCGCCGTTGTTCGTGCCGCGCGACTTGTCGGACGAGGTCACGGCGTGGATGCGGCTGGCCCGAGCGGGTGGCGGGTTCCTGCTGCTGATCGGGACGTCCAGCGTGGGCAAGACTCGCCTGCTGTTCGAGTCCGCCCGCGCCGAACTCGGCGACTTCCGTTTGCTGGCACCGGAGTTGGGCGACGGTCGAGCCGTGAACGAGTTGGCGGCCGCGGCCCCGTCCTCCCCGGTGGTGGTGTGGTTGGACGAGTTGCAACGCTTCCTAGCGGGCCCCTACTTCGCGCCCGACGAGACCGCCGGGCACCGCCCGGTCAACGCCGAGTCCATGCGCCTGCTGCTCGACGGTGACACACCGGTGATCGTGCTGGCCACGCTCTGGCCGGACCACCTCGACCAACTCCACGCCACCGACACCGTCGACGGGGTCACCAAGCCCCGCCACCCGGCGGCCGCCAGTGTGCTGGCGCTGCGCACATCCCAGCTGCGGGTGAACACCTTCAGTGCCGCCGAGAAGCACCGTGCGTCCGTGCTCGCGGCGCACGACCCGCGGCTGGCAAGCGCAACGGCGGCCGGGGCGGAGTTCAACGTCACCGAGACCCTCGCCGGTGTCCCGCGGATCATGCAGCGCTACCTGGAAGCCTCCGCCACCCGACAGGCCGTTGTCCACGCGGCGATCGACGCTCGCAGGCTGGGTATCCAGGGCGTGCTCACCCCGGAGTTGCTGCGTGACGCCGCTCGCGGCTATCTCACCGGCGTCCACACCGACGACACCGGACTCGACCAGGCCCGCACCGAACTGGCCCGCACCGACCGCCGTGACGACGCGGCCACCGCACCGCTCTTGGTCGTGCCCACAGCCGACCACCGGGACATCCTCGGCTACACCGTGGCCGACTACCTGCTCCAGGAACTGCTCCCCAAACGCCGCAGCCAACTGCTGTCCGACACCGCCTGGAACGCGCTGATCCGGCACACCCACAACCCCGACGACCGCCGCCGTCTCGCCCGCCAGGCTGAACGGCGGATGCAGTACCGCCACGCCCAGAGCGTCCACCACCACCTCGCCACGGCAGGTGACCGACTCGCCCAGATCGAGGTGGTCAACCGGTTGGTCGAGCAGGACAACGGTAGGGAGGCTGAAACGTTCTTGACTGCCCTCGCCGCGGCAGGTGACGTCTACGCGACCAGTCGACGAGTCGATCTCCTGGTCCGGTTGGGCAGAGCCGGCGAGGCCGAGAAGGTGCTCGCGGACCTGGCCGCGGCTGGTGACGCTGACGCCGCTCACCGGTTGATCGACACGCTGGTCGAGCAAGGCAGGGCAGATGAGGCCGCACCGCTGCTGGCCGCACACGCCGTCACCTATGCGGCCTATCGCCAGGCCCGGCGGCAGCAGGAGTCGCAGCAGCAGCTGCAACAGCAGGCGCGGCAGCAGCTGCAACAGCAGCTACAACAGCAACAACAGCAACAGATCGACCTGCTCGTGTCCGGCGCCATGGCCACAGCGAACCGAGTGGACCACTTGACCGAGGTCGGCGACTGGTCGGCCCTGCGCGCACTCGCCGACGCGGGCAACTCCGGCGCCGCGAGCCGAGTGGTCGAACACCTCGCCGCGAACCGCGAGTGGCAAGCGCTGTGGGACGAGGTCCACGCGGGTACCGAGTACGCCGTCGACCGGCTGATCGCATTCCTGGTCAACACCGGACAACGCGAGGAAGCCGAAAGGCTGCGCAAGTGGGGTCTGGCCTCCGATGGTTCGCCATCGCGTCCGTGGTGACCGCCCGGTCCTCGGTGGGTGGTTCACCGAGGACCGGGCGGCCCGCGGGACGTATCAGACGGGCTCGGCGGGGTTGGGGTCAGAGGATCCGTTGGGCCAGCAGGTTGAACTCCACGGCTATGGCGTTCACGTCGGCGGTGAGGAAGGCCATCGCGATTCTGGCCTGGTCGGTGACGTCGGTGGTGCGTTGGGACCACTGGCGGACCAGGGTGTGGGCGATGGCGTAGGCGATGGCGCGGCCTGCCAGTACCAGGTGTTCCTGGGCGAGGGGGCCGTCGAGGAAGGTCAGGTCTATTCCCGCGCCGACGGCGGGGGCGGTGAGTTCCCAGGTGGCGAGGAACGAACTGAGGGGGTCGCCTGCCGCCAGTTTCTGGCAGTGGTGGGTCAGTTGTTGGCTGAGCAGGTCGTTGGTGCCGTCGAAGATGGTGAACACCCGGGTGTCGAGGAATGCCTGGGCGGCGATGTTGGTCGGTGATTCCGTGCGGTAGCCCTCGCCGCCCGCGATCTGCACGTAGTGGTTGGCGGCGCTCACCATGCGCTCGGTGGCCACGGTCTTGAGCGCGAGCGACACCGGGAACGACTCGGTCATATCGGATTTCAGGTCCATCCTGGTCTCCACGTGGTGGGCCAGCGCCCGGCAGATGGTCGCCGAGGATTCCACCGCGCGGATCCGGTAGCGGACGAAACCGATGTCGGCGAGGGTGCCCCGGCCCAGCGGTCGCCTTTCCGCGTAGGCGCGGGTTTCCCGGCTGATGCGGCGCAGGAATCCGGCGGCGATCGAGGCCATCATCGATCTGGGCGGGGTGAGCAGTTCCGGCATCGCGCTCAGGTCGTGGTTGGCCGCGTCCAGCCTGCGGTGCGCGGGCACGGTGGCGTCGATCTCGTTGAGGCCGTAGTCGAGCAACCGCATCCCCATCGGCGTGTAGCGCTCGGTGGTGGTGAACCCTTCTTCCCGGCGCAGTACGAAATAGCCGTACTCGCGGCCGTTGTCGTCGTTCTTGGCGCTGACCAACCACCAATCCGCGGTGGTGCTGAAACCCTGCCAGTGCTTGTGCCCGCGCAGCCGGTAGCCCGCCGGGCCGGGCTCGAACGTGGTGCGCATCGCGGACATGTTGCTGCCGCAACCGGGCTCGGTGGAGGCGAAACCGCAGATCAGCGGGGCGCCGGTGCCGAACTCGGAGAGCACCTCGGTGCGGGTGGGCTCGCTGGCGCGCATGACGATGGGCCGCAGCGCGACCGCGCTGATGATCTTGGCGTACATGGCCAGCGGCAGGTTCCACTCGGCGATCGCCTCGATCACCCGGCACATCTCCAGGTGGCTGTCGCGGCCGCCGAACTCGGTGGGCAGGGCGGGCAGCAGCACGCCCGCCCGGGTGAGTAACTCCCACTTCTGCCTGGGCAGTTCCTCTTGCGGCAAGAAAGCGCTGTCGAAGTGTTCCCGCGCGATGGCGCGGATTCCCTCGATGAACTCGGCGGAGGGCAACTCCGCGTTTTTTGACTCCGGTGAACTCGTCACGGTAGCGGTGCTCGGCACGGTGAATCCTCTCTCGGGGTGACGTCCCCGATTCAAGGTCAACACGCCGCGCCGACAGGGTCGACCGCTACAGAACTGCCCACTTGCCGGTTCATTCTTGCACTAACGGACCAACGCTGCGCCGAATGCGTACCACCAGTCAGGCCAATCCGTGACCGAACGCCGATGTCCGGCACGTAGCAGCGCCCGGAAAGGTGACGCGAGGGCCGATCGGACCAAACAGGGGAGAACGGTGTTGGTTCCCCGGGGCATCAAGAATGATTTCCCGGTGGCGCGCCAAATGGATCCGATCGACTTCGCGGCGCTCGACGACAAGGTGGCCGGTGGCGCGATCTCGACGCCACCGGCCACACGTGGTCAGGCGCTGTAGCCGCGGCCTGCGATCCAGTTGGCGAGGCGCCAGGTTTCCATCTTGTACTGGACGCCCTGGGCGGGGTCGTAGATCACCGAGATGTTGGCGCCCTGCTCGTAGCCCACGACGGTCAGGTAGTGGCCGCCGCTGTAGGAGTGGTAGCCGCCGTTGGTGTCGTAGGCGTAGCCGACGACGTTGGCGACGATCGGGAAGGCGTTGTTGATGTTGAGGCGGACGTCGGCCACCAGGAGGTTGATCTGCGCCTGGGTGGCGTAGTCGCCGTCGATGATCTTGGTCTCGTACCAGCCGCCGACGTAGTTGCGCAAGACGGTGGTGACCTGGCTGATGTGGTCGGTGCCGTTGACCGTCGTGCCGAGGCTGGCGGCGAGCGAGCTCTGGGTCGGGACGTTGATCAGCCGGACCGACAGGGCCACGCGGGTGGCCGCCGGGCCGCAGTAGTAGCCGTTGATCTGCTGCTGGCCGCTGTAGTTGAGGTACTTGCTGGAGCAGACACCGTCCGGGCAGCCCGCCGCGGTCGTGGCGGCCGTGGCGGAGGCGGTGGGCAGGGCGCTGAGCGAGACGCCCAGGGCCATCGCCACCACCAGGGCCACCTTCATGAACAACGATCTCATGGAGTTCCTTCGGCTAGCGGGAATCTGACGGGCGTCAGCCTGGCCGCGGCGCCACCCCCGCCGCGACGCGCTGAAGTTGCCGCTTAAACCCCCTGGTAGATCGGTTCAGCGCCGGGAAAGATCCCTGCCGTGCACCGGCTCATCCTCAGCTCCGCCGACGTCGCCCGGGTTCGCCTGTTCCCGTCCCCGACACCGGTCGCGGAGACCCTGTTCAGCCTCAACGCCCTGCGCGGCGGCGCGGACGGGGCGCACCTGGAGCCGTGGCGCGACCGGGTCCGGGTCGGTCTCGGCCCGTGGTCGCGGATGCTCGCGGCGATCTCCCCGCGCGGCCCGCACTTCCTGGACCTGGTGGCGCTCATGGGTGCCGGGGTCGACGACGACGCCCTGCTCGCCAGTCCGCGGGCGCGCGTGCGGGCCGAACTCGACTGGTTCGCCCGCTGGTCGGGCCGGATGCCGTCGGTGCTGCGCGGCCTCGACGACGACCTCGCCGTCCGCCGCGACCTGCTGGCGTCCCTGCGCGCCTACCACGACCTGGCCATCCGCCCCGAGTGGTCCGCGGTGCAGGACTCCTTCACCCTCGACCGCGCCGCCCGCGCCCGCGACCTCGCCGACGGCGGCGTCGACCGGCTCCTGGCTGGCCTGCACCCGCTGATCCGCTGGACCGGCGCGGTCCTCGACGTCGGCTGCCCCTTCGAGGCCGAGACCACCCTCGACGGCCGGGGGCTCGACATCGTCCCGTCCTACTTCCAGCGGTCCCCGACGCTGCTGCGCGACGGCGACCGGATGCTGCTGATCTACCCCGCCGTCCGCACCGAGCGCCCCCAGCCGCCCGCGGGCCTGGCCAGGCTCCTCGGCCGCACCCGGGCCACCATCCTCACCGCCATCGCCGAGGGCGTCGCCACCACCACGACCCTCGCCCGCCACGCGGGCACCTCGGCTGCGGCCATCAGCCAGCACACCGCGATCCTGCGCGAAGCGGGCCTGATCACCACCGGCCGCCACCACGGCACCGCCTGCCACTCCCTGACACCCACGGCCACCGCCCTGCTCGCCCGGGCGAAACCCCAAGGGGCCTGACCGACAACTCGCGCTGGAGATCGCCCCATGTGGACTCGACCGCGGCGACGATGGGTGGTCTGGAGTTGGGCCATGTCGCGGATTGAGGTGCCGATCCGCTCGATCACCTGGCGCGTGCCGTCCACATCGGACTGGATGGCGCCGATCCTGGTGATCACTTCGACCACGCCCGCGATGGCGGCCGACGACCCGGCGAGGCTGTGCAGCTGGGCGGTCATGGTCTCGGTCGCCTGCTCGGCGTCGGCGGCGAGGGTCGAGCCGCGCGAGATGGACGAGGCGATCTCCGCGACGCTCGCGCTGAACTCGGTCGCGCCGATGCTGGCCGCCGCCGACTCGGTGTGGGTCACCTTCGCGCTCTCGCGCAGTTCGTCGGCCTGGCCGCGCAGCGCCTCGGCCGATCCGGTGAGGTCCGCCGCGGTGTCCACCACTGCCTGCACCGAGGTGGTGAGCCCGCGCTGCATCTGCACGAGCGCGGTGCCGAGTTCGTCGTCGACACCGGCGGGCTCGATCGGGGCGGTCAGGTCACCGGAGGCGATCCGGCGCAGGTGGTCGGCGGTGCGGCGCAGGGTCGCCACCATCTCGCCGAAGGCCCCGGCCAGCTCACCCAGTTCATCGCGCCCGGAGCGGGGCAGGGTGACGTCGAGGCGACCGCGGGCGATGTCGAGCGCGGCGGTGCGCAGGACGGGCATCCGGGCGGTCAGGCGGCGGGTGGTGAACCAGACGGTCGCGAGCAGGACGAGGGCGATGACGAGCGCGAAGCCGATCAGCTTGGTCCGCAGCGCGCCGACCGGGGCGAGGACGTCGCTCATCGGGGTCACCGTCGCCAGCGTCCAGCCCGTCCCCTCGACCGGCGCCCAGGTCACCGAGGTCATCAGCGCCTTGAGGTTGGCGTCGTAGTACGGCTCGACGACGCCCTCCGCGCCGGTGCGCTTCGGCTCGGTGTACCAGGCGTAGGTGATGGCGTCGGCGTTCGCCGCGTCGTCGAGGTCCTGCCGCACGGGCTTGCCGGTCTCGTCCTTGATCCAGCGGTACTGGTGGCCGCGGGTCGCCGGGGGCGTCGAAGCACAGGTACATGTCGTAGATCTCGGGCGTGGCGGCGCGGGTCCCGCGGACCACCTCGTCGAGCAGCGGCCGGTTCGCCGTCGGCATGGCACCATCCGCGGCGACGATGGTGCGGATGCTCCCCCTGCGCGTACCGGCGGCCGATCCCCAGTCGCCGTCGCATCGGCGGGCCTGCCCCGGTTCTGAGGTCCGTCACCCGGGCGGGCGGGTCAGCGGCGCTGGCGTGGGTTCACCCGCATGATTGCGGCCGCGGCTTCGGGTCGGGTCAGGGGCGGCGGAAGAACTCGATCTCGCCGAGGGCTATGTGGGTGGTGGGGGTCTGGGGGGTGGCGGAGCGGATGGTCAGGCGGGCCTGGGTGACGTCGGAGGTGCCGAGGTCGGTGCGCTGGGGGCCGGGTTCGTCGGCGAGGGTGATGGTGGTGGTGCGGGTGGTGCCGTCGGTGCTGGTGGTGGTGAGGTCGACGGTGGTGGGGCGGGCCTGGTCGGTGAAGTGGTCCCGGTCGGTGGTGGGGCCGGTGTGGATCACCACCGACAGCAGGCGGATGGGCTCGGCGAAGGTGAAGGTGGCCTGGGCGCCTGGCGTGGGGGTGCCCCAGTAGCGGTTGGACAGGCCGTCGGCGGCGGCGCGGGCGGGGTGGTCGGGGAGTTCGGCGGTGGCGGTGACCGTTCGGGGGGCGATGGCGGCGGGGGTGGACAGGCGGTCGCGGATGTCCTGGACGGCGGGGTCGAGGTGGGGGTAGAGGGCCACGCCGAGGACGACGAGGGCGGCGACGACCAGGAGGGCGACGACCGCGCGTAGCCAGCGGGAACGGTCGCCGTGCCAGGACCACCGTCGGCGGGCGGTGGCGGCCGCCGTGGCCGTGGGGTCGAGGGGAGTGGCGCAGCGGCGGCAGAACTTCCGGCCGGGCGGGTTCGACGTCCCGCACACCGGACACGGCGGGCCCTCGACGGTGTCGGCTTGGGCAGCGGACGCGACCGGGCGTTGGGCGACCGGCCTTCCCGGGAGTACGGGAGCGGTGTCCAGCTCGGGGGGTGGTGGCGTGGCGGGATCGCGAGCAACGCGGGCAGGAGCGGGCGTGGGTTCGGCGAAGAGGGAAGCCGCCGGGTTGGTGGCGGGCTCGTCGCCCGGATGCACGGCGCCAGTGGCCTGCGTGGCAGGTTCGGTCGCGCCCGTGGTGGGGACGGTTGCCGAACCATCTGTCCGGCGGGTCGAGGCACCGGTCGTCGGGTTGTCGGCCGGTCGCGCGGTGGACCCTCCGGACCGCGGGGGAGGACCCGCGGTGGTGTGTTGGGCGGGCTTGTTCGTGCCCGTGACGGGGTCGTCGATGGTCGCGGAGTCGTCTGCGCGGTGGGCCTCGGTACCGGCGTCGACCGGTTGTGAGACGGATTTCTCGGGCTGCTGCACGGAATCCGCGCCTGGTGCAGGGGCGGCCGGGTCTGTGGTGGACCAGCCGAGGTAGGTGGCGCAGTTGCCGCAGAAGTCGTCCGTGGTCTGGACCTGGGTGCCGCAGACGGGGCAGGGGCGGGTCATGTGGGGTCCTCGGGTGGGGCTGGGAGTACCTCGATCCGCGGGGTGAGGTGCAGGGGGCAATGGGCGGCCACGACGGCGGTGACCTGGTCGTGGTCTGCCGGGGATCGGTCGGGCCAGACGCGGATCACGAGTTCCGGGGGTGTGCCGGGGAGCTCGGCGCCCGCGGCGGGGGACCAGGCCACGCCGGGGCCGTCGGTGATGGTGACGCCGACGCCCAGGGTCAGGCGGAGGCGGGTGGCCAGGCCGCGGGGGGTGCCGCGGTCCCGGTGCAGGGCGGTCGCGCGGCGGACGAGGTCGCGGCGGACCTCTGCGGGCCAGCGGGGGTCTGGGGACTCGGCGACCCAGGAGGCCAGCCAGGCCAGGAAGTCCTCGGGGGTCAGGGCGGGGTCGAGGTAGGCGGTCAGGTTGTCCAAAGTGGACAGGATGACCGAGAGCACGTCGTCGAGGCCCGCGGTGAAGCGTGCGGCGAAGTCATCGGCGGCGTACAGCGCGGGCAGCAGTTCCCCGATGGGGTGCGTGCTCGGCAGCCCGGGCACCGCGGCGCGGGTCACTGGGCACCCACCACGGTCACCTGGTGCTGGTGGGAGAACACCAGCGCGTCCGGCGTCAGCTCCAGCCGGTCCACCCGTCCACCACGGGCGCCGGTCAGCGGGTTGGCCGGGAACAACAAGATCTCCTCCACCATGCCAACCCCCGGAACCCGTTGCAGCACAGCGAAGATCTCGCCGTACTGCACCGCCCGGCCGAACGCCCACCCCGTGCCGTCCGCGCCCCCGGTCATCGGGTCGAGATACCCGTGCAGCGCGTCCTGCGCCCCTGCCCGCACCCCGTCGACGTCGGCGTCCGGCGCCACCAACCGCGCCACCACCGTGATCCCCTGGTACCGCGGCGGACTCACGATGGCCCGCGTCCCCAACAGCCGTCGCGCGTCGAGGTGCCCCGCCACGGTCGCCAGCACCTCGTCGGACGGCACCAACTGCTCGATCCGCAGCCGTTCGCCGTGGCCGACCGTCGCCGAGGGCACCACCAGCACCCGCGCGGCACCGGGCTCATCCGCCGAGGGGAGACACCGCACCCGCGCCAGCGAAGGTGCCGCCTGGTGCGCCAGGCGTTCGTAGTCGGACGCGGTCACGGCCCGGTCCTGCACGCGCAATTCCTGCGGCGCACGGGTTCGAGCCTCCGCCACCGTCTCGCCGTCGACCCCGCCGCGAGCCGCCTCCCGGTTCTCCACCGCCGAGATGTACGGGACCGAGCTGCGCAGCACCGAGATCGCCCCACGAGCGACATTCCCCGCGCGGCCGCCCCCGGTCCGGTACTGCTCCACCAGAACCGCCGACCCCTTCGGCGGAACCGCGCCGTAGTAACGCAAATCGCCGTCAGCCGTGCGCACCGCGGGCGGGAACCGCACCTCGCCGAGCGTTGCGTCCAGCACCACGTGCCGGTCGCCAGGCCCTGACTCGCCGAAGTGCTCGACCGCGGTCCACCGCTGCCACCCGTCGCCGTCGGACACCAGCACGGTGATCGGGTCGCCATCGGTCAGCACCGGCGTCCTGGGCAGGGTGAACCGTTGCCCGGGAACACCTTGCGACAACCCCAGCGGCACATCCGGCACGGCCTCGGCGTGCTCGACGGCGACCGTGCCGCCGATGGTGAACGCCTCGGCGACGCGGATCGTCGGCGACTCGGAGTAGAACGGCTGACCGGCCTCGGGTTCGCTCACCCGAGCGCGCACCCACCCAGCCCGCCTGCCCGCGATCACCGACTCCACATGCGACGCGGGCAGGTGCACGACGACCTCGCCCGGGCGGTTGAGCCCACCCGTGCTGTCCTCGTCGGTCTCGCACACGGTCCACCCACGCCCGTCCCACGCCTCCCACACCAGCGGCGGCTGACGCGGGTCGACACCGATGCCCTCCACCCGACTGTCCAGGCGCAGCACCACCACGCACTGCGGCGCCGCGGCGGACAGGCCGAACAACGTCGAGTCGTCCACGGCCGGAGTCGCTTGGAAGCACCGCACGTCCTGGCCTGCCGCGAGGTCCTTGGTGCGGTCGACGTGCTCACCGGCCGCGCTCCTGGTGACCAGCGCGTCGAGCTCGCACGGCACGATCGGCAGCGGCGAGGTCGTGGCGAACACGACCGCCTCCGTGGTCTCCGCGCGGACCGTCGCGACCTCGGTCCCCGGTGGCAGCAGCACCACCTCCACCTGCGGCGCCGAGAGCCAGAACGTGACCCGCGCCCGCGCCGCCGTCGGCGGGAACAGCCGCACACCCAGCAGGTCCAGGAACGCCAGGTAGTTGCGCTCGGGCACCCGGTTGAGCCGGTAGACGAGCTGGTCGACCATCTGCGCGAAGGTCTCGATCAGCGTGACACCGGGGTCGGAGACGTTGTGGTCGGTCCACTCGGGACACCGGTCGCGCACGTACCGCTTCGCCTCGTCGACGAGCTGCTGGAACCGGCGGTCGTCCAGGTCGGGTGCGGGCAGGGCCATCAGTCCGGCTCACCTTCGGAGGGGATGGTGTAGAAGGGGAACACCAGGTTGCGCTGGTCGTTGGTCGCGCGGATGGTGTAGTGGATCGAGATGTGCAGCGTGCCCACCTCGACCGGGTCGAAGTCGACATCGACGGCGACGGTGTCCACCCGCGGCTCCCACCGGTCCAGCGCGGTGCGCACCTCGCGCGCCAGGTGGCCCGCGGTCGCCCCGTCGGTCGCGGCGAACACGTGGTCGTGGATGCCGCAGCCGAACTCCGGCCGCATCGGCCGTTCCCCGGGCGCGGTGCCCAGGATCAGCCAGATGGCCTCCTCGATCTCCTGGTCGCGCTCGACCATGCCGATGCCGCCGGTCGGTCCGACGCGCAGCGGGAAGCCCCAGCCCCTGCCGATGAAGTCCGCCGCCACGCTCACCCTCCTATTCGGACTGTCAGCGCGCCGGTCACGACCGTGGCGCCGCAGGTGGACTTGTCGCCGACCCTGGCCGCGACCAGCCCGCCGATGAGCACCCGGCCGATGCGCGGTTGGAGCACGTTGCCGGGGCCGAGCGCGGCGTGCGGCGGGATGACGCACACGTGCGTGCTGCCGATGACCGCGGCCGGTTTGCCCTCGATCAGCACGGTCGCCACCTTGGCCGCCACGACGGGCGGTGGCGGGCCGACCGCGCCACCGTGGCTGGTCTTGTCGCCCAGGCGTGCGGCGGGGAACATCGCGGCCTCCTCTCAGTTGATCCGGACCGTCAGGCCCTTGACGACCGCTTCCGTGCCGCCGCTGACCGACGCCGAGGTCGCGGCCTCGACCGACACCGTCCGTCCCTTGAGGACGAGGGCACCGCGCTTGGCGTCGACGGTGATGCCGCGGGAATCCATGCGCATCGAGCTGAGCACCCGACCGCCGCCGCGACCACGCACCCGCACGTCGATGCGCCCGGTCTTCTCGTCCAGGACGACCTCCAGGCGCTTGTCGCCGCTGGCGATCCGCACCCCGGACTTGGCGGTCCCGTCGAGCAGCTCCAGCCGGTTGCCGGTGCGCGAGACCAGCGACCGCCGGTTGAGCTTGCCGGTCTTGCGGTCGACGAGCGGAACGTCGTGCGTGGACGGTTTGTCGACCCCGTTGTAGAGCCCGCCGAGCACGTACGGTCGGTCGAGGCTGCCCTGCTCGAACCCGACCAGCACCTCGTCGTTGACCTCCGGGCTGAACACGCCGCCGCCGCGGATGCCGCCCCACTGCACGGTTCGGACCCAGTCGGTGACGTAGTTGTCGTCCAGCCAGGGGAACCTCAACCGCACGCCGCCGCGCTCGGTCGGGTCCTTGATGTCGGTCACCACGGCGATCGCAAGCCCCGGCATCCTCGGCGAGCGGACTGGGGCGTTCGCCCCGGCCACCAGCCCCGCCAACGACCGGTCGGCCGAGGCGCTGACCGTGACCACGGTGCGGTAGCCCAACCCCGGCTCCAGGACGTGGCGCACCGCCGTCGCGGTGTACTTGCCGGAGAACGCCGCGCCCACCTTGGCCAGCGCCACCGGAACACCAGCCCGCAGCTTGGGGTTGCCGTTGGCGACCGCCTCGATCTCGCCGAACCCCGCGGCAGCCGAGGCGGCGACCCCGCGCGCCACGGCGGCCGTCTCCGCCTGCGTCCCGTATGGAGTGTCGGTCACCAGCATCCGCGCCCTGGGGCCGAACACCGCCGACGGGGTCATCCCCGGCGCGACGGTCCTGCTCTTGAGCGCGGGCTCCACGGCCACGTGCGCCTTCTTCGTCTTGACGTCCCACGACCGGACCTCCACCGCGCTGACCTGCTCGGCGCTGGTCAACGTCGCGTGCAGGGCCGTCACGTTCTCGCCGTGTTCGAGCACCAGCGGGTCGACCGCGGAGGACGTGCTCGGTGATGGCGCCTTGCTCGCCGGTTCGGGCTTCGTCAGGTGCAGGACGCCCTTGTCGTCGACCTGCAGCACGACGCCGTGGTCGTGGGCGAGCTGGGCCAGGAAGTCCCAATCGGACACACCGGCCTGGCTGAGCTGGGTGTAGGTGACCGGTGCCAGCTCGACCCTGCCGACGGTGACGCCCGCGCCCTTGGCGACCTTGCGCACGATGTCGGCCGCGGTCATGTTGCGGAACGCCTCCACCTTGCGGCCGCGGAAGAGCCGGTGCGCCCTGCTCATCGCGTGCACCACGGTGAACGTGCCGGTTGTGTCCGCGTCGAGCTCCAGCGCGGTGACCTCGCCGATGAACAGCAGTTCCTGCGCCGTGCCGCTCACCGTGGACACCGACACCCGCAGCGGTGTGCCGATGGTGATGCCGGTCGCGGCGAGCAGCTCGTGGTCGCCGTCGCGGTAGGTCAGCACCGCGGCGTCCGGCAGTCCGACGCTCTCGTCGACCACGCAGCTCACCAACTGCTTGTCCCACGGGGCGGGCAGCGGCCCCGGCGCGGCGACGATCGGATCGGCGGCGAAGGCCCGCCCGCCCTGGGTCCTCATGCGGCTCCGTCCTGCTCGGTGACCTCCGCCGCGCCGGGCAGCAGCAGCTCCCGGCCGACCGGGAGCACCATCGGGTCGTCGATGTCGTTGGCCTCGGCGATCGGCCGCCACAGCGTCGCGTCCCCGTACTCCTGCCAGGCCAGTTGCGGCAGGCTGTCCCCGGCGACGACCCGGTGCGTGCGGCGCGCCCCCGGCGACCCGGACGTCGGGTTCTGGCCGGGTGTGTCCGCCCCGGCTTCCTCAATGGACAGTGCGCAGGTGGCGCGCAGCGGCTTTCCGTCCACATCGAACAGTGCGTAGTCGACGGACAGGTTCGCCAGGATCCCGTCGAACGACGTGGTCCGCGCGGTACCCCACTCGAACCGCACCCACGGGCTGGCTGGCTTCTTGCGCGCCAGGCTCCGCTTGGTCGGCACGCACGCCACCATCAGCTTCTCGACCCGCTCCTCCACCGAGTTGTCGTGCGTGGCGGTGGCGTCGAGGAAGACCTCCACCGACAGCGTCCGCGGTCCGCTGCCGACGAACTCCGGCAACGCCGCCTGACCCGCCATCCGCGACGGTTTGCGCCGCCACTCGACGCTCTTGGCCAGCGCGAGGGTGTTGGGGTTGAACTGGAACGGCACGCTCGCCAGCCGCGCGCCCGGCTTCGCGCCCACCTTCGCGGGCGGTTCCATGATCACCAACCGGGCCCTGGCCAGGCTCTGTGCTGCCATCTCGTCCGTCCTCGTCAGCTCGGTCAGGAAGCGAGCAGGCCCTCGTGCGCGAACTCCAGGGTCTCCACCGCGGCCTGCGAGTCCGCCGGGTCGAACGACGGCCCGGTCCAGCGCACCGGCACGATCCCCTGCACCTGCCACCGGGTGATCGGCGTCAGGTCCGGCGCCAGCGCCACGATCTCGCCGCTCTTGCGCTCCACCCGCCGCACCACCTCGGTGAGCCAGCGCACCACCTTCGCCGAGTCCGCCGTCACCGGCCGGGTCATGGTGATGTTCGTCCAGGTGATCCGCGAGGGCAGTTGCCAGGTGAACCCGTTGTTGCCGCCCTCGGTGAACTGCTCCACCTCCATCTGCGCGCCGAGCCCCTGGCAGGTGTGGAACGCGCCGAGGTCGTTGCCGCCGATGGTCAACTGGAAGAACACGGTGGTGGCGAAAACGGTGCTGGTCATGGGATCCCTCTCAGCGGCGGTGGTCGTTGCGGTGCCCGGCGCGCTCCCGGCCGTGGCGCAACTCGGCGCGCAGCAGGCGCGTCAGCGGGTCGAGCAGACCACGCGCCAGGTCGTCCAGGTCCTGGTCGGCGGTCGGGTCGGTGCGGGACCGCTTCCTCGGTGCGGCCCTGCGCTGGACGGGCGCGGGGCGCGGGGGAGGAGGCGGTGGCGCCGCGCGCGGAGTGGGGGGAGTAGGTGGGGGGCTCCGCTTCGCGACCACGGTGCTCGGGCCGGATGGCTTGTCAGCCGGGGTGAGGCGCTGGACCGCGGGTGGCGTGGTGACGCCCTGGTGGGGATCCGCGCCGGGGCGATCCACGTGGAGGGCGAGTTGGAGGGGGTGGTCCCGGCCGAGCGTCGGCTTCGCGGGAGCGGGCGTCGAGCGCTGGACGTGCTGGACCCGGGGGACTCGTCCGGGTGGGGCGATCGGAGTCGGGGGTCTGTTGTCGGCGGGGGTGTCCGGCTGGGCTCGGCGCGTGAGAACCGGGCCTGCCGGACCTGCGTCGGTCTTCTTGGCGGCGTGGCGGATGCTCGACTGTCCGGAGTCGACTTGGGTCGTGTCTGACTCGGTGCCGAGGGTGGGGCGTGTTGGCTCGCTTGGCCTGGTCCCGTCGACGTGCTTCAGGGCGACCGGCGCCGGTGGGCTGGGAGGCGCCGAGGCCGACCGGCTCGGCGCTCCGACCTCCCGCACCGGAGGCCCGACCCGTCCCCGGGGTACGCCCTGACCGGACCTCGCACTGACGACCGGTGACCGGAGCGGCTCTCGCGCTGCACCGAGCCGTGGTGCGCTCGGACCATCTGAGGGGGCTGCTGGACCGGCAGGCCCACGGCCAGTGGTCTCGACCGCGGCCCGCTGGACCGCTGCGTCGGTCCGCCTGACCAGTGGCGTGCTCGGACCGGCTGAGGTGGGCGCGGGCCGCCGCGATGCGTCGCTACGACCCTGGTGAACGACGGTGTCGATCTGCCTGACCACTGGCGTGCCGGGACCGACTGAGGTGGGCCGGTCCGGTGCCTCATCGGGGCCTAGGGGCTCGCTCTGGCGAACGACCGTGTCGATCTGCCTGGCCAGAGGTGCGCCAGGACCGACTGGGGCGGGTGATCCGGTGGGCCGCTCCGGTGCCTCATTGGGGCCAAAGGGCCTGGTCTGGTGTACGACCGTGTCGATCTGCCTGACCAGAGGTGCGCCGGGGCCCGTTGAGGTGGGCTGCTGCGGTGCGTGAGTGGGGCCGAGGGGCTTGGTCTGGTGGACGACGGTGTCGATCCGCTCGGCTAGCGCCTTCGGAGCTTCGGCAGGGGGCTGTATCAAGGCGTGGTGAGCGCTGTCGGCCGTGGTCCGGTGAGTGGTCGTGTCGGCCCGTCTGACCGGCGGCGCGCTCGGATCGGCTGAGGTGGTTGGCGGTCCGGCGGGCTGTCGCGGCGCGTTGCCAGGGCCAGTGGTCTTGGTCTGGTGAACCGCGTTGACCCGCTTGACCGGTGGCGTGCTTGGACTGGCCGAGGCGGCCTGGGATCCGGCAGGCCGCTGCGGTGCGACAGCGGGGCTAGGGGGGTTGGTCTGGTGAACGACCGTGTCGACCCGCCCGGCCACAGGCGTGTCCGGACTGGTTGAGGTGGACGGGGGTCCGGCGGGCCGGTGTGGTGCTGCGCTGGGGGAAGTGGTCTTGGTCTGGTTGATCCGCTTGACCGGTGGCGTGCCTGGACCGGCTGAGGTGGGCGTCGGTTCGGCGGGCTCGGGGCCAAGGGGCTCGGGCCGGTGGATGACCGAGTCGATCGGGCCGATCAGCGGCGCGCTCGGGACTGCCGATGAGGGCGCGGGTTGTCCCGGTGTGTCGCGGGGGGCGGTTGTCCCGACTACGGCCCGCTGGACCGTTGTGTCGACTGGTCCGACCAGAGGTGCGGAAGGGGGCGGGGGTTGTTTCGGAGCAGCGGTGTCGACCGCGGCTCGGTGAATCACCGTGTCGACCCGCGTGCTCGGATCCGCGGGAGCGGGCCGTTTGTGACTGGCCTCCGAGACCGCGGACCGCTGGACGACCGGGCCGACCAGCGGTGCACCCGGGGACGCGCTGGGATGGAGCACCGAGCCGACCGGTATGCCGCCGCGGCCCGTTCTCTCTCCCGACGACACCCCGCGCTGGGCCACCGCGGTGTCGCCACCGGCCACTGACTCGTGGCGGCGAATGGGCGGTCCGAGGGCCCGAGCGCTGCGCGTCGGCATGGATTGCCGGGCCACTGCGCCGACAGGCTTGGCCGGAGCACGTGGGGGGATCTGTGGTCCACCAGGCTGAGCGGGTGTGCCGCCATGGTCGACCGTCGGCGGCGCGGCCTGCTGGACCACCGGGTCGACGAGCCTGACCAGCGGTGCGGCAAGGGCGTTGCCCTGGTCCGGTGCCGCTGCGGTGTCCGGACTGGCGCCGGGCGTCAGCGGTCGAGCAGCCGGTCCCGCGCCGTCCACGCTCGCCGTCTCCCGCCGCGACGTGGCTCGCTGAACCCTGACCCCGGCCGAGGGCACGGCCCGTTGGGCCGCGGTCCCAACCGGTGCGCGATGCGGGCCGGAGCTCACCGAGGCCCGGTGAACGACGGGCGGGCTAGGCGCCTGCTCGACCACCGGTACCGAGGGCGGTGCCTGGACCGCGCGCAGCAGCGGACCGGGCTGGGTGGCGGCCGCCGGGGCGCGGACGACGCCGTGGGCCACGCCGGACGGGGCGGTGGCCGAGATCGAGTGGGACATCTCGCCCACCAGCGACGGGTCGTGCCAGGACGCGAGGGTCGAGCGGAAGGCGAGTCCGTCCGACACCGAGACTCCGTCGCGCACCGATACCGGGGCGAGTGGCCGCACCGCGCGCCAGCCCCCGTCCCACGCTGGTCGGTCCGGTGTGGACCTCGGCTTGCGAAATCGGTCCAATATGGACATCGACGCTCACCCCCCTCCGTTGACCCTGGTGTTGATCCGGCTGATCTCGCGCACCCACCCGGCGCGTTCCCCGTGCGTCAGGTCGAGGATCTCCGCGCGCGGCCAGTGGAAGTGGTACGCCACGTAAGCGACCTCCTCGGCCAGCCGGTCGGGCGGGTACGTCACGATTCCCCCAGGCGCCCACCCGCCAGGTCGACGTCGAAGGTGGACCCGCAGGACGGGCACGCCACGGCCGCCCTCGTGTGGCCCTCGCTGTTGATCCGCCGGTAGAAGTCCTGCAGGAACGCGATGTCGGTGGCGTACATCTGCTCCACCACGCCCGCGTGCACGTCGGACACCTCACCGAGCTCGGTGATCACCTGGCTGAGCAGCACCACGCTCAGGTACGCCGGGTTCTCCTTGACCCGCACGTCGATCAGCGGCCGCAGCTCGTCGCGCGCGGTGGCCAGGCGCATCCGGCCCGCGCGGTGCTTGGTGCCGTTCTGGTCCACGTAGCCGCGCGGCAGCTCGAACTCGAACTCGGTGTGCGACGACTGCTCCGACTGCCGCTTGCTCTTCTTGGTGACCTCGACCAGCTCGTCGAGGTCACCGAGGCTGACCGTCCGGCGCCTCATTCGACCTCGATGTCCTCGAAGGTGATGGTGACCTTCTCCGTCGCCGCGGAGGACTCGCCCGCCTTGAGCGAGGGGCCCTCCCACTTGCTGGCCCACCCGTTCATCAGCTGCATCCGGCGCACCGTGGTGCCCTCGCTGTCCTTGACCTCGATGGTGATGTTCTGCCGCGCCGAGGCCACCGCGCCCTTGTTCAGGGTCTCCTTGAGCCACTTGGTGAACTCACTGCTCTGGTCGAGCCCGCGGGTCAGCACGATCTCGCCGCCCTTGCGCGCGCCGGGTTGCTTGCGCAGCAGGGGTTTGCCCTGCGGGGTCACCTGGGACACCTCCACGACGTCCTCCTCGACGACCAGGCCGCTCACCTCCTGCAGCGACTCGACCTCGTACCCGCCCAGCTGCACCCCGAAGACGTGGGTGGACAGCGCGTCGCCCTCTGCCATGGTCTACCTCCCTCTACTCGCGACTGCCTTACTCACTGACCAGGCTGGTGCTGTCGGAGAACTGCGCCAGCCGGAACACCACGAACTCGGCGGGCTTCACCGGTGCCACACCGATCTCGCACACGACCTGACCGAGGTCGATGGACTCCTGCGGGTTGTTGTCCCGGTCGCACTTGACGTAGAACGCCTCCTGCGCGGTGCGCCCGAACAGCGCGCCCCTGCGCCACTGCTCGGTGAGGAACGCGGTGATGTTGCGCCGGATGCTCGACCACAGCCGGTCGTCGTTGGGCTCGAACACCACCCACTGGGTGCCCAGCAGGATCGACTCCTCCAGGTAGTTGAACAGTCTGCGCACGTTCAGGTAGCGCCACGCCGGATCCGACGACAGCGTGCGCGCGCCCCAGATCCGGATGCCGCGGCCGGGGAAGGCCCGCACGCAGTTGACGCCCACCGGGTTGAGCAGGTCCTGCTCGCCCTTGCTCAGCGTCAGCTCCAGGTCGACCGCGCCGCGGATGACCTCGTTGGCCGGTGCTTTGTGGACACCGCGCTCGACGTCGTTGCGCGCCCACACACCCGCGACGTGACCGGACGGCGGCACGATGGAGTTGCGGCCGACGGACGGGTCGAACACCTTGATCCACGGGTAGTACAGCGTCGCGTGCTTGGAGTCGTAGCCCGCCGTGTCCTGCCGCCAGCCGCGGACCTGCTGCGCGGACAGCCCGGGCGGGGAGTCGAGCACGGCGACCCGGTCGCCCATCTGCTCGCAGTGCGAGATCACCGCGAGCTGCACCGTCTTGACGCCCTCCAGGTCGATCGCGCCGCGCTGGTAGGCGCCCATCAGATCAGGGACCGCGACCATGGTGACCTCGTCGATCGACTCCAGGCCACCGAATCCGGTCCGCTCCTCGGCGTCGCCGATGTACTCGGCGGCATCGACTGAAGTGGACTCCCTTGGCCGCTCCGCCGCGGCGAGGGTCACCGACTGCCGTTCCGGCTTGCTCAGCGCGGTCCCCGGCCGCTCGGTCACGGTGACCAATTTGGACCGTTCGCCGACCTGGGTGACGACGTAGTTCTTGACGTTCTTGCGGGTCGACACGTCGAACGTCTCGACGACCTTGGTCCCTTGCCGCACCAGCAGCTTGAACCGGTCGTCAGGCGGGTTCTCGCCGTCCGCGTCGGCGATCTCCACGGACAGGTCGGGCCCGGCATCCGGGCGGGGCGCCACCAGCAGCCCGCCCACGGTGACCGGCTCCGGTGCGGGGGCGGCGGCGTCAGCGGCCGGACCGCCCACCCGCACCACGTAGGCCGAGCCGCCGCCGTTGCTGAAGTAGCCGTAGATGGCGTGCGGCAGGTACGCGCCCTCGGTGAACCCGCCGAACAGCTGCGCGTACTGGTTCCAACTGGTCACCAGGGTCGGCCGGTGGAACGGGCCCTGCTCGGCGAACCCGACGAAGGCGGCGACCGCCGTGCCGACCCCCTCGATCGGTCGCGCCCCGGTCTGGACCTCCTCCACGTACACACCTGGGGAGAGGTACTGCGGCATGGTCGCTCCTCATCTCGGATCTCGTGCCTGGTAACAGGGTTCCGCGGATCGCCGCCCCGGCGGGAGGTCCGCTCGACTCCCCCTCGGGGCACCGCCGTTGCCCTACCGGTCAGCCGCGCGAGAGGTCGCCCGCCGCGCGGATGCCGAACGTGCGCCACAGGGCCGCCAGGACCCGTTCCAGCGCCTCGGCCTCGGTCAGTTGCTGCTGGCCGTTGGGCAAGTGGGCGTTGACGAAGTCGCGCAGCCCCTGGCGGGTGCGCGGTGTCGCGGGCAAGGTGAACGAGAACGGTCCGTTGCCGCCCTGGGTGTTGTCGCGCACCGGGGGGATGCCCCCGTGGTGCATGTAGGAGCCGCCGGGGTAGTTGGTGTCGGGTCCGAAAGCGACATTCGAGCTGACCACGCCGACCGCCCGGCCACCGGCTTCCTGGGACACGAACCCCGCCGCTGGTGGGGATCCGGACAGCAGGTAGGTGTAGGCCGTGTCCGGTTCCCGGTCGGTGTCGGGCAGTCCGATGCCGCGCGACGCACCGGGCATCAGGCCCTGGTCGTGGATGCCGGGCAGGTTGCGGCCCCTGGTCAGGTGCGCGTGGATGTCGATGCCCGGGGGCAGGTTGGCGACGGAGGCGAACCGGTCGCGCAGGCCCGCCATGTCGATGCGGCCCTCGGGGCTGCTGTCGTCACCGTCCTGGCCCGGGCGGCCCCGCGACGCGCCACCGATCGCCATCGGCCGCGTCCCGCCGGAGGACAAACCCGGCATGGCCATCGGCCGGGCGGCGCTCGCGGCGGGCTGCTGGGGCGCGCTCGCCGCCCGGATCTCGGCGCGCTCGGTGGCGATCAGCCCGACCAGCTCGGCGATGATGGCCCGCTTGTCCCTGGCCCCACCGGTGTTGAGGGTGACCGTGCCCCGCTGGTTGTCCTCCCAGGCGGTGATCGCCTCCTCCAGGGTGTTGAGGATGTCGCGGCGCTGGTCGAGCTGGGTGTTGTCGTGGACGCTGATGTACGCCCGGACCGCCTGGGTGACCGCGGGCCAGAACGAGCGCCGCAGCCCCAGGCCGCCGGGTTCCGCGGTGAGCGCCGAGCGGACGTGGTCGGAGTTGCGCCAGTCGCGCGGGCTGCGCTGGACGGCACCCGGGTGGGCGTGACCCGCGTGGTCGGCGTGCCCCGTGTGTTCGGGTGCCGGGCCGCTCATGGCGCGGGTGGCGACGTCCTCGGCTGCCCGTTCGAACCGGTCGCCCGGGTCGCTGAGGGCAACGCCGTTGCCGTGGTCGGTCGCCGAGACCGGTCCCTCGCGCTGCTGGACGACGTGCCACAGCTCGTGCGCGAGGGTGTGGTCGTCCCCGCCGCCGCGGCCGAGGACGACGTGCTCGCCGGAAGTGTAGGCGTGGGCGCCGATCTCGTCGGCCGAGCGGGCCGCGGCGGAGTCGTCGTGCACCCGCACGGAGGAGAAGTCCGCGCCCAGCCTGGCTTCCATGTCGGTCCGGACCCGGTCAGCCAGCGGTTGCCCGGATTTGCCGAGTACGTCGTGCACACCGGTCGGTTCGGTGGTCTCCACCTCGCTCGACAGGAGCCGGGCGACGGCGGCGTTGCCCAGGGATCGTTGCAGCTGCTGGATTCGCGTGGTGCTCTCCGCCTGCTCGGGGGAGCGCCGTGGTGCCGACCGCCGCCCTGCCTTGTCGACCTGCTCGTGCTCGTGCATCGGTGCCTCCTCAGGCGGGGTCGAACTCGTCGCCGTCGACGAGCCGTCCGAGCTTGCGGTACTCCTGGCGCACGGCGGCGACCAGATCGGCCATCGCCACCGGGCGGTCGTCGGCGGCCGCGGCGTAGGCGGCGCTGATGGCGCAGGCGCGGATCGACCCGCCCGCCAGCTCGAACCGGCGCGCGCAGCCCGCGAGGTCGATGTCGTCCGCCCTGGGCATCGCGGTGCCGAGGCAGCGGTCCCACAGCGCGGTCCGCTGCGCCGCGTCGGGCAGCGTGAACTCGGCGACCACGTCCAGCCGCCTGGTGAACGCGTCGTCCACATTGGACCGCAGGTTGGTGGTGAGCACCGCGACACCGCCGAAGGACTCCAGCCGCGAGAGCAGGTAGGCCGACTCCAGGTTGGCGTAGCGGTCCCGGGCGTCGGAGATCTTGGACCGCTTGCCGAACACCGCGTCGGCCTCGTCGAACAGCAGCACGCCCTGCACCCGCTCGGCCTCGGTGAAGATCCGCTCCAGGTTCTTCTCGGTCTCGCCGAGGTACTTGTCGACCACGGTGGCCAGGTCGACCACGTACAGGTCCATCCCGAGGTCCGCGGCGACGACCTCCGCCGACATCGTCTTGCCGGTACCCGACTCGCCAGCGAACAGCGCCACGACACCCCGGCCGCGGCCACCGCCCGGTCGCATCCCCCAGTCGCCGAGCACCCGGTCGCGCAGCCACGCCCGCTGGGCGAGTTCGACCAGTTGCGCGCGGGTGGCTTCCGGCAGCACCAGGTCGTCCCAGGTCACCGCCGGTGTGATCAGGCGGGCGAGTCTTCGCAAACCGGATCCGTTGGTCGCGCGCACCCCGGCCTGGATGTGGGGTACACCGAGCGGGCGCCCGTCGAGCGCGGCGTGCCGGGCCGCGACGGACGCGATCCGCGCCACTTGGTTGTGGCTGACCCGGTACGCGCCGACAGCCGCCACCACCTCGGCATCGGCGGGCTCGCCGGTCGCCGCCGTGATGGCCTCTGCCCAAGGGTTTGCGGAACTGCTGGGGGAGAAGGGGAGCGACAGTACGGTGCGAGGTGACCACCCCGCGTCCCAGTGCAGTCCACTGTGGAACACCAGTGGCACGTCGTGTTCCAGCAACGCCCGCAGTCCTTCGGGCGGGGAATCCCACGGTCCTACGACGACGCCTCCGTCCCGCAGCCGGGCCTCGCGCACCGCGGCGACGACTACCGCCTCGGTCAACTTTGTGGGTGGGACCACGACGGCCGTGCCCAGTGCTTCGACGGCGACCCGGTGCGCCTCGCCGGTTGTATCGCGTATGTGCACCGGGCCCGCGGCCACCGCCGACCGCAGTCGCTCGGCGAACGGACTCGGGTTGCCCACCGCTGTCCGCACGTCCAGCCCTGGGTCGGGGCTGTCGTCGCCGAGCAGGTGCGCCACCACCCGGTCGGGCACGCGCAGGATCCGGGAGAGAGCGGGAGCGCTGGGGTCGACGACCTCCAGCAGGCCATCCGCGATGAGCGGGCGCACCCGGAACCGCCCAGGCCCGGCCTGATCCAGCCCGCACAGCCGCAATGCCAGCCCGATCGTGGGCCTACGCCGGGTGATGTCGTCGTTGAGGTACCCGTAGAGCGCCTCGAACCGCGCATCGACCTCCGGCGCGACAGCGACCAGCAGGAAGTCCACCTCGACCTCATCGAGCCCGAACCGCTTGGCCAGCGTCCCCAACCGCCCACCCGGCTCCTCGGCGGGCCGCGACCGGGGCACCGGCTCGACCGGCGTGTCCAGGACGCGCCGCACGTCGGCCGGGGTCAGGTACAGCGCCCGACGCGGATCGGCGAACGCCGGATCGGCGGATTCGCGCTCACCGATCGCGGCGCGCACCCGGTCCTCCAGCCCGGCTAGCTTGGTCAGCAGGTCGGCGCTCACGTGGTCGGGCCTTGGTGCGTGCGGCGGGCCGGTCGTGGGCGGGTCGCGGCGAGCGCTGAGTCGGTGGACTCGTGCTCCTTGATTGCGGCGCGCACTTGGTCCTCCAGTTCCGCCAGTCTGGTCGGCGGGTCGGCGTTCACGTGGTCGAGCTCTGGCGTCTGCGGCGGTCCGGTCGAGGGCGGGTCGCGGCGAACGCTGGGTTGGCGGACTCGTGCTCCTTGATCGCGACGCGCACCTGGTTCTCCAGTTCTGCCAGCCTGGTCGGCAGATCGGCGGTCATGTAGTCGGGCCTTGGCGTCTGCGGTGGGCTGGTCGTGGGCGGGTAGCGGCGAACGTCGGGTCGGTGGATTCGCGGTTCTTGATTGCGGCGCGTGCTCGGCGCTCCAGTTTGGCTGGCGTGGTCGGGCGGGTCGGCGGTCATGTGGTGGGGCACTGGCGTCTGCGGTGGGTGGGTTGTGGGCGGGTCGCGGCGAAGGCCGGGTCGGCGGACTCGTGCTCCTCGATTGCGGCGTGTACCCGGTCCTCCGGCTCGGTTGGCCTGGTTGGCAGGTCGGCGCTCACGTGATCGGGCTTCTGTGCCTGCGGCGGACCAGTCGTGGGCGGGTCGCGGCGAACGCTGGGTCGGCGGACTCGTGCTCCTCGATTGCGGCGCGCACCTGGTCCTCCGGCTCGGTTGGCCTGGTCGGCAGGTCGGCGCTCGTGTGGTTGGGCTTGGCGCGTGTGGCGGGCTGGTCGTGGGGCGGGTCGCGGCGAGCGCTGGGTCGGTAGATTCGCGGTCCTTGATCGCGGCGCGTGCTTGGCGCTCCAGCTCGATTGGCGCGGTCGGCGGGTCGGCGGTCATGTGGTCGGGCCTGGCGTCTGCGGTGGGCGGGTAGCGGCGAACGTCGGGTCGGTGGATTCGCGGTTCTTGATCGCGGTGCGCACCTGGTCCTGCAATTCCGCCAGCCTGGTCGGCAAGTCGGCGCTCATGTGGTCGGGCCTTGGTGCGTGTGGCGGGCGGGTCGCGGCGAGCGCTGGGTCGGTGGATTCGCGGGTCTTGATCGCGGCGCGTGCTTGGCGCTCCAGTGTGGCTGGCGTGGTCGGCGGGTCGGTGGTCATGTGGTTGGGCCTTGGCGTTTGCGGTGGGCGGGTCGTGGGCGGGTCGGTGAGCGCTGGGTCGGTGGGTTCGTGGTTCTTGATTGCGGTGCGTGCTTGGCGCTCCAGTGTGGCTGGCGTGGTTGGCAGGTCGGTGGTCATGTGATCGGGCCTTGGCGCCTGCGGCGGGTCGGTCGTGGGCGGGTTGCGGCGAAGCCGTTGCCCTCGGCGGTCGTTGGGCCTTCGTAGCGCAGGCGGTGGCCATGCTCGTTCGTCTGCTCGCCGCGCAGTACGTCGCTGCTGGTGCGGAGCACGTCGCTATTGGTGCGGAGCACGTCGCTACTGGTGCGGAGCACGATGCCCTCGGTGACCGGCGGCCCCGCCGGGGTGTGGTGGCCGATGAGCGGGGCGAGGACCAGCACGTCGATGGCGGGTTTGAGCTCGCCACCCAGCGCGGACCAGATGTCGGTCGCCGCGCTGCCGGAGGACACCGGGCCCGCGGTCTCCAGGGTCACCGACAGGCCCAGTTCGGCGAGCGACCCGGTCAGCCACCGGTCCTCGACCCGCTCCCGGCGGACCAGCACGGACAGTGCCCGCGACAGCAGTCGGTGCTCGTCCTGCGGACGGTTCGTCCACGCCGTCACCAGGTACGACAGCCGGAACCAGCGCGGCGGCTCCCGCCAGCCGGTGACCCTGCCATCCCCGTCGAGCTCCTCGATGGCCCCGGAACCGCGTCGGGCGCGGTCCTCCCGGATGTCGTAGAGGAACACGTTGACCGTCGGGGCGGTGCGCCGCGCCGTCCAGTCCGTCGTGGGCGCCTCGAACGCCAGCTCGCCGTCCGCGCCCGGCACGCCGCCATCGACGAGCAGGCCGCGGATGGCCTCGTCGACCTCGTGGATCACGCCTGCCTCCCGGTCACCGTCGTCCCACCATGTCCGGTGGGCTGATCGTCCCCAGCACCACCAGGAACGGCGTCGTCGCAGGCCGGAACCCGGCCCCGGACGCCGTGATCGTGCGTGGCCCGGTCTGGTCCTTGTCCAGCACCAGCAGTTGCGCGATGAACCGGCCGTCAGCGGCGGGCAGCGTGGGTGCCGCGGCCGCGGTGATCCCGGGTGTCCAGGTGAGCGCGACCGGTGTGCCTGGCGGAAAGTCGACCCCGCGCACCGAGGTGACGAAGCCCGGCTCGCCGATGTCGGGAACGGCGACGATCTTCGGCAGCAGCACCCGCATCGGCGCGGTGGCGGCGTTGTCGGAGAGATCGTTGTCGGTGCCCGACGTCCTCAGCAGGCCGCGCACCTCCGTGGTCACCGGCTCCTGCGGGGCCAACACGACTTGCACCAACACGGCGGTGCCGGGAGTCAGGTCGGGTAGCGCGCATCCTGTTGCGGTGCACCCGGGCGGCAGCGAGGCGACCGGGATTCCCGGCGGCAGCAAGAGATCCAGGCGAAGTCCCGTGGCCAGGCTGGGACCACCGTTGCGCGCTGTGTAGGTGACCGTCGCTCGTCCGTCCACATAGGAGGGATTCGGGTTCACGGTGACCGACAGCGCTGGTCCGGCGGGTGGCGGCGGTGGGGGAGCGGGTGGTTCGGGGGAGTCGACCTCGACCAGCGTCGCCGTCGCGTTGTCCGCCGGGGTCGAGTCGAACACCGGGCCCGCCACCGACCACTGGACCTGCCACCGGCCCGCCACGACAGCCGTGAACACGGCCGTGATCCGCACGGTCGTCCCAGGCGCCAACCCCCCGAGCACGCACCGCCGCTCCACCACGTCACAGCTGCCCCGGGGAGTGCGCAGGTCATCCAGGCGCAACCCCGTGGGCACGGAAGCGGTCACGACGGCGTCCGGCGTGGGCGCGGGGCCGTGGTTCACCACGTCGACCGGCACCTCGACCGGATCACCCACGGTCGCGACGAGTCGTGGTGGCGCCAGCACCGCCAGGTCGACCGGCTGCTGCCACGTCGGTTCCTTCTGCCGCCCCGGCAGGTCCCAGTCGAGGCGCGCCAGCTCGCCGGTGTCCAGGTCGAGCACGGCGAGCGCCTCCGGCGACCGGGCGTCACCCGCGCGCCGCGTGGTCAGCACCAACCGGTCACCCTCGGCCGAGAACGCCACGTCACGCGGCTGGAACGGCCCAGTCGCGCTGGTGAGGGGGCCTTCGCAAGATGCGGCGCCTGCGGGCAGCACCACCCGGCATCCGTTGTCCGCCAGCGACACCAGCAGCACGCCGTCGTTCTCCCGGTTGAACGCCACCACGCGGCTGTCCGGGCTGAACGCCGGGCTGTCGTCGGTGACCGCGCAGTCGAACCCGCACACCGCCGCGCTCAGATCACGTTGCCCGCCAAGGGTGTCCGCCCGCGCGACCCAGATGTGGTTGTCGCGGATCTCGCCGGTCGGCCCGTCGCTGACCAGGCCCCGGGTGAACGACAGCGTCCGGCCGTCCGGTGACCACGCGGGCTGGGTGTCCTCTTGGTCGGCGACCTCCGGCGGCGGGCGCAGCAGCCCGCGCACCGCGCCGGACTCCGCGTCGATCACCACCACCCGACTGGGACCGCCGTTGGGCCGCACCCCACCGGGGGAGCGGCGGGCGAACACCAGCGACCGGCCATCAGGCGACCAGGCCGGGTCGAACTCCCAGTCCGTCGGCTGACGGTCCGCTACGGGCACCCGGCGCGGGTTCGCGCCGTCGGCGTCGACCAGCCACAGCCGCTGCACCCGCCTGCCCGCCTCGTCCTCGAACCGGGTCAGCACGATCCGCCGCCCGTCCGGGGAGTACGACTGCCGTTGCGTCCACGGGTCGAACCCCGGGCGCGGGTGGAACAGCAGGTTCGGGTCGTTGCCCACCTCCGGGTCCTCCCGCAGCACCGGCACGCCGAGGTCACGTGGGTCCGTCCCGTCGGGCTGGATGTCTTGCAGCGTGGCGGTGTTGGCCGTCGGCGCGCTCGTCCTGGCGACCAGTAGGTGCTGGACGCCGCCGGTCGCCAGCCAGGTCGGCGACGACACGGCGCGGTCCTCGGCCAGGAGCAGGTCGGGCAACGCGGGAGAGGGCAGGGTAGTGGTGTCGACGCAGTACACCTTCAGCACCGCCGGATCAGCCGTGCAGGTGCAGTCCTGGTCCTTGGTCAGGAACAACAGGTTGACGCCATCGGGCTTCCACCGCGGGGAGTGGACGCTCCAGTCCGCCTGCCCGCCGCTGAGCAGCGGTGTGCCGGTTGTCGCGCCACCGCTGAGAACGCGGATCCGGGTGCCTGCCGCGCCCAGGTCCACTGTGTACGCCAGGCGGCCGTCGCGCGGGTTCCACGCGGGCTGGCTCGCCGCGCCGACCGGCTCCTCGGTCAGGCGGCGCGACGGCCCGCCCGCGAGGGGCTGGGCGACGATCTGGCCCGATCGGGCAAAGGCGACGTCCTCGCCGTCCGGTGAGAACGTCGGCGACGTCTCGTCCTGCGGAGTCCTGGTGAGCCTGCGTTCCCCGGTGCCGTCGACCCCCACCGCCCACAGGTCGCGTTGCCCGCCCTCGACCGACTCGAACACGACCGTGCGCAGGTCCGGCGACAGCGCAGGCCGCGCCGCGTCCCGACCGGTGGTGAGCCTGCGCACCTCGCCTTCCGGGGAGGCGAGGTAGACCTGCGGCCGCGGGCTGTCGCGTCTACTGGTGAAGACGATCAACTCGCCCCGCGCGGACACGTCGTCGTCGTGGTGCGCCGCCCCGGCTCCCAGCAGCGGGCGGGTCGACCGCGGCTGGTCGGGCACAGGGCTGTCGAGCACGCCGATGCTGCGGTGCCCGGTGCCCGCGAAGGCGATCCTGGTCGGCACCGGGTCCGGCGCGGCCTGGGCCACCGTGGGCGCCGCCGCGGTGACGACGCCGCCCAGCGACGCCACCACCACCAGTACGACGGGCAAACGGGACATGGGTGTCCTTCCGCGGTCATCGGCCACGTCGTGATCGTCGCCCGGGTGGGCGCCGGTTCCGAGGGCCTGCCGGGCACGGTCGGGGCGTCCCCGCTGCCCGGCCGTGCTGTCGTCGGTGCCCGCTCAGATCAGGCCGTGCCGCATGACGTAGCCGACCGCGTGCGCGCGGTTGCGCAGGTTCAGCCGGGTGGACACCTCGTGCAGCACGTTCTTCACCGTCCGCTCCGAGTACGACATCTTCAGCGCGATCTCGGCGGTGTCGAGCCCGTCGGCGACCAGCCGCAGGATGTCGGTCTCCCGAGTGGTCAAAGTGGACAGTGTGGGGGTGTTCGGGTCGAGCACGCCGCGTTGCAGCCGCCCGACGTGCGCGAGCAGCGTGTCGAGCAGGTCACCCGGCAGCACCGCCTCGCCGTCCGCGATCGCGGTGATCGCGGTGACCAACCGGTCCTGGGTCGCCTCGGAGCGGCGGACCACCGCGGCGACACCGCATTCGATGGTGGTGCGCAACGAGTTCTGGTCGAAGCGGCCCACCACGAGACCGGTCCTGGTCGCGCCGCCGCGGCGCAGGCCGCGCAGCAACCGGGCGATCTCGTCGTCCACGGCGTCGACCACCACCAGCGACACCACCGCCCTGCCGTCGTCCTCCGGTGCGAGCAACTCGACCTCGGGGCGGGATCGGAGCAGGTGGACGGTGCCGCCGCGCAGGATCGGGTCGTCCGCGTACACCGCTACCGGGATTCTGTTCACGCTGTCCTCCTGACGCGAAGTGCCTGCCCCGATCCTGCGCCGCGCCACCGGTCCCGGGCAGCCGCCGCGGCCGCGCTGTGCACCCGGGGTGCCCGTCGACTGCCCTTTTCCCCCTGCCGCCCGCCGATCCGCCGTGGCTAGCGTGACCGGCGTGAGCACATCGACCGACTTCGAGCGGCGCACGGTGCAGGTCGTCCCCGGCGCGGAGACCACCACGACGCTGCGGGTGCGCAACGACAGCGACATCGTCGAGGCATACGGGTTCCAGGTGGTGGGGGAGTGCGCCCCCTGGACCGAGGTCGAACCCGCCCGGCTGTCGCTGTACCCGGGCACCTCCCAGGACGTGCTGGTCCGCCTGCGGCCGCCGCGCTCGTCGGCGGTCCGCGCCGGTGAGACACCGCTCGGTGTGCGCGTGCTGCCGGTGGAGCGCCCCGACTCGGCCGCGGTGGCCGAGACGGTGGTGACCATCGCCCCGTTCGCCGAGCAGCGCTTGGAGCTGGTGCCCGAACGCCGCCGGGCCTGGCGGTCAGCGCGCTACCGGGTGCTGGCGCACAACGACGGCAACACCCCCGTCGAGCTGGCGCTGGCCACCGCCGAGGTCGACGACCGGATCCGCTACACCACAACGGATCTCCCGACCGCGGTCGAACCCGGGACCGACACCGAGATCCCCGTGCGCGTGCGGGTCGGCAAGATCCAGTGGTTCGGCAAACCCGTCACCTGGCCGATCCGGCTCAGCGCCACCGCGGCGGAACCCGAACCGCGCGAGCACGAGCTGGTTGGCGAGTTCATCCAGCTGCCGATCTTCCCGCGGTGGCTGCTGGCGTTGCTCGCCGCGCTACTGGCCCTGCTGCTGGCGTGGTTCCTGCTCGTGCGCCCCGCGGTGCGCAGTGCGGCAAGGGAAGCCGCTGATGACCGGGCCGAGGAGATCCAGCAGGCCGGGCAGACTCAGGCTCCCGCACCGCCTCCGCCGCCCCCGACCACCACTTCGTCGCCACAGCCGGGCCAGAGCGGTGATGGTCAGACCGGCGACGGACAACCGGGCAACGGTGGTCCGGGCGGTGCGGGGACGCAGAGTTCGAGCACCATCGAGGTCCGCACCAACACCGGCGGGCTCGGCACCGGCACCTATGTGGTCCCCGAGGGCAAGGTCTTCCGCATCACCGACATCCTCGTCGCCAACCACCAAGGCGACGAGGGCGTGCTGACCATCATCTTCGGCGAGCGCACGGTCACCACGATCGCCCTGGAGACTTTCCGCAACCAGGACTACCACTGGGTGACCCCGATCGACATCACAGCGGGCGCCGCGGTCACGGTCAACGTCTCCTGCGCCAAGCCGGGTACCCCCGCGACCGGACGGCAGGCCCGCAACTGCCTGGAACTGCTCAACGTCAGCGGTCAGCTCGCCGACCTGGAGTGACGGGGTTGCCTGGAGTGAACGAGTGGCCTCCGGCGGGCACGGCGTTGCGGGTGGCGACCTCGGCGAGGAACCGCCCGCTGTCCTTGACGATCCGCCGCTGGCTGGTGAAGTCCACGTGCACCAACCCGAACCGGGGGCCGTAGCCCCAGGCCCACTCGAAGTTGTCCAGCAGCGACCAGGCCAGGTAGCCGCGGACATCGGCACCGGCCTCGATCGCGGCGTGCACCGCCCGCAGGTGCTCGGCGAAGTAGCGGACCCGGTCGTCGTCGCGCACCCGGCCGTCTTCGTCGACGACATCAGGGAAGGCGGCCCCGTTCTCGGCGACCACCAAGGGTGTCCGGGCGTACTCGCTGAGGTGCACCAGCAGGTCGGTCAGCGAGGCGGGGTGCTGTTCCCAGCCGGTCACGGTGAGGGGAGCGCGCGGCGGCAGCACGGACATGCCGCGTAGGCCGGGTAGCGGGCAGTTGCTGGGTTCGGTCGGGTCGGCCAGCGAGACGACCCTGGTCGGCGCGTAGTAGTTGACGCCGATCCAGTCGAGCGGCTCGGCGATCACGTCCAGGTCGCCGTCGCGGATGGCCGGTTCGAGCCCGTCGAGGTGGGCCAGGTCGGCGCGCAGGTCGGCCGGGTAGCCCCGGCCCAGCACGGGGTCGAGGAAGAACCTGTTGTGCACGGCGTCGAACCGGCGGACCGCGTCGTGGTCGGCGGGGCCGTCGGCCAACGCGGGGGAGAAGTTCAGTGCGATGGACAGGCTGGTCGCGCCACCGGCGCGTAACGCCCGCGCGGCTTGGCCGTGGGCGAGCAGGTGGTGGTGGGCGGCGCGGAGGGCGGTTTGCGGGTCTTTCACGCCCGGTGCGTGGACGCCGTTGCCGTAGCCGAGGAACGCCGAGCAGAACGGCTCGTTGAGCGTGGTCCAGTGCGTCACGCGGTCGCTTAGTCTGGTGTGGACTGTGCTGGCGTACTCGGCGAACCAGGAGGCGATGTCGCGCTCGACCCAGCCGCCGCGCTCCTGCAACGCCTGCGGCAGGTCCCAGTGGTAGAGGGTGAGCACGGGGGTGATGTCGCGATCGAGCAGAGCGTCGACGAGCCGGTCGTAGAACGCCAGACCTGCTGGGTTGGGGGTTCGGCCATCGGGCATGATTCTCGGCCACGCGGTGGAGAAGCGGTAGGTGGGCATGCCCAGGGTGGACAGGATGTCGACGTCCTCGCGGTAGCGGCGGTAGTGCTCGCAAGCGGTTGCGCCGCTCGCACCTCCCTCGACCGCGCCGGGTACCGCGGCGAAGACGTCCCAGATGGACGGTCCGCGTCCGCCCTCGGCTGTCGCGCCCTCGATCTGGTAGGCCGCTGTCGCGGCGCCCCACAGGAACCCCGACGGGAAAGCCAGCTCTCCGGTCACGGCACATCACCTCCCGGTTTCCGCCGCCCCGCGCAGCAGCACGGCGACGACCTTCCTGGCGAACAGGACGAACAGCAGCAGGACCGGCACGATGCTCACCAGCACCCCGGTCAGCACCAGCGGGTAGTCGGTGTAGTAGCCACCCGCCAACCGCGACAGCACGACCTGCGCGGTGGGGGTGTCGTTCGGGTCGAGCGCCACCAGCGGCCACCCGAACTCGTTCCACGACGTGGCGAACGACAACATGCCCAGCACCGCGGCGGGCCCGCGCAGGGCGGGCAGGGCGACGTGCCAGTAGACGCGCGCCAGCGAGCAGCCGTCGACCCTGGCCGCGTCCACCAGCTCCGTCGACACCGCCTCCAGACACGCCTGCCGCATCCAGAACACCCCGAACGCGCTGACCAGCCCCGGCGCGATCGCGGCCGCGAGCGTGTCGTACCACCCGAGCGCGTCGACCACCATGAACACCGGCACGATCCCCAGCTGCGTCGGCACCATCGCCGAGGCGAGAACCACAGCGAACAGCGCTTCCCTCGCCCGGAACCGCAACCTGGCGAACGCGAACCCGGCAACCGAGCACAGCAACGCGTTCGCCACCGCGACCACCCCCGCGATCACCGCGGAGTTCACCATCGCCTGCCCGAGGTCCACGCGCTCGACCAGCTCGCCGAGGTGGTCGAGCAACCGCCCGCCGGGCACCAGCGGCGGTGTCGCCCGGGCCAGGTCCGCGTTGTCACGGGAGGCTACGACTAGCGCCGAGTACAGCGGTGCCAGCGAGAACAGTGCAAGTACCAGCAGTGCAAACGCTTGCGGCAACCGTCTGATGTGGAGACTCATCGCCGCACGACCCGCCGCGTGGCGGTGATGGGGAACGCGTCGCACAGCCGGGACAGGATCCAGTCGCCCGACGGTAGTGGTGGCGTGGCCCTGGTCATCATCGTAAGACCCGTCGCACGAGCGCGGTGGCGGTGATGGCGAATGTGGCGCATAGGAGGAACAGGAGCCAGGTCATCGCGGCGGCGTAGCCTGCGTTGAAGTGGCTGAAGCCGACTTCGTACAGGTACATCGCCACGGTCTGGAACTGGCGGTCGCTGCCGCCCGCGCCCGCGAGGCCGGAGCCGTCGAACAGTTGGGGTTCGGTGAACAGTTGTACGCCGCCGATGGCTGAGGCGATGACGGTGAACAGCAACGTCGGTCGGATGCCGGGGAGGGTGACCGCGCGGAATCGCTGCCAGCCGCTCGCGCCGTCCAGTGCGGCAGCCTCGTACAATTCGCGCGGTACGGCTCGCATCGCGGCCAGGTAGAGCAATGCCGTGTACCCGGTCCACCGCCACATCACCATGGTCGCGACCCCCAGGTGCGCCGCCCAGGTGTCCGCCTGCCAGGCCACCGGGCCGACCCCGACCTGCCCGAGCAGGAAGTTGACCATCCCGTAGTCGCGGCCGAGGAGTTGGCCGAACACCAGCGCCACCGCGACCACCGGCACCACGTTGGGGACCAGCACCAACACCTGCCACGCCGCCCCGCGTCGCCGCAACAGCGACGCGATACCCAACGCCAGTGCCAACTGCGGGACCGTCGCCAGTAGGAAGATGCTCAGCGTGTTGCCCAACGCGTTGTAGAACAACGGGTCCGCGAGCAGGTCCCGGTAGTTCGCCGGACCCGTGAAACCCCCGTCGCCCGCGATGAGGTGCCAGCGGTGCGCCGACACCCACGCGGTGTAGAGCAGCGGGAACACCCCGAAAGCGCCGAAGACCAGGAAGAACGGTGCGACGAGCAGGTACGGGGTGTACCGGCTCACCGCAGCACCGTGCGCGCCTCGTCGACCGCCTGCCGCCACGCCTGGTCGACGGTCTGCTTGCCGTCCTCGACCCGGCCGAGCGCCCGCCCGAACACCGGCCGGACATCGGCGTCGCGCACCCCGCGGTGGTTGGGTCGCACGGCGTCCGAGGACGCGGCGAAGATCCGGCCGATCGGCGCGTCGCGGAAGTACGGGTCGGTGTGCGCCAGTACGGCCGGGTCGCGGTAGACCTCGGGCTGGCTGGGCAGGATGTTGTCGGACTCGAACAGCCGCTTCTGCTGCGCGGGCGCGGTGAGCCACTTCGCCGCGGCGTAGGCGGCCTCGGTGTGCGCGCCCTGTGCGGGTACCACCAGGTACGACCCGCCCCAGTTGCCCGCCCGGCCCGGGACCGTCGTCACGTCCCACACCCCGGCCCCGCCGGGCCCGCCCGCCTGCTTGATCTGCGCCAACATCCACGCCGGGCAGGTCATCGTGGCGAACGCGCCCTGGTTGATGCCGACGTTCCAGGGCTGGGTGAACGTGGTGAGCGCCGCGGTCTGGTGCCTGGCGCCGATCGCGCCCGCCAGCTCGAAAGCCCTTGCCACAGCAGGGTTCGTGTCGCCGATGAACGCGTCGTCGGCGGTCCGGAAGTAGTTCTCCTCGGCCTGGTTGAGCATCGCGGTGTAGACGGTGCCCGCCGAGTCGGTGAACCTCGCGTCGGGCACCCGGGCGCTGAACCGGTCGGCGACCTCGGCGTACGCCTGCCACGTCGGCCACAGCGCGGCGAGGGCGTCGCGGTCGGTGGGCAGCCCGGCCCGCTCGATGAGGTCGCGGCGATAGCACATCGCCAGCCCGCCCATGTCCGTGCCGAGCCCGAGGACCGCGTCACCGACGACGCCCTGCTCCCACTTCCACGCCGACCACCGCCCCCGCAGGTCCCGCGCCCCGAACCGGGACAGGTCCACCAGCTTGTCCCGCGACCGGCGCAGCGCGGGCAGGTACTGCTCCTCGACGGCGACCACGTCCGCCGCGCCCCTGCCCGCCGCCAGCGCGGTGATCAGTCCTTTGTGGTGGGAGTCGAAGTCGGTGACCCGGCCGACCAGGTCGACGCCGGGGTTGAGCCGCTCGTACTCGGCGAAGAGCGGTTCGTAGCCGAACTCGCCGAAGGTGGCCACCGTGATCCGCACCCGCTGGTCCGCGTTCGCCGAACACCCGCCGACCAGCACCACCAGCACCGCGACCAACGCCCACACCCGCCGCATACCGTTCCTCCCCGCCGCCGATCCCCCCTCTCACCGTGCTCGCCCCGACCACCACGGCACACCGCCCGAACATCCCGTTGCCCGTTCTGCCCAACCCTGACTGCCCTAACGGGCAGCGCTGCGGTTACGGCGCGGGCGGTGCCAAGTCGGGGACGGTGCCGGGCGGGGACGAGGGGGCGGGTGGTGGGAGGGATCAATCCAGCGGCGGGTGGTGGGAGGGAATGTCTCAGATCACTCCGGCTCGGAGGGCGTAGGCCACCGCGTGCGAGCGGTTGCGGAGGTTGAGGCGGCGGGTGAGGCCGTGGATGACGTTCTTGATCATGCGTTCCGAGTAGCTGAGCTCGACGGCGATCTCGGCGGTGTCCAGGCCGTCGGCCATCAGCCGCAGCACGTGGATCTCCCGGGCGGTGAGGCCGGAGGCGGTGAGGCCGCGCGGGGCGAGCAGGTCGCGCTGGATGCGGTCGAGGTGCTTGAGCAGGCCGCCGACCAGGTCCGGGCCGAGCACCCCGCCGCCGTCCGCCGCGGCGAGCACCGCGTGCGCCAGCCTGCTCCCCGTGGCGGCGGCCCGCGGCAGCACCGCGACCACCCGGCACTCCACCGCGGTCAGCAGCTCCGCCTCGGTGACCCCGTCGGCGACCAGCACCACCGGTGTGCCGAACTCGGCCGCCGCCTCGCGCAGTTGCGCGACCACGTCCGGGGTGAACCGGTCCGCGCCGACGACCAGCACCGCGGTCGCCGCCGTGTGCCTGCCCGCGACCTCGACCCGCGGTTGCGCCGCCAGCTGCCCGCTCAGCCCCGCCAACGTGAGCGGGTCCGCAGACCGCACGGCGACCTGGACTCCTGCCATCGTGTTCCCCTCCCCGACGCCTGTGTGGCACCAGCCTGTCGGGGCTGACTCAACGAAACCTTCACGCCTGTTCCGGCAGGCCCGCCGCCCGCCGGAACGCCTCGATGTACTTGGGCAGCTCGACCAGCGCCTGCTCCCAGCGACCCGCGGTGATCTGCTCGGCGAACACCGAGTCGACCACCGCCTGGTCCACCTCGGGCACCAGCCGGTCGCCCGCGGTCTCGCGGAGCCTGCGCGACATCTCCGCCAGCCGGACCCGGCCGCGCACCGCCTCCAGCGTCGCCAGCAGCTCGGCGATCACCCGCCTGCCCACCTCGGGCTCGACCACCAGCCAGCCGCGTTCGGCGAGTTGGAGGAACAACTCGCCCGCGAACCCCTCGGCCCCGGCGCCGTCGTCGTCTTCCCCGGACCAGATGTCCATCCCACCTCCGCAGACCGGTCCAGCCCACCACGGGCGGCCGCGGTCGTGGAAGCACCCGCGGCCCGCTCTGCCCGGGCACACCGGCCGAAGTGCCCGCCGAGACCGTGACCACGGGTTGTTGCGGGCGTGCGGGAATCCGCCCTACCGTCGTGGTGACCGGGGTGTGGCGGAGGGTGATGGCGGCCGAGGCTGGGCGGGGCGGGGGCGGGCTGTGGGCTGGGCTGCTCGGACCGGTCGAGGCGCGCCGCGGCGGTGCCGCGCTCCCGCTGGGGTCGGCTGGCAGGCAGGCGGTGTTCGCGGTCCTCGCGCTGGGCGCCGGTCAGGTCGTGCCCAGGGACCGGCTGGTCGATGGGCTGTGGGAGCGCCCACCGGCCAGCGCGGCGCGGATCATCCAGACCTACGTCGGCGACCTGCGGCGGGTGCTGGAGCCCGATCGGGCCAGGTGGACCTCCGGGCGGCTGCTGCGCACGACCGACGCCGGGTACGTCCTCGACCTGCCCGACGACGGCGTGGACGTGCGGGTCCTCGACCGGCTCCGGACGCGGTCCGACCTGGCCGCCGTGGACGCGGCGCTGGCGCTGTGGCGCGGTGAGCCGCTCTCCGGGGTGTCCGGCCCGTTCGCCGACGGCCAGCGCGTCCGGCTCGGCGAGACCCGGCTGTCGCTGGTGGAGACCAGGATGCGGCTGCTGGTCGACGCGGGCCGGGCCGAGGACGCGGCGGCCGAGTTGGCGGTGCTGACCGAGGAGCACCCCGAGCGCGACGGCCTGCGGGCGCTGCTGATGACGGCGCTGGCGGCGGGTGGTCGGCCCGCGCAGGCCATCGAGGTGTTCCACCGCGGCCGGGCCGGTCCCGACCTGCTCGCCCTGCACGAACGCATCCTCACCGGCACCCAGCCCGGTCGGGTCGACAGCGGCTTCGTCGGCAGGCGGGCCGAGGTGGCGGCACTGCGCGCGGTCGCGGCCCGGCCCGGCGGTCTCGTGCTGGTCGAGGGGGTGGCGGGCGCGGGCAAGTCCGCGTTGCTGCGCGCGGCCCTCGCCGACACCGACGTCACCTGGTTCACGCCCGGCCTGCCCGAGCCGCGGTCCGGTCTTGTGGTCGTCGACGGCCCGGACCCGGCTGCCCTGGGTTGGAGCGTTCCGCTGGTCGTCGCAGCTCGGCCGGGGCACGCCTTGCGCGCGCGGGCGACCAGGGTGATCACCCTCGGGCCGCTCGCCGACTCGGACATCGCCGCGCTGACCACCGCCCTCGGTGCCCCCGAACTCGCCGCGGCGGCCGTCCGGGAGTCCGGGGGGAGCCCGGGCTTCGCCGCTGCCCTGGTCGACGCCGGTGGTGACGCCGAGCAGGTCGCCCGCGCCACGACCGCCGCGTTGGCACCGGAACTGCTGGAGCCGCTGCGCCGCGTGGCCCTGCTCGGCGAGTACGGACCCCGCGCCCAGGTCGTGGCCGCGCACCCGGGCGACCGGTGGCTGGGCGCCGCTGTGGCGGCCGGTGTCCTGTGCGAGTCGGGCGACCAGGTGGGGTTCGCCCAGCCGTCGCTGCGCAGGGCCCTGCTCGCGGGCCTGCCGCGCGCCGTGCGGGTCGTCCTGCACCGTGAACTGGCCAGGGACCTCGCCGCCGCGGGGGCGCCCGCCGACCGGGTCGCCCACCACCTGCTCGACGGCGCCGCCACCATCCACGGCTGGGCGTCCGACTGGATCGCGGGCAACGTCGACGCCATGTCCCCGGGTCTCGCGGTCCGGGTGCTGCGACACGCCGTGGGCCAGGACGCGCTGCCGTCGTCGGCCCGCACCGGTTTCACCGCGGCACTGGTCCGGTTGCTCCTGACGGGCGAACCAGCCGCCACCGAACAGGGGACGAACGGGAAGTGAACCTCCCGCCGCCCCCGCCCGTGACGGGATGGTGGACCTGATGCGAGAGGAACCGGTACGGGTGCGCGTGCTCGGGCCGATGCGGGCCTGGCGCGGCGACACCGAGCTGGAGCTGGGGCCTGCCAGGCAGCGCGCCGTGCTCGGCATGCTCGCCGCCAAGGCCGGGTTCGCCGTGCCCGCCGCGGACCTGGTCGACGGCGTGTGGGGCGAGTCCCCGCCTGCCAGCGCCCGCGGCAGCCTGCACACCTACGTGTCCGGCCTGCGCCGCGCGCTCGGCCCCGCGCGCACCCTCCTGGAGTCGACCACCGCCGGGTACCGGCTGCACCTCGACCCCGCCGCCGTCGACGCCACCGCGTTCGACCACGCCCGCGCGGTCGCGGCCCGCCAGGGTGCGGACGGCGACTGGCAGGGGGCGCGCAGCCGTCTCGACGACGCCCTGACCCTCTGGCACGGCGACGCCTACGCGGGGGTGCCCGGACCGTCCGCCGAACTGGAGCGGCACCGGCTGGCCGAGTCCCTGGCCCGCGTGCTGGAGCTGCGGGTGCGCGCGGCGATGGAACTGGGCGCGCACACCGAGGTCGTCGCCGAGCTGACCGAGTTGGTCGCCCGCGACCCACGGCACGAGTTGCTGCGCGAACACCTGATGCTCGCCCTGCACCGCGCGGGTCGGCGCGGCGAGGCCCTCGTCGTCTATGACGACACCCGGCGTGTCCTCGCCGAACTCGGCATCGAGCCCGGACCGGCCCTGCGGTCGCTGCGTGAGCGGATCGTGGCGCGTGACCCCGCGCTGCACCACCAGGCCGACCGGTTGCTGGTCGCGCCGGTCACCGTCACCCGGTCCGCGCGGCTGCTCGGCCGTGAGCGCGAGGTGGGAGCGCTGCGCGGGCTGGTCGCCGAGGCTGCCGCGGGTCGTGGGCGCGCGGTGTGGGTGGAGGGCGAGCCGGGGCTCGGGAAGTCCGCGCTGCTGGCCGAGGCGCTCGCCGACGCGGGTGAGCTGGGTTGTCAGCTGGCGTGGGCGACCGCGGGGGACCAGGCGCCGCTCGGGGTGATCCTGCGCTGCCTCGCGGTGGACGTCGACTCACCGGACCCGCACCGCGCGGACCTCGCCGCCCAACTCACCCAGGACCCGGCGCACCACGGCTGGGGGCCTGCCGACCCGACCCCGGCCGCGGTCGACCGGCTGCTCGACCTCGTCGACCGGGTGTGCGCGGCGGCGCCCTTGGTGCTGGTCGTTGATGACCTGCACCGCGCCGACCCGGCCAGTGTGCTGGTCTGGCACCGGTTGGCCGCGGCGACCCGCCAGCTCCCGCTGCTGCTCGTCGCCGCCACCCGACCCGCGCCCGGCAACGCCGAGGTGAGCCGGGCACGGCGCGGTGTGCTGACCAGAGGCGGGCACCTGCTCACGTTGTCCCCGTTGGCAACCGCCGATGCCGAGTCGCTGCTCGGTGGTCTCGTCGGCGCCGAACCGGGACCCCGGCTGCGGGAGATGGCGGCGCGGGCCGCGGGCAATCCGTTGTACCTGCGGGAGATGGCGCACGGATTGCTGCGTACGGACGCGGTCGAGGTGACTGGCGGGGTCGCCGAGGTCGCCCTGAGCACCGTGGCGCTCGCGCCGCAGTCGTTGCTGTCGGCGGTGCACCAGACCGTCGAACTGCTCTCGCCTGACACCCGCGCTTTGCTGCGCTCGGCGGCGTTGCTGGGTGCGGAGTTCGGCGTCGAGGAACTCGCCGAGGTAGCGGGCCTGGGCGTGGCCGAGCTGGTCGGGCGGTTGGACGAGGCGCTGACCGCGTCGGTCGTGGTGGAGGCGGGCGACCGGTTGGCGTTCCGGCATTCCCTGCTGCACCAAGCGGTGTACGAGAGCATCCCGGCGGCGGACCGGGTCACCGCGCACCGGGCCGCCGCCGAGGCGTTGACCAGGGTCGGGGCGACGGTCGAGCGGGTCGCCGAACACCTTGCGGCGGGGGAGGTCCCGGCCGATCCGTGGGTGGTCAGGTGGCTAGGCGCGCACCACGCCGTGATCGTCAACCGCGCGCCGCTGGTCGCCGTCGCGGTGCTGCAGCGGGTGGTCGACACCGGTGCGGGCGCAGCTGATCTTGAGGCCGCCCTCGCTCGTGCCTTGTTCCGGCTGGGCCGCGACCCGTCCCGCGCGGCGGCCGCTTCCCTTGCGGGGACAGGTGATCCGGCGGTGGCGGCGGAGATGCGGCACGTGCTGGCCGCCGCGCGGCACCGGTCGGGCCAGGTCACTGAGGCGATCGCCAGACTGCGGGCCGCGCTTGACGTCGCCGACGCGCCCGAGTTGTGGCGGGTCCGGCACCAGTCGCTGCTGGCCAACTTCCGGCGCGGGGACCTCACCGACCTGGCCGCCGCGGAACGGGCAGCGCTGGTGGCCCACGCCGAGGCGGACGCGGCGTACCCGAGGGCACACGCCGCGCAGACGCTGTGGTTGGTGCACTCCATGCGCCGGGACCACCCGCGGGCCCTCGCCTGGGTCGACCGCGCGCTCGCCGAGGTGGGCGCGCACGCCGAACTGCGGTTCGACCTGCTGGACAACCGGATGTTCACCCTGCAGAACCTCGACCGGCTGGCCGAGGCCGAGCAGTCGCTGCGCACCGCCCGCGAGGTCGCCGCCCGCGACGACCTGCCAGCCGGGATGCAGGTGTCGGCCGCGGTGCACCACTTCTGGACCGGCCGCTGGGACGAGGCGCTCGCCGAACTCGAGACCGTCACCGAGGACGGCCCGGCGATCACCTTCTACGGCATGCGCGAACCCGGCTCCGCTGCCCTGCTGCTGCACGGCGTCGCCGCCCTCATCGCCGGTCGCCGCGGTGACCGGGCCCAGGCCGCCGCCCACCTCGACGCGGCGCGGGCGTTCGAACCGAGCACCGCGTCCGAAAGGGAGAGTTGCGACTTCCACCTGGCCGCAATGGCTTTGGCCGCCGAGCAACGCGGCGACCTCGCGGAAGCACTGCGGTTGCTCGATCCCGTGCTACGCCCCGACTACGCCCGCATGATGCTGCGCCACCAGTGGCTGCCCCAGGTCGTCCGCCTGGCCATGGCGGCGGGTCGGGAATCCGTGGCCTCGGCGGCGGTGCGGGTGTGCGCGGAGGAAGCCGCCAACGAGGTGACCCCGGCCCGTGCGGCGGCCGCCCTGGCCCACTGCCGCACCCTGCTCACCGGCGACCCCGAACCCGCCCTGACCGCCGCCACCCACTACCGCGCCGTCGGCCGCCCGGTCGAACTCGCCGCCACGTTGGCCGACGCCACCACCGCCCTCGCCACCGCGGGCCGCACGACCGAGGCCCGGGCGACCCGAGCAGAGGCCACCTCCCTGTTCACCACCACCTCGTCCCACTGGGACCTGCACCGCCTCGACACCCACATGCTCACCCTCGGCCACCCCCCGGACCCCTCCACCACCCCCGCCCGCGACGCACTGTCCCCTGTGGAGCAACGCATCGCCGACCTGGTGGCCCAGGGCATGCCCAACCCCGACATCGGCCTGCTCCTGCGCCTGCCCCGGCGCACCGTCCAGTCCCACGTCGCCACGATCCTGACCAAGCTCGGCTCGTCCTCCCGCGCCACCATCACCGCCCACATCGCCTGAGGTCTCAACCAAGACCCGCCCCGATGGCGAGGAGCACCAGGTGCACCCGGTCGCGGGCGGCCAGCTTCATCAGCAGGCTGCGCAGGTGCGCCTTCACCGTGCCCGGGCTGATGTGCAGGTGCTCGGCGATCTCCCGGTTGGTCATGCCGCGCGCCACCAGGACCAGGACCTCCCGTTCCCGTTCGGTGATCGGCAACCTGGCCGGGACCGGGGGCGGCACGGGGCGGGCGGTGAACTCGGCGATGAGCCGTCGGGTGGTGGTGGGAGCCAGCAACGCCTCGCCCGCGGCGATCACCCGGAGCGCGGCGAGCAGATCCCGCGGCGGGGTGTCCTTGAGCAGGAACCCACTGGCCCCGGCCCGCAGGGCGGCGTGAACGTGCTCGTCGAGGTCGAAGGTGGTCAACACCAGCACCCGCGCCGCGGTCGACGCGGTGACCCTGGCGGTCGCGGCCACCCCGTCCAACCCCGGCATCCGGATGTCCATCAGCACCACGTCCGGCCGCAGGTCACGGGCCAACTCGACCGCCCGCAACCCGTCCTCGGCCGCACCGACGACGGTGAGATCCTCGGCCGAGTCGACGATCCCACACAACCCCGCCCGCATCAGATCCTGGTCGTCGGCGACCAGCACGCGCGTGCTCATGCGGGCACCTCGGCGAGTGGGAGTCGGGCCAGCACCGAGAACCCGCCGTCGGGCACCGGCCCTGCTTCGACTGTGTCGTCGTGCGCTGTTGCCTGCTCCGGCATCGGGTCTTGGTGGTCGGCGACCAGCACGCGTGTGCTCATGCGGGCACCTCGGCGAGTGGGAGTCGGGCGCGTACCGTGAACCCGTCGTCGGGCACCGGCCCTGCTTCGATTGTGTCGTCGTGCGCTGTTGCCTGCTCCGGCATCAGGTCTTGGTCGTCGGTGACCAGTGCGCGTGTGGTGTTCATGCGGGTTCCTCGGCGTGTGGGAGTCGGGCCCGCACGACGAACCCGCCGTCGGGTACCGGGTCCCGCCTCGATTGTGTCGTCGTGCGCTGTTGCCTGCTTCTGCATCGGGTCTTGGTCGTCGGTGACCAGTGCGTGTGTGGTGTTCATGCGGGCACCTCGCCGTGTGGGAGTCGGGCCTGTACCGCGAATCCGCCGTCGGGGGCTGGTCCTGCTTCGACTGTCTCGTCGTGCGACGGCGTCCGCTCCGGCATCAGGTCTTGGTCGTCGGTGACCAGTGCGCGTGTGGTGTTCACGCGGGCACCTCGGCGAGCGGGAGTCGGGCGCGTACCGCGATCCGCCGTCGGGGGCTGGTCCTGTCTCGACTGTCTCGCCGTGTGACGGCGCCCGCTCCGGCATCGGGTCCTGGTCGTCGGCGACCGGCACGCGTGTGGTGTTCATGCGGGTTCCTCGGCGTGTGGGGGTCGGGCCTGTACCGGCGAATCTGCTGTCGGACGCTGGTCCTGCTTCGATTGTGTCGCTGCGTGCTGTTGCCTGCTTCTGCATCGGGTCTTGGTCGTCGGCCACCAGCACGCGCGCGGCGCTCATGCGGGCACCTCGCCGTGCGGGAGTCGGGCGCGTATCGCGAACCCGCCGTCGGGCACCGGCCCTGCCTCGGTCGTGCGGCCGTGTGCTGCTGCCCGTTCCTGCATCGGGTCTTGGTGGTCGGTGACCAGTGCGTGTGTGGTGTTCATGCGGGTACCTCGACCAGCGGGAGTCGGGCGTGTACAGCGAACCCACCGTCGGGGGCTGGTCCTGCTTCGACTGTGTCGTCGTGCGACGGCGCCTGCTTCCGGATCGGGTCTTGGTGGTCGGTGACCAGTGCGTGTGTGGTGTTCGCGCGGTCACCTCGGCGAGCGGGAGTCGGGCGCGTACCGCGAATCTGCCGTCGAGGCGCTAGTCCTGCTGCGATTGTGTCGCTGTGCGCTGTTGCCTGCTTCCGGATCGGGTCTTGGTCGTCGGCGACCAGCACGTGCGTGCTCACGCGGGCACCTCGACCAGCGGGAGCCGGGCCCGTACCGCGAATCCACCACCGGGCACCGGCCCTGCCTCGACCGTCCCGCCGTGCGCCGCTGCCCGCTCTCGCATCCCGGCGAGCCCGTGCCCGGTCCCGGCCGGGCCGCCGCGGCCGTGGTCGACGACGGCTACGCACAGTGCGTCGTCGGTGGTCTCGATGGTGAGCACGCAGGAGTCGGTCGCCGCGTGCTTGACCACGTTGGTCAGCGCCTCCTGCGCGATCCGGTACGCGGACACGTCGACGCCCGCGGGGATGTCGCGGCCCCCGCCGCGGGTCACGACCTCGACCGCGACGCCCGCTGCTCGGGTTCTGGCCACCAGTTCGCCCAAGTTGGCCAGGCCCGGCGGCCCGGTGCCGTCGTTGGGTTCGGCGCGCAGGATGCCGAGCAGGCGGCGCATCTCCACCAGGGTCGCGCGGCCGGTGGTCTCGATCGCGTCGAGGGCGGCGCGCGCCTGGTGCGGTCGGTTGTCGACCACCAGGCCCGCGTACCCCGCCTGCACGGTGATCACGCTCATGCCGTGGGCGATCACGTCGTGCAGGTCGCGGGCGATGCGCAGCCGCTCGGCCACGACGCCCTGCCTGGCCAGCGCCGCCTCCGCCTCGGCGCGGCGGATCCGTTCGGCGACGGCGGCGCGGTGTCCGCCCACCACCAGCCCGACCAACCACGCGATCACCAGCACCAACCCCGGGAGGATGACGTCGTGCCGGTGAGCGAGAACCGTCGCCAGCGCGGCGAGCAGGACCACGGCGCCGACTCGCCTGCCCGCGCCCGCCGCCGAGTACAGCACCAGCACCCACGGCAGCACGACCAGCCACGTGGACGACAGCGGCAGCGCGGCCACCACCAGCAGGCAGGCGCCGATCAACGGCCACCGGTCGCGCACGACCACCGCCGCGCACGAGAGCAGCAGGCAGAGCACGCCGAGCAACCCGATCCGCGCGGGCAGGGCGGCGATCCCGTCCGGACTGAGCCGGAATGTCGCGTGTGGACTGTTCTGGACGAACAGGACAGAACCGAGCACCGCGCCGTGGACCACCACGGCCACGGCGTCGACCCACCGACCGAACCTGTGGCGCATGCCCCGACGCTAGGGGAAGTCCGCGGCCGTGACGTCAGCCCACGGTCGTACGCCCAGGGGCGGGGGCGCCGGTCGCGGAACCACCTCGCGGGCTGATGAAACCCCTGCCGGGACCGGAAACCCTGAGCGGGCAACACCCGACTCCACAGGGAGGTCCCATGCGATTCAGCCGTCTGGCAGCGGTGGTCCCGCTCGCCGCGAGCCTGCTACTGGGCACCGGCGCCGCCGCGAGCCCACTCGTCCTCACCCTGCCGCCGCCGACCGGTCCCCACCCGGTCGGCACCACGGCACTGCACCTGGTCGACCACCAGCGCACCGACCCGTGGGGAGGGTCGGTCAGGGAACTGATGATCAGCCTCTGGTACCCGGCCCGCGACACCGGGCGCTACCCCGTCGCGCCCTGGTTGCCACCCGCCGCCGCGGCCCGGTACGCGATCGACAACGGTGTCGCGCCGGGCGACCTGCGCGTCCCCGACACCCACGGTCACGACGGTGCGCCGGTCGACCGGTGTGGCAGGTTGCCCGTGGTGCTGTACTCGCCGGGCAACGACTCCTTCCGATCGGCCAACACCGTGGTGGTCGAGGAGTTGGCGAGCCGCGGGTACCTCGTGGTCACCATCGACCACACCCACGACGGTCTCGTCGAGTTCCCCGGCGGGCGGGTGAGCGTGCCGGTGCCTGACGGCCCGGTGACTGGCGAGGCGATGGCCGCGGCCAGGGTCGCCGACGTCCGGTTCGTGCTCGACCAGCTCACCGCCCTCGACGCGGGCGCCAACCCGGACGTCGACGGGCACCCGCTGCCCCGCGGCCTGCGCGGCGGCGTCGACCTGACCCGGATCGGCATGTTCGGCTACTCGGCCGGGGCGACGACCACCGCGGCCACCCTGTACGCCGACTCGCGGGTACGGGCCGGGATCGGCGTGGACGGCGCGGTCACCGGCCCGGTCGTCACCGCGGGCCTGGACCGCCCGTACCTGCTGATGAACGCCCGCGCGTCCCGGCAGACCCTCCCGGACCTGGCGACGTTCTGGTCCAACCTGCGGGCCTGGAAGCGCGACATCACCCTCACCGGCGCCGCCCACGCCACCTACGGCGACCTGGCCGTCCTGCTCCCGCAGGCGGCAGCACTGCTGGGCCTGAACCAGGCAGAGGTCGAGGCCGAGATCGGCACAGTGGCCCCGGCCCGCTCGATCGCCGTGCAACGGGCCTACCCGACAGCCTTCTTCGACCAGCACCTACGACACACCGGCCACCTCCTGGACGGCCCATCCCCCCGATTCCCCGAGGTCGTCTTCACCCCGTGACCGTCGCTCAGCCGAGCGCGCCGAGCAGGGTCCGCAGGGCAGCCTGCTCCGCGCCCTGGTCGGGGCTGCCCGCGCGGAGCTCTCCCAGCACGGCGTCGACCTTGCCGTCGAGATCGGTCCAGGCGGCGCTGTCGCGGGGCTTGAGGCGGCCTTGCGCCTGGTCCCACGCGGTCTCGAGGTCACCGACGCGGGTGGTGGCGCCCGCCTGGTCGCCGGTGTCCAGGCGGTCGAGGGTGTCCTGGGTGATGACGCGGAAGGAGGACAGGTCACCCAGGCGGGCCGACGGTGGCGCGCCCACGGCTGCTGCCGCGGCGGCGTCGCGAAGCGCTGACGTGCGCAGGTAGTAGCCGGTCGTGCCGAGAGCCAGCACGATGGCGACCACGGCCACCGCCTGCCAGAGCCCGCCGCGGGTCTCGGGTTCCCGCGCGCGGGGCGTGCTGTCGGCCTTGGTGACAGACAGTCCGACAAGGATGCCCACGATGCCCACACCGAAGATCGCGCTGGTCACGGTCGCCCCGAGACCGAGGCCGCCCAGCTCGACCGGCTGGGACAGGTAGTCGCCGAGGGAGGCGCCCAGCGGGCGGGTCAGCACGTAGACGAGCCAGAACGCCAGAACCGGGTGCAGACCCGCCCGCCAGCCGACCGCGATGACAGCGATCAGCCCGGCGACGATCGGACCGGCCGTCAGGTAGCCCAGGCCGAGGACCTCCGCCATGAGGTCACCGGTCGCGGTGCCGAGGGCGAAGGTGACCAGGATCGCTAACCAGTAGAACGCCTCCCGCCGCGGGGTGCGGACGGAGTGGATCGACAGCGTCCGCTCGACCGCGTACCAGGCCACGAACGTGGCGGCGAGCAGCCCGGCGAAGACCACGGTGCTCGTCTCCAGCGGGACACCCGCGCGGTCGGTCAGGTTGTCGGTCACCAGGGTGCCGAAGACGCTGACCAGCGCCACGGTCGACCAGTACAGCGCCGGGAGGTACCGGGTCGCCCGGAACTGCCACGCCAGCACGACCAGCAGCAGGATCCCGGTGACGGCCGAGGTGCCGCCGAGCCCGAACCCCAGGTTCACGGTGAGGAAGTCCGCGGCCGACTCCCCGACCGTCGTGCACAGCACCTTGACGACCCAGAAGCAGGCGGTGACTTCCGGGACCTTGCTGAGCAGCGCGCGGCCGCGGTCCAGGCGATCTGGGTTCACAGGTGTTCCTTCGGTGTGCAGGGACGAGGAGTCAGTTCCGGAAGGTGAGGAGCCTGCGGGGGATCCGGTCGACGAGGAAGCGGTGGGCCCATAGGCCGGTCGCGCCGATCGCGGCGCCGATGAGGAATCCGATGAGGACGTCGTGCGGGTAGTGGGCGCCGAGGTAGACGCGGGAGACGCCCACCAAGACGGTGATGGCGGTGGCGATCAGGCCGAGGGCGCGGTGGGTGAGCAGGATGGCGACCGCGGCCGCCGCGGCGACGGTGGCGTGGTTGCTGGGCAGGGAGAAGTCCGTGGCGTAGTCGCACGGTGCGATGGTGGGCAGGTGCAGTACCTGGCACGGTCGGGGTTCGCGCACCAGTACCTTCACCACGTTGCTCACCCCGTACGCCAGCAGGACCGCCACCGGCGCCCACACCGCCGTCGCCGCGGCGGCCGGGGTGCGGTGCCGGGCCCGCCGCCACGCCACGACCATCAGCAGGGCCAGCAGCACCAGCGCCCCGTTCGTGTAGACCGACGCGATCGTGTGCAGCCAGGGGGTGCGTTCGGCGAACCCGGTCATGCCCGGCTCCTCGACCGGATCAGCCGGGCGGCGATCGGGAGCACCGACACCACCACGATGACCGCGATGATCGGCAGCAGGTAGGCGTCGACGTTCGGGATCGCGCTGCCGAGCAGGTACCCCGCGACTGTGACGCCGACCGTCCACAGCAGTCCGCCCAGGACCTGCCACAGCGCGAACACCCCGGCCGGTACCCCGGTGAGCCCGGCGAGCGGGTTCAGCACCGTCCGCACCACCGGGATGAACCGGGCCAGCACGATCGCCTTCCGGTGCCCGTAGGACTCCAGGACCCGCTTGCTGTGCGCGACACCGCTGTGCAGGTGCCGGTTGCGCGAGCGTTCCAGCAGGGCGGTCCCACCCCGGCGGCCGATCACGTACCCGGTCTGCGCGCCGAGCAGGGCGCCCGCCGCCGCTGCCGCGATCGTCAGTGGCAACGGCAGGTGCAGCGACGTGCTCGCGGGTGTCGCCGCCAGGACTCCGGCGGTGAACAGCAGCGAGTCCCCGGGCAGGAAGAACCCGATGAGCAAGCCGGTCTCGGCGAACATCACCAGGAACACGCCGAGCGCGCCGAAACCGCTCAGCAGAGAGTGTGGATCGAGCACGGACATAGGGGTCCTTCGCAGCCGGTGGTGTGTGCCATCGACGTTAAGGACCACCGGGTGCGCCCGCGGCGAGCGCAAGGTAAGCGGAAGGCAAAGCGCGGCAACGTTTGCCTTCCGCTTGCCCCCGGCACCCGTCGGCCGACCTAACGTCAAGGGAGATGGAGAGGGGCGAAGATGGAGGTCCTGGTGCTGGTACTCGTGTTCGCGACCTCGGTCGCGGCGGGCATGGGCCTGCACGGCCTGGTGGAGCGGTACCGGTGACGAGCCCATCAGGAGAAACCGCGACGGGCGCACTAAGGTCCCCGGGTATGGCCCGCGTGCTCCTGGTCGAGGACGACGAGACGATCGGGGCCGTGCTGAGCGACAGCCTGCGCAGGCACGGTCACGACGTGCGGTGGGCGCGCACCGCGGCGGCCGCGCTCGCCGACGGCAACGCCTTCGACCTGGCCCTGCTCGACCTCGGCCTGCCCGACCTCGACGGCATCGAGGTGTGCCGCAGGCTGCGCGAGCGGCAGCCGCAGTGCGTGCAGGTGATCCTGACCGCCCGCACCGCCGAGGTCGACGTCGTCCTCGGGCTGGAGGCTGGCGCCGACGACTACCTGACCAAGCCGGTGCGCCTGGCCGAGTTGCACGCGCGGATCCGGGCGCACCTGCGCCGGGAGTCGGCTGGCGCGGGCGCCCAGGTGCTGGAGTTCGGCGCGCTGCGGGTGGACCCGGGCACCCGGCGGGTCACTGTGGACGGTCGGGAGGTCGCGTTGCGGGCCAAGGAGTTCGAGCTGCTGCTGCGGCTGGCCAGGGAGCCGGGCATCGCGGTGCGCCGGGAGGACCTGATGGCCGACGTGTGGGACGCGCACTGGTACGGCTCGACCAAGACGCTGGACGTGCACGTCGCCGCACTGCGCCGGAAACTGGCCGCCGCGGGCGCCACCCCGGAGATCACCACGTTGCGCGGCTACGGCTACCGGCTGGAGTCCCCCGCGGATGCGTAGGCGGATCGTCGTCCTCGTTGTGGTGGCCGCGGCCCTGGCCATCGCGCTGTTCGGCGTGCCGCTGGCCTACGCCGCCGCCCGCTACTACCTGGCCGATGAACGCGTCGAGCTGGAACGCCTGGCCGACGACACGGCGCTGCGGGTGGTCGACGACCTGTTCGCGGGGCGGGCGCCGGACTCGGTGCCCACCGGGGAGAGCGGGTCGGACGTCGCCGTCTACAGCCCAGCCGGGACCAGGGTCGTCGGTACCGGACCGGACGCGCTGGACCCGGCCGGGCCGCGGATCGAGGTGGGCGAGGTCGTCGAGGCCGACACCGCCGCCGAGTTCGTCGTCGTGATCGCCATCGCCAGGGGCGACGAGGTGGTGGGGATCATCCGCGCGGCGAGCCCGACGATCGAGTACTACCAGCGGACCGGGCTCACCTGGGCGGCCATGGTGCTGCTCGGCGGGGTCGCGCTGGCGGGCACCTGGCTGGTCGCGCGCGGCCAGGCGCGCAGGCTCGCCGAGCCGCTGGAACGGTTGGCGGGCACCGCGGCCAGGCTCGGCGACGCGGACTTCACGGCGCGCGCCCGCGACAGCGGCATCCCCGAGGTGGACTCCGTCGGCTCGGCGCTGACGCTCACCGCGCAACGGCTCGACGCCCTGCTGGAGCGGGAGCGCGCGTTCACCGCGGACGCCTCGCACCAGCTGCGCACCCCGCTCGCCGGGCTGCGGCTGCAACTGGAGTCGGCGCTGGAGAACCCCGACGCCGACCCGCGGCGGGCCATCGCCGACGGGATCGACACGACCGACGTGCTGGAACGGACCATCGACGACCTGCTGGCGCTGGCCAGGGACGTGCCGTCGGCGGCGAGCACCGGCCAGGTCGGGGAGATCCTCGACGGGCTGGCCGGGCAGTGGCGGCGGGTGCTGGCCGAGCGGGGACTCGCGGTCGAGGTGACCGGGGAGGCCGCGGCGGCGCTGGTGGCTGGTCCGGTGCTGCGCCAGGTCGTGGCCGTGCTGTTGGACAACGCGGTCGGGCACGGTGCGGGGGAAGTCCGGCTGGCGGCACGGGTGTTGGGCGACACGGTCGCCGTCGACGTCACCGACCAGGGCGTCGGACCGGCGGCGGGCACCGACGTGTTCCGGCGGCGGGCGCACGACAGCGGCGGCCACGGCATCGGTCTCGCGCTGGCCCGCAGGCTCGCCGAGGCCGAGGGAGGACGGCTGCGGTTGCTGCGGACCGACCCGACCCAGTTCACCCTGGTGCTGCCGACCCGCTGATTTGCCCTCGGCTAACCCCGAGCTGACCCGGCGGGCACCGAGCGGTTCCTACCGTTGGCGGCATGACTCCCCAGCGAACGAAACCGTTGCGGCGCAAGCGCCGTCGCCTCATCGCCTTGGTATTGGCCGCTTCGCTCGTGTACCCGACGGTGACCTACGTCCAGGTGCTGGTGTACCCCGGACACGCGAGCTTCGCCGCGCGCACCGTCGACTGGTTGCGGCAGATGGGGCTCGACGCCCCGGTCAACGCGATCGAGAACTGGTGGTACACGCGCAAACAGCCCGGCACCGACGCCCCGGCAGCCGATGCCCTGCCCTCGGCGCGCGCCCCTGGGGTGGCAGCCCCGGGATCCCGCCCCGTCGACCTCACTGTCCATTCGGGACTAGCGGGCGAGGGCAAGTGGGTTCCCGGTGCGCGGGCGGCCGACGGCGGTGCGGCGTTGTACACGACGTTCGTCCGACCGGATCCGGGACACGGCAGCGTGGTCGCCGGGGTGGCGTGGCTCAACCAGGACCTGACAGCGGCCACGCTCGTTCCCGGTACCCGCGAGCCCGGTGGTGCCTCAGGTTCCGGTTACGCCGTCCCGCCCGGGATGCGGTCGAGCCTGCTGGCCACGTTCAACTCCGGGTTCAAGATGCGCGACGCCAACGGTGGCTGGTACCTCGACGGCACCACCGTGGGGACGTTGCGCGACGGCGCCGCCGCGGTGGTGCTCACCCGCGACGGGCGAGTCGGTGTCGGACAGTGGGGCCGGGACTACACCATGGGCCCGAACGTGGTCGCGGTCCGGCAGAACCTCGACCTGGTGATCGACGGCGGTCAGCCCGTGCCGGGACTGGACCAGAACGCGGCGCAGCGCTGGGGCAACGCCCGCAACCAGTTCCAGTACACCTGGCGCTCCGGCCTCGGCCTCGACACCCACGGCAACCTGATCTACGTCGGCGGCGACCACCTCACCCTCCGCACCCTCGCCGACGCCATGCTCCAGTCAGGCATCACCCGCGGCCTGGAACTCGACATCCACACCGGCATGGTCGTCTTCACCGCCTACCACCCCGACTCACCCACCACCGCCCCGACCCGCCTCCTCCCCACCATGGCCAGCCCACCCGACCGCTACCTCGTCCCCGACCAACGCGACTTCTTCGCCATCTCGTTGCGCACACCCGAGTCCCACCAGGCGCTCCAGGGTGTTCCAGGCCGCTGACAGCGTCCACCTCAGATCGGACTGCGACGAAGGGGTGAATATCCGGCTGGGTTCCTCGCCGCTCGGTGTGCGGGTGGATGACCGCCGTGGTGCTACCGAGAGGCGTGTTGGGCCGCGATCCCCGCGTCAGCCACCGCCGCGGCTCCGGCCAGTGTGCTGGAGAACCGCCAGCAGTGCCGTGCCGACACGGTTCGCGTCTACAGCGCGCCGGACGGGAACGGCTACTGGACGGGTGCCGTCATCCACAACGGGATCTACGTCAACGTCGACAACCACTACAACGGCGTCTGGTGGCACATCAACGCTCCTTACGGCGGCTGGGTTCTCGCCGAGTACTTCTACTGAGTCTCCGCCGTGTGATCAGGGCGTCGCGGACTCCGTGATGAGTTGGCGGTGTCTGCTGATCAGGCGGTGGATGAGGGACGCGGTGGTGAGTTGGGCTAGACCGGAGATCAGGAATGTGGTGGGCACGCTGGTATGCGCGGCCAGTGTGCCGCCGGCCAGGGCGCCCAAGGGGATGCCACCCCAGAGGGCTACGCGGTGGGTGGCGAGGACTCGGCCCAGCAGGTCGGTGGGGATCATCGCCTGGCGTAGGGACATCGACAGGACGTTCCAGGCTGTGATGCCGACCGCGATGCCGAAGAAGCAGGCGCAGGCGGACCAGGTGTTGGTGGTTGTGCCGAGTAGGACGCACATGACGGGTGCGACCGCCGCGGCGGCGGTGATCGCTCGGGGTCTGCCGATCCGGGCGGTCACCGGGCCGACCGCCGCGGAACCGGCCAGGCCGCCGATGCCCATCGCGATGAAGAGGACCCCGTACATCGACGGGCTGAGTCGCAGGGTTTCCACCGCGTACAGGACAGTCAGGGCGGTGGCCATGGACAGGAGCGCGGCCATCAGTCCACTGAGGATGGTGAATCCGCGCAGCACCGGGTGCCGCCACAACCAGCGCAGCCCCTCGGCGATGTCCGCGCGCACGGTCGTTGGCTCGGCTCGCACGGCCCGGTACCGACCGGGAACGGCGGTCACGAGGACCGCCGCCAGCGCGAACCCGAGGGAGGTGCCGACGAACGGGGCGGCCCGGAACCAGCCGAACAGCGCCGCGCCCACCGGTGGTCCGACGAAGTTCTGACCTACCGTCTCCTCGACCGTCAGCCAACTGTTGGCGGCGTCCAGCCGTCGCCGGTCGACGATCTGCGGCAGGATCGCGCGGGCCGCCGAGTCGTACACGACCTGGCAACCACCGAGCGCGAACGCGGCGGCGTACAGCACCCAGATGTGCGCCACGCCAACGACCACCAGCAGCCCGAGCAGCACGGCACGGATCACGTTGACGGTCGCCATCGCCCGCCGCCGGTCTACCCGGTCGACCAGCGCTCCGCCCGGCAGGCCGAACAGCAACCACGGCAGGAAAGCGAACGCGGTCAGGCCGGAGATGAGCACGGGGCTACTGGTCAGCGACGCGGCGAGCAGGGGCAGCGAGACCTTGCCGATCCCATCGGCGCAGGTCGTCGTGGCGGACGCGGTGAACAGCTTCCAGAACGAGCGATCAAGAGCATATGCACGTCGGGACAAGGACTTCCACCTTCGGAAACGGAGCGCCGCTTCCGCTCAGGCGGTGATCGTCCTCCCGGAGAGGCGGAAGCGCGGGACAGTGTCACTGCTCACCGCTACCGCCTCCCATCACTTTCTCCTTGACGCTGAACCATAGCAGCGCGGCCCGCTGGACGTCAGTAGGCGAATCGGTGGATGGTCTCCGGGTGGAGAACCAGGCGGACCTGGTCTTCGGCCAAGAGGGCGGCGAGGTCCGTGGCGCGGGTGGGGTCGTCGAGGTCCCAGTAGCGGGCGGCCAAGCGGGCGGCGAGGTCGTGGGCTCCGTCGGGGTCGATGGTGACGGTGCCCGCGATCGAGATCCAGCGTTCGCGTTCGCCCACCGGGGCGGCGACGACGAGGGAGGCGCGGGGGTCGCGGCGCAGGCGGCGGACCTTGAGGGTTTCCGGGCCGGTGAAGAGTTGGATGGTGCTGTCGGTGGTGGCCTCGAACCACACGGGGCGGGGTTGGGCCGGGACCGGGCCTGCGGCCACGGACAGCAGCCCGTGCAGCGGGCGCTGGAGGAACTCCAGGTCGTCGGCGGTCAGCGAACTGGCGTCGGTGCTCATCACGGTCTTCCCGGTGGGTGCTCGGTTCACACCCAGTCAACACGAACGCCGCGGGCAAGCCCACGTGGTGAGAAGTCCACTCAGCCGCGGTAGGCCAGTGCGCGGTCGAGCGCTGCCCGGCCCGCCGGTTCCCAGGTGGGTTTGCCGCCGGGGCGACCCAACCTGCCGTTGCGCCCGATGCTGAGCAGGTGTAGTGCGCGCAGGACGGCCCACCCGCGAGCTCGGGCGATGGTGGCCTCGTCCGCGTGCTGGTAGGCGTCGAAGAACCGGGTGACGGCGCCCGCGGGCAACAGGATCCAGGCCGCGGACAGGTCGGTGGCAGGATCGCCCGCGCAGAGCTCACCGAAGTCGATCACACCGGCCAGCCCGCCATCCCGCACGACCACGTTCGCAGGATGCAGGTCACCGTGCAACCACCTCGGCGCACCCTCCCAAACCGGCGCGGCGACAGCTTCCTCCCACACCTCCCTGACGGCGTCGACGAGTATCGTTGGCGCGTCGGTGAACCGGTCGTGTGGCAGCGTTCCTTCCCGCACTTCGCTATCGGACTTGGCGGCGAGGATCGTCGACGCGCTGGTGAACGCGTCCTGCGTCTTGGCCAGCGCGACGCCGCGCAAGGGATTGCGCGGAGCGTGTGCGGGCGCGGGCTGGTGCAGGGCCCGGAGAAAGCCTGCGAGGGCCTCGGCCGAGTCGGCGCGGGTGATGGGTGCGTGATCTGCCGGATCGCCGTGGACCCAGCGGGTGATTGTCCAGGTGCGGTCGAACAGGACCGATGGCTCACCGACGCGCACCGGTACCGGGGTCGGCAGCGGCAGCCGCTCAGCGAGCACGGGCAGCCACTTCTGCTCGACACGCAGCAGATCCGGTCCGCGCTCGGTCCGCGGCAGCCGCACGGCCAACTCCGCCCCGAGGCGCCACATCTGGTTGTCCCACCCACCGGCCACGTCCCGGAGTTCGAGGTCCGCCAGGTCCGGGTGCTGTTCCCGCAGCAGCGCCCGCACCAGTTCCTGCTCGAACCCGAACTCGACCATGCGCGCAAGCTAGCACCACAGGGCCGCACACCTCGTCAGGTGAAGTCCAGCACCAACCCGACCACGCCTTCCAGGCGTCGTTCACCGGTCGGGCGGGTGTGGAGCAGTGGGTGGAGCTGACCAAGCGCGCCATCACGCCGCTCCACGCCACCGTCCACACAGCCTTCCGCTCGGGCGACCAGGTCGGTCTCCCCGCGGGCCCGTTCACCCTCCCGGCCAGGGCTGACTCAGCTGACTACCTCCAGCACCGGTCGGGTCGCCGCGGTGTCACGGCTGTCGAACTCCAGGGCGAACGCGCTGCCCGACAGGCCGAACGACACGCTGGCGGGATTGGCCGCCACCGCCGCCGTCACGTCCAGGCCGATCCAGTCGGTGGTCTTGCTGATCGGCACGGTCGAGAGCGCGAAACCCAGTGCGGGCTGGTTGTTCCAGGTCACGCCGGTTTCGGTCCACGATCCGGTCACCGCGCGTGCTGTCACGGTGGAATGCGTGTTCTCGCCGTCGTTTACCCTGCCGCGCAACCACAACACTGCTCGCTTCGGTGGCGCGGCCAGCCCTGGGGTGAATCGCAGATAGGCTCGTCGTGAGTAACCGGGGGCTGTCGCCGCCTTGACGATGAGGCGGCCGGTGCTGAAGTTCTGATCCGCGTAGGTGCCGTCGCGCACGTAAGCGTCGGCCACGGGGGCGAAGGTCAGCGCGGTGCCTGGCACCACGGGTGAGCCCGTGCCGAGACGCACTGTGCGGCTGGCGCCGAGGGTTCCGCCCAGCTCGACCAGGAGCGTTGTCGCGGGCGAGGTTCGCAGGACGGTGACGCCGGTGTCCGCGTCGGCCGTGGTGAAGCCGTTGTCCGACAGGGTGATCGTCACGGTGGTCGCGGTGCGGGTCGGGTCTGACACCGCCACGTTCAGTACCGGCCCCACTTGGCGCAGGAGCACCGAGCACGGGCCGTCCGCGATGATCGACCCGCATGTGCCTGCGGCGAAGAAGTTGGCCGCCCGCACCGTGCCTGCCGCGATTCCCTGCACGGCGGACGTATTCGCTACGACGGTCACGCCAGGTGCCGCGCTGCGTGCCGCTGTTGTGGTGTCCGATGCGCCGGGGAGCACCATGTAGGCGTAGGAAGCGTTGACGGGATCTGTGCCGTGGTCGTGCCACAGGGTGAGGAAGCGGCGGGTGATCGCGGTGGTCGGGCCGCCGGAATCGATGGTCCGCCACGAGCCGGTGCGCGCGGCCCGGGACGCGGATACCGGTGCACCGCCGAGGAACAGGTACCCGCCGAAGCCGCCGACGTGCGCCCAGTTCGCGCTGGGGAACGCCTTCGACCAGCCGAGGGTGGTCGGCTGGCTCACGCCGTCGACGATCAGGGCGTTCGTCCCGGAGGCGCCGAGGTTGCGGTTGTCCACCACGGACTCCACGGGCACGCCGTCGGTGGCGGTGATGCCCGCGCCGAGGCACACCACGGCGTCATCCAGGCAGAACCACGACTTGCGGCCGGTCAGGCTCGACTGCAACCCCGTGACGTGCTGGCCGATCGCCGCCGCGACGCCGTCGGAAGCGCCGCCCGCCCAGGAGTTGGTTGGCACGGTCGCGTTCCACGGCCCTCCTGCCTCGTCCGCCAGGACCTTGCGGGACACGGTCACCCCGGGCAGTCGGTAGGGGTCCACGGTCGGCCAGAACGCGTCGGAGTAGTGCCCGTCGTCCTGGCCCCACCAGTAGGTCATGCCGCTGCCGGTGTGCCAGCCACGCAGGTTCTCGCCGTTGCCGGTCTCGTAGAACGTGCTGCGGAGCGAGTGCATCGACACCATGAACGTCCACAACGGACGTCGATGGACCGCGCGGTCCATCGCGCCGAACACATGGCTCGACGGTGGGTGCGCGGCAGCGGGAACACCCGCGTTCGCCAGGAGTGCCAGCGCGCGTGCCAGGTCGGGTACCGCCAGGTGGTCGGTGTAAGGCGCGTAGGTGCCGCGAGTGATCCATCCCTTCGCCATCGCGCGCCAGCGGTCCGACTCGGTGGACGTGGCCAACCCGGTCGAGGCCAGCAGCACGATGGCGCCGAGGATGTTGTGCCCGCGCTGGTGGTCGTCCTGGTCGGAGCGGGCGATGCCGCGCCCGGACACGGCGTCGCCGACGAGTCCGTTGTGGATGAACGGCGCGAAGGTCGACTCCACCGAGTCGAACAGCACCTGCCGGTTCGGGTCGGTCACCGCCCACGGCGATCCGGCGAGCAGGTGCATCACCTTGGTCAACCCGCTGAGCAGCACCGCACCGTACCCGCCCGCGTAGGGCACCCGGGTGTGCTGCACGAACGAGCCGTCCGCGTACAGACCGTCCCCGGTCAGCACAGTCGGCAGCACGGGTGACAACCCGTCCCGCGCCGCGGTGATCTTGGCGGAGTCCTCGCCGAGGACCCCGCGCAACGCGATCACCTGGCAGAGGTCCACGCGGTTCGCACCGGTGCTCTTGTCCGTGTACAGCGCCAGTTCGGAGACGGGGACGTGGTAGTCGATCGCCGCGAGTTGCGCCGCCAGGAGAACTGGCGGCACCGGCACGAGGCAGCCGATGTCCAACAGCTTCTGCGGAGCGCCGATCCGCCAGTCCCACCAGTTGTCGTAGGGGGAGCTGCCCGCGGTGTAAGCGTTGTCGACCATCCATTGCAGACCGGTGATGATCGAGGCGGCCATGTCCGGCGAACCCGTCTGGCCCGTGCCCGGTTGCGCGTGGGCGAGTGCCATCACGCGCAACCGGGCACAGGTGTTGGTGACGTTCGCCGACTTCGTCCCGATCGGGTACTCGGGCCACAGACCCGAGCTGGTGACGACCATGGTGTTGCGGTAGGTGGTGGCCGCGTTGCCGGTGCTGATGAGAGCACTGTGGAATGGTTCAGCGGCCGGGTCGTAGCCGACACCGACCAGTAGGTCGCGCCATCGAGCTCGCAACGCGTCGTAGGGAGCGGCGGCGAACGCGGGGACTTTTACGCCGAGGACGATCGCCGCCGCCGACCCCGCTACGAGGAAACCCCTTCGGGACAAAGACATCTGCGTGGCCGCCGATTCAGGAGATGACGAAGGGGGTCAGCGGGTGCGCGGCGAAGAAGTCCCAGATCACCAGGTGCGCCTGGATCTGGCTGGTCGTCTTGCCCGGTCCGCTGAACACGACCGCGCCCGGCCACGTGTGGTCGCCGGTGAGGATCTTGTAGTGCGCGACGGCGGTGTTGCGCACGCAGGAACCCCAGGTGTACCGCACGACCTCGCTGCTGAGCTGCGTCGAGGTGGGCGTCGGCAGGCAGGTGTCGCGGTTGGCCCAGGTCTGCGCCCAGGTCATGATCGACGGAACCGGCTTGTTGCTGTCACCGGTGTAGGCGATGACCGAGTCGGCGGTGCCGTGGAACTCGATGATCGGCACCTCGACCGGCGTCGCGCAGTCCGTGCCCGGGTAGAACGCGCCTGCGACCGCGCCGAACGCCGCGATCCGCAACGGCAGCCTGCACGCCAGCAGCGCCGCGAACCCGCCACCGTTGGACTTGCCGACGGCGAAGATCCGCACCGGGTCCACGCACAGCGTCGCCTGCAGGTGGTCGAGCAGGTCGGCGACGAACTGGACGTCGTCGACCGCCGCCGCGTAGGGCGCGCCCTGCCACGCCCGCTCCCCGCCCTGGCCCTCGACCCCGTCCGGGTACACCGCGATGGTGTCGAGGCTGTCGATCTTCGAGAAGCCCTCGATGTCGGCGCCGTCGCCCTTGCGGCCGTGGAAGGCCAGCACCAGCGGCTTCTGCTGGCCGGGCAGGTAGGTCGTGGGCAGGTGGATCAGGTAGGTCCGGGTCCGACCGCCCGAGGTGATGCTCTGCGCCACCGACTGCCCGAGCGGGAGCGTGGTCGTCGTGTTCGTGCACCCGGCCGAGTGCACGGGATAGTTGTGCGCTGGCGGATCCGCCTGCGCCACCTGTGGAACTGCCACCCCCGCGAGGAGGGAGAGCGCTACTACACCGAGCTTGCTGAACCTCATGGACACCCCTGGTTGATTCGGCACAACGCCTCCGGACCGGGTCGACCGGTCCGGCCGCACACCCAGTCCACGCTCGGTCTCGTCCGTGGGGTTGCACCATTCTCGATCTTCGTGGACCGGGCTCGTCGAGATGGGACATACCGGACGGATTCGCTTGTCTGTCAAGGGATCTGGGCGCTGCGGCGGACCGTGGTCCGGGTGGTGGCGCTGGACCGGTGGTCGGGTTTGTCCCTATGGTCTGGACATGATCGGACGGCGGTGGGTGGTCGGTGCGGTGGTGCTGGCCGTGGCATTCGGCGGCATCGTGCCCGGGGTGGCGGTAGCGGAGTCGGCGTGGGGGGAGTGCCCGCCCGACCCGGCCGGGAGCGATCCGCGGTTGCGGTGCGCGGTGCTGGAGGTGCCGCTGGACTACCGGGCGCCGGGCGGACGCAAGATCGAGATCCGGGTGTCCCGGTTGGCCACCGCGAAACCCGGACTCCGGCGCGGGGTGTTGCTGCACAACGGAGGCGGCCCGGGTCAGGCCAGCCTGCACCTGCCGAGCCGGTACGCGCAGGCGTACTCGCGGGAGGTGCTCGACCGGTATGACCTGATCGGGTTCGACCCGCGGGGAGTCGGCTACAGCACGCCGATCACGTGCGGCCGCTCGCCCGCCGAACTGCCCAACGAGTGGGTCATGCCGTTCCCGGCCGCCGATGGCTCGATCACCGGGAATGTCGACTACGCAAGGGATCTGGCCCGCGACTGCCTCAAGCACGGCGGCGACATCGTCCGACACGTGACGACGGCGAACACGGCCCGCGACATGGACCGGATCCGGGTTGCCTTGGGGGAGCGGAGGATCTCCTACTCCAGCGGGTCCTATGGCAGCTACCTCGGCGCGGTGTACGCGACCTTGTTCCCGGAGCGGACCGACCGGATCGTGCTGGACGGCAACGTCGATCCCAACCGGGTGTGGCACCGGCAGTGGGCCCTCTGGGACAGCGGCGCCGAGCTGCGGTTCCCGGACTTCGCGGCGTGGGCCGTGCGGGAGGGCGGGTTCGGTGCGACGCCGGACCAGGTGCGGGCGGGGTTTCTCGCGCTCGCCAAGAAGCTGGACCGGACTCCGGTCGTTCACCCGAAAGCCGGGCCGGTCAACGGGAATCTCCTCCGCGCGATCTTCCGGGCGTACTCGTACCACAGCCTGTACTTCCCGGAGATCGGCGCGTGGTGGCGGTTCCTGGCCGATGGCGGCCCGGCTCCCGCCTGGGGCGATCCGGAGCTGGTGCCCGGGGTGCCGCAGGACAACTCGGTCGCGGTCCTGATGGCGGTCACCTGCGGCGACACGTACTGGCCGCACGACATCGACCAGTACCGGCGCGAGGTGCGGGTGAACCGGGCGAGGTACCCGATCCTGGGCGGGATGGGCGCGAACATCTGGCCGTGCGCGTTCTGGCCCAAACCACTCGAGCCCACCGTCCGCGTCACCACCAACGGACCGACCAACATCCTGCTGCTCCAGACCCTCCGCGACCCGGCCACCCCGTACGCGGGCGCTCTGGGAATGCGCGACTCCCTGGGCCACCGAGCCCGCATGATCACCGTCAACACCGGCAACCACGGCGCCTACGACCCCACCACCCCGTCGTGCGCGATCACCGAGACCCACCGGTTCCTCACCACCGGCACCCTGCCCCGCCACGACCGGACGTGCGAGCCCGACCCGGGCGGTCCTCGGCAGGCCGGGTTGACCGGGTTCACGCCACTGCTGCGGTGAACGGCGTCGCTCGGCCCGGTCCGTTCAGTCGTGGTCGGGTAGGCCAGCGGCGTGGTGGTGGGCGGTGTGGAGGGCTTCGGCCAGCAGGTGGCGGACGTGGGTGCTGGTGGCTCGGTAGAGGGCTCGGCGGCCGTCTCGGCGGAGGGTGACCAGGCCGGTGCGGCGGAGTTTGGCCAGGTGCTGGGACACGGCGGGGCGGGCGGTGCCCACGGCGGTGGCGAGGGTGGTGACGTCGTACTCGGCGCCGCAGAGTAGCCAGAGCAGGCGCAGGCGGGTGGGGTCGGCGAGCATCCGCAGTGCGTCGACGGCGACCGCCACGTGTTCCTCGGGTGGCAGCTGCCGCCAGTCGGGCTCGGGGTGGCGGGGGGCGTGCATGGTGGGACATCCTCGCAGCTCTTACCGGGGTGCGACCGGCCAACGGCGGTGCACGCGGTCTATGACGTAGTGGTGCGTGTGCCGCCACCCACCGGAGCACCGCACAGCGTCACCCAGGTGCGGGTCGCCTGCGGGCAGGTCCGCGTGCACGTGCTCCACCGAGTCCGCGCCCCGCCACACCCGCGCGCCGAACACCAGGCCCGCGGCGGCGACCACGGTCAGCAGCCCCAGGGTCGCGGCCGGGCCGACCACGCCGCCCAGCAGACCGGCGAGCAGGTACGTCACCAGCCACTCGGCGTGCGACAGGGCGTACTGGGCGGCGAAGAGCGCGGGCAGGTCGTCCGGGTGCGCCGACGCCCGGATCAGCCGTCCGACCGGGGTCAGCATCGCCGAGTACGCCACCCCGAGCACCAGCCACAACCCCAGCAGTGGCCCTCACCGCACGCCGGACCAGAACACCGCCGTGCCCGCCGCCATCAGCGCAACCAACACCCCGCCCGCGCCGACCATGACCTGCCGCTGCGGCCACCGTTCGAGCAACCGGGGCAACGCGAGCGCCGCGCCCATAGGCCCGCCGCGAACACCCCTAGCGCTACCGCGACCGCCGTCGGCCCCATGCCAAGCTCGCCGCGCACCAGCACGACCGTGTTGACCAACACCATCGCGCCCCCAGCCGCGGCAGCCAGGTTGATCCCCAGTTGTGCGCGTAGGCGCGGTGTGTGGCGGTACGCGCGGATGCCCTTGATCGTGCGCTCCGCCAACGAGGTCGAGGCGTCCGCATGGGCAGGCAGCGTAAGAGTGGCGATCAGGCCAGCGGAGACAAGGAACCCGGCAGCGGTACCGACGAACAGCCAGGAGAAGGTGATCGCCGTGAGCAGCGCCGCCGCCAGGACAGGACTGACCACGCGCTCGACGTCGTACGCCAAGCGGGACAGCGACAGCGCGCGGGTGTAGTCGCGTTCGTCGGTCAGGACCCGGGGGATGACCGCCTGGAACGCCGGGGTGAACGTCGCCGCCGCGACCTGCAGCACGGCGACCAGGACGACCACCTGCCACACCGCGTCGACCCAGGGCAGCGCCAGCGCGACCCCGCACCGGACCAGGTCCGCGGACACCAGCAGCGCCCGCCTGCCCACCCGCTCCGCCACCGCGGCGGCCACCGGCGCGACCAGCACGTTGGCGACCATCTTCACCGCCAGCACCCCGCCGAGGACCACGCCTGCCCCGGCCCCCGCGAGGTCGTACGCCAGCAGCCCCAGCGCCACCGTGGTCAGACCGGTGCCCACCAGCGCGACCACGTGCGCCACCAGCAACCGCCGGTAGGTGCGGTTCGCCAACGCCGACATGGCGCCGAATATATGTGTGCTCAGGTGCGCACGCGACAACGTGGCAAGTGCCAGTGATGTGCGGTATCGGTGATGCGCGACAGGGGGCGGCGAGGATGAGTGTCGACGGGGAGATGTCGTTGTTGGTCAACAACATCTCGTTGGTGATCGCCCGTGGTCGATGACGATCGTGGTGCGGATGGCTCATATGTCCGGGTCCGCCGCTCCTGTGCAACACGAATGGCCGATCGTGTTGCGCGCGAGAAACCGCCATGCTCAGTGGTGAATACTGGTGCGGCGGGTTGGGGCGCCGCCTGATTCTCTGGGGATACACGTGAAACGTCGCTATAGCGGCGCGCGCGAACGCGCGCGCCTGATGAAGGCTGCCCGGGGTGCCGGAGTGGCCCTGTCCATCGCGTTGATGGTGTCAGGCGTGACCGCGGTCACGCCTGCCGCCGCTGCGCCCAAGTCTGGTCCCTCTACTGCTGTTGATGTACGGACGCTGCCGCTGGCCGATGCGCCTGCCGCGGCGGAGAAGCGTGCGCCCGCGCCGCGGGTGGACGCGGATTTCGCCCCGCTCGCCAGGGCGGCTGACCCGGGTTCGCGGTTCGACCCGGCGCGGTCGCGGGTGGTGTCGCGGTCGCAGTTCGTCGAGGAGTACGTGAACCCGGATGGTTCGCGGACGGTGAAGCAGTCGGCGGAGCCGTTGAACGTCAAGGATGAGGCTGGCACCTGGCAGGCGATCGATGCCTCGTTGGAGGTCGACAGGTCGGGTCGGGCGAAGGCGAAGCGGCATCCGCTGAACCCTTCTCTGGGGGCTTCGGCCGATGACTCGGCGTTGGTCGGTATCGAGGTCGACGGCGCGAAGGTGTCGCTCGGTCTTGAGGGTGCCGCGAAGGGCCGCAAGGCGAGGGTGGCGGGCAAGAACGCCGACTACACGGATGTGGCGCCGGACACGGACCTGAAGTACGAGGTCACGGCGAGTTCGGTGAAGGAGACGATCGTCCTGCGCAAGCCGGGCCGGTCGTCGTGGCGGTTCACTCTGGACACCGGCAGCTTGACCCCGCGTCTTGCGGGCGATGGCGTGGAGCTGGTGGACGCCGCCGGGAAGATCAAGGCGGTGATGCCGCCGGTCGAGACCTGGGACTCGGCTGGCGACGGCAAGGACAAGGCCCCGGCGCAGACCGGTGGCCGGTACGCGTTGGAGCAGGCCAAGGGCAAGTGGGCCTTGACCGTCTCGGTCGACGAGGCATGGTTGAAGGACTCGAAGCGGGTCTACCCGGTCAGCGTCGACCCGACGTTCAGCTTCAACACCGACAACGCGTGGGCGTACAAGTCCGACGGGTACTCGTGCCAACAGTGCGGTGTGCGGATCGGCAACTCCCAGTCCGGCTCCGGTGGCGGCGACACGTACTGGCGGTCGGCGTTCCACTACAACTACCCGTCGCTGTCGGGTAAGACCGTGGTCGGGGTGCGCCTGGATGTCGCGCGCTCGGGTGGCGGTGGCTACAACAAGGCGTGGGGCACCAACCTCTACGACCTGAACAACTTCAGCTTCAACGGCCCTGGCCCGTTCCTGGCGTCCTCGGTCGTCGGTGATGTCGGCAGCTTCCAGAGCACCGCGTTGACCAACTTCATCAAGAACGCCGTCGACACCAACAACTGGGCCTACTGGTTCATGCTGACCGGCACCGAGAACCCCGGTGTCTACACCTACAAGAACCTCAACGCGACCCTGTACGTCGACACCGGCAGCGCGCCCCCGGCACCGGTTCTCTCGGCGCCCGCGGACAACAGCGTGCTGACTTCGTTGACGCCGACGTTGGCGGTCAACTCGGTCACCGACGCCGATGGTGACGCGGTGAAGTACTGCTTCACCGTGGCCACCGGCACGGATGGCAAGTCGGGTCAGGTCGTGGACTCGGGTTGCGTGACGACTCCGACGTGGACGATCCCGGAGGGTGTGCTGACCGACGGTGCGGCGTACACGTGGAAGGCCACCACCGCGTCGGGTTACAGCTTGACGCCGTCCGCTTGGGTCGGGCACTTCAAGGTCGACCAGCGCATCGGTGACCACGGTCCGTCTCCTGTGGACACTGTGGGTCCGGTCGCGGTGAATTTGGCCAATGGCAACGTCTCCACTTCGGCGTCGTCGCCGACGTTCACCACGGTTGGTGGGACTGCCGGTCTCAGTTTCACCTACAACTCCCAGCAGCCGGTCGCGACTGGTGTGAAGGCGTCCTACTTCGATGACGTGTCGCACGCTGGTTTGATCAACGACCAGCAGGTCCCGGTCCTGACCCGGAACGAGCCGCAGATCAACGCGGACTGGGGTACCAGCTCCCCGCACTCGCCTGCCTTGGGCGGGGACTGGTGGCTGGTCCGGTGGGAGGGGTGGTTCATTCCGCCGGTCACCGGCACCTACCAGTTCGCCGGTCTGCACGACGACGGCCCGGTGATCTGGATCAACAACGCCAAGGTCTACGACGTGGCCACGCCGCGTGCCGCGCTCGACTGGGCCGCGGCCACCGGTGTCGCGCTGACCCAGGGTGTGGCTGTGCCGATCAAGGTCGAGTTGCAGGAGATGACCGGCAACGCCTCGATGAAGCTCTACACCCGCACCACCTCCGGTGGTCCGGTCACCGAGCAGATCGTCCCCTCGGCGTGGCTGGCGTCCACCGACAGCCCAGCGTTGCCCAAGGGCTGGACCCTGTCGGCTGACCTTGACGGCTCCGGGAGCACTTACACCGAGGCGAAGGTGGTGGACCAGACCATCGTCGTCACCGACGCCACCGGTGCGAAGCACACGTGGACCAAGAAGTCCGCTGGTGGGTACGCGCCGCCGGAGGACGAGGAGGGGACGCTCGGCCTGGACAACACCGGCCGGGTGACCCTGACCCAGGGCGCGGATGTGTTCGTGTTCCGCACGGACGGCAAACTCGACACGCAGTCCAATGTGGCCGATTCGCGCAAGCCCGCCGCATTGCAGAACCTCTACAACGGCACCCCCTCGCGATTGGTCCAGATCAAGGACCCGGTCTCGAACCGGTTGCACCAGCTGTACTACAACCGCCCGGGCGAGGACTGCTACGGCGGCGCCTCGGTTCCCTCGGGCGCGGACTCGTTGCCCCCGGCCCAGATGCTGTGCCGCATCGTCTACTGGGACGGCAGCACCTCACGGCTCTGGTACAAGGCGGGGCAGCTGTTCCGGATCGAGGACCCGGGCAGTGAGATCACCGACTACTCCTACACCAACGGTGTCCTGACCGGCACCCGTAGCTCGCTCGCGGCCGATTGGGTCGCGGTGAACCCGGGTGTTCGCGACACCGCGGCGACCTACACCGCGATCGGTTACGACAACACCGCCGCGGTCAAGCCGGTGGCCACGTCGGTCACCAGCCCGGCACCGGTGACAGGGGCGTCGCGACCCGCGCACTCCTACCGCTATGACCGCCCCAACCGCATCGCCTACACCGACGTCGCGGGCATCACACCCGCTGTCGGCTTCTCGAACAAGGTCATCTACGACGACGCCGACCGGCTGTTGTCCACAACAGATGCCACTGGCAAGGTGTCCTCGCAGACCTGGAACGTCAAGGACCAGAAGCTCACCTCCACCGACCTCGCGGGCCGGGTATCGACCACGGTCTACGACGCGCAGGACCGCCCGATCGACAACTACGGCCCCGCACCGGCGTCGTGCTTCACCGGCCAGGTTCCCACTGTCGCCTGCGCGAGCACCGTGCCCAGGACCACGACCGGGTATGACGAGAACATCAACGGCTTGTCGGTCTCGTGGTACGACAACAACACCTTGTCCGGTGCGCCGAAGGTCTACACCACCGGTTTCGGTGACCCCACCGGCAAGCTCCAGCAGACCTGGCCCGCCGCACCCACCACAGGGATTCCAGCGGACTACTTCTCGCTGCGGGCGACCGGTGACATCGTGTTCCCGGCCGCGGGAACCTACAACCTCCGGCTGCTCGCCGACGACGGAATCCGCGTCTGGGTGGACGACCAGCTGATCATCGACAGCTGGATCGGCACCTACCCGCTGTGGCGCAACGCCAACGTTGTCAGCGGCGCCGCTGGTGAGTCGAAGAAGATCCGCATCGACTACTTCGAGGTCAACCTCGGCGCCCAGCTCGAACTCCACTGGACCACCCCGGCCGCCGTGCAGGAAGTCGTCCCCGGCTCGGCGCTCAAGCCGCGACATGGCTTGACCACGTCGGAGACGGCGTACGAGTCCAACGGTGTGCCGGACTCGGTCCGCGCGATCCGCTACGACGAGAACGGCATCAGCCCCGCCTATGGTCTGTCCACGAGCTCGACCAGCGGTGGTCTTACCACCTCGACGAGCTATGAGACACCTGGCGCAGGCTACCTGCGCTCTACCGCCAAGGCACTGCCGACGGGAGTGCAGTCGACCACGGAGTACTACGGGGACACCGAGACCCGTGACGATCCGTGTGTGGCAGGTGACGTCCAGGTGAACCAGGGAGGTTTGTCGAAGAAGGCGACGTCGGCGACGCCCGCCTCGGGTCCGGCGCGGGTCGACGAGCAGATCTATGACGCTTCGGGGCGGGGGGTGGCCAAGTCGATCTCCGGGGACTGGACCTGCACCACCTACGACGCTCGTGACCGTCAGGTGTCGGTGGCCATCCCGGCGAACGGCTCGGCCGGTGCGCGCACCATCACGACCAACTACGCCGTGGGTGGTGACCCGCTGACCTTGTCGGTGAGTGACTACAACGGCACGATCACCACACAGGTCGACCTACTGGGTCGTACCGTCGCCTACACCGACGCCAACGGTGTGCGCACGGAGACCAGCTTCAACCAGGTCGGTCGGGTGACGTTGGAGAAGGTCATCCCACCGAACGTGGCCGACGCCGCGCAAGAGATCACCAACACCTACGACGACGCCGGTCGCGTGCTCACCACGTCGTTGGGCGCCACGGTGCTGGCCACCACGACCTACGACGCCGCGGGCGAGCCCGCGTCGGTGTCCTACTCCAACGGCAGTTCGCTGAACTCCGTCACCAAGGACACCAGTGGTAGGCCGACCGGGTTGAACTGGAAGACCAGCAACAACGTCACGATCTCCTCGGCGGTCACCCGCACCCGTGCGGGCACGATCGTCGACGAGTCGCTGGCCGGTGTCGACGCCAGGCCCAGCCTGCCGAACTTCGTCTACGACGCGGCCGGTCGGCTGACCGACGCGTGGGTCACCGACCACCACTACGTCTACGACTTCACCTCCAACGCCCCGTCGACGTGTCCGACCGGCAAGCAGACCAACGCCGGTTTGAACACCAACCGGGTCTACCTCTACGACGAGACGAGCAGCGGCACCGCCGACACCGGCTACTGCTACGACGCCGCCGACCGGATCCTCGCCACCACCGGTACCAGCCCGATCACCGGTGTCACCTACAACACCCACGGTTCCACCACCCAGTACACCCAGGGCAGCGCGACCACGGTGTTCGGTTGGGACACCACCGACCGCAACATCCTCATCACCACCACCGGATCCGACCCGGCATCGGTGTCCTACACCAGGGACGCCACCGACCGGATCATCCGCCGTCAGGCCGCCCAGGGCGACACGACCGCCGACATCCGCTTCGGCTTCACCGGCACCGGCGACACGGCCGACTACGCCCTCGACGCCACCGACAAGAAGATCATCACCCGCAGCATCAGCCTTCCCGGCGGCGTGCTCTACACCTGGAAGCCGGTGGCGGCGGACCGCACCTGGGACCACCCCACCGTCCGCGGTGACCTGACCCTCACCACCACCTCGACCGGCTTGCAGTCCGGTTCCCTGCGGACCTACGGCCCGTACGGCGAGACCGGCACCACCAGCAACGACGGAGTTCCGGACAACCAGCCCGGCCACTTCGACAACGGCTGGCTGGGGCAGCACCAGCGCCCGTACGAGCACGCCGGGGCACTGTCCATCGTCCAGATGGGCGCCCGCCCCTACAGCCCTGCACTCGGCCGCTTCCTCTCCGTCGACCCAGTCGAAGGCGGCAGCGCCAACGACTACGACTACACCTCGGCCGACCCCATCAACAGCACCGACCTCGACGGCAACTCCAGGGCCTGTTCGCGCTGGGTGAAGAAGTGGTGCGCCGCTTGGCGCAACATCATCAAGTGGCGTCCCAGCTACACGATCACCTACTACACCGGCAAGGGCTTCGATCGCAAGCGCACCGAGGTCGTCTACCGGCGTGGCAAGGAGGTCTCGCGAAAGATCTGGGCCTCGCCGTGGACCATGAGCGGCAAGCCCAGTCCGTTCGAGAAGCTCATCTACAAGCGGCAGGGCAACGTCATCTACGACGCCAACGCCGTGTACAACCCGTACGGCAAGGCGATGCTCACCTGTGCGGGCGGTGCCGGAGGCGGAATCCTGGCTGGTGCTCCCGGCGGGCCGTGGGGCGCGATCTTCGGCGCCGTCGGTGGGTGCGTCGGATCAGTGGCCACCTACATCGCGGGCAAGTGACCGCGTGTAGCCCCCGGGCGCCGGGCTGACATCCCGCGCCGCTAGCGCACAACCAGGACGGCCCGTCGGTGATCCTCACCGGCGGGCCGTCCTGTGCTCGCACGATTCGAGGCGACGACGTCCGGGTTCGGGGATCGTTGCGTCGTGGTACGCGGTGCGCGCTGCTCACTAGTCCGCTCGGCGGGGTGAGTTTCTCGACCTGTTGCCCGGACGGTGACGTGGTTGACTACCGGCTGGGGGCCTGGTGTGGAGCGGATGGAGTACGGCGGTGGCGAGGTCGGGTGGGGGCGATGTGTTCGCCGCCGATGTCGAGGTGGGGCGGGACCTGGCGGCGGTCGACTGGGCCGCCGGGCCGCTGGGGGAGCCGTCGGGGTGGCCGCAGAGCCTCCGGACCGCGGTGAGCATCCTGTTGTCGTCGCGGTTCCCCATGTGGTTGGCGTGGGGGCCGGAGCTGACGTTCTTCTGCAACGCCGCCTACCGCCGGGACACGTTGGCGCGCAAGTACCCGTGGGCGCTGGGGCGGCCCGCGCGGGAGGTGTGGGCGGAGATCTGGACCGACATCGGGCCGCGGGTCGACACCGTCATGACCACCGGGCAGGCGACCTGGGACGAGGCGTTGTTGCTGTTCGTGGAGCGCTCCGGGTTCCGCGAGGAGAGCTACCACACCTTCTCCTACAGCCCGCTGCGCGACGAGACCGACGCCGTCGTGGGCATGTTGTGCGTGGTCAGCGAGGACACCGAGCGGATCATCGGCGAGCGGCGGATGGCCACGCTGCGCGACCTGGGCTCCGACCCCAACGCGCAGCGCACCGAGCAGGAAGCGCTCGCCTTCGCCAGGGACCAGTTGGCGCGCAACACCCGCGACCTCCCCTTCACCCTCACCTACGCCACCGAGGGCGAGCCGCGGTTGACCAGCGCGACCGGTGTCGACATCGAGTACCCGGCCGAGATCTGGCCTCTAGGTTCAGAACCGCAACTGATGGAACTCGACCCCACGGTGTTCCACGGCCTTCAGAATGGCGACTGGCCCGCGCCTCCTACGCGCGCGTTGGTCCTACCGCTGCGCGACTACGGGTTCATGGTCGCCGGGTTGAACAACTTCCGGCCGCTAGACGACGGCTACCGCGGTTTCATCGACCTCGTCGCGGGTCATGTCGCCGCCGGTATCGCCAGCGCGCGCAGTTACCGGGCGCAGCAGCAGCGAGCCGAGGAACTCGCCGAACTCGACCGCGCCAAGACGACGTTCTTCTCCAACATCAGCCACGAGTTCCGCACACCGCTCACCCTGATCATGGGCCCGGTCGAGGACATGCTCGCCAGGGCGGACCCCGCGACGAGCGAGGACCTGGCGATCGTGCACCGCAACGGGCTGCGGCTGGGCAAGCTGGTCAACACGCTGCTCGACTTCTCGCGGATCGAGGCAGGCCGGGCGCGGGCGCGCTACGAGCCGGTCGACCTCGCCGCGACCACGCTGGAACTGGCCAGCGTGTTCCGCTCGGCGATCGACAAGGCAGGTCTGGACTTCGTCGTCCACTGCCCGCCGCTGCCCGAGCCGGTGTACCTGGACCTGGGCATGTGGGAGAAGGTCGTCCTCAACCTGCTCAGCAACGCCGTCAAGTTCACCTTCGACGGCTCGATCGGCGTCTCGGTGCACGCCGACGGCCCCACCGCGGTCATCACCGTCACCGACACCGGGGTCGGCATCCCGCCCGAGGAGATCCCCCGGCTGTTCGAACGCTTCCACCGCATCGAGAACGCGCGGTCGCGGTCCAACGAAGGCAGCGGTATCGGCTTGGCGCTCGTGCAGGAACTGGTGGGACTGCACGGCGGCACGATCACCGGGGACAGCGTCGAGGGCGAAGGCACCCGCTTCACGATCCGCCTCCCGTTCGGTCGTACGCACCTGCCCGCGGACTCCGTCGCACAGGATCAGACCGCCAGCGCCGTCACCACGACTGCGGACCCGTATGTGCAAGAGGCGCTGCGGTGGCTACCTGGCGAGCACGACCTGCTTGCGGTCCCTAGCGCCGAGATCGCCGGGCAAGGTGCGACAGTCCTAGTGGTTGACGACAACGCTGACATGCGCGAGTACCTCGACCGACTGCTCACCACGGCGGGCTACGGGGTCCGCGCCGCCGTCGACGGGCTCGACGCCCTGGAGATCGTCCGGACCGCGCCGCCGCAGCTGGTGGTCAGCGATGTGATGATGCCCAGGTTGGACGGCCTCGGCCTGGTGTCCGCCCTGCGCGCCGACCCGCGCACCGCCGCCGTGCCCGTGCTGCTGCTCTCCGCCCGTGCGGGCCAGGAGGAGTCGATCGAGGGCCTGCACGCGGGCGCCGACGACTACCTGGTCAAGCCGTTCGCCGCCGCCGAACTGCTGGCCAGGGTCCGGGCGAACGTCGAGCTGGCCCGGCTGCGCAACCACCACGCCCGCTGGCACGCCGCCCTGGTCGACTCGCTGCAAGAGGCGTTCTTCGTCTGCGCGGAGGACGGGGCGATCATCGAGGTCAACACCGCGTTCGCCGACATCCTCGGGTACGGCCAAGAGGGGCTGCCGTACCGGTCGCCGCACCCGTGGTGGCCGGACCCGGACACCGACCCCGAGGGCAACCAGCGCGCGCTCGACGCCTTCACCAGCCTGATCGGCGGCGAGGTGGGCGCCCGCCCGGTGGTCCCGGTCGTGCACCGCGACGGGCACCGGCTCTGGATCAGCGCGACGCACAACCAGACCCAGGACCCCGACTCCGGCCGGACGGTCACCGTCGGCACCTTCCGTGACGTCACCGCCGAGCACTACGCGATCCAACGCGACAGCGCGCTCGCCGCGGTGAGCATGCGGCTCTCCGGCGCGACCAGCCTGCCCGAGGCGTTGATCGGGGCGTTGGAGGAGCTCGCGGGCCTGTGGCGGGCGCCGCGCGTGCTGGCCGTGGTCAGCGCGGCGGGCTCCGAGCCGGTGATCACCAGCACTGACCCGGCCCTGACCTGGGCAGATCTGCCCGAGCGACTCCGGTCGGCGCTCACCGCGCTGCGCGCGCACCCGACCCTGGCCCCGGTGACCGAGCCGGGCGTCGGCGTCGGGATCAGCCTGGACCACCCCGAGGGGCCGATGGTCCTGTGGCTCGAACCGCACCCGCACCGCCCGTTCACTCACCAGGACGAGCTGCTGCTGTCGTTGCTCACCGGGCACCTCGCCCTGGGGCTGGCGCGCGCCCACCAGATCGACCAGCAGCGCGAGACCGCGCTGGCCCTGCAACGCGCGATCCTCGGGCCCGCCCACCTGCCCGCCGGGTTCGTCGTGCGCTACGAACCGGCCGCGAGCCCGCTGGAGGTCGGCGGCGACTGGTACGACACTGTTCCCTTGCCGGACGGCAGGATCGGCGTCGTGGTCGGTGACTGCGTCGGCCGCGGGCTCAACGCGGCGGCGGTGATGGGGCAGCTGCGCAGTGCCTGCCACGCGCTGCTGCTGCAGAACGCGGGACCGGCCCGCACGCTCATGGCGCTCGACGACTTCGCCGCCGACGTGCCCGGCGCGGTGTGCACCACGGTGTTCTGCGGCGTGCTCGACCCGGCCACCGGCACGCTGACTTACTCCAGCGCGGGCCACCCGCTGGCGATCGTCACCGCCGCGGACGGCCCCGTCGAGTACCTCGACCGGGCATCGGCGACCCCGCTGGCCGTCCAACCGCCGTTCCAGCGCCCCGAGTCCGAGTGCGTGCTCGCCGCGGGCGCGACCCTGCTGGTCTACACCGACGGGCTCGTCGAACGCCGCCGCCGCGCCCTGTCGGTCGGCATCTCCCAGGTCGTCGACACGATGGAACACGGCCGCGACACCCAACTCGACCTACTGGCCGACCAAGTGATGACCCGCCTGGCCCCGGACGGCGGCTATGACGACGACGTCGCGATCTTGCTCTACCGCCACCCCGCGCCGCTGGACCTGACCTTCCCCGCTGAGGCAGTCAGGCTCGCCCCCGCCCGGCACGCCCTACGCGACTGGCTGATCCGATTCGCCGTGCCGGTGGCCGTCATCGACGACGTCCTCGTGGCCGTCGGCGAGGCATGGGCCAACGCCATCGAACACGGCTCCCGCGACACCACCACCGGCCCGATCCGCTTCCACGCCGAGATCACCGGCCCGACCCTGACCCTCACCACCACCGACTCCGGCAGCTGGCTCCCCCCAGACCCCACCAGAAGCCCCCACCGCGGCCGCGGCATCTCCCTCATGCACGCCCTCCTGCGCCAGGTCACCATCACCCCGAGCCCCACCGGCACAACCGTCCACATGACCACCCGGATCGGCTAGGTGCCCTTGGCCGGGTTGGCTACGTCGTGCTCGCCCCGTCACCCTTCAGGAACTGTCGGTGGCCCTCGATAGTGTGAGTCCAGCTCACGCAGAGAGGAATCACTACATGTCCGCCACGACGTACCTGGAGCTGTCCGAGACGGGGGGCGGCGCGCACAAGTTCTACGAGGTGCGCGTCGTGGACACCGAGGTCACCATCACCTACGGGCGGATCGGGGAGCAGGGGCAGGTCAGGACGGCGTCGTTCGCCGACCACGGCAAGGCGCTCAAGGCGGCCGAGAAGAAGATCGGCGAGAAGGTGCGCAAGGGGTACGCGCCCGCGGTCAAGGGGGAGCGGGGGCGCAGGCCGGTGAGCAGGCGCGAGATCGTCAGCACCCGCTCGACCGCCCGCCAGGCGCCGGTGCTGTGGCGGTTCACCTCCGGCGCGCCAGCGTTCGGGATCTTCGTCGGTGAGGACCAAGCCTGGGTGGGCAACGAGAACGGCGACGTCTACACCCTCACCCACGACGGCCGCGTCACCGGCCGGTTCGGACTCCCGGACGCGGTCAAGTGCATCGTCGCCGACGACTTCTGGATCTACGCCGGGTGCGACGACGGCAACGTCTACGACCTGGGCGCGAAGGTTCCCCGGGTGGCCTACGAGATCGCCGACGACGTCGACATCTACTGGCTCGACATCCACGACGGCGTGCTCGGGGTGTCCGACCGGCACGGTGGCGTGACCGTCGTCGACCACGAGGACGAGTTCCAGTGGTCGCGGCCGAGCTCCGGCGACAGCGCGTGGATGGTCCGCAACGCCGCGCAAGGCGTATACCACGGGCATTCCCGCGGCGTGACGCACTACTCCGGGCGCGGCGAGCAGGTGTGGCACGCGGACACGACCGGCAGCGTCCTGTTCGGGTGGCAAGAGCGCGCCGAGGTGTTCGCGGGCACCAGCCGCGGCTGGGTGCACCGCTTCGCCAAGGCCGACGGCAAGGTCACCGGCAACTACCGCTGCGACGCCGCCGTGTTCTCCTGCGCCACCTCACCCGACGGCGAGTTCGTCTTCGCGGGCGACAACCAGTCCTCTGTGTACTGCTTCGCCGCCGACGGCACGCGCCTGTGGAAACTGGGCACCGACTGCGGTTCGGCGTACTCCATGCAGTACCGCGACGAACGCCTGTACCTGGTGACCACCGACGGCTCACTGGCCTGTGTGGACGCCAGCGCGGCCGCCGTCCACGCCGCCGAACAGGGCACGCTGCCCGAACGCCAGGACATCAAGGCAGGCCACGTCGACCGGGTCGAGGCCACCGCCGAGGTCGAGGTCGTCACCCACGTCACCCCCGCCGACGGCGTCATCGTCGAATGCGTCCAGTCCGGCGGCCGAGTCCGCGTCCACGTCCGCACCGACGGCTACAACCCCACCTGGGGCGTCCAGTTCCCCAAGAACATCAGGATCCCCGGCGCCCGCTACGTCGTCTCCGAAGTCCTCACCTCGGCCAACGGCTCCTTCTACCGAGCCCGCGGCGAGATCAAGCGCATCAACTGACCCGCCCCCTCGCGTCGCCCTGGTCCCGCAAGACCGGGGCGAGCTCGCCCTCCGGGCGTGGTCGCGGCTTGATCATCTGGGTATGGTCGGCGCATGGGGGCTGTGGGATCGAGGAGTCTTGGCCTGTTCCTGGCCATGCTGGCGGTGGTGGTGGCCGCGGTGGTTGTCGGTGGGTGGCTTGTTTTTCGGACGGCCGCGCAGGCGTTGTTCCCCGATCACTGCGACCAAGCCGACGAACGGACGGCCGCGCGGCTCGAGCGCGAGGACGTCCTCGCGCTCGAGCCGCCTGGCGTGGAAGCGCAGCCGCGGTTCACCAAGATGCCGTGCCAGGACGATGACAACGTCGGCGCTGTCGGGCACGACTTCCGCGGGGAGTACGCGGAAACCGAGACCTTCTACAAGCAGGCATTCGCCGAGCGTGGATGGCAGTTGCGGGTGGAGGAGGCCGTGCCGTCCGGGAGCGGCGATGTCGGGTTCTGCTTCGAGCACCCGGACTTCACCAACACCACCGCCGTGGTCCGGTTCTCCGCCGCGATCCCGCACCAGTACACGGTGATGTTCCGCTTCCGCTCGGTGGAGTACACCTGCGCACTGACCTAGGTCCGATGTGGACGGACGGGGAGCAGTGGGCCGGGGTGGCGGGCGGCGAGGGCGGCGGCGCGGACGATGGATTCCTTGGCCAGGGCGGCGGTTCGGCCGGTGCGGGCCCTGGGGCGCGGGGTGTCGTCGGGGTTGAGGGGTTGGAGCAGGGCGTCGCGGCGGCCGAGGCTGAGGCACTGGGCCACGTAGGAGAAGTCCAACGCACCAGGGGTTCGGTCGGTGACGCGGGCGGTGAGGTTGGCGGCGACGTGTTGGCCCGAGGGTAGGGCGGTGGCGCAGGCCATCCGGAGGTTGCCGGGGAGGGCGGTCGCGTCGCCCGCGGCGTAGACGGTGTCGTGGCTCTGGGAGCGCAGGGTGTCGTCGACCAGGACGCGGCCCTGGTTGTCGACGGCGAGTCCGGCGTCGCGGGCGAGGGTGGGGACGGTGAAGCCGGTCGACCAGATGGTGGCCTCGCCCGGCAGGTGGGCGCCGGTGGCGAGGGTGACGCCGCCCGGGTCGGTCTCGACGGCCTTGGTCTCGTGGACCTCGACGCCCATGCGCCCCAGGACGGCGCGGAGGTGGTCGCGGCCCCGCGGTGAGAGCCAGGCGCCCAGTTCCTCGCCGGTGACGAGCCGGACCACCAGGTCACGCCGCGCCTCGGCCAGCTCGGTGGCCACCTCGATCCCGGTCGCGCCACCGCCGACCACCGTCACCCCCGCGCCGTCCGACAGCTCCGCGAGCCGCGCACGGGTCACTTCCGTGTCGTGCGCGCCGGACACGGTCAACGCGTGCTCATGGACAACGCCCGTGCTGCCCGCTGCGTAGACGAGGAAGTCGTAGTCCAGTTCCCGGGTCCCTACGAGCAAACGGCGCGAGTCAGGCTCCAGCGCTGTCGCCGCCCCTAGGACGAACGAGATGCCCCGCTTCTCCAACATCGCGCGCAAGTCGACCTGCTTGCTTGCCTTACCTACCGCGACCTGGTGTAGCCGCACGCGTTCGACGAACAACGGGCTGGGGTTGACGACAGTCACCTCGACCCGCCGCCCCAGCGTCCGAGCCACCCGCCCGGCCGCCGACAGCCCCGCGTACCCCGCCCCGACCACCACGATCCGCTGTGCCATGGTCCTGCTCCTCTCGGTTCGCGACTTGAACCGGGCAGCGGGCCGATTGCTGACAGGACCTGGTGGTGACCCCGGTCACGCGGCGCCGATCCGGGCGGCGAAGTGGGCGAGCTTCTCCGGGTTGGCCAGCGCGTGCACCGTGCTGATCCGGTCGTCGACCACCTCGAAGACCACCACGCCCCACAGCGTCCCGTCGACCACCGCGACGATCCCGACCTCGCCGTTGACCTCCCGCAGCGTGACCTCCAGCCCGGGCACCGGCCGCGACATCCACCCGGCCAGGTAGCGCGCGACCCGCGTGGCACCGCGCACCGGGCGCCGCGCCGCGTGGACCTTGCCGCCGCCATCGGCCCACGACACGACGTCGGCGGCCAGCACCTGCTCCAAGCCCGCCAGGTCACCGGTGGCGGCCGCGGCGAGGAACCGGCGGGCGATGACCTCGGCCCGGTCCCGGTCCACCGGCAGCCGCCTGCGCGACTGGTCGAGGTGCGCCCGCGCCCGCCGGTACACCTGCGCGGAGTTCGCCTCGGTCACGTCCAGCACGTCGGCGATCTCCCGGTGGCTGTACCCGAACGCCTCGCGCAGCACGAACACCGCGCGCTCGGTCGGGGTGAGCCGCTCCAGCACCACCAGCAGCGCCAACGACACCGACTCCCGCTGCTCCGCGGACTCCATCGGCCCCAGCGCGCCGCCCTCGGTCAGCACCGGCTCCGGCAGCCACGGCCCGATGTAGCTCTCCCGCCTGGCCCGCGCCGCGGTCAACCGGTTCAGGCACAGGTTCGTGACCACCTTCGCCAACCACGCCCCCGGCGTGACCACCTCGTCGCGGTCCACCCCGTTCCACCGCAGGAACGCGTCCTGCACGACATCCTCTGCCTCGGCCGCCGACCCCAGCAACCGGTACGCCAACGCGAACAACCGCCCCCGCTGCGCCTCGAACCCAGCCACCAGATCGGTCACCCCGCCACCCTACTCCCAGTCCGATGTGGACTGAACGGCCCCGCGCCGCGGCACCCGGGCGGAGTCAGCGGGCGGGATCGGTGCGCCACCAGCGGCGGGAGGCCAGAGCGGCCAGGGCGGCGCCTGCTGCGTTGAGCAGGACGTCGTCCACCGAGGACACGCGGTCCAGTCGGAAGACGTACTGGGCGATCTCGACCAGAGCGGAGCAGCCCGCGCCGAGAGCCAGGACCCGGGGGGCTGACGCCAGGGCGGTGAACCGCATCGGGGCGAAGAAACCCAGGGCGGCGAAGACCAGGAGGTTGCCGCCGATGCCGATCGGGCCCATCGTCACCAGGTCCCGCAGGGGGATCAGGCTCAACCGGCCGGGGACGACGCCCGCCCCGGAGCCGGGCATCAGGGTCAGCCACACCCACGGCACCGTCCCGTAGACCACGCCCACCTCGGCCAGCGACATCCGCCACGCCGACCGGACACCCGCGGCACGCCGTCGCAGCGCCAGCAGCCACGCCACCAGGACGGCCACCGGCACGCCGACCAGCGTCATCAGCACCACGCCGTTCTCCGTGCCCAAGCACCCGTGCCACTGCCCGGCCAAGCACGCGGGCGCGGCCATCAGCAACGGCCCCCGCACGGCGAACGCCGCCCCCGCCAGGCAGACGACCGCCAAGGCGACGAGCACGATCCTGCGCCAGGGCAGCGCTGACACGGGTGGGCTGTGGTTCACACCCCCAGTGAATACGGCGGACCGTTGCCCCGGCGTACGCGCTTCTCGATACGTCCGCGATATGCGGTCAGCGCGCGACGCGGGCCGCGATGCCGTCGAGGAGGAAGTCGAGGCCCGCGTGGAAGGTCTGGTCGGCGTCGAGGTGGGGGCCGTCGTGGACGAGGGCGGACAGGGCGGGGAAGCGGCCGGTGGCGAAGGTCCGGCGCAGGTACGGGCCGAAGGTGGCCTGCCACTGCTCCTTGTCCATGCCGGAGGCCCGCTCGGCGCGGCGTTCGGTGATCTCCCGGCGGACCGCGCCGACCACGTACGCGTTGACCGCCGCGACCGCCGGGACGACGGTGCCCAGGTCGACGCCGTCCATCGCGGACAGCACGGCCTCCGAGGTCGCCAGCGTGTTCGGCCCCAGTTGGGGGCGGCCGCCGATCAGGTCGGCGAACCACTCGTGCCGGTGGGCGGCCTGCCGGGTGGCGTCGGCGAGGGAGCGCAGCACCTCGCGCCAGCCCGCGCCGGTGGGGCGGATCTCGGCGTGGACCGCGTCGACCACCAGGTCGAGCAGTTCCTCCTTGGTGGCGATGTAGCCGTAGAGCCGCATCGGCCCGACGTCCAGGACCGCGGCGACCTTGCGCAGCGACACCGCGTCCAACCCGGCCGCATCGGCCAACTCGATCGCCGCGCGCACGATCCGGTCCCGGCTCAGCGGGGCGGGCACCGGTCGATCCGGCGGCTCCGGCCGCTCCCACACCACCATGCCGTGACCCTACAGCGTCCCGCCTGATACGGTGTATCGACAGGTACGGTGAATCGAGGCAGCCATGACCATCGCCATCGTCGGAGCGGGCCTTGGCGGGCTGGCGCTGGCCCGGGTGCTGCACGTCAAGGGCATCGAGGCCGTCGTCCACGAACGCGAGCAGGCACGGCACGCGCGCGGCCAGGGCGGCATGCTCGACATCCACTCCGGGCAACGAGCGCTGCGCGAGGCCGGTCTGATGGACGAGTTCCACGCGATCGCCCGGGGCGCGGGCCAGGACATGCGACTCCTACAACCGGACGGAACCCTGCTGCTGCAAGAGGACACGCCCGACGACGCCCCACTCCTGCGCCCCGAGGTCGACCGCGCCGACCTGCGCGACATGCTGCTGGACTCGCTGCCGGAACACACGGTCCGCTGGGGGCACGCGTACGAGTCGGCCGACAACGGCGTGCTGCGCTTCGCCAACGGCAGCAGCGCGCGGTACGACCTGCTGGTCGGCGCCGACGGTGCGGGTTCCCGGGTCCGCGCGCTGCTCACCGACGCCCGGCCCGCGCACATCGGCCAGAACGTCGTCGAACTCGGCATCCCCGACATCGACCGCACCCACCCCGACCTCGCGGCGATGGTGGGGCGCGGCAACTACTGGGTGCTCGGCAACGGGATCTCCCTTGGCGCGCAACGCAACGGCGACGGCCGCGTCCGCATCGGCGTCAGCTTCTACAACACCGGCGAGGACTGGTTCACCACCAGCGGCATCCCGCTCGACGACCCGGCCGCCACCCGGGCGCGGCTGATCGACCTGCTCGCGGACTGGGACCCGCGCATCACCGCGCTCATCACCGCCTGCGACGACACGATCGTGCCCCGCGCCATCACCACCCTCCCCGTCGGCCTGACCTGGCCGCAGGCGCCGGACACCACCCTGCTCGGCGACGCCGCCCACCTCATGCCCCCGGTCGGCGAGGGCGCCAACATGGCCCTGCTCGACGGCGCCCTCCTCGCCACCGCCCTGGCCGCCCACCCCGACGACTTCCCCACCGCCATCGGGGAATACGAACGCGAGATGTTCGACCGCACCAGCACCGCCGCCCGGATGTCCGCGGACATGCAGGAACTCCTCATGTCCCCCAACGCCGCCCAACGAATGCTCGACTTCTTCCAACCCGGCTGAGGGCACTCGATCCCGCCCACTCCCACAGGATCTCCGGGCTCAGGTCCTCGATCGCCCGCAGCACCGGCGGTTCAGGGGTACCCGCGGGCACGTACCGGTCGCCCCGCCACTCGGTGAGCCCTCGATCTCCACGAACGGCCCTCGGCCGATCCGCGCCTCCCGGGCCGATGCGGTGTTGCCGGGGTGGGGGTTGTGGGGGTGGAGCATGATGTATCCCCTTGTGCGACTCGCGGTGGGGTGTGGTTGGTGGGTGGGGTCGAGGTCAGCTGGGTGTTGACCGGGTGGGCCACGGTGGTTCGGGTGGCGGGGGATGTCGGGGCCGTTGATGTGGCGGGGGTCGGGGCGGAGTTGCGGGCCGCGTGGGCCGGGGCGGTGGCGGGTGGGGTGGTGGTGCTCGACCTGCGTGATGTCGCCCTGTTGTCGTCGCACGGGGCCAGGTTGGTGAACCGGTTCGTGGCGGGGTGCGCGCGGGGGCGGGTGCGGGTGTGCCTGGTGCTCGACCCCGGTGGGGCGGCTTATCGGGTGTTGCGGATCACCGGGGTGAGCGAGCGGGTGCCGGTGTTCGCCGATCCCGAGGCTGCGGGGGCGGCGGTGGGCCGAGTGGTCAGCGGTCGGTGACGGCGCGGGCTCGGCAGTCGGAGCCCGCACGGGCGGGCTCGGCGTCGGCGGGCCGGGAGTTCGTGGCGGGTCCGGGGCTCAGCGATCGGTGTCGGGGGTCTCGTCCGCCTGCTTGACGTAGGTCGGGTGCAGGTGGACCGGGGTGGCGGCGCGTTTGGCCTTGGCGCGCAGGTTGAGGAACTCGACGAAGATGGAGAAGGCGATCGGGCCGTACACGTAGCCCTTGGGGATGTGCTGGTCGAAGCCCTCGGCGATGAGGCTGCCGCCGATGAGGAGCAGGAACGACAGGGCGAGCATCTTGACCGTGGGGTGCCGGTTGACGAACTCGCTGATCGCCCGCGCCGAGAACAGCATGATCACCATCGCCACCACCACGGCCGCGACCATGATGCCCAACTCGTCCACCATGCCGACCGCGGTGATCACCGAGTCGAGTGAGAACACCACGTCCAGCACCAGGATCTGGCCGATCACCGAGGCGAACGACGCCGCCTTGCGGGTGTTCGCGTGCTCGGCGCCCTCCAGTTGCTCGTGGATCTCGAAGGTCGCCTTGCCCAGCAGGAACAGCCCGCCGAGCAGCAGGATCAGGTCGCGGCCGGAGATCTCCTGGCCGAGCGCGGTGAACAGCGGCGCGGTCAGCCCGACCACCCAGGACAGCGACGCCAGCAGCAGCAGCCGGGTGATCAGCGCCAGCGACAGGCCCACCACCCTGGCCCGCTGCTGCTGGGCGGCGGGCAGCCGACCGGCCAGGATCGAGATGAACACGATGTTGTCGATCCCCAGCACCACCTCCAGCAGCAGCAGCGTGCCGAAGGCGATCCAGAGTTCGGGGCTGAGCATCCAGTCCATGGGTCGATTGTCCTCTAATGGGGGATTCTAGGCACCCCGCTCATACCCGCGTGGCCACGTTTTCACCCATCGGTGACAAGACCCGTCGCCCGACCGTGGCCAGCAGCAGCGCGCCCGCCATCAGCGCGGCCCCGGTCGCGAACGTGGTGTGCAGCGCGTCGGCGACGTCCCCCGGCGTGGCACCGGTGATGTCGGAGGTCCCGGCGGCGGTGGTGAACACCCAGCCCATCGCCGCCGTGCCCAGGATCAGCCCCACCTGCCGCGACAGCGCGAGCATCCCGGCGATCGCCCCCCGGCCCGCGGCGGGCGCGGTGGCGACGACCTCGGTGCTGTTGGCCGCCTGGAACTGGGCGAAGCTCCCGGTGATGACCACGATCGGGATGACGTACCCGGGCACCCCGAGGCTCTCCGGCAGCGTCGCCAGCGCCAGGCACCCGGCGGCCATCCCGCCGAGCCCGAGCGCGGTGGTGCGGCGGGTGCCGAGCCGGTCGACGACCCGGCCCGCGGGCAGCCCGCCCAGGGCCGCGACCACCGGGCCTGCCGCCATGACCGCCCCGACCACGGCGGCGTCGAGCCCGAGCGCCCCGGTCAGGTAGAACGGCCCGACCACCAGGGTCGACATCAGGACGGTGGTCGCGATCGCGCTCAGCAGCAGGTTCGTCGCCCTGGCGCGGTCGCGCAGCACCGCCACGCTGAGTCGGGCGCGCGGGGCCTTGGGCGCGTCGGGCAGGTACCGGTAGGCGAGCACGAAGGCCGCGGCGCTCAGCGGGACGGTCAGCAGGAAGATCGCCTCCCAGCCGAACGCCGTGATCAGCGCCCCGCCGACCGGCGGCCCCAGGGCCGTCCCGACCGCCGACACCGTGCCGAGCAGGCCCATCGCGGTGCCGATCCGCTCCCTGGGCACCGCCTCGCCGACGAACGCCACCGTCAGCGCCATCATGATCGCCGCGCCGACGCCCTGCCCGGCCCTGGCCGCGACCAGTGCGCCGAGCGTGGGGGCCGCCGCGCAGGCCGCCGACATCACCCCGAACAGCGCGATGCCGATCAGGAACAGCCGCTTGCGCCCGGTGGTGTCCCCGACGTGCCCGGCGACGACGGTCAGCGCCGTGACGGCAACCAGGTACGCCAGCACCACCCACTGGACCTGGGCGAACGTCGCGTCGAAGGCCACTGCCAGCGTGGGCGCCGCGACGCTGGCGATGCTGGTGCTCAGCGACGGCACCAGCATGGCGAGGGTGAGAGCGGCGAGCGCCGCGCGCTTGGTCATGGCCACAGCGTGTGCTTGACCGGCAAAATCAGCCAAGTACTCTTGCCGGTATGGCAAACGACGACGAGGCCGTGCTCTCCGCTGTCGGACCCCGCCTGCGCGCGCTGCGCAAGACCAGGGGCACCACGCTCACCCAGCTCGCCGAGACCACCGGCATCTCGGTGAGCACCCTGTCGCGGCTGGAGTCCGGCGAGCGCAAGCCGAACCTGGAACTGCTGCTCCCGCTGGCCCGCGCCTACCAGGTGCCGCTCGACGACCTCGTCGGCGCGCCCGCCGTCGGCGACCCGAGGGTGCGCCTCAAGCCGATCCGGCACGCGGGCGCGACGATCGTGCCGCTGACCCAGCACCCCGGCGGGCCGCAGGCGTTCAAGATGGTCATCCCGGTGACCCGCCGCGACCCGGACCCGCGCACGCACACCGGCTACGAGTGGCTCTACGTGCTCAGCGGCAAGCTGCGCCTGGTCCTCGCCGAGCACGACGTCGTGCTCAAGGCGGGGGAGGCCGCCGAGTTCGACACCAAGCTGCCGCACTGGTTCGGCAGCACCGGCGAGGCCCCGGTCGAGGTCCTCAGCCTGTTCGGGCCGCAGGGCGAGCGCATGCACGTCCGCGCGAGGCCCAAGGGGGAGTAGCGCGCTCTACAGTGGACCCATGACCGACACCCCGTGGGAACCACCCCTGGCGGGCACCGAGGCCGAACACCTCGTCGGTGCCCTCGACCGGCTGCGCGCGACGTTGCGCTGGAAGGCCGACGGCCTCGACGCCGAGGGCCTGTCCGCCAGGGTCGGCGCCTCCGAGTTGACCATCGGCACCCTGCTGCGCCACCTCGCGGTGGTCGAGGACCACATCTTCTCCGTCCGCCTCTCCGGCGACCCGTGGGACGGCGACCCGCACTGGGGCTTCGGCCCCACCGACGCGACCCCCGAGCAGCACTACGCGATCTGGGACGCGGCAGTGGAACGCTCCCGTGCGCGCCTGGCTGCCGCGCTGGCGAACGGTGGACTCGACCAGGCCGCGCACCTGAGCGACGGCCAGGGCAACCACGTCAGCCTCCGCCGGTTGGTCTGCGACCTCGTCGAGGAGTACGGCCGCCACACCGGGCACGCCGACCTGCTGCGCGAGGCGGTCGACGGCCGCGTCGGCGAGGACCCGCCGCCCGGCTGGCGCCCGGTCTCCTGATCCCGTTGCCACGCAAGGGGAAACGGCCCCCAGCGTGCCGCCGGAGGCCGTCCCTCGGTGGATCAGTCGTCGGCCGTCGCGGTGCCCGCCACAATGGCGCCGACGCACACCCCGATGGCCGCACCGGTCTTGGCCGTGGTGGCGAACTCCATGGCCGCACCGATCTTGACCCCGGCTGCCCGGCCGGTGCCCTCCTCGGTGTTCCGCTCGCCGACCTTCCCGGCGATGTCCTTCTCCCCTGTCTGGTGTGCCCGCTTGTTCTTGCCCACCCGGTCCGCCTCCCCGACTCGTTTCCCGGACCTTCCCCGTCCGGTGAGCACCACTATCCGGCGTCGCGCGGTCGGTCGGTAGGGGAAACTTCGCACGCTGTACGCAACGTCGTCGACGCGGGTGGCCAGGGGCGCGGCGCCGGGCGCAGGTGCCGCCAGTCGTAGGGCGGGTGGCCCAGCCTGGGGTGTACGCGGTCGTAGACGTTCATCGCCACCCATGCGAGCAGACCCGCGCCGATCACGACCTTGCCCAGCACCGCCCCGACCCCGGCGACCGGGGCCGCCAAGCCCGCCGTGCCCGCGAAGCCCGCCAGGGTCCCGAAACCGGGGTACACGACCAGTTGGTGCCAGACCTTCGTCGGCGAAAACGCTTGCGCCACCGTGTAGTACCCGCGCCGCAGCTCGTCGACCCATTGCCACACGCCGAAACCGAGCCACACCGCCACCGACACCAGCACCGCGGGGAGCGTGCCGAGGAACGCCACCGGCGCCGGGATGCCGTCCGGGGTCAACGCGAAGCCAATGCCGCACGCCACGCACAGCAGGGGATCCCCGTAGACCAGGGCGGTGAACTCCGCGCGGGGGCGGATGATCCGGCGCTCCAGCACCAGGGCCAGCGCGACGTGCCCGCCGGGGGTGATGGCGAACGCCAGCAGGAAGCCGCTGAGCCAGTCCAGGCCGAGCGGCCACGCCGTCACGTGCGGCCCCGGTACCTGCGCGCCGCCCGGGACGCTGAACTGGTTGTGCGGGTGGGTGGCGGGCGTTGGTCCACCAGGGCCTGGACCTCCGCGTCGGCGAAGAACATGGCGTGCTTCACGGCGAACGCGTGCATCGGGGCCAGCAGGTGCTTCTTCGGCGTCTCGGACTCCGGCTCGTGCGCCGCGGACCGCAGCCGCGCCTCGACCGCGCGCATGACCGGGTAGTGGGTGGACAGGAACTTGTCCACCGTCCTCGGGTGGACGTGCGCGGCGATCGCGACCTCGCCGCGCGTCGCGTACCGGGACAGCAGGCGCCAGATCGTGAGGTCGGTCCGGTTGCGCACCAACTGGTCGAGCAGCGTCGGCGTCGCGTGTGGACGGTACCGGTCGGACAGCCGGTCGGTCACCGGCGCCATCCCGGACTCGGTCAACCGGCCGACCAGGGCGCGGATGTGGTCCTGGGTCGCGCTCTTGGACAGCAGCGCCAGCGGCGCGAAGTGCTGGAAGGCGGCCAGCAGCAACAGGGCGCGGTTCTCCTCGCTGTCGGCCGAGTAGACGACCGCGGGCACCCCGGCGCCGGACAGGTGCCGCAGCGCGGTGAGCCCCGTCTCGCTCGACTCGTAGGAGAAGTCGAGGTCGACGAAGGCCAGGTCGAACCGGTGCCCGGTGAGCGCGGTGCCCAGCGCGGCCGGGCTCAGCAGCACCCGCACCTCGTGCCCGCTGCCGTCGAGCGCCCTGGCCACGGTGTTGCCCACCTCCAGGATGTCGTCCACCACCACGATCCGCATCGCCTCAGCGCCCCCCGCGCCGGTCGGTCCCCGGCGGGCTCAGCCGGGTGCCCGCCTCGTGCGACTGGGTCCGCCAGTGCGCGCGGACCAGGGTGCCCGCCCCGGTCACGGTCCACTCGATGTCGCCGCCGAAGAGCACCAGCCGCTGCCGCAACAGCGCCGCGCTCCCGTGCGGCCGGTCCAGGTCCGCGGCGGTGACGCCCGGCCCGTCGTCGCGCACGGTGAGCACCACCTCGTCCGCGTCCGCCCGGCACGCCAGCTCCACCGACCCCGCACCGGCGTTGAGCGCGTTGGTGAGCAGGTCCGGCAGCACCCGCCTGGCGATCTGCGCGTCCGCCGGGCCCAGCACCACCGCCCCGCCCTCGGCCAGCACGCACGCCGACCGCCAGTGCGACGGCAGCACCCGCTGCGTGGTGTCCCAGAGGTCGCCGAACTGCCTGCGGCGCTGGTCGCGGTGCACGTCGAGCACGTCCCTGCGCATCTCCTCGACCCGCATCAGCACCTCGCGGGCCAGGCTGCGCACCTCGGCGAGCACGGGCGCGGGCTCGTCGACGTAGCGCTGCAGCAGCCCGGCCGAGTTCTTCACCCGGCTGTGCAGGTCGACGGCGATCTCCTGGCGGTTGAGCAGGTGGCTGGTGCCCGCGTGGCCCACCGAGGCGCGCAGCAGCACGTCGAAGGCGGCCCACACCGGGTAGTAGAGGTACGGGGTCGCGCTCAGCACCAGCCAGGCCGTCGTGGACACCGCGTGCTCGGTGTACGGGGCCGCGCCGACCAGGATGATCGTGCTGAGCACCGGGGCGAAGGTGCGGCGGAACACCCGCATCGCGCGCGGTGGCGGCTGCTCGACGCTGTACCAGCCGGGGTCGATCACGGCCTGCAGCACGGCCTCCCACACGTACAGGACGGCCAGGGTCAGCCCGACCAGCCGCGCCGCGGGCGGCAGCGAGGCCAACGGGAACGGACCGGCGAACAACCACGTCGCCAGCAGCGCCCCAGCCCCCTCGGCCAGGCCGGACGCGTCGACCGTCGCCCGCCCGGAGGTGGAGGTGAGGTGGTCGACGAGTCTGCGCAAGCCGGGGACCTGGCCCAGCGCGGCCAACACCTCCGGCCGCACGTGGGCGAACGCCAGCAGCACCGCGCCGGTCCCCACCAGCAACTGCGCCGCGCCGCGCGCCCGGTCCGCGGGATCCGCCCACAGCAGCGTCACCCACACCCCGGCGAGCAGCCCGGCCCGGATCCAGCACCCCGCCGCCCACAGCGGCGCCGCCGCGCGCACGGCGGTGCTGAACCTGACCTGGGCCTCGTCGAAACCCCGCACAACTCTCCTGATCGTCGACAACCACCGTGGGGTTTCATGGTCGTCATCGATCAGCGGCGGGCGGAAGGGAAAACTTCGCACTCCCGCGCGGCGGCGGGATCAGGACGCGGTGGGGTCAGAGGTACGCGAAGACGTAGCCGAGCCAGATGACGGTGAACACCCCGGTCCCGGTGAGGATCGCGCCGAGCCTGCCCGGCCGCCTGCCGCCGATCAGGTCGAGCACGCCGAAGACGAGGAACACCGCCAGACCGGCGACCAGCACGGTCGTCGCGATCGGGTTCACCGCGAAACCCCAGGCCACGAGCGCGATGACGCCGACGAACAGACCGATCGCCAGCACGGCCACGAGGACCTCGAACACCGCCTCGCCCGCCAGTTCCAGCAGGAACCGGCCGACCTTGGCGATCACCTGCCAGGTGCCGCGCAGCAGCCGCGCCAAGAACCCCGGCTTGCCGTCGGCCTTGCACGCCGCCGCCACCTCGGCCCGCGCTCTGGCGAGCCGCTCCTCTCGATCCACACCCCCAGTATCCCGGTCCACCCAAGATCGTCCTGAGAACGTCCACAGTGGACCGGGTCGGGGGTGTCGGCTAGTCGACCGGCAGGACGTGGTGCAACTGCTGACAACCCTCGATCGGGACGCAGCCCTCGCCCTCGAAGACGATCCGGCTCGGGTCGCTGACCAGGTCGGCCTCCATCGCCAGCTTGAAGCCCGCGATGCTGCCCGCCGCGCGCATGGTCGGGTTCTGCTGGTCGACGGTGTACTGGAACAGCCGGATGCCCACGGCGTAGGCGGTGATCAGCGCGGACACGCCGTCGCCGGTGGAGATGGTCGCCTCGATCCGGAAGGCGCCCATGAAGGTGAAGCTGTGGTCCTGGGTGTTGCGGGCGGACGGGTGGATCCCGGTCTCGGGCAGCCCGCTCGCGGACAGGGTCAACGCGGCCTCGGCGGGGGAGAGGTGAGTGGCCGACATGGTTCCTCCTGCGCTGGATGTCTGGATGTCTGGATAGCTAGCCGGATTGCTGGATAGCTGGATGGTGGGTCCCCCGACCGACGAAATCCGTCACACCGAGTCTCACCATTCGGCTGAGTTCCCTCAACGGTGTTCCCCCGCCGGTGCGGCCATCGCCCGCCTGTGGGTGACGCGCGAGCACGTCGTTGCTGGTCTGCGGCACCGAAATCGTCCACAATGCACTCGTCCGGGGACCTCCGGCGGCTCCGGGGCCGGTTCCGGTGGGTGTACGGGCGCGGGCGGGCGGTGGTGCCCCGGTGGTGTGCGATCGTGGTGCGAGGAGTCCCCGGCCGTAGCGGAGGTGTCGTGCACCTGGTGATCGTCGACGACGAGGCGGCCGTGCGGGACTCGCTGTCGCGGACCCTGCGGTTCGAGGGCTACACCGTCGCCACGGCGGCCGACGGGGCGGCCGCGCTCGCGCTGGTCCGCGCCGAGCGGCCCGACGGCGTGCTGCTCGACGTCACCATGCCGGTGCTCGACGGCCTCGACACCTGCCGGGTGCTGCGCGCCGAGGGCAACTTCGTGCCGATCCTGATGCTGACCGCGCGCACCGGCGTCGACGACCGGGTGGCCGGGCTGGAGGCGGGGGCCGACGACTACCTGGTCAAGCCGTTCGCGTTGCAGGAACTGCTGGCCAGGGTGCGCGCGCTGCTGCGCAGGACCGAGTACAACGCCACCGTCGACCCCGCGCTGCGCTTCGCCGACGTCGTGCTCGACCCGGCCACCCGCGAGGTCACCAGGGGCGGCAGGCCGCTGCGGCTGACCAGGACCGAGTTCGCGATCCTGGAGACGTTCCTGCGCCACCCGCGCATCGTGCTGACCAGGACGCTGATGTTCGAGCAGGTCTGGGGCTACGACTTCGGCGCCGCCTCCAACGGGCTCGACGTGTACGTCGGCTACCTGCGCCGCAAGCTGGAGGCGGCGGGGGAGCCGCGGCTGCTGCACACCGTGCGCGGCGTCGGCTACGTCCTGCGGGAGGAGCCGCTGTGACCCTGTCGCTGCGGTCGCGGCTGACCGCGCTCGCCGTCGGGGCCGTCGCCGTCGCCGTGCTCGGGGTCGCGCTGACCTCGTGGTTGCTGGTGCGCGGCAAGCTGAACCGGGACTTCGACGACCGGCTCCAGTCCGCGGCCAGGGTCGCGTCCGCCACCACGTCCCCGGCGGACGCCATCACCGTGCTGCTCGAAGACCGCGGCCGTGGACCGCGCCGCGGCCCGTCCACACTGATCGTGCAGTTCGTGGACCGCGCGGGGCAGATCAGAGGTGCCAGCGGCGGGCCTACCTTTCCGGTCAGCGCCCGCGCCGCTCAGGTCGCCGCCGGGATGCTGCCCCGGGTCACCGAAGAGGTCGTGATCTCCGATGACCCCTACCGGGTCCTGACCGTCGCCAGGCAGGGCGGTGCGGCCCAGGTCGCGATGGACGCCGAGGAGGTCGAGAACACCCTCGCCGAACTCGGGCTGTGGCACGGGATCGTCGGGCTGGTGGGGGTCGCGCTCGCGGCCATCGCCGGCTGGCTGGTCGCCCGCACCGCGCTGCGCCCGGTCGACGCGCTCACCGCCGCGGCCGAGGAGGTGGCCAGGACCCAGGACCTCTCCGCGGGCATCACCGTCCGCGGCACCGACGAGATCGCCCGCCTCGGGTCCGCGATCAACGCCATGCTCGCCGCCCTCGGCACCTCCCGCGACGCCCAGCGCCGCCTCGCCCAGGACGCCGGGCACGAGCTGCGCACCCCGCTGACCAGCCTGCGCACCAACGTCGAACTGCTCATCCACGCCGCCGAACACACCCGCGACCTGCCCGCGGACGACCGCGCCCGGCTGCTGGCCGACCTGCGCTCCCAGACCGAGGAACTCACCACCCTCATCGGCGAGCTGGTCGACCTGTCCACCGGCGACCGCTCCCCGGAGGTGGAGGAGCCCCTCGACCTCGCCGACGTGGTCGGACCGGCGGTGGAACGCGCCAGGGCAAGGGCGCCGAAGGTGCGGTACGTGACCGAGTTCGCGCCCGCGCCGGTGCTCGCCCGACCGGTGTCGCTGGAGCGCGCGGTGCTCAACCTGCTGGACAACGCGGCCAAGTGGAGCCGGGACGGCGCTGTCATCACCGCCCGCGTGTCCAATGACGGCTGGTGGGCCAGGGTGGACGTCGACGACCAGGGGCCCGGGATCGCCGAGGCCGACCTGCCGCACGTGTTCGAACGCTTCTACCGGGCCGCCGCGGCCAAGTCGTTGCCCGGCTCCGGGCTCGGACTGGCCATCGTCGCCCAGGTCGCGGCCCAGCACGGCGGCAGGGCGGTGGCCGGTCCGGCGCCGGGCGGTGGCGCCCGGGTCTCGATCCTGCTGCCACTGGCCGACGTTTCTTAACGAAGCGCGACCGGGTTCTCATCGTCGTCTCATGAAGCGGCGTCAATGTCTGTGGTGTGCTGACCACCAGCCTGTCCGTCCGTTGTGGACGTGACCCCGGCCACGTCGTCGCCGACCAGCAGGAGATCCGCTTGACCGCACCCGAAAGGCACCGCCGATGACCACACCGCAGGACCCGGACGCCCCCCGCGCCGAGGTACCCCCGACGGCGGCCCAGCCGACCGAGCGGCTCGCCTACCCCGCTGAGCCCGCCCACCCCGCGCCGCAGCCGACCGTCGAGCAGCCGGTGCCCGGTTCGGGTGCGCCGGGTCCCGATCCGGCCGCGGCACAGCCGGATCCGGCCGGGCCGCAGCCCGCCGCCGAGCCGTCGACGGCCCACGCGGCCGCCCCGGGTGCACCGGTCCCGCCGCCGCGGTCGAGGTGGCGCGGCGCGGGCGCGACCGCGGGCCGGGTCGCCAAGCACCGGGTGACGCTGGTCGTCGTCGCGCTCGTGCTCGGTGGCGCGATCGGCGCGGGCGTCACGGCGTTGGCGGTGCACGACGACCGCGACAGCCGTCCCGCCGTGGGCGACGCCCGCGACCGGGGTGGCGAGGTGCGCGGCGGCCCCGGCTGGGGCGAGCGCGGTGGTGACCGGCGCGGCGGTGGCCGCGACGAGGGCCGTGGCGGAGATCGTGGTGGAGACCGAGGTGGGGACCGCGGCGACGGGCCCGGCCGCGGCTGAGCCGACGCCCACCAGGCGGGTCCCCCGGACGCGTCCCCCCGGCGTTGGGGGACCCGCCCAGCTTCACCTGTCCCGGCGGCTCGCGGCGGCTTCGTTCCCGGTCTCCTCAGAACGAAGCCGCGCGCGCCGATCCTGTCCGGAGAAGTGCCCGGCTACGGGCTGGACGGGAAGGGGCTCGGGTGCGCGAGCAGGGAACAGGGCGGCCCGCGGGCGGCCTGGTGACGCGCTGGCTGGCCAACCGCAAGGTCGGCACGAAGGTGTTGGGCACCGTGGGGCTGCTCGCGGTCGTCGGCGCCGGGGTCGGGGTGCTGTCGATCGCCAGGATGGGGTCGATGGACACCTCGGCCGAACAGCTCTACACCCAGGGCCTGCTGCCGGTCGAGCAGATCTACGAGGTCCGCGTCGACATGGAGAGCACCCGCCGCAACGTGCTCAACCACGCGCTGTCGACCACCCCCGAGAAGCTCGCCAAGTACGAGCAGGCACTGCGCGACGACGACGCCGCCTTCGCCGACGACCTCGCCAAGTACGCGCTGTACACCGCCGACCCGAGCCTGGTCGGCCAGGTCCGCGACAGGTGGGCCGAGTACCAGCGCATCCGCGACGAGCAGGTGCTGCCCGCGGGGCGCGCCCACGACACCACCACCGTCGAACTCCTGCGCGACACCAAGTTGGTGCCCGCCGCGAAGGCTGCCGAGGACCTGGTGGTCCAGATGGTCGACCGCGAGGTCAAGGCGGCCGAGGCCCGCAGGCAGGCCGTCACCGCCGACTTCCAGTCCTCCCGCACCACCATCGTCGTCGTGCTGGTCGCGGGCATCCTGCTCGCGCTGGCCGTCGGCTACTACGTGGTCCGCGGCATCCGCGGCAGCCTGCGCAAGGTCGGCACCGCCATCGCCGCGCTCGCCGCCAAGGACCTCACCGGGCACACCGGTATCCACGGCCGCGACGAACTCGCGGTGATGGGCCGCGACTTCGACACCGCCATGGACACCGTCCGCGAGACCGTCTCCGAACTCGCCGGGACCGCGCTCGCGCTGACCTCGGCGTCGGTGCGGCTCTCGGAGGTCAGCGGCGGGCTCAGCGCGGGCTCCGGTCGGGCGGCGGAGCGCGCGGGCGCCGCGGCGGACACCGCGGGCCAGGTCAGCGAGAACGTGCGGTCGATGTCGGTCAGCGCCGAGGAGATGACCTCGTCCATCGCCGAGATCGCCAGCAGCGCCGGTCAGGCCGCCGACGTCGCCCAGCAGTCGCTCACCGCGGCCACCGAGACCGGTGCGCAGATCGCCGCGCTCGCCGAAGCCAGCTCCGAGATCGGCGAGGTGGTCAAGATGATCACCTCGATCGCCGAGCAGACGAACCTGCTGGCGTTGAACGCGACCATCGAGGCCGCGCGGGCGGGCGACGCGGGCAAGGGCTTCGCCGTGGTCGCCAGCGAGGTCAAGGACCTGGCGCAGGCCACGGCCAAGGCCACTGAGGGCATCTCCCAGCGGGTCGAGGCCATCCAGGCGGGCACCGCGGGCGCGGCGAGGTCGGTGCGGCAGATCCAGGACGTCGTCGGGCAGATCACCGACCACTCCACCACGGTGGCCTCCGCCGTGGAGCAGCAGTCCGCGACCACCGCCGAGATGAGCCGCGCGATCGCCGCGGCCGCCAACGGCAGCGGCGAGCTGTCGGCCACCTTCGGTGCCGTCGCCGAGGTCACCACCGCCACCTCCGACAGCGCCAGGGCCAGCCAGGTCGCCGCCGACGACCTGTCCACCCTCGCCACCAAGCTCAACGCCCTCGTCGGCGTCTTCCACTACTGAGGCCGCCATGACCGCCCCCTACGGCTTCCACAGCCCCACCCTGACCGACGCGGAGAACGCCATCCACCGCCTCTACCCGTCCACCGGCGGCCAGGTGTGGTCGTCTCTCCTGGTCAAGGCAGGTCTAACCGGCCGCGAGACGGACGTTGCCGCGCTGTCCGGCTTGATCGACGCGATGGAGAAGACCGACCCGGTGCTTTCCCTGTGCGCCCAAGCCTTCCGCATCCGTTCCACTACCCACACCGCACTCACTGCCGCTGAGACGTTGGTTCGCGGCGCGGAGTGACTAGCGGAGGTCGGCGCCCTTGGTCTCCGGCAGGGTAAGGATGACGAAGAAGGCGATCACGGCCGCGCCAGTGAGGTACCAGAAGAAGACGGTGGAGGCTCCTGCGTCTGCGAGGGCTGTTACGACTAGAGGCGCTGTGCCGCCGAACAGGGCTACCGTGAGGTTGTACCAGGCGCCGATGCCCAGGGCCCGGACCTCCGTGGGGAAGAGCTCGCTCATGATGGCCGGGGCGATCGAGGTCATGGCGGTGTAGAAACCCAGGCCCACGCAGAAGACGACGACCAGGTTGGCCAAGCCGGGGCGTACCAGTGTGGACAGTGGGTAGCTCGATACGGCTATCGCGGCTGCCCAGACCAAGAGCTGGGGTTTGCGGCCGAAGCGGTCGGCGGCCGCGCCCATGGGGTATTGCAGCGCCACGAACAGGGCCGTACCGATGGACAGTGCGAGGAAGACGTCGCTGGCGTCGGCCTTCCTGGTGTTGATCGCGAACGGGGTCAGGGCGCTGAAGAACGTGTAGTAGCACAGGGTCGACAGCATCGTGAAGCCGACAAGTTGCCCGACAGCCTTAGGGTGCTGGCGTAGCGTCAACAGCAGCGGGTTACTCAACCGCCGCGCCTTGTCCTTGTTCTCCTCGAACTGCTCGGTCTCGTCCAACGCGCGCCGCAGCACCAGACCGACCAAGCCGAGCACGCCGCCGATGACGAACGGGATGCGCCACCCGTAGTCCTGCATGGCGGCCTTGCCCAGCCCGTTGGTGAGGAAGTACCCGAGCAGCGACGCGACCAGCACCGCCGACCCGGTCGAGATGTAGAAGAACGCCGAGTACCGCCCCCGCCGCCCCGACGGCGCGATCTCCGCCAGGTACGCCGACGCGTTCGACACCTCCCCGCCCATCGACAGCCCCTGCACGATCCTGGCCACCAACAACAACACCGGCGCCAACCACCCCACCTGCGCGAACGTCGGCAACACCCCGATCGCCAACGAAGCCCCCGCCATCGCCACGATCGTCAGGATCATCGCAGGCCGCCGCCCCCGAGTATCCGCGAACCGCCCCAGCAGGAACCCACCCAACGGCCGGAAGAAGAACGCCAACGCATACGTCACGAACGTCGCCAACAACGCCTTGCTCCCAGGCTCGAACAACGCGTTCGCGATATACGTACTGAACGTCGCATAGACCGTCCAGTCGTACCACTCCACCGCGTTCCCCACACTGGCGGCGACGAGCTTCCGTACCGGCAAGCGGTGCTTCTCCGTGATGTCCGGGCCGACGACCACGAGCCACCTCCTGGTGTGTGCCTGTTGTTGGACAGTGCCACAGCGCGGGGTGGATAGGTAGGGTTGTTTCCCTCCGGCTATACCGGTATCCGGTTATGCGGAGAGCTTGCGCTCCAAGGTGTCGGCGTCCGGGTCGGCCAGTTTCTCCAGGAGGAGTAGCGCGGCCTCCCAGTGTTCCCTTGCGCTGTCTGGCTTACCGAGCTGGGATAGGGCGTCGCCCAGGGCGTCGTGGGCGCGGGCTTCGGTGTGCCAGTCGTCGAGGGCTTCGGCCAGGGGGAGGGCTCGGGTGGCGTGGTCGAGGGCGCGGGTGGGGTCGTTCTTGCTGTTGTGGATGGCGCTCATGGCCGCGTAGACGATGGCGATGTTGCGCTGGTCGCCCTGTTGCCTGCGGATCTCCAGCGAACGCTCCAGGTTGGCCAGGGCGGCGTCGTGGTCGCCGAGGCTGTGCTGGGCCTCGCCGAGCAGGCGCAGCGCGGTGGCCTCGCCGAACGCGTCGCCCTCCGCGACGTGCATCGCCAGTGCCTCGGTGAGCGTGGCCACGGCCGCGGTCACGTCACCCAGGCGGTGCTGGACATCGCCGGTGTCGCGTAGCGCCCACGCCTCCGCCCATCCCTCGCCCAGTTCCCGCCACCCGGCCCGCGCCAGCTCGAAGTGCTCCAGAGCGGTCGCGTAGTCGCGCAGACCTCTATACGCGAGTGCGATGCTCGTGTGCAGCCAAGCCAATGCCGCCTTCTCACCACAGGCCCTGGCCGCGCGCAACGCCACCAGGTGCGTGTCCACCCAGTCGTTGAACGGGCGGCGGGCCAGGAAGGCACCGAACATCGCCACCGGCAACTGCCACGCCTGCGCGAGCTCGCCCGCACGCTCGGCCTGCGTCACCGATGCCACCAGGTTCGCCCGCTCCAGGTCGCACCAGTGCAGCGCGTCCGCCCTGTCCGTGAAGATCGGCAGCGGAGCAGGCGTTTCGGCAAGATCCAGCGCGATGCGGGTGAAGCTCGGCGTGAACATCCTCGCCGCCGCGTCGGCCACATGGGTGTACCAAGTGAGCAGACGCCGCAACGCCTCTACGCGTTCGGAGTCCTCGCTAGCCCGTTCAGCCGCGTAGACCCTAAGTAGATCGTGGAACCGATAGCGCCTAGGTGTGTCCTCGCGCAGGAGGTGGGCGTTGACCAACGTCTCTAGTAGCCGTCGGGTCGCCATGGGCGTTAGCGCTGCCAACGCGGACACCGCGTCCAGGCCGATGTCGGCACCGGGAACCACCCCGAGGAGGCGGAACAATCTGGCCGCGTCAGCAGGCAGCGTGCGGTAGGACAAGGAGAACACCACGCGAACGGCAGCGGAAGGGTCCTCATCGTCGGTTAGCGCGTCCAGCCGCTCTTGGTGCAGTTCCTGTGCGAACTCGGTCAGGCTCAACGACTCGCTGGCCGCGAGTCTGCCGCCGACGATGCGTAGCGCAAGAGGGAGGTAGCCGCAGTCGCGGGCCAACTCCGCTGCCGCGTCCGGTTCGGCCGCGATCCGGCTCTCGCCCACGATCCTGGCCAACACCTCGACCGCCCGCACTGGGGGCAGCACGTCCAACGCCATCCGCTGGGCCCCTTCCCTGGTCGCCAACCCGGTCAGTCTACTGCGGCTGGTGATCAGCACGCGGCACGAAGACGAGCCGGGCAGCAGCGGTCGGACCTGCTGCGGGGTGGCGGCGTTGTCCAACAGGACGAGCATCCGCTTGCCGTGCACCAAGGACCGGTACAACGCCGCGCGTGGCTCTGTCCCGACCGGGATGCGTTCGCCCGGTACGTCCAACGATCGCAGGATCTGTTCCAGTGCGTCTTCCGCTGTCACGGCTTCGTCGGCGTGGTAGCCGCGAAGGTCTAGATAGAGGTCTCCATCAGGAAAGCTGTCCCGCACCTGGTGCGCCCAATGCGTTGCCAGAGAGGTCTTACCGACGCCACCGATTCCCACGATCATCGTTGGTGCTACCGGAGCAGTGGTGTCCAACCAGTTCCCCAGTGACTTCAGATAATTCTCTCGATCGTTGAAGTGCGCGGTATCGGCGGGTAACTGGCGGGGGACAGGTAGGGCTGGCGGTGCTGATGGCGGAGTGGTGAAGTGAACGCCTCCTACGATCGTGTGCGCCTGCACCGCGTTGGACGACGTTGCCGTCAACTGGTTGCGCGTAGTGTCGTCGGCCACGAGCACGTCCTCGCCGGGTGATCAACGGGATCGAAGTCGCGGCCACTGTACTGGCCCGGCCCGGCCGCCGATGGCGAATCCGGTGACTGGGCCGGAATTCGCCACGCCGACAGGGCGATGACCTGACAGGGCGACGCGGGCGGTCCGCGCTCACCGGCGGTTACCCGCCACACGCCGAACGATGGAATTCGTTGCACCCGAAGTGTTCTGCCACTGTGAACCACTTGTTTCGGGACGATGAACGGCGTCTAGTTGCGGATGGGCCCGATCGGGGCCGACACCCTGGGGATGGTTTCGATGACGCACGAAGACGCCGACCTGCTCGCCGACTGCGCCGCCGCGGTGCTCGCCCGGCACCAGCCGCGCACCTGGCGGCACGCCCTCGACGATCGATGGCACTACGTGCTGCCCGACGACCACAGATCCCGGGAGCAGGGCTGGAAACTGCACGTCCCGGCCACCCCGCTGTCGGCATGCCTCGTGCTGTCCCGCGCGGTGGAGGTGCTCGCCCGGCACCGGTGCGCGTTCAAGTTCGCCGTCACCATGCGCCGCTTGCACGAACTCGTCGGTCCTAACGCCGACCGCAAGGCCGCGGGCAAGTTCGTCACCGCGTACCCCGATGACGACGACCACGCGCGCGTTGTCGCGGAAGCCTTGCACCGCGCGACGCTAGGTCTACCGGGGCAGTGGATCCTCACCGACCGCCGGTATCGCCAACACTCCCAGGTGTTCTACCGCTATGGCGGCTTCACCCCACCGACAGTGTTGACCGACGACGGTGAATACCGCGCGATGCTGCGCGCACCGGACGGATCGGTCGTACCGGACAAGCGTGCGGTGGGTCAGGTAGCGCCATCGTGGGCCGTCGACCCGTTCCAGGACGAGGTAGCACCGTCCACAGTGGCCGAATCGGTGCTCGTCGGCGGTAGGTTCACCGTCCGCTCCGCCATCCGGCAGAACAACCGCGGCGGCGTGTACCTCGCCGAGGACGCGGACGGTACCCGCTTGGTGCTCAAGCGCTTCCGCGAGCACACCGGGGCGGGGGTCGACGGCACCGATTCGCGGACCCGCGCCCGCGCCGAGGCCCGGCTCCTGTCGATCCTCGGGCCGAGCGGGTCCTCACCGGGGTTCCTCGACATCTTCACCTCCGGCACCGACATCTTCGTCGCCCAGCAGTGGGTCGACGGCGTGCCCCTGCGCCGGTTCGTCGCCAGGGAGCTGCGCCCGCGCGGCACCGCGCTCGCCCTCGACACCGACCTCGCGCTCGACCTGACCCGCCAACTGGTCGACCTGCTCGACAGGGTCCACGCCGCCGGTTACGTCCTCGGCGACCTGACCCCGAACAACGTGCTGGTCACCGCGGACCGGCGGCTCGTCCTGATCGACCTGGAATCCGCGCTGCGCCCGACCGACGTCGCCGCGCGGCTACTGACACCGGGCTACGCGGCGCCGGAGGACGAGGGCCGGTCGCGGATGATCGCCGCCGACCCGGACCGGGCCACCGACCTCTACAGCCTCGGCGCCACGCTGTTCTACCTGGTCTCCGGCGCCCACCCGCCCGCGTCGCAGGGCACCGGGCTGCGGGAGATGGTCCGGCTGATGGCGCGCCGCAACCCGGTCGCGGCCCGGCTGGGCCCGGTCGTCACCGGTCTGCTGGCACCGGAACCCGCCGCGCGACCCAGCCTCGCCGAGGTGCGGACCGCCCTGGCCGAGCCGTCCCCGCCGACCGGTGCGGTGACGAGCGGTGCGGCGGCGGACGTGGGCGAGCTGGTCGACGAGATGCTGGCCGACATCGTCAGCACCGCCACCCCCGAGCGGGGTTGGCTGTGGCGCAACTCCGAGACCGCCTCGCGGTACGACCCGTGCTCGGTCCACGTCGGCGCGCCCGGGGTGCTGCTGGTGCTGAGCCAGGCCGCGCGGGCGGGGCACGCGGAGGTGCTCGACACCGTCGACGTGGCGGCCAGGTGGACCATGCGCAGGCTGGGGGACGAGCCGAGAGTCCTGCCCGGGTTGATGTTCGGGCGGGCCGGTACCGCGGTCAGCCTGTACGAGGCCGGTGCGCTGCTCGGCGCGGACGACGTCAGCGCGGCCGGGCTGGACCTGGCGCGGACCTTGCCGACCCAGTGGCACGTGCCGGATGTGTTCCACGGTGTCGCGGGCGCCGGGCTGGCCCTGGTGCGGCTGTGGCGGCACACCGGCGACGACGACCTGCTCGCCCGCGCCCGGCAGTGCGCCGACGCGCTGCTGGCCGGTGCCGAGGAAGGGCCGCGGTGGACCGCGAAGGGCGACTTCCTGCTCGCGGGCACCACGCACTGGGGGTTCGCGCACGGCGTCGCGGGCATCGCCACGTTCCTGCTCGACATCGCCGCGGCCACCGGCGACGGCCGGTACCTGGCCGTGGTGGGCCAGGCGGCCGAGGCGCTGGCCGGGGCCGCCATCCTCGACGGCGACGCCGCGTTCTGGCCGAGCGGCGAGGACGACAGCCAGGCCGACACCGTCCGGCTGACCGGCTTCTGCAGCGGCGCGACCGGCGTCGGCACGTTCCTGCTCCGGCTGCACCAGCTCACCGGCCACCCCGCCGCCCGCGCCCTCGCCGAGGCCGCCGCCACCGCGGTCCACCACGGCGGCTGGACCGCGCCGCCCCTGTGGTGCCACGGCCTGGCCACCGACGGCGACTTCCTCCTCGACTGCGCCGCCCTGCCCGCTCTGGACCCGTCCACCACCACCGCGCCCCAGCCGTCCACCTCGGCCGCATCCGTCTCCCACGGTGGCCCGGGGTCGTCCCACTCTCCCGGGGACCCCGGGTCGAGCAGCGCCACCCACACCGCGGCTGCCTGCACAGCCACCCACACCGCCCCGACCGGTGTGCCCTCCCACGGGGGCCGGTCCGCCGGTCACTCCACCGCACCCCGCGGCTCGGCGCTCGACCCCGCCGCCACGACCCTGCCCACCCAACGTGCCACCACACCGCTCGCCCCGGCCACCCACACCCACCGCTCCACCGCGGCGGACCCGGCCATCCGGGGCGCCACCGCCACGACCCCATCCCTCCGCCGCGGCGCCGCCGAGATCCCGCCCGCGCACCGCGGCACTGCCACGGATCCGGCCACCCGCTACCGCGCCTGGGCCGAGGACACCGCCCAGGTCATCGCCGCCCGCGCGGTCCGCCGCCGCGGCCGCCTGCTCACCCCCGACGACACCGGCGACGTCGTCGCCTCCTTCGCCAACGGCTACGCGGGCACCCTGTCCTTCCTCCTGCGCCTGCACCACGGCGGCGCCCGCCCGCTCCTGCCCAGCTACGCCAAGGACTCCGTCCTGGCCTGACCCGGTGAAAGGAGGAACCCCCGATGGAACTGACCGTGAACCAACTGGACCTGCTCCCCGCGACGGAGCAGACCGGCGACGAGCCCCAGCTGCTCTCCAGCTGCTGCAGCCACTGCTTCTCGTCACTGATGCTCGTCACGAACGGCTGTGAGTGGTGATCCCCCGGTGGCCGTGTCCCACCAGGACGCGGCCACCGCCGTCACCCCAGCGCGGTGAACTCCCAGCGACCGCCGGTCCGGACGCCCTTGCTCAGCCGCAGACCGGGCTCACCCGCCAGCGCCCGGGTGAGGTCGTGCGCGCGCCGGGTGGCCGGGATGTCGCAGCGGCACGCCACGTCGGGCGCCTGGGCCAGGTAGGCCACGTCACCGTCCTCGACCGCCGGGAGGTCGCTGATCGACTCGGGATCCCCGCCGCCGACGACCACCGTCGGCCGTTGCGCACCGCACCCGGGCTCCAGCGGCGACAGGGCCGTCGAGGTCCTGATCAGCAACCGGGGCGCGGTGCCGTCGCAGCCGAAAGTCAGGGTCCGCGGATCCACCAGGTCCGGCTGATCCCCGGCCAGCACCGCACGCAGGCGCAGGAGTTGGACCTGGCTGGGGGCGTACCGCTCGTCGCCACCGCCCGCGTGGACGATCGCCGCCGATGTCCCCGGCAGGTCGTCGGGGAGCGGGGTGGTCCACGTGCTGGTGAGGTCGACGACGCCGAGCAGCGGCGCCCCCTCCCGTCGCGCGGCGACCGCGACGCGGCCCACCGCGGTGTACTGGGCGTCGGGCACCTCGTTCGGGTAGCCGACGAGCACGACCCGCACCGGACGATCGGGCGGGGCCTGCTCCTGGGCCTCGGCCACCCCGAGCAGTCCCGCCGACAGTTCCCGCCACGAGCCGCCATCGCCCGTGCGCAGCGAACCGATGACGCCGACAACCCCGGCGCCACCCAGGTCCCGCGCGTGGCGGTTGCCCGCGATCAGCCGGTCGAGCACCTCGTGGTCGGCAGGCAGCCCGTACCACTGCGATTCCGGGACAACACCGATGCACGTGGAACCTGTGTCAGTGCTAGCGCGAACTTTCGAGACGTCGCCGCCTAGCTGCAAGAGGGGTTCGCAGCGCAGGTAGTTGTAGGTCCCGATCGTCACCACCGTGCCTGCGACAAGCGCGAGGATGGAAGCGAGGACAACGACTTTCCTCCGCTGCGGCGACATTGCCCTGCCGGGCTCGCGGCTCTCGGTAGGCCCACCTTGCAGCCGTTCTTGTAGTCGCACATGCCGGAACTGGTAGACGCCGCCGGACTGGCGCAAGAGACCCAGGTTGCGCGCCTCGGCGAGAAAGCGCATCAACCGCAAGGGCGTCTTGCGCCGCGCGGCGAGGACGAGTCGGGTGACAGCGAAGCGCGGCCACGCCCTCGTCAAGGTCACCAGCACCGCGACCGCGACCGCCATGACCACCACCGCCGTGGTCGGGTCGACGTAGTGGTAGTGCTGCTCGGTCAACAGCACCCCGTTGTCGGGCCCGATGCCTGACAGCGCCCCGCCGTACACCGTCTCGAGGATGACGCCCAGCCGTAGTGCCGGAACCGCGACCAGCACCGTCACCGCGGTGGCGACGACACCACCCACGAGCACCGATCTGCGGTCCTGCCGCAACAACTCCATGGGGCTCGACCGCGCCGACCGCCGCGGCAACGCGTTGACGGCCTGGTGCGCGCCGAACGCGGTGCCCGCCACCACCACCATGACCGCCGCCGCCAGGAGATCGGCCAGGTCCGCCACCCGGTAGGTCAGCGAGCCGTACTCCAGGGAGCTCAAGATCGGACCGCCGAGCAGCAGCGGCACCGCCGGGACGGCCACGAACGCGGCCCCGGTCCGAAAGCCCGCGCGGAAGCGCGGACCCCACCCCTGCGGCGAGAAAGCCACCCGCCCGGGGACTCGGTAGGCCGCGCCGTACCAGAGGGCAGTGGCCAGCACGGCGATGACCATGGCGGCGCGCAGTGGCAGGTCCTGCGACATCGTCCCCGTATCGGACCGCAGCACCCCCACCCCGACCCCGATCGACAGCAACACCAGCACGCACAGACCGATGCCGAGCCCGATCACCGGCGCGGCCCACGGCGACAAGAGTCGATCGCTTATCCGCCACCACGCCAGGTCGCGCCTGCGGTAGCGGTGCATGTAGCGGGCTAGGAACTCCAGTGACCGCTTAGCGTGCGCGGACCTTCTAGCCGCCGCCTCCGCCCGTGTGCCCTGGGCCGCGTAGGTGGCGTCGACGAGGTGGTCGACCAAGAAGTCCTCGACCGCGTGCCTGCTGGGGAACCGGTCGCGATCGAGGAGGTCGGTGGGGTCGGCCTCAAGCCGCTGGAACACCGTGCGCGCCAACGACACCATCAGCGGCGTGGACAGCGCGAGCGCGACATCCCCGCCCGGGTCGTCGCCCACCGCGGCGAAGACGGGTGCCCAGTCGGCTGTGGAAGCCTCCCGCAGGTACGCCGACGCGTCCTCGGCGGCCACCGGCAGCACGCGCGTGACCACCGCCCCGCGCAGCCCGGGGGACCCGTCCCTGATCACCTCGGCGTACTCGGCGGCCCGGCAGGTCACCACGACCGGGCGGTCCCGGCCGAGCGCGGTGTCGATGCCGCGGACCGCCGCCCGCCGGTCTGCCTCGGGGATCTCGTCGAGGCCGTCGAGCACCAGGCGGACCTTGCCGTGGTCGAGGAGCCTGCGGGGGATCTCCGTGCGGCCGTTGTAGTACGCGGTGGCCATGGCGCGCACCGACCAGTCGTCCAGCGACTCCTCGACCGGGTCCCACGACGAGGCCGCGAGCAGCACCGGCACCGGAGCGCCCGGCGAGCGGTCGGCCAGCAGCCCCAGGGTCAGCACGATCGCCAGCACCGTCTTGCCGGAGCCCGGCTCGCCGAGCACCAGCATCCGGCCGGAGCCGATGCCCGAGTAGCCGCGGGCGACCCGGGCGGCGACCTCGTCGAACGGACCGTCCACCCGGCCGGTCAGCCACTCGCTCGACCACGCCACCGGGAGCACGTGCGGGTCCCGCAGCCGCCGCGCGGTCGCCTCCTCCGCCCACTCGTCGGCCACGGTGCCCGCCAGGTCGTCGGCGAGGCCGTCGACATCGCGGTGCCGGTGCTCGCGGGGCTCGGTGGCGCTGATGATCCCCACCGCGAGCCCGACCGCGGCGAAGGCCATCGCGGTGACGCTGGCGATCCGGTCGTTGGTGTCGAGGTCGTTGCCCGCCATCCACACCGCCACCGCGGCGCAGAGCAGGACCAGGGCGCCCAGCAGGACAACACGTGTGGTCCGCGGTTGCACGGTCCGCCTCCCCGAGATCTAGGACCGCAACGTCCTACCGCACCGCTTACCGGCGGGCCTGCCCAGGGGGTGTGACCGGCGTCATCGGCCGCCGCGAAATAGTCAAGCTCTCAATCAAGTTGAGCGGGAGGTGTCGACGATCGAAGAGGAGTCAGTGATGACCGCTGTGCAGGGTCGGGTGCTCGAGCTCGCTGAGGACGCGCAGGACCTGTTGTTCCGCCGGGCCAGGACCGCGAACGCGTTCGCGGAGGGGGCGGTCAGCGAGGAGCAGGTGCGCGCCATCTACGAGTTGGTCAAGTGGGGGCCCACCGCGATGAACGGACAGCCGTTGCGGGTTGTGCTCGTGCGGACGCCGGAAGGGCGGGAGCGGCTGGCCCGACACCTGTCGGAGGGCAACCGGGCGAAGACGCTGAGCGCGCCGTTGACCGCGGTCCTGGCCGCTGACACCGACTTCCACGAGAACCTGCCGACGGTGTTCCCGCACCTGCCCGGCGCCAAGGACTACTTCGTCGACGCCGAGCGGCGGGCCGAGAGCGCGCGGTTCAACGCGTTGCTGCAAGCGGGGTACTTCGTGCTCGGTGTCCGCGCCGCCGGGCTGGCCGCGGGCCCCATGTCCGGGTTCGACGCCGCTGGGGTGGACGGCGAGTTCTTCCCCGACGGGCGGCTGCGCTCGCTCGTGGTGGTCAACATCGGCAACCCTGCCGAGGCCGGGACCTTCCCCCGTAGCCCCCGGCTGGACTACGACGACGTCGTGCTGACCGTCTGACAAGCGGAAGGGGCCCCGCCGCGGCGGGGCCCCTTCCACGTGAAACGCCTACCGACCGTAGGTCGACTGCGTCTGCACGTTGAGCTCCGTCCACCGGTACGACTTCGCCGGGTCCGTCGCCGGGTCGTTCACCTCGAGGACGTCGAAGCCCTTGCCCAGGTCGGACGCGTAGATGAACCCGTTGTAGTAGTACGCTGACCACACGCCGCCGCTCTCGGCGGAGACCGCGGCCGGACCGCGCTCGAAGAACCCGATCTCCTTGGGCTGCTGCGAGTTGGTGTAGTCGACCAGCTGGACGCCGCCCGAGTACCACGCCTGCACCATGATGTCGCGGCCGGGCACCGGCAGCAGCGACCCGTTGTGCGCCACGCAGTTCTCGGTCGGCGTCTGGTAGCGGCCGATCTTGTAGAAGCTGCGGAACTCCAGCGCCCGCTGGTTGCCGCGGCCGGTGATGTCGTAGATCCCGTTGGCGCCGCGGGTCGGGCCGATCTTCTCGTTGCACGTCGCGCCGCCGCCACCGCCGAGCTCGTCGGTGAAGATGACCTTGGTGCCGTCGTTGGTGAAGGTCGCGGAGTGCCAGAACGCGAAGTGGTCGTCGTCCTGCACGCGGTTGATCACCCGCGGCTTCTCCGGGTCGACGATGTCGATCAGCACGCCGTCACCCATGCAGGCGCCTGCGGCGAGGTTCTTCGACGGGAAGACGGTGATGTCGTGGCAGCCGGAGGTCGCGACCACGTAGGGGACCTCGACGTTGCCGGAGCTGCCGCGGCCGGGGTTGCCGCCGTCGGGGAACAGGTTCGGCGTGGCCACGACCTCGGCGGCGGCCGGGTTGCGCAGCGGCACCTTGATGATGGTGATGATGTCGTGCGGCGGCTGGCACTTGCTGATGTTCGTCGCCGGGCTGTAGGACGAGACGTAGATGTAGACGTCGCGGCCGCGCTTGTCCGGCACCAGCGTGTGCGTGTGCGACCCGCAGGCGGTCTCGACCGACCGGATGTAGCGCGGGTTGCGCTTGTCGCTGATGTCGAAGATCTTCATGCCCTCCCAGTACGCCTTGGTGCCGTCGGACTGGGCCACCGACGCGCACGAGTCGTCGCTGCGGCGGGAGTCGGTGGACAGGAACAGCAGGTTCCCGCTGACCGACACGTCGTTCTGCGAACCGGGGCACAGCACCTGGCTGGCGATCTTGGGCTGGCGCGGGTTCTTGATGTCGTAGATGGTGAAGCCGAGGTAGTTGCCCGCGATGGCGTAGTCGCCGGTGAAGGCCAGGTCGGTCCCGGTCGACCCGGTGCCCTTGAGCGGGGCGGTCGCCGGGATGTTGGCGACGTGCTTGACGTTCGGACTGGTGACGATCTCGTCCGGGCCGGGGAACTGGCCCTGCGCGGACGCGGACGGCACCCCGAGCAGAGCGGAGATCGTCGCGGCCGCGACACCGGCGACCGCGATCGCGGTCCTGCGCCTGCCGCGTCGGGTAGAAGGCACCCTGCGTACCCCTCTCGTGAAGGCTTCGAAACCGCAGTATGACCTGGGCGCAAGACCGCAACCAGCCCCTTTTGTTGCTAGTTATCACCAGATGGACACACTCTGTTGCCACCGGCGCCGGTCGGGTACGTTCGGCCCCCTGGCGCGGGGCGAGGGGAGTCGGGATGGCCGGTCGGCGGATTGTGTGCGGGGTTGTGCTCGGCATCGCGTTGGCCGGTGCCGCGTGCACCAGCCCCGAGCCCGCCCCGAGCAACCCCGTGGTGCAGCCGGGCAGGCCGGGGGAGGCCAACCACACGCTGTCCCCGGAGGAGATCGAGTCCGGGGTGCCCGTCGTCCCGCCGAACGCCGCCGACTACACCTACGCCGAGATGATGATCGTCCACCACCAGCAGGCCGTGGACATGGCCGCGCTCGCCCCCGACCGCGCCGCCAACACCTCGCTCAAGGGCCTGGCCAGCCGCATCGCCGACACCCAGGGCCCCGAGATCGGCGCGATGAACGAGTGGCTGCGCCGCAACGGCAAGCCCGCCATCGACCCGAGCCACGCGGGCCACTCCGGCCACGCGGCGCACCCGATGCCGGGCATGGCGACCCAGGAGCAGCTCGACCGGCTGAAGGCGGCCACCGGGGCGGCGTTCGACGCGCTGTTCGTCGAGCTGATGACCCGCCACCACCAGGGCGCCATCGAGATGGCCGACGTGGTCCGCAAGGACGGCTCGGACGTGCGGGTGCAGGAGATGGCCGACAACATCGTCGCCGAGCAGTCCGACGAGATCGTCCGGCTGCGCACCATCCTGGGCTGAGCTGCCTGTCCCCATCCCCCCGGGTTGTCCACAGGCGGGGGAAACCGGGCGGCGGCCGCCGCGAGCGGCTCGCTAGCATCCTTGGTGTCGAGGTCACAGCAGGTGTGACCACCCGAGCACCGAGGAGCTCCCGTGTCCCAGCCAGAGTCCCCAGCCGTCGCACCCGCCCAGAGCGTGGTGGTGCCGGCGGGCACTACGGCTGGCGCGGCCGTCCGCGAGGCCGGGCTGCCCGGCAAGGGCGCGGACGCCGTCGTGGTGGTGCGCGACGCCGAGGGCCGCCTGCGCGACCTGTCCTGGGCGCCCACCTCGGACGCGGAGGTCACCCCGGTCGCGGCGAACACCGACGACGGCCGCTCGGTGATCCGGCACTCCTGCGCCCACGTGCTCGCCCAGGCGGTGCAGCAGCAGTTCCCCGAGGCCAAGCTCGGCATCGGCCCGCCGGTGCGCGACGGCTTCTACTACGACTTCGCCGTCGACAAGCCGTTCACCCCGGAGGACCTGCAGGCGCTGGAGAAGCGCATGAAGCAGATCATCAAGGGCGCGCAGCGGTTCTCCCGGCGGGTGCTGGAGTCGGTCGACGCGGCCAAGGTGGAGCTGGCTTCCGAGCCGTTCAAGCTGGAGCTGGTCGACATCAAGAGCGATGTGGACGACCCCGAGGTGATGGAGGTCGGCGGCGGCGAGCTGACCATCTACGACAACGTCGACCCGCGCTCCGGCGAGCAGGTCTGGGGCGACCTGTGCCGCGGCCCGCACGTGCCGACCACCAAGCACATCCCGGCGTTCAAGCTCACCAGGGTGGCCGCGGCGTACTGGCGGGGTGACCAGAACAACCAGCAGCTCCAGCGGGTCTACGGCACCGCGTGGGAGTCCCAGGAGGCGCTCGACGCGCACTTGGAGCTCATCGCCGAGGCCGAGCGCCGCGACCACCGCAGGCTGGGCACCGAGCTCGACCTGTTCAGCTTCCCCGACGAGATCGGCTCCGGCCTCGCGGTGTTCCACCCCCGCGGCGGCATCGTGCGGCGCGCGATGGAGGACTACTCCCGCCGCCGCCACGAGGAAGAGGGCTACGAGTTCGTCTACAGCCCGCACATCACCAAGGGCACGCTGTTCGAGACCTCCGGGCACCTCGACTGGTACCGCGACGGCATGTACCCGGCGATGCACCTCGACGCCGAGTACAACGAGGACGGCACGGTCCGCAAGCCCGGCCAGGACTACTTCCTCAAGCCGATGAACTGCCCGTTCCACGACCTGATCTTCCGCTCCCGCGGCCGCTCCTACCGCGAGCTGCCGCTGCGGATGTTCGAGTTCGGCTCGGTGTACCGCTACGAGAAGTCCGGTGTGGTCCACGGCCTCACCCGGGTCCGCGGCATGACGCAGGACGACGCGCACATCTTCTGCACCCCCGACCAGGTGCAGGAGGAGCTCAAGTCGCTGCTCACCTTCGTGCTCGACCTGCTGCGCGACTACGGCCTCGACGACTTCTACCTCGAGCTCTCCACCCGCAACGAGGAGAAGTACGTCGGCTCCGACGAGGTGTGGGCCAAGGCCACCGAGGCGCTGCGCGTCGCGGCCACCGACTCCGGCCTGGACCTGGTGCCCGACCCGGGCGGCGCCGCGTTCTACGGCCCCAAGATCTCCGTGCAGGCCCGCGACGCCCTCGGCCGCACCTGGCAGATGTCCACCATCCAGGTCGACTTCAACCTGCCGGAGCGCTTCGAACTGGAGTACACCGCCGGTGACGGCACCCGCCAGCGCCCGGTGATGATCCACCGCGCCCTGTTCGGCTCCATCGAGCGCTTCTTCGGCGTCCTCACCGAGCACTACGCGGGCGCCTTCCCCGCCTGGCTGGCCCCGGTCCAGGTCGTCGGCATCCCCATCGCCGACGAGCACACCGACCACCTGCTCCAGGTGGCCAAGTCCCTGCGCGCCAGGGCCATCCGCGTCGACGTCGACGCCTCCGACGACCGCATGCAGAAGAAGATCCGCAACCACACCCTGCAGAAGGTCCCCTTCCTCCTGGTGGCAGGCGGCAAGGACGTCGAATCCGACTCGGTGTCCTTCCGGTTCCGCGACGGCTCCCAGGTCAACGGCATCCCCGTGGCCCGCGCCATCGACGCCATCGAGTCCTGGATCACCCGCCGCGACAACACCTCCCCGACGGCGGACACCTTCACCATCGACTAGTGGTCACGGCTGGTGGCCGGGGCCTGTGCTCCGGCCACCAGCCCGGCTCGCGGGTGGCCCGGTCCAGTGGCCCGCGACCTCCCGGCGAAGTGGATCGGGGTCAGAATCGGCACCCCCACCCCCGACGCCGCCGGGAGCCACTGTGCCGCGACAGCCCGCCTTGACCTTCGCCGGGGCGCTCGACGTGCTCGGCAAGCACGAGCCGAAGGCCGTGGGCGCGCTCGACAAGGCTCTTGGTGGGCTGATCCTCGCCGCGGGTGCTGGGGCTGGTCTTGCCGTCCTCGGTGGTGCCGCCCTGGCGCCGTTGGCGCTGCTGGCCCCGCTGTGGGGGTGGGTCGACCAGAAGAACGAGGCTTTCGGACTCCTACGCTCGATCGTCAAGAGCCTCCGGGCGAGGACTTCGCTGCCCGGTGGACAGCGGGTCTGCTGCGGCACACCAACGAGCAGTTGGCTGAGGCAGGAGTAGCAGGCTCCGACCCGGTGGAGTTCGTGGATGCCGTGACCCAGCGCTACGAGTCGTACTACCTGGACCTGGCGGCCACGGTTCCCGAGTTCCTGGTGTGGGCGAGCCTGGGCCAGCACGCCGCGACCCGGGCACGGCTCGCCGAGCTGGACACCCTCCTGCGGGACACGGCGGCCGAGCAGTCCACCGCCCTGGAAGGCTTACGCCGCCTGGTCTCGGCGAACGCGCCAGGCCCCAGACCGAACCACCTCCGCTGGAGCCTGCACCTGGCCAACCGCAGCGTGCTCCTCGAGCCGGTCGTGCCGACCGATGCCGGGCACTACAACACCGAGGTTGTCTTCCCGACGGTGGAGAGGATGTTCCTGACCCCTCGCTACCGGATCGCCTCGCCGCACAGCTGTCCGCAGAGGACTACACGGTCGTGCGCGTCCCGCTGCGGTCGGTCGACTCGGGTGCGCCGATCATGAAGCAGGTCCAAACCGCCCTCGACCTGGCGACCAACTCCCGGGTCTTGTGGACCGACCTCGCCGACAGCAGCACCGACACCCTGACGGTCCTGCTGCTCGACGGGCTGCACGAGCTGCTGCAGGCATCCCTGCGCGACCGGTCCAACTACCTGCACGAAGTCGCGGACTTCCAGTGGATCGAGGCGCAGCAAGGGCGCCAAGTGGCGGTCATCGTCACCTGCCGCACCGTGGTGATCGACCGTGTCTCCCTCGTCGACGGGACCGTCGTGGTCAAGTTGGAGGCGTTCAGCCACGACCAGGTCGCAGGCTGGCTGGAGCGTTGGCGGGCGGCCAATGCCGCCGGGGTCGGTTCCGGCGCGGTGCGGGCGCTGACCTTCGACGAAGCCATGCACCAGGCCGACCTCGCGGTCCAACCCCTGTTGCTGCTCATGCTCGCCCTCAACGCCGCCGACCCGACCTCGCGACTACTGGACGCCGGACTGTCCCGCGCGGCGCTATACGACCAGATCTTCAACACCTTCGTACGCCGCGAGGTGCTCAAGCGCACCGAGCGCCCGTTGCGCGGAAGGGCGCTGGACGCGGCGGTGGAGAGCCAGGTGATCAGGTTGGCCATCGCAGGCATGGCCATGTTCAACCGGGGCAGGCTGAGCGCGAGCGAGTCGGAGATCCGGGCGGATCTCGGCGCGCTGGGTGGTGAGTTCGCGAGGGACGCTGGTGCCCGGGTGGTGGGCGAGTTCTTCTTCGTGCACACAGCCAAGGCGAGCTTTGCCAACCATGCCTATCGTTCGTACGAGTTCCTGCACGCGAACTTCGGCGAGTACCTGGTCGCGCATTTCGTGGTGCTCGAATTGCGCAAGGTCGCCGAGGCGTCCTTCGGCGGCAAGTGGCCGTTCGGGGAGATCGCCGACGAACTGCTTTACGCCGTGCTGTCGCACCACGCGTGGCGCCGCAGGCGGTCCATTGTGGAGTTCGCGGTCGGCCTGTTCGGCGAATTGCCTGCCGACGAGCGCGCGAACATCCAGACGGTGCTTCGGATACTCATCAGCACGTACCGGGCGAAAGAGCGCTCTTCGAGGTTCAACGGGTACACGCCGGTGCCCCGCGACACGATCCGCCAGCACGCGACCTACTCGGCGAACCTTGTCACCATGGCGGTCTCGTTCACCGCCCCTGACCCGGTGAGGCTGGTCGACGTGTTCGGTGGTGAGCCCCATGAGGCTCTGCGGGCCTGGCGTTCCACCTTGTCGCTCTGGCGGTCAGGGTTGGACGGCAACGCGTGGCAACTCGTGGCGGGCTGGTTCATCGCGTCGATCGCGCGGTTGTGACGGAGCGAATGGCTCGGGTGGTCGAAGGGAGGCGCTCGACTAGGCGCTCCAGGCACTGGCCAGCAGTGTGCGGGTCTCGGCAAGCAACTGAGGCAGCACCTTCGTGTGCCCGATGACGGGCATGAAGTTCGCGTCCCCACCCCACCGGGGCACCAGGTGCTGGTGCAGGTGCGCCGCGATCCCGGCTCCAGCCACCACGCCCTGGTTCATGCCGATGTTGAACCCGTGCGGCGAGGCCACCTTCCGCGCCACCCGCATCGCCTGCTGCGTGAATCGGGCAAGCTCATCGGTCTCAGCAGCGGTCAGGTCCGTGTAATCAGCCACATGCCGGTAGGGCACGACCATCAGGTGCCCCGGGTTGTACGGGTACAGGTTGAGCACCGCGTACACCGTCTCCCCGCGAGCGATGATCAGCGCTTCGGCGTCGTCCAGTCGCACCAGGCCGCAGAACGGGCAGCCGTCGCTGTCCTGGCCGTCGGGTTTGCCCTCGCCGCGGATGTAGGCCATCCGGTGCGGTGTCCACAGCCGCTGCAGGGCGTCGGGTTCGCCGACCCCGTCCTGGGGAACGAGCTCGGGTCCCTCGGTGGGGGCGGGTCCAGCCATGCCCCGATCCTAGTGGCGGGCCCCGACACCGCATCGGGCCTGGCAGCGCGGGTCACAGGTGGAGGCGGCGACCCCGCCCCCACCCACCCCGCGGGTCACGCCTGGCGCAGCACGGCCTCGATCTCGATGTGCACGGTGATCTTGTCGCCGACCACGGCGATGCCGTTCTGCACGCCCTCGAAGTTCACGCCGAACTCGCGGCGGTTGATCTCGGTCTGGCCGGAGAAGCCGACCCGGGTGCCGCCGTAGGGGTCCGGGCCGAAGCCGTTGAGCTCGAACTGCAGCGGGACGACCTTGGTGACGCCCTTGAGGGTGAGCTCGCCGTCGAGGACGTAGCCGTCGCCGTCGGCGCGGATGCCGGTGGCGGTGTAGGTGAGCTCCGGGTAGGTCTCGACCTCGAAGAAGTCGGCGGAGCGCAGGTGGCCGTCGCGCTGCTCGTTGTGGGTGTTGATCGTGTTCAGGTCGATCGCGACGCGCACCGACGCCTGGGTCGGGTCCTCGGCGGTGACGATCTCACCGGAGACGCCGTCGAAGCGGCCCTTGACCTTGCTGACCACCATGTGCCGGACCGAGAAGCCGACGTCGGAGTGGGCGGCGTCGATGTCCCAGGTGCCCGCGACGAAGCCGGGCAGGGTGGCGAGAGTCATCAGATCTCCTCATGTGGTTGAACACTCAACCGGAACCTTACCGCGAGCCGATTGAGAGTTCAACTAGTAGAGTGGGTGGCATGGACGACACCCGGTGGCTCTCGACGGCCGACCAGGACGTGTGGCGGACCTTCGTCACCATGCTCGGTGCCCTCGGCGAACACATGGACCGGCAACTGCAACGCGACTCGTCGATGCCCTACACCTACTACGAGATCCTCGTCGTGCTCTCCCACGCACCCTGCCGGTCGCTGCGGATGAGCGAGCTGGCGGGGCTGCGCGGGTCCAGCCGCAGCAGACTCTCCCACGCCGTGGCCAGGCTGGAGGCGCAGGGCTGGGTCGAGCGGCGCGAGTGCCCGACCGACAAGCGCGGCTCCGTCGCCGTGCTCACCGACGCCGGGTTCGCCGCGCTGGTCGCCGCCGCGCCCGGGCACGTCACCACCGTGCGCGAGGCCGTGTTCGACCGGCTGACCCCGGAGCAGGTCACCGCGCTCGGCGCCATCAGCGCCGCCATCCTCGACGGCATCGACCCGGACAAGACCCTGCCCGGGTGCCGCGAACCGCGCTGACCAGCCCGGTCTGCACAGGACTAACCCGCGGCGGTTACGCTGCCCGGGCCAGGTCGTCCCGCGGTTAGGTGCGTCTCACACCCCCATGCTCAACATCTTCGCCCGTGCCTCCGTCTCCCGCGTCACCGATCCGATCGGGGCCGGGCTGGTGCGCCTCGGCCTCACCCCGAACGCCGTCACCGTGCTGGGCACCGCGTGCGCCATCGCGGGCGCGCTGTGGCTGTTCCCCACCGGGCACCTGCTCGCCGGGACCTTCGTGGTCTGGGGCTTCGCCATGTTCGACCTGCTCGACGGCGCGATGGCCCGCGCGCTCGGCGGCGGCACCCGCTTCGGCGCCGTGCTGGACGCCACCTGCGACCGGCTCGCCGACGGCGCCCTGCTCTGCGGCATCACCTGGTACCTGTTCGACACCGGGAACCGGGTCACCGCCGTCGCCGCGCTCATCTGCCTGGTGCTGGCGCAGGTCGTCTCCTACATCAAGGCGCGCGCGGAGGCCAGCGGCCTCGACGCCGACGGCGGCCTGGTCGAGCGCGCGGAACGGCTGATCATCACCCTGGTCGGCACCGGCCTGTCCGGGCTCGGCGTGCCGTACGCGGTCGAGGTGTCGCTGTGGCTGGTGGCCGCGGGCTCGGTCATCACCGTCGGCCAGCGCCTGCTCGCGGTGCGCCGCAGCGCCGCGGTCCCCGCCGAGGAGAACGCGCGATGAGCTGGGGTGAGCGGCTGCACGCCGCCGGGTACGGGGCGGGCTGGCGGCTGGTCAAGACGCTGCCGGAGGGGGCCGCGACCGCGCTGTTCCGCGGCGGTGCCGACCTCGCCGCGCGCCGCGCCGGGCCGGGGGCCAGGCAGTTGCGGTCCAACCTCGCCCGGGTCGTCCCGAAGGCGGGGCCAGCCGAGTTGGACGACCTCGTGCGGCAGGCGCTGCGCTCTTACGCCCGGTACTGGCAAGAGGCGTTCCGCCTACCGGCGATGGACCACGCTGCCGTGCACGCCGAGATCGACGCCACCATGACCGGCAACGAGTACGTCACCGCAGCGCTCGCCGAGGGCAATGGCGCCGTCTTAGCCCTGACGCACTCGGGTAACTGGGACGCCGCCGGTGTGTGGCTCGCGCGTGAGCACGGTCGGTTCACCACTGTCGCCGAGCGCCTGAAGCCCGAGTCCCTCTATGAGCGGTTCGTCGACTACCGCGCGTCGCTCGGCTTCGAGATCATTCCCGCCACCGGTGGCGACAAGAACCCTGCGGTCGTGCTGGCCGAGCGGCTGCGGCAGAACAAACTGATCTGCCTAGTCGCTGACCGCGATCTCACCCCGGCAGGTCTACCGGTCACCTTCTTCGGCGCCAAGACCCGGATGCCCTCCGGTCCCGCCTACCTCGCCGCGCGCACCGGCGCCGCCCTGATCCCGGCGGGCTGCTGGTTCACCGACCACGGCTGGGGCCTGCGGCTGCACCCGCCGATCAAGGTCGACGGCGTGCGCGGGGTCAAGGCGGCCACCCAGGCGCTGGCCGACGTGTTCGCCGCCGACATCGCCGCGCACCCGGCCGACTGGCACATGCTGCAGAAGCTGTGGATCGACGACCTCACCGAGGCGCGGCAGCGGGAGCTGTCGACCGGGGAGGAACCCCGGAGGCGCCGGTGAGCGGGACATGAGGGTCGGCATCGTCTGCCCGTACTCCTTCGACGTGCCCGGCGGCGTCCAGGCGCACGTGCTGGACCTGGCCAGGGCGCTGCGCGGGCTCGGCCACGACGTCGACGTGCTCGCCCCGGCCGACGAGGACACCCCGCTGCCCGACTTCGTCCAGCCTGCCGGGCGCGCCGTGGGCATCCCGTACAACGGGTCGGTGGCGCGGCTGTCGTTCGGCCCGGTGTCCTACGCGCGCGTGCGCCGCTGGGTCCGCGAGCACGACTTCGACGTGCTGCACCTGCACGAACCGACCGCGCCGAGCCTGTCGATGCTGGCCATGGTGGTCGCCGACGGCCCTATCGTGGCGACCTTCCACACCTCGACGCCGCGCTCGCGCACGCTCAGCGCGTTCCAGTCGGTGCTGCGGCCGTTCCTGGAGAAGATCACCGCCAGGATCGCGGTGTCCGCGCTGGCCAGGCGGGTGCAGGTGGAGCACCTCGGCGGCGACGCGGTCGAGATCCCCAACGGCGTCGACGTGGGGTTCTTCCGCGACGCCGACCCGCTGCCCGGCTACCCGCGCGCGGGCGGCACGGTCGGGTTCGTCGGCCGCTACGACGAGCCGCGCAAGGGCATGCCGGTGCTGCTCGACGCGCTGAACCTGCTGCTCGACGACCGGCCGGACCTGCGACTGGTGGTGGTCGGCCGCGGCGACGAGGCCGACCTGCGGCGCGCGGCCGGACCACGCCTGGCCGACCGGATCGACCTGCTCGGGCAGGTGGACGACGCGGACAAGGCGCGCATGCTCAGCAGCGTGGACGTCTACTGCGCCCCGAACCTGGGCGGCGAGAGCTTCGGGATCATCCTCACCGAGGCGATGGCCGCCGGTGCCGCGGTGGTGGCCAGCGACCTCGACGCGTTCCGCCGGGTCCTCGACGACGGCCGCGCGGGGGTGTTGACGCCGGTGGGGGAGCCCGCGGGGTTGGCCGCGGGGCTGCGGTCCGTGCTGGACGACCGGGCCAGGCGTGACGGCTTGGTGCTGGAGGGGGAGCGGCGGGTCGCCGCGTACGACTGGTCGGTGGTCGCCGCCCAGGTCCTGCGGGTCTACGAGCAGGCCGTCGCGGCGGATCCACGCGGTGTGGGGGAGGTGCCGTGACCGCCTGGGTGGTGGTGTTGGCGGCCATGGCGCTGCTGGTCCTCGTCGGCATCTGGCTGGTCGGAACGGCCAACCGCCTCGACCGCCTGCACGTGCGCACCGACGCCGCCTGGGCCGCCCTCGACGCCGCCCTGGCCCGCCGCGCCGTCGTCGCCCGAGCCGTCTCCGGCGGCATCGACCCACCCCCCGGCGACCACCTCCGCGTCCTGGCCGACCGAGCCGAACACGCCCCCCGCCCCGACCGCGAACCCGCCGAGAACGCCCTCACCCGAGAACTGGCCACCGTAGACCGCCGCGACCTCCCCCTCACCCTCGTAGCCGAACTCGCCGACGCCGAACACCGAGTGATAATCGCCCGCCGAGTCCACGGCGACGCCGTCCGAGACACGCTCGCGCTGCGCCGCCGCCGCGTGGTCCGCTGGCTGAAACTCGCAGGCACCGCCCCTAGCCCGGAGTACTTGGAGATCGCGGAGCCATCGTTGTCGGAGGACGTACCCCGGCCTGCTGCGCGGGTGGTCCTGCGTGATGGGGATGGGCGGGTACTGCTGTTCCGGGGGCATGATCCTGCGCGGGTGGACGAGGTTTATTGGTTCACGCCTGGGGGAGGGGTGGAGGCGGGGGAGGACTTGCGCACGGCTGCTTTGCGGGAACTGCTTGAGGAGACTGGTGTGGTGCCGGACTCGCTTGTTGGTCCGGTGTGGCGACGGCGGGTGGCGTTCAGTTTCGCTGGGCGGAGCTATGACGGGGAGGAGTGGTTCTTCCTCGCGTCGCTGCCGGATGGGTCTGCTGTGGACACTTCGGGGTTCACGGAACTGGAGTTGGCGACTATTGGTGAGCATCGGTGGTGGTCGCCGGAGGAACTGCTGGCTACCTCCGAGACGGTGTATCCGGTGCAGTTCGCTGAGCTCTTGCCGAGCCTGTCCACTTGGGACGGGACACTGAGGCCGGTTCGATAGGGGCCGACGCCTGCCCAAACAACGTTGGCCCCAAACCCGGCCCTCACGGACGTTGGCCCCCACGCGCCCCTCACAAGCTTCGGTCCCATCGAGCTTGCTCGTAAATCGCGCGTGGGCCAAATGCCGAAGGCGAGGCGTTTCCGTCGATGGCGCAGCCGAGAACGAGAGCAGCTGGGGGAGGGCGGCTCTCGGTCTCGGCTGCGCCATCGACGACAAGACCTCGCCTTCGGCATTGGCCGGAGCGCGAGTTTCGAGCTTTGCTCGATGGGGCGAACTTATTTTGCGCGGGGCCCCTGCGACCTCCTGGGAAGAGCACAAAGGCGGGGCCTGAAGAGACGGCCCTCCCCCGCGCGGCGAGCTTACGGAGGCCGCCACCCCACACAAAACAAGTCCACCCCATCGAGCCGGCTTGGCACCAGCGGATCCGAGGAGCGGTTGTCGGCCAACGCCTGTGAGGGGCACGTTGGGGCAACGCCTGAGAGGGGCGCGTGGGGGGCCAACGATCGTGAGGGCAGGGTCAGGGCCAACGTCTGTGAGGGCAGGGTCAGGGCCAACGTCTGTGAAGGCTTGCCTCTAGCTAGCTGGTAGTGGGTCGAAGCGGGAGAAAGAGCGGTTGAAGCTGCCCGCTCCAGAAGTCAGTGACCGCAGGTCGATCGCATAACGCACAAGCGCCGTCGCAGGAATCTCTGACTGGATAGTCGTGTGGCCGGAGTCATCCGTAGTGGTGCCAAGGACTCGACCTCGACGAGCGGAAAGGTCACCCAGAACAGGACCCAGGTGGTCGTCAGGAATGGTGATGTGGACCTCGTCGACAGGTTCCAGCAGGGCGATCCGGGCTTTCTCTGCGGCGTCGCGGATAGCCAGAGTGGCGGCGGTTTGGAAGGCGGTGTCGGAAGAGTCGACGGTGTGGGATTTGCCGTCTATGAGGGTTACGCGGACGTCGACCACGGGGTGGCCGTCGCGTAGGCCCCGGGCCAGTTGGGCGCGGACGCCTTTCTCGACGCTGCCGATGAACTGGTGTGGGACGGCGCCGCCGACGACTCGGTCGACGAACTCGATGCCGGAGCCTGTGGGGAGCGGTTCGACCTCGACGTCGCACACCGCGTACTGGCCGTGCCCGCCGGACTGCTTCACGTGCCGACCGTGCCCGCGCGCGGGCGTCGCGAACGTCTCCCGCAGCGTCACCCGCACCGGCTCGGTGTCCACATCGGCCCCGCCCGCGCGCAGGCGGTCGAGCACGACGTCCGCGTGCGCCTCGCCCATGCACCACAGCACCAACTGGTGCGTCTCCGCGTTGCGCTCCATCCGCAGCGTCGGATCTCCCGCGACCAGCCGGGACAGGTTGCGCGCCATGGTGTCCTCGTCGCTGCGGGTCTTGGCGGTGACCGCGACCGGCAGCAGCGGCTCCGGCATCGCCCACGGCGCCATCAGGATCGGGTCCTCCGGCGCCGACACCGTGTCACCGGTCTCCGCCGAGCCGACCTTGGTCACCGCGCATAGGTCACCGGCCACGCAGTACGGCACCTCGCGCAGCGCCGCGCCCAGCGGCGAGTAGACGTGCGCGACCCGTTCGTCGGTGTCGTGGTCCTCGTGGCCGCGGTCGGCCAGCCCGTGCCCGGAGACGTGCACCGCGCGCTCCGGCCGCAGCGTCCCGGAGAACACCCGGACCAGTGACACCCGACCGACGTACGAGTCCACCGCGGTGCGCACCACCGCCGCGGCCAGCGGCCCGTCCGGGTCGGCGGTGATCGCCGGGTGCGCGTGCCCGCCCGGGTCGGTCACCCCGGGCAGCCGGTGTTCGAGCGGCGACGGGAACGCCCTGGTCAGCGCGTCGAGCAGGGCCGCGACCCCCAGGCCGGACAGCGCGCACACCGGGAACACCGGGTGGAACGCGCCGCGCGCCACGGCCGTCTCCAGGTCCGCCGTGATCGTCGCCGGGTCGACCTCCTCGCCCGCCAGGTAGCGGTCCATCAGGGACTCGTCCTCGCTCTCGGCGATGATCCCCTCCAGCAGCTCCGCCCGCGCCACCTCGGCCGCGTCGTCGAGGCTCGCCGGTTCGCCGCCGACCCACCGCTGGGTGATCAGGCCGAGCAGTCCGTCGCCCACCGGCAGGTACACCGGCAGCACGGTGGCGCCGAACGCGTCCTGGCACGCGGCGAGCTCGGCGGCGAAGTCGGCGCGCGCGTGGTCGAGCCGGGCGATCACCAGCGCCCTCGGCATGCCCACCGCGGCGCACTCCGCCCACAGCGCCGTCGTGGCCGCGTCGACCCCCTCCGACGCGCTGACCACGAACAACGCCGCGTCGGCCGCCCGCAGCCCGGCCCGCAGCTCACCCACGAAGTCGGCGTACCCGGGGGTGTCGATCAGGTTGACCTTCACCCCGTCGTGCAGCAGCGGGGCCACCGCCAGCCCCACCGACCGCTGCTGGCGCACCGCGGCCGGGTCGTGGTCGCACACCGTCGTGCCCTCGGTGACCGACCCGGCCCTGGTGACCACCCCGGACGCCGCCAACAGCGCCTCGGTGAGCGTGGTCTTCCCGGCCCCGGACGGCCCGACCAGCACGATGTTGCGGACCTTCGCCGGGTCGCTCACCGCGACCCCGGACTCGGGTTGACCGTGCTCGGAGTGCTTCGACCCCATGGCGCCCACCTCCCTCGGTCGGGGGGCCGCCGGGGCTCCCCATCGGCTGTCTGTGTCCGATCTCACACCGACTCCGCCGAGCGGACAACCCCATGGTCGAAGTGGTCTTTCGAGATAGCCCTCGATTGGCCGCCTTGATCGGACCACCTGGGACGTAACCTGTGGTCAGCGCCGGTGCCCGGCGCGACGACTCGACCCGAGAGGCCGCACCGTGTCCGACGCCAGCACCGCCCCCAAGCACGCCGCCACCGCCCCCGAGACCGGCACCACGCGGGTCAAGCGCGGCATGGCCGAGATGCTCAAGGGCGGTGTGATCATGGACGTGGTCGACGCCAAGCAGGCGAAGATCGCCGAGGACGCGGGCGCCGTGGCGGTCATGGCGCTGGAGCGGGTCCCCGCCGACATCCGCACCCAGGGCGGCGTGGCCAGGATGAGCGACCCGGACCTGATCGACGGGATCATCGCGGCCGTGTCCATCCCGGTGATGGCCAAGGCCCGCATCGGCCACTTCGTCGAGGCGCAGGTCCTGCAGTCGCTCGGCGTGGACTACATCGACGAGTCCGAGGTGCTCACCCCGGCCGACTACGCCAACCACATCGACAAGTGGGCGTTCACCGTGCCCTTCGTCTGCGGCGCGACCAACCTGGGCGAGGCGCTGCGCCGGATCACCGAGGGCGCGGCGATGATCCGCTCCAAGGGCGAGGCGGGCACCGGCGACGTCTCCAACGCGACCACCCACATGCGCAAGATCCGCGCCGAGATCAAGCGGTTGTCCTCGCTGCCGACCGACGAGCTCTACGTCGCGGCCAAGGAGCTGCAGGCGCCCTACGACCTGGTCGTCGAGGTCGCGCGCACCGGCAAGCTGCCGGTCGTGCTGTTCACCGCGGGCGGCATCGCCACCCCGGCCGACGCGGCGATGATGATGCAGCTGGGTGCCGAGGGCGTGTTCGTCGGCTCGGGCATCTTCAAGTCCGGCAACCCGGAGCAGCGCGCCGAGGCCATCGTCAAGGCCACCACCTTCCACGACGACCCCGACGTGATCGCCAAGGTCAGCCGCGGCCTGGGTGAGGCCATGGTGGGGATCAACGTCGAGGGCCTCGCCGAGCCGCATCGCCTGGCGGAACGCGGCTGGTGATTCAGCCTGGCGGAACGCGGCTGGTGATTCAGCCTGGCCGAGCGCGGCTGGTGATCCTGGGGGTGTGCTGGATCGGGCACGGGTCCGATCCAGCGCCACCCGCTAGACGTGCTCGGAGACCATCGCGGCCATGGTGCCGCCGGTCAGCGCCTCGAACACGTGCGGCAGGTCGCCCGGGTAGGACACGTAGTCGCCCGGCTCGATGGTGACCGGGGCGTCGGTGAGGCCGACCAGCGCGCGCCCGGCGCACAGCACGACGTGCTCGACGACGCCGGGGGAGTGCGGGGCGGACTCGCGCTTGCTGCCCGGTTCGGCGGTGATCAGGTAGAGGTCGCGGCGGGCGTGCGGTGGGCACGAGGCGAGCAGCGTGGCGATGTACGAGGCGCGTTCGGAGAACACGGCCGGTCCCTCGCCCGCGCGGATGACCTGGACGCGCGGTTGGGGCGGTTCGACGAGCCTGCTGAACGGCACGTTCAGCGCGACGCTCAGCGCCCACAGCGTCTCGACGCTGGGGTTGCCCGAGCCGGACTCGAGCTGCGACAGCGTCGACTTGGCCACCCCGGCCCGCTTGGCCAGTTCGCTGAGCGAGAGCCCGACCCGCTCGCGTTCGCGGCGCAGGGACCGGGCGATGACCTCCAGCGGGGCTCCGCGCTGTTCCACCAACACTCTCCGTTCGCTATGACGAACAAAGCGTTCGCCTTGACGAACGCGCCTGAGGTGTTCATGATACTGGACTATGCGTTCGATATGGCGAACCCTCGATCCCGGCCTCTGGCGGGGCGTCCTGGCCATCGCGGTCGCCGCGGCGGTCAACGGGGCCTCCTTCGGCGCGATCGCGGTCGCGGCGGGCAACCCGCTGTGGGTGCCGGTCGCGATGTCCGTGCTGGTCTTCGCGGGCGGCTCGCAGTACATGGCGGTCGGTGTGGTCGCCTCCGGTGGCAGCCCGATCGCGGCGGTCATCGGTGGCCTGGTGCTCAACGCCCGGCACCTGCCGTTCGGCCTCGCGATCGGCGACGTGGTGGGCAAGAGCCTGCCCGCCAGGCTGGTGGGCAGCCACCTGCTGGTGGACGAGTCGGTCGCCTTCGCCATGGCGCAGAAGGACCCGGAGCGCGCCAAGGCCGCCTACTGGGCCTGCGGCGGGTCGCTGTTCATCGCCTGGAACCTCGGCGTGTTCGGCGGGTCGCTGGCTGGCTCGCTGGTCAGCGACCCGAGCGCGCTCGGCCTGGACGCGGTCTTCCCCGCGGTCATGCTGGCCCTGGTCCTGCCCGCGCTCAAGGAGGCGGGCAAGCTGCGTCCCGCCCTGCTCGGCGCCGCGATCGCCCTGGCAGCCACCCCGTTCCTGCCGCCGGGCGTGCCCGTGCTGCTCGCCCTGGCCGGGCTGGTGGCCGTGCCCCGCCGCACCGGGACCGCGCCGACCGCTGAGACCGCCGGGACCGTCGGGACCGCCGAAGCTGCCGGGACCACCGAGGCCGCCGGGACAACCGAGGCAAGGGAGGCGACGGCGTGACCATCGTGCCGATCCTGGTGCTCGCCCTGGGCACCTTCGCCTTCCGCTTCGGCGGGACCCTGCTGCGCGACCGGATCACCCTGTCCCAGCGGGTCAGGGACCTGCTCGCCACCGGCGCCGTCGTGCTGCTGGTCGCGCTCATCGCCACCAGCGCGCTGGCCAAGGGCCACGGCTTCGCCGGGTGGGCGCTGCCCGCCGGGGTCGCCGTCGGCGGGCTGCTGGCCTGGCGCAAGGCCCCGTTCGTCGTCGTGGTGATCGCCGCCGCCGCGACCACCGCACTGATCCGCCTGGCCGGGGTGGCCTGACCCGAGCCCCGACCAGGCTCATTACCCTGGGTCGAGGAAACGAGGGAGGACCAACCAGTGTCCGCGCAACGACCGCTCATCGGCGTGCTCGCCCTGCAGGGCGACGTCCGGGAGCACGCCGCCGCGCTCGAGGCGGGCGGCGCCGAGGTGATCACCGTCCGCCGCGAGTCCGAGTTGGCCGAGGTGGACGGCCTGGTGCTGCCCGGCGGCGAGTCGACCACCATCTCCCGGCTGCTGGCCACCTTCGACCTGCTCGACCCGCTGCGCGCCAGGCTCGCCGCCGGGCTCCCGGCCTACGGCTCCTGCGCCGGGCTCATCCTGCTCGCCGAGAAGGTCATCGACGGCAGGCCCGACCAGCACCAGCTCGGCGGCCTCGACGTGATCGTCCGGCGCAACGCCTTCGGCAGGCAGGTCGACTCGTACGAGGAAGACCTCCAGGTCACGGGGGTCGACGGCCCCCCGGTGCACGCCGTGTTCATCCGCGCGCCCTGGGTCGAGTCGGCCGGTCCGACCGTCGAGGTGCTGGCCAGGGTGCCCGACACCCGGGCGGCGGGAGCGGCCGCCGGTAGGATCGTCGCCGTTCGGCAGGGCAACGTGCTGGCCACCTCGTTCCACCCGGAGCTGACCGGTGACGCGCGCGTGCACCGCCTGTTCGTGGACATGGTCCGTGCGGCCGGGGTCCGCGGGCGCACAACCGAGAACTGAGCCATGACGGAGGACCGATGAGCGGCCATTCAAAGTGGGCGACGACCAAGCACAAGAAGGCCGCCCTGGACGCCAAGCGGGGCAAGCTGTTCGCCAAGCTGATCAAGAACGTGGAGGTGGCCGCGCGCACCGGCGGCGGTGACCCCGACGGCAACCCCACCCTCTTCGACGCGATCCAGAAGGCGAAGAAGAACTCGGTCCCGCAGGACAACATCGAGCGCGCCCGCAAGCGCGGCGGCGGCGAGGAGGCGGGCGGCGCCGACTGGCAGACGATCATGTACGAGGGCTACGGCCCCAACGGCGTCGCGGTGCTCATCGAGTGCCTCACCGACAACCGCAACCGCGCCGCGGGCGAGGTCCGCACCGCGATGACCCGCAACGGCGGCAACATGGCCGACCCGGGCTCGGTGGCGTACATGTTCAACCGCAAGGGCGTCGTGGTGCTGCCCAAGAACGGCCTGTCCGAGGACGACGTCCTGGGCGCCGTGCTGGACGCGGGCGCCGAGGACGTCAACGACCTCGGCGAGAACTACGAGATCGTCTCCGAGCCCACCGACCTGGTCGCGGTCCGCACCGCCCTGCAGGGCGCCGGGTACGACTACGAGTCCGCCGACGCCAGCTTCGTCCCCTCGGTCACCGTCGCCCTCGACGCCGACGGCGCCCGCAAGATCTTCAAGCTGATCGACGCCCTTGAGGACTCCGACGACGTGCAGAACGTCTACGCGAACTTCGACCTTTCCGACGACGTGCTCGCCGAGATCGACTAGGTCGGCGAGGTGGGGTTGGCGCAACGTCTACGCACTGTGTCAACTTCCACCTCTCGGACGACGTGCTGGCCGAGATCGACTAGTTCCCGCTGTGCCGGGGCCCGGGTTCTTGCCCGGGCCCCGTTCGGTCCCCACCGAGGAGTCGCCCGTGCCGCTGGATGACCTCAGCGACGACCAAGCCGCGCTGCGCGAGTGGCTGCTCAAGACCGCCGACGAGAGCGGCCACGCCGTCATCCAGGTGCCCGGCGACGAGCACGGCTCCCCGTACGCGTTCACCGTCGGTGCCTGGCGCCGGTTCGGCGCGCCCGAGGCGATCGTCATCGGCCTGCCGGTCGATATGAACCAGCCCCTGCTCGACGCCTACGTGCGGCGCGCGTCGCAAGGCGAGCGGTTCTTCCCCGGTCTGCCCTACCTGGACTTCTTCGAAGGCACCCCAGTGGTCGTGGAGCGGGTCAACCAGGACTTCTACCCGCTGCTCGGTAGCGCCCTCTTGCTCTACCCGTCCGGCCAGTTCCCGGCTGTCCAGATCATCGTGGCCACCCCCGACGGCCACTTCCCGTGGAGCCACCAGGCCCCCGAGGGGTTCGCCGAGTGGCAGCCCGTCCTCACCGAGAGCGGCCTCCCCGAGAGCTGGCGCCCTGGCATCGATGGCCCATGACCATCCGCCTCGCTCCGCTGCGCCCAGAGGACGTCGGTGAAGCTCTTACCGTCCAGCGCTCCGCTTACGTGTCCGAGGCCCAGCGCTACCACCAGCCTCTTATCCCACCGCTGGTAGAGACCCTGGACCAGTTCCGCGCCGACCTCCGCATCGCGATCGGCGCCTGGTCCGGCACCCGCCTGGTCGGCAGCGTCCGCGGCCGGGTCGACGGCCCGCGCATGGAAGTCGCCCGCTTCTCCGTTGCCATCGACTTCCAGGGCAAGGGAGTCGGCCGCGCCCTCCTCACTGCGGTCGAGGCCGCCGCCCCACCGGAGATCACCCCGCTTCTGGCTGGTCACCGGGGCCGCCAGCCACGACAACCAACGCCTCTACCGCGCCGCGGGCTACCTCCCCGCAGGCGAACGCGACGACGTCATCGGCATCCGGTTGCTGATCATGGAGAAGCCGCGCTGAGCAACCGAGCCAGCTCGGTGGGCAGGGTGTCGGGAACACCGAACTCGACCGCCGCGTCGGTGTAGGGCGGGATCACGACCGTGCCGACCAGCGACCGAGCGCGGCGGTGTGGGCGGCAACGGGATCGCTCATGGTCCCAGCGTAGGAACCCTGCCCGTTCGGTCCTCCCGCCTGCGCCGAACCGCCGGTTACGATCTTCTCCCCGGCAGGGAGAGGCAGGTCCGGTGGCTGAACCAGAGCGTCCGCGTCCGGCGGCGTTGACCGAGGCGGAGTTGGGGTTCTCGCCGCGGGCGGCGGTGCGGTGGTTGGCGCCCAGGGTGTTGTTCACCACCGGGATCCAGTCGATGTTGGCGACGATCTTCGGGTCCTACGCCGACAAACGGGAGATCCAGGGCAGCCTCCGGGTCCGGGAGCACGCGCACGAGGACGCCGAGTGGGTCGACTTCGTCGCCGACCTCGGTGACGGCTTCCACGCGACCCACTCCGTCGCCCAGTTGCTCGCCGCGGACGAGTTGGCCGTCGATGGTCACGACCTGCCGCGCGGCAAGGTGCTGGTCATGGGTGGTGACGAGGTCTACCCGTACGCATCGACCACCGACTACGAGGACCGGACCAAAGGGCCGTACCGGGCCGCGCTCCCGCTGACCGAAGACGGTTCCCCCACCCTGTTCGCCTTACCCGGCAACCACGACTGGTACGACGGGCTTACCGCGTTCCTTCGAGTCTTCGCCCAAGGACGCTGGTTCGGCGGTTGGGCTACCGAGCAGACCCGCTCCTACTTCGCCATCAAGCTCCCACACAACTGGTGGCTGCTGGCCATAGACACCCAGTTCGACGACTACGTCGACGCGCCGCAGCTGGAGTACTTCCGCGAAGCCACCGCGGAAATGGCCAAGGGCGACGGGGTCATCCTGTGCACGTCCAAACCGGCCTGGGTGGACGCTGGGTCCGGCGGTAGGACAAACGGCTACGACACCATCGAGTTCTTCGACCGCGAGATCGTCCGCTCCAAGGGCGCCGAGACCCGGGTCATGCTCTCCGGCGACAAGCACCACTACGCCCGGTTCGTCGAACGGGGCGACAAACCCCGGCAGCGCATCACCTGCGGCCTCGGCGGCGCCTACCTCGCGGCGACCCACGAACTGCCGGAGCTGTTGTGCCTACCGCCCGCGAACTCCCGCGTTCGCGCGCCCTCGCCACCAGCCTTCTATGACCTAGAGGCCCGCTACCCCGACGTGGACACCTCCAGGCGGTTCGCCCGCGGCATCCTCCGCCTGCCATGGCGCAACCCCGGCTTCTGGGGACTGACAGGCGGCTTCCAGACGATCATGACCCTGGCCGTCCTCTACGGCCTCGTACAGACCGACATCGGCGCCAAGGGGTTCTTCGGGCTGGTCGCGAGCTGGGCGCCCGCCGTCGTCGTCGGACTTGTGCTCGTACTGGGCGGTCTCGGCTTCGCCAGGTTGGGCAAGCCGCACCGAGTCGGTCTAGCCAGACTCTTCGGCCTCTTACACGCGGCAGGACACTTAGGACTAGCCGTCGGTTGGTCCTACGTCGTGATCTGGCTCTATACGGACGTTTTCCCCCACGGCGCCGCCCAGGACTGGGGCACGTTGTTCGTCGTCGCCCTCGGCACCCCGCTGCTGATCGGTTTCCTCGACGCCGAACTCGTCGCCTGCTACCTGATGCTCGCCAGCCGCGCGGGCATCAACCTCAACGAGGTCATGGCGGGCCAGAGCATCGAGGACCACAAGGGCTTCCTCCGCATCAGGATCGACGCCGACGGCCTGACCATCTACCCCGTCCGGCTCGACCGGGTCTGCCGCGACTGGACCGCCCAACCGGGCGCGGTCAGCACCCACCCCTGGTTCACCCCCGCCACCCCGCTCGAACCGCACCTGATCGAGCAGCCGATCCGCGTGTCGCGGTGATCGGGAGCGGCCGCACGCCATAGGCTCTCGAACGAGTGTTCGCGAGGCGGGCAGCGAGCGGTGGGGAGACGAGGACTGTGCGCGTGCTGGGCGTCGACCCTGGCCTGACCCGGCTCGGTGTCGCGGTCGTCGACGGCGGCACGGGCCGCGCGGTCCGGGCGGTCGCGGTCGACGTGGTCCGCACCCCGGTCGACGACGAGCTGGCGATCCGGCTGCTCAAGGTCTCCGACGCCATCGAGGCGTGGCTGGACCGGCACCGCCCGGACGTCGTGGCCATCGAGCGGGTGTTCAGCCAGCACAACGTGCGCACCGCGATGGCCACCGCGCAGGCGGCCGGGGTCGTCGCGCTCGCCGCGGCCCGCCGCGACCTGCCGGTCATGTTCCACACCCCCAGTGAGGTCAAGGCCGCCGTCACCGGATCGGGGCGGGCGGACAAGGCCCAGGTGACACTCATGGTGACCAAACTGCTCGGGCTGACCGTGGCGCCCAAACCCGCCGACGCCGCCGACGCGCTGGCCCTGGCCATCTGCCACCTGTGGCGGGCGCCGGTGCGCAACCGGATGGCCGAGGCCGAGGCGAGGGCGGCCGAGCTGGCCCGCAACCACCGTGCGAGGCTGGCCGCCGCCCGCAGACTGGACGCGGGCCGACGGCAGAGCACGGGCAAGGCGGTGAGCGAGTGATCTCCTCGGTGCGGGGCACGGTTGCCTCGATCGGTCTCGACCACGCGGTGGTGGAGGTGGGCGGCGTCGGGTTCGCCGTGCAGGCCACCCCGCACACCCTGGCCACGCTGCGGCGCGGCGACGAGACCGCGCTGGCCACCGCGCTGGTGGTCCGCGAGGACTCGCTGACCCTGTTCGGCTTCGCCGACACCGAGGCCCGCGACCTGTTCTGGCTGCTGCAGACCGTCTCCGGCATCGGCCCCCGGCTGGCCCTGGCCACCCTCGCCGTGCTGGAGCCCGCGCAGCTGCGCGCGGCGCTGGCCGACAGCAACATCACCGTGCTCACCCAGGTCCCCGGCATCGGCCGCAAGGGCGCCGAGCGGCTCAGCATCGAACTGCGCGACAAGGTCGGCGCCCTGGTGGGCACCGGCGACGCCCCGGTCGCCCCCGCCGCGGGCCAGGTCCGCGGCTCGGTGGTCGAGGCGCTGGTCGGACTCGGGTTCCCGGTCAAGCAGGCCGAGCAGACCGTCGACGCGGTGCTCGCCGCCGACGCGGGCGCCGACACCGCCGCCGTGCTGCGCCAGTCGCTGGCCACCCTCGGGCGCAAGCGCTGATGCAGGAGCCAGACGAGCCGGAGTGGGGTGACCTGTCGCCCCTGGTCGCGCCGGGGGAGCGCGACGACGAGACCTCGCTGCGCCCGCGCACCCTCGACGAGTTCGTCGGCCAGCCCCGGGTCCGCGAGCAGTTGCAACTGGTGCTCCAGGGCGCGACGCGGCGCGGCGCCCCACCCGACCACGTGCTGCTCTCCGGCCCGCCCGGCCTGGGCAAGACCAGCCTCGCCCTGATCATCGCCGCCGAGCTGGGCAGGCCCATCCGGATCACCTCCGGCCCCGCGCTCGAACGCGCGGGCGACCTCGCCGCGATGCTGTCGAACCTGGTCGAGGGCGAGGTCATGTTCATCGACGAGATCCACCGCATCGCCCGCCCCGCCGAGGAGATGCTGTACCTGGCGATGGAGGACTTCCGGGTCGACGTGGTGGTCGGCAAGGGCCCCGGCGCCACCTCCATCCCGCTCGAGATCGCCCCGTTCACCCTGGTCGGCGCCACCACCAGGTCCGGGTCGCTGACCGGCCCGCTGCGCGACCGGTTCGGCTTCACCGCGCACATGGAGTTCTACGTCCCCGAGGACCTGGAACTGGTGCTGCGCCGCTCGGCGGTGATCCTGGGCGTCGACCTGCGCCCCGACGGCGCCGAGGAGATCGCGGGCCGCTCCAGGGGCACCCCCCGCATCGCCAACCGGCTGCTGCGCCGGGTCCGCGACTACGCCGAGGTCCGCGCCGACGGCGCCGTCGACCGGGCCACCGCCCGCGCCGCGCTCGAGGTCTACGACGTCGACGAGCTCGGCCTCGACCGGCTCGACCGGGCCGTGCTCACCGCGCTCGTCCGCTCCTTCGGCGGCGGCCCCGTCGGAGTCGCCACCCTCGCCGTCGCCGTCGGCGAGGAGCAGACCACCGTCGAGGAAGTCTGTGAGCCCTACCTCGTCCGCGCGGGCATGCTCGCCAGGACGCCCCGGGGCCGCGTCGCGACCGCCCTCGCCTGGTCCCACCTGGGCCTCACCGCCCCAACCGACGCCCCCGGCTGGGCTGCGCCTACCCTGTTCTCCGAGTGACCGCACGCACACGGGTCGATCAGCCGAGCCGCACCCGGTCGCCGTGACCTGGCAGACTCGAAGACGACAACCCGAAAAAACGGACGTTTCGCACCGGGTGGCGCGCCGCCCCGTGGATGGAGTGACATGAACCAGGCCCTGCTCCCCCTGCTGCTCATCGCCGTCCTGGCGATCCCGCTGATCCTGGGCTCCCGCCGCCAGAAGAAGATGGTGGCCCAGCAGCAGGAGCTGCAGAACTCGCTGACCGTCGGCGACCGGGTGATGACCACCTCCGGCCTCTACGGCACCGTTTCCGACATCTCCGACGACGCCAGCATCGGCATCGAGATCGCCCCCGGCGTGGAGACCGTCTGGCTGCGCCAGGCGATCCGCGAGAAGGTCGGCCCGGACGTCGTCGACGAGGACGACGACGTCGCCGAGCTCACCGGCGAGCACGAGTCGATCCCGGCCGACGACGCCTCCGAGTCGGGCAAGCCGAAGAACTGATCGACCGGTTCGGCAGTTCGGCGCCCGAGGCGCGGGGCACGACGTGAGGCATGCAACACTGAGTTGACCCCGCAGGCGCTACGCTGCGCCCTCACCCGCTAGAGCGAACGGGTGCGGGCGCAGTGTCATGACCACCTATCGCGGCGCGCACGTCAACCAGATCCGTGCGCGGCCCGCGCGACTCGAGGAGACGGACCGACCGTGGCACCACCGGTTGGGCAGATCCGCCCAGGACGCTATTTGGCGTTCTTCGTAGCAATCGTCGCTGTCCTCTACACGCTGGTGTTCGCCACCGGCGACCACCGGGCGGTGCCCAAACTGGGCATCGACCTGCAGGGGGGCACCCGGGTCGCGCTGACCGCGCGCACGGAGACCGGCGAGCCGCCGTCGAAGGAGTCGCTGAACGTCTCCCGCGAGATCATCGACACGCGGGTCAACGGCACCGGCGTGCAGGGCGCGGAGGTGGTGCTCGACGGCACCACCATCGTCATCACCGTCCCCGGTGAGAACGGCGAGAAGGCCAAGGACCTCGGTCAGACCGCGCAGCTGCGGTTCCGCCCGGTGGTCGGCTCCGTCGCCGCGCAGGCACAGCCGCAGCCCTCGACCGAGCCGCAGCCGTCGGTCACCGGCTCCGCGCCGCCGACCCCGACCTCCGGCGCCCCGACCTCGGGTGCTCCCGCGTCCGGGGCCCCCGCCTCGACGGTCGCCCCGCAGGGCCGCCCGGTGCCCGCGCTGGCGCAGCAGCCCTCCAGCGGCGCGCCCGCGGCGACGACCACGGCGCCCGCGGCCTCGACGACAGCGGCACCCCCGGCGACGACGCCCGCGGCCACCCCGCCCGCCGCCGACAACCCGTGCACGCAGTACGCCGCCCTGCTGGCCGATCCCAAGGCCGAGACGCCCGCCCTGATCAGCGCGGGCAAGAAGTGCCGCCAGGCCCCCACCCTCGCCCCGAGCAAGGGCGCCGACGGCGCCGAGGTCCCCGCCGACCAGGCGCTGCAGCAGGCCGCGCTCGCGGTGCTGGACTGCGCGCCCGGCCGCAAGGACCCGCTGGTCGGCAACGACGACAAGTCGCTGCCGCTGGCCGCCTGCGACCAGGACGGGGTGGAGAAGTTCATCCTCGGCCCGTCGTTCCTGGAGGGCACCGAGATCAACAACGCCACCTCCCAGCTCGACCCGCAGGGCGTCGGCTACGTGGTGAGCATCAGCTTCAAGGCCACCGGCTCGAAGGTCTGGTCGGAGTACACCGCCTCGCACGTGCAGGAGCGGGCCGCGTTCGTGCTCGACACCCAGGTCGTGTCCGCGCCCACCATCCAGGGCGCCATCAACGGTGACACCCAGATCACCGGCGGCCAGGGCGGCTTCAAGCAGGCCGAGGCGATGAAGCTGGCCAACGTGCTCAAGTTCGGCTCGCTGCCGCTGTCGTTCGAGCCCTCCGAGGCCGAGACCGTGTCGGCGACGCTGGGCATCGCCTCGCTGGAGGCGGGCCTGATCGCGGGCGCCATCGGCCTGGCCCTGGTCTTCCTCTACTGCCTGGTCTACTACCGGCTGCTCGGCCTGCTCACGATCCTGTCGCTGGTGCTCTCCGGCGTGATCGTCTACGCGGTGCTGGTGCTGCTCGGCCGCTGGATCGGCTACAGCCTCGACCTGCCCGGCGTCGCCGGTCTGATCGTGGCGGTCGGCTTCACCGCGGACTCGTTCGTGATCTTCTTCGAACGGCTCAAGGACGAGATCCGGGAGGGCCGCTCGTTCCGCTCCGCGGTCCCCCGCGCCTGGGTCCGGGGTCGGCGCACGATCCTGTCCGCCGACGCGGTGCTCTTCCTCGCCGCCGCCGTGCTCTACGTGCTCGCCGTCGGCCAGGTCCGCGGCTTCGCGTTCACCCTGGGCATCTCCACGGTGCTCGACCTGATCGTGGTGTTCCTGGTGACCCACCCGCTGGTGGCGGTCGCCTCGAAGTCCAAGTTCCTGTCCAGCCCCAAGCTCTCCGGCCTCGGCTCCACGCAGCGCTCCGCGGTCGCCCAGCGCGCCGCGCGGGTCCCCGCTGGCACCGCCGCGAAGGAAGTGTGACGACCGTGTCCACCAACGAGACCCCAGCCGAGAAGAAGGCACCCCTCGGCGCGACCGGCGATGTCGTCGTCGGCGGCAAGCACAGCGTCTTCGAGCGGCTCTACACCGGCACCGGTGCTTTCGACATCGTCGGCAAGCGCAAGCGCTGGTACGTGATCTTCGGGCTGCTGATGCTGGTCTGCCTCGGGTCGGTGATCTTCCGCGGTTTCAACCTCGGCATCGACTTCGAGGGCGGCACCAAGATCTCCATGCCCGCGGTCAGCGCGACCGGCGACATCCCCACCGACCGGGTGACCGAGGTGTTCACCAAGACCCTCAACGCCGAGCCGTCCGCGGTGCAGAAGGTCGGCGCGGGCACCAACTCCACCATCCAGATCAAGTCGGAGTCGCTCAGCGTCGCCCAGGTCACCTCGCTCAAGCAGGCGCTGTTCACCGAGCTCAAGCCGCAGTCGCCGAACGGGGAGTCCAGCCCGGCGCAGATCAGCGACAGCGCGGTCTCGGGCACCTGGGGCGGGGAGATCTCCCGCCAGGCGCTCATCGCGCTGATCGTGTTCCTGGTGCTGGTCACGATCTTCCTGGCGCTGTACTTCGAGAAGTGGATGGCCGTCGGCGCGCTGGCCGCGCTGGTGCACGACGTCATCTTCACCGCGGGCGTCTACTCGATCGTCGGCTTCGAGGTCACCCCGGCCACGGTGATCGGGTTCCTCACCATCCTCGGCTTCTCCCTCTACGACACCGTCGTGGTGTTCGACAAGGTCAAGGAGAACACCCGGGGCCTGCTGGGGCTGACCAGGCGCACCTACGCCGAGGCGGCCAACCTCGCGGTCAACCAGACCCTGATGCGCTCGATCAACACCTCGCTGATCGCGCTGCTGCCGGTCATCGGCCTGCTCGTGGTCGGTGTCGGCCTGCTGGGCGTCGGCACCCTGCAGGACCTGGCGCTGGTGCAGTTGGCTGGCATGCTCGCCGGTGTGCTCTCGTCCATCTACCTGGCCACCCCGATCCTGGTGGACCTGAAGATGACCGAGCCCAAGTTCAAGGAGCAGGCCAAGCGCGTGGAACTGCGCCGCGCCAACGCCGCCCGCCGCCAGGAGGCCGCCGCCGACCTCGACCTCGACGACCCCGACGCGGTGGACGCCGAAGTGCGCCGCGAGCGCGCCTACGCGGTCGCCAGCAGCGTCCCGGCCCGCACCCCCAAGGCCACCGACGCCCGCCGCGGCACCACCCGCCCCAGCGGCAAGAAGCGTCGTTGACCACTGCCACACCGCTGAACAGGGCGCTCGGTCTCATCCGGGAAGTCACCGACTTCCCCGAGCCGGGCGTCCTGTTCCGTGATCTGACCCCCCTGCTCGCCGACGGCCCCGCCTTCCGCGCGGTCGTCGACGCCCTCGCCGCCGCACTGCCGTCCGACGTGGACGCCGTGGTGGCCCTGGAAGCCCGCGGCTTCCTCTTCGGCGCCGCCCTGGCCGCACTCCACGGCCTCGGCGTCATCCCGATCCGCAAACCAGGCAAACTCCCCGCCGTCGCCGACCGGGTCACCTTCGACCTGGAGTACGGCTCGGCCACCTTCGAACTGCCCGCCGCCACCCTGCGCCCCGGCAGTCGCGTGGCCGTGGTGGACGACGTCCTCGCGACCGGCGGCACCCTGGCCGCCGCTGCGGGGTTGGTGCGCCGGGCAGGGGCCGAGGTCGCTGGCGCGGTGGTGGTCCTGGAGATCGCCGCACTGGGTGGCCGAGCCCGAGCCGGGGTGCCGGTGCAGGCACTGGCAGCGCTCTGAGGGCCATTCAGGTCGGCTGGTGCGGGGGCTGAGCCGGGCGGTCGGTGTGATCTTCGGTTGCCGGGTCGTCATTCGGCGTTCACCGTCTCCAGGGGGCGCTTCGTCGCCCCACTGCCCGGTCACCGGGTGATTCGGAGTTATTCTCGGTACCCGGGCCACGGTGGTGACCCGGTCGACGTGCGCCGCGGACGGCGGACCGACTGCCGGGAGCATGGGTGACCAATGACGTGAGGGCGCAGGCGGAGGCGGCGGCCGCCCCCGCCGCCGAGGGTGAGCCGGGGCGCTCGGCGACCCGGCGGGTGCGCTCGCGGCTGGCCAGGCGGATCACCGCCCAGCGGGCGGCCCCGGTCAAGCAGGTGCTCGAGCCGCTGGCCGTGGTGCACCGCGAGCTGCACCCGAAGGCCGACCTCGGGCTGCTGCAGCACGCCTACGACGTGGCCGAGGAGATGCACCGCAGCCAGCGGCGCAAGTCCGGCGACCCGTACATCACCCACCCGCTGGCCGTCGCCACCATCCTCGCCGAGCTGGGCATGGACACCACGACGCTGGTCGCGGCGCTGCTGCACGACACCGTCGAGGACACCGAGTACTCCATCGAGCGGCTGCGCGCCGATTTCGGCGACGAGGTCGCGCACCTGGTCGACGGCGTCACCAAGCTGGACAAGGTGCAGTTGGGCACCGCGGCCGAGGCCGAGACCATCCGCAAGATGGTCATCGCGATGGCCCGCGACCCCCGGGTGCTGGTGATCAAGCTCGCCGACCGGCTGCACAACATGCGCACCATGCGGTTCCTGCCGCCGGAGAAGCAGGCGAAGAAGGCCCGCGAGACGCTGGAGGTGCTGGCCCCGCTGGCGCACCGGCTCGGCATGGCCACCGTCAAGTGGGAGCTGGAGGACCTGGCCTTCGCCATCCTGCAGCCCAAGAAGTACGACGAGATCGTGCGGCTGGTGGCCAACCGGGCGCCCTCGCGCGACACCTACCTCAAGACGGTGATCGGGCAGCTCGGCGCGGACCTGGAGGGCTCGCGGATCGCCGCCAAGGTCGAGGGCAGGCCCAAGCACTACTACTCGATCCACCAGAAGATGATCGTGCGCGGCCGCGACTTCGACGACATCCACGACCTGGTCGGGGTGCGGATCCTGGTCGACGACGTGCGCGACTGCTACGCGGCGATGGGCGTGGTGCACGCGCTGTGGCAGCCGATGCCCGGCCGGTTCAAGGACTACATCGCCCAGCCCCGGTTCGGGGTGTACCAGTCGCTGCACACCACGGTGATCGGGCCGGACGGCAAGCCGCTCGAGGTGCAGATCCGCACCCACGAGATGCACCGCACCGCCGAGTACGGCATCGCGGCGCACTGGCGGTACAAGGAGACCAAGGGCACCCACGCCGGTGTCGACGTCGACGAGATGGCCTGGATGCGGCAGCTGCTGGACTGGCAGCGGGAGGCGGCCGACCCCGGCGAGTTCCTGGAGTCGCTGCGCTACGACCTGGCGACCCGCGAGATCTTCGTCTTCACCCCCAAGGGCGATGTGGAGACGCTGCCCGCCGGGTCGACGCCGGTCGACTTCGCCTACGCCGTGCACACCGAGGTCGGGCACCGCTGCATCGGCGCGCGGGTCAACGGCCGCCTGGTGGCGCTGGAGCGCAAGCTCGAGAACGGCGAGGTCGTCGAGATCTTCACCTCGAAGGCCGAGGGCGCGGGACCCAGCCGCGACTGGCTCGCCTTCGCCGCGTCGCCGCGGGCGCGGGCGAAGATCAAGCAGTGGTTCGCCAAGGAGCGCAAGGAAGAGGCGATCGAGGCGGGCAAGGACTCGATCACCAAGGAGGTGCGCCGGGTCGGGCTGCCCATGCAGCGGCTGGTGTCGGCCGACTCGGTGACCGCGCTGGCCCGCGAACTGCGCTACCCGGAGGTCAGCTCGCTCTACGCCGCGGTCGGCGAGGGCCACATCTCCGCGCGGCACGTGGTGCAGCGCCTGGTCGCGCTGCTCGGCGGGGTCGACCACGCCGAGGAGGAACTGGCCGAGCGGGCCACGCCGTCCACCATCACCCGCAGGCGCAGCTCCGGCGACGCCGGGGTGATCGTCAAGGACGCCACCGACGTGTGGATCAAGCTGGCCCGCTGCTGCACCCCGGTCCCCGGCGACGACATCCTCGGCTTCGTCACCCGCGGCGGCGGGGTCAGCGTCCACCGCACCGACTGCACCAACGCCGACGAGCTGCTCAGCACCCCCGAGCGGCTGCTTCCGGTGGAGTGGGCGCCGTCGGAGTCGTCGGTGTTCCTGGTGGCCATCCAGGTCGAGGCCCTCGACCGGCACCGCCTGCTCTCCGACGTCACCAAGGTCCTGGCCGACGAGAAGGTCAACATCCTGTCGGCCTCGGTCACCACCTCCCGCGACCGGGTCGCGGTCAGCCGCTTCTCCTTCGAGATGGGCGACCCGAAGCACCTGGGCCACGTGCTCAAGGCCGTGCGCAGCGTGGAGGGCGTGTACGACGTCTACCGGGTCACCTCGGCCTCGTAGGTGTCTGAACTCAGATAAGTCAGGGTTGGCGCTTACCTTGGTCGGGTGAAGATTCTGAGCAAGGAAGCCTTCGACCGGGCCGAGGAGTTCGTCTGGCGATCCGCGCGGATCCTGGATCGGCGGCGGTTCGACCTGGTATTCCACGATGGCCCCGCCGAGCCCGTTCTCGCTGCCCTGGCCGCCTACCGCAACCCGGACGGCGGTTACGGCAACGCGCTCGAGCCCGACGGCAGGGGCCCGGGCAGCCAGCCCATCACCACCCTGACGGCCCTGCATGTGCTGCACGAGGCGAAAGCGGCACCGGACGGCGTGGTCGAGTACCTGGAGTCCATCACCGCCGACGGTGGGGGAGTGCCGTTCGTGCACCCCAACATCCGCGACTACCCGCGTGCGCCGTGGTGGCAGGTCTCGGACACCTACGAGGGTTCGCTGCTGCCTACGGCCAACCTGGTGGGTGCTCTGTGGCAGGCAGGCGTGACCCACCCGTGGGTCGATAGCGCCGCCGAGTTCAGTTGGGCCCGGATCGACGCTCTTACCACCACGCACCCGTATGAGGCCCTCGGTGTCGTGGGGTTCCTCGACAACGCCCCTGACCGGTCACGCGCAGAGGAAACGGCCGCGCGCATCGGCAGGCTTGTCCGGGACAACGGGCTCGTGCGCATCGGTGCCGAGGGGACAGTCCCAGCGGGATACAACCCCGCGGAGCTGCACAGCCCGCACGAGTACGCGTCCACGCCGGACTCCCTCGCCCGTGCCTGGTTCACCGACGACGAGCTCTCGGCCAGTCTCGACGACCTCATCGACGCCCAGCACGAGGACGGTGGCTGGCGCGTCCGCTGGGAGAGCTGGACCCCGGCGACCGAGCACGAGTGGGCGGGCTGGTTCACCGTGGAATGCCTGCGCACCCTCAAGGCGTACGACCGCTGGTAAGCCCCCGAACGCGAACAACGCCCGCCCCGGCAACCCGGGGCGGGCGTCGTCAGCTCTGGGTCACGCGACGGCGACGTTGGAGATCTTGACCTCGTTCTTGGGCTTGCCGTCGCCGGGGTTGCCCTGGGAGACGGTGCCCGCCTTGGCGATCTCGTCGATCTTCTTCATGCTGTCGGCGTCGATGTAGCCGAACAGGTTGTAGTTCGGCGGCAGCTCGGCGGTGCCGTAGACGATGAAGAACTGGCTGCCGTTGGTGCCCTTGTTCGTCTCGGGGTTCTTACCCGCGTTCGCCATGGCCAGCAGGCCGCGGCCGTACTTGATCTCGGGGAAGACCTCGTCGTCGAAGCTGTAGCCGGGGCCGCCGCTGCCGGTGCCAGACGGGTCGCCGCACTGCAGCACCTGCAGGCCGTCGGTGGTGGTCAACCGGTGGCACGGGGTGTCGTTGAAGTACCCCTGCTTGGCCAGGTTGGTGAAGCTGTTGACCGTGCACGGCGCGAGCGCGCGGTCCAGGGTCGCCTTGATCTCCGCGCCGTTGATGGTCAGCGTCGCGTTGGCCGTGCCCGTGGCGGCGACGTCCTTGCCTGACGGCGGCGTCGCGGGCTTGGCCGCGGGCTTGTCCGCCTCGGCCGGGTACTCGCAGGTGACCTTCGCGGGCAGCGGGGTGGCCCGCTTGGGCACCGGGGCCAGCTCGGTCGGGATCGAGGTGGGCGTGTCCGGCGGGGTGTCCGGCTCGCTGGTCGCCACCGTGTTCGACGACGCCGTGTCGGTGGTGCTGCTGCCGCCGCCGATGTTCGCCAACCAGTAGATCAAACCGACGACCGCGATCACGCCGACGACGGTGCCGATGACACCGACGACCCGACGCTTGCGGGCGCGCTCTGCCCTGTTGACGAGCTGGCGCTCAAGCTTGCGCTTGGCCGCCTCTCGGCGCTGCTCGTTGCTCGGCACCTCGCACCCTCCTAGCTGACCGCAAACTGGCTGGCGCGCAGTCTATGGGGACCCCCGGTAAGAACCGCGTGGAGGTAGGGCCTACTAGGCTGAGAAGAAGCCAAGAATCCGCGACCGGAGGTTTACCCGTGCTCGTCGTCGGCTTCCCGACAGGCGCCTTCCAAGCCAACTGCTTCCTGGTCGCGCCTGCGCCCGGCGGCCCCTGCGTGGTCGTAGACCCAGGTCAGGACGCCGAGGAGGCCCTGATGGCCGCGCTGGCCGAGCACCGGCTGGCGCCGGTGGCCGTCGTGCTGACCCACGGGCACCTCGACCACACCTTCTCCGTCACACCGGTCTGCGACGGCAACGACGTGCCCGCCTGGATCCACCCGGACGACCGGTACATGCTCAGCGACCCGCTGCGCGGCATGAGCGACGAGGCCGCCCGGTTCTTCGGCCCGCTGACCATGCGCGAGCCCGCCGAGGTCCGCGAGCTCACCGACGGCGCCGAGCTGGACCTGGCCGGTCTGCGGCTCACGGTGCGGCACACCCCCGGGCACACCGAGGGGTCGGTGAGCTTCGGCCACACCACCGACGAGGGCGGCAAGCTGCTGTTCTCCGGCGACACGCTGTTCGCGGGCTCCATCGGCCGCACCGACCTGCCCGGCGGGTCGATGGCCAGGATGACCGAGTCGCTGCGCGGCCTGCTCGAACTCGACGACGACACCGTCGTGCTGCCCGGGCACGGTCCGACCACGACCATCGGGCAGGAGCGGGTCGGCAACCCGTTCCTCACCGGCATGGTCGACCTGACCGACCCCTCCGCCGCCCACCGCGGCCGGGGCAAGGGGATCTGACGTGGCCGAGGAGACCAACCCGACCCCGGCTGGCCAGGTCCCGCCGAACCCGGCGCCGACCGCCCTGATCCCGCTCAGCCTCACCGAACCCGACCGCCGCCGCGGCGTGCTGTCGCTGCTGGTCGCGCTGGTCATCGGCGCCGCGCTCGGCGGGGTCGTCGGGCTGATCGCCGGTCAGACCGCCGGGCTGGTCACCGCGGGCGTGGTGGTCCTGCTGCTGCTCCTGCTGGCCTGGGCGTCCGCGCGGCGCACCCTGTGGCTGCGCGACGGCACGACCGTGGTGGCCCGCACGATCGGCAGCAAGTCGGTCGACCTGCGCGCGGCCGACCGGCTGGAACTGCTGGTCACCGATGTGCGCGGCATCCGCACCGTGGGGATGCTGGTCGGGCACAAGAGCACCTCGATCAACGTGGCGCTGGCGATGTACTCCGGCACCGGCGGCCGCGAGCTGGGCATCCTCGTGCTGCGCAAGCTCGCCGACGGGCTCGCGGGCAGCGAGAACCCGGCTGGCCTGGTGTTCTCCCAGCTCCTCGTCGCGCAGTTGCGCGCGGAGGCCAAGGGGGAGGCGGCGCCGGAGCGGCCGCTGTTCCGCCTGGGCTCGCTCGCGCCGACCGGCAAGCTCGCCCAGCGGCTGCGGCCCGAGGCGATCACCCGGTTCGTGGCGTCGCTGGACTGAGCGCGGGCTCCCGCACCGCGACCAGCGCGGCGACGGCCGTGGTGACCGGGACGGCGGCGACCAGCCCGATGCTGCCGACCAGGGTCCGCACGATCTCCTGGGCGATGGTCTGCGACTCCAGCACGGTGCCGAGGCCGACGCCGGACAGCGACGAGTACAGCAGCACCGGCAGCGCGGCCCCGGCGTAGGCCATGACCAGGGTGTTGACCGCGGAGGACACGTGGTCGCGGCCGATGCGCAGCCCGGCCGCGTACAACTCGTGCCAGCCCAGCGCCGGGTTGGCCGCCCGCAGTTCCCACACCGCGCTGGTCTGGGTGACGGTGACGTCGTCGAGGACGCCGAGCGCGCCGATCACGATCCCGGCCAGCAGCAGCCCCCTGGTGTCGATGCCGTGGCCGAGGGTGCCGAGCAGGGTGGTGGTCTGGTCGTCGAGGCCGGTGAGGTTGGTCGCGGCGCTGAACACGGCGCTGAGCACGCCGATCAGGCCCAGGCTGACCATGGTGCCCAGCACCGCGGTCGAGGTCCGCGCGGACAGGCCGTGGGTCAGGTAGAGCACCGCGAACATGATCACGCCCGCGCCCGCGATCGCCACGAGCAGCGGGTTCTCGCCTGCCAGGATCGCCGGTAGGACGAACAGCAGCAGTACCGCGAAGCTCAACCCCAGGGCTGCAAGCGCCTTGAGACCTTGCCAGCGTCCTAGCACCAGCACCGCGATCGCGAAGAGTGCCGCGAGGACGCCTAGAGGGAGTCCTCGCTGGAAGTCGACGAGTTGGTAAGAGCCGCCGCTGAGCGCGTCGCCGCCGTTGTAGGCGAGCACGACGTCGTCGCCGACCGCGAACCGCGGGGTGCTCGGTTCGATCGGGACGGTCGTGCGGATGTCGCTGCCCTTGGCCGTGCCATCGGTCATCTCGACGGTCACGGTCAGGCACTGGTCCGACGAGGTGTCCCCGCTGCTGCACGGACTCGCCTCGGTTGCGGTGACGGTCCCGGACACGGCTTGCTGGCCGCGGGTCTCCGGTCCGTCACCGGCCGGGTACAGCAAGACCATGCCGACGAGGGCGGCTAGCGCGAACGGCGCCAGAAGGGCCAAGAGGAACTTTCGGACACGCGGGGACGCGGGCGTCGCTGGGCCGTGGTGGCCATGGCCGTGTCCGGTCTTGGCGTGCTCGGGCTCGCTGTGCTCGGGCTCGCGGTGTTCGGCGCGCCTTCTACCGGTGTCCGGCCCGCTGCTCCGGCGGTGCCTGGCGGCGCTCTTGTCCCGGTCGCCGTGGTCGACGTCGCCGCGCTTGGTCAGCTCTGCCTCGGTCACCCGGGGAATCGGCTGGGTTTCCCAGTCCTGCACCGCGACATCGTGCCAGTCGGGTCCCGATCGGGGTGAACTGGTTGCGCCGCGTTCGAACGCGTGTTCGAATAGAGGGGTGCGATGGCAGCGGCAGGTAGTCGGGGAGACGGGGGAGAGCGCTGCGGGAGAACAGGCGTTGCCGGGGTTGCCCGGGTTGGTGCGCAGTGTCCGCACCCCGGAGTTCGCGGGTGTCGTGTTCCACGAGGTGTTGGCGAAGTCGGTGCTGAACCGGATGCCGGAGAACTCATCAATGCCCTTCCGCTGGACGATCAACCCGTACCGGGGCTGCACGCACGCGTGCAGCTACTGCCTGCACGGCGACACGCCCGTCCTGATGGCCGATGGCACTACGAAGCCGATGGCCGAGCTGCGAGTCGGCGACCGTGTCTACGGCACCGAGCGGCGCGGTAGCTATCGGCACTACGTGCCCACGGAGGTGTTGGACCACTGGTCCACGGTCAAGCCTGCCTACCGGGTCACCCTGGTCGACGGAACCCAGCTCATCGCGAGTGGGGAGCACCGGTTCCTCACCGAGCGCGGCTGGAAGCACGTCACCGGCGAGGTCTCCGGACCGTCGCGGCGGCCGCACCTGACCGCGGGCAACAAGCTGATGGGCACCGGCCGGTTCGCCTTGCCGCCCAAGGACACCGCTGACTACCGGCGTGGCTACCTGTCCGGCATCGCGCGCGGTGACGGCACTGTCACCAGTTCCGAGCGCGCGGCGGCACGGGTGGCCGAGTACCTCACCGGCGACTTCGCGTTGACCTTGCCGGTGGAGTGGCCGCGCACCCCGACCGACGAGTGGCGCAAGGGTTTGCTCGCGGGTGCCTTCGACGCCGACGGCACGTTCTCGCATCGCATCCTGAGGTTGCCCAACCTGGGAGACCGCGCGCTGACGGCCGTCACAGAGGCGTTGGAAGCCTTCGGGTTCTCTTACGCCATCGAGTCCCGGCGCGCCGCTGGCGGTAAGTCGTGCGTGCGGATCGACGGCGGTCTTGCCGAGCACCTGCGCTTGTTCCACACCACAGACCCTGCCGCTACCGAGAAGCGCGCGATCGACGACGCGGCCATCAAGTCCGGCGCCCAGCTCGGTGTGGTGTCCATCGAACCGCTGGGGTTGGACCTACCGCTGTTCGACATCACCACCGGCACGGGTGACTTCATCGCCAACGGTGTGGTCAGCCACAACTGCTTCGCCCGCAACAGCCACAAGTACCTCGACCTGGACGCGGGACACGACTTCGACAGCCAGATCGTCGTGAAGGTCAACGCGCCGCAGGTCCTCACGCGACAGTTGGCGTCACCGCGCTGGGACCGCTCGCCGGTCGCTATGGGCACCAACACCGACCCGTACCAACGGGCGGAGGGGCGCTACCGGCTGATGCCGGGGATCATCGGCACCCTCGCCAAGCACGGCACGCCGTTCTCGATCCTGACCAAGGGCACCTTGCTCAACCGGGACATCCCGTTGCTGCGCGCGGTCAGCGCTGACGTGCCGGTGTGGCTCGGCGTGTCGGTCGCGCTGCTGGACCGTGAGCTGCAACGCGTGCTGGAGCCCGGCACGGCCTCACCGCAGGCTCGGCTGGAGATGGTGCGCAGGCTCAACGACGCAGGCTTGTCGTGTGGTGTCGCTGTCGCGCCTGTCCTACCGGGGCTGACGGACTCGGTGGAGCAGTTGGACGCGTTGTTCTCGGAGATCGCGGCAGCGGGAGCGACCAGCGTCATGGTCACCGCACTCCACGTGCGACCCGGGGCCCGCGAGTGGTTCGCCGCCTGGTTAGCGCGGGAGCACCCTGAACTGGTCCCGCTCTACCGGCGTGTCTATGGCGTGTCGAGCTACGCGTCCGCTGGGTACCGGGCGGAGTTATCGGCCAGGGTCGGCCCGTTGCTGCGGCGCCACGCGCTGTCGACATCGCGGTTCGACCCGCCCATCCCCGCTCAACGCTCTGCGGAGACGCAGAACGCGGGGGAGACGCAGTTGACATTGCTGTAAGTGGGATGCTTGGCGCTGTAAAGAGGGATGCCTGGCCGCACCGCGCTGGGGCACGCTGAGGCGGGCGCGGTGCGGCTGCCCGTCTCTTAGTCGAGGGCGAGCACGTGCAGGGTGAACCTGGCAACGACCTTGTAGCCCGCGCGCTCGTAGACCCCTAGGGCGCCGGTGTGGTTGTCGGCGTCGACGCTGAGGCCGGAGGTCGCGAAGCCCGCGGTCCTGGCGTCGTGCAACAGCGTGGACAGCAGTGCGGTCGCCAGGCCGCGGCCGCGCCACGCGGTGCGGGTGCCGACGTCGGCGACCCACAGCTCCTTGTGCCCGCGCGCGGCTGTGTCGGCGGGGTGCTGCAGGCCCAGCACGAACGCGGCCAGGTCCCCGGTCTCGTCGTCGCGCAGGTGCGCGCTCAGCGTCGGCTCCAACGGCGGGGACGTCACGAAGTGCTTCTCCCAGAACGCGGTGTCGACGTCGGTCGAACCCCAGTGCTCGGCGAAGGTGTCGTTGCGCAGCAGCCGCAGCGCCTCGGAGAACTCGGGCCGGTAGCGCTCCAGGGTGAACCCGGTCGGGACCGGCACCCGGGGGAGGTCCTCGGTGAGCGTGGCGCGCATGTCGAAGAACCAGCGGGTCGCGGTGTAGCCCGCGGCGCCCACGATCGCGGCCAGGTCGGGGTTGCGGTCGTGCGCCGCGACGACGGCCTCCAGCCGCAGATCGGGGAACAGCCTGGCGTGCTTGGCCCGCGCGGCGTCCCGCGACCGCCGGAGGAGTTCCGTGCCGATGCCGCGGCGGCGGTGCGACGGGGCGACGGCGCCCAGCAACCGGATCCGGTCGACCTCGACCGCGCCCGGCCTGCCGAACGCGATCCCGTACCCCACCAGGGTGTCGCCGTCGAACACGGCGACGGTGTCCGCCTGCTCGGCGTCGTCGACCAGTTTGGCGTAGTCGTCGACGCCGCTGTGCTCGTCGACCCGGTCCACCGCCTCGGCCTCGGCCATCAACCGCACCCAGGCCGGTGCGTCGGAGTCCGCCAGAGCGCGCCACGTCAGATCCACATCGAGCCACGGTAGGGCACCCGGGGCGGTCCGCTCGACCGGTTTTCTCTACGCTCGGCCGGTGCTCGTGCTGCTCCCCCCTTCAGAGACCAAGAGCGTCGGCGGCAACGGCTCCGCGCTCGACCTGGCGGCGCTGTCGTTCCCGGAGTTGACCCCGGTCCGCGACCAGGTCGCCACCGCGCTGGTCGCCCTCGCCGCCGACGTGCCAGCCAGCCTCGCGGCCCTCGACCTGTCCGAGCGGCAGGTCGACGAGGTGGAGCGCAACGCGGCCCTGTTCGCCGCGCCCACCCGCCCGGCCCTGGAGCGCTACACGGGCGTCCTCTACGACGCCATGGCCATCCCGTCGTTCACCAAGGCCCAGCGCCGCCGCGCCGATGCCCGCCTCGCCGTCGCCTCGGCCCTGTTCGGCGTGCTCCGCGCCGCCGACCCCATCCCCGCCTACCGCCTCTCCGGCGCGTCGGTGCTGCCTGCCCTGGGCCCGCTCCGCCCGCTCTGGCGCCCGTCGCTGGAGAAAACCCTGTCCACTGTGGACGACCTGCTGATCGACCTCCGCTCCGGCGCCTACGCCAACCTCGCCACCACCCCGACGGCCATCACCGTCCGAGTGGTCACCGAGTCCCCGGACGGCCGCCGCAAGACCGTCAGCCACTTCAACAAGGCGTACAAGGGCCGCTTGGCCGCCGCCCTGGCCACAACCCCCCGCGAACCCACCACCATCCGCGGCCTCATCTCAGTAGCCGCCGCGGCAGGTCTCACCCTCACCAAAACCCCCACCCCCAACGCCTTGGACCTCGTAGTCACCCCATAGCGCCTAACTAGGCTTTCCCACAACGGCCCGGCTGCGCCTCTCGCGCGCCCATGCTCTCCAGCCCCACCCGCGTGCTCCTTGGCCCCGCCACGCCCTCTTACCGTCCGCCCAGCCCTTGCCCCTGCGGCGCCTCTAACCCACCCGGGACTCCAGCACCCCAAGCTCCGGCTGACCCCAAGGTCCAGCTGACCCTCTAGCCGCAGACCGGGCCTCTAGCCCCGTTTCCGCCTTCCAGCGCCCCCTCGCGCCCGCGGTCCCGACCCTGCCCAGCCCCCACCCACACCGGGGGGCGTCCCAGTGCCAGTCTATCGGCACCCCCCGACAAAGGATCTTGAAACAGGCGCCCGAAGATCCACATGTGGATAACTTCTGTCGCTGGACCGGGTGAACATCCGGAGCCAGCGCCCAGCGCCCGAGCAGCCTCGAAACGGCCTCCGGCCAGCAAAAACAAACCCGCCCGTTAATTCGGTTGCGCCCCCGAACGCGCCCGGACAAGCTATGCCCCGTGAGGCCGGTGGTGAAGCAGCCGGTGGAGATCAAGGGAGGTGCCGTGATGTCGACGACCGTCGTTGTGGATGTGGCGCTGTCCCGTCCACCCGCCCTGCCGGGGCCGCGGTAAGACGCGGTGGTGGGGCATCCTTCCAACCGAGGAGTCCCACCCAGTGCGAGAGCACGATTTCGACGACGCCCCCCAGTCCAGCCGGATGCGGCGGCGCAGGTTCGACGATGAGCCCCAGCCCCAGCGCGCAGGCAGGCTGACCGAGGCCGAGAAGCTCCGGCTGTCCCGGGTCCGCGAGGACGCGTACACCGCCGAGCTCGAGTTGCCTGACGGTGCCGATCGCTGGTCCACGTGGGCCGACAGCGAGCAGGGCCCCCACCCCAGGCCCGACTGGCTCGTCACCAGTGACGCCGCGGCTGATTCCGAGCTCGGGGTGCTCAAGACCGGCAAGGAAGCCGATGTGTTCGTCATCGAGCGCGCGGTTCCCGGCGGTGAGAGCTGCCTGTTGGCGGCGAAGCGGTACCGCAGCGGCGAGCACCGGTTGTTCCACCGCGACTCCGGCTACCTCGAGGGCAGGCGCATGCGCCGGTCCCGGGAGAGCAGGGCGATCGCCAACCGGACGGTGTTCGGGCGCAACCTGATCGCCGAGCAGTGGGCGGTGGCGGAGTTCGCCGCGCTGTCGCGGCTGTGGTCGGTCGGGGCGCCCGTGCCCTACCCGGTGCAGCGCGACGGCACCGAGTTGCTGCTGGAGTTCCTGGCCGACGGTGACCGGCAGGGCGCGCCCCGGCTCGCCCAGAGCAGGCCGGAGCCGGAGCAGTTGCGTGACCTCTGGGAGCAGATGGTCGCCGCGCTGGAGCTGTTCGCGGTCCACCGGCTGACCCACGGCGACCTGTCCGCGTACAACGTCCTGGTCCACGACGGTCACCTGATGGTGATTGATCTGCCGCAGGTGGTCGACCTCGTCGCGAACCCGGCCGGGGCCGAGTTCCTGGCCCGCGACGTGGCCAACATCAGCCGGTGGTTCGCAGGTCGGGGGCTGTCCGAGCAGCTCGTCGACCCGGGTGTGCTGACCGCCCACCTGCTCGACGTCGCGGGGCTCGGCTGACCCGCGACACGTGATCCCGCTCCCGCCGTGCGGGGGAACGTCACGCCGTCGGGTAGAGTGGGCAGCGCACCGTGAGCGGAGCCGACCAGAGGCTCCGGTGAAACGACAGCCGGTGCCTACACCCACCCGACGGCGTGACACACGCGCCGGGCTCGTCCGTGCGATAGCCTGCCGGCCTCCTGAGAAGAGGGCGGAGCCTCCCGAGACGTGCCATCGTCCGGAGAGGACTCCCTTGCTCGACTCTGCCCTGCCCACGAACGCCCTCCTCGAGCTCGACGCCGAACTCGACACCACCGTCGACACCGACGCGATCGACTCCGCCGACACCGCGGAAGGCGATGGCCGCAAGCCGCGCCACCGCGCCAGCGGCAAGGGGCGCTTCGAGCCCACCGGCGTCACCTTCGCCGACCTGGGCCTGCCCGCGCCGCTGCTGCGGGCGCTCACCGAGGCCGGTATCAACCAGCCGTTCCCGATCCAGACCGCCACGATCCCCGACGCGCTGGCGGGCCGCGACGTGCTCGGCCGGGCCCAGACCGGCTCCGGCAAGACCCTCGCCTTCGGCCTCGCGCTGCTGGCCAGGCTCGACGGCGGCGAGGCCAAGCCGCTGCGCCCCCGCGCCCTGGTGCTCGTGCCGACCCGTGAGCTCGCGCTCCAGGTCAGCGACGCGCTCACCCCGCTGGCCCGCTCGCTGGGCCTGTGGTGCCGCACCGCGGTCGGCGGCATGTCCTTCCCGCGGCAGGCCGAGGCGCTGCGCCGCGGCGTCGACCTGCTCATCGCCACCCCCGGTCGGCTCTCCGACCACGTCCGGCAGGGCACCTGCGTGCTGGACTCGGTGCAGTTCAGCGCCATCGACGAGGCCGACCAGATGGCCGACATGGGCTTCCTGCCGCAGGTCCGCGAGATCCTCGACCTGACCAACCGCGACGGCCAGGTGCTGCTGTTCTCCGCGACCCTCGACGGTGACGTCGACCAGCTGGTGCGCCGCTACCTGAGCAACCCGGTGACGCACTCGGTCGACAGCTCCACCGCCAGCGTGTCCACCATGGAGCACCACATGCTCCTGGTGTCCAAGCAGGACAAGGCCGACGTCATCACCGAGATGGCGGCCCGCGACGGCCGCACCATCATGTTCGTGCGCACCAAGCACCACGTCGACCGGCTCGCCGACAAGCTGCGCTCGGTCGGTGTCCGCGCGGGCGCGCTGCACGGCGGCAAGACCCAGGGTGCCCGCAACCGGGTGCTCAGCCAGTTCCGCGACGGTGACATGCCGGTCCTGGTCGCCACCGACGTCGCCGCCCGCGGCATCCACGTCGACGGCGTCAGCCTGGTCGTGCACGTCGACCCGCCCGCGGACCCCAAGGACTACCTGCACCGCGCCGGTCGCACCGCGCGCGCCGGTGAGGCGGGCACCGTGGTCACCGTGGTGACCCACGACCAGCGCCGCACCGTGGTCCGGTTGACCGACCGGGCGGGCGTGAAGCCCGAGCACACCAAGGTCCGGCCCGGCGACGCGGACCTGATCCGCATCACCGGCGCCCGCGTGCCCAGCGGTGAGCCGGTCATCGAGAAGCCGATGCCGGTCCGCGCCCCCCGCGCGGGTCACACCGCGCGCCGCGCCGGTGGCGAGTTCCGCCGCCGCACCGGTGGCTTCGAGGGCCGCGGCCCCCGCGAGAGCCGCGCCACCACCGGCCGGGGCGGCGAGCGCCGCGAGGGTCACCCGCGCGACGACCGGCGTGAGCCCAGCCGCGACCACCGCACCCGCGACTTCGCGGGCGGCGACAACCGCGCCCCGCGTGAGGGCGGCTACCGCGACAGCGCGCCCCGCGAGGGCGGCTACCGCGGCGACCGCGCGCCCCGCGAAGGCGGCTACCGCGGCAACAGCAGCAGCACCGGCGCCCGTGAGGGCTACCGCGGTGGTGCAGGCGCGGGCACCCGCGACAGTGGCGGCTTCCGCGACCGCGGCGACGCCCGCGACTCCAGGGACCGCGCCCCCCGCGAGAACACCGACCGCAACCGCGAGTACCCGTCCCGTGACGGCGCTGCCCGCACGAGCACTTCCGGTGCTTCCCGCAACTGGCGCGACGACCGCCGCGGCTGAGCCGATTAGGCAGTAGGAAAGGCCCGTCCCCCTGGGGGCGGGCCTTTCTCCATTGTGGACGCCAGGACAAGCCGCTCCCGAGCCGGGAAGAATGTTCGGCGGTGGGTGTAGAGCTCGCCCGCCCGGCTCCGACTCCAGGGTGACGGTGGGCCACGGCGGCCCGCACCGGGAGAGGAGAACCGGCATGAAGTACCTGCTGCTCATCTACGGCAACCAGGAGAAGTGGGACGCGATCCCGGCTGACGAGTGGCCAGCGGCCCTCGCCAAGCAGGAGGCGTTCAACACCCGCTACCGCGACAGCGGTGAGCTGCTCGGCGCCTACGGCCTCTCCGACGCCGTGCTGGCCCGGCTGGTGCGGCGCGAAGGCGGTGCCCCCGCGGTCACCGACGGTCCCTACCTGGAGACCAAGGAGTACATCGCCAGCTTCTACCTGCTCGACGTGGACGGGCAGGAGCGGGCCGAGCAGATCGCCGCGGACATGCCGTGGGCCGACGAGAGCCCGGTCGAGGTGTGGCCCATCCTGCACGAGTCGCCGTGAGCGAGGTCGCCGAGGACCTGCTGCGCGTGCTCGCGCCGCAGGTCCTCGCGGCTCTCGTGCGCCGCAACGGCTGGGTCGACGGCGCGGAGGACGCCGTGCAGGAGGCGCTGGTGGCCGCCGCGACCCAGTGGCCCGCCGAGGGGGTCCCCGACAACCCGCGCGCCTGGCTGGTGACCGTCGCCTCGCGAAGGCTGGTCGACCACTTGCGCGCCGACGCGTCCCGCAGGCGCCGTGAGGAGCAGGACCTCGTCGCGCGGACCCCGGTCCAGGTCGACCACGCGGCCTACGACGACTCCCTGGAGCTGCTGTTCCTCTGCTGCCACCCGGAGCTGAGCCCGTCCTCGCGGATCGCGCTCACCCTGCGCGCCGTCGGCGGCCTGAGCACCGCGCAGATCGCCGCGGCGTTCCTGGTCCCGGAGGCCACCATGGCGCAGCGGATCAGCCGGGCCAGGCAGACCGTCCGCGACGTCGGCCTCGGCGCGGCGGGCCCGGACCGGCTCGACGCGGTGCTGCACGTGCTGTACCTGGTGTTCACCGAGGGCCACACCAGCACCGACGGCACCGACCTCACCGCGACCGCGCTGTCGGACGAGGCGATCCGGCTGACCCGGTGGCTGCGCGCGCTGCTGCCCGACGACACCGAGGTCGCTGGTCTGCTCGCGCTGATGCTGCTCACCGACTCGCACCGCCCGGCCCGGCTGCGGGCGGGCGCGCTCGTGCCGCTCGCCGAGCAGGACCGGTCGCTGTGGGACCGCGCGGCGATCACCGAGGGGGTCGACCTCATCACCGGGGCGTTGACCGCGGGCCGGATCGGGCCCTACCAGCTCCAGGCCGCGATCGCGGCGGTGCACAGCGAGGCGGCGACCGCCGCCGACACCGACTGGCCGCAGATCGCGGGCCTCTACCAGCTGCTCGACCGGGTCGCGCCCAGCCCGGTCGTCACCCTCAACCGCGCGGTCGCCGTCGGGATGACCTCGGGACCCGAGGCCGGGCTCGCACTGCTGGCGACCCTCACCGCCGACAAGCGGATGACCCGCAACCACCGGCTCTACGCGACCCGGGCGCACCTGCTGGACCTGGCGGGCGACACCGAGGCGGCGCGCGCGGACTACCGCGAGGCGGCCAAGCGCGCCACCAGTGCGGTGGAACGCCGCCACCTCACGGTGCGCGCTGCCGGACTGTCCGGGTTGTGAGAGGTCAGCCGTTGTTCGACCCCACGCAGAACTCGTTGCCCTCCGGGTCCCGCAGGACAGTCCACGACAGCCCGGGCACGTCGTGCGCCCCGACCTCGACCGCGCCCAGGTCCACCAGCCGCGCCACCTCGGCGCCGCGGTCCGCTGTGGTGAAGTCCAGGTGGACGCGGTTCTTGCCCGCGCGCTCCTCAGGGACCCGCTGCAGGCCCACGAAGACGGCCTCGCCCTGGCGGGCGCCCGGCGGGCCGAGGAAGATGAACTCGCCGCCGAAGTCCTGGGCCACCTCGAAGCCCAGTGCCTGGGTCCAGAAGGCGGCTAGCGTGCGCGGATCGGCGCAATCGATGGTCACACCTGCGATACCAATGGTCATACCTCGCACGGTAACCGCCGGGACCGACAATCATGGACCCGTGCGCACCATCGACTGGCAGTCCGACCACATCGTCATCGTCGACCAGACCCGGCTTCCCCACGAAGTCGTCACCCGCGAGCTACGCACTGTTTCCGAACTCGTGACCGCGATCCGCACCCTGGCCGTGCGCGGCGCCCCCGCGCTCGGTGTGGCCGGGGCACTGGGGGTCGCGTTGGCCGCGTTGTCCACAACGGACCCGGTAGCGGCCGCGGCCGAGATCCGGGCGGCTCGCCCGACCGCGGTGAACCTCGCCTGGGGCGTCGACCGGGTGCTGGCCAAGCTCTCGCTCGGCATCCCCGAGGCCGTGGTCGAGGCGATCACCGTGCTGGAGGACGACGTCCGGCTCAACCGGACACTCGCCGAGCGCGGCGCCGACTGGCTCACCGCCCGGGTACCGGGCCGGATCAACGCGCACACGCACTGCAACGCGGGCGCGCTCGCGTGTGTCGAGTGGGGGACCGCTCTCGGTGTGCTGCGGTCACTACACGCGCGGGACAGGCTCGGGCACGTTTACGCCGATGAGACCCGGCCCTTGCTGCAAGGGGCGCGGATCACGACCTGGGAACTGGCCGAGATGGGTGTCGAGCACACGCTCGTCGTCGACTCTGCCGGGCCGTCGGTCATCGCGAACGGTCTTGTGCACGCCGTCGTCGTAGGAGCTGACCGGATCGCCGCGAATGGTGACGTTGTCAACAAGATCGGCACGTACCCGCTGGCGTTGGCGGCCGCGCGCGCCGGTATCCCGTTCGTTGTCGCCGCACCGGAGTCCACCGTGGACGAGGCCACCCCAGACGGTTCCGCGATCACGATCGAGGTGCGGTCGGAGGAGGAGGTCACCGGGTTCGGGGGAGTGCGCACCGCGCCTGAGGGGACGCGGGCGCTGAACTACGCCTTCGACGTCACCCCCGCCGACCTGGTCACCGCAATCGTCACCGAGGAGCGCGTCATCGAGCCCGCGTAACCCCGATGCGCTGACCAGCGGCAGGTCACTACGCTCTATGGGCACCCGCCCGACACGAGGAGCATTACCGTGATCACCAGGATGTCGACGTTGTTCCTGCGCACCCTGCGCGAGGACCCGGCCGACGCGGAGGTGCCCAGCCACAAGCTGCTGGTCCGCGCCGGGTACGTCCGCCGGGTCGCCCCCGGCGTCTACTCCTGGCTGCCGCTCGGTCTGCGGGTGCTGCGCAAGGTCGAGGCGATCGTGCGCGAGGAGATGGACGCGATGGGGGCGCAGGAGATCCAGTTCCCCGCGCTGCTGCCCCGCGAGCCCTACGAGGCGACCAACCGGTGGACCGAGTACGGCCCCAACCTGTTCCGCCTCAAGGACCGCAAGGGCAACGACTACCTGCTCGGTCCCACGCACGAGGAGCTGTTCGCGCTCACCGTGAAGGGCGAGTACGCCTCTTACAAGGACTATCCCCTCTCGCTCTACCAGATCCAGAACAAGTACCGCGACGAGGCGCGTCCCCGCGCGGGGATCCTGCGCGGCCGCGAGTTCCTGATGAAGGACTCGTACTCGTTCGACCTCACCGACGAGGGCCTGGTCGAGAGCTATGCCGCGCACCGCGCCACCTACGTGCGCATCTTCGACCGGCTCAACCTGCGCTACGTGATCGTCAAGGCCACCTCCGGCGCCATGGGCGGCTCGGCCTCGGAGGAGTTCCTCGCCGAGGTGCCGATCGGTGAGGACACCTTCGTCCGCAGCACCGGCTCGGACTACGCGGCCAACGTCGAGGCCGTGGTGACCCCGGCGCCCCCCGCGCGTGAGCTGGACGGTCTGCCCGAGGCTCGCGCGCACCACACGCCGGGCACGCCCACCATCGACACGCTGGTCGAGTTCCTCAACGGCGCCGACCTCGGCCGGACCTTCACCGCGGCCGACACGCTGAAGAACGTCCTGTTCAAGGTCCGCCTGCCCGGCGCCACCGAGTGGGACCTGCTCGCGGTCGGCGTCCCCGGCGACCGCGAGGTCGACCCGAAGCGGCTGGAGGCGGCGCTGTCGCCCGCCGAGTTCCAGGTGCTGGAGGAGGCGGACTTCGCCAAGAACCCGTTCCTGGTCAAGGGCTACATCGGCCCGCGCGCGCTGCTCGAGAACAAGGTCAGGTACCTGGTCGACCCGCGCGTGGTCACCGGCACCGCCTGGGTCACCGGCGCCGACCAGGCCGACCACCACGTCGTCGACCTGGTCGCGGGCCGCGACTTCACCCCGGACGGCACCATCGAGGCCGCCGAGGTCCGCGAGGGCGACCCCGCCCCCGACGGCACCGGCACCCTCGTCGCCGCCAGGGGTATCGAGATCGGCCACGTGTTCCAGCTCGGCCGCAAGTACTCCGACGCCCTGGGCCTGTCCGCCCTCGGCGCCGACTCCAAGCCCATCACCATCACCATGGGCTCCTACGGCATCGGCGTCTCCCGCCTGGTCGCCGTCATCGCCGAGCAGACCTTCGACTCGTCCGGCCTCGTCTGGCCCCGCCAGGTGTCGCCTGCCGACGTGCACGTGGTCGTCGCGGGCAAGGACGCGACGCTGCTGGAAGCGGGCGAGAAGCTCGCGACCGACCTGCACGCGCGCGGCGTCGACGTCCTGCTGGACGACCGCCCCGCCTCCCCCGGCGTCAAGTTCAAGGACGCCGAGCTGATCGGTGTCCCGACGATCGTCGTGATCGGCCGCGGGTTGGCCAACGGGGTCGTCGAGGTGAAGGACCGCGCCACGGGCGACCGCACGGAGATCGCGGTGGACTCGGTCGTGGCCCATGTCGTGGGTCTGACCAGCTGATCTGTGGCTTCTCGGGTGGCCGTCCCCTGCGGGGGGCGGCCATCTTCCTTTCACCCGGTCCACGGACAGAAGTTATCCACACCTGGATCTTCGGCGGCGTGTTCCACGGGTGACTGTCGTCGGCGCCCGGATATGCGGGGTCCACTTGGGAGGGGTGTGGATGGATGGGCGCACAGTGTCGGGGCGGGTCGCTAGGGTGGCGGCGTTGGTGGGTCTGAGGGTAGGGGTGGGCGCGTGGGGTGGGTTGGGGCTTCCGGTGGGTACGAGGTTCGGGTGCACGGCGGGCGGGTGCAGTGCCGCAACGCCAAGGGGAAGGTGTTGGGGGCGGTTCCGGCCGCGCTGAAGGAAGACGACGCGGTGGTGCGGCTGCGGCAGTTGGTCGAGTGGCTCGACCGGCACGACGCCGAGTGTCTTTCCACTGTGGACGGGTGGCTGGCGAAGTCGCTGCCGGTGCCGACGGTGCTGCTCGGGCAGGTGTGGGCGGACAGCGCGTGGCGGTCGGTGGTGCGCGATCTCGTGGTCGACGCCGGTGAGGTCGGGTTCATCCGGGACGCCGATCCCGAGCGGGGTGTCGGGCTGGTGACCTTGGACGGCGACACCGTCTGGGTTCGGCCGGAGACGGTCGCCGTTCCGCACCCGGTGTTGCTCGACGACCTCGACGAGTTGCGGGAGTTCGCCGCGGAGCTCGGGGTGGAGCAGCGGGTGCAGCAGCTGTTCCGGCAGACGTTCGCGCGCCCGGCCGAGCTGCCCCCGGGCACCACCGTGGCCGACTTCTCCGGCGCCAGGTTCGAGCAGATCAACCACGTGCTCGCCCGGTGCCGCACCCTCGGCTACCCGGTGCGCGGCGGCGAGGCCCTCTGCGCGGTGTTCGAGGGCGGGGCGACACTGCAAGCGCGCTACTGGGTCGGCGCCGACCAGTACCCGGAGAGCGAGGCGTGGACCGGCGATCTCTGGTGGACCCGCCCGGATGGCACCACCGTGCCGCTGGCCGAGGTTGGGCCGGTCGCCTGGTCCGAGGGGATGCGGATGGCCTCGGCCGTCCACGCGGGCCGCGCGGTCGAGGAGGCGGCCGAATGAGCGCCGACCTGCTCGCCGCCGGGGCCGTTCTCCCCGGCACGGGTGCGGGCACGGGTGACGACCGTGACGTTCTTGTTGCCCGCCACTACGAGCACCCGGCGCTGGAGGACCGCGTTGTCGTGCGGCTCGCGCCGGAGGTGCTGGGCGTGGCCGAGGACCTGACCGCCGAGTACCTGGGCTTCGCGGCGCCGACGAGCACCGAACCCGTGGGCGTGGCGAGGCGTGCCGCGTTGGGGTTCCCCGCGTGGGCGCTGATCCACGACCCCGGCAACGCGCGGCATGCGCTGGCGTTGGTCAAGGACATCGAGCGCCTGGACCGGGTGGCGAAGTCGAAGGCGGGCGCGGCCAAGGAAGGCTTCACCGACCTGGCAGCGATGCTGGGCCGTTCAGCACCGCACTTCCTGCCGACCTTCTACGAAGAGGCAGCCAGGATCTTCTTCAAGCACGGCAACACCAGCTACGCGGCGACCATGTTCGGCAAGGCGCGAGAGGCCGAACAGGTCCACGACCTCGCCGTCGACCCGGAACGCGTGCGCGCTGTCTTCCTGGAGTTCGCGTTCGCCGGTGCGCTGCCCGCCAAGGCGTTGACCGCTTACGCCAAGGACCTCGCCCGCCGCTACACCGCCGAAGATGCCTACGAGCGGTTCCGCACCCTGTGCGTTGAACGGGTCAGGGCAGGACTACCTCCGCACGCTGGGATGCCCGAAGACCTACGCCGCCTGGCCAAGTCCGCGAAGCTCGACGCGCGCGCCGAGGACGAGCGAGTCCTGCGCGACGTCCTCCAAGCCGCGTCCATCTCCCGCGCCACAGGCGGGTTCTGGAAGTCCTACCGCGACGCGCTCATCACCCTCGCCAAGAGCGACGTGGCCGTACGCGCCCGTCTGCTGGCGTTCGTCCCGCAGCAGAAGTCCACAGTGGACCAGTGGATCGACCTGCTGACCGAGTGCGGCGCCACCACCGCGCTCACCGGCCCGCCCGACCCGGCCGTGTCGACCACCCCGGCCGCGTGGCTGGGCGCTGTCGCCGCCACCAGGTCCGCGGGCTGGGGTTTCGTCGGCCGCTCGGCCGCCCTGCTCACCGTCGCCGAGGCCATGGTCGACCGGTTGCTGGCCGACGGGGAGCAGGTCCGGCTGGCAGGCCGGTGGCGCGAGGTCGAGGTCGACCTGATCGACCTGCTGCTCGCCAACGACGTCCAGGTCGAGACCGCCGCCGAGTGGATCGACCTGTCCGACTGGCTCGCCGACACCGGCGCGGGCCGCCGCGACCTCACCGCGTTCGCCGCCTCCGCGCGGGGCGCCAAGCTGGGCGAGGCCGTCACCTCGCACTTCTACAGCGGGTCCGACAGCGACGACATCGCCAAGCCCGAGACCGTTCGGCAGGTCATGGCCGTGCCCGGCCTGCGCCACGCCCTGCGCGACTGGATCACCACGCACACCGCGGACCTCGGCCGGACGGTGCCCGCGCTGGCCGAGAACCTCGCCGAGCTGGGTCTGCTCCGGGTCGCCGACGCCTTCGCCGACGTCCCGGCCGCCGCCGCGGCGGTCGCCGGTGCTGATGTCACCGCCGCGACGGTGCGGACGCTGCGCGCGGGCCTGGTCGACGAGCTGGGCTGGCCCGCCCTGGACGAGGCCGTCGCCGGGTTCGGCGCCAAGGCGGGCGAGGTCGGGTTCCGCGGCGAGGGCTGGCCCGCGCTCGTCGTCGGCCGTGACCAGTCCGTCGTCGTGGTGGGGCCGGATGGGCTGCTCGCCGAGCACACCGCGATCATCCCCGCCGCCGACAGGCACAAGTGGTACGACTGGACGGCCGCGTCCTGGCACGACGGTGCGCTGCTGGTGCAGTGGTACGGCCCGAAGGGGCAGCTCGCGTACTGGAGCGACAACCCCGCGAAGCACATCGCCACGGGTGCCTTCGACGTCTACGACCTGTCCGAGGTCAAGGCATCGGTAGCCCTACCGGGCGGCGGCAGGTTCACCGGCAAGCGGGTCGTCCACCGCGGCGACACCGCGATCCCGCAGCCGACCCGCGCCTACAGCGACGGCATCGGGGTGTGGGCGGGCAGCGACAGCGACGACACCTGGCGCCAGATCGATCCGGTCACCGGTACCGCGGGCCGCTCGACCCCACCCGCGTTCCTCGACGACTTCGCCGTGGGTGGCGCGCGGCTCGACCTCGTCCGCTGCGACCTGCGCCCGGCGACCCCGGCCACCGAGGGCAGCCCGCTGGGCGCCGCCGGTGGCTTGCACGGGTGGCGCGTCCGCCAAGAGGCCGACGGCACCTGGACCGGCGAGGGCGTCGACGGCCGCACCGTCACCGCGACCGTTCCCGTGTCCGGGCTCCTCGACCTGCCCGGCACCAGGCTGACCGTCAGCGAGGACGGGTCCGACATCACGCTCCTCGACGCGGACGGCGCCCCCGTCGCGACCGTGCAGCGCGGCAACCACAACCCCACCTACGCCGCGGGCACGCCCCTGGTGGTCCCGCCGCGGTGGTGGCACTTGCTGCGCCCGCGGGACGAGGTCGGGTCCGCCGCCCTGCGCGCGGTCACGGCGGACGCGGTCGAGACCATGCTCGCCGCGGCCGTCGCCGAGCTCACGGCGGAGAAGTGGGACGGCGACCTCAAGGAGTGGGACGACGAGAAGTCCAACCACGCCCGCTACGCCGCGCTGTTGCGCGGCGGGACCGACGAGCTGATCACGGCCGTCCGAGCGGCGCTCCCCGGGATCAGCCACCCCGGTCTGCTGGCCGGGGTGATCTCCGTGGTCCGCCGGGCGGCAGGACTGGTGATCTTCCGCGGCGACTTCGACGGGATCGCCGAGGCCGCGCGGGCGCTGGCGGGGGAGCGGGGCGACACCGGTACGCAGGTCACCGAGAACGAGGTGGTCGTCGCGCTCGACTGGGGCCGCCGCAACCGCAGCGACGCCGCGGGCACCGGGCCCACAGCCCTGCCTGCGCTCATGGCGGCACTACACGCGGTCTCACAACAACCCGTGCAGGTAGCGCAAGAACTCCCGGAGTGCACCAATGTCGAGTGGGTCGACCTTGTGCCGCACCTGGGCGCGCTGGCTCTGCGTGCCGCCTCGCCGGTGACGCCGTCGTCCGAACGCGACTCCCTGGCCCAGATGCTGCGGTGGATCGCCGACAGCGGCATCCTCGACAGCCCCGGCCAGTGGCGCCGCGTGGTGGCCGAGGTGCCAGAGGACCAGACCGCGCACCGGCACCGGGTCCACCCGACACCGGACGGGTTCGTCGCCGTCAGCTACACCAGCTCCTTCAGCCCCGGCGGCACCGCGACCGGCCTCCAGTTCACCCGGGGCGGGTTCGCCCTGCCCGCGGGCTGGGCGGTCGACAGCGCCGAGGAGTTCGGCCCGCTCGACCGCGGCTGGATCACCCGGTTCCTCGACCTGCTCGGCGAGCGCGGCCCGTACCCGTGGCGGCCCGAGGTGGTGGCGACCCTGGTCGAACGCACCGGTCTCGGCACGGCGGAGGCCACATACCTGCTCGCGGGCATGCCCGGCGTCTTCCGGTGGGGCGCGGGGTTCATCAGCACCGAGGACCGCGCCGTGCTCGGGCTGTCCGCGGTGGGCGCGAAGGCCGCGCGCGAACGCATGCGCGGCCTCGGGAACCAGTTCCGCCGCGCGGTGTTCGCCGCCGGGGTCCCGGGAGAGCCGGAAGACCTGTGGACCACCGGCCCGGACGCGGTCGCTGTGGCCGCGGTGTGGACCGACGAGTTCGGCGCGATGCGCCCGATCGACGATGCCCTGCTCGTCGACGCGACGGCCCGGCTCCCGTACTCGCGCGCCACCGAGCACGTCACCGCGGCGCTGAACCCGGCCGCCACCCCGTGGCTGCACACCGACGCGCACATGCGGTTGGTCGAGGGAAGGCTGGTGTCCAAGGACAGCGGCGGCTTCAGCGATTCGAACCTGCTGACGGTCGCCCGTGTCCTGGCCTGGCTGGCCCAACGGCTCCCGGCAGGCTCACCGCACCGCGCGGCCCTCTCGGAGACGTTGGCACTGGCCCGGCAGCGCGTCGCTCACCCTGGTTTCGGTCTCTCGCTCGGCGAGTGGCTCAGCGCGCAGGAGATCCGTGGGTTGATCGGCGCCGAACCGTCCACAGAGGTCGGTTCGGTCCGCGTCCGCGAGTGGCTCGACGTGCACTACGACGGCGACGACTACTCGTTGTTCGTCTGGCCGGGGTTGCTCGGCCCGCACGACCGGGACATGCTCGTGGCCGCCATGGAGATCGCGCATTCCGGCTACCTCCCTGTGCTCGACCTCCTCGCCTGCGATGGTCTTACCGCGGCCTGTGCGGCCGAACTCCCCGCCGGGTTCGATCCGCAGGTCTACTTCCAAGACCCCACGGTGTCGGTTCCGCACCTGGTGTCGGAGGTAGCCGCTAAGCACGCCATCGACGAAGACACGGCCACGCTCTACCTGCAACTGTTGGCGTTACCGGACCCGACCGACGCGAACGTCGCCCGCTGGACGGGCTGGAAACCGACCCGGTTACGCAAAGCGCGCGCCGCGTTGGCCGAGACCGACCTGGTCCTCACCGCGAAACGCGCCAGAGCGGGCCGTTCCCTGTTCCTCCCCGGCGGCTGGCTCGCCCTGTCCACCCCGCATCTGCCCCTGGAGGCGTGGAAGACCCCGATGTACGGGTTCACCGACTCACCACCGCCGGTGATCATCGTCCGCGAACCCACCGCCGACCTGTTCACCCGCGCCTGGAACAGGGTCCTGGCAGGCGACGCACCCGGCTACGAGGACCTCGACACCGCCAGGCGCGGCTGATCCCCAGCGGGGGGAGGGGCTAGCGGGGCGAGGGGATGGTGACGGCGGCCGGGTACGGGTCCGGCTCCATCGCCCACGCCGTGCGGAAGCGGGAGATCGACTCCCACGCCACCCTGGTGCTCACCGCGAACGCCTCCCGGGCCCTGGCCAGCCGCGCCAGGTCTCCGGGGGCGTCCGGTGGCCCGGCCGTCCACGGCCGCGGCCCGGCGGTCGTGTCGAAGAACTCCAGGACGGTCGCGGCGTAGTACAGGTAGCAGGTCAGCTCCTCGACGAGCCTGGCCAGCGGCCCCTGCCCGACCGCGGACGGCGCCATCTCCTTGATCCGCCGCCGCAACTGCCCGGCCGACGCGGCCGACTCGCGCAGCCCGGCGCACTCCAGCAGGAACAGGCCGATCTGCGGTTCGTGGTCGAGCTTGCGCGCGGCGATCGCGATGGCGTGCGCCTTGCGGGCGACGTCCTGGGTGACCAGCTTCCCGGCGATCGTGGACAGGTCGGTCGGCCCGGTCGGCTCCTGCGCGTCGACGACCTTGCGCGCGGTCCGGATCAGGTCCCGCGGGAGACCGCCGGACAGCGTGTAGCACAGGTGCTTGAACGGCACCGGCATCAGCAGCACCCGCCGGTCGATGGTGGCCACCGCCTCGGCCGGGGTCAGCGGCTCGAACCAGACGATCTCGTCGAAGGTGCTGTCGAACACGTCCCGGAACGGCAGCCCGCGGCGCTCGAACGAGCTCATCGCGTCCTCCGACACCGACACCAGGAAGTAGCAGCCGCGCACCCCGAACACGCCCTTGATCTCGTTGAGCAACTGCTCGGCCGCCGCCTCGGACCGCATCTTGTCCAACTCGTCGATCCCGATCACCACCCGCTGCCGCTCGCGCGCCGCCCGCTCCAGGAACGCCCGCAACGAGTCCACGATCTCCGGCAGGTGCATCTGCTGCCTGGTCAGGCCCCGCCCACCCCCGAACGTCCCCTCCACCCCCACCGGCGCCTTGACCGCGCTGCTCCAGGTGGCCGTGAACGACTGCTGGAACCGGATCTCCTCCAACCGCGCCGCCGCCAACTCCACCAGCGGCACCACCCCTGACGACGGCACCCGGGCCGGGTCCCGCCGGAACACCACCTGCGAGAACAGCCCCATCGCCAGGACGACCAGCGCCACACCCCACCCCGACTGCGCGGGCACCTTGGCGCCGATGGTGTCGAGCAGGATCAGGATCCCGCCCGCCACGAGGGCCACGGCCCCGTACACCCCCGTCACCCACCGCCGCGACCGCCTGCCCAGGGTCCCCACGACGTCCGGCCCGTGCGCCGAGTCCACCGCCGGGCCGAGCACCTCCAGGCAGACCTTCGCGTAGAGGTGCAGCAGGAACTCCCGCCCCGAGTACTCGACAGGTGCCGACACCATGGTCGCCAGGGTGTCCGGCGCTCGCTCGCACTCCGCCTCGATCACCGTCGACTTGCCTGCGCCACGGGACCCGGCCAGCCCGATGCTGCCGCCGGGCATGGTGTCGAACAGGTCCGCGATCTGCCCGGCCGCCCTGGTCGGCACCTTGTACATCGGGTCGGACAGCTGGCTCAACCCCGGCGCCTCGGTGACCTCGATGGTGGTCTCGAAGGACGGCTGCATGCCGTTGATCTCCTCGCGCAACAGCGGCAGCACGGCCTCGTCGCGCAGCCTGCGCCGGACCCGGGCCTTGGTGGCGGCGTCCGCGCTCAGCAACACCTGTGCGGGCTGCGCGCCGAGCCCGCACAGGGTGATCACCATGACGAGGGCGAGCAGGGTGGCGCCGATGGCCACGAAGAACCACTGCGGTTGCCCCTGGGCGATCCCGTTGTCCCCGCGCGCCCGCAGCACGGTGATCACCAGCGGCAGCAGGGCCCCGAGCAGGATGATGAACGGCACCCGGGGGTTCGTGGTCAGCTCGCCCTTGTTCTCCCTGCTGACCCGGATGAACGCACACAGGAAGAACAGCGCGCAGATCCCCGCGATCGACAGGAATGTCCCCGGCTGGTCCGCCCCGGGCTTGCCACTCGACTGCCGCACCGGGGCGATCCACACGATGGCGGAGAGGAACAGCAGCACCGCCACCGCGTGCAGGCCCGCGACGGCTTCCTCGTGCCACCGGGGGGCCACCCTGGCGGCCAGGTCCGGCACGCGGGTGACGACGACACCGACCGCCACCAAGGCCGCCGAGGCCAGCAGCATGATGGTGTGGGGGTGGGCGTCCAGTGGGCCTGGGCGGTAGAAGAGGAAGGCGAGCACGAACGACAGCAGGCCGGACAGCGCGAGCAGCCGGTGCAGCACCGGCGTGGTGAGCACCGCCCGCGTGGCCTTGGCGACGAGCGTCCGGTTCGACAGCTGGTGCTCGCGGGACGCCGCCAGGTCGAAAGCGGGCACGTCGTCGGACAGGTCGGCCAGCAGCCGGTCCTTCTCCTTGGCGCACCGGCGCCGGAGGAAGTCGGCATCGATGCCGGGGACCGCGGTGAGCTTGCCGCTGATCTCGTGCTTGTCGATCGCCTCGGCCACGACGTCGGTGTAGAGGTCGTCGTGCCACCGATCCCGTGTGGACCCCGTGCGAGTGCGTGCCGCCGTTGTCACCGAACTCCGTCCCGCCATCGAACCGTACGATGTACCTTCGCGGGGCTGGGGCAGTCCGTTACGGCGCGGCTAGCCCATCGGGCGGATGGTGGTGATGATCTGCGCGGCGACGTCCGCCGGGAGGGCGTCGGGGACGCCTTGGTCGAGGTACATCATGAACAGGACCGTGGAGGTGCCGTTCTTGAAGGCGACCGAGGTGAACAGGACAGTGGGGGAGGGGCACTCGCCGGGGTGGGTGACGGTGACTGTGGCGGTGGCCATGACGGCGTCGATGGTGCCGTTGGCGACCTTGACCGGGACCGGTGGGGTAGTGCTGACGGGGGCTCTTGTGTCGTCCGGGTTGAGGGCGGCGGCGTCGGCGAAGAGGCGGGCGCCGTTGACCGCGGCGCGTTCCGGTTCCGCTGCTCCCGCGGTGACGAAACCGGTGTGGCCGCGATAAGAGCCGCGTGAGTTCGGGCAAGCCTCAGGTTTGTAGGTGCTAGTGCCGTGCATGATCGCGGACGGGTTGTCGTCGTTGTCGCTGAAGCCCACGACGGTGCCCGGGGTCTCGACCTTCCACTCCTTCGGCACGTCGTAGCCCGCTTTCTCCCTCGGTGACAGGACTCCCTGCCAACCGGGGATGCTCGACGGGACCCGCGCGTCGCTCGGCATCGGGGACGTCGTTGTGCGCCGTTGAGTGGTCGACGGTGTCCACGGGGAGGTAGTGCCCAGCGTCGGTTCGGCTGTCGTGGACTGCGGCACCGCGACCGGATCGGCGTCACCCGACTGCAAGACGACAACGGTCACGACAGCGCCAACTGCCAGAGCCAAGGCCACCGCGAGCGTCACGATCAACGGAGTCCGGTTACGCCGTGGCGGGGGCGGCGGCGGGTACATCCCGAACCCCTGGTAGGCCACCGGCCTGCCGGTCAACGGGTCCACCTGGTAGTACGGGCCGCCGGGATCGCTCATGCGCCAGACGGTAGTTGGTCACCGTCTCCCGGCGCAGTGCGCAGCAGGCAGGCCACGACGGCCTCGGTGTCGGACAGGTCGGTCAGCACCACGTCCGCCCCGCAGGCCACCAGCTCGGCCACCGAGTGCCGCCCGGTCGCGACCGCCACCGCCACCGCGCCGTGGTGCTGCGCCGCGGCGACGTCGTGCGGGGTGTCGCCGATGACGACGATCGACCGCGGGTCGAACGTGGTGCCGTACTTGGCCTCCGCCGCCCGCCGCGCCGCCGCGACCAGCTCGTGCCGGTCGGTCGACACCGAGCCGTACCCGCCGACCTCCAGGTCCACGTGCGGCAGCAGGTCGAACGCGGCCAGCTTGCAGTCCGCCAGCTCCACCAGGTTCCCGGTCACCAGCGACTGGACCACCTCCGGCCGCCCGGCCAACGCGGCCAGCACCTGCGGCGCCCCGGGCAACGCCCTGCCGAGCGAGGTCAGGTGCGGCCTTGCCGCGGTCGCGATGGAGATCAGCTCGGCGAACATCCGCTCGACGTGCTCCTCGGTCCACTCGACCCCGTGCGCCTCCAACAACTCCACGGTGATCGACCGCTCCGTGCGCCCCGGGAACGCGGGCACGTGCGCCAACTCCACGCCCGCCACCGTCGTCAACGCCTGCCCGTACCACTCCCGCCCGGTACCGCTGTAGTCGACGAGTGTTTGGTCGACGTCCCACAGGACCAGGATCCGCTTCTCGCTCACCCGGCCATGGTGGCACGACCGCGCACTCCCCAGCAGGGCCGACAGCGGGGTGGGACGGGCTCAGCCCAGGGGGCGGATGCTGGCGGCGATGGTGGCCAGGTCCGCGGACCTGGCGGGCGGCGGGGTGGCGGGGCCGCCCTCGGTGTCGCCGTTGACCAGCAGGAGGCGCAGGTCGGTGCCGTCGTCGAGCAGGACGATCACCAACTCGCCCTTGCCAGCCAGGCAGGCGTCGCCGGTGCTGGTGATCGCGGCGGTGACGCGGACGCCCTTGAGCTCGGTGCCCGCCTCGGTCACGGCCGTGACCGGTTCCGGGGTGCCGGGGACGACCTCGACGCCGGAGCCGCCGGTGTAGAGCTGCTTGCCGAATGCCTGGGCGATCTCGGTGGCCCGCTGGTTCAGCTCGCCCCTGGCGACCTTGCCGCCGCCGACCACGCCGCGGCTGTAGGACTTGCCGCCGCACTGGTACTCGGTCAGCCCGACGAGGTGGTCGATCGACACCCCGGGCAGTGCCTTGAGGGTGATCGGGGTGGCGCTGTCGATCGGCGTCCACGAGTCCGGCACGACGTAGGACAGCTTCGCGGTGTCGTTCTCGACCTTCTGCCCGGCCTGCTTGGTGGTTGTCGTGGTCTTCGCGGCCGAACCGGTGGTCGTGGTGGTGGGCCCGGTGCTGCTGGTGGGCGCGGCAGGCGTCGAGGCTGGTCCCTGCAGCAGGATGATCGCCACCACGGCACCCACGACCAGCACGATCGCCGCCACCGACGCGATGATCACGAGCAGCCGCCGGTCCCGCCGCGGTGGACCCGGGTAGAAGCCCAGGCCCTGGTAGTCACCACCGGGATACGTCACGACCGCTGACAGTAGCCTGCGGGCCCCGGGCTAGCCGCGGGGCCGGACACTGTCGGTGATGCCCCGCAGGGCGTCGGGATCGGCGAGCGGCACGGCGGGACCCCGGTCGTCGGTGTCGGCCCCCAGCACCACCACCGCCGTGCCGACCGACGTCGCCAGCGCGACCACCGTCACCACGCCCCGCGTGCTGGCGCACCTGTCGGCGACCGCGTCGGCCATGACCTCGGCCTCCGCCCTGATCACGGTCCCGCGCGCGCCGTCGCGCACCACCGGCGTCGGACGGGACAGCGTCACCTTCGCGGTCTGGCTGCCGTCGCTGTACTGGTCGGCCGCGATCGCCGCGGCCACCTCGGTCGCCACCTCGGCCGGGTCGCCGTCGACCCGCCCGCTGCCGGAGAAGGCGCGCCCGTACTCGGCGCCCTGGCACAGGTAGGTGCCGAAGTCGGTGAGGTGCCCGAGCACCGTGCCGGACGAGGACTCCAGCGTCTCGCTGTCCGGCGCCAGCGCCCACTCCGACGGCACCTCGTACCGCAGCCCGGTATCGGCGTCGTCCACCACCTGCCACCCGGCCCGACTCGGCGACGCGGGCGACGCGGCCCTGGTCCTGGTCAACGGCACGGCGGTCACCCGCGGCGCCCCCGACTCGTCCTCGCCCGCCCCCACCAGCACGACCGCCCCCAACACCACCCCAACCACCGCAAGCGAGAGCCCCGCGATCGCCACCCGCTGGTTGCGCACCCCATGACCGTAGTCCAGCCACCCGGCCCACCGGCCACGGCCAATTTCAACGCACGTTGACTTCGAGGACGCGGCGGAGCTACCCTCGGCGTGGAATTCAACAGTCGATGAATGGAGGTCCCGATGCGCCTGTTCGCACTGCTCGCGGTCGTGGGGGCGGCGGTCGCCGCGGTCCTCGGCCTGCTCACCTTCGGCACCCAGGCCAGTGACCGCCCCGACCGCGTCCCGCTCGCCATCGCGGCCCCCGACGCGCTGCGGCCCGCCGCCGAGAAGATCGCCGCGCACGGGGGCGATGCCGTCGCCTGGCGGGTCGACACCCCGGCTGGTGCCCGCGCGGCGTTGGCGGACAAGGCGGTCTACGGCGTGCTCGAACTGGGCGGGTCGGGGGCCACGATCGTGCTCTCCGGTGCCGTGAACCCGCAGGGAACGCAGGTGGCGCAACAGGTGCTCGCCGGTGCGGCGGCGGCACTGGGCGGCCAGGCGCGGGTCGAGATGATCGCTCCGGCGAGCGCGGCCGGTCGAACGGCGCCGTTGGCCGCGTCCGCGCTGCTGTGGATCGCAGGACTCGTCGCAGGCGCCGGACTGGTCGTGCTCGGCGCGAGGTCCGGCCTCCGCGCGACTCCAACTCAGCGTCTTGTCCTAATCGCGGGCGTCAGCGTTACCGGTGTCGCTGTGGTCGCGGGCTTCTTCGCCCTATGGGACTCCACGCTGCCTCTGAACGCGTCCGTCTTGGGCTACCTCTTGCTCATCGCGTTTGCTTTCGCTGCTGTGCAAGGGGCTCTCTTGCGCTACCTGGGCATCAAGGCGATGGCGATCCTCGGGCCGCTCTACCTCATCGCTCCCGCTGTCGCGGGACAGGTTCCGGAGATGCTCAACCCGGCCTACCGCGCGCTCTTGTGGTCGTGGACGCCGTTTCGGTTCGCCGCGGAAGGGTTGCGGAGCCTATTGCAGGGCACCTCTAGTGCGCCCGATGTCGCGTTGGGGCTAGCTGTGCTCGGTGGCCTTGCCGTCGTCGGGTTGGTCGCCGTTGGGCTGCCGAGCCGGGTGAAGGTGGTCAGCCCGGCAGATAGCTCAGCCTGACCTTGCGGACCGGGTTGTCCACATTGGTGTCGACCAGGCACACCGACTGCCAGGTGCCGAGGGTCATCTGTCCACTGAGGACCGGGATGCTGGCGTACGGCGGGACGAGGGCGGGCAGCACGTGGTCGCGGCCGTGGCCGGGGGTGCCGTGGCGGTGCCGCCAGGGGAAGTCGGGCGGGAGGATCGCGCGCAGGGCGGCCAGCAGGTCGGTGTCGCTGCCCGCGCCGGTCTCCAGGATGGCGACGCCCGCGGTGGCGTGGGGGACCCACACGTGCAGCAGGCCGTCGACCGCGCCCGTGTCGGCCAGGAACTGACCGCACCTGCCGGTCAGGTCGTGGACGACCTCGGAGGTGCCGGTCCTGATCTCGAACTCCTCGCTGTACACGTCGACCACCGTACTGTCGAAGTCGTGCGCACAGCCTTCGGCGAGCGGTTCGAAATCACCCCCGGCTACCTCAACTCGGCGAGCATCGGCGTTCCCCCTGCCCGGGTCGCAGGCGCCGTGGCCGCCGCGGTCCGGCGGTGGGCGGAGGGCCTGGACAACGCCCCGGCGTTCGACCCCGACATCGCCACCGCCCGCGCCGCCTGGGCCGCCCTGGTCGGCGCCGACCCCACCGAGGTCGCGATCGGTACCGCGGTCTCCCAACTCGTCGCCTCCGTCGCCGCCGCCGTGCCCGACGGGACCCGCGTGCTCACCGTCCGCGGCGAGTTCACCAGCGTGACCTTCCCCTTCGCCGCCCAGGCCCACCGCGGCGTCACCGTCACCGAGGTCGACCCGGCCGAGCTCGTCGACCGCGCCCCCGGCTTCGACCTCGTCGCCGTGAGCGCCGTGCAGTCCGCCGACGGGGCAGTCGCCGACCTGCCCGGCCTGCGCGCCGCGGGCACCCGCGTCCTGCTCGACGTCACCCAGGCCCTCGGCTGGCTCCCGATGGACCTGACCTGGGTCGACTGGGTCGTCGGCGCGGGCTACAAGTGGCTGCTGTCCCCGCGCGGCGCCGCCTGGCTCGCCGTGCGCCCCCACGCCCGCGAGTGGACCCACCCGGTCGTCGCAGGGTGGTTCGCGGGCGACAACCCCTGGAACACCGTCTACGGGATGCCCTTGCGCCTAGCGGACGACGCACGCGCCTACGACCTCGGCCCGGCCTGGTTCTCCCAGGTCGGCGCCGCCGCCGCGCTGCCCTGGCTCGTGGCCCTCGACATCCAGGCCGTGCACGACCACGTGGTCGGTCTCGCCGACGACATACGCGCCCGCTTCGACCTACCGCCCGCAGGTTCCGCGATCGTGTCACTCGACCTGCCCGACGCCGCGGAACACCTCACCGCCGCGGGCATCCGTTTCGCCACCCGCGCGGGCCGGGCCCGGCTGGCGTTCCACCTGTACAACACGGTCGAGGACGTCGATCTGGCCGTCAAGGCGGTGCGGCGGTGACCCCCCGGCCAGGGCACGGGAACCGAGTCGGATGAAACGGGTCGAATGACACCGGCGGGCGACACCAACTACTGTCAGCGTTCGTGTCGGATCCCCAGCGCCCCGGACCGCCTTGGCCGCCCGAGCAGTACAACCGCTCCGGTGAGACCGAGTGGATCCCCCGCGTGCAGGGCGGGCGGCGCCCCGAGGAACCCTTCCGGTTCCAGGAGCCCGCCCCCGCCGCCAAGACCAACCCGGCGCTGACCTGGGCGTTGCGCGCGGCGGGCCTCGTCGCCGTCGCCGTGGTGTCCGGCCTGGTGTTCTTCTACGTCCAGCGCGACGGCGGCACGCCGACCACGCCGACCACCCCGTCGACCGCACCCCGCACGGCCGGGGTCTACACCTTCGTCGCCCACCCAGATGTCACCCAACCGAGGGTGGACAGCGACTGCGGGCAGCACGCCTACGACGACACCCAGAAGCTGCTCGCCCAACCCGGGCAGTGCCGCCGGGTCACCCAGGCCCTGTTCACCGCCGACGTCAAGGGCCGCCAGGCGCTGGTCGCGGTCTCGGTCGTGCGGATGGTCGACAAGGACAAGGCCGCCGGGCTGATCGCGCTCACCGACAACGACGGCACCGGCAACGTCAAGGACCTGGTCCGCGAGGGCGTGGTCAAGGCGCCGCCGCTGAAGTCGCTGAGCAACGGCTACGACTCCCAGCTCACCGGCGAGACCGTGGTCATCGTCGAGGCCGACTTCGCCCCGGTCAACGGCAAGGCCGCAGGCACCAAGGCCGACAAGCCGGTGCTGGACAAGGTCTGCGCGGACGCGCTGCGCCTCGGCGCCGAGATCGACCCCAACCCCGGCGGCTGAGACCCCGCGGAAACTCCTACAGCCGCGCCCCCCGCTCCCGATAACCAGGGCTGAGGGTGTCCCGGCGTTCGCCGTGCCGCCCGTCATCGCTGCGTGGGCGGTCCGCGCGCCGGACAGGGAGAACATCGCATGGCTGATCGAGTGACCCGCAACCCGCTGCGCCGCAACCTCGGCGCCCGCGTGTTCAGCGCCTTCCTCGCGCTCGCTGTCGTCGTCGTCGCGCTCGGCGTCTTCAGCCTCGCCCAGCAGGGCGACCTGCGGGACCGGGCCACCGCCATCTCCGAGGACACCGTCACGCCGCTGGTGGACGTGAAGGCCGCGCAGACGTCGAACCTGACCGCGCTGCTGACCGACGTCGTCATGGAGACCGTCAAGGACCCCGCCGCGCTGGAGAGCCTGGCCAAGGGCCGCGACGGCTACCTCGCCCAGTCCGACACCGACTTCGCCAAGCTCGCCACCAGCATCCCGGCCGAGCTGCAGCCGCTGCTCACCCAGCTCATCGCCGACAACCAGGCGTTCTGGACCTCGCACAAGAACCGCCGCGCCGCCACCGCCGCCGGTGACACCGCCAACGAGGTCAAGTACAACCAGGAAGCCCAGGCGAACCTGCCCAAGGTCAACGCGGGTTTCGCGAAGCTGACCGCCGACCTGGTGCGCTACGCCGAGACCCAGCGCCAGGAGATCTCGGACATGACCAGCACCTCGCGCTGGCTGACCATCGCGGTCATCACCGCCGCCGTGCTGCTGGCCCTCGCCCTCGGCTGGCTGCTCACCCGCAGCATCCGCAGGCCGGTGCGCACCCTGCAGGACTACGCAGCCAAGGTCGCCGCCGGTGACCTCACCCAGGGTGTCGCGGTCGACTCCGCCGACGAGATCGGCGAGATGGGCCGCGCGCTGCACCACGCCGTCAACGAGATCCGCACCGTGGTCTCCGACGTCGCCGACTCCGCCTCCGGCCTGGCGGGCTCCGCCGACCGGCTCGCCACCACCAACGGCAGGCTGACCGACGCCGCGGGCTCGACCTCGCACCGCGCCGGTGAGGTGTCCAACGCCGCGGGCCGGGTGTCCGACAGCGTCAGCACCGTCTCCGCCGCCGCCGAGGAGCTCGGCGCCTCGATCCGCGAGATCGCCGCCAACACCTCCGAGGCCGCCAAGGTCGGCGCCGAGGCCACCGCGACCGCCCAGCACACCAACGACATCATCACCCGACTCGGCTCGTCCTCCGCCGAGATCGGCGACGTGCTCAAGACCATCCGCTCCATCGCCGAGCAGACCAACCTGCTGGCGCTGAACGCGACCATCGAGGCCGCGCGGGCCGGGGACGCGGGCAAGGGCTTCGCCGTCGTCGCCGGTGAGGTCAAGGACCTCGCCCAGGAGACCGCCAGCGCCACCGAGGACATCGGCCGCCGCGTCGAGGCCATCCAGACCGACACCGAGGCCGCCGTCGCCGCCATCGGCCAGATCGTCCACGTCATCGACCGCGTCAACCAGTTCCAGTCCGCCATCGCCGCCTCGGTCGAGGAGCAGTCCGCCACCTCCGACGAGGTCAGCCGCAGCGTCTCCGAGGCGGCCAACGGCACCAACGCCATCGCCTCCGCCATCACCGAGGTCGCAGGCGCCGCCGACGAGACCACCCGCGGCGTCACCGAGGCGGAACAGGCCACCACCGAGCTCGCCCACCTCAGCGGCAGGCTCCAGGAAATGGTCACCCGCTTCCAGTACTGACCACTCCGGTACACCGCGGGCAGTGACGACCGGGCGGGATCCCTTCAGGGGTCCCGCCCGGTTTCCGCTCGTCCGGGCTTCGGTTGTCCGGGGCAGGTTCGCCCTGCGCTGCCTTGGCGGCCTGGCTGACCCACCGTGGCGAACTGGTGCGGCCTCGCCCCTGGCGGCGCTTCTCGGAACCTGGCTGCGCGGCAATCGGGCCAGGTAAGTGCGGCAGCCCGGATTGCTGCGCCGAGGTTGTCCACATGGGCCTGACCTGTCCACAGGCACCCGATTCACCCTCTTGACAAAAGCCGCGAAACGATAGGCTGGATGCGGGAGGCCCCCGGGTGGGTGGGGGTCTGCCGTCCGCCGTGCGCCGGATGCTTGGGTGCCATGAGCCATGAGCCATGAGCCATGAGCCATGAGCCGGGTGCTCGGGTGTCGGGTGCCGCTGAGCGACCGCGGCTGTGTGCGTCGGAGGCCGCCGTGGGAGTTCGCGGAGGGCCGTACCGCGGTGGGGGAAGTCGGCTGCGGGGTGGGAATGCCGCCGACTGAACGTGCCGTGAAACTGCCGGTGGCCGATTCCGGTGTTGTCTCCCTGGGCATTCGCCCGAGGCAGGTCGGATTACGGCTGTCCGGGTAGGGCTGGGGTGAGGGGTGTGATCCCGGCGGCCTTGCGCCAGCGGGTGGCCAGGACCGCGGCGTTGGTGAGGGCGGTTGCCGCGGTGGTGCGGGTGGTGGGGTCGTCGGTGCGTTCCAGGGTGGCGCGCCAGGCGGTGGTGCAGTCCTGTTCGGCGTTGATGATCAGTTCGAGGGCCGATGCCTGGTTGGTGACCGGTTTCGGCGGCAGGTAGGCGGGTTCGGCGGGGGCCGGGGTGACGCCGGAGGCGCCGAGGAGGCGTTCGGTGGTGTCCCGGCTGGTGCGGTGGGTCTGGGCGCCCTCGGCGATCGGTTTGTCGAACGAGGCGGGCAGGAACGCGCTCACCAGCCCGTACACCCACACCGCGGCGTGCTCGGCGCCCAGTGCCGCCTGCACGGCCGCTGCCGTGTCCTGCGCCAGCGGCGGCTTCGACGGCGGGACGGACGTCGACGCCACCTCGGTTCCCGGCTGCGTCATGCCAGCACCTCCACCAGGCTCGCGCACCCCGCGGCCACCGACCCGACCATTCCCGCGCGGTACCTGGGCACCCCGACCACCACCTCGATCGCCTCCTGCCGCGCCGCGGTCAACCCGTCCACCAACGCCTTCACCGCGGCCACCTGGTCGGCGGGCGCGGAGGGAGCGGGAGTGGCCGAGGGTGCGGGTGATGATGACGACGACGGCGAAGGCGGCCGCTCCCGGTCCACCTCCCGCTGCAACAGCTCCGCGTGCTCCGTGCGCGCCGTGGCCACGGCCGACGCGTTCGGCGCCAGAGCCGGGACCGCGGCCGCGATCGCGTTCGCCAGTGCCGCGTCCGCCCTGGCCCGTGCGGCCAACGCGGCCAGCGGGTCGGGTGGTGGCGGCGCGGTCGGCTTCGGCGTACAGGCTGCCAGCCCGGCCACCGCGGTCGCCACCAGCAGGGCGCGGCGGGTCAGGGGAGGGGGGACGCTCACAGCCGGTCATCCTGCCAGGCCCCGGTCCGTCCGGTCGGGGAGCCGGGATGATCGCCTGCGGCGGCTGCCCCCGGACCGGCGGGATACGCTAGGTGACCACGGTCGGCAGCAGTACCGCCGACCGGCAGACAATCGCACCGTCTACCAGAACAGGGAGCGGCCAACGTGGCCAACCAGGGACAAGGCGACCGCGTCACGGCCGAGCTCGAGCCGGTCGTCGCAGGCGCCATTGCCTCCACCGGGTTCGAGCTCGAACAGCTCGACGTGGCCCAGGCAGGCCGCAGGCGGCTGGTGCGGGTCGTCGTTGACGGCGACGACGGGGTGGGGCTCGACGAGGTCGCGGTGGTCAGCAGGGCGGTGGCGGCGGTGCTCGACGAGCACGACGCGGTGCTCGGCGGCCCCTACACCCTCGAGGTCACCTCGCCGGGGGTCGACCGGCCGCTGACCCGGCCGCGGCACTGGCGGCGCGCCCGGCTGCGGCTGGTGAAGGTTCGCCCGGTCGAGGGAGAGGTGTTCACCGCGCGTGTCGGCGCGGCGGACGAGGACGCCGACGGCGGGGTGCAGCTGCTCGTCGGCGACGCGCTGCGCCGGGTCGGCTACCACGAGGTCGCCCACGCCGTGGTCGAGGTGGAGTTCAAGCAACCGCCGGTGGCGGAGTTGGCGATGCTCGAAGGTCGGGCGTCCGGTACTGAGGAGGACGCGCGATGAACGTGGACATCGCGGCGCTGCGGGCGATCGAGCGGGACAAGGACATCCCGTTCGAGACGGTCATCGACGCCATCGAGACGGCGCTGCTGACCGCGTACAAGCACACCGAGGGGCACCAGCCGCACGCCCGCATCGACATCGACAAGCGCACCGGCCTGGTCCGGGTGCTGGCGTACACGACCGGCGCCGACGGCGAGGTCGAGGACGAGTGGGACGACACCCCGGAGGGCTTCGGCCGGATCGCGGCCACCACCGCCCGCCAGGTCATCCTGCAGCGGCTGCGCGACGCCGAGCACGAGCGCACCTTCGGCGAGTTCTCCGCCAAGGAGGGCGAGATCGTCGCGGGTGTGGTGCAGCGCGACACCAGGGCGAACGCGCGCGGCATGGTCGTCGTGCAGGTCGGCGACACCGAGGGCGTGCTGCCCGCGGTGGAACAGGTCCCCGGTGAGTCCTACGAGCACGGCACCCGCATCAAGTGCTACGTCGTCGGCGTCACCCGGGGAACACGCGGACCGCAGATCACGTTGTCCCGCACGCACCCGAACCTGGTCCGCAGGCTCTTCGCGCTGGAGGTGCCCGAGATCGCCGACGGCACCGTGGAGATCCCGGCGGTCGCCAGGGAGGCGGGGCACCGTTCGAAGATCGCGGTCCGCTCGTCGGTGCCGGGGGTCAACGCCAAGGGCGCCTGCATCGGCCCGGTCGGCGCCCGGGTGCGCAACGTGATGAGCGAGCTCGCGGGCGAGAAGATCGACATCATCGACTACTCCGAGGACCCGGCGACCTTCGTCGGCAACGCCCTGTCACCCGCGAAGGTGGTCTCGGTCACGGTCGTGGACGAGCGCGCGAAGACGGCCAGGGTCGTCGTCCCGGACTACCAGCTGTCGCTGGCGATCGGGAAAGAAGGGCAAAACGCCCGGCTGGCCGCCCGGTTGACCGGCTGGCGCATCGATATCCGCAGCGACGCCGCGGCGGGCGCGCAGGCCGCACCGGTATCCGGTTCGGCCGAGTGAGCCGGACAAGATAGACTTTCCCATGGTTCGTCATCAGGAACCGGTTTCCGCTCGCCAGTCGGGGCCTGGCCCCGTGCGCACGTGCGTGGGGTGCCGGGTCAGGGCGGTGGACGCGGAACTGCTGCGAGTGGTGCTCGTGGACGGGGCTGTCGTGCCCGATCCACGGCGACGGATGCCAGGCAGGGGTGCGTGGGTGCACCCCGAGCCGGGGTGTCTGGCCAAGGCCGAGAAGCGGCGGGCGTTCCCCAGGGCCTTCAAGGTCGGGGGCGCGCTCGACGTGGCCGGTCTGCGATCGGAGATCGAGCGGGTCGCAGGCGGTGTCGGGACCGGGATACTCCCGCCCCGTGGTGGAACAGAGGAAGCAGGTCGACCCGTCATGAGTCAGCCGTGAAGCTGAAGACATGAACGCGCGACGATAGGACGAGGTCGACGGGACTGCCGCCGGCCTCATCAGACGAGGAGAGCAGTGGCAGGCAAGGCCCGTGTGCACGAGCTCGCGAAGGAGCTCGGAGTCACCAGCAAGGATGTACTCGCCAAGTTGAAGGACTTGGGCGAGTTCGTGAAGTCGGCGTCCTCCACCGTGGAGGCGCCCGTGGCCCGCAGGTTGCGGGACGCCTACCCGGGCAAGGGCGAGGCCAAGCCAGGCCCCCGACCCGGCCCCAAGCCGACCCCGCGCCCCCCGGCGCCCCGCCCGGAGGCGGCCCCCGCTCCCGTGGCGCAGGCCCCGGCGGCCGCGAGCAGCGCCCCGAGCGCACCGGCACCCGCGCCGACTCCGGCGCGGACCCAGACCCAGGGCCAGGCGCAGACCGCGCCGCCCAAGCCCGGCTTCGTCCCCGGCCCGCCGCGGCCCAAGCCCGCGCCGCGCCAGGCCGAGCCCGTGCGTGAGCAGCAGGCCCCGGCCGCTGCCGCCGCGCAGGCCCCGCCTGCCGCTCCCGCGACGCCCCCCGCCGCCGCGCCCAAGCCGGCCCAGCGCCAGGAGCGGTCGACGCCGCCCCAGCAGGGTGGTCAGGGTGGCGGTGTCGTGCCGCCGAGGACCCAGTCGCCCAAGCCGGGGCCGCGCGCGCCCCGACCGGGCAACAACCCGTTCGGCGTCGGTGGCGGCGCCCCGTCCCCCCGGCCGGGCGCGCCCCGGCCCGGTGGTGACCGGCCCGCCGGTGGCGGTGCCCCCGGTGGCGACCGGCCGCCGCGTCCCGGTGGCGACCGTCCCGCGGGTGGCCCCCGCGGTGACCGGCCCGCAGGCCCGCGTCCGGCTGGTGGCCCGACCCCGGGCAACATGCCCCCCAGGCCCAACCCCGGCATGATGCCGCCCCGGCCCGCCCGCCCCGCTGGTGGCGGTCGCGGTGGTCCCGGTGGCGGCCCCGGCGGCGGAGCCCGTGGTGGCCCCGGCGGCGGTGCCGGTGGCGGCGGTGGCTTCCGCGGTGGACCCGGTGGTCCGCGTGGCGGTCCCGGCGGTGGCGGTGGCGCCGGTGGCGGCTTCCGCCCCGGTGGTGGCGGCGGCGGTGGCGGTGGCTTCCGCGGCGGCCCAGGTGGCGGTGGCGGCGGTGCCCCGGCAGGCGGCGGCGGTGGCTTCCGCCCCGGTGGCGGCGGTGGCCGTCCCGGTGCCGGTGGTCGCGGTGGCGCGGCAGGCGCGTTCGGCCGCCCCGGCGGTCCGTCGCGGCGCGGTCGCAAGTCCAAGCGCCAGAAGCGCCAGGAGTACATGGACAACATGCAGGCGCCCAGCGTCGGTGGTGTCCGGCTGCCCAAGGGCAGCGGCGAGGTCATCCGGCTCGCCCGCGGCGCCTCGCTGACCGACTTCGCCGACAAGATCAACGCCAACCCGGCCTCGCTGGTGCAGGTGTTGTTCCACCTCGGTGAGATGGTCACCGCGACCCAGTCGGTCTCCGACGAGGTCCTGGAGCTGCTCGGCTCCGAGATGAACTACACCGTGCAGGTCGTGTCCCCCGAGGAGGAGGACCGCGAGCTGCTCGACTCGTTCAAGATCAGCTACGGCGAGGACTCCGGCGACGAGGAGGACCTGCAGGCCCGCCCGCCGGTCGTCACCGTCATGGGTCACGTCGACCACGGCAAGACCCGCCTGCTCGACACCATCCGCAAGACGACGGTGCACGAGGGCGAGGCCGGTGGCATCACCCAGCACATCGGCGCCTACCAGGTCGCGACCTCGCTCGAGGGCAACGACCGGCTGATCACCTTCATCGACACCCCCGGTCACGAGGCGTTCACCGCCATGCGTGCCCGTGGCGCCCAGGCCACCGACATCGCGGTGATCGTGGTCGCCGCCGACGACGGCGTCATGCCGCAGACGGTGGAGGCGATCAACCACGCCCAGGCGGCCCAGGTGCCGATCGTGGTCGCGGTGAACAAGATCGACAAGGAAGGCGCCAACCCGCAGAAGATCCGCCAGCAGCTCACCGAGTACGGGCTGGTCGCCGAGGAGTACGGCGGCGACACCATGTTCGTCGACATCTCGGCGAAGCAGGGCACCAACATCGAGAGCCTGCTCGAGGCGATCCTGCTCACCGCGGACGCGGCGCTCGACCTGCGGGCGAACCCCGACATGGAGGCCCAGGGCGTGGCGATCGAGGCGCACCTGGACCGCGGTCGCGGTCCGGTGGCCACGGTCCTCGTGCAGCGCGGCACCCTGCGCGTCGGCGACTCGATCGTGGCGGGCGACGCCTACGGTCGCGTCCGGCGCATGGTCGACGAGTTCAACGAGGACATCCTCGAGGCGACCCCGTCCCGTCCGGTCCAGGTCATCGGGTTCACCTCGGTGCCAGGTGCGGGCGACACCTTCCTCGTGGTCGAGGAGGACCGCACGGCGCGCCAGATCGCCGAGCGGCGGGCCGCCAGGAACCGGGCAGCGCAGAACGCGCAGAAGCGCAAGCGCATCAGCCTGGAGGACCTGGACGCGGCGCTCAAGGAGACCAGCCAGCTCAACCTGATCATCAAGGGCGACAACTCGGGTACCGTCGAGGCACTCGAGGACGCGCTCACGAAGATCGACGTCGGCGACGAGGTCGAGCTGCGGGTCATCCACCGCGGCGTCGGCTCGATCACCGAGGGCGACATCAACCTGGCCATCGCGGACAACATCATCGTGATCGGCTTCAACGTCCGCGCCGAGGGCAAGGCCACCGAGCTGGCCAACCGCGAGGGCATCGATGTCCGCTACTACTCGGTGATCTACCAGGCCATCGACGAGATCGAGGCGGCCCTCAAGGGCATGCTCAAGCCCATCTACGAGGAGGTGGAGCTCGGCCGCGCCGAGATCCGCGACGTCTTCAAGTCCTCGAAGGTCGGCACGATCGCGGGCTGCATGGTCACCTCCGGTGAGATCAGGCGCAACTCCAAGGCGCGCCTCATCCGCAACGGCGCGGTGATCCAGGAGTCCCTCCCGGTCAGCTCGCTGCGCCGGTTCAAGGACGACGCCGTCGAGGTCCGCGAGGGCTTCGAGTGCGGTCTGACGCTCGGCTCCTACAGCGATCTCCAGGTCGACGACATCATCGAGACCTACGAGATGCGCGAGAAGCCGCGCACGTAAGCGGTAACGCCCCGGGGGCCGGTCGTCCGGCCCCCGGGGTTCCCTACTCACCCCCCTCGGTGATGCCTGGTGTACGTCGGTGCCCTGGAACTCGACGTCCTGCTCGGGGACGTCCACTCCCTCAAGCAGAAGCGCTCCGCGGTCCGGCCGGTGGTGGCCGAGCTGCGCAAGCGGTTCGAGGTCGCGGTCGCCGAGGCGGGTCACCTCGACCTGCACCGCCGCGCCCTGATCGGCGTCTCGGCGGTCTCCGCCGAGGTGGGGCACGTCAACGACGTCCTCGACGCCTGCGAACGGCTGGTTGCCGGGCGCCCCGAGCTGGAACTGCTCTCGGCTCGGCGCAGGCTGCTCGGGCCGGACGACTAGACCACCGACCGCACAAGGAAAGAAGGAGCGTCGTGGCTGACGCACCCCGCGCGCGCAAGCTCGCCAAGCGCATCTCGCAGATCGTGGCCTCGGCCCTGGAGCACGAGGTGAAGGACCCCCGGCTGGCCCGCGTCACCATCACCGACGCCAAGGTCACCGCGGACCTGCACGACGCCACGATCTACTACACCGTCCTGGGCGACAAGCTCGACGTCGAACCGGACCACGCGGCCGCCAAGGCCGCCCTCGACAGCGCCACCGGCGTCCTGCGCACCCTGGTGGGCCAGGGCACCGGCGTCCGCTTCACCCCGACGCTGACGTTCATGGCCGACACCGTGCCGGACGACGCCCGCCGCATCGACGACCTGCTGGCCCGCGCCCGCGCCGCGGACGCCGAGGTCGCCGCCCGCGCCTCGGGCGCCGCGTACGCGGGCGAGCCGGACCCGTACCGCGCCCCGCGCGAGGACGACGAGGACGAGGACTGACCGGCGGATGACCTCGCCGGTGTGGGTCACCCGTCCGGAGACCCAGAACGACATCGCGGCGATCCACGCGGTCACCGCGGCGGCCTTCCCCACGCGGGACGAGGCCGACCTGGTCGACGCCCTGCGCGCCGACCCGGCCGCGTGGATCGACGGGCTCTCGGTCGTCGCGGTCGACGCCGCAGACACGGTCGTCGCCCACGCCCTGCTGACCCGCTGCCACGTCGACGGGTCGCCCGCCCTCGCGCTCGCCCCGTGCTCGGTCCTGCCGGACTTCCAACGCCGAGGTGCTGGGTCCGCGGCGATCCGCGCGGGCCTCGACGCCGCTCGCGCGCTGGGCGAGGATCTCGTGGTGGTCCTGGGGCACGCCGAGTACTACCCGCGGTTCGGGTTCACCCCGGCGTCCGGGTTCGGTGTCCTTGCGCCGTTCGACGTGCCCGACGAGGCATTCCTGGCCCTGTCCCTCGACCCCGGGCGCCGCGCCCCGACCGGCGTCGTCCGGTACCCGGCAGCCTTCGGGGTCTAGTCGGCGGTTGACACCGGGCGCGCTGGTCCCACGGCGGGTGGAACCGGTACTAGCGCTATCGGGCGGTTCCCGGAAAGATTGACTCCACGCCGGAGTCGTCGGGGCGTCTTCGGGTACCGCTGTTCGGGGAGTGCATGGCCGGGTTGTCCCGCCGCCGGGTTATCGCGGCATCGGTGGGGGGTGTTGCCTCCGCCGTCGGGCTGGGGTTGTTCGGCGCGTGGGCGCTGCGCGAGGACGAGAAGCCCGCGCCCAGTGACGCCAGGACGCCGATCCCGACCGAGATGGGGCCGACGAGCACCGTGCCGCCGCCGAGGTTGTTGGAGATCAAGACCGTTCGGTCGAAGGCGCGCGGCCGGGACGTGGAGGTCGTCGCCTTCCGGCCGGACGGGGTCGCGCCGGGGGTGCTGCCGGTCTGCCTCGCACTGCACGGGCGGGGCGCCGGGGCCAGGGTGTTCACCGAACTCGGTGTCGGCGACCAGCTCAGCGCGGCGGCGGCGTACGCCGTGGTGGCCGTCGACGGCGGCGACGCGTCGTACTGGCTCAAGTCCTCACCCACCGACGACCCGCCCGCGATGCTCGCCGACGAACTGCCCGGCTGGCTCACCGACCTGGGCCTCAACCCGCGCCCGTTCGCCGTCCTGGGCATCTCCATGGGCGGGTACGGCGCGCTCAACTACGTCCGCGACCACCGCGAGACCGTCCGCGCCGCCGCCGTGCTCAGCCCGGCCCTCTTCACGTCCTGGACCGACGCGCGGGCCCGCAACGTCTTCGACAGCCGGGCGCAGTGGGAGCAGACCGAGCCGCTTCGTCACATCGATGCCCTCGCGGACGTGGAACTCGGTGTATGGTGCGGCGAAGCCGACCCGCTGCTGCCCTCGGCCAACCGGCTCATCGATACGGCGCGACCCGCCGTCGCCAGGACCGCGCCCGGGGGCCACACCGCCGACTACTGGGTCACCGCGATGCCCGAGGCGTTGTCCTTCCTGGGTTCGCACATCTGAGGCCAGTGGTGTAGACCTTCTGCGTCAGGTGGTGTAGACCTGTTCTTCCGCACGTGCCGGGCGGTGCCCGACCGCGTCGGCGCGCGCACCCAGCGCCACCGCCAGGCGGTGCGGACCACCTGATCATCCCACCACGGGAGTTCCACAGTGGACGGACGTTGGACCAGGCGCGGGTTCCTCCTCGCCTCGGCGGCCGCGGTCGCGGGCTGCGGCGCGCGCCAGCAGGCCACCCCGCAGGCGGCGCCGACCCCGCTGCCCAGCAGCCAGCCGCCGGTCGACTCGACCTCGGTGAGCAACCTGATCTGGCGCTCCTCGATCGGCGACGTGAAGATGATCGTCATGCGCCCGCGCGAGGTCGCGGGCCCGCTGCCGGTCTGCCTCGCGCTGCACGGCGAGGGCACCGACGCCAACCAGTTCGTCGAGATCGGCCTGCCGCCGCTGCTCACCGCCACCGTCCGCGCGGGCACCAGGCCGTTCGCCGTGGTCGCGGTGGACGGCGGCACCGCGGGCTGGCTCGGCGCGCCGCAGAAGATGCTGGCCGAGGAGCTGCCGGACTGGCTCAGCCGGGCCGAGTTGGCGGCGACGCCGTTCTCCGTGCTGGGCATCTCCAGCGGCGCGGTCGGCGCCTTCGAGTACGCCCGCACCCCCGGCCTCGCGCTGCTCACGGCCTTGAGCCCGGCGGTGTTCACCTCGTGGCGCGACGCCGAGCGATTCGGCGGCTACACCGACGAGAAGCAGTGGGAGCGCTCGGAACCGCTGCGCAACCTCACCGCGGTCGCGGGCCTGCCGTTCGCCGTGTGGTGCGGCACCGACGACCCGCTGCTGCCCGCGGCGCGGGAGCTGGCCCAGCGCACCAAGGCCAACCCGGCCACCTTCGGCGACGGCGACCACTCGACCCTCTACTGGAAGAAGGTCCTGCCCGAGGTGCTGCGCTTCATCGGCGACTCGCTCGGCAAGAAAACGCCCTGACCCGGGCCCGCCGGGGCACCCGACTGGACAGCGTGCCCCGACGCGGGAACCCTGGGTGCGGTGGGAACCGATCTTGCCGCCGACCTGGCCGCCGCCGCCGACCTGCTCCGCACCGCGACCGAGGTGACGCTGCTCGCGCACGTCAGCCCGGACGCCGACGCCCTGGGCAGCGCGCTCGCGCTCGGCCTCGGGCTGCGCTCGCGCGGGGTCGGGGTGCGGGTGTCGTTCGGGTTCCCCGCCGACGTGCCGCGGTCGCTGCGCTCGCTCGACCCCGGGGGCCTGGTCGTGCCCGCCGCCGAGGTGCCCGCCGCGCCGCCGCTGCTGGTCGCGCTGGACTGCGCCAGTGAGCAGCGGCTCGGTGTCCTTCTCGACCGGGTGCCCGCCACGATCGCGGCCGGGGGCCGGGTCCTGGTGGTGGACCACCACGTCGCCAACACCCGGTTCGGCACCGACCACGTGGTCGACGAGTCCGCGCCCGCCACCGTGGTGCTGGTGCTGGCCCTGCTCGACCGGCTGGGGGTCGAGCTGACCCCGCAGATCGCGCGCTGCCTGTACGCGGGCCTGATCACCGACACCGGGTCGTTCCGCCGGGCCACCCCGGACACGCACGCGCTGGCAGGCAGGCTGCTGGCGGCCGGGGTCGACCCGACCGAGGTGGCCAGGGAGCTGATGGACTCCCGCCCGTTCGCCTGGCTGCGCCTGGTGTCCAGTGCGCTCTCGCGCGCGCAGCTCGTGCCCGACGCGGTCGGCGGCCGCGGCCTGGTGGTCACCGTGGTGTCGCTGACCGACCTCGACGGCATGGAGCCGGAGGACGCCGACAGCGTGGTCGACCTGATCCGCACCGCCGAGGAGGCCGAGGTCGCCGCGGTGGCCAAGGAGATCACCCCCGGTCGCTGGTCGGTGTCGCTGCGCGCGGTGGGGGACACGGACGTGCGCGCGGTCGCCGCCGCGCTCGGTGGCGGAGGTCACCGGCTGGCCGCCGGGTTCCCCGCCGCCGGGTCGGCCGAGGACGTGCTCGTGCTCATCAAGGGCGCTTTCGCCTAGTCCACTTCGGACCCCACCGGTGCTCGGGGACCACTCGGTGATCGCGCGCGGACCGGCTGTGATCGCCGGGAAAAACCGGGCGCGACTTCCCGACGTTTTCGGTCGGTCATGTGATGGCCTGATGGTATAAACCATTTGTTACCTGGCGTGTGGGTCGGGACGGGCGCCGCCGGTTGTTGTGCGACTCGATCAGGTGGTGCTCATGCGGTCGACCAAACTGCTCGCGCTCGCGTCCGCGCTCGCGCTCGCCGGGTGCGGCTCCGGGAGCGGTGCCGACCCGGGGGCCGGTGCCCCGCAGGGCGCGGACGCGTTCCTCGGCGCGGGCTGCCCGGACGCGGGTGTCCGGCCCAACGGGGACAAGGAGTTCACCTACTGGTCGATGTGGAACGCCGACGAGCCGCAGGGCCGGGTGCTGAGCAAGGCCATCCGGTGCTTCACCGACAAGACCGGCGTCAAGGTCAACGTGCTGTGGTTGGGCCGCGACCTGCTGACCCGCAACATCGCGCCCGCGCTCAACACCGGCACCGTGCCCGACCTGTTCGACCAGGACGTCAGCCAGGTCATGGCCACCGTGGTCGCCGCGGGCGGCACGCAGCCGGTGCAGGACGTGCTCGACTACCGGGTGGGGGAGGGCGACCTGAAGGTGCGCGACGTGCTCCCGGTCTCCTCCTACGACTTCCCGCAGAACAAGGGCCCGGACGGCAAGATCTTCGAGATCCCGTACGTGGTGTTCGGGTCCGCTTGGTGGTACGACCGCACCGTCGCCGGGCGGGTGACCGCGCCGAAGACGACCGACGAGCTGTTCCAGTTGTTCGACAACGCCAAGTCCTCCGGTGTCGCCGCGATCGCCCAGGACGGGGACCGCAGCACCAGCAACGCGGCGCTGTTCACCCAGGCCGCGTTGCGCTACCTCGGCGCGGGCGGCCTGGTGAAGGCCGCCGAGGACAAGACCGGCGAGGTGTGGCGCAACGACGTCGGCCTCTACCAGGCCGCCGAGTTCGTCGAGAAGATCGCCAAGGGCCGGTACCTGATCCCCGGCTGGGACTCGGCGAAGTACCCGACCCTGCAACACCGCTGGGCCACCGGCGAGGCGGCGTACTTGTCGCTGCCCGGCTGGCTGCCCGGCGAGACCAAGGACTACCTGGCCCGCAAGGGCGGCGACCACTCGGTGAGCCTCGCCTCGTTCCCGTTCCCGCAACCACCCGCGGCGTCGCACACCGTCGCCGAACGGGTACCGGTCGGCTTCGCCGTCACCGCCAAGGCCAAGAACCCCGGCGCGGCCAAGGCGTTCATCGCCTACGTGCTGAACAAGGACATCCTCTCCGGTGTCCCCGCGGTCGCCGACAACCTGACACCCCGCGCCGACCTGGCCGTCCCGGAGTCCCAGAAGGACATCAAGGCGGGCCTGACCGACCCGGGCGTGGAACAGGCCCTCTACCTCGACGGCGTGAACGCGGTGGCAGGCGGCCGTTGGGTGGAGGCAGTGCTCTACCCGCTGACCGACAACCTGCTGCGCGGCAACATCTCCGCCACCGACTTCATCGACGCGGTGGCGGACAAGCAGGTCCGGTTCTGGAAGGGCGCGAAGTAGCCAGGTTGGTGACGAACAGCACCAGGTACACCACCGTCATGCCCGCCTGGTAGGCGATCGAGGCCCGGTTGTTGTCGAAGGCCGACCACAACGGGCTCGGTCCCCACCGGACGAGCGCGAACAAGAAGAGTCCGTGCCACCCGGCGAACAACGCCACCAGCACGGTGAGGAACCCGCACCAGGGTTCGGACTCGACCAACGACTTCCAGATGAGCGCCAAGGCGAGCAGGTTGACCACCAGGGCCAGCACGGCCAGGCAGGCCAGGAACATGAGGTCGAGCTTGCTCAGCCGCGAGCCCGGGGAGAACACGCCGAAGGACGCCGCGATCTGCACCCCCACGCAGACGATCGCGAGCACGCTCAGCAGCGGTCTCGACCGTCCACCGCGCACCACGGGGTGGTACGGCGGCGGTTGCGGCGCGGGGGCGAACACCGCTGCCCCCGGCGGGTATACCCGTTCGACCTCGTCCTGTTCCTCGTCGTCCCCCATGCCTGCACCGTATCCAGGTGGACTCGCGGCGTCACTGTGACCTGGCAGTCCCCTGTCGATCACCCGCGCGCACCCGGTGATAATCATGCTGCCTGACGAAAGGGAATTCATCTTCGACCCATTGCCGACCAGTGTGGACAAGCGCGAAGTCCCCGAAGTTCCTACCCCTGTTATCGGGGTCACGGGCGGGCGGTGCGGGTTTTCGCTGCGTATTGTCTGGTGGGTGGACCGGGTAGCCGCCGGTGTTTTCCGGTCACTAGGGGGCGCAGGTGGGAAGAATCGGCTCGACCTCCTTGCGGCAGATCCTCGGGTTGGCCGTGCCCGCGCTCCCGGTGCTCGCCGCCGAGCCGCTCTACCTGTTGGTGGACACTGCGGTCGTGGGGCACCTCGGCGGGCTCGAGTTGGGGGCGCTCGGGATTGGCGCCGTGGTGTTGGCGCAGTTGTCGACGCAGTTGACGTTCCTGTCCTACGGCACCACCGCGCGGGCGGCCAGGTTGCACGGCGCGGGCAGGAGCGGGGACGCGGTCGCGGAGGGCGTGCAGGCGACCTGGCTGGCGATCGGGTTGGGACTGGTGCTCGTCGGCGTCGGGCAGGTGGTGGCCGGGCCGGTGGCGCGGGCGCTGGCCGGGTCCGGGGCGGTGGCGGACGCGGCCGAGGGGTGGCTGCGGATCGCGGTGCTCGGCGTGCCGATGGTGCTGATCACCCTGGCGGGCAACGGGTGGATGCGCGGCGTGCAGGACACCCGGCGGCCGCTGGGGTACGTGCTGGCGGGCAACGGGGTGTCGCTGGTGCTGTGCCCGACCTTCGTGCACGCCCTCGGCTGGGGGCTGGCCGGGTCGGCGATCGCCAACGTCATCGGGCAGTCCATCGCCGCGGTGCTGTTCCTCGGGGCGTTGCGCGGCAACGTGCGCGCGCCGCAGCCGAGGGTGATGTGGGCGCAACTGGTGCTGGGCCGCGACTTCGTCCTGCGCAGCCTCGCCATGCAGGCGTGCTTCCTGTCCGCCGCCGCGGTCGCCGCCAGGACGTCGATCGGAGCCGTTGGCGCGCACCAGGTCGTGCTGCAGCTGTGGACGTTCCTGGCGCTGGTGCTCGATTCCCTCGCCATCGCCGCGCAAGCGCTTGTCGGGGCGGCTCTCGGGGCCGGGCAGGCCAAGCGCGCGCGTGAGCTCAGTGGCCAGTTCGCCCGCTACGGCCTCGTCTTCGGCATCGCGCTGGGCATCGTCTTCGCGGGACTGTCGCATGTGCTCCCACGCGCGTTCACCATGGACCCGGCCGTCCTCACCGAGATCCCGCACGCCTGGTGGTTCTTCGTGGCCATGCAACCCCTGGCAGGCGTCGTCTTCGCCCTCGACGGTGTCCTGTTCGGCGCGGGCGACATCGCCTACCTCCGCACCGCCACCCTCGCCAGCGCCCTGATCGGCTTCCTGCCGCTGATCTGGCTCTCGCTGGCCCTCGACTGGGGCCTGGCGGGCATCTGGACCGGCCTCACCCTCTTCATCGTCCTGCGCCTCATCACCCTGCTGGCCCGGCTCCGCTCCGGGAACTGGGCCGTCGTCGGCGCTACCCGCTAGCTCAGGACACGTTGAGGGCGACCAGGGCCCGCGCGCTGGTGCCCTCGTCCACACCCAGCGCCACGGCCGTACCGGCCGGGTCGAAAATGCCGTACGTCCCCGTGATGCCCGCCGCCGGAATGCGTTTCCCGTGGGACAGGGCGATCGCTTCCACCCGGTCCAGGTCGCGCCGCGGGAAAGCCGTGTTCACCGCTGCGGCCATGTCCAGGGACAGGCCGGGTGATTCCTCCAGTGCCTCCAACGTCCGCGCCACCCGCAAGTCGAACGGCCCCACCGTCGTCCGGCGCAACGCGCCCAGGTGGCCGCCGACCCCGAGGGACGCGCCCAGATCGCGGGCCAGCGCGCGCACGTAGGTCCCGGAGGAGCAGTCCACCATCACGTCCAACTCCACCCCGGTGGCCGTCCGCGTGGTGGCCAGCAGGTCGAACCGGAACACCGTCACCGGTCGCGCGGCCAACTGGACCTCCTCGCCTGCCCGCACCCGCGCGTACGCCCGCTTCCCGTCCACCTTCACCGCGCTCACCGAGCTCGGCACCTGCTGGATCGGCCCGGTCAGCACCGCGATCCCCGCCGCGATGGCCTCGTCGGTGACGCCGGTCGGGTCCGCGCTCGACACGACCTCGCCCTCCGCGTCGTCGGTGGTGGTGGCGGCGCCGAGGCGGATGGAGGCCAGGTAGGTCTTGCGGTCGAGGGCGAGGTGCCCGAGGAGCTTCGTCGCGCGTTCCACGCCGAGGACCAGGACGCCGGTGGCCATCGGGTCGAGGGTTCCGGCGTGGCCGACCTTGCGGGTGCCGATGATGCGGCGGACCCGGGCCACCACGTCGTGGGAGGTCATGCCGGGGGCCTTGTCGACGACGATCAGGCCGGGGGGGACTGCTGCGCGCTGAGACACGAGCGGCAATCTTAAGAGGCCGCCGCTTCCTGCTCCGCCGGGATGTCCCACGGCTTGCGCCGGATGCGGACCGGGACGTCGTCGCCCCTGGTCTCGGCGGCGAACACCGCGGCCCGCGCGCGCCGCCACCACACCAGCGTGCGCCACGAGCCGAGCAGCAGCACGACCGCGACGGCCAGGAACGCGAACCGGAACGTCGACGGTCCCGCCGACGCCGTGTCGCCGCCGATCAGCAGGCCGATGCCGAGCGCGGTCACCGTCGTGGCCGTGAACCCGCCCACGTTCACCACACCGGTGGCCGTGCCGACCCTGTGGATCGGGTTGTAGTCCCTGGCCAGCGCGAACGCGACCCCGGAGAGCGGGCCGCCGACCGCGAGGACCGCGAACGCCACCGCGGCGACCGGCCTCGGGACCACCCCGCCCGGCCAGCCGAGCAGCACCGCCCACACCACCATCGCCGCCAGCAGGAACCCGGCCACCATCGGCACCCGGCTCTCCGGCCACCGCCCCATCACCTGCCCGATGACCGGCCCGGTGACCATCGCCACCACGACCAGCAGGCTCAGCACCGACCCGGCCGCCGCAGGCGAGAGGCCCTGCGCCTGCACCAGGTACGGGAAGCCCCACAGCAGCCCGAGCACGCCGGGGCTGAACATCGTCGAGAAGTGCACCCAGAACCCCAGCCGCGTCCCCGGCACCCGCCACGCCTCGCGGACCTGCCCCACCACGTCCCGCAGCGACGCCGCCTCCCGGGGTTCCTGCTCGCCGTCGGGGGTGTCGCGGACCCGGAACAGCACCACCAACGAGTACGCGGCGGTGGCCGCGCCCGCGATCGCGAAGGTCGAGGACCAGCCCGCGTTGGACAGCAGGAAGGTCAGCGGGACGGTCGCCAACAGGTTCCCCACTTGCCCGAGCGCGGCGGTCACCGACGACAGCACGGCGTACTTGCGCGGTGGGTAGTGCGCGGCGACCACGCGCAGCACGCTCACGAACGTCATCGCATCGCCTAGACCGAGCACGGCGCGCGCAGCGAGAGCGAGTGGGTAAGAGGCGGCGACCGCGAACAAGACCTGTCCCAGTCCCATGAACAGCGCGGCGGCAGTGAGCACGCGGCGGGGCCCGAACCGGTCGACGAGCAGCCCGGTCGGCACCTGCATCGCGGCGTAGACCCCGATCTGCAGCACCGTGAAGGTGCCCAGTTCCGCGGCCGTGATGCCGAACCGGTCGGCGGCCTGCAGCCCGGCGACCCCGAGCGAGGTGCGGTGGAACACCGCGAGCAGGTAGACCGCGACGGCGGCGGCCCAGACCGCGAGTGCCCTGCGCCCGGTGGCTGGCAACGGCCCGCTCCTCTCGTCCACCCGGACCCATCGGGGGAGGTGCTGCGATTATTAGCCTAGCTAAGCGTGTGACCGCGCACACCCGCCGAACCGGGGAGTTCGGTCACACCCGAACCGGGCAGGTCACGACCGGCCCACCCGCCCACCCGCCTGCCCCACCCGGTGCCCGACCGCCGACCCCCGCACCCACTAGGCTCGGGGCTGTGCAGCGTTGGCGCGGTCTGGCGGACCTACCCGGGGGCTGGGGTCGCTGTGTGGCGACCATCGGCGTGTTCGACGGGGTCCACCGGGGACACCAGGAGTTGATCTCCCGAGCGGTCGCCCTCGCCGCCGAGCGCGACCTGCCCAGCGTGGTCCTCACCTTCGACCCGCACCCCTCCGAGGTCGTCCGCCCCGGCAGCCACCCGGCCCAGCTGACCACCCTGCACCGCAAGGCGGAGCTGGTGGAGGAACTGGGCGTCGACGCGTTCTGCGTGCTGCCGTTCACCTCCGAGCTGTCCAAGGTGGCCCCGGACGAGTTCGTGCACGAGATCCTGGTCGAGCGCCTGCACGCCGCCGCGGTGGTGGTCGGCGAGAACTTCACCTTCGGCAACCGCGCCGCGGGAAACGTGGCGCTGCTGACCACCCTCGGCCAGCGGTTCGGCTTCACCACCGAGGGCGCCGAACTGGTGACCGCGGGGGAGCTGGCCTTCTCCTCGACCTACATCCGCTCCTGCATCGACGCCGGTGACGTGCGCGCCGCCGCCACCGCCCTGGGGCGCCCGCACCGCCTGGAGGGCATCGTGGTGCGCGGCGACGGCCGCGGCCACGAACTCGGCTTCCCGACCGCCAACCTGTCCACGCCCCGCTTCGCCGCCGTCCCCGCTGACGGTGTCTACGCGGGACGGTTCACCTTGCTCAACGGGCACAACCGCGCCCCGCTGACCACCGCGGTCTCGGTGGGCACCAACCCGACCTTCTCCGGCCGCGAACGCCGGGTCGAGGCGTTCGTCCTCGACGTCGACGAGGACTTCTACGGCCAACGGGTCGCGGTCGACTTCGTCGAGCGGCTGCGCCCGATGGAGCGCTTCGCCGGCACCGAGGCGCTGGTCGAGCAGATGCACCTCGACGTCGCGCGGACCAGGGACCTGCTGACCTGACCGTCCGGCGCGGACGGTCATCCTGGTGGTTCTCCCACGAAACGAACGAGTGGGCCGGCAAGATACACCCGGTCAGGGGGACCGGACCGGCACTAGGGGAGAGGCGGCGGGTGGAGGATCACAAGATCGTCCAACGCAACATCGCGTTGCAGCGCGAGTGGTACGGGGAGCCGCTCGGTGACCGGGTGCGCAGGCTGGTGGTGGCCTTCGACGTCTCCCAGGCCAACCTCGCCGACGTGCTCGGCATCAGCGCGCCCATGCTCAGCCAGGTGATGAGCGGCCGCCGGGCCAAGATCGGCAACCCCGCGGTGCTGGCCAGGCTGATCATGCTCGAGCGCAAGATCCTCACCCCCGAGGTGGCCTCCGGCCGCCGGGAGGCGCTGCAGCGCGCCCTCGACGACGTCCGCGCCTCCAAACCCGCCGTGACCAGGGACAACCTGCCCGTCGACGTCGGCCGCAGCGCCATCCTCGCGCTGCGCAGGCTCGCCAGTGCCGAGGACCTCACCGAGGCGGCCGGGCTGCTCGACGACCGCTTCCCCGATCTCGCCGACCTGCTGCGCCGCGCCGGAAAGCGCACGTGAGCGGGCTGTTCTCCGCTTTCCCACTCCCCGACCCGGTGGCCGACCACCTGTCGGCGCACCTACCACCCATCCCGCCCGGTCTGCGCGCCACGCCGCGCGAGCTGTGGCACGTCACCGTCGGCTACTACGGCGCGGACGACCCCGACCGCAGGCTGGCTAGGCTGACCGACCGGGTGAGCGGGCTGCCCGCCCCCAGGCTGCGGATGAGCGGCTCCGGGACCTTCGCCGCGGTGTGCCTGCTGAAAGTCGCTACCCCCGATCCGGTGGACTTGCGTAGGCTTGCCGAAGCGGCCGACTTCGCCGAGGGCGGCCACCCCGACTACACCCCGCACGTGACCGTCGCGCGCTGGTCGACACCGACCACCCGAGGCGCCGAGATGGCCGCTGAGCTGCGGGGGTACCGGGGTCCGGAGTGGGTCCCCGACGAGTTGGTGCTCTACGCCAGCGACCGGGGCTCCTACACTCCGCTCGCCCGGGTGCCCCTGCTCGCCAGGAGCGCCCCGGGGGCAGGGTGCTAGCCTTGGCGTTTGGGTACGGCTGCGGTCCGTGGCGGCTGTTACCGACTCTCCCACACGGCACAGGCACCACCGAGGAGTTGACGAGTGGCTCTGTCCACCGAGCAGAAGAAGACGATCCTCACCGAGTACGGCGTGCACGACTCGGACACCGGATCGCCCGAGGCCCAGATCGCGCTGCTGACCAAGCGCATCAAGGACCTCACCGAGCACCTCAAGCAGCACAAGCACGACCACCACTCGCGGCGCGGACTGCTGCTGCTGGTCGGTCGCCGCAGGCGGCTGCTGAACTACCTGACCAAGGTGGACATCGAGCGCTACCGGTCGCTGATCCAGCGACTCGGCCTGCGCCGATAGCTCGAACCCCGGGGGGAGTGGCCACCAGGTCGCTCCCCCCGGGTACATAAAACCGAACCGACACCACCCCGCGCGTGCCACCACGGCACACCCCGCGGGCGAACCAACAGGGCAGCACGCCGCGCGCCACGGGACCAGTTCGCCGGTCCTCGGTAGTGGTCTCCGCCGAGCCATGAGGGCTCCGGGGACTTCGATCGAAGACCGGCCTCGTCATGAACCGTGACCCCGTGCTCGGGTAGCGCGCTGGCCCGACGACGAGGAGTTATCCCTACATGACCGACATCGCTGTGCACGAGACCACGGCCGTTATCGACAACGGCTCCTACGGCACGCGCACCGTCCGCTTCGAGACCGGCCGGTTGGCCCGTCAGGCCGCTGGCAGCGTCGTGGCCTACCTCGACGAGGAGACCATGCTGCTGTCGGCGACGACCGCCTCCAAGCAGCCGAAGGACCAGTTCGACTTCTTCCCCCTGACGGTGGACGTCGAGGAGCGCATGTACGCCGTGGGCCGCATCCCCGGCGCGTTCTTCCGCCGCGAGGGTCGCCCGTCCACCGACGCGATCCTCACCTGCAGGCTCATCGACCGGCCGCTGCGCCCGTCCTTCGTAGACGGTCTGCGCAACGAGATCCAGGTCGTGATCACCGTGCAGAGCCTCAACCCGCAGGACCTCTACGACGTGGTGGCCATCAACGCCGCCTCCGCCTCCACCCAGCTGGCCGGTCTGCCGTTCTCCGGCCCGATCGGCGGCGTGCGGGTCGCGCTCATCGGTGCCCAGTGGGTCGCCTTCCCCACCCACGACCAGCTCAAGACCGCCGTGTTCGACATGGTCGTCGCGGGCCGGGTCGTCGGTGACGACGTCGCGATCATGATGGTCGAGGCCGAGGCGACCGAGAACGTCACCGACCTGATCGCCGAGGGCGCGCAGGTGCCGACCGAGGAGGTCGTCGCCGCCGGTCTCGAGGCCGCCAAGCCGTTCATCCGGGCGCTGTGCGACGCGCAGGCCCAGCTGGCCGCGGTCGCCGCCAAGGCCACCCGCCCGTACCCGACGTTCCCGGCCTACCAGCCCGACGCCTTCACCGCGGTCGAGGCCGCCGTGAGCGACGAGCTCGCCGCCGCGCTGACCATCGGCGACAAGCAGGAGCGCGAGACCCGCGTCGACGAGGTCAAGGCCCTGGTGCTGGAGAAGGTCGGCGCGGTCGAGGGCGGTGCCTTCGACGGCCGCGAGAAGGAGATCGGCGCCGCGTTCCGGTCGCTGAACAAGAAGCTGGTCCGCCAGCGGATCCTGCGCGACAAGATCCGCATCGACGGCCGCGGCCTGACCGACATCCGCGGCCTGTCCGCCGAGGTCGCGCTGATCCCGCGGGCGCACGGCTCCGCGCTGTTCGAGCGCGGCGAGACCCAGATCCTGGGTGTCACCACGCTGAACATGCTCCGCCTCGAGCAGCAGATCGACTCGCTGTCGCCTGAGACGCACAAGCGCTACATGCACCACTACAACTTCCCGCCGTTCTCCACCGGCGAGACCGGCCGCGTGGGCTCGCCCAAGCGCCGCGAGATCGGCCACGGCGCGCTCGCCGAGCGGGCGCTGGCGCCGGTGCTGCCCAAGCGCGACGAGTTCCCCTACGCCATCCGCCAGGTGTCGGAGGCGTTGAGCTCCAACGGTTCCACCTCGATGGGCTCGGTCTGCGCGTCCACCATGTCGCTGCTCAACGCCGGTGTGCCGCTCAAGGCTCCGGTGTCGGGTATCGCCATGGGTCTGGTGTCCGATGAGGTCGACGGCGAGACCCGCTACGTCGCGCTGACCGACATCCTCGGCGCCGAGGACGCCTTCGGCGACATGGACTTCAAGGTCGCGGGCACCAAGGACTTCGTCACCGCGCTGCAGCTCGACACCAAGCTCGACGGCATCCCGTCCGACGTGCTGGCCCAGGCCCTCGGCCAGGCCCGCGACGCGCGGCACACCATCCTGGAGGTCATGGCCGAGGCCATCGACGGCCCGGACGAGATGAGCCCGTACTCGCCGCGGGTCACCAGCGTGAAGATCCCGGTCGACAAGATCGGCGAGGTGATCGGGCCGAAGGGCAAGATGATCAACTCGATCACCGAGCAGACCGGCGCCGACATCTCCATCGAGGACGACGGCACGATCTACGTCGGTGCCGCGGACGGCCCGTCCGCCGAGGCCGCGATCGGTCTGATCAACGCCATCGCCAACCCGCAGCTGCCCAAGGTCGGCGAGCGGTTCCTGGGCACGGTCGTCAAGACCGCCGCCTTCGGCGCGTTCGTCTCGCTGCTGCCGGGCAAGGACGGCCTGGTGCACATCTCCAAGCTGGGCAACGGCAAGCGGGTCAACAAGGTCGAGGACGTGGTCAACGTCGGCGACAAGCTCCGCGTGGAGATCGCCGACATCGACCAGCGCGGCAAGATCAGCCTGGTCCTGGTCAACGAGGAGGACACGGCCGACGCCGCCCCGAACGGCGAGTCCGTCGTCCCCGCCGAGGCTGAGGCGGCTCCCGCCCAGTGAGTTCCAGTTCCCCGGTGACGGCCGCGGGCGCCAACGGCGCCCGCGGCCGTTCCGCACCCAGTAGCCCAGCCCGCCCGTCCGCCCAGCGGGTCCACGGCCACCTGCAGAAGCCCGGTAGCACCGTCCTGCTCGAACGCGACGGTGACACCGAGGTCCGGCGCACCCTGCTCCCGGGCGGGCTGCGCGTCATCACCGAACGCGTGCCCGGTGTGCGCTCCGCGTCGGTCGGCATCTGGGTCCAGGTCGGCTCGCGCGACGAGCCGAACTCGGTCGCCGGTGCCGCGCACTACCTCGAACACCTGCTGTTCAAGGGAACCGCGCGCCGCAGCGCCGCGCAGATCGCCGAGGAGATCGACGCCGTCGGCGGCGAGCTCAACGCGTTCACCGCGAAGGAGCACACCTGCTACTACGCGCACGTGCTCGACGAGGACCTGCCGCTGGCCATCGACCTGGTGTCCGACGTGGTCTTCGACGCGGTGTGCGCCGAGTCCGACGTGGAGACCGAGCGCGGGGTGGTGCTCGAGGAGATCGCCATGCGCGACGACGACCCCGAGGACCTCCTGCACGACGCGTTCTGCACCGCGCTGATGGCCGACCACCCGCTCGGCCGCCCGGTGCTGGGCACCGAGCAGTCGATCACCGCGATGAGCCGGACCGCGCTCAACGGGTTCTACCGCCGCCGCTACACGATGCCGCGGATGGTCCTCGCTGTCGCGGGCAACGTGAACCACAAGTCCGTGCTCACCCTGGTGCGCAAGGCGTTGCGCGACCGGATGGTCGGCGACAAGCTCCCGGTGGCGCCGCGCACCGGGCGGGCCCGCCTGTCCTCCGCGCCGCGCCTGGTGCTGCACACCGACGACACCGAGCAGGCGCACATGATGCTCGGCGTGCGCGCGCTCGACCGGCACGACGAGCGCCGGTTCACCCTGAGCGTGCTCAACGCCGCGCTCGGTGGCGGCATGAGCTCCCGGCTGTTCCAGGAGGTCCGGGAGAAGCGCGGCCTGGCGTACCAGGTGTACTCGTCGGTCGCGGCGTACGCCGACACCGGCCACCTGTCCATCTACACCGGGTGCCAGCCCGACCGGCTCGGCGAGGTCGCCGGGGTGGTCCGCGAGGTGCTCGGCGAGGTCGCCAGGGACGGTCTGACCGACGTGGAGGTGGCGCGCGCCAAGGGGAACCTGCGCGGCGGGCTCGTGCTCGGCCTGGAGGACACCAGTTCCCGGATGTCGCGCATCGGCAAGGGCGAGCTCGCCTACGGCGACTACCTGACCGTCGAGCAGACCCTCGACCGCTACGCCGCGGTCACCGCCGACGAGGTGGCCGCGCTCGCCCGCGAGCTGCTGACCAGGCCGCTGGCCGCCGCGGTCGTCGGCCCCTACGACCACACCGACGACGTCCCGGTCCAACTGCACGAGGTGAGCAAGTGACGAACTGCGCCGTACCCGACGAGCTGATCCGGGTCGCCGTGCTCGGCGCGCGGGGCCGGATGGGCGCCGAGGCGTGCGCCGCGGTCGAGGGTGCCGCCGACCTCGCGTTGGTCGCCCAGGTCGACTCCGGTGACTGGGCCGACGAGGTCCGTGCGTCCGGCGCCCAGGTCGTCGTCGACTTCACGCACCCCGACGTGGTCATGGACAACCTGCGGTACTGCGTCGACAACGGCCTGCACGCGGTCGTCGGCACCTCCGGGTTCGACACCGCCCGGCTGGACACGCTGCGGGAGTGGCTGGCGGACAAGCCGGAGCTCGGCGTGCTCATCGCGCCGAACTTCGCCCTCGGCGCGGTGCTGTCGATGCGGTTCGCCCAGCTGGCCGCCCGCTACTACGACACCGTCGAGATCATCGAACTGCACCACAACCGCAAGGCCGACGCCCCGTCCGGCACCGCGGCGCACACCGCGCGGCTGGTGGGGCAGGCCCGCGCCGACGCCGGGCTCGGTCCGGTCCCGGACGCCACGACGTCCGAAGTGGACGGTGCGCGGGGCGCGGCGGTGGACGGGGTCCGGGTGCACTCGGTCCGGCTGGGCGGTTTGGTCGCGCACCAGGAAGTCCTGTTCGGCGGCGAGGGCGAGACGCTGACCATCCGGCACGACTCGTTGGACCGCAAGTCCTTCATGCCCGGGGTCCTGCACGGCGTCCGCGCGATCGTGACCCGCCCCGGGCTCACCGTCGGCCTGGAAAACCTGCTGGACCTGTGATGTCCGCCCGTTCGGTGTCACTGCTGCTGGCCGCCGTGCTGCTCGTCTACTTCGTCCTGCTCGGCGGCCGCGCGGTGGCCCTGTTCCGCGAGGGCTCCGCGGTCGCCATCGGCCTCGGCGTCGGCGTGGTGCTGCTGCCCCTGGTGGGTGCCTGGGTGGTCTGGTCGACGCTGCGCTTCGGCGTCCGCACCCAGGCCCTTGGTCGCCGCCTGGCCGCGGAGGACGGCTTGCCCGACACCTCCGGCTTGCCGCTCATGCCGTCCGGCCGGGTGGACCGCTCGGCGGCGGACGAGTTCTTCGAGCAGTTCCGCGCGGAAACCGAGGCAGCCCCGGAGGACTGGCGCTCCTGGTACCGCCTCGCCGTCGCCTACGACGTCGCCGGTGACCGCGGCCGAGCCCGCGATTCCATGCGCAAGGCCCTTGAACTGTCCGCGACGGAGTCCGCCCGCTAGTAGCCGACGGCCGGGGCGCCCGGGCGGGTACGGTTCGTTCTGGGGCCGTCTGCCGCGACGGCCTGCTGGTGGCCGAGGCTGGGGCTTGGGGCTACCCGACGGACGGAGACAACGGCATGAGGCTCCCCGACACCGCGCACACCCATCGGCCGTGGCGCATCCACGAGATCGCCCCCGACTTCCACCTCGAGGACGTCTGGGCCCTGCCCACTCCCGGTGGTCCCGAGGACTTCCCCCGATTGGTGCGGCTCGCCGCGAACCGTGATTCCGCCGACACCCCGTCCCCTGTGGCCCGTGCGCTGGTCGCGGTCCGCAGGCGGTTGGGCGCGTGGTTCGGTTGGGACGCACCGGACTCCGGTCTCGGCTCCCGAGTGGAGACACTGCGCGAGCGGCTGCCCGCCGACCTGCTCGCCGCGCCGCCGGGGCCGACCTTCGCCCACCGGCCCTTCACCTCCGTCTACCTGACCGAGACCGAGTGGGCGGCTGAGGTCGCCAACCGGACGGTGCACGCGGTCATGCACCTGGCCTGGGTCCCCGACGGCGAAGGCGGCTACCGGGGCCAGATGGCCGTGCTGGTCAAACCGAACGGCCGACTCGGACAGGTCTACATGTTGGCCATCGCCCCGTTCCGGCACCTGGTCGTCTACCCGCCGCTGATCCGCCACTTCGGCCAGGCGTGGCGGGCGACGCCACCGGCCCGGACGACCTGACGCGTCCGTTTTGTCGGTGCGGCGGGCTAGCCTGGCCCGCATGTCGACCTACGTCCTGCTGCCCGGCGCCGCGTCCGATCACCGGCACTGGCGGTTGGTCGTGCCCGGGCTGCGTGAGCACGGGCACGACGTGATCACACCCGACCTGCCGTGCGAGGACGACTCGGCGGGGTTCGAGGAGTACGCCGACGTGGTCGTCGCGGCGGTGCGCGGGTACTCGGACCTGGTGGTGGTGGCGCAGTCGATGGCCGGGTTCACCGCGCCGATCGTGGCGACGCGGGTGCCGGTCGCGCGGATCGTGCTGGTCAACGCCATGGTGCCGGTCGCGGGGGAGAGCGGCGGGCAGTGGTGGGAGACCTCTGGGCTGCGGCCGGTGCGCCGCGCCAAGGAGCTGCGGGAGGGTCGCGACCCGGACCGGGAGTTCGACCCGGTGGAGATCTTCCTGCACGACGTCCCCGAGGAGCTGCGGGAGGAGCCGCTGGGGCAGTCGGACACGCCGTTCGCGAAGCCGTGGCCGCTGGAGCGGTGGCCGGACGTGCCGACAACGGCGGTGGCCAGCATCGACGACCGGCTGTTCCCGGTCGAGTTCCAGCGGCAACTGCTGCGCGAGCGGCTGGGCATCACGCCGGTCGAGATCGCGGGCGGTCACCTGCCCGCGCTGGCCAACCCCGACGGGCTGGTGCGAGCGCTGCTGTGAACCCGGACGACCTCGAGCGGCACCGGGTCGAGCTGACCGGGTACTGCTACCGGATGCTCGGGTCCGGCTTCGAGGCCGAGGACGCCGTGCAAGAGGTGTTCAGCCGCGCCTGGACCGGTGCCTTCGACGAGCGCCGGGGGTCGCTGCGGACCTGGCTGTACGCCATCGCGACGAACACCTGCCTGGACATGCGCCGCGGTCCCCAGCGCCGGGCCGTGCCCGCCGGGTCTCCCGCAGCGCCGGGGACGCCGTTGGGTGAGCCGCTGCCGGAGTCGGCGTGGGTGCACCCGATGCCCGACCACAAGATCCTCGACCCTGCGGACGCCACCATCGCCCGGCACACCGTGCGGTTGGCCTTCGTCGCCGCGTTGCAGCACCTGCCGCCGCGCCAGCGGGCCGTGCTGATCCTGCGCGACGTGCTCTGCTGGCGAGCCGCAGAGGTCGCCGAACTGCTGGACACCTCCGTCGCGGCGGTCAACAGCGCCCTGCAGCGGGCCAGGGCCGTGTTCCCCGCGCCACCCGAGCCCGCCGAGGTCGACCGGGACCTGCTGGACCGCTACTGCGCCGCGTTCACCGCGCACGACGTCCCCGGGTTGGTGGCGCTGCTGCACGAGGACGCGACCATGACCATGCCGCCGTTCACGTGGTGGCTGCGCGGCCGGGCTGATCTGGCGGCCGTGCTGACTCACGCCGAGGCGCCGTGCAAGGGCGCGACACTGCGGCCGATCAACGCCAACGGCGGACCGGCACTGGCCCAGTACGCGCCGGACGGGTCGGCGTTCGCGATCTTGTTCGTGCAGACCGAGGGCGGCCTGGTGCGCTCGACGCAGACGCACCTCAACCCGCTGCTGTTCCCGCTGTTCGACCTTCCGATGAGTTCCGGGTCCCCACTCCGTATACCCGGGTGACGAGAGAGAGGACTCCCATGCAACCGACCATCGAGACCCGCGCCGAGCAGCCGTACGTGTCGATCCGCACCCAGGCGACCCTGGCCGAGTGGGGCCGGGTCAACGCGCTCATCGGCCAGGTCTACGGCTGGATCACCGAACGTGACCTCGCCCCGGCGGGCGCGCTGTTCTACCGGTACCACTCGGTCACCGACGACGTGCTCGACGTCGAGGTCGGCGTGCCGCTCGCGGTCGCCGTTGCCGGTGACGACACGGTGGCGGCGGGCAGCAAACCCGCTGGTCAGTACGCGGTGCTGATCCACAGGGGGCACCCGGACCGGATCCGCGAGACCTTCGCCGCGCTCGACGAGTGGTCCACCGCGACCAGCGTCGAGTTCGACGTCACCGACGGTATCTGGGCAGGCCGCTTCGAGAGCTACCTGAGCGACCCCGCCGAGGTTCCTGACCTGGCCGACTGGCGGACCGAAGTGGCATACCGCGTACGGCACTGACGCCGTGGCACTACCATGTCCCCCGGTCATCACCGATCGGAGAACACGGATCGTGAGCACATTCGAAGTCGAGGACTCCACCGGGGTCTGCCAGTGCCCCACCTACTCGGCCATCCCCGGCCGCCGAGAACTCCACGACGTCGGCGCCCCCGGCTGCGCCTATGAGACCGAGGTGGCCGAGCAGGACTGAAGACCGGCGGGGGCCTCAGGGTCCCCGCCGGTTCGGTCTCCGGGGTCCGGTGTGGACCGGGTGGCTGTCGGTGCCGCGGGGCATGATGGGGGCATGTGTCGAAGCATCAAGACCCTCAGGGCGCCGTTCGTCGACGAGGTCGGGGATGACGATGTGCGGGCAGCCGCTCTGCAGTACGTGCGCAAGATCTCCGGGTTCCGGGCGCCCGCGCCGCACAACGTGGAGGCGTTCGAGGCGGCGGTGGCGGCGGTGACGGCGGCCACCCAGGAGTTGTTGGACCGGTTGGTGGTTCGCGGCGCCAAGTAGTCGGCTGGTTACAGGAACCAGCCCGCGAAGAGCGCGGGCGAGGCGGCCAGCGCGCTGAAGCGGATGAACCGGCCCAGCAGGCCGACGCCGATGAACGCGGTGAGGCGCATGCGCACCAGGCCCGCCAGGACCACCATGGCCATGAACGGTGGTAGGCCGAAGACGGAGCTGACGCTGTAGGTGCCGTACATCCAGCCGGGGTGGCGTTCGCAGCGCTCGCGGATCTGGGCGACCCAGTCGCGCAGGCGTTTGGTGCGCACCTCCCAGCGCACGCGGCGGGCGGTGAGCGGCCGCTCCCGGTCGTGGTGGCGGTGCAGGAACGCCGGTAAGCGGATCCACCCGCGCGCGGCGAAGTAGAACAGCAGCTTGCCCAGCACCTGCGCCACGGCCACCACCGCGCCCAACGCCAGCCAGTGCACCTGCGGTTCCTGCGCGGCCAACCCCAGCACGAACAGCTCGACGCTGACCAGGGGCACCAGCGCGGAACTGAACGCCACCCCGAACGTCACACACAGCCACCCCAGCACCGGCCACCCCCTCCCCTCACCACCGGGCGCGTCTCATCATCACCAAGCCCGTCTCATCATCAACAAACGACGGTACCCGAGCCCAAGCCTCCGGCGGCCGAAGTTGTCCACACCACCCCTCGGCCGCACCTGTCCCGCTACCAGCCAGGACGCGCCCGGCCACCTCCCGGTTCCCGACGGCAACTGATCCCGTTCCTGGCAGGCATTCTGCCCGGAGCGGCCCCACCGGCACGCGCCTCGACGAGTCCGGCGTTCTCGGTCCGCTCAGGGGGTGGCGGGTTTGCGGCGGGTCGTCCTGCGGCCCGCCAAAGCACCGAGGGACAGGGCCGCGGTGGCGAGGAGAGCGATCAAGAGGCCGCGGTTCGGGGGTGGGGCCAGCACCTCGGCTCGGGCGGCGGATGCCTCGGCCGAGTTGTAGAGGTGCTTGGCCCTGGCGAGGGTGAGCATCCTGGCGTGCCGGTCGGGGATGGTCTCGGTGACCACGCGCTCCAGCAGGTGCCAGGGGACGATGCGGGCGCCGCGGTGGTACTCGACCCACAGGGTCTTGCCGCCGCCGAAGCGGTCGGCCAGGTCGCGGGTGCTGGCAGGCGCGGTGGTGGTGTGCAGGAACGTGGCCAGTTCGGTGATCTCGGGCGTGCGCGTCATCGGTCCCCCGGTGCTCCTCCCGCGGACACGGGTGGTCCGCTGCCTCGCCCGCCTGCCAGGGGTCGCCTCGACGAGCCGGGCCGTCGCAGGCCAGTATCGCAAGACCGCCGCTAGCGCAGGTCCAGGGTGAGCGGCCCGGTCATCCGCACCTCGCGCAGCGGCTGACCGCCCGCGTCGAGGGTCCGCACCACCCCGTCCGGCGCCCACCCGGCCCGGCGGAAGAACCCCACCAGCGACTTGTTGCGCTCCGGCACCCAGCAGATACCCCTGGTCGACCCGGCGGCAGCAGCGGCGGCCCCGGCGGCAGCGAGCAACCGACCCGCGTGCCCGCGCCGTCCCCACCTCGGCTCGACCAGCAACGTTCCGACCAGGGCGACCGTCTGCGCGTCCGGCACCGGCACGTCATTGGCCGCCGCGGACTCCGACTCCGGCGCCGGGCCGGTCACGCAGAACCCGACGACCCACGGGCCCTCGGTGGCCACGTGCACCACAGCCGGACCCTGCTCGATCACCCTCGCCAGCGGCTCGCCCGCCGCCGCGGTGTCCAACCCGGCCAGCACGTCCGGCGGCAGCAGGTCGGCGAACCCGGTCTGCCACGTGCTCACCTGGATGCGGGCGAGCTCGGCGACGTCGTCAGGGACCGCGGTGCGCACGGCGGCTTCGGCCATGCGCAGAACGTAGTGGATGCCCGCGCGCGGCGGATTGTCGGTGGTTGGTGAGAACATCGGGCGTCCGTCCTACCAGGAGTTGTTCATGCCCCCGACCCAGCAGACGCCAGTCCAGTCGACCCCCATCCAGTCGACCCGAGTGCAGTCGACCCGAGTCCAGCTGACCGCGGCGGCCGCCCGTCGAACCGCGCTCGCCGCCCAGGGGTTCGCCGACGCCCGCCCCACCGCCGTGCCGACCCGCCAGCACCTGCGCCGCGCCTTGAACCGGGTCCAGTTGCTGCAGCTCGACTCCGTCAACGTGGCCGTCCGCGCGCACTACATGCCGTTGTTCTCCCGCCTCGGCCCGTACCCGATGTCCCTGGTCGACGACGCGGCGTGGACGAACACCGCGCGCAAGCCCCGGCTGCTGGTCGAGTACTGGGCGCACGAGGCGAGCCTGGTCCCGGTCGAGGACTGGCCGCTGTTCCGCTGGCGCATGCGGCGCTACGAGTCCCGCTACGCCCGCCACATCGCCCGCATCGCCGCCGCGTCCCCCGGCCTGCTCGACGACGTCCTCGCCACAATCCGCGAAGAGGGCCCGATGGCCGCGGGCACCCTGGAGGCCGCCCTCGGCGGCGCGGTCCCGAAGTCCAAGGGCGGCTGGTGGAACCGCTCCGACATCAAGCACATCTGCGAGTCGCTGTTCGCCACCGGCAGGCTCACAACCGGTACCCGCCAAGGCTTCCAGCGCCTCTACGAACTCCCCGAGCGCGCCATCCCGGCCGCCGTCCTCGCCACCGAGATCCCCGACGACGAGGCCGCCCGCGTCCTCACCCTCCGCGCCGCTACCGCCCACGGCGTCGCGACCGAGAAGGACCTCCGCGACTACTACCGGCTCGAACCCGCTCGGTCGCAGCAAGCCGTGGCGGAACTGGTGTCCGAGGGCTTACTCGAACCGGTCGCGGTGGAGGGCTGGCGCCACCCCGCGTACCGGCATGTGGACGCCCGCACGCCGCGACGTGTTGTGGGGCGCGCGTTGCTGTGCCCGTTCGACCCGCTGATCTGGGAACGCGACCGGGCCGAGCGGCTCTTCGGGTTCCGCTACCGCATCGAGATCTACGTACCGGAGCCGCAGCGGGTGTACGGGTACTACGTGTTCCCGTTCCTGCTGGACGGTGAACTGGTGGCGCGAGTGGACCTCAAGGCGGACCGGCTCGCGGGCGTGCTCCGGGTGCAGGGGGCGTTCCTGGAGGAAGGGCGCGAGCCGTCACGGGTCGTCAGCGAGTTGGCGGGGGAGTTGACCGTGATGGCCGAGTGGCTGGGGCTGTCCGGGGTGTGGGTGGGGGAGCGGGGTGACCTCGCGGGCGCGCTGCGGCGGGCCGTGCGCTGAGTTCCGCGCGTCCACGGGGTGGGACTCCGCGAGCGGGGACCGGTTATCCAGTGGCGAATTCGGCGAATCGGACGCACCCTTGCCTCTGGGCCACCGATCGCCGGGCACCACCGACGGCGACGCCCCCACACCGACGACGCGCGGAGGTCGAGCCATGCCGGAGCAGGCCACAGTGGACAGAGCAGTCGAGCTGAAGCTCCCCCGCCCCCGCAGCGAGACCATCGGCGGCCGCGCCCCCAGCTGGCCCGCCACCTCCCCGCTCGACGACGAAGACTACGAACCCACCATCATCCGCGGCCGCGACTAACCCCCCACCCACCCCCGGCGCCTACCCCAGCGCCAACAAGCACCCGCCCACCCGCGCCCGGCCCCTGCCCCACCGACACCTGGCGCTTGCCCGGCCGCGACTAGCCCGCGCCCCGGCGACGACTACTCCCTGCCCGGCGGCGACCGCCCAGCCGGACTAGTACCTACCGAGCCCGCGTCTAGCGCCTGCCCGGCCGCGACGAGAGCCCGCCCCAGCGACACCTGGCGCCCGCCCTGGAACCGCGGACCTCGGCGGCGGATGACCGTGCCCGCCCCGGACTTTCACCCGGTCCAGCGACAGAAGTTATCCACATCTGGATCTTGGTACCCCCTGTTCCAAGATCCACTGTCGGGGGGTCCCGGTAGACTGGGCACTGGGACGCCCCCCGGTGTGGGTGGGGGCTGGGCCGGGTCGGGACCGCGCGCGCGAGGCGGCGATATCGGCGCAGGCGGGGGTACGACGCCCTCTCGCGTTGAACGCGCGCGGGGCGGCGATTTCGGGGGCTGGCGCGGGTCCGATGCCCTCCGCGTCGGACCGCGTGCGAGGCGGCTGGGGAGGCTGCCCCACCAGCGAGAAGCCGCCCCCGGGCCTGGGAGTAGCTGGGTGCCAGTGCGTGGGGGCCGCGTGAGGTGGCGGGTTTGGCTGGCGACTGGGGTGCGTTGCTCTCCGCTGAGACCGCGCGTGAGGTTGCGGGGGAGGCTGTCCCATCAGCGAGAAGCCGCTCCCGGACCGGCGGGGCGGGGTGGCTGCGTGTCGGCGTGTGAGGCAGCGTGCGGGCTCGGTTGGAGTCTGCGGCGCGTTGCCCTCCGCCGGGACCGCGCGTGAGGCTCCGGAGAGGCTGTCCCATAAGTGAAAGGCCGCTCCCGGACCTGAGGAGCCCGGGAGCGGCTGTGTGTCGGGAGCAGCGTGCGGTTGCTGGCTCGGCCAGCGCGATGCTCCCGCTGGGACCGCGCGCAAGGCTGCGGACAGGGCCGCCCCATCAGCAGGAAGCCGCTCCCGGACGAGGTGTCCGGGAGCGGCTGTGTGGGAGGTCAGTGCGAGGCGGCGGTGACGTGGGCTGAGCCGACGCCGGTTCGGGCGCGGATGCGTAGGGTTGGGGCTGCTTCCGGGGCGGTGCCCGACAGCGGTAGGTCGCTGCGGGCGTCTCCGGCGCCGGAGGAGACGTCGATTTCGGCGGGGCTGCCCTCGCGGATGCCGACGCGGAGGGCGCCGGAGCCGGTGGTCAGTTCGAGGGTGCCGCTGGTGGCGTCGGCGATGGTGATGTCGCCGGTGCCGCTGCGGACCGTCACGTCCGAGCTGACCGCGCCCAGCCAGACGTCCCCGCCCGCGGTGATCACGGTGGTAGGCCCACCGACCGCGGTCAGTTCTACCTCGCCGCGGCCGGTCCGAGCCTGGACCCCCGCGGGAGCGGGTCCGATCTTGACCGAGCCCGTGCCGCTGGTCGCCTGCACCGCGCCTGTCGCTTCCGCGATGTCGATGCTGCCCGTGCCGGTGGTGACGTCGACCTTGGCGGCGACCCCCGCGACCCGCACCGATCCCGCGCCGCTGCGGGCGGACACGACCGACCCGGCCCGGGCCCGCACGACCACCGCGATCGGGATCGCCCGCAGCTGCGGCTCCTTCGGGGAGCGCACGACCAGCCTGCCGCCGACCACCTCGACCCTGGTGCGGCGCACCGCCTCGGCCGCGGCGTCCTCGGGCTGCTTGGCCTCGCCGAACTGGGTGCTGAACCACGACACCAGGTTGGTGATGCCGTCCGCCCACGGGTTGGCGTCCTCCGGCGCGTGCCTGACCTCGACGTCGACGCCCTCCTCGTCGGTCAGCCGCACGTCGATCCGGCCGGACCCGGTGGCCACCGTGATCTCCACCGGGTCGGTGCCGGTGTCGAACTGCTCCATCCGCACGTCGCTCATCCCGCGTACCACCCCTGCACTCGGGAGGCGCCCTTGTCCGGCTCCCCCTGCTGGTCACTGTGCTTGCGGTGCCCGCTCAGGGCCCCCTGCAACGCCTGCTGCACGAAGGTGTTGAGCGACACCCCCTGCGAGGACGCCGCGCGCTCCGCCTTGGCCTTGAGCTCGTCGAACAGCCGCAGCGTCATCCGGCTCATGTCGCCGCCGAACTCGGACTTCGCCGCGCCCGGCTGCGGTGGTGGCTCGGCTTGCCCCCCGGTCGTCTTGGTCACCACGACCCGCACGTCCCGCCCGTCCAACCGCACCTCGACCACGTGGTCGGGCAGGTGCGCGGTCACCTCGGCGGCCAGGTCGGCCAACGCGTTCATGATCGCCAACCGCGCCGACGGCTCCAGTGCCGCCGCCAGCACGGCCGCCGACCGCCTCGTCGACTCGTCCCCCGCCGACGCCGTCGTGGTCAGGTCGTCGCGCAGGGTGGCGAGGTAGCTGCTCAGGTCCATGACACCACCATGACATCAGGTTCGACATCAGTCAACGCGGACTGTGGTGTCAGTTGATGTCACCCGCGCCACCGCCTCGTGCCAGCGGGAACGTTCGCCCGTTCGCCGACTACTGTTGCGCCCGGCAGGGCAGCAGGAGCCGACGTGAGGATGTGGACGTGACCGAGACGGTGTCGCCGAGGGTGCAGCTCATCGCCAAGACCGAGTTCTTCGCGCCGTCGGACGTGCCGTGGTCGACCGACGCCGACGGGGGTGAGGCGCTGGCCGAGTTCGCGGGGCGGGCGTGCTACCAGTCGTGGCGCAAGCCGAACCCGGCGACGGCGACCAACGCGGGCTACATCAAGCACATCATCGAGGTCGGCCACCTGTCGGTGCTCGAGCACGGCAGCGTGTCCTTCTACATCACCGGCATCTCCCGGTCGCTGACCCACGAGCTGATCCGGCACCGGCACTTCTCCTACTCGCAGCTCTCGCAGCGGTACGTGCCCGAGAAGTCGGCCGCCATGGTCGAGCCCGAGGCCATCGCGGGCGACCCGGAGCTGCACGCCAAGTTCCTCGCCGCCGCCCAGGCCGCGCAGGACGCCTACAACGAGCTGCTCGCGGGCCTGGAGCAGAAGTTCGCCGACGTGCCCAGCGCGACCCTGCGCAAGAAGCAGGCCCGCCAGGCCGCGCGCGCGATCCTGCCGAACGCGACCGAGACCCGCATCGTGGTCACCGGCAACTACCGCGCCTGGCGGCACTTCATCGCCATGCGCGCCACCGAGCACGCCGACGTGGAGATCCGCGCGCTGGCCGTCGAGTGCCTGCGCCAGTTGCAGAAGGCCGCGGGCAACGCGTTCGCCGACTTCACCATCTCCGCGCTGGCCGACGGGTCCGAGGTCGCCTCCAGCCCGCTCGTCGCCGAGGGCTGAGCCGTGCGGCGACTCGTCATCGACGTGGTCGCGGGGGACTACGCGGTGACCCGGTTCGACCCGGGCACCGCCGTCCCCGCCGACCTGCTCACCGCCACCGGCCTGGTGTCGGTCACCAGCACCCCTGACGAGGTCTCGGTCGTCGCCCCCGCCGCGGTGACCCCGGGCGGTGGCCGCACCGACCCCGGGTGGCGGCTGCTGACCGTGCGCGGCCCGCTGGAGTTCACCCTCACCGGGATCATGGCCTCCATCGCCGGATCGCTGGCCGCGGCCGGTGTGTCGCTGTTCGCGCTGTCCACGTTCGACACCGACCACGTGCTGGTGCACGATTCGGACCTCGACCGCGCGGTGGCCGCGCTGCGCGAGGCCGGTCACGACGTGCACACGAGTTGACCGGTTCGCACTCGCCCGCGCGGGTGGCCCACTAGGATTCGCGCGGCCAGAGGAGGTTTGCCGGTGTCGCAGGATCAGGGTCCCACCGTCGCGCACGGACCCCGGGTGGTGGCGGGTCGCTACGCGATCCTCAACGAACTCGGTCGCGGCGGCATGGGTGTGGTGTGGCTCGCCGAGGACCGCATGATCGGGCGACACGTGGCGATCAAGGAGTTGCACCTGCCCGACGGGGTGCCCGCCAGTGAGCGCGCGGTGTTCGAGGAGCGGGTGCTGCGCGAGGCGCGCACTGCGGGTCGACTCAACGACCCCGCCGTGGTCACGGTGTACGACGTGGTCCAGGAGTCCGGGGCCACCTACATCGTCATGGAGCTGATCCAGGCTCCGACGCTGTCGGACATCGTGCGCGAGCGCGGTCCGATGCCCGCGGAGCAGGTGGCCAAGCTGGCCGAGCAGTTGCTCTCGGCGCTTGAGGCCGCGCACCAGGCCGGGATCGTGCACCGCGACGTGAAGCCGAGCAACATCATGCTCGCGGCCAACGGTCGGGCGAAGCTCACCGACTTCGGCATCGCGCAGTCGCTCGACGACCCGAGGCTGACCAGCAGCGGCATCCTCATCGGCTCGCCCACCTACATGGCACCGGAGCGCATCCGCGGCGAGGAGGCGGGCGCCGGGTCGGACCTGTGGGCGCTGGGCGCGGTGCTGTTCTACGCGATCGAGGGCTACAACCCGTTCGAGCGGCCGACCACGGCGGCGACCATGCACGCGATCCTCGCCGACGTCCCGCACCTGACCAGGGCGCAGGGCGCGCTGGCCTCGGTGATCAGCGGCCTGATGATCGGCACCCCCGCGGCCAGGCTCACCGCGGCCCAGGTGCGCGGCCTGCTCACGCACGTCCCGACCGGCCCGCCGACCGGACCCACCATGATCACCGGCGGCACCGCGTACTTCCCGCACCAGAACCCCACCGGCGTCGTGCAGGCGCCGCCGCCCGCCAAGCCGCGGACCAAGCTGCTCGCCGTCGGCGCGGCGGTCGCGGTCGTGGCGGGCGCCGTCGGCGGCTTCTTCCTGAGCCAGGCGATCAACGCCCCCGCCGACAGCGAGCAGACCGTCGCGATCCAGAAGTTCAGCTACGGCGACTCGGGCGACTTCCCGGAGTTCACGATCTCGGACGGCTACTGCAACAACAGCCTGTTGCAGAAGGGCACGGCCTTCGACTCCTACGACGACTGCAAGAAGCCGTTCCAGATCCAGGTCTTCGCCACCCTGGAGCCCGCGAGCACCTCGGCGCCGTGGACCTACCGCAAGTCGGAGCTGGAGGCGCTCGGCGAGTCCTATTGCGGCTGGTCCTTCAGCACGGAGCGGGTGAAGAGCGACATCAAGGCCCAGCTCACCTACGCGGTGGTGGTACCGACGCAGCAGACCTGGGACGCCAAGGACTCGTCCACCGGGCGCGACCACACGATCCACTGCGTCCTGGTCCGCAAGGACAAGGCGAAGATCACCGACAGCCAGGTCGAGTCGCCGTCCTGACCGCTACCACTCGGTAGGGTGGGGTCATGGGTGTCGCCAGGGACGAACGCGCGCAGCTGAGCAGCTTGTTCACCGAGGTCGGGCCGGACGTGCCGACGCTGTGCGCGGGGTGGACCAGCCGCGACCTCGCCGCGCACCTGGTCGTGCGGGAGCGGCGGCTCGACGCGGCACCGGGCATCCTGATCAAGGCGCTGGCCGGGTACACCGAGCGTGTCCAGCGCTCTTACACCGCTCGACCCTGGTCGGAACTGGTCGAGTTGGTCCGCACGGGCCCGCCTGCGCTGTCGCCGTTCCGGCTGGTCGACGAGCAGGTCAACACCACCGAGTACTTCATCCACCACGAGGACGTCCGCCGCGCGGCCCCCGACTGGGAACCGCGCCCGGCCGACCCGCGCCGCGACAACGCCCTGTGGGTCGCGCTCGGCCGCACCGCCAAGTTCTACTACCGGCGCAGCCCGGTCGGCATCGTGCTGCGCACGCCGGACGGCCGCGCCATCACCGCCCGCCCCGGTCCCGACCCCGTCACCATCACCGGCGAACCGGGCGAGCTGCTCCTGGATGCCTTCGGCAGGGCCAAGACCAGGATCGACCACACCGGACCACAGGACGCCGTCGCGACCGTCCGATCGGTGCGCAGGGGTCTCTGACCGCGGGTCCGCGCGGTTGTCCACAACCCCCCGAACCGTGCACAAGATGGCAGTGGTAGAAGTCACCCCCGTTGCCAGCGGGTAGCGTCTTGCCCATGACCGCATGCCCCACCGCCGCACCCGGACGGCCCTTCGGCCGGGTGCTGACCGCCATGGCGACCCCGTTCGCCGCAGACGGGACGCTCGACCTCGACCGCGCCCAGGCCCTCGCCGAGCACCTCGTCGAGCTGGGCAACGACGGACTGGTGGTCAACGGCACCACCGGCGAGTCGCCGACCACGACCGACCAGGAGAAGTCCGACCTGGTCCGCGCCGTGGTCGAGGCGGTCGGCCACCGGGCGACGGTGATCGGCTCGGTCGGCACCTACGACACCGCGCACACCGTGGCGCTGGCCCGCGAGGCCGAGAAGGCGGGCGCCCACGGCCTGCTCGTGGTCACCCCGTACTACTCGCGGCCACCTCAGGCCGGTCTGATCGCGCACTTCACCGCCGCCGCCGACGCGACGCCGCTGCCGGTGATGCTCTACGACATCCCGCCGCGCTCGGTCGTCCCGATCGAGGTCGACACCCTGCGCAGGCTGGCCGAGCACCCGCGCATCGCCGCGGTCAAGGACGCCAAGGGCGACCTGCTAGCGGGCAGCCAGGTCATCGCCAGCACCGACCTGGCCTACTACTCCGGCGACGACGCGCTGAACCTGCCGTGGCTGTCCATCGGCGGCGTCGGCTTCGTCAGCGTCATCGGCCACGTCTCGGCCGGGCGGCTGCGGTCCATGTTGGACGCCTACGAGACCGGCGACGTGAGCACCGCCCGCGGCGTCCACAACGGACTGCTGCCGGTGCTGCGCGCGTTCAGCCGGGTCGGCGGCGTCGTGTTCAGCAAGGCCGCGCTGCGGTTGCGCGGGCACGACGCGGGCGACCCGAGGTTGCCGCTGCCGCCCGCCACCCCCGAGCAGCTCGAGGCCATCGGCGCCGACCTCGCCGAGGCCGGTGTCCCGCTCGCGCAGACCCCCGCCTCGCACGTGGCCAGCGCCAGGGTCGCGCACGCCGACGCGAACGCCGCCTACATCGCGACCACCACGCACACCAGCACCGGGACGGTGCGCCAGTGACCTGTTCCCCGGGCACCCGCCCACCGGGCACCCCAGCCGCGGGGGTCCGTACGTCCGGCGCCGCGGCGCCGGGTCCACGTTCTCCGGGTGCCCGCCCCCTCGACACGCGCCTGCTCGACACGCACCCCCTCGACAGGACGGAAGGCCGGGTGAGCGCCCAGTGAGCCAACCCCCCAAGTCGGGCAAGTGGCCGACCAACCCGCCCCCCGCCCTGCCGGAAGGCGGCCTGCGGGTCGTCGCGCTGGGCGGCATCGGCGAGGTCGGCCGGAACATGACCGTCTTCGAGCACGCGGGCCGACTGCTCATCGTCGACTGCGGCGTGCTGTTCCCCGAGGACCAGCAGCCCGGCGTCGACCTGATCCTGCCCGACTTCCGGCCGATCGAGTCCCGGCTGCACGAGATCGACGCGCTGGTGCTCACCCACGGCCACGAGGACCACATCGGCGCGGTCCCGTTCCTGCTGCGGCTGCGCCCCGACCTGCCGGTCGTCGGCTCCCGGTTCACCCTCGCGCTGGTCGCCGCCAAGTGCAAGGAGCACCGGCTCGACCCCAGGCTGCGCGAGGTCACCGAGGGCGAGAAGATCAGCTACGGCGAGTTCGACCTGGAGTTCTTCGCGGTCAACCACTCGATCCCGGACGCGCTCGCGGTGGCCATCCGCACCCCGGCGGGCATCGTGCTGCACACCGGCGACATCAAGCTCGACCAGCTCCCGCTCGACGGCAGGCTCACCGACCTGGCCGGGTTCTCCCGCCTCGGCGACGAGGGTGTCGACCTGTTCCTGGTCGACTCCACCAACGCCGAGGTCCCCGGGTTCGTCATCTCCGAGCGCGAGATCGGCCCGGTCATCGACGGGGTCATCGCCCGCGCCGACCAGCGGGTCATCGTCGCCTGCTTCGCCAGCCACGTGCACCGGGTGCAGCAGGTGCTCGACGTCGCCGTCGCGCACGACCGCCGGGTCGCCCTGGTCGGCCGCTCGATGGTGCGCAACATGGGCATCGCCGCCGACCTGGGGCTGCTGTCGGTGCCACCGGGGCTGCTGGTCAACCTCGACGAGGCGATGGCCATGCCCGAGGACCAGGTGCTGTTCGTGTCCACCGGGTCGCAGGGTGAGCCGCTCTCGGCGCTGTCGCGGATGGCGCGCGGCGAGCACCGGCAGATCTCCATCCGGCCCGGCGACACCGTCATCCTGGCCAGCTCGCTGATCCCCGGCAACGAGAACGCGGTGTTCGGCGTGGTCAACGGCCTGGTCCGGCTCGGCGCGCACGTGGTGCACCAGGGCAACGCCAAGGTCCACGTGTCCGGGCACGCCCCGGCCGGTGAGCTGCTGTTCCTCTACAACGCGGTCCGCCCGAGCAACGTCATGCCGGTGCACGGCGAGTGGCGGCACCTGCGCGCCAACGCCGAACTCGCGGTCAAGACCGGGGTGCCCGCCGACCACGTGGTCATCGCCGAGGACGGCGTGGTGGTCGACCTGGTCGACGGGCGCGCCGCGATCACCGGGCGGGTCGAGGTCGGCCACGTCTACGTCGACGGCCTCTCGGTCGGCGACGTCGGCGAGTCGACGCTGTCGGACCGGCTGGTGCTCGGCGAGGGCGGCTTCATCGCGATCACCGTGGTCGTCGACTCGACCACCGGGCGCGCGGTGTCGGTCCCCACGGTGTCCGGCCGCGGCTTCTCCGACGACCCCAAGGCGCTCGACGGGGTGCTGTCGCTGGTGGAGATGGAGCTCTCGCACACCGAGTCCGAGGGCATCACCGACACCCACCGCATCGCCCAGTCGGTGCGCCGGGTGGTGGGCCGCTGGGTGGCCGACACCTACCGCAGGCGGCCGATGATCGTCCCCACCGTCATCCCGGTCTGATCTGCCGGTCCGGTGGGCTCGCCGGGCCCGCCGTGGCAGGCTCGAACGGGCGCGGGCAGCACGGCCCGCGCCCGGTCGAGGGGGAGCCATGACGACAGGGGTGAACCGGCGCGCGGCGCTCGGGTTGGGCGCGGCCGCGGTGCTGGGGACGGGTCTCCCGGCTGCTGTTGTTCCCGGGAAGGCGTCTGCTGCTACCGGGCTGGCGCCTGCTGTTCCCGAGCGGGGGCCTGCCGCTCCTGCTGCCGGTCGCACGCCTGGCGAGCGGATCCAGCGGCGCTACCGCGCGGAGACGGTGCGGGCGGGCGGCGCGTGGCAGGCGTTGATCAGCCACCTCGGGCAGCCGGTGGTGGCCTCGCACGCCGACGACCTCGTCGAGGCGTACAGCGTCAACAAGGTCGCGGTGGCGGTCGCGGTGCTGGACAAGGTCGACCGGGGGCAGGCGTCGCTGGCGCAGCGCCTTGAGGTCACCGCCGAGATCGTGAACCACGCCGGTGACGGCATCTTCCCGCTCGACGGCGCATACCCGAGTTCGGTGACCCTCGGGCACGCGTTGGCGCTGCTGCTGTCGGTGTCCGACGACACGGCGAACCGGTTGGCGGGCCTGGTGACGCCGACGGTCGAGGTCAACCAGACGTTGGTGGCCAAGGGTTTCCCGCGCACGCAGGTGTCACCCTCGGCGAACCCGAACCGCTTCTACCTCGGCAAGACGACCCCGCGCGAGACCCACGACCTGTTCAACGCCCTGGCCGCGGGCCGCCTGCTGTCGGCGTCGTCCACCGAGTTCGTGCTCAAGGTCCTGCGCTCCCAAGCCGCCCACACCGACGGCATCCGCCGCGACCTCTCCTCCGACGAACGCGCCCGCGTCGCCACCAAGGCAGGCTGGTTCACCAACGGCCGCAACGAAGCAGGCATCGTCTTCGACGCCACCGGCGCCCCCACCCTCACCTACGCCCTCTTCTCCCAAGGCGCGGGCGACCCCACCGACTTCGGCGGCACCAACGCCGCCATCCAAGCCCGAGTAGCCCTGGGCCGCCTCTTCGTCGACATCGTGGGCCCCGGCACGTCTCGAACCCCGGCCTACACCCCGACCAACGGCGGCTGACTCTGGTCCATTGTGGACTGTCGCCCCGCTTCTCGGGCGCTGGTTGATCTCCAGCCGCACGACTTGCGCCCGCCGCGCTGTTCTGGCGGCCTGTGCATGCCTCTGACCAGGCGCTTCTTGTGTTGGAGGGCGCCGATGTTCACCCGGTTCAGCGACAGAAGTTATCCACATGTGGATCTTCGGCGGCCTGTGTGAAGATCGTTTGTCGGGGGGTGCCGATAGACTGGCACTGGGACGCCCCCCGGAGTGGGTGGGGGCTGGGGCAGGACTGGCACGCGCGCGCGAGGCCGGCGTCGTGGGAGCGTGGGGCCAGGGCCAGGGCCAGGGCCAGGGCCAGGGCCAGGGCCAGGGCCAGGGCCAGGGCCGAGGTGTGGGGTGTGGGGTGTGGGGTGTGGGGTGTGGGGCCGGTGTGGGAGGCCAGTGCGGTCGGCTTCGGGTGTGGGATTCGGTGGCGTTGCTGGTGATTCGGGGGCGCTGCGGCGGGTTTGCCTGGGATGGGCTGGAGACAGGTGGGCCGCGCTGTCGTGGCTTTGCGGGGCTGCGGCGGGGCTGAAGGTACTTGGCTCGGGATGCGTGCCGGGGCTTCCGGAAGGCTCGGCTGCCGTGTAAATGCGTTGGCTCGGCGCGCGGAGTCTCGGCGGGCATTGGACTCTGGCGGTGCACGAGCCGAGCACGGCGGGCCTTGTGGGTGTCGTGCGGAGGTGGTGGCGCGGCTGTAGGTGGGCCAGGCCCGGGGTGGGGTGCCCCGGGCCTGGTGGTGTGCGGTGGGGTGATCAGCCGGTGAGGGCGGTGTCGGCCAGGGGGGTGAGGCGGTCGTTGTCGAGCATCAGCAGGGCGCCGGAGGGGATGTCGAAGAAGAGGCCGACCAGGCGGATGTCGCTGGCGGCTACCTCGGGGATGGTGCGGAGCTTCTCCAGTTGCACGGCCACGTTCACCATCGCCAGTCGGTCCACTTCGGACCAGCCCGCCTCGGCGGCGTGGTCGGCGATGGGGTGCCCGGCGCGCAGGGCGGTCAGGCTCGGCTCGCCCCAGCGCAGCCACTGGCGCATGGGGTCGCCCTCGGGCATGGCGCGCCGGTCGGCGAGCAGGGCGGCCATGCCGCCGCAGCCGGAGTGGCCGCAGACGACCAGGGTCGGCACCCGCAGGGCGCGCACCGCGTAGAGCACCCCCGCGTGCACCGACTGGTCGCCGACGGGGCCGGGGTCGGGCACCAGGTTGCCCACGTTGCGGATGGTGAACAGGTCACCCGGGCCGGACGCGGTGATCACGTTCGGCACGATGCGCGAGTCGGCGCAGGTCAGGAACACCGCGTGCGGCTGCTGGGATCCGGCGAGCTTGCGCAGGTGCGGGCGCAGCGCGGGCGCCCCCGTCCGCCGGTACTCCTGGGCGCCGGTCACCAGCGGCCGCAGCACGTGGTCGTCGACCGAGCGCTGCGTCGGGATCAGCGGGCGCTCCTCGTGCTCGGTGACCTGCCAGTGCGACCACGGCGAGAACCACCTCGGCAGGGCGCTCCTGTCGCGCGGGATGTCGCCGATCTCGTCGACGGCGACCGTGCCGCCGGTGCCCTCGTGCTGGCGCTGCCAGGCTGAGAGGTGCTCGTACGCCGCGTGGTCGAGGTAGTCGACGACCAGTTCCAGGTGCACCGCGCTGCCGTCGGGGACCTGGGTCAGCACCCGGGAGAGCCGGGGCACCGACAGGAAGCTCAGCGTGCCCTCGACGATCACCGCGCACAGCGGCCTGCCGTCCTCGTCGGTCTCGTCGCCGGTGCGCACCCGCACCCTGGCCCACACGACCCGGCGGACCATGCCCAGCAGCGACACCGCGAGCCCGATCAGCACGCCCTGCAACAGGTCCAGCAGCACCACCCCGGCCAACGTGACCAGGTAGACGTGCAGGTCACCGTGCTTGCGCGCGACGGCGACATCGGCGGGCCGCACCAGCTTCACGCCCATGACGATCAGCAGACCGGCCAGCGCGGCCAGCGGCACCTGCTCGACCAGCCCCACCAGCAGCACGGTGAACAGCAGCACCCAGATCCCGTGCAGCACGGCGGAAGCCCTGGTCCGAGCACCCGCGCGGACGTTGGTGGAACTGCGCACGATCACGCCCGTCACCGGCAGGCCGCCGAGCAGCCCGGAGGCCATGTTGGCGCTGCCCTGCCCGATCAGCTCCCGGTTCAGGTCGCTGCGGTGGCCGGTGGCCAGCTTGTCGACCGACACCGCCGAGAGCAGGCTCTCCACGCTCGCGATGATCGTCATGGTCGCCACGCCCACAGCGAAGGCGAACCACTCGCCGTCCGGCAGTCGCGGCAGGTGGATCGCCGAGAGCGGGTCATCCGGCAGCGACACCCGCGCCACGGTGAGCGCCAGCAGCAGGCTCGCCCCGGTCACCAGCACGATCGCCACCAGCGGACCGGGCACCCCGCGCAGCCTGGCAGGCATCCTCGGCCACAGCACCAGCATCCCGATGACCAGTAACCCCGTGGCGGCCGCGGCCGGGTCCAGCCCCGCGACGGCGGCGGGCAGGTCGCGCACGTTCTCCCAGGCGGACGCCTCCGCCGCGCCGCCCGTGAGGACGTGCAGCTGGCCGAGGACGATGGTCACGCCGATGCCCGCGAGCATGGCGTTGACGACGGTGGGGGAGATGGCGAGCGCGGCGCGGCCGATCCGGCAGGCGCCGAGCACGACTTGCAGCACACCGGCGAGCACGGTGATCGCGCAGGTGACGGCCCAGCCGAACTGGGTGATCAGCCCGGCGACGACCACGGTCAGGCCCGCGGCCGGGCCGCTGACCTGCAGGGGGGACCCCCCGAGTGATCCGGCGACGATCCCGCCGATGACGGCGGCGATGAGCCCGGCCATGACCGGGGCGCCGGAGGCGGCGGCGATGCCGACGGAGAGGGGGATGGCGACGAGGAAGACGACGAGCGAGGCGGAGAGGTCGAAGCGGGCGTCGTGGCGCAACCAGCGCCTGGCCGCCGCCGTTGGCGGCGCGTGCGCCGGACCGCTCGGGCGTAGCTGGCCCATGGCGGAACCTCCTGTGTGTCAGGTGAGATGTCGGATGTCATCGCAGGTCGGGTGATCCAGGCCGGGAGTCCCGGCCCTGGTGAGCACATGGTGACCGATCGACCACGATGTGTCGCGTCCGTCAGGTAAACGACCCTTTACCTTTCTCGGTTCCGGTGACGGCGTGACAGGGACGACATTCACTCGACAGAGTGGTTCTGACGTGACCGCGGTCTCATTTGGTGGGCAATGGTTCTGCTGGTGTGACAGGGGTGCGGGTGGCCAGTTGGACCAGCAGCGCCCCGCCCAGCAGCACGACCATGCCCGCGATCTGCACCGGTTCCAGGACCTCGCCGAGCAGCAACCAGGCCAGCAGCGTGGCCACGACCGGCTCCGAGAGCGCGAGCACGCTGGCCACCTGCGAGGGCAGGTCGCGCAGAGAAGTGGTGCTCAGGGCGTACGCGATGGCCGTGCTCACCGCGGCGACGGTCACCAGCAGCACCCAGATCGGCAGTTCCGCGCCGCCGAGCCGGGCGGGCGCGCCGAGCCGGTCGAGCGGCATCTCCCACGGCGGCGCGAGGACGAACAGCCCCGCCGCGCCCACGGCCATCCCCCAGGTGACCATCCCGATCGGGTGTTGCTCGCCCGCACCCTTCTCGCCGAGCAGGTAGTAGCCCGCCGAGCACAGCGCCGCGCCCACACCCGCGAGCAGCCCCACGGCGTCGAGCGCCAGCCCGGACCACACCTGCGAGACCAGCGCCAGCCCGCCGAGCGCGAGCCCGGTGCCCAGCCACGACAACGCGGGCAGCCGCACCCGCCGCACGAACCGCACCCACAGCGCGACCAGCACCGGCGAGGTGTACTCCAGCAGCATCGCCACCCCGACCGGCAGCCGGGAGACGGCGAGGAAGAACAGGAACTGCACCGCGGCGACCCCGATGAGCCCGTAGGCGACCACGACCCGCCAGTGCTCCCGGCGGACCCGCAGGACGCTCGGTCGCACCACCGCGACCCCGACCAGCAGCATCAGCGCCGCCAGGCCCGCCCGCGCGCTGGCCACCTGCTCCGGGGCGAACCCGGCCTGCATCACCGGCTTGGCCAACGGGCCGGAACTGGCGAACGCGGTCGACGCCACGAGGATGAACAGCGTGCCCCTCGCGCGGTGGGACTCGCTGACCGGTGTGGACGTCTCGGTGGTCACGGCGAGCAGTGTGTCCGAAGTCGACGGCCAGTGGTAGGACGTTTCCTGCCAGTACCTACGGTCGCCAGGGGCTCGTCGAGTCGCACGGCCGGGTCGGGTCGTGGAACGCGGGCTCGTCGAGCTGGTCCGCGCGCAACGGCGCCAGGTCGGCGGTGATCTGCCGCATGATCCGCGCGTGCGCCCGCACCGCGTCGCCGGTCTTGGCGGCCGACAGGTCCGACAGGTCGACCACCCCGCCGAAGTGCACCTTGAACACCGGCCGCCTGCGCACCGCCCGGAAGAACGAGGTCACCAGCGGCTTGACGTCGGCGGGCCCGGTGACCACCTCGGTGCCCCAGCAGACCGCCTCGTGCGCGCCCCACTGGCTGATGGTCAGCACCGGCACGTCACCGTGCAGCGCCATCCGCGCCGCCCCGGTCTTGCCGCGCTCCGGCCACAGCCCCGGCTCCCGGCTGACCCGGCCCTCGGGGTAGAGCAGCAGCGGCACGCTCGCCGTGGTCAGCACCTCGGTGGCCCGCCCGAACACGTCGGCGATGTTCGCCTTGCCCCGGTCGACCCGCAGGTGACCGGCCTTGCGCAGGAAGTACCCGAGCACCGGCGCGTCCAACAGCCCCGCGGTCAGCATGAACCGCGGCAGCACCCCCACCTTGCGCAACGCCGCGATCAGCACGAACGGGTCGAACATCCCGATGTGGTTCGCCGCCACCAGCACCGGCCTGCCCCGCAGGTGCGCCGGGAACTCCCCGCTGATCTCGATCCGCCCCACCGACCGCACCAGCGCGTGGTCGATCGCGCACATCACCCGCCACACCGGCGGGGTCTGCCCGGACCCACCCGGGGAGCGCGGCAGACGGGACTCGGGGCTGCGCAACGCGGACATGCGCGTGAGCATCGCACGCGCCGGTACGGGCCCGATCCGAGGGATGGCAGCTGTCCCGCGGGCTGGTCGGTGTGGCAGCGCCTTGTTTGGGACGGCTTGCGGTGGTTGGGCTGGTTGATGTGGCTGCGCGAGCAGGAGCAGCTTGCCCGCTTGTTGGTGCGGGCAACCCGCGCCGGGGTGATCGGTGTGGACTCTCGGGTCGGTGCAGCTTGCCCGTTGGTGCGAGCATCCTGTGGCGGGGTGGTCGGTGTGGCTGCGTGAACAGGGGCGGCTTGCCCGCTGGTTGGTGCGAGCATCCCGTGGCGAGGCGTCGGTGTGGCAGCGTGAACAGGGGCGGCTTGCCCGCTGGTTGGTGCGAGCATCCCGTGGCGAGGCGTCGGTGTGGCAGCGTGAACAGGGGCGGCTTGCCCGCTGATTGGTGCGAGCATCCCGTGGCGAGGCGTCGGTGTGGCAGCGCGAACCGGGGCGGCTCGCCCACTACCGTGTGATCTCATGGCGAGCCGGACGACGACTTCGAAGGGTGGGGGCAAGGGTGGGGCGCGCAAGCCCGCTGCCTCGCGCGCGCCTGCCAGGCGGACTTCGGCGCGCAAGCCCCCGCCGCCGCCGACCAAGGGTGTGCTGGCCTCGGCTTGGGGGTTGTTGGCCAAGGGTGTCGGGTCGATCGTGCGGGCGCTCGGGCGGACCAAGGAGCTCGACCCGGCGCACCGGCGTGATGGTGTGGGGTTCGCGCTGGTGGCGCTCGGGGTGATCCTGGGTGCCGCGGTGTGGTGGCAGGTCGGCAAGGTCGGCGGGTACCTCGAGGACGGTGTCCGGACCGTGCTCGGCGCGATGACCGTGGGGATGCCGCTGGCGCTGTTCGTGCTCGGTGTCACGCTCATGCGCACCGATCCGCAGCCGGAGAAGCGCCCCCGCTACACCGTCGGCACGTTGCTGGTGGTGCTCGCCCTGCTCGGTGTGCTGCACATCTTCGCTGGCCTGCCCGCCGACAACGACGGTCGGATGTTCGCCGGTGGCGCGCTGGGCTACCTCTCCGGCGGGCTGCTCGCCAAGGGCGTCACCGCCTGGGTCGCGGTGCCGGTGCTGTTCCTGCTGCTCGGTTTCGGCGTGCTGGTGTTCACCGGTACCCGCATCCGCGACGTCCCGGCCCGCATCCGTGATCTCGGCCGCGACCCGGAGGAGACCGGTGCGGCCGCCGACCTGTTCGCCGACGAGCCGGACCTGACCGCCGAGCCGCCGCTGAAGCCGCGCAAGTCGCCCCGGCGCAAAGCCGCCCCGGCCGACGAGGACGCCGCCGACCAGCCGCCGCTGCCGCTGGACGAGCCCGCGCCGACCAGGGCGCCGCGCAAGCGCCCGGTCGAGGTCAAGGAGACCCCGCAGGTCACCGAGCCCAAGCCCGCCACCGACGCCATCACGGTCACCCGGGTCGTCGACGGCGACTACCAGCTGCCCAAGCCGGACCTGCTGGTCGCTGGCGACGCCCCCAAGGCGCGCAGCAAGGCCAACGACACGATGATCGAGGCCATCTCCGGGGTGCTCGACCAGTTCTCCATCGACGCCCAGGTCACCGGCTTCACCCGCGGCCCGACGGTCACCCGCTACGAGGTCGAGCTCGGCCCGGGCGTGAAGGTCGAGAAGATCACCGCGCTGACCAAGAACATCGCCTACGCGGTGGCCACCGACAACGTCCGGCTGCTCGCCCCCATCCCCGGCAAGTCCGCGGTGGGCATCGAGGTGCCCAACGCCGACCGGGAGATGGTCCGCCTCGGCGACGTGCTGCGCTCGAGCACCGCGATCAAGGACAGCCACCCCATGGTGGTGGGCCTCGGCAAGGACATCGAGGGTCATATGATCACCGCGAACCTGGCCAAGATGCCGCACCTGCTGTGCGCGGGCTCCACCGGCTCCGGCAAGTCCAGCTTCGTCAACTCGATGCTGGTGTCGCTGCTGGCCAGGGCCACCCCGGACGAGGTCAGGATGATCCTGATCGACCCGAAGATGGTCGAGCTGACCCCGTACGAGGGCATCCCGCACCTGATCACCCCCATCATCACCCAGCCGAAGAAGGCGGCGGCGGCGCTGACCTGGCTGGTGGAGGAGATGGAGCAGCGCTACCAGGACATGCAGGCCAACCGGGTGCGCCACATCGACGACTTCAACAAGAAGGTGAAGTCCGGTGAGATCGCCGCGCCGCCGGGCAGCGAGCGCGAGTACCGGCCCTACCCCTACATCCTGGCCATCGTCGACGAGCTCGCCGACCTCATGATGACCGCGCCGCGCGACGTCGAGGACGCCATCGTGCGGATCACCCAGAAGGCGCGCGCCGCGGGCATCCACCTGGTGCTGGCCACCCAGCGGCCGTCGGTGGACGTGGTGACCGGCCTGATCAAGACCAACGTGCCGTCCCGGCTGGCGTTCGCCACCTCGTCGCTGACCGACTCCCGGGTCATCCTGGACCAGCCGGGCGCGGAGAAGCTGATCGGCATGGGCGACGGCCTGTACCTGCCGATGGGCGCGGCCAAGCCGGTCCGGGTGCAGGGCGCCTACGTCAGCGACGAGGAGATCGCCGAGATCGTGGCGTTCACCAAGGAGCAGGCGCAGCCCGACTACACCGCCGGGGTCACCGCGGCCAAGGCGGGCGAGGCGCGCGAGATCGACCCGGACATCGGCGACGACCTGGAGCTGCTGGTGCAGGCCACCGAGCTGATCGTCACCTCCCAGTTCGGCTCGACCTCGATGCTGCAGCGCAAGCTGCGGGTCGGCTTCGCCAAGGCCGGGCGGCTGATGGACCTGCTGGAGTCGCGCGGGGTGGTCGGCCCGTCGGAGGGCTCGAAGGCCCGCGACGTGCTGATCAAGCCCGACGAGCTGGAGAACGTGCTGTGGACGATCCGCGGCGGTCCGGCGGCCGATTCGGGAACCGAGGACGACGAATGACTCGGACCGAGGTCCCTTTGGTCTCGAACCGCTAACGACGGCCCCGATCGGCAGCGCGGGACGACCGGGTCGGCCACGGTACCTCCGGATGATTGTGCGCGCCCGGATCCCGGGCGCGATCTAGGGAGGACCCAGCAGCGTGGACCCGTACGACTCCGTCTACACCACCCCCAGCGCGCCGACCGGGGTGATCGTCACCTTCGCCCTCATCGGCGCGGCCATCGCGCTGGTGGGGATCATCGCGATGTGGAAGCTGTTCACCAAGGCGGGGCAACCCGGCTGGGCGGCCATCGTCCCGTTCTACAACTACTACGTCATGCTCAAGATCGTCGGGCGCCCCGGCTGGTGGTTGGTGCTGGCGTTCGTCCCGTTCGTCAACATCATCATCGGCATCATCGTGCTGATCGACCTGGCGAAGGCGTTCGGCAAGGGCACCGGGTTCGGCGTGCTGCTGATCTTCTTCAGCTTCATCGGCCTGCTGGTCCTGGCCTTCGGTGACGCGCGCTACGTCGGCCCGGTCGCCGACCCGCAGGCGATGGCCAACCGCGGTGGCGGCTACGGCGGTGGCGGCTACCCGCAGCAGGGCTACCAGCAGCCCGGCTACCCGCAGCAGCAGGGCTATCCCCAGCAGGGCGGTTACCCGCAGCAGCAGGGTTACCCGCAGCAGGGCGGCTACCCCCAGCAAGGCGGTTACCCGCAGCAGCAGCAGTACCCGCCGCAGGGCGGCAACCCCCAGCAGGGCGGTTACCCGCAGCAGCCCTACGGCGGCTGATCTCCCGCCACGTGCAACCCCCACCCTCGCCCGTACCGTCCAGTGGGCGAGGGTGAGGAGTGGCGATGAGGATGAGTGTGATCACGAAGTTACTGGTGGCCGCGGGTGTGCTGGTCGCGATGACCGCGTGCGCCAAGGCAGGCGGCGGGGCCACCCCCGGCGGCGGCGGACCCGGCCCCGGCACGCCGCAGCCGACGGTGCAGACCGGTCCGCCGCTGGACCAGGAGTTCGACATCGAGCGCGGCAAGTCGACCGTGCTGTCGGACTCCGACGTGCTGATCGCCTTCCGCGAGGTCTCCCAGGACAGCCGGTGCAAACCCGGCCAGGCGTGCGTCTGGGAGGGTGACGCCACCCTGGAGCTGACCCTGGCGGGGTCGGCGGTCCAGGTGCACACCAACAAGCAGTTCCCGATGACGGCCGAGGCCGGTGGCTACAAGGTCAGCCTCGTCAAGCTCGACGTGCCCGGCGTGGTCGCCACGCTGGTGGTCCACAAGGTGTGAGGCGGGCGGCCCGGCCGGTGGTCGGGCCGCTCAGCTGTTGCCGAACTGGCGCACCGCCGCGTAGTAGACGTCCGCGGTCCGGTTGCACGACCAGTTGCCCGCGCAGATCGTGTACAGGTCGGTCTTGAAGTTGTTGTCGATCGAGAGCCGCGTGGTCTCGGTGAACCGGCCCTGCTTCTTGTAGTTGCGGTAGCCGAAGTCGTGCCGGTAGCACGCCTTGACGAAGTTGAAGCCGAACGGGTTGTCGGGGGAGTTCGAGCAGCCGTCGGTCGACCAGTCCAGCTGGGTGGCGTACGGGCGGTTGGCCCGCGTGGTCTGGAACTGGGTGAGGCTCTGCGAGAACAGGTAGCTGTCCGTGGTCGACCGCAGCTGCGCGGGGCTCAGGTCCGCGGCGGCGACCCCCGCCCCGGTGACGAGTGCGGCGCTGACGGCGATCGTGGTGACGACGCCGCGGGCGGCGCGGCGCAGGGTCGTGGTCATGCTGGTCACGGGGGACTCCTCGCGAAGGGGACGCGCGGGGCGGCGCGGTCGGTTGGTCAATTACGCACCGACCACCCCCGTCAGCGGCACCACCGTTCGGGCTACCCGGACCGAACTCTCGGTTACCGGCCGGCAGACCCGCGGTTTCCTTGCGCGGCAACGGTTCTCGTCAACCCCGGCGCACCCCTGAGGCGGTCCGGCGTCACCCCTGTGGACTATCCACTGTGGTCGGCTCGGGCTGGTCGTCGCCGTCCGGGCTGTCGAAGTAGCGCTGGATCTCGTCCTCGCCGGGGACCTCGTCGCGGTGGGCGTCGGACAGCCGCTCGGCGAGCACCGGCGGCGCGTGGTCGACCCACGCCGCCCTGCCGTGGTCGGGCAGCAGGTGGTGCCGCGCGGCGAACCCGTCCGCCGCGTCCCTGATCGCGTCCCGCAGCGCACCGGCCACCACGGCCTGCGCGGTCTCGGTCAGCTCCAGCAGCATGGACCTGACCCGGTCGAGCTGGTCGTCGTGCCCGGCCTGGTCGGCCAGCGCGGGCCAGAGGTGCTGCTCGAACAGCGCGGTGAAGTCACCCGCGATGGTCGTGGTCGTCGACCGCAGCCGCTCGAAGGCGGCGAGCACCTCGCTCGACGGGACGCGCAGGGTCGCCATCCGCAGGCCCGCGTCCATCACCCAGCGCCGCGTGTAGGGACGGCCGCGCCGCCAGCGCACCAGGTCGAGCCGGACCGCGCGCAGCATCAGCGAGGGCCGCAGGTCGCCGGGGGGGATGGCGGCGCGCAGCGCGGACACCCGGACCGGGACCCAGTCGTCCGGACCGCCCGCGCCGTCGAGGCCGAGCACATCGCCGACGCGAGCCCCCAGGTCTCGCGCGGCGATGAGCTCGGCGATCGCGGGCAGCGAGAAACCCCGCTGCTGCAACCGGTGCACCAGGCCCAGCCGCTCGACGTGCGTGCCGTCGTAGCGAGCAGTCCGGCCCCGCCGCCGCGGTGGGTGCAGCAGGCCCTTGGTCTGGTACATGCGGATCGTGCTCGTCGGCAGCCCCGCCTCGGCGGCGAGCTGTTCGACGGTCAGCGCGGCTTCCCGTCCCACGAGTACCGATCATGCTGGGCCTGTGGGATGCGAGTCAAGACTGTTCTAGTGAACACTCGAAGAATCAGAGCTTGAGCAACATCCTCGTGTTGCCCAACGTGTTGGGCTTCACGTACTCCAGGTCGAGGAACTCCGCGACGCCCTCGTCCATCGACCGGCGCATCTCGGCGTACACCTCGGGGCTCACCGGGGTGCCGTCGATGGCGACGAACCCGTGCTTGGCGAAGAACCCGGTCTCGAAGGTGAGCACGAAGATCCGGCCGAGGCCCAGCTCCCTGGCCACCGCGACAAGCTGCTCGGCCAGCACGTGCCCGACACCCTTCCCGCGCGCGCTCGGGGCCACCGCGATGGTGCGGATCTCGGCGATGTCCTCCCACAGCACGTGCAGCGCGCCGCAGCCGACCAGTTCGCCGTCCACCTCGGCCACCCAGAACTCCTGGATGTCCTCGTACAGCGTCACCAGCGGCTTGGCCAGCAGGACCTTGCCGACGTAGGTGTCGATCACGGCCTTCATGGCGCGGACATCGGTCACCCGGGCCCGCCGAACCAGGGGTTTCACAACCGATCAACCTAGTCCCCGCGCCCGCGCCCGCCCCGGCACGGGCAGAATCGACACGCGGTCGTCCACCCGCTGAGACCCGAGGAGCCCCATGCGCCAGGCAGTCATCTGCGAGCCCCTCCGCACCCCGGTCGGCCGCTTCGGCGGGGTCCTCGCCGACGTCGGCGTCGCGTCCCTCGCGGCGGCCGTCGTCGCGGAACTGGTGCGGCGCACGGGGATCGACCCGGCGCTGGTCGAGGACGTCGTGCTCGGACAGTGCCACCCGAACGGTGACGCGCCCGCGCTCGGCCGGGTCGCCGCGCTCGACGCGGGGCTGCCGGTGTCGGTCCCCGGCACGCAGGTCGACCGGCGGTGCGGGTCCGGGCTGCAGGCCGTGCTCGACGCCGCGATGCGGGTGCAGACGGGCGTCAACGACGTGGTGATCGCGGGCGGCGCGGAGAACATGAGCCAGGTCGAGTTCTACTCGTCGGCGATGCGCTGGGGCGTCAAGGGCGGCGGTGTCGAACTGCACGACCGGCTCGCGCGCGCCAGGGTCACCGCGGGCGGCGTGAACCACCCCGTGCCCGGGGGGATGGTCGAGACCGCGGAGAACCTGCGCCGCGACTACGGCATCAGCCGCGCCGAACAGGACGAACTCTCACTGCGCTCGCACCAGCGCGCCGTCGACGCCATCGCCGCGGGCCGCTTCGCCGACGAGATCGTCCCCATCGGCGAGGTCGACCGCGACGAGCACCCCCGCCCGGACGCGAGCCTGGAGTCCCTCGGCCGCCTCAAGCCCATCATGCGCCGCCAGGACCCCGACGCGACGGTCACCGCGGGCAACGCCAGCGGCCAGAACGACGGCGCCGCCGCCTGCCTGGTCACCACCCCGGAGAAAGCCGCCGAACTCGGCCTGCGCCCCCTGGCCCGCCTCGTCACCTGGTCCACCGCGGGCGTCGACCCCACCCGCATGGGCCTCGGCCCCGTCCCCGCCACCGCACGGGCGTTGTCGCGGGCGGGCCTCACCCTCGCCGACATCGACCTGATCGAACTCAACGAGGCATTCGCCGCCCAGGTCATCGCCGTCACCCGCGAGTGGGGCTTCACCGACACCGACTGGGACCGCACCAACGTCAACGGCAGCGGCATCTCCCTGGGGCATCCCCTGGGCGCCACCGGGGCCCGGGTCCTCGCCACCCTGCTCCACCAACTACACCGCCAGGACGCCACCTACGCCCTGGAAACCATGTGCATCGGCGGCGGCCAAGGTCTAGCCGCCATCTTCGAACGCCTCTGACTCATCGGCTGCTCCAGGCCCCTGCTGACGACCTCGGCCACCTTCAGGCCCGCTGACAACTCGGCCACCGCCAAGCCCTGCTGACGACCTCGATCACTGTCAGGCCCTGCTGACAACCCCGGCCACCGTCAGGGTCCTGCTGACGACCTCGGCGACTTGTCCGGCCCCGCTGACAACCCCGGCCACCGTCAGGCCCTGCGCTTACCTCAGGCAGGGCCTGCTCGACCATGCCCGGGCTTCTTGCGCGCCCACTTCGGCCACTCCGCGCAGACCTGCGCCAAGGCCCGACTCTCCACTCGCCACCAACGAGCCCGCCCCACCGCAGGCCCCTGTCCGTCCCAGTGCCTTCTTGCCCCCACCACACCCTCTTGCCCCCACCCAGCCCGCCAGCCCCGCCCCCACCCTCTTACGCCCCCTCGCGCCCGCGGTCCCGACCCCGCCCAGCCCCCACCCACTCCGGGGGGCGTCCCTGTGCCAGTCTATCGGCACCCCCCGACAGTCGATCTTCAAACAGCCCCTCGAAGATCCACATGTGGACAACTCTTGTCCCCGAACCGGGTGAAAATCGCGGCCGGAGCGGCGACGGATCGCCTGGTCGAGGGCGCCCCACCGGGTGAGTGGCGGCGAGCGCGGTCGAAGTCGTCTTGACGGAGATCGACAGCAGGTCAGGGCTGGGCGTCGAAGTCTGTGACCAGGCGGGTGGGGGCTCGGACTCGCCAGGACTCCAGGAGGATGTCGGCGAGTTCGTCCTCGTCGATCTCCGGTAGGCGGACCAGGACCGAGGCGTACCCGTCGTAGTGCGGGGTGGTGAAGTAGCGGTCCGGGGCGCTCTCGATCAGGGCCTGTTTCTCGGACACGTCGGCCACGAACACCACGAGGGTCTCGGGGTCGCGCAGGCGGGCGAAGAGCTTGTCGCGGACCCGGAAGCCCGGGGTGCCGTAGGAGGGTTTCTCGGTCGTCGCCGGGAGGGCCAGTGCCGACCGGCGGACGTCGTGCTCGGTCACCATGGCGCCATCCTGGTCCACGCTCGGGTCCAACCCGTGGACACCGGGCGGTTACCCTTGGCCCGTGTCCTCTCCCACCACGCCGCGTCGTGTCGCCATGCTCACCCTCGGTTGCGCCCGCAACGAGGTCGACTCCGAGGAGCTGGCGGGGCGGTTGTCCGGGGGTGGCTGGGAGCTGGTGGACGCGGAGGCGACACCGGACGTCATCGTGGTGAACACCTGCGGGTTCGTCGAGTCGGCGAAGAAGGACTCGGTCGACACGCTGCTGGCCGCCGCCGACACCGGGGCCAAGGTCGTCGCCGTGGGGTGCATGGCGGAGCGGTACGGCACGGAGCTGGCCGACAGCCTGCCGGAGGCGGCCGCGGTGCTCGGCTTCGACCACTACCCCGACCTGGCCGAACGCCTCGGTGACGTGGTCTCCGGGCACTCCATCCCCTCGCACGTCCCGGTGGACCGGCGCACGCTGCTGCCCATCTCGCCGGTCGACCGGCAGGCGACGGACGTCACCGTCCCCGGGCACGCGTGGGGGCCGACCGTGGCCCGCAAGCGCCTCGACGACGGCCCGGTGGCCTCCCTCAAGATCGCCTCCGGCTGCGACCGCCGCTGCTCGTTCTGCGCGATCCCGTCCTTCCGCGGGTCGTTCGTCTCCCGCCTGCCGGACGAGATCGTCGCCGAGGGCGCGTGGCTGGCGCGGCAGGGCGTACGCGAGGTCGTGCTCGTCAGCGAGAACTCCACCTCTTACGGCAAGGACCTTGGCCGTGAGCATGCGGGACAGGGCGCCCTTGAGGCCGTGTTGACCCGTCTCGCGGACATACCCGGTATAGACCGCGTCCGAGTGTCCTATCTGCAGCCCGCTGAGACCCGGCCGAACCTGGTGCGCGCCATCGCCACCACCCAGGGCGTCGCGGACTACTTCGACATGTCCTTCCAGCACTCCAGCGAGCCCGTCCTGCGCCGGATGCGCCGCTTCGGCAACACCGAGTCCTTCCTCGGCCTGGTCGAGCAGATCCGCGCGCTCGCCCCCGAGGCGGGCATCCGCAGCAACGTCATCGTCGGCTTCCCCGGCGAGACCGACGCCGACGTCGACGAGCTCGCCCGGTTCCTCACCGAGGCCAGGCTCGACGCGGTCGGCGTGTTCGGCTACTCCGACGAGGACGGCACCGAGGCCGAGGGGCTCGACGGCAAGCTCGACGCCGACACCATCGCCGCCAGGGTCGCCCGGATCTCCGCGCTCGCCGAGGAGCTCACCACCCAGCGCGCCGAGGACCGGATCGGCACCGAGGTGCTCGTGCTGGTCGAGCGCGAGGAGACCGACGACGAGGACTGCGTCGGCCGCGCCGCGCACCAGGCACCCGAGGTCGACGGCGAGTGCGTCGTGCTCGACGGGGAGAAGTACACCGCGGGCGACCTCGTGCGCGCCCGCGTCGTCGACACCGAGGGCGTCGACCTCATCGTGGAGGCCATCGAGGTCATCCCGCGCGCGAACCCGGAGCCGCAATGAACTCCGCGGCGACCGGCGGGGACACCGTCGACGGTGAAGACCGCGCCGAGGTGATGCTGCCCGCGGGCCCGGAGGCGGTGATCGGCGTCCCCCCGGTGGTCGCGGTGCCCCCGGAGTCCGTCGCGGTCCTGCCGGAACCCACGGTGGTCCCGCTGCTCAACGTGGCCAACCTGCTCACCATGACCAGGCTGGTGCTGGTCCCGGTGTTCCTGATGGCGCTGTTCACCGAGGACGGCACCGACACCACGTGGCGGCTGGTGGCCTTCGCGGTGTTCGCGCTCGCCTCGATCACCGACCACGTCGACGGGATGCTCGCCCGCAAGCACGGGCTGATCACCGACTTCGGCAAGATCGTCGACCCGATCGCGGACAAGGCGCTCACCGGCGCCGCCCTGGTCGGGCTCAGCGTGCTCGGCGAGCTGCCCTGGTGGATCACGCTGGTCATCGCCTTCCGCGAGGTCGCCGTGACGCTGCTGCGGTTCTGGGTGATCCGCCACGGCGTGATCCCGGCCAGCCGCGGCGGCAAGCTCAAGACCCTCACCCAGATCTTCGCCCTCGGCGCGTTCCTGCTCCCGCTGCCCAGCTGGCTCGCCCTGGTGCCGTGGGCCTCGATGTACCTGGCGGTCGTGCTGACCGTCGTCACCGGCGTCGACTACGTCATCCGCGCCGTGCGCCTGCGCGCCATGGGCCTGCGCACGATCGCCCAGTGACCCCGCACCGGGTCGTGGCGGCGCTGCGGGCGGCGGGGGAGACCATCGCCACCGCCGAGTCGCTCACCGCCGGGCTGCTCACCGCGGCGCTGACCACCGTTCCCGGCGCCAGCGCGGTCGTGCGCGGCGGGCTGGTGGTGTACGCCACAGACCTCAAGGCGACCCTCGCGGGCGTCGACCCCGCGCTGCTCGCCGAACGCGGCGCCGTCAACGCGGAGGTCGCCGTGCAGCTCGCCGCCGGGGCGCGGGAGCGCTGCGGCGCCGACATCGGCGTCGGGCTCACCGGCGTGGCCGGACCGGACCCGCAGGACGGCGTCGCCCCCGGGACGGTCCACATCGCCCTGGTCGGCCCGCGGGGCACCCGGCACGAGGTGATCACCGCGGGTGGTGACCGGGAAGCGGTCCGCGCGGCCGCGGTGGTGGGCGCCCTCGCGCTGATCGGGGTGGACCTCGGTACCCTTCCGGGGTGAACCCAGGGTCACGGTCAGTGCGCGCCACCGGGCGCCCGCCGTGCGGACACCGGGAACACCGGGGTCGGCGCGGTCGTTCGCTCTTGGCGGACTACCCGGGAAGTCGCTGCGCTCGGTCAGCCGCCGTGGGTAACGTTGTCGGTGTGACGGCCCCGCGCCGTTCCGCTCCGGCTCCTGCCCCAGGGCGGGTGCGGTGCGCGGACCGGGCCCCGTCGAGGAAGGGAGGTGCGCGATGACCGTGCTGTTGCGCGAGGCGATCGGTGATCGGCTCCGACACGCCCGCACCAACCAGCGGCGCACGCTGCGCGAGGTGTCCCGCTCGGCGCGGGTGAGCCTCGGGTACCTCTCCGAGGTCGAGCGCGGGCGCAAGGAGGCATCCAGCGAGCTGTTGGCCGCGATCTGCGACGCGCTCGAGCTGCCGCTCTCGGAGCTGCTGCACAAGGTGGCCTCCGACATGGGGGCGCTGACCTCGGTCGAGCGCGGCCTGCCGGAGCGGGTCGGCGTCGAGCCGGTGGACAAGATCGAGGCCATGGACGCGCTCGAACCGGACGGCGGCAAGCGGGTCGCGGTGGAGGGCGGCAGGCTGCTGCCTGCCGTGATCGGGGAGAACCTCGCCGACCTGCGGATCCAGCCGGTGCTCAGCCACCGCATCGACCCGCCGCTGACCAGCAAGGCCCGCGCGGGGGCGGTGTTCGCCGCCTGAGCCGGGTGGGGTGAGACGTGCCGCGCGGGCCCGGTTCCCAGGGGGAGCCGGGCCCGCGCGCGTGCCCGCCGGTGGGACCGGGGTCCGGGGATACCCCGAAGGGCGGTCCGCTTCCTCAGGGGAGATCTATGGGTGAACCCTGATTTCTCGTGGGTCCGGTGGAACCGCCCGCACGCACCTGACACGATGGAACCCACAGATGGGACCCGCCTCCGGTGGCGCCGGAGGAACCACCAGCGGTGCCGGTCCGTTGCCACGGTGTCGGCGCGGGGGTGACCGGAGGGTCCGGCAGGGATGAAGGCAGGCGGAGGACGACGATGGCCAACCCGTTCGTGAAGTTCTGGAAGTACGTCATGGCGTCGTTCTCGTCGAAGATCGATGAGCACGCCGATCCCAAGGTGCAGATCCAGCAGGCCATCGAGGAGGCGCAGCGCCAGCACCAGGCGCTGTCGCAGCAGGCGGCCGCGGTGATCGGCAACCAGCGCCAGCTGGAGATGAAGCTCAACCGCCAGCTCGGCGACGTGGAGAAGCTGCAGGCGTCGGCCCGCCAGGCGCTGGTGCTCGCCGACGAGGCCCGCTCCAAGGGCGACGAGCAGAAGGCGACGCAGTTCGAGAACGCCGCCCAGGGCTTCGCCACCCAGCTGGTGACCGCCGAGCAGGGCATCGAGGACCTCAAGACGCTGCACGACCAGGCGCTGCAGGCCGCCGGGCAGGCCAAGCAGGCCGTCGAGCGCAACGCCATGGTGCTGCAGAACAAGCTCGCCGAGCGCACCAAGCTGCTCAGCCAGCTCGAGCAGGCCAAGATGCAGGAGCAGGTCTCGCGCTCGCTCAACCAGATGAGCGAGCTCGCCGCGCCCGGCAACACCCCGTCCCTCGAAGAGGTCCGGGACAAGATCGAGAAGCGCTACACGACGGCCCTCGGTGCCGCCGAGCTGGCGCAGAACTCGGTGCAGGGCCGGATGATGGAGGTCCAGGTCTCCACCACCGAGCTCGCCGGCCAGTCCCGGCTCGAGCAGATCCGCGCCTCGATGGCGGGCGGCTCGGTCGCGGGCCAGGTCACCAGCGGCGCCACCCCGGCGGGCACCCCGTCCACCATCCAGGCCGAGATCCAGCAGCGGGTGGCCCAGGAGCAGAAGGCCAACCCGCAGGCCGGCTCCTGACGCGCGCCGACACCATGCGGCCGCGCCGGAACGAGCTGATCAAGCTGGGCGGTGAGCTGGTCGAGCAGCTGCGCGGCCCGGTCCCCCAGCAGGTCCGCGACGCGATCGCCGGGTGGCGCGACCCCAGGGCCAAGGCCCTGCGCCAGCGCCGCCGGGCGGTGCGCCGGGCCCGGTTGTGGACCGCCACCGGCCTCACCACCGGCACCGGTGCGGTGGTGGTCGAGACCGCGTCCGCCGCACCGGGCATCGCCGTCCCCGCCCTCATCGGGGCGGCCGTGGTGTCCGGCGTCGCCGCCGTGTCCACCGGGGTCCGCGCGTGGCGGCTGCACAAGCAGCCGTTGCCGGAGGCCCCACCCGCCCCGGTCGTGCTGCCCGCGCGCGGCTCCCAGGCCAGGGAACCGATCACCAGGCTCGGCGAGGCCGAGGACACGCTGCGCGAACTGCTCACCCAGCTCGCCGCGGGCGCCCTCGTCCCCCCGGACGCCGTCACCGAGGCCAGGACCACCGGCGCCGAGGCCGCCTCCGCCCTCCGCGCGGTCGCCGCCCGCGTCCAGGTCGTCGAACGCGCCCGCGAACACGCCCCACCCCTGGACCGCGGCCACCTCACCGAGAGCATCCGCGCCCTGCGCGCCCAACTCGACCAGGGCCTCGACGGCTACGGCGCCCTCGTGGCCGCCGCCGCCCGAGCCCTCGCCGCCAGCTCCGTCGCCACCCCCCGCCACGACCTCACCGACGCCACCGACCGCCTCGCCGCCCTCGCCTCAGCCCTACGCGAACTCTCCCTCGGCTGAGTTCCACCGAGTCCGGGGGCAGAGACAACTCTTGGCCGGTCCCGCGTCCTTGCCGAGCGCACCGCAACCAAGTGCAAGGGCTGTCGCGGTGCGTCTCCGGGGCGCCCAAGCGCGGCTGAGTCCGCCGAGTTCGGAGCAGGCGACCCCGGGCATGTCCGCCCTTTGCTGAGCGCACCCGAACCAAGCGCGGACGCTGTCGCGGTGCGTCCCTCGGGAGCCCACGCGCACCCTGCGTGCGCTCGATCGCCGCGACCAGCACCTCCCCACTGGACGCGCCAACCGGCTCACGGCCGGGCCGCGCGAGCTCTCCCTCGGCTGAGCTCTCCAGGTGCCGGGACAGCTCCGCCGCCTAACGCGGGTCGTCCCGGGTGAGATATCGAGGGCGTCGGCTCGTCACTGTGCGAACGGCTCCCCCGAGTCCCGGCCGGGGTGCTGTGGTTGAGGGCACTGCTCCGCGGAGCCAGGGGCGCGCACCTGCGGGGGAGGACACAGTGGGTCACCAGATGCGTGATCGTCCTCACCCGGTCGGACGCATCATGGCGGCGGGGTTGGCGCGTGTCACCCACGTCGAACCGTGCCGTGGCTGGAGGGGAGCGATCGATGGACACCACCGGGATGCGCCGGGCCGTGACCGCCGAGGTCACCAGGATGGCCGACTACGAGACCGGGTTCTGGGCGATCGTCGACGGGCTCGGGGTGGACCGGGGGCACGCGGGGCGGTTGCTCGACGAGGCGGTCGACCGGATCGGGACCGGGTGGGGTGGGACGGCCGACCCGTACGCGCTCGTGCTGTCCTGGATGCCCTGCTGAGCGGCCTTGACCGTCGGTCACCGAATTCCCGGTTCGTCGCAATCCGCTAGGGCATCAGTGTGAATATCACGGTGTCGTATCGACTCGCCGACTACGTGCTGTGGCACCATGCACGGCAGGAGTTCGGGGGGCGGGTTCGGCGGGGCGGAGGCGGCCTTGGCGTTGTGGTCGGTGCACGGCGACGGCCGCCGTGTCCGTGACGGCGCCGTCGTGGCCCCGGACGAGCGGCTCAGCTGGCCGCTGACCGTCGGGCTCGGCGTGCAGCACGTGGCGGCCATGTTCAGCGCGACCGTGCTGGTGCCCAGCGTCACCGGCTTCCCGGTCACCACCACCCTGCTCTTCTCCGGCGTCGGCACCCTGCTGTTCCTGCTGATCACCCGCAACCGGGTGCCCGCCTACCTCGGCTCGTCGTTCGCCTTCATCGGCCCGCTCGCCGCCGCCCAGCACCACGGGATGGCCGCGCAGTTGGGCGGGGTGCTGGTGGCGGGCCTGCTGCTGGTCGGCGTCGGGGTGGCGGTCAAGGCGCTCGGCGTCCGGCTGCTGGAGTCGATCATGCCGCCGGTGGTCACCGGCGCGGTGATCGTGCTGGTCGGGCTGAACCTGGCGCCGTCGGCGACCAAGTCCTTCGGCGCGCAGCCGGTCATCGCGGTGATCACCCTGGGGGTCATCCTGGGCTGCGCGGTGGTCGCCAAGGGGCTGCTGTCGCGGATGTCGGTGCTGGTCGGCGTGCTCGTCGGCTGGGTGTTCGCCGCGCTCACCGGCGGCTTGCCCGAGGTGAGGCTCGACGCGCTGGCGGACGCCGCCTGGTTCGGACCGCCGCAGTTCACCGCACCGCAGATCCAGCCGTCGGTGATCCTGCTGGTGATCCCGGTGGTGATCGTCCTGGTCGCGGAGAACGTCGGCCACGTGAAGGCGGTCGCCGCGGTCACCGGCCGCGACCTGGACGGCTCGGTCGGCGACTCGCTCATCGCCGACGGCCTGGCCACCGTCCTGGCAGGCTCCGGCGGCGGCTCCGGCACCACCACCTACGCCGAGAACATCGGCGTCATGGCCGCGACCAGGGTCTACTCGACCGCCGCCTACGGGGTGGCCGGGCTGACCGCGATCCTGCTGTCGATGAGCCCGAAGTTCGGCGCCCTGGTCAACACCATCCCCGACGGCGTCCTCGGCGGCGCCACCATCCTGCTCTACGGGATGATCGCGCTGGTCGGCGTGCGGATCTGGCTCAACGACCGGGTCGACTTCGCCGACCCGGTGAACCTGACCGTGGTCGCGGTGGCCGTGGTGGCGGGCGCGGGCGACCTGAAGGTCCGCCTCGGCGACGCGGTGTTCGGCGGCATCGCCTGGGGCGCGGTCGCCGTCGTCTGCGGCTACCCGCTGCTGCGCTGGCTGGCCAACCGCGGCCGCGGCGAGGTCAACGGGACTCGACAGCGCGGTTGATCCGCCGCACCAGCGCAGGCCCCTCGAAGACGAACCCGGTGTAGAGCTGCACCAGGCTCGCCCCGGCGTCGAGCATCCTGGTGGCGGCGTCGACGTCGAACACCCCGCCGACCCCGATGACCGGCAGCTCGCCGCCGGCCTCGCGGGCCACCAGCGCCACCACCTGCCTGGACCGCTCGGCCAGCGGCCTGCCGCTGAGCCCGCCCGCCTCGGCCCCGGTCGGCGCGTCCGCCGGTGAGAGGCCGTCGCGGCCAAGCGTGGTGTTGGTCGCGATCACGCCGGACACCCGGTGGTCGGCGCAGACCTGCAGCACCTCGCCGATCGCGTGGTCGGTCAGGTCCGGCGCGATCTTCACCAGCAGCGGCTTGGCCCGCCCGCCGCCCGCCAGACCGTCCGCCTCCCGGCGCAGCTCGCCGACCAGCGCGTCGAGCGCCGCCCGGTCCTGCAGGCCGCGCAGGCCGGGGGTGTTGGGGGAGCTGACGTTGACCGCGAAGTAGTCGCCGTACGGGTAGAGCGCCCGCAGCGAGTGGCGGTAGTCCTCGACGGCCTCCTCCACGGGGGTGACCTTCGACTTGCCGATGCTGATGCCCAGCGGCACCCCGACCGGGCCCAGTGCGGCCAGCCGCGCGGCCAGGGCGTCGGCCCCGGCGTTGTTGAAGCCCATCCGGTTGATGATCGCCTCGCTCTCGCGCAGGCGGAACAGCCGCGGCCCGGGGTTGCCCGGCTGGGCGTGCCGGGTGACGGTGCCGACCTCGACGTGCCCGAAGCCCATCGCGGGCCAGGCCCGCAGCGCGCGGCCGTCCTTGTCCATCCCCGCCGCCAGCCCCACCACACCGGGGAACCGCACCCCGAACACCGTTGTGGAGACCTTGGCGCCGAACAGCGCGCGCAGCCCCCGCACCGCGGGCCGGACCTGGCCGAGCCTGCTCAACGCGGCCATGGTCCGCTCGTGGGCGATCTCGGGGTCGCCCCCGCCGAGGGAGAACAGGGCGCGTCGGACGAGGTGCTTGTAGGCCACGGCCCCATCGTGTCACCCGCTGCGGCGCCCGCCGGGGCGAGGGCGCGGGGTTGCGGCGTTCACCGCGGGCCGGTCCCGCGGTGGACCATGATGGCGGGGTGAGCGACGTCGACGACCTGTACGGCCTGCCGCGGGAGGACTTCGTCCCGGCGCGGCGCGACCTGGCCAAGCGGTTGCGCGCGGCCGGGGACCGGGAGGCGGCCACCCGGGTGGAGAAGCTGCCGAAGCCGACCACCTCGGCCTGGTTGGTCAACCGCCTGGTGCGCGCCGAGCCCGAGCGGGTGGACGCGCTGGCCGAGCTGGGGTCGGACCTGCGCGCCGCGCACGCGGGAGCGGACGGCGCGCGGTTGCGCGACTTGGCGAAGCGGCGGGCCGAGCTGATCGCCGGGCTGGTGGCCGCGGCCGGGGGAGACCTCAGCGAGGCGACGATCCGCGAGCTGGAGGAGATGTTCACCACCGCCATCGCGGACGAGACCGCGACCGCGACGCTGCGGGCCGGTCGGCTGGCGTCGGTGCGCGACCTGCGGGTCGAGCAGACGTGGCCGGGGCTGACCCTGGCTCCCGGGCCGACCGCGGCGCCGGTGGCGCCCGCCCGCCAGGCCCGCCGGTCCGCGCGCGAGGCGCTCGTTGAGGCCAAGGCGGCGGTGAAGGAGGCGGAGTCGCAGCGCGCCGAGGCCGACCGGGCCGTGTCGAGCGCGGAGAAGGCGGTGACGAAGGCCGAGGAGCGGGTCCGGCAGCTCAACGCGGCCCTGGACGAGGCCGAGCACGCCGAGCTGGATTCCCGCCGGGCACTGCAATCGGCCCGCCGCGACGCGAAGGCCGCCGAGCGCACCGCGAGCCTCGCGTGGCGCAAACTGCAACAGGTCGAGGCGGAGTAGCCGATCCCACGACCTGGGCGGCAGACAGCCCCCGGGCGCGCTCCTCCCGACAAGGCCGCGGAAGGCCCGGGGCGGACTGGGTCCCGGGTGCCCGAGGGCTGGGTGACTGCCTGATATTCACCGGACCGCGCCCCGTCGGGCGCCTGCCGGCTCCAGTGCTGCTGATTGGGCGGTCCTAGCGGACAGCCACCTCACGAGTCCTGTCGGAATACACCGGTGGACCACCTCCTCTCTCGTGTACCACCAACGTAGGCGGTGCCGCCGGAGCCTTCAATCGGATTTCCACCGACCCAGGGACGGGTGCTGCTAGGGTTGCCCACCACAAAGGCGTGAGGTGTGAATATCACTCACTGTCGGCAAAGGGGATGGCCGGTGCGCGCTCATGAGGACCAGCCCCGCCGCGTCGCCGCGGGGGTCGTGGTCGGTGCCGTCGCCGCCGCCCTGTTCTACGAGGGGATCGCCGCGGCCCCGGTGGACCTGCCGAGGGCGCGGCCTGCCGCCGAGTCGGTGCCGGAGCCGATCCCGGCGTCGGGGCCCGTGCAGACCGCGCCGCGAACGCCTGTCTCGCACCAGGTCTTACCCGTGTCGTCGACGGCGAGCTTATCCCCGTCGGCATCGTCGTCCGCCTCTTCCGCCGCGTCGACAACAACGGTCTCGTCCACGACCACGACGACAGCGGAAGTCACCACCACGACAACGAAGTCGACTACGACAGCCCCTCCGGTCACTACGACCACCACCACGCGACCCACCCGCACGACGACCCGTGAACCGTGCGGCCTGATCTTCTGCTAGCCGACCGGCCCCGGCTGGCAAGTCGGGCAGTAGTAGGCGACCCGCTCCATGGTGCCCGCCCCCTGCGTGGTCGCGACGACCTTCCCGCCGCACACCAGGCACGGTGTGGTCCGGTGCCCGTACACCCACAGCCCCCGGTCGCGCCGCAGGTCCCCGGTGGTGCACCGGTCGTGGGTCATCTTGTTGCGGTCCAGCAGGTCCCGGCTCACCGCGACGGCGCGCTCGGCGTCCACATCGGACACCGGAGTCCACGGGGACACCCCGAGCACGAAGCAGATCTCGGCCTTGAACACGTTGCCGACACCCGCCATCACCCGCTGGTCGAGCAGCGCCAACCCGATCTCGCGGGCCGGATCGGCGCTCAGCCTGGTCACCGCCTCGGCCGCGTGCGCCGGTCCCCAGTCCGGGTCGAGCAGGTCGGGGCCGAGGTGCGCGACGAGCCGGTCCTCGTCGGTGGTCTCGACCAGGTCCATCTCCTGCAACAGGAACCCGATCGCCCTGGTGTCCGCGGTGTGCAGCACCGCGCGGGCCTGGTGCTCGGGACGCCGCCACCTGGCGCCGACGGGGGAGACCTGCCAGATGCCGTCCATCGCGAGGTGGCTGCGCAAGCTCAGGTTCTCGGAGAAGCGCAGGAACAGGTGCTTGCCCACCGGGCGGGTGCCCAGCACCAGCCGCCCTTGGAGGTCCACAGTGGAGAGTCGGGGGTGGCGCAGCTCGCCCTTGGTCAGCTCCCGGCCCGCCAGTGCCGTCGCCAGCACGGCGGCCGTGCGGTAGATCGTGTCGCCCTCGGGCATCAGGTCATTCGCCCGGGTCGTCGTCGTCCGGCCACGCGATCGCCTGGTGGCGACCCCGGCCGCTGGTGCGCAACACCCTGGCCAGCAGCAGGTTGAACGCCAACGCCACCTCGCGCGCGCCCGGGGTGTGCCAGTGGTGGATGGGCGTGCACGCGCCCTGCGCCTGCTGCACCGCCAACCGGTCCGGTAGGGCTACCGGCATCACCAGCGTCCCGAAGCTCTCCCGCAATTCGGCGATACGGAACTGGTGCTCGTAGGAATGCGTGCGCACCTTGTTGACCACCACGCCGAGGGTGACGAGGTTCGGGTTCTGCTCGCGCCGGGTGTCCTCCACCGCCTCGAACGCGCGCTGCGCACCCGACACCGCGTACATAGTGGGCTCGGTCACGAGCAGCGCGCCGTCAGCGGCTACCAGCGCCGACCGGGTCAACCGACCCAGCGACGGTGGACAGTCCAAGAGCACCAGTTGGTACGGCAGCTCACCCTCGGCCAGCAGCGTCCCCAGCTCCGCCAGCGCCCGGCCCAACTTCTCCAGCCTGCGCATCCCCGGGTCGGGGTCGTTGAGCGACTCCAGGTCCTCGGAGCCGACCATCACGTCGACCTCCTCGCCCCACGCGCTGGGGGCGATCGCCGCGCGCAACACCGCCGGTCGCGGGGTCTCCAGCACGTCGGCCAGCGTGGCCTCCGTCTCCCCGGGGTCCAGCGTCGAGGTGGCGTTGCACTGGGGGTCGAGGTCCACCACCAGCGTGCGGATGCCGCGGCGCAGGGCGGCCGAGGCCAGGCCGAGCGCCACCGTGGTCTTCCCCACGCCACCCTTGAGGCTGAGCACTGCCACCGTTTGCACGACCTAGACCTTAGAGTCTCTACAGTTCGTGTCCATGCGACCCGATGTTGTCCGCCGTGTGCTCGACGCCGAGCTGATCGCCGCGCGTGAGCGCCGAGGTGGGGAGGCGCCACGCGTCCTCGACGTCGGGGGCGGCAGCGGGGTCTTCGCCGTGCCGCTCGCCGTCGCTGGCTGCGCGGTGACCGTGGTCGAGCCCAGTCCCAACGCGCTGGCGACGCTGCACCGCCGCGCCCACGAGGCGGGCGTGTCCGACCGCATCACCGCCGTGCAGGGCGACAGCGACGCGCTCGGCGAGCTGGTCGCGCCCGAGTCCGCCGACCTCGTGCTGGCGCACGGGCTGCTGGAGGTCGTCGACGACCCCGCGGTCACCGTCGCCGCGCTGGCGGGCACCGTCGCCGCGGGCGGGGCGCTGTCGGTGCTGGTGGCCAACCGGTACGCGACGGTGCTCCAGCGCGCGATCTCCGGCAGGCTCGTCGACGCCCGCCGCCTGCTCGACCACGAGACCGGGGCGCTCGGCCTGTCCGGCGAGGCGCTGCTGCGCCGCTTCGACACCGAGGGCCTGCGCGACCTGCTCGCGGCCACCGGGCTGACCGTGGAGCTGCTCCAGGGCCAGTCCGTGGTGTCCGACCTGGTCGGCGGCGCCGTGCTGGACACCTCGCCCGCCGCGGTCGAGGCGCTGGCCGAGCTGGAGCAGCTCGCCGCCGTCACCCCGCCGCTGCGCGACATCGCCACCCGGCTGCACGCCGTCGCCCGCCGCTGAGCCGGTGCTGACCCGGGCGGCCCGCCGGCCCCGTCGGTCTTGTCGGCCCTGTCGGTGCGCTGTGGTTCGCTAGGGCCATGGGGCGCAGCGGGGACCTGCCCAAGGGGCTCGTCGAGCGGTACAAGGCCGGACCGCACGGGTGGCCGGACGACTCCGGCTGCCCGGTGCTGCACGTGGACATGGACGCGTTCTACGCCTCGGTCGAGATCAGGGAGCGCCCCGAGCTGGTCGACCGGCCGGTGGTGGTCGGCGGGGTCGGCGCCCGCGGCGTCGGCGAACTACCTGGCCAGGGGCTTCGGGGTGCGCTCGGCCATGCCGACCAGCCAGGCCCGCAGGCTGTGCCCGCAGGCGGTGTACCTGCCCCCCACCTTCGCCCTCTACCAGGAGGTCTCGGCCGGGGTGCAGGCGATCTTCCGCGAGATCACCCCGCTGGTCGAGCCGCTGAGCCTGGACGAGGCGTTCCTCGACGTCTCCGGCGCGCTGCGCAGGCTGCGCAGCACCCCGGCGGGTGTCGGCGCCGAGATCCGCCGCCGGGTGCTGGCCGAGCAGGGCCTGGTGTGCTCGGTGGGGGTGGGGCCGACCAAGTTCGTCGCCAAGCTCGCCTCCGGCCTGGCCAAGCCGGACGGCATGCTGGTCGTGCCGCGCGGCGAGATCACCGCCTTCCTGCACCCGCTGCCGGTGTCGGCGCTGTGGGGTGTCGGCAAGCGCACCGCCGAGAAGCTCTTCGACGTCGGCCTGGAACGGGTCGCCGACGTCGCCGCCGCGCCGCTGCCGAGGTTGCGCCGGATGCTGGGCACCGCGATGGCCGAGCACCTGCACGCCCTGTCCCTCGGCCACGACGACCGCGCCGTCGTCCCGGGCACCGCCGAGAAGTCGATCGGCGCCGAGGAGACCTTCGAGGTCGACCACTTCGACCGCGACCTGCTGCGCCGCGAGCTGCTGCGGCTCTCCGAGCGCACCGCCGCCACCCTGCGCGAACGCGGCCTGCGCGGCCGCACGGTCGCGATCAAGGTCAGGTTCGCCGACTTCACGACCATCAGCCGGTCCAAGACGCTGCCGGTCGCCACCGACGTCACCCAGGAGATCTTCCGCACCGCGGCCCAGTTGCTCGCCGAGCAGACCCCGCCGGGTGCGGTCCGCCTGATCGGCGTCCGGGTCGAGCAGTTGGGCAGCGGCGGCGCCGAACAACTGCTCATCGACGCCCCCGCGCAGGGCTGGCGCGAGGCCGACCAGGCAGCGGACAAGGCGCGGACCCGGTTCGGCGCGGCCGCGATCCGCCCCGCCGCGCTGCTGGGGGAGCGGCCGACCCGGGTCGGCACCACCGAACCCCGACCCGAGCGCTGATCCGGCAACCCCTGCCGCCCCCGGCTGCCGCCACGCCCGGCGGGGGCCGCGCTCGGTGATCGCTCGCCCACCGGCTGTGTCCGGTTGGTGCCAGGGCCACCACGGCGTCGCTCCGCTCCGGTAGTCCAACTCATGACCGAGTTGTCGATCACCGGAGGTCCCCAGCCGATGGCCCGTTCCCGCGCCACCGCCGCCCTCGCCACCGCGCTCGCCTGCCTCGCCCTCGTCCCGGTGGCCCCCGCCGCCCAGGCCGCCCCCGCCGCCGTGTCCGACGCGGCGCTGGCGAGCAGGTGGGCGCCGATCCACTACCAGGACACCGACTCCAGCGACTACGACGCCGACTACCTGTCCAAGGTCGATTTCGACGGGGAGTGGAACACGCTCAACAACTGGGAGTCCCAGGACGACTCCGTGGCCCGCCTCACCGGCACCGCCTACTTCTCGGTGGTCGAGACCGGCACCCACTGGTTCGTGACCTACTCCTTCTACCACCCGCGCGACTGGGAGGACTTCCCCGACCCACTGAGCCTGTTCACGCACGAGAACGACATGGAGGGCGTGCTGCTGACCGTGCGCAAGGACGGCTCCACCTACGGCGCGCTCGAGGCCATGGTCACCGTCGCGCACTCCGACTTCTACTCCTACGTCCCCGCGGGCAGCCCGTACACCAGCGGTCGGGAGAGCGTGGACGGCCCGTTGCAGCTCCAGACCTACAACGGCGCCGCGCACCCCACGACGTTCCAAGAGGCCAAGGGCCACGGCATCTACGCCAAGAACGGCGACCACGCCCCGGACAGCGACGGCGTCGTCTACTACCCGAGCGGTACAGCCGAGGTCCCCGCAGGCGGCACCGACAACTTCGTCGGCTACACACTGGTCGACGTCTTCGCTGGTGGCGGCCTCTGGGCCCGCCGCGCCAACGCCGAGACCTATGCCTCTTACGGCACCTTCCGCGGTGACAACGGCAAGGACAACGCCGCCAACGCGCCGTGGGGCTGGGACGACGGCAACGACGGCGGCGACATCCCCCGCGGGTTCCTCGCCACGGACCCCGCGCACCTCGTCTCGGAGTACTTCGCGGGCGAGGGGACCTTCGCCACCGCGTACACCAGGAATTCATACCGGTAGCGGGTTTGAACCCGGACCCGACCGGGTAACAACCACCAGGGTCCTGCCCCGCGATCTTCTCGCTGTGGGGCGGGGTGGCGACGGCACCGCGATGTGACACCGAGGTGCGAATCCCACCCCGCTCCACATTTTTCCGTGTCGCGGTACGGTCCACCGCAGCGTAAGGACGGCAGGAGGAAAGCGTGTCTGAGGTCGAGACCAGCCCGGTAACCCGCACGAACGGGGTCCGTGACGTCGAGGTCCGCGTCTGGGCGGACGCCGAGCAGGTGCCGCTGCTGCGCTCCTTCGCCGCCGACATCGCGATGCGGCTCGACTTCGACCTCGACGCCATCGAGGACCTGCGGATGGCCGTCGACGAGGCGTGCTCGCTGCTCGTGCGCGCCGCGGCCGCCGACAGCGCGCTGCTGTGCTGGTTCGAACCCGAGGACCACGGGATCCGGGTGCGGGTCCGGGTGGACGCCGAGCACGGCGAACCGCCCTCGGGCGACGCGATGGGCTGGCAGATCCTCACCGCCCTCGCCGCCACCGTCACCGAGACCGTCGAGGCCGTCGACGGCGGCCACCGCATCACCATCGAGCTGCTGGCCGTGCCGGGTCCAGGCGAAGTGGACCCCCGGTGACCACGACCCCGGGCCCGGTCACACCGGAGCCAGCCGACAGCGCGGGCACTCCCGACAACCCGGCCGAGGACGAGAAGGGCGGCAAGGGCACCGACGCCAACGTCGAGCGCTTCCGCGCCCTCGCCGCGCTCGACCCCGACGACCCCAAGCGCGCCGCGCTGCGCGGCGACCTCGTCGCCGACCACATCGACCTCGCGCGCAACCTGGCCCGCAAGTTCGACCGGCGCGGCGACCAGCTCGAGGACCTGGTGCAGGTCGCGACCATCGGCCTGATCAAGGCGGTCGACCGGTTCGAGGCCGACCGCGGCAACTTCTACGCCTTCGCCATCCCCACCATCATGGGTGAGCTGCGCAGGCACTTCCGCGACACCGGCTGGGCGGTGCGGGTGCCCCGCCAGCTCAAGGAACTGCACGTCACCGTGGCGGCCGGGCGCAACGAGCTGAGCCAGAAGCTGGGCAGGGCGCCCAAGCCCAGTGAGCTGGCCGACCACTTAGGGCTGACCAAGGAGCAGGTGTACGAGGCGCTGGTGGCCAGCGCGGCCAAGCAGGGCACCTCGCTCGACGCCAGGCTGGCCGAGCCCGCTGGTGACCGCTTCGGCTACGAGGACGACCGGCTCGCCGAGGTGGACAACCGCAGGGCACTGGGCCCGCTGATCGCCGAGCTGCCCGAACGGGAGCAGAAGATCATCGTGCTGCGGTTCTTCCGCGGCCTGTCGCAGGCCGACATCGCCCGCCGGGTGGGGGTCTCGCAGATGCAGGTCTCGCGGTTGCTGGCCAAGACGCTGGAGCGGCTGCGCGCCGCTCTCGGCGAGGACACCCTGGCGGGCTGAGGTGCTGACCGACACGGTGCTGACCGGTGACGTGCTGACCGCCACAGTGGCGCGCGTGGCGGTGTTCCCCGCTGAGGTGTTGGCCGCGGTGGTGCTGCCCGCTGCGGTGTCTCCTGTGCAGGTGCGGCGGACCGCACCGCGCTCAGGAAACCCTGAGCGCCCGCCTGCGCTGCGCGATCAGCGTGCGCCGCTCACCCTCGCCCATGGCACCCCAGATGCCGTAGGGCTCCTGCACCGCCAGCGCGTGGTCGCGGCACTGGGCCAGCACCGGGCAGGCGCGGCAGACGGCCTTGGCGCGCTCCTCGCGGGCGTGCCTGGCCGGGCCGCGCTCGGCGTCGGGGTGGAAGAAGACCATGCTGTCGGCGCCGCGGCAGGAGCCGTCGAGCTGCCAGGCCCACTCGTCGGAGACGGGCTTGGGCAGGCGGGTGATCTCGGCCATGACGCTTACCTCCTCGGTGCCCGCTCCGCACAGCGGGTTCGACCGGGAACTACCCCCGCCCCCGGCCGCCGAAACGGTCGGTGTTGGCGGGTGTGCGACAGGCCCCAGCGGGCACCGGGTCGGCGGCGTGCCACCCCGGTTGGCAACTACTGTGACGTCGGCGTGGACGGCCAGCGCGCGAGCGCGGCGACACGGCCGCGGTGAGGAAGGACCGATAGTGGAGATCAACAGCGAGGGCACCGACCCGGTCGTCGTCTCGGTCACCGGCGAGGTCGACCTGGCCACCGCGCCCCAGTTGGAGCAGGCCCTCGACGCCGCGCTCGGCCAGGAGGGCGGCACCGGCGTGCGCGTCGACCTGTCCGCGGTGGAGTTCATGGACTCGGCCGGCCTGCGGGTGCTGGTCGCCGCGTTGCGCAAGGCGGAGGACAGCGGCAGGTCCCTGGTGCTCGACGCCCCGCACGAGCGGGTGCGCCGGATCATCGAGATCACCGGGCTGGCCGAGGTGTTCGGTCTGGCCGGGTCGCAGGGCACCGCCTGATCGGCGGTTGATTCACCCGGTCACCGCCTGGGTACCTCACCCGGCGTGAAGGCAGCGGTCGCGGGCTTGGTGGCCGGTTCCCCCGGGAGCACGAGAACCGGTGGGGTCGGGCCGGTGCGCAGGGGCACCAGGGGTCCGGCGGCAGTGCGACATCGACGGCGCGCCAGTCGCGCTCGAGGGGTGGTGGCGGGTGACGTGAGCGAGTCGGCGAACACCGGGCGGGTGCGCCAACTGGCCACCCGCCTGCCACCGGCGAGTACCTCGGCAGGCGACGCCCGCGACTTCGTCAGCACCGCGCTGCGGTCGTGGTCGGTGGCCGAGGACCTGGTCTGCGACGTGGTACTGGCCACCTCGGAACTGGTCACCAACGCCATCGAGCACAGCGTCGGCGAGATCCGGGTCGAGCTCTCGCTCACCGGCGGCCGGGTGCTGCTGCGGGTCGGCGACGATGCCGACACCGTCCCGGTGCGCACCGCACCGGACTTGCTCTCCGAGCGCAGCCGCGGGCTGACCATCGTCATCGCGCTCAGCGAGTCGTGGGGGCACGAACCCGACCACATCGGGAAGTGGGTGTGGGCCGAGTTCGGCCAGGTCAGCGTCTCCGTGGGCGGGGCAGCGGCGGCGACGCGCCTGGAGTCGGCCGCGTCATTGCCGCTCGACAACCAGTAGGCTGGTCCGGGTCCCCACCCGCGGAACGGAAGCGTGGCGCAAACGATGTCCGGACCGAAGCATGCCGCCGAGCCGATCGAGGCGAGCATGCCGCCGCTGGGCGCGCACACCGCGCAGGCGCCCGACGAGCACCAGTTGCTCGCCCAGGCACGGCAGCGGGCCGCGCTCGCCGGGGAGATCACCACGCAGCTCGCCGGGTCGCTGAACCTGCGCCGCACCATCCTGCGCCTGTTCGCGCTGATCACCCCGGAGTTGGCCGACTGGGCGATGCTCGCCATGGTCGACCACCGCGGCGACCGGCTCGCCCTCTACGGCGGCGCGGAGCACACCTTCGCCACCAGCGTCGACCGCTCGGCCGTCGAGGACCTCGGTGTCGGCCGGGTGCTGCGCTCGGGCCGCGGCGAACTGCTGCACGTCGCGCTCGACGAGGACTACGCCGACGGTCTCGACAGCATGATCCCGCACGATCAGCTGCGCGAGGAGGCCACCTCGCTGCGCCCCGCCGACGTGCTCGGCCTTGCCCTGACCGCCCGCGGCACCACTGTCGGCGTGCTGGTGATCGTGCGCGGCGCGGGCCGCGGGTTCCCCGAGGACGACGTCGCCCTGGCCGAGCAGATCGCTGGTCGGGCCGCGATGGCCCTGGACTCCGCGCGGCTCTACGAGGACCGCACCAGGATCGCCTCCGTGTTGCAGGCTGGTCTGCGCCCACCGACCCTGCCCAGGGCGGCCGGGCTGCGGCTGGCCGCCCGGTTCCGCGCCGCCGCCGAACACCTCGACATCGGCGGCGACTTCTACGACGTGCACGGCTCCGGCCGCGACTGGGTGCTGGTCACCGGCGACGTCTGCGGCAAGGGCGTCGAGGCCGCCGTGCTCACCGGCCGCGCCAGACAGAGCATCCGCACCGCCGCGCACTTCGACCGCAGCCCGCACAGCGTGCTCGCCGCGCTCAACGCCGTCCTCTACGACGAGGAGTCCGACCAGTTCGTCACCGCGGTGTGCGCGCGGGTGCGCCCGGCCGACGACGGCCGCACCGCGCGGGTCGACCTCGCCGCGGCCGGTCACCCGGCGCCGCTGGTGCTGCGCGCGAACGGCACGGTCGAGCAGGTGCTGGTCGGCGGGACCGTCGCGGGCGTGGTGCCCGAGGTCGGCTACCTGGAGAGCACCATCCACCTCGCCTCGGGCGACACGATGCTGATGTTCACCGACGGCATCTACGAGGCCCGCGGCGCCGACGGCTTCTACGGGATGGACCGCCTGGTCGCGCTGCTGCCCGCCTACGCGGGCGCCGGGCCGGAAGCGGTCTGCGAGGCCGTCGAGCAGGACGTGGTGGAGTACCTCGGCGGCCGGGCGCACGACGACATGGCCCTGTTCGCGGTCTCGTGCGGAAGGTAGCCCGCCGGTGACAGGCGGAGCTCTCGACTCGGTGCTCGACGGTCTTGCCCGGTTCGACGGCGCGCTCGCCTCGGTGGACGTCGACGCGGCCATCGACGTGGTGGAGGACCTCGTCGCCGGGGGCGTCGACCCGATCACCGTGCTGGTGGACGTGATCGCCTCGGCGCAGCGCACCGTCGGCGAGCGCTGGCAGCGCGGCGAGTGGAGCGTCGCCGAGGAGCACGCGGCCACCGCGGTGTCGGTGTCGGCGACGGAGGCGGTCGCCCGCTGGGTCCGCCGCACCCCGGCCACCCGCGGCCGGGTCGTGGTCGCCTGCGCCGAACGCGAGTGGCACGCCCTGCCCGCGATGATCGTCGGCACCGCGCTGCGCGCCGAGGGCTGGGACATCACCCTGCTCGGTGCCTCCACCCCGCCCGCGCGGCTGAGCCAGTACCTGCACGACCTCGGCCCCGACGCCACCGCCGTGAGCTGCTCGGTGCTCGGCGCGCTGCCCACCACCCGCCGGTTCATCGAGGCCAGCACCGACGCGGGCATCCCGGTGGTGGTCGGCGGTTCCGCGTTCGGCGGTGACGACCGGCGCGCGGTCGCCCTCGGTGCCACCGCGTGGGCGTCCGGCGCCCGCGAGGCCGTCGCCGCGGTGCGCTCCCTGCCGACCGTCGTCGCCGCGGCCACGCCGCTGTCCAGCCCGGCCGCCGCCGAGCAGTCGACGCTGGAGCTGAACCACCGGCGGCTGGTCACCGGGCTGCGGGAGGGCTGGTCGCTGGCCGCCCAGATCGTCACCACCGAGACCCTGCCGCTCGACAGCCTGCACGCGGTGGCCGCCGACGTGGTCAACCAGGCGTTCCACGCGGTCAGCGCCGCCCTGCTCACCGGCGACCCGCGCACCATCTCCGGCACGGCGGCCTGGGTGGCCGACCTGCTCGCCGCCCGCGCGGTGGACCCCTCCCTGGTCGGCGAGCTCGGCAGGCTGCTGACCAAGGACCTGCGCGACTACCCCATCGCCCGCTCCCTGGTCCAACACCACTGGACAGACCCCATCACGACTGGACCCCGATGACCGAGTTCGCCCACACCACCGCCACCGACCAGGACCGCGCCACCATCACCGTCACCGGGGAGCTGGACACCCACACCTCGGTCGAGTTCAAGCGGGTCCTGCTCGCCCTCGCGGACAACCACGACGAGGTGGTCGTCGACCTGGCAGGGCTGGAGTTCATCGACTCCAGCGGGCTGAGCGCCTTCATCGCCGCGCACAAGCGCACCCTGGTCCGGGGGAACCGGGTGCTGCTCGACCGGGTCCCCGGCTTCCTGTCCCGCATCCTCGCCATCACCGGCCTCGCCGAGATCATCCACGTCGTCGACACCCCCGACCTGCCCCTCGCCGAGCAGTCCGCCGCCGACTGACCCCGACTGACCCCGCAAACGGCTCAGCGCCGACTCCCTGGAGCGGGTGTCGGCGCTTGGGCCTTGATGGGGATGGGGGTTAGTGCTCTTCGTCGAAGCGCTTCTTGAAGCGCTCCTCCATGCGTTGGGAGAACGAGCTCCTGCGGTGGTGGGCGGACGCGCCGCCCCCACCGTGGGGGGACTCCTGACCTGGCTCCGGTTCGGAGCCGCCCTGGCGTAGTGCTGTCAGCGTCAGCATGGCGCCGACGAACATCACCAGGAAGCCGAGCAGGCTCACCACGGGGATACCAGCCGGTTTGAACGGCAGCATCACACCGAGCACGAGGAGGGCGACGCCCAGGACGAACAGGGCGATGCCTTGCAGTCTGCGCCGCCGGGATGGCTTGCGCAGGCGGGCACCTCGGACGGTGGAGGCGAACTTGGGATCCTCGGCGTAGAGCGCGCGCTCGATCTGGTCGAGCAGTCGCTGCTCGTGCTCGGAGAGTGGCATGCGTTCCTCCTCCGGCACAGCGGTCGCGGGCGCCGGGCGATCACGGTTGCCGCCGGACCCGGCGGGCACCCCTCGGTGGAGGTGTCGCCTCCAGGATACGGGGCGTTTCCCCCCGCGACTACCCGATCCCGGATCACGACGCGGTCGCTGAGTCGGAGTCCTCCTTCCGGGGTAGTCCTGCCTGGTTGTGGACGCGCTGCGCGTCCTGTCGATCACGCTCGGCGCCCAGCGCGATCGGGGCGGCGATCAACTCGTCCGGGATGGCGAACGCCTCGACCAGGACCCCCGCGTGCGGGCGGAGGTGGTGGCAGAGGTCGTTGACCGCCCCGGTGACGGCCTTGGCCCGGCTGGTGCTGATCCGGCCGTGGCCGAGGAACCAGTCGAGGTCGGACTCGACCGAGCTGAGCACGTGCAGATCGCACACGCGGCCCAGCAGCGCGGCGGCGCCGGGGTCGGCGCAGCGGTCGATGGCGGCGACGAACGCCTCCAGCACGATCCGCTCCACGTGCACCCTGGCCGCGCGCAGCACGTGGTCCTGCGCGGCGTTGAACACCTCGAATGCCGACTCGCCCGGCTCACCCGCGCGCCGCAGCCTGCGGGCGAGGGTGTCCAGGACGTGCTTCTCCCGGTCCTCGAACAGCCGCAGGTGCCACCCGCGGTCGAGCAGGTCGGCGTCGTCGTCCCTGGTCACGGCGCCGACGAGGCGTTCGATGAGGGACCGGGCCGCGGTGCGCTCGATGACCGTGCCGACGAACTGATCCGCGATGAACCTGGCCATGCCGACGCTGCCCAGTTCGTGCAGGTCCTGCTGGTAGCCGGTGAGCAGGCCCTTGGCGACCAGTTGGTAGAGGACGGTGTTGTCGCCCTCGAACGTGGTGAACACGTCGGTGTCGGCCTTGAGCTGCGGGAGCCGGTTCTCCGCCAGGTACCCCGCGCCGCCGCACGCCTCGCGGCAGGTCTGGATGGTGCGGGTGGCGTGCCAGGTCGCGGCGGCCTTGATCCCGGCCGCCCGCGACTCGAGTTCGCGCTGTCCCCGGTCGTCGATGTCACCGTCGTGCAGCGTGGCGACCAACTCGGCCTGGGCGAAGTGCAACGCGTAAGAGGTGGCGAGCGCGGGCAGGAGTTTGCGCTGGTGGGCGCGGTAGTCGAGGAGGGCGACCTCGCCGCCGCCGTCAGGGTTGCGGAACTGGCGGCGGACCAACGCGTACCGGACAGCGATGGTCAGGGCGCTCTTGGTGGCGCTGCCCGCCGCCCCCGCGACGCTGATCCGGCCGCGGATGAGGGTGCCGAGCATGGTGAAGAACCGGCGGGAGTCGCTCTCGATCGGGCTGGCGTACGTGCCGTCCTCGGCGACGTCGCCGTACCGGTTGAGCAGGGCCTCGCGCGGGACGCGGACCTGGTCGAACCGGATGCGCCCGTTGTCCACGCCGTTGAGCCCGGCCTTGCGACCGCAGTCCTCGATGGTGATGCCCGGCAGCGGCCGACCCTCGTCGTCGCGCAGCGGTACGAGCAGTGCGTGCACCCCGCGTTCGGCCCCGCCCGCGTCGAGTTGCGCGAACACGACCGCGATCCGACCGTCCCGCGCGGCGTTGCCGATGTAGTCCTTGCGGGCCGACACATCGGGGGTGTTGACGACGAACTCGCGGCTGCTCGGGTCGTAGATCGCGGTGGTGCGCACGTGCTGGACGTCGGAGCCGTGGCCGGTCTCGGTCATCGCGAAGCAGCCGGGCAGCCCGAGGTCGATGATCTCGGGCAGGTACCGGTCGAGGTGGCGTTCGGTGCCCAGCGCCTCGACCGCGCCGCCGAACAGGCCCCACTGCACGCCCGCCTTGACCATCAGCGACAGGTCGCCGAAGCCGAGCATCTCGAACGAGGTCAGCGACCCGCCCACATCACCCCCGCCGCCGTGGCTGGTCGGGAAGCCGACCCTGGGGTAGCCCGACTCGGCCAGCTCGTGCAGCTCGGCGAACACCTGCTCGCGGTGCTGCTCGGTGCTGAGGTCGTAGGTCGCGGGCGAGGGCAGCGCGGCCATGCGGAGCCGCGCCTCCCGCCGGATGTGCGCCCACCGGCCGTCGAGGACCTCGGTGAGGACGTCAGCCGCGACGGGGCTGGTGGCCGGGACGGGCATGCTGCCTCCTCGTGCGGTGGGGTTCCCCGACGCTAGTGCGACCGGACCGCGCGCGCCGGTTGTGCGAGAACGCGCCGGGTGCGCTACCTATGGGCCCATGGACCCCGTCGCGGCGTTGAAGCAGATCGCGCTGTACCTGGAGCGCGCGGGTGAGGCGACGCAGAAGGTGCGGGCGTTCCGGCGGGCGGCGGCCAAGGTCGCCGAGATCGACCCCGACGAACTCACCGCCAGGGCCACCGCCGGGACGCTGACCGACCTGCCCGGCATCGGCAACTCCATCGCGCTGGTCATCGCCGAGTCGGTCATGGGTGGCGAACCCAGCTACCTGCTGAACCTGGTGGAGAAGCAGTCCGCGCCGGTGACGGGCGGCGGTGCACTGCGCGCGGCGTTGCGCGGCGACTGCCACACCCACTCCGACTGGTCCGACGGCGGCAGCCCCATCCGGGAGATGGCGGAGGCGGCCATCGCGCTCGGCCACGAGTGGATCGCGCTCACCGACCACTCGCCGCGGCTGCGCGTCGCCAACGGCCTGAGCGCCGAGCGGTTGCGCCGCCAGCTGGAGGTCGTCGCCGAGCTGAACGTGGAGCTGGCGCCGTTCCTGATCCTCACCGGCATCGAGGTCGACATCCTGCTCGACGGGTCGCTCGACCAGGAGCCGGAACTGCTGTCCCAGCTGGACGTCGTGGTCGCCAGCGTGCACTCGAAGCTGCGGATGCCCAAGGCGGAGATGACCGAGCGGATGCTCACCGCGGTGGCCAACCCGCACGTCGACGTCCTCGGTCACTGCACCGGGCGGCTGGTGGTCGGCAAGGGCAGGCCGGAGTCGGAGTTCGACGCGGCCGCGGTGTTCGCGGCGTGCGCGGAGCACGGGGTGGCCGTCGAGATCAACTCCCGGCCGGAGCGGCTCGACCCGCCGCTGCGGCTGCTGCGCGCGGCCGTCGAGCACGGCTGCCGGTTCGCGATCGACACCGACGCGCACGCCCCCGGCCAGCTCGACTGGCTGGCGCACGGCTGCGAGCGCGCCGAGCTGTGCGGCATCGGACCGGAGCAGGTCATCAACACCAGGACCGCGGGCGACCTGCTCGCCGACCTCGCCGCACGGGGCTAAACCGGCAACAGGGGACCAGCCGCGCGCCCGCCCGCGTGTGCGAGAGTGGTGCGCATGGCGCTGCGGCAGGTGGACGAGGTTGCCGAGACCGAGGTGGCCGCGCGAGCCCTCGGCCTGGTCCTCACCAGGGCGAACACCGACGTCTACCCCAAGGTCCCGCCGATGCAGCTGCGCGCGCTGCACTTCGTGGAGTCCCTCGAACCGGTCAACCTGACGCGGCTGACCGAGGAGCTGGGCACGATCCCGTCCTCCACCAGCAGGCTGTGCGACCGCCTGCAAGCCGCGGGCCTGCTCGACCGCCGCCCGGCCACCACCGACCGCCGCGAGGTCGAGATCGTCCTCACCATCACCGGCCGCGAACTCCTCGACCGCCTGCGCGCCGCCCGCCGAGCCGACCTCGCCGAGGTCCTCGCCGCCATGCCGCCGCAGTCCCGGGCCGCTCTCCTACACGGCCTGCGCGAGTTCACCGCCGCGACGCACCGCCGCTGACCAGCGCGGCCACGCGCGCGACCACCTCGTCGAGCGGCGCCCGGGTGTCGATCTCGACGGTCGCCGACGCCCGCAGGAGCGGCTCGACCCCAGCCGTGTCCGCCGCGATCTTGGCCCGGTCCTCGGCGGTCTTGCCGAAGGGGTTGGTGTCGCGGGCAGCGACGCGGTCGAGCATCACCGCCAGCGGCGCGGAGAGCAGGACGACCTCGGCGAACCGGGGGTAGAACCGGCCCTGGTTGACCACCGTCCCCGCGATGACGAGCGGCTCACCTGACCGCTCGTGCTCGGAGATCAGCGCGTCGATCCGGTCCTCGCGCCATTGGGGCTCGCTGGTGCCATCCGGCAGCGGGAGATCCGCCACCCAATCCCCGTGATCGCTGTCCACCACCCGGTACCCGAGCCGCGCCAACCCACCCAGCACGGCCGACTTGCCGACACCGGACATGCCCGTCACCAGGACCACGGCCACGTTGATCTCCACACCCGTTCTGAGCGGCCCCCGATGCACAGCCTACCGAGGCAGGGCGACAGGGCGTGGTGTGTGCGGGGCGGCCTGTGGACAACTTGCCCTAGTCCGGTTTCTTGGACTTTCGCTTCGGGGACACGACCGACCGGGGCAGCAGGCGACCCTTCCAGTCCAGGGGGGAGGACTTGCGCATGCCGGACACGACCTCGTCGAAAGCGCGGCCCAGTTCCGGGTCGCGTTCCGCGTGACCCCCGTACCAGGACCGCTCGACCGAGTTGACCACCGTGCGCAATGCCTGCTTCGAGCCGTCGTCCAGGCTGTGTTCCTTCGCCAGGCGGCGGGCGGCGGTGCGGACGGTGTCGGTGTCCGAGGTTTCCGCGCCCCGGTCCCAGGACTCCGCCATGAGTTCCGTCCACGCCGCGGTGGCCGCGTCCTCGCTGGACAGGGCGGTGCGGCGGCGTCGGCGGTGCAGGTCGCGGACTGTCGCCGGGATGGCGGACAGGGCGAGGACCACCAGCAGGGCGCTGAGCCACCACGACAGCAGGGACAGCAGGAACACGCCCGCCCCCAACGCCGCGATGATGGCGAACGGTCTCGCCACGGGCCTGCCCCCGGTCGTCGCGAGGATCGACAGCAGGACCGCGACGATGCCCAGGCCGATGCCGGTCCACGCCTGCCACGGCCACGCCGAGTCAGTCGAGCCGTTCGCGCCGAGCTTGCCCGCCTGCTGGTCCGGGTCGGGCCGTTCGCTGCGGGGAGCGGCGGTAGTGCTGGCCGAGCCCGTGGGGACGGTTTCCTGCGTGACGCTCGTCGACGGGCGGGTGCTGGCATCGGAGCTGACGTAAGGGGGCTCGTAGGCGCGACCGTCGGCGAGGGGGGTGGGGTCGAAGGTGACCCAACCTTGGCCGGGGAAGAAGACCTCGACCCACGCGTGGGCGTCCTGCGTCGTGATCGAGCGGTAGTCGCCGGACAGGAAGCCCGCCGTGTAGCCGATGGCGACGCGGGACGGGATGCCCGCCGCGCGGGCCAGGATGGCCATGGCGGAGGCGTACTGCTCGCAGTAGCCCACCTTGGAGTTGAACAGGAACTCCTTGAGGGCGTTCTCGTCGCTGGTGAGCGCGGTCTGCGTCTTGTACTGGAAGCCGTTGGTGGTCGCGAAGTACTTCTGCAGCGCGATCGTCTTGTCGAACACCGACTGCTGGTTGTCGGTGAGCAGCTTGGCCAGCGTCACCACCTCGGCGTCGATGCCGTCGGCGGACAGGTACACCGGGTCGATCTCGTCGTAGTCGGTGCTCGTCCGGCGCAGCTGGTCCGCGCTCGGCTGGGTCAGGTCGGCGTCCTCGACGTACCGGTCGAGCTTGCGCATGCTGTGCGAGAACACCATGCCGCCCGCCTGGTCGTAGAACATGCCCTCCGGCAGGTCGCGCAGGTTGCGGGGGGTGCCGTAGACCGGCGCCCACAGGTCCTCGTAGTTGACCGGCTCGATCTCGATCCTGGTGACCTCGCCCTGGCCGTCGTCCCCCGGCGCGAGCGGCAGGGCGAGTCCGGCGGGGACGTTGTTGGGCAGCGCGTCCGCGGCCACCCAGCCACCGTCGCGCTCGTAGCGGGGAAGGGTGATCGCGCGCAGGTAGCGGCTCTCGTTGCCGAGACCGCGCACCCGCAGCAGCTCCACGTTGCTGCCCTGGTCGAGCATGCCGCGCAGCTTCGTGAACGGCTTCAACGCCAACCCGCCGCCGCTGCCACCGCCGTTGCCGCCACCCGGCAGACTGCCGACGGTCCCGATCCAGGTGATCAGCGTGCCCGCGAGGAGACCGAGCACCAACGCGGACGAGACCATCGCGACCGGTGACCCCACGCTCGTGCCCGTCGCGGGCAACGCCGGTCGGTTGCGCCACAGCCGGTGCCGGTGCGTCCCGTCGACCGCGAGCAGCGCCGCGAACGAACTCGCGCCGAGCACGAACGACCACCAGGGCAGCAGCTCGTCGGCCAGCGACGCGGGCACCGCGTACACGCACAGCAGCACCAGCCCGCACGCCGCCGGGGCGCCCGCGGCGACCGCCAGGGTGTCGACCAGCACCGCGACCAACCCGATCGCGATGACCACCAGGCACAGCACCGGTCTCGTCTCGGCCACCGGCGGCACCCCCGTGCGCACCGCCTCCACCGAGTCGCTGAGCACGGAGCCGAGGTCGTCCAACGCGTCCGGGCCGGGGAAGATCCCCAGCACCCCGCTGTCGGTGAACAACGCGACCAGCAGGAACAGCAACCCCACCAGCTGCGCCACCCCGACCAGCAGCGTCGGGACCCGCATCGCCCGCAGGCCGAGGCCGATCGCGGTCACCACGATCACCGCGACACCGGCGTGGCCGAGCCACCTGCCGCCGGAGATGACCCCGGACAGCGCCGTCGACGCGCACAGCGTGGTCACCGCCGCGACCACCGGGGTGACCGTGGTCGACCATTGCGCCCGCGCTGCCTGCGGCGGTTGCTCATTCATGTCCCGGCTCCCGCGATCATCGTGTCGCCGCGCCGGTTGCCGGTGCGGCAGACCCCGGCCCACACCTGGGTCATCGGCACGTCCGGCCGCGCGATCGTGACGCCCCACCCGGCGCCCGCGAGCAGGCTCGCCGCCGCCGTCGGGTCCACGTCCGGGCCGTCGCCGGTGCCCCACGCCGGGGTGTCGAGCAGCACCGCGAGGCTGCGCGTGCCCCGGGTGCGGTAGCGGATCAGCTGGCTGACCGACTCCGGCGTCGCCGCGCCGAGCACCGCGATCAGCTCCTGGCCGTGCCCGGGGTCGGCCGGGCACGAGATGTCGCGCTGGTGCACCGGTTGCAGCGCGGCCAGCGCGTCGAGCACCGCGGTGTCGCTGTGCGCGCCGTCGCCCGCGTCGCTGACCAGCACCCCGCCGGTCTCGGTGACCAGCCGGATCTGGTGGCCGTGGCGGTGCAGGTGCACGCACACGCTGGCGGCGAAGGACACCGCCCACTCCAGGCTCGACCCGGCCCCCGCGCCGCGGTGCCCGGCGACCCTGCGGTCGAGCAGCACGGTCGTGCCGCCGCGCCACGGGCTCTCCTCGACCCGCACCATCATCTCGTCGCGCTTGGCGGTCGAGCGCCAGTGCACCTTGCGCAGGTCGTCGCCCTGCCGGTACGGCCGGACCACCGCGTCGTCCTCGCCCTGGCCCGCGTTCAGCCGCACGGACCCGTCGTCACCGGAGCCGAGGCCCGACCCGCCTGGCACCCCGGCCAGCCGCACCACCCTGGGCACCACGACCATCCGGGACGTGCCTGCCAACTCGCGCTCGAACTCCGCGAGTCCGAACGGGTCGGTGACGGTCGCCTTCAACGGGCCGATCTGCTGGATACCGCGCAACATCGGCTGCAGCGTGTAACGCAGCTGTGTCCCCGTGTGGCGGGGCAGGTGTTCGATGAGGAATCGGGGCTTGCCACCTAGCGCGTACGGCACCCCGTCGGAGACAAGCAAACCGACCGTGGGCAGCCTGCCCGTGCTCTGCACGGACAGCGCCACCTCCGCGCGACCCCCCACCGGGACCCGGACAGGGGAGATGTGCCGCTGCGCCCGTAAGCCCACTCGGGACACCGCGGTCACCACGCACACCAGCAGCGGTAGCGCGACCACGAACACCGACACACGCATCAGGTCGCGCTCGTTGAGCACGACCGAGCACACCGCGGCAGCGAGCCCGGCCGCGATCAGGCACCGTCCGCGGGTGGTCAGTCCCGACAGGGCTCCGGGCATCCGATTCCCCTAGCGCCCGCGCGGCCCGGTCCACGGCGCGCCACCGGCGTCCGGCGTGGCCTGCGGCACCGGGACCCGCTGCAGCAGACCCCGGATCAGGTCGGCGGGGGAGCGGCGCGACGCCTGCGCCTCCGGGGTGAGCACCAGCCGGTGCGCGAGCACCGGGACGGCCACCACGTGCAGGTCGTCGGGCACCACGAAGTCCCGGCCGGACAGCGCCGCCTGCGCGCGGGCGGCCCGCACCAGGTGCAGCGTCGAGCGCGGCGAGGCACCGATGCGGATCTCCGAGAGCCGCCGGGTCGCCGACACCAGCTCCACGGCGTAGCGGCGCACCTCCTGCGCGATCTGCACCGAGCGCACCGAGTCGATCAGCCCGCGCACCTGGTCGGCGTCGGACACCGGGCGCAGCGTCGCCCACACGTCGCGGGCCGCGTGCTCGTCGACCATCGCCAACTCGGCCTGCGGGTCCGGGTAGCCGATCGACACCCGCGCGGTGAACCGGTCGCGCTGGGCCTCGGGCAGGGCGTAGGTGCCCTCCATCTCGATCGGGTTCTGCGTCGCGATCACCATGAACGGCGAGTCGAGCGGGTAGGTGTTGCCGTCGACGGTGACCTGGTGCTCTTCCATGCACTCCAGCAGCGACGACTGCGTCTTGGGCGAGGCGCGGTTGATCTCGTCGCCGACCACGATGTTGGCGAACACCGGGCCGGACCGGAACTCGAACTCGTTGGTCTGCCGGTTGAAGATGGACACCCCGGTCACATCGCTCGGCAGCAGGTCCGGGGTGAACTGGATGCGGCTCACCGTGCAGTCGATCGAGCGGGCCAGCGCCTTGGCCAGCGACGTCTTGCCGACGCCCGGCACGTCCTCGACCAGCAGGTGGCCCTCGGCGAGCAGGGTGACCAGCGCGATGCGCACCACCTCCGGCTTGCCGACCAGCACCCGCTCCACGTTCTGCGCGATGCGCTGCGCGGTGGCGTGCAGGTCGTCGAAGCGACCCGGCTGGCGCTGCTGGGCCTGCTCGTGCGGCGCGGGGTGGGCGCCTGGCTGGGCCGGGTACCCCCCGTTGTGCCCCGCGTACGGCTCGCCACCAGGGCCTCCGTACGGGTTGCCCGGCAGGGCGGCATGCGGGGTGCTCGACGTCACGCGACCTCCTGGTGTTCCTCGGCGGCTGACCGAAGTTCTTCGGCGCCGACCGCCTACCGCCGCCACCGGTGTTCCGGGCGCGGTCGGGCTCGGCGCGCGGCGCCCCCCACGTGCTCGCCACCACATCGGCGTGGCCGCGACAGCCTGCCACGGAGTGTGTCAAACGAGGGCGAAGTACCCAACGCCTTCCACCGGGTGACCGCGCGACGGGTGGCCATCGCCCGGGCTCGCGCCCAAGGATAGGCCGCCGCGCCGCCGTGCGGTCACGATCGTGTCCACGCCCGCGACGTGCTGTTGTGGATCTTGTCACGGCACCGGTGCCCGGGTCGGCGGTGGGCGGCCCCGCCGCGCCGGGCACCCGCCCCGGCCCCAGCGGCGGCGATGACGGTCGGTGATCGGTCGGCGACACCACGAGCGGTACCCGAATGGGTGAGCACGCCGGGCTCCCCACCGCGCCCCACCGGAGCGCTCCCACCGCCACCACAACGCCCCACGCAGGGCTTTGACATGCGGTTCGGGCTGGACAGCGCGTCGGATTTGTCCGTTATAACGCAGCGGGTGGGATAGCCCGGCCCGGTTGGGCCCCCACCGCCCCCCACATCCACCCCAGCGGCTCTAGCTGCGAAAACGCCGAACCGGCCGGTCCGAATCCCGCGCGATTCGCGTTGACTGTGGTGAAAAGTGGGGTACTGTGGCGCCAAGTGGGGCAGACGGGGGCCCCATGACCGATCCGACCGGTTCGGTGGGAGGTGGGTGTGGCGGATGTTCCTCGGCACGCACACCCCCAAGCTCGACGACAAAGGGCGGCTCACGCTGCCCGCCAAGTTCCGGGAAGCGCTCGCGGGTGGGTTGATGGTCACGAAGGGTCAGGATCACTGCCTTTACGTGTTCCCACGCGCGGAGTTCGAGGAGATGGCACGCAAGGTCGCCGCGGCACCCCTGACGAACGAGGCGGTCCGCGCCTACCAGCGGTACCTGTTCGCCGGAACCGACGAACAGCGACCAGACGGGCAGGGGCGGGTCGCGATCGCGCCTGAGCTGCGCAAGTACGCGGGGCTCAGCAAGGACTGCGTGGTCATCGGTGCGATCACCAGGTTGGAGATCTGGGACGCGCAGGCGTGGCAGACCTACCTGGACGAGCACGAGGACAGCTACTCCCAGGCCCGGGAGGAGGTCCTGCCCGGCGTGTTCTGACACGGAGCGCGGGGCGCGGGTGCCGTTTGGCCTCGGTCCGCTCGCCTTCGGCCCTGGCACACCTTCCCCGGTGCCAGGTCCGACGAGCGGGCGGGGACCTGGCGGCACCCGGTGCTCATCTCGGGCGGGTTGACCTGGTGCGGAGAGGGGTGGTTGCCATGGCGGCGCGGCGCGCGTCCGGTGTGGCTGGTCGCGTGCGTGGGTCCGGTGTGCGTGGGACTTCCGGTGTGTGTGGGACCGCTGGTGTATGTGGGACTGGAGTGTGCTGGTGACGGATCGACCCAGCCACGAGCCGGTCCTGGTGCGGCGGGTGCTGGAGTTGCTGCACCCGGCGATCGCCGACCGCCCCGCCGTCCTGGTGGACGCCACCCTCGGCCTCGGCGGGCACTCCGACGCCCTGCTCTCGGCACACCCCCGGCTCACCCTGATCGGCCTGGACCGCGACCCCAACGCCCTCGCCCTCTCCGGTGAGCGCCTGGCCCGCCACGGCGACCGGGTGCACCTGGTGCACACCGTCTACGACGGACTCCCCGACGCCCTGGTCGACCTGGGACTGTCGCGTGTGGATGGGGTGCTGTTCGACCTCGGCGTGTCCTCGATGCAGCTGGACGTGGCCGACCGCGGCTTCGCCTACTCCAAGGACGCGCCGCTGGACATGCGCATGGACCAGACCACCGGGCAGACCGCGGCCGACGTGCTCAACGGCTACTCGGCAGGGGACCTGGCCAGGGTGCTGCGCGAGTACGGCGAGGAGCGCTTCGCCGCCCGCATCGCCCGGGCCGTGGTGAGCGAACGCGAACGCGAGCCGTTCACCACCAGCGCCCGCCTCGTCGAACTGCTCTACGACGCGGTCCCCGCGGCGAGCAGGCGCACCGGCGGCCACCCGGCCAAGCGGACCTTCCAGGCGTTGCGCATCGAGGTCAACGCCGAACTCGACGTCCTGCGCCGCGCCATCCCGGCCGCGCTGACCGCCCTGTCGGTCGGCGGCCGGATCGTGGTCGAGGCGTACCAGTCGCTGGAGGACCGCATCGTCAAGCGGGCCATCACCGAACTGGCCAAGTCCACCGCGCCGCACGGACTGCCGGTGGAACTGCCCCAGCACGCCCCGCAACTGCGCCTGCTCACCCGCGGCGCCGAGGTGGCCGACGAGACCGAGGTCGCCGCCAACCCCCGCGCGCAGTCAGTCCGGCTCCGCGCCGCCGAACGCGTCCGGGAGGCACCGTGACCGCCCCACCGAGCAGCACCGGCCGCCTGCCCACCCAGTCCCGCCACCCCACCCCTGACACCACCCCCGACGGCGGCACCCCAGCCCCCGCGGAGCGGCTGCCGAGGGCGCGGCGCGGCTCGGTGCGCGCCCAGCGCGAACCCGGCCAACAGCGGGAAACGACCCGGTCCGACGAGGACGACCGGGGTGTCGGTGCGGAACATGGTGAATCGGTGACCGGTAGAGCACAAGCAAGGCAAGACCCCATCCCCCCGGACGCGGACGGTCCCACCCAGACCACCCGCGTCCTCGGCACACCCCCCAGGCGAACCCCGCGTTCGACCCGGACCACGACCGCCGACCAGGAGACCTCCGGCTCACCCAGCCGCTCCCGCCGCCGCTCACCCGACACGGACGCCGACGGCCCCGGTTCGACCAGCCGCGCTGGCAGCACTCGCCGGTCGACCAAGGCCGACGTCGACGGGTCTGGTTCCGGTGGTCGTCGGTCGGATGTGGAGGGTTCGGGGGCGTCCGGGCGTCGGTCGGGTAGGGCTGACGGGGAGCGGTCTGTTCGCGGCGCGCGGGGCACGGTGCCCACTGGACGCGCGGTCCGCAAGAGCCGGGCAGCTCAGTCCACTGTGGAGACCCCTGCTCAGGTGGGCCTGCTCGAGACGCCCCCCAAGCCGCGGCGAGCTGTGCAGCGACCGCGCACGGCCGCCGCGGAACGCGCCTACGCCCGGCGGGCCCAGCGTGAAGGCGTCCGCCCGCACACGTCGTCGGCTCGGGTGGCCGAGGAGGCCAGCGCGGGCCGGGCGTCGTTCGTGGTCCTGATCATCGCGCTGCTCGCCGTCGGTGTGGCGACGACGCTGTGGTTGACCACCCAGGCCATCGCGGACTCGTACCGCCTGGAGAGCGCCAAGCGCGCGGCGGGCGAGCTCGCCGAGCAGGCCGCCCTGCTGCAGCAGGAGGTCACCCAGCAGGAGGCCGCCCCCGCCCTCGCCAAGCGCGCCCAGGACCTGGGCATGGTCCCCGCTGGCGACTCCGCCTGGCTCAGGCTCAAGCCCGACGGCACCGTCGAACTGGTCGGCACCGCCAAGCCCGCCGCCCCACCGGCCGACCCGACCCCACCCGCGGCCACCCCCACCCCCGCGGCCACCGACCCCACTCCACCGGCGGCGGACGGCACCACCCCGCCCGCAGGCCAGGCGAGCACGGGCCAACCCGCCGCGGGCCAGCCCGCGGCTGCCCAACCCCCGGCCGAACAGCCCACCCCCGGGGCGGGCACAGGCCAGGCAACCCCACTGAGCCCCAACCAGGCCCGCATCGACCCCGCCGAGGGTCAGACCACCCCACCCCCGGGCGGAGCAGGCTGATGCGGCCCCGCCGCTCGGCGACCACAGGCCCGGGGTCCCCCCGGACCCGGATCGCCCGAACCCGGCGGACAACAGCCCCCACCCGGACCACAGCCCCCACCCGGACAACGGGCCCCGACCGCGGCACCAGCCGCCCTTCGGACTCCCTCGCCGGGCCGACAAACGTGTCCGCCACCCCCGTGTCCGCCACCCCCGTGTCCGCCACCCCCACCCGAGCGATGGACCACCGCAGGTCGGAAATCTCCGCTGGATCACCTCGCCTCTCTCGGCTGCGGTCACGCGAGCCACAGGCAGTTCGACGTGATCTCGACTGGCTCCCCTCGGCCGCGGTCGGTCGGGCGCCGGGACCGGCACGCCCGTTGAGGCGGTTCACGGTGGCCCCGACTGAGTGGGTGTGCGGAAGGACGACGGACGTGGGAGCGGTGGAGAACCGCGCCGTGGGGATGAGGACAGCGTGAGTGGTGTGCGGCGGGGTGGCGGCGCGGGTGACGGCCGCGACGGTGGCGGGGACGCGCGTCCTGGTGATGGCGGCGGCGGTGCGGATCTGCCGCGGGGACACGGTCACGGACACGCTGGAAGGCCGCGCGGTGGGGACAGGGACGGCGTGAGTGGTGCGCGGCGCGGCGGTGGTTCGGGTGACGGGCGGGACAGTGGTGGGGAGCTGCCTCGCGGCAGTGGTGGTGCTGGCTCGCGGCGGGGCAGGGGGACGGGTGACGGTCGCGGCAGGGAATCGCTCCGTGGCGGTAGTGGCGGTGCTGGGGCGGGGCGGGGTAGCGGCGCGGGTGATGGGCGGGACAGTGGTGGCGAACGGCCCCGTGGCGGGGGTGCTGGGGCGTTGAGGGGTAGTGGCGGTCGGGGCGGTGGTGTGGGTGATGGGCGAGACAGCGGTGGGGACCTGCCTCGTGGCAGCGGCAGCGGCAGCGGTGCGGATGACGGACGCGGTAGCGGCGGGGAATCGCCCCGTGGCGGCGGCAGTGCTGGTATCGGCGCGGGGCGGAGTAGTGGCGTGAGTGGCGATCGCGGTAGCGGTTCGGGTGAGGGGCGGGGCAGTGGTGGGGAGCTGCCTCGTGGCAGTGGTGGTGGCTCGCTGCGGGGTAGCGGTACGGGTGGCGGTCGCGGTCGCGGTTCGGGTGAGGGGGGCAGTGGTGGGGAGCTGCCTCGTGGCGATGGCTCGCTGCGGGGGAGTGGTGGGCGGGGCGGTGACGCGGGTGAAGGGCGGGGTGGCAGTGGTGGTCAGGGTGTTGGGGCGCGGCGGGGTGGCGCTGGTGGTGGGGGGCGGGATGGTGGCAGGGAGTTGCGTCGTGGGGATGGCGGCGGTGGGGCGGGTGTTCGGCGGGTGAGTGGCGTGGGTGATGGGCGGGATCGTGGGCGGGAACTGCGTCGTGGCGATGGGGGTGCCGCGGGGCGGGGGAGTGCGCGGGATGTGCGCCGGGGGGATGGTGCCGGTGGTGTGCCGCGGGGTGGTACCGCTGGTCGGGCTGGGGGTGCGCAGCCGGGGCATGCTCGGGGGAAGGGCAAGGGGCCCAAGCGGCGGGGCGTCTCGCCGATGCGGTTGCGGCGGGTGACCAAGCGGGCGGCGGGGACCGATCACCGGGTGCGGGTGGTCGTGGTGCGGTTCCTGTTGATCGCGTCGCTGGTGGCGGCCGGGTTGAAGCTGGTGCAGGTCCAGGGGTTCGAGGCGGAGGCGCTCGCGGCCCGCGCGGAGAAGCAGCGGCTGTTGAACCTGCCCATCCCGGCGACCCGCGGCTCCATTGTGGACCGCAACGGGGTCGAGCTGGCGTTCAGCGTGGACGTGAAGGCATTGGCCTACCGGCCCGCCGCGCAGCGCAAGGCGTTGGAGGAGTTGGCGGCCAAGAGCAAGGCGAAGGACGTGGTGACCTTCGACGAGGAGACCGCCTCCATCGCCGCGGACATGGCCAGGGTGCTGGGGCCGCAGGTCTCCGAGCAGGACCTGCTGACCAAGCTGCGGTCGGAGGACAAGTTCACCTACCTCGCCACCGATGTGGAGCCCGCCAAGGCGCGTGAACTGGTGGCGTTGCACGGCTCGCTCAACGTCGAGGACCGGGCCAAGCGCGAGTACCCCGGCGGGTCGCTGGCGGCCAACGTGCTCGGGTACGCGAACTGGCGGATGGAGGACCCGGAGCAGAAGAAGCACAGCCTGCACGGCCTGATCGGGCTGGAGATGCTGCGCGACAACGACCTGTCCGGCACGCCGGGCGTGCAGGTCGTGGAGACCGCGAGCGGCACCGACGTGGTGATCGTCGGCGCGCCCAACAAGGTGCAGCCCGCCGTCAACGGGTCCGATGTCGAGCTGACCATCGACGCCGACCTGCAGTACTTCGTGCAGCAGAAGGCCGCCGAGTTCGGCAAGCGCAGCCAGGCCAAGAGCGTCAGCGTCGTGGTGCTCGACGCCAAGACCGGCGAGATCTACGCACTGGCCAACGACAAGACCTTCGACCCGAACGCGCCCGGCGGCCTCGACCCCAAGCTGCTCAACGACGCCGCGGTCACCACCCCGTACGAACCGGGCTCGGTGAACAAGATCGTCACCGCCATGGGCGCGATCGAGTACGGCATCACCACCCCGGACGCGGTGCACTCGGTGCCCGGCTCCATCCAGGTCGCCGACCGGACCGTCAGCGACGCCTGGCCGCACGGCCGGATCAACCTGACCACCACCGGGGTCTTCGCCAAGTCCTCCAACGTCGGCACGTTGATGCTGGCCGACCAGATCGGCCAGGACCGCTACGCCGCGCTGCTGGACAAGCTCGGCATCGGCAAGCGCACCGGCGTCGGGCTGCCGGGCGAGAGCCCGGGCAGGCTGCTGCCGCGCAACCAGTGGTCCGGCAGCACCTTCGGCAACCTGCCCATCGGCCAGGGCCTGTCGATGACCGTGCTGCAGATGGCGGGCATGTACCAGGCCATCGCCAACGACGGGGTCAGGGTGCCGCCCAGGATCGTGCGGGCCAAGATCGCCCCGGACGGGACCCGGGTGGAGGAACCGCGCCCGGAGGCGGTGCGCGTGGTGAGCCCCGAGACCGCACGCACGACCCGCGACATGCTGCGCGCGGTGACGCAGAAGGCGCCCAACGGCAACAGCGGTACCGCACCCGCCGCGGCGGTGACCGGCTACCAGATCTCCGGCAAGACGGGCACGGCGCAGCAGTTCGACCAGTCGGCAGGCCGCTACAGCGACTCCAAGTACTGGATCACCTTCGCCGGGATCCTGCCCGCCGACTCGCCCCGGTTCGTGGTGGGCATGGTCTACGACACGCCCTCCTACTCCACTCCGGACGGTCACTCCGCCGCGCCGTTCTTCCACGACGTGGCCTCGTTCCTGACCCAGCGCTACTCCATCCCCCTCTCCGCCTCGGCCGCGCCGGTGGTCCCGCTGGTCAAGTAGCGGTTCGCGGGGGGATCGTCCGCTGAGGACCGTGTGCCGGGGCGGGCCCGGCGACCACCCGGGCCCGCCCCGCTTCGCTGCGCGCCGTGCGCGCTGGATCGTGGTGAACACAAGTTCGACGGTACGCCGATCGCGGGGCTGTTGACCTGCGAAAACGACGACCACCCGATCGTGTGACAAGGCCGAGGTTCGGGCCGGGTGGTGATCACGGTGCGCTCACCTACCGCATACCGCCGGGGTCCCGCGATCGAGGGGCCGCGTGGTCGCCCTCCGTGCGCAGGTAGCCTTCCGCGACGTGCCCGCCAAGCTCGAAGGCAAGGCTGTCACAGCGCCGCCTCGCCCCACCCGGATCCAGCCCGTCCCGCTCGCCTCGCTGATCGCGCGCGCGGACGCCCGGCTCTCGACGGGGGACGCCACCGCGGACCCGGTGTCCGATGTGGTCGTCACAGGCGCGACGCTGCGCGCACAGCACGTCCTTCCCGGAGACCTGTTCGCCGCGCTGCCCGGCGCCCGTGCGCACGGCGCCGACTTCGCCGCCCAGGCGGTCGCCTCCGGCGCCGTCGCCGTCCTCACCGACCCGACCGGTGCCGAGCACCCGGCCGTGCGGGACTCGGGTCTGCCGGTGGTCGTCCACCCGGACCCGCGCGCCGCGCTCGGCCCACTCTCCGCGTGGGTCTACGGGGAGCCGTCGTTGGCGCTGAGCGTGCTCGGTGTGACCGGCACGTCCGGCAAGACCACTACCAGCTACCTCGTCGACGCGGGCCTCGCCGCGGCGGGCCTGACGACCGGGTTGATCGGCACCGTCGAGACCCGCATCGCGGGCAACCGGCTGGCCAGCGCGTTCACCACGCCCGAGGCCCCCGACTTGCAGGCGCTGCTGGCGGTGATGGTCGAACGCGGTGTCACGCACGTGCCGATGGAGGTCTCCAGCCACGCGCTGCGGCTGGGCCGGGTCGCGGGCACCCGCTTCGCCGTCGGGGCGTTCACCAACCTCTCGCAGGACCACCTGGACTTCCACCCCGACATGGAGGACTACTTCCAAGCCAAGGCGCTGCTGTTCGACGGCCGTTCCGCCGCCGAGGTCGTCTGCGTCGACCAGGAGTGGGGGCGCAGGCTCGTGCGCGACCACACCGCCACCGTGTCCACCACCGGGGCGGCCGACTGGACCGCGTCGGACCTGCGCGTCTCGCTCAGCGGCGAGCAGACCTTCCGGATCCACGCCCCCGGTGGCCGGACCGCCGGGGCGAGGTTGCCGATGCCCGGCACCTTCAACGTCGCCAACGCACTGCTGGCGGCGGCGATCCTGGACACCGCTGGCGTGCCGATCGAGGCCATCGTCGAGGGCTTCGCCCAGGTCAGGGTGCCCGGCCGGATGGAACGGGTGGCGCTGGGGCAGGACTTCACCGCGGTCGTCGACTACTCGCACAAGCCGGAGGCCGTCGCGCTCGCCCTCGACGCGATGCGGGCACGCACCGACGGGCGGGTGATCGTCGTGCTCGGCTGCGGTGGCGACCGCGACACCGCCAAGCGCCCGCTGATGGGCGCGGCCGCGGCCAGGCGCAGCGACCTGCTCGTGGTCACCGACGACAACCCGCGCAGTGAGGACCCGGCCGCGATCCGGGCCGCCATGCTCGCCGGGGCCACCGAGGTGCCGTCCGCGGAGCGCGGCGAGGTTGTCGACATCGGTGACCGCAGGCGGGCTATCGTCACCGCGGTCGCGAACGCGCGCGATGGGGACGTGGTCGTCATCGCGGGCAAGGGCCATGAGACCGGCCAAGAGGTCGCGGGCGTTGTGCATCCCTTCTCAGACCGCGACGAGCTCGCCGCGGCCATCCGCGAGCGACTGGGCACGGTGACCGAATGATCCCTCTTACCTTGCGAGAGGTCGCTGACATCGTCGGCGGCACGGTGCACCAAGCGGATCCGGCGGCAGTGGTGACCGGCACCGTGGAGTTCGACTCCCGGGAGATCACGGCAGGCGGCCTCTTCGTCGCGCTGCCCGGCGACAAGGTCGATGGCCACGACTACGCCGCGAAAGCGGTCGAGTCCGGCGCGGTCGCGGTCCTGGCCGCGCGGGCGGTGGACGCTCCGGCGATCCTCGTGCCGCCGGTGTCCGAGGCGCACACGCGCTCGGTGGCGCTGACCGGCGACAAAGACGGCTCGGGCGCGGCGGTGCTCGCGGCGTTGGGACGACTTGCCCGGTTTGTCGCGGACAGGCTCACCGCTGACGGTCTGACCGTTGTCGGTATCACGGGCTCCTCGGGCAAGACCTCCACGAAGGACCTCATCGCGCAGGTGCTCGCGCCGCTGGGGCCGACCATCGCGCCGCCCGGGTCGTTCAACAACGAACTGGGTCACCCCTGGACCGTGCTGCGAGCGGACAGGCAGACCAAGCACCTGGTGCTGGAGCTGTCCGCGCGCGGCCCTGGCCACATCGCCGCTCTGTGCGACACAGCCCCGCCCCGCGTCGGCGCCGTGCTCAACGTCGGCACCGCGCACCTCGGCGAGTTCGGCACCCGTGCGGACATCGCCCGCACCAAGGGCGAGCTGGTCGAGTCGCTGCCCGAGGACGGCATCGCGGTCCTCAACGCCGACGACCAACTGGTGGCCGCGATGGCGTCGCGCACGAAGGCCAGGGTCGTGCTCGTCGGCGAAGCCGAGTCCGCCCAGGTGCGCGCACTCGACATCACTCTCGACGACCAAGCGCGTGCGAGCTTCCTGCTGCGGACCCCCCAGGGCGACGCTCCGGTCTCCCTCGGCCTGCACGGAGCCCACCACGTGGGCAACGCTCTTACCGCCGCCGCCATCGCGCTGGAACTGGGTGCGACGGTGCAACAGGTGGCGGACAGCCTGACCGGCGCGCAGCGGGTCTCCGCGCGTCGGATGGAGGTCGTGACCCGCGACGATGGCGTCACCGTGGTCAACGACGCGTTCAACGCGAACCCCGAGTCCGTGCGCGCGGCGCTCAAGACGCTCGCCACGATGGCCCGCTCAGGCAACCGCCGCCGGTCCTGGGCCGTCCTCGGGGTGATGGGTGAGCTGGGCGAGGAGTCCGTGCGGGCGCACGACGACATCGGCAGGCTCGCCGTTCGACTGGACATCAACCGCTTGGTGGTCGTCGGCGAGCAGGCTCGCGCGATGCACCAGGGGGCGAGCCTGGAAGGCTCGTGGGGAGAGGAGTCGGTGCTGGTGCCGGACGTCGATGCCGCGGTGGCGCTCTTGCGCGCCGAGTTGGCGCCAGGTGACGTTGTGCTCGTGAAGGCGTCCAAGGCCGCCGCCCTGTGGCGGGTCGCCGAGGCGCTGCTGGCGGAGGGCGCCCGGTGAAGAGCATCCTGATCGCCGCCGCGATCGCCATGGTCATCTCGATCCTGCTCACCCCGTACCTGATCCGGGTCTTCTCCCGGCAGGGCTTCGGGCAGGAGATCCGCGAAGAGGGCCCCGAGGGCCACAAGAGCAAGCGCGGCACCCCCACCATGGGTGGCGTGGCGATCATCATCGCCATGTGGGCCGGGTACGGCACCTCGCACATCGTCAACGCGTGGTCCGGGCGGGGTGACTCGCCGACCGCCTCCGGCCTGCTGGTGCTGATGCTGGCCACCGGTCTCGGCCTGGTCGGGTTCCTCGACGACTTCATCAAGATCCGCAAGCAGCGCAACCTCGGCCTGAACAAGACCGCGAAGATGGTCGGCCAACTCGTCGTCGCGATCGCGTTCGCGCTCCTGGCGCTGCGTTTCCCCGACGAGCGTCAGCTCACCCCCGCCTCGGACAACCTGTCCTTCGTCCGTGACATCACCATCATCTCCTTCGGTGGCATCGGCTTCATCGTCTTCTGCTACCTGGCGGTGTCAGCGTGGTCGAACGCGGTGAACTTCACCGACGGCCTCGACGGTCTCGCGGGCGGTTCGTCGGCGATGGTCATGGGCACCTACGTGGTGATCTCGTTCTGGCAGTTCAGCCACGACTGCTCGCGGGTGGCCGAGCCCGCCTGCTTCGACGTGCGCGACCCGCTGGACCTGGCGATCGTCGCCGCGGCCGCGATGGGCGCCTGCATCGGCTTCCTGTGGTGGAACGCGGCACCCGCCAAGATCTTCATGGGTGACACCGGCTCGCTCGCGCTCGGCGGCCTGGTCGCTGGTCTGTCCATGACCACCCGCACCGAGCTGCTGATGATCGTGATCAGCGGCCTGTTCGTGGTCGAGATGGTGTCCGTGGTGCTGCAGATCGCGATCTTCCGCACCACAAGGCGGCGGCTGTTCCGGATGGCGCCGTTCCACCACCACTTCGAGTTGGCAGGCTGGGCGGAGACCACGGTCATCATCCGGTTCTGGCTGCTCGCGGGCGTCTGCGCGATGTTCGGCCTCGGCCTGTTCTACGCCGACTGGCTCGCGCTGGGCGGCGGCGTGTGACCGGGCCCTTCACCGGCCTGGTCACCGGCAGGGTGCTGGTGGCCGGTGCCGGGGTGACCGGGCGGTCGGTGGCCGTGGCGCTGCTGGAGATGGGCGCCGAGGTCACGGTGACCGACGGGAACGCCGAGCGGTTGGCGGAACTGGCCGATACCGGCGCCACGCTGGTGCCTGGCCTCACCGAGCCGCCGACGGGCACCTCGCTCGTAGTCACCAGCCCGGGTTGGCGGCCGAGCAGCCCGCTCTTGGCGTCAGCGGTGGCCGCGGGCATCGATGTCATCGGCGAGGTCGAGCTGGCCTGGCTGATGTCGCAGCGGTTGCCCCAACCGCCCGCCTGGCTCGTGGTCACCGGCACCAACGGCAAGACCACCACCGTCGGCATGCTCGCTGAGATCCTGCGCGCTGACGGTCGCAACGCCATCGCTTGCGGCAACGTGGGCCTGACCGTGATCGACGCCATCCGCGCCGGACATGACGTGCTCGCGGTAGAGCTGTCCAGCTTCCAGTTGCACTGGCAGCGGTCGCTGCGCGCGCACACCGCCGTAGTGCTCAACCTCGCCGAAGACCACATCGACTGGCACGGCTCCATGGAGGAATACGCCAAGGCCAAGGGGCGTGCCTACGCGGGCGCGGGGGTCGTCGTCCGCAACACCGCCGACGAGTGGTCCGGCCGTCTCGCCGCCGAGCACGGCGGTGTGCGGGTCGGGTTCGGCCTCGGCGTGCCGCGGCCCGGCGAGCTGGGCCTGGTCGAGGACCTCCTGGTGGACCGGGCGTTCGTGGCCGACCCGGGCGAGCAGGCCGTGGAACTGGCTGACCTCGCCGACCTCAACGTCGTCGGTGCGCACAACGTCGCCAACGCCTTGGCCGCTGCCGCGCTGGCGCGATCCTTCGGGGTGTCACCCGATGCGGTACGCGCGGGGCTGCGCGCGTTCCAGCCGGGCGCGCACAGGGCCGTCCCGCTCGGTGAGGTGAACGGGGTCTCTTACGTCAACGACTCCAAGGCCACCAACCCGCACGCGGCGTCAGGTTCCCTGCTGTCGTTCGAGTCCGTGGTGTGGATCGCGGGTGGTCTGCTCAAGGGCGCGACGGTGGATCCGCTGGTCGAGGCGGTCGCCGGACGCCTGCGCGGCGTCGTGCTGCTGGGTGCGGACGCCGACGCGTTCGCTGCCTCGCTGGCGCGACACGCCCCGGATGTCCCCGTCCGACGGCCGGCCCCGGGAGACCATGAACCCATGATCGCAGCGGTCAGCGCGGCAGGCGCCATGGCACGTCCGGGTGACGTCGTGCTGCTCGCGCCCGCTGCCGCCTCAATGGACATGTTCCGCGACTACGCCCACCGCGGCGACGCCTTCGCCGAGGCGGTCGCCCGCGCCAGGGTGAACTCGACCTTCGACGGCAGCGCGGCCACGAGCGACGGCGCCACCGGGGGCCGGTGATGACCGCGCACGATACCGCCGGGAACGTCGGTACCGCTGCCCGTCCGCGCCGCGCCGCCAGCACCGGTGGGCGGTTCCTCGCGGTCCGCACGGCGTTGACCGCGTGGCTGGGTCGACCGCTCGCCTCGTTCCACCTCGTCTTGGCCGTGTTCGCCTTGCTCACCGCGCTCGGCCTGGTGATGGTGCTGTCGGCGTCGTCGGTGATCTCGCTCAAGACGGGCGCGGGTCTCTACACCGTCTTCAAGAAGCAGCTCCTCTATGTGCTCATCGGGGCGGTCCTGTTCTGGTTGGGCCTCCGCGTCCCGCTTGAGCGCATCCGGGCGCTGAGCCCAGCCGCGCTCGCGGGCAGCATCCTGTTGCTCATGGCCGTGCTCACCCCGCTCGGTAGCACGTTGAACGGCACGCAGAGCTGGTTCAGGCTCGGACCGTTCTCGTTCCAACCGGTCGAGGTCTGCAAGCTCGCGTTGGCGCTGTGGGGTGCGCACGTGCTCGTGTTGAAACGGGCTGTCCTGCACCGGTACCGCCACCTGCTCGTGCCAGTCGTACCGGTGGCGTTGCTCATGTTCGCCCTGGTCATGTTGCAGCCAGATTTGGGCGGCACCATCACCCTCGGCGTGGTGCTCGTCGCGCTGCTGTGGTTCGCCGGGGCCCCACTGCGCCTGTTCGGCGCGCTTGCCCTGGGCGGTCTCGCGGGTGTCGCGCTGCTCGCGGTCGGTACCGACTACCGGCTGGCCCGGGTGCTGAGCTTCCTGAGCCCCGAGGAAGACCTCGCGGGCAGCAGCTACCAGGCGTTGCAGGCCAAGCTCGCCCTGGCCGACGGCGGTTTGTTCGGCCGTGGTCTTGGCCAAGGGCCGTCGAAGTCCGGCTACCTGCCCAACGTGCACAACGACTTCATCTTCGCCCTCATCGGCGACGAGCTCGGGTTCCTGGGCTGCGTCCTGGTGCTCGGCCTGTTCGCGATGCTGGCCGTGGTGGGCATGCGCATCGCCACCCGCAACATCGACCCGTGGATCCGGATGGTCGCCGCCACGCTGACCGTGTGGCTGGTCGCGCAGGCCGCGATCAACATCGGGTACGTGGTCGGGATGCTCCCGGTCACCGGCATCACGTTGCCGCTGATCTCCTCCGGCGGCACCTCGGTCGTGGTCACCATGCTGGTGTTCGGCATCCTCGCCAACTGCGCCAGGAACGAGCCCGAGGCGGTGTCGGCGCTGCGGTCCCAGGGCCCCGGCCGGTTCGGCAAGATCATGAAGCTGACCGCGCCCCAGCCGTACAAGCCGCCGAAGAAGCGCAAGCCCGCGCGGCCGACCACACCGCCGAGGGGCACCGCGCAGCGCAGGAGCACGCCGCAGGCCGAGCCGCGCAAGCGCGCCCCGGAACGTCAGGGTTACCCACGGGCGGGCGGTGCGGCCCTCGCCCGGCAGAAGACAAGCCGCGGTACGCCGCGGAACTCCAAAGGAGGACGTCGTTGACCGTTGGTCCCACCGGTGCCAGTCAGCCCACCCGCACGGGTCCGTGCGTGGTGATCGCGGGGGGTGGCACTGCCGGGCACATCGAGCCCGCGCTAGCGCTGGCCGACGCGGTCATGAGGCTGCGCCCGGACGCCCGTGTCGTCGCCCTGGGGACCGAGCGCGGGTTGGAGAAGACCATCGTCCCCGCGCGTGGCTATCCGCTGGAGATGATCCCACCCGTCCCCATGCCCCGTAAGCCCAATGTGGACTTGTTGAAGCTGCCGCTGAAGGTGCGCTCCGCGGTCAAGACCACCCGCGAGGTCCTCGAACGCGTCGGCGCTGACGTGGTGGTCGGCTTCGGCGGCTACGTCGCCCTCCCCGCCTACCTCGCCGCCCGCGGCCGCGTGCCGATCGTGGTCCACGACTCCAACGCCAAGGTCGGTCTGGCCAACAAGGTCGGTGCCCGGTTCGCCGAGCGGGTCGCGGTGGCCGTGGCCGACTCCGGCCTGCCCGGCGCGGAGGTCATCGGCATCCCGCTGCGCGAGTCGATCATCAACCTGGACCGGGCCGCGCTGCGCGCCGAGGCCCGCGCGTTCTTCGGCCTCGACCCGCACGCCCCGACCCTGCTGGTGTTCGGCGGCTCCCAGGGTGCCCGGTCCATCAACACCGCCGTGTCCGGCGCGGCGCGCGAGTTCGCCGAGGCTGGAATCGGGGTCCTGCACGCGCACGGCCCCAAGAACACGCTCGCGGTCCAGGCAGTCCCAGGCGCGCCGTCTTACGTCGCCGTGCCCTACCTGGAGCGCATGGACCTCGCCTACGCGGCCGCGGACGCCGCGTTGTGCCGCTGCGGAGCGATGACCGTCGCCGAGGTCTCGGCGGTAGGTCTGCCCGCGGTGTACGTGCCGCTCCCGCACGGCAACGGCGAGCAGGCGCTCAACGCCCAACCGGTGGTCAACGGCGGTGGCGCTGTCCTCGTCGATGACGCTGACCTGACCCCGGCCAAGGTCGCCGAACTGGTCGTCCCGATGCTGACCGACCACGGGCGCCTGTCGGCGATGAGCACGGCGGCGCAGGGCACCGGTCACCGCGAGGCCGCCGACGTGCTCGCCCGCATGGTCCTCGACGCCGCGGCCAAGGGCGTGTCGTGAACGGCCCGCTGGAGCGCGCGCACCTGGTCGGCATCGGCGGCGCGGGGATGAGCGGCATCGCCCGCATCCTGCTGGCCAGGGGCGCGGCGGTGTCGGGGTCCGACGCCAAGGAGACCCGCACGTTCCTGACCCTCCGGGCCCAGGGCGCGCGCATCGCAGTGGGGCAGGTCGCCGAGAACCTGGACCTGCTCCCCGGCGGCCCTACCGCGGTCGTCGTGTCCACCGCGATCAAGGACACCAACCCGGAGTTGGTCGAGGCTCGGCGGCGCGGGTTGACGGTCCTGCACCGCTCGCAGGCGCTGGCCGAACTGATGGTCGGCCACCAGATCGCCTGTGTCGCGGGCACACACGGCAAGACCTCGACGACCTCGATGCTCACCGTGGCGCTCCAGCACTGCAGGCTCGACCCGTCGTTCGCCATCGGCGGTGACCTCAACGAGTCCGGTGCCAACGCCCACCACGGCACCGGGGGCGCGTTCGTCGCGGAGGCCGACGAGAGCGACGGCTCGTTCCTCGTGTTCTCGCCGTCGGTCGCCGTGGTCACCAACGTCGAGGCCGACCACCTGGACCACCACGGCACCGTGGAGGCGTACGTCGCGGTGTTCGACGCGTTCCTCGACCGCATCACCCCTGGCGGCGTGCTCATCGCCTGCGCGGACGACCCCGGTTCGGCCGCGCTCGCCGAGCGCGCCCAGAACAAGGGCATCCGCGTTCGCAGGTATGGCCGCCTGGCCACGGGACCGGATGACGCCACCATCCTCGACTACCGGCCCGCGGACGGGGTTGGCCTCGCTCGGCTCACCCTGGGTGGCCAGGAGATCGAGCTCGGGGTGGCGGTACCTGGCGAGCACATGGCGGGTAACGCTGTCGCGGCCCTCTTGGCGGGTATCGAACTCGGGGCGCCGTTGGCCGAACTCGGCGAGGGCATTGCCGCGTTCGGTGGTGTGCGAAGGCGTTTCGAGTACAAGGGCACCGCGGCCGGCGTTCGCGTGTACGACGACTACGCCCACCACCCCACCGAGGTCGACGCCCAGCTGCGGGCTGTACGTCCCGCCGCGCAGGGTGGTCGTGTCGTAGTGGTGTTCCAGCCGCACATGTACTCCCGCACCGAGACCTTCTCGACCGAGTTCGGCACCGCGTTGGGTTTGGCCGACGAGGTCGTGGTCCTCGACGTGTTCGGTGCGCGAGAGGAGCCCAAGCCTGGTGTCAGTGGCGCCCTTGTCGCCGACGCGGTGCCCCTACCGGCTGAGCGCGTGCACTACGAGCCCTCGTTCGAGCGCGTGCCCGCGTTGGTCGCGGGTCTGGTCAAGAACGGCGACCTGGTGCTGACCATGGGCGCGGGTGACGTGACCATGCTCGGCCCCGAGGTGCTCGCCGAGCTGGAGCGCGAGGCGTGACCAGCACCGTCCCCGGCAGGCGTACCCGGCGCAGGCCGCGTGGCGCACAGCGGCCCGCGCGCAGGCGCACGGCACGCCGCTACCTCGTCCGCCGGTGGACGGTGCTCGGCTCGCTCCTGGCCGTGACCGGCCTTGTCGTGCTCGTGTTCTTCACCCCCGTCCTCGGGGCCAACACCGTCGAGGTCACCGGCATCAAGGACCTCACCGCGGACGAGGTCCGCGCGGCGGCCGCCATCGAACCGGGCACGCCGCTGGCCACGCTGGACACCGACGAGATCGCCGCCAGGATCCGCCAACTGCCCCGGGTGGGGTCGGTCGACGTGAGCCGGTCCTTCCCGGCGACGGTGGAGCTGGCGATCACCGAGCGGACACCGGTCGCGGTCGCGGTACGCGACGACGGCGCACACCTGCTGGACGCGGCAGGCGTGGACTACGGGACCATCAAGGCGCCCCCACCCGGCCTGCCCGTGCTCGACGCCAGCGGTGACAACGCCACCAGGGCGGCCACCGCCGTCCTCGCGGGCGTCCCGCCCCAGCTGGCCAAGGTGGTCGTCTCGGTGACCGCGCGCACCCCGACCGACATCCGGCTGACCCTCGCCGACCGGCGGGTGGTCAAGTGGGGCGACGCGAAGAACGTGACCCGCAAGGCCGCCGTGCTCGGCGCCCTGCTCACCCAGGAGGGCAAGACGTTCGACGTGGCCGCGCCGGACTTCCCCACAATCTCCTGAGTTGTCCACAGGGGACGGAAATCCGCTGTGCGGTCCCGCCGACCTCGGACACACTTCCCCCATGACCGAGATCCACGACCCCAGGGTCGAGCCGCCGTACCAGGGCGACGAGCGACTGCTGCTCACCGCGTTCCTCGATTACCTGCGCGCCACAATCGCGCACAAGTCCGCGGGCTTGTCCGAAGCGGACGCCCACCGCTCTGTCCTGCCCTCGCCGCTGATGACCGTCGCCGGGCTCTTGTCCCACCTGCGCTGGGTCGAGGCTTACTGGTTCGACGTCGCGCTGCGTGGCCGGCCCAACCAAGCCCCGTACAGCGCCGAACGCCCCGACGGCGAGTTCGAGATCGCCGCCGACCTGTCACTCGAGCGGTTGCTCGCCGACTATGCCGAGCAGTGCGCGCACAGCCGCGAAGTGACCGCGGCGATGGGCCTCGACGACACCGTCACCTTCCGCGGCGACAAGGTGCTGACGCCGCGCTGGGTGCTCATCCACATGATCGAGGAGACCGGGCGGCACGCCGGGCACCTCGACGTGATCCGCGAGCTGCTCGACGGCACCACGGGGGAGTGAACGGGGCGCCCGCACCGTCGGTGACCAACAACCGGGGCCGCGCACGGCGTGGCGGCTGGATCGAGACCAGTCCTGTGCATACCTTCCTTGCCAGGTCCGGGGTTGACATCACCCTCACTCTCTGGTTGAGGTCGAGGGTTCCCCGGATCGGGTACCCGCACCACTGATGACGACAAGGAAGGCGGCTTCGATGACGCCCCCGCACAACTACCTCGCCGTGATTAAGGTCGTCGGCATCGGTGGCGGCGGCGTGAACGCCGTCAACCGGATGATCGAGGTCGGTCTCAAGGGTGTCGAGTTCATCGCGGTGAACACCGACGCGCAGGCGCTGCTCATGTCCGACGCCGACGTCAAGCTCGACATCGGCCGGGAACTGACCAGGGGCCTCGGCGCGGGCGCCAACCCCGAGGTCGGCCACAAGGCCGCCGAGGACCACCGCGAGGAGATCGAAGAGGTCATCAAGGGCGCCGACATGGTGTTCGTGACCGCGGGCGAGGGTGGCGGTACCGGAACCGGTGGCGCCCCCGTGGTCGCCTCGATCGCGCGCAAGCTCGGCGCGCTCACCATCGGCGTGGTCACCCGCCCGTTCTCCTTCGAGGGCAAGCGGCGGGCCAGGCAGGCCGAGGACGGCATCACCGAGCTGCGCAACGAGTGCGACACGCTCATCGTCATCCCCAACGACCGGCTGCTGCAGCTCGGCGACGTCGGGGTGAGCCTGATGGACGCCTTCCGCTCCGCCGACGAGGTGCTGCTCTCCGGTGTCCAGGGCATCACCGACCTGATCACCACCCCCGGTCTGATCAACCTGGACTTCGCCGACGTCAAGAGCGTGATGTCCGGCGCGGGCAGCGCGCTGATGGGCATCGGCTCCGCCCGCGGCGAGGGCCGCGCGGTCATCGCGGCGGAGAAGGCGATCAACTCGCCGCTGCTCGAGGCATCGATGGACGGCGCGCACGGCGTGCTGCTGGCCATCGCGGGCGGCTCCGACCTCGGCCTGTTCGAGATCAACGAGTCCGCGTCGCTGGTGCAGGAGGCCGCCCACCCGGAGGCCAACATCATCTTCGGCACGGTCATCGACGACTCGCTCGGCGACGAGGTGCGGGTGACCGTCATCGCCGCGGGCTTCGACAGCGGTGGCCCGACGCACAAGAAGCTCGACCCCGTCGCGTTCGGCACCAGGGCCGCGACCACGACCGCCGCCGCGCAGGCGGGCCAGGTCCACGCGGAGCCGCAGCAGGCGCCCGCGCAGCACCAGCACCAGCCCGCGCAGCACCAACCGCCCGCGCAGCAGCAGGTCCAGCAGCCGGTGTCGCTGCCGGAGCAGGGCTACCAGACCCAGCAGCCGGTCCAGCACCAGCAGGTCCAGCACCAGCAGCCGCAGCAGACCCAGCACCAGCAGCCCGCGCAGCACCAGCAGCAGCCGGTCGGCTACCGCCAGGACTACGCGCAGCAGGGCGCCCCGGCGCAGCCGCTGCCGAGCGTGCGGGCCAGCCAGGGCGGCGTGCACGGCAGGGCGGTCCCGGTCACCGAGGACCCCGACGACGAGGTCGACGTGCCGCCGTTCATGCGGCGCTGACACCGGGGCGGTTCGCCGGGGCGCTAGGTTTGGGGTCGGCGAACTCCTCTAGCGGTGCGGGGTGTGGTGTGCGGATTCGGCGCGTGGTCACGACACGCGAAGGCGGGGCGTCCCAGGCGCCGTACGACTCGTTCAACCTGGGTGACCACGTCGGCGACGACCCGGCGGCCGTGGCCGCCAACCGCGACCGGTTGGCCCGCGAGCTCGGGCTGCCCGCCGACCACCTCGTCTGGATGGAACAGGTGCACGGCCGCACCGTCGGCGTTGTCGACGGCCCCGTGCCGGACAAGCTCGAGGCGACCGACGCGGTGGTGACCGCGCGGCCGGGCCTCGCCCTCGTCGTGCTCGTCGCCGACTGCGTCCCCGTGCTGCTCGCCGACCCCGAGGCCGGGGTCGTCGGCGCCGTGCACGCGGGCCGGGTCGGTGCCCGGGTCGGCGTCGTCCCCGCCGCGCTGGCGGCGATGGTGGACGCGGGCGCCGACGTGCGCCGGGTCGAGGTCCTGCTCGGCCCGTCGGTCTGCGGCGAGTGCTACGAGGTCCCGCAGGCCATGCAGACCGATGTGGAGCAGCACCTGCCCGGCACCGCCTGCCGGACCCGCAAGGGCACCGCGGGGCTCGACCTCAGGGCCGGGCTGTGGCGGCAGTTGGCCGACGCCGGGGTCGCCAGGATCGGGATCGACCCGCGGTGCACGAACGAGGAGCGTTCGCTGTTCAGTCACCGCAGGGAAGGCACCACTGGGCGATTGGCCGCGGTCACCTGGGTGGAGCCGTGACCGACCGCGCCGCCGAGATCGCGGCCAACCTCGCCGAGGTCCGGACCAGGGTCGACGCCGCGTGCGCGCGCGCCGGGCGCGACCCGGCCGAGGTCCGCCTGCTGGCGGTCACCAAGACGTTCCCGGTCGAGGACGCCGCCGCCCTGGTCGACCTCGGCGTGCTCGACCTGGCCGAGAACCGCGAGCAGGAGGCCGGTCCGAAGGCCGAGGCGATGGCCGGGCTGCGCCCCGGCGCCCCGGTCCGCTGGCACATGGTGGGCAGGTTGCAGCGCAACAAGGCCAGGTCGGTGCTGCGCTGGGCCGCGCAGGTCCAGTCCGTCGACTCCGGACGGCTCGCCGACGCCCTCGCCAGGGCCGCGGCAGCCGCGGTCGAGGCGGGGGAGCGCGCCGAGCCGCTGGAGGTCCTGCTCCAGGCCAGCATCGACGGCGACCCGGCCCGCGGCGGCTGCCCGCTCGAGGACCTCCCGGACCTCGCCGCGTCGGTAATTCGATCGAGTGATCTTCGACTCCGCGGGATCATGGCGGTGGCGCCGCTGGGCACGCAACCCGAGGTGGCGTTCGAACGTCTTGCGGTTGCCGCGGGCAGGCTGCGGGCCGAGTACCCCTCGGCGACGGAGCTGTCCTGCGGCATGAGTAACGATCTCGAGCAGGCGATCGACTACGGGTCGACGTGCGTGCGTGTCGGAACCGCCCTGCTGGGGGGACGCGGGCTAGCCTCCCCTTAGCAGGAACGGACCCCGGCAGGCAAGATCGCCGAAGCCCGGGGTTGAGCCTTGCGAGGACGTGGTAGTCGGACAACGCGCGCACGACCCGCTCGGGGAATCCGGAGGAACGGCTATGAGCACGCTGCAGAAGCTGAAGGCCTACTTCGGCATGGTTCCGGCGGACGAGCTCGACGACTACGAGGCCGAGGAGTACGACCGGCGCGGCTACCGCCCGGAGTACGCCGAGGACGAGTTCGAGGACTACCCGGGTGGCAGGCGCCGGTGGTTCGGCGGCCAGCGTGGTCCCTACCGGGACGAGGCCGAGGAGGACTACGAGCCTGCCGAGCGCGCCCGTCCACGTCCCGCGTGGACCCCCGCGGTGGCCCCGGAGCAGCCGACCCACGGCGCGTTGGCCGTGGAGGCCCGCCGTGAGCCGCCCGCCGTGCGCCAGCGGCAGCCGGAGCCCGCCGGATATCCACTCGGACGGGTGATCACGCTGCACCCGCGCAGCTACATCGAGGCCCGCACGATCGGCGAGCACTACCGCGACGGCCGCCCGGTCATCATGAACCTGACCGAGATGGACGACGCGGACGCCAAACGCCTGGTCGACTTCGCCGCGGGCCTGGCGTTCGCCATGCGCGGCTCGATGGACAAGGTCACCAACAAGGTGTTCTTGATCTCACCACCCAACGTCGACCCCACCGCGGAGGACAAGCGGCGGTTGGCCGAGGGTGGGTTCGCCACCCGAAGCTGAGTGATGGCACAGTTGACTCGTGGAACCACTGCTCCTCGCCGCCTTCTGGGTGTTGTTCGCCTTCTGGCTGCTGCTCACCGCGCGGGTCGTGGTGGAACTCGTCCGCACGTTCGCCAGGGACTGGCGCCCGGCGGGTGGGGTTGCGGTAACGCTGGAGACCATCTACACAGTGACCGATCCTCCGGTACGTCTTGTTCGTCGGCTCATCCCGACGATCCGGATCGGAGGCGTGGGCCTGGACCTATCGATTATGGTGCTGCTGTTGGTCGTATTCATTCTGATGCGACTGGCGTATCCCGGGTGAACGGGGAACCCCGGGAAACCCGCAGCCCTGGAGTGCGTGAGGTGATCAGATGTCGTTGACCCCCGCTGACGTGCACAACGTCGCGTTCAGCAAGCCTCCCATCGGCAAGCGGGGCTACAACGAGGACGAGGTGGACGCGTTCCTCGACTTGGTCGAGGTGGAGCTCTCCCGCCTGATCGAGGAGAACAACGACCTGCGTGCGCAGGTCGAGCAACTCGACGCGCAGCTGGAGTCCACCCGCGCCGACCTGGAGGACGCCCGCAGCGCGGGTGCCCCGGTCGCGCCGGTGCGCCCGGTGGAGGAGCCCCGGCGCTTGCAGCCGGTCCCGCCGCCGAGCTCGCTGGAGCAGACCAACCCCGGCGGTGGTGGTGACCACCACGTGCAGGCGGCCAAGGTCCTGGGGCTCGCCCAGGAGATGGCCGACCGGCTCACCGGCGAGGCCAAGGCCGAGGCGGACGGGATGCTCGCCGAGGCGCGCACCAAGTCCGAGCAGTTGCTCTCGGAGGCCCGCGCGAAGTCGGACACCATGGTCAACGAGGCCCGCACCCGGGCCGAGACCATGCTCAACGACGCGCGGACCAGGGCCGAGACGCTGGACCGGCAGGCCCGCGAGAAGGCCACCACGCTCGAGCGGGACGCCCAGCGCCAGCACACCGAGATCATCGGTGCCGTGCAGGCCGAGCGGACCACGCTGGAGAAGAAGATCGACGAGCTGCGCACCTTCGAGCGCGAGTACCGCACCCGGCTCAAGACGTTCCTGGAGTCCAGCCTGCGTGAGCTCGGTGACCGCGGTTCCGCGGCGCCGACCACCGAGGGCAGGGGCGCCGGGCAGCAGAGCGGCTACTCCTTCGGCCCGCGCGCCGAGGCGGGCTGACCAGTCCACGGGCAGGCGGCGGGTGCCTGACACCCGCCGCGCCCTGGCTGGGGACGCATGGTGCTGTTCCTCGTCTTGGTCCTCGTGCTCGGCGCCTTCGGGTTGCTGGTCGCCGCGCTCACCACGGCCAACACCGTGTGGGCGTGGATCTCGGTGGTCATCTCCGTGGTGGCCGCCGCGATCCTGCTGGTGGACTGGCTCGGGTCCCGTCGGCGCCGCGCACCGGTGGACACTCGCGCACCGGTGAATACTCCCGCGCCGGTCGACGCTCTTGCGCTGGGGCCGGTCGGGCCCCCGGACATCGAGCGGATCGACCCACCCCCACCGGGTGATCCTCCCGCTACCGACGCGCCCGCTGCCGGACCTGGTGTGGTCGACCTCGACCACGACCGGGAGCCCGCGGAGGAGGCGACCGACGCCGCCGACCTGCTGGTGATCTCCGACCTGCGGGTGGACGTCCGGGTGCTCGACGAGCGGCCGCGCTACCACCTGGCGCGCTGCGACTGGCTCGGCTCGCGGTCGTCGATAGCCTTACCGGTCGCTGAAGCCCGGCAGTTGGGTTTCACCCCGTGCGCTCACTGCACCCCGGACGCCGTTCTCGCTACCCGTCACCGCGAGGGCCGCGGTCCCAAGCGGACCGAGGAGTCGGACCAGTAGCCCCACCGGCGGGATGATCGATGTCACCCCGGATCGCCCCTGCCCAGCGGGCGGTGTCGGCAAGCTGATCCGGTGACGACCACCACACTGCCCGCTCTGGGGCCTGACTTCGCCCGCCTGTGGACGACCTCGGCGGTCACCAACACCCGCCGCTGCAACCACGGGGCGAGCGCGGAGCCGACCACCCGCCCGCGGCCACCGCGGCGAACAACAGGCCGAACCCGACCTCGGGCAGGCCCCGCCGCTGCTGGTCGTCGGCGGCTCGGTGATCGGCTCGTTGGTGGGCGGGTTCGTCGCGCGCGGGTTCGGGATCACCGCTCCCTTCTGGGCCGCAGGCGTCGCTATGGTTGTGCTGACCGCCGTGGTGTGGCGCGGGTTCCGGCCCGCGGCGTTCGCCGCCGAGGCGGGGCACCCCTAGCGGAGGTGGACATGCCGGTCGACGGGTACTGCGAGCGCACCGGGCCGGAGTTCTGGTCCGAACCGGTCAACGCCTGGACCAACGTCGCGTTCCTGATCGCCGCGTTCTTCGCCTACCGGCACGTTCGCCGCACGGGCGCGCCATGGTGCGTGACCGCGCTCGTAGTGCTCCTCGCGGTCATCGGGCTCGGTAGCTTCACCTTCCACACAGTCGCGACGCGCTGGGCGGCGACGTTGGACGTGGCGCCGATCATCGCTTTCATGATCACCTACGTGGTCGTCTTCCCCAAGGCGTTCCTCGAGCTCCGGTGGCGTTGGGCGTGGCTGGGCGCCCCGGTGTTCATCGCGTTCGCCGTGGTCGTGAACCTCGTCATCGGCGGTGGGAGCTACCTGCCCGCGTTGCTCGGGATGGTCGTGTTCGCGGTCCTGCTCCTGGTCAGGGGCGACCTGCACTACGCGCTGTGGTTCGCGGGTATCGCTGCCCTCTTCGGGGTGTCGCTTACCCTGCGCACGGTCGATGCCGCTGTCTGCGCGGGGTTCCCCGTCGGGACGCACTTCGCCTGGCACCTGTGCAACGCCGTAGTGCTCTACCTGCTCATCCGGGTGGCGGCGAACCGGGTTGCGCGGCGGAGTTAGACTCGACGGCACAGGCACTGATCCGGCCATCACCGGGGAGCCTCCGGAAGAACGGGCGCTGGCCCTGTAGAACCGGACGGGACGGCCCGTCACAGCCGACCGACGAGTGGTCGCCCGGACAGGGTGGCAAGCGGGGTGGTACCGCGGCGCGGGACGGCAGGAGCCGTCCTGGTCGTCCCCGTGTGGGTCCGACCGATCCGTACGAGGAGTACCACCCATGGGCTACCCCAGGGCGTTCAGCGGCGAGCCGACCGTGCCCGCCCAGCCGTCCTTCCCGAACCTGGAGACCGCGGTACTGGAGCACTGGTCGGCCGACCGGACGTTCCAAGCCTCAGTGGACGCCAGGCCCGCCGGGGACAACGGCGCCAACGAGTTCGTGTTCTACGACGGCCCGCCCTTCGCCAACGGCCTGCCGCACTACGGCCACCTGCTGACCGGGTACGTCAAGGACCTGGTGCCGCGCTACCAGACCATGCGCGGCAAGCACGTGGAGCGCCGGTTCGGCTGGGACACCCACGGCCTGCCCGCCGAGGTGCAGGCGGAGAAGCAGCTCGGGTTCGCGTCCAAGAGCGACATCGAGTCCTTCGGCATCGAGAAGTTCAACGAGGTCTGCCGCACCTCCGTGCTGCGCTACACCGACCAGTGGCGCGACTACGTGACCAGGCAGGCGCGGTGGGTCGACTTCGACAACGACTACAAGACCCTCGACCTGGACTACATGGAGTCGGTCATGTGGGCCTTCAAGTCCCTGCACGACAAGGGCTTGGTCTACGAGGGTTTCCGGGTGCTCTGGTACTGCTGGCGTTGTGAGACGCCGTTGTCCAACACCGAGACCAAGATGGACGACACCTACCGCGACCGTCAGGACCCTGCCGTCACGGTAGGGCTGAGGGTGCAGGCTCCTGGTACGGATCTAGACGGCGTCCAGGCTCTCGTGTGGACGACCACGCCATGGACGCTGCCGTCTAACCTCGCTGCCGCGGTGCACCCCGATGTCGACTACGTCGTTGTCGAGTCCAACGGTCAGCGCTACCTGCTCGCCGAGGCTCGCGTTGGCGCGTACGCGCGTGAGCTGGGTGAGGACCTACCCGTTGTCGCGCAGTACAAGGGCAGCGACTTGCTCGGTACGCGCTACCTGCCGCCGTTCGACTTCTTCGTCGGTCGCACCAACGCACACCAGTTCCTCGCGGCCGACTACGTCACCACCGAGGACGGCACGGGCATCGTGCACATCGCCCCTGCCTTCGGTGAGGAGGACAAGGTCGTCACCGACGCGGCGGGCATCGAGGTCGTGATCCCGGTCGACCCGCACGGTAGGTTCACCGCCGAGGTCGCGCCCTACGAGGGGCAGCACGTCTTCGACGCCAACAAGCAGATCATCCGCGACCTCAAGGACGCGGGACTGCTGCTGCGGCACGAGACCTACGACCACCCGTACCCGCACTGCTGGCGCTGCGACAACCCGCTGATCCAGCGCGCGGTCTCGTCCTGGTTCGTCGCGGTCACCCGGTTCAAGGACCGCATGGTCGAGCTGAACCAGCAGATCACCTGGGTGCCCGGCCACATCAAGGACGGCCAGTTCGGCAAGTGGCTGGACAACGCCCGCGACTGGAACATCTCCCGCAACCGGTTCTGGGGCTCGCCGATCCCGGTGTGGGTGTCGGACGACTCCGACCACCCCCGCGTCGACGTGTACGGCTCGCTCGACGAGTTGGAGCGCGACTTCGGCGTGCGCCCGACCGACCTGCACCGGCCCGCGATCGACGAGCTGACCAGGCCCAACCCGGACGACCCCACCGGGGCCTCGACCATGCGCCGGGTGCCGGAGGTGCTGGACTGCTGGTTCGAGTCCGGCGCGATGTCCTTCGCCCAGGTGCACTACCCGTTCGAGAACCGCGAGTGGTTCGAGGACCACTACCCCGGCGACTTCATCGTCGAGTACAACGGCCAGACGCGCGGCTGGTTCTACACCATGCACGTGCTGGCCACGGCGCTGTTCGACCGGCCGGCGTTCACCACCTGCGTGGCGCACGGCATCGTGCTCGGCGACGACGGGCAGAAGATGTCCAAGTCGCGCAACAACTACCCGGACGTCAACGAGGTCTTCGACCGCGACGGCTCCGACGCGATGCGCTGGTTCCTCATGGCCAGCCCGATCCTGCGCGGCGGCGACCTCGTCGTCACCGAGCGCGGTATCCGTGACGCGGTCCGGCAGGCCGTGCTGCCGCTGTGGAACTCTTACTACTTCCTTGCCCTCTATGCGAATGCCGAGGGCAAGGACGGTAGGTGGCGCACGGACTCGAAGCACGTGCTCGACCGCTACGTACTGGCCAAGACCCGGCAGTTGGTCGAGTCGGTCACGGCAGCGTTGGACGTCTACGACATCTCCGGCGCCTGCCAGACCGTGCGCGAGTACCTGGAGGTCTTGACCAACTGGTACGTGCGCCGGTCCAGGGACCGGTTCTGGGCGGGGGACACCGACGCGATCGACACCCTGCACACGGTGCTGGAGACCGTGTCCAGGTTGACCGCGCCGCTGCTGCCGTTCACCACCGAGGTCGTGTGGCGCGGGTTGACCGGCGGCCGCTCGGTCCACCTGACCGACTGGCCGGACGCCATCGACCTACCCGAAGACGACGCACTCGTCGCGGGCATGGACCGGGTGCGGCAGGTGTGCTCGTCGGCGCTGGCGTTGCGCAAGGCCAACAAGCTGCGCGTGCGGCTGCCACTGGCGAAGCTGCTGGTCGCCGCGGCCGACGCCGAGGTGCTGGCGCCCTTCACCGACCTGATCCGCGACGAGGTCAACGTCAAGGCGGTCGAGCTGACCACCGACGTCGCCGCGCACGGGCACTTCGAGCTCGTGGTCAACGCCAGGGTGTCCGGCCCCCGGCTCGGAGCGGACGTGCAGAAGGTGATCCGCGCGGTCAAGGCGGGCGAGTGGTCGACCAGCGAGTCCGGCGCGGTCGTCGCGGCGGGCATCGAGCTGCGCGAGGGCGAGTACGAGCGGCGGCTGGTGGCCACCGATCCCGGTGCGACGGCCGAGCTGCCCGCCAGCTCCGGCTTGGTCGTCCTCGACACGGAGGTGACCGCCGACCTGGCCGCCGAGGGTGCCGCGCGCGACCTGGTCCGGATCGTGCAGCAGGCCCGCCGCGATGCGGGACTTGAGGTGTCCGACCGGATCGTGCTGACCGTGGACACCTCCGCGGCGCCCGAGCTCGACGCTGTGCTCGCGGCGCACCGGGAGTTCATCGCGAAGGAGGTCCTCGCGGAGGCGGTCGACGCCGGTACGGCTACCGCTGCCGAGGGCACTGTCGGCGATGGCCTCGTAGTGCGCGTGGATGTGCGCAAGGTGTGATGGTGTGGTGCCAGGCCCGTGGCTTTCCGAAGGTTTGCTGGTAGCGGGACGCCACGGCCTGGCATCGTGTGGCCCAGTCGCGTGAGAGGCACGCGACTCGGGACGCACTGGGGGTAAGGGCGTGTCGCAGGCGCGTAGGCGGTGGATCATCGCGGTAGGTGCGGTGGCCGTTGTCGCTATCGTCGGATTCGCGTTATTCGTGTTGGTACCAGGTGATCCTGAGCAGGCGCCGGACCTTGCGGGCGCGCGAGGTGGAACTGGTCAGACCAGCACGGTCGCGGAGCCCCAACTCAGTGCGTCTCAGGTAGCCGAACAGTTCTTGCGCGCCTTCGGGACACAGCAGTTCGGTACTGCCGCCCAGATGACCGATGATCCTGCCGCCGCGGAAGCGGTTCTTACCGCGGTCAACACCGCGCTGCGGCCGGACGCTGTAATCGCTACCGCGAGCGCCTTGCCGGAAGAGGGTGCTGCGCAGCCCACGGCTACTTTTCAGCTCTCTTGGCAGATCAGCGGCGGGCAGACTTGGAAGTACGCGAGTTCCTTCGGTCTAGTCCACGCCGGGCAGCGCTGGGTGGTGCGGTGGACGCCCACGCTGGTGCACCCGCGGCTGGTACCGGGCAGCAAGCTCGCGCTGATCGGCGCCGCGGGCCAACCCACCGCCGTAGTGGACAAGGACGGCGCACCGGTGTTGACCTGGCAGGGCAGTTCGGCGCGGGCGACCGATCCCAAGCTCGCGCCGATGCTGGTCGGGGCCATGTCCAGGACGGTGACGCCGCAGGACGTGGCGGGCACCAGCCGGATCGCGCTGGTCGACGGCGGGGGCAAGGAGATCGAGAACCTGTTCGGCACCGTCACCCCGCCGAAGGAGCCGCTGCGCACCACGGTCAGCGTCAAGACGCAGAACGCCGCGCAGGCCGCGGTGGACTCGGTGTCGGCGCCCGCGTACCTGGTCGCGATCCAGCCGTCGACCGGCGGGATCCTCGCGGTGGCGCAGAACACGACCGCGGGGACCGCCCCCAAGGCGCTCAACGGCCTGTACCCGCCCGGGTCGACGTTCAAGGTGGTGACCGGCGCGGCCGTGCTCGGCTCGGGGAAGACGACGGTGAACACCGTGCTGCCCTGCCCGGGGTCGAAGGTGATCGGGACGCGGACCATCCGCAACGCCGACTTCGACCTCGGCGACGTGCCGCTGCACACCGCGTTCGCCAAGTCGTGCAACACCACCTTCGCCCAACTCGCCGCCGACCTGCCGCTCGACGCGCTGCCCAGGGCCGCGGCCCAGTTCGGTTTCGCCGCCGACTTCGAGGTCCCCGGGTTGACCACCCAGACCGGCCGGGTCGACGCGGCGAGCGGTGTCGCGCAGCAGGCGGAGAACAGCATCGGGCAGGGCACGGTGCAGACCAGCCCGTTCGGCCTGGCGATGATGGCGGCGACCGTGGCCAGGGGCGGACCGGTGACACCGCAACTGTTCACCACGGTCAAGACGACGGTGAAGAGCGGCTACCGAGCACCGTCCGGCGCCGTGATCGCGGACCTGCGCTCGATGATGCGCGAGGTCGTCACGGCCGGGCGCGGCGAGGCGCTGAAGGGGTACGGCGCGGTGCACGGCAAGACCGGTACGGCGCAGTTCGGCGACGGGTCGCAGGCGCACGGCTGGTTCGCCGGGTACCGCGATGATGTCGCGTTCGCGGTCCTGGTGGAGAACGCCGGTGCGGCGGCGCCCGCGGTAGCGGTAACGGGGAAGTTCCTCGGGGCCATCTAGCCGAACGGGATGAGCAGGCCCGCCGGGGTGCCTGCCGGGTAGCGGATCAGGACGCCCTCGGTCGTGGTTGTGACGGATTCCGGGCGCAGCACGCCGTTCTGGCTGGTGAAGAACTGCGCTATCTCGTCGGCAGGCTCCTCTGCGGCCGTGAGCAGTGCCTGTCGACGTGGCTGGTTGGCGGCGTCTTCACCCGCTACCTCAGGTAGCGCTGTTACCCGTACCGGGCGCGTTTGTGACAACGCGGCCAGCGTTGTGAGTAAGCGAGGGTCGGTGCGGCCGGTTCTTAGGGTCTGGTCGACCGTGATCGGCGCGGCGATCCTGGGGGAGTCGGCCACCTTGGCACCGACCTCCGCGCGGGCCTGTCGCTCCTCTTCGGTGTCTGTGGTGCCCACGATGGAGGGCCGATGGATCTCGACACGGTCGTCACCCGTGCCGAAGACGGCGACGGTCTCGCCTGTCGCCGCTGCTTGAGCCAGTGCTGAGCGGCGCGATAGGACTAGTCGAAGTCCGGGGGTGACCACGAGCCACGACTGGGCTGAGCAGGTGGCGGGACAGTCGATGACGAGCTTGGCCGCCTTGGGGTCGCGGCCGCCACGGACCAGTTCGACCCAGGTTATGCCGTCGGTGACCACAGGAGTGGCCAGCAGGTTCTCTTGCAGCCAGCGAGAAGCGTCCGCGACCGGCTCAGGGTCGACGCGGTTGGAGATAGACGCGCGAAGGCCACCTACCCATGAGGGGACTGCTGTAGCCGCTAGGACCACGCCCAGGATCACGGCCGGTATCCGTGGGGGACGGGTCGCCCGCTCCACTATGCCGGTGACCAGTAGAGCCGCTGGGGCGACCGCTAGGGCAAGAGCTGCCGTCCCTGGTCCGCCGGGGATGACGGCGACAGCGACAAGAGCGAGCACTCCGACTGCCAGTGGGCGTAGGCGGTAAGAGAAGAGCGCCAGCAGAGTAGCTAAGAGGCCGGCAGTTGCCAGCAGCGGGTCTGTGGCGATCCACTCCTGGGCTCGGGGCCCTTCGGCGGCGATGAGGAGTCCGGCCAGCCCTGCCGCGAGGCCCATGCCGATGCCGGTGCCCAGGACGAAGAGGGACGCGAGCATCAGGGACAGCCGTTTGCGTCTGCGGCGCCAGATCAACCAGGCGGCGGTGACGATCAGCAGCGCGGTCACCGGTGCCGTGATCACGGCGATGACGAGGAACAAGGTCGCCCACAGGTCCGGCGCGAGTCTTCGGTGCTTGCGCGGCGTCCACAGCAGGGCGATCCCGGCCAGGGCCCAGGGCATCGCGACGTTTTCGGGTCTTACGCCTAACTGGAGCCCTAGCGCCATGGGAGAGAGGGCGACAATACCGACCGCTATTGCCCCCGTCAGCCGCGATAGCCCCATCCTGCGCGATAGCACCCACATCAGGATGCCTGTGATTACCGCGAATAGGACCATCGGCTCTCTTGCGGCACCTAGCGCTGTTTCGTGCCTTACGAATGCCTCGGTAAGAGCCGTGTAGCCACCTGCTTGTAACCACGCCAAAGGAGAGGCGTTGGCATCCAACAGCGCACCCAGCGAATCGACGGCGAACACCTGCGACACGTTCCGGCCCTCGCCCGCCTGCGCGGGGGAACCGAGCGCCCCGAGCCGCAACACGGCCGCGAGGGCCGCGACGGCGAGCACCGCGGCGATGGTGAGGATGTCGAGGTCCAGAGCCCTGGCCCGCGCCTGCGCCGCGGTCCACACGCCCCGCACGCCCACCCGGTCGGCCGACTCCACGCTCCAGCGGTGAGAGGTCATGTGGCAGCCCGCTCGGCCGTCCCGGCGAGCACCGGGCGCGAGCCGGAACCCCCTTCGATGGCCGATCCGGCGTGACGGTCGCCCCATCGTAATCCCGTGCAAACGCAAGTGCACAGGGCAACTTTACGTGTTCGGCCCTAGGGCCTTACGAGTGATGCAGCAGCACCCACTGCGCCATTCGGGTGCCTGCGGTCGGCCACTCGCATTCGTTCCCCTCGCGCGCTCGGTTGGCCCTCGATCGGGTGAATTCCGCTTTCCGCCGCGCTGACCTCCAGGTCGCGCTCATCCACAACCCCGCGGTTGTCCACATGCCGGTTCGCATTTCCGCGAAACGCAACCGGGGTGCGATAAACTGGCGCAGGGACGCCCCCCGGGTGGGTGGGGGCTGGGCGAGGGTCGACCCGCGCGCGGGCGCGAACCTGGGGGGCGGGGGTAAGGGGTGGTGCGGGGGCTAAGGGCGTGGGTGGGTGCGGGCGCTGCGGTGGGGTTCCGGGTTTGGGGCTGGGCGCTGATGAGAGTGGGTTGCGCGGGGGTTGGGTGTTGTAGGTGAGGCAGTCGCGGGGCCTGGGCCTTGGTGTTATTCGCATGATGTGCGGAGGGGTGGGGAACCGAGGTGGTGGCTGCCCTGCCAAGCCTGTGGGACGTGGGGGCGATGGGGCGGGTGGCTGCCCTGTCGAGCCGGGGACGGTGTCGGGTGGGGATGAGGGGTGGGTGGTGGGGAAATGAACTCAGCGCAGGCGGCGGAGGGTGTGGACCCAGGGGGTCCAGTGGGCGGGGTGTGCGGGTGGGGTGCCCAGGGCGTGTTGGACGTTGTCCAGGAGGTCTTCCATGAGGGCGTCGTGGAGCCAGCGGAAGATCAGGGGCCAAGTGAGGTGGCCGAGGCCCTGGGGGCGGCCGTAGAGGTCGTGGCGGAGGACCGACGTGTCTGGGGTGGGGCCGGTCAGCAGGGTGAGGGCGTGGCCGCCGCGGACGGGGGCGTCGGGGGCGAAGGTGAACTCGGCGCGGTGGCCGGGGGTGTAGTCGGTGCAGGTGTAGTGGATGGGGCCGTGGCCGCCGGTCGCGCCGGGGGACAGGGGGCGGTCCAGGCGGAGGGCGGGCCAGTGCTCGGTCGGCCACGTGGTGGTGTCGGGCAGGGCTAGGTCGTCGAGGAGGTGGGCGGCTTCGGCTGGGGGGACCTGGAGCGCGCGCTGGTGCCGGTTGAAGATCATCGGATCGCCTTCCATACGGGACCGTATGGTTTGACCGTACGCTAACGTATGGCCGTGGTGCGCAGGACTCGGGAGGACTGGACGGCCGCGGCGTTGGCGGCGCTGGCGGAGGGCGGGTTGGCGGCGGTCGCCGTCGAGCCGCTGGCCGCGCGTGCCGGGGCGACCAAGGGCAGCGTCTACTGGCACTTCCCGACCCGCGACGCGTTGGTCGAGGCGACCCTGTCGCGCTGGGAGCGCGAGCACACCGAGGCGGTGATCGCGCACGCCGAGCAGGGCGCGACGCCGGTGGAGCGGCTGCGCAGGCTGATCAGCGCCGTGGTGCGCCCGGAGCGGGGGGTGGACGTGGAGTTGGCGCTGCAGTCCAGCCTCGGTGACCCGCTCGTCGCCGCTGCCGTCGCCAGGGTCGGGTCGCGGCGGATGGACTACGTGGTCACCCTCTTCACCCAACTCGGCTTCACCCGCGCCCAGGCCCGCCGCCGGGCCGCCACCGCTTACTCGATCTACCTCGGACAGGCCCAACTCCAGCGCGCCAACCCCGCGGTCGTCCCGCGCACCCCCGCCGCCAAACGCGCCTACGTGGCCGACGTGATGCTCATCCTCTTGGCCCAACCGGACGGTGACGGATGAGGTTCGCGGTGCGCGTGAAACCTGGCGCGAGGCGGGAAACCGTCGGCGGGCGCTGGGGCGATGGGGACGCGGTGGTTGTCGCGGTCGCCGCGGCCGCGGTGGAGGGTAAGGCGAACGAGGCGGTGCGGCGGGCGCTCGCCGACGCGTTCGGGGTGCGGTCGCGGGACGTGGTGATCGTGGCGGGGGAGCGCGGCCGGGACAAGGTCGTGGAGATCGACCCGGCGCCACCGGACGCGCCCCGGGTGCTCGCACGGCTGCTCGGCGCCGGTTCGTGATCATCGCCTCACCTTCGGGTGGGTGCGCGACCGCGGCGGGGGGCAAGGGACAATGCTCGCGATACGGACGGGATCTGGAGGTGGCGTGCAGGAGCTGACCTTCGCGTTGGGGATCGGTGCGGCTGTTCTGCTGGTCGCGGTGTTCGCGGTACGCGCATCGGTCCGACTCGGGTTGCCGTCGCTCTTGCTCTACCTGGGGCTCGGGCTGGTCATCGGCGAGGCGGGGCTGGGGATCGAGTTCTCCAACGCCGAGCTGACCCAGTCCCTCGGGCTCGCGGCGCTGGTGCTCATCCTCGCCGAGGGCGGGCTCACCACGCGCTGGAGCGAGGTCAAGAGCGCGCTGCTGCCCGGGATCCTGCTGTCCACACTGGCCGTGGTGATCACCATCCTGGTCACCGGCGCTGGGTTGCACTGGCTGCTCGGGTTCGACTGGCGGCTCGCGTTGTTGTGGGGCGCGGTGCTGGCCTCGACCGACGCCGCCGCGGTGTTCAGCGTGCTGCGCCGGTTGTCGGTGTCGCGCAAGCTGGTCGGGTCGCTGGAGCTGGAGAGCGGCATCAACGACGCCCCCAGCTACATCGCCGTCGTTGTTCTTACCTCGTCCGACGAAGTCGACTGGTTTCTCTCCCTCACCGCTGCCTACGAACTCGGTGTGGGTGCTGCGATCGGCTTGGTGCTCGGCTGGGTCGGGTCGCACGCACTGCGCCGGGCGGCCCTACCGTCGACCGGTCTCTACCCGCTGGCCACAGTCGCCGTGTGTGTGTTGGCGTTCGCTGGTGGACAGAGCCTGCACGCTTCCGGACTGCTGGCCACATACCTGGCCGCTCTAGTCCTGGGCAACGCACGATTGCCCCACCGCTCCGACACCATCTCCTTCGCCGAAGGACTGGGCTGGCTCGCGCAGATCGGCCTGTTCGTCCTCTTGGGACTTTTCGCCTCCCCGTCCAGGCTGCTCGACGCCGTCGTGCCGGGGTTGGTCGCGGGCGCGGTGATCACGCTGATAGCCAGACCGCTGTCGGTGGTCATCTCGATGCTGCCGTTCCGGATGCCCTGGCGCGAACAGGTCTTCCTGTCCTGGGCGGGCCTGCGCGGCGCGGTGCCGATCGTGCTCGCCATGATCCCGTTGTCGCAGGGCGTTCCCGGCGCGCAGCGGCTGGTCGACGCGGTGTTCGTCCTGGTCATCGTGCTCACCCTGGTGCAGGGCAGCACGCTGGGCCGCCTGGCCAGGCTGCTCGGCCTCGACGGCGGGGCGCGCCCCAAGGAGGTCGAGGTCGACGCCGCCACCCTCGACGAACTCGACGCCGAACTCCTCCAGCTCACCATCCCCACCGGGTCCAAACTGCACGGCGTCTACCTCTCCGAGTTGCGCCTCCCCGAGGGGGCGACCGTCAGCCTCGTGGCCAGGGACGGCGCCGGGTTCACGCCGGTCCCCACGACGCGCCTGCAGGAGGGCGACCAGATCCTCATCGTGGCGACCCAGCAGGCCAAGGCCGCGACCGAGCGGCGCATCCGCGCGGTCGACCGGGCGGGCCGCTACGCGCGGTGGCGGGGGGAGACCGGCGAGGGGTGATCCGGGCCTCACCCCCTCGAGTGGGCGGCCGAGCGTCCGATAGAGTGCTCGACAAGGTAATGAGCGCCAGCGTCAAACCCCGGTTTGCTGGCCGGCAACCCTCCTCCGCGGTGGGGTGCCCCGGGTGAATACCTGGTCCTCCCGCGCTGTGCGGGCGGACAAGCGCGGACCCGCCGATCACCGCTCCGGGTCCCGGACCTGGAGGTCGGCATGACGCTTGCTGTTCCCACCGCCCGAGCCGAGCAGGCTCCCCTCGCGCCCACCGTGCCCACGGTCGCCGGTGCGCGCCTCGACGTCCCGCTGGTCGACGGCACGCAGGTGTCTTACGCCAACCTGGACCACGCCGCCAGCGCACCGTGTCTCGACACCGTCCGCGACGCGGTCGACGAGCTGCTGCCCTGGTACGCGAGCGTGCACCGCGGCGCCGGGTTCGCCTCCCAGGTCAGCACCAAGGTCTACGAGCGGGCGCGCCGCGTGCTGCGCCGGTTCGTCGGCGCCGACGCCTCCGACACGGTGGTGTTCACCCGCAACACCACCGACAGCCTGAACCTGCTGGCCAAGGCCCTGCCCAGGGCGACGTCGGTCGTGCTGTTCGACACCGAGCACCACGCGGCGCTGCTGCCGTGGCGCGGCCCGAACGTGCACCGCGTGCAGACCCCGGCCAACGCCGGTGACGCCGTGCTCGCGCTCGACGAGGCTCTGCGCGCCACCCCGGTCGGTCCGCGGCTGGTAGTGCTGACCGCCGCCTCTAACGTCACCGGCGAGGTCTGGCCGATCAAGGCGCTCAGCGAGGTCGCCCGCCGCCACGGTGCCCGGGTAGCGCTAGACGCCGCCCAGCTCGCACCGCACCGTCCTGTCGACATCCGCGCGCTCGACGTCGACTACGTGGCGTTGTCCGGCCACAAGCTCTACGCCCCGTTCGGCACCGGCGCGCTCATCGGCCGCGCCGACTGGCTCAAGGCCGCCGAGCCGTACCTGGTCGGCGGCGGCGCCACCGCCCAGGTCGTCGACTGGGGCGACCGGCTCGGCGTCGCGTGGTCCGCGGTCCCCGAGCGGCACGAGGCTGGCTCGCCCAACGTCGTCGGCGCGCACGCCCTCGCGGTCGCCTGCGACACCCTGGCCGAGAACTGGGACGCGGTGGTCGACCACGAGCGCGCGCTGCTGCGCAGGCTGCGCGTCGGCCTGGCCTCGGTCCCCGGCCTGCGGTCGCTGAGCCTGTTCGGCGACGACCACGACCGGGTCGGCGTCGTCAGCTTCACCGTCGACGGCATCGAGTCCGGCCTGGTCGCGGCCGTGCTGTCGGCCGAGCACGGCATCGGCGTGCGCGACGGCGCGTTCTGCGCGCACATCGCCACCCGCAGGCTGCTCGGCCGGGCCGGGGCGCAGGAGGAGCGCGCCGTCCGGGTCAGCATCGGCCTGGGCACCAGGGCCGAGCACGTCGACCGGGTGATCGCCGCGCTGCGCTCGCTGGTGGCCGACGGACCGGCCGTCGAGTACGCCGTCGTGGACGGTCGCTGGGCCCCGGTCCACGACCCGCGGCCGCTGCCCGCCTTCCTGGCGGAATAGCCTGCGCGCGCTCGTGGACAATGGTCCGGTGGACAATGGCCCGGTGAGCACCGAACGTGACGACGACAGTCCCGACACCCAACAGCAGGAGGGCGCGCCCGAGCAGGGTGGGCTCGGCCGCAAGCGGGGGCTGATCCTGATCGTCGCCGCGGTGCTGGTCTACGCCGCCGACCTGGTCACCAAGATCATCGTCACCGCGGCGCTGGAGGGTGAGGCACCGATCCGGCTGCTCGGCGGCGCGGTCTACCTGCAGCTGGTGCGCAACCCCGGCGCCGCGTTCTCCATGGCGACCGGCATGACCTGGCTGTTCACCCTGGTGGCGGCCGGTGTCGTCGTCGCCATCATCTGGATCATGCCCAAGCTGCGCTCCACCGGCTGGGCGCTGGGCCTCGGGCTGGTGCTGGCAGGCGCCATGGGCAACCTGACCGACCGGATCTTCCGCGCCCCCGCGGTGTTCCAGGGCCACGTGGTCGACTTCGTGTCCGTGTTCGCGCCCGACGGCGACTTCTTCCCGGTGTTCAACGTCGCCGACGCGGGCATCTCCGTGGGCGGCGTCCTGATCGTGCTGCTCGCCCTGCTCGGCCGCGACTACGACGGCACCATCACCCGCAAGCAGCGCAAGGGGGAAGACGCGTGAGCGACTCCCGAACCCTCCCGGTCCCCGACGGCCTCGACGGCATGCGGGTCGACGCCGGGCTGTCCAAGCTGCTCGGCCTGTCCCGCACCGTGGCCGCCGCGATCGCCGAGGCGGGCGACGTGCTGGTCGACGGCAGGCCCGCTGGCAAGTCCGACCGGCTGCTGGCCGGGACCTGGCTCGAGGTCACCCTGCCCGAGCCGGAGCGGCCGGTGGAGATCAAGGCCATCAAGGTCGACGGCATGGAGATCGTCTACCAGGACGACGACGTGGTGGTGGTGGACAAGCCGGTCGGCGTCGCCGCGCACCCGAGTCCGGGGTGGAGCGGGACAACGGTGATCGGTGGCCTTGCCGCCGCCGGTATCCGGGTCTCGACCTCTGGCGCTGCCGAGCGTCAGGGAGTCGTGCACCGACTCGACGTCGGTACGACCGGCGTGATGGTCGTCGCCAAGAGCGAGCACGCGTACACAGTCCTCAAGCGCGCGTTCAAGGAGAGGACCGTCGAGAAGCGCTACCACGCGCTGGTTCAGGGACACCCCGACCCGAGCGTGGGCACTATCGACGCCCCCATCGACCGCCACCCGCGTCACGACTACCGGTGGGCGGTCGTGGCCGACGGCAAGCCGAGCATCACGCACTACGAGACGATCGAGGCGTTCCGCGCGGCGTCCCTGATGGACGTCAAGCTGGAGACCGGTCGCACTCACCAGATCCGCGTCCACTTCTCCGCGCTGCGCCACCCGTGCGTCGGCGACCTCACCTACGGCTCGGACCCGGTGCTGGCCAAGCGGTTGGGCCTGAGCAGGCAGTGGCTGCACGCGCGCTCACTCGGCTTCCACCACCCCGCCGACGGCTCCTGGGTGGAGTTCACCAGCGAGTACCCGCCGGACCTCGCGGGCGCGCTGGCCGTGCTGGAGGCGGACTACTGACCGTCGCACCCGGACCGGCCGCTGGACAGAACACGGACACCGGCTAACCCCGGGCGCGCCCGGTGCGACTACGCGGGTATGCGGAAGCTCGCGATCCTGCTCGCCGTCCTCGCCGCGGTGGCGGGCTGCGGGAACCTCGAGGTGTCGGTGCGCACCCCGGACGTCTTCCCGGTGTCGTTCAGCCTGACCGTGGGCGAGAACAAGGTCGAGGTCAAGGGCGAGGTGTCGCTGGTGACCCCGCTCGGCGAGGTGGCCATCGGCTTGCAGTTCACCGAGCCGCTGCGGCCCGACACCACCCGGGTCGTGTTCCGCGACTACCGCAGGGGAACCGACCAGGGCTTCGACCTGCGCACCGCGGGCGACGAGTTCCACGCGGTGCTGGAGGGCAAGGCGCCGCTGACCGCGAGGCCGCACGAGATCACCATCGACATCACGAACGCGACCCTGTCGGAGGTGGGGTTCCGGCAGACCGAGGCGTCCCACGACCTCGCGAACAGCTGGTGGGCCAACACCTTCTACCACCCGTTCGACGGGTTCCGGCTGGTGTACGACGACTCCGGCATCGGCTCCAGTCCGCCGCTGGGGTTCCTCGTGTTCGTGCTGCGGCTGATCCTGGCGATCCTGCTCGGGATCCTGGAGCTCTACCCGTCCGCGGTGTTCGTGATCGGGTGGCTGGTCTCGTTGGTGGCGGGCAACGCCGGGGGCAACGCCGCGACCGGGCTCGTGGTGCTGGCCACTCTTGTCGCGATCGGAGCGCTTCTTACCGCGCGCGGTAAGAAGAAGACCGCGGTCAGGGAACAGCGGTGGGCCGAGTGGGAGCGGCGCAACGTCTGGTGAGCTACTCCACCGACCAGGTCAGCGTCAGCGCTTCCTCGTCGGGGCGCGGGCTCCAGCGCACCGAGGTGATCACCGTCGGCTCCGGCACCACGTACACCGTGTGCCCGCTGGCGATCTCGCCCGGCTGCACCCCGATCCGGTGCGGCGGCCGCGACGACAGCGACACCGGCGCCTTCGAGATCGACTGGCCGTCCGGGCTGACCAGCACCAGGTACAGGTCCGGCAGGGTGGCGAACGGGGTGGTTCCCCGGTTGGTCAGCTCGGTGTGCACCACGATCGAGCGCTCGCCAGGCTGCAACCGGTAGCCCGCCGCGGTGAACAGGTAGTCGGCCGGGTCGACGACCTCGACCAGCTGGATGGCCAGCCGCTCACCCTCCAGGCCGGAGGTCTCCAGCACCGCGCCGACCTTGCCCTGGCGCGGCGTGCGCACCGCGGGCTGGGTGCGGTCCATCGGGCCGCCACCGGTGTTCGGCGGCTGGTCGCCGCGGGCCCAACTGGAGCTCTGCGGCGGCCCCCAGGTGCTGATCGGCTCGCCGACCGCCGGGAACGGCTGGCTCGGCGGACCGGTCGGCACCGGGAACGGGGTGCTCGGCGGGCCGGTGCGCACGGGTCCGCTGTGCGGCTGCTGGTAGTTCTGCCCGAACGGGTCCGGCTGCGGGACGTACTGCTGCACCGGCTGCGGCATGACCGGTTGCGGGTAGGGCTGCTGGTAGCCGGGCTGCTGCGGCGGGTAGCCCATCGGCGCCGACATCCGCGCGAGCGCCGCGCGCAGGCCGTTGGGGTCGCACTCCACGCCGACCAGCAGGGGCAGCCCCGAGCCGGAGAGCGCGACCAACCGGGCCGCCGCCTCCCTGGGGTCCATGCCTAGCCGCGCGGCCACCTCGTGCACCGCGGCCCTGCCCATCTCGGCAACCACACCGAGCAGGCGGGCGTCAACCGGATCCGTCACGCCCACGGACGCTACCCGGTCGCCCCACGGCCCGCCCCGGAAGCCGTGGGCCGACACGTGATCTTGGCCCTCGGTGATCACCCGCTCACACCGGGCGTTCGTCGAGCACCGCGGGGTGGCGCGGGTCGTCCACCCGGACGCCGAGGTCCGCGGTGTGCAACGGCCGCACCTCGGCGTCGTAGCGGGCGAACGCGGGCAGCGCCCAGTGCTCGGCCGCGGGCAGCCGCCTGACCAGCGCGGGTGCCGACAGCCACAGGTGCGCCGACACCTCGTGCGGCAGGCCCCTGCCCAACAACAACTCGCCGTCCAGCAGCAGTACGCCACCCGGGGGAAGGTCGACGTATTCGGCGCGGGTAGCCCTATCTGTCGCCGCGTTCCACAACGAGGGGAGGACCTTGCCGGTGCCTGTCTCTCCTAGAGGCGAGAGGACCTCGCGTCGCAGGCCGCTCTCATCGAGCCAGGTTTCATACCGCGCGTCCGGGTCGTGCTTGCCGCGTTCAAACCGCAACGAGGCAGGGCGGAGGAAGTCCACCGCGGACACCCGCAGCACGGGCCGACCCAGTACCCGCAGCCGCTCGGCGACGGCGTCGGCCAGGTCGGCGGGCGCGGTGGGCGCGGCGCCGTCGAGCAGCACCCTGACCCGGCCGCCGCCGGTCCGGGTGTGGACCATCGCGGTCAGCTCATCGATCACCACGTCGGGTGACACCGGGCGCAGGCGCATGGTCACACTCTGTCCCCAGCGGCGTCCTTCGTCATCCGTTTTCCCGCTTTCCCAGTCATACCAACGACTTCCGGCGCGTCGCGCACCCAATGCGGGACGATCGCCGCCCGGGTCGCTAGGGTGACCGGGTGGCTGACTCCTTCGCTCACCTTCACGTGCACACCGAGTACTCGATGCTCGACGGAGCGGCCAAGCTCAAGGACATGTTCGCCGAGTGCGAGCGGCTCGGCATGACATCGGTGGCGATCACCGACCACGGGCACACCAACGGCATCTACGACTTCTTCCGGCAGGCGAAGGGCGCGGGCATCAAGCCCATCCTCGGCATCGAGGCGTACATCGCGCCCGCCTCGCGGTTCAGCAAGGACCGGGTGCGCTGGGGCGACCCGGGTCAGAAGAGCGACGACGTCTCGGCGTCCGGCGCCTACCTGCACCAGACGATCTGGGCGCGCAACGACACCGGCCTGCGCAACCTGATGAAGCTCTCCAGCCTGGCCTCGATGGAGGGCCAGCTCGGCAAGTGGCCCAGGATGGACCAGGAGCTGATCGCGGCGCACTCCGAGGGCCTGATGGCCACCACCGGCTGCCCCTCCGGCGACGTGCAGACCCGGCTGCGCCTCGGCCAGGAGAAGGAGGCCATGGAGGCGGCGGCCACCTGGCAGGAGATCTACGGCAAGGAGTACTTCTCGGTCGAGCTGATGGACCACGGCCTGGAGATCGAGAACCGGGTCCGCAGCGGGCTGGTCGAGATCGGCCGCAAGCTCGACATCCCGTTCGTGGTCACCAACGACTCGCACTACACCTACAAGACCGACAGCGACTCCCACGACGCGCTGCTGTGCGTGCAGACCGGCAAGACCCTGCAGGACCCGACCCGGTTCAAGTTCGACGGCGACGGCTACTACCTGAAGTCACCGGAGGAGATGCGCGCGGTCGACCAGTCCGACCCGTGGCAGGAGGGCTGCCGCAACACGCTGCTGGTGGCCGAGAAGGTCGACATCGCGGGCATGTTCGAGTTCCGCAACCTGATGCCGCGCTTCCCGATCCCGGACGGCAAGTCCGAGGACGAGTACTTCCGCGAGCAGGTGTGGGAGGGGATGCGGCGGCGCTTCCCCTCCGGCGTCGACGACGTGCACGCCAAGCAGGTCGAGTTCGAGATCGGCGTCATCCTGCAGATGGGCTTCCCGGCCTACTTCCTGGTGGTCGCCGACCTGATCCAGTGGGCGAAGAACAACGGCATCCGGGTCGGCCCCGGCCGAGGATCCGCCGCTGGCGCGCTGATCGCCTACGCGATGGGCATCACCGACCTCGACCCGCTGGCGCACGGGCTGATCTTCGAGCGGTTCCTCAACCCGGACCGGGTCAGCCCCCCCGACATCGACATCGACTTCGACGAGCGCCGCCGCGGCGACGTCATCCGCTACACCACCGAGAAGTGGGGCGCCGACAAGGTCGCCCAGGTGATCACCTTCGGCACCATCAAGGCGAAGGCCGCGATCAAGGACTCCGCCCGGGTGCTCTACGGCCAGCCCGGCTACGCCATCGCCGACAAGATCTCCAAGGCGTACCCGCCCGCGGTCATGGCCAAGGACATCCCGCTCAACGGCCTGTTCGACCCCAGCCACAAGCGCTACGCCGAGGCCACCGAGATCCGCGAGCTCTACAACAGCGACCCGCAGGTCAAGGAGATCATCGACACCGGCCGCGGCCTGGAGGGCCTGATCCGCAACGCCGGGGTGCACGCCTGCGCGGTGATCCTCTCGGCCGAGCCGCTGATGGACACCATCCCGCTGTGGAAGCGGCCGCAGGACGGGTCGATCATCACCCAGTTCGACTACCCGACCTGCGAGTCGCTCGGCCTGCTGAAGATGGACTTCCTCGGGCTGCGCAACCTGACGGTGATCGACGACGCGCTGCGCAACATCGAGCGCAACGGCAAGCCGGTGCCCGACCTGGAGACCCTGGGCCTCGACGACAAGAACACCTACGAACTGCTCTCCCGCGGCGACACCCTCGGGGTGTTCCAGCTCGACGGCGGCCCCATGCGCGACCTGCTGCGGCTGATGCGCCCCGACAACTTCGAGGACATCTCGGCGGTCGGCGCGCTCTACCGGCCGGGCCCGATGGGTGCCAAGTCGCACACCAACTACGCGCTGCGCAAGAACAAGCAGCAGGACATCACCCCGATCCACCCGTCGCTGGCCGAGGCGCTCGAAGACATCCTCGGCACGACCTACGGCCTGATCGTGTACCAGGAGCAGGTCATGGCGATCGCGCAGAAGCTGGCGGGCTACACGCTCGGCCAGGCTGACCTGCTGCGCCGGGCCATGGGCAAGAAGAAGAAAGAGGTCCTGGACGCCGAGTTCGTCAACTTCTCCGGCGGTATGGAGAACAACGGATACCCGAAGGACGCGATCAAGACCCTCTGGGACATCCTCGTCCCGTTCGCCGACTACGCCTTCAACAAGGCGCACTCGGCCGCGTACGGGCTGGTGTCCTACTGGACGGCCTACCTCAAGGCGAACTACCCGGCCGAGTACATGGCCGGTCTGCTCACCAGCGTCCGCGACGACAAGGACAAGGCCGCGGTCTACCTGTCCGAGTGCCGCCGGATGGGCATCACGGTGCTGCCGCCGGACGTCAACGAGTCGGAGAAGGAGTTCGCCCCGGTCGGCCACGACATCCGCTTCGGCCTCGGCGCGATCCGCAACGTCGGCGCCAACGTGGTCGACTCGATCATCAAGGCGCGCACCGAGAAGGGCGAGTTCGCCGACTTCTCCGACTACCTGCGCAAGGTCGACGCGTCCGGCTGCAACAAGAAGGTCGTCGAGTCGCTGGTCAAGGCGGGCGCGTTCGACTCGCTCAAGCACCCGCGCAAGGGCCTGTTCCTCATCCACACCGACGCCATCGACGCCATCATGGAGACCAAGAAGGCGGAGGCCGTCGGCCAGTTCGACCTGTTCGGCGCGGCGGGCGGGGCCGACGAGAGCGTCTCCAGCGTGTTCGACGTGCGCGTGCCCGACGACGTGTGGGAGACCAAGCACCAGTTGGCGCTGGAGCGGGAGATGCTCGGCCTCTACGTCTCCGGGCACCCGCTCAACGGCGTCGAGCACATCCTGACCTCGCAGTCCGACACCTCCATCGCCGCCATCCTGGAGGGCAACATCCCCGACGGCACCCAGGTGGTCATCGGCGGCATCCTCGCCTCGGTGAACCGCAGGGTGAACCGCAACGGCGAGTCGTGGGCCTCGGCGCAGCTGGAGGACCTGGCAGGCGGCATCGAGGCGCTGTTCTTCCCCAAGACCTACGCGGTGATCGGCATGGGCGTGCTCGAGGACGCGATCGTGCTGGTCAAGGCCAGGGTGGCCAAGCGCGACGACCGGATCTCGCTGATCGCCAACGACCTGGCCGTGCCCGACCTGTCCAACGCCGCTGGCGCGCCGTTCCGGCTGAGCATGGCCGCGACCAAGTGCACCCCGCCGCTGGTCGCCCAGCTCAAGGACGTGCTCGGCGCGCACCCCGGCACCACCGAGGTGCACCTCAAGCTGATCAACGGCCCGCGGCAGACCCTGCTGCGGCTCGACGACGCGCTGCGGGTCAGCCCGTCGCCGTCGCTGATGGGCGACCTGAAGGCGTTGCTCGGCCCCGGTTGCCTTTCCTGATCCTGCCGTTCGCTTTCCTGACTCCCGGTGTGATCGCGGGTACGGTGGGTGGTGGACGCGCACCTAGGGGGAACCGTGACTGTTGAGGACGAGGTGGTCCGCATCGGCGCGGACTTCTTCCAGGACCCGCACCGGCTCTACGCCGACCTGCGCCGCACCGGTCCGGTCCGGCCGGTCGTGCTGCCGCGCGGTGTGCGGGGCTGGCTGGTCACCCGGTACGCCGACGCCAAGGCGGTGCTGTCGGACCCCAGGGTCAGCAAGGACTACGTCCGGGCGGGCGCGCTGCTGGAGATCAACCGCGAGCCGGGCAGCCCGCGCCCGGAGTTCGGCCAGGACCTGCAGGCGCACATGCTCAACATGGACCCGCCCGACCACACGCGGCTGCGCAAGCTGGTCAACAAGGCGTTCACCGTGCGCGGGGTCAGCCACCTGCGGCCCAGGGTCGAGCGGATCACCTCGGACCTGCTCGACGCCCTCGACGGCCTGGACGAGGTCGACCTCATCCCCGCGCTCGCCTTCCCGGTCCCGATGACGGTGATCTGCGAACTCCTCGGCGTCCCCGAGTCCGACCGCGAGGCGTTCCACGGCTGGACGAGCACCCTGCTGTCCACCGCGTCCTCCGCCACGGAGATCACCGAGGCCGGGGTCGCGGCGGGCGGGTACGTGATGGAGCTGATCGAGTCCAAGCGCTCCACGCCGGGCGAGGACCTGCTGACCGCGTTGGTCGAGGCCCGCTCCGACGGCGACCGGCTCAGCGAGAACGAACTGCTGTCGATGGCGTTCCTGCTGCTGCTCGCGGGCCACGAGACAACGGTCAACCTCATTGCGAACGGGGTGCTGTCGTTGCTGCAATCCCCCTCGCAGGCAGCCGCGTTGCGCGCGAACCCGGCCCTGTTGCCGCGCGCGGTGGAGGAACTGCTCCGCTTCGAGAGCCCGGTCAACACGGCGACGATGCGCTACACGACCGAACCCGTAGTGGTGGCAGGAGTGGAGATCCCGGCCGACGAGTTCGTGGTGGTCGCCCTCAGCTCAGCCAACCGGGACGACACCACCTTCCCCAACCCGGACGTCCTCGACATCGAACGCGACCTCAACACCCACCTCGCCTTCGGCCACGGCATCCACTACTGCGTCGGCGCCCCCCTGGCCCGGATGGAGGGCGAGGTGGCCATCGGCGCCCTGCTGGCCCGGTTCCCCGATCTCGCCCTGACCTCGACCCCGTTGACGTGGCGCGAAAGCACCATCGTCCGATCGCTGCACACCCTCCCCGTCAGACTGCGTTAGTCCGGCGCGCTTGAGGGCATTCGCGGATCACGCCATTTCGGCGGCGTCAACGCCAAGGGTTGACATTCGTCCTCAATACCGCGTTTTGCGAGTCCGGTTGGGTACCGTGACCGGGTGCGGGGGCGAGATGAGCAGGTGGCAGGTGGGGTAGTGGGTGCCCGGCTTCGGCGGGTGCGGCCGCACCTCGGCCTGGTCGTCACCGTGGGTCCGGTGCTCGGGGTGGTGCTCACCGCGGTGGGCGGCTGGTTGCCGGGTCTGCTGGTCCCCGCTGTCCTACTGGGACTGGGCGCCTGGTACTTCCGCAGCCGCCGGTTCCGGCCGCGCCGGTGGCCGGTCGCCGGGGCGGTTCTCGGCGCTGCCAGTGGTTCCTACCTGGGTGCCATCAGCCCGTGGCTCTCACCCGCGGCCGTCCTCTTCGGACTGGGTGGCTGGGTGGTCGCCCGCCGGGCGCGCGACAGCGTGCTCGAGCCGTACACGCCCGAACTGGCCGACTCGCCGGTCGAGGTGCCGTGGCAGGCGCGCGGGGCGAAGGGGCTCGAACTGCTCGTCGCCCACGACCGGATCACGTTGTCCGGCGGGCGGGGGCCGTTCCGGCTGGTGCGGCCGATGGTGGCGTTGAGCGGCGTGGGGACCGTCGAGCAGGTGATGGTGGCCCGCCGGGCGACGCTGCCGGTGCCCGGCGTGGGGGAGCTGCGCGTCACGGTGACGCCGGGGCCCGCGGTGCGGATCACGGTGCCGCCGGGCGAGTGGATCGTCCCGACCGACCACGGCCGGGAGATCGCCCGCCTGGTCGCCCGCCGCAAGGAACTCGCGGGCATCTAGCCGCTCGCCGTGTGGGGAACAGCGCAGGCGGTCGACGGCCAACTCGGGGACGCGGTGCCGGGCGGACGGTGCCAAGTCGGGAACGATGCCGGGTGGGCGCTGCCACGTTGGGAACGGTGCCGGGTGGCGACGTGGTGCCGGGCGGACGGTGCCAAGTCGGGAACGATGCCGGGTGGGGACGAGGGGGCGGGCGGTGGGAGAGAATGGGCACGTGTCTCTGGATGAGTTGGTTGCTCTTGATCGCGCGCATGTGTGGCACCCGTACGGGCCGATGCCCGGGACCCAGGAGCCTTTGGTCGTCGAGTCGGCGCAGGGGGTTCGGCTGAGGTTGGCCGACGGTGGTGAGCTCGTCGACGGGATGTCGTCCTGGTGGGCGACGATCCACGGGTACCGGAACCCGGTGCTCGACGCGGCGGTCACCGACCAGCTCGGTCGGATGAGCCACGTCATGTTCGGCGGCCTCACCCACGAGCCCGCCGTGCGCCTGGCCGCCCGGCTGGTGGAGATCACCCCGGAGCCGTTGCGGCACGTGTTCCTCTGCGACTCCGGCTCGGTCGGCGTCGAGGTCGCCATCAAGATGGCGTTGCAGCACTGGCGATCCTTGGGCGACACCCGCAAGACCAAGCTGCTGACCTGGCGCGGCGGCTACCACGGCGACACGTTCAACCCGATGAGCGTCTGCGACCCCGACGGCGGCATGCACAGCCTGTGGCGCGGTGTCCTGCCCGAGCAGGTCTTCGCCGACGAACCGCCCGCCGGGTTCGACCACGACTACGTCGCCCACCTCGCCGACCTGATCGAGACCCACGCCGACGACCTGGCCGCCGTGATCGTCGAGCCGGTCGTGCAGGGCGCGGGCGGCATGCGCTTCCACGACCCGCGCTACCTGCACGTGCTGCGCGAGCTGACCCTCGCCAACGACGTCCTGCTGATCTTCGACGAGATCGCCACCGGCTTCGGCCGCACCGGCGCGCTGTTCGCCGCCGACCACGCGGGCATCAGCCCCGACATCCTGTGCCTCGGCAAGGCGCTGACCGGTGGCTACCTCAGCATGGCCGCGACGCTGTGCACCGAACGCGTCGCCGACGCCATCTCCCGGGGCGAGGTCCCCGTCCTCGCCCACGGCCCCACCTTCATGGGCAACCCGCTCGCCTCGGCCGTGGCGCTCGCCTCCATCGACCTGCTCCTGGCGGGCGACTGGCGCGGCACCGTGCGGCGCATCGAGACCGAGCTGACCCACGGCCTCGCCCCGGCCAAGGACCTCCCCGGCGTCCGTGACGTCCGCGTCCTCGGAGCCATCGGCGTCGTCCAACTCGACCACCCGGTGGACATGGCCGCTGCTACGAAGGCCGCCGTCACCGCGGGCGTCTGGCTCCGCCCGTTCCGCGACCTCGTCTACACGATGCCGCCCTACATCAGCACCTCCGGCGACATCGCCACCATCACCGCGGGCGTCCTCGCCGCCGCTGCGGCGGGCTAGCCAGGAGCCGCTCACCAGGCGGGCTCACGGCCGGATCGCCGCACCTCGGCCCGCAGCCCCGCCCTCGCTCCTCGCCCCCGCCCCTTGCCCCTGCCGTCGCCCTTCACCCCCGCCGTCGCCCCTTGCCCCCGCCGCACGGCCGTCGCCCCCGCCGCCCGCCCGCCGCCCGTTTCCGGAGGCCGCCCCCGAACCGACCCCAGCCCCCACCCTCTCCGGGGGGCTGCCCCGACGCCAGTCTATCGGGCGACGGTTGCGGAGCCGGGGAGTTGGCGCGGGCTGTGGACAACTCCGGGGTTGTGGATGGCGCGACCTGGGCGTTTCGCGGGGAGGGCGGCGTGGTGGCGGGGGAGTTCACCCGGCAGGGGCAAGCGGGGTCAGCCGAGGGCGGTGGCGAGTTCGGCGTTGGTCGGTTCCACGAGCACGCCGCCGCCCGGTAGGAGCAGGACCGGGATGGTGCGGCGGCCTTCGGCGAGTGCCATGGCGATGGCGCGGGACTCGGGGTCGTTCTCGACGTCGATCTCGGTGAAGGGGATCGCGTTGGTGGTGAGCCAGGACTTGGCGCGGCGGCAGTCGCCGCACCACCCGGCGCTGTAGAGCACGACGGTATCGGTGGTCACACCCGACCCTAGCCCGGCCGGGGCGTCGTGGAAGTTATCAACCGCTAACCTGTGTGCCCGTGAGTGTCCTCGTGATCACCGGGACCGGCACCGGCGTCGGCAAGACCGTCGTCACCGCCGGGATCGCCGCGCTGGCCGCGGCCAACGGCCAGCGGGTGGCCGTGCTCAAACCGGCGCAGACCGGTGTCACCGCGACCGAGCCGGGTGACGTCGACGAGGTCGCCGCCCGGGTCCCGGCGGTGACCACCAGGGAATTGCGCCGCTTCCCCGACCCGCTCGCCCCCGACACCGCGGCCCGCCGGGTCGGCATGCCGCCGGTGCGCCCGTCCGAGGTCGCCGCCGCGGCCGTCGAGCTGGACCGCGACCACGACCTGGTGCTTGTGGAGGGCGCGGGCGGCCTCCTGGTGCGCTTCGACCCCGACGGCGGCACCCTCGCCGATGTCGCGTGGGCCCTGGGCGCGCCGGTCGTGGTGGTCGCGGAGGCCGGTCTCGGCACCCTCAACGCCACCGCGCTGACCGCGGAGGCCCTGCGCCGTCGGGGTGTCGTCTTCTGCGGCGTCGTCATCGGCTCCTGGCCCGAAACCCCCGACCTCGCCACCCGGTGCAACGTGGAGGACCTGCCGGTGGTCGCGGGCGCCCCGCTGCTCGGCGCGATCCCCGCGGGCGCCGCCGCGCTCGACCCGGCCGCGTTCACGCAGGTCGCGCGGGCCGCGCTGGCCCCCGTGCTCGGCGGCACCTTCGACGCCAAGGACTTCGCCGACACGCACCCCGCGTGACATTCATCGCTCATCCAGGCCAGGTCGATGCGGCAGACTGACGCACTGACCCCAACCTGGGCCAACCCCCCGAGGAGGACCCCTGTGACCGCCGCCGCCGACGAGCGCACCCACGACAGCGCGCCCGCAGATGACGTGCTGGCCGTCGCCCGCGAGCAGGTGCTCGAGCGCGGGGTCGGCCTCACCGAGCAGCAGGTGCTCGAGGTCCTCCGGCTGGCCGACGACCGCCTCGACGACCTGCTCGCGCTCGCGCACGAGGTCCGGATGCGCTGGTGCGGCCCGGAGGTCGAGGTCGAGGGCATCATCAGCCTCAAGACCGGCGGCTGCCCGGAGGACTGCCACTTCTGCTCGCAGTCCGGCCGCTTCCCCACCCCGGTCCGCTCCGCCTGGCTCGACATCCCCGGCCTGGTCGAGGCCGCCAGGCAGACCGCGCTCACCGGCGCCACCGAGTTCTGCATCGTCGCCGCCGTGCGCGGCCCCGACGCCCGGTTGCTCTCCCAGGTCCGCGACGGCATCAAGGCCATCCGCGAGTCCGGCAACGACATCCAGATCGCCTGCTCGCTGGGCATGCTCACCCAGGAGCAGGTCGACGAGCTGGTCGCGATGGGCGTGCACCGCTACAACCACAACCTGGAGACGGCCCGCTCGCACTTCCCGAACGTGGTCACCACGCACTCCTGGGAGGAGCGCTGGGACACCCTGCGGATGGTGCGCGAGGCGGGCATGGAGGTCTGCAGCGGCGGCATCCTCGGCATGGGCGAGACCGCCGAGCAGCGCGCCGAGTTCGCCGTGCAGCTCGCGGAGCTGGACCCGCACGAGGTCCCGATGAACTTCCTCATCCCGCAGCCGGGCACCCCGTACGAGGCGTACGAGCCGATCGAGGGCCGCGAGGCGCTCAAGCTGGTCGGCGCGTTCCGGCTCGCCCTGCCGCGCACCATGCTGCGCTTCGCGGGCGGTCGCGAGCTGACCCTCGGCGACCTCGGCGCCGAGAAGGGCATGCTCGGCGGTGTCAACGCGATCATCGTCGGCAACTACCTGACCAACCTCGGCCGCCCGGCCCAGCGCGACCTGGACATGCTGGCCGACCTGAAGATGCCGATCAAGGCACTCAGCGACACGCTCTAGGAGCCACCCGTGTACTGCGTGCACTGCGGCCGACCCGACGCCGAGGGCGAGCACCCCGGCTGCCGCGGTCCGCGCGCCGCGTTGGAGCCACCGCGCTTCTGCCCCGACTGCGCCCGCCGGATGGTGGTCCAGGTGACCCCGGTCGGCTGGTCCGCGCGGTGCAGCAGGCACGGTGACACGACCAGCGCGGCGCGGACGGGCTAGTCTCGCTGGCGGACCGGACCCGGTCCGAGTGCGGTGAGGTGGAGGTCGACGGGTGGCGGATCAGCCGGTGCGGACGCAGGACGCGCAGGAGCCACTACCCGTGCCGCCCGGAGCGCTGCCCGCGTACCCGACGTCGGTGGCCGACCGCGTCCCGCCGCAGGTGCACCTCAAGCGCGACCTGCTGCCCGCGGTGAGCGTCCTGTCCACGGTCTCGTTGCTCGGTCTCGCCGTCGGCTACCTGTGGTCGAGGCTCGCGCCGGGGCTGCTGGTGCAGGTCGTGGAGGACGGCACCCCGGTCGCGCTGCGCACGGAGAGCTACCACCGGTTCGACGACCTGGTGCTGTTCATGCTCCTCGGCCTGGCCGCGGGCATCGTCAGCGGTGCCGCGGTGTGGCTGCTGCGCGAACGCCGGGGCCCGGTGCTGCTGGTCGCCGCCGTGCTCGGCTCGGCGCTGGCCGCGTGGTTGGCGTACCAGGTGGGGCTGTCGTGGGCGCAGGCCCGGTTCGCGCTGCCCGCCGCACCCGCCGTCGGTGACGTGCTGACCCTGGCCCCCCGCCTGGAATCCGCCTGGGCCGTCCTCGCCTGGCCGCTCGGCACCGCCCTCAGCTACGGCATCGCCGCCGCCTGGAACGGCCACGACGACCTGGGCCGCCGCCTCGGCTGACCCGCGCCCCACCGGAGTCCAAGGCAGACCGCGACCCCGGCCGACGCCCCCGCCCGCCGCTCGCGCACTACCGCGACCGGCAGCGACCGCGGGACCGTCACGCCACTCGCGAGTCACCCACAGGACCACCGCCTGCTCCGCGAACCACGGAGTCGTCCACAGCCACATTGTCCAACCACGCCGTCCACAACCATCTTGTCCACATCCCCGTGACGCTCCACAGCCTCCCGCCCGCGCACCGATCCCTGTCGGTGCGCGGCGGAAGGCTGTGTATCGGGGGCTGCTCGATACGGATGATCTTGGGCGGGAAGCGGCTAGTTCAGGCAGAGCGGGGTGTTGAACTCCGACGGTGGCGCCGGAACCGCGTGCAGGGCCGAGAGGATCCCCGCCTCCCGGTTGAGCAGTTGCCCGACCATCCGCAGCCGGTGCAGCGGCCTGGTCTCCTCGAGCAGCCGCTGCCGGTCCTCCAGGCTGAGCAGGCAGTCCGCCGCGAGGGTGTGCGCCAGCTTCACCGTCTCGGTGTCGGCGTCCGGCTCGGTCCAGTCGTCGCTGCGCCAGGCCGCGTTGCAGTAGCGGCGGTGCGCGGCCCTGGCGGCGTCCACCAGCATCGTCACCGACTCCACCGCCGAGGTGGGCTGCTCGGTGTCGGGCACCCACTCCACGGTCCCCATCAGGTAGGGGGCGGCGGTGGTGTCGATCTCCAGCAGCCGGAACCGGCGGTCACCGGTGCTGATGATGTCGTAGCGGCCGTCCGGCAGCCGCTTGGCCTGCCGCAACGCCGCCGAGCAGCCGATCGGGCGCAGCTGGGAGATGTCGGTGACCTCGTGGTCGGTGGAGGGCTGCAGCGCGACCACGCCGAACACGCGTTCGGGCAGCGCGCCGGTCACCAGGTCGACGGTCAGCTGCCGGTAGCGGGGCTCGAAGATGTGCAAAGGCAGGTTCGCCCCGGGGAGCAGCACCGCCCGAAGCGGGAACAGCGGAAGCGAATCGGCCACGCGACAACGCTACGACGAAGCGCAACCGCCCGCTGTCCGATAGTGGCGGCCGGTCGCTTCCCGGCTACCTCCCGCGCTCGGCTGCAGGGGGCTTGAGCACCGCGAACGGGTCGGTGACGGCCATTGTGCTGTCGGCGAACCGGAACTGCGCCGCCGGTCGCCCACCGGCCCGACCCGGTCGCGCGGTCTCCCCGGTCGGCTCCAGCAGCCCCCGCCGCGACAGCACCCGCTGCAGGTTGGTCGCCGACACCCGGTAGCCCAGCGCGGCCGAGTACAGCTCCCGCAGCGCGGAGATGGTGAACACGGGCGGGGCGAGGGCAAAACCGATGTTTGTGTAAGACAGCTTCGCGCGCAGCCGATTACGTGCGCGTAAGGCGATCGACTCGTGGTCGAAGGCCGTCCGCGGCAGCGCCGACAGCGGCTGCCACGCGGTGTCCTCCGGCAGCTCCGGGTCCAGGTGGGAGGGCACCAGGCAGAGGAACGCGGTGGCGACGACCCGGGGACCGGGGACCCGCTCCGGCGCGCTGAACACCGCCAGTTGCTCCACGTGCGACACCTGCCGCACGTCCACCTTCTCCGCCAGCTGCCTGCGGATCGATGCCTCGACGTCCTCGTCGGCGCGCAGCCGCCCGCCCGGCAGTGACCAGCGGTGCGCGTGCGGTTCCATGGCGCGCTCCCACAGCAGCACGCGCAGTGATCCCTGCCTCACCTGCAGCACCGCGGCCAGTACTTCGTGGACGAGCGGTGGGGCGCCGGTGGTAGCATCGGTCATGTTTTCGATCCTAAGGCGAAAACCTCGGGATCGGAAATCGGACACGACAGGAGGACCCCATGACCGCGGACACGATCGACCTGACCCCCTACGGCGGGGTGGAGGCGGACGCCGCGTGGCGGGACGAGGTGCGCGAGCTCGCGCGGGAGCGGGACGCGGTGCTGCTGGCGCACAACTACCAGCTGCCCGAGATCCAGGACATCGCCGACCACACCGGTGACTCGCTGGCGCTCAGCCGCATCGCCGCCTCCAGCTCGGCATCGACCATCATCTTCTGCGGCGTGCACTTCATGGCCGAGACCGCGAAGATCCTGAGTCCCGAGAAGACCGTCCTGATCCCGGACGAGCGCGCGGGCTGCTCGCTCGCCGACTCCATCACCGGCGCCGAGCTGCGCGCGTGGAAGGCCGAGCACCCCGGCGCGGTGGTGGTGTCCTACGTGAACACCACCGCCGAGGTGAAGGCCGAGACCGACATCTGCTGCACCTCGTCCAACGCCGTCGACGTCGTGCGCTCGATCCCGGCCGACCGCGAGGTGCTCTTCCTGCCCGACCAGTTCCTCGGCGCGCACGTCAAGCGCGAGACCGGCCGGGAGAACATGCACATCTGGGCCGGGGAGTGCCACGTGCACGCGGGCATCAACGGCCCGGAGCTCGCCGAGCGGGCCGCCGCCAACCCCGACGCCGACCTGTTCATCCACCCCGAGTGCGGGTGCGCGACCTCGGCGCTCTACCTCGCGGGCGAGGGCATCGTGGCCCCGGAGCGGGTCAAGATCCTCTCCACCGGCGACATGGTGACCCAGGCGCGGGCGACCAAGGCCACGTCGGTGCTGGTGGCCACCGAGATCGGCATGATCCACCAGCTGCGCAAGGCGGCGCCGGACATCGAGTTCTCCGCCGTCAACGACCGCGCCTCGTGCCGGTACATGAAGATGATCACCCCGGCGGCGCTGCTGCGGTCGCTGCGGGAGAACCGCGACGAGGTGCACGTCGACCCCGACACCGCCGCCAGGGCGCGCGGCGCGGTGCAGCGCATGATCGAGATCGGCCAACCCGGCGGTGGGGAATGAGCCCGTGCTGGGAGGCCCGCGCCGACCTGGTCATCGTCGGGACGGGCGTCGCGGGGCTGACCGCGGCACTGCGCGCGCAGTCGTTGGGGCTGCGGGTCCTCGTGGTCACCAAGGGGGCCGCGGGCGACGGGAACACCCGCTGGGCGCAGGGCGGCGTCGCGGTGGTGCTGCCCGGTGAGCACGACGAGGGCGACTCGGTCGAGCGGCACGTCGCGGACACGCTGGTGGCCGGTGCCGGGCTGTGCGACGAGGCGGCCGTGCGCGAGATCGTCTTCGGTGGCCCGGCCGCGGTGGCCCGGCTGATGGACCTGGGGGCGGTGTTCGACTCCGGTGCCGACGGCAGGTTGGCGCGGACCCGCGAGGGCGGGCACACCGCGTTCCGGGTGGTGCACGCGGGCGGGGACGCAACGGGTGCGGAGGTCGAGCGCGCGTTGCTCTCGGCGGCTCGCGACGGCCGGCTCCCGGTGCTGGAGAACCACGTTGCCGTGCAGGCGCTGAAGACGCCGTCCGGTGCGGTGGCGGGGCTGCACGTGCTCGACGGTGCTGGCGTGCCCGGCGTGTTGACGGCCTCGGCGGTACTGCTCGCAACGGGCGGACTCGGACAGCTCTACCAGGCGACGTCGAACCCTGATGTCGCAACGGGGGACGGCCTGGCGCTGGCGTTGCGCGCTGGGGCGCCTGTTGCGGACGTCGAGTTCGTGCAGTTCCACCCGACTGTCCTGTACACGGGGCAGGGTGCGCGGGGACGGTGCCCGTTGGTCACCGAGGCCGTGCGCGGCGAGGGCGCCGTTCTCATCGATGCGCTGGGGGAGCGCGTGATGCAGGGGGTGCACCCGCTGGCCGACCTGGCCCCGCGCGATGTCGTGGCCGCCGCCATCACCCGCCACATGGCCCTGGAGCGCGGCGGCGTCGACGACCACGTCTTCCTCGACGCGACCCACCTCGACGCCGCGACGTTCCGCACGCGGTTCCCGACGGTGTACGCGGCCTGCGCCTCGGCAGGCGTCGACCCGTCCGTGCAGCCGATCCCGGTGGCGCCCGCCGCGCACTTCGCGTGTGGCGGTGTGATGTCCGATGTGGATGGACGCACGCCGGTCGTCGGCCTGTACGCGGCGGGTGAGGTCGCGAGCAACGGCCTGCACGGCGCGAACCGGTTGGCGTCCAACAGCTTGCTGGAGGGACTGGTCGTGGGGGCGCGGGCCGCCGAGGCGGTCGCCGCTGATCTGGCCTGTGGCCGGTTGGCTGACCCTCGCGCGGCCGTCGTCGGCGCGCTGCCGGTCGCCCCGGTGGCGGATCGCGACTCGCTGCAGCGGGTGATGAGCCGCTACGCCGCCATCGGCCGTGACGCCGAGGGGTTGGCCGTGGTCGGATCGGTCCTCGATGTGTCCGTTGTGGATCGTTCGCTGACGTCGCGGGTGCTGGTCGAGGACGCGGCGCTGACCCTCGTCGGCCGTGCGCTCATCGCCTCGGCCTCGCAACGGCGGGAGTCCCGCGGCTGCCACGTGCGCCTCGACTTCCCCCAGCGCGAGGAAACCTGGCGGCACAGCCAACTGGTCCGGCTGACCCCCACCGGTCAGCCGGTGCTGGGCACCATCAACGCCCACCGCGGTGCGGCGTGATCACTCCGGGGTGGGCGAACGTGACGGCTGGGCGAGGTGCGGCGTGATCGACCGGGATGACATGGTGCGGGCCGTGCGGACGGCTCTCGAGGAGGACCTGCGCTACGGGCCGGACGCGACGACGGAGGCCACGGTCCCCGCGTCGGCGGTGGCGGTCGCCGAGTTCACCCCGCGCCGGGGTGGGGTCGTCGCCGGGGTGCCGGTGGCGCTGGAGGTGTTGCGGCTGGTCGTGCCGGACCTGGCCGTCGAGTCCTGTGTGGAGGACGGGTCGGCCGTGCTGCCGGGCAAGCCGGTCCTGGTCGTGCGGGGCAACGTCCGGCAACTGCTGACCGCCGAGCGCACCGCGTTGAACTTCCTGTGCCACCTGTCGGGCATCGCGACCACCACGGCCGCCTGGGTGTCCGCGGTCGCCGACACCGGCGCCCAGGTCCGCGACTCCCGCAAGACCCTGCCCGGCCTGCGGCTGCTGGAGAAGTACGCGGTGCGCTGCGGCGGCGGCGTCAACCACCGCCTCGGCCTCGGCGACGCGATCCTCATCAAGGACAACCACGTCGTCGCCGCCGGTTCCGTGCGCGCCGCCCTGCTCGCGGCCCGCGCGCACGCCCCCCACCTGTCGGTCGAGGTGGAGGTCGACACCCTGGACCAACTCGACGAGGCCCTGGCCGAGAACGCCGAACTCGTCCTCCTGGACAACTTCACCATCCCCGACTGCGTCGAGGCCGTCCGCCGGGCCACCGGCACCAACACCCACCTCGAAGCCTCCGGCGGCCTCACCCTCCCCCAAGCCCCCGCCTACGCCGCCACCGGCATCGACTACCTCGCCGTCGGCGCCCTCACCCACTCCTCACCCGCCCTCGACCTCGGCATGGACCTCCGCGCGGACTAGCCGTCGGGCAGGCCGCGCCAGTCGCTCGCCGAAGCTCGGCTGCCCGCTGCCGCTCCCTGCTCAACGAGTGGTTGGCACGAGGCGTATCACCGTGCGCCCGTCACGTCCCCGTGGATCCGACCGACGCTGGTGATCGTCGGCGCAAGTCCTTTGTGGAGCGAACGGGGTCCATCCCGCCGCCTCCCGCTCGCAGTTTCTCCCGACTTGTGCCGCCCGCGCCCGCCGCCACCCGGCCTCACCCCCACGACCTGCGCCTCTTCGTGCGCCTCCGCGCCGGAGTTCCCCCATGTGGGCGACAAAAGTTATCCACATCTGGATCTTGGGACCCCCTGTTCCAAGATCCACTGTCGGGGGGTGCCGGTAGAGTGGGACCTGGGACGCCCCCCGGAGTGGGTGGGGGCTGGGCGGGGTCGGGACCGCGTGCGCGCGAAGCGGTTGCGGTGGGGGTACCTGCGGCGGGTTGTAGCGGTTCTGGGTGGGGCCACGGTTGGCCTGGTTGGCGCGGGCTGGTTCGCCCAGAGGTGCTGGGTTTCGCCTAGGGGGCCGGGTGCTCGCTGGCGTGTAGGCGCCGCAGGGTTGGGTGGTGGGCGAATCGTGTGGGGTTGGGGTTGCCGGGCAGGGGTAGGACCTGGCCCGGCAGTGGCAACGGGTCAGAGGCGGCGGTTGGCCAGGACTGGGATGGCGGCGCGGGCCTGCTCGACCAAGGTGGGGTCGATGTCGGTCAGGATGGTCGCGGGGGCGGGGCCCAGTTGGGCCAGGATCTCGCCGCGGGGGCTGATGGTGGCGCTGTGGCCGATGCCGAGGGGGGTGTTGCCCTCGATGGGGCCGGGGTCGGCTTGGGCGGCGGCCAGGAGCAGGGTGGTGGAGTCGAGGGCGCGGGCTCGGAGTAGGAGGTTCCACTGGTCCTGCTTGCCGGGGCCCGCACCCCACGACGCGCCGAGCAGGATCGTGGTGGCGCCCTTGTCGGCCAGGGCCAGGAACAGTTCCGGGAAGCGGATGTCGTAGCAGGTCGCGAGGCCGAAGGTGTGGCCGTCGAGGTCGAAGGTGACGACCTCGGTGCCGGGGGCGACCGTGCGGGACTCCTGGAAGCCGAAGGCGTCGAACAGGTGGATCTTGTCGTAGCCCAGGTGCAGGCCCTGGCCGGTCACCAGGGTCGTGTTGAGCACCCGGCCGTCCGGCGACGGGGTGAACATGCCCGCCACGACCACCACCCCGGCGGCGTCGGCGATCTGCCGGACCGCGGTTGCCCACGGGCCGTCCAGTGGTTCGGCGATCGGTCCCAGCGGCACCGAGAAGTTGGCCATCGTCGCCTCGGGGAACAGCACGATCCTGGCGCTGTCGGCGGCGGCGAGCGCGACCTGGGCGCGGACCTGGTCGAGGTTGGCCGCCGGGTCCGGGGTGGAGCTGATCTGACTCAGCGCTACGCGCACGGGGGTCTCCCTGGTTGTGGACTAGTGTCGGCGTCTGTGCCGATCCTGCCGCGCCGACCGGTTCTCGTCATCGTCCTGGGGGTACTTGGCTGCGCGACGCTCGCCTGCACCCCGGATCCCGCGCCGCCCGCCTCGGGTGACCCGGCGGGCACGTCGGTGGTGATCGGGGTCGCCACGGAGCCGAACTCGCTGGACCCGGTGGACGGGTACGCGCTGTTCGGGGCCGCGAAGATCTTCGACGGCCTGGTCGAGCACCAACCGAACGGCACGCTGCGCGCCGTGCTGGCCAGTGCCCTGCCGGAGCCGAGCGCGGACGGCCTGTCCTGGACCGCTCGCTTGCGCGACGACGTGTCGTTCACCAACGGCGGGGCGCTCGACGCCGCCGCGGTGACGGCCGCGTACCGCAGGGTGCTCGACCCGGCGTCTGCGCTTCGCGACCGGTTCTGGATGCTCGACAAGGTCAACGCCGTCGACCAGCGCACTGTGCGATTCGACCTCCGTCAGCCCTATGCGGACTTCTTGGACCTGCTCGTGCTCGGTATCCCCGCGCAGGCCAGCACTCCGGCGAAGCCGATCGGCACCGGGCCGTACCAACTCGTCGAGTGGCGGCCAGGTCAGCAGATGACGCTGACCGCGAACAAGGCTTACTTCGGCGGTAGGCCCGCCATCACGACCGTGACCGTCGAGTTCATCCAGGACGACCAAGACCGCGCCAAGCGCATGCGTGAGGGCAAACTCGACGGGACAGAGCTACCGCCGCGGTTGGCGCAAGAGTTCAGCAAGGCCGATGGCCTCACCGTCGTCGAGCAGCGCGCGGCGGACGTGCACGCTGTCGCGTTCGCAGACCAGGGAGTGACCGCTGACCCTGCCGTGCGGCTCGCGCTCAACCTCGCGGTGGACCGGCAAGAGATCGTGAACGACGCGCTAGCTGGCCAGGGCGTGCCGTTGTCACTACCGGTGCCGCCAGTGCTCCCGGAGTTCGTCGAGCCAGGCGCGCACATCGACCACGACGTCACTCGCGCCAAGTCCGTCCTCGACGCTGCCGGGTGGGTGCCCGGTCCGGACGGCGTGCGGGTCAAGGCGGGGGAGCGGGCCGAGTTCGCCCTGGCCTATCCGCCGACCGACGTGGTCGACCGCGACCTGGCCACCGAGTTCACGAAAGCGGCCGCCGCGATCGGCATCAAGGTCACCGCCGACTCGACGGCCAAGTCACCACCGTGGCTGTTCTCTTACGGCGACCCGTTCACCCTCGACCAAGCCCTCTACCCGCTCTTGCACCCCGCGGGCGGAGAGACCTCTTCCGCACTCGACGTCGCGCGCACCACGACCGACCCGGCCCAACGCGCCGTCGCGTTCCGCGCACTGCAGCGCGCTTACGCCACCGCGCCGTCGATGGCCGTGTTGGCCGTACCGACCCATAGCTACGTCCTACGAGACAACTGGACCGGCTACACGCCGGTGGTGGACGCCACCGGTACCGACCACACCTGGGGGCCTTGGTGGAACCTGCAAGCGTGGACACCCAACTGATCTCGGCAGAACTTGCTCAGGAAGACACCCCTAGCGCGGCCACGCAGGTCTTCCTCGACAGCGCGGGTTCGTCCCTACCGTCGCAGTCCGTGGTCGACGAGGTCATCAACCACGTTCGCCGTGAGGCCGAGGTCGGTGGCTACCGCGCATACGGAGAGCGTCTCGACGACCTAGAGGCTGGCTACGGGCTCGCGGCCGAGTTCTTCGGGTGCGCGCCTGATGAGGTGGCCTTCACCGACAGCGCTACCCGTTCCTGGTTGTCCGTCCTCGACGCGGTCCCGTTGGGGCAAGGAGACCGAATCCTCACTACCGAGGTCGAGTACGGCGGCAACGCCATCGCACTCTTGAACCTGGCCCAGCAGGTAGGCGCAACGGTCGAACTAGTGCCATCGGGCGCGGACGGCCTGATCGACTTTGACGCACTACGCGACACCCTGGACGAACGGGTCAAGCTGGTCTCGCTGGTGCACGTGCCCACCAACGGTGGCGTGGTCAGCCCGGTCGCGGGGGCCGCGGCCATCGCTCGCGAGGCTGGGGCTCTAGTCCTCCTCGACGCCTGCCAGTCGATCGGCCAACTGCCGGTCACCCTCGCGGGCACCGGTGCCGACGTGATCACCGGCACCGGCCGCAAGTGGCTGCGCGGCCCGCGCGGCACCGGCGTCCTCGTCGTCCGCCGCGACGCCCTCGCCCGCCTCCGGCCCCGCCTGGTCGACCTCGCGGGTGCCACCTGGACCGGACCGAGCGAGATCGCCCTCCGCGAGGACGCCAGGGTGTTCGAACTGTGGGAGAACAGCATCGCCGACCGGCTCGGCCTGCTCGTGGCCTTCCGCTACGCGCTGGACCTGGGCCTCGACCGCATCGCCGCTAGCGTCACCGACAGGGCCAACCGCCTCCGGGCAGGACTAGCGCCGTTGCCCAGGGTTACCGTCCGCGACCTGGGCGAGCACCCCAGCGGCATCGTCAGCTTCACCGTCGACGGTATGGCCGCCGACGACGTCAAGGCCGCTCTAGCCGAACGCGACATCACCGTCACCGTCAGCAGGGTGACCTCGACCCGCCACGACATGAGTCGGCGCGGCCTTGAGCAGGTAGTTCGGGCGTCACCGCACTACTTCGTCGCCGACGGTCAGATCGAACGGGCCGTCGACGCGGTCGCGAGGCTGTGACCTGCGGTACCGGGCGCGGACGGTCATAACGCGAGCGCATATTCTTGACGGGTCCCGTCGATGGAAGGACCCCATGCTCTCCCGTACCGATCTGCGTTCCGCGCTCCCGTCGTCCGCCGAGCTGCGCACCACGCTGCCGCGGGCCGAGGTCGACGTGGACCAGGTGCTGCATCGGGTCCGGCCGATCGTCGAGGACGTGCGCGCCCGCGGGGTCGCCGCCGCCCTGGACTACACCGAGCAGTTCGACGGCGTCCGGCCCGCCTCGGTGCGGGTGCCCGCCGCCGAGCTGACCACGGCGCTGGCCGAGCTGGACCCGGCGGTCCGCGCCGCGCTGGAGGAGTCGATCGCCCGTGCCAGGCGCGTGCACGGCGACCAGCGGCGCACCGACGTCACCACCCAGGTCGTCCCGGGCGGCACCGTCACCGAGCGCTGGGTCCCGGTCGGCCGGGTCGGCCTCTACGTGCCGGGCGGGCTGGCCGTGTACCCGTCCAGCGTGGTCATGAACGTCGTCCCGGCGCAGGCCGCGGGTGTCGAGTCGCTCGTGGTGTGCTCGCCTGCGCAGGCCGACTTCGGCGGTAGGCCGCACCCGGCGATCCTGGCCGCCGCCGCGCTGCTCGGCGTCGACGAGGTGTGGGCGGTCGGCGGCGCGCAGGCGGTCGCCCTGCTCGCCCACGGCGGCACCGACACCGACGGCGCCGCGCTCGACCCGGTCGACATGATCACCGGGCCCGGCAACATCTACGTGACCGCCGCCAAGCGCCTGCTGCGCGGCCTGATCGGCATCGACTCCGAGGCCGGGCCGACCGAGATCGCGATCCTCGCCGACGCCGGGGCCGACCCGGTGCACGTCGCGGCCGACCTGATCAGCCAGGCCGAGCACGACCCGCTGGCGGCCAGCGTCCTGGTCACCGACTCGGTCGAGCTGGCCGACGCGGTCGACGACGAACTCGCCAGGCAGGTCAAGGCGACCAAGCACAGCGAGCGGGTCACCACCGCATTGTCCGGCCCGCAGTCCGGCACCGTGTTGGTGTCCACTGTGGAGGACGGGCTGCGCGTGGTCGACGCCTACGCGGCCGAGCACCTGGAGATCCAGACCGCGAACGCCCGCGAACTGGCGGCCCGGGTGCGCAACGCGGGCGCGGTCTTCGTCGGCGCCTACGCCCCCGTGTCACTCGGCGACTACTGCGCCGGTTCGAACCACGTGCTGCCCACCGGCGGCTGCGCGCGGCACTCGTCAGGTCTGTCTGTGCAGACGTTCCTGCGCGGCATCCACGTCGTCGACTACACCGAGGACGCGCTGCGCGAGGTCGCCGGTCACGTCGTCGCGCTCGCCAACGCGGAAGACCTGCCCGCGCACGGCCAGGCTGTCACCGCGCGTTTCCGGGACCTCGCATGAGCGCCCCCGGGGAGCGGGCGGCGCTGTCAGACCTGCCGCTGCGTGAGGACCTGCGCGGTCGCACACCATATGGGGCGCCACAGTTGGACGTACCTGTCCAGCTCAACACCAACGAGAACCCTTACCCGCCGCCGCCGGAGTTGGTCGCTGATCTCACCGCCGCTGTCGCGGAGATCGCGGAGACCCTGCACCGCTACCCCGACCGCGATGCCGTCGCTCTACGCACCGACCTGGCCTCTTATCTCGCCGGAGCGACCGGTGCGCCGCTGACCGTGGCGAACCTGTGGGCCGCCAACGGGTCCAACGAGATCCTCCAGCAGATCCTGCAGGCATTCGGCGGCCCGGGGCGCACCGCGCTCGGCTTCGAGCCGTCGTACTCGATGCACCCGATCATCGCGGCGGGCACCCGCACCGACTGGGCACCCACCCCGCGCCGCGCCGACTTCTCGCTCGACGTCGACGCGGCGGTGGCCGTGCTGGCCGAGCGGGCGCCGGACGTCGTGTTCGTGACCAGCCCCAACAACCCCACCGGGCAGTCGATCCCGCTGGCCGACCTGCGCAGGCTGGTCGAGGCCACCGCGGGGATCGTGGTCGTCGACGAGGCGTACGCCGAGTTCTCCCCGCAGGACAGCGCGGTGCACCTGATCGACGAGTTCCCCACGCGGGTCATCGTCAGCCGCACCATGAGCAAGGCGTTCGCCTTCGCCGGGGGCAGGCTCGGCTACCTCGCCGCCGCGCCCGCCGTGGTCGACGCGCTGCTGCTGGTGCGCCTGCCGTACCACCTGTCCTCGCTGACCCAGGCCGCCGCCCGCGCCGCGCTCCGGCACGCCCCGAAAACGCTTGCGTCGGTGCACGCCCTGGCCGCGGAACGGGACAGGGTGGTCGCCGAGTTGACCGGGCTCGGGTTCGCCGTCGTGCCCAGCGACGCCAACTTCATCCTCTTCGGACAGTTCGGGTCGCCGCAGGCCGCCTGGCAGTCCTATTTGGACCGTGGCGTGCTCGTGCGCGATGTCGGCATCCCCGGTCACCTGCGCGTCACCGTCGGCACCCCGGCCGAGAACGACGCGTTCCTGGCCGCCAGCAAGGAGATCGTGTGATGAGCAACCGCGTCGGCCGCGTCGAGCGGACCACCCGGGAGTCCTCGGTGCTCGTCGAGGTCGACCTCGACGGCTCCGGCAAGGTCGAGATCGACACCGGCGTGCCGTTCTACGACCACATGCTGACCGCATTCGGCAGCCACGGCGCGCTGGACCTGGTCGTCCGCGCGACCGGCGACACCCACATCGACGCGCACCACACCGTCGAGGACGTCGCGATCGTGCTCGGCCAGGCCCTGCGCACCGCGCTCGGCGACAAGTTGGGCATCCGCCGCTTCGGCGACGCCTGGATCCCGATGGACGAGACCCTGGCGCACGCCGCCATCGACGTCTCCGGTCGGCCCTACTGCGTGCACACCGGCGAACCCGAGGTCATGGTCGGCTTCACCGTCGGCGGCAACTACCCGACGGTGCTCAACCGGCACGTGTTCGAGTCGATCGCCTTCCACGCCCAGATCGCCCTGCACCTGCGCGTCATCCACGGCCGCGACCCGCACCACATCACCGAGGCCGAGTACAAGGCATTCGCCCGCGCCCTGCGGGCCGCCGCCGAGCCGGATCCCCGGATCGGCGGCATCCCGTCCACGAAGGGTGTGCTGTAGTGCCCCGCGAAGTAGTCGTGGTAGCCCTGATCGCCCTGGCGGGCATCCTGGTCGGCGGCGTCTACACGACGTGGAAGACGGCCAAGGTCGTCGCCGGTGTGCTGGCGGTGCTCGCCGTCCTCGCCGTCGGCGGCGCCATCGCCTGGTACACCTCCTGAGCCGTCACCGCTCGACGACCACCTGGTCCATACCCTTGCGGACCAGGTCGGGCACCACGGCGTCGTCGGCCGGGTAGCCGATCGGGATGACCGCGAACGCCTTCTCGTTGCGCGGCCGGTCGAGCACCTCGGACAGGAAGCGCATGGGGCTGGGCGTGTGCGTCAGCGCGGCCAGACCGGACAGGTGCAGCGCGGTGAGCAGCATGCCGACCGCGATGCCGACGGACTCGCCGACGTAGTAGTGCTTGTGCTGGGTGTCGCCGTCGAGGAAGTAGCGCTGCTCGAAGACCACCAGCAGGAACGGTGCGTCGGTGAGGTGCGGTTTGTGCGTGTCGGTCCCCAGGGGGAGCAACGCGGACAGCCACTCCTCGCCGAGCCTGCCCTCGTAGGAGATGCGTTCTTCCTCTTCGGCGGCGGCCCGGATCCTGGCGCGTACGTCGGGATCGCGCACGAGGACGAACGTCCAGGGCTGCTGGTGTGCTCCGGATGGCGCTGTCGCCGCTACTGCGATCGCGTCGAGCACGAGCTGTTCTGGCACCGGGTCGGCGGAGAAGTGGCGGACTGTGCGCCGCTCCTGCATCCGTTGCCGCAGTTGGGTGGCGACCTGCAGGGACTCGTCGACCGGCATCCGCGCGGGGCGGTAGGGGACCGGGGCGAACGGCCTGCCGTGGATGGGGCTCCAGGGTTCCATCGGACCATCATGGACCCCCGGGTCAGTCGATGCCGCCCTCGCTGGCGGCCTTGAGGCGCGGGGCGCCTGGGCCGAACGCGGCCAGCCGGTCGTCGGTGTTGACCAGGTGGCAGGACTTCAGCGACAGGCAGCCGCACCCGACGCAGGAGGTCAGGTTGTCCCGCAGGCGTTGCAGCGCGTCGATGCGGGCGTCGAGTTCGGTCCGCCACGCCTTGGACAACCTGGCCCAGTCGAGCTTCGTGGGGGTGCGGCGCTCGGGCAGCGTGTCCAGGGCGGCGTGGATCTCCTCCAGGCTGAGGCCGACCCGCTGCGCGGTGCGGATGAACGCGAGCCTGCGCAGCACCGCCCTCGGGTAACGCCGCTGGTTGCCCGACGTGCGCTCCGAGAAGATGAGCCCGCGCTCCTCGTAGAACCGCAGTGCCGTGTGCGGGACACCGCTGCGGTCGGCGACCTCGCCGATGGTCAGAGAGTCGGGCAGTGTGGACACCCCATCGACCCTACCCGGCAGCTCCAGGTAGGTCGAGGTACTCCACGGGCACGTGCGCGGTGAGCCAAACACCGTTCTCGCTGATCAGGAACACGTACCCGGCCTCGGCCATCCCCTTGGCATCGACACCGAGCACGACCGGCTTGCCCCGCCTGGCACCGACGTTGGTCGCGGTCTCGAGCGTCGCGGAGAGGTGGACGTGATGCCGTTTCATGGGGCGCAACCCCTCGGCCCGGATTCCGGTCATCGCCGCAGCCACAGTGCCGTGGTAGAGAACCGGCGGAGGCGCCGCCTCCGGCAACCCGAGCTCCACGGCAACGGTATGCCCCTGGCTCGCCCGAATCCGCGTCCCACCCTCGTCGAACGCGAACCGGGACTTATTGTTCTCAGCCACAACGCGATCCAGAGTGCTCCGCGACATCCTCGTACCGTGCCGAGCGAGCGCCCGGAGCAATTCCTCCACGTCGATCCACCCAGCCGCGTCCAACGTGACACCGATACTGCCGGGATCGTGCCTGAGCACCTTCGAAAGCCTCTTCGAGAGGCGAATGATCATCTTGTCTTCCATGTCACGGAAGTAGAACACGCCCGAACAGCCACCCACACCCCATTTCCCCCACGTTCGGAGTATCCCCACCGATCCACCGGTTGCCACCGGGGCAACCCCGCTACGGTCGCCCCCGTGAGCGAGGAGACTCCCCCCGACCCCGGCCCACCCGGAGCCATCGGGGCCGCCGTGGGCCAGTTCGCCGCCTTGGCCGCCCGCGGCGCCTTCGCCGTCAACGAACACGGCGGCCAAGCCCTGCTGAAGCCCATCCGTGACATGGTGGCCTGGATAGATGACCAACGTGACCGCTTCGAGGTCCTGCGCAACGTCGCCAAGCTGGGCAGTTCGACCAATGCCGAGGTGATGAAGCCGTTCCTGCAGGACGTCGCGGGCGACGAGGCCGGGTTCATCACCCAGGTGCTCCTGCTCAGGGTTTCCTTGATCGCGGCCGAGGAGGCCATCCTGCAGGCCATGGCAAGCTATCAGCAGTCGGACGACCAAGCCGCCGACCGGCTCGGCGAGAGGTGAGGGCGATCCAGTGAGGCGTACATGGCTGCTTGGTCTCGCGTCTGCTGCCGTGTTGGTGACTGGGTGCACTTCGCAGACACCCGGAACGGCGATAGAGGTCTCGGGCGGGGATCCCGCGACGACAACGACGCGCACGACCTCGGCCGCGCCGACTACGTCCCAGTCGAACTCGATCAAGCCGTGTTCGCTCCTGTCCGCCTCGGATCGGACCGCGTTGGGGATCACTGCTGACGGCAAGCCGGATGGGGTCAAGGGCGCGAGTGTGTGCCGATGGCGAGTCGAGAAGCCCCGCGCCGCCGACAGCTACACCGTCAGTGTGACGTTCTACGCCGAGCACGGCGTCGACGACCTGGTTTCGAGCCAGGAGAAGACCCCGGTGCAGTTGGGCAAGCACAAAGGCGTCAAAGCCCTTGGCGACATGGACGCGGGCTGCGTCATCGCCCTGGAGATCTCGGCGACGTCCCGAGTCGATGTGCGAGCGATCGGTGGGGACTCGGCCGCGTTGTGTGAGCCCGCGATGGTGGCGGCGGAGAAGGTGGAGGCTCGGCTGCCGTAGCAGGCCAGATGGCGACATCGAGCCATTGGTGCGCGGTCTATGCCTCTGGTGAGTGCCCTCGACACGTTCGGAGTATCCCCTTCCGTTCCCGGATTGCGTGTGGGGCAACGTCGCTACGGTCGCTTGCGTGAGTGAGGAAACGCCGCCTGGTGACGGTGGGTTGGGTCCCGTGGGCGCGGCCATGGGGGAGTTCGTGGCCTTGGCGGCGAGTGGCGGGTTCTCGGTGAACGAGCACGGTGGCCAAGCCTTGTTGAAGGCCATCCGTGAGATGCTGGCGTGGATCGACAGTGAGCGCTACCACTTCGAGCACCTGCTCCAGCGGCCCATGCTGGGAGGTTCGACCAACGCAGAGGTGCTGAAGCCCTTCATGCAGGCGGTCGCCGGTGATGAAGCTGGGTTCATCACCCAGGTGCTCAAGCTCGAGGAGTCGTTGCTAGCGGCTGAGCAAGCCATCCTGCTGGCGATGGCGAGCTACCAGGAGTCCGACGAGAAGGCCGCTGACCGGCTTGGCGAAAGGTGAGGCATTCAGTGAGGCGTTCGTTGCTGGGGCTTGTGCTGGGCTTCGCCGTGGTGGCCGGGTGCACGTCTCAGGTAGTGGGGTCCCCGACCGCAGTGGTGGGGGACCCGCAGGTCACCACCACGCGAGACACCGCCCCGACCTCGGCGGAGACCGCGCAGTCGATCAAGCCGTGTTCGCTGCTGTCGGCCGCTGATCTCAGGGTGCTGGGTGCGGGCGCGGGGGCGGTCGAGCAGGACAAGAACTCGGAGTCCTGCCTGTGGCGCGTGGAGAAGCCGCTCGCTTCCGAAAGCTACTTGATCGGCGTGACGTGGGAGAAGGATCTCGCGGTCGGGGAGCTTGTCGCAGGGCCAGGGAAGACGCCGGTGGAGGTTGGTAGGCATAAGGGGGTCAGGGCGCCCGGGCTCACTGGTCCTGGGTGTGTTGTCTCGTTGGGGATCACCGCTACTTCGCGCGTGGATGTCCGGACCGTCGGCCGTGGGGACGTGGCGGCGTTGTGTGCGATCGCGATGGCGGCGGCGGAGAAGGTGGAAGTGCGGTTGCCGTAGGGGAGTTGGGGCCGCCGCGCGGTGGGGGCTGCGCGGCGGTGGGGGTTAGGGGCGGGTGAAATCGGTCTTGGGGAGGGTCGAAATCCAGGCGATCAGGGTGGGGGTGGGGAAGTGGAGGGCGGGGGTGTGGGGGGACTTGCTGTCGCGGATGGCGGATGTGGTGGGGAAGTGGGCTAGTTCGACGCAATCGCCGCCGCCTTGGCCGCCGCCGCCGGAGTACGTGCTCTTGCGCCATCGGGGCTGGTTGGCCATCTATGCCTCCTGGAAGTGTTGGGCGGCATCGGTTATGACCTTCACCGACTCGGCCGCTGAGAGGGACTCGGCCGTGAGCCTACCGAAGCGAAGTGTGTAGGACCGGACTTCCTCTCGGTCCTCTACGTACACGGCGCGGAGTGGACCTTCCGCGTATCCCAGGTCTGGCACAGGGTCTGGCAGGGTGAGGATGGAGAACGGCCCCTCCAGAGCAGGGCTGGCGCCCACCGATTTCGGCAGGACTTGAATCGTGATGTTGGTTTCTTCCGCGGCTTCGCCGACAAGGCTCGATTCCCACTTGTGGAATGCGTGGAAGTCCTGCGGGAGGCTCTTGCGGATGTCGAGCATCCAGCCGCGTTGGTGGGCGGTGTTGGCCAGGTCGACCAACTCCTCGCGCAGCGCCGGATCCGTCACCTGGTAGACGTCCAGGAGTTGTTCGACCTCACGGGTCTTGACGCCCTGTTCGCGGCACGCGCTGGCGGTGTTCGGCGGGCGCGCGGAGGTGACGCCGCGCGTGGTGTGGGTGGCCGACTAGGTCGACCGGTTCGCCGCTCGTCCGCGGTGGGCGAGCGGCCTAGCGGGTCGCCAGGCCGGTCGAGGGCGACATGGTCCAACCCTCCAGGGCGAGGGCTTCGCGGGCGGTGCGCGGGGCGGGGATCTCGGCGGGAGCCGGTGCGGGGAGCAGGAGCGCGGCGGCGAAGCTGATCCAGATCACGGCCAGGGCGAGGGGCCACCAGACGCCTTCAGACAGGGAAAGGTAGACGTCGGCACCGGCGGCCGCGGTGAGAACCGCGGCTAACGACCAGCGGACGCGTCTCGTGTTCCCCATGGGTGCCTCCATCCCCAGACCCACCATTCGACCAGGGTGTACCCGCCTTGGGCGCCGCTCAATCGCGGGTGGATGTCACGGTTTTGTCACAGCGGGCGGCGACTAGGCTGACCTGCGTGGCATCAGTCGTCGTGTTGGATTATGGGTCTGGGAACCTCCGGTCGGCGGAGCGGGCGTTGCGCCGGGTGGGGGCGGATGTCGAGGTGACCGGGGACTTCAAGACGGCCCTGGAGTGCGACGCGCTGGTGGTGCCCGGGGTGGGTGCGTACGCGGCGTGCATGAAGGGGTTGTTGGCGGTCCGGGGTGAGCGGATCATCGGGCGCAGGCTCGCCGGTGGGCGGCCGGTGTTGGGGATCTGTGTGGGGATGCAGATCCTGTTCGGCCGCGGCATCGAGCACGGCGTGGAGACCGAGGGCTGCGCGGAGTGGCCCGGGGTGGTCGACCGGCTGGAGGCCGACGTCGTGCCGCACATGGGGTGGAACACAGTGCGCGCGCCGGAGAAGTCCGTGCTGTTCGAGGGCATGGACGCGGACACGCGGTTCTACTTCGTGCACTCCTACGCCGCGCGCACCTGGGAGCTCAACCCCGAGCCGCCGATGCCCGCGCCACTGGTCACCTGGGCCACCCACGGCGACGACTTCGTTGCCGCCGCGGAGAACGGGCCGCTGTCGGCGACCCAGTTCCACCCCGAGAAGTCCGGTGACGCGGGCGCGCGGCTGCTGGAGAACTGGCTCGGGAACGTCACCGGTTAGGCTGTCCGGGTGAGCTTCCAGTTGCTGCCCGCCGTCGACGTCGCCTACGGACAAGCCGTCCGCCTGACCAAGGGGGAGGCCGGGACCGAGACCCAGTACGGCTCCCCGCTCCAGGCCGCCCTCGCCTGGCAGGAGGGCGGCGCGGAGTGGGTGCACCTGGTGGACCTCGACGCCGCGTTCGGGCGCGGTGACAACCGGGCGCTGGTGGCCGAGGTCGTGGGCACGCTGGACGTGAAGGTCGAACTGTCCGGCGGGATCCGCGACGACGACACCCTCGCCGCCGCCCTGGCCACCGGCTGCGCCAGGGTCAACCTCGGCACCGCCGCGCTGGAGGACCCCGAGTGGTGCGCCCGCGCCATCGCCGCGCACGGGGACCGGATCGCCGTCGGCCTCGACGTCCGCATCACCGACGGCGCCCACCGCGTCGCCACCCGCGGCTGGACCAAGGACGGCGGCGACCTCTGGGAGGTCCTCACCCGCCTCGACCGCGACGGCTGCGCCCGCTACGTGGTCACCGACGTCGGCAAGGACGGCACCCTCCAGGGCCCGAACGTCGACCTCCTGCGCGACGTGTGCGCCAAGACCACGGCCCCGGTGGTCGCCTCCGGTGGTGTGTCCAGTGTGGACGACCTGGTGGCGTTGTCGAAGGTGTCCGGTGTGGAGGGTGCGATCATCGGCAAGGCCCTCTACAACGGCAACTTCACCCTTCCCGAGGCGCTGGCGGCTGTCGCCTGACCCGGCGCTCCCGGTGGGCTCGCGGCGGCGGATCCGGGTCAGGCCGGAGGGGGGTCCTGGCTGATGGCCACGCCGATGGTGCCCTTGGTGCCTCGGCGGAGGCGGCTGCCGCCGATGGTGAGCCTGCCGAGGATGCCGTACTTGCGTTGGATGAGGCGGCGGACTCGTTCGGAGGTGGGGTCGTCCAGCAGCCGGGCCCTGGCTGCTGTCGACGGGCCGAGGGGGTTGCCGCGCAGGTCGGACGGGCCGACCTCGACGCGGGGGTCGCGGCGGAGGCGTTTGACCTTCCACGAGTCGCGGACGGTCCAGAACACCAGGTCGGTGCCGTCGACGGCGACCCAGACCGGGGTGGCGACCGGGGTGCCGTCCCGCTTGAACGTGGTCACCAGCAGGTACTTGCCCTCGCCGAGGGCGGTCCACGCGTCCATCCGGCCAGGCTAGGCGCTGCGGATTCCCCCCACCACTCTGCTTATTCCTCCCACCACCCACCCCCACGTCCCCGCCCGGCATCGTTCCCGGCCTTGCTGGGCGGGCCTCGCTGGGCGGGTGTGGCTGGGCGGGCGTGGCTGGGCGGGTGTGGCGGGTGTGGCGGGTGGGTCTGCGGGTGGGTCTGCGAGTGGGCGCGACCAGTGCGGCGGGGGTCAGCCCAGGGTCGCCAGGAGTTCGCCGAGGCGGTCGTAGGAGTCGCGCACCCCGTGCTCCATGCCGCTGGCGAGGAACTCGTCGCGGCTCTCGACCGAGAAGCCGACGCTGATCGAGTGCACCGTGGTCTTGCCGTCGACCTCGGTGAACCGGACCCGTTCCAGCGCGACCTGCCCCGGCGCGCCCTCGAACTCGAAGGTCTGCACGATGCCGTCGTCGACCGACGGGGTGCCGTGGAAGATGCCGCGGAAGTGGTACTCGCCGCCCTCGGGGTCGAGGTGGGTGTAGCGGTAGCCGCCCTCGTGGCGGGCCTCCCAGTGGTCGACCTTCATGGTCAGCCTGCGCGGCCCCAGCCACCGCGCCACCAGGTCCGGGTCGGTGTACGCGCGGAACACCAGGTCCGCTGGCGCGTCGAACTCGCGGGTGATCTCGACGTAGGGGCTGCCGGGTGCGGCGGTGATGACGGTCTCGCTCATCGGTCCTTCTCCTGTAGTTCGGTCAGCAGGTCGTCGAGGCGGTCGTGGCTGTCCAGCCAGTACGCGCGGTAGTCGCCCAGCCAGTCGCGGGCCGCGCGCAGCGGCTCGGCCCGCAGGTGGCTCAACCTGGCGGTGGCCCGCCGGGTCCTGGTGATCAGGCCCGCCTGCTCCAGCACCTTGAGGTGCTTGGACACCGCGGGCTGCGACATCGCGAACGGCTCGGCCAGTTCGGCCACCGTCGCCTCGCCGTCGCGCAGCCGCGCCAGGATCGCCCGGCGGGTCGGGTCGGCGAGTGCGGCGAAGACCGCGCTGAGCTGGTCCACCACGATCCATCTCCATAACCAGTCTGTTCTGAAACCAACGAGTTAAGAATGCAGGCCAGGCGGTCGGTAGTCAAGGGCGAGTTCCGATGATGTTCACCCCAGAGGTGGGTGTGACACTTACCTTGCCGGTGTATCACTGACAGGCGTGACTCCTATTGAGCCCACCACCACACCCTCCGCCCCGAACCGCCGCGTCTTCCTCAAGTCCTCGGCGATCGCGGGTGGCGCCCTCCTCATCCCCGCCACCCTCGCCGGAACCGCCTCCGCCGCCGCTGTCCCGCAGTTCGCGCACGGTGTCGCCTCCGGTGACCCGCTGCCCGACGGCGTCCTGCTCTGGACCCGTGTCACCCCCACCCCCGAGTCGACCCCCGGCTCCGGCGCGGGCCCGACCGTCGAGGTCCGCTGGGAGGTCGCCACCGACGCCGGGTTCGCCTCCGTCGTCTCTTCCGGCGCCGTCACCACCGGCCCCGACCGCGACCACACCATCAAGGTCGCCGCGGCGGGCCTGGCCCCCGCGACCGCCTACTACTTCCGCTTCACCCTCGACGGCGTCCGCTCCGGCACCGGCCGCACCCGCACCGCCCCCGCCGTCAACGCCGACGTCAGCAAACTGCGGCTGGGCCTGGTGTCCTGCTCCAACTGGCAGGCGGGCTACTTCTCCGCTTACCGCCACCTCGCCGCCCGCAGCGACCTCGACGGTGTCCTGCACGTCGGCGACTACCTGTACGAGTACCAGGCCGGCGGCTACGGCGCCCGCGGCGTCACGATCCGCCCGCACGTCCCGGCGAACGAGATGCTGACCCTCTCGGACTACCGCCGCCGCCACGCCCAGTACAAGACCGACCCGGACCTGCAGGCACTGCACGCGGCCCAGCCGTGGTTCATCACCTGGGACGACCACGAGTACGCCAACGACACCTGGTCCGGCGGCGCCGAGAACCACCAGCCAGGCGAGGGCGACTGGTCCGCCCGCAAGGCAGCCGCCCGGCAGGCGTACTTCGAGTGGATGCCGGTCCGCCAGGGCGCGGGCGGCGAGATCTACCGCCGGTTCCGCTGGGGCCGCCTCGCCGAACTGTCCCTCCTGGACCTGCGCAGCTACCGCTCCAAGCAGACCACCCCGTCCTCCGGCGACCCGGGCGACCCCAACCGCACCATCACCGGCGACCCGCAGATGGCCTGGCTCAAGAGCGGCCTGTCGGGCACCGACGCCAAGTGGAAGCTCGTCGGCAACTCGGTGATGATCACGCCGATCTCGCTGGGCACCGTCGAGTCGAAGTTCCTGGAGTCACTGGGTTCCCTGCTCGGCCTGCCCATCGGCAGCGTCGCGGCCAACGCCGACGCCTGGGACGGCTACACCGCCGACCGTCAGGAGCTGCTCGGGCACCTGCGCGACAACCGGGTCAAGAACACCGTGTTCCTCACCGGCGACATCCACTCCTCGTGGGGCGCCGAGGTGCCGATCGACCGGTCGAGCTACTGGTGGAACGGCAACTCCGTGGCCACCGAGTTCGTCACGACCTCGGTCACCAGCGACAACATCGACGACCTGCTCAAGGTCGCCCCGCGCACCCTCTCGGTCGCCGCCGAGGCCGCGCTGCACGTGGGCAACCTGCACGTGCGCTACGTCGAGTTGGACTCGCACGGGTACTCCGTCGTCGACGTGAACCCGCAGCGCGTGCAGACCGACTGGTACTACGTGGCCGACCGGCTCAGCCCGACCTCGACCGCGAGCCACGCCAAGTCGCTGGCCACCGCCGACGGCACGCAGAAGGTCAAGACCGTTTCCGGGCCTGTCGCCTAGGTCTCGGTTCCAGGTCAGGGGTGCCGCCCGTTCACGCCGCGGGCGGCACCACCGGCCAGACCTGCTCGGCGAGCCGCGTGACCTGCGCGCACGCCGCCGCCATGTCGGGGTTTCCCTTGAGTGTCAAGGCAAGCGATGCCTGCTCGACCTGACCGTCGGACACCGGCGCCTTGGGGCCGTTGGTCATCAGCACGCAGGTCGCGTCGCGGCCGCCGGGTGCTTCCAGCCTCAGGTTCGGCCTGCCCGCGACGGTGACCACGGGCAGGTGGCCGTTCCACAACGGGTCCGTGCGGCCGAAAGTCAGGCGCACGGTGTTGCCCGCGGTGTCGTTCCACTCGCAGGTGTGCTTGGCGGGCCAGTCTTTCCGCGTCGGGAACGGCGCGAGCGCCGCGGCCGGGGTGACCTGGCACGGGTCCATCGCGGCCATCGAGCCGGGCGGGAACGTGTGGTGCTTGACCGACTTCGGCTTCTTCTTCAAGCGCTCCAGGATCTTCTCGAAGCCCGTGCCGACCTGCGGGCACACCACGGAGGCATGCCCTTCCCCGGACAGCATCACGTGCACCGACAACGCCGTGCCGTCGCCCAGGTGCAGGAGCCTGCCGCACGGCGCCATCGGGCTGGCGTGGATGGAGGTCGAGAAACCGTCCTTGAGTTCGGGGTTGGACACCGCCTGGAAGGTGTCCAACCTGCCGACCGACCCGACCGAGACGATCTGCGACCCGCTCACCGCGGGCAGCGACACCGGGCACTCGTCCCACGAGCCGGACTGGATGACCTTGCCGCCGCCGAAGTCGGACGGCTCGAACAACGAGCACGGGTCCAGGGTGCTCAGATCACCCAGGACCTTCTTGACGTCCACCGGCTCGGGCCGGTAGCTCGGTACTGGTTTGGCGCGGTTCAGCGGTGGTGCGACCACCTGAGTGCACCCCGACACCGCCAGTACCGCGACACCGAACACGGCTAACCGAAACAGACCACGCATCAACACTCCCCGACCGTGTTTCCACTGGGGACGGATCGTAGGCGATCACCCGGTGTAGAGGACCAGACCATGGGTGTTGAGCACCGGGCGGATCGGCGCGAAGTAGCTCGTGCCGCCCGAGGAGCAGTTCCCGGAGCCGCCGATGAGCACGCCCTGCGCCTGCTTGCCCGCGAGGACCGGCCCACCGGGATCGCCCGGCTCCAGGCAGATGCTCGTCCTGGACAGGCCGGAGATCGGGCCGCCGGGGAAGTTCACGGTCTGGTTCTTGGCCTGCAACGTCCCGCACCGCCAGCCGGTGGTCGGTCCGTAGCGGCACACCGTCGCGCCGATCGCGGCCTCGGTCGTGCCCGCGACGACGGCCGTCGTGCCCGGACCGGTGCGCACCAACGGGGTGGACGTCGAGTCCGCGGGCGCGGCGACGACGGTGATCGGTGTGCTCGCGCCCGTGCACGCCCCGGTCGTGATGATCTTGCGGGCGCCCGCGGGGGTGTGGGCGTTGAAGCCGATCACGCACAGCCTGCCGTTGATGGTGACCCGGTCGCCGCCCACGAGGACCTGCCCCGCCGCTGCCGCGGTGGGAGCGGTGAGCACGCACAGCACCAGGGCGCACAGAGTTGCCAGGAACCTCATCGCAACCGCCTTCCCCGAAAGGACGAGCCCTGACGGTAAGAGGCGGACCGGACACACCGGAAGCCGCTGATCGGCCTATGTGGTTCCCGTTCAGTCCGTCTTACGGCGCAACGTGCCCGCTCCGAGCGCGAGCGCGGCGACGACGCACCCGGCCACCACGGCCAGGTCGAGCACGAGCGTGGCGTCGACGGCCGCGGACGTGGTGACCCTCGTCAGCGCGTCCACCGCGTACGACAGCGGCATCACGTCGGACAGCCAGTTCAGCAGCCAGCCCATGCGGTCCCTCGGTTGCAGCAGCCCGCACAGCAGGAACTGCGGCAGCACGAACAGCGGCATGAACTGGATCGCCTGGAACTCGCTGGTCGCGAACGCGCTCACGAACAGGCCCAGCGCCATGCCCAGCAACGCGTCCAGCACGGCGATCAGCAGCAGTGTCCACACCGAACCGACCACGTCCAACCCCAGCCACAGCACGCTCACCGTGGTCGCGATGCCGACCTGGACGACGGCGATGGCACCGAAGGCGATGGCGTAGCCCAGGATCAGGTCGAGCTTGCCGATCGGCATGGTCATCAGGCGCTCGAGCGTCGCTGTGGTGCGTTCGCGCAACGTGGTCACCGAGGCGACCAGGAACATGATGACGAACGGGAACACGCCGAGCAGGGCGGGCGCGGTGCGGCTGAACGCGTGCTCGTCGTTGAACACGAACCGCAGCAGCGTCATCAGCAAGGTGGGCACCAGTAGCAACATCACCACCGTGCGCGGGTCGTGGCGGAGTTGGGTCAGGACGCGCCGCGCGGTGGTCGTCGCCTTCACGCCGCCCTCGCCAACCGCAGGAACGCCTGCTCCAGGTCGTGCTCGCCGGTCTTGGCGCGCAGCCCGTCGGGGGTGTCCTCGGCGAGCACGTGGCCGTCGCGCAGGAACAGCAGTCGGTCGCAGCGCGCGGCCTCGTCCATGACGTGGCTGGACACCACGAGCGCGGTCCCGGCGGCGGCGAGGCGGTGGAACAGGGCCCACAGGTCCTCGCGCAGCACGGGGTCGAGGCCGACGGTCGGTTCGTCGAGCACGAGCAGTTCGGGTTCGCCCAGCAGCGCGACGGCCAGGCTCGCGCGGCCGCGCTGGCCACCGGAGAGGCTGCCGACGAGTTGTGTCGCGCGGTCGGCCAGGTCGACCTCGGCCAGGACCCGGTCGACGTCCGCGGCCGGGGCGCCGAGTACGGCGGCGAAGTAGCGGAGGCACTCGCCGACGGTCAGGTCCGCGTAGACGGCCGGGTTCTGGGTGGCGTAGCCGACGCGGGCGCGCAGGTCCGGGTGGCCCGCGGGCCTGCCCAGCACCTCGACGGTGCCCTCGGCGACGTTCTGCACGCCCACGATCGCGCGCATCAGGGTGGTCTTCCCGCAGCCGCTCGGCCCGAGCAGGCCGGTGACCGAGCCGCGCGGGATCGCGAACCCGACCCCTCGCAGCACGTCCCGCCCACCGCGGACCACCCGCAGCCCGGTCCCGGTGACCGCCGAATTCGTCATGCGTTTAATTCTGCGCCCGGCGAGTTTCGCCCGTCAAGGTCTTCACCCGGCGCCCGCTCCGGCCTAGCGTGATCACCCCCACCCGACCCGGAGGTCCGATGCCCGCCGACTCAGCCGCCCTGACCCAGGAGCTGGCCTGGACCTCCCTGCGCGGCCACCCGGCGCCGGAGCTGTTCCTCACCCGGCTGCGCGCGGGCATCGCCACCTGGGAAGCGGCCATCGCCGACCTCGACGCGGGCGGCTCGGCCGCCGCCGCGCTCGACGAGGTGACCGGCGCGTTCGACATGGAAGCCGACTTCGCCGACCAGACCCGCGACGCCATCGAGATGACCCGCCTCGACGTCGGCACCGCCGCCCACCGCTTCCTCGTCCTGCTCATCCCCATCCGCCGCGACCTCATCCGCGCCAACCACCGCCCCGTCGCCCGACTCCGCAAGGCGGTGTCGCTGGAACGCCGCACCCAGAGCCGCTGGCGCGGCCCCGACGGCCGAGCCGCCGCCATGGTCGACCGCGACCTGGAACTGGAAGAAGTCCGCGTCAGCGCCAAGGCCATGCTCGAGGAAGCCGCCACCACCGCCGACCACCTCACCCGCTGGCGCACCAGCACATAGCCCGACCGGCGTCGTCCCGGTGCACCCGGCTCTGGCCGCGGTCGCCGCGCTGTGCTGAGTCGGGACGGCGCTGAGTCGGGACGGCGCTGAGTCAGGACGGCGCTGAGAGGCAGGACGGCGGCGCGGGGCGCGGGAAGCCGGTCGGACTCGCCTGCCCGCCCTCCACCTCGCCGCTCGCCATGATCAACTCCGCGGCCGGGGCCCACCCTCCCGGGGCCCGGGGCCCCATCTCTGAACCTATCGACCCCGCCGGTTTGTCAATAGGGGGTGGCGGAGGGGTGTGGATGGTTCGCGGGGTTGTGGATAGAGGAGGGGTGTTCGGGATGTGATCCCCGGTCTTGCGACCCCGATCATGTAGGCGGCGGCCCGGGTGGAGTCGGACTTGAGGTTGAGGCGTGCCAGAGCGCCGTCACCCGCTCCTGCCGCCGCGGTCGGTGCTCGTCGCCGCGGTGGGGGCGCGAAGTAGGCTCGGCGCATGCCAGTAGCGGTCCGTGTGATCCCCTGCCTCGACGTCGACGCCGGGCGGGTGGTGAAGGGGGTCAACTTCACCGACCTCGTCGACGCCGGTGACCCGGTCGAGCTCGCGGCGGCCTACGACGCCGAGGGGGCCGACGAGCTGACCTTCCTCGACGTCACCGCGTCCTCTTCGGACCGGGAGACGACGCTGGACGTGGTGCGCCGCACCGCCGAGCAGGTCTTCATCCCGTTGACCGTCGGCGGCGGCGTGCGCACGGTCGAGGACATCGACCGGCTGCTGCGCGCGGGCGCGGACAAGGTCGGCGTCAACACCGCCGCCATCGCCCGTCCCGAGTTCCTCCGCGAGGCGTCCCACCGCTACGGCGCCCAGTGCGTCGTGCTGTCGGTCGACGCCCGCCGGGTGCCGGAGGGGTTGGCGCCGACGCCGTCCGGGTTCGAGGTCACCACGCACGGCGGCAGGCGCGGCACCGGCATCGACGCCGTCGAGTGGGCCGCGCGGGGCCAGGAACTGGGCGTCGGCGAGATCCTGCTCAACTCCATGGACGCCGACGGCACCAAGGCCGGGTTCGACCTGGAGCTGATCCGGCTGGTGCGCGCGCGGGTCGACGTGCCGCTGATCGCCAGCGGGGGCGCGGGCGACCTGGCGCACTTTCCGCCCGCGGTCGCCGAGGGCGCCGACGCGGTGCTCGCCGCCAGCGTGTTCCACTTCGGACAGTTGCGGATCGGCGAGGTGAAGGACGCGCTGCGCGGCGCCGGGGTCGAGGTCAGGTGAGGCCGCTGGAGATCAGGGTCGCCTGCCTGCTGCTGGTCGGGTCGGCGGTCGCGTTCGTCGTGATCGGCCTGGTGCGCGGCGACTCGGCCGCGCTGCGGTTCCCGGTGATCGTCGGCGCGCTCGGGGTGCTGGCCGGGGTGAGCGTGTTCCTGGGCAGGTTCGCGGGCGCGGTGGTCGCGTTCGCCGTCCTGGCCGCGGTGGCGCACGCCACGATCGCGTTGGACCCGGCGCAGGCGTGGATCCGCGTCGGCTCGGGGTTGTTGGCCGCGGCGCACGTGTACGCCGGGGTGTTGGTGCTGACCCGCCCGGCGCGGGAGTTCATGGGGAAGGTGGCACGGTGACCGGTCTCGACCCGGCGATCGCGGCGCGGCTCAAGCGCAACGCCGACGGACTCGTGTGCGCGGTGGCGCAACAGCGCGGCACCGGCGAGGTGCTGATGGTGGCCTGGATGGACGACGAGGCGCTGCACCTGACCCTCACCACCCGCCAGGCCACCTACTTCTCCCGCAGCCGCGGCGAACTCTGGGTCAAGGGCGCCACCTCCGGCAACACCCAGGCCGTCCACGACGTCCGCATCGACTGCGACGGCGACACCGTCCTGCTGACCGTCGAGCAGACCGGCGGCGCCTGCCACACGGGGGACCGGACCTGCTTCGACGCCGGGCCGCTGCTCAGTCCAGCGGCCCCGTGAGGTAGCGCTGCAGGGTCGGCCCGACCGCCTTGACCACGGTCTCCACGTCGCTGGCCGCGATCGGGTCGAACCTCGCCACGTACCGCACCACACCCAGCCCGATCATCTGCGACGCGACCAGGTTCGACCGGATCTCGCCGTGGTCGGCCGCGACGCCAGCCAGTTGGCCGAACACGTTGTTGTGGAAGAACTCCCGCAACGCCTTCGCGACCTTCTCGTGCGAGGCGACACTGCGGATCATCGCCGCGAAGATCCCGCCGTCGTGCGCGTCCCAGATGGTGAGGAACGTCCGGACGATCCGCTCACCGAGGGTCGCCGGATCGCCGCTGCCCAGGACCTGGCTGATCTGCTCGCGCGGGTTGAACGGCAACCGCAGCACCGCCTCGGCGAACAGCGCCTCCTTCCCCCCGAACCAGTGGTTGACCATGGCGGCGTCCACCCCCGCCTTGCGCGCGATGGCCCGCACAGTCGCCCCGTCGTACCCCTGCTCGGTGAACACCTCCCTGGCCGCCGTCAGCAGGGCAGCCCTGGTATCGGTCCCACCAGGCCGCCTGCCGCGCTTGCGCTCGCCGTTGGAGCTCGTCACCCGACCATCATGGACTACCGGCCCGGGGGGCTCAACACGCGTTGAAATATCGGGTGCGCCAAGCGGCGGGCCAAGCCGACCTCGGTACCTGATCGCGAGGGTTCGCTGCGGACACCCGCGGTCGCCGACTGACTGGTTGCTGGGGCACTCGACGACGAGAACGGCGAGTTGCTGCTCGTTGTCATGTTTCTGCCATCCGGTCACGACAGGCTCTGTCGTGAGGTGTTCGTGCTGGTCGGTGGGGTGGTGGTCGCGCCCGGGGGAATTGGGTCGCGGGGGCACGGCAGAATGACGCCATGGTGAGTGCGATCGGTGTGGCCGCCCGGACCGCGGTTGGTGTGGGTGGGATGGGTGGGGTGAGTCCCAGTCGGGAGGAGTTCCACGCGTTGGCGGCTGATCGGCGGGTCGTGCCGGTGGTGCGGCGGGTGTTGGCCGATGCCGAGACGCCGGTGGGGGTGTACCGGAAGTTGGCGGGGGACCGGCCGGGGACGTTCCTGCTGGAGTCCGCGGAGAACGGGCGGTCGTGGTCGCGGTGGTCGTTCATCGGGGTGAGCAGCCCGGCGGCGTTGACCGCGACCGGGGGCGAGGCGCACTGGACCGGGACGCCGCCGATCGGGTTGCCGCAGGGGGGTGACCCGCTCGACGCGCTGCGGGAGACCGTCCGGTTGCTGCACTCGGACCCGCTGCCCGGCCTGCCCCCGCTGACCGGCGGCATGGTCGGCTTCATCGGCTACGACGCGGTCCGCAGGCTCGAGCGGCTGCCCGAGCTCGCCGAGGACGACCTGGAGCTGCCGGAGCTGGTGATGCTCCTGTCCACCGACCTCGCCGCGCTCGACCACCACGAGGGCACCATCACCCTCATCGCCAACGCCGTGAACTGGGACGACTCGCCGGAGCGGGTCGACGCGGCCTACGACGACGCGGTGGCCAGGCTCGACGCGATGGTGCTCGGCCTGCAGACCACCGCGCCGCCCACCGTGGCGACCTTCGAGCAGCCCGCCCCCAGCTACACCCGCAGGCGCGAGCCCGAGGAGTTCCAGGCCGCCGTGCTCGCCGCGAAGGAGGCCATCCGCGCGGGTGAGGCGTTCCAGGTGGTGCTCTCGCAGCGGTTCGAGGTGCGCACCGAGGCCGACCCGCTCGACATCTACCGGGTGCTGCGGACCACCAACCCCAGCCCGTACATGTACCTGCTGCGGCTCGACGGCTTCAGCATCGTCGGCTCCAGCCCGGAGGCGCTGGTCACCGTGCGCGACGGCCGGGCGACCACGCACCCCATCGCGGGCACCCGGTGGCGCGGGGTCGACGCCGAGGAGGACAAGATCCTGGAGAAGGACCTGCTGGCCGACGAGAAGGAGCGCGCCGAGCACGTCATGCTGGTCGACCTGGGCCGCAACGACCTGGGGCGGGTCTGCAAACCGGGCAGCGTGCAGGTCGTCGACTTCTTCCGGGTCGAGCGCTACAGCCACGTCATGCACATCGTCTCGACCGTCACCGGGGAACTCGCCGAGGGCAAGACCGCATTCGACGCCGTCGCCGCCTGCTTCCCCGCAGGCACCCTCTCCGGCGCGCCCAAGCCCAGGGCGATGGAGCTGATCGAGGAGCTCGAACCCACCCGCCGCGGCCTCTACGGCGGCGTCGTCGGCTACCTGGACTTCGCGGGCGACGCCGACACCGCGATCGCCATCCGCACCGCCCTGGTCCGCGACGGGGTGGCGTACGTGCAGGCGGGGGCCGGTGTGGTCGCCGACTCGAACCCGGCGGCCGAGGACACCGAGTGCGTCAACAAGGCGGGCGCCGTGCTCGCCGCGATCGCCACCGCCGAGACCATGCGCCCGGCGACCGAGGCCCGTGGCTGACCCGGCGCCGACCCCGGCCCGACGTCCACTGTGGATCGTGGCGGGCCTGCTGCCGCTCGCCGCGGCCGCGCTCTGGGGCGCCTCCGCGCTGACCTGGGAGCACTCGGTGCGCGGCAGGCCGGGCACCGACCTCACGGTCACCGTCGACATCCCCGGTGGCGAGGTCGCGCCCGCGTTGGTCCCGTTGGCGGTACTCGCGGTCGCGGCGGTGGCGGGCACCCTCGCGCTCAGCGGCCTCTGGCGGCGGCTACTGGGCGTGGTCGTGGCCCTGCTCGGCTTGGTCCCGGTGTTCCAGGGGCTGGTCGAGGGCACCGGGTTCGCGGGCCGGGCACTCGCGGTGGCCGGTGGCGCGCTGATGCTCGCCGCGGGCGCCGTCCTGGTGCTCCGGGGCCACCGCGCACCCCGGCTCGGCGGCAGATACCGCAGCCCAGGAGCGGTGAAAGAGGCCGCGCGGGATGAAGAAGACCTGTGGCGGGCGTTGTCCGAGGGGGAGGACCCCACGCGTTGAAGCGAGGACCCGGTTCCGAGGAGGGGGACGGGCCGGAGTTAGCATCAATTCGGCGGGAAGGGGCAGTGGTTGTGAGGGACTACACCAGTCAGACATCGGTCCGGGGTGCGAAGTGAGCATTCTGGACTCGATCATCGACGGTGTCCGGGAAGACCTCGCCGAGCGCGAGGGGGCCGTTCCCTTCGACACCATCAAGGAGTTGGCGGCGCGCGCCGCGGCACCGCGCGACGCGCTGACCGCGCTGCGCGGCAACGACGTGGGCGTCATCGCCGAGGTCAAGCGGCGCAGCCCGTCCAAGGGCGACCTGGCCACCATCGTCGACCCGGCCGCGCTGGCCGTGGACTACGCGGCGGCCGGGGCGCGGGTCATCAGCGTGCTCACCGAGGGGCGGCGCTTCGGCGGGTCGCTGGCCGACTTCGACGCGGTCCGCGCCAAGGTCGACATCCCGTTGTTGCGCAAGGACTTCATCGTCAGCCCGTACCAGGTGCACGAGGCCCGCGCGCACGGCGCCGACCTGGTGCTGCTGATCGTGGCCGCGCTGGAGCAGAACGCGCTGGCCTCGCTGCTCGACCGGGTCGAGTCGCTGGGCATGACCGCGCTGGTCGAGGTGCACACCGCGGAGGAGGCCGACCGCGCCCTGGAGGCGGGCGCGCGGGTCATCGGCATCAACGCCCGCAACCTGCACACCCTCGAGGTCGACCGGGACGTCTTCGGCAGGCTGGCCCCCGGGCTGCCTGCCGAGACGATCAAGATCGCCGAGTCCGGGGTGCGCGGCCCGAGCGACCTGATGACCTACGCGGGCGCCGGTGCCGACGCGGTGCTGGTCGGCGAGGGCCTGGTCGCCACCGACGACCCCAAGGCGGCGCTGGTCCAGCTGGTCACCGCAGGCTCGCACCCGGCGTGCCCGAGGCCCGGCCGATGACCGACGCCCCCAAGATCGATCCGCACGTGCAGGGCGAGCACGACCCCGACACAAAGGGCCACTTCGGCCCCTACGGCGGCCGCTACATGCCGGAGGCGCTGATCGGCGCCCTCGACGAGCTGTCTGCCGAGTACGACAAGGCCAGGCTGGACCCGGGGTTCACCGCCGAGTTCACCCGGCTGCTGCGCGACTACGCCGGACGGCCCTCCCTGCTCACCGAGGCGCCGCGCTTCGCCGAGCACGCGGGTGGCGCGCGGGTGTTCCTCAAGCGCGAGGACCTCAACCACACCGGCTCGCACAAAATCAACAACGTGCTCGGCCAGGCGCTGCTCACCAAGCGGATGGGCAAGAAGCGGGTCATCGCCGAGACCGGCGCGGGCCAGCACGGCGTGGCCACCGCGACCGCGTGCGCGCTCATGGGCCTGGACTGCGTGGTCTACATGGGCGAGGTCGACACCGAGCGGCAAGCGCTCAACGTCGCCAGGATGAAGCTGCTCGGCGCCGAGGTCATCCCGGTCAAGTCCGGGTCGCGCACGCTCAAGGACGCCATCAACGAGGCGCTGCGCGACTGGGTGACCAATGTGGACACCACGCACTACCTGCTCGGCACGGCGGCAGGCGGGCACCCGTTCCCGGTGATGGTGCGCAACTTCCACAAGGTCATCGGCATCGAGGCGCGCGCGCAGTACCTGGAGCTGACCGGCAGGCTGCCCGACGCGGTCACCGCCTGCGTCGGCGGCGGGTCCAACGCCATCGGCATCTTCCACGGCTTCATCGACGACGCGGCGGTCCGGTTGGTCGGCATCGAGCCGGGCGGCAAGGGCATCGACTCCGGCGAGCACGGCGCGACGCTGAGCGAGGGCAGCCCCGGCATGCTGCACGGCGCCCTGTCCTACCTGCTGCAGGACGAGGACGGCCAGACCACCGAGGCGTACTCGATCTCCGCCGGTCTCGACTACCCGGGCGTCGGTCCCGAGCACGCGTGGCTCAAGGACACCGCCCGCGCCGAGTACCGGTCCGCGACCGACGACGAGGCCATGCACGCCTTCCAGCTGCTCTCACGCACCGAGGGCATCATCCCGGCGATCGAGTCGGCGCACGCCCTGGCCGGGGCGCTGGAGCTGGGCCGGGAACTGGGTCCCGAGGGGCACGTCCTGGTCAACCTGTCCGGTCGCGGCGACAAGGACATGGACACCGCGGCCAAGTACTTCGGCTTCTACGAGGAGAGCTAGATGGGGCTGGACCCGGTGTTCGAGCGGACCCGCGGCGAGGGCCGGGGCGCGCTCATCGGCTACCTGCCCGCCGGGTTCCCCACCGTCGACGGGTCCGTCGACCTGCTCAAGGGCATGGTCGACGCGGGCTGCGACCTGGTCGAGGTCGGCGTCCCGTACTCCGACCCGGTGATGGACGGCCCGGTCATCCAGGCCGCCGCCGAGACCGCGCTCAAGGCCGGGTTCCGGCTGCGGGACCTGTTCACCGTCGTCGAAGCGGTGTCGGCGGCCGGGGGCAAGGCCGTGGTGATGACGTACTGGAACCCGGTGTTCCGCTACGGCGTCGACAGGTTCTCCCGCGACCTCGCCGCCGCCGGTGGCCTGGGCATCATCACCCCCGACCTCATCCCGGACGAGGCCGACGACTGGCTCGCCGCCTCCACCGCGCACGGCCTGGACCGCATCTTCCTGGTCGCCCCGTCCTCGTCGGAGCAACGCATCGCCAGCACCGTGGCCGCCTCCTCGGGCTTCGTGTACGCCACCGCGGTCATGGGCGTCACCGGCGCCCGCGACCAGGTCGGCGTGTCGGCGTCGGGCCTGGTGGAGCGCACCAGGGCGCACACGTCGCTGCCGATCGGCGTGGGCCTCGGCGTGCGCTCGGGCGCCCAGGCAGCCGAGGTGGCCTCCTTCGCCGACGCGGTCATCGTGGGCTCCGCCTTCGTCACCCGCGCCCAGGAAGGCGTCCCCGGCGTCCGCGCCCTGGCCACCGAACTGGCCGACGGCGTCCGCACCACCCCGCAGCCGATCGGGTGAACAGAGCGCCCAGGTCTTCCCGATAGGGCCGGTAGGGGCACCACTTCACGGCCAGGCCACCCGGTCCCGTTACCGTAGCCCCCGTGACGAGCGCCTCCACTGTCTTCCTGGCGAGCATCCCCAGTCCGGACCGCGGCGTCTGGGAGCTGGACCTGGGGGTCTTCACCCTCCCGCTGCGGGCCTACGCGTTGTGCATCATCGCGGGGATCATCGTGGCGATCTACTGGGGTGAGAAGCGGTTCGTCGCGCGCGGCGGGCAGCCGGGGACGGTGCTCGACGTCGCGGTGTACGCGGTGCCGTTCGGGTTGGTGGGTGGGCGGCTCTACCACGTGGCCACCGACTACTACCGGTACTTCGGCGAGGGCAAGAACCCGCTCAACGCGCTGCGCATCTGGGACGGCGGGCTGGGCATCTGGGGTGCCATCGCGCTCGGGGCGGTCGGGGCGTGGATCGGGTGCCGCCGCAAGGGCGTGCCGCTGCCGGTGTTCGCCGACGCGATCGCGCCCGGGATCATCACCGCGCAGGCGATCGGCCGGATCGGCAACTACTTCAACCAGGAGCTCTACGGCGGGCCGACCGACCTGCCCTGGGGCCTGGAGATCTACCGGCGGGTCAACGAGTTCGGCCAGGAGGACCCGCTCAACGGCGTGGCCATCGACCACACGCTCATCGACGGCAGCCCGGTCCACCCCACGTTCCTCTACGAACTGGTGTGGAACCTGCTGATCGCCGTCGTCGTGGTGCTGCTCGACCGCAAGCTGCGCCTGGGCCACGGCCGCGCGTTCGCCATCTACGTCGCCGGGTACACCGTGGGCCGCGGTCTGATCGAGATGATGCGCACCGACCCGGCCACCATGGTGCTCGGCCTGCGGATCAACGTGTGGACCTCGATCCTGCTGTTGCTCGGCGCGCTCGTCTACTTCGTGCTGGCCGCCAAGCGCGGACCGCGCGAGGACCTGGCCGCGCTGACCCCCGCGACCGATCCGCCCACCGAGTCGGACGAGTCGGAGGACGAGTCCGATGAGTCCGACACCGACGACGAGTCCACCGCGGACGACGAGGACGAGGACGACGCGGACGACAAGCCCGCCAAGGAGAAGACCCCCGCGCGGGGCCCGGCGGAGTCGACCGAGGACGGCGGCACCCCCACCGCCGACGGTGGGGACACCCCCGCCAAGGCGTAGGTCGGAACATGCCGACCCTGTTTCCGGGCTGTTAAGCTCGAACCACACACTCGCGGGCCGCTGCCGTCCCGCGCCCAGGACCGGTTCGCCACCGTGCGCACCGGCCGAGCGCGTGATCCGCAGACAGGAGCCTCCATGCTGTTCTCGGCCGTTCCGCGCCCTGACGGCCTCTACGACCCCACCGCCGAGCGGGACTCCTGCGGCGTGGCGATGGTCGCCGACATCCGGGGCCGCCGCTCGCACGGCATCGTCGCCGACGCGCTGACCGCACTGGCCAACCTGGAGCACCGCGGCGCCGCCGGGGCCGAGCCGACCAGCGGCGACGGCGCGGGCATCCTCGTGCAACTGCCCGACGACCTGCTGCGCGCCGAGGTCGGCTTCACCCTGCCCGAGCCGGACGAGAGCGGCGCCCACGGCTACGCTACCGGCCTGGCGTTCCTGCCCGCGGACACCGACCGCCGCGCCGAGGCCGTCGCGCTCATCGAGCGCACCGCCGCGCAGGAGGGGCTGCGGCTGCTGGGCTGGCGGCACGTCCCGGTCGACCCGGACGCCGCCGGGATCGGGCCGACCGCGCGGTCGGTCATGCCGCACTTCGCGATGCCGCTGCTGGCCGGGTACCCCGACGGCGAGGGCAGCTGCCCGACCGGGATCGAGCTGGACCGGCTGGTGTACTGCCTGCGCAAGCGGGTCGAGCACGACAGCGCCGCCGCCGGGTGCGGGGTGTACTTCCCGTCGCTGTCGGCGCGGACGCTGGTCTACAAGGGAATGCTGACCACCGCGCAGTTGCCCGCGTTCTTCCCCGACCTGCGCGACCCCCGGCTGCGCAGCGCCATCGCGCTGGTGCACTCCCGGTTCTCCACCAACACCTTCCCGTCGTGGCCGCTGGCGCACCCGTTCCGGTTCGTCGCGCACAACGGGGAGATCAACACCGTCCGCGGCAACCGGAACCGGATGCGCGCCAGGGAGGCGCTGCTGTCCTCCAGCCTGCTGCCGGGCGACCTGAGCAGGCTGTACCCGGTGGTCGACCCGGACGGGTCGGACTCGGCGTCGTTCGACGAGGTGCTGGAGCTGCTGCACCTGGGCGGCCGGAGTCTGCCGCACGCGGTGCTGATGATGATCCCCGAGGCGTGGGAGAACCACGCCGGGATGGATTCCGCGCGCCGGGCGTTCTACCAGTTCCACGCGAGCCTGATGGAGCCGTGGGACGGACCGGCGTGCGTCACCTTCACCGACGGGTCCCTGGTCGGGGCCGTGCTGGACCGCAACGGGCTGCGTCCGGCGCGGTGGTGGCGGCTGGCCGACGACCGGGTGGTGCTGGCCAGCGAGACCGGGGTGCTGGACGTGCCGCCGGAGCAGGTCGTGGCCAAGGGGCGGTTGCAGCCGGGCCGGATGTTCTTGGTGGACACCGCCGCGGGCCGGGTGGTCGACGACCAAGAGGTCAAGGACGCCCTCGCGGCGCGTCACCCGTACGAGGAGTGGCTGCACGCCGGGCTGCTGAAGGTCGCCGACCTGCCGGACCGCGAGCACGTGGTGCAGCCGCACGAGTCGGTGCGGCGCAGGCAGCTCACCTTCGGTTACACGGAGGAGGAGCTGAAGGTCCTGCTCACCCCGATGGCGGTCACCGGGGCGGAACCGATCGGCTCGATGGGCACCGACACCCCGCCCGCGGCGCTGTCGCAGCGGGCGCGGCTGCTCTACGACTACTTCAAGCAGATCTTCGCCCAGGTCACCAACCCGCCGCTGGACGCGATCCGCGAGGAGATCGTCACCTCGGTGCAGCGGATCATGGGACCGGAGCAGAACCTGCTCGAACCGGGGCCCGCGTCCTGTCGGCACATCCAGCTGCCGTACCCGGTGATCGACAACGACGAGCTGGCGAAGCTGATCCACGTCAACGACGACGGCGACCTGCCCGGGCACTCCTGCACTGTCCTGTCCGGACTGTATGAAGTGGATGGTGGCGGCGCCGCGCTGACGGCCGCGGTGGAGCGGGTGCGGCAGGAGGCGTCGGCCGCGATCGCCGCGGGGGCCAGGACGTTGGTGCTCTCCGACCGCGACTCCGACCACCGGCTGGCGCCGATCCCGTCGCTGCTGCTCGTCTCGTCGGTGCACCATCACCTGGTGCGCACCAAGGAGCGGCTCCGGGTGGCGCTGGTGGTGGAGAGCGGCGACGCCCGCGAGGTCCACCACGTCGCGCTGCTGCTGGGCTACGGCGCGGCTGCGGTGAACCCGTACCTGGCGTTCGAGACGATCGAGGACCTGATCTCGCACGGCGCCATTACCGGCGTCGAACCGCGCACCGCGATCGGCAACTACGTCAAGGCGCTGGTCAAGGGCGTCCTGAAGATCATGTCCAAGATGGGCATCTCGACCGTCGGCGCTTACACGGCCGCGCAGGTCTTCGAGTCGTTCGGGCTCGCGACCGAGGTGCTCGACGAGTACTTCACCGGCACGACGTCGAAACTCGGCGGGGTCGGTCTTGCCGTCATCGCCGCCGAGGCGCGCGCCCGGCACCGTCGGGCCTACCCGGACAACCCGGCTGATCGCGTGCACCGGCGTCTGGACGTGGGTGGCGAGTACGCGTACCGGCGCGAAGGCGAGCTGCACCTGTTCACGCCGGAGACGGTGTTCCTGCTCCAGCACGCGACCCGCACCGGCCGTGAAGAGGTCTACCGGCAGTACAGCGCCGAGATCGACCGGCTTAACCGGGCCGGTGGGGCACTGCGTGGCATGTTCCTGTTGCAGCAAGCGGCTTCGCCGATCCCTCTAGACGAGGTCGAGCCGGTTGAGGCCATCTTGTCGCGGTTCAACACCGGCGCGATGTCCTATGGCTCTATCTCCGCCGAGGCGCACGAGACGCTCGCGATCGCGATGAACATGATCGGCGGTCGGTCCAACACCGGCGAGGGCGGCGAGGACTCCGACCGGTTGCACGACCCGGCGAGGCGATCGGCGATCAAGCAGGTGGCGTCCGGCCGGTTCGGGGTGACCAGCGAGTACCTGGTGAACGCCGACGACATCCAGATCAAGATGGCGCAGGGCGCGAAGCCGGGCGAGGGCGGGCAGCTGCCGCCGAACAAGGTGTACCCGTGGATCGCGCGCACCCGGCACTCCACCGCGGGCGTGGGGCTGATCTCGCCGCCGCCGCACCACGACATCTACTCGATCGAGGACCTCGCGCAGCTGATCCACGACCTGAAGAACGCCAACGAGAACGCGCGCGTGCACGTGAAGCTGGTGTCCGAGGTGGGCGTCGGCACGGTGGCGGCGGGGGTGTCGAAGGCGCACGCGGACGTGGTGCTGATCTCCGGGCACGACGGCGGCACCGGCGCGTCCCCGCTGAACTCGCTCAAGCACGCCGGGACGCCGTGGGAGATCGGGCTCGCCGAGACCCAGCAGACGCTGGTGCTCAACGGGCTGCGCGACCGGATCACCGTCCAGGTCGACGGGGCGCTGAAGAATGGCAGGGACGTGGTCGTCGCCGCGCTGCTCGGCGCCGAGGAGTACGGGTTCGCGACCGCGCCGCTGGTGGTGGCGGGGTGCGTGATGATGCGGGTGTGCCACCTGGACACGTGCCCGGTGGGCGTGGCTACGCAGAACCCGGTGCTGCGCGAGCGGTACACGGGGCAGGCCGAGCACATCGTCAACTACTTCCGGTTCGTCGCCCAAGAGGTGCGGGAACACTTGGCAGCGCTGGGGTTCCGCACGCTCGATGACGCTATCGGGCACGCGGAGCTGCTGGCGGTCGATGACACTATCGAGCACTGGAAGGCGCAAGGGCTTGATCTGACGCCGGTGTTCGCGGTGCCTGAAACGCCCTATGGCACCGCGCGTCGTCGTGTTCGCGTGCAGGACCACGGGCTCGCACATGCCTTGGATCGAACCCTGGTGCAGTTGGCGGAAGCCGCGCTTGAGGACGCCCACCCGGTGCGGTTGGAGCTACCGGTGCGCAACGTCAACCGGACCGTAGGCACGTTGCTCGGCTCGGAGGTGACTCGACGCTTCGGAGGCGATGGGCTGCCGGACGGGACTATCCACGTACGGCTAACCGGGTCGGCAGGGCAGTCGCTCGGTGCGTTCCTCCCGCACGGGATCACGCTAGAGCTGTTCGGTGACGCTAACGACTACGTGGGCAAGGGGTTGTCGGGCGGGCGGATCGTGGTACGGCCACACGAGGACGCTGTGTTCGCAGCCGAACAGCAGGTCATCGCGGGCAACGTGATCGCCTACGGCGCGACCTCGGGCGAGGTGTTCCTGCGCGGCCGGGTGGGGGAGCGGTTCGGGGTGCGCAACTCGGGCGCGGTGATCGTCGCGGAGGGGGTGGGCGACCACGCCTTCGAGTACATGACCGGCGGGCGGGCGGTCGTCCTCGGCCCGACCGGCCGCAACCTGGCCGCGGGCATGTCCGGCGGCGTCGCCTACGTCCTGGACCTGGACCCCGCGCTGGTCAACCCGGACATGGTCGAACTCCAGCACCCCGCCGCCGACGACCTGCGCTGGCTACGCGACACCATCACCCGCCACCACGCGTGCACCGGATCAGCCGTCGCCGCCTCTCTCCTCGGCGACTGGACCCGCCGCGCCGCCGGTTTCACCAAGGTGATGCCCCGCGACTACCAACGCGTCCTCGCCGCCATCCGCCTCGCCCAAGCCGAAGGCCGCGACGTGGACACCGCCATCATGGAGGCATCCCGTGGCTGACCCGAAGGGATTCCTGGCTCACGCGCGCGCCGACGCGGCGAAGCGGTCGGTTGACGAGCGGTTGGGGGATTGGCGCGAGGTCTACCGGGACCTGCCCGTCGTCGAGCGGGACCGTGAGGTCGGTACCCAGGCGAGCCGGTGCATGGACTGCGGGATCCCGTTCTGCCACTCCGGGACGGCGGGGTGCCCGCTGGGCAACCTGATCCCCGAGTGGAACGACCTGGTCCGCCGCGGCGACTGGGCGATGGCGGGGGAGCGGCTGCACGCGACCAACAACTTCCCCGAGTTCACCGGTCGGCTGTGCCCGGCGCCGTGCGAGGCGGCCTGCGTGCTGGCCATCTCGCCGGACGCGGGCGGCGCGGTGGCGATCAAGCGGGTGGAGAGCACGATCGCGGACGTGTCGTGGGAGCGCGGCTACGTCGAGGCGGTGCGCTCCACGGTCTCCTCGGGGCGTCGGGTCGCGGTCGTGGGGTCCGGCCCGGCCGGGCTCGCGGCGGCGCAGCAGTTGACCAGGGCCGGGCACGAGGTCACCGTGTTCGAGCGCGACGACCGGCTCGGCGGGTTGCTGCGGTACGGCATCCCGGAGTTCAAGCTGGAGAAGAAGGTCCTGGACCGGCGGCTGGCGCAACTGCGGGCCGAGGGGACCCGGTTCGTGACCGGCTGCGAGGTCGGCGGGACCGGGCCTGGTGCGTTGCCGGTAGAGCGGCTTCGGGCGGACTACGACGCCGTGGTGCTCGCTGTGGGGGCATTGCGCGGTAGGGACGTTGCTGAGGTCCCTGGGCGCGCGTTGCGCGGCGTGCATCTAGCGATGGACCATCTCGTTCCCGCTAACCGTGCCTGCGAGGGCGATGGCCCTACCTCCATCGACGCGCGCGGCAAGCACGTTGTCATCATCGGCGGCGGTGACACTGGCGCCGACTGTTACGGCACAGCGGTCCGTCAAGGCGCGTTGTCGGTGACGCAGCTGGACCAATACCCGATGCCACCACGCCAGCGCGACTCCGACCGCTCTCCTTGGCCCGTGTGGCCGTGGATCCTGCGCACTTATCCCGCGCACGAGGAGGGCGGGGAACGTCTCTTCGCGGTGGCAGTGGAAGAGTTCTCGGGCGATGCAAGCGGCGCCGTTAAGTCGCTGCGGCTGCGTGAGGTCAAGGTAGCCAAGGATCCCGCTACCGGTGTGCGTTCAGTCGTCCCGGTGGGCGACCGCGTGCAGGAACTCCCCGCAGACCTGGTCCTACTGGCAATCGGCTTCGAGGGCGTCGAACACATGCCCCTCCTAGAGGGACTCGGCCTGACACTTAGCCCCCGCAGCACCATCTCCTGCGGCCAAGACTGGCAAACCACAACCCCCGGCACTTTCGTCTGCGGCGACGCCCACCGCGGCGCCTCCCTAGTCGTCTGGGCCATCGCCGAAGGCCGCTCGGTGGCACACGCCGTAGACGCATACCTGACCGGCGCGTCAGACCTGCCCGCTCCAGTTAGGCCCAACGCGCTTCCATTGTCCGTGCTGTGATTCCACGCGATCCCCTGCCAGCTGTCTGCCGCCATCACCGTTGGCGCTGCTGACAGGACTGACAAGCGGGCCTCTTACTCCAACATCGGCTCCTGCCTGGATCTGGTTCGCCTGATCGTCTATTTTATGTTTCTTTCGGCTTGCGCTAGCTGCTATCAAGATAATGGAGTCGAGTTGGAGTGGTCGCGGCTCCGGGATGCGACCACCCTGCGTCTTGTGCACGACGCGCCTGGGTGCGGGGTCAGGGTTTGTGGACCAGCAGGTGTCCCTGCTGGAACCGCTCGCCGACGTGCGGTTCGCGCAGCACTCGGGCGACTTCCACGAACCCGGCCTGCCGCAACAGGTTCATGAGGCTGGTCGGTGACCACCGGTAGGCGGGCGCGACCTTGTGGTCGAACTCCTGCGGCACCGGATCGTCGCCCGCGAAGAACCCGAGCAACAGGTGACCGCCGGAAGCCAGCACCCTGTGGAACTCCCCGAACACCTCAGGTACCTGCTCCGGTCGCATGTGGATGATCGAGTACGACGCGAGCACCCCGCCCAGAACCCCATCGCCGAGGTCCAGCGCCGCCATCGACCCGACCTCGAACCGCACCCCCGGATGCGCCCGCCTCGCCAACTCCACCATCGCCGACGACAGGTCCACCCCGAACGCGTCCACCCCCAACCCGCCCAGGTGCGCCGTCACGTGCCCCGGCCCGCACCCCACGTCCGCGACCGGCCCCGCACCCCGAACCCGCACGAGCTCGGCGAACGCAGCCAACACCCCCCGCTCCACCGGCAACCGATCCAGCACGTCCCCGAACAGCTCCGCGTACAACCCCGCAACGGCGTCATAAGCGGCCCCGACCCCACCCAGGTTCTCCACCACACCCCAAACCTAGCCCGCCCCCGGGAGCTCGCCGATGGGGTTCTCGCGCCGCGCCCGGCTGTACGTTTGGGATCGACTCACGGGAGGCTGGCGCCATGCGGAAACTGACCTTTGCGATGAACGTGACCCTGGACGGCTACACCGCCGCGCCCGGTGATGACCTCGGCTGGAGTGGGAGTGACGGACCGGACTCGTCGCCGAGTGATGAGTTGTTCCAGTGGTGGTCCGACCGGGTGGCGGCGACGGGTCTGTCGTTGTACGGGCGCAAGCTGTGGGCGGGGATGAACTCCCACTGGCCGACCGCCGACCAGCAGCCCGGTGCCACGCCCGCGGTGGTCGAGTACGCCCGACGCTGGCGGGATGTGCCGAAGGTGGTGTTCTCCTCGACGATCGGCGCGGTCGACGGGAACGCCCGTCTGGTCACCGGTGACGCGGTCGCCGAGATCGCCCGGCTCAAGGCCGAGGACGCGGGCCCGATGGACATCGGCGGGGCGACGCTCGCCGGGGCGGCCATGCTGGCCGGGCTGATCGACGAGTACGTGCTGGTCACCGTGCCGGTCCTGGTGGGCGGCGGCACGCCGTTCTTCACGGCGCTGGACAGCTGGGTGAACCTGACCCTGGTGGAGACCAGGACGTTCCCCGGCGGCGTGCTGCTGACCCGGTACGAGACGAGGCGATGAGCTCGGGGCCGGGCGATCGGCTCGTGCGGACGGCCCGGACGCGCGCGTGGGAGACTGCGGGGCGATGAGTGCGCAGCCTGACATCCCCGCGTCCCTGGCCCTGGTCAACTACGGGCACTTCACTTCCATGCTGCTCACCGGAGGCAGAGTAAGAGGTCTCGCACGGCACCTAGAGCGGCTGGATCGTGATGCCTGGGTCGTGTTCGGCAGGGGGGTGGATGAGGGGCTCGTCCGGCAGGCGATCCGAGGAGCGGTCGAGGGGGCGACCGGGCCGCTTGCCGTGCGGGTGACGGTGCACGCGCCGGGGTTCGACCCTCGGCGGCCCGAGGTGGACGTCGAGCCGGAGGTCGTGGTGACGACCAGCGCGCCGCCCGCCGAGTCGGGGCCGTTGAAGGTGCGCACCGCCGGGTACCAGCGGGAACTGCCGCAGGTCAAGCACGTCGGCACGTTCGGGTTGTTCTACCAGCGCAGGCTCGCGCGCCGCGCCGGGTTCGACGACGTGCTGTTCATCGGGGGTGACGGGCAGGTGAGCGAGGGGTCCACCTGGAACGTCTGCTTCCTCGACGAGGACGGCACCCTCGTCATCCCGACCGCGCCCGCGTTGCCGGGGATCGCGCTCGGGCTCATCCAGAGCGGCGTCGCGCGCACCGGTGCCAAGGTCGTGGCCCGGCCGGTGCAGGTCGGCGAGCTGCCCGAGTTTCGGGCCGCCTTCGCCACCAACGCGCTCGCGCCGGTGCGGGCCATCAGCCAGGTCGACGAGGTCGAGTACAAGGTGGACGAGGACGCCACGGCGCGGTTGGCGCGGGCGTACGAGTCGACCGCGGGGGAACGGGTATGAGCTTCGACGGGTTCGGGGAGTACGCCGTCGACTTCTACGACGGCCTGGTGGTCGACAACTCCAAGACCTACTGGGACGCGAACAAGGCCACCTACGACACCGACGTGCGCGCCCCGATGACCGCGCTGCTCGGCGAGCTGGAGAAGGAGTTCGGCGGCGAGTTCGGCAGCCCGAAGGTGTTCCGCCCGCACCGCGACGTGCGCTTCGCCAAGGACAAGCGGCCCTACAAGGACCACTGCGGCGGCGTCATCGAGTCCGGCCGCGGCGCGGGCGCGTACTACGTCGAGGTCGGGCCGGACGGGCTGCGGGTCGGCGGCGGGTGCTTCCACATGGAGTCCGACCAGCTCGCCCGGTTCCGCGCCGCGGTCGCCGAGGAGATCCACGGCGACCCCCTGCGCGACATCCTGGCCAAGCTCGAGCGCGCGGGCTGGACCATCAACGGCGACCGGCTCAAGACCACCCCGCGCGGGTACGCCAAGGACCACCCGCGGCTGGACCTGCTCCAGTACCGGTCGGTCTACGCGGTGCGCGTGTGGCAGCCCGACGACACGCTGCACGAGCCCGGCTGCCTCACCCGGGTGCGGACCGCGTGGCGGCAGCTGCGGGCGTTCAACGAGTGGGCCAGTGACCACGTGGGGTTGTCCGATCGCGGTCGGTAGCTGACACGTAACCAGAGGTGGAACACTCTGAATCGAGTCGGCCAATCGGCGAGTTCATCCTGATCGGTACAGCGGGCGCGGCTAAGCTGTTCAGGTGTGAACCGACGAGCGAAGATCGTGTGCACTATGGGCCCGGCCACCGCGACCCCCGAGCGGGTGCGTGACCTGGTGGCCGCGGGCATGGACGTGGCGAGGATGAACTTCAGCCACGGCAGCCACGGTGACCACAAGCAGGTCTACGACCTGGTCCGCGCCGCGGGTGACGAGGCGGGCCGCGCGGTGGGCATCCTGGCCGACCTGCAGGGACCGAAGATCCGCCTCGGCACGTTCGCCAACGGCCCGGTCGAGTGGCGCACCGGCGACGTCGTGCGGATCACCGTCGAGGACGTGGCAGGCACCCACGACCGGGTCTCCACCACCTACAAGGGCCTGGCCAACGACGCCAAGGCGGGCGACCGGCTGCTGGTCGACGACGGCAAGGTCGGCCTGGTGGTCACCTCCGTCGAGGGCCAGGACGTGGTCTGCGAGGTCACCGAGGGCGGTCCGGTCAGCAACAACAAGGGCCTGTCGCTGCCGGGCATGGACGTCTCGGTGCCCGCGCTGTCCGAGAAGGACATCGAGGACCTCGAGTTCGCCCTGCACCTGGGCGTCGACTTCATCGCGCTGAGCTTCGTGCGCTCGCCCGCCGACATCGACCTGGTGCACCAGGTGATGGACCGGGTGGGCCGGGGCAGGCTGCCGGTGATCGCCAAGCTGGAGAAGCCGGAGGCGGTGGACAACCTGGAGGCCATCGTGCTGGCCTTCGACGGGGTCATGGTCGCCCGCGGTGACCTGGGCGTGGAGCTGCCGCTGGAGCAGGTGCCGCTGGTGCAGAAGCGCGCCATCCAGATCGCGCGCGAGAACGCCAAGCCGGTCATCGTGGCCACCCAGATGCTCGACTCGATGATCAACAACTCCCGGCCGACCCGCGCCGAGGCATCCGACGTGGCCAACGCGGTGCTCGACGGCGCCGACGCGCTGATGCTCTCCGGCGAGACCAGCGTCGGCCGCTACGCCATCGAGTCGGTGCAGACGATGAGCCGCATCGTCGAGGCCGTCGAGGCCGAGCGCCCGACCGTCCCGCCGCTGACCCACGTCCCCCGCACCAAGCGCGGCGTGATCTCCTACGCCGCCCGCGACATCGGCGAGCGCCTCAACGCCAAGGCCCTGGTCGCCTTCACCCAGTCCGGTGACACGGTCAAGCGGCTGGCCCGCCTGCACACCCGGCTGCCGCTGCTGGCGTTCACCCCGGAGGCCGGTGTTCGCAGCCAGCTGGCGCTGACCTGGGGCACGGAGACGTTCCTGGTCCCGGAGGTCGACTCCACCGACCGCATGGTCCGCCAGGTCGACCAGTCCATGCTCTCCATCGGCCGCTACCAGCCCGGCGACCTCGTGGTCATCGTCGCGGGCTCCCCGCCAGGGACGGTCGGCTCCACCAACCTCATCCGCGTGCACCGACTCGGCGAGGAAGACCACGCCTGATCATTGGGCATGGGTGCCGGGGCGGATGCTCCGGCACCATGGGGCCTTGTGATCGAGTTGACCCCGGTGGCGTTGACGGACAAGGCACTGCTGTCCCGCTGGATACAGACCTACCTGCGCGACACCTTCGGCGGCATCCACGCCGGCGGTTATCCCTACCTGGACCAGTACTTCACCGACCCTGACCGCGAAGCACACTTCATCGTGTCAGCAGGCGACCTAGCCGGCTTCGTCTTGGCCCGCGTTGATGCGAGCGCGTGGACTGTCGCGGAGTTCTATGTCGCGCCCTGGTATCGACGCCAGGGAATCGCCCGTGCGGCCGCTCTGGCCCAGTTTGCCCGCCACCCCGGCCCGTGGACGGTCGAGTTCGACCCCGCCTCTGCTGCCGCTGCCGGTTTTTGGCACTCGATGATCCCCGCGCCGGTCTCCTCGGTTGTTGTTGGCGAGCGCATCCGCTTGTCCTTCACCGTTTCCGCGCCGCTGTAGGGTCCTGCATTGAGTGTCCACTGTGGATGGTGCTGCGCTCCGCCGCGGCGTTGTTGATCACTCGCCGATCGATTCCGCGCTGTGTCGAGGGTGCTGATGGCCTTTGGTGGCCTTGACCAGGGGGTTCTGCGGTCGGGGTCGTGCGGGATTCACCCGGTTCAGGGACAGAAGTTATCCACATGTGGATCTTCGGCGGCCTGTTTCAAGATCTTTTGTCGGTGGGTGCCGATAGACTGGCACTGGGACGCCCCCCGGAGTGGGTGGGGGCTGGGCGAGGGTCCTCGCGGGCGCGCGCGAAGCGGGTGTGGTGTGGGGTTAGAGGGCTTGGCCGGTGTGGTGGGCGGCGGCGGTGGGGGCTAGACCTGGCCGGGAGCCGGGAGCCGGGAGCCGGGAGCCGGGAGCCGGGAGCCGGGAGCCGGGAGCCGGGAGCCGGGAGCCGGGAGCCGGGAGCGGGGCTTGACGGTAGGGGGTAGAGCGTGCGGTGGGCACGAGAGGGCTGGCGTGTGCGGTTGACGCTGGAGTTGGTGGGGTTGGAGCGTTCGGTGGGCTGGCGCGGTGGGTGGGACTAGGGCGTGAGGCTGGAAACTGCGGTGGGGGCTGGGTTTTGAGTGGGGGGCGGAGTGGTTACGGGTTCAGCAGGTGGAGGCCCGCGGTGATGGCGTTGAGGACCGCGGTGGCGGTTTCCTCCGGGGTCTGGTCCGTCGTGTCGATGGCGTGGTGGGACAAGGGGCCGAGGTCGGCGAATTGCTGGTGCAGGGACCTGATAGGGGCCGGGTCGGTCAGGGCGGGGGCTGGGCGGGAGGTGGCTCGGTTCAGGGCCGTGGTTTCGGTGGGGTTGAGGACCACGTAGTGCAAGGGGCGGCGGAAGGCGGGGAGGAACCAGGGGTCGATGATGCCGTCGCAGAGGACTTGGTAGTGGGTGGCGTAGGTGGCCGCCGCGGCGGCGAGGGCTTGGATGACGATGGTGTTCTGGTGGTGGGATTCGGGGAGGTGGGGTGGGAGGTAGCCCTGCCTGATGAAGTGCCAGAAGTCGTCGGCGTGCAGGTGGGCGCTGGGGGTGAGGCGGGCGGACAGCAGGCGGGCGGTGGTGGTCTTGCCCGCTCCAGGGGGGCCGGTGATGATCACCAGGTTGCTCATGGGGGTGACGGTAGCCGGGTGTCCACTTCGGACCGGGAGGGTGTGGGCACTAGCCTGGGGGGCATGACCGACTTCGCGGAAGACGGGGTGGCCCGGGGGCAGGGTGTGCTCGACCGGTTGGTCGAGCTGCTGGACCTGGAGCGGATCGAGGACGACAGCTACCGCGGGGTCAGCCCCGAGCACTCGTCGGTGCGGGTGTTCGGCGGGCAGGTCGCGGGGCAGGCGCTGGTGGCGGCGGGGCGGACCGTGCCGGTCGAGCGGGGGGTGCACTCGCTGCACGCCTACTTCATCCGCGGCGGCGACCCGAGCGTGCCGATCGTCTACGAGGTGGACCGGATCCGGGACGGCCGGTCGTTCACCACGCGGCGGGTCGTCGCGGTGCAGCACGGGAAGGCGATCTTCGCGTTGTCGGCGTCGTTCCAGGTCGCCGAGCGCGGGGTCGACCACGCGGAGCCGATGCCGCGGGTGCCGGACCCGGAGTCGCTGCCCACCCACGGCGAGCGGATGACACCCGACCTGCGGGCCAAGTTCGGCGCCTGGGCGGACCGGCCGCGGCCGATCGACGTGCGCTACGTCAGCGAGCCGCCGTGGCTGTCGCGGGAGAACGGGCCGAGGGACGCCCGCAACCAGGTGTGGATGCGCACCGACGGCACGCTCGCCGACGACCCGCTGCTGCACGTCTGCGTGCTCGCCTACGCCTCCGACATGACGCTGCTCGACGCGGTGCTCGCCAGGCACGGCGTCTACTGGGGAACCGACAAGGTCCTCGGCGCCAGCCTCGACCACGCGATGTGGTTCCACCGCCCGTTCCGCGCCGACGAGTGGATCCTCTACGACTGCGCCTCGCCCAGCGCCTCCGGCGGCCGCGGCCTGGCGACCGGCCGGTTCTTCACCCGCGACGGCAGGCTCGTGGCGACCGTGGTGCAGGAGGGCCTGCTGCGGCTGGTCGGCTGAGGGGTGGGACCCGGGTCGTCGGGGGAGATGACCCGGGCCCCACCTGGCGGGGCGCGCGAGGGGGGGTGGGTTCGCGACGCCCCGGGTCAGCCTGCCAACCTGGCGCGGTGGCGGTCGACGAGCCTGCCGCTCACGCGGCGCCGGTCGACGACCCGGTGCCCCTCCGCGGTGTCCTCGGGCGCGCAGTCCTCGGTGACCAGCACGCTCAGGTGGGCCGTCAGGTACGCCCGGCACGGCGAGGGCGCGCGGGTGAACAGCCGGGTCCGGCAGGTGGGGCAGCGACCGTCGCGGCCGGGGCGGTGTTCGTCGAGCACCGCGCGCAACGCGGCCACGACCCGGGGTAGTTCGGTGCGGGCCAACCGGGCCGCGTCGAGGTCGGACCCGGTGCGCGCGTGGTCGCTCAACTCCTCCAGGTAGTCCCGCAGCGATGCCGCCATGTGCCCGAAGATCGACCCGCTCACCCTGTGGCCTCCCGCCCTGTGATCAACACCCGCCCGACACCGCCCGTGATCAACACCCGCCCGACTCCACCCCGCTGACGGCGAAAACCGCGCCACGCCGGGAATCGGCGCACCGGTGGGCACCGGACCTGCCTCGGATCCGTGCCCGGCCAACCGTTCCCGCTGGACGCTCTCAAGCGGACGACCGAATCGGCCGATGACTCCCAGGTGCGCCCCACGCCCCCCGACGGGTTCGGCTTCCCTGTCCGCCGCGTCCGATTCGCCTGCGTCCGCGCTTTCATAACCAGAATGCATTGTGGCAGCGACATTCTGCAAGTTGCACCACACGATCGGGTGACCGTCATCGATTCGGCCGCGCGTTCCCACCTGGTGTGAGCGCGACCGCGCCGCTGCTTGTGTTCGACAAGATCAGCATCGACACTTGCCCACGGCGCGCGGATGGATCCGCGCCGAGAACGCCGGACACCCCCCGACGACCAACCCGCCCATGACCGCGCAGGCCGCGGTCGGAAACGAGGTGCAGAAGTGACGCGTGGACCCAGTCCGACGGTTCGCCGCCGCAGGCTCGCCGCCGAACTGCGGCGGTTCCGGGAAGCGGCCGTGCTGACCATCGACGAGGTCGCCGAGAAGCTCGAGTGCTCCGCGTCGAAGGTCAGCCGCATCGAGACCGGCCACGTCAGCGTGACCCCCCGCGACGTGCGGGACATGGCCGAGCTCTACGGCATCGTCGACGAGCAGCGCGACGCGCTGGTGCAGCTGGCCAGGGAGGCGCGGCAGAAGGGCTGGTGGCACGCCTACAACGAGGTGTTCACCGGCGCGTTCGTCGGCCTGGAGGCCGATTCGTCCTCGCTGCGCGCCTACCAGGCGTTGATCGTGCCCGGTCTGCTGCAGACCCCCGCCTACACCAGGGCGATGTTGCGCGCGATCCGCCCGGACGCCCAGCCTGCCGAGCTCGACATGCGGGTCGAGGCCAGGCAGACCAGGCAGCGGCTGCTCACCGACCCCAGCCCCCCGGAGTACTGGGCGGTGATGGACGAGGCGGTGCTGCGCAGGCTCACCGGTGGGCCCGAGGTGATGGTCGAGCAGCTGCGCAAGATGGTCGAGGTGGCCCAGTTGCCCAACGTGACCCTCCAGGTCGTCCCGTTCGCCGTGGGCGCGCACGCGGGCATGGAGGCGCCGTTCCTCATCCTCGGCTTCCCCGACCGGATCGACCCGGACGTCGTCTACGTGGAGAGCACCGCCAACGGCGTCTACCTCGAGTCCCCGGCGGATGTCCACAAGTACTCGTTGTTGTTCGACCACTTGCGTGCGGCGGCGTTGCGACCGGACGACTCAGTCGACCTGGTCCAACGGATCACGGAGGAGTTGACCGTGATTCCTGAATAACACGAGAGGAGTGGGGCGTGACTGTTTCTGACCTCGCGAGCGCCGAATGGCGCAGGAGTAGCCGCAGTGCGGGCAACGACTGCGTGGAGCTCGTCATAGGCGGAAGCGGCGCGACGGTGCGCGACTCCAAGAACACGGAGTTCGGGCACCTGTCGTTCGCGGACATCGAGTGGACCGCCTTCGTCGGTGCCGTGAAGGGAAACCTTCTGGCGGCCGGGTGATCCAGGCCGCGCGGCGCCCGAGCCCGGGATGATCGACAGCATCCCGGTCCCGGACCCACTCGGTGGCGGGGCCACGGCACGCCGTGGCCCCGTTCCCCATCCCACCCCTTACCCCACTGGCTCGGCCAGACCCCTTACCCCGCTCAGCGACCCCCTCCGACTGCCCCGGGTAAGGGTGGGTAAGGCCGAGACTGCGCGTTCACCCGATCTCCCACCCCCGCCCTCAGCGGCACCGTTGTCGTCAGCCGGGGAACACCGGTGGACACGGCAGAGGGAGTGATCCACGTGGAGTGGACGATCGAAGCGGTCAAGGCCGAGGTCAACTACCGCAGGAACGGCACGCTGGACCGCACCAGCCGCCTGCACCTGCGCGAGGTGCGCCGGGCGCCCTGGTGGCGGCGGCTGTCCGGGCAGCGCCCGGATCCGAGGCAGGGCGACCGCGCGGCCTGATGGTCGCGGGAACCGTCGGTGGGGTGTGCGAGCATGCTGGACATGCCGCGTCTTGGTTCCGGAATACCCCTGGTCGCGCGCGGCCGTGAACTGCGCAGGCTGCGTGCGGCGGTGGAGGCCGCCGCGGCAGGCAGGGCCGCGGCCGTGCTGCTCGCCGGGGACGCCGGTGTCGGCAAGACCAGGATGACCGAGGAGGTCGGCGTCATCGCCAGCGGCCTGGGGGCGTTGGTGCTGACCGGTCGCTGTCTTGACGCGGGCGAGACCGGCCTCCCGTACCTGCCGGTGGCCGAGGCGTTGGCCGCGGTGCGTGACCGCGCCGCGGCCCGTCCGGCGCTGGGCAGGCTCTTCCCCGAGGTAGCGCTACCGGCGCTGCCGGACCCGGGGCGGGTCGCGTCGGGCATGGCGATCCCGGTCGTCGGGCCGCGCTTCGAGCAGGACATCGGGCAGTTGCAGCTGTTCGACGCCGTCCACGGGCTGCTCACCGACCTCGCCGAGCAGACGCCGGTGGTGCTGGTGCTGGAGGACCTGCACTGGGCGGACGCCTCGACCCGCAGCCTGCTGTCGTTCCTGTTGTCGCGGTTGCGTTCGCAGCGGCTGCTGGTGCTGGGCACCTACCGCGGCGACGACCTGCACCGCCGCCACCCGCTGCGCCCGCTGCTGGCCGAGCTGGTGCGGTTGCCGCAGGTCGAACGGGTCGAGTTGGCCCCGTTCGGCACCGCGGACGCCCGCACGTTCGTCGCCGCGCTGGCCGAGGACAAGCTGTCCGAGCGGGTGTTGCGCGAGGTCGCGGGCCGCTCCGAGGGCAACGCCTTCTTCGCCGAGGAACTGCTGGCCGCCTACTCCAGCTCCGACGACGCCGGCATCCCGGCGATGCTGGTCGACGTGCTGCTGGCCAGGGTCGAGCGGCTGAGCCCGACCGCCCAGACGGTGGTGCGGGTCGCCTCCGTCGCGGGCAGGCGGGTGCCGGACGCCCGGCTGCGCGCCGTCGCCGAACTCGACGAGACCGACCTCGACGCCGCCTTGCGCGAGGCGGTCGCCCACCACGTCCTGGTCCCGGCCGAGGACGTCTACAGCTTCCGGCACGCGTTGATGCGCGAGGCTGTCTACGGGGACCTGCTGCCGGGGGAGCGGGTCCGGTTGCACGCCGCTTACGCCAGGCAGCTCGCCGACGACACGGGGGTGCGCGGCGCCGCGGCGGCGTTGGCGCACCACAGCATGGAGAGCCACGCGTTGCCCGCCGCCCTCGCCGCCTCGGTCACGGCAGGCTGGGAGGCGGAGCGTTCCGGCGCGCCCGCGGAGTCGTTGGAGCACGTCGAGCGGGCGTTGAAGCTCTGGGACGCGGTGCCCGCCGAGCAGCGGCCGGGCGACGTCGACGAGATGACCCTGCTGCAGCACGCGTCCTGGGTGGCGGGCATGTCCGGCGACCCGGAGCGGGCCATCGCCTTCGCCAAGTCCGCCGTGCGCATCGCCGAGAACGGGGTCGCCCCGGAGCGGGCCGCGAAACTGCGCAGGCGCCTGGCGCAGTCCCTCTACGCCGTCGACGGCCGCGAGGACGAGGCGCTGGCCAGCATCGAACAGGGGTGGGCGCTGGTCGCCGACCGGCCGCCCAGCCCCGACAAGGCATGGGTGCTCGCGGCGTACGCGACGATCCTGCGCGGCCAGCGCCGCAACGCCGACTCGCGCGAGCGCGCGGAGAACGCGGTGGCGATCGCCAGGCAGGTCGGCGCGGGCGGCCCGGAGGCGGACGCGCTGACCACGCTGGCGATCCTGGCCGAGGCCGACGGGCACCCCGAGGAGTCCCGCGAGCGGCTGCGCTCGGCGATGACCAGGGCGGCCGACGTCGACGCGATCACCGTCGACCTGCGGGCCAGGTACTCGCTGTGCGTCAACCTCTACGAGTCCGGGCGGCTCGACGAGGCGGCCGATGTCGTCGACGGGGGCGTCCAGCGGGCCGGGGAGACCGGCCTCACCTGGAGCACGTACGGGCTGGAGCTGCGGGTCGTGCAGGTCGTGATCCGCTACGCGCGCGGCGACTGGGACGGCAGCGAGGCGGCGGCGGAACCACCGGGGCACAAGGTGTCCAGCACGGTCTCGGCGCGCCTGGCCGCGGTCGGGGCGTACGTCGCGGTCGGTCGGGGGCGCTTCGCCGAGGCCGAGCGGCTGCTGGCCGAACTGCGCGCCGACTGGCACCGCGACCTGCAGATCCCGCTGGCCACCGGCGCGGTCGGCGCCGAACTGGCGATCTGGCGCGGCAGACCGGACAAGGCCGTCGAGAGCGTCCGCGAGGCACTGGACTGGGTGGCGCGCGCGGGCGAGCAGTGGGTCCTCGCGGGCATCCGGATCGGCGCCATCGGTCTCGCCGCCTTCGCCGACCAGGCCCTGGCCGCCCGGCGCGGCGGGCACGAGGTGGCGGAGTTCGTCACCGAGGGCGAGCCGCTGATCGCCATGGTCCGCAAGACCGCCGAGTGCGGCAGCCCGCGCACCGGCTCACTAGGCCCGGAGGGGCTCGCCTGGCTGGCCCGCGCGGAAGCCGAGCACACCCGGCTGCTCGGCACCGTCGACCCGGCCGCCTGGCAGGCCGCCGTGACCGCCTTCGACTACGGCGCGGTGTACGAGCAGGCCATGTGCCGCCGCCGCCTCGCCGAGGCCCTGCTGGCCGCCGACGACCGCGACGCCGCCGCCGAACACCTGCGCCTCGCCGACGAGGTCGCCACCCGCCTCGGCGCCAAACCCCTGGCCGAGGCCCTGCGCAAGATCGCCAAGCGCGGCCGCGTCTCCCTGCACGACACCATCGAGGTCCGCGACGAGATCGACCCCTTCACCCCCCGCGAACGCGCCGTCCTCACCCTCGTCGCCGCGGGCCGCACCAACCGCCAGGTCGGCGAGGAACTGTTCATCAGCGAGAAGACCGTCAGCGTCCACCTCAGCCGCATCATGGCCAAACTCGGCGCCAGCCGCCGAGCCGAGGCCGTCGCGGTCGCCTACGACCGTGGACTGCTGTCGACGTGATCGACCGCCGGTGGGAACGCCGGGAACGCGGAGGCGCCTGCCGATCGGCGCTGGAACGGTCGGACACGCCGCCGCCGAGGTGGGATGGCAGGGCGCTGCTTGGCGGATCGGCGCCATGGCGTCTTGCCGGTGCCAACGCGCGACTCCTGGAACACCGCCGCGCCAGGGAAGGGAAGCGGATTCGCTCGTCCCCGCGATCGGCGCCGCGACGAGCCCTCCCTCGCCCATCGCGGCTGGGGGCGGCTGGCACCACACCGCGGGCCCGGGTTCCCCGTGATCGACTTCCAGCGCGCCGGAGCGGCATCGTTGCCACCAGCGGTCCGAGCGCCGTGCTGCCCGGCCGATCCGCAGCGCGCCGCGGGCAGTGACGTGCGGTTGCTGTGTCCCTGACCGCGGACCGCGGTCGACGTGATCGACTTCTGGTGGACTGGGAACGCCGGGAACGCGGAAATGCCGGTTCGGGGGTGTCAACACCGGCGGAATGGTGGGTGTTGACGGATATCTCACCCCATTCGATGTGGTGATCGCACCGATCGGCCAGGTGGAAATCAGGCGTGCCTGATTGTCGGCGGCTGGGGGTGAGGGGGCGGCGTGGTGATCAATTGTGGGTTGTCCACTGTGGTCAGCGGGGGAGGCGTTTGAGGGCTCGGAGGCCGAGGGTGAGGGCGGCGGTCCAGGTGCGCGGTGGGAGGGGGCGGGTGGGGCGCAGGGGCAGGAGGCGTTGGGTGGCTATGGTTTGGGCCTCGGTGTACTTGAGCAGCCCCTCGGTTCCGTTGCGGCGGCCGGTGCCGGAGTCGCCCATGCCGCCCATGGGGGCGTCGATGCTGCCGAAGGTGGCGCCGTAGCCGTCGTTGATGTTGACGGTGCCCGCGTGGATCCGGGTGGCCACCTCCTCGCCGATGAGGGTGTTGCGGGTCCAGACGCTGGCGTTGAGGCCGTAGCGGGTGTTGTTGGCGGCGGCGATCGCGTCGTCGAGGTCGGTGTAGCCGTAGATAGCGACCACCGGGCCGAAGGTCTCCTCGGCGAACAGGGTCATGCCCTCGCGGACGTCACCGAGGATCGTCGGCTCGTAGAACAGCGGCCCCAGGTCCGGGCGGGGCTTGCCGCCCGCGTGCACCCTGGCTCCCTTGTCGACCGCGTCGCGCACGTGCGCGGTGATCGTCGCCAGTTGGTCGGTCGAGGTGAGTGAGCCGACGTCGACGCCGTAGTCCAAAGTGGAACCCAGGCGCAGCGCGGAAGTCCTGGCGGCGAAGGCGCGGGTGAACGGTTCGCGGATGCTCTCGTGCACGTAGATCCGCTCCACCGACACGCACAGCTGCCCCGCCGAGGAGAAGCACGCGGTGACGGCGCCGGTCGCGGTCCTGTCGATGTCGGCGTCGGCCAGGACGATCATCGGGTTCTTGCCGCCGAGTTCCATCGAGTACCCGGTCAGCAACGCGGCGGCCTTGGCGGCCAACCCCTTGCCCGTCTCGGTGGACCCGGTGAAACCGAGGTAGTCACCTTCCTCGATAAGAGCGTTGCCGATCTGCGAACCGCGACCGAGCACGACCTGCCACACGCCGTCCGGTAGCCCTGCCTCGCTTGCTAACTCGTGCAACCACAGTGCACTCAACGCGGTCTGGTTGTCCGGCTTCTGCACGAGAGCGTTACCCGCCACCAGAGCCGGGATCGCGTCCAAACCCGTCAACGCCAACGGGTAGTTCCAAGGGGAGATCATCGCGACCACGCCCTTGGGGTGACGCACCTCGATGGTCTTGGTGAACACCGGTAGCGCACCCGCCTTGCGTTTGGGCGAGAGCAACCGTGGGGCCTTACGCCCGTAGTAGGCGGCGGTCATCGCGGTTACCGCTACCTCGTCGTACGCGTCCAACCGGGTCTTACCGGTCTCCACCTGCATGAGGTCGAGCGCCTCGGCTTGCCGGTCCAGGATCAGGTCGTGCAGCCGCAGCAGCACCTCGGCCCGCTCGGCCACCGGCGTCGCCGCCCAGGACCGCTGTGCCTCGCGGGCGGTGGTGAACGCGCGCCGCACGTCGGCGTCGTCGATCTGGGGCAGGGCGACGATCGGGTCGCCGGTGAACGGCGCGGTCATCGTCACCGTCGACGGGTCCTGCCCGCGAACGGCCCGCGCGACCAACTGGGCCGCCCTGGCCGCGGTCGGGGCGCCGGGAACTGAACCGATGGTGGTCATGGGGCTCCTTCGCTCAGGAGCCCCATGTTACTTCTCAGTAGCGACGGTCGTCACCCGCTCCCGGTCGATCCCCGCCGTGAGCGTGACGCGCAGCAGGTCGTCCTCCCGGCGCACCGCCACCGGCAGTCCCGACGCCGTCGCCGCCCGCACGAACCCGGCCTCGGCGGGCAGGCACCACGCGACCAGCCGGTCGTGCCCGGTCGCCCTGGCGAGCGAGCCGAGCCTGCCGATCATCGCGGCGCCCAGGCCCTGCCGCTGCCACCCGTCCTCCACCAGCACCGAGATCTCCGCCTCCGCCGGGTCCGCGGTCCGGATCACCTGCCCGATCCCCACGACCCGCGTGCCGCACATCGCGAGCAACGTCGTCCCGCGTGGCGGTTGGAGCAACCGGTGCAGCCAGCGGCGGGGGAGTGCGCGCATACCCGCGTGGTAGCGGGTGAACAGCGTCTTGGCGGAGCAGCGGGCGTGCAGATCCGCGACGGCATCGGCGTCGGCAGGGGTACCGACCCGCAGCACGATTCCGGCGCCAGTGCGGGTGACTACCGCCGTCGCGGTGCTGTGGGTCGCCCCTAGTACTTCGCTCAACGCGGTAACCCGCGCGAGCTCGACCTCGGTGAACGGTGCCCAGCCGCGCCGCGCCACCAGCCGCGTGTCCTCGGTCAGCGCCAACACAACGCGGTGTCCGCCCTCGTCCGCCGGATCAGAACCCGGGCCGGCTGGCGCTACCGAGTCGGCACCAAGGATGACCCGCACGGCCTCCGCGGTGGCGGACGGATCGCGCAGCGCGGCCCCCGTCGCGCGGAGGGCAGCGGTGGTGCGGTCGACGAGATGGCGGACATCCGCGCGCGTGATCGCTACGGAACGCCCGCCCTCGGCGCGCAAGTCGGTGACCAGATCCGCGGGTGAACACGTGTCCGGGGTGTTGACCACGATCTCGTCGATTACCCCGCCGGGTACCGGTAGTACCGACAGGCCGAGGACGTTGCAGTCTCGCGCGGCCAGTCTCGCGGTCACTCGCGCGAGTGCGCCGGGGCGGTCATCGAGGCGTACCCGCAGGCGCCAGGTCGTGGGTCTGTCCATGGGTAGAGCGTGCGGACCGACTGTTGCCTGCGGGGTGCCCCGGTGTTTCGGTCATGTGAGCAGATCAGGCTCCCGGCCTGGGCTCCTCGGTGGTCTGCTCAGCCGGAGCCGGAGCCGGAGCCTGCGCGGCGCCCGCGGGCACCCAGGGCGGCGGTCCGGGAACCGGGGGCGCGAACACCGGCGGCGCCCACGGCGTCCGCCGCGGCAGCCAGGTGAACGCCATGCCCACCACGGCGACCAGGGCGGCGATCCCGAGCACCACCGAGCCGGGACCCACCCACAGTTCCGGCATCGGTATGCGCCCGTCCGTGATCGGGAGGTCCGGCTGCGCCTCGTCGACCATGCGGTTCATGTAGTCGACCTCGGCCTTGATCCGCAGAATCGACTGCAGCACCAGGAAGGCCGCGCTGAGCAGGATCCCCGCGGTCAGCGCGGCGGTGACCCTGGTCATGGTCGCGGTGAACCCGCTCGGCCGCACCGCCGCCACCACCCCGTACCCGGCGACCACGACCGCGAGCACGACGGCGACGAGCACCGGCAGCCACGAGCCGGGCGGGGTGACGGTGAACAGCCCCATCGACCGGTCGACCCGGTCGTCGATGCTCGACCACACGGTCGCCTCGAGCGGGTTGAAGGCAGGCTCGTCCTGGCCCGCGAACTCGTCGTCCCAGAACGACCCGCCCAGCAGTCGCAGCAGCGACCCGACCACGGCCAGCGCCGCTGCCGCCAGCATGAGCAGCGCCGCCACCAGGCCCGGCCACCACAGCGGCTCCCGGGGTGCGGGCGGGTGCCAACCGACGGGGCTCATCGGCGGGGGGCCGACCGGCTGGAGTGGCGCGGACGCGGTCTGCGCGGCGGGTAATGCGTGAGGTGGTGGCGCGCCTCCCGGGAGCACGGCGACCGGGTCGACCGGCGCGGGCAACGGGATCTCGGGGGAGGGCTCGGGTCTCGGCGGCTCAGCGCCTTCTGGAGACGTCGTCACGAAGTGATCTTGGCAGGTCGGCCGCGCTGGATGGCGCTCGCCATATTGTTTGCGGAAGCGAACGTCCCGTTGGCGTCCCGCGCCCCTCATCTACGGGTGAGCAGCGGCCGACCCGAGCGAGGGCCGGGTCGGCCGCTGCAAACCGGCAAGACAGGCACGCACCGCGGCCGCGTCCCCTCCGCCTGCACCGGAGGGGACGCGGCCGTCGTGCTGGTACCCGGCCCGCCGAAAGCTGCCGGTCCGCCCGGGGCGTCAGTCGGCGACAGCGGCGTAGCGGTCCAGGACGGTGGCCTTCCACTCCTCGAGCAGCCGGGCCCTGCGCTGGGCGCCGCCGCCGATCATCGCGTCCAGGGCCAGGCCGCGGACCAGGTTGACGCTCAGCAGCAGCAGCGTCTCCAGTTCGGCCTCCGGCAGGTCGTCGCCCGCCGCGTCCCGGTAGAGCTGGAGGGTGGCGTGGCCGAGGGCGCGGTCGACCGGCCGCAGGCGCTCGCGCAGTTCGGGATCGGTGCGGGCGGCCACCCACAGCTCCACCGCCGCGGTCGAGAGGGTGCCCGAGTACGCCTCCCACAGCAGGTCGATGCCCTGGGTGACCCGCTCGCGGCCGGGCGGCAACCCCTCGGCGGCCTCGCTGACCTGCCGGGTCAGCCGCGCGAACAGGTGCTCGAGCGCGGCGGTCATCAGCTCGGCCTTGGTCGTGAAGTGGTGCTGCTGGGCACCCCTGGACACCCCTGCCCGCGCGCACACCTCCTGCACGGTCGTGCGCGCGTACCCCAGTTCCACCAGGCAACCGATGGTCGCTTCCAGCAGTGCCTCGCGAGTCTGCTCACTGCGCTCCTGCTGGGTGCGGTGCGTGCGCACGGCCACGGCTCCGACCTCCTCACGCCACGGGTGTGCGGCACTTTACGGCCAGTTCCACGAGCAGGTACCTTCACAGCAGAACTTACATGCAGTCCGGAATGTTTTCGCCGCGAGGAGGCCCCGGTGACCCAGCGTTCCCCGTGGATGGACGACGACCTGGACGCCTTCCGCGACCTGGCCCGCACGTTCTGCGAGAAGGAGCTGACCCCCAACTCCGAGCGGTGGATCGAGAACAAGCAGGTCGACCGCGAGCTGTGGACCAAGGCCGGTGAGGTCGGGCTGCTGTGCCTGTCCATCCCCGAGGAGTACGGCGGCGGTGGCGGCAACTTCGCGCACGAGACGGTCCTCTTAGAGGAACAGGCGCGCGCGGGCGACAGCGGTTGGGGCGTCTCGCTGCACAACGGCATCGTCGCCCACTACGTGCTCGCTTACGGCACTAAGGAGCAGAAGCACGCCTGGCTGCCGAGGCTGGCCAGCGGCGAGTGGGTCGGCGCGATCGCGATGACCGAGCCGGGCGCCGGGTCCGACCTGCAGGGCATCAAGGCCAAGGCGGTGCGCGACGGCGACGAGTACGTCGTCTCCGGCGCCAAGACCTTCATCACCAACGGCGGCCAGTGCGACTTCGTCATCGTCGTGGTCAAGACCGACCCCACCAAGGGCGCCGAGGGCACCTCGCTGGTCATCGTCGAGACCGAGCGCGCGGGCTTCCGCCGCGGCCGGGTGCTCGACAAGCTCGGCCTCAAGGCGCAGGACACCGCCGAGCTGTTCTTCGACGAGGTGCGCGTCCCGGTCGGCAACCTGCTCGGCGGCGTCGAGGGCCAGGGCTTCGTCCAGCTCATGCAGCAGCTGCCGCAGGAACGGCTGATCATCGGCATCTCCTCGGTGGTGGCCATGGAGATCGCGCTGGAGCTGACCCTGCGCTACACCAAGGACCGGCAGGCGTTCGGCCGCCCGGTCTACCACTTCCAGAACACCAAGTTCACCCTCGCCGAGATCGCCACCGAGGCCCGCGTCGCCCGGGTGTTCCTCGACGACTGCATCGCCAAGCACCTGCGCGGCGAGCTCGACATCCCGACCGTGGCGATGCTCAAGTGGTGGACGAGCGACCGCGCGATGAAGGCCATCGACGAGTGCCTGCAGCTGCACGGCGGCTACGGCTACATGACCGAGTACCCGATCGCCCGCATCTACCTCGACCAGCGCGTGCAGCGGATCTACGGCGGGACCAACGAGATCATGAAGGAGATCATCTCCCGCACGCTCTGACCAGCACGCCCTGAACCGCACACGGCAGACCGAGGACACACATGGGACCACTCACCGGCCTGCGGGTCGTCGAGCTCGCCGGGCTCGCCCCCGCCCCGTTCGCCTGCACCGTGCTGGCCGACCTGGGCGCCGAGGTCGTCCGGGTCGACCGGGCCGCACCGGGCGCCGACGTGCTCGGCTTCCCCGACGACCCGCTGACCAGGGGCCGCCGCTGGATCGGCGTCGACGTCAAGTCACCGGAGGGCCTGGACCTGGTGCTGCGGCTGGTCGACCGGGCCGACGTGCTCGTCGAGGGCTTCCGCCCCGGGGTGGCCGAGCGGATGGGGCTGGGCCCCGACGCGCTGCTGGCCCGCAACCCGCGCCTGGTCTACGGCCGGATCACCGGCTGGGGCCAGGACGGGCCGCTGGCCACCGCCGCCGGGCACGACATCAACTACATCGCGGTGGCGGGCGCGCTCGACCCGATCGGGCAGGCGGGCCACAAGCCCACCGTGCCGCTCAACCTGCTCGGCGACTTCGGCGGTGGGGGACTGCTGCTGGCCATGGGCGTGCTCGCGGCGCTCGTGGAACGGCAGGCATCCGGCCAGGGGCAGGTGGTCGACGCCTCGATGGTCGAGGGAGCGGCGCTGCTGACCACCAGCCTGCACGGCCTGCGCAACCTGGGGCTGTGGCCCGGCGGCCGCGGCGAGAACCTGCTCGACGGCGGCGCGCCCTTCTACGACACCTACGAGGCGGCCGACGGGAAGTACGTGGCGATCGGCGCGATCGAGGCCCGGTTCTTCGCCGCGCTCGTCACGCTGCTCGACCTGCGCGACCCGGCCAACCACCTCGACCCGAGCACCTGGCCCGCGTTGCGCGCCCAGATCGCCGCGGCGGTGAAGACCCGCACCCGCGACGAGTGGGCCGCACTGGCCGAGGGCACCGATGCCTGCCTGACGCCGGTGCTCGCCCCGGGGGAGGCGCCGAACCACCCGCACAACGTCGCCCGTGGCACGTTCGTCGAGGTCGGCGGCAAGACCCAACCCGCGCCCGCGCCGAGGTTCAGCCGAACCGCGTCGGCGACACCGGCCCCGCCGAGCCCACCGCGCGCGGACACCGCGGCGGTGCTGGCCGAACTGGGTGTGCCGGAATCGGAGATCGCCAGACTGCGGCAGTCGGCCGTCATCGCCTGAGGCCGGGCGGAAGCTGGCAGGCGGGGCCTGAAGGAGCGGGGGCGGGGCCTGGAGGGACGGCCCGGAGAGCTGGAGTGGGCTGTGAGGGTGCTTGTGGCGTCCTCACAGCCGCGGGCGCGGCGCGCGCTGTGGCGGCCTGCCTTGGCGCCCGCCTGCTGGGCGGGGACCGAGGGCCTTCCTGGCCTGCCCGCCGGGTGATGACCCCGGCGGCACACCCCAAGTTCTACCGGCTTGATCGCGCCCGATCTGTCCCAACCCGGCCGTCGGCTCAAAGATGACACCGTTCGTGGGATCCGGCGGAGATCACCGGCCGCCCCCCGGTGTGTCCGGGCGGTGACGGGCCACTGCGCCCGTAGAGTGACGCTCTCGACGCGAGCGGTGGCGGACCGGGGTCCGCGGCCGCCCGGATCTCACGCTCGGTCGATGTCGGTGCCGAAATCCGCTCCGCCGGTCGCCGGGATGGGGGATCATGGTGCGGGACGCGCACCCGGCTGCCGGGCGGCGCGGGTCGGGGGTGGTGTCGGGTCGCGCGAGTGGCCCGGGCCGCCGGTGGTGAGGACGGAGTGGACCGATGAACGCCAAGAAAGCCGTCATGCTGGTCGCGGTGGCGCTGGTGCTGTTCTACGTGATCAGCCAGCCCACCCAGGCCGCGCAGGCGGTCCAGAGCCTGTTCTCCTGGCTGCGCGACGGCGCCGAGGCGATCATCACGTTCCTGAAGAACCTGTTCGCCTGAGGGTCGACCCGCTGGGGGCAACCGGTGCCCGGCGGGCGCAGCCATGCCCACCGGCGTGGTCACGATCGGTGATGATCTTGCCGGACCGAAGATCCATATTGGACCGTCCGGGTGGATCTGCCCGCCTCGGGGGTCCATTGGGCGAACTGGTCCGTTTTGCCTCTGGCGATCTGTCGGTCCCTGCCCCTACGGTTTCAGCCATCGAGTGATCATGAGACCTCCAGGAGGCAGAATGCTCGACGATCCCGGGGTCGATGCCCTGGTCCGCCAGTGGACCGCCGAGCGCGCGCAGGACGCGGACGCCGACGAGGCCAACCGCATCGCGTCCGAGTGGCTGGCCGACGCGCCCGTCATCGCCGCGCCGGGTATTCCCGGCCAGCGAGCCCGTGCCGGGGCCTCGCGCTGGGCGGCGGTCGAGGCGGCCGACCCGCGCTACCTCTCGGCCATGCGCAAGCGGCTGCCCGACGTCCCGCACGACCTGCTCGCCGCCGCCGCGGGCTGGTGGCAGATGGTCGGCGGCGTCGCCGAGGCCGAGGAGTGGTGGGACGCGGGGATGAGCCCCCTCGACCAGCGCGCCCTCGACTACCGGGCGGCGGGCCTGGCGCCCTCCGACCTGGCCAGGCGGCTCGGTCCCCTCACCGTCCTCGAACACCTGCGCCGGGGCAGCGCCCCCGCGTGGTGCGTGGCCAGGCTGCAGCGCCAGCGCCGAGACGGCGCCGCGTAACAGTCGCGACGGCCGCGTGGCGGTCGCGATGGCGCCGGACAGGGCGCCGCCCGGGGTCGCGATGTCCACCGAACAACGGCCGTGCCGGTGCCGCGTGCACAGCCGTGGCGGTGTCGTGTGACCTCCCCCGCGTAACGCCGCGGAGCTCCTTCGTCGATGCTGGTGGTGACCGGCGCGCTCAGCGCACCGGTCACGCACGGGTCGCGGCGAGCCAGGCTGGAGCACGGTGGCGGATATCGAGGGGTTGGACGAGCAGGCCGCCCAGGTGGGGACGCACCGCCCGGGGTCGGTCGGCCGCGGGCGCGGTGAACTGCTGCTCCGCCTCACCCTCGTGCTGCTGGTCGTCCTGGTCGCGGCCGCTGTCGTGTGGGTCGTGCGGATCGCGAACGTCGCCGCGGGCGCGGACACGCCGAGCCAGGTCGAGCCAGTCGCGGTCGACCCCGACTCCGCGGCGCCCGTCGAGGCCGTCGGCGCGGTTCCCCAGGGTGGTCAGTCCGGCGCCGATCCGTTGCGCGCGTGGGCGCAGCGCCTCGCCAGGGGCACCGAGATCCCCGCTCGGGCGCTGATGGCCTACGGCAACGCCGAGTTGGCCGTCCGCGCCGCCACGCCGCGCTGCGGGCTGTCCTGGGCCACCCTGGCCGCCATCGGGCGCGTCGAGTCCGACCACGGCCGCTACGGGGGCGCGGTGCTCGGCGATGACGGCCGCCCGTCGACGCCCATCATCGGCGTGCCGCTGGACGGGACGCCCGGCGTGCGCGCCATCACCGACACCGACGGCGGTGCCTACGACGGCGACGCCACCGTGGACCGCGCCGTCGGGCCCATGCAGTTCATCCCCTCCACCTGGCGGAAGTGGACCTCGGACGGCAACGGCGACGGTGTCGGCGACCCCCAGCAGATCGACGACGCCGCCCTGGCCGCCGCCCGCTACCTGTGCGCGGACGGCCGGGACATGACCAGCGCCAGGGGCTGGTGGCAGGGCGTCTTCGCCTACAACAACTCCGTGCCCTACGGCCAGCAGGTCTTCGGTCTGGCCGACCGCTACGCGCGCGCCGCGGCAAGCTGAGAACGGCTCTCAGCAAGCCGCCGGTGGCCGCGGGCTAGCATCGGCGGGTGCGGGAAGGACCGGGCATCAGGCGCAAACTCCTCGTGGTCGGGGTGTCCCTGCTCGCGCTCGTGCTGTGCTGCGGCCTGGCCTGGTGGCAGTGGGAGCGGTTCTCCTCGGCCAACGGCACGTTCCAGAACCTGGGCTACGTGCTGCAGTGGCCGCTGTTCGGGCTGGCCCCCGCCTACATGTTCTGGCGGCTGGGCAAGCTCAGGCAGCGGGAGCAGGACCGGGCGGCCGACGAGCAGGCGCAAGAGGTGCCGCCCGCCCCGCCCAGCGCCGAGGTCCAGGGCAGCGGCACGCACGGCAGTGACGAGGAAGACGACGAGCTCGCGGCCTACAACCGCTACCTCGCCCGGCTGAACCAGGAGTCCCGATGAGCATGACCGACGAGGAGAACCCGGCCCAGGCGGTCGCCGCCAAGGGTGTGCGGGGGGCGCTGGCCCGCTACCGGGTGCTGGCCTACGTCGTCGGCGTCGGCCTGCTCGCGCTGGTGGCGGCCATGGTCGCCAAGTACGCCTTCGACAACGCCACCCCGGTGGCCGTCGTCGGGCCCGCGCACGGGTTCCTCTACGCGGTGTACCTGCTGACCGCGTTCGACCTGGCGCTCAAGGCCCGCTGGTCGGTGAAGGGCACCCTGCTGGTGCTGGTCGCCGGGATGATCCCGTTCGTGTCCTTCGTGGTCGAACGCCGGGTCACCCGCACGACGCAGGCGGGCCAGAAGCTGTAGTCGGCTCCCGGCCCGCCCGCGGGTCGTCCTGGGTCAGAGTGCCTTGCGTACGCTGTATGGCGGGATGGTGTTGCCGCGCAGGGCGTCCGCGTCGATCGTCTCCGGCCGGTACGGCAGCGTCTCCAGCCGCTCGAGCATCCGCGCGGTGGTGTCCGGGGTGGACTCGGCGAGTCCGAACAGGAACGCCCACTCGTGCTCGTCGGAGCCGTAGTACACCGTCGAGCCGAACACGTCGTTGAACCGGCGCCACGACCGGATGAGCGTCTCGTTGCGCCACATCGTCTGGCAGCCCGCCTGGCACACCACCACGCCGCCCTCGGTCAGCACCGAGCGGCACCGGGTGAGGAACTCCTCCTCGTAGAGGCGGTTGTGCTGGGCGAACTCGGGCCGCTCGTCGGGCAGGTCGACCAGCACGACGTCGTAGCGCTCCTGGGTCTCCTCCAGGAACTTCCACCCGTCCGCGTAGTGCACCCGGACCGGCCCGTCGTGCGCGACGGCCCTGGCCAGCTCATCGCTGGTGTAGCCGTAGGGCAGGTGCTCGGCGCACAGCTCCACGGCCCGCTGGTCGATGTCGACGTGGTCGACGACGCTCGCCCCGGCGGCCACCGAGATCTGCGACACGACGCCCTCGCTGGACCCGACGACCAGCACCCGGTCCAGGGTCCTGGCCAGCAGCAGCGCGGGCACCAGCAGCGCCTCGTGGTAGGTCAGCTGGCTGAACTCGGTGCTCTGCCGGTCGTCGTCGCAGAACAGGCTGACGCCCTGCGCGGTCCTGCCGATGACCAGGTGCTGGAAGTCGGTGTTGGTGTCCACCAGCACCTCGGGCATGTCCCACGTCCGGGTGAGGCCGGTGCCCAGCGGTTCGACGATCATCGAGCGGTCTCCGAAGGTACGGGGTGTCCCCTGTGGACTGTGGTGATCCTGGCGTCGAGCGCCCCGAGCCGGTCGCGCAGCAGCGCCGCGGCCAGTTCCGGGTCCGCGGTCTCGCCGCAGGTGAAGATGTCGACGAACAGCGACCCGATCTCCGGGTAGGTGTGGATGGAGGCGTGCGACTCCGACAGCAGCGCCAGCACCGTCACCCCCTGGGGTTCGAACTGCTTGGCCACCACGTCGCAGATGGTGGCCCCGGCGTCGCGCAGGGAGGACTCCAGGGTCTCCCGCAGGAAGCCCAGATCATTGAGCAGCAACGGATCGACCCCATCGAACTCGGCCAGCACGTGCCGGCCCGCGAACAAACCCACGCCTGGTTCAGGCGCACGGTCATACGACATCTGTCTTACCTCCTGCGAGGAAATCAGCCGACGAACAACGTCGGAAGGGGCGGAAAACCGTTGAACGACACCGAGGAGTAGCTCGCGGTGTACGCGCCCGCGTCGAGGATGTCGACGTGGTCGCCCGCCCGCAGCGCCGTCGGAAGACGATACGGGGTGTTCTGGTAGATCACATCATCGCCGTCACAGGTGGGCCCCGCGATGATGACCGGCCCGCTCGGTTCCGCCGGGTGGGCGGTGCGCAGCCGGTAGGCGATGTACTCGTTCTCGGTCTCGGCCAGCCCCGAGTAGCGGCCGATGTCGAGGTAGACCCAACGGTGCTCGTCGGCGTCGGACTTGCGCGACACCAGCACCACCTCGGTCCTGATCACCCCGGCGGTCGCGACGATCGCCCGGCCCGGCTCGACCACCAGTTCCACCGGGGAGTCGAAGTGCGCGGCCACCGCGGCCCGGATGGCGGTGGCGTGCGCGGTCAGCGGCGGCGCCTGCTCCCGGTAGGAGGCCGGGAACCCGCCGCCGAGGTTGAGCGAGCGGGTCGGCACCCCGGCGTCGGCCAGGCCCCCGGCGATGCGGCCCGCCTGGGCGATCCCGGCCGTCCAGGCCGCCGGGTCGGTGTGCTGCGAGCCCACGTGGAAGCAGGCGCCGTCCACCGCGAGCCCCAGGTCGGCGGCCTTGGTCAGCAACCGCAGCGCCATCTCCGGCGAGCAGCCGAACTTCGCGCCGAACGGCGTGCCCGACGCGGGGGCGTCCACCAGGAACCGGCACCACACCCGGGAGCCCGGCGCGTGCTCGGCCAGGTTCGCCAGGTCGCCCTCGGAGTCGAAGGTGAACCGCCGCACTCCACGCCCGTAGGCGTAAGCGATGTCGCGGGCCTTCTTGATGGGGTTGCCGTAAGAGATCGCGGACGGGTCGGCGCCCTGCGCCAGGCACAGATCGATCTCGCCGGTGCTCGCCACGTCGAAGGAGGACCCCTCGTGGACGAGGGTCCGGACCAGTTCGGGCGCCGGGTTCGCCTTCACGGCGTAGAAGATCGTGGCCTCGGGCAGCGCCGCGCGCATCGCGCGGTAGTTGGTCCGCACCACTTCGAGGTCCAGCACCAGGCATGGCGTCTCGGGCGCGCGATCGTCGAGGAACGCGCGCAGCCGGGTGGACAGCCCCGGTGACCCCACAGAGTCGAGCACGGCGTGCACTGTAATACCGACCTGGCCGCAACCGGAGGGGCAGCCTGGCACCGACTCGATCACACTGGCCGTACCATCGCGCCCGGGGGACCCCGATCCGATGGGAGTCGGCATGACGGTGACGCCACGGATCCGGGTGGGCTACGCGCTCGGATCGCTTGCCACAGGGGCGTTCGCGACCGTACCCGGTCTGCTGCTGCTCCCGTTCCTGACCGACCGGCTCGCCGTCCCGGCCGCCGTCGCCGGTGTGCTGGTGTTGGTGCCCAAGGCGTGGGATGTGGCGTTCAACCCGATCGCCGGTCGAATCAGTGACCGGGCAACGCATCGGCTCGGTCCGCGCCGCCCGTTCCTGCTGCGCGGCGGCCTCGCCCTGGCCGCCCTGTTCGCCGTCATGTTCCTGCCACCTCTGTTCGGCACCCCGCTCGGCGACGGCGCCTGGGTCGCGGTGTCCTTCCTGGCCTGCGCGACCGCGTTCGCCTTCTTCCAGGTCCCCTACGTCGCCATGGCCGCCGAACTCACCGACGACTACCACGACCGCACCCGCCTGATCGCCTGGCGCGTCGCGGCTCTCGCCATCGCCATCCTCCTCTGCGGAGCGGGCGCCCCGCTCCTGCGCGACTCCGGGGGCGGCTACCGCGTCATGGCCCTCGCGGTAGCCCTCCTCATCGTGGTCGGCACCCTGGGCGTCTACATCGGTACCGCCACCGCCCCTGTTGCGCGCGTCACACCCACGGGCGCCCGCTTCCCGGAGCTCCTCGCGGCGGTCCGGTCGTCCCGGCCCTTCCGGCTGTTGCTGCTGACCTTCGTCATCCAGGCCGTCGGTATCGGGACCCTTCTGGCTGGAGTGGACTACCTCTCGCGGGTCGTTCTCCAGGACCCCGGTGCTCAGACCCTGCTGTTCGCTGCCTTTGTCGCGCCTGCGCTGCTGGTGGTGCCGGTGTGGCAGGTCGTTGGGCGTCGGTGGGGGAAGCGGGTGGGGTATCAGGTGGCTTCGGTGTTGTTCGCTGTGTCGATCGGGCTGGTGGTGTTCGTGCCCGCGATGCCTGTGCTGGTGGGGTTGGTGGGGGTCGCCGGGGTGGCTTACGCGGGGTTGCAGGTGTTTCCGATGGCGATGTTGCCGGACATCATCTCGGCTGAGGAGCGGCGGGCTGGGGTAGTGCGGGCTGGGGTGTTCTCGGGGGTGTGGACGGCGGGGGAGACGGCGGGGTTGGCGTTGGGGCCTGGGGTGTTTGGGGGGTTGTTGGGGTTGGGTGGGTATGTGTCGGGGGGAGGGGTGCAGGGGGAGGGGGTGCGGGTGGCTGTTGTGGTGGGGTTCAGTGTGGTGCCCGCGGTGTTGGTGGGGGTTACGGTGGGGTTGTTGTCCTTTGTGGAGGGTGAGCGGGGGTAGGCGGCTCTCGTTCTCGGCTGCGCCGTCGACGATTGACGGCTCGCCTGCGGCATTGCGTGGGGGCGCGATTTAAGTGACAAGCTCGATGGGGCGAACTTGTTTTGTGCGGGGCCCCTACGGAACCCGTGGCAGGACCGCAAAGCAGGGGCCGAAGAGCATGGCCCTGTCCGCGAACGACGCTACGGGCACCGTCCCCCCACACAAAACAAGTCCGCCCCATCGAGCAGGGTTGGCACCAGCGGATCCGAGGAGCGCTTGTCGGCCAACGTTGCAGAGGGGCACGTGGGGGCCAACGTCGGTGAGGGCCGGGTGGTTGGCCAACGTTGCTTGGGTGCGCGTGGTTAGCCAACGCCTGTGAGGGCTGGGTGTGGGGCAAGGGATCGGCCCCCATCCACGGGGTGTGGGTGGGGGCCGAAAGTGAGGTGGTTGTCCGGCCCGGGGGTGTGGGCGCCGGGCCGGACAACCGGAGGGGTGGTCAGCGGCCGATGCCGGTGAGGGCTCGGACTTCCATTTCCCGGGCTTTGGCGGGGTCGGCCTTGTCGCGGCTGAGGATGGTGCCGAGGTAGCCGGCGATGAAGGAGATGGGGATGGAGATGATGCCGGGGTTGGAGAGGGGGAAGAGGTGGAAGTCCACACCGGACAGGATGGAGGTGGGGGCGCCGGAAAGCACGGGGGAGAAGAAGACCAGGACCAGGCACGAGCCGAGGCCGCCGTACATGGCCCAGAGGGTGCCGGTGGTGTTGAAGCGCTTCCAGAACAGCGAGTACAGCAGCGTCGACAGGTTGGCCGACGCGGCGAAGGCGAAGGCGAGGGCCACCAGGAAGGCGACGTTCTGGCCGTTGGCGAGGATGCCGCCGAGGATGGCGAGGACGCCGATGACCAGGGCGGTGGCGCGGGCGACGCGGACCTCGGAGACCGGGTCGGCCTTGCCGCGGCGCAGGATGTTGGCGTACACGTCGTGGGCGAAGGAGGCGGAGGCGGTGATGGTGAGGCCCGCGACGACGGCCAGGATGGTGGCGAAGGCGACCGCGGCGACGACTCCCATCAGGACGGTGCCGCCGATCTCGAAGGCCAGCAGCGGGGCCGCGGCGTTCTCCCGGCCGGTGGCCGCCAGGATGCGCTCCGAGCCGACCAGGGCCGACGCGCCGTAGCCGATGATCAGGGTGGCGCCGTAGAACACCGTCATCATGCCGACCGTCCACACCACCGAGATCCGGGCCTGGCGGGCGTCGGGCACCGTGTAGAACCGCATCAGCACGTGCGGCAGACCGGCGGCGCCCAGGATCAGCGCGACCGACAGCGAGATGAAGTCCAGGGTGCTGATCGGGGTGCTGCCGTACTGCACGCCGGGGTCGAGGATCTTCTCGCCCTTGGTGTTGTTCGCCGCGGCCTGCTCCATCAGCGCGGTCAGGCTGAAGCCGAACTTGCCGAGCAGGAACACCGTCATCAGCACCACGCACAGCAGCAGCACCACGGCCTTGATGATCTGCACCCACGTGGTGCCCTTCATCCCGCCGACCAGCACGTAGAACACCATGATCAGGCCGACCACGCTGATCACCAGCGCCTGCCCGCCCTTGGTGTGCACGTCGAGCAGCAGCGCCACCACCGCGCCCGCGCCCGCCATCTGGGCCAGCATGTAGAACAGCGAGATCACCAGGGTCGAGGTCGCCGCCGCGGCGCGGACCGGGCGCTGGCGCATCCGGAACGCCAGCACGTCGCCCATGGTGAACCGGCCGGTGTTGCGCACCAGTTCCGCGATCAGCAGCAGGTTCACCAACCAGGCCACCAGGTAGCCGATCGAGTACATGAACCCGTCGTAGCCGTGGATCGCGATCGCGCCCGCGACCCCGAGGAACGACGCGGCGGAGAGGAAGTCGCCGGAGAGCGCGACACCGTTCTGCACGCCGGTGAGCCCGCCGCCCGCCGCGTAGTAGTCGGCCGTGGAGCTGCCGCGGGAGCCGACCCGGTAGACCACGAACAGCGTGATCACCACGAAAGCGCCGAACACCACCGAGTTGAGGACCGGGTCGCCGACCTGCCCCTGCGCGAGGGCGCTCATCGGCCCGCCCCCGCGCGCTCGTGCAGCCGCGCCACCGCGGGGTCGATCCGGCGCCGCGCCCACCGCGAGTACACGGCGGTGATGGCGATGGTCGAGGCGAACTGGGCGAACCCGAGCACCAGGCCCACGCTGATCGAGCCGGTCAGCCTGGTCGCCATGAACTCGTGCGCGTAGGCGGCCAGCAGCACGTAGGACAGGTACCAGAGCAGGAACAGCGCGGTGAGGGTGAAGACGAACCGGCGGAACCGCGACCGCAGCGCGGTGAACTCCGGGCTGCGGTGGATCGCCTCGAAGTCCGGCCCGCTCGCGCCGTCGGTGCCCGCCCGGCCGTCGATACCGCCGAAGGTGGCCGACGGTGTCGGTGGCGCGGTGCTGGACGCCGCCCGGCGTCCGACGACCTGGGTCATGCTTTTCCTCCGAAATGGTGGGGGCGGCGTCGACCTAGGGGTGGAAACGCGCGCGGTGGCGTTCCTCGGGCGGCGCCGGGGGTGATTTCCCCGAATGCGCGGTGGTCGCGCTCCAGGGGGCGGGCGCCATGGTAGCCACGAATGCGGCGGCCGTGCCAATGGTTGTCCACAGGGGCGGGCCCGGTTGTCGCGTCGGCGCCGCAGGTCACCGAACGGTACCGGTTCGGCGGCGAGTCGGCCGGGTCAATCGGTTCACACTTAGTGGTGAATTGCCGGGTCACTCGGTGTCTCATCAGGAGGGTGGAAACCCGGTGCCGCCGCCGCGACGGGGGAGATCCACTGTGGTCCGACCTGCGTTCACCCTGGTCAGGCTGGTGGAGGGGGCGCGAACCCGGATTTCCACCCGGGGGAATACCCGATCGAGCGATCAAGGCGGAAATTCAATGCAAAGCGTGACCGATTCCCGCAATTGATCTTCCGGTTGCCCGCCCGGGTGGCGAGATCACCCACCGCCCCGGCCATTCTCGCAGGTCAACGGGAATGGGGAGGAAGATCGCCGGATCGGGGTAGCATCGACACTCAAGTTCTCGCCGAAGCCGCGCCGATGTCGGAAGGGTCATCGACGCGGTACGGGGAATCGGCGCACCGCTGGTTTCACAGTCCTGATAGGACGCCGCGGGTCGCGCTGTGCCACGCGGATTCGTCTCGGAGGGAGATCGACGCGGTGAGGGTGTTATTCCTACGACGGCCGCGAGCCGATTCGGAGGTCCGCGAGTGAGCCGCGTGACCGGCAGCGGGCGGGCGGCGTCGGTCGCCGCCGGGCGGATCCCGGGCGCGACGACCGCGCGGCGGGCCGCGCCGGGGACGGCCGGTGGGGAAGCCGGCCGGTCCCCGGTGGCCACGCTGACCCGGTGGCGGGACTGGAACATCCCGGTCAAGCTGGCCGCGGTGATCATGGTCCCGGTCGCCTTCGCGATCGTGCTCGGCGTGCTGCGGATCAGCGGCCAGGTCGAGCGCGCCGAGTCCTACCAGCGGGTGGACAAGCTCGTCGCGGTCAACGACAGCCTGCGCAAGGCCCTCACCTGGCTGCAGCGCGAGCGCACCAAGGCCGCGGTGCTGCTCACCGGCGGGTCCCGCGACATCGCCGCGGAACTGGCCGGGGAGCGGCAGAGCGCCGACTACGCGCGGGAGGAGATGTTCCGCGCCATCGGCAAGGCCACCTTCGACACCGAGGTGACCAAGGCGCGGCTGGTCGACGTCACCTCGGCGTTCGACACCCTCACCGCGCTGCGCCGCCCGGTCGGCGCCGGGGCGGTGGACAGCGGCACCGCGCTCGCGGGCTACACCGACGTGATCCACACGCTGCTGGACTTCGACCGCGCCACCACCGGCGAGGTCGCCGACCCGGGCCTGGCCAACACCGCCGCCGCGCTGCACGACCTGGAGGCGGCCAAGGAAGAGGTGTACTACCAGCAGGGCCTGGTCGCGATCGGCATCGCCAGGGGTGGGCTCAACGCCGCCGACCTGGACAGCCTGCGCGCGTCGCAGTCCCGGCTGGCCGAGCGCACCGCCGACTTCCGCTCCATCGCCACCCTGCGCCAGCAGTCCGGCTACGACGCGCTGCACGACGCGCCCGAGGTGCGGACCAGGACGGAGCTGCTGCGCCTGGCCGTCGGCGACGGCTCCGACGGCAGCGCCAGCGTCAACGTGCCGCTGCCGATCACCTCGGTCGACTGGAACTCCTCCTCCGAGCAGGTCTCCGAGCGGATCACCGCGGTCAGCGCCCTGCTCGGCGCCGAGATCAAGGACCGCTCCTCGGCCATGCAGGACGAGGCGAGCGACGCGGCCGGTCTGGCCTCGGTGGTCCTCATCCTGGCGCTGGTCGCCGCCGCCGCGGTGATGATCGTGATCGGCAGGCAGCTGCTCGGCTCGCTCGCGCTGCTGCGCAGGGGCGCGCTCGACGTCGCCACCCGCAGGCTGCCCGCCGCGGTCGCCCGCATCCGCGACGGCGACGACGTGGTGGCGCCGGTGGTCGAACCGGTGGCCGTGCTGCCCGACGACGAGGTCGGTCAGGTGGCGCGGGCGTTCGACGCGGTGCACGAGCAGGCGTTGCGGCTGGCCACCGAGCAGGCCGTGCTGCGCGCCAACTACAGCAACGTCTTCGTCAACCTCTCCCGCCGCAGCCAGGGCCTGGTGCAGCGCCAGTTGCACCTGCTCGAGCGGCTGGAGCGCGACGAGGAGGACGCCGACCAGTTGGCCACGCTGTTCCAGCTGGACCACCTGGCCACCCGGATGCGCCGCAACAACGAGAACCTGATGGTGCTCTCCGGCAGCGACCCGGCCCGCCGGGCGCAGGCGCCGACCCAGCTCGGCGACCTGCTGCGCGCGGCGGTGTCCGAGGTCGAGCACTACGAGCGGGTGGTGATCGCCCCGCCGCCCGCGGTGCTCGTCGTGGGCTACGCGGTCGGCGACCTGGTCCGACTCACCGCGGAACTGCTCGACAACGCGACCGCGTTCTCCGCGCCTGCCACCCAGGTCCTGATCACCAGCCAGGTCACCGACACCGGCGCGATCCGGGTCGAGGTCGTCGACCGCGGCATCGGCCTGAGCGAGCAGGAACTGGCCGACGCCAACACCCGGCTCGCCGACAGCCGCACCGTGGACGCCTCGACCTCGCGCCGGATGGGGCTGTTCGTGGTCGGCAGGCTCGCCGCCCGGCTCAACGTCGAGGTGCGGCTGCTGCCCGGCGCGCAGACCGGGGTGCGCGCGGTGATCGCCGTACCCGCGGACCTCGTCGCCGGTGACGTCGGGCTCGACCTCCCGAGGGTCGTCGCCGCCCGCGAGTCCCACGGCACCAACGGTTCCCAGAGCGCCCACGGGTCCAACGGCCACACCGGCTCCAACGGTCACGGTGCCGTCAACGGAAACGGCAGTGCCAACGGCAACGGTTCGACCAACGGGCGAGGTGCGGGTAGCCGCAACGGGTCCAACGGTCACGGCAGCAACGGTCACGGCAGCAACGGTCACAACGGGACCGACCACGGCGAGAGCAACGGCACCGGTCCCAGCGGGTTCACCGCCGGACTGGCCCGCAGGCTCGCCAACGGCAAGCCGAGGTGGGAGCCGACCGGCGCCCCCGGTGGCGACGGTGCCGAACAGCCCGGCTCCTTGCCCATCCCGTCGCCGACCCCCAGCGGCGACGGGGTCCCGTTGCCGCGCCGCTCACCGAGGGCACCCGTGCAACCGGACGTGCCGCCGGTGGAGCAGACCCAGGCGCTGTTCGTCCCCGACGACGACCCGGTCGAGCACGTCGAGCGGGCCGAGCAGCCCGGGCCAGCCCAGTCCGCCTTCGACGGCGGGGTGCGGCACGACGGCGGTGTGCGGGACGGTGGCGACTTCGACGGCGACGTGGACGACGACAGCGGCTGGTGGGACACCACGCTGGTGCACCAGGCCGCGGTCGTCCCGCCCGCCGCCGCGCTGCACGAGACCACGCCGATCTTCGACGAGATGGTCTCCGCGTGGTTCCGGGCGGTCACCGACGACCCGAACTCCACCGCGGCCGACGTCACCAGGGGACCGGACTGGGACTTCGCCGCCGACCAGGGTTTCCACACCGCGCGCGCGGTGTCGGCTGCCGAGCCGGAGGACTTCACCACCTCCGGCCTGCCCCGGCGCACCCCGCGCCGCAACCTGGTGCCCGGCGGGGTGCAGCAACCCGGCAGGCGCGCGGCGGCCGCGGCGCCACCAGCGCACGCCCGCGACCCGCAGGACCTGCGCGAGCGGCTGTCCAGCTACCAGCGCGGCATCCACCGGGCCAGGGGCGCGCACCGCGCGGGCCCCGCGCACGGCGAGCCGGAGACCGACGCCCAGCCGGGCCTCGACCTGCGCGGCGCGCGGTGGCGCTTCGCGCGGGACGCGGGCTGGCAGGCCGCGGAGGCGCTCACCACCCACGACGACGCCGATCCGCTGCCAGACGGCGGACTGCCGAGGCGGACGCCGCGCGAGCGGCTGGTGCCCGGCAGCCTCGGCGCCGACACCCCGGCGCAGCAGCCCGCGGTGCTGATCGAGCGCGACGCCGAGGCGCTGCGCTCCCGGCTGGGCAGCCTGCAGCGCGGGATCGGCCGGGGCCGCAGCAGCATCGCGCAGCGGCACCCGGGACAGGACGGGGACACCGAGGAAGAAGGCGGGGATGCCTGAGCCACGTCGCACGCAGTCAAACCGACCGACGCAGCCGCCGTCACCGACGGGAAATGGAGCACGATGACGTCCACGCAGTCCAAACCAGGCCAGTTCGGGTGGTTGGTCAACGACTTCGCCGAGCGGGTGTCCGGGGTGGCGCACGCGGTGGTGGTGTCCGCCGACGGGCTGCTGCTCACCTCGTCCGCGCGGCTGCCGACCGACCGCGCCGACCAGTTGGCCGCGGTCGCCTCGGGGCTGGTCAGCCTCACCCAGGGCGCGGCCCGCTGCTTCGAGGCGGGCGCGGTCAAGGAGACCGTGGTCGAGATGGAGCGCGGGATCATGTTGCTGATGGCCATCAGCGACGGGTCGTGTTTAGCGATCCTCGCGGCCCCGACCTGTGACATCGGACAAGTGGCGTACGAGATGACGCTGCTGGTGGACCGGGTGGGCCAGATCCTGACCCCGGAACTGCGCGCGGCCCTGCAGGGGACCGCCGGGAGGATGGTGGGGCAGCCCGCATGAGCACAGCATGAGCGCCAACCAGGGCCGCTCCGGTGAGCCGGAGCGCACCATCGCCGACGTCATGGCCAACCTGACGCTGGGCGGCGGCCGGTCCCGCAGGCGCCGCAAGTCCGAAGTGGACGAAGCGGCGGTCCCTGCGCGCGACGACGAGCCGGACTGGCCGGACGGCGACGCGGCCGACCAGGTCGACCCGGCCGGGCCCGCGACGGCCACCGCGGCCGCAGCGGTGCGGGTGGCCGCCGCCGAGGACCCCTCGGAGGACGCCGCCGCCATCGTGCGGCCCTACGCCTGGACCAGGGGCCGCACCAAGTCCAACTTCGAACTGCGCGTGGAGACCATGGTGTCCACCAGCGAGCGGGCCGGGGACGCCACGGCCTTCGCCGAGTCCGAGCACCGCGCGATCGGTGCGCTCTGCCACGACCCCAGGTCGGTCGCCGAGGTGGCCACCCTGCTCGGGGTGCCACTCGGGGTGGCCAAGGTGCTGTTGGGCGACATGGCCCAACTCGGCCTGGTCGCCGTGCACAAGACCGCGACCGGTGGCGCCAACAAGGCTCACCTGGTGCTGATGGAAAGGGTACTGAGTGGACTCCGCAGGCTATGACGACCCGGCACCCGGTGGTGGGCTGACCTCGGTCAAGATCGTGGTGGCAGGCGGGTTCGGCGCGGGCAAGACCACCTTCGTCGGCTCGGTCTCGGAGATCATGCCGCTGACCACCGAGGCGGTGATGACCAGCGCCAGCGCGGGCATCGACGACACCGCGGCAACGCCGAACAAGTCCACCACCACCGTCGCGATGGACTTCGGCCGCGTGTCGCTGGACTCGGACCTGGTGCTGTACCTGTTCGGCACCCCGGGCCAGCAGCGGTTCTGGTTCATGTGGGACGACCTGGTGCGCGGCGCGATCGGCGCGGTGGTGCTGGCCGACACCCGCAGGCTGGCCGACTCGTTCTCCCCGATCGACTTCTTCGAGGAGCGCAACCTGCCCTACGTGATCGGGTTGAACTGCTTCGACGGGGTGCTCGGGCACAGCATCGAGCAGGTCAGGGACGCGTTGGCGATCGGGCAGGAGGTGCCGATCGTCCCGTGCGACGCGCGGGACCGGCAGTCGGTCAAGAGCGCGCTGATCACCATGGTCGAGTACTCGATGCGCCGGTGGGTCGCGTTGCACGGCGCAGGCGTCGGGTGAGCGGTGGGGGCGTGGTCCTCACGCCCCCACCAGCAACGACACCCCCAGCGCGGTCATCGTCGCGGCGATCACCGCGTCCAGCACCCGCCAGGACGCCGCCCTGGCGAACACCGGGGTCAGCAGGCGGGCGCCGAAGCCGAGGCCCGCGAACCAGCACACGCTGGCCAGGACCGCCCCGGCCGCGAACGACCAGCGGTCCGTGCCGTGCGCCGCGGCGATCGTGCCCAGCAGCAGCACGGTGTCCAGGTAGACGTGCGGGTTGAGCCAGGTCAGGCCGAGGCAGGTGAGCACGGCCGCGCGGGTCGACCCGGCGCCCGCGCCCACCGCGGACAGCGTGGATGCCCGGACCGCGCGCCTGGCCGCCATGAGCCCGTAGCCCATCAGGAACACGCCACCGATGATGGCGACCACGGTGAGCGCGACCGGTTGCGCGGCGACGACCGCACCCATGCCTCCCGCGCCTAGAGCGATCAGCACAGCGTCTGAGACCGTGCAGATCGCGACGACCGGTAGCACTGACTGGCGCAGGATGCCTTGTCGCAGCACGAAAGCGTTCTGTGAACCGATGGCGATGATCAGTGAAAGTCCGGTGCCGAACCCGGCAAGAACCGCGAGCCCCATGCGTCGACCGTATGGCCGCGCTCGTGGGTAACACCAGCTAATGATTCTTACGTAGCATTAGCGGTCGTGATGAACGATCTGCCCCTCGACCAGGTCCGCACGCTGCTCGCGGTGGTCGACGAGGGCACCTTCGACGCCGCGGCCGCCGCGCTGGGCGTGACGCCGTCCGCGGTCAGCCAGCGGGTCAAGGCGCTCGAACAGCGCACCGGGCGGGTGCTGCTGCTGCGCACGAAACCGGTGCGGCCCACCGAGTCCGGCACCCAGGTGGTGCGGTTCGCCCGGCAGCTCGCCCAGCTGGACCGGGACCTGCGGGTCGGGCTCGGCACGCCGGGGGAGTCGGTCCGGCTGCCCATCGCGATCAACGCGGACTCGCTGGCGACCTGGATCCTGCCCGCGCTGACCCGGGTGCCCGACGTCTACTTCGACCTGCACCGGGAGGACGAGTCGCACACCGCGGCGCTGCTGCGGGAGGGCCTGGTGATGGCGGCGGTCACGTCGTCGCCGGAGCCGGTGGCCGGGTGCTCGGTGCGCCCGCTCGGGCTGATGCGGTACCTGCCGGTGGCCGCCCCCGCGTTCGCCGAGCGGTGGCTGGCCGGTCCGCTGCGGCAGTGCGTCGCCGACGCGCCGGTGGTGGTGTTCGACCGCCGCGACGTGCTGCAGGACGTGTTCGTGCGCGGGCTGACCGAGCGCCCCGCCGCCGACCGGCGCCACCACGTGCCCTCGTCGGAGGGGTTCCTCGCGGCGATCGTCGCCGGGCTCGGCTGGGGGCTGGTGCCGACGATGCAGGCGCGGCCGCGGCTGGCGGCGGGGGAGTTGGTCGAGTTGACCGACCGGGTGCTGGACGTGCCGCTGTTCTGGCAGCAGTGGAAGCTGGACTCGCCCGCGCTCTCGGCCACCTCGGACGCGGTGTTCGCCGCGGCTAGGGCGCGGCTCGAGCCACCCGGGCGTGCAGCGCGGTCAGGCCGCGGATGAACGCGTCCAGGGCCAGCGCGAAGCTCTCGGCGTCGATCTCGTCGGCGTGCTCGCGCAGCCGGTGCGCCTGGTCGAGGTGCGGGTAGCGGTCGACGTAGACCTGCACGTCGTCCTCGAAGCCGCGGGAGAAGGAGCTCATCGCGGCGCCGAGCACGAGGTACTTGGTCGACGCGCCGATCATGGTGGCGTGCCGCGGCGGCCAGCCCGCGCCGACCAGCCCGCCGTGCACCGCGTCGGCGTGCAGCAGCGCGGTCGGCCTGCGCGCCGGGCCAGCGGCGATCACCGGCACGAGGTTGGGGTGGGCGGCCAGCGCGGCGCGGTAGGAGATCGCCCAGCCGCGCAGGCCGGTGACCCAGTCCTCGGCGAAGCCCGCGGTGTCCACCCCTGCCATGACGTCCTCGGCGATGTCCTGCAGCAGGTCGTCCTTGGTGCGGTAGTGCGAGTACAGCGACGGCGCCTGCACGCCGAGGTCGGCGGCCAGCCTGCGCATCGAGAGCCCGGCCAGCCCGTCGCGGTCGACCGCGGTCAGCGCGGCGGCCCGGATGCGCGGCCGGTCCAGCAGCGGTACGCGGGGCCGGGGCATGTCCTCACCTCACCCCGGCGGTGGTTGCCGGGCTCGGCTGCCGATCCTATCCTTGGCGAACCTAACACCGTTTGGTTTATGGACGGGAGACCGGCGTGGATCTGGCCCTCAGCGGTGAGCAGCAGGCCCTCTGGGACCTGGCGCGCGACTTCATCGACCGCGAGGTGGTGCCCAACGCCACCGAGTGGGACCGCCGCGAACAGGTCGACCGGGCCATCGTCGGCAAGCTCGGCGCCGTCGGGTTCCTCGGCATGACGCTGCCGGAGGAGTACGGCGGCTCCGGCGGCGACCACCTCTCGTACTGCCTGATGATGGAGGAGCTCGGCCGCGGCGACTCGGCCATCCGCGGCATCGTGTCGGTGTCGCTCGGCCTGGTCGGCAAGTCGATCGCCGGGTACGGCACCCACGAGCAGAAGTCCCGGTGGCTGCCCAGGATCTCCTCCGGCGAGTCGCTCGCCTGCTTCGGCCTGACCGAACCGGACACCGGCTCGGACGCGGCGAACCTGGCCACGCGCGCGGTCCGCGACGGCGACGACTACGTGCTCACCGGCACGAAGATGTTCATCACGAACGGCACCTGGGCCGACCTGGCGCTGATCTTCGCGCGCACCGGCGGGCCGGGACCCAAGGGCATCAGCGCGTTCCTGGTGCCCACCGACTCGCCCGGGTTCCAGCACCGGGAGATCAAGGGGAAGCTGGGGCTGCGCGGGCAGTCGACGGGTGAGCTCGTGCTCGACGGGGTGCGGGTCCCCGCCGACGCGCGCCTCGGCGACGAGGGCGTCGGGTTCAAGGTGGCGATGTCCGCTTTGGACAAGGGGCGGATGTCGGTCGCGGCCGGGTGCGTGGGGCTGGCCAACGGGGCGTTGCAGGCGAGCGTGAAGTACGCGAAGGAGCGCTTGCAGTTCGGTAAGCCCATTGCCGGTTACCAGCTCGTGCAGGAGATGCTGTCGGACATGGCGGTCAACACTGACGCCGCCCGGTTGCTGGTGTGGCGAGTGGCAGATCTAGTGGACCGCGGTCTGCCCTTCGGTACCGCCGCCTCTATGGCCAAGCTCTTCGCGAGCGAGAACGCCGTAACCGTCGCGAATCTGGCCATCCAGGTCTTCGGCGGTTACGGCTACCTGGACGAGTACCCCGTCGCCAAGATCCTCCGCGACTCGCGCGTCATGACCCTCTACGAGGGCACCACCCAGATCCAGAAGCTCCTCATCGGCCGCGCCCTCACCGGCATCAACGCCTTCGTCTGAGGCCGGTCCGTAGGCTCCTCGATGGCAGGGGACGGTGGCTGAGGGAGAGACATGGTCAGGGCTGCGGTGTTGCGGGCGCAGGGCGAACCGCTGGTGGTCGGGGACATCGTGGTCGGGGAGCCGGGTCCGGGGCGGGTCCGGGTCCGGGTCGTGGCGGCGGGGGTGTGCCACTCCGACCTGTCGCTGGCCGAGGGGACGTTGCGGCAGCCGGTGCCCGCGGTGCTGGGGCACGAGGGGGCAGGCGTCGTCGTCTCGGTGGGGGAGGGGGTCACGCGGGTCGCGGTGGGGGATCACGTGATCTTCAACTGGGCGCCGCCGTGTCGGGAGTGTTGGTTCTGCCTTGAAGGGGAGCCGTATCTGTGTGCGCGGGCCGCTGACGCTGCCGAGGTTCCGCACGCGGCGTTGCCCGATGGGACCCCGCTCTACCCGGGGCTCGGTACGGGAGCCTTCGCCGAGGAGACGGTTGTGCCCGAGCGGGCCGCGGTGAAGATCCCCAAAGACCTGCCGTTGGAGCAAGCGGCGGTGTTGGGGTGTGCGGTGCTGACGGGCGCAGGAGCCGTGTTCAACACCGCGCAGGTCAAACCGGGACAGTCAGTGGTGGTGGTCGGCGTTGGCGGTGTCGGGCTGTCGGTGTTGCAGGCCGCGCGGATCGCCGGGGCGTCTCCGATCATCGCGGTCGACGTGCACCCGGAGAAGGAAGCCCTAGCGCGAGCACATGGCGCTACCGACTTCCTCGTCTCGGACTCCGCGACCGCCAAGACCATCCGAGGGCTCACCGAAGGCCGCGGTGCCGATGTCGCGTTCGAGTGCGCCGGTGTCCCCGCGTCGATCCGCACCGCCTGGGCCTCGTCGCGGCGCGGTGGGCACGTGGTGGTCGTCGGTGTCGGGTCGGCCAAGGCGATCGTCGAGTTCAGCGCGCTGGAGCTGTACTTCTTCGGCCGCACGCTCACCGGCTGCCTCTTCGGCTCGTCCGACCCCGACGTGGACATCCCCCGCCTGCTGGACCTCGTCGCCTCCGGCGATCTCGACCTCGCGGGCCTGGTCACCGCCGAGGTCGGCCTGAACGACGTGGAGACCGCGTTCGCCGACATGCGCGCGGGCCGCGGCGGCCGCACCCTCGTCCGGTTCTGACACGATCCCGTGCCCCCCACCGATCACCCCGTCGTGAGCGCGCAATCCCACCCCCGGCCGGTCTCCGGCAGGTCGATCGCCCTGGTCGCGGTCGGCATCCTCCTGCTCACCGCGACCACCGTCGTGCTGCTGTGGTGGCCCGCGACCAGCGGCCTCACCGGCGACAAGCTGGTCACCGCCCGGTTCGAGGCCGTCCGGATCGGCATGAGCATCGGCATCGGCGGAGGCGGCGTGTACGCGCTGTACCTGTCGTGGCGCAGGCAGCGGACCACCGAGCAGGACCTCGACAACCGCGAACGGGCCCTCGCCCACCAGCGCGACGTGGCCGCCGACGCCAAGGCCCACCAGGACCGGATGGCCGCGATCACCGAGAAGGACGGCGTCGAGCGCCGCATCACCGACCTCTACACCAAGGCCGCCGACCAACTCGGCTCCGACAAGGCCCCGGTGCGCATGGCCGGGCTCTACGCGCTGGAGCGGCTCGCGCAGGACAACCCGGGCCACCGCCAGACCGTGGTCAACGTGTACTGCGCGTACCTGCGGATGCCGTACGACCCACCACTGGGGAGCCTCCCCGAGGGCGGTGACCTGCTCGACCACCGGCAGCGCCTGGAGGAGCGGGAGGTCCGGCGCGCTGTCCAGCGCATCCTGCTGCTGCACCTGCGCCCGGAGACCCCGGAGTCGTTCTGGCCCGACATCGACCTCGGCCTCACCGGGGCGGTGCTCATCGACTTCGACCTCGACCGGTGCCGGATCCGCTCGTCGACCTTCGCGCTGGCGACCTTCAAGCACCGGACGAACTTCACCGGGACCGAGTTCGGCAGCTACGTGTGGTTCCGCTCCGCCACGTTCACCGACGACGTCAGGTTCGACGGAGCCCGGTTCGGCGGGCTGGCGAACTTCACCGAGGTGACGTTCCAGCGGTCGGCGACCTTCGCGGGTGCCGAGTTCCACGACGAGTCGAGGTGGCGCGATACGCGGTTCGCGCGAGGTAAGCCTGACGAGCTCGCCTGGGTGGACGAGCTCGGGGACCCGGGTGACGAGGTAGCTGAGGTCACAACGGCCTGAGGTGGGTTGTTGCCAGGGTCTGGCGGTAGCGTGCCGCTCGCAACTACGCTCGATCCACCCCTGGGTCCCCGCCCCGAGTCCCCGTGAGAGGTGCGCCGATGACCGGCTCGGTCGCCATGCACATGAGCGATGGGTTGCTCAACCCCACGACCTCGCTGCTGTTCGTCGGCGTCGCGGTCGTCGGCCTCGCGGTGGCCACCGCGAAGGCGCGGGGCGACCTCGACGACCGGACTGCTCCACTGGCCGGGTTGGTGGCCGCGTTCCTGTTCGCCACCCAGATGCTCAACTTCCCGGTGCTGCCCGGGGTCAGCGGGCACCTGCTCGGCGGCGCGCTCGCCGCGATCCTGGTCGGGCCGTGGGTCGGGGCGCTGTGCGTGTCGATCGTGCTGGTCGTGCAGGCGCTGGTGTTCGCCGACGGCGGGGTGACCGCGCTGGGCGCCAACGTCACCAACATGGCCCTGATCGGCACCGCGACCGGGTTCCTGGTGGCCACCGCGCTCAAGCGGTTCGCCACCGGCAGGGTCGGGCTGGTCGTGGTCGCGTTCGTCGCGGCCCTGGTCAACACCGTCGTCGCCTCGCTCGGGTTCGTGCTGGAGTTCGCGATCGGCGGCGACCCGGCGTTCAGCCTGGGCACCGTCGCGGCCACGGTGGTCGGCGTGCACTGCCTCATCGGCATCGGCGAGGGCGTGATCACCGCGCTCACCGTTGGCGCTGTCGCGGCCGTTCGACCCGACTTGGTCTACCTGCTGCGCGGCACTACCCGCCCGCTGGAGCTGCGTGAAGGGACCCCGGCGTGACCGCTAAGACCCGAGACACCACTAAGACCCGAGACACCGCCAAGACCCGCAATCTGCCTTTCCTGCTCGGGTTCCTCCTAGTCGCCCTCGTGCTCGCGGGCGCGGTGTCCTACCTGGCTGATTCCAATCCGGACGGTCTCGACCACGCGACCCTCAAGGGCTGCGAGGTAGTGGAGACCGCGGGCGGTGAGCAGCTACAGGGCTCCTGCATCGCTCAGAACGCCAAGGATCACCAGTTCGCTGGCAGCCCTCTGGCGGACTACGCGGTCGACGGCGGGGAGAACACCACCGGCCTCGCGGGCGTCATCGGTGTCGTAGTGACCGTCGTTGTCGCGGGTGGGTTCTTCTGGCTGCTGCGCAGGCGTCCCAAGGCGTGAGCGCGGGCCACGCACATCCGCTGCACCGGCCGGGGGACACCCCGGTCCACCGGCTCGCACCACAGGTCAAGGTGGTGGCCGCGGTCGCGGGGGTGCTCTGCGTGGTGGCGACGCCCCGCGAGCGGTTCTGGGCGTTCGGCCTCTACCTCGCCGTCCTCGCCGGGGTCTGGGTGATCGCCAGGATCCCGCCGGGGTGGTTGGCCACCCGGGCGCTGATCGAGCTGCCGTTCGTGGTCCTCGCGATCGCCTTCCCGTTCCTCGCGGGCGGTCCGACCGTCGAGTTCCTCGGGCTGCGGCTCTCCGAGCACGGTCTGCTGGCGGGCTGGAACATCGCCGTCAAGGGCACCCTCGGTGTGCTGGTGTCGCTCACCCTGGCCGCGACCACGACGCCGGGCGAGCTGATCGTCGGACTCCAGCGGCTGCGGGTGCCGACCATGGTCATCACCATCGCCACCCTCATGTTGCGCTACCTCGACGTGATCGCCGCCGAGGCCCGCAGGATGCGGATAGCCCGCATCTGCCGCGGGCACGACCCGCGCTTCCTCTGGCAGGTTGGTGCCACCGCGCGCGGTATCGGGACCTTGTTCATCCGCAGCTACGAGCGCGGGGAACGCGTGCACCTCGCGATGGTCTCCCGTGGCTGGACCGGGGCCATGCCCGACCAGGGACAGCCCGCTGGGCGCCGCACCTGGCTCGTAGGGTTCATCCCGACCGCCCTAGCCGCGGTCGTGCTAGGTATAGCGCTGTGACACCCCCCGCCCTCTTGGTCGAACGCCTCGCCTACGCCTACCCCGACGGCCACCAAGCCCTCTTCGGCGTGAACCTGCGGGTCGAGCAAGGGGAACGGGTCGCGGTCCTCGGACCGAATGGCGCCGGTAAGACCACCCTCGTGTTGCACCTCAACGGCGTGCTCACCGGACAGGGCAAGGTCGAGGTAACGGGGCTGGAAGTCAATAAACAGAATATGAAAGAAGTCCGGCGCAGGGTCGGAATCGTGTTCCAGGACCCCGACGACCAACTTTTCATGCCCACCGTTCGCGAAGACGTCGCCTTCGGTCCCGCGAACTTCGGGTTGCGCGGACCTGAACTCGACGCCCGGGTCAAGCGCGCGCTCGACGACGTCGGGATGGCCGAGCACGCGGACCGCTCGCCGCTGCACCTGTCCGGCGGGCAGCGCCGCCGGGTCGCCCTGGCCACGGTGCTCGCCTGCGACCCCGACGTGCTGGTTCTCGACGAACCCTCGGCCAACCTGGAGCCCCGCGCCCGCCGTGAGCTGGCCGAGGTGCTGCTCGGTCTCGGCCGGACCACGGTCATGGTCACCCACGACCTGCCCTACGCGTTGCAGTTGTGCCCGCGCTCGGTGCTCGTCGACGGGGGGGTCGTCGTCGCCGACGGCCCCACCCGCGACCTGCTCGCCGACGACGCCCTGCTCGCCAGGCACCGCCTCGAACTTCCTTTCGGGTTCCGGCTCGACTAGTGTCCGTGGCACAACCGCATATCGGGCCGTACGAGTGGGACCGGGAGAGCCCTCGATCTTGATCGAGGCACCGAAGGAGCAAACTCCCCGTCAATCTCTCAGGTAAAGCTACCGTTCCCACCAGGCCACTCTGGAAAGCAGACGCGATCTCGGCGTCTCACCCACGGTGCAAGCCGCGTTCGCGGCGAAGCTCTCAGGTGCCATGACAGAGGGGGAGTTCCAGCGCCGGATCCGCCCGTCCGGCGCGCTGCCAAGGAGCTCCCATGTCCCTCGTCCGCCGCACCCGCCACAGCGAACAGCCGCGCGGCTGTCCACAACCCCCACACTCATCCACAGCCCGTCCGGTCGTGCTGCAGCCCGCGCGCCCGGCGTGCCACGCTGCGAACAGCACTGTTCCCAGCGCGCCGAAGGAGACCCGACTTCCATGAGCACCCCCTCCCCGCTGCACTCGGTGCACGAGGCGCTCGGTGCCTCGTTCACCGATTTCGCAGGCTGGTCGATGCCCCTGCGCTACGGCAGCGAGCTCACCGAGCACAAGGCGGTCCGCACCGCCTCCGGCCTGTTCGACCTCAGCCACATGGGCGAGATCGAGCTGACCGGTCCGGAGGCGGCCCAGGCGCTGGACTTCGCGCTCGTCGGCAAGCTGTCCGCGGTCAAGCCGGGCAAGGCCCGCTACACGATGATCTGCGACGCCGAGGGCGGCGTGCTCGACGACCTGGTCGTCTACCGGCTGGCCGCCGACAAGTTCATGGTCGTTGCCAACGCCTCCAACGCCGCCACGGTGGCCGCCGCGCTGCGCGAGCGGGCCGACGGGTTCGCCGTCGAGGTCAACGACCGCTCCGCGGAGCTGGCGCTGATCGCGGTCCAGGGCCCGACCTCCACCGCCATCATCGGCTCGGTCACCGACGCCGACCTCGACGCGCTCGCCTACTACGCCAGCGTGCCCTCGGCCATCGGCGGCATCGACATCCTGCTCGCCCGCACCGGCTACACCGGCGAGGACGGCTTCGAGGTCTACGTGGACGGTGCCAAGGCACCCGAGGTGTGGCGGCTGCTCACCGAGGCCGGTCAGGAGCACGGGCTGCTGCCCGCCGGGCTCGCCTGCCGCGACACGCTGCGGCTGGAGGCGGGCATGCCGCTCTACGGCAACGAGCTCAGCGCCTCGTTCACCCCGTTCGACGCCGGTCTCGGCCGGGTCGTGAAGTTCGACAAGGCGGGCGGGTTCGTCGGCAAGGAGGCGCTGGAGCGCCGCCGCGACGCCGACGTGGAGACCAAGGTGCTGGTCGGCCTGGTCGGTTCCGGCAAGCGCGCCCCCCGACACGGGTACGCGGTGCTCGACGGTGCCGGGGCGCAGGTCGGTACGGTCACCAGCGGCGCGCTCTCGCCGACGCTCGGCCACCCGATCGCGATGGCCTACGTGCCGGTCGCGGTCAGCGAGCCGGGCACCGCGCTCACCGTGGACATCCGCGGCACCAGCGCGCCGGTCGAGGTCGTCAAGCTGCCCTTCTACCAGCGTCAAGCCTGAAACCTGGAGATCGAGAACCCAATGAGCAACCCGGAGAACCTCGGCTACACCACCGACCACGAGTGGGTCGACCTCGGCGACCCGGCCGCGGCGACGGTCGGGGTGACCAAGTACGCCGCCGACGCGCTCGGCGACGTGGTGTACGTGCAGCTGCCCGAGGTGGGCGCCACGCTGACCACCGGTGAGGCGTGCGGCGAGATCGAGTCCACCAAGTCCGTCTCCGACCTGTTCGCGCCCGCCGACGGCGTGGTCGTGGAGATCAACGAGGCGGTCGTGGACACCCCCGAGCTGGTCAACACCGACCCGTTCGGCGACGGCTGGCTCTTCCGCGTCCGCGTCGACGGCGAGCCCGAGCTGCTCGACGCCGCCGCGTACGCCGAGCACACCAAGGAGGGCTGATGGCAGGGACACCCATGTTCGGGCAGCGGCTGGCCGAGGTCGACCCGGAGATCTCCGCCGCGGTCGACGCCGAGCTGCGCCGCCAGCAGTCGACGCTGGAGATGATCGCCTCGGAGAACTTCGCCCCGATCGGGGTGCTCGAGGCGCAGGGCTCGGTGCTGACGAACAAGTACGCCGAGGGCTACCCCGGCCGCCGCTACTACGGCGGCTGCGAGCACGTCGACGTGGTCGAGCAGCTGGCCATCGACCGGGTCAAGGCCCTCTTCGGCGCCGAGCACGCCAACGTGCAGCCGCACTCGGGGGCCTCGGCCAACGCCGCGGCCATGTTCGCCGTGCTCAAGCCCGGCGACACCATCCTCGGGCTGGACCTGGCCCACGGCGGGCACCTGACGCACGGGATGAAGATCAATTTCTCCGGCAAGCTGTACACCGTGGTGGCCTACCACGTCGACAAGGAGACCGGCCGGGTCGACATGGCCGAGGTCGAGCGGCTGGCCAAGGAGCACAACCCGAAGCTGATCGTCGCGGGTTGGTCCGCCTACCCGCGCACCCTCGACTTCGCCGAGTTCCGCCGCATCGCCGACTCGGTCGAGGCGCTGCTCATGGTCGACATGGCGCACTTCGCCGGGCTGGTCGCCGCCGGGCTGCACCCGAACCCGGTGCCGCACGCGCACCTGGTCACCACCACCACGCACAAGACCCTCGGCGGTCCGCGCGGCGGTGTGGTGCTCTGCACCAAGGAGTTGGCCAAGAAGGTCAACTCGGCGGTGTTCCCCGGCCAGCAGGGCGGCCCGCTCGAGCACGTGATCGCGGCCAAGGCGGTGGCGTTCAAGATCGCCGCGTCCGAGGAGTTCGCCGAGCGGCAGCGCCGGGTGCTCGAGGGCGCCAGGATCCTGGCCGACCGGCTCTCCGCGCCGGACGCGGCCGAGGCGGGCGTGAAGGTGCTCAGCGGTGGCACCGACGTGCACCTGGTGCTGGTCGACCTGGTCGACTCGCAGCTCGACGGCCAGCAGGGCGAGGACCGGCTGCACTCGATCGGGATCACCGTCAACCGCAACGCGGTCCCGTTCGACCCGCGGCCGCCGATGATCACCTCCGGGCTGCGCATCGGCACCCCGGCGCTGGCCACCCGCGGCTTCGACGCCGAGGACTTCGCCGAGGTCGCCGACATCATCGCGGTCGCGTTGCGGCCCGAGCTCGACGAGGCAACCGGCACGGCGCTGCGCGAGCGCGTCGCCGCGCTGGTGCGCCGCCGCCCGCTCTACCCGGAGCTGGGCTGATCGACCGCCCCCGGGTGCCGCGCCGAGAACCCGGCGCGGCCCCGGAGGCCGAAGAAGGAGGATTGTCGTGGCGGTCAGCGTCTTCGACCTGTTCAGCGTGGGCATCGGCCCCTCGAGTTCGCACACGGTCGGCCCGATGCGGGCCGCCCTGATGTTCGTCGACGGGCTGCGGGCAGCCGGGGCGCTGGCTGAGGTGGCCAGGGTGCGCACCGAGCTGTTCGGCTCGCTCGGCGCCACCGGCCACGGCCACGGCAGCGACAAGGCGGTGCTGCTCGGGCTGGAGGGCGCGCGCCCGGAGGACGTCGACACCGACTCGGTGCCGGTCCGGGTCGCCGAGATCAGGCAGAGCGGTCGGATCCGGCTGCTCGGCAGCCACGAGATCGCCTTCGCCGAGGACGACGACCTGGTCATGCACCGGCGCAAGTCGTTGCCGCTGCACCCCAACGGCATGACCTTCGCCGCCTGGGACGCCGCGGGCACCGAGCTCTCGCGCCGCACCTACTACTCGGTCGGCGGCGGTTTCGTCCTGGACGAGACCGCGGCCGACGGCCCGGTCATCTCCGCCGACACCACCCCGGTGCCGTTCCCGTTCCGCTCCGCGGCCGACCTGCTGACCCACTGCGAGAACAGCGGCAAGTCCATCGCGCAGGTCATGCTCGCCAACGAACTGGTGTGGCGCACCGAGGCCGAGGTCCGCGCCGGCCTGCTGCACATCTGGCAGGTCATGCAGGACTGCGTCACCAGGGGCTGCGAGCAGGACGGCGTGCTGCCCGGCGGCCTGAAGGTCCCCCGGCGGGCCAAGGCGCTGCACGACAAGCTGCTCGACGAGGACGGCGCGGGCGACCCGCTGTACGTGATGGACTGGGTGAGCCTGTTCGCCCTGGCCGTCAACGAGGAGAACGCCTCCGGCGGCCGCGTGGTCACCGCCCCCACCAACGGCGCCGCGGGCATCATCCCCGCCGTCCTGCACTACTACACCCGGTTCCTGTCGGTGGCCAACGAGGACGGCGTGGTCGACTTCCTGCTCACCGCCGCCGCGATCGGCGTGGTGCTCAAGGAAACCGGCTCCATCTCCGGCGCCGAGGTCGGCTGCCAGGGCGAGGTCGGCTCCGCCTGCGCGATGGCCGCCGCCGGCCTGACCGCCGTGCTCGGCGGGACCGTCGCCCAGGTCGAGAACGCCGCCGAGATCGGCCTCGAACACCACCTCGGCCTCACCTGCGACCCGGTCGGCGGCCTCGTGCAGATCCCCTGCATCGAGCGCAACGCGGTCGGCTCCACCAAGGCCATCAACGCCTCCCGAATGGCCCTGCGCGGCGACGGCACCCACGTCGTGCACCTGGACAAGGTCATCAAGACCATGCGCGAGACCGGCGCCGACATGCACACCAAGTACAAGGAGACGGCGCGCGGAGGGCTGGCCCTCAACGTCATCGAGTGCTGAGTGGATGTGTTGCGGGGCAAGGGAATCGGGCTCGCCTGCGGCTTCGCGGTGGGGGACGGCTCGCCTTCGGCATTGCGGTGGGGCGCGATTTTCTTGAAGGGCTCGATGTGGCGAACTTGTTTTGCGTGGGGCCCCTACGACACCCGGGCAGAACCGCAAAGCAGGGGCCGAAAAGCAGGCCCTGCCGCGAGGCGACGCTACGGGCACCGTCCCCCCACGCAAAACAAGTCCGCCACATCGAGCAGTTGGCACCAGCGACTCCGAGGAGCGCGGTTCGGCCAACGCCTGTGAGGGGCGCGTGTGGGCCAACGCCTGTGAGGGGCACGATAGGACAAGTGGCCGTGGCGGGCGCGCTTGGACCGATGACCGTGGTGGGCGCGCAGGGGGCATGCCTGGTGGGGCCGGGTGGAATTGGTGAACCTGGATAGGGGTCAGGCGGCGATGGGGGTCGTGCGGGCCTGAGTGAGCAGGTCGTGCGCGGTCGCGGTCAATGGGTGGCGGGACTCTGCCAGGTCCACACAGGACGGGTCGGTGCACTCGGGGAGGGTGCTGTCGGGGAGTAGCAGGGTGCCGTGGCAGTGGCTCAGGTCGTGGGCGCAGTCGGCGCACGTCATGAGGCTCTCCTTGTTGTCGCGGCCACCGCCTTCTGGAGTTCGTCGCGGGTCATCTTGGAGCGGCCCTTGATGTCCAGTTCGCGGGCCAGTTTGTCCAGGTCGGCCTTGCTGAGGGTATCGAGGTCCTCGCCGCCGGTAGTGGATCCCGGGGTGTCTCGGCGATTCCTGCGGCTCTCCACGCTCTTGCTCAGCGCCTCGAACAGGTCGACGACCTTGGTGGGGGAGCTGGGTTCCTCGCCGACGACGACCTCGCGGCCCGCCTTCTTGTCCTCGATGAGCTTCTCGACCCGCTCGGTGTAGGTGTCGTGGTACTCCCTGGGGTCCCACTGCTCGGTCATCGAGTCGACCAGCGAGATCGCCATGTCCAGTTCCTTGCCGCGGGCCGGGGTGATCTCCGGCAGCGACTTGAGCTCCTTGGCCGGGTCGCGCAGGTCCTCGGCGAACAGCATGGTGGTCAGCAGCAGCAGGTCGTCGTCCCCGGCGCGGATCGCGGTGAGGTACTCCTTGCCGCGCATGACGAACGTCGCCACGCCCGCGCGGTTGGTCTTGCGCATCGCCTGCAGGAGCAGCCCGTACGCCTTGCCGTACTCCTCTTTCGACGGGGCCAGCCAGTAGGTCTTCTGGAAGTGGATCGGGTCGATCTCCTCCAGCGCCACGAACGAGGAGATGTCGATGGTCCGGGAGCGGCCGGGCGCGATCCCGTCCAGCTCCTCCGGCTCGATGATCACGTACTCGCCGCCGCCGATCTCGGCGCCCTTGACGATGTCGGCGAAGGCGACCTCGTCGCCGGTGCGCTCGTTGACCCGCTTGTAGCGGATGCGGTCGCTCGTGCCGCGCTCGAACTGCCGGAAGCTGATCGTGTGGTCCTCGGTGGCCCCGTACATGTCCACCGGGACCGTGACCAGCCCGAAGTTGATCGCACCGTGCCAGATCGGTCGCGCCACGCCAGCCTCCCGGGTGTGTCCCTGCCTCCAGTGTGGACCAGGGACACCGGAAAAGTCCTGTTCAGCGCTCGTCGGTGACCAGTCCGGCACGCAGCGTCTCCAGGGTGCGGGTCAGCAGCCGGGACACGTGCATCTGCGAGACGCCGATCTTCTCCGCGATCTGGGTCTGGGTCATGTTCTTGAAGAACCGCAGCAGCAGGATCCGCCGCTCGCGCTCGGGCAGCCGCTCGATCAGCGGCCGCAGCGACTCGTGGTCGTCGATGCCCAGCAGTGCCGCGTCGTCCTCGCCGAGGGTGTCGGCGAGCGGGTCGGAGTCGGGGTCACCCGAGGACAGCGCCTCGTCGAGCGACACCGACTGGTACACCTGACCCGCCTCCAGGCCCTCGTACACCTCTTCGCGGCTCATCCCCAGGTGGGCGGCGATCTCGCTGGGCGTCGGCGCCCGGCCCAGCCGCTGGGACAGCTCGTTGCCCGCGGCGGTGATGGTCAGGTGCAGCTCCTTGAGCCTGCGCGGGACCCGCACCGACCAGGCGGTGTCGCGGAAGTAGCGGCGGACCTCGCCCATGATGGTCGGCACCGCGAAGGACAGGAAGTCGATGCCGCGCTCCGGGTCGAACCGGTCGACGGCGTGGATCAGCCCCACGGTGGCGACCTGGGTGAGGTCCTCGCGCGCCACGCCGCGGTGGGCGAAGCGCATGGCGATGTGCTCGGCGAGCGCCAGGTGCCCGGTGACCAGCTTGTCGCGCACCGCGTCCCGCCTGCCGTCGTCCTCCGGCAGCGAGACCAGCTCGGCGAACAACGGCGCCAGGTGGCTGTACTCGTGCGAGGATCCGGTCGGGGTCTCCGCGCTCACCCGGCACCCGCAGACTCGGCCCGCACGACGCTGATGTGCACGTTCGCTCTCCCGTCCGGCCCCGATCCCACCCCGCAGTCGACACTATCGACGAGCGCCGCGAGCACCCGCCACCCGAACGAGGTGGTATCGGGCTCGGTCAGGTCGGCGGCGTCGTCCGGGTCGGCACCGAGCCTGGCGGACACCGCCGCGGCGACCTCCCGCACCACCGGCGGGTTCGCCCGGTCGGCCCGCACCCGCACCAGGACCCGGTCGCCGACCGACCGCGGCCCCGGCACGGCGCCGGGCGCCGCCCACGGGTCGTTGCTGCCGCTCATCGTCGCCGGGCCTGCGTCATGTGCTCCACGTACCCCGAATCGCCTGCGAGGACACCTGCGCGTTCGAGTGGCCGTCGCGCGCCGGGGGCCGGTGGATCCGGCACCTAGGCGCGGGTCCCGTCCGCGATCGGGCCCAGCACGTCGTAGGGCGGGACCCAGCCCTGCTCCACCAGCACCCGGTGCAGGTCGCGCACCGCCTGGTCCACCTCGGACCGCTCCTGGCCCGCCTCGGCGAGCGCGCGGGCCGCGTCCAGCAGCGCCGCGTCCAACCGGATCGGGTCGGCCGCGGTGTCGACCGGGTCGTCGGCGACCAGGTTGCGCCGCAGGTAGCTGTCCAGCGGCTCGACCGACGGCTCGGCGAACAGGCCGACCACCAGGTGCGCCACCCGGTGCAGCTTGGTGTTGTACTGCTGCGAGAGCCGCACCAGCGCGTCGAACGCCTCCTTCGGCGAACACCGGCGCAGCACCACCAGCACACCCATCGCCTGCTCGATGGTCGCCCTGGTGCGCAGCGCGCGCCGCAGACCGTCCAACTCGGACTGCAACTGGGCCACCAGCGAGTTCGGGTCCGGCGTCACCGGCACCCCCCGGCTCGCCTATGCGGTCTTCGCACCGCGGTGCCCATGCGGTCTTCCCTCCCGGTCCACGTCCACTCGGCCGATCCCCCGCGTCCTTGGGGGACCACGCGGGGGGCGCGATCGGCGAGGGGGCGCGTCACGAGCGGCAACCGACCGCCAGGACAGGCGGGAGTCGTGCAGCACGCAGCCCCCTCGCTTCACGCGAGTGCCGGGCGGCGACGGTGCCCGGCGGCTGGGCCGCTGGGCCGATCTGCCTGGGTGTCGCCCCCGGCGTGCTGCGGCTGCTTGCTCAACCGCTACCGGAGCACTCTAAAGATCACGCCGAAGCGGCCACGAGGCGGGTCTGGGTCCGTCCGGCGAGCCGTCACCGGCGCCCCTACGGTGGGGTGCGCGAGCCGCACGACAAGGTGACACGGAAAGGAGCCAGACATGCTGGCGGTGACAGAGGCTGCTGCGGACGCGATCAGCGCGTTGACGGCCCAGGACGGCATCGAGGAGACCGGTGGGCTGCGGTTCACCCTGGTGACCCCGCAGGTGGAGGGCACGCCGCTCGCGGTGGCGCTCGCGCCGGAACCGGTGGCGGGCGACCAGGTGGTGACCGGGCCGACCGGCGCGCACGTGTTCCTCGAACCGGGCGCGGCCGAGTTGTTGTCCGACAAGGTGCTCGACGTGCAGGCCGATCCGCACGGCCAGTTGAACTTCGCGGTGCTGCGCCAGTCCGAGGACGACCGACCGGTCTGACCGCGCGCCGTGAACGCGCGCGGTGGGGCGCTTTTCCCGCCGCGGGGTCGCGTTCTCGCACAGCAGGGCTGTGTTCAACGCACAGCAGAGCCGTGTTCAACGCACAGCAGGGCTGTGATCTGCGCTATCGAGTGATTGAAACCACCCCACCCGGGTAATCCGAAATGGGGTGGATCGGACTCGGGAGGCGCTCGATGGCACGCAGCAACCGGTTGGCTTTGGTCTCGTCGGCGAAGGCACCGCTGTGGCGCGGGTTGGACTACGGTCCCGCGGTCGTGGTGCTGAGCCCGACGGCGACGCGGCCGCGGGAGCTGCCGGAGGCTTGGCGCCCGTTGGAGCAGCTGTACCAGGTCGCCTGGTGCGCCGTGCCGCCGCAAGCAGGTGGCGCGGGCTCCCTCGACCGGCTCGAGGACGTGCTGGAAACCCTCGCCGACCGCGCCACCCGCACCCAGGTCGTGGCGCACACGGCACTGACCGAGGTGGCCTGCCGGGTCGTCGCGGAGTTCCCGGAGATCGTGCGCGGCCTGGTGCTCGTCGGCCAGGGGCGCGTGCGCGAGCAGACCGGTGTCCCGACGACCGTGGTCGCGGTACCCGGTGACCCCGTCGGGCCGGGCGCACTGGCCCGGCCCGACGTGGTCGCCGACATCGCCGAGGTGCTCGCGGCGGGGGAGCGGCGGATCAGGACCAGGCCGCGGTTGGCCGGTGTGCTCGGTCTGGCAGTGGCGTCCGACACCCCGGGCGGGATCGCCGTCGGCGGCTGAGCCCTGCGTGGGCGACCACTCCGCGCGGGCGAATATCGTGGGGGCCATGAGCACACACTTCGACGTCGTGGTCGTCGGCGCGGGACCGGGCGGGTACGTCGCGGCGATCCGGGCGACCCAGCTCGGCCTCAAGACCGCGATCATCGAGGAGCGCTACTGGGGCGGTGTCTGCCTCAACGTGGGCTGCATCCCCTCCAAGGCACTCCTGCGCAACGCGGAGCTGGCGCACATCCTCCAGCACGAGACCACGACGTTCGGCATCCGGGTCGACGGCTCGATCAGCCTCGACTACGGCGCCGCCTTCCAGCGCTCCCGCACCGTGGCCGACGGCCGCGTCAAGGGCGTGCACTACCTGATGAAGAAGAACGGCATCATCCAGTACAACGGGTGGGGCACCTTCCGCGACGCCAACACCATCGAGGTCGCCCTGTCCGACGGCGGCACCGAGACGGTGACCTTCGGCAACGCGATCATCGCCACCGGCGCCACCACCCGCCTGCTGCCGGGCACGTCGCTGTCCGAGCGCGTGGTCACCTACGAGGAGCAGATCCTCTCGGACACGCTGCCGGAGAGCATCGTCATCGCGGGCGCGGGCGCCATCGGCGTCGAGTTCGCCTACGTGCTGCACAACTACGGCGTCAAGGTGACCATCGTCGAGTTCCTCGACCGCGTGGTGCCCTTGGAGGACGAGGAGGTCTCCAAGGAACTGCTGCGCCGGTACAAGAAGCTCGGCATCGAGGTGCGGGTCGGCACCAGGGTGAAGTCCATCGACGACTCCGGCGCGAAGGTCAAGGTGACGGTGTCCAAGGGCGGTACCAGCGACGTCATCGAGGCCGACAAGGTGTTGCAGGCCATCGGTTTCGCGCCGCGGGTCGACGGCTACGGCCTGGAGAACACCGGGGTCAGGCTCACCGACCGCAAGGCCATCGAGATCGACGGCTTCTGCCGCACCTCGGTCGACCACATCTTCGCCATCGGTGACGTCACCGCGAAGCTGATGCTGGCGCACGCGGCCGAGTCCATGGGGGTCATCGCCGCGGAGACCATCGCGGGCGCGGAGACCATGGAGCTCGACTACGTGATGATCCCGCGCGCGACCTACTGCCAGCCGCAGGTCGCCAGCTTCGGCTACACCGAGGCGCAGGCCCGCGAGAAGGGCTACGACGTCCAGGTCGCCAAGTTCCCGTTCACCGCCAACGCCAAGGCGCACGGCCTCGGCGAGCCGGTCGGCTTCGTGAAGCTGATCAGCGACAAGACCCACGGCGAGCTGCTCGGCGGGCACCTCATCGGCCCCGAGGTCACCGAGCTGCTGCCCGAGCTGACCCTGGCCCAGCAGTGGGACCTCACCGTGCACGAGGTGGCGCGCAACGTGCACGCGCACCCGACCCTCGGCGAGGCGGTCAAGGAGGCCATCCACGGCCTGGCCGGACACATGATCAACATGTGAGCCCGCCCCGGTCCGCGGTCGTGGCCGATCGCGGACCGGGTGTCGCTCGTCCGGGTGAAAGTCCGGTGTGGACGGCGGGAGTGGTGGCGGGCGGGTACCCGACGGGAACGGCACGTCCCCGAATCGAGGAGCGACCCGTCATGCTCTCGCCGAACCAGCGTCGCGTTCTGTCCACCGCCGTCGCACTGTCGGCGCTCGTGGTGACCGCCCAGCCCGCCACCGCCGCGGTGCTACCCGGGGTGACCGCCGCGTACTCGGTGACGGCCTCGGCGCACAACAAGCCCCGGAACCTGGTCTTCACGCTGGCCAACTCCGACATCGCGAGCACGTTCACCTTCGCCTTCACGCTCACCCTGCCGACCGGGACGACGCCGCTCGGCGGCGAGAGCAGCACCTGCACGGACACCACCATCTCCGACACCCCGCCCGTGGATCCGGGTGGCGGCGGGATCCCCGGTGGTCGCGCGGCCCTGGTGGCCGACGTCCTGTACGTCGACGGCACCATGACCAGCCTCACGCCGACCTGCACGGTGACGATCCCGCTGACCGCCGCCACCGAGGGCGTCTACAGCACGTGTTCCGCCGACCTCGCCGACCTCGCCGGTCTGACCCCGTTGGCGACCTGCGCCTCGATCTACTTCGCCGAGCCCTACGCCTCCTGACCCGCGGCCGTTCCCGCCCTCGGGCGGGTGAAAAACGCCACCTGTCCGGATGCGACGTCCACCGGGGACGGCGGTGGGCGGGCCGGACGGGGTACTCAGCAGAGGGGAGGCACTGCCCCCGGCCACTAGGTGAGAGGTGAACCTCGATGTCCAGTTCGCGCCGATTCCTGACCGCCGCCCTCGCGGTGACCACGTCGACGATGTTCGTCGTGGCCGCCCAACCGGCTGCCGCGGCAGCACAGCCGGGGCTCGACGCGGCCTACAGCGCCCGGGCCGCCGCGGCGGGCAGCGCGCGCACGCTGACGTTGACCATCACCAACTCCGACACCCCGACCGCGGTCCCGTTCGCCTTCGCGCTGACCCTGCCGCAGAACTTCACCCGCCCCAGCGCGCCCACGACGACCTGCGCGACGGCGACACTGCTCGTCACCCCTCCCGGCGGCCGCACCACCACCGTCACGGGAACCCTGGCCGCCGCGGAGGCATCGTGCACGATCGTCATCCCGGTGACCTCCGCGGTCCAGGGCAACTCCGCCACCTGCGCCGATGACATCGAGAACCTGACCGGCCTCACCCCACCCGCCCGCTGCGCCTCCATCTACTTCGAGGAGGCGAGCGCCAGCTAGCCGCGCGCGGGTCGGTGAGGTGTCCGGAGTGGACGACCGCCTCGGACAGCCAGGTCGATGCCGAGGGCTGGCCCGTGCGGGTCAGCCCTCGGCGCGTTCGCGGGCGTCGTAGGCGAGGTCGGCGTAGTCGGGGGCGGGGTCGGTCTCCTTGAGGGTCACCAGGTCCTCGGGGCGCACCCGTTCCGGCAGCTCGCCGAAGCGGGCGTGCCGCAGGAAGGCGAACTCCTCGTCGGTGAATCGCTCGGTCATGCCCACATTGTGCTGATCGTGGCGGCCAATAGCACCATTCGAGCGGGTTTAGCCCGTTCGGACGCAGGTGATCGCGTGCGGATGGGGGTGCAGTTGCCTGTGCGTTGCGCACGGACGGTATTCGAGTGAACACGTACGGCTGAACAGTTGGATCGTGCGCTGTACGGAAGACGGCGGGCGAATGGCGGGCGATGATCTTCCTGGCCCAACTCCGGGCCCGAATCGAGGAGCTGTCATGCGCAGTGTCTCCCGACGCTGGATGATGCCTGCCGCACTCGCGCTGGTGAGCGCGACCGTGGTCGGGCTGGCCCAGCCCGCCGCCGCCGCACCCCCCGCCTACTACGGATCCGCCACCGCCACCGGCGCCGAGGCCACGGTGGTCCCGCTGCTGTTGCCGCCCCTGCCGCCCGCCGCCAGGGCCAACGTGAACGTCACCAACGTGGTCCCCACCACCCAGACCACCGGGCTGCCGAACCTGACCGCCCCGGTCCTGGGCAGCCTCGGCGCCATCAACACCTCGGCCTCGCTCACCGACACCGCCACCACCCGCACCGCCGCGGGTGTCGCGGGCATCACCGACGTCGCGCTGGTCAGCCTGCTCGGCTCCGCGCTGCTCTCGGCGGACTCGATCAGCTCCTCGGCCACCGCGTCGGTCAGCCAGGGCTCGACGACGGTCGTGAAGGCGGGCGCGGTCAGCGTCGAGAACCTGACCGTCGCCGGTCAGACCTTCAACGGTCCCCTGCCGACGCAGACCATCCCGGTGACCGTCGGCGTGCTCTCGGTCACCGTCTACCTCAACCAGCAGGTCGTCTCGGGCAACCAGATCACGGTGATCCCCGTGCGCGTCGTGTCCACCGCCCCGCTGGTGGGTGTGGTCGGTGACGTGCGGGTCGGCGAGACCCGGGCGTACCTGAACCCGACCCCGTAAGCCCCCGCCGTGCCCACCTGCTGAGGGCGCGGCCAGCGCGAGAACCCCGCGTGCATCCTGAGCACAGGGGTGAGAACGGCCCCGCGAGCGTCATTGCCCGCGGGGCCGTTGTCCCTGGGGAGCCTCAGACCAGGGGGCGGTCGGTCGGCTCGATGGGGCGGGGCAGCACCGAGCGCTGGGTCAGGTACGCGTCGACCCCGGCCGCGGCCGAGCGGCCCTCGGCGATGGCCCAGACGATCAGCGACTGGCCGCGGCCCATGTCGCCCGCGGTGAACACGCCATCGACGGAGGTCTGGAAGTCCTGGCCGCGGGCGACGTTGCCGCGGGGGTCCAGGTCGACGCCCAGGTCGGTGAGCAGCGCGCCCTTCTCCGGGCCGACGAAGCCCATCGCCAGGGTGACCAGGTCGGCCGGGATCTCCCGCTCCGAGCCCGCGACCGGGGTGAACCGGCCGTCGACCAGTTCCACCTCGGCGAGCCGCAGCGCCCGGACGTTGCCCTCGCCGTCGCCCACGAACTCCGTGGTCGACACCGAGTACACCCGCTCGCCGCCCTCCTCGTGCGCGGAGGTCACCCGGTACAGCAGCGGGTAGGTCGGCCACGGGTTCACGTCGGCCCTGGCCTCCGGCGGCTTGGGCATGATCTCCAGCTGGGTCACCGACGCCGCGCCCTGGCGGTGGGCGGTGCCGACGCAGTCCGCGCCGGTGTCGCCGCCGCCGATGACCACCACGTGCTTGCCCCCGGCGTGGATGGGGGAGCGGTCGAGCTGCCCGGCCGCCACCCGGTTCGCGGGCGGCAGGTACTCCATCGCCTGGTGCACCCCGGCCAGCTCGCGACCGGGGATGGGCAGGTCGCGCCACGCGGTGGCGCCACCGGCCAGCACGACCGCGTCGAACTCGGCCCGCAACTGCGCGGCGGTGACGTCAACGCCGACGTCGACACCGGTGCGGAACTCGGTGCCCTCCGCACGCATCTGCGCCAGCCGCCGGTCGAGGCGGGCCTTCTCCATCTTGAACTCCGGGATGCCGTACCGCAGCAATCCGCCCACCGCGTCGGCCCGCTCGAAGACCACCACGTCGTGGCCCGCGCGGCTGAGCTGCTGCGCCGCGGCCAACCCGGCCGGGCCGGACCCGACCACGGCGACCTTCTTGCCGGTCCTGGTCGCGGGTACCTGCGGGGTGATCCAGCCCTCGTCCCACGCCCGGTCGACGATCGACACCTCGACCCGCTTGATCGACACCGGGTCGTCGTTGATGCCCAGCACGCACGCGGACTCGCACGGCGCGGGGCACAGCGTGCCGGTGAACTCGGGGAAGTTGTTGGTCGCGTGCAGCCGGTCGGCCGCCCGCTTCCAGTCCTCCCGCCACACCAGCGTGTTCCACTCGGGGATCAGGTTCCCCAGCGGACAACCCTGGTGGCAGAACGGGATCCCGCAGTCCATGCAGCGCCCGGCCTGCTTCTGCACGCGCTCGTTGCCGAACTCGTCGTAGACCTCGCGCCAGTCCTTGAGCCTGAGGAAGACCGGTCGGTGCGTGGCGTTCTCGCGCCGGGTGGTCAGAAAGCCCTTGGGGTCAGCCATGTGCGGCCTCCATGATCGCCTGGTCGATGTCGCGGCCCTCGGCCTCGGCGGCCGCGCGCGCGGCGAGCACCCGCTTGTAGTCGGTGGGCATCACCTTGGTGAACCGGCTGACCTCGTTGTCCCAGTCCGCGAGCAGCGCCCGGCCGACGGCCGAGTCGGTCTCGGCGACGTGCTTGGCGACGACCCCGCGCAGGAAGTCGTTGTCCGCCAACGACAGCGGGTCGAGGTCCACCATCTCCGGGTTGACCCTGGCCGGGTTCAGGTCGAGCACGTAGGCGATGCCGCCGGACATGCCAGCCGCCAGGTTGCGCCCGGTCGGACCGAGGACCACGACGCGGCCACCGGTCATGTACTCGCAGGCGTGGTCGCCCACGCCCTCGACGACGGCCAGCGCGCCGGAGTTGCGCACGCAGAACCGCTCGCCGACCTTGCCGCGCAGGAACACCTCGCCGGAGGTCGCGCCGTAGGCGATGACGTTGCCCGCGATGACGTGCTGCTCGGCGGCGAACTGCGCCCCCGGGTGCGGCCGCACGGTGATCCGACCGCCGGACAGGCCCTTGCCGACGTAGTCGTTGCCGTCGCCGACCAGCCGCAGCGTCACCCCGCGTGGCAGGAACGCGCCGAAGGACTGGCCCGCGGTGCCGGTGAAGGTCACGTCGATGGTGTCGTCGGGCAGGCCGTCGCCGCCCCAGCGCTTGGTCACCTCGGAGCCGAGCATGGTGCCCACGGTCCGGTTCACGTTGCGCACCGGTAGTTCCAGCCGCACCTTGTCGCCTGCGGACAGCGCGCCCTCGGCGAGCTGGATCAGCGTGTTGTCCAGCGCCCGGGCCAGGCCGTGGTCCTGCGCGACGGTCTGGTGCCTGGCCGCGCGCGGCTCGAGCGGCGGCACGAAGAAGATCGGCGTCAGGTCGAGCCCGGCCGCCTTCCAGTGGTCGACCGCGACCCGGGTGTCGAGCAGTTCGGCGTGCCCGACGGCCTCCTGGATCGAGCGGAAGCCCAGCGCGGCCAGGTACTCCCGCACCTCCTGGGCGATGAACTCGAAGAAGTTGACCACGTACTCGGCCTTGCCGCTGAACCTGGCCCGCAGCACCGGGTTCTGCGTCGCGACGCCCACCGGGCAGGTGTCGAGGTGGCACACGCGCATCATCACGCAGCCCGACACCACCAGCGGCGCGGTCGCGAACCCGAACTCCTCCGCGCCCAGCAGCATGGCCACCATGACGTCGCGGCCGGTCTTGAGCTGGCCGTCGGTCTGCACCACGATCCGGTCGCGCAGGCGGTTGGCCAGCAGCGTCTGCTGGGTCTCGGCCAGCCCGAGCTCCCACGGACCACCCGCGTGCTTGATCGACGACAGCGGCGACGCGCCGGTGCCGCCGTCGTGCCCGGAGATCAGCACCACGTCCGCGTGCGCCTTGGACACCCCCGCGGCGACCGTGCCGACGCCCACCTCGGACACCAGCTTCACGTGGATGCGGGCCGCCGGGTTGGCGTTCTTGAGGTCGTGGATGAGCTGGGCCAGGTCCTCGATGGAGTAGATGTCGTGGTGCGGCGGGGGAGAGATCAGCCCGACGCCCGGGGTGGAGTGCCGGGTCTTGGCGATCCACGGGTACACCTTCGTACCCGGCAGTTGGCCGCCCTCGCCCGGCTTCGCGCCCTGCGCCATCTTGATCTGGATGTCGTCGGCGTTGACCAGGTACTCGCTGGTGACGCCGAACCGACCCGAGGCGACCTGCTTGATGGCCGACCGCCTGGCCGGGTCGTAGAGCCGGTCGGAGTCCTCGCCGCCCTCACCGGTGTTGGACTTGGCGCCCAGCCGGTTCATCGCGATCGCCAGCGTCTCGTGCATCTCCCGCGAGATCGAGCCGTAGGAGATGGCGCCGGTGCCGAACCGCTTGACGATCTCGCTGACCGGCTCGACCTCCTCGATCGGCACCGGCGGCCGCACGCCCTCCTTGAACGCGAACAGCCCGCGCAGCGTCTTGAGCGCCGTGGACTGGTCGTCGACGAGCCGGGTGTAGTCCTTGAACACCTCGTAGCGCCCGGCCCTGGTGGAGTGCTGGAGCTTGAACACCGTCTCCGGGTTGAACAGGTGCGGCTCGCCCTCGCGCCGCCACTGGTAGTCGCCGCCCACGGCCAGTTCGCGGTGGTCGGCGTGCACACCGCCGACCGGGAAGGCCACCGCGTGCCGCTGCCGCACCTCCTCGGCCAGCACGTCGAAGCCGATGCCGCCCAGCCGCGAGGTGGTGCCGGTGAAGCAGGCGTCGACCACCTCGGACCCGAGGCCGAGCGCCTCGAAGATCTGCGCGCCGTGGTAGGAGGCCACAGTGGACACGCCCATCTTGGACATGGTCTTGCGCACGCCCTTGCCCAGCGCCTTGATCAGGTTGCGGGCCGCGGTATGGGGGTCGATCGCCCCTCGGATGACGCCGCGCCTGGCCATGTCCTCCACGGTCGCCATCGCCAGGTACGGGTTCACCGCCGACGCGCCGTAGCCGATCAGCAGCGCCACGTGGTGCACCTCGCGCGCGTCACCGGACTCCACGACCAGGCTCACCTGGCTGCGCGTCTTCTCCCGCACCAGGTGCTGGTGCACCGCGCCGACCAGCAGCAGCGACGGGATCGGGGCGAGCTCGTCGTCGACGCCGCGGTCGGACAGGACAACGACCCTGGCGCCCGCGCGGATCTCCCGCGACACCTGGGCGCGGATCTCGTCGAGCTGCTCGCGCAGCGCGTCACCGCCGCCGTCGACGTCGAAGCGGCCGTGCACCGTGACCGACCGGAACTCCGGCAGGTCGCCGTCGTCGTCGGCGTGCGCGATCTTGGCCAGCTCGTCGTTGTCCAGCACCGGGAACGGCAGCGTGATCCGGCGGCACGACTCGGCCGTGCCCGCCAGCAGGTTCGGCTCCGCGCCGAGCTGGGTGCCAAGCGAGGTCACCAGCTCCTCGCGGATCGCGTCCAGCGGCGGGTTGGTCACCTGGGCGAAGAGCTGGCTGAAGTAGTCGAACAGCGGCCGCTGCGCGCGCGAGAGCGGGGCGAGCGGGGCGTCGTTGCCCATCGACCCGATCGGCTCGGCACCGGTGCGCGCCATCGGCTCCAGCAGCAGGGTCAGCTCTTCCTCGGTGTAGCCGAACGCCTGCTGCCTGCGCACGAGCGACGAGTGCGTCGGGACCTCGCGCGCCCTGGCGGGCAGCTGCGCCAACGGCAGCAGGCCCTTGGCCGCCCACTCGCCGTACGGGTGCGCCGCGGCCAGCTCGCCCTTGATCTCCTCGTCGTCGACCACCCGGCCCGCGGCGGTGTCCACCAGGAACATCCGGCCCGGCTCCAGCCTGCCCTTGCGCACGATGGTCGTCGGGTCGATGTCGAGCACGCCGACCTCGCTGGCCAGCACCACCAGGCCGTCCTCGGTCACCCAGTAACGGGCCGGTCGCAAGCCGTTGCGGTCGAGCACGGCGCCGATCTGGGTGCCGTCGGTGAAGGCCACCAGCGCGGGCCCGTCCCAGGGCTCCATCAGCGTCGAGTGGAACTGGTAGAACGCCCGGCGCGCCGGGTCCATCTCGGTGTGGTTCTCCCACGCCTCGGGGATCATCATCAGCACCGCGTGCGGCAGGCTGCGGCCGCCCAGGTGCAGCAGCTCCAGCACCTCGTCGAAGGACGCCGAGTCGCTGGCGCCGCGGGTGATCACCGGGTAGATCCGCTTGAGGTCACCGGGGATCAGGTCGCTGGCGAGCATCGACTCGCGGGCGTCCATCCAGTTCCGGTTGCCGCGCAGGGTGTTGATCTCGCCGTTGTGCGCGACGTAGCGGTACGGGTGCGCCAGCGGCCACGACGGGAAGGTGTTGGTGGAGAACCGGGAGTGCACCAGGCCGATCGAGCTGGTCACCCGCTCGTCGGACAGGTCGGGGAAGAACGACTCGACCTGCGGCTCGGTGAGCATCCCCTTGTAGACGATCGTCCGTGCGGACAGCGAGGCGAAGTACACGTCGGCGGCGTGTTCGGCGCGCTTGCGCACGCAGAAGGCCAAGCGTTCCAAGGCGAGCCCGTCGACACCGTCGGCGGCGGCGAGGAACAGCTGCGAGAAGTACGGCATGACGGCCAACGCGGAGGCGCCGGTGTGCTCGGGGTCGACCGGGAGTTCGCGCCAACCCAGCACGACCGCGCCCTCCTCGGCGGCGATCGCCTCGACGGTCGCGACGACCTCGGCGCGCGCGGTCTCGTCGGTGGGCAGGAACGCCGTGCCGACCGCGTACGCACCGGGGTCGGGCAGGGCGAAACCGGTGACGTCCCGGTAGAACGCGTCGGGGACCTGGATCAGGATGCCCGCGCCGTCGCCGGTGTCGGGCTCGGCGCCACGGGCACCGCGGTGTTCGAGGTTGCGCAGGGCGACGAGTGCTTTGGCGACGATGCCATGGTCTCGGCGGCCCGCGAGGTCGGCCACGAAGGCGACCCCGCAAGCGTCGTGCTCGTACTGCTCGTCGTAGAGACCACCTTCGCGGTGGTCTTGGCGGGTCGACATGACTAGCGGCCCTCCCTGTGCTCTGGATGCGCGCACACGGGCGTGCTCTCGAGCGGCTGGGCGGGCGGGGGCGCACGACACCAGCCGCGCGTGGGCCCGGTGCCGCGCCTCGAAACGGTGCGGTGTGAAAAGACAGCTTCGCCCGGGCTCGGGCGGTGGGCGCACCTCGTCGTGCGGGATGTCGTGCCGCGAACTGCCGCGGCACGGGGGTGGCAGCGCACCTCGTCGTGCGGCCTGGGTCGCGGGTCCGGCGGTCGGTTCTCCGGTGCGGAGTCGTGCCGTCACCCACGCGGTGGGACTACCCGGGGTCGTCCGGGGTTCTCATGACAATAGTGTGAACTCGGCGTATCCGGGATAGGCCAAGCGGCCCCCGTGGTGAACACCACGTGGTCTTGACCGGCGTATCGTCGTCGACACGCGCGCTGACCTGCGGTTATTGCGCTCGGGAGCATTCCGGGCAGTTGGTGCGTTAGAGGGATATCCAGTGAAATAGCCCGTTGGCCGAGGAGTCGGAAGTGCCCATCCTGTTGATCGTCCTGCTGGCAGTGGCCGCCGAGATCACCGTGATGGTCTCGGTCGGGAGCGCCATCGGCGTGTTGCCCACCATCGGTCTGCTGATCGCCGCGACCCTGCTCGGCGGGTTCCTGCTGCGCCGCGAGGGCGCCCGCACGCTGGCCGCGCTGCGCGAGGCGGTGTTCCTGCGCCGCACACCGGAGCGCGAGGTTGTCGACGGCGTGCTGATCGCCGCGGCGGGCGTGCTGGTGGTGCTGCCCGGGTTCATCAGCGACGTGCTGGCCCTGCTGTTGCTGCTGCCGCCGACCAGGGCGCTGCTGCGCAACCGGATCATCCGGCGCGCGGAGCGGTCCCGGCCGGTGATCGTGGTCGACTCGGTGGTGGTCGACCCCGACGCGGTCGCCCCGACGGTCATCCAGGGCACCGTCGAGCGCTGAGGACCGGTTTGTCCGATTGAGGTCTAGACCAATTGTTCACCTGTTGAGGTGATCCCCTTGCCAGTGGGGGGTGTGCTGTCGCCGGCAACGGTGAGGATCGGGCCATGCGAAAACTACTGAGCGTGGTGGCTGCCGCGGCACTGGCGGCGCTGGCCGCGGTCCCCGCGTCGGCCACCGGGCACGGCGTGTTCGAGACCTGGCGCGAGGGCGCCAAGGCGGTCACCTACGACGTGCAGAAGGTGCCGGTCGGCGCCAGGGTCGCGGTCGTCCCGCTGGCGACCGGGCGCAAGACGAGCGTGCTGCTGTGGGTGCACGGCCTGCTGCCCTACCGCCACTACGGCGCCCACGTCCACGTCAAGCCCTGCGGCCCCAACCCCGCCGACGCCGGTCCCCACTTCCAGGACCAGGCCGACCCGGTACTCCCGTCGGTCGACCCCGCCTACGCCAACCCCCGCAACGAGATCTGGCTCGACTTCGCCACCGACGACAAGGGCTCCGCCATCGCGATCGCCAACGTCCTCTGGCGCTTCGGCGACCGCCCGGCCGCCGCCGTCATCATCCACAACGAACACACCCACACCGCCCCCGGCGAGGCAGGCACCGCGGGCCCCCGCCTGGCGTGCGTCAACGCCCGCTTCCGCTGACCCGGCCTTCCGTTGGGATGACGGAGCAAGGCCGGGGCCGCACCGCGTCCCCGGCCTTCGTCCCCGCTCAGTCCGGTAGGCGGTCCTGGAGCCAGCCGGGCCCGATGAAGGACGCGCCCACCGCGGTGCAGCGGGTGCGGAGTTCCCGGTCGGCGGTGACCACCAGGCTGCCGGGGTTGGCCCGGGCAACCTCGACGATCTTGTCGTCGCCGTTGTGGTCTGCGGAGACGACCTCGACGCCGGGGACCGCCGTGGTGCGCTTCGCTTGGCCCTCCACCACCAGGATGATCTCCGGGTAGGCGAGGTCGAACGGCGGCAGGCCCGCGAAGCCATCAGCGGCGGCCAGCCGGTCGCGCAGTCGGGCCGCCGCGCCTGCCCGGTCGCGCCACCAGCCGTCCGGGCGGGAGCCCATGACGTTCGCGCAGTCCACCACCAGCACCCGCGGTGCCAGGCAGTCCCGCAGCCGCGTCCAGTTCGCCGCGAACGGGCCGAACAGCGGCAGATCCGTCACCGCGTCGACCGCGACCCACGCGACCCCCGCCGTCTCGTCCGACACCGGCTCCACCGGGAACCGCGCGTCAGCCGAGGCGATCACCGTCTCGTAGGTCCACCCCCCGTGGTCCTCGACGACCACCCCGAACGGCCGCACCAGCGCCGGGTCCAGTGTGCTCTCCTCGCCCGCCTCCCGGAGCGCCGCGGTGATGGTGTCCTCATGGCTGTCCCGCGCCCCGCCGAACATCCCCCACGTCCCGCTCCCGCTGATGCCGCCGCCGCGCTCCTGCAGCAGGACGTGGCCATCGGCGACCGGCAACAACCCGGCCGCGCCGTGCTCGCCCCAGTGCTCGTGCCCCTGCCCACAAAGGACCACGCGGTCCCCGTCACCCCTGGTCATGCGCCACCTCCCTGTCGCGGGCACCCTAGGGGAGCACGCCGACGATCACCCGCCGACGCACCGGTCCTCGGGGAGATCCGCCATCGGGATCAGCCGGGCCTGCCGCAGGATCTCCTGCGCGCTCGGGGATTCCAGGTAAGTCAGGAACCCCCGGGCCAGCGTCCCGTCGTCGGGCGTCTCCTTGCTGGTGTAGGCGTACTCCCGCACGCAGAACTTGCGGGCAGCGTCGGGTCCCAGCTCGCCCACCCCGCCCAGCACCGCCTGCTGGAACACCCGGCGGGTCCCGGAATCGGTGGTGCTCCGGCTGATCATGACGATCGGCAGGTCCTTGCCGCCGACCTGAGACCAGTTGGTGGCGGTCCCGGCGTAGATCGACCGGATCTGCGCGGTGGTCAGCTTGGTCACCCCGGCCTCCCGGTGCACAGGAACACGTAGGCGAACTTGCGCCGCAGGCGCCCCAGGATCCGGGTGTCGCGGTCGACCCTGCCGCTGCGCCCGCCGCCGGTGGGGAACCCGGACAACCTTCGTGCCAGATCCGGAGCCGGAGAGCAGGAACAGCAGCTTGAAGCTGTTGCCGGGGTTCAGCGCCACCTCGGGCACCACGAACTGGTCGGAGTCGAGGTGCCGGTCGCCGTCGATCTCGTCAACCAGCATCTCGCGGATCGGCTCCGGACCGAGCGGAAAGGGTTTCCCGCACCGCCATCCGGGCCCGCCGTCACAACTCCCTGGCTGTCACAACTCCCCGACGGCGGTGATGTGCACGACGGCTGCGCCTGCCTCGTCGGAGGCGGTCAGGTCGACCTCGGCGGTGAAGCCCCAGTCGTGGTCGCCTGCCGGGTCCTCGAAGATCTGCCGGACCAGCCACCGCTCGGCTTCCTGCTCGATGATCAGCAGCGCCGGGCCGCGCGCGTCCGGGCCGACGCCGATCTGGCTGTGCAGGTCGTAGTACGGGTCCAACGCGTCGGCCCACGCCTCGGCGTCCCAGCCCGCGTCGCCGTCGAGGTCGCCGAGGGCCGCGTAGTCGCGTCGGGCGGCCAGTTGCACGCGGTGGAACAGCGCGTTGCGGACCAGGACGCGGAAGGCGCGCGTGTTGGTGGTGACCGCGGGCGGTGCCGTGTCGACCGGGGCCTGGCCGTCCTCGGTGGGGTTGGTGAGCTTCTCCCACTCGTCGAGCAGGCTGGAGTCCACCTGGCGGACCAGCTCGCCGAGCCACTCGACCAGGTCGGCGACCTCCTCGGTCTTCGCCTCGTCCGGCACGGTCTGGCGCACCGCGCGGTAGGCGTCGGCGAGGTAGCGCAGCACAAGACCCTCCGAGCGGGCCAGCGCGTAGAACGACACGTACTCGGTGAACGTCATCGCCCGCTCGTACATGTCCCGCACCACCGACTTGGGCGAGAGCTGGTGGTCACCGACCCACGGGTGCCCGCGCCGGTAGGTCTCGAACATCGGCCCGAGCAGCTCGGCGAGCGGCTTGGGGTGGGTGACCGCCTCCAGCAGCTCCATCCGCTGGTCGTACTCGATGCCCTCGGCCTTCATCGCCTGCACGGCCTCGCCGCGGGCCTTGTGCGCCTGGGCGGAGAGCACCTGCCTCGGGTCGTCCAAAGTGGACTCCACAATGGACAGCAGGTCCAGCGGGTAGGACGGCGACTCGCGGTCGAGCAGGTCGACGGCGGCCAGCGCGAACGGCGACAGCGGCTGGTTGAGCGCGAAGTCGAACTGCAGGTCGACCGTCAGCCGCACCCGGCGGCCCTGCTCGTCGGGCTCGTCGAGCCTCTCCACCACGCCGGATTCCAGCAGCCCGCGGTAGATCGCGATGGCGCGGCGGATGTGGCGGCGCTGCGCGGCCCGGTCCTCGTGGTTGTCCTCCAGCAGGTGGCGCATCGCGGCGAACGCGTCACCGGGGCGGCCGATCACGTTGAGCAGCATCGAGTGGCTCACCTGGAAGCTGGAGGTCAGCGGCTCCGGCTCGGCGTCGCGCAGCCGCTCGAAGGTCGGCAGCCCCCACGACACCATCCCCTCCGGCGGCTTCTTGCGGACGAACTTGCGTCGCTTCTTCGGGTCGTCGCCCAGCTTCGCCAGCGACTTCTCGTTCTCGATCACGTGCTCCGGCGCCTGCACCAGCACCGTGCCCAGCGTGTCGTAGCCCGCCCGACCCGCCCGGCCCGCGATCTGGTGGAACTCGCGCGCCTTGAGGATCCTGGTCCGCACCCCGTCGTACTTCGACAGCGCGGTGAACACGACCGTGCGGATCGGCACGTTGATCCCGACGCCCAGGGTGTCGGTGCCGCAGACGATCTTCATCAGCCCGGCCTGGGCGAGGCGCTCCACCAGCCGCCGGTACTTGGGCAGCATGCCCGCGTGGTGCACGCCGATGCCGTGGCGCACCAGCCGCGACAGCGTCTTGCCGAACCCGGAGGAGAACCGGAAGTCGCCGATCAGCGCCGCGATCCGCTCCTTCTCCTCGCGCGTGCACACGTTGATGCTCATCAGCGCCTGCGCCCGCTCCAGCGCCGCGGCCTGGGTGAAGTGCACGACGTAGACCGGCGCCTGGTTGGTGCTGAGCAACTCCTCCAGCGCCTCGGTCAGCGGGGTCATCCCGAAGGAGTACAGCAGCGGGACCGGCCGCTGCGCCGAGGTCACCACCGCGGTGTCCCGACCGGTGCGCCTGGTCAGGTCGTCCTTGAACCGGGTGACGTCACCGAGGGTCGCCGACATCAGCACGAACTGCACCTTCGGCAACTCGATCAGCGGGATCTGCCAGGCCCAGCCGCGGTCGGGTTCGGCGTAGAAGTGGAACTCGTCCATCACGACCTGGCCGACCTCGGCCGCGGCGCCGTCGCGCAACGCGATGTTGGCCAGGATCTCCGCCGTGCAGCAGATGATCGGCGCGGACCCGTTGACACTGGAGTCACCGGTCATCATGCCGACGTTCTCGGCGCCGAAGGTCTCGCACAGCGCGAAGAACTTCTCCGACACCAGCGCCTTGATCGGCGCGGTGTAGAACGTCCGCTGCCCGTGCGCGAGCGCGGTGAAGTGCGCCCCGGTCGCCACCAGGCTCTTGCCGGACCCGGTCGGGGTGCTGAGGATGACGTTGGCCCCGGAGACGATCTCCATCACCGCCTCCTCCTGGGCCGGGTACAGCGACAACCCCTGATCGGCCGCCCAGGAGGCGAACGCGTCGAACAGGGCATCCGGGTCGGGGGAGGCGGGCAGCCGCGCGGTGAGCGTCATGGTGTGACGATCGTGCCGGCCCGCCCCACCCCCGGCGCGCACCGCCCGTCCGGCGGCGCGGCCGCCGAGGCCGAACGCGCGGCGCGACGCCCACACCGGCAGGGGGCGGTGTGGACGTCGCGCGCGGGGGCAGGCGGTCCGCCGCGCGACGCGTGCGCGTCGCAGGGGTGCGCGGCGGACCACCGGTGGCCCAGGGGGGAACAGCTACCGGGCGGTGCGGGTCGGGATTGAGGCAGGCGACGGCCGCGGCCAAGCCGGGCGGCGGGGGGAGTCAGAACCTGTGTCCGTAGAGGACGCTGCGGACGGCGCCGATCACCGAGGTGTAGAGGGGGAGGCTGGGGTGCTCCACGTCCGGGGCGGTGGCCCAGAACGCGACCGTGCGGTCGGTCTGCGCGGTGGGCAGCAGGACCCGGGTGGTCACCGGCTCGACACCGGGGGGCAGGGGCCTGCGGTGGTGCTCGTCCGGGATGGGCTGGGTGAGGAACGTCCACTCGGTGCGCTTGCCGGGCACCGCGAGCACCGGGCCTGCCAGCATCCGCAGGCGCAGCCACCACTGCACCTCGGCGCCGAGCCCGGCCCGCATCCGCAGGCCGCCGATCTGGTCAGCGCCGAGGTCGAGGTACGCGTTGCCCGCGTCGCCGTCCACCGGCCAGCCCAATCGTCCCCGGTAGCCCGGCACGTCGAACACGGGCGTGAGGTCCACGCCCCCGTCCAGCGCGCGCAGGTCGGACAGTTCCGCCGCGGTCATGGCGAGCCACCTTTCGCCGTCGGCGTCCGGAGTGCCCTGGTTCTGGTCTGGTTGCCCGGTCGTCGACTGTCGTTCACCAGGATGGGTGACGAAAACCGGCTGGACTCATCTCAACCGGGCATAACCCCAGCGTGATACCGACCACACAGTGGTGGCTACGCCGCAGGTCAGGCCAACTGTACCGGTCCGCTGACACGGCCACAGCGGGAATTGGGAACGTACGACCCTAGACGCGCTCGCTAGCGCTCAGCACCTTGCGCAGTAGACCGTGCGGGTGGCCGTGCCTGCGCCATTCCCTCGGGTAGCCCAACGACACCTCTTGGAACCGCACCCCGTCGTAGTGCGTGATCCGCGGGATGTGCAGGTGGCCGTACACCATCACCGCGGTCGGGAACCGGGTGTGCCAGTCCGCGGTCAACTCCGTGCCGCACCACTGGGCGAACTCCGGGTACCGCAGCACCCTGGTCGGCTCCCGCACCGTCGGGTAGTGGTTGACCAGCACGAACGGCGCGGCGGGATCCGCGGCCGCCGCCAGCCTCGCCCCGGTCTCGGCGACCCGCGCCCGGCACCAGTCGTCCCTGCTCGGGTACGGGTCGGGGTGCAGGTAGTACTCGTCGGTGCAGACCACCCCGCTGGCGTGCGCGATCTCCAACGCCTGCGCCTTGTTCCCGGCACCCTCCGGGCGGAACGTGTAGTCGTAGCCCAGGAACAGCGGCGCCACCGTGACCGGACCGTCCTCGCCCGCCCACACCGGGTACTCGTCCTCCGGGCTCACCACCCCGATCCGACGGCACATCTCGACGAACGCCTGGTACCGCTCCACCCCGCGCGCCTGCACGGCATCGGCGGGCATCGTCCACAACTCGTGGTTGCCCGGCGTCCACACCACCCGCGCGAACCGCTCCGCCAACAGCCCCAGCGCCCACTCCACGTCCGCGACCTGCTCGGCGACATCACCGGCGACGATCAGCCAGTCGTCAGCCGACTCCGGGCGCAGACCGCGCACGATCTCGCGGTTCTCGGCGTAGGAGATGTGCAGGTCGCTGATCGCCAGGAGAGTGCCCACCCGGTCGATCTTTCCACCAACCGGCGCGCACGTGGGGGAGACGCGCGTCTCCGCCCGGCTACTCAGCCCGGTGCTTGCGCACTGCTACTTCGCTCGGTGCTTGCGCACCGTGATGTGCACCGGCGGCCGCACCCCGTCCCCCAACCCCGTCTCCACCTCATCGGCCAGGGTCCGCAGCACGTGCCAGCCGAAGGTGTCGGTCGCGGGCGGCCTGCCGTCGCGGGAGCGGGTGCTGGCGTGGAAGACGACCTCGGCGCCCCCGTCGGCGGCGAGCACCCTGGTGAAGCGGCACTCCAGGTCGGCGGACGGCGCGGCGAGCACGATCAGCTGCGAGCACACCTCGTCCACCGCCAACCGCAGGTCGGCGATCTCGTCGACGGTGAAGTCGGCGGCCACCGCCACCGCGACCGCCACCCCGCGCACCACGGGCAGGTTCACCAGGTCGGCCCGCAACCGCAATTCGACGTCGGCGCCCTCGGGCTGGGTGGGGTCGCTCACCTGGGCTCCTCGCGGTCGCGTGCCTGGCCGGGACCGGTGGGACGCGCCGGGGCCGCGCCCGGGTTCCCGGCCGCGCTGGGACGGCTCGATCCGACGGCGCAGAACCTACTAGGCTGGTCGCCGAAGCGGTTGAGCAGCCAGCCGCCAGACCGTCATGTCCACACTGTGAAGGGCTGCCATGAGTACGTCGGACCTGCTGACCGCCGAGTTCGCCGACCGCGACGACGCGGTGTTGCTGCACGTCCGCGGCGAGATCGACATGGGCACCGCGCCCGCGTTGCGCGAGCACCTCGAAGCCGCGGTCACCAGGGGCCCCGCCGACGCCCCCGTGCTGCTCGACCTGACCAAGGTCGGGTTCCTCGCCTCGGCCGGGCTGGCCCTGCTGGTGGAGTACCACACCAGGTGCCGGGACTCGGGCCGCTCGCTGCGGGTGCTCACCGACGGCGGCGCCGTGCTGCGCGCCATCCAGGTCAGCTCGTTGGACAACGTGCTCGAGGTCCACCCGTCGATCGAGGCCGCGCTCACCGAGCACTGAGCCCGTCGGCCACCACGGCCGCGCCGGTCCCGCCGTCCGACCGGTGGCACCGGGGTGAGCGCGCACCAATTCCCCAGCGGCAACCGCGAAGCGGTCGTGCCGGGCGTTCGGCCGGGCGGTCGTGGCACGCGTAGATTGATGACCACCAGACCGACCGCGGCGCCGGTGCACGGTGCCCGAGTGTGGTGGACGAACGTGGGAAGGGGCCCGACGGTGGATCGCGTGACGGGCCTGGTGTCGCCATGACGGCTGAGAACGTGACAGCCGCCACGCACACCGCTTTGCTCTACCGGGGCGCCGTTGAGTACCTGGGCGCCGTACTGCCTTTCGTGCGTGACGGTGTGGCCGTCGGTGACGCGGTCACGGTCGCGGCACCCGCCGCCAACCTGGAGATGCTGCGCGAGGAGTGCGCCGCCGAGGGCTTCGCCGACCGGGTCCGGTGGCTGGACATGGCCGAGGTCGGCGGCAACCCGGGCCGGATCGTGCCCGCTGTGCTGCACCCCGTGCTCGACAGACCCGCCCGCGTGGTGACCGAGGTGGTGTGGCCGAAACGGCCCTCGGCCCAGTATCAGTCCTGCGTGCGGCACGAGGCGTTGGCCAACAAGCTGCTCGACGGCAGGACCCTGCGGCTGCTGTGCCCCTACGACGCGGCCGCGCTCGGCGACACCGTTCTCGCTGACGCGCTCGTGACCCATCCCGGGGTGCTCGACCGTGGGGGTTACCGCGTCAGCACCAAGTACGCCCCCGAGGCGGCGCTAGTCGGCGGCGATCAAGCCCCGACCGCGCCGACCAAGGCTCGCAGTCTCCTTGTAGGGGTAGGGGAGTTGGGCGCGGCAAGAGCACTGGTCTCCACCGAGGCCCGCGCGCACGGCCTCTCGGAGCAGCGGGTCGGCGACGTGGCTCTAGTGATCACCGAGCTGGTCACCAACAGCATCGAGCACGGCGGCGGTCAGGCCACCTTGAGCGTGTGGGCGGTCGACGGCGAACTGGTCTGCCAGGTGCGTGACGGCGGTAGGCTCGCCGACCCGTTGGCCGGGCTGCGCCCCGCCCCGGTCGACCAAGCGCACGGACGCGGTTTGCTGCTGGTGCACACCCTCGCTGACCTGGTCACCATCCACGCGGCGGGCGACGGCACCGTCGTGCGCGCGCATTTCACCCGGTAACCAGGCGCTTGACCTCGGCGCGGATCGGGTAAGTCCCCGACAGGACAGCCGAACGCGACCTGGAGGGCAGTGGAGATGACCGAGCATCCCCGCGGTGTGGCCCGCAGGCTCGTCGCCGTGACCCGCGGCGGCGACCTCGACCCCACCGCACGCACCGGCGCGCTCGACGTGCTCGCCGGACCGGACCACCGCGACCGCCTCGCCGCCGTGCTGCACGAGCTGGTGGTGGCCACCGCCGACATGATGCTGTGCCGCGCCGAGTCGACCGGGCCGGACAAGGCTTTCGTGCTCGACCTGCGCGACGACGCGGGCGACGTCGTCGACGTGGACACCCTGGACCCGCCGGTGCGCGCCCTGGTGCGGGCGCTGCTCGCCCAGCTCAACGGGCGCCCCGACGACGTGCAGACCCAGCTCGACCTGGCGATGCTCGACGACCCGCGGTTCGACCCGGTGGACGTGCTGGTGCTGGCGCTGCTGTGGACGGTGGGATCGATCGAGTGGTGCGAGCAGCACGACGCGCCGACCCCCGGTTGGCTCGTATGAGCGGTCTGGTCACCCTCGCTGCGGAACTGGCGGAGATGACCAGGTTGGTCGAGGGCGACGACGTCCACTCCGCCTTCGACCGCTTCACCGCCAGGGCCTCGGGCACCATCCCCGGTTGCGACCACGCCGCCCTCACGGTGCGCACCCACCGCGGCGACTTCGAGACGGTGGGGACCAGTCCGGTCAACCTGCTCGAACCCGGCCCCGTCACCGAGGCATTGATCCACCACGAGCCGCGCCGCCTCGACGACGCGGCCGCCGACGAGCGCTGGCCCACGTTCTCCACGCAGTTGCTGCTGGCCGGGTGGCGGGCGTGCCTGTCGCTACCGGTGCCGACCGGCGAGCGGGGGCAGGCCGTGCTGACGGTGTTCTCCCGGGACGCCGACCGGTTCGGGGAGTCCTCTTACGACCTGGTGATGCTGTTGACGTTGAACGCGGGCGCGGTCTTCGACAACGTCTCGCTCTACCACCACAGCACCCGACTGGTGGAACAGCTGCGCACCGCGCTGACCACCCGGGCCACCATCGGCCAGGCGCAGGGTCTGCTGATGCGGCAGTTCGGCTACGACGCGGACGCGGCGTTCGACACGCTGACCCGCGCCTCGCAGAACTCCAACCGCAAGCTCCGCGACGTCGCCGCGTCCATGGTCGAGGCGCACAACAACCGCACCTTCACCGCGGTCCTCCAGGCGTTCGACCTCTCCGCGCCGGACCTCGTCTAGCACTAGTCCAGTTCGGACAGTGTGTCCAGGATCTGTTGGCCGTACCGTGCCAGCTTGGTCTCGCCCACGCCGCTTATCCCGGTCAGGTCCGACATCACCTTCGGGCGCGCAGCCGCGATCTGCCGCAGTGTCGCGTCGTGGAAGATGACGTAGGCGGGGACGCCCTGTTCCTTGGCCGAGGCCGCACGCCACGCGCGCAACGCCTCGAACACCGGCGCCGCCTCGGCGGGCATGTCCACCGGGGCCGCCTTGGACTGCCGCGACGTCGAGGCCCGGGCGACCTTCTCCGGTTCGCGCCGCATCAACACCTCGCGGCCCTTGAACAGCACCTCGGCGCTGCCGTCGGTCAACGCGAGCGTGCCGTACTCACCCGTGACGTCGAGCAGGCCCTGGGCGAGCAACTGCCTGGCCACGCCGCGCCACTGGTTCTCGCTGAGCTCGGTCCCCTTGCCGAACACCGAGAGCTCGTCGTGCCGGTGCTGGGTGATCTTCTCCGTCTGCTTGCCCAGCAGGATGTCGACGACCTGCACCACGCCGAAGTGCTGGCCGCGCTCGTGGTCGAGCCGGTACACCGCCGAGAGCAGCTTCTGCGCGGGCACCGTGCCGTCCCAGGTCTGCGGCGGGGTCAGGCAGGTGTCGCAGTTGCCGCACGCCTTGCCGCTCTGGCCGAAGTAGTTGAGCAGCTGCACGCGCCTGCACTCGACCGTCTCGCACAGCGCGAGCATGGCGTCGAGGTGCCGGTTGAGCTTGCGCCGGTGCGCGGCGTCGCCCTCGGAGCTCTCGATGAGCTTGCGCTGGGTGACCACGTCGGTGAGGCCGTAGGCCAGCCACGCGGTGGACGGCTGGCCGTCGCGGCCCGCCCGGCCGGTCTCCTGGTAGTACCCCTCCACCGACTTCGGCAGGTCGAGGTGCGCGACGAACCGGACATCGGGCTTGTCGATGCCCATGCCGAACGCGATGGTCGCCACCACGACCAGGCCGTCCTCGCGCAGGAACCGGGACTGGTTGGTCGCCCTGACCCGCGCGTCCAGGCCCGCGTGGTACGGCACGGCCGGGATCCCGTTGTCGGACAGGAACTGCGCGGTCTTCTCCACCGACGCCCGCGACAGGCAGTAGACGATCCCCGCCTCGCCCCGGTGCTCGGTGCGCAGCAGGTCGAGCAGCTGCTTGGTGGGGCTGGCCTTGGGCACGATCCGGTACTGGATGTTGGGCCGGTCGAAGCTGGCCACGAAGTGCTTGGCGGCGCCCAGGTTCAGCCGCTGCGCGATCTCGGTGTGCGTCGCCTTGGTCGCCGTGGCGGTCAACGCGATCCTGGGTACTTCCGGCCACCGCTCGTGCAGCGCTGACAGTTCCAGGTAGTCCGGCCGGAAGTCGTGGCCCCACTGGGACACACAGTGCGCCTCGTCGATGGCGAACAGCGCGATCTTGCCCCGGTCGAGCAGTTGCGCCGTCGACTCCAACCGCAGCCGTTCCGGCGCCAGGTACAGCAGGTCCAGTTCGCCGTCGACGAACGCCTTCTCCACCTCGCGGCGGGCCATCGAGTCCTGCGTGGAGTTGAGGAACCCGGCGCGCACACCCAGGTTGCGCAGGGCGTCCACCTGGTCCTGCATCAACGCGATCAGCGGCGAGATCACCACGCCGACACCGGGGCGGACCAGCGCCGGGATCTGGTAGCACAGCGACTTGCCGCCGCCGGTGGGCATCAGCACCAGCGCGTCACCGCCGTCGGCGACGGTGGTGATGATCTCCTCCTGCTCGCCGCGGAAGGAGGCGTAGCCGAACACCCGGTTCAGCACCTCGGTGACGGCGTCCCCGGTCGCCCCGGTTCCCGCCGCTGGGCTCGAGGGCACGGCGGTGGCTGGTTCGGCGCTCGACGGCGCGGTGGTGGGGGGCTCGGTGCTGGGGTGGGTTTCGCTCGGCACGGCGGACACGGCGGCGATCCTACGGGCTCGTCGGTTTTCGCCGAGGTCCGGTGCGCGCGGCCTGTGGACAACTACCCTGGCGGCATGACCTCGAGGCCCACCCCGACCCCGGTGCCGGACCGATGAGCAACACCGAGGCCGCGCCCGCGGCGCTCACCTGCAGGCCGGACCCGGCCACCCCCGGCGTCGAGGTGCTGTCCGCGCGCGAGGTGCCCCTGGGCGGTCCGCGGGCCATGCGGGTCCGGCGCACGCTGCCGCAGCGGGACCGGTCGCTGATCGGCGCGTGGTGCTTCGTCGACCACTACGGCCCGGACCGGGTCGCGGACGCCGGTGGCATGAACGTCGCCCCCCACCCGCACACCGGGTTGCAGACGGTGAGTTGGCTGTTCTCCGGGGAGATCGAGCACCGCGACAGCCTGGGCACCCACGAGTTCGTCCGCCCCGGTGAGGTCAACCTGATGACCGGTGGCGCGGGGATCTGCCACTCGGAGGTCTCCACGGCGGCGACCGAGGTCCTGCACGGCGTGCAGTTGTGGGTAGCGCTGCCGGACGAGCACCGCGACGCCCCGCGCGCGTTCGAGCACTACGCGCCTGAGCCGATCGAGCTCGATGGTGGGACCGCGCGCGTGTTCCTCGGATCGCTGGCGGGGAGTAAGTCCCCGGTCGCCACGTTCACGCCGCTGCTCGGCGCGGAAGTCGTAGTGGAACCGCGCGACAGGGTCACGCTGGATGTCGACCCGGCGTTTGAGCACGGGGTCCTGCTCGACACCGGGCAGATCTGTGTGTCGGGGGAGCCTCTTGGGCTGTCTGAGCTCGGTTACCTGGGGCGTGGTCGGACGCAGCTGGATCTGACCAACCTCGGTGACGAGCCATCCCGCGTGCTGGTGCTGGGCGGTCCGCCGTTCACGGAGCCGATTCTGATGTGGTGGAACTTCGTGGCCCGCACACACGAGGAGATCGTCGCCTACCGCGAGGCGTGGGAGAGCGAGTCGGACCAGTTCGGTCGCGTAGAGGGCTACACGGGTAGTCCAGCGCGGTTGCCCGCTCCTGTGCTGCCACCGGTCACGATCAAACCTCGCCGCAACCGCAACTCTTAGCCTGCCAGGAACTTCAGCACGGCTTGGTTCCACTGCTGCGGGTGGGTTATGTGCACGCCGTGGGGACCGCTGGGGATGACCACCGTCGGCGCGTCGACTCTGTGCGATGGCGCTACCGCGTCACCCTCACCGCAGATGACGAGCGTCGGCAAGCCTGCCGCGGCGACGTCCGCGGCTAGATCGAGCGTGGGGTCTGACCACGCGTCGATCACGGTGAGGGTCGCGCGTGCGGAGGACGCTGCCGCCGTCGACAGCAGGTGTCGGCGCGTGGCCTCATCGAGCGCGACCTCGCCGTTGACGCTGAAGAACCGAGTCAAGACGTCGTCCAGCATCGCGACCCGGTGCCATCTGGCCGCTGCGCGCAGGTCGCTTCCTAGCGCTGACGCCCCGCTCAACGGACTGGCCAACACCAGCCCGTGCACCCTGTCGGGACCGTGCGTCGCGAGGTAGCGGGCAGTCTCGACCGCGCCGGAGGAGAACCCGACCAACGTGACGTCGGTCAGGTCCAGGTGCGTGACCAGTCCGTGTAAGTCGTCGACAAGGGTCGCGGGCGTGTAGCCGTCCCACGCGCGGGTCGAGCGGCCGAACCCGCGCCGGTCGTAGGTGAGCACCCGGTGACCCGCCTCGACCAGCGCGCCGATCTGGCACTCCCACGACTCCGAGGTCAGCGGCCACCCCGGCACGAGCAGCACGGGCGGCCCCGTGCCCGCGTCCTCGTAGTACAGCTCGACGTCCGGTCCGACTCGCAGCAGCGGCACAGCACACCCCTTCACCCAGGTCCACAGCGTGGAACTCCGGGAACGTCAGTGAATCGGTCATCTGACCGCACATACATGAGGATCGTTCGGTAGGTCGTACGTAGGGCAGAGTGGGGACGTGGACGTGATCGGCCGCGCGGCGGAGCTGGCAGCGCTGCGGCGCGTGATCGATCGGGACCCCGGCGTCGAACCCAACCTGGTGCTGCACGGCGACCCGGGGGTCGGCAAGACGGTGCTGCTGCGGGCCGGGATCGAGTACGCGACCGCGCGCGGGGTCCGCGTGCTGGGCGGGTCGGGCCACGAGAGCGAGGCGCAGCTGGCGTTCGCGGGCCTGCACCAGCTGTTCGCACCCGTGCTGGCGTACCTCGACCGGGTGGAGCCGTACCACCGCGAGGTGCTGCGCCGCGTGCTCGGGTTCGAGGCGGGCCCGGTGCCCGACCGGCTGGCGATCTCGGTGGCCTCGCTCGCGGTGCTGGCCGAGGTGGCCAAGGACGGTCCGGTGCTGGTCGCGGTCGAGGACGCGCACTGGGTGGACCACCCCACCCGCGAGGTCATGATGTTCATCCTGCTGCGGCTGCGCCCGTACGACCTCAGGGCGATCTTCGCGCGCAGGCCGTTGCTGAGCCGTGAGCGAGTCACCCCCAGCATCCACATGTACGAGGTAAACCCGCTCGCCGATGTTGACGCCATCGAGCTGCTGGCTCGGTCTTACCCTGACTTGCCCGTGCGAGCGCGTGAACAGGTACTTCGCTATGCGGCGGGCAACCCGTTGGCGCTAATCGAGCTGCCCACGGTGCTCGGCACCGATGCCGCTACCGGGCTGGAGATGCTGCCCCCGGGTGCGTCGACCAGGACCAAGCTGGAGTCGACCTTCGCGGGACGGGTGCGCGAGCTCGACACCGACCTGCGCCGGATGCTGCTCCTCACCGCCCTCGACGGCGACCTGCTGGAGAACCGCGCGCACCCGACCTCGCTGGCGCCGCCGCTGCTGGCCGAGCTGGAGCGGGTCGGCCTGGTCACCCACGACTCCACCCCGTCCGGCCTGCGGTTCCGGCACCCGCTGGTCCGCTCGGCGATCATCGACTCGGCCGCGCCCGACGAGCTGCGCGCCGCCAATGCCGAACTCGCCGAGCGGTACCGGGACACCCCGGAACGGCGGGTCTGGCACCTCGCGGAGGCCGCGGTCGAGGCGGACGAGGCCGTCGCCGCCGAGATCGAGCGGACAGCGCTCGCGGCGAGCCTGCGCGGCGGCAGCGGCCTGGCCGTACCCGCGCTGCGTAGGGCTGCCGCGTTGAGCCCAGACACGGCTGACGCTGCCAGGCGGCTGCATCGGGGCGCCGAGCTGGCGGGAGAGTCCGGCCAGTTGCACCTGGCGCAGAAGCTGCTCGACGAGGCCCGCGCCCTGCTCGACGACCCGGCGCACGGCCTGGTCACCCGCGCCAGGATCGCCCTGCTGCGCGACGGTGACCTCTCCGGCGCGCGCAGGTTGCTCGAACACACACCGGTGACCGACCGGGTGCTGCATCTATGGCTGACCATCGCCACTTACACCCAGGACCCGGACGAGTGGGACAGGGTCGGCAAGGCTCTAGCGGCCGTCGAGAACCCCGACGAGTCCACGCTGCTCTTGTACGACGTCCTCTCCGGCGCCCCTGTCGCTGACGCACCCCGACGGCTTCACACCGCGTTCGATCTCTTACCCGTGACCGCGTCTCCTGGCCGGATCGTGGACCTGTGCAGGCTCGCGACCTGGCTGGACGTGCTGCACGACCACCGGACGCGCCTACGTGACCTGATCGACCGGGAAAGCGGCGGGGGAGCGGTCACCCACGTCGCCGCCTGCCACTGGTTCGCCGCCCACGACCACTTCCTGGCAGGCGACTGGGACGCCGCCGAGTCGTCCGCCGAGGCCGGCCTCGACCTGTGCGTGCGGCACGACCTGGAGTTGATCGCGCACGACCTGCGCTGCACGCTGGGCTGGCTCGCCGCGAACAGAGGAGACGTCGACAGCGCCAGGGAGTACAGCAGCACAGTCGAACGATGGGCGTCACCACGAGGCAGTGCGCTGCACTTAGCCCTATCTGCCCGGAACCTCGCCGCTGCGGCATTGGCAGAGGGCGACTACGAGACCGCTTACGCCACTTTGTCCACGGTCGCCGAGCACGCCAGTTACACCCCCTGGCTCTTGTTCGACCTGGTCGAGTCCGCGGTCCGCACCCGCCGAACCGCGACCGCGTACGTCGAAGCCGCCGAACAAGCCCACCTCGCCGACCGCTCCCCCCGCCTCCGCCTCCACGTCTTCGCAGCCAAAGCCCTGAGCACCCCAGACGACAACACCGCGATAGCCCTGTTCCGCGCGGCGCTGGCCCTCCCCCTGGTCGAACAATGGCCCTTCGACCACGCCCGAATCCGCCTGGCCCTAGGCGAAACCCACCGCAGAAACCACCGCCCCGGCGAAGCCCGCCCAGAACTCCGCCGCGCGGCAGAGCTCTTCCGCCGCACCGGCGCCACAACCTGGCAGCGCAGAGCAGAACAAGAACTCCGAGCCACTGGGCTGGCCATCGATGCGCGCCCCACCACCGACACCCTGACTGCCCAACAACTGGAAGTAGCCAACCTCGCCGCTACCGGCCTGACCAACAAGGAAATCGCGGAACGCCTCTATCTCTCTCCGCGCACGGTAAGCGCCCATCTGTACCGCATCTTCCCCAAGCTGGGAATAACTACCCGGTCCGCCCTTCGCGACGCGCTTGCGTCGCTGTGATTTGAAGGGGGTTGTGGGGTTGTCCACAGGGGACTGCTCCGGGTGGCCGGTTCTGTCGGTGTCTGCGGGTAGGCTGTATATCGGGGGCTGCTGTGGGTGGTTTGATCTTGAGCTGAGGGTGTTCCGGCTCTCGTGCTCGCCTGCGGCGTCGATGGTGAACGCCTCGCCTGCGGCATTGGCCGGGGCGCGAGTTTCGAGCCAAGCTCGATGGGGCGAACTTGTTTTGCGCGGGGCCCCTACGACACCCGGGCAGAACCACAAAGCAGGGGCCCAAGAGCAGGCCCTGCCACGGTGAGCGACGCTACGGGCATCGTCCCCCCACACAAAACAAGTCCGCCCCATCGAGCCGGCCTGGCACCAGCGAATCCGAGGAGCGGTGGTCGGCCAACGTTGTAGAGGGGCGTGTTGGGGCCAACGTTGTAGAGGGGCGTGTTGGGGCCAACGTCGTAGAGGGGCGTGTTGGGGCCAACGCCTTAGAGGGGCATGGTTGGGCCAACGTCGCACAGTCTTGACCAGTCTGAGCGGGGCGGCGGGGCGGCGAGGCGGTGGGACAGGGTTGGTGGGTGGGGTACATGCAGTCGTGTGACTGATGCGGGGGCCTGGTGGTTGGCGACAGGCTCTAGGCATGACCAACGCACATGACACCGAGCAGGTTGAGCGGGCCAACGCCTCTGGGTTGACTCCTGTTGTCTTTGTTCACGGGCTCTGGTTGTTGCCCAGTAGTTGGGACCGGTGGGCTGAACTGTTCGAGGCAGCCGGGTACACGGCGGTTACCGCTTCCTGGCCGGATGACCCCGAGACCGTCGCGGAGGCCAACGCGCACCCTGAGGTGTTCGCGAACAAGACCGTGGGGCAGATCGCTGATCACGTTGCCGAGTTGGTTGGGCGGTTGGAGCGCAAGCCCGCGGTTGTCGGGCACTCGTTCGGTGGGCTGATCACGCAGATCCTGGCTGGGCGCGGGTTGTCGGTCGCGTCGGTGGCCATTGACCCGGCGCCGTTTCGGGGGGTGTTGCCGTTGCCGATCTCGGCGTTGCGGGCGGCGGCGCCGGTGTTGCACAACCCGGCGAACCGGCACCGCGCGGTGCCGTTGACCTTCGACCAGTTCCGGTTCGCCTTCGCCAACGCGGTGGACGAGGACGAGGCGAGGCACCTGTTCGAGACCTACGCCGTGCCCGCGCCCGGTGCGCCGCTGTTCCAGGCCGCGACCGCGAACCTCAACCCGTGGACCGAGGTCAAGGTCGACAACGAGAACCCGGAGCGCGGCCCGCTGCTGATCGTGTCCGGTGAGAAGGACAACACCGTGCCGTGGGCGATGGCCAACGCCGAGTACAAGCGGCAGAAGGCCAACGAGGGCGTCACCGAGATCGTCGAGATCCCCGGCCGCGGCCACTCGCTGATCATCGACAGCGGCTGGCGCGACGTCGCCGACACCGCGCTCGAGTTCGTCCGCCGCTTCGCAGCCACCGGGAGCGCCGCGTGAGCACCTTCACCACCGCCGACGGCACCGACCTGTTCTACAAGGACTGGGGCACCGGTCAGCCGGTCGTGTTCAGCCACGGCTGGCCGCTCAACGCCGACGCCTGGGACGGCCAGGCCCGCCTCGTCGCCCAGCACGGGTACCGCGCCGTCGCGCACGACCGCCGGGGTCACGGCCGGTCCGCGCAGACCTGGCACGGCAACGACATGGACACCTACGCCGACGACCTCGCCCAGCTCATCGAGGCGCTCGACCTGCGCGACGCCGTCCTCGTCGGGCACTCCACCGGCGGCGGCGAGGTGGCCCGCTACCTGGGTCGCCACGGCACGGGCCGGGTCGCGAAGGTGGTGCTGCTCGGGGCCGTGCCGCCGCGGATGCTCCGCACGGAGGCCAACCCCGACGGTGTGCCGATCGAGGCGTTCGACGGCATCCGCGCCGGGGTGGCCGCCGACCGGTCGCAGTTCTACTGGGACCTGAGCGCCCCGTTCTACGGCTTCAACCGGGAGGGCGCCGTCGAGTCCGAGGGCGTGCGGCGGGCGTTCTGGCTGTGGAGCCTGCAGGCCGGGCTGCACCAGGCTCACGAGTGCGTGAAGCAGTTCTCCGAGACCGACTTCACCGAGGACCTCACGCGCATCGACGTCCCCACGCTCATCGCCCACGGTGACGACGACCAGATCGTCCCGGTCGACAACGCCGCCAGGAAGTCCGCCCTGCTCGTCCCCGACGCCACCCTCAAGATCTACCCCGGCGCCCCGCACGGCCTGGTCGGCGCCTACGAGCAGGAGTTCAACGCCGACCTCCTCGCCTTCCTCAGCGCGTGACCCCCCTCACCCGAAGGAGCTTCCCGATGCGCCGCCTGCGCACCGCCCTGCTCGTCCTCGCCGCCACCGGCGCCCTGCTCACCACTGCCGCGTCGACCGGCTCCGCGGGGACGGCGACCGAGGAGTCGCACCACCCCAAGCCCACGATCGTCCTGGTACACGGTGCCTTCGCGGACGCGTCGAGCTGGTCGGAGACCGCCACCCGCCTGCAGCGCCAGGGCTACCCGGTGCTCGCCCCCGCGAACCCGCTGCGCGGGCTGACCCAGGACGCGGACTACGTCGCGGCCGTGATCAAGTCCATCCCCGGCCCGGTCGTGCTGGTCGGGCACTCCTACGGCGGCGCCGTGATCAGCACGGCCGCGGCGTCGTTGCCTCAGGTCAAGGCCCTCGTGTACGTGGCAGCGTTCGTCCCGGACACCGGTGAGGTCCTCGGCGAGCTCGCGGGCCGCTTCCCCGGCTCCGAACTGGTCCCCGCCCTCAAGCAGCTCCCCCACCCCGCCGGCGTCGACCTCTACATCGACCCCACCAAGTTCCGCCACGTCTTCACCGCCGACCTCTCCCCGTCGACCTCGGCACTGCTGGCCGCCTCCCAGCGCCCCATCGCCGCCACCCTGTTCGCCGACGCCGCCCCCGCCGCCGCGTGGCGCACCATCCCCTCGTGGGCCGTCATCGCCAAGCAGGACCGCGCGATCTCCCCGGACCTGGAGCGCTTCGAGGCCAAGCGCGCCAACTCGAAGACCATCGAGCTCAACAGCTCCCACGTTCCCATGCTCTCCCACCCGGACGAGGTGACCCGCGTCATCACCACCGCGGCCCGAGCCACCAAGTAGCCCCAAAACCAGGCGCGCCACCCTCCCTCCCCCGGGGTGGCGCGCCTTCCCCGTGACACCGGGTTCGGCGCGCACGACCGCGTGATCGTCGACAAGCTCGGCGGAGCCCTGGGGCGCAACCGCGACCGCGTGTCCAGGTGGGGCAGTCGGGATCGATACCCGTCCGCCCGTTCACGCCGGATGTCCGCTGCTCGACAATGGTTCAACCACTGGCTGAAGTCGCGGTGCGCCAAGGGATCCGGTGGGTTCGCGCCCCCGGACCCCGTTCGCGGGCGTCCGCTCGCAGGCGCGGTGAGGTCGATCACTTGCTCGCCGTGGTACGCGCGTAGGCACTCCTTGCCGGTGGTCGCGCTTGGTCGTTCTCTTCTGAGATCAACCTGTCATGATCGTCGGGAACCCGCTTCGACAACGGAGAAATCGGGGAGTGTCATGCTACGCAAGGGAATCGCGCTCGTCGGCGCGACCATCGCGCTGGTGGCGCCTGCGCCCGCGGCCAAGGCCGCCGGACCGACACCGGTAGTGGTCAGCGTCGTCGCGCACCAGGACGACGACATCCTGTTCATCGATCCGGACCTGCGGAACACGATTCGCGCGGGCCGGGCGGTCACGAACATCTTCGTCACCGCGGGCGAGGCGTGGTTGGCACCGGGCGACCCGGGCGACCTGCCGGACGCGTCGGGCTGCCGAGACCACGAACTCGTCCGCGAGGCATACGCGTACTGCCGCCAACGCGGCGCGATGGCCGCCTGGGCGAACATGGCCGGGGTGGCCGACACCTGGTCCGCCGACCGCGTGACCATCCCCACCACCGCGGGCAACGTCCGGGTGGAGCGCCGAACGCTGGTACCGCGCCCCACCGTGCAGCTCCTGTTCCTCAACCTGCCGGAGAACGCCGACAGCAACCCGGACGTCGCGGGCCCGGACGGGGCCAGTCTCGTGCACCTGTGGCAGAACGACCGCACCGCCATGACGCTGGTGCCGTGGGGCAACACGAACCAGCGCTACACCTATGACCACGCGCGCCTGACGCAGGTGCTCTCCGGGCTGTTCACCCGACTGCGCGCCACGGTGATCCGCACGCAGGACCCCCACCCGGATCCGCGCTACCAGGGCGACCACGACGACCACGTGATGACCGCGCGGTTCGCGACCGAGGCGGCGGAGATCTACAACGCGACGCAGCCATCCGCGCAGCTCTACCACTACCGGGACTACAACATCTCGGACGCGCCGACCAACCTGCCCGGCCCCCTCCGCGCCGACAAGGGCGCCACGTTCTCCGCTTACGCCGCCTGGGACGGCTTCGCGGACCCGACGCCCACGGGCGCCTACCTGTCGTGGACCCAACGGCTCTACCACCGCGACTCGACCGGCACCACCTGGGTCGGGCAGAACAACGACGGCCGTTTGCAGGCGTTCGCGGTCGAGGGCGGCAAGCTGGTCACCTGGTACCAGCGCGCGAGCGGCGCGATCAACCGCGGCGAGGTGCTGCCGACGCCGTGGCCGCTGGTGCCCGGGGTGACGGTGGGCCGCAACGCCGACCGGCGCCTGCAGGTGTTCGCCCGCCGGGCCGACACCAACGAGATCGTGTCGACCTGGCAGACCGCCGTGGACGCGGGCTTCTCGACCACCTGGGTGTCGCTGGGCAACCCGAACGCGGGGTCCGACGACGCGTTCCAGGTGGGTGCCCCGGTGGTCGCGACGGGCTTCGACGGCCTGCTGCGGGTCGCGGTGAAGAACGGCGGCGGCGGGGTCAGCGTCAACACCCAGCAGGCCCCGAGTTCCGGGTTCGGCACCGCCTGGGACGACATCCAGGGCGCGGGTGCCCAGGACCCGGTCGCGGTGCAGGTCGACCGCGAGGGCGGGGTGAACGTGTTCGCCTACGCCATCGAGGACGGCGTCGGCCACATCCGGCACTGGCACGCCCCGTACGACGCGGGCACCCACACGACGGGGGCGTTCACCCAGGAGCCGTACCTGGCGGGCTACGAACCGGCGGGCCCGCCGGTGGCCGTGCACAACAAGGACGGCCGCCTCGACGTCTTCTACCGGCTGGCCACCACCGCGACCGACGACTTCGCGGGTCTTGTCGGTCACACCTGGCAACACCCGGACAACACCTGGAGCGCGGTCGGCGAGCAGATCGGCGGTCACGGCGGCGTCGGCGAGGTCGCCGCTGCCGACGCCCCGGGCGGTTGGTCGGACTCGACGCCGATCGCCGACTCCCGCATCCTGGTGTTCAGCACCAACGGGACCGGCGGCCTGAGCACCACCCGCCAGTCCGACCCCGACGGCGGCTACCCGGGAGCCTGGACCGACCTCGGTGCCGTGCACGTGGGACAGCCCGCGGCCGGGGTGGACCGGCAGGGCTGCGTGTTCTCCTTCGCCCTGACCGACTCCGGCTCCCTCACGGTCCGCAACCAGACGACGTGCTCGGGCGGCCAGCCGCTGTCCCGGGTCCGTGAGATCGCGGGCCCCTGACCCGGACGGGTGAACGACGGCTCGCTGCCCCCGGCATGGCCGGGGGCGGCGAGCGCCAACTTCCTCAGCCCAGCACAACCGCTCCGCACCCGATCACCACTTCATCGCGCACCCGTTCGAACCAGACCCTCAGGTCGCAGGCCACGCGGCCGATGTGGGGCTGGAGCGGTGACGAGACGAAGGGTCGGCTGATGGCTGCAGGGCGGCGGGGCGGTGTGCTGGGCAGGTTCAAGGACCTCCCGGTGACGGTGAAGATCTTCAGTGCGGTGGCGGTGGTCCTCGTGGCCTTCGCCGCCGTGGTGGGGTTGAGCCTGACGGGGACTGGGCAGCTGACTGATGGGGCGCGGGCGGTGTACGACCGCGGGGTGCACGCCACCCAGACCTTGGCGAAGGTGCGGGCCGACATCCTGACCGACCGCAACTTCATGTTGAACTACTACATGTCGGACGCCGAGTGGCGGCCGAAGAACAAGCAGGCGATGTCCGCGCTGGACGCCGAGATCGAGGCGACTTTCACCTCTTACGCCACCGAGACCGCCGATTCGGCCACTCTCACCGCGCTGCGCACCACCTGGAAGAGCTACCTGACCGTCCGTGACCAGGAGATCCTGCCTGCCGCCGACACCAACAACCTGAACGCCTTCTGGGACGGCTACAACAAGTCCGAGGAACTGACCACCACGCTCGACAAGCAGCTCGACACCCTGACCACCGCGCAGGCCAACGCCGCTGCCCAGGCCGCCGCTGATGTCGCCGACACCGGTGACCGGACCAACGCGTGGATCCTGAGCGGCGCGGGCATCGGCCTGGTGCTGGGTCTGCTGCTGGCGTGGCTGGTGGCCCGTGCGGTCACCGTGCCGCTGCGGCGGGTCACCGCGGTGCTGGAGGCCGTCGGCGACGGCGACCTGACCCGCCGGGCCGACGTGTCCAGCCGCGACGAGGTCGGGCAGATGGCGTCGGCGCTGAACCGGGCGACCGACAGCATGCTCGACACCGTGCGGACCATCGGGTCCAACGCCGCGGCGCTGACCGGGTCCTCCCGGGACATGGCCACCGCCGGTGACATCCTCGCCAGGGGTGCCGCGCAGACCGCCGACCGCGCCGGTGCCGTCCGCCAGGCCGCGCAGGACGTCTCGCTGCACGTCCAGACGCTGGCCACGGCCTCGGAGGAGATGGGCGCGTCGATCCGCGAGATCGCCTCGAACGCCTCCGACGCGGCCAGGGTCGCCTCGGACGCGGTGGCCTCCGCGCAGGAGACCACCGAGATCGTCGGCAAGCTGGGCGAGTCCTCGACCGAGATCGGCAACATCGTCAAGGTCATCACCAGCATCGCCGAGCAGACCAACCTGCTGGCCCTCAACGCCACCATCGAGGCGGCTCGTGCGGGCGACGCGGGCAAGGGCTTCGCCGTGGTCGCCAGCGAGGTCAAGGACTTGGCGCAGGAGACGGCGCGGGCCACCGAGAACATCGCCACCCGGGTGCAGACCATCCAGGGCGAGACCTCGTCCGCGGTCGGCGCGATCGAGCGGATCTCGCAGATCATCCACCGGATCAGCGACTACCAGACCACCATCGCCTCCGCGGTGGAGGAGCAGACCGCCACCACCAGCGAGATGAGCCGCAGCGTCTCCGAGGCGGCCGCCGGTGCCGACGCGATCGCCCAGACCGTCACCGACGTCGCCGAGGCCGCGTCCTCGACCAGCGACACGGTGAGCGCCTCGCGCGAGACCGCCGACTCCCTGGCCACCATGGCGGGTGAGCTCAACAACGTGGTCACCCGCTTCCGCGTCTGACCGGTACTAGAGCCGATGGCCGGTGTCCCCGCGCGGGGACACCGGCCATTCGCGTGTTCACCCACTGTGAGCGAGGTTTCCCGATCTCGCTCCGAGGTACGCCTGGGATATGACTGCGATCATCGACCGGCCGGGTGCGCGGCACCGTGTTGTTGTCGTCGGCGCGGGGTTCGGGGGCCTGAACGCCGCCCGGGGTCTGCGTCGCGCGGACACGGAAGTCGTTGTCGTCGACCGGGTCAACCACCACCTGTTCCAGCCCTTGCTCTACCAGGTGGCCACCGCGATCCTGCCCCCTGGCGACATCGCCCCCGCGCTGCGCGAGGTGCTGGGCGAGGACTACAGGGTCATCCTCGGTGAGGCTACCGACGTAGACGTGGGGAACCACATCGTCGACGTCATCCAAGCCGATGGCTCTATCCGCAAGCTCGGCTACGACTCGCTGGTCGTCGCGGTAGGCAGCACGGACAGCTACTTCGGCAACGACGGTTGGCGCCAGTGGGCGCCACCGATGAAGACCCTCGACGACGCCGTGAACCTACGGGGACGCATCTTGCGTGCGTTCGAGCGCGCGGCCATAGCAACCGACGAGACCACCCGCCGCCGCGAGATGACGTTCGCGATCGTCGGTGCTGGCCCTACCGGCGTCGAGCTGGCGGGTCAGATCGCTGCCATGAGGCGACGCACCCTGCGCGGCCAGTACCCCGAACTGAACCTGGACGATGTCCGCGTTGTCCTACTCGACGCTCTCGACACCGTCTTGCCCCCTTACACCGAGACCCTTCGCGACCACACCGAACGCAAGCTGCGCGAGCTAGGCGTAGACGTAAGGCTGGGTAAGAAGGTCGAGGACGTCGATGACCAAGGGATTGTCTATGCCTCAACGGGTGGAGGCCCTACCGAACGACTGGACGCCGCCACCGTCGTGTGGGCGGCAGGCGTCCGCGCAGCGCCTCTCACCGGAAAGCTCGCCGCGTCGGCAGGCGTGGAAACGGACAAGAAGGGGCGCCTGGTAGTCCAAGAGGACTGCACGGTCCCCGGCCACCCCGAGATCTTCGTCATCGGCGACACCGCCAACCACAATGACCTGCCTGGCGTCGCGGAAACGGCTCTCCAGCAGGGCAAGTACGTCGCCAAGGCCATCCGCGCCAGGCTCACCGGGGACAAGATCACGCCGTTCCGCTACCTGGACCTCGGCACCATGGCCACCATCTCCGCCGGTGACGCTGTCGCTGACGTTCGCGGCCTGTACCTACGAGGTCTGATCGGCAAGGTGGCCTGGGCTGTCGTCCACCTGGCCTTCCTCGTCGGTTGGCGCAACCGGGCTGCTGTACTCGCGGGCTGGGCTTGGACCGTAGGCACCGGGCGACGCACCCAACGCGTCATCCTGGAGCCAGTGGCGAGCTAGTCCCATGAGGCGCAGCGACGAAGAGGGCGCCACCCGCGTGGGTGGCGCCCTCTTGGCTTGTCAGCGGGACGGTGGTGCTTGTCCGTACGGCGGGATCTGGCCGTAGGGATGCTGGGGCGGCGCCGGCATCGGGCCAGGACCACCCATCTGACCGCCGTAAGGGCCTGCCTGGGGCGGCATCGCCGGGTACGAGCCGGTCTGGTGCATGCCCGGTTGGCCCATCTGCTGCTGGTTCATACCCGCCTGGTTCATACCCGGCTGGTTCATGGCTTGCTGGTTCATACCCTCGGCGCTCCACGCGGGAGCCCCCGCGTGCGCCGGTTCGCGGACCATCGGGTGGGCTTCCATGTGCTCGCGCATCCTCGGGATCTCGTGCTCCGCGCGGTCCAGCCAGCCCTCCCAGCGCCGCTGCATGGGCTTGACCAGGCCGCCGCCGACGCCGACGATCGCGATGCCGCCCGCGGTGGCCAGCACGGTGATGAGCACCGGCGTGGTCACCGTCGTGGCGATCCCGACCTGGTTGAGGGCCGCGATGATGCCCAGCGCCACGATGAACACCGACGCCGCGGTGGCCAGCGTCTTGCCGTAGGACAGCCCGCCGAGCACGGCGGTGATGAAGTCGCGGACGCCGCGGGCGATGGCCGCCGCCACGACCACGATGAGCAGCGCGACCGCCGCCTTGGGCAGCCAGGCCACGACGTCGCTCAGCAGCGCCGAGACCGGGTTGGACCCCCACACGCCGAACGCGACCTGCAGCGTGACCAGCATGATCGCGTAGAACACCAGTTTGGCGATGATGGCCGTGGCCTCGAACCGCGACCTCGCCAGCAGCTGCCGGATCCCGCCGCGTTCGACGACCCGCTCGAACCCGATCCTGGCCAGCACCTTGCCGACGACGGTGGCGGCGAACCTCGCCACCAGGTACCCGATGCCGAGGACGAGCGCGAACCCGACCAGTCTCGGCACGAACGTGATGACCATCCGCCAGGCGTCGGAGAACCCCGCTCCGATGTCGACGGCGGCCAGTTGTGACACGGCCATCCGCTCCTCCTTGCACTCGGGGCACGTACTGCGCGGTCGTGGACACCGCGAAGCCCCGATGATGACCCGACCCGCCCACCAGCGCTCGCTGACCAGCCACTATCGGGTGACGGCGGCAGCGCAGGGTGACCCGGGCCGACCTCAGGTGTCCCCGGCCCGCGGTTGTACCCGGCGATCCGCGGGTAGATCCCGGGCATGGCCCAAGTGCGCACCGAAGTCCCCACCGCGGCGGCCCACGTCTGGAACGTGATCGCCGACGGCTGGATCTACGCCACCTGGGTCGTCGGCGCGCTTCTAGTTCCGCGCAACCGAGAGACGTTGAGCAGACTCTCCGACCTGGCCGCGAAGCCCTGACTCCTTATCGAGGTCGCCACATGAGAAGTGCCCAGCCCCCTCTAGCCCTCGTCACCGGCGCTACCTCCGACATCGGCCGGGAACTCGCTCGCCAGTTCGCGGTGCGCGACTTCCACGTCGCCCTAGTCGCAAACGACCCCACCGTTCACGCTTTCGCCGCCGACCTCAATGCCCCGGCCGACGCTTTCCAGCTAGACCTAGCCGTCCCGGACAATGTTGACGCTCTCGTTGCGCGCATAGGCGTACCTGCCGCCGTGGCCATCAACGCCACGACTCATGAACATCAGTTGGCAGTAACCGACTCCACGGTCCGCGCGACCGTCCACCTGACCGAACGCTTGCTCCCGGCGATGATCGACCGCGCCTACGGCCGTCTGTTGTTCACCTCGTCAGGTACCGCCAACCAGCCGGTCCACAAGGCCGCAAGGGCATTCGTCAGCACCTACGCGGCGGCCCTGCGCGAAGAACTCCGGGGCACCGGACTGACGGTGACGGCTCTAGGCCCGGAGTCACACCCTGCCCGCCTCTACCAAGACCTCATGGCAGGACGAGCCGAGGTCGCCCCGGAGACCCCGCTCAGCAAGATCGCCGCTCAGCTCAAGCCCGACCGGCTCGTCCCCGCGGCCCTGCGGATCGTCGCCAACGCCCGCTCGGTGCTCGTCACCCGGGCGGGTGGAGGGCTCGGTGGAGACCACGCATGACGGGTCGGTAGGCGGGGCCGTACCAGGAGTTGCTCGCCAGGGCCGCCCTCGCCGCGTTCGCCCCGGGGGCACCGTGGACGCCGCCGCCGGGATGCGCCGAGGCACTGGCCAGGAACAGGCGCTCGACGACCGTGTCGGCCCTGGCCAGGCCGGGCGACGGCCGGAAGACGAGCTGCTGGTGGATCCCCGCGGTCCCGGAGTTGATGGCTCCGCCGACCAGGCTCGGGTTGCCGCGCTGGAGGTCGGCGGGTCCGGAGACCACCCGCCCCAGGACCAGGTCGCGGAAGCCGGGCGCGTGCCGCTCGATGATCTCCTCGACCCCGTCCGCCCACTCGGCCAGCCGCTCGACCGGCCAGTGCCCGCCGCGGGGAACGTGGCTGTAGAGCCAGGCCGACTCCGTGCCCGCGGGGGAGCGGCTCGGGTCGGTCGTGGTCATCTGGCCGAGCAGCAGGAACGGGGTGGTCGGGATCCGACCACTGCCGAGATCGGCGTCGACCCGCACCAGGCCATCCGCGTCGACTCCCAAGTGGACGGTCCCGGCCGCGGCGGCCTCGGCGGAACGCCAGGGGATCGGGCCGGACAGCGCCCAGTCGAGCTTGATCGTGGCGTCGTCCCAGTCGAAGCGCGCGATGTCCGACAGCAGCGACGTGGGGACAACGGCCTCGTCGAGCAGGTCGCGGAACAGCACAGGCGCGGGGACATCCGCCAGCACGGCTTTCGCGGCCCGTACATGGTCTCCACCCGCGATAACCCCCACGGCTTTCCCTTGCGCTACCAACACCCGGCTCACCGGTCGCGAACACTCGATCCGACCGCCAAGTGACTCCAGCCGCCGCACCAGCGCATCGGTAAGTGACCCTGCCCCGCCCTCTGGCGCCGGGAACCCCACGTCTTGACCCAACATCGCGAGCAACCAGCCGAACACCGCGCTACCGGCCTGGTTCGGGCCTAGGTCGGTGTGCATCGCGTTGCCCTCCAAGAGGATCCGCGCGCCCTCCCCGGCAAACCGCTCTTCCCCGTACCGCCGCGCGGGCATCGTCGCAGCACGCGCGGCCCGCAGCGCGTCGCCCACTCCTAGAGTCGTCAATAGACCCAACCCAGCCCGAACCGGGGGGAACGGGCGGAGCAAGGCGCGCAACACATCGTCTCGTACATCGAGATATCGGGCGTACTCGGCTCGCCACGCCGCCGCATCCCCCGCGGCGAACGAACCGACGGACTCCGCGGTCCGCTCGACATCGCGCGAGAGCAACACCGCACGGTCGTCCGGGAACACGTGGGCCAGAACGCCAGGCGCGTGACACCACCTCAACCCAAACCGCTCAAGGCCCAGGTTGGCTATAGCCGGTGACGCTGCGGCAAGAGGGTGGAACGCGCTGTAGAGGTCGTGACGGAACCCCGGCATCGTCAACTCTGCGGTCCGCACGGCCCCACCTGGCGTCGCGGCTGCCTCTAGCACCAAGACCGACCATCCGGCGTCAGCCAGGACGTTGGCCGCGACCAGCCCATTGGGCCCGCTGCCGATGACTACCGCGTCCGGCACCATCAACGCCTCCGCACCAGGCCGGGATAGGCCGCGCTCGCACAGTGATCCACTCCAGTGTCCATGGTGGAGGTTTCACCACCGCGACACCAGGCGAAACCTACTGCTGCGCGCGCCACTCCTCCTGCCAACCGTGGTGGGCGTCATAAGCGGTCGCGAGCAGGCGCAACGTGTCCTCGTCTGCCACAGCGATCTCCGCGCGCAGCAACGGTGCCTTCTCCTCGAACGGCACCGGCGCTCCGGCGGCCGCGACCGGCGCCAGCAGCAACCCGGTGCCGTCGTCGGTGCGCAGCACGTGCAGCCGCCCCAGCCGTTCCGCTTCCTCCAAGAGGGGAACGCCGCCCGAGGCGGCCCTGCGCTCGTCTTCGGCGAGCCGGTCGGCGAGGAACGCGCGCAGCGCGTCGAGGTCCATGGCGACCGACTACCCGGTAGCGGTACCCGTCACACGACGGGGTTAGGCTTCTCACGTTCCCGAGCCGAGGTTGAGCCACCAGCCCGCTCACCGGCCACCGCGCGGTTCGGACATCCAGGCGGACAGCCATCGTCACCCACGCGGCCCGAACGCGAACACCCTTCCGCCCTCGGCGCTAAGCTCCGCCGGTCGGCTCGACTTGGAGGCAGGATGACGATCGACACGGGGCGCACGGACAACCTCGCGGACCTGCTGCGGACCAACGCCGCGGCACTGTCGGCGCGGTGGGTCGAGATCGCCGCCGCCACGCTCAGGGGTCGGTTGACCACCGCGGAGCTGGAGCGCGAGCTGGGTGAGCTCTACGGCGCACTGCTCGCCGGGGTGGACACCGGCAGCCGCGACGCCCTCGCCGAGCCGTACGCCGAGCTGCGGGCACTGCTGACGGACATGTCCCGCCGCCGCGCCAGGTCCGGGTTCTCGCCGTCGGAGACCGCGGTCGCCGTCTACGCGCTCAAGCAGGCCGTGTTCGAGCTGGTCGACCACGTCGAGGTGCAGGGCGGGCTGCGCGAGGTCGTGGCGTTCTCCCTGCTGCTCGACGCGCTCGGGCTGCAGACCTTCGAGAGCTACGCCAAGGCCCGCGAGGAGGTCATCGACGAGCAGGCCGAGCAGCTGCTCGAGCTGACCACGCCGGTGGTCAAGCTGTGGGACGGGGTGCTCGCGGTCCCGCTGGTCGGCACCCTGGACTCCGCGCGCACCCAGGTCGTGATGGAGAAGCTGCTCGAGGCGCTGGTCACCACCGGTGCCGCGCACGCCATCATCGACATCACCGGTGTGCTCGCCGTCGACACCCAGGTCGCCCAGCACCTGCTCAAGACCGTGATGGCGGCCAGGCTGATGGGCGCGGAGTGCACCATCTCCGGCATCCGCCCGCACATCGCGCAGACCATCGTCGCGCTGGGCATCGAGTTCGGCGACATCACCACCAAGTCCTCCCTGGCCGACGCCCTGCGGCACGCCCTGCGCCGCTCCGGGGTCGAGTTCACCGCAACCGACCGGCGCCGGTGAGCGCGGTGGAACGCATCCCGATCCTCAAGATCGGCGACGTCCTGCTCGCCTCCATCCAGGTCGACCTGCAGGACCGCGACGTGCTCGCGCTGCAGGAGGACCTGGCCGAGAAGATCACCGCGACCGGCGCGCACGGGGTGGTCCTGGACATCTCGGCCGTCGACATCGTCGACTCGTTCATCGGCAGGATGTTCGCCACCATCGCCGCCACCTCCCGGCTGTTCGACGCGCACACCGTCGTGGTCGGCATGCGGCCCGCGGTGGCCATCACGCTGGTGGAGCTCGGCCTCACCCTCGGTGAGGTGCGCACCGCGCTCGACCTGGAGAAGGGCCTGGCCATCCTCGCGGAACTGGGCGAGCGAGCACCGCGGTGACCGCGGCGCGGGAGGACATCCCCATCGCCGCGGACGAGGACGTCGTGCGGGTGCGCCAGATCGTGCGGTCCTTCGCGCAGCGGGCGAAGCTGTCCCTCGTGGACCAGACGAAGCTGGTGACGGCGACCAGCGAACTCGCGCGCAACACCCTGACCTACGGTGGCGGCGGGGCGGCCACCGTCGAACTGCTCGGCGAGGGCAGGCGGCAGGGGGTGCGGGCCAGCTTCCAGGACTCCGGCCCCGGCATCCCCGACACCGCCCTCGCCCTGACCGACGGCTGGACCAGCGGCCGCGGCATGGGCCTGGGGCTCAGCGGCGCGCGCAGGCTCGTCGACGAGTTCGACCTCGACACCGAGGTGGGCCGCGGTACGACGGTCACCGTGGTCAAGTGGTCGCGGTGAGTGGCAGACCGCCCACCGACCACCTGCCCACCGCCGAGGACGTCGGCTGGCTGCCCGTCGACGAGCTCAGCGCCGTCGGCGCCGCCAGGCGCGCGGCGACCGGTCTCGCCGAGCGGCTGGCGTTCGCGCCGACCAGGGTCGCCGAGGTCGCGCTCGCGGTGACCGAGCTGGCGACCAACCTCGCCAAGCACGCCGAGCAGGGTGTGTTGCTGCTGCGGGTCCTGCGCACGGCGGACCGGGCCGAGGTGGAGGTCGCCTCGATCGACCGCGGACCGGGGATGTCCGATCCCACACTGGCCTTCCAGGACGGTCACTCGACCACCGGCACCCTGGGGATCGGCCTCGGCGCCATCTCGCGCCTGTCGGACGCCTACGCGATCCGTTCCTCGGTGGGGAGGGGCACGATCCTCACCGCGCGATTCGGACCTGAGCAGAGCCGCCGCCCCGCGCCAGTGGGCTTCGACGCCGCCGTGGGTGTCACGCGGCCGATGGGCGGCGAGGAGACCTGCGGAGATGCGTACGCCATCCGCAGGCAGGACAACCGGCTGCTGTTGATGCTGTGCGACGGCTCCGGCCACGGACCACTCGCGGCCCTGGCGTCACAAGCAGCGGTACGGACGTTCCTGGACATCGACTGGACCACGCCAGAAGACGCCGTCCGCCTACTGCACGGTGGGATGAGTGGGACTAGAGGCGGCGCGGTCGCTGTCGCGGACTTAGACCCATCAGCCGGCGTGGTGCGCTACGCGGGTGTGGGCAACATCGCGGGCACAGTGGTGACCGAGCGCAAACGCGGCATGGTGTCCCTACCGGGCATCGCGGGCTACCAAGCGCGGACCATCCGGCGGTTCGACTACGAACTTCCCGATGACGCGGTGGTGGTCCTGCACTCCGACGGGCTCACCGAGCGCTGGACGGTGGACCCGCTCGACCGCTGGAGCGCGGCCCCCCTGGTGATCGCCCTGGACCTGCTCCGCGAGGCGGGCGGTCGTCGCGATGACGCCTCCGTGGTGGTGGCCAGAGCGGGCAGCCGATGAGTGCCGTCGAGCTGCTGGCGCTCACGCTCGCCGGTGAGCAAGGAGTGTTCTTGCTCCGGCAGCGCGGCCGGGAGGTGGCGCGCGCGATCGGCCTCGACACGCAAGACCAGATCCGGATCGCGACCGCGCTCAGCGACCTCGGCAGGCTGCTGCTCGTCGGTCAGGCCCCTCTGACGGTGGCCTTCGAGCTCCGCCAGGACCCGGTGGCGTCGCTGGTGGTGCAGCTCGGCACGGGGTTGTCGAGCGCCCCGGCGTCCGAGCCGGGGTGGTCCACCGCGGAACGCCTGCTCGACGAGGTGACCGTCGAGCAGCGGTGGGGCAAGGTCCACGTCACGGTGCGCAAGGCGTTGCCGACGACCACGGCGTTCCCGGACGCGGTCGCGGGGGAGCGGCTGCGCGGTGAACTGGCGGGCCTCCAGCCGGGCAACGCGTCCGACGAGCTGCGCGCCCAGAACGAGGATTTGCTGCAGACGCTCGACAGCCTGGAACGAAAGCAAGAGGAACTGCTGCAACTCAACGCGGAACTGGAAGAGACCAACCGCGGTGTTGTCGCCCTCTATGCGGAACTGACCGAGGAGCTCGACGACACCAACCGCGGCGTTGTGGCCCTCTATGCCGAGTTGGACGAGAAGACCAACGAGCTCAAGAGGTCCAGCGAGGCGAAGAACCGGTTCTGGTCCAACGTCAGCCACGAGGTCCGAACGCCGGTCAACTCGATCGTCGGCCTCGCCCGGCTGCTGCTCGGACCAGGCGCCGATCCCCTCACCGACGACCAGCGCAGGCAGTTGGAGCTGATCGGCACCTCGGGCAGCGGCCTGCTCGCCCTGGTCAACGACCTGCTGGACGTGGCGAAGGCGGAGTCGGGCCGGTTGGCGCCCCGGGTGTCCGAGGTGGACATGCGGCTGCTGTTCGCGCACCTGCGCGACAGCTTCGCGCCCGACACCCGCGACGGCGCGGTCCGGCTGGTGCTCGACGACCTGCCCGACGCGACCGCCCCGCGCACCGACGACACGCTGCTGCTGCACATCCTGCGCAACCTGGTGTCCAACGGGCTCAAGTTCACCGAACGCGGCGAGGTGCGGGTCACCGCCGCCGCTGACGGCGACCACTGGGTGTTCACCGTCGCCGACACCGGGATCGGCATCCCGGCCGACCACCTGGACAAGGTCTTCGAGGAGTTCCACCAAGTGCCCAACCCGCTGCAGGCGCGCGCCGCGGGCACCGGGCTCGGCCTGCCCTACGCGCGTAGTGTCGCGGAGGTGCTCGGCGGGTCACTCGATCTGCGGAGTACGCCTGGTCAGGGCACGATTGTCACCGTGCGACTCCCCGTTCTCGCGGCCGAGGCCCCGGCCAGGCCCCGGTCGGTCCTGCTGGTCACCGCGGACGACACCCTCCGCGCTCGGTTGAGCACCGCGATGGACCCGCTCGTCGACGCCGTCCGGCAGACCGCCGACGGCGCGGGGGCGGTGCTGATGGCCGCCGCCGAGCCGCCCGGGCTGCTGGTGCTCGACCTGGCCGCCCCGCACGCCGAGGACTGCCTGGACGGGCTGCGCCGGGACCCGAGGCTGGCGGGCACCCCGGTGCTCGCCGTGCAGTCGGCCGAGCACCGCGACCGGGAGAGCGGCCTGGTGGTGCTGCGCACCTCGCAGTTGACCACCGAGTCGATCCGCGACGGCATCCGCCGCGCGCTGGCCGCCGCCGAGGAGCCGGGGCCGTGACCGCCGGGTTCGACGACGACCGGCCCGCGCGCATCCTGGTCGTCGACGACACCGAGGCCAGCCGGTACGTCACCGGCGGCTGGCTGCGCCGGGGCGGCCACCAGATCATCGAGGCCGACACCGGGGCGGGCGCGCTCGCCGCGCTGCGGGCGGCCGAGGTGGACCTGGTCATCCTGGACGTGAACCTGCCGGACATGAGCGGGTTCGAGGTCTGCGAGGCGATCAAGAGCGATCCGGCGACCGCCGCGCTGCCGGTGGTGCACGTGTCCGCGAGCCACATCGAGGCCAGCGACCGCGCCGCCGGGCTCACCAGGGGCGCGGACGCCTACCTGAGCGAGCCGGTCGACCCGGGCGAGTTGCAGGCGACGGTGAAGGCCGCGCTGCGGTACTACCGGGCCAGGATCGCGGCCGAGCGCCTCGCCGCCAGGTTGAGCCTGCTGACCGCTGCCAGCCTGGAGATCAACGCGGCCCGCACGTTCCCGGCGTTGGTGACCGCTGCCGTGAAGGGCGCTTCCGCAGTGCTCGACAGCGCCGCCACGGTCCTGCTCAGGCTGCGCGACGGGGCAGAACTGTGGGGGAGCAGCGAGGGCGCGGGCAGCCCGGTGACCGTGTCGAACACGCGGTTGCTTGACGGTCTCGCCGATGAGGTCTTGCCGGAGCGCATTACCTCCGCGCTGCGAACCTTGCCGGATGGCGCTAACTGCGCCGTGTTGGCGCGCACCAGGTCTGACCATCCGGTCACCTGCGTCGCCTTGCCCACGCAGGCCGTAGTGGCGCAAGAGGAGCGCGACCTTTTGGTCCAGATAGGACTAACGACAGCCGTTGCCGCTGAAGGGCTGCGCGCGTTCACCGACGAACATGACATCGCTCTCGCGTTGCAGCGGAGCCTGTTGCCGAGCGGCCTACCGCGCTCGGCTGGCGTAACCATGGCCGCGCGCTATGTTCCTGCCTCTACCGTCGCCCAGGTCGGTGGTGACTTCTACGAGGTCGCCGAACTGGGCGACCGCCTGCTCGTCGCCATCGGGGACGTGACCGGGCACTCCATCGAGGCGGCCAGCGTCATGGGCGAGGTCCGCCACGCCCTGCGCGCCTACGCCATCGAGGGCCACCCGCCCGACCTGATCGTCGAACTCCTCAACGCCATGCTCCGCCGGTTCCACCCCGAGGGCCTCACGACGCTCTGCGTCCTGCTGCTCGATCCGGTGGCGGGCAAGGCAACCATCGCGAACGCGGGTCACATCCCGCCGCTCATCGTGGACTCGTCGAGTGCGCGCTACCTGCGCTTGCCGGGGGCGTTGCTCGGGGTCAAGACACCGCGCCCGGCAGCGACCACGGTGGACATCCCCTCGGGTACCACCGTCGTCCTGATGACCGATGGGCTCATCGAGCGCCGTACGTCCGCCCTGGACGCGGACATGGAGCACCTGCGCGCGTCGATGCGGGCCGACGAGGACCCCGAGTCGATCTGCGAGAGGCTGCTGGGCACCTACGGCCAGAACAAGGACGACGACATCGCCCTCTTGGTCCTACGCAAAGACTGACTGCTCCTGATGGCAGCGGCCGGTTGCGCTATCCGGTGCAAGCGGTGAGTACCGGGTCGATCACGTTTCAACTAACGGCCGCTGACGCCCACGCGAGCGGCTGTCGTTGCTCGTAACGCTTCCGTTGGTATTAAGGGGAAATCGGCCGCGTTGGGCCGTACGGGTGGTGGGGTCGGTGACCGCTAACGGATCTTGCGGTCCGTAGTTGCCGTTGGGCATGATCCGAAGCGTTGAGCACCCGCGCCCACACGGGAAAGCCCGGCCTGAGCCCGGTGCCCACCCGCGAGGTCGGCTGCCCGCGGGGCGGTGGAACCTCCGACCCCCGGCGGGCGCGGCGTGCTCCGCACACGTCGAGGTCCGCGGGTTCCCCGGGTGCGCCGGGTCGGCTGTGGCCTCCCGCGCGAGAGGCGTAGGACATGGGCCTTGGCCCCAGATCAGCTGTCATGACAGGCGTCACGGCTGTCGCGCTCGTGTTCACCCCGCTCGGCGCGGCAGCCCAGACGGGTGTCACGGCCGACGACACGGCCGCGGGCTGGCTCGCCCGGCAACTGGTCGACGGCGACCACGTCGAGAGCGCCCCGGCGACCCCCGACTTCGACGGCACCGCGGACGTGGTCCTCGCCCTTGACGCCGCCGGGGTCGCCTCCGACGCCGCGACCAAGGCGGCCGCATTCCTCGCCGAGCCGGACACCGTGCTCGAGTACGTCGGGGACGGCGCGGCCGAGTCCTACGCCGGGCCGCTGGCCAAGCTGGCCCTCGTCGCCGAGTCGCGCGGGCTGGACCCGAAGTCGTTCGGCGAGGTCGACCTGGTCACCGCGCTCGGCGCGCTGCAGGCCCCGTCCGGCCGGTTCGTCGACGCCTCCGCCCAGCCCGACCAGTCCGACGGCCTCAGCCAGGCGCTGGCCGTGCTCGCCCTGGAGCGCGCCGGTGGGGCACCGGTGAAGGCTGTCGACTTCCTGGTCGCGAGCGTGTGCCAGGACGGCGGTTTCCCCGCCGCCCTCGACACCCCGTGCGTGTCGGATGTGGACGCCACGGCGGTCGCGATCCAGGCGCTGGTCGCGGTCGGGCGCACCGACGCCGCCACCGCCGCGGTGACCTGGCTGGTCGGCAAGCAGTCCGCCGCGGGCGGGTTCAAGACGAACCTCCCCGACGCCGCGGACAACGCGGGTTCGACCGGTCTTGCAGCGCAGGCGTTGCGCGTGGGCGGTAAGACCGCCGAGGCCGACAAGGCCGTCGCGTTCCTGACCGGCCTCCAGCAAGGGTGCACGGCCGCTGAGGCTGTGCGCGGTGCCATCTTCTCCTCGCAGGGACAGGCCACTGGCGCCGTCAGTGCTACCAGCCTGGCCATTCCGGGCATCGTCGGCATCAGCTACGCCAAGGTGAGCGCGGTAGGCGCAAGCAACGCATTGCCCATCGTGGACTGCACGACGCCTACGACCTCCAGCACCACGGCCGCGATCAACCCGATCGTCAACCCTGGTGGCAACAACGGCGTCTCACCTGCGCCGCAGGGCGGTAAGGCACCGGCTCTTGCCGCTACCGGGATCTACCGCCCGTCGGTTGCCTGGTTGGGCGTAGTCCTGCTCCTGAGCGGTACGGCTCTCGTCGCACTGACCCGCCGCCGGGCATCTACCCGCTAGAACGCGTGGTGAGAGCACCGATTCCCGGTGCTCTCACCGTCCTCTTAGTCGCCCGAGACCAATTCGGTGTATTGCTTCCTTGGCTCGATACTTGAGCCTTCCACCGCCGTGCGCTCATGCTGTGGGGACACCCCGCCGACTGACCCCCAGCCGACCGACCCCTGGAGTGCGCACTGTGACCATGGCCGCGCCGACCACCGACGACGGCGAGGACCTGTCGGCCGAGCTGGCCGCCGCCCTGCGCGCCGGACCGTTCGACCGCGCGCTCGACCTGGCCATCCGCCGCCGCGGCCTGAGCCTCGAGGCGGTCCAGCGCCGCGTCGCGCTGCGCGGCGCCACGGTCAGCCAGGCGACCCTCAGCTACTGGCGCCGCGGCGGTCGCCGCCCGGACGGCGACCGCTCGCTGCGCGCCGTGCGCGCCCTGGAGGACAGCCTCGGCCTGCCGCGCACCGCCCTGGAGCGCCTGATCAGCCCGACCCGCCACCGGGTCGCCGAGGACACCGCGGCGGGCCTGGCCAGCGCGCTCGACCTCACCACCGCCGCGATCGAGTCCTGCGACGGCATCGACCTCGCTGGCAACACCCGGCTGGCCCTGATGTCGCTGCACCAGCACGTCCACATCGGCGCCGACCGCACCGAGCAGCGGGTCCGCACCGAGGTCGTCGCCACCGCCAGGGTCAACGGCGTCGACCGCTGGGTCTGCTTCTTCCACCCTCAGGACGGCGACGGCCACCACCCCACGCTCCGCACCACCGAGTGCTGTAGCCCCGCGCGGGTCCGCACAGACCCGGAGAGCGAGCTTCTCGCTGTCGAACTCCGTTTCGACTACCCGCTCCGCGCGGGTGACACCTACGTCTACGCCTACGAGATCGGCTATGACGGCCCTCCGCCACCGACTGACTACGCGCAGTACGGTCTGCGGACCCCGGCCCGTCAACTCCTGATCCAGGTCTCGTTCGACCGCGAGCAGCCACCGGTCCGGTGCTACCGCTACTACAAGAGCCCGTCGGGCCTTAGCTCCAACGACACCGAACTCCCTCTAGGCCCGAGCATGACCACCCACATCGCTGTGCCGGACGCGCCGCCCGGTGTTCACGGCATCCGCTGGGAATGGGACTGACCGGTCGCGGGCCGAGGCCCGCGACCGGTGACAGCTAGCGGACCGGCGCCTTGCGCGCGATGGCCGCCTTCATGATGTCGAGCCCGATCAGGTTGAACTGCCTGCCCAGACTCCGCATCAGCGAGTTGTCCGTCGGCCGGTAGACACCGCGCTTGTAGTAGTACCCGCCCTGGTAGGTGCCGATGACGCCACCGTCGGGCGATGCCTTGCCGATGTAGGAGTACCACTTGACCTTGTAGCGGGTCATCGTCGCGCTCGGGTAGATGGACACGTTGGCCTCGCGGGGCTCGGAGCCCGTGTAGAGGTCGTTCGGGTAGTCGTACTCGTCGGCGAGCCCGCCGATGGAGTGGCCCAACTCGTGCGCCACGATCTGCCCGGACTGCGCGTTGCCACCGGAGGAGGTCGCGACCCCACCGCCCGCGCCGCCGTACTTCGTGCTGTTGGCCACCGCGAGCACCTGGTCGGCGCCGGGGGCCAGCGCCGCGTACTGCTTGGCCTTGGTCTCGTTGACGCACAGCAGGCGCTCCATGTCACCGCACCAGAAGTACATGTCCAGCGCGGTGCTGCGGCTCACCCCCTTGCTCGGGTCGTTGTCCACACCGGACTGCGCGGACACCACGTTGACCTGCCACACGTTGAACGAGCTCTTCATCGACTTGAACGGCTCGACCTGGGTCAGCTCGTTCCACCGGTTGAGCACGTGCTGGTGGTAGGTCGTCAGCTGGGCCGAGGTGTAGCCGTCGCCGACGAACACGAGGTCGAACTTCGAGCTCGACGGGCCCGCTTGCTGGATGGTGACCACGTCGGCACTGACCGCGGCGAGCGGGGCGGCAGTGGCAACGGGCGCGGGGACGCGCGCCCGGCTGATCTTGCCGTCGGGGGAGAAGACCTCCTTGACGACGGAGGCCGCCGCGGGGGCGACCGGTGGTGCCGCGATGGCAGCGGGCTGGACCGCGGCCACGACAGCGGCTGCGACGCCCGCCGCTGCTACAGCGGCTAACAGGGACTTCTTAGGCATAGATGCTCCGTTCAGGCAGGGAACCACGCAGGGGGACGGGTGCGCAGAGCCCGCCAACCATCGCCTGTACGCCGAGCACTCGGGTAATCACACATTGCATAACCGGTATTTATGGGTTGGATGTGATCTGTTGAACGGCGCCAACCGGCCGACCTAGGCTCGTCGGATGGAACTGGAGCTGCGTCACCTGCGGACGCTCTGCGTCATCGCCGAGACCGGCAGCCTCACCAAGGCCGCGACCGTGCTCCGGCTGTCGCAGCCCGCCCTCACCGCTCGGCTCCGGCGGGTCGAGTCCGAGATCGGCGCGGCCCTGTTCGATCGCGGTCCACGCGGTGTGGCGCCTACCGCGGTCGGTGAGTTCGTCCTTGCGCGTGCACGAGCGATCATGCATAGCGTCGCCGACCTGCACATGGGGGCCGCACGCTACTTCGACGCCACCGCGCCCGTGATCGCTCTTGGCGGCGCTGTCGGCTCGGTGTCGGTAGGGCTAGCGGAGCGGATAGGGGAGACGCTCGCAGGTATGGAAGTCCGCCTGACCATGGAGTACTCGCCGCGGCTCCTATGGGATCTCATCGCCGCGGGCAGGCTCGACGCGATCGCCACCGTCGACTACCGGGGATACGAACTCTCCTCGACGTCCGACATCGAGTGCGTCACCATCGCGCGCGAACCCATCTTCGTGGCCCTCGCTGAATGCGACCCGTTGGTCGAACACAGCGAGGTGGCGTTACCTGACCTCGCCGACCGCACATGGGTGATGACGCCTTCGGATGGCGCGGGATGGCCCGACTGCTTCCACGCCGCCTGCGAACACGCCGGGTTCACGCCACGGGTCCGGTACACCTCGCCCAGCACCGAGTCCATCCGTGACCTCGTCGCGGGTAACCGTGCGGTGACAGCCTGCCAAGCCGTCTACCGCGGCGGTGACGGCATCGCGGTTCGACCGCTGACAGGTAGCCCTGTCGAGATGCGCCACGTCTTGGCCTACCGGCGAGAAGGACCGATCGCCGAACACGCGGCATCCGTGATCCAGCTCGCTCAGGACGCTTACTGGGCCTACGCGAAGCAGTACGCCGACCAGTTCGGCGAGCTGCTGCACCACGCCCAGTTAGTCCACTGAGGACCTCTCGCGCCGCAGCAGGTAGGTGTCCATGATCCAGCCCTTGTCCTGTCGGGCCTTGTCCCGCGTGTCCTTGATCTGCTCGGCTACCTCTGAGAGCGGACCGGACACGATGATCTCGTCGGCCGTTCCCACATAAGCGCCCCAGTGAATGTGGATGCTCGGGTCGTCCGCGTAAGCCAGGTAGGCGTCTCTGGCGTCCAGCATCACCACGACGTCGTCAACCCCGTCCGGCCACGCCTGCTCCAACCGCCTGCCGGTTGTCACCTGCACCGCGCCACCGACCTGGTTGAGCGTGGTCCCGCAGCGAGCGGCGAGCGCGGAGACGCTGCTGATCCCCGGGTGCACGCGCACCTCGAACTCCAACCGTCCGCGCGCTCGGATGTCGTCGACCACCGAGATGATGCTGTCGTAGAGCGCTGGGTCACCCCAGACGAGGAACGCCCCGATCTCACCCGGCGCCAGGTGATCGGTCATCAGCTGCTCGCACGCGTCCGCCCGCCGCTTGCGCCAGTCCGCGACCGCCTCGCCGTACCCCGACTCGGTCCGCACCCGCTGCGGGTCCTGCACCCGGGCGAGCCGGTAGCGGCCACCGGGCACGTGCGCCTCCAGGACCACCTGCCGCAGGTCCGAGAGCTCACCGGCCGCGTCCGGCTTGTCGAGGAAGAAGAACACGTCGGCCCGGTTCATCGCGGCCACCGCGGCGACCGTCACGTGGTCGGGGTCACCCGCGCCGATCCCGATGATCTCCACTCGCGTCGCGTCCATGCCAAGACCCTAACCGGGCCCCGACACCCGTCCCGACCACGGCTGACAGGATGGCGGCATGGACAGCCAGCCGCGCCGGGCGCTGGTGCTCGGCGGGACCCGCTCCGGCAAGTCCGCGCACGCCGAGGGCCTGCTGGGCGGGGACACCCCGGTCGACTACCTCGCCACCGCGCGCCGCGACCCGGGTGACGCCGAGTGGTCGGCCCGCATCGCCGAGCACGTGGCCCGCAGGCCGGACCACTGGCGCACCACCGAGGTCCCCGAGGCGGCCGCCCTGGCCGCCTTCCTGCGCGCCGCACGCCCCGACGACCCGCCCGTCCTGGTCGACGACATCGCGACCTGGCTCACGGGGGCGCTCGACGACACCGGTTGGGACCGCGCGCACCGTCCCGAGGTGGCCAGGGACGACCTGGTCGCGGCCGTCGCCGAGTGCCGGACGCGGCTGGTGCTGGTGTCCGCCGAGGTCGGGCTGGGTGTCGTGCCGTCGACCAGCGCGGGCCGCTTGTTCCGGGACGAGTTGGGTGCGCTCAACGCTGCTCTAGCCGCAGAATGCGACGAGGTCCTCTTGCTCGTGGCCGGTATCCCGCTGAGGTTGCGCTGATGAACGCTCTAGACGGCTTGCGGTTGTCCTTCCACTGGCTCACGGTGCTACCGGTTCCCGCGCAGCGAACAGACCTGGATGCCCGTAGGTGGGCCATCGCCACCGCGCCGGTGGTCGGTCTCGTACTGGGCCTCGTGACAGCGGGGCTCTTGTTCTGTCTGAGAGAGATCGGGGTGCCGGGTCTTGTCTCCGGTCTTCTCGCGGTAGGTGCGATCGCGATCTTGACCCGGGGCATGCATCTCGACGGCCTCGCGGATACCGCCGATGGCCTCGGTTGCTACGGGCCTCCAGAGCGGGCGCTCGCGGTGATGAAGGACGGCGGTATCGGCGCGTTCGCGGCCGTTGCCCTTGTCATTGTCATCGGCGTGCAGGCAGCTTCGCTGGCAACGCTGAGCGCGTCCGAGCGACTACCCGCCGTCGTACTCGCTCTTACAGTCGGCAGAGCGGCCTTCTCCTGGTGCTGCCGTCAAGGCGTCCCCGCTGCGCGCCCAGAAGGCTTCGGCGCGCTGGTAGCCGGAACACAGTCGGTAGCCGTGTCCATCGTGTGGACGTTCGTGCTCTGCGTGGCCGGTGTGTTCGTGGTTCCCGGGGTCCCGCTGCTCGGTCCTGCGGGAGTCGTCGTGGCGGCGGCGGTGGTGGTAGGGCTGACCCACCACCTCCACCGCCGCTTCGGTGGAGTCACCGGAGACGTCTTCGGCGCGAACGCCGAGGCAGCCACAACGGCCGTCCTCGTCGTTTGCGCTATCGCCTAGCGGAAGTCATCAGCGTGGTCGGCCGCCCACTCGGCCAACGTCCGCGCGGGCTTGCCCAACACGTCCTCCACAGTCGACAGAGGCGTCTCCGGGACGTCGGCAGCCCCAGCCCAGATCCCCAACAGCCAGTCCGCGACCCACCCGGGCACCTCGGCCTCGACCTCGGCCTTCCACCGCTCCGGTGGCAACTCCTCGAACCGGATCTCCTTGCCGATCGCCACGCCGATCGTCGCGGCCTGCTCGACCTTGGTCCGCGCCTCCGGCCCGGTCAGCGCCAGCACCGTGCCCACGTGCCGGTCCGTGAGCAGCGCCGCCACTGCCACCTCGGCGATGTCGACCTCGTGGATCGCGGTCTGCGCCGCGGACCCGTACGGCTCTCGGACGACACCCTCCGCGCGGATCGACGGAGCCCACTCCAGCAGGTTGGACGCGAACATCCCCGGCCGCAGGTGCGTCCACTCCAAGCCGGAGTCCTCCACCGCCTCTTCCGCTACCCGGTGCGACTCGCCGATCTGGTCGTCGTCGAACCCCACCGACATCGATGACAAGAGGACCACCCGGGTCACACCGGCCCGCTTGGCCTGTTCGAGCACGCTCGCCGTCTTACCCGCCACGAACAGATACAGCCCGTCGACCCCTTCGAACGCGCCCTCCAGCGCCTCGGGGGCGTCCAGATCCCCCTTGACCACCTCCACGCCGCTCGCGAACTCCGCGGCCTCCGGACGGCGGGTCACCGCCCGCACCCGCACCCCGGCCGCCACCAGCCCCGCCACCACGTGCCGCCCGACGCTGCCCGTCGCCCCAGTGACCAGCACTCGCATGGTTCTCCTCCGCTCGGCACCGGATCGCCAAGATCCGGTCCCGGCCGACGCTAGCCACGCGTGGAGCTCGCTCGCACATAGCAATTTGCCGTAGCAAATCGACGGCAGCGTCGGGCGCCCTGCTGTCGTGCGGGGGTGGTGGCGCATCTTGGCCTGCCGAGTCTCGGTAGCGTAAACAGCTCTCCGTCTCATTGGGACGCGTAGGTAGTCCAAACGCACTAGTGCCCGGGCTCGCGCCCGACTATCCGATGTGGACTCTTCGGCCACGCGGTGGGAATCGCTCTTGTGTTACGCGGGTGAGGCGCAACCCGTATGGGTGGTTTTCGGATCGACGAACCCGGGAAACGCTGGCTCCCAGTGATGCGGGGCGGAGAAATTGCCTCATCCTTGTGGCGATCGTTCGGGTCGCTTCCGTCAAATCGAGTGAATCCCCCGGGGTCGGCCGACCACGCCGCGAACAAGATCGCCCACGCTGGTCACGGACTGTCCTTCTCTCGGCCTGACATCACGTGCGTGCGCCGCTGACCAGCGTGTTCTTGCCCGGTAGGGCGACGCGGCCCGGTCACTTCTCTGCTCTGGGTGATGAATTTCGGCTATCCCCACCCGATTGGGTAGGGCGCATGCCAACTTCTGTTTCTCCGCATAAGGTGATCTCAGTTTTCCTCTGCGACGCCAAAGGATTTGCCATGGGCGCGGTGTATCGAACCGGGGTCCAGCGGCGCACCCGAGCGGGTGTGTTCAGCTTGACCGCGGCCTTGCTGGCGACGCTACTTCCCGTCGTCGCGCCCACGCCCGCGCAAGCGATCGTGCGGGCCCCGTTCGACGCGGTGTACTCCACTGAGGACAACGGCGCCATCACGCTCATCGGCGCGAGCAACATGGACTGCCCGACGCTGTCCTCCGGCTGCACCTCCGCGCGGGCGGGCACCGCCACCGGCACGTCCAACAACAACAACGTCTACAACATGGCGTTCGTCGACGTGGACCTCGATCTGTCCACTTCGAACTCCTCGACCGCCACGCTGGCGATGCCCGCCGGGTCCACCGTCCTCAACGCGCGCCTGATCTGGGGTGGGCGCACCGTCGCTGGGGTCAACGGCGTCGCGCCGACCAAGGCCGTCAACACCATCAAGTTCCGCGCTCCCGCCGCCACCTCTTACACCACCCTCACCGCGACCAACCTGATCCAGCCCAGCGCGCTCGTCACCAGCGACGGTGGCCCCTTCCAGGCGTCGGTCGACGTCACCGACATCGTCAAGGCCGGGGGCAACGGCCTCTACATGGGCGCGGACATCGGCGCCGCCACCGGTCAGGACCGCTACGCGGGCTGGTCGCTGATCGTCTCCTACCGCAACCCGTCGCTGCCGCTGCGCAACCTGCGGGTGTTCGAGGGCTTCGCGGACATCACCTCCGCCACCGGCAACAACAGCGTCGACATCCCGGTCACCGGCTTCCTCACGCCGACGACGGGCAACGTCAACGCCTCGGTCGGCGTAGTGGCCTGGGAGGGCGACTACGGCACCACCGGTGACGCGCTGCGCCTGGCGGGCACCACCCTCAGCGACGCGACCCGTCCCGCGGCGAACTTCTTCGACTCGCGCATCAGCGACGCCGGTGTCGACCAGATCGGCCGCAACCCCGCGAACCTGAACAACTTCGGCATCGACATCGGTCGCATCGCCACCACCAACGTGCTCAGCAACGGCAGCACGTCGGCCACCATCAACCTGACCTCCAGCGGCGACTCGTACTACCCCGGCGTGGTCACCAGCCAGATCGACCTGTTCACCCCGTCGTTCAACGCGGTGAGCAAGACCGTGACCAACCTCAACGGCAACAACCCGGCCCAGCCGGGTGACACGCTGGAGTACCGGCTTACCTTCGCCAACACCGGCGGCGACTTCGCCGACACCGCCGTCGTGCGCGACCCGCTCCCCACGGGTCTGACGTTCGTCCCCGGCAGCCTCGTCGTCGAGACCGATCCCGGTGGCGCCACCGGGACCAAGACGGACGCGACCGGTGACGACACGGCCGACTACACAGCAGGGGACAGAACTGTCCGCTACCGGGTGGGTACCGGGGCCAACGCGACCACGGGCGGCACCATCGCGCCCGGCGGATCTGTCGCCACCCGGTTCCGCGCCACGGTCACCCGTGCCGCCGCGGGCTCCACGATCGTCAACACCCCGATCCTCGATTACAAGGCCCGCACGCTCAACCGCAACTACTCGTTCTCCGGCAACGCCGTGAACACGACGGTGACCGCGCTCGCCGATCTCGCCGCAGCCAAGACGGTGGCCTCGCCCACGCAGAACGCGGGCCAGACGGTCACCTACACGATCTCCGCGATCAACAACGGTCCCAACCCCGGCACCGGTGTCACCCTCACCGACACGCTGCCCACCGGCACCACCTACGTCTCCACCGCCCCGCCCGCGGGCGTGACGTGTTCGCCGTCCGGGCAGACGGTCACCTGTTCCCTCGGCACGGTCGCCAACGGCGCCACCGTCGCGATCCCGGTCGTGGCCAGGGTCAACGCCGACACCGCCGGGGGAGTGGTGATCAACTCGGTCCGGGTCGCCGGTACCACCGCCGACGACGTCTCGGTCAACAACACCGCGACCGTCCCGGTGACCGTCACCCAGTCCGCCGACCTGCAGGTCACCAGCTCGCTCAACGGCCCGGTCGTGCCAGGCACCGAGCAGACCGTGCTGACCACCACGGTCACCAACGCCGGTCCGTCGACCGCCCGCGATGTCGTGATCAGCATCCCGCTGCCGGACGGCACCACCGTGGTGTGGGCCACCGACGGCTGCACCGTCAGCGCGGGCACCCTCACCTGCGTCGTCGGCACCCTCGCCCCCGGCGCGAGCTTCACCGCCGACGTCGTGCTCGCCGTCGACCCCGGCTTCGCCGCCCCGACGCTGTCGATCACCTCGTCGGCCTCGGCCAGCACACCGGACCCGGCCAACGGCAACAACTCCTCGACCGCGACGCAGCCCACCGCGCCGCTGGCCGACCTGCGGGTGACCAAGACCGCGTCCACCCCGAACCCGGTCGCGGGCACCAGGACCAACTACACGATCACCGTCACCAACGACGGGCCGTCCGACGCGCGCAACGTGGTGGTCAACGACCCGATCCAGACCGGGGTCTCCGTGGTCAGCGCCAGCCCGCAGTCCGGCACCTGCACCACCGGGTCCACCGTCACCTGCCAGATCGGTGTCGTGCCCGCGGGCGGCTCGGTCACGGTCAGCCTGCGCGTGGCCATCGCACCCGACCGCCCGGCCGGGGAACTGACCAACGCCGCGACCGCGACGACCAGCACCCCGCAGGAGTTCACCGCCAACGACTCGGCCAGCGTGGCCACCGTCGTCGGCCGGGTCAGCGACCTCACCATCACCAAGACCGCGGTCCCGCAGCCGGTCGTGGCGGGCGGGCCGCTGACCTACAACCTGGCCGTGTCCAACCACGGCCCCTCGGTCGCCGACAACGTCGTGGTCACCGACACGCTGCCCCTCGGGCTGACCGCCACCGGTGACCAGGCCACCCAGGGCGCCTGCACCATCGTCCTGCGGACGATCACCTGCCAGGTCGGCACGCTGGCCGTCGACGGAACCGCCGCGATCACCATCACCGCGGACACCCCGGGCATCGTGCCGCCCGCGGGCTTCACCAACACCGCGACGGTCACCTCGACCAGCACCGACCCGAACCCCGCCGACAACACCGCGACGCACGTCTCGACGGTCACCGCGCAGGCCGACCTCGCCGTCACCCAGGTCGTCGCCGCGCCGTCGGTCGTCGCGGGCACCGGCACCCGCTACACCATGACCGTCACCAACGAGGGCCCGTCGGTCGCCCAGGCCGTCACCTCCAGCCAGGCCCTCCCGGCGGGCTTCACCATCGGCACCATCACGCCGACCACCGGCACCTGCCAGATCCAGGCCGGTCGGGTGGTCTGCAACTTCGGCAACCTCGCCGCGGCCGCGGCCGCCTCGGTCACCGTCGACGTGTCCGTCCCCTCGGGACAGGCGCTCGGCTCGACGGGCGCCACCGCCACCGTCGCCTCGACCACCCCGGACCCGACCCAGTCCAACAACACCACCACCACGCTGGTGTCGGTCCGCGCCGAGGCCGACGTGCGCATCGCCAACGTGCAGGCCCCCGGCACCTTCGTCGCCGGTGAGGCGTTCACCCGCACGTTCAGCGTCGGCAACGTCGGCCCGTCCGACGCCCGTGACGTCGCTGTCGTCGCCGACCTCCCGGCCGGTGTCCTCGACCTGGTCGTCGTCCTGGACGGGGTCAGCTGCCCGGTCACCGGCGGCCGGGTGAACTGCGCGGTCGGCACCGTGACCGCCGGTCGGGTGCTCAACGGCACCGTGTCCGGCCGGATCGCCGCGTCGAGCCCGCCGGGCCCGCGCAGCTTCTCCGCGACCATCAGCACCTCCAGCCCGGACCCGGTGCCGCTGAACAACTCCGTCACCGCGGCCACCGCGGTCACCGCGTTCTCCCGCCTGACCATCGACCAGTCGGTCAACCCCTCGCCGCTCGTCGCCGGTGCCCGCGCCACCTACGGCATCGTCGCCGCCAACACCGGCCCGTCCGACGCGACGACCGTCACGGTCACCTACACGGTGCCCACCGAGCTGACGGTCGTGTCCGCGGTCAGCACCCTGGGCACCTGCGCGGTCGCCGGTCAGATCGTCACCTGCGTGCTCGACCGGCTCCCGTCCGGCACCAGCGACGCCCTGTCGGTGACCGTGGACGTGTCGCCGACCGCGACCGGGTCCGTGGAGACCAGGGCCCAGGTCGTCACCGTCAGCCCGAGCCCCGGTGGCGAGGACCAGCTCGACATCCTCACCACGCCCGTCGTGCAGAGCGCCGACCTGGTGCTGACCGGCACGATGTCGCAGAACCCGGTCCGCGCGGGCACCGCGCAGACCTACACCCTGACCGTGTCCAACACCGGTCCGTCGGTCGCCACCGCCGTGGTGCTGTCCGACACGCTGCCCACCGGGATGGTCCTGCTGCCCGGCGGTGTGGCCGTCCAGGGCGGCACCTGCACCCCGACCCCCGACAACACCGGCGTGAACTGCTCGTTCGGCACGATCCCGCCCGGCAGCTCCCGGGTCGTGGTGCTCAACGCACTCGTCCCCGCGGACACCCCGGCGGGCACCGTGCTGACCGACACCGCCGCGGTCGGTTCGCCGACCCCGGACCCGACCCCGGCCAACCGGACGATCTCGCTGGCGGCCACGGTCAGCGCCGACGCCGACCTGGCCATCACCACCAACGCGACCTCGGGCAACGCCGAGGCGGGCCGCGACACCAGCTACACCATCACCGTCGCCAACAACGGCCCGTCGGTCGCCAGGTCGGTGGTCATCTCCGACCCGCTGCCCACCGGGCTGAGCTTCATCTCGGCCGACCCGAGCTGCACCCTGGTCGGCACCGAGGTCCGGTGCGCGATCGGTGACCTGGCCCAGGGCGCGATCAAGACCGTCGCGCTCACCGTCCGCCTCGCCGCCGACTACGCGTCGCCGACCGTGGTCAACACCGCGACGGTCAGCGCGGCCACCTCGGACTCCATCACCATCAACAACTCCAGCTCGGCCATCCAGTCGGTCAGCGCCAACGCCGACCTGCGCTCGGCCATCTCGTTGACCTCCGGGCCGCTGGTCGCGGGCACCCCCGCGACCTACCGAGTCAGCACCACCAACCTCGGCCCGTCGGTCGCCCCGCAGGTCGTGCTCACCGACCCGCTGCCCGCGGGCACCACGTTCGTCAGCGCCACCGCCGCGGGCGGCGGGAGCTGCGTGTTCGACACCGGCGCGGTGCGGTGCACCTGGCCGTCGCTCGCCGTCGGCGCCTCGGTGTCCGCCGACATCACGGTGAACCTGTCCAGCGGCGCCCCCGCCGGGTCCACCGTGTCCAACACCGTCACCGCGGCGGCCGCGGTGGCCGACTCGCACCCGTCCGACAACGCCGCTACCGCTACCGCCACCGTTGGTGCTGTCGCGGACGTCTCCGTCGTCCAGGTGCTCACCTCCGGTGCCCCTGTCGCGGGCGGCAAGCTCACCTGGCAGGCGGTCGTCCGCAACGACGGCCCGTCCTCGGCCTACGGCGTCACCACCACCGACCCGGCCCCGGCCGGTGTCACCTACAGCGCGGTGGCGTCCACCCTCGGCACCTGCTCGATCAACGGCAGCGGGGCCGCGGTCTGCGCCATCGGTGTGCTCGCCTCGGGGGCGACCGCCACGGTCACCGTCACCGGCACGCTCGCCCCCGACTACACCGGCACCGGTGTCACGAACACCGTCACCGTGTCCAGCACCTCCAGCGACCCCGACCCCAGCGACAACACCTCGTCCGCGGTCTCCGACACCACCAGCAGTGCCGACGTGGCCCTCTCGGTGGTCGCGCAGCCCGAGCCGGTCGTGCCGGGTTCGCAGGTGAACTGGACGTTCACCGTCACCAACAGCGGCCCGTCCACTTCACGCGGCGTCGTCGTCAACGACGAACTGCCCGCCGGGGTCACCCCGCGCCCGCAGGCCGGGTGCGCGCTCACCGGCCAGCGCTTCAGCTGCCCGATCGGCGACGTCCCGGTCGGCGGGTCGGCCTCGGTCACCGTCTCCGGCACGCTCGCCGCCGGGTTCAGCGAGGCATCGCTGCGCAACACCGGCACGATCAGCGGCGGCACCGCCGACCCCGACACGCGCGACAACACCGCGACCGCGGTCAGCACGCCGAACCCGCAGGCCGACGTCGCCGTCGTGGTCGTCCAGCCCGCCAACACCGTCGCGGGCCAGCCGGCAACCTGGACCGTGCGGGTCAGCGACGCGGGCCCCTCCGACGCGGTCGGCACCACCGTCACGGTCGCGATCCCCGCGTACCTCAACAACGCGTCCGTCCGCTGGCCGTCCGGGGTGTGCACCGTCGCGGGCGCCATCGCGACCTGTCCGATCGGCATCGTCACCGCCGGGCAGACCATCGACGTCACGCTCACCGGCACCATCGATGCCGCCTACTCCGGCCCGCTCACCGTCGGCGCGGAGGCCATCGCGCAGACCCCCGACCCGAGCCTGTCCAACAACGTCGCCGACGCCGTCTCCTCGGCCAGCCGGGCCGCGGACCTCGTCACCACCCTCACCGCCCCGACCGGTGCCGTGCCAGGCACCCGGCTGACCTGGGTGCTCAGCTCGCGCAACCTCGGCCCGTCGACCGCGGACGGCGTCACGCTCACCGCCACCCTCCCCCAGGGCGTCAGCGCGATCACCGCGACCACCCAGGCGGGCACCTGCACGGTGACCGGCCGCGACATCAGCTGCCCGGTCGGCGCCATCGCCCCCGGTGTCACCGTGCTGGTGACCCTGTCCGGGCTGCTCGCCTCGAACGTCACCGCGCCGACCATCACCGCCTCCGGCTCGTCCGCGTCGAGCACCCCCGACCCCGACTCGGCCAACAACTCGACCAGCACGAGCTCGCCGGTCACCCCGCAGGCGAACCTGCACGTCGCCAAGGCGGTCACCAGCGGCATCCCGGTGCAGGGCGCGCCGATCGTGTTCGCCATCGAGGTGAGCAACGGCGGCCCGTCCGACGCCCAGTCGGTCACCCTCGCCGACACGGTGCCCGCCACCGTCGGCCAGCTCACCGTCCAGACCCCGGTAGGCACCTGCACGCTGACCGGGCAGGACCTCGCCTGCGCCCTGGGCACCGTCGCCGCGGGCGCGCCGCCGATCACGGTGACCGTGCGCGGTGTGCTGGCCGACGGCGCGGGTGACACGGTCTCCAACACCGCCTCGGTGTCGAGCCCGACGCCGGAGGTGGACGGCTCGGACAACTCCGGGTCGGTCACCGCGTCGGCGACCGAGTCGGCCGACCTGTCCATCGGGGTCGCGGTGCCCGGCACCGTGGTCGCGGGCAGGCCGCTGACCTACACCGTCACCGTCACCAACGACGGCCCGTCCACCGCGGACGCGGTCGCCCTCGACGGTGTCCTGCCCGCGGGCCTGCTCGGCCTGACCAGCGACCGGCCGTCCTGCCAGAACCTCACCGCGTGCTCGCTCGGCGACATCGCGCCGGGCGCCTCGGTCGTGGTCCGGTTCACCGGCACGGTCGACCCGAACTACGCGGGCTCCACGCTGGAGTCCCGGATCACCGTCTCGTCGCCGATCCCCGACTCGGACGGCCGGGACAACTCGGCCGCGTCCACCGTCGCGGTCACCACCTCGGCCGACCTGGCGACCGGGCTCTCGGTCGACCCGAACCCGGTCGCGCCGGGCACCACGCTGCTCTACACCGCCACCATCAGCAGCCAGGGCCCGTCCAGCACCCAGGGCGTGGTGACCTTCTCGCCGCTGCCCGACGGCACAGACATCGGCGGGCCGATCACCTCGACCCAGGGCACCTGCTCGATGATCGGCCGCAGCGTGGTCTGCGACCTGGGCCGGATCGACCCGACCACCGCCGTGATCGTGCGGATCCCGGTCCTGGTCGCCTCGTCGTTCGCCGACGGCAACATCGTCAAGTCCATCTCGGTGCAGGGCTCGACCAACGACCCCGACCAGAGCAACAACTCGGCCAGCGCCGAGGCCGCGGTCGTCCGGGTGGCCGACCTGTCGGTCGACCTGACCGCGCCCGCCGAGGTCGTCCCCGGCGACACCGCGACCTGGGACCTGAAGGTGGTCAACTCCGGGCCGTCCGACGCCCCGGTGACCGTCGTGCACACCCTGCCCGCGGGCGTCGGTGAGATCACCGCGATCGCCTCCGGCGGCACCTGCACGGTCGTCGACCAGACCGTCCGCTGCGACCTGGGCACCGTCGGCGCGGGCAACACCGCGACCGTCACGGTCTACGGCATGCTCGTCCCGGACATCACCGCCGCGCAGCTGACCAGCGGCGTGGTCCTGGAGTCGGTCGTCGCCGAACCGACCAACGCCCAGCCGGACGGCCGCAGCGACAGCGCCTCGAGCACGGTGCGGCCGCGCGCCGACATCTTCGTCGAGGTCGTCTCCGACACCCCGACGGTCACCCCCGGCCAGCAGGCGACCTGGACGGTGACGGCGATCAACGCCGGTCCGTCGACCGCCCGCGACATCGTGGTCACCGCGGTCGCCCCGGCGGGCACCACCGGCGCGACCCTCACCGGGCCGCCCGGGGTCACCTGCGACAGCGCCGCCCTGCGGTGCGTCATCCCCGCGCTCACCCCGGGCAAGGAGGGCAGCGCGCAGCTCACCCTGCGCGCCACCGTTCCCGCGGACTTCTCGGCGCCGCTGGTCGACGCCGAGGCGACCGTCGCCAGCCCGGTGGAGGACCCGAACCCCGGTGACAACACCGCCACCGCGAGCACGCCGGTCAGCCCCACCGCCGACCTGCGGATCGTCGTCGCGGTGACCCCGACGCCGATCGTGGCGGGCGGCCCGGTGGCCCTCACCGCGACGATCACCAACGCCGGTCCGTCGGTCGCGGCGGGCACCACCTTCACCCTCCCGGTGCCGGTCGGGCTCGAGAACGTCACCGTGGAGGCGCCCCCCGGCGTCACCTGCGACACCACCGTGGCCTGCGCCGTGGGGACCCTGCCGGTCGGCGACATCCAGATCGTCATCCGCGGCCAGGTATCGCCCACCTACACCGAGAACACGCTGACCGTGTCGGCGTCGGTGTCCTCCGACGCCGGCGACCCCAACCCGGGCGACAACACGACCACCACCGTCTCCCAGTCCGAGGTCTCCGCCGACCTCGGCGTCACCGCCACCATCGACCCGGCCGCCCCGGTCGCCGGATCCCCGGTGACGGTCACCGCGACCGTGCGGGCGAACGGCCCGTCCACCGCGACCGACGTGACCTTCACGCTGCCGATCCCGGCCGAACTGCGCGACGTGCAGGTCACCGCGCCCCCGGGCGTCACCTGCGACCCGACCGTCGCCTGCGCCGCGGGCACCATGCTGCCCGGTACCGAGATCACCGTGATCGTGCGCGGTGTGCTCGCCCCCGACTTCACCGGCGGCACGCTGGCGCTGACCGCCTCGGTCGACGCGTCCAGCCCCGACAACAACCCGACCAACGACTCCGCCACCGCGACCTCGTCGACCTCGTCGTCGGCCGACCTGTCGGTCGTCACCGCGGTCGCCCCCAGCCCGCTCACCGCGGGCTCGCCGGTCACCCTGACCTCGACGATCCGCAACGGTGGGCCGTCCACGGCCACGGGTGTCGTGTTCACCCTGCCGGTGCCCGCCGGGCTGGAGGACATCACCGTCGAGGCCCCCGCCGGGGTCACCTGCGACAACTCCGTCCGGTGCACCGCCGCGAGTGTGGCGCCGGGCCAGGACCTGGTGGTCACCGTGCGCGGCCGGGTCAAGGCGGACGTCACCGCCCCGGACATCACCGTCACCTCGACGGTCAACTCCCCGGTGAGCGACCCGTCGCCCGCCGACAACAGCAGCACCGCCACCACCGGTGTCGGCGTCGCCGGGGACGTGCGCGTCGCGCTCGTCGTCGACCCGCAGCCGCTGGTCGCCGGGTCGCCGGTGACCGTCACCGCGACCGTGCGCAACGAGGGCCCGTCCACCGCGACCGGCACCACCTTCACCCTCCCGGTGCCCAGCGGTCTTGTCGCCGTCGAGGTCACCGCGCCCGCGGGCGTGACCTGTGACGAGAGCGTCGCCTGCACGGTCGGCACCCTCGCCCCCGGCACCGAGTCCGTGATCACCGTGCGGGCCAGGGTCGCCCCCGGGTTCACCGGCCAGGACATCACCCTGACCGGATCGGCGGCCACCACCAGCGCCGACCCGACGCCCGCCAACAACACCGCCACCACGACCACGCCGGTCGGCGCGAACGCGGGCGTCTCCGTGGCGCTCGCCGTCGACCCGGCCACGGTGACCCCGGGTACCCCGGTCACCGCCACCGCGCGGGTCAGCAACGCGGGCCCGTCCACCGCCGCGGGCGTCACCCTGGCGATCCCGGTGCCCGCGGGCCTGACGAACGTCGTGGTCAACGCCCCGGTCGGCGTCACCTGCGACACCTCGGTGGCCTGCACCATCGGCTCGATCGAGCCGGGCGCCGACGTCGTCATCACCGTCACCGGCGTGCTCGACCCGGCGTACCCGGGCAACGCGATCACGCTGACCGCCACCTCGGGTTCGACCACACCGGACCCGACCCCCGGTGACGGGGCCGCCTCGGTGACCAGGCCGGTCGCCGCGTCGGCCGACCTCGACGCCCTGCTCGACATCACCCAGGCCAACCCGGTCGCGGGCAGCCCGATCGAGATCGTCGCCGACGTGGTCAACCGCGGCCCGTCCACCGCGGTCGGCGCCACCCTGGCCATCCCGGTGCCCGCGGGCGTGATCACCGTCAGCGTCACCGCGCCAGCCGGGGTGAACTGCGACAGCGGCGTGTTCTGCACCCTCGGCACGCTGGCGCCCAACGCCTCCGTGCGGGTCGTGCTGCGCGGCACCGTCGCGCAGGACGTGACCGCGCCGATCACCGCCACCGCGACGGCCACCGCCCAGACGCCCGACCCGACGCCGGGCAACAACTCGTCCACCGACACCGGCACGACCGCCACCTCGGCGGACCTGGCGTTCACCGCTGAGGTCAACCCGGACCCGATCACCGCGGGCACCGCCGTCGCGGTCACCACCACGCTGACCAACAACGGCCCGTCCGCCGCGACCGGCGTCAGCTTCACCGTCCCGGTGCCCGCGGGCCTCACCGGCGTCACCGTGGACGCGCCCGCCGGGGTCACCTGTGACACCGCGGTCGCCTGCACCGTCGGGACCGTTCCGGCGGGCGGCACCGTGACCGTGGTCGTCCGCGGCACCGTCGCCCCGACCGTCACCAGCCCGTTGACCTTCACCGGCTCCGCGACCTCCGCGGTGACCGACCCGAACACCGCCGACAACGCGTTCAGCGTGACCGGCACCGTGGGCACCGCGGCCGACCTCGGCGTCACGCTCGCCTACGAGCCCGGTGCGGTGGTCGCCGGTTCCCCTGTCGCCGCCAAGGTGACGGTGCGCAACGCGGGTCCGTCCACCGCGGCGGGCACCACGCTGTCGCTGCCGCTGCCCGCCGGGATCGTCGACGTCGAGGTGCTCGCCCCGGCCGGGGTCAGCTGCACCACCGGCGTCTCCTGCACCTACGGGGACCTCGCGCCGGGCGCGTCCGTGGAGATCACGGTGCGCGGCCGGATCGCCCCCGACTTCAGCGCGCCCGACCTCACGCTGACCGCCACGACCGCGACCGCCGCGAACGACCCGTCGGCCGCGAACAACACCGCGACCGCGACCACCGCGGTCGCCAGCTCCGCCAACCTGTCGGTCGTCTCCACGCTGGACCCGACCGCCCTGGTCGCCGGGTCGCCGTTCACCTCGGTGACCACGATCTCCAACAGCGGCCCGTCCACCGCGACCGGCGCCACCTTCACCCTGCCCATCCCGGCGGGTGTCACCGGCGTCGAGGTGCTCGCCCCGGCGGGTGTCTCCTGCGACACCTCGGTGAAGTGCACCATCGGCTCGGTCGCCCCCGGCACCGACGTGCGGGTCGAGGTGCGCGGCACCGTCGACCCGGCCTTCACCGGCCCGTCGCTGGCGTTCACCCCGAGCGCCACGGCCACCACCGCCGACCCGAACCCGGCCGACAACTCGACCACGGTCACCGGCACCGTCGGCGTGACCGCCGATCTGAGGGTCACGGTCACCCCGAACCCGCTCAGCCTGGTCTCCGGCGAGGCGTTCACCACGACCGTCAGCGCCCGCAACGACGGCCCGTCGGTCGCCACCGGCGTCACGCTGACCCTGCCGATCCCGGCCGGGGTGGTCGACGTCGAGGTCGTCGCCCCCGCGGGCGTCACCTGCGACACGACGGTCGCCTGCACCGTCGGGTCCCTCGCGCCGAACACCCAGGTCGACGTCCTCGTCCGGGCCAGGGTCGCGCAGGACTTCGCGGGCACCGGGCTGGTGTTCACCGGCTCGGTCGCCTCGCCGACCGCCGACCAGGACACGGCCGACAACAGCACCACGGTGCCGGTCCAGGTCAACGCCTCCGCCGACCTGAGCGCGTCCACCACCGTCGACCCGGCAGGCGGGTTGACCGCGGGCTCGCCGGTCACGATCACCACCACCATCCGCAACGCAGGCCCGTCGGCCGCGGTCGGGACCACCTACACCTTCCCGGTGCCCGCGGGTCTGATCGACGTCCTGGTGACCGCCCCCGCCGGGGTCACCTGCGACACCTCGGTCACCTGCACCGTCGGCTCGGTCGACGCGGGCGAGCAGCTCGTGATCACCGTGACCGGCCGGGTCGCGCCGGACTTCACCGGCGGGTCGCTGACCTTCGACACCGCGGTGTCGTCGCCGACACCGGACCCGGACCCGACGGGCAACAGCAGCAGCACGACCCGCCCGGTCGCCGTCAACGCCGACCTGTCCGCGCAGCTGTCGGTCGACCCGGGCACGCTCACCGCCGGGTCCGCGTTCACCGCGACCGCGACCCTGCGCAACGTGGGCCCGTCGACCGCGACCGGCGTCACCTTCGCCGTGCCGCTGCCCGCCGGTGTCGGCAACGTCGAGGTCGTCGCCCCCGCGGGCGTCACCTGCACCACCGCCGTGGTCTGCACCGCGGCCACGGTCGCCCCCGGCGCCACCACCGTGATCACCATCCGCGGCACCGTCGACCCGGCCTTCACCGGGAGCACCCTGCCGTTCAGCGCCACCGCGTCCTCGCCGACGCCGGACGCCTCGCCCGGCAACAACACCGCGGGCTACGACGCGGCGACCGGCGCCTCGGCCGGGCTGTCCGTGCAGACCGTCGTCGACCCGGTCGGGTTGACCGCGGGCTCGCCGTTCAGCGCGACGACCACCATCCGCAACGCCGGACCGTCGGTCGCCGCGGGTGTCACCTTCACCCTGCCGATCCCGGCGGGCGTGGTCGACGTCGAGGTCGTCGCCCCGGCCGGGGTCACCTGCGACACCACCGTCGCGTGCACCGTCGGACCGCTCGCCGCTGGTAGCGACGTCGTGGTGGTCGTGCGGGGCCGGGTGGACGCGGGCTTCACCGGCGGCAGTGTGAGCCTGACCGCCGGCGCCACCAGCTCCACCCCGGACTCGAACCAGGCGGACAACTCCACCACGGTGGTGTCCCCGGTCGCGGTCACCGCCGACCTCGGGGTCGTCGTCACCGCCGACCAGAGCTCGCTCACCGCCGGATCGCCGGTCGCGATCACCACGACGGTCAGCAACGCGGGCCCGTCCACCGCCACCGGTGTCGCCGTCACCATCTCGGTGCCCGCGGGCCTGACCAACGTGGTCGTCAACGCCCCGGTGGGCGTCACCTGCGACACCGCCGTGTCCTGCACGATCAGCTCCCTCGCCGCCGGTGCGAACACGGTGATCACGGTGCGCGGCACGGTGTCGCCGACCTTCACCGGCTCCGACCTGCCGTTCACCGGCGCCGTGTCCTCCGGCGCGGGTGACCCGGCGCCGAGCGGGAACACCAGCACGATCACCCTGCCGGTCACCGTCGCCGCCGACCTGGCGCTGGTGTCGCTGACCGGTCCCGCGACCGCCGTCGCGGGCACCCCGATCGCGGTCACCGCGACCCTGCGCAACGCGGGTCCGTCGACCGCCGCGGGCGCCACGTTCACCCTGCCGATCCCGGCCGGGCTGACCGGCGTCCAGGTCACCGGCCCGGCCGGGGTCACCTGCGACAGCACCGCGGTCTGCACCCTGGGCGACCTCGCCCCGGGCGCGGAGATCACCATCGCGGTCACCGGCACGATCGCCCCGACCTACACCGGACCGGGGCTGACCTTCACCGGCACGCTGGACTCGCCGAGTGCCGACCCGACCCCGGGCAACGACTCGGCCACCGCCACCACGGCGGTGACGGTCGCGGCGAACCTCGCGGTCACCAGCGCGCTCGACTCGACCTCGGTCACCGCGGGCACGACGGTCAAGCACACCGTGACCATCCGCAACAACGGCCCGTCCACCTCCGGACCGGTCACCGTCGACCTGCCGGACCTGGCCGGGGTCACCGTCACCGACGTCCAGTACACCGCGCCCGGTGGCGTGAGCTGCGTGGCGCGCTCGGTGAGCTGCACCATCGACCCGCTGGCGCCTGGCGCGTCCGCGCAGATCGTGGTCGTTGCCGCGGTCGCCGCGGACTTCACCGGCTCGTCGCTGACCTTCACCGCCGCGGCGTCCTCGCCGTCGCCCGACCCGTCGACCGCGGACAACAGCGCGTCGGCGACCGCCACGGTGACCGCGTCGGCCAACGTCGGCGTGACCGCGGCGCTCGACCCGACCGCCCTGGTCGCCGGGTCGCCGGTGCGGGTCACCGCGACCATCAGCAACACCGGTCCGTCCACCGCGAGCGGCGTGACCTTCACCCTGCCGATCCCGGCTGGCGTGCAGAACGTCACCGTCACCGCCCCGACTGGCGTGACCTGCGACAACACCGTCAGCTGCACCGCGGCGAGCCTGGCGCCCGGCGCCACCATCGACCTGGTGATCAACGGCGTCGTCGCGCCGAACGCCAGTACGAACGCGCTGACCTTCACCGCCACCGCGGGCTCGGCCACCCCCGACCCCGACGGCAGCGGCACGGTGACCCTCAACGCCGGGGTCACCTCGTCGGCCGACCTGTCGATCAACACCACCTTCGCCCCGGGCACGCTGACCGCCGGGGAGAACTTCACCGCCACGACCGTGATCGCCAACGGCGGCCCGTCCACCGCCACCGGGGTGAGCTTCACCCTGCCGATCCCGCCCGGTGTCGACGGCGTGACGGTCACCGCGCCGCCTGGCGTGACCTGTGACAACAGCGTCAGCTGCACCATCGGCGACGTGGCGCCGGGTACCACTCTGACCGTCGTGGTCACCGGCCGGGTCACCCCGACCACCACGACGCCGCCCACCTTCACCGCCACCGTGTCCTCGCCGACCCCGGGCCCGGACCCGGCCGACCGCACGGTGACGATCACGCCGCCGCTGGTGGTCAGCGCGGACCTGCGCACCACCGTCGTGCTCGACCCGGCCACCCCGACCGCGGGCTCGCCGCTGTCGGCGACCGTCACCGTCGCCAACAGCGGGCCGTCCGCCGCGACCGGCGTGGTCGTCGTGATCCCGGTGCCCGCCGGGCTCACCGGCGCGGACTTCGTGGTCCCGCCGGGCGTCACCTGCGACGCGGCGGGCACGTGCGTGATCGCCAGCGTCGCCCCCGGCGCCCAGGTCTCGATCGTGCTGCGCGGGACGGTCGACCCGGCCGCGACCGGTGACCTGACGGTGAGCGCCTCGGCGACCTCGCCCGCCACCGACTCGACGCCGACCGACAACTCCTTCACCGCCACCGCGCCGGTGACCGCCAACGCCGACCTGGTCGCCACCGCGGTGGTCACCTCCGGCCCGCCGGTCGCGGGCTCGCCGGTCACGATCACCGCGACCGTCACCAACGGCGGCCCGTCCACCGCGACCGGCGTCACCTTCACCATCCCGCTGCCGCCGGGCCTGCAGCAGGTCCAGGTCACCGCGCCCGCCGGGGTCACCTGCGACACCACGGTGCTGTGCACCGTCGGGACGCTCGCCCCGGGCGCCGCGGTGACCGTGGTGGTCCAGTCGGTGCTCGCCGCCGACGCGACCGGCCCGATCGAGATCACCGCGACCGCCGACTCGGCCACCGCCGACGCCGACGAGACCGACAACACCATCACGGTGTCCAACGCGGTCACCGCCGTCGCCGACCTGACCGTCACCGCCGACATCGGCCCGGACCGGGTCGTGGCGGGTTCCGCGGCGACGATCACCGCGACCGTGGCCAACGCCGGACCGTCGGTGGCCACCGGGGTGACCATCACCATCCCGGTGCCCGCGGGCCTGCTCGACGTCGTGGTCACCGCCCCGCCGGGCGTCACCTGCGACACCACCGTCACCTGCACCGTCGCGTCGCTGGCCCCCGGTGCCTCGGTCGAGGTCCTGGTGACCGGCACGGTCGCGCCCGAGCAGACCACGCCGCTGACCAGCACCGTCACGGTCGACTCCGCCGCGAGCGACCCGAACGGCGCGGGCAACACCGTGGCGCTGTCCGAGCCGGTCGCCGCGGACGCCGACCTGTCGATGGTGCTGGACTTCACCGCCGACACGCTGACCGCGGGCGCCCCGGCGGTCGTGGTCGCCAAGGCGCGCAACGCCGGTCCGTCCACCGCGGTGGCCGTCCGGCTGGCGCTGGGTCTGCCCGGTGAGTTCGAGAACATCGTGATCCTCGCGCCCAACGGGGTCACCTGTGACACCACCATCGCCTGTGAGCTCGGCCCGTTGGCGCCCGGCGCCGAGGTCGTGATCGAGGTCCGCGGCGTGTTCAGCTCCGACGTCGCCGGTGACGCCACCGTGGTCGGCATCGTCGAGTCCACGACGAACGACCCGGTGCCGGGCAACGAGTCGGTGATCGTCACCCAGGCGGTCTCCACCGAGACCGACGTGTCCATCACCAAGGGCGGCCCGACGCAGATCACCGCGGGCCAGAACATCACCTGGACGCTGGCGGTGCACGCGGACGGCCCGTCCGACGCGCGCAACGTGGTCGTGGTCGACACCCTGCCCAAGGGCGTCACCCCGGTCAGCGCCGACCCGGCCTGCGTGCTCACCGACCGCACCTACCGCTGCGCGCTGGGCACCCTCGCCCAGGGCGGCGACCGGGCGCTCACCATCACCGCCCAGGTCGACCCGGAGTTCAGCGACCAGCAGCTGGACAACGCCGCGTCGGTGACCACCACGGTGTCCGACACCGACGTCTCGAACAACACCAGCCTGGCCGTCACCCAGGTCGCCCAGATCGCCGACCTGTCCATCGACAAGTCGCTGAGCCCCGACCCGGTCACCCCCGGCCAGCAGGCCACCTACACCATCGAGGTCATCAACTTCGGGTACTCGACCGCGACCAACGTGGTCATCACCGACCCGATCGGCCCCGGCCTCACCCCGGTGTCGGCGACCGCGACCGCGGGCACCTGCGCCATCACCGGCCAGGTCGTGACCTGCACCCCGGGCTCCATCGGGCCCGACGGCGACGTGACGGTGACGATCGTGGTCGACGTCGACCCCGGCTTCGTGCCGAACACGATCAGCAACACCGCCACCGTGGTCTCCGACGTCACCGAGGCCGACCCGTCGGACAACACGGTGTCCATCGCGGGCTCCGCGGCGGCGATCACCGACCTCGGCCTGGCCATGACCCCGGACCGACCGCTGTACGCGCCGGGCGACCCGATCAACTGGCTGCTGACCATCACCAACAACGGCAGCTCCACGGCCAGGGAGGTCGTGCTCACCGACCAGCTGCCCGCCAACGTCGAGGGCGTCGTGGTGCCCGCGGGCTGCGTGCTCACCACCAACCGCCTGGTCTGCGACCTCGGTGACCTCGCGCCGGGTGACTCCGCGACGGTGCTGATCACCGGCCAGGTGCGGGCGAACGCCACCTCCGGCTCGATCGTCAACACGGCCTCGGTGGTGTCGTCGACCGCGGAGCAGAGCCCGACCGACAACTTCGCGTCCTCGACCAGCACCGTCGACGCCCAGGTCGACCTGCAGGTCAGCAAGACCGTGGACGGCCCGATCGTCGCCGGTGACGACGCGACCTGGGTGGTGGTGGTGACCAACGCGGGCACCAGCGCCGCGGCCGACGTGGTCATCACCGACGCGCTGCCCACCGGTGCCACCTACGTCTCGGCCACCGGGGCCACCTGCACCGCCACCGACAGCGTCGTCAGCTGCGGCATCGGCACCCTCGCCGCGGGCGCCACCGCCACGGTCCGGCTCACCGCCGCGATCGACCCGGCGGTGGCCGGTGACACGCTGGTCAACTCGGTGCTGGCCACCTCGTCCTCGGCGGACGCCAACACCGCCGACGATGACGCCGTGTCCAGCGAACCGGTCCAGCGCCGCACCGCGCTCTCGGTGGTCAAGACCGCCGACAAGACGACGGCCGCGGTGGGCGACGAGATCAACTGGATCGTCGTGCTCAGCAACGCGGGCCCGTCCACCGCGCCCGCGGTGACGGTCACCGACGAGCTGCCTGCCGGGGTCACCCTGATCTCCGCGGTGACCAGCACCGGCACCTACGACCCGGCGTCGGGCGTGTGGCGCCTGGACGCGATCACCCCGGGGGAGCAGCCCACGCTGCGGGTCGCCGCCCGCATCGACCGGGTCGGCTCGCTGGTCAACATCGCCACCCTGACCGCGGCGGACGTCATCGACTCCGCGGACACCGACGACACCGCCACCGCGTCCACCGAGGTCAGCGCGGCGGACACCGACGACGACCCGGGCACCCCGGTACCGGACACCGACACCGACACCTCCGGCCAGCAGCCGGACCCGACCGACCCCGAGGACCAGGACCTCAGCTACACCGGTTTCGCCCTGCTGCGGTGGCTCACCGTCGGCCTGCTGCTGACCGTGGCCGGTGTCGGCATGGTCTACCACTCGCTGCGGCGGGGTAAGCGGTCGTGAGCTGCCCCGGCCCTATCCCGACCACGGCGTTCGGCGCGGCCAACCTGGCCGCCCGCGCGCCGGGTCGGGCGGAAGGAGGCAACGCCGTGACGCGGATCGTCGTCGCGGAGGACGACCCGGACCTGCGTGACCTGCTCGAGTTCAAGCTCGTGCAGGCCGGGTACGAGGTCACCGCCGTGAGCACCGGTCGCGAGGCACTCGACGAGGCCGCGGCCGCGCAGCTGTTCCTGCTCGACGTGACCCTGCCGGACATGACCGGCCTGCAGGTGTGCACCCTGCTGCGCGCCGAGGTCGCCACCAGGGACACCCCGGTCGTCCTGCTGACCGGGCACACCCAGGAGGCCGATGTCGAGGCGGGCCGGTCGAGCGGGGCGAGCGACTACATCTTCAAGCCGTTCAGCCCGCGCGACCTCGTCGACCGCATCGGCGCGCTGCTGACCGGCGGCGGCGAACCGCCGGGCCGGTGATGTCGAGCCGATGACGACCGACAACCCCGCGGGCGAGGTGGACGAGCTGTTCGCCGTGCCCCGGCCGATCCCGACGCCGGAGCAGGAGCAGGAGCCGCCCCGGGCCCCGCTGTGGCGGTGGACGGTGGGGCGGCTGCTCACCGCCGGGTACCTGCTGGCCATCGGCGGTCTCCTCGCGGTCGGCATCAACTCCTACGTCCGCATCGACTCGCTGCTCGACGCCCGGGCGCCCATCGAGCGCAGCCACACCGTGCTCTCGCAGATCTCGCTGTTGTGGCAGCAGATCCAGGACGCCGAGCGGGGCCAGCGCGGGTTCCTCATCGGCGGCGACGAGCAGTACCTCGCCCCGTACTCCGCCGCGGTCCTCGACATCGCCGACACCGAGGCGAAGCTGGGCGAGCTCCTCGCCGACGACGGCTACATGGTCCAGCTGTACGAGGCGCTGGGGCCGGTGGTGGCCGACAAGCTCGACGAGCTCGCGCAGACCATAGAGCTCCGGCGCAGTCAGGGCGTCGAGGCGGCCGTGGAGCTGGTGTCGACCGGTCGTGGCGTACGGGACATGGCCGCCATAGAGGACATCCTCGGCAACATGCGCGAGCACGAGGAGGAGCTGCTCGGGGTCAACCAGCAGGTCGTCACCGACAGCGGCGAGGCGACCCAGGAGCTGATCGCCCTGGTCACCATCGGGGTGGGCGCGCTGGCCGCCCTCGGCGCGATCTGGGTGACGCGCAAGGTCACCAGGCCGATAAGGCGGGTGACGGAGGCGGCCAGGCACGTGTCGCGCGGGGACACCGCGCAGCGGGCCGCCACAGGGGGTCCGCTGGAACTCGAGCAGATGGCGATCGCGGTCAACACCTCCACCGAGGCGATGGTCGCCGCCCGCGACCAGGCCGTCGCCGCGGGCAAGGCGAAGGCCGCGTTCCTGGCCACCATGAGCCACGAGATCCGCACCCCGATGAACGCGGTGATCGGCATGACCGGCCTGCTGCTCGACACCGACCTGACCGTCGAGCAGTTGGAGCTGGTCCGGATCGTGCGCGACAGCGGGGACGCGCTGCTCGCGGTGATCAACGAGATCCTGGACTACTCCAAGATCGAGGCGGGCGAGCTGGAGCTGGAGGACGCCTCGTTCCACATCACCGACGTGGTCGACAGCGCGCTCGCCCTGGTCGCGGTGCCCGCGGGGGACAAGGAACTGGAACTGATCGGCTACGTCGACGCGTCCTGCCCGCCGGTGCTGCGCGGCGACGTGACCCGGTTGCGGCAGATCTTCCTCAACCTCATCGGCAACGCGGTCAAGTTCACCCCCCGCGGCGAGGTCGCGATCAACGTGCACGCCGAGCCGATCGGCGACAGCGACCAGGTGCTGGTGCGGGCCGCGGTCAGCGACACCGGCATCGGTATCCCGCCCGAGCACATCGGCCGGTTGTTCCAGTCGTTCAGCCAGGTCGACGCCTCCACCACCCGCCGGTTCGGCGGCACCGGCCTCGGCCTGGCGATCAGCCACCGGCTGGCGCGCGCCATGGGTGGTGACATCACCGTGGTCAGCACCCCGGGCATCGGGTCGAGGTTCACCGTCACCGCCGTGCTGCGGATCTCACCGCAGACCGACCAGGACCGCGAGCCGGGGTGGTCGGCGCTGACCGGCAAGAGCGCGCTGGTGGTCGACGACAACGACACCAACCGCGAGGTGCTGCGCGCCCAGTTGACGGACATGGGGATGCGCTCCACCGAGGTCGCCTCCGGGCAGGAGGCGCTGGACCTGGTCCGCGCGGGGGAGTCGTTCGACGTGGCGCTGCTCGACATGCAGATGCCGGAGATGGACGGTGCCGACCTGGCCGCCGCCCTGCGGCTGCTGCCCGAGAGCGAGCGGCTGCCGCTGATGCTGCTCAGCAGCGTCACCCAGCCGTTGACCACTGAGCAGCGCGCGATGTTCGAGGCCGTGCTGACCAAACCGGTGCGGGTGAGCGTCCTGCGCACCACCCTGACCCGGATCCTGGGCGCCGTCGAGGCCACCCCCGAGAACCTCAAGCTGCCCGAGCCGCTGCCCGACAGCGGCGCGCTGCGCATCCTGGTCGCCGAGGACAACCTGGTGAACCAGAAGGTCGCCCAGCTGATGCTCACCAAGCTCGGCTACCGCGCCGACATGGTGTCCAACGGCCGCGAGGCCGTGCAGGCGGTCCGGCTGCGCCCCTACGACGTGGTGCTGATGGACGTCCGGATGCCGATCATGGACGGCCTGGAGGCCACCCAGATCATCCGCTCCGACCTGCCGCCCGAGCGCCAGCCGCACATCGTCGCGATGACCGCCAGCGTGCTGGTGGAGGACGCCAACGCCTGCATGGCCGCGGGCATGGACGACTACCTCGCCAAGCCGGTCCGACCGACCGACCTGGCCGAGGTGCTGGGCAAGCTCACCGCCAAGATCCCGCAGGCCCGCACCGAGCCCGACCTCACCCGGTCCGCGCCAGCCCAGCCGCCGGTGGCCGAGCACGACGACCGCACCGCCGCCCTGCACGCGCGGCTCGACGAGCTGACCGGTCCGCAGCCCAGCACCGAGGAACGCGACTTCATGGCGCGCCTGCTGACCTCGTTCGCCGAGAAGACCGGTCCGGCGGTCGATGCCCTGGCGGACGCCATCCGCGCCGGGGACGTCGAGGAGGTGACCACCCAGGCGCACACGCTCAAGGGGTCGGCGGCGAACATCGGTGCCACCGTGCTCGCCGACCTGCTGCTGGCGATCGAGCACCAGGCCCGCGAGGGCACCCTGCCGGACGCGGCATCGGCCCTCGGTCCGGTCCGCCGGGAGTTGGCGCTGGTGGTCCCGGCGATCACCGGCCTGGTATCGACCCTGACCGCGAAGGCGTGAGCTACGAGCCGGGGGTGGGCTCGTAGTCGATGAGGCCGGTGCGCAGGGCGGTCACCAGGGCCTGGGCGCGGCTGGACGCGCCGAGCTTGTCGTAGAGCCGGGCGACGTAGGTCTTGGCGGTCGACTTGCTGATGTGGATGCTGCCCGCGATCTCGGGGATCGACATGCCGTCGCGCAGCAGGGTGAGCACCTGGCGTTCGCGGGGGGACAGGGCGAACCTGGTCTCCTGCTCGCGGCGGCGGGTCAGCGCGTCGAGCAAGCCGGTCGCGGTGAACGAGGTGGCGGCCACGGCGGCGTGCCGGATGGCGCCGAGGACCTCGACCACCGGGGCGGTCTTCACCACGAACGCCGAGGCACCGTGGTCGAGGGCGCGGAACAGGACGTCGTCGGTGTCCAGCGAGGTCATCACCACGATGCCCAGGTGCGCGTAGCGGTCCCGCAGGGCACGGACCAGGGGCAGCCCGCTGCCGTCCGACAGTTCGACGTCGATCACGACCACGTCCGGCCGCGAGCGCTCCACCAGGGCGGCCGCCTCGACGGCGGACCCGGTCTCGCCGACCACCTCGACGTCCGGGTGCGCGCCCGCGAGCATCGACAACCCGTACCGGGTCAGGGTGTCGCTGTCGATCACGACGGTGCGAATCACCACGCTCCACCTTTCCGTCACCCATATGGGCGATGACATAGGTGACTGTCGGTTTACCCCCGGCCAGGGTTACAGGAACCTGAAAAATGTGTGCCAACCTGACCCCGGCGCCGGGGGCATAACAGAAATAGCAGGTCCAGACGTTATGTCGGACGGCGGACCGACGGGAGTCGACCGGTTGCCCGCTGCCGCGCACCGGGTCGCCCAGGCCACGCTCTGTGACAACGAGAGCGGAGGTCCACCGGTGGACGCACGGATAGTCACCATCGTCGGGGCGCGGGCGGGCGCGGGCGCGTCGACCGTCGCGGCCAACCTGGCCGTGGCCCTCGCCCGCGCGGGCACCGGCCCCGTCTGCCTGGTCGACCTGGACTTCACCGCGGGCGACATCGCCACCATGTTCGACGCCGAGGTCGACGAGGGCGGCGTCCCCGAGGCCCACGTCGCCACCCGCCTCAGCCGCGGCCTCTACGCCATCCTCGCCCCCACCATCCTCGGCGACCCCGGCCGCCTACCCGAGCGCGTGGTCAGCGAACTGCTCGCCTCCCTGTCCACCATGTACGCCCACGTCGTCGTGGACGCCCCGGCCGCGGTCAACAAGCACGTGCTGACCGCCCTGGAGTACGCCCACCGCCAGGTCCTGGTCACCACCCCCGAGCGCCCCGCCCTGCGCGCCCTCAGCCGCTACCACGACATGCTCGACACCCTCGGCCACGACCGCCACCTCCGCTCCGTCGTCATCAACCGGACCCACCCGGACAACGGCATCCCCACCCCGGAGATCGAACAGGCCGCGCGCACCCCAATAGCCGCCTGGCTCCCCGCGACCGCGGACGTTCCCCACTCCATCAACACCGGCCAACCCCTCACGGCGGTCGACCCCGACCACCCCTTCAGCCACGCGCTCCAGGCCCTCGCTCGCCACAGCTCTTGAATGGCTAGGTTGAGCCGGGTTCGAGGATTGGGTCGGTGTGGGCGAGGTTGTCCCAGATCAGCACGATCGGGTCGCCGAGTTGCTGGTGGCCGACGTCAGATCGCGCTCTTCGAGTCTTCCATCGTGTCGAGGTCGCGGACGGCGAAGCTGTGGTGTGCCCACTCCTCGTTCAAGATGACCCGCAGGCACGCGGAGGCGGCACGGGGGGCAGGCGAAGGCCAGCCGGACGGCACCTCCGGCTCGCGGACCCGGTCCAGGTCCTCCTGGGTGGCGGTGGCGAGGAACTCCCGCACCTCGGCCACACGGCTGGCCCGGACCGCCGCCACCTCGGCGAGGCTCGGCTCGGCAGCCAGGTCCATGCCGAGGTCCGCGCCGTTGGTGACGAACGCCGCGGGCAGCCCGAGCGGGTGGTACGGCCGGTCCCGCCCCAGCACCGCCTGGCCGAACCACAGGTCGGTGACCATCACCAGATGCCGCAGCGTCTGCACGAACGACCACTCCCCGTCCACCGACCGGTGAACGTCCTGCTCCGGCATCGATCCCGCCCGCGCCATCGTCGGCGCCCAGAACGCCTCGACCGTCTCCCACGCGATCCGCACACCGTCCGGTGTGGACGGACGAAGTCGCGTGCGCTCCGGGTGCAGCCGGTCCAGCTCGGCCTCGACCAGCGGTGCGACCTCGACGCCGTTGACCCGCAGCCCGTCGATCACCCCGTCGAGGCTGGCGCCGTTGAACAGGGCACCGCGGATCCGGACACCGCTCAGATCCACCTCGCGGAACACGCTGCCCGCAAAGTTCGTCTCGATGAACTCGGTGCCGCTCAGGTCATCCGGTCCGCTATAGGTAGCCATCGCCGGATCCTAGGGCACGTCCCACAGATCTTGCTCGCGGTCCGCGGCATCGGACAGCTCCAATCAAACAGCGCCTTAAGCGCGTCCAGTACCGACCCGACCTGGTCGATGGTGCTTTGGCGGGTTTGATCTTGAGCTGGGGGGATCCGGCTCTCGTGCTCGGCTGCGCCGTCGACGGTGGACGGCTCGCCTGCGGCATTGCGTGGGGGCGCGAGAAAGCGAAGAGCTCGATGGGGCGAACTTGTTTTGCGCGGGGCCCCTACGACACCCGGGCAGAACCACAAAGCAGGGGCCGAAGAGCAGGCCCTGCCACGTGAGCGACGCTACGGGCATCGTCCCCCCACACAAAACAAGTCCGCCCCATCGAGCCGGCTTGGCACCAGCGGATCCGAGGAGCGGTTTCGGGCCAACGCCTGGGAGGGGCACGTAGGGGCCAACGACTGCGACGGGCGCGTGGGGGCCAACGATTGTGAGGGCCGGGTGGAGACCACCGTCGTAGAGGGGCGCGTGGTTGGCCAACGTTGTTTGGGGGCGTGTGGGGTCAACGATCGTGAAGGCCGGGTGGGGGCCAATGTCTGAGAGGGTGGGTGTGGGCCAACGCCTTGTAGGATGGGCTGCCGCATGAGGTGTTGAGTTGTTGCTCGGGTTGAGGTCCACTGTGGACTGGTTCTCCCGTTCACGCCAGCGACCGCGATGCCGGAGGTCCGGCATCGCGGTCGTGGGGAGTGATTGGTGCCCGCCAGACCCCCAGGGACTGGCGGGCACCGGGTTCAGAGTTGGAACTTGGCGACGGTGGCGTGCATTTCGCCGCTCATCTGGGCCAGTTCCGTTGCCGCCAGTTGCCAGTGGTGGACGCCTGCGGTGGTGGTGCTGGTGGCGGTGGCGACGCCGGTGATGTTGGTGCTGATGGCTCGGCTGCTGGAGGCGGCCTCGGCGAGGTTGCGGTTCATCTCGTTGGTGGTGGCGGTCTGCTCCTCGACCGCGGCGGCGATGACGATCTGGAAGTCGCTGATGCGGCCGACGGTGGTGACGATCTCGCCGATGGCGGAGATGGCGTTGGCGGTGTCGGACTGGATGGCCTCGACGCGGGCGATGATGTCCTCGGTGGCCTTGGCGGTCTCCTGGGCGAGGTCCTTGACCTCACCGGCGACGACGGCGAAGCCCTTGCCCGCGTCCCCGGCCCGCGCGGCCTCGATGGTGGCGTTCAGCGCCAGCAGGTTGGTCTGCTCGGCGATCGAGGTGATCGCCTTGACGACGTTGCCGATCTCCGAGGAGGACACGCCGAGCTTGGCGACGGTCTGGTTGGTCTGCTCGGCGACGGTGACGGCCTTGCTGGCGACGTCGGCTGCCTCGCTGGCGTTGTTGGCGATCTGGCGGATCGACTCGCCCATCTCGGTGCCGCCGGTGGCGACGGTGTCGACGTTCTGCAGCACCTGGGCGGCGGCGTCGGTGACGGCGCCCGCCTGGCTGCTGGCGTCGTTGGCCGATGCCGCGATCTCGGTGGAGACCCGCGAGAGCTCCTCCGAGGCGGTGGCCAGCGACCCGGCGTGCTGCGACAGGCCGGTGACGGTGCTGCGCAGCGACTCGATGGTGCTGTCCACGGCGGCGCCGACCTGGCCGATCTCGTCGGTGGTGCGCAGCCCGACCCGGCTGGTCAGGTCCCCGTCCTCGACCTTGCGCAGGGTCCGCACGACCGAGGCGAGCGGCCGCACGACCGAGCGGGTGGCCCACACGCTGAGCACGATGGCCAGCAGCAGCGCGACCCCGAGGGTGGCGGCGAGCACCCAGCTGCCGGTTTCCTGCGAGCTGTCGGCCTCGGCCTTGAGCGCGTCCATCCTGGCGTCGATGGACTTGGTCAGCTCGGCGGTCACCTTGAGGATGTCGCCGTAGGCCGCGGATGCCTCGCCGCCGTTGATGCTGTCCATGGCCTGCACGCGGCTGGCCTGGGTGTCGGCCTTCAACCAGTCCATGATCTTGGTGTCCCAGGCGAAGAAGTCGTCCCACGCCGGGCGCAGCTTGGCGAACTGGGCCTTCTCCGCGTCGGTCATCGCGTCCACGTGCGTGGCCTCGATGTTCGCGTAGACGGTGTTCTTGGCCTTGAGCTCGGCGGTCCGGTTGTACCCGTCGGGCCCGGTGGCGAAGGCGATGCCGTAGGCGCCCGCGTCGGACACTACGAGTGCCTGCCAGCCGGTGACGTCGGCGGCGTCGTACTTGATGAGGTCCACGTCGTCCTGGACCTGGCGCAGCGTGTCCAACCGGTTGCTGATGTCGTCCTGCTTGGACAGACCCCACCACCCGGCGCACGCCGCGAACACGATGAACAACACCAGTACAGCGAAAGATCCGCCCAGCCGTGTGCCTACCTTGGCCCTGCCGAGGATCATCCCTGCCGCCTTCCGGTTGTCCACCGTGGACTTCTGTCCTTGGTCTGCGCCGAGATCGACCGCCGCCCGGTGGACCTGAGCAAGACACGAAAGTGGCGGCCGTCACGCCCTGTAACTCTCACGAGGCACCGTCGTGCACCCGAAGTAGCAACCACCTCGCAACTGAACCGCCTAATCGGGGCAGGTCCATCAGCCGACAGTGGGGAAAAGACAGGAGGGTGAGTGACGATGCAGGTCAAGAAGAACAGGACCGGGCTCAAGGCCGCGGCGGTGGTGGCTACTGGCCTGGTCGCCAGCGCCCTGGTCATCTGGTTCAGCAGCTACGCGGCCTTCTCCGCGTCCACGACCAACAGCGGCAACTCGTTCAACTCGGGTTCGGTGTCCATCACCGACGACGACTCGAACGGCGTGCTCTTCAACGTGTCCGGCCTCAAGCCGGGTGACACCGGATCGAAGTGCATCGAGGTGACGTTCACCGGCAACGTGGCCTCGTCGGTCAAGCTCTACACGACCGCGGCCTCTTACACCGGCACGCTCGGTCCGTACCTGGACTTCGTGGTCCGACAGGGCACCGGTGGCACGTACGCAGACTGCACCGGGTTCGTCGCCGATGGTGGTGGCCCGCTGCACAACGGCACGTTGGCCGCGTTCTCCTCGGGTTACACGAACTTCAGCAACGGTATCGGTAGCTGGACGCCGTCGACCAACGGCACCAAGAAGACCTTCCAGTTCACCTACACGTTGCAGGACAACAACAGCGCGCAGAACAAGAGCGCCGGTATCGGATTCACCTGGGAAGCGCAGAGCACCTGATAGCCGAGGGACTCGCTCGGTAGCGAGCGATGGAGGACACCGTGAACGCCAGGAACGCCAAGCGACTGTTGGGCTCGATGCCCGCGGTCGCGGCGTTCCTGGCGCAAGCGGTGTTGTCGACGTTGGTGTGGCTGCTCGCGTGGTGCGTGCTGCCCTACATCGTGTCCTGGCACTCCTACGTGGTGCTGTCGGGATCCATGGCGCCCTCGATCGGCGCCGGTGACGTTGTCGTCGTCGGGTCGCTGCTCACCGACCACCCCGCTCCCGGCGCGGTCATCGCCTTCCACGACCCCGCGCACGAGGGCCGGACCCTCATGCACCGGATCATCAAGGTCAACGAGGACCAGACCCTGGTCACCAAGGGCGACGCCAACCCCGACTCCGACAGCACTCCCGTCACCGAGGACGACGTCATCGGGCAGGGCAGGCTGCGCGTCCCGTGGGTGGGTCTACCGGCCTACTGGGTGCAAACGCAGAACTGGACCGCGCTCGGCGCGGCAGTCTTCGGGCTCATAGGGCTTCTTGTCCTCGCCTTGCGTCGTCCGGGTGACCTTGATCCGCCACCGACAGAGCCACCTCGTGCAGGTAAGCACCGGGCACCGTCCGACGTCAGCGCTACCCGACGTCGGACGGATAGGCGCGTTTCGGCCGCGGCTACCCTGGGCGTCGTCGTGGCCATGGTCCTTGAGTCCGGTGGGTTCGCCATGTTCACCGCCACCGGCGCGAACGCGGGCAACGCGCTCGGCACTGCGGCCACCTTCCCCACGTACTCGGCGTCGGTCATCGGTGACAGCCCGACGTTCTACCACCGGCAAGACGAGAGCGCGTCGTCCGCGGCGACCAGCACCGCGACCGACTCGTCGGGTAACAGTCGCCCTGGTCAGTACAACGCGGCCACCAATGGTCCTTACACCCACTGGCGTTTTGATGACGCTAGCGGCACCGCGGCATCGGACAGCTCCGGTGGCGCTAACCAGGGCACGCTCGTGAACGGCCCTACCTGGTCGACAGGGTTGACCGGTTCCGCGATCACCTTCGATGGCGTTAACGACCGTGTCGTCGGCACCGGGCCTTCTACCGTCAGCGACACCAGCTTCAGTGTGTCCTTGTGGCTGCGCACAAGTTCCGCCTCTGCGAACGCGGTAGCGATCACGCAGCCGGGTAGCAACCACAATGCTTGGTACGTCTATACCTGGGGCAGCCGCTACCGCTTCGGTATGCCTAGGTCAGACAACTCCAGCGCGACCGAGGACTACCTGAACTCCACGACTGTGGTCGCGGCCAACACCTGGACGCACATCGTCGGGGTCTACGACGACCCGAACAACGTCATCCGCATCTACGTCAACGGCACCCTGGAGGCGACCGGTTCCCGAGCCGACGCTTACGAGTGGCGCGGCACCGGCGCGTTGACGGCGGGCGGCGTGCAGATCAACGGGACCTGGCAGTACCCGTGGGCGGGGTCCATTGACGACGTGCGGGTGTACTCGCGTGTCCTAGGCGCTAGCGAGATCTCCGGCATCATCGGCGCCGCGACAGCCCCTAACGCTGCCTACGCCTTCGAGCAGTCCGGCTCCGTGCTGACCGACTCCGGTCCTTACGGCTACAACGGCACCATCACCGGCCCTACCTGGAACACAGTAGGCCGCCTTGGCCGTTCGCTCACCTTCGACGGGATCGACGACTACGTCTCCGCGTCGTACTTCAGCCTGCGCACCGACAGCAGCTTCACCGCGTCCGCGTGGATGTACATCAGTAGCTCGGGTGGAGTCGACAGGACAATTCTGTCCAAAGACAGCCAAGCCAACAGTGCGTTCTACCTGAGCTACATAGCCTCCACAGGCAAGTTCGCCTTCACCATGCCCGCCTCGGACACCAACGGGGCTTCCACCGTGCGGGCCTCTAGTGTGAATCCCGCCATCGCCAACACGTGGATGTGGATCGTGGGGGTGTGGGACGCGGCCGCGAGCCAGATGAGGCTCTACGTCAACGGCACGCTGGAGGCCACCGTGAGCCGCTCAGGTGGCTGGAACGGCAACGGGTCCATATCCATCGGCCGCGGCCAGCGCAACGGCTCTTACGTCGAGTATTGGCCTGGGCGCATCGACGAGGTGGCTCTCTACAACCGAGTGCTCAGCACGGCGGACGTCGAGGACCTCTACACGCGGCCGACGCTGGACTGGCAGTTCAACGACAACATCGCGTCGACCGCCTCCGACTCTTCCGGCAACGGCAACTACGGCACGATGAACGCCGTGCAGTGGACCGACTCCGGCTACGAAGGCACTGCGGGCATCTACAACGGTTCCAGCAGTTGGACGGTAAGCCAATCGGCCGCGATTCGTACCGACGCCAGCTTCACGGTGTCCGCCTGGGTATACATGACGACGTCGTCGCAAGACCGCGCGGTCGTCTCCCAACAGGGATCGGTCGGGAGCGCGTTCATGCTGGGCGCGGACATCGCCTCGGTGAAGTGGGCTTTCCGCATGCCCAGAACCGACACCAGTTCGCCGACCTACGACACGGTCTACAGCACCGCTGACGCTACCCAGAACCGTTGGTACCACCTGGTGGGCGTGTTCTACGCGGGATCAGAGCTGATGCGCCTCTACGTAGACGGGGTCTTGCAGGGCAGCACCACGCACTCCGTGACGTGGAACGCGACCAACCCGCTGCAAGTGGGACGCGCGTTGCGCAGCGGCAGCCAGATGGACTACTTCAACGGCGTCATCGACAAGGTCCGCGCGATCCAGGCGAGCCTGTCGACCGCGCAGGTGCAGAACCTCTATAACGCCGGTGCCCCCGCTCCGGACCCGTTGCCGGTCGCGGGCGCGCTCTCACCCATGAACGCCGCCCAACCCGGTGCGCTGCAAGGCGCGCAACAAGGGCAGAGCGCCAGCACGGCGACCGCGTTCAACGGCACGACGAACGCGACCAACCTGACCTCGTTCGCGAACCCGACCACCTTCACCATCGAGTCGTGGTTCAAGGTCAGCGGTACCGCCGGTGGGCTCATCGCGGGCTTCTTCGACACGGTCAGCGTCAGCAGCACGGCCAGGGACAGAGTGGTCTACCTGGACAACACCGGGCGGGTGACGTTCGGCGTCAACCCGGCAGGCGGCATCAAATCGATCAACTCGGTGTCGTCGTACAACGACGGGACCTGGCACCACGTCGCCGCCAGCCTCGGCGCGGGCGGGATGAAGCTCTACGTCGACGGGTTGCTGGTCGCGCAGGACGCGGCGACCACGACGGCGCAGAACTACACCGGGTATTGGCGGTGGGGCGGCGGGATCCTGACCGGTTACCCCAACCGGCCCGCCAGCGACTACATCATCGGCAGCCTCGACGAGTACGCCGTGTTCGTCACCCAACTCAGTGACGCCCAGATCCGCAGGCACTTCCACGCCAATCACTAGAACCCGGGCCGCTGGGCCGACCGGGCTGTCCAGACTGTGCCAGTCGGACAGTTTCGGTGACCCCGGCGTAAATTGTCGGTGCGGGCGTGCAGAATGCCGTACACGGGCATTCTCGGTGCCCGGGGACCGGATTCGGGGGTCTGGTGATGGGGAGCGATCTGTCGGTGGGACAGGGCATGTCGGTGGGGCAGGGCGTGCCGGTGGGCCGGCGGGCCGGGAGTCGGCGCGCGCCGCTGGGTGTCGTCGTGCTCGCCTTGCTGGCCGTGGTGCTGGTGGCGGTGTTCACCGGGCCGAATGTGGTGGTGGGCAGAGCAGGTGAGGTCCCCGCCGCCGACCTCGGCGCCACCGCGCTCGCCCAACTGGCCCGGCTCGACGACCTGCGGCTGCGCGGCACCCTGGACACCGAGGGCGGCGTGGGGCTCGGCATCGACCTGGTCGCGCTCGCGGGCGGGGAGACCACCGCGACCGTCACCGACGGCGCGGGCGGCGTCGCCACCTTCGTCGCAGTGGACGACAAGGTCGTCGTCAACGCCAACAACGCCTGGTGGCTCAACACGGTCCCGGTCTACGCCCACCAGATCGGCGGCAAGTGGGTCAAGGCCACCGAGGAGATGGGCTTCCCGATCGGGATGCTCACCGCGCTGTCCGGCAAACGGTTGCGCGAACTGGTCACCGGCGACGACTGGACGGCAACACCGACCGTGTACGTCGACGGCACCCCGGCGGTGGCGCTGTCACCGCGCGGCTCGCCGTGGACGGTCTACCTGTCGACCGAGGGCGGCACCCGACTGCTCGGCATCGGCGGACCGCTGGCGGCGACCGGCGAGAAGCTGCGCGGCCAACCCGGGGGCCAGGCGAGCAACTTCCCGTACGCGCTCGTCAGCACCAGCGGCGTGGACGACCCGTGCAGGCAGCGCACCGACCGCGCGCTCACCGACGCCAGGCAGCAGGCCGCGACCGCCCCCGTCCCGCCGCCGATGCCCGAGGTCGGCCACGGGCCGGACATCTCGGTGACCCTGGTGCCCACCGGGACCTGCATGACCCCGTCCTGCCCGACCCCGGTCGACATCCGCAACGCCGGGGACGAGGCCGCGACCGGCATGGTCTCGGTGTTCTCGACCAGCGGCGGCGGGGGAGCGCTGCCGATCACCGTCGGCCCGATGCAGTCGGTGCAGCAGGTGTTCCAGGTCCTCAACCCGGCGTCCAGCTGCACCCAGACCTGCACCCGCCCGTACACCGTCACCGCCTTCGCCCAGCTCACGGGCATCGCCGGGCCCGATCTCGACACCGGGAAGCGGCTGCACGACCGCGGTGTCGACCCGAACCGGCCGGTGCCGAGCAGACCCGAGGTCGCCGGGCCGGACGTCAACTCCGTCATCGACAAGCTCTCCACCCCCGGTCCCGCCGTCGCCGGGTTCGCCAAGCAGGACGACCCGCTGCTCGACGACGTCATCGCGCTGGTCCGCAACTCCGGCGACGCGCGGCTGCTCAGCCTGCTCACGGTGCTGGCCAGGCACCCGCGATCGCCGTCGCCCCCGGCGCGCCAAGCCCGGCCATCGCGCTCGCCAAGGCCGCCGTGAAGGGCAAGGGTGCCGAGCGGTTGGCGGCGCGGCAGGCGTTGTCGCTGCTCGCGGGGCTGGCGCAAGAGGGCGGCCGGGCGCCGAACACGCTGCGGGTCGACAAGGGGTTGCTGGTCGACACGCAGGCCAAACTGGTCTACTCGATCGCCTCGGTCACCAACCCGGAGGACCGCGACAAGCGGGTGTACGACGCCGCGGACAAGGCGCTCCAGGCGTTCGCCGGGATCGACACCACCGGCCTGGCCAAGGTCCTCGTGCTCGACTTCGGCGACTCGTTCCCCGCCTACGGGCAGGTGCAGCGCAAGGTCCTCGTCGACCAACTCGCCCTGCACGACGCGGGCGGCCAACGGCTGGTCGACCTGCTCCGCGGCGCCAACGGCGAACCGGTGGTCGCGGAGTTGATGGTCGCCAACAAGCTGACCCGCGAGAACGTGCCCGGGGGCCGGTACGTCTTCAGCACCGACGACCTGCGCGCGCTGGTGCACCAACGCCCCGCGACCGCGCCGACGAGGAAGCCGACCGGCAAGGACCTCGTCTACACCACCCCCAACCTGGAACACATGCTCCAAGGCGACCCGTACGACCCGGCCAGCCCCGGCAAGCAGAACCGAGGAGGCCACAGCGCGGGCATGGGGGCGCCGGGCAAGACCGAGTTCCCGAAGGCGTGGACGGCCGACGACATCAAGGCCGCCATCCAGCAGGTCGTCGACCAGGGCAAGACCTTCGACAAGGACGGGAATCCGACCGACAGCCCGCGCAGCGATCGCAACCACATGAACGCGCAGGTGTGGTCGTGGCGCTTCGTGGGTCAGGCGACCGTGAAAGGGATAACCGTCGGACTCGACCTCTACGTCTACCAAGACGGGGTCTTCCGAAACGGCTATCCCGACATCCGCGGGAACAAGATCCTCGACCGGGACAAGGTGCACGTCGACAAGTCCGAGACCCTCGACGATCAAGCGATCTTCAAGAACCCGGACGCCCCACCAACGGAGTCCCAGGTCGCCGACGCCAGGACGTTCCCGCCGCGCTACGAGCGGGACAGCGACACCTGGGAGTACCCGGCGGTAGGACAAGACGGGAGACCAGCGGTGGACCAGTCCGGGAAACCGGTCGTCTACACGACCGACAACGCGGGCGCCCTGGTGCCCGGATCTCCGGTGCCCGTGCTGGGGTGCTGGCCGTGACCGCGTGGGTGACCGTGCTGCGCAGGCTCGCCGGGCGCCTGCCGGACGACGAACTGGCAGGTCTGCGGTCGACCCTGGGCGCGGGGGAGTTCGAGGACCTGGAGCGGTCGCTGCTGTTCGCCCTGGCCGACCACGGGGTGGGTGTCGACGAGGTCGAGCGCGCGCTGCTCGCCGAGGAGGGCGTCCGGTTGGAGAGTCCGGTGATCGCGGACCTACCGCCGCCCGCGCCCGCCGACGTCCGGTTCCGACCGGAGCCCACGGCGTCCACTGTGGATGACAAGGTGCTGGCAGGCGCCGCGTCGTTCCCGGTCGTCCGGGTGCTGCGGGCCAGGCGGCTCGCGGGGGACAAGCTGCTCTACGTCGTCGAACTGTCCGGTGGCAGCGTGTCGACCGCGCAGGCCGCCCTGCACTGGGGGCTCGGCGGCGCGCTGCTGGAGGCCGTGCTCGACGGCGAGGACCTGCCCCCCTACCAGGCCGCGGCCCGCGCGGCCGGGATCGCGGTGGCAACTGTGATCTGAACCGGTTTCCCGCCCACCGCGCGCCCCCGTCCCTAGACTCGCGGGCGAATTGTCCCGACATACGAGAAGAGGACCCGCTGGTGGCTCTCCAACTGGGTGATACCGCACCGGACTTCCAGGCCGACACCACGGCCGGGCCGATCGAGTTCCGCGCGTGGAAGCAGGGCTCGTGGGCGGTGCTGTTCAGCCACCCCGCCGACTTCACCCCGGTGTGCACGACCGAGCTCGGCCGCGTCGCCCAGCTCAGCGCCGAGTGGGCGGCCCGCGGCACCAAGCCGATCGCCCTGTCGGTCGACTCCGTCGCCGACCACGCCAAGTGGGTCCCGGACATCAACGAGGTCAACGGCACCACCGTCGACTACCCGATCATCGCCGACCCGGACAAGGCCGTCGCCCAGCTCTACGGGATGATCCACCCCAACGAGGGCGACACCTCCTCGGTCCGCGTCGTCTACATCATCGACCCCGCCGACAAGGTCCGCCTCACCCTCACCTACCCCAAGAGCGTCGGCCGCAACTTCGACGAGATCCTGCGCGCGCTCGACGCACTCCAGCTGACTGACCGCGCTGCCGTGTCTACCCCGGTGGACTGGCGCGCGGGCGATCGGGTCATCGTTCCGCCGACGGTGTCTACGGATGACGCGCGGGCGAAGTTCGGTGAGGTGGATGAGGTTCGGCCGTACTTGAGGTTCGTGCAGGCCCCGCAGGGCTGAGCACTGGTTGTCGGGAGGCGGTGGCGGGGATTCCTGCCACCGCCTTTGTGTTGTTCTGGGGTTGTTCGGCTGACTGGTTGACTGGTTGTCCACAGGGGGCTGGCTCGCTCTGCCTGGTTTGTCGGTGGCTCTCGGTAGGCTGTGAGGCTTATTCAGGACGCCGCCCGCCAGCGGTTGGATGATCGCCAGGGTGGGGTAAGCGAAATGAGCGGCGGTCCGTTTGAGAGAATCTGGTTAC